>NZ_JADZLQ010000001.1:0-706588 GCF_015905305.1 Pinirhizobacter soli
TCGGGCGTCACCCCCAGTCACTAAGTCCTCGTCGGGCTTTGCCCTCCTGCGGAATCGTTCCCGGGGGTGACGCCCGACCGCTCCCTCCGACCCCATGAGGTGGATGAGAGCAGAGCAAGGCGGTTGGGCGCATGGCCCTAATCGTTCTTGCTGTGGGCGGCGTCAGCTTGAAATGACCGTCTATCATTAGCGGTGAAGTCCGATTCCGCTCGCCCGACAACCCACAGCCACGTCCGGGGGAAGGCGTCGGGGTGTCGTTTTCGGAACGCTTCCGCAGGAGGGCGAAGCCCGACGAGGACTTAGTGACGTAGTGACACCCCGATGCCTTCCTCCTCGCGCGCAAGGCTCTCGCGCGACGCCACGGAACAGAGCGCCCGTTAAGTCACCTTGGCGATGAGCTCCAGGGCATTGGCCACGGGCTTCCCGCCAGCGAAGCAGGCCTTCACCAGGGCGTTCACTTGCGCAAGCGAAGGGCGGTGTTGCTTGAAGCGGTCGAGCATTTGCGCGTCGGCGCGAGCGGCAGGTGCCTGGTCGTTGCTGGCGTAGATGCGGTTCTCTCCCATTTGGGTATGCGTGGCCAGTTGCATGTCGACACCGGGGGATTGCGGTGACACTACGATGTTGTCGTGGATGGCGGTGCTGTTGGGAACCCCTTTCCAGCTGGTGGCCTTGAACACCGTGACCTGGGCGCCTGCCAGCGGCTTTTCGGGAATGATGATGATGTTGTTGTAGATCTGGCTGCCGTCCACGGGCCCTGAGATGCGCAGCGAGGCGCTGTCGGTCTTGCGCAGGGCGTCGTTGATGCTCACATTGAAGCGCACGATGGTGCCGGTGTTGCCGATGTCGCCGCCGCTGCGGCCGTCGTTGCATACCAGCGCCATGCCGCCGATGTTGTCGTGGCTGTAGTTGTACTGGATCACCGTGTTCCGGCAGCGGAAATCCGAATCGTAGCCCTGGCCGTCGGCAAAGGCTTTGTGATCGCTTACTTCGTTGTACTGCACCATGGTGTTGTCGCAATCGAACGGCCAGATGCCGGCGGCGGCTTCACCTCGCGGCAAGGCCCCGCAGCGGCTCACTATATTGTGCTCAACCTGCGCTCCGTCGCAGCCCTTGACCAGGATGCAGTCGCCGGGAACCTCGCTGATGCGATTGCCGCGCACGACGACACCCGAGGCAAGGCCTCCAGTGCGGTTGCCCGCGCCCAGGAACAGGATGCCGTCGCGCTGGCTGCGTTCGATCGTGTTGTCGGCGATGGTCAGGCCCTGGTAGCGCGTGGGCCGGGTCTTGCCCGAGGCCTCCACCAGGATCGCGCTGCCGCCGCCCTGCTGCTTGATCGCCACGCCGTTCACATCATGGATATGCAAGCCTTGCAGCAAGATGCCGTGGGCAATGCCGAAGTCCTGGTGGAACAGATGGACACCAGTGCGCCGCGGCCCGGGTTGCGGCCCCTGGTTGGAAATCTCAAGGTTGCGCAGCGTCCAGTACTCGACATTCTGCAGGCGTACCGTGGACGGGCCGCGGCCATCGGCATGCAGGTGAGGCAGGGCGCCGCTGCCGTAGGCATCGACCACGACCGGTGCACCCACGGCGCCTGAGCCCTTCGGTTGGAACATGCCCGGATAGTCGCCGCCGCGTTTGAAGAGAATCTGGTCGCCCGGGCCGAACGTAGCCTTGTTGAGCCTGTCGAGGCTTCGCCAGGCCTGCGCCTGGCTACTTCCGTCGTGGGCGTCGTTACCGGCGGCACTGTCCAGGTAATAGTGCTTGCCGGTCGTGGCGGCTTGGACGTAGCGCAAAGGCAGCGCCGCCAGGGCGCCCAGGCTCCACATCGATTGGACGATAAAGGTTCGACGATGCATGGTGGTCCTCCTCGCTTCAGCGCCGTTCGCTCAATGAATAGCGATAGACGCCCCCGTGCTTCTTCAGCATGTAGGCGAATCCGGCGAGATGTTTGATGGCCAGCTTCGAGAACTTGCGCGTGCGCCGCTTATAGTCGTGCACGATGGAAATCTGCTGGCAGTAGTAGTTGCGCAGGCCAAGCTTGTGCGTGCGCACGCAGAATTCGGCGTCCTCCGGCCCGAAGAAGATCCGCTCGTCATAGCCCATGAGCCGCGCGGCGACATCCTTGGTGAAGGTCTGGTTGGCACCGAGCACGTAGTCCACCTCGAGCGGATCGTTGCCGTCGTCGAACGGCGTGTCGAGCATCAGGTGGCGTTCCAATTCCCTTTTCACGAAGCCCAGCTTGCGGCTCACCGCAATGCGCGCGGCGATCGGCTGGTAGAAGCGCGGGAAGCGCCGGGTGGAATCCTGCCGGCTGCGGTCGACGTTGAGCAGCTGGAAGCCGACCACGCCGGCGTCGGGATGGGCCTTGAAGAAGTCCTCGACGATCGTGCCCGGGTCCTGGGTCAGGAAGATGGTGTCGTTGTCCAGCGTCATGCAGTATTTGCCACGCGACAGGAACAGGCCGCGGTTGCGCGCCGGACCCACGCCGAAATTACGCTCCAGAGGGAAATACCGGACCTGCGGCAGGGTGGCGACGAATTCGGCGCTGCCGTCGTGCGAGCCGTTGTCGACCACGATCACCTCGTCGCGGGCGAAATCGACCTTGTCCATCAACGAAAGCAGGCAGCGCTCGAGGTTCTCCCGCTCGTTCCAGGTAATGATGATGATCGACAACCTCACGTCTGCCGCACTCATGACGGGTCTCCAGGGGGTTGGGCGCTGTCTCGCAGCGAGGACGGGGTAATGACCTCATTGGCCTTCACCACGGTGTTGTCGGGGATCACCACCGGGCCGAAGATGCAGGCGCCAGTGCCGATGGTGACGTTGTCGCCGATCACCGGCGTGCCGTCGCCGGGCCAGCGATTGCCGATGCAGACGCGGGCGTACAGCGTGCAATTGGCACCGATCGTGGTCTTGCCATTCACGATCACGCCGAAGGCGTGGTAGATCACCAGCCCCGGGCCGATCGAGGCCGTGGTGGGCAGGTAGCACTTGAAGACGAATTCGGCGATTTTCTCCAGAACGCGCAGCGGTGCGTGCAGCCAGGTGCCGCGGCTGGTGGCGATCAAGCGGTAGCTGAAGATCACCCAGAACGACTGGTCCAGCATCCACCAGACCATGCCGTGGAAGCCGGGGAGGGATTTAAGGCGGCGGACATCGGCACGGAAGTCGTCAAGCATGGACAGGGTCCTGAATTGGCGAAGGTGCCGGCAACTTCCGGAACTTGTTCCTTCTTATCTTTGCCCTCTCGGCGGCATCGAGCTTCAGCTGGGTCAGACGCATGTCGTTGCGCGCATAGAACATCCCGACAAAAAACCAGAAGTACGCCTCGTAGCCGCTGAACTCGATGAAGGCGAGCATCAGGTAGCACACCAGGAAGGCCTTGATGTTGCGTTGCTGGCCTTCGGCGGGGCTGAGTACGATATGTGCGGCCACCACCAGGAACAGCAGCAGCGACTGGATGCCGCCCTCGAGAAGGAATTGCAGGTAGATGTCGTGGACGTTGTTCTCGACGAAGGTGATCCCGGAGATCTGTTCCATCAGTGGCACGCCGTTTCCAACGCCATAGCCGAAGATGTTCTGCTTCAATGCGCTGCCGGCACTGGTCCACAAGGCGAGCCGGCCGACATTCTTGTGTTCCAGGTTCGTCTCGGCCTGGAGGTTGAAACGGTCCAGTACCGGGATGTCGATCACCGACGACAACACCATCCCGACCACCAGCACCACCATCGCCATCGCCAGGAAGGAGTACAGGTAGTAGAAGCGCGTCTTGCGCGTGCGATAGGCGGCGATGCCGATCGATATCGCCACACCCACCAGGCCCGCGCGGGAAAGCATGGTGGCGCTGGTCATCAGGGCGATGAAGGCCGCGATCGGATAGACACGGGTGCCGAGCAGGAGGATCGAGAGCAATGCCAGCAGGCTGGCCTCGATGTTGCGTCCGCCCGTGGACATGTACAGGATGCTCGACGCGGTTTCGCTGCGCGCATAAACCGCGCCAAGCTGGCCCGCGTAGATGGCATCGCGAACGACCAGAAAGACGATGCAGCAGCCGAGCATCCAGATGAAGATCTTGCGCAGTTCCACGTCATGCAACTTTCGCCCGAACACCACGCCCAGGAAATACGACGTCGCGGCGAACACAATAAGGGTGGAGCGAAGGCCTCCGCCGTAGGTGGCGGCAGCCGCCAGCGACGTCATCACCATCACGCCGAGGAACGCAGTCGCCGGGCTGAACTTCAGGTAACGCAGTGCCGGGAGATAAAGCATCGGCATCAACAGCAACAGGATGTGATAGACGTTGATGTGCGACTTGCTGGCGGTGCTGTGCGTCAGCGGTATCTGCACGAAGATCATGGCCATCAGCGTGATGGCGGCGGCGCGTGTCCTGTTGATCAACATGAGGTCACCATCAGCCGATCGCCACGCCGAAGAGTTTATGCAGCAGCACTTTCACCGTCGATTTGTAGCCGCCGAACGATATGTTGCGGGCAATCTCGCGCAACGGCGGCCTCTGCCGGTTCATCACGTACTGGATGTTCCGGTGGTTGCGCTGCTGGTCGGTGGTCATCAGCCCTGCGTGCTTGGCAATGAAACGATCGCTCCCCTCGGCGCGCTTGCTCGAGTTGCGGATCCGTGCGCGTGAACGATCGTCGTCGACGAAGGAAAGCATCGGACGCGTACGCACGGCCGTGCCGTAGCGATGAACCAGGCGCACCCACATGTCGTAGTCCTGCCACGATGGCATCGATTCGTCGAAACCGCCAAGCTCGCGCATCCGCGACAGCTCGGTCAGCACTTGGTTGCCGGCGAGGTTCGCGTACAACAGGGCGGGCATGGTGAGGGTATCGACCCTGCCAAGCTCTGCGTCGCCGTATCGTCGTTCGAGCAGCGATGCGATCTGGGCAGGCGCCTGGAAGTACTTGAAGCGGCTGCAGGCAAACGATGGCGAGTGGCGGCGATAGATGTCCACCAGGCAGCTGATTCGCTGTGGGTGGAACAGGTCGTCGTCGTCGAGCCCGGTGACATAGGTGCCCACGGCGTGCTCGATACAGCGATTCCGGGCACGGCAGGCTCCCTGGGGTGTCTCGTTGCGTAAGTAAGTGAACTTGCCGGGATAGCGGCCGATGTAGCCGGCCACGACGTCCGAGGTATCGTCAGTGGAGGCCTCGTCGCAGATCAGCACCTCGATCTCGGGATAGTCCTGCGCCAACACCGAGTCGACCGCCCGGCGCAGCAGCGCTGACCGGTTGCGGGTAGGAATATAGACACTCACTAGCGGTTTCGACGGCGCATTCATCTCAAGCAGCCACCGGGTTCGCTTGCTGTTTGACGAATACATGCCGGCCACGCCAGATCACCCAGAGCAGCGGTGGCGTTACCAGCACCAGGCGCACCACGCTCGCCTTCCAGTCGTCAGCCGGATACAGCGCGACGGCCAGCATCAGGAAGGCATAGGGTGCGAAGCTCTCCACCGCCCATGAGCTGAAGAATTCGCGCGCAGTGAGGGTGATGATCTTGGAGGAAAAGAAGTAGTACGACAGCACCGTGGCCAGGACCTGGCTGGCCGCCAACGCCACCGCCATGACCTCGAGCGAGCGCGACCATGCGCCGGCCACACTCACCAGCAAGGTGATGCCGCAGATCCTTACGTTCCATCCGAACTCGATGTCCGAGCGGCCCAGGCTCTGGCTCAGCGCGCCGATCAGCGAGCCAAGCGGACGCAGCATGCCGAACAGCAGCATCAATGGGATGAGTTCCGATACGCCGGTGTAGCGATGGCCATAAAGGATCGTCACCGCCGGCGGCGCGAACACGGCCAGCATGATGAACACGCTGGCACTGAAGATCGACACCGCGCGCAGGCCGGTCAGGTAGATATGGCGCATCGCTTCCCGGTCGTGCTGCCGCATGGCAAGCCTGGGCAGCGCGAGCCGCTGTACCACCGGCATGATCAGCTTGGTCGGCTGAAGCACCAGTTCCTTGGCCAGGGAATAAACGCCGAGCGACGCCAACCCCAGGAATTTTCCCAGGATGATCTGGTCGGCCTGGCTGCGCAGCTGGTTGAGCACCTGTGAGCCAAGCTGGAAGGCACCGTAGCTAAGCGCCTGCCGGATGATGCCGCGGTCGAAGCCACGGCCAGGGTGCCAGTCGCGCTCGGCAACGGCGACGAAGCAGACAAGGCGAACCAGGCTGTTGACGATCATCGCGTACACCGCCGCCTCGATCGAAGCGCCGTAGGCGAAAACCAGCACCAGCAGCGTAGCCAGGCCCGATAGCCGGCCGATCACCTCGATGCGCGCGAGCCTGGGCAGCTGGAACGACTTGATCAGGCTGGCCTGGTATTGCGCCGCCAGCCCCAGCAGCACGAAATTGATGGTGGACAGCCGCAGCAGCTGACCCAGCACATCCGAGCCATAGAAGTAGCCAACACCGTAGGAGATGCCGAACAGCACCAGCGCTGAAACAAGGCCCAGCCCCGCGCTGATCATGAACAGCGACGTGCGCTCCGGGCGGCTGATGTTCTGTCGATGGACCAGGTAGCTGCTCAGGCCCATGTCCTGCAATAGCATGGCGATCGCGTTGACCACGTTGACGATCGCCAGCGCACCGAGCAAATGGGCATCGACATGGTGGGCGAGTACGGAAATCTGCAGTAGCTGGCTGGCCGCGCTCAACATGGCCGACCCGGCAGTCCAGAAGGCATCGCGTCTGGCGGAGATCATCGGCGATATCGTCCTAGGTCAGCTGGGCGGCGAGCTGGTCGTGCAACCGGCTCTGGTTGAAATGCGTTTCCACCGTGGCACGCGCGCATCGCGCGATCGCAGGCAGGTCGAAGTCGCCACGCTGGATGCGGGCCAGTGTGTCGGCCAAGGCAGTGGCGTCGCGTTCGGGCACCAGCCAGCCGGATCGACCGTCGTCGATCAACTCGGGAATGCCGCTGTGCACGGTGGACAGGCAAGGCACGCCGCTTGCCATGGCCTCCATCAACGACACGGGGATACCCTCCTGGTCGCCATCGGCCGCCGTGACGCTGGGCAGGGCAAATACATCGGCGCGACCGAGCGCTGCCTGCACGTATGCCTTGTCGCGCCGCCCACGGATGGTAATTTTCTGGCCCAGGTCTTGCCTTGCAACGAAACGTTCCAGTTCCTGTTGCAGCGGCCCGTCGCCGATGACCTCAAGCTCCACCGGGATCTGCCGCTGCGCCAGTTCGCCCACGGCCTGGCACAGATAAATCACGCCTTTCTTTTCGACCAGGCGCGCCACGCAGACCACCCGTAACGGCCGGCCACTGGATAAGGCCGCGTCCTTCGGCGGCTGGAAACGGAAACTGTCCAGGTCCACGCCCATCCGGTGCACCTGGATCTTTCCAGGTTCGCATCCCAACGCCTGGAGCTTTTTCTCCCAGAGCGTACTGATGGGGAGCATGCGTTCGCCGCTTGAGAACAGGCGCTGGTAGTCGCCGCCGTGCCGCGCCAGCACGCTGTGCCGGGACAGATCGTAACCGTGGAACACCGTGAAGAGCGGGCCGTCGAGCAAACCCAACGCGCGCAGGTTCGCGGCCAACACACCCGTCGGCCCGAAGTGCGCGATGATCGCCTCCGCCTTGAGTGGCAGGCTCAACCGCCGCACCGCGCCGGCTAGCACCAGGGTTTTCGCGGTATGGCCATAGCGCCGCATGGACAAGGCCCTTCGCACCCGGGCCTGGGGCAGGCCAGGCAGTATTTGGCGCAGGCGTCGCAGCAGGATCTGCCAGCTTGCCGCTCCGCTTGCCGAGTGATCGAAGATGAAGGTGGCGCGGTCCATCAGTCCGCGCGTGGCCACGATGTCGCCCGCCGTGGGCGAAGGGCCCCGGCTGATCGCCAGGATGCGCACGTCGAAGCCCCGGTCGAGCAGGCCCACGATCTGATCGATGACGAACGTCTCGGAGTACCGGGGAAATTCGGGCAGGACGAAGAGGATCGGCATGCTCATGGCCCGATACCAAGCGTGGCGAGCAGGGATTCCCGGGCGAAGGCTTTCTCGCGGGCCACCGCCGCGGCCACCCTGGCGCGCAGCGTGTCGTCCTTAAGAAGGGCCAGGACCTTGCGGCGCAAGCCGCCGTCCAGCAACGAGGGTATCGGCACGGCCAGGTCGTCCACGCCGAGCCTTTTCATGATGCCCTCGGACTTGTGTTCGTAATTGAGGGCGACCGAAGGCGTGCCGAAGTTCATCGAGATGATCGCGCTGTGCAGGCGGGTACCGATGGTCAGGACGCAGGCTCCCAACCTAAGCCCAAGCTCGATGTCGTTGAGTTCGTTCATCTCGACATGGAAGCTTTCAGGGTGGCGCAGCCTTGCCCCGACCTTGAGCGCGATCATGCGATCGTCCTTGGGGTAACCGTCGATCGCCGTGCAGGTGGAAAATGCCGCGACCCGGTAGCCGGCCTCGATCACCGCATCGAGGAGTTCGGCGAAGGCGGTTTCGTACTGCTCCTGGGTCACGCCAAGGCGTTTGTCGAACGGCGCCAGTTCACGGAATGTCACCGCCACGGTCGGCTGCGCGGTATCGACAGCCACGGGCGTTCCCGGATGTACGAGCCAGGCCGTGTCGGACGTCCAGCGCACCTTGTCCTGCGGGATCGCGCTTGCGTTCATGTGGTGTGCGCTTACTTCTTCACGCAGGGCAAGCGCGTTCACCCGCTGCATCACGTCCTGCGATACCTTGCGGAAGAACGCATGGTTGAACGGACCCACGCTGTGGCCGATCAGATAGGTCGGCCGCTCTGCCAACAGGGCGCAGCTGACCTGGTCGTACTGGGTGGCACCGTACAGATCCACGAAAAAGGAACCGCCCACCTGGATCACCAGGTCGTATTCCTTGAGGGAATCAATATATTGGCGGTGATGCCGCGGCAGTTTCAGCCAACGGGTCCACCAGCGTCTTCGCAGGTGACTGTGCAGCAATCGTGGTACCAGCCTCCTGAGCAGCAGCGAACGCACCGCGCCCAGGCGTTGTTTGCCTGCGTCCTGGTAATAGCCGTTCAGCACGTCGGGCAGCAGCGCGCGGCCAAGCAGGTATTGCGAGCTGGTGGGAAAGCGGCTGGTGACGTCGATCCGGCTTTCGGGCAAGACGTCCTCCAGGCACTGCAGCAGGCCGCGCAGGATGGCGCAGTCGCCGCGGTTGCCGCAGGTGTGGTTGCCGACGATCAGGATGCGCGCCATGGTGCTCGATTCATGCAGTGCCCCTTGCCAAAGGAGGCGGTTCAGGCCGGGTCGGCCTTGTACTTGTAGTAGGCATACGTGGAATAGCCCGACGAACGGCGCTCTACCGCGTTGAAGATCGCCCCTTTCAGTTCCACTCCGTTGTGTTCGAAGCGTTGTTTCGCCAGGGCCAGTTCACGCGCCTTGTTCAGGCCAAACCGGGCGACCAGCAGGCTGGTGCCTGCGTGGTGGCCGATCACGGCGGCGTCGGTGACGGCGAGGATCGGCGGGGTATCGATGATGATGAGGTCGTAGGCCGCCACCACGTTGGCGATGAACCTGGTGAAATTCTCATGCATCAGAAGCTCCGACGGATTGGGTGGCACCCTTCCGCGGGCAATGAAATCGACATTCGGCAACGGGCCTTGCTGCAGCACGTCGCCAAGCTCCGCACTGCCGACCAGCACGTCCGAAAGGCCCTGCGGAGGCTTGATGCCCAACAGGTGATGCAAGGTGCCGCGGCGCATGTCGCCGTCGACCAGCAACACACGCTGGCCTGCCTGCGCAATCACCGCCGCAAGATTCGCCGAGATGAAGGTCTTGCCGGCGTTGGGGCTTGAGCCGGTGATCATCAGCACATTGTTCTTTGCCTCGAGCCGGGCGAAATGCAGGCTCGTGCGCAAGCTGCGGATGGCTTCCACGGCAAGGTCCGCGGGATCCGTGATCGCAAGCAGGGGGCCGCGGCCGTGGCGATGCCCGTTGAACGAACGGGAATGCTGGCTGGTACTTAAGGGAACCGAGGCGTAGACCGGCAGGTCAAGGTCCTCGATGATCGAGGGGTCCTCGATGCCGCGGTTGAGGATCTGCTTCAGGAAGACGAAGGCCAGCGCCACGAAACCGCCCAGGAAGGTGGCGATGACGATGATCAGGATCTTTCGAGGCTGTACCGGCTGGGTGTTGTCGACGGCGGATGTATCGACGATGCGAACATTGCCGACGGTGCCGGCGCGGGCGATATCCAGCTGCTGCGCCTGGTTGAGGAGGCTGGTGTAGGTGTTGCTGGTGACCTGCACGTCGCGGTTGATCTTGAGCAGTTGCTGCTGGGTGTCGGGGAGGCTGCCCACCTGCTTCTGCATCTGGTCCTTTTGCGCCTGCAGCTGACCCATCTGCTGCTGCAACGCCTTGTAGGCCGGATGATCGTGGGTAAAGCGCCGATCGATGTCCGCTTCCTGCAGGTGCAACTGCTGCAGGTTGGTTTCCACCGCCACGATCTGGTCAAGCAGGCCCTTGGTCTGCATGCTGAGGTCGACCGAGTGAGTCTGGGTCTGGAACTTGTTCATCGCGTCCTGTGCCTTGTCCAGGTCCTGGCGCACCTTGGGCAACTGTTCCCTGACGAACTGCAACTGGCTCGCGGCCTCGGCGGAGTTGCGCTCGACATTCTGGCGAACGTAGGCCGTGGTGATATGCGAAAGTACCTGCTGCGCAAGCACGGGGTCGGCATTGTTGTAGGTCAGGCCGAGGATGCCCGAGTCGGTGCCTTGCTCCAGCGCCACGACGTCTGTCTGCAGGTGGCCGATCGTGGTCAGCGGCGTCTGCTCGACGACATCGAAGCGCGTGCCCGGATTCGCCGTGAGCCGCTTGATCTGCATCGTCACGCCCCGGCCATGCACCACTTCCCCGACCGCGCCCTGGAGGATCAGCTTGCCGTTGGCGTCATACAGGCTGAACTGCCCGTGTTCTCCCGTGCGCAGCTCCAGCTTGTTGCCGAGCATGGTTTCGGGCAGGTCGAGCTTGAAGATGTTCAGCACCTCGCCACCCCAGCCGTATCGGCTAAGGCCAAACCGGGGCGCGCCCAGGTCGCCCGGGTCGTGGCCCCGCGAAAGGTAATCGCCCACCAAGGGCAAGCGCCAGGGCTGTGTCTGGATGTCCAGGCGAAGGTCGCCCACCGCTTGTCCGATCACCAGGCGCGAGGTGATCAGTGCGATCTCGGTAACCGCCTGCGAAGCGGTGGTTCCCAACGACTGGGTGAGGTCGGTGAGCCCCGGCAGGCTTGGCGTTTTTTGCTCAACCTGCACCACCGCCGTGGCCTGGTAGATCGGCGTGGCGAGCAACGTGTACAGCAGGCCGGCCACGAAGAACGTCCCGGTGATGGCGACGATCAGCCACTTGTGGTCGAGCAACGTGCCGAGCAACGCATTGAGATCGATGGTGTCGTCATCATGAGCCTGATCAATCTTCGTCGTCATGCGGCAGCATGTTTCCTGGAAATGAATGGACGTCTAGACGTTTATATCGTATCGATGATGAATGGGTAGGGAAGCTAAGGAAAAAGCGTGTTTTATGGAGATTCCATGCGCTTCGCGCAGCCGCCGTCTTGCGCCCTCGCAACACGCAGGCACATGCCGCATCCGCGGATGCGTTTTTTTAGTCACATGAGGCGGACGTCTTTTTATGCGACGGGCAATGACAATGCCTGTGCGGACGCCATTCGTGGAATACACGATGTCCTTCGCCACATCGACCTGGGGG
Organism: Pinirhizobacter soli; assembly: GCF_015905305.1. Classification (GTDB taxonomy): domain Bacteria; phylum Pseudomonadota; class Gammaproteobacteria; order Xanthomonadales; family Rhodanobacteraceae; genus Pinirhizobacter; species Pinirhizobacter soli. Next base: position 11,715 of record NZ_JADZLQ010000001.1, read on the forward strand.
ACAAAGATCGATGGAGGGTTTCAGCATAGACGTCGCATCGGATGCCTTAAAGCGACGGCGTCGATTTTTGCGACACGCATCAAGTTAACGGCGTGTATGTGGCCGTCTCAAGGCAAAAGTGCATGTTGACCGTGAGGAATATCCAGGCGTTCGTACACAAAGAAATAACAAGTCATTCATGTTTTGGCCTATTTGTGCTGCGATGCGATGCCTGGGGACGAGGCATGTCTCCGAGTTGACTCAAGGCCTTAGAGATTTCACGGTCTTCTTGTGCTGTGATGCAGCATCCCTAGGCTGCGCCGAAGGTTTCCTGCATGGCGCCGGTTTACGCCACCTCCCGGGTGGGCAAGAATCTGTGGATGGAGCGTGCCCACTGGCACCAGGGAAGGGGCGGGGATGATCGACAAACGAAACCTCCACATCGACATCCTTCGAGGGATATCGATCGTGCTGGTCATGCTTCTGCATTACTCCCTTGCCTATCGATTGCACTTGAGTCCGCTGAACGAGTGGATCGGCGTGCAAACGCTGCGCACGATCTTCTTCAACGGCAACTACGGCGTCTCGGTGTTCTTCGTGATCTCCGGGTTTCTCATCACGACGAATATCCTGCGCCGTTACGGGTCGCTCGCCGGCACGGAGGTTGTCCATTTCTACAAGCTGCGGCTGTTTCGCCTCTACCCATCCGTGGTGCTTGCGCTGGTTGTCATTACGGTGCTCGGCCTTGCCGGCTTGCCGAACTTTTCAAACAGCGTCCATGGGAAGGCCCTGGGTAACGGGTTTTTCCTGGTGGCCAATCTCTCCGTGCTGACTTTCTGGCACAACGTCCTGATGGAGAGCGTGGGCTATTTCAACTATGCGATGAACATCTACTGGTCGTTGTCGGTAGAGGAAGTGTTCTACCTGGTCTATCCCCTGGTGCTGGTGATCGCCCGGCGCCGCTGGCAACTGTTTGTGCTTGGCTGCCTCGGGCTCGTCGTGGGACCGGCCTACAGGTGGCTCTATCGCAGCGACGAACTATTCTTCATGTACGGAAACCTGGCCTGCGTCGACATGCTTGTCTATGGCTGTGCGGCCGCGGTGGCAGCACGGTCGGTCGAGTTGGGCAATGGCCATCGCCGGCTGCTGGCTTGGCTCTCGCTGGTCGCCATGGGATGGGTTTACATGCGCGGCATTGGCGGCAACGAGGCCTTCGGGGCGACTCAATTGGGTGTCGCCGCGGCTGTCTTCCTGGTCATGGTGTCAGGGCTGCCGGCAGGCACCCTGGCCAGGCGCGCCGGTGGCCCATTGGCCTGGCTGGGCTCACATAGCTACGAACTGTACCTGTTTCACATCGTGGTGCTTGGGCTGATGCAAGAGATCCTACCGAGGGCTGATATGAGTGCCGGACGGAAGTTGCCGATGCTGGCGGTGTTCTTCGTGGCGTCAGCGTTCATTGCGTGGCTGGTCGCCCGGTGGTACGGGGATCCCTTGAACCGTCGGCTGCGGGCCAGCGGTGCGGGCCGGAAACCAGCTATGAATCCTCAGCGTCGCGCCGCTTCTGCCGTGCCCGTCGCTGCCCGGCCTGGCGATCGGCAAGGCTCTGTTTGAGCAAGGCCCGCGCCATCCAGTGACTGACTTGCACTGCTTGCGCGGCCGACAGGCCGCGGATGTCGCGAAGCACCAGCAGCGCTTCGATACCGGTAGTCAGTGCCAATGCCGACACCAGGCGTGCATAGCCGGCCGGTCCCAGGCGTGCGCGCAAGGGCCCGATGGCCGACTCGATCCACTCAATCCGACGCGTGCCTCGCGGCGGCTGCGTGTCACTGGGCGAATGCAGCACGGTTTCATGGATCATTGTGCGCAATAGAGGCTCGTTGGCCAGCGCCAGGCGCTGCATCTGCTCCACCAATGCATCCACGCGCGCTTCGATTGCGCCCGTGGTCGTGCCCGAGGGTGCGGCATCGAGCGCTGATTCCATAGAGGGCCGCAGGCCTTCCAGGGACGCCTCGGTCATCAACTTCACTTGCGTAGGGAAATAGCGGTAGGCCGTGCGCCGCGAAACTTCCGCGGCATCGGCCACTTCCGTGACGGTAGGGCGCTGCCCCTTGGCGATCATGGCCGCGGCAGTTTCAAGCAGGACGCGTCGCGTACGCAGTTTCTGGTTTGAGCGGCCTTTGCGTAGCCCGGCTGCCGCAAAATCATTCGATTTGGATATTGACATGGCCAAATTCTAGCACTAGTGTTCGTGGCACTAGAGTGCCATAAAGGCACCTGGGTCGCGTAACGGCACGGAGCCTGGGCGAGTAGCGCCGTGGATGAATCGGCAAAGGGTGGGTTCTCGCAGCAAAGGCGTGACTAACGGGATCGGGCACGAACATTCGTTTCGCGCCCGACGAATTCACTCATCGGAGAAAAATCATGATCGCGAAATATCCAGCCATACCCGCGGCGCTGGCACTCGTCGGCGTTCTTGCCCTCGCCTGTGCCACGGGCGCTGTAGCCCACGACTCGGATGACAGGGGCGACTCAGGCGACCTGGCAGGGACGTGGAAAGTGCAGATAACCCTGCGCAACTGTGCAACCGGGGCGCCGGTCGGCGCCCCGTTCTACTCGCTGCTTACCTTTGCAGACGGCGGAACGGTGACCGAGACCACGGCCAACTCCATGTTCTTCCCGGCGATACGCGGCCCAGGCCACGGCGCCTGGAGCCGCGGCCGGCATAAAGGCGAGTACAGCGCCGTAACCATGGCGTTTATCACGATGGACGGCGCGCTGGTGAAAACCCAGACGATTACCCAGGTCATCGACATGGGACCTGGCCAGAACAAGTTCACCACGCCCAAGGCCGAGATCGAATTCTTCGATCCCGCCGGCAACCTGTTGACGACGGGCTGCGCCACGGCGGTCGGTAGCCGCTTCGGACTATAGTCAGACGCGGCGGGGGATAGCAGCAGCCGGTGCCGCTATCTCCCGCCGACACATCATCTGCGTCATTCAATGGGTTTTGCGGGAGACCAATCATGACAAGCAGGTATTTCCTATCCTTCATTGCAGCAAGCGCGCTGTTTTTGACCATCGCTTCGCCCAGCTACGCGGATGAGCCGGCCGAGAAACCCCTCCGGCAATCGCTCGACCGCCTTGCGCAGGCGTGGAATACCGCCGATGCGAAGATGTGGGCGGATGAGTATTGGCCCCAGGGCGAGCTGATCAATATCCTCGGCGGCATCATGCCCAACCCCACCGCCATCCGCGAACGCCACGCCGCTGTCCTGGCGGGTCCCTTCAAGGGCAGCCACTTCGAAAGCACGGTGCGACGAATCCTGTTCCTCGGTCCGGATGTCGCTATCGTCGACACCGACATCCGCGTGACCCAGTTCCGCGCATTGCCGCCAGGTGCGGTGGCCACGTCGCCGGGCTTGTTGCTGACCCGCATGAAACACGTCTATCAACGCCGCGACGGCGTGTGGCGTATTGCGGCTTCGCAAAATACTGCCGTGCTTCCCGGTACAAACCCATAGACATAATCGGCAAATAATCCAGCCATCGATAAACATTGCGTCGATGACTCTTTGCATGACATAAAAGTTACTTAAGCAGCATCATTAGAAAACAACAAAATGAATCGTGCTAAATGTGATGCTAATCGCATTTAAACCGACGCTCACCACTGCCGTGTTCTCTCCGGCGGTGAGATGATCTCAATCGCGACAATTGCGCGTTAGCCGAATGCCGCACACCAAAGTAGAGCGAAGCGAATCAAGGCGTCTGTCCCCAGCCTTGCGTTTCGTTTGAGTCCTTTACAAAAAACAGGGGTTGTGTAGGCAGGGGTTTCTAGTCGCAGGGCACATCGATTCGTTCCACGATTTTCCCAAGGCAAACGTTCATGCCATAGCGTGAGCGCAGAACTTCTTCGTCCTGCGCCCACGACTGGCGCATGCGCGGTGGTATTCGTGCGCCCCGCAATTGGCCCTGACTTACGTCCCTGGCATTGAATCAGCCATAAGGGAGTCAGGCATGAACAAGGTCTATCGGAAAATCTGGAGCCTCGCGCTGAATCAGCTCGTGGTGGTGTCAGAGTTGGCCTCCTGCCCGCGCAGTGGCGGGAAGAGGCAGCGGGCGGTGGGTCATTCGCCTGTGCAAAGCCTGGTCCCGAAGATATTGACCTTGCTTGCGGCGATGGGTGGAGCAGGGTGGGTGTTGCCGGCGCACGCCCAGGCGGTGGATTGCAATCCGTCGCCCTACAACGCCTACAACGGCACTGCCTCGTGCATGGGTTTTGGGGCGACGGCCAGTGGGGTGGGCGCCACGGCGCTGGGTTCTATCTCCCAGGCTACCGTATTGGGTGCGCTCGCGGTGGGATACGCCTCCCAGAGTACGGCGCAGAACGGTATAGCTCTTGGCTTTCAGGCTAAATCCGCTGCTATTAACTCTATTTATATCGGCGCGCGTACCGCCCCGAGCACCGGCGCTCTCGCAGGTGGTGATATAGGCATTGGCACCGATGTCACAGCTTCCGGTGGCAATTCCATGGCATTTGGAACCCAAACGGTATCCTCTGGCAGCAACGCGATTGCCTTCGGCATCATCGCTCACGCCACGGCTCCCTCGTCAATCGCCCAAGGCGATGGGGCATCATCAGCTTCTACCAGTAGCGTAGCCATCGGAACTCATTCTTCGGCCGATGTGAACTCCGCCAATAGCGTAGTCATCGGTAGCGTGTCCAAAGCTGTCGGTGCCTTGAATGCCGTCGCCCTGGGCACGTCCGCTCAGGTGAACAACGGACAAGCTACCGCATTGGGCGGCTTTACCAATGCCACAGGCGATGGAGCAACGGCAGTCGGACTTTCGTCGCAAAGCCTTTTTTCCCATGCGACCGCCGTAGGCTGGCAAGCCTATGCGACAGCCCTCAATGCGATCTATCTGGGCGCCCGCACCACCGGGACCGGCGCATCGGCCGAGTCGGCCATTGCCATCGGTACGGATGTAACCGCATCGGGCACTGAGTCCATCGGTATCGGCTTGCAGGCGAATGCGAGCCAGGGCAACGCTATCGCCATCGGCAGGCAGGCCATTGCCACCGGCCTGGACTCCATGTACATAGGGCCGCTCCCGGACACTGCCGGTAGGGGCGCCACGGCGACCAACGCCATTGGTGTAGGCGTCGATGTCACCGCCAGCGGCGTGGGATCCGTCGGACTAGGCAACTTTACAGTTGCGTCAGGTGGGAACAGCGTTGCATTGGGCGCCAGTACCGCGTCGGCCAACAATGCCGTGTCGGCGGGACAAGGGAGTGCCGCTTCCGGCGGCAACAGCTTGGCGCTCGGGTTTACATCGAAGGCGCAAGCGGCTTCCACCATCGCGTTCGGCGACACCAACACGGTTGCCGCTGCAGCCGGCCCGGGCTCCATTGCCGGCGGCCATAACTCGCAGGTGACCGGAGGCACCGGCGCGGTGGCGCTGGGCCAAGGCCAGGTCGCCAACGGCAACGGCGCGGTGGCCATCGGCGATCCGAACAGTGTCAACGGCAACGGCGCCGTGGGCATGGGCGCGAACAACACGGTCAACGGCGACGGCGCGGTGGGCATTGGCAATACCAATAATGCGCAAGGCGTGGGTTCGGTGGCGCTGGGTAACACCAGCAGCGCGCTGGCGGCTGGCGCGGTTGCATTCGGCAACGGCGCGATCGCCAATAACGCCAACGACGTGGCGTTGGGCTCCGGGTCGACCACCGCTGCGGCGGTAGGCACGCCCAGCACCACGATCAACGGCACGACCTACAACTTCGTCGGCACCACGCCGACCAGCACGATAAGCGTAGGCGCGGCAGGCACGGAGCGCACCATCACCAATGTCGCGGCCGGGCGCATCAGCGGCAGCAGCACCGACGCGATCAACGGCTCGCAGCTCTTCGCCACCAACCAGGCGTTGGGTACGGTGGGAACGGGTATCACCAACCTGGGCAATACCGTTACCAACCTGGGCAACTCGGTAGCCAACAGCTACGGCGGCAGCACTACCTACGATCCGACCACCGGCACGATCAATACCGGTATCACCTACGGCGGTAACACCTTCAACACGCTGCAGCAGGTCTTCGACCAGATCGGCACCGGCGCGACGCATTATTACAGCGTCAATGACGGTGGTACCGCGGGTGGCAATTTCGCCAACGACGGCGCATCCGGACTTAATTCGCTGGCTGCAGGCGTGGGTGCTACCGCGCAGGCCGATAGCGGCACCTCATTGGGCCAGAACACGCAAACCACGGTGCTGGGCGGCGTGGCGCTGGGTTCGGCCGCCGTGTCCAATCGAGCGATAGCGCCAACCTCGGGATCCATCCTGGTGGGTACCAATGTGATCCCGTTCAACACCACCGACCGCAACCTGCTCGGTGCGGTGTCGGTGGGGAACGCCACCGACTTCCGCCAGGTCACCAATGTGGCCGATGGCACGGAAGACCAGGATGCGGTGACGCTGCGTCAGTTGAAGGGTGCGATGAGTTCTTTTTCGGTCACGCCGATCAAGTACTTCCACGCCAACTCCACCGCGGCTGATTCGTTGGCCGTGGGCGCCGAATCGGTCGCTATTGGCCCGCAAACCACGGTCAATGGCGATAACGGCATCGGCATGGGCAATGGCGCGATCGTGCAGCAGACGGCGCCCGGTGGAACGGCCATCGGCCAGAACGCCACGGTGAACCTTGCCGACGGCGTGGCACTGGGCACCAACGCCACCTCCAACGGCATCCAGGCCATGGCCCTGGGTGCAGGCACGCAGGCCGCGTTTGCCGGCAGCGTGGCCCTGGGTGCGGGTGCGGTGACGGCTGCACCCGTGGCTACCGCCAACACCACGATCAACGGCAACACGTATAACTTTGCCGGCACCACGCCGGGCTCGACGGTGAGCGTGGGGGCGGTTGGCGCGGAACGCACGGTCACCAACGTGGCGGCGGGCCGCATCGATGGAGGCAGTACCGATGCGATCAACGGCTCGCAGCTGTTCGCCGCCAACCAGGCGATCGGCACGGTGGGGACGAGCGTTACCAACCTGGGTAACACCGTGACCAACCTGGGTAACTCATTAGCCAACAGCTACGGCGGCGCCACCACCTACGACCCGACCACAGGAACGATCAATACCAGCATCACCTACGGTGGCAATACCTTCAGCTCGCTGCAGCAGGTCTTCAACCAGATCGATACCGGCGGCATCAAGTACTTCCATGCCAACTCCAACCTGGCCGATTCGCTGGCGACCGGCCTGAACAGCGTGGCGATCGGGCCTGTCTCCACCGCCGGCACGGAGAATTCGGTATCGATCGGCAATGGCGCCACGGCCGGAACCAATGTGGGCGACGTGGCCCTGGGCGCAGGTTCGACGACGGGTACGGTGACCCCCACCGCCGGTACGACCATCGCCGGTAACAACTACGCCTACGCGGGCACCACCCCGACCAGCACGGTGAGCGTGGGCACCTCCGGCAACGAGCGCACGATTACCAATGTCGCAGCAGGGCAGGTGAATGGGAACAGCACCGATGCGATCAATGGCTCGCAGTTGTTTGCCACCGACCAGGCGCTGGAAACACTCAACAACACAGTCACCGCCAACGCGACGCACTACTACAGCGTGAACGATGGCGGCACACTGGGCGGCAATTTCGCCAACGACGGCGCCACTGGCCTTAACGCGCTGGCAGCAGGCGTGGGTGCTACCGCGCAGGCCGATAGCGGCACGTCTTTGGGCCAGAACACGCAAACCACGGTGCTGGGCGGTGTAGCGCTGGGCTCGGGAGCGGTTTCTGACCGGGCGATCGCGCCAACGTCCGGCTCGATTCTCGTCGGCACCAATGTGATCCCGTTCAACACCACCGACCGCAACCTCCTGGGCTCGGTATCGGTGGGCAACGCCACCGACTTCCGCCAGATCACCAATGTGGCGGACGGTACGGAGGACCAGGATGCGGTGACGCTGCGTCAGTTGAAGGGTGCGATGAGCTCCTTCTCGGTTACGCCGATCAAGTACTTCCATGCCAACTCCACCGCGGCCGATTCCTTGGCGGCGGGTGCCGAGTCCGTTGCCATTGGACCGGAGACTACGGTGAACGGTGACAACGGTATCGGCATGGGCAATGGCGCGATCGTGCAGCAGACGGCGCCCGGTGGAACGGCCATCGGCCAGACCGCCACCGTGAACCTCGCCGACGGCGTGGCACTGGGCACCAACGCCACGTCCAATGGCATCCAGGCCATGGCTCTGGGCGCGGGCACGCAAGCCGCTTTCGCGGGCAGCGTGGCCCTGGGTGCGGGCTCGGTGACGGACGCACCGGTCGGTACCACCGGCACAACCCTTTTCGGCACCAGCTATACGTTCGCCGGCGCCACGCCAGGGTCGACGGTGAGCGTGGGCGCGGTCGGCGCAGAGCGCACCATCACCAATGTGGCGGCGGGTCGGATCATCGGCAGCAGTACCGATGCCATCAACGGCTCGCAGCTGTTCGCCACCAACCAGACGCTCGAACAGTTGGGGTCCCAGATCATCAACCTCTCCAACACCATCAACAATTTCCCTCCGGGAGGCGGCTCGACCACCAATAGCACCTACCAAACCAGCACGAACAATACGTCGACGGCTTCCGCCACGGGCGACAATTCAACCGCGGCCGGTGCGGGATCCACAGCGTCGGGCAACAACAGCACAGCGGTCGGTGCCGGATCGACCGCGAGCGGCGATAACAGCGTCGCCATCGGCGCAGGTTCCGTGGCCAACAACAACAACACCGTATCGGTAGGTTCGGCAGGCCACGAGCGCACCGTCACCAACGTTGCCAATGGTGTGAACCCCACGGACGCGGTGAATGTGGGCCAGCTTGGCGATGCCATCAACGAGGCCAAGAGCTGGTCGAAGGATTACGTCGATCAAAAGTTCCAGAGCGTCGACAACGACCTTAACCGTATCGGCAATCGCGCCAACGCGGGCATCGCCGCGGCGATGGCGATGGCAAGCCTGCCGCAGGCATACCAGCCGAACCAGAGTTCGGCCGGCGCAGCGGTGGGTTCGTTCCACGGCGAGACGGGCGTCGCCGTTGGCGTCTCGACCATCACCGAGAGCGGCCGCTACGTGTTCAAGCTCAATGCCACCACCAATTCGCGCGGCGACGCTGGCGCGGGTATCGGTGCGGGTGTGGTCTGGTAATTGGCGCGAACCGGCACGGTAAGTGCCGGTTTGTCCTGACGAATGCATCAAGGAGTCTTTAGACATGCGCAAATCATGGAAATCTTTCATCGTGGCGGCAGTTACCACGCTCACACTCGCCGCGTGCGGCAACGTTAGCCATAGCGTGGCAAAAGACGGCCGTTCCGCCGGCGAACTGCTATGGCCGGCGCCCGACACCGTTACCCCCATGCATAAGGGCGGTACCTTCCCGAACCTGGCCAACCTGCGACACATGCGGGCGGGCCTCAACAAGCAGCAAGTATCCGACCTCATCGGCTATCCGCATTTCAGCGAAGGCGTATGGGGCGTGCACGAATGGAATTACGTGTTCAACTTCCGGCGGCCGGGTAGTGATGAGGTCACCGTGTGCCAATACAAAGTGCTGTTCGACGATGGCAAACTGGCGGAGAGTTTTTATTGGAAGCCGGAGTCTTGCGCGGCACTTGTAGAAGAGCCCAAGCCCGTTCCTGTTCCCCAACCCAGGGATGAAACGCCGAAGAGCTACACGCTTTCCGCCGATGCACTGTTTCCGTTCGACAAGGGTGATCTGGCGGATATCAAGCCCGAAGGGAGGAGGGCACTCACGAATATGGCGGCGGAATTGCACAAGCATATCGATCAGGTGCGGAGCATCCATGTGGTCGGATACACCGACCGCCTTGGCAGCGTCGTTTATAACCAGCACCTGTCCGAGCGCCGGGCGAACGCCGTGAAAGCTGCCTTGGTGGAAGAGGGGCTGCCATCGACGAAGATCGTTGCCGATGGACGAAGTGAGCGCGACCCGGTGAAGGATTGCCAGGGCGGTCCCCACGCGCAGCTCGTGGCGTGTCTTGCTCCCAATAGACGCGTGGAAGTCCGGACGGAGCAGTAATCGAGCTTTGCTCCAGCGGCGACTGAACCCGGTCGTCGCTGGTGTACGGATGGCGGAGCAAATTCTTGCGATCAAGGAAGACGGAATTAAGAAATTTTACTTGCAACGCTCCAAATTCTCTCGCTAGAGTGCCCTCTGTTCCGTGCGAGGGTGCGGAGTTAAGTCTGGCGCGCGTCCAGGGTTGGACGCTTGGGGGAGTGAGTGAATCGTAATTCTCGTGTCGATGCCGCACTTGCGGTATCGGTTAGTCGTGCTCGCCGTTTTCCAGGCGTGCAATGGACTACCTGACCTCGCTGCGCACGTTGCCTTCGATTGAGGACACGGCGGACGCCGTCCTGGCGTCTGCGCTGATGCCGGTGGTGCGCGATCTTGCCACGCGGTCCGGGCAGGTTATCGAGCTTCGCACTTGTTCACTCGCGCCCTACCCAGTGGAAGAGAAAGTCGTGCGGGTGGGGGAGGTGGCTGGCGAAGGAATGCTGGCCAAGGGCGAGGTGCGCATGATCCTGCGAGGAGCAGCCCACCGTTACAACTTCGTCCTGGAGGCGATTTTCGCCCGTCTGGCTCTCGACTCCGGGTATTCGGGCATCACCATGCAGGGGAGAATCCACTGGGACGAAGGCCAGGCGGTCGTGGAAGTCGTTACCCAGGCTGCCCGATACAACACTTGGGAATGGACACGCGAGTTTCGGGCGTGATGGCGGTTCAGAAGGCATTGCCCAAACGCACCAGGCGTCTGGGGGATTCGATCCATGCCTGGGCCGTCATGCAGGCGATTCCCGCCACCATGGCGCTGCCGTTCGAGGCCTTCGTCCCCTTCGCCCCCATTTTCGAAAACCAGGAACTGCCGGTGGTCGCAAACCCGAAGGGTTCGCGATGGGTTGCCCGTCCGGGCGGTCATTGGCCGGGTCCTGAACACGGACTCCACGTGCGCGACAGCATGGCCCAGGCCGCGGGAGCTGAGCTCGACAGGTTGGGTGCGATGCTGAAGCCGCTACCCGGCCTGATCCGGGGCGGGAAGTATGTGGTGGTCTGTCCAAACAGCGCGATCGGGTACAAGGAGTGGCCGGAGACGTCGTGGTCACATGTGATCGAAGAGAGCCTGGGCCTGGGGTTGGATGTGGTGATTGCCAGTGAGCCGGCCAGGGAGCGAATTCGTGCTCCTCATGGGGCCGAGTTCCTGGATGTTTCGGTGGTTGGCCTGGCGCGTTTGCTCACTCGTGCAAGCTGCCTGGTGGCGCCCGATAGCGGCCCGGTGCATTTGGCTGATGCATTGGGCGTGCCCGCGGTTGGACTCTACGGAGCAACCTCGACGGTGACCTACGGCCCGTATAGGGATAAGTCGTTCTGCATCGATATGCACGAGGAGCTCTATCCGCAAGGAGAGAGGTATAGCAGCGCTCGTCATCTGCCAGATGTTGACATGGCGATGATGGGTATTGATCGAGTGCTTGAGGCGATGAAGCGAGCGGTTGCTTCGGATCAGGATCGGGTGCGGCGGGACCTTTGCCTTGGGTGCTGACCGTTACGGCTTTTCCATGTGTCCATTATATGCCCCGCTTCAGGCGGCGGCCCGCCCCCTCGTCGAGGCCTCCGCGTCATGCAGATAGGTCGTGAAGCCATCCTTCGACGCCGGAAGGCTATTGAGCAACATCAGTGCGCTTACCTGTCCCCGGTGACCTATGCCGTGGGTAATCACGTGCATGAGCATCTCCTCGCGTGACATGCGGCCAGGCGCGCCGTCGGTGAACACGAAGTCGATTCGTTCCGACAACTGGTCGCGATCGAGCGTTGAAACGTAATGGATATATTCCCGATCGCTTTTCCTGATGTCCATCGACAACTCTTCCAGCGTGGGCATTTTGCTTGCGTTGGCCAAGGTGTAAGCATGAGGTTGTCCCCTCATGTGCGCATTGAAGATCCGGTCGACGATATAGGTGTGGCTAAGAGCCTTGATGGCTAGGCCGGTGATGGTGGAATCGCCGGCAAGCCTGGCCAACGAGGTCAGCAGCTCGTCGTTCGCCCAGGCTTTGTAGCGGAATAAGCGCTGTATGGTGTCGTGCATGTCATTGGCTCCCGTTGCGCAAGGTGTTGCCTTGTCGTTCTCAGTCGGCTCGCTCTATCAGTATTTCCCCGGCAAGGAAGCGCTGGTGGCTGCCGTCATCGAGCGCCACCAGCTTCAGATCGTGGAAACCGTCCGGGGCGAGCTGGCGGAGGTCTTGACCCAACCCGTGGAGAAGGGGGTGCGCAGGATCGTCGCCCTGGCAGTGAAAGCGCACCGCGTCGATCCCAAGCTGCATCGCGTGCTCGCGGAGCAGATTCCCCGCGTGGGCAAGCTGGAGGAACTGGAAACATTCAGTCGCGAGAACTACGCCATCTTCAGGACGTACCTTGAGAGCCGGCGGGACGAAATCCGTATCGATAACCTGGAACTCGCTTCTTTTGTATGCGTGACCACGATCGAGGCCTTGACGCATAACGCGGTGCTGCACCATCCCAAGATGCTGCCGGACGAAACGATGGAAGCGCTCATCGACGAAGCCGCGCGCCTGGTAACCGGGTATCTGAAGGGCTAGCTACCTCCACCTTGCCCCCGGGGCATGGCGAGAAATATTGCGGCATGGGGATAGAACAACGCTGCCGGACAGAATGTGAGCCATTTCATAATAATTATAACTACCTTACCAAGGTGCATTTAATAATGGTGAATCATGCTACGTTTTGGGAGCCGCCATTGGGGCGGCATATTTATCTCATTCGGAGTGCTTTCATGGATCAGCTTAACGTTGTGATGCACGAAGAAATCCAGAACGAAATCAATACTTTCGGAGTTCAGTTGGAAGGGCCGCTGCAGTTCCAGGCGGGGGCGGGCAAGCTTGCACCAAAAATCAATGCCGATGGCGATATTGGTAGGGTAGGCACGATCCACGGTGGCGGTTAATAACGCAAATTCGGCAAATTAATCTCGTCATTGATAATACGGAGCCGTTTCCCTAAATAGGAAACGGCTTCTTTAATGGATAAGCATCCAACATGCTGAAGGCCGATATCGCTTTAGGGGACCTTTCCCACCAGGCTCAGTGGAGGGATGGATCCATCGCACTGGGAGACAGCCGCATCACCCCTCATGCCCATCTAAGCGTCGAGGCACTGCTGGTAAGGACGAAAGGCCAGTGGTTCGTCATGGTGAGGGAGCGGTCGGCCGCGGCGTCGCCAGATACGAACCCGGCGACACGTGATGTCGACAGCGAGGAATTCCATAGGCTTTATCGGCAATGTCTCCTATGGCACCTCGACTACGTCATGATCGAGGCTGCGCAAGCTGGATGTCGAATGAAATTGCGAGCCGGTGTATTTGGCTCCGTACCTGTGTACTACCGCGCTACCGAAGACAGGATCAGGATTTCCTGGGACGTCACGGACCTGGCAACCGAGCCGCTGGCGATCGACCCGGAAGTCGCAAGCCACCGTCTTGTGATGAACCCGGTCTACTCCGCGCGCCAGCTGTGCGTGGGCATCGGGTTGCTGACCGAGCGCGCGTCGCTCGATATCCAGCCGGGCAGGGCAAGTTACCGGTATCCCGCAGCGGCGGAGGAAACCGCGCCCACGCCCCTGCCAGAGGGGCGCGAGGCATTGGCGATGTTCGCCGAACTGATCGAGCGTGCCGTATCGGCCCGATCGATGGCAGCGGATCGCATCTCGCTTGAATTGAGCGGTGGCATGGACTCAGGCAGTGTCGCCTGCGCCCTGGCCAAGCGCCTGGGGTCTGTGGCAAGCAAGGGAATTCTGCTCGATGGCCACGTTCGTCACCCGCAAGTTGAGCGGCGCAAGCAGATCACCAGCCGCCTTGGCCTTGCCGACGACACCGTGGAGATGTCCGCTTTTCCGCCTGATCTGGATATCCAGCAGCCAGCGCAGGCAAAAAGCCTGTCCCGGGAATATTACCTGGAGGCCTGCTCGGCCTTGTGGCGTCAGGCGCGCGCGCAGGGACACGACATGCTCTTTACCGGCATCGGTGGCGATGAGCTTTTCCCGAGCTATGTCGATGAATTACGCGACAGCGGCCCGAGCAAGCCAACGAGGGAACACGACGTCAGGCGTTACGCCGAGCAACTGCTCACTCCCCATGCATACAGCGCGGCCCAAAGCCTGCGCAACTTCGATGCCCCCGCGAGCCCGGTGCCGTGGACGGCACTATTGGCGGTTGCTTGCCGCGCCCCCGACCTGGTGCGGCATGGGTTGTGGCCGGTCAATCCGCTGAGCGATCCCAGCCTTGCCGCTTTCTGCCATCGGCTTCCGCGCGAACATCGGCAGGGCCGGGAGCTCATCCGGCAATACCTGCACAAGCACCTGGGCAACGACGTGTTCCAGCGCGGCTACACCAAGGAAACATTTACCGGGGTGATGGCCGAATCGATATCCCGGCACGCTTCGTCGATTGCCGGGCAACTGCGCGATTGCGCACTGGCTGACCTTGGACTGGTAGAGCAGCCCGCCGTACTGGCGCTGCTTGAAACGGTAGCCACCACGCGGGCATCCGCACCTGCAACGGCACTGGCTTCGTTCCTGTGGCTGGAGCGGAGCGTACGGCAGCTCCACTAATGCGCTTTGACGTCGTTACGCCAGCTCGGTGAAGGCCTCGCCAAGAGGTACCCATGCAACCGGCCCGTCGCTGGTCTGGATCATCAAGGCCAGGTGATTGTCGATCTGAACCATCTGCGTCCTGGGTGGCTGGGCTGTACCGGCAGGGCTGCGGTGCATGGCCTGCGCGGATGCCTTCATCGCCTGCGGCCTGGCGACGCGAATCACCGCGACCAGCCCCGCCGGGTTGCGCTGCGCCAGCGCCAACTGGCACAGCGCGAACAGGCAGGATTGATCTTCGTTTACCGGGACCTCCGCAGGACGGGCCTGGCGCAGGCGCTGCAGCATGCGGCGTAGTTGCTGACGCGACGCCTCTTCGGTACGCCCCGCCAGCGTGCCGAGTTCGGCATGGCTCCAGTCAAAGACTTCGTGCAGCAACACGGCCGCCACGTCACCGGCCGGCAGGGTGTGGACCAGATGGCGCAGCGCCTGTTCGACATGCTGCGCCTGATCAGCCAGGCGCTCCGGCGGGTTACCGTCAAGGTCCGGAGTCCAGTCTTCGGCAACCTGGCCCAGGACACCCTGGTAGCGGCCGTGTCGACGCCATGCGTCGATGCACAGGTTGCGCAGCACCGTGACCAGCCAGGCTTCCTGGCTGACGGTGGTGTGTGGCACCCCTCCGTCGGCCACGCGCAGGAAAGCGTCCTGCACCAGGTCTTCGGCCTCGCCACGATCGCGCAGCCAGTGTCGCGCCAGTGAGATCAGCCGCTGGCGCAGTGCCTTGTCGTCGGCCAGGGGATGCAGATCGGGCAGGAATGTCACGGGGATGGCCACTCGTTCGTCTATCCAATGAACTTATCACAAAGGAAATTCTTTCGATGTTTGCCAACGATCCGGACTCTGCCACCCAGCCCGTCGCGTCACAGAACAGCGCTTTCCTGGAAGAGAAAGCGTTCCGCGCCCGCACCGTGCTGGTGTTCGGCGCCGTCACCGATGTCGTTGCGTCCGAGACGGTGCGCCGCCTGCTGGCGCTCGACGCCGACTCTGAAGCGCCGATCGACGTGATTGTTTCCTCCCCCGGCGGCCACCTGGAGTCCGGTGATGCGATACACGACGTGCTGCGTTTCATCTCTGCGCCCGTCAATATGATCGGCACAGGCTGGGTAGGTAGCGCCGCCACCCATCTCTACCTCGGAGTACCGCGCGAGCGCCGTTTCTGCCTGCCGCAGACGCGTTTCCTGATCCACCAGCCCAGCGGCGGCGCAGGCGGCCCCGCCAGCGACATCGCCATCCAGGCCAAGGAGATCATCAAGGCGCGCCAACGCATCGCCCAGGTCATCGCGCGAGAAACCGGGCAGCCGATCGAGCGCGTGCTTGGGGACATCGAGCGCGATCTATGGATGTCCGCGGAGGAAGCGGTGACCTATGGCCTGGTATCGCGCATCATCGTGCGGCGCAAGGAACTGGCCGGAAGCTGAAAACGAAGAATCGCTCTTACTTTCTGGTCCTGCCCACGAACCCTGATGCCCGCACCCACTCCGCGTCCCTGCGGGTGGTCTGCACCCGCTGCTTGCGGTAATGGCGCTCGGCCCGGTCCTGCACGTAGGTGACCCAGCGCCGGAACCAGCGCTCGCTGTAGCGCATGTCGCGGATCAGCAGGCCGATCAAGCGGCGCCCTCCGGCGGGGGAGAAGTGCCGGAACAGGTCGTCGTCAACGCTGATGATGGCCTCGGTGGTGCCCGGATCACCCTGGCGCGCGCTGCGACCGAACAACTGCCGGTCGACGCGCGCCGATTCGTGGAACTCGGTAAGGATCACGTGCAGGCCGCCGCTGTCCTCGACCTCTTTGGCCAGCTTGATGTCGGTGCCACGCCCGGCCATGTTGGTGGCAACGGTGATGCGTCCGGGCTGGCCGGCGTCGGCAACGATCTCCGCTTCGCTCTTGTCTTGTCGCGCATTGAGCATGATGTGCTCGACGCCTTTGCCCTCGAGCAGCCGAGCCAGCGTCTCCGATGCCTCGACCGACCGCGTCCCCACCAGCACGGCGCGGCCCTCAGCCGCGAGCTCCATCGCGCGTCGCGCCACCTCGCGCCACCGCTGCTCGCTATTGGCGCAGATACGGTCGGCCAGGCGCCGGCGACGGCTTATCTTGTGGGTGGGAATACGGGTGACCGGCAAGCCATAGGTCTGCTTCACCTCGGTGGCCACTTCCTGCGCGGTACCGGTCATGCCGCTCAGCAGGAGATAGCGGCCAAAGAAGCGCTGGTAGGTGATCTGCGCAAGGGTTCGCCGCTGCCCGGTAATCTCACAACCCTCCTTGCACTCGATCATCTGATGCAATCCGCGTTCCCAGGTGCGGTCAGGCATCACGCGCCCGGTGGACTCATCGACGATCTGCACCTTGTCCTCGGCAAGGATGTAATCCTGGTCGCGCGTAAAACAGTGCACGGCGGACAGCGCCTTCTGCACGAACTCGTCGCGCCATAGCGGCGACCGCCACAGGCCGCCGAACGACGCCGTGAGTTCCCGCACACGTTGCCGGCCTGCCTGGGTCAGCCAGATGTCGCGCCGAGCGCCCTTGATGTAATCGATGCTCGCTCGAAGCGTCTGCGCCAGCTCCACGGACTGCGCATAGATCCCTGGATCAAGGTCATCGGGCAAGGTCTCGGAAATGATCAGCGGCGTACTTGCCTCGTCGATCAGCACGCTATCGGCCTCATCGATGATGGCAAAGTGCAATCCGCGCAGAATCGGTGGCTCGCCGCGCGCGCCGCCGGCCAGTTCACGCAACCGCTGCTGGGTCAGTGAAATCTCCCCCAGCGCTATGCAGTCCTTCAGGTAATCGAACGTCAGCTCCTTGTTCGACACATAGGCGATGTCGCAGGCATACGCATTGCGCCGATCCGCCACCGCCATGTCCTGCAGCACCACGCCCGCACTCATGCCCAGAAAGTCGAACAGCGGCCGGTTGTGTTCCGCATCGCGTTCGGCCAGGTAGTCATTCACCGTCACCACGTGCACCGCCGCGCCCGTCGCCGCCGCGGCGCAGGCGGCGAGGGTGGCGGCAAGGGTCTTGCCTTCGCCAGTGGACATCTCAGCCAGGCGTCCCTGCAGCAGGGCGCGGCCAGCCAGCAGCTGCACGTCGTGGTGGCGCATGCCCAGTGTGCGGCGGGAGGCTTCGCGGATCAGTGCGAAGGCCTCGGGCAGCACGGCGTCGACGAAGCCTTCCAGGCGCATGCGATGGGCAACTGCATGCAGTCGCTCGCGTATCTGCACGTCGGCGGCCGTGCGCGTTTCTTCCTCGAACGCCGCGGTCGCGGCGAGGAAGGCACGCACGCGGCGGCCGTCGAAGCGGGGCACGCTGTCGAGCATGGCACGCAGGCGGTCTTCCCAGGGCGAGCGCTTGGTGTCGAGCCGTTCCAGGTAAGGCCCATCGCCCAGCCGCAGGTCGCGGCTGCTCAACAGGGCGCGCACGTCAGACACCGAAATGCCCCAGGAAGACCTGCCGCAGGCGTCGCAGGCCCTGGCGCGCGAGCGACTCGCTGCCGTGGTCGAAGCGTACGTGCACGCGCTCGCCGAAGGGTGGCGCGGAGCCGGCGGGCAGGGCGATGTCCACGATGAACACGCGTTGCAACGTCTTCAGGCTGTTGCTGTCGTTGGGGTTGGTGGGGATGTTGCCGCCGCCGTTGAGGCCCAGCGCCGCGGTAGGAAGCTCCTCCACCGCGCCGGGAAAGCTGCGCACTACGGTGGAGTCGTGTTCGTCGCCGGGCGAATCGGCCAGGCGCAGCTGCACGCCCTCCAAGCGCTGGTGGACCAGGTCGATGTCGTCCTGCTGCACCACCACACGCACCATCAGGTCGCGCGGGGTCAGCACATAGCCCAGAAGCTCGCCCTTCTTGTAGTAGTGGCCGGGCATGTCTTGCGGCGTGGCGGCGATCAGGCGGCCATCGCCGCCGGCATGGCCAATCAGCCGTGCCGCACGCAGTTCGGCGCGCTGCAGTACTTCGCGCGCTTCCTGCAACTGGCGGCCACTGACCTGGGCCTTTACCGGATCGACGAAGGCATCGGCGTCGTAGCGCGCCTGCGCCTGGTCGAGCTTGGCCTGGTCCACCGCCAGTTCCGCCTGCAACTGCGGGTTGTCCATCAGGTACACCGGCTGGTCGCGCCGCACGGTCTCATCCGGCGTGATCATCCAGGTGTGGAAGAAACCGTTCTCCTGCGCGTGCAGCATGGAGCGGTCCGGCAGCCACACCACGCCCTGGGCACGTGTATACAGGGGCACCGGCACGAACAGCAGCACCGCCAGCAGGATACCTATGGCCAGGGCCGTGCGGCGATAGGCCCGGGCACGCACGCGGTGCAGGCCGCCGGCGGTGCGCAGGTGCTTCAGTCCCTTGCGGATCGGCATCACGATCAAGCCGAACGCGCTCCAGCACGCCATCACCACGCCGACGATGAAATATTTTCCCGCCACCAGGAAGATCACCGAGATCGTCACCGTGGTGCGGTAGAACCAGGCCAGCGGCGTATAGAAGAATAGCCAGCGCTGTTCTGCCGGCGTCTCGTCCGGTTTCACCGCATCGGTGGAGCCGAAAGCGTAGCGGTCCACCAGCCACGTCCACCAGGCCTGGCCGCGTTGCGCAAGGTTCGGCATTTCGATCAGGTCGGCCAGGATGTAGTAGCCGTCATAGCGCAACAGTGGGTTGCCGTTCACCAGCAGGGTGGAGACCCCGCCGATCACCATCACGTTGAAGGCCACCGCGCGCAGCACGCCCGGCTCCGCCGCCAGCCACGCATACAGCGCGAGCGCGGCCAGGAACAGTTCCACCAGCATGCCGGCCGCTGCCACCAGCGCGCGGCGGTATTTGGACGGGAAGGCGGCAGAGGAGGACGCCTCCACGTACGGTACTGGCGCGAAGATAAGGAACATCACTCCCAGCTCGCGCACCGAGCCACCCCAGCGCTTCACCGCGAAGCCGTGGCCGAGCTCGTGCAACAGTTTCACCACCGGATACACCGCCATCATCACCAGCAGGTTGCTCGACGACAGCACGCGGTCGGAGAGGTTGTGCGTCAGCTCGCTCCAGTGCTGCGTGGCCAGCACCATGGCGGGCAGCATCACCGCCAGCCACAACAGGGCGCCAATGGGGCCGAAACACCACGATACATAGGGTGCGAAGCGTGTAAGGAAGCGATCGGGATTGAGCAGTGGCAGCTTCAGGCTCATCGGGTTGAGCAGCCATTGCCGCACGGTTTCGGTGCGCTTGCGCTTGTGGCGATCCAGCGCCTCGGCCGAATCCGGCGCCACGTCGGTCTGCAACAGATCCGCGGCGTGCAGTTGCACCAAAAGGTCGATCACTTCTGGTTGCGTGCAGGCGTCGCGCGACTCCGAAGCGTTGGCGCGTTCCCACAGGGCCTGCACGGTCTGCCGGCCGTCCATGCCGGCGATGAAGGCATAGGCTGCGGTGGAGAGGCGATAGACACGGCCGCCGGTCTGGTCCTGCACCACGTACCAGGGCCGGCCACGGAACACCACTCGCTGCACGGTGGCGTACGGCATCAGCCGCGGCCGCAGTTGCGCCGCGCTATGCCAGGACGGGCTGAACGGACTGCGTGCCATGACCTAGAGGCCCCAGCTCCACAGGTTCAGGCGCAGCCAGTCGAACAGGCTATGGAGCAGCACCCAGCCAAGCTTGCGGTCGCCAGCGCCGATCTTGCCGATACCTTCCATGCCCGGCAGCAGCAATGGCGAATCCTGTTTCAGGCGCGCCTCGACGCGGTAGAAGTTGTGGCCGTCCTGCGCGGTCGCCACCGGCATGATCTTGGCGATGGTGAACGGCATGGGCTCACCCGCCAGGCCTGTCATCACCAATTCACCGGACTGGCCCGCGCGTACCTGGCCGATGTCGCGCTCATCCACCTGCAGGATGATCCGGTAGCTGTGCAGCGGAGCGATCTCGAACAGTTTCTTGCCCGCTTCCACCGGCGTGCCAACTTGCTGGCTCAAGTCACCGGTGACGACCACGCCGTCGTAGGGCGCCAGCAATTTCACCCGTGACAACTTGTCGTCCAGCAGGTCGAGCTGCGCCTGCGCCTCGCGCAGCTGGGCGCCGACCACCTGCATCGCGGTCTGGTCGTGGCCGGCCATGGCCTCGCGTAGCTTGTTGTCGTATTGATCGCGCTCGCTGGCCCACTTGGCGCGCTCCACGCGCAGGTCGTGGTCGTCGAGCTGGGCCAGCGGCTGGCCCTTGGCCACGATGTCGCCGGCGCGCACGAAACTGGCGGCCAGGAAGCCCTCGAACGGCGCGGCGGCGACGCGCTGGCTCTCGCCCTCGGTGACAGTCTTGGCAGACACGCGATACGACACCGGCAAGAACACCAGCAAGGCGAGCACCAGCGCCGCGGCCAGGGCACCTGCCTTCCACAGCAGATGGCGAGGACCCAGCAAGGCGGCCAGGAAGCGACGGCCTTCATCGCGCAGGCGCTGCCACGAACCGCGCTCGGCATCGACGCGCTGCGCGATCACCGGGGCAAGCAGGGCGCCGAAGGTTTCCAGCCATTTGCGTTCTTCTTCGCCGAATGGCGCGGGTGCCTCACGCTCGATCGTTACCACCGCAATGCATTTGGCCTGCTGCGTGATGGGTAGCGAGAGCAATCGCCCGGCGCCGGTACGTTGCAATAGCGCGGTGTGCGCGCGGAAGCTGTCGGGCGCATCATGCTCGGGCGCGGCCGCTTCCACTGGCTGGGCGAGATCACAGGCCTCGTTCATGGCAGCGGAGTACGCCTGCACCAGCGGCGAGGATTTCTCGAAAGTCGCCGCTTCCGACAGCGCCGTCAGTTTCACTTCGCCATGGCGCATCAGGCCGATGGCCACGCGCGTGCCGGCGAAGCGGCGGCGCAGTTCGTTGCTAAGGTCGAACAGGGCCTGCTGGAAACGCTCGTGGCGCAGCGCGATGGCGATGGCTTCGAGCACGCCCAGGGAACGGACGCTGGCCGCGAGTGCGGCGTCGTGCTCGCGCCGGATGAACAGGTTGCTGAGCCAGGCGCTGCCCCAATGCAGCTCGCGCAACAATCCAGGCAGCATTTCGTCGTTCGCGGTGAGTTCAAGCACCACGGAGCCGGCGATGCGGTCGTGCACTGCCAGCGGCGCGGCCACGTGCCACAGCCCGGCCGGTTCCGCGCAGGGTTGCACCACCACGCGACGGTCGGTGAGTGCGCGCTGCACTGCTTCGCCCATGCGCGCCATATCGCTATTGGCCTGGGGCCACACGGCAATCGGCACGTAATTCTGGCCGTCGCTGGACTCCACCAGGATCGCCGCCTGCACGATCAGCGGGAATTTGTCGCGCAGCACGGTAAGCCACGCGTCGCAGAATTCAGCCGAGGTGCGCGCGGCGACGAAGCGCGACCAGCCGTCCACAAGCAGGGGCGTGGGCGCTGAAGAATCGGGCAGGACAGGCAGGGCGTTCATCGCGGCGCGTGCTCCAGCTTGAGCGAAGCGGTAGCGTCGATGTTCGATGGCACGAAGCACTGATCCAGCTCGTCGACGTCGGCGATATTCAGGTCACCGAGCGTGGACTTGAGCTTGATGTAGGAGGTCAGCTGCTGGTAGCGCCCCTTGCGCATGTCGCGGCGGGAGGCTGCGATCTGCTGCCTGGCCGCGAGCGTATCGGCCTGGGTCTTCAGCCCGCGCTCACTGCCGCGCTCGGCCACCGCCAGGGCGCGTTGCGCGGAGGCGATGCCGATGCGTGCGGCATGGGCTTTGGCCAGGCCCGCGCGCCAGGCGAGAAAGGCCGTCTTCACGTTGAGGATGGCCTGCCGCCGCGCCGCTTCCAGGTCGTCGCGGGCCTTGTCGCGCAAGGCTAGCGCCTCGGCTACCTTGGCCGATTGCGTGCCACCGGAATAGATCGGTACGTTCAGTTGCAAGCCCACGACGAATGTGCGGATGCGATAGCCGACCTGGCCGGGGAAGTTGCCCACGTTCTGGTCGGTGTTGCCGTAGCTTGCCACCATGTCCAGGGTGGGCTGGTGGCCGGCGCGCTGCTTGCTGACCTCTTCCTCCGCGGCGACGATGGCGCGGGAGGCCGCGCGCAGGGCGGGGCTACTGGTGTCGATACGGGCCAGCCATGCCTCGAGATCGTCGCCGACCAGGTCAGGCAATTCGAGCTGGTCGTCCAGGTAGGGCTGTTGCAGGTCTTCAGCCGGGCCGACCCATTGCTCGAGCGCCGCGAGCTTGATCGCATGGTCGGCTTCCGCCGAAGCGGCATCGGCCGCAGCTTCCTCGTATTTGGCGTGCGCGTCGTCGGCTTGGGGTTCGCCTTGCGCGCCCAGCTCTGCGGCACGTCGGGAGATGTCCCATTGCGCGCGCAAGGCATCGCGCTGCGCGGTGGTGAATTCCACGGCATCGCGCGCTTCCATGAGGTCAAACCAGGCGGAAGCGAGCTTCTGGTAGAGCTGCTGCTCGGCGTCCTTGAGCTGGTATTGGGTCTGCTGCTCGACCTGCTCGGCCTGGTGCAGGCTCGCGGTATTGGCCGGGCGCCACAGCGGCTGGGTCAGGCTGACCTGGCCGGTGTCGCCGTGGTAGCGGTCGTGCAGGGTGCGGGTGACGGCGTCCAGTTCGTCATAGCGACGGCGATTGCCGTTGCTGGTGGCGGTGGCTGAGATCTGCGGCAACATCGCGCCAAAGGCCTCGCGCGTGCGCGCGTGCGAGGCATCCAGGCTGGCCTTGGCCGCGCGGTAGCCAGGTTCGCTGTCGTGGGCGATGGAGAACAGCTCACCGAGGGAGGTGACGGCAGGCGCGGCGACGGCGGGCAACGTTGCGAGCATGGCCAGGCAGAGCAGGCCCAGGAGCAGGGCGCGCCGCTGCATCGGCGACCTTCCGAAACCTGCGGCTGGAACTTGCCCCCTCGCGTGAATACTTTCGCGTCGCACCTCAAATCCTTTCGCTGCGCCGACGAGGGAGAGGCCGGTCCGTCATGGACCACGACGGCAGCGCCCGCACCGGAAACCGCACGGTGTGGACTGTCGCTTTCCAAAGATTTCCCCCTGACGCAGGGCATTTTGGCATTGGCCCCGGGGCATGCCAAGGGTTGTCTCGTTCAGGCTATTTCGTAATATCCTGCGATTTGCTCACCTCCCGTCGTGCGCTACCATGCGGCCTAATTCGCAAGCGCATGGCGCAGGCAGCGCCGGTCTCAGGGGGAGTCATGAAGCGCATCATGGGAGCGGTCGCACTGGCGACCGCCTTGGCCGGCTGTCACACCACCGGCCAGAAAATCACCAACTTAAGTCCGGACAGCAGCCGCGACCAGGTCGTCGCCACGCTGGGCCGTCCGGATGCCTTGGGCACGATGGGGGATTTCGAGGTCTATACCTATCTGGCACGGCATCGCTCGCGCGTATCGATGGCGCACACTGACTACACCGTGGTGATGAAGGACGGGCACGTGGTGCAGTTCGGGCCGGGGCTGGCTCGAAGGGAAGGGCTGCATGGGGTGGTGATCGTGCCGCCGGAGTCGTGAGCGGGGATGGCGCCAGGCTGATTCGCCGGGTTCGGGGGCTGGAGCCTGACCATGCTGTTCTTAAGGCGTATTCATCAATTGATCCGCGGATGTTCCGTCCGCGGTCTTCATGGATGCCGCGCAGCTATAGAAAGCGAAGTTGAAATCATCCAGATAGCAGGCGGGGCCATGGGCTGTTGCCTCAGGGGGGCGCGTATCCCCTATGCGCTTGAAGAGCATCTTGCCAGTGATTAGATTGAAATCCGTGTCGACCACGGCCGTTGTGTCGTGATCGGGTTCGCCACTGTTATCGGCCCGGTGCAACCTGACCCCGATAAGGCGAAGCCGGCCGTCCGCCTGGCGCTTGTACTGGTAGGCCCCCCACGCTCCACCTGTTGTCGATTCCACGCCAATGAACAGGCTGCCGCGTTCGATACGGACAGACACCTGGACATCGCTGACATCCGCAGCCCTGGTCACCGCTTGAACCCGCAGGCGCCCGTCTGCCTGGCGCGCAAGGAGAACCACCTGAGGGCCAAGCGTCGGACTTTGACGCTGGATGACAACGGCCTGTATATCACCTATGCCGGCAAGCTCGCCGGTAGCCAAACCAGTCACTTGGTCTCCACCGCCGGCGAGGAATGCCTTGAATGCATCAAGGCCCGCGAAAATTTTTCCAGGCTCGACGGCCGCAGGAGAGTTGTCGGCAAGCGCTGGACAGGCCAAGGCTGCGCCACTCACGAACAGTAGACAGGCCAGTCGTGGGAAAGCCAGCTTCGAACGACTCGTCGATGGCATGATTCATGTTCCATAAGTTGGCAAACAAGCAAAGCTCAGGTTACCAGCAAGGGTTGCCCAGGCACGCAAAAAAACCGGAAGACCCATCCGCCGTCCACGCGCGCCCGGTTAAAGGCGCGCGCGTAGATGGCACACTCAATGGGATTTGGGCACGGCCAACCCCGTACGCTCCGACAAGTCATCCTGGGTGAGTGCCGGACCTTGAAGCAAAGCATTCCACCATGCGTCGCCGACATTGGCTGACGTACCGATACTTCCCCCAGCCGAACCCTGCCAGTCGATGGCCGACACACTGCTCGGCGCAGTGTCGTCGATCTGGCTACGCCGGACGACGATATAGCCACCGCTGGTCGACGACCATCCGTATGCCGACTGGCCTGCGGCGACCATCACGCTCTCGCCGTTCCAACAGCCTCCATTGGCAACCACATTGAGGCTGATCGTCGCCGTAGCGCTCAGTTTGCCGTCGCTGACCATATAAGTGAATCCATCGGTACCCGAGTAGCCGCGGGCCGGACGATAGGTGTACGTACCGTCCCAGTTGCGCGTCAGGCTGCCGTGCGCGGCCTTGTTTAGGGTCAGGGTCAGGCAGTCACTGTCCACATCGTCGATCAGGCAGCTGAAGTCGATGCACACGCTGCCGTCCTTTTGCACCTGGAAGCTGGCGTTCCGCGCTGTCGGAGCGTGGTTTACCGGTACGACAGTGATGCATGCCATCGCCGTGCCGGAGTCGACCGTGCCGTCGTTGTCGCGGTAGGTGAAGCTGTCGGTGCCGTACCAGCCCTTGTTCGGCGTATAGGTGTAGCTGCCGTCCGTATTGAGGCTGAGCGAGCCGTGGCAAGGAGCGCAGACGATGCGGGAAGTGAGCTTGTCGCCGTCCGCGTCGGTGTCATTGGCCAGCACGTTGATTCGCACCGCCGTGCCGGCATTGGTGGTGGCCTGGTCATCGCGGGCCACCGGTGCGTGGTTCGGCGCCAGCACCGTGATGGTCACGATGGCGGGAGCCGACTTCAGCTGGCCGTCGTCGGCGATGTACACGAAGCTATCCGTGCCCACGAAGGCCGACTGGGCGGTGTAGCTGAAGCTGCCGTCCCCGTTGCGCGTCAGCGTCCCGTGCTTTGGCGAACTGGTGACCGTGGCGCGCAGGTCGTCGCCATCGACGTCGCTGTCGTTGGCCAGCACGTTGATCCGGGTGGACTGGCCGGCGCGGGCGGTCAACGCATCGTTGTTGGCGACGGGCGCCTGGTTCACGTGAGCCACGCGGATCCACACGGTGGCCGGATTGGAGTCGAACTGGCCGTCGTTGGCCGCGTAGACGAAGCCATCCAGGCCGTACCAGTTTGCATCAGGCGTATAGGTGTAGCTGCCGTCGGCGTTGAGCGCCAGGCTGCCGTGGCTGGGGCCGCACAGGATCCGCGCGGTGAGGGGATCGCCGTTGATGTCCCAATCGTTGGCGACCGGATTGACCTTCACCGAGCCGTTCTCGTTGACGTTCGCCGAATCGTCGAAGGCTAGCGGTGGCAGGTTCGGGCCGAGCACCGTAATGGTCACGGTGGCCAGGTTCGAATCCGCTTTGCCGTCGTTGGCGACGTAGGTAAACGTGTCGGTGCCTGTGTAGAAGCAATCGGCGGTGTAGCTGAAGCTACCATCGGCGTTGTGCACCACGGTGCCGTGCTTGGGTCCCGTCACCATGCGCGAAGCCAGTGCGTCGCCGTCGGCATCCCGATCGTTGGCGAGCACGCGGATCGTCGCGGTCTGGTTGTTGTGAACGCTGGTGCTGTCGTTTGCCGCCACCGGTGCCTGGTTGGCCGAAGCGACCACCAGGCGCACCGTAGCCACGTTGGACAGTGACTTGCCATCGCTGGCCTGGTAGGTGAGCGTGTCGGTGCCGTACCAATTGTTCGTCGGCACGTAGCTCAGGCTGCCGTCGGTGTTGCGGGTAAGCGTGCCGTGCGTTGGGCCAGACACGATCACCAGCGACAGCGGATCGCCATCGGCGTCGGTGTCGTTGGTGAGCGGGTTGAAGGTCAGTGGAAGGTTCTGCTTACTGTTGAACTGATCGTCGTTGGCGACCGGCACGTGGTTGGTGGCACGCACGGTGATGGTCACCGACGCCACCGCCGAATCCGCCTGCCCGTCGTTGGCGACGTAGCTGAAGCTATCGGTGCCGCTGAAGGCCGCATTCGGCGTATAGGTGAGGCTACCGTCCGCGTTCATCGTGAGCGTGCCGTTGGCCGGCTGGCTGATGATACGGGCGGCGAGGCCCGCATTGGCCGCCCGGCCCGAACCTGCGTTTGTGCCCGTGCTGTTGTCGATGTCGCTATCGTTAGCCAGCACATTGATGGTCACCGGCACGCCCTGGTCGGTAGCGGCGGTGTCGTTCACCGCGACTGGCACATGGTTCACCTGCGTCACCGTCAGCACGATGGTCGCAACGTTCGAGTCAGCTGCACCGTCGTTCACCTTGTAGGTGAAGCTGTCGCCGCCGGCGTAGTAAGCCGCAGGCGTGTAGGTGAAGCTGCCATCGGCGTTGCGCACCAGCGAGCCGTGGACAGGGCCGCTGACGATCACCACCGACAGCGGATCGCCATCCACGTCGCTCGCATTGACGCGTGGATCGATGGCGACGGCGCCGTCCTCGGCCGCCGTGGCGCTGCCGTCCGCAGCCGTCGGTGCATGGTTAACCGGCGTGACGGTCAGGGCGATGGTGGCGACGTTGGAGTCTGTAGTGCCGTCGTTGACCTTGTAGCTGAAGCTGTCCGTGCCGCGGTACAGCGCGTCCGGCACGTAGGTGTAGCTGCCGTCCGCATTGCGAGTGAGCGTGCCGTGGGCCGGTCCGTTGACGATGGTGACGGCGAGCGGGTCGCCGTCCACGTCGGTGGCATCGGTCCGCGGATCCAGCGTCAAGCTGCCATCCTCAAGGAGGGTGGCGCTGGCGTCAGCCGCGGTGGGCGCATGGTTGATCGGCGTCACGGTGAGGTTCACCGTGGCGACGTTCGAGTCCACCGTTCCGTCGCTCACCTTGTAGCTGAAGCTGTCCTCGCCTCGGTACAGCGCGTCCGGCACGTACTGGTAGCTGCCATCCGCCAGGCGGGTCAGGGTGCCGTGCTGCGGGCCGCTCACGATCACCGTGGTCAATGCATCGCCATCCACATCGGTGGCGGCGATGCGCGGGTCGATCGCCAGCACGCCTTCCTCGGCCACTGTGGCGTTGATATCGGCGGCTGTCGGTGCGTGGTTCACGGGGTCCATGGTGAACGTGAGCGTTGCCACGGCGGAACTGAGCTGGCCGTCGCTCAGCTGATAGCTGAAGCTGTCGCTGCCGCGGTACAGAGCGTCAGGTGTATAGGTGAAGCTGCCGTCGGCATTGAACACCAGGCTTCCGTGTTGCGGACCGTTGACCAGGATCGCCGTCAGCGGATCGCCGTCCACGTCTGTGCCGTAGTCCTGCACCTGACCGGTGAAGGCCTGCTCTTCCGGCGTATGCACCTGGGTGTTGACCGTGATTGGGGCGTGGTTGACGTGGATCACCACCAGGCCGACCGTGGCCACCGGCGAGTCCGCCGTGCCGTCGTTTGCCACGTAGGTGAAGCTGTCGTCGCCGTAGTAAAGCGAGGCCGGCACATAGGTGTAGGTGCCGTCCGCGTTCTGGGTCAGCGAACCGTGCTGTGGCTGCTCGACGATGCGGTAGGTGAGGGCGTCACCGTCTGCGTCGGAGCCGAGCTGGCTCAGGTCGACGATGGCGGTGCCATCCTCCTGCAGCGTCACCGTCAGGTCGTTGGCGCCTGGCGCATGATTTGCATGCGCAATGGCGAGGCTGACCGTGGCAACGTTGGACTGTGCCTTACCGTTGTCGAGCAGGTAGGTGAAGCTGTCGTTGCCGTAGTACATCGCGTCTGGCGTATAGGTAAAACTGCCGTCGGCGTTGAACGTCAGGCTGCCGTGTACCGGACCGGTGACGATGGTCGGCGTGGCGCCGGCCGCGTTGGTGTCGTTGCTGAGCACGTTGATGGTGACCGCGCTGTCCTCCTGGTCCTGCACCAGGTCGTCGTTGGCTTGCGGCAGGCCCATCAAGGCTACGTCGCTAACGGTCACGTGGCTGCCCGTCGGGCCGAAACCGAGCAGATCGAAGGACAGGTTGACCGCCGTGCCGGCCGTGATGCCACGCAGGTCGACCAGATAGGTGCGGCTGCCGTCGGCATTCGTGACGTAGCTGACGCCCTGGCCCATGTACGAACTCCCGTCGCCCTGTAGATTGAGCATGGCGTCGGTGCGGTTGAGGGCGATGGCGCCCCCCAGCGACGCGCCCGTCGCCGCATCCAGTAGCGCGGCTTCGAAGGCGTCCTCGGGTATGTCGCCTGGGTTCTGCAGGGCGGTGCTGCTGACGGTGAAACGCAGGAACTGGTCGTTGGTGCTTACCACGAAGACCTGGTTCAGGCGCGCCTGGCTTGTAGCGCTTTCGCCCAGCGTCACGCCGGCAGCGCTCACCTTGACGTCGCCGGTGCTGGTCCAGCCCTGCAGGCCGCTCATGCTGCCGTTCCGGAGCGTCGGATTGGCGGCCGCAGCATTGCCCGCATTTACCGTGGCTCCCGTCGTGCCTTGAGTTGTGGCAGTGGTCCCCTGCGTGACGGTGACAGGCCCCGTATTCGCCGTCTGCACTACACCAGCGTCGGCAGTCTTCAACTGACCGATCAGTTGCATCATCTGCGCAAGTTCGGCAGCCGTCGGCAGCCGTCGTTCGCCGGCCTTGAGTTCCGCACCCATGAAGTCGGAAGGATCGGCGCTGTGCTGTATGCCCAGCGCATGGCCGTATTCGTGGAGCAGAACGCTGAGCAGATCCATCTTGCTGGCCGCCGCACTACCCGCCTTGGCGACCCAGACATTGGAATCTGCGGTGGGCAGGTAATCGTCATTATCGCCAATGCTGCCGAGGTACCAACCGTTGCCCGCTGCACTCAGGTCGAGAGAAATGACTGCCTGCGCACCCGTGCCCTGCGTCTGACCAACGACGCCGCCGGCAAGGTCGTCCATCGATCCCAGCGCGCCGACCGCTGCCTGGACCACGCCGGCCATGTCCGTGCCGGCCGCCGTCTGTGCCCAGGTGTTCACGTCGGTGATGGTCGGTGTAGTGACGATCGCGCCGTCGGCGTTCGCGTCGGTGTTGCCGAGAGCCACCGAGTCCTCGGTCAGCGGCGCAACGGTGACGATGGCCTGCCGCTGTGGTGGGCGCAGCGAGATGCCAAATTGGTTCTCGTACCCCTTCTTGTTGGTGGCCTTGATGCCCAGTGCACTGAGCACGTCGGTCATGTTGCCGTAGGCGTTGCCTTTGAAGATTTCTTTTTGTGCGTCGCGCCAGTCTTGTTCGCGCTTGGCCTCGTTCTTGGCCCTGGCGTTGATCGGCAACGTGATCTGGTTCTTGAAGGCGGTGTTGTCACCGAAATTCACCGAGTCTGCGGCGACGGCCAGGTTGTGACCGTCGTGCATGGTGAAGAACCACGCAGCCGTGAGGACGGCCAGGCGCGGATCACTGGCGACCGCCGACGGATCACTGATCAGGGTGCCATTGGCTGGCTGGACGAGCACGTCAGCCTGTGCGCGAGTGATGAGGCCAGCCGTGACCAGGCCGTCCACCGCGGCCTGATAGTTCGCTCGTCCGGTGAGCTGGATCAGGCCGCGTCCGCGGAATACCCAGGCGTCCTGGTCCTTGGCGGCGCGCCCATTCACCCAGACGTTGCCATTGGTGGTCTTGTACACGATGTTGGCGATATCGATCTGGCCGGCTTCGCTTACCGCGGGGCCGGTGGAAATCTTGATTCGCGCTCCATGCGAATCGCGCTTGATCGTGCCGTCAGGGTTGCGCTCGTAGACATCCGTGCGACCGTAGGAATCGCCCAGCGGTGGATTGCCGGCGGCCATGACCGAATAGGTATCCTTCAGTCCCTCGTGGTCGTAGTTGAAACCCTCGGTCTGCGCGTGCAGCCCGCCCGATTCCTCCTTGACCTGCGCAAGGAAGGCGGCGATGCGCTTGGGCGTGTCGATGCCGAAGGCTTTCATCGCCTCGTTGAGCGGGTCGACGTAGGGAGTGACCTCCGCCTCCGAGCGCCCCATGATGCCAGCCAGTACTTTCGCGGTCATCTTGTAGCTGATGCCTTCACCGCCCAGCAGTAGGCTGTTGGCATCGATCAGTCCAGTGGCCTGTTTGCCGTCGCCAAACAGTGCGGCGCGGATCAGATCCTGGTTGCCCGAGCCGGATAGCGGGATGTTGTTCCATGCACCGGCGCTGCTGCCCTGCTGCGTAGCCGTGTAGACCGCGAAGAAGTCGCCCAGGGCGTTTTTCTGGTTATTGACGCCTTGCGAGTTATCGGTGGCCGTGCCACTGGTGTTGGTGCGGTTCGGATTGACCAGCAGGTTGGCCAGCGTCTGAGCGTTAGTCTCATCCCACGTCTTGGTGTTGAGCGCGTCCGTGATGCCACCGTTGTTCTGGGTCAGGCCGAACAGCAGTTCATCCGGATCGACCTGCTGCTGGTTGCCCTTGTCGGTGCCGGTGGGCTTGGAGGAGACATATGCCGGATCGATGCCCAGGTTGAGCGTCATGCCAAGTTCGCCGGCGCCGTTGAACAGCAGCGGCTGGCCGCCGTGCATGGCGCTATCGGCCCCTGAGCCGGAGGCCACGCCGGCCGATGCGATCATCAGGTCGAACGTCCAGCTGGCGCCATATACCGAACCGGTCGCCGCCGTCTGCAGGTTCTTCCACTGCGATACCGTGCCCAGGCGCGTATTGCTTTCCTCGTAACCGCCCGACGATTTGCTGGCGAAGAACTGCATCCAGTGCGGCGCGTTGTAGGAGTTGAGCCATTTTGCGTCGTCGCCGTTCTGGGCCAGGGTCTTGAAGGCGTACTGGCCGAACGTGTTGTTGGTCGCGCTGTAGTTGACGATCTTGTCGAACAGCTGCAACGCGCGACCTTCGGCTTCACCGAGCACGCCGTCCTCCACGAATTCGGCCGGCTGGTTGAGTGCCGCGCCGTTCATGCCCATAGCCGGGATACCCAGGTACTTCAGGCGTTGCTCGACTCTCCATACGTCCAGCGCCTGCGCGTCGGTCGTGGCAGGCGCATCCACCTTGACGTCGCCCGACAGCGTGAAGGCCGAATAGCCGGGATTGTCGAGGTTGCGGTCGCCGGTCAAGGCATTGGTGCCCACGCCGGGCGCGTCCGTGGCATTCACGGTGAGGTTGATGCTATGGCTGCCCTGCGTGACCCCGGCCAGATCCTTCTTGAGCGTGTAGCTGATGCTGAAGGTGCCCGTCTTCGGCGCCACGGCCTGGCCGAGGCGCAGGTTAACCTCGTTGGCGTCGGTGATATTGGGCGCGACGTAGAACAGGCCGCTGCTGGCAAACCCGCTTCCATCGCTGATGACGCTCTGGGCCGTGCCGCTGCCACGCGTCACCAGGGTCATGTTGCGCGAGGCGATCGTCGCGGTACCGGTGTAGCGGTCAATTTGGTCGGGCAGGAACGAGAACTGGTCCAGGTTGGCCATCAGTTCGGTGATCTGGCCCTGCTTGGCTGCGACCTGGGCCTGCTCTGCCGGAGTCAGCTTCGCGTACGGTGACGGCAACCCCAGGATGGCGTAGGCGATGACCTTCTTGGCATCGATATTGATAATGTCGCCCAAGCGGTCGTAGCTGACGGCGACGTCGGTAGGCGGCGGATCAAAGGTCGTGCTGGCCGGCGGCGCCGCGTTGCTGCCGCCGGGCGGTGGGATGAGCTGCTCGGCGTCGCCAGGCAGCGTGATGTGCTTGGACAGGCGGTCCTGGTCGGGCAGCGCCAGCGCGGCCTGGATCAGCTCTTCCACGCTCCAGGCATGGTTCTGATTCGGATTCTGCTGGCTTTGCGTGATGTCGCTGCCAAAGCCGCCCTTGAGCTGGCCCAATAGTACTTGGCCGTCAGAGGAAACGCTGAGGTCGACGATGCCGTAACCGTCCAGGGGCAGCGTGGCACCGAGGAACTGCGGCGTACCGTTGATTCCGAACGGATCCTTGATGATGCCGAGCTTGCCACCGACGTTCACCTTTTTGGCGCTGGCGCTGCCCCCTACTGCCACCGGCGGACCGAAGGGGGAGTAGATGAAGTCCGGCGCCTCGAACATCGCCTTCCAGTACGGATCGTTGAAGTTGTAGTTGTCGTCCGCGACTATCGCGTACTCGACACCGTCGACCTTCACCAGCACGGCACTCTGCGCGCGCTGGATGTCGAGGCGGTCGATCTGGATGGCGTTGTCCGGCTGCGACATCTGGATCGCGGTCATGGTGGCCGATACGACGTGGCCATCGCCGTCGCGCTTGATGACCAGCGTGGACAGGCCACGATTGTAGTCGGCGATGTCGGTGACGAGGAAGCGATCCGGATCCGCGGTGGCGCTGATCGTCTGCGGCGACTTGCCGCTGAGGCCGTCGCCGGGCAGCGCCGCGACGATGGGTGGCGCGATCTTGCCAGTGCGGAAATTGAGCGTGGACAGGTCCAGCACCAGAACGTTGCCGCGCTTGTTCGGATCGCCGAGCGAAACACTGTTCGGATTGATCGGTACCGCGACCACGAGCGTCTTGCCGTCCGGTCCGATGGTCATGCCGCTGATACCCAGTGGCGAAGCCTCGACACCGGTGCCCTGGATCGACACGCACTGGTTGTACGTCGGGCTGGCCGGATCGATGTCCATCACGCGCAGCTGGTTTCCCGCGGCGCCGCTGCCGAAGCTCTGGCCTTCGGCGATGAACAGCAGGTTGCCGGAAGACACGAGGCTGGTGATGTTGTGGCCGCCGGGTATGGCGATCGTGCTGATCAGCCGGAACGTTACCGTGTCGATGACGTATACGACGCCGTTGCCGCCGACGTAGCAGCGCGACAGGTCACCGGAGAAGGCGATGTCCTGGACTTTGTTGCCGGTGAGGTAAGTGCTGTCCAGGTCATTGGGTGTGCCGAGCAGGTCGAGCAGAGCTACCTGGGCGATTGCGCTCTGGTCGTGCTCACGCACGAACTGCACTCCGGTGCGGGTGAGGACGGCTGCCATATTGGGCTGCGGCCGGATGGACACGACGTTGCCGGCGAATTCCAGCGGAGCGCTGTCGCTGAGTACGCCGGAGCCGCCCATGGTCTGGGTGGAGATCTTGCGGACGAGCTGCCAGCTCACGCTGCCGACGGCGATGTCCTGGGGTGGCGTGATGCTGATGTCGCCCTGAGCATTGCCGGGCAGGGTCTGCACGTCGCGGTACGAGCCATCGGCGAACAGCGCGCGCAGCACGAGTTGGCCCACAAAGGCACCCGGATCGGCGTTGGTGATGGTGAACTTGAGCGTGCCCTGGACACTGTCCGCGCTGGCGCTGCTGATGTTCGGCACCACCACACGCCCGTAAGGCGTCGTGACCGGCGGCAGCGCATCGCTGACGTCCAGGTGATAGGTATCGCCCGGAGCAACCTGTGGTAGCGGGATGTCGGCGAACTGCGGCACGCCGAAGTGATAGCTGCCCGCGGTGATGGTCGTCGCTGAGCTGGCAAGGATGCCAATGATCTCCGAGGTCACGTCGATGCCTGCAAGCCCGCCGGCGAGACTTACGCCCAGGCCGCCGAAGGTAGCCCAGTCGCCGATGCCTACGCCGAGGTCGAAGCTCGAACCCACTACGCCCGGCAGGCGGCGGCACACCATGTACTCCCCGGAACTGTCCAAGCCGCTGTAGGGGGGGCTGGCGGTGCGCGCGATACCATCGCTGCCCACATGGCCGTTGTCGACCAGCCACCAGGTGTCGTGGTACAGGCCGTCGGTGCCGAGCACGGTACCCTTGCGCAGGAAGATCACTTCGTCGCCTGGCTGCACGAGCGCACTGTCTTGCACCGGAATGGCCAACTGCAGCGGATAGCGGCTGGCGGCGCTGTCGATGTCGAGGCTGAAGGCGCCAAGCGCCTGCAGCACGCCTGGTGCCGGCGGCTGCTGGACCTGGCCGACATCGATGCGGCGGATCGCTACCGCTGCATCGGATGGCAACGCGCCTGCACCGATCATTACCGTTTCGCCGCTGGCTGCACTAACGTTGCCGCCCAGGTCGTGATCCACCACGACTTGCTGCGGTGCCGGCGTGCTGGCGTCGTCGTCGGTGACCTGGGCTGCTTCCACGTGCAGGGTCACCGTAGCCTGGCCGATGCGCTGGGCGGCAATGGTGCCATCGATGTCGACGCTGCTGCCCAGGAAGATCACCGTGATGGTGACGGTACCCGGCCTCAGCGCGGTGATCAGGCCCGTTTCGCTGACCGTGGCGATGCTTTCGTCGCTGGAGAAGTAGCGCGTGCCGCTGCTGCTGTCTGGCCGGGCCTGACTGATATCTTGCACCGCTTGGCCGGTGACCGGGTCGGTAAGCTGCACCTTGAGCTGGCGCGTGCCGTCGGGAACCAGCGACAACGTGTTGGGATAGACGTCAGGGGTGACTATCAGGTCGGCGCCGGGCACATCTCCGTCCTCGTCGGGCGGAGCGATGCCGTTGACGGCGAGTACGGCCTTGATCGTATGCCCGCTGGCATCCGTATGCGTGGCGATGATCAGGCCCGGGCCGGCGCCGTGGCAGACGAGCAGATCGCGGTCGTCGCTGACATTGAACGCGCCGGCGAAGGTCCCGCCCATGGCGGCGAGATCCTGTGCAGTGAGAGCCAGGTAGATTGGGTCGTCGCTCACGTCGACACCCTGCTGGTCTTCGAAATCGACCGTCATGGGCACCGGCACGGCCTGGCCGGGGGCCAGGTCGGGTAGGGGCTGGATGTGGATGGCAGTGAGCTTGGCGCTGCTGATCGCCACGTGGATCTCGATCGGAGCGCTCGCGCCGTAGCCGTCGTCGGCCCGCACGAAAATGCTCGCGTTGCCGCTGTAGCCGGGCTCGGGTACAAAGATCAGCGAATGGCCGTCGGCGCCGAGCCGTGCCGTGCCGTGGGTTGCACTGAGCACGGTCCAGAACAGTGCATCGCCGTCTTGATCGCGTGCAACGTCGGCAAGCGAGATGCTGGAGGCCAGGTCGGTGTGCGTGGTCAGGATCGGTGTCGAGGCGCTAGATGCGGGTGGCAGATTGGCCCGGAAGCCGTAGTTGGCATAGAGCAGCTGGCGATCGGCCTGGTCGACCAGGCCGTTGCCGTCGAGATCGCCAGCAAGGCTAGCGCTCGCGGCGTCCTGTGCCCACAGCGCGCTATCGGCGCCGTCGATCGTTCCATTGCCGTCGAGGTCGCCGGCGATCGTGACGCGGATGCTGGCAGCGCCGTCGCCATGCAGGCGCAACAGCTTGAGGCCCGCCGTGGTGATGCGCACGATCCAGGTCTGCACGCCGTTGTGGATCGTGCTGCCGAGGACTTCGCCACCCACCACGTCGAGCGTGGCCTGCGCATCGCTCCATTGCGCGCTCACCGCCACCAGCACAGCGCCTTGCGCACCCGGCGTCTTTACCGTGGAGGTCAGCTCGCTGTCGCGGATCTGGAAGGCCAGCGTAGTCTGCGTGCCGGCTTGCAGGTTGCCGTCCCACTGGTTAGCGCCACTATTGCCCATCCAGGCCGCCGCCGTGCCGAGATTGGCGGCGATCGGATCCGCGTAGGGCAGGCCATCGGCGCCATAGCCATAGGGCAGGCCGGTGCCGTCGCTGTTCACCTCGCGGACGAGTTCAAGGCGGCCCTCGCCGTCGTAACGGTACGCAGTGCTGCGCGTGCCGGCGGCCCCCGGGCCGGTGATCATGACGACACGGCCCTGTGCGTCGCGGATGAAGTCGACGCGCGTTTGCGAACTACCGCCTACGAGCGCGACGCCCGCATCGGAGATCTGCCATTGCGTGCCGTCATTGAATTGCACACCGGTGAGACGCCCGTCGCTGCCGAGCAGGTAGCGGGTGCCATCGGGAGACACCAGGATCATGCCGCCCGGACGCCAGGGCAGCCCGCTGTCCTGGCCAAATAGCTCGCTGCCGAGCTTCTGCAGCGGCTCATCGTCCTGGGTTAGCAACTGCCAGCCCTGGTTGCCGGTGAAACTCGCCTGGTAGGCGCGCGGCGCGCCCTGACCGCCGGCGATGGCGATGGGAGTGACACCGAGGGTGAAGGACAGGTTGGCGAGCGGTGCGGCAGGGTCGGACAGGTTGGCCGGCATCTGCAGCCACAGCCGTGCTCCGATCGCCCAGGCCGCGGTAGCGCCGGTGGCTGTTTGCGCCAGCTGGTCGGTGCTGAGGCCGACCTGGAAACCTTGCAAGACCCAGTTGCCGAAGTCGCCGCCGGTTGCACCGTCGGTGGTGCGGGTCAGCGAGAGCTGATGCCCGCCCAATTGATAGATGCCGTCGGTCGCTTGCGCCTGCGGGTACGACTTCGTCGCGGTATCGACCACCAGGCGGGCATCGATCTCGCTGGTGCGGCCGCTGAGATCCCATGCGATGAGGCGCAGTCGGTAGACGCCATTGCGATAGGCCGCCGGATCGAACATGGCTAGATTCAGCTGCTGATGCATCGCTATACCGCTGGCATCCTGCGCCGCGATGGTCTGCCATGTATCCGAACCATCCGCAGCGATCTGCAGCTGATAGCCCATGCTTTGCAGTTCATCGATGCTCGCCTGCAGTTGCGTTGCGGATGTGAGCTCCAGCGGTTGGCCGCTGGCCACGGCGCCGGCCAGCGCACCTGTCCAGGCCAGCGCGGGCGCCGCCGTATCGGCTGGATCGCGGATCAGGATGACCTGCTCGCCAGTGCCGACGAAGCCATCGGCGTCGGTGGCCACGGCGCGTACTTCGATCACCCCCGGAAGGATCGCCTGGATGCGGAGTCGGCCGGATGCATCCAGCGCCACGGTCTGCCATTGATCGCTCGCCAGGCCCGTGCCACGGACCTGAACCGTGGTGTTGGCGATCGAGCTGAAGCCGCTGGCGCGCACGGTGACCAGGACCGATTGACCCGGCAGTGCAGGCGTCCCCGGCACGACGTCGACCAGCACGTCGGGCGCGTTGGCGCTGGCGTCAGCCCCAACGCGGAGGGTGAAAGTCTTGCGCACGGTTGTGGACGCGTCGCTGGCCACGAAGGTGACCACGAAATCTCCTACCTGGCCCGGGCCGGGAGTCCATACCAGTCGATGCTGATCGGCATCATAGATCGCGCCTTCCGGCAAGCCGCTGAAGCTGACCGTGATAGCCTCGCTTTGCGCTGTTCCATCCGGATCCGTGGCTTGCAGGCCACCGACCGCGGGCGTGCCGCCCAACTGCACGGGAATGACCAGGGTCTGGCCGACCGTCACGGCATGGCTGCTTATGCTCACGACCGGAATGCGATTGGTGTCGAACACGCGGACATTGACGCTCTGGGTCGTGGTGAGCGCGCCGTCGGTTGCGCGGAAGGTGAAGGTGAAATCCTTGCTCTGGTCGACGGCGTTATCGACCGTGCCGAAGCCTGGCGTCCATTCGAAATATCCCGTGGTGGTATTAAAGACCACGCCGGCCGGTGTAGTGTCGTCGTAGACCATGCTCAGGTGGATCGGATCGCCGTCGGGATCGATGCTGCGCACGTTGAACGATAGCGTGCCGCCCTCGTTCACCAGCTGCATCGGCAGCGGCAGGATGGCGGGAGCCTGGTCGACGTCGGTCACGTGCAGTTCGAAGCTCCGCGTGAAGCTGGAAACGCCGTCGCTTCCAGTCACCGTGAAGCGATAGGTGCCGGGGCTGGCGCCATTGAGGTTGTCACTCTGTGCAGCGAACAACCCCGGAGTCCAGCGCAGCACGGCATGCGCGCCGGCCGAAGCGGCCGGCACGTCCAGCGTCATGCCCGACGGCAGGCCAGCCACCGTCCAGTTGATCAGGTCGGCATCCGCGTCGCGCGCGAACACGTCCAGGGTCAACGGCGTTCCTTCGCTGGAAGTCAACTGGATTGGCGTATCCGTGCCGGCATCCGCCACGGCATTGCCGTTCAACTGCACGCCGAGCAACTGCGGCGGCGCATCGGCCGCGCGCACGATAATGCGGATGGTGTGGCTGACGACGTTGGGCACCGGATGATCAGGCGTGGGGTAGCCGCTGTCGCGCGGCGGCAGGCCGCTATCGGTGACGGTGATGACAATGTCGTGCGGGCCGATGTCGTCCGCGCTAGGCGTCCACGTCAGCAGCGCGTAGCCGTATTGCGCCTGCATGGTCAGCGCTGCGCCCAGTGGTAGTCCGCTCGTAGTCAGGCTGAGTGCGTCCTGGTCGGCATCGCCGATCAACACGGGCAGGCTAATCGGCTGGCCGGCGACGGCGACGATCTGGCTGGGAAGGTTGAACACCGGCGGTTCAGTCTGGCTGCGCACCGTCACCACGAACTGCACGGAAGAGGCGAGCACGCGCGAAGGGTCCCCGTTGCCGTTGTCGCGCGCAACGATGGTCAGCGTGTAGTCGCCGCGGTCGTTGTCGCCCGGCGCGAAATGGATGGTTCCGGTGACATGGCCGTTCGCACCTGGAGGATTCTGAGTGAATGTCGCGAAGCGAGGCAGGCCATCGAGGGTGATCTGTACGGGGTTGCCGTCGACGTCGCTGATGTCAACGGGGATGTCGAGCGTAGCGCCCTTGTCGATGATGGTCGCGGTAATCGGCGCGATGACTGGCGCACGGTTGGTGTCCGCCACCACGATCGGGATGATCACCTGCGAGGTCGCCGGCGTACCTGTGCCATCGCCATCGTCGGTGGCGATCACAGTGATGTGATACGTGCCGGCTTGCTGATAGCCCGGTGTCCAGACGATCTCCAGCGTGTCCGGATCAAAACTTGCGCCATCCGGGAGGCCGAGCACGCGGTAACTTACCGTGGGTGCGGACGACGACCCCTGGTCGGTGACTGGCGCGTCTGTGCCCAAGCGAAGTTTTGGTGCGAAACCAGGGTTGTCCGGGTCGAAGGCGAACACGCTGATACGCAGCGGCTGCCCCTCCATGGTGTTCCAGGGGCTACCGAGATTGTCATCGAAGCGCGGCGCGCCGTTGGCATTGAGCACATGCAGCGTGACCGTTTCCGTGGTGGAGCGGGCCACTGTCGCGCCGCCGGGCTGGGTGAATGTGGCGGTGAGCGTCACAGCCACACTGTAGTCGCCGTGCTGATCATAGCCGGGCATCCAGGCCAGCCAGCCGGTGTCGCTGTTGATGCTCATGCCACCAGGGAGTGAAGACGCGGCATAAGACAGGACGATCGTGGTGCCGTCGGCCTGGTCCAGGCCACCGGGCATGGTGCCGGCCAGTTGCAGGCCGAACGCATCACCTTCGCGCAGCGTCTGCGGAGCGGGCGCCAGCAGCACGGGCGAAGCCCAGGCCTGGTTGACCACGATGTCGAAACGTTCGCTGACCGTGCTGATGCCGTCGCTCACCACGATGGTGACGTCGTGATAGACGCCGGCCTGGTCGTAGGTGGGCGTCCAGCTCAGCACGCCGGTGCGCGCGTCGAACGACGCCCCGGGCGGCAGGTTCCGGATACTCACCGTGAGTGCGTCCGCATCCGCATCGGCGGCACTCACCGGCAAGCTGAG
The DNA here is from genome assembly GCF_015905305.1 of Pinirhizobacter soli. Lineage (GTDB taxonomy): Bacteria > Pseudomonadota > Gammaproteobacteria > Xanthomonadales > Rhodanobacteraceae > Pinirhizobacter > Pinirhizobacter soli. The sequence goes on from NZ_JADZLQ010000001.1 coordinate 52,188, forward strand.
CGACTGGCCTTCTGCCAATGTCACCGTGCCCTGGTTCGCCAGGGTGGGGGCGCGGTTGCCGTTGGTGACCGGGATATGCAACGTACGCAAGGCCACGCCGCCGCGGCTGTCTTGCACGCGGATGACCACGACCGTGTCGGCCAAGGCGTCGCTGCCGGGCGTCCAGCTTAGCGTGGCGGTCGAGTGGTAGATGCCGACCTCGTCGCGCGTGTAACCGTCGGCCGCATGTAGCGTCATGCCCGCTGGCGCCTGCACCACCTGCCAATAGAAGCGGGTGCCGTCGCTGTCGGCCGCGTCGAGCTGTGCCTGCCACGGTTGGCCGATCGTGGCCGGTGTATCGAAGCCGTCGACGTCGTAGTCGACTGCCGTGGTGGAGGCGGCCGTTTCACCGGTGTCGTCGCCGATGTCTTCGTCGCCGGTATCCGCGGGGGCCGCCGGAATGGTTACCACAACGCCCAGTCTCGGCGGTACGTTGGCCTCGGGCACCGCGTAAATGCCTTGGCCGAGATTGAATTTGGCCAGGTCGGCCATCCCCCCCGTGAAGTGGTTTGCCGGCACCACGCTCACGGTGAGATCGGACAGGGTGGCCCCGACCGCCAACTTGCCACCTAGCGCCTGCAACGCGGCGGTGAGGTCTACTACCCACAAGTCGGGACTATCGCCGGCACCGTGCGTCGCGCCCACGACAGCGCCGCCGAAGTAGGCGCCTGGATCCAGCAACAGCATCAAAGGACCGTGCAGGTCGTCGGTGCCGATATTGGTGAGCTTGATGTCGTAGCTGACTTCGCCGGTGGATTGGTCGGCGCGGGTATTGCTAAATGCGATCTGCAGTTGGCTGCTCATATCCAGCAGCGCCGTAAACCCGCTGATGGTGTCCTGCCCAATACGCAACTGCGCCGCACTGCGCAGGTTGCCGTTGATGGTGAGCTGGTAGTGGCCGGCGGGAAGGCCGGTCACGTCCAGGTACGCGGTGTGCGTGGCAGCGTCCCAACGAACGCTATTGGGCGTGATGGTGGTGGCGCCGATCAGCTGGAAGTTGTCGGCGTCGAGCACGCTGGAAGCGTCGGTCAGTGCGGATTGCGGATCCGAGCCCAGCCACATGTCCTGGTCGAACTGCACGGCGATCTGTCCCACCGGCAGCGGAATCAGCGCCCCATCCGGCACGCTGGTGGCGATCACCTTCGGCGCACGCGCCGGGGCAATCTCGTCGATATGGTGCGTTTCCGCGATAAGGATCCGGCCATCGGCCGTGGTGAGGATCGCTTCACCCTGCGTGCCACCGCCGGCGAGCTGCAGAACGCGGCGCGTCGCCAGTTCGATGGTCCACACCGAAGAACCGGTGGTGGTATCTGCCACGCCCGCCACCTGCACATGCTGCGGCAGCGCGCCGGAGGCGACCAGCAGGCCGGCGAGCGGCGTGCCTGCCGCACCAAACGCGATGCTGTTGACCACCCCACGAATCCGATACTCCAACTCCGCGCGACCCAGCGTAATCCCACTCATCGGGAAGCTCACGATGTCGGTCGTGCCATTCGGATCAGCCGAGGTGATATCGCTACCCGTCCAGCGCACGCCCCACAGGCGCCCGTCCGGCCCGAAGGCGAGATCACCCACGCGGGTATTGCTGAAGTGCTGCCAGGCCTTGTTCGGATCGGTCTCGTTCGGGTGGAACACCTCGATGCCGTCGCCGTCGGAGACATAGATATCACCGGTGCCCGGCTGGATCGCCAGGGCGTGGGTCAGCGGCTGCTGGCTGGGGCCCTGCATGCGGCGCACGATGGCGCCGCTATTGGCGTCCACCTGCAGCAATTCGTTGCCGGTCATCACCCATAGCTGGCCGAGCGAATCCACCGCCATGTCCAGCACGGGCTGGTCGAGCACGAACAGCGGCGTAGTGCTGTGGCCGCCGTCCTTGCCATAGCGGTACACCTCGTTGCGCTGCTGGCCGGCACTGACCAGGATCGACTGATCCGGCAGCTGCACCATGGCCATGGCGCCGATGTCAGCCGCGCCCGTGGCAAAGCCGTCGGCAAAGCCACGCGCGGCGAACGGCGCGAGCACGTTCTTCAGGTCGCCGGCGTTCACGCTCGCCACCGCACCGGGCAGCATCTGCGTGGCCTGCTGGAACAGCGGATTGCTGTCGTAGTTGCGATCCAGCGGGGCCTGCGGCACTTCCGCCGTCTGGTCGACACCCGGCGTGACGCCGAGGCCGTCGAGCACATCCTGGCGTGCGCCGTCGTCCGGCAGCACGGCATTGCTCACCGTGGCGGCTTCGCGGTTGCCGGCCAGGTCCGTGGCCACGGCCAGGAACTCGTAGCGGTTGCCCGCCTCGCCGGTGAACACCGCCTCGTTCACGCCCGGGCCGACCTGGCGCTGCCAGATCTTGAAGTCGCCGCCATTGGTGGCAACGTAGACCGTGACGAAACGGATGCCGCTGGCGTCATCTTGCGCGTTCCACTTCACATCATAAGTCGGCGCACCCTGGGCGTTGTTGCCCAGCGATGTGGCCGTGACGGTGGTGGTGGGTGCCTTGGCGTCCAGCGTGACGTCCAGCGAGGCGCTGTCGATCGGCGGCGTGTCGTCGAAGAACACGCGTGCCTGCATGGAGATCTTCGCGCCGGACGCGGCACCCGGCGCGGCGGACACGGTGAAGCTGACGAAGCCGCCCAGGTTGGTCCCGGCCAGCAGGCCGCGCGTGGGGTCCTGCATCACTTCGCCGGTGATCGGATCAATCGCCTGCAACAGCCAGGTGGCGATGCCGGTTTCCGCGTCCACGCCCGCGCTCACGCGCAGGATGAAGCCCTTGCTGCCGGTGAAGTCGAAATCGCCCTGGAAGTTGGAGCGATCGGCAGGAATGTGGATGTTGATGTCGCCGATCTTCAAATCGCCCAGTCGCACCGAGCGCGGATCGAGATCCGGATCGAGCGGCGACACGATACGGATTTGTCCTACACCTTGGCCCGTCGGGTTGCTGAAGGCGAAGGTGTACGGCAACGGCGTGGCGGCCGGCACGTAGACACTGCCGTCGGCGGCGGTGGCCTGGCCCTGCGGCCCCTGCACGCTGATCGCCGCGTCGGTGGCCCCAGCCTGCTGCGCAACGAGCTGCAGATACTGGGTGAGGTTCAGGCTCTTGCCCGGCAGCGGGTTGAATTTCTCGTCCAGCAGGCCCTGCGCGCGCAGATATTCAAGCTCCGCCTGGCCGCCGACGAATATCTGGAAGTTCTCGAACTGCAACGTGCGACCAGCGTGCTGGTCGTAATCGGCCGGATTGGCCAGCGCCGGCACGGGCACCTGGACCTCGTCGCCCTCGTCGTCCTGGCGGGTCTCGTAGTGATCGATGGGGCCTGTGGCGGCGTTGGGATCGCCGGCGTAGCTGGCAGTGTCGCCGTACCACTGCTGCACCTTGGCGAAGAAGCCCAGGATGTCGGCCTGGGTGCGATAGCTGTCGCCACCCTTGGACATCAGGATGCCAGCAGCCAGCGTGGCGTTGAGGCTTACCACCTGCGGGTTGGTGGTGATCGGCGGTGCCTGGTCGGCCGGCAGCAGCATGCCGGCGGATTCAAGTGCGGCCAGCCAGCCGTTGACCCACTGTGAGGGGTCGGCTGCAAGCGCAGCCAGATTGCTCGGTGCACTGGCGTCGGCCAGCACGGCGCCGCGCAGCTTCAGTGCATAAGCAGTCTGCTCGGCGATGAACTCGTCGCGGGTGAGCGCGGTGGCGGAGGCCACCACGTTCATCTGGAACGACTCGGACAGCATTTCGATCTTGGTGAGGATGTCTTCCGGATCGGTGGACAGGAAGCGCGCGGTCAGGCCCTGCGAGATCGTGTCCAGGCCGCTGACGCCGGCATCGAGGATGCCTTGCGCTTTCCAATCCGGATGCGTGGCGTACAGCGCGTCGCGCAGGCCGTCGAAGTCGCGGTTGACCCAGGCAGTGAGGCCCGGGTAGGTCTGCAGGCGGAAGCTCATGCCCACGAAGCCGTGAGCGGCCACGTCGAAGGCGTAGCCCGGCGCCAGGTTGAAGCCGTTGGTGTTGAGCGTACCGTCCAGCGACGCCCACGGGATATCGGTGCGCGGCAGCGTGGAGCCAGTCTGGCCGTAAGCCTGGTCGTTGGCCGGCGAGCCGCTGATGTCGCCGAAGGGCGAGCCACCGATGTTCGAGCCGAAGATCGCGTAGGGCAGGTTGAGCCCGTCGATCAGGTACTGGTTGTAGCCCATCTCCACAGCACCGACGTCGAAGCGCACGTATGGGGTGTCGACGTTGGTCAGGCTCTGCAGCGAAACGGAGTAGGTCGCCGCATCGCCCGGCTCCAGGTTGCGCGGGCCGCCGATGCCGATGGTGACGTCGTCCTCGATGCCGCGCTCTACCAGGTAACGGTTGGCCTCGGTGATGCTCTGGCCGTTGGGATTGATGACGGTGACGTCGTACAGGCCCAGTGGGAAGTTGCGCGTGTCGAAGATGGCGCGGATGTGCGTGGCGTCCAACACCTGCCAGCGGTCGGGCTCGGCTTCGTACACGCCGGGGCGGGTGAGCTTGACGATGGCGCCGGCCTGGAAGGCCGAGCCGTAGATGTCCAGCGTGACCCAGCGATGGTCGTCGTCGCTGACGCCGCCGTTGTCCGGCGTCACCTTGGTGATGGACAGCGGCAGCAGGTCGGCGCGCAAGGTCGCAGGCACGGCGTTGCCACTGCGCGAGCGCACCAGGATGTAATAGTCGCCCGCCAGCGTGCTGGGGATCAGCACCTGCTGGTCGGCCGCCGAGGCATCGGTGTACGCCGCGTCGTAGGCGAACGTGGTCGGGATGTCGCCGTAGCGGATGTACAGCTCGTTATCGCCGCTGGCGGCGATGGAATCGAGCAGCACGCGCAGCGTCTGGCCAGCGGCCACGCTCACCTTGTACAACTGCACGTCGCCACTGGAGAGCGTGGTCTGCAACGGGCTGGCAATGGCCAGCGGCGGCACCTGGGTCTGGATGGTGGCGGCGGAGGCGGTGAGGTTGTTGGCCTCGCCTGGCGCCATCACCAGGCCATTCGGGCCATAGCTGATGCCGCCCTCGTAAACCTCGTTGTACAGGTCCGGACGCACCACGATGCGCCAGCTGCCGTCCTTCAACGGAGGCAGGTTGGCGGTGAGCGTGCCGCTGTAGCTGACGCCGCCGGCGAGGTCGCCGTTGTGGACGACCTTGCCCAGCAGGATGTCGTCCAGCCCCCAGACGTTGTCCATCGACAGGTAGATCGCGTCGGTCCACGTCCCGTAGGCCGGGTTGGTGGAGTCGTTGACGACGGTGTAGGTCACCGTTACCGAATCGCCCACCTTGGCCTGCGGCGGCACGGTGACATCGGTGACCTTCAGATCGGCCGGCGGCGGTGTCTGCACCAGCATCGGCTGAGGCGCGGCCGTGGCGTTGTTCTGGTCATTGCCGAATTCCAGCACCGTGCCGTACGGGCCGGCGCCGAAGGCACGGGCCGGGTCAGTGATGATGAATACGTAGTACGGGCCATCCAGGTCGCGTGGCGCGGTGACGGTGAAGCTTCCGTCATAGCCGCCGCCGGCAGCCAGGCCGCCGGTATGGCCGAGGTAGCCGAGATAGCGGTCCTGGTTGACGTCCAGGAAGCGGTCGCGCGAAAGATAGATCAGGTCGTTCCACTGAGTCTGGTCGCTGGGCGTATCGCCGCCCGCGTTGGTCACGTGGTAGCCGACGGTGAAGCTTTGGCCTGCCACCACGGTGGGCGGCGCACTGACCAGGCTCACCTGCAGGTCGGGCGGCGTGGCCAGGGTGATCGGCAGCGCGATCGAGGAGACGTTATTACCTTCGTCCTGGAATTCCAGCACGGCCCCGGCGCCGGTACCGGTAACCACGTCCAGTCCGTCGCGGATCGAGCTCGGCTCGCTGTAGTACCAATCCTTGGTGGTGGAGGTGTCCGCCTTGACGATGATGTTGAAGTTGCCGCTGATCGATTGCGGCAGGTGGAACGTCGCCGACATCGTGTACGACTCTCCCGGCAGCAAGAACCGCGGCTTGCCGTCGGCGTCGTACAGCGCCACCGGTTGCACCCGGCCTGGATTGCTGTAGAGCGAACCTTCCACCAGCGGATAATCGGTGGGATCGAGCGAGTCGTCATTGGACAGGTAGACGCCGTCGTTCCACTGGCTCACGCGCGTGGCGCGGGTACCGCGGTTGGTCACGGTCCAGGTCACGGTGATCTGGTCGCCGGACTTCGGTGCCGGGTTGGAAACCTGGATGGTATCGATCTGCAGGTCGGCTTCGCGGTAGGTGATGTCCAGCGGGCTGCCGCCGAGGTTGTTGGTGTTGTTCACACCCTCGTAGACCGACGTGCCGTAGAAATTCAGCGACACATCGTTGAAGCCACCGGCATTGATTTCGTCCGCTGCGCGCGGCGGGATGCCCTGCGAGCTGCGCGCACTGTCGGTGATCACATAGATGTAGTACCGCCCATTGGTACCCGCGGGAAGCGCCACGTTCACCGTGGTGGTGTAGCTGGCGCCGGCGGCCAGGCCATTGGTGTTCTGGTGCTCGAACACGCCCAGGGCGGTGGCGCGGCTGGGGATGAAGGTCGGATCGGTGCTGATGAACACCGAGTCCTGCCAGCTCACGGTGCCGGGCCATACCGTCTCGCCGCGGTTGGTCACGGTCCAGGAGATCGGGGTCAGCTCGCCGGAATAATTCTGCGGCTGCACCTGCACCGCGGTCACCTGCAGGTCGGCCGGATGCGGGATCACCGCCGAGGCCAACGGCGTGGCGTTGTTGTTCTCGTTGAGTTCGCGCACCTGGCTGAGCGCATCGGTCTTGACGATGATGAAGGCGCCGCTGATGTCCGGCGCCAGCTGCAGGGTCTGGTTGACCGTGTACTTCTCGCCATTGTTCAGCGTGCGGTTCTGCGTGTAGCTGCCGATGGTCCAGATGTGCGTGGCCTTGGTGAGGTCCGCGTTGTCGGCCACGTAGATGGTGTCGGTCCAGCCACCGGTGAACAGGTCGCCCTGGTTCTGCACGGTATAGCTGAAGCTGACATTGCTGCCGGCGTCGATGGTGGTCGGCGCGTTGACCTGGGTCACCACAAGGTCGGGCGGGGTGATGCCCAGCACGCTGATGGCGCGCCCCTTGTAGTCGTTGTTGTTGACCTGGTTCGCGTCGTCCGTATTGATGTTGGCCGCCAGGGTGTCTTCCAGGATGGTGTCGTAGGTGTTGGTCCAGACGGTGATGTAGTACTGGCCGCTGAGCGTGCCGTCCGGGATGGTGACCTGCAGGTCGCCCAGATAGTCCTCGCCCACGGCGAGGTTGCCCGTGTGGGTGACCGATCCCAGCAGCACGTCGCCCTTGTTGGCACCCGGGCGCTTCGGATCCTTGGCCAGCCACACCGTGTCGGTCCAGCTGTTGACGTCGGCGGTGAGGCCGCGGGTGGTGGCGCTGCCCAGGTTGCTTACCTTGTAGCGCACGTCGATGGTACCGCCATGCACGGCCTGGTCCGGCGCGGTGATGTTGCTGGTGACAAGATCCGAGAACGGCACCGGATCGACGTAGAAATGCACCACCTTGGCGTTGTTGACGTCGTTCGGGTACTCATCCACCGCGTTGTCGGCGTCGGCCACCACGATCAGGTAGGCGTCGCCAGGGGACCGGATCGGGATGCTGATCGAGCCGGTGATGTTGGAATAGCTCTCTGTCGGCCCCAGCGCGCTGCCGTTGTCGAACGTGCCGACCAGCTGGTCGTCGCCGCTGAGCGTACCGTCGAGCGACAGGTACACCTTGTCTTTCCAATGGCCGCTGGCGGGCACGGAGCCCAGGTTGGTGACGGTGTACTGGATACCGACGTTGGTGCCGGCGGTGACATGGTCGGGAATCGTGATGGATCCCACCTGCAGGTCGGGACGCGGCTGCAGGGCGATCTTGGTCGCATCGCTGACGATCAGCACGTTGTTGGCGCTGGCTGTGCCGTATTCGTATACCTGGGCGCCATTGCCGCCGACGTTGGCGTTGGTGATCACCTCCAGGCGATACAGCCCCTCGATCTTCGAGGGCAGGCGCAGCTGTTCGGTGCGCTTGTAGTTCTCGCCGGCTGCCAGCGGCCGGTCGTAGGTAAAGCTGCCCAGAACGATCGGCGTGCCGCCATTGACGGGCACCAGCTTCACCGTATCCACCCACGGACCGACCGCTACGGCCTGCCCCTGGTTGCTCACGGTCCACGTCACGTCGGCGAGGGTGCCCTCGAGCAGGCCGCCGCCTTCCGCTTCGCTGTCCGGAGAGGACGGCGCGATCGTGGCCGACTGCACCACCAGGTCGGGCGAGGCTGCCAGCGTGACCGGGATGGCCAGGCTGTGGCCGGTGTCGTTATCGCCATAGACGAACTCGAACGGTCCACCCGTGCGCACATTGACGTAGTAGTTGCCCTGGATGCCATTGGGCAGGGTGACGGTGATGCTGCGCGTGTAGTTGTCGTTGACCGCCAACTGGCCGATGTGGGTGGCGCTGCCGAATTGCGCGATCACGCCAGTGCCATCAGGGTTGGAACTCAGCCATACCTGGTCGGACCACTCGGAGGTATCGGTGATGCCGATACCCTGGTTGCTTACCGTCCAGGTCAGCGTCAGCGGCTGGCCGCTCACCGCCGTGCCCTGTGCGGAGACGGATTGCACCTGCAGATCGGCGTACGGCTTGGGCATCACGTCGACGTCATGGCCCAGCAGGGCCGTGTCGTTCGCCGTGTTGCCGTTCTGGAACACCTGGCCTGTGGCGTCGGTGACCACGAACAGCTTGTAGCGGCCGGTGGTGCCCGGCGGCAGCATCACGCTGAGCGCGCCGTCGTAGCTGGCATTCGCGGCGAGCGCGCCATTGTGCGCTACCTCGCCGATCACGCGGTCGTCGCCATTGCCGAGCACGCCATCGGTGGACAGGATCACGCGATCCACCCACTGCGAGCTGGTGCCCGCGCCGGTGCCGTTGTTGGTCACCGTCCAGTGCACGTCGATCGTGGCCGGGTCGGCGATCAGCGTGGACGGCGCCTGCACGGCGCTCACCGCAAGGTCGGCGTAAGGCGCCAATTGCACGGTGAGGTCACGCTGGGCGGTGTTGTTGGTGCGGCTGTGGTCGTCCAGGACACTGGCGGCGTCGGTCACCACGACGATCTCGTAATCGCCATTGGCATCCAGCGGCAGCTGGATGTCGGCGGAGGCGTCATAGCTGCCGTTGGTGGCAAGGGGACCTGCGTGCAACAGTTCGGCGACCTTGGTCAGCGTGCCGTTTTGTGACAGATAAACGCGATCGAGCCAGTTGCCGGCAGCCAGGCCGCCGCTATTGGTAACGGTCCACTGCACGTGCAGCGTGCTACCGGACAGCACCAGGGTGGGGCCGCTGATGTTGCTGACCGCAAGATCCGGGCGCGCCACCACAACCTGCGCGGTGGCGGAGGCTGTGTTGTCGTTCTCGCCGTCGCGCTCGTACACCGTATTGTCGGTGTCGGTGCGTACAACAAAGGTATAGGTGCCTTCGGTAAAGCCGGCGGGCAGGGTGAAGTTGATCGTCCGCGCCACGCTTGAACCTGCGACAAGGCCGTCGGTGAAGAACTGGTTGGCCACTTCGATCTGGTGTCCCTGGCCATCGTCCAGGTAAACGCGGTCGCGCCACACACCGGTAGCGTCGCCAGTGCCGGGGTTGTGCGCGATGTAGCTCACGCTCACCGCATCGCCCGGGCGCACGGCGGTGGGGCCGGTAACGTCGCTTACGGTGAGATTGGGCGAGGGTGACAGCGCGATGTGCAGCGGTACGGCGGTGGCCTTGGCGTTGTTGCCGGTATGGCCGTTCTCAACCACGGTGTTGTTGAGGTTGGTGACCACCAGGATGTAGTAGTCGCCCACCAGGTCGCGCGGCAGGGTCAGCGTGGCGCTGGCGGTGTAGCTGTCGCCGTTGGCGAGCACGCCGGCATGGGTGACGGAGCCTGCCAGCACGATATCGTCCGCCGAAGGCACGCCGGTGCGCGAAAGCACCACGCGGTCGTTCCACAGGGCCAGGTTGGTCGGCGCGTTGCCGGTGTTGTTCACCGTCCAGCTCACCAATACGTTATCGCCGCTCTGCGCGGTCGTTGGCGCGCTCACCGTCACTACGCCCAGGTCTGCATAGGCGGCGGCCACGTTGATGGCCTTGGCCGTGCTGTTGTCATTGCCACGCGTATCGGGCTCGAGCACCTCGGACTGCGCATCGACGCGCACGCCAAGGTAGTAGTGCCCGTCAGCCAGCAGCGGCAGGTTGACCGTCGCCGATTGCGTATAAGTGCCGTCCACGGCAAGCGCGCCGTTGCGACGCACCGAGCCGATCACGATGTCGTCGGCGTTGCCGATGATCGCATCCGTGCTCAGCACGATTTCGTCGGTCCAGGCGTCGCCCGTGGCCGCCTGGCCATGGTTGCCCACCGTCCAGCTAACGGTAACCGGCTGGCCGCCGATGCCTGATGTGGACGTGGTGATGCTGTCCACGCGCAGATCCGCGTATGGTACGGCGGCCGAGACCACCGCCGTGGCGGCGCTGTTGTTGCTCTCGGCGTCCTGGGTGAGATTGGTCTCGTACAGCACGCCCACACCGGCGGCATTCTGGTCGGCGGTGACGGCGATGCTGATGTTGCCGGTACCGCGCAGGCCGTCGGGCAGGCGGAAGGTGAAGCTGCGCACGCGGTGTTCGCCCGAGCCGATCGGGCCGTTGACCTGGCCATCGACGAGTGCAGACGGGTCGTAGACCAGGCTGGTGTCGAGCAGCGTCATGCCGTTGTCGACGCGGCTGATGGTGATGCGGTCATTGAACGGCGCGCCGGTGGCGCTGGCGCCCTGGTTCCAGTCTTCCCAGGTGATGGTGACCAGGCCGCCGGCCTGGATGGTGGTGGTGACCACCTGCAGGTTCTTCACCGACAGATCCGGCCCGACCGCCTGGTCGATCTCGGCGACATTGTTGCTTTCGCCAGTGCCGTCGGCGTTGGCTTCGGGGATTTCGGCCAGGCTATCGGCGATCACGCGAATGGCGAAGTTGCCCGATGCATCCACGCCCGTTGGCCAGGTGAAGCTGGCGTTGCGCTGGCGCGTGCCGCCTGCGGCCAGCGGGCCCTGGTCGAGCAGGTCGCGCAGGGTGACGGTGGCGACCACCTTGCCGGTGGAAAGATTACGCACCTCCAGCGTCTCGCTCCACGGCAGCGCGACGGCCACGTTGCCCTGGTTGCCGACGGTCCAGCTGACATTGACAGTCTGTCCAGGCTGGTAGGCGCCGGACGGCTGCAGGCTGAGGTCCTGCACGGTAAGGTCGGCATACGGCGACAGCACCACCGTGGCGGTGACGCTGCCGGCGTTGTTGCTTTCAGCATTGCCGCCGCCGTTGCTCTCCTTGACCACGTTGTCGGAGTCGGTCAGCACGGTAATGCTGACATCTCCGGCCGCGTATGAGCCGTCGGGCAGGCGGATCTGCATGTGGCGCGTGCGTGCATCGCCCACGCCGATCGGGCCATTGGCCGCGTCGCTGGCGTTATAGGGCACGGTGATGTCGGCAAGGACCACGCCCGTGGCGATATTGCGCACCACGATGCGATCGTTCCAGTTGCCGCTGGTGGCCAACACGCCCTGGTTTTCCACCACCCACTGCACGTCGATGGTCTGGCCGGTCTGCAGCGTGCCGGCGGGCGAAACATTCACCGAGGTGACGGTGAGGTCCGGTGCCGGGGTGACCACCAGGGTATCGAGCACGGTGGGCGGTGCGTCGGGCACCTGCACCACATTGAACGAGACGTTGGCCACCGGGCTGGAATTGGGGTAGTTGGACATCGCCAGCACCAGCGTGTAGCGGCCGCCAACCAGCAGCCGGCCCAGGTCGATGCCGCTGCCGTTGAACTGGTAGTTGTAACTGCTGCCGTTCCAGGCGCTGGACTCATTGCCCATCGACTGCTGGTAGAACACCGTGCGGCCAAGCGGGTCGAGCAGGGTCCAGGTCGGCACCGCGCCATAAGTGGACGAGCCCAGGCCCGGCAGCGCGTCCAGGAAGTAGTGCCCATCCGCCGGCACGTCGAAGGTGAATAGCTGCGTGCCACGCGTATCGATCGTGGTACTGACCGCCGTGCCTGGCGTCACCGCCGTGGCGCTGGCGGAGCTGAGCATGCGGAAACTGAAGGGGTTGTCGCTGGTGTTGTTGCTCCACACCGTCAGCACATAATCGCCCGCTGCAAGCAGGCCGGTGTAATCGTTGCTGTAGTTCGAATAGTAGTAGTAGCCGACCTGCTGGTTGAACAGCTGCTGGCCGCTTGCATTGGTCAGCTTCCAATAGGCGTTGTTGGTGGCGCTGAGCCCGTCGAAGGCCACCACCGTATCCTTGTCCAGGTGCAACGTGTACTGCACTGGTACGCCAGTGCCAGGCGCGGTGCCGTTGACGACGGTGTTAGGCTGCAGGGCCGCGTAGCCGGCCTTGATCGCGAAGCTGTAGGCGATCGCATTGGAAGGCACGTAGCCCGGGTTGTCGATGACCAGGTAGTACTGGCCCGCGGCCAACGACAGCGATCCGCTCTGGTTGTACAGCGAGCCGGAAGTCACCTCGGTGCCGTAGGGCGAGATCAGATGCCAGTTGAGGTAGCTGGTCAGGGTCGAGGTGACGAACGGGTCGAACCAGAACAGACTGGCCTGGGTCAGGTTGAGCTTGAAGATCTGCGGGCCTTGCTGCGCGTTGTAGGTGCCGTTGATGCGCGTATCCGGCTGCAGCGCCGGCACCGTGCCCAGGTTCACCGCGGCGAAGTTGATCCAGCGCTGACCGGTGTTCCCGTTCAGATCGACGAAGCGGAAGGTGTAGCTGCCCGCCGAGGGCAGGATCACCGCACGGTTGCCGCTGCGCGGGTTGAAAGAATACAGCAGGGTGCCCTGGCTGTCGTAGACGTCCAGGCGCACGTTGGGATCGGAGGGCGTGGTGATCCACAGCGAGGACGCTTGCGTCACCTGCACCTGGTAAGCCAGGCTGCCGTTCTGCAGCAGGCCTTGCACGGGCTGGCCGATCGGCAGCGCCGGCAAGTCGTGCGAGGTGGTTACGGTGAAGGCGTAGTCCTGTGCCGGCGCGGTACCGTCATCGTCCTGCGTGTCGCGGACCAGGTAACAGGTTCCGCTGCGCGGCAGGTTGGCGATGGTTCCGGCACCCTGCACTTGCTGCAGGAAATGGCCGAATTCATCATAGAGCGACCAGCCGAAGTTGAAGTCGTCGCTGTCGAGCGTGATCGTGTCGCCGCTATTGGCGGTGAAGCGGAAGAGCTCCGAGGCACCGGCGGAAGTGGTGCCCGTGGCGGCCGTGCCCGGCGTCAGTTCGGTGGCGGCCCCCAGGTCCAGCAGGCGCAGGCGGGCATTGTCGTAGCCATACGGGATGTTCTCGATGACCAGCTGATAGTCGCCACCATCAAGATCGAAGGTGGTGTTGTCCTGGCCGTTGTCCCACGTGCTTGCGCTGAACACCGTCTCGCCATGGTGCACGATGCGCCAGTTGGCATAGCCATAGTTGAGGAAGCCTGAGTCCAGCAGCAGGTGCGTGGCGTGGTCGAGATGGAAGTCGTAGACCGTCGGCCCCGTGGGTCGCAGCCAGTCACCTACGGCAACCTGCGGACGGCTCAGCTCGAACTGGAAGTCCACCGGTGTGGTATCGCCGGCGGCGTCGGTCTTGTACACCAGCAAGTAGCGTCCGTCGGCATTGAGCGTGAGGTCCGCGGCGCTGCCCAGGTCGCCACTGGCGGCCTGGTTGCCATCCGGACCGATCAGGACCCATTGGCCACTGAGCGTTCCGCTGTCCAGCGGCGCGAAATGCAGACGGTCGCCGTTGAAGCCATCGAAGGCATAGACCTTCGATTGTCCCGGCACCACGCTGTCGCTGAGCGGTGCATCGAGCACCAGTGGCGCAGCCATGGCGGCATCGGTAAGTGCGAGCGACAGATGGCTTGCGTCGGCACCGTGCGCCCGGACGGTAAGCCGGTATGTTCCCGCAGCGAGCGTGACCGCCTGTACCGCGCCATCGCCTGGCTGCCAGCTGCCCCAGCCGAAGTAGGTTTCATCCTGGGTGATCTGCCATTCGTAGCCATCGCCGCTATTGGCCAGCGCATCGAGCAGCAGGCGCGTCGGGCCAGAGAGGGTCAGCGTGTAGTAGGCGGTGTCGGCCGAGCCCTGGGTGTCGATCTGAAGGGTGTCGCCGACGTTCGCCGTCGCGGTCGTTGCCGGTTGCGTGGTGGCAATGGCGAAGCCGTAGCTCGCTGAACCTGCGGCATCGGAGCTCGCCGACCACACCAGGTAATACGTGCCGCTCGCCGCGAACACCGGCAGCGCGTCGTTGCTCGACGAGGTATCACCCCACAGGTACTGACCCTGTGCGTCGTACACCTCCCACGCGCCGTTGCTGGTGCTGCCAGCCTGCGGCACGAAGTAGAGCCGCTGCCCGGCCTGCGCCTGGAAGGCGTAGAGCTGCACCTGGCCCGGATTCAGTGTCACGGTTGCTGGTGCGTCCAGCGGCAGTGCAGTGGCGTTCTCCATGCGGTCGAAAACCAGCGCATAGCTGTAATCGCCCGAGTCGTCCGCGGTACTGGCTACGGCGAAGGACTCACCGGACTCACCCCCGCTGCCGCCGTCGTTGCCCTGGGCGCTGACCTGGATAACGTAGTGGCCCTTGGGCATGAACACGGTGGTGTAGTAGTTGCCCAGGGTGTAGTTCGAGCCAGCAATTTCGACAGATGCCGTGACATCGTCCGAGCCCTGGGGCTTCTGCAGATAGACCAGCTGATCGTGGTCCACGTCGATGCTGTAGAAACTCACGCCGCCATCGGCGGGCAGGCTGCCCACCGTGATCTGGCCGGCGACCAGCGGCGTGGGCGCCGTGACATGGAGGGCGGTCGTGTCAGCGTCGACCTGGTCGACGCTGGTAAGGGCGACGTACCAGGTACCGCTCGTATCGGCGTGCACGTGGTAGAAATCGCCGGGGTTGTAGAACCCGCGCGAGTCGATGCGGTTCAGGTTGGCATCGTAGATCACCACGTTGCTGTAACGCGCGCCGGTGATGTAGTAATCCTGTCCCGCCACAACCTGAAAGGCGTACAGGCCAGGGATGGCGGGGGCAGTCAGCGCGCCACTCGCAGCGAGCGTCTGCGCCTGGGTCGTGACGGTAAAGTCCAGGTCCGCCGAGCCATCGAGCGAAGCACTGATCAACAATGTGTAGTCGCCGGCGCCCAGCAGCGACGGCTCAGGGAAATTGCCTTGATAGGTGTTGAAATACCCGGACGCTACTTCCCCGCTGGCGTTGATCAACTGCCAGTGCATGCCATACGAGGTGCCTACGCCCGCAAAGGAAACCAGCGACACCTGGTCAAGGGTGAAGGTATAGGCGCGCGCGTCGTTGTTGGTCAGCGTCACGCTGCTCGCCTGCCCCAGCGTGATCGGCGCGGTCGGGACAGCCGGCTGGTCGGTGTGGTCTACCAGCGTGGTGCCAAAAGTCGCCGTGACGGCGGCATTGGCATAGGTAATGACGACGGCATAGTTGCCGTCATCGGGAAGGTCGAACGAGATCTGGTTGGCATTGGGGCCTGCGTAGCCCGAGCTCAGATAGCTGCCGTCGGGGCCGACCAGGTACCAGTACACCTGTGGCGACGTGGTAACCGCGCTGCTCACCTGCATGGACAGGTCGATCGTGTCGCCGGCATGGCCGGCGAAGTGCCAGGCCTGCGCGTCGCTGTACTGGGTAAGGTCCGCGGAGGCGGTCGTGCCGGGAGACAGGTCGGCACCGGCATCGAGGTCGATCAGGCGGAAGCCTGGTGTCGGGGCGCCCTCATCCGTCGATTCGCCCAGGGGCTGGTACGCAAACACGTGCAGGGTGAAGCTGCCCTTCGGCAGCTGGATCACCTGCGTCTGGCTGTTCGGCAGGTACATGTTGCCGTTGGTCCACTCGTGACCGTCCGCATCGACGATGTCGAAGTAGGCGGAAGCGCCTAGCAATCCCGTGGAGGCCACGATGAAGCGGCCTGGAGCTGCCAGGTCGAAGGTGTAGTCGGCCTGGAAGTTGGACGCATCGTCCAGCACCAGTGGCTGCGTCGCGCCCACGGTGAGCACGGTGCTGGGGACGGGGAGCGGCGCTGCCGAGACGTCGTAGGAGAAAGTGTCCACGGCGTTGCTGTAGACGAGCAGCGTGTAAGTTCCCGAGGACAGCGTCTGGCGACTGATGTTGTTGTTGCCCGACATGACCTGATCGCCGTCGGCGTCATAGACGACCCACGAAAGACCGTGCTCGCCATCGCCATTGTCGCCATCGACAACGGCGCCCAGATCAAGCGTGCTCTCACCATCGCTGTTGAAGGTGTAGGCGACGCCGCCATGGGTGGCGTCAAATTGTCCCTGGGCGGTCCCGGTCGTGCCGAGCGGCTGCGCTTGCGACAGATCAACCAGCAGGTAACCGAAGGATTCGCCGGCGTTCGATCCGATGACGCGGATGTCGTAGTCGCCGGCGGGGAGGAAGAACTGGCCGCCGTTGCCTTGGCTATCGTACGCATAGCCATTGCGGTAGATGGCGAACTGGACCCAGCCGTTGCTGTACAGGCTCTTCAGCAGGACGGTGGCGTCGTGGTCCAGGCTGAGGCGGTAACCCGTCGCGGTGTCGGGATTGTCACCCAGCGCGCCTTCGACGATCTGGCCCGGCTGGACGACTGGTAGCGTGGCCGGTGCCGTCGAGATCTCGTAGGCCACGTCATTGCCGTCGGGGTCTTGTGCCTTGAGTACCAGCAGGTATTCGCCCGCGGGCAACGTGGCGATATCGACGTCGGCGCCGGTCGGTTCTTCCGCGACCACGTTGCCGTTCGTATCGAGCAGACTCCAGCGAAGCAATGATGCATCCGCCACGCCGAAGCCCAG
Source organism: Pinirhizobacter soli (assembly GCF_015905305.1). Taxonomy (GTDB): domain Bacteria; phylum Pseudomonadota; class Gammaproteobacteria; order Xanthomonadales; family Rhodanobacteraceae; genus Pinirhizobacter; species Pinirhizobacter soli. The sequence continues at coordinate 69,078 of NZ_JADZLQ010000001.1, forward strand.
ATGCAGCGCGGTGGGTGTGGTGAGCGAGAGGCGGTAGACGGTTGCGGTATCGCCGCCGGCGAGGGTGCCTTGCGCGCCCGCGGCGGGCAGGGCGGGGGCATCGAGCAGGCTCAGCAACTGCAGGGCGAAATGCTCGCCCGGGCTGTCGCTACGAATCCACAGTTCATACGTACCGGCTGCGAACCGCTGGGTGGACGGCGAACCGTTCTCGACGTCGGTGCCGCCCTGGCCATTGGAGTCCAGATAGGAGAGCGAAGGCCCGGAGCCTGCCAGGGCAATGCCCCACTGGATGTCGCCGTCGGAGTCCAGGTTGTGGAACTGCAGCAGTGCGTCGTAGTCGAGCGTGATCCGGTAGACCGTGAACCCGGTGACGGGATCCGTGCTGCCGGTAAGCGTATCGCCCGGATGCGCGGCTGGCGGCGCCACCGCGTCGGCATGCAGGGTGAACGAGGCGTCCGCATTGCCGGTGCGTGCCACCAGCAGCCGGTACGAACCGGTCGCGAGCACGGGGGTATCCACCGCGGAACCGGCCGCGCCCGTCGCGATCAGCACGCCGTACTCGTCGTACAGCGACCAGGACGCCGAGCTATCGTCGCCGCTGTCCAGCACGATATGCAGGGCGCCCGATGTCGACGCCTCGTAGCGATAAACCACCGCCGACTGCCCGGCGTCGAGATGGCCGCTCGTGGTGCCCGCGTTCAGGGCCGCGGCGGTGGACGTATCGACGCTCTGGAACGCATAGCTGGCCTGGTCCGTCGTGGCGGCGATGGTCAGCACGTAGTCGCCGGCGGTGGGTAGCGTCGCGTAGGCGCCCGGATTTTCATCCTGCCAGGGGCTTTCGCTGGAAGCGCCGACCGGCGTCAGGCGCCAGTGCACGCCTTGCGAGCCCAGATCGCGAAGCAATGCGCTGATCGTGAGCGACTGCGTGTAGTCCATGGTCACGCGGTAGCGCGCGCTGTCGCCGACAAAGGCGAGCGTGCCGCTGACCGAGCCGCCCCAGGCAAGCGGCGGCGCGGGAGGCGCCTGCGTCTGGCTCGAGGTCACGGTGTAGTCGGCGGCCGGGCCGTCGATCACCAGATAGCGCTGCGTGCCGGCGGCAACGCTCTGCGCGATAAGGGTGGAGGCAAGTTCGCTGTTGCCCGAGGCCACCAGCTGACCGCCCGCATCGTACACACGGATGGTGGCGCCGTTGGCCTGGCCCGTGGCCACGGCCAATTCGATCGCGGCCAGGTCCGTGGTGGCGGTAAGTCGGTAGACCAGCGCACGGCTGTCCGTCGTGGTCACGATCGACTGCCCGATGGCGAGGTCCGCCGCGGCGCTCATGTCCGTGATGCGCACGCCGTAAGCGCCCAGCTGTGTCGCGTTGTCGGCGAGCACTTCCAGGGTATAGGTGCCCGGGCCGAGCAGGCACGCGGAAGGTGCACCGGTGGTACCGGACTGCACGAGGCTGCCGTTGGCCGCACGGATGTTCCAGCGCTGCCCCGCATCACCGAAGCCGTCGACCAGCACCAGGGTCGGCGCTGCGATGGCGAAGCCGTAGCTGTCGGGCACGCCCGTCGTGGTCGTGTGGCCCTGCACATCGGTGCCGAGCGTAAGGCTCGTGTGCGATGGTGTCGTCAATGAAGCGGCATAGCCAATATCGGTTTCTTCCGCATCGCCGGCGCCATCGAGCACGAGCTGGTAGCGGCCGTCCCGCGGCAGCACCACGAGGAGGTCCTGGCCTGGGGCCAACGCACCAAAGTCCACCACGGCGTTGCCGTTGGCATCGAGCAGGCGTGCGGTGACGCTGCCGCCCGAAACGCTGTCGATGTGCAGCTTCAGGTAATCGCCAGCTTCGCCCTGTACGCCGTAGACCATGACCGAGCCGGCCGGCGCTACGCGCGCGGTCTGCCCCGTGGTCAAGCCCAGCGCGGCAGTGGTGGCAAAGTCGAACAGGTTGAACGCAAACGATCCGGCGGCCGCGCCGCTCGGGATGATGGTGAGGCGGTAATCGCCCGCTGCAGTCAGTGCAAGCAGCTGATCGCTTAAGTCATCCAGGTTCTCACCGTTCACCACGTAGCCGATGGGGCCTTGCAACTGCCAGCTGATGTCAGAGCGGCTGTAGATGCTACGGAACAGCGCCATCGTGGGCGCTGCGAGCGAGAAGTCGTATTCGTAGCGCTGGCCGGGCGAGACGATGGTGCCTACGATGGGTGTGCCCGGCACCAGCGGCAGCACGGTGGTGACGACCTTGCGCAGGGTGAAGTTCACCGTGGTGTCGGCGCTGGTGTACCAGGCGTTCTGCCAGGTGAGTACGTAGTTGCCGGCGGCGAGGTGGAACAGCGCGGGATTGTTGGTGTTGCTGCCGCCGCTGGCGATCACCTGGCCTTGCGCGTTCTGCACCTGCCATTGGTCGTAGTCGCCGTTGAGTGGAGTTTCCACCCGGTAGTCGCCGTCGGCTGCGACGTTGAAGCGGTAAGGCGCCGGCAAGCCGGCTATGGGCAGCGCGACCGTCGTCGGCGTGTCGATAGCCACGACGGGCATCGACGCCTGGTCCAACAGGCTGAACCGGAAATCGCCGGTGGAGAGGTCGCCGTAGCTCACCGTCAGCACGTAGGTACCGGCGGGCAGGTTCAACAGGTTCTGGCTGGAATAGCTGAAGTCGCGCTGGGACACTTCGTTGCCGCGCGGTCCGATCAGGCTCCAACGCAGGTTCGAATTATTGTTGAGCGGCGTGCTCATCAGCACCGAAGTCGGTGCATTGAGCGTGAAGCTGTACTGGATGTCCTGGCCCGGCTGGGCGATGCTGCCGGCGATGTCGGTACCGAGCGTGAGCGCGGCGCTCTGCGTGCTGCGCCGCCCCAGCGTAAAGGCCAGCGACTCCGATTTCGGCGCGGTATAGCCTACGTACGGCGACACCACCAGCAGGTATTCGCCGGTGTAGGTCGCGGCGATATCGGCGGCGTCGCTCCCGTTGTACATGGAGCCGGAAGCAATGACGCTGCCGCCAGGTGCGATGATCTGCCAGTCGGCGCCGTTGGTGGGCGAGCTACGGTCGGTCTGCAGGTAGAAGTGTTCGCCGGCGTTGGCGTTGAAGCGGTAAATCTGCGTGTGATCGGTAACCAGCGTGGTCTGCACCGCCGTGCCGGGCTGCAGATCCTGCGCGATGTCGCGATTGAGCAGCCGGAACGAAAGGTCCGTGGGCGTGTCGTTGCTGTTGCGGAACAGCAGCGTGTACTGGCCGGGTGGAAGCAAGCGTGCGGTGCCCTGGTCGTAGCCCAGGCTGGACCAGCTGATCAGGGTGCCGGCGGTGGAGCGCAGCATCCATTGCAGGGTGCTTGGGTTGCCGTTGGGGCCGGCCAGCACGTCGAGCGCCACGACCTGGGCGTGGTCAATGTTGAAGGTGTATTGCGCGATCGATTGGCGGCCGGCCAGCGTGGTGCTGGCGAGGTCGTTGATCGATAGCGGCGTGTTGCTCGTATCCGTCGCGCTGAGCGTGAACGTATCACGGTCCGTGGCGTAGCTATCGTAGTAGTAACCCAGGTCCAGCAGCGTGTAGCTGCCGTCGGCGGGAATGGTAAAGAGACTGCCGAGGTTGTCGCCCGACTGAGCCTGCAGGATCTGCCCCTGCGGCCCGATCAGCCGCCAGGTGGGCTGGTAGCCCGATACGGAATCCACATTGAGCAGCAGGGTCTCACCGGCGCTGGCCTGCACGCGGAAACCTGCGGCGGCGCTACCCGGGGAGCGCGTGACGATGGTTTGCTGGCCCAGCTGCAGGCTGGGCAACGTGGACAGATCAACAGCGGTAAAGGCATAGGCACCGGAGCCGTAATAGCTGGCTACCGAACCCTGCATGGTGAGCGCATAGTCGCCGGCGGGCAGGGTAAGCACCTGGTCGCCGTTGGACATCCATTGACCGCTGAACTCGATACCGCGCGGTCCCTGAAGGGACCAGGCGGTGTTGCCGGACTGTTGCGCATCCAGCAGCAGCTGGGTGGTCGCGCTGAGCGTGAAGCGATAGGTCTTGGTGGCGTCCCAGGTCGCCAGCGTGCCGGCGGTCGTGCCGCCAAAGGCTAGCGGATCACCGGCGGGCAGGGGCGTGGGTGCGGTGTTGCCAGCGTTGTCCAGGCGCGCCTGGAAACTGACAGGCGTGCTGTTGTCAATGCTGCCCTCGATCAGCAGCGTATAGGCGCCCGCATGGGTGAGGCTGACGGCCGTGCCATCCCCGGAGAGCGCAGCAGAGCCGACGGTACGTCCGTACATGTCTACGATGCGCCAAAAGGCGCTGCCACCGGTTGCGCTGGCGGCCTGCACCGCGACGCTGTCGCCAGCGGCCGCGCTGAACGTATAGGCGGCGCTGCTGTTGCCCGGCGAAAGTGTGCCTGACAGCGGCGCCCCCTGCGTAATCGCGGCGGCGGCGGACAGGTCCAGCAGGTTGAAGGCAAAATTACCTGTGGCGGTGTCGACGCCCTGTACGGTGAGCGTGTAGTCGCCTGCCAACAGCGCCAGGACATCCAGCCCCGAATTGCCGTCAGAGGAGTTCAGCGTATTGCGGTTGATTTCCTGCCCGCGCGGTCCGGTCAGCGACCACACGATGTCATTGCGGTTGGACAACGCATCGAAGGCCAGCTGCGTCGCTGCGGCCAGGTGGAACGAGTAGTTCACTGACTGGCCGGCCAGGGCGATCGAATCGTTCACCGCCGTGCCCACGCTCAAGGTGGCGGCGATGTCCGGCACGAGGTTGAGCTGGAACGTGTAGCCCACCGTGGCGGTGGACGCGTTGCCGGTGGAGCCATCCAGAACCAGCCAGTAATCGCCCGCCGTCGATACGGTGAGCGGGTTGATGTTCTGCCCGAGACTGCCGGTGGACACGGCGTTGCCGAACGGATCGACCAGGCGCCACGCCACGCTGCCGCCGGTGGGCGACTGGCTGCCGAAATAGATTTTCTGGCCCTGTGCCAACGAGACCTTGTAGATTTGCGAGCCGCTGGGTTGGTCCAGCGTGCCCGAGATCTGCGTATTGGTCGTCAGCGCCTGCGCGGAAGCGTCGGTGAGCATGCGGAAGGCGTAGGTGCCCGCCTGTCCGCTGTAGCCGCGGATCGCCAGCGTGTAGGTGCCGGCGGTCAGGTCGAGCGCGTTGGTCGTTTCCGAGGTGTCATGTGGCTGTACGACCTGGCCGGTCGGGCCAGTCAGCCCCCAGTTGAAGTCGTGGCTCAGGCTGTCGAACAGCACCTGCGTGTCCGCATTGAGCGTGAAGCTGTAGTAGTTGGTCTGGCCGAGCTGGGTGGTGGCCGTGGTGGCCTGGTCTAGCGTCAGCGGCAGCTGCGGATTGACGACCGGATTGAGCGTGAAGTTGTAGTTGACCGGCGCGGTATTGGTCGGCGCGCCCTCCACCAGCAGCAGGTATTCGCCATTGCTGGGGACGGTGAACGTGTCCAGGTCGCTACCGAGATAATTATGGCTGCCGACCTGGCGACCGTAGGGATCGATCAGCCGCCAGTAGGCCGAGCCTCCGGTCACGCCGTTATTCTTGAAGGAGAACTGCTGGCCGGCGCTGGCATCGAAGCGGTAGACACTGGTTTCGCTGCCCTGGACCAGCGTGTCGGACACCGCCGTGCCTGGCGTCAGGTCGGCCGCGGCCGTGGCGTCGACGATGCGCATGGCATAGCTGCCCACGGCATCGGCTGATCCGGCCACGGTGAGCGTGTAGGTGCCGCTGCCCAGGTCGAAGGCCGGGGTGCTGCTGTTGGAATTGCCGTCATCGGAAAACTGCCGGCTGTTGACCACGCTGCCGTTCGGTCCGGCCAGCGACCAGTTGATGTCCGAGCGGTTGGTCAGGCTGTCGAAGACAACGCGCTTGGTATCCTGCAAGGTGAACTGGTACTGCTTCTGCTGCCCGGGCGCGTCCAGCGAACCGTTGATGGAAAGGGCCGCGGGGTTCACGTCGCCGGAGAGCAGCACGCGCGGCTCCAGCGCTTCAAAGCGGATGGCAGGCGTCGATGCTGCGGCGGGCGCCGTGTCGGCCTGCTCCGTGAGAAGGGTTTCGTTAGCGAGGTTACCGTTGCCGTTGCTGTGCGACTGTTCCATGTTGCCCTCTTGGCAGTCCTGCCGCGCGTGCGCGGCGACCGATCGACGTTGAAATGAGTAAGTTGCGTTCGAAGCTGCTTGCCGGCGCCGCATGGGCGTCGCCGTGGAAATCTGGTGCTACTTGCCCAGCGTTGCCTTGCACTTCACGCCCGATGGAATGTCGAGCTTGGGATTGGGCAGATCCATGAACAGCACGAAGGTGCCGCTGGCCGCATCGACGATGCGGTCGACGCTGGCAACGATCGCGCTGTAGTTCTTGCCCGCGGGAATTTCAGGCGCGATGCTGGCCTGCGTGCCGGGCACGGGTTCGCCAAAGGCACGCATGGGCATCACCACGCGCACGCGAAGCGGATTGAGCTGTGCGAGCTTGAGCACCGCGTGCTTGGTGGCGCCAGGTTCGAAGATCTCGCCTGGCCACATCATCTGGTCAACCACCACGCCATCGAAGGGGCTGCGAATGGTCCGCAGGGCGAGCTGGCTGCTTTGCTGAACGTATTCCAGGTGCGCCACCTCGCGGTTTTCCTTGGCGGTCACAAGCTCCGCCTGGGCCTGTTTCAGTTCGGCTTCGGCATCGTCGCTGTCCTGCCGGGACATCAGTTTTTCCGCCGCCATATCGCTGCGACGGCTGAACTTGCGCTGGGAAAACTCGATCTTTGTCTGCGCCAGCTGCGTGGGCCCGGCAAGCTGCGATTTGTAGCGCGCAAGATCCGCTGCGGCCTGTTCCGCATGCGACTCCAGGGTGGCAAGCACCTGGTTGCGTGTCACGCGATCGCCGCGCGCCACCAGCACCCGGTCGATCAGTCCGCTCACCGGCGCACCCAGTTCGACCATCTGGGTGGGCTCGATCAGGCAGTCATAGGTGTTGGTGGTATTGGCAGCCTTTGCCGTGCCGGCAATCAATGCCAGCAACGTACAGAACCCGAGGAAAGAGCGGCGCTGGGGTTTGCGATGACGCACGTTGACATGCGCACGTGCACCGCGCAGTCGGCCCCATGACCGGCAGCGGCCCGAAGGCACGGCCGTAAGAGTCATTCCATTGTCCCCTTCAGAGCGAGCGCCGATGGCCCCCTGTGACCCATCTAAGCGAGCACGCCCTCGTAAAAAATAGCGGCTGATTCCTGCGGCGGCAAGAGGAGATTGAGCGCAAGTTCTTGCGCTTTTCGTCACTTTGGGCGATGTATCTGAAAGGCCTGGATTTGTCTTTTAAGCAGGCGAATTGGTCATGCACGACGAGTCAGTGGATTTGCCGATTTTGCGCAATTTATTGAGAGCATCGGAGCCCGATTCGATGCCTCGCTAAAGGATCAAAGCGACGATCGCCTCATACAGCCGGGACAGGCCAAGGGCCGTGCGTTGACTGGGCATGGGCGAGTAGGGCGGCGAATGCACTTGAAGTTAGATCAACAATCTAATGAATTTACTGAGGATTGATACCATGACATCTACAAAGAGCAGCCCGCGGAAGTCATCCGCGAGCGTCGCTGCTAGCGGAAAGAAGTCCAAAGGATTCACCGCTGAAGAGCGAGTCGCGATGGCGGAACGCGCCGAAGAACTGAAGACGGCCGCGCGCCGAGGGTCGCGTGCAAGCAAGGCCGACGGAGAGAAGGACGTACTCGCGAAGATCGCCGAGATGCCAGAACCCGATCGGGGCATGGCCGAGCGGATCCACGCCATCATCAAAGCCAACGCACCGAACCTCTCGCCCAGAACCTGGTACGGCATGCCGGCGTATGAAAAGGACGGCCATGTCCTGTGCTTTTTCCAAAGCGCGCAGAAATTCAAGGCGAGGTACGCGACGCTTGGCTTCAGCGACAAGGCGAACCTCGACGATGGCCGGATGTGGCCGACCGCCTTCGCCCTCAGACAGATGGGCGCGGCCGAGCAGGCCCGAATCGGCGCGCTGGTGAAGAAGGCGGCGAGTTGAGCCAGCACTAAAGATTAGTATTGACTAATCAATAAGCGGACACTAATGTGTCTACCCATGACCGAAGCCGCCGCCATCACCACTGTCATGCGCGCCCTGGCCGACCCGACCCGGCGCGCCGTGTTCGAGCGGGTAGTCGGGGCCGATGAGATCTCCGTTGCCGAGCTCACCCGCGGGAGCGGCGTGACGCAGGGCGCGATTTCCCAGCACCTGAAATCACTCAAGCAGGCGGGGCTGGTGGTTGAGCGTCCTGAGGGACGCAACGTCTATTACCGCGCGCAACCAGACGGCCTTACGCCGCTGGTCGACTGGATGAGCCACTACGGCGTCTTCTGGCGCGAGCGCTTCGCCAACCTCCGCACGCTTCTGAAGGACATCGACCCATGAACAATCTTGCGCTGCAGTCCGACACCCAGGCCATCGTGGTCGACGAAGTCTTTCCGCATGCACCGGAGGCGATCTGGAAGGCGCTGACCACGGGCGATCTGATTGGCCGCTGGTTGATGGCGCCTACGGGATTCGAGCCCGTGGTCGGCAACCGCTTCACCTTCCAGACAACGCCGGCAGGGGAGTGGGATGGCGTCATCCATTGCCAGGTGCTGGAAGTGCTGCCCTGCGAGCGGTTCGTCTACGGCTGGCTGGGCGGTCACAAGAACAACGATGGCTACGGCGCGCCGCTGGATACCGTGGTGACGTGGACGCTAACCCGGGTGGATCAGGGTACGCGTCTGCGCCTGACGCATTCGGGTTTTGTGTTGCCGAAGAACGACTCCGCCTATCGAAACATGAGCGAAGGCTGGAAGAAGGTGGTCCGCAACCTGGATAACATCGTGACCGAAGCGGATGCAATTCCAGCCTCAGGGAAAACGCCATGAGCCAGTCCTACACCGGCGGCTGCGCCTGGGACCATCTGGATCCGGCGATCGTGAAGTTCGAGAAGATGCCGACGGGCTGAGCGCCCCGACATGCGGCTTCTCCTGCATACTTGAGGATCAGGGGAAACAGGCATGCAAGGGGGCTTCATGAAGGCGAGCGTTCGGGCGCGGATCAGAAGGGCCATCGCTTTGCTGATGGCGGCATCGGCAACCTGCGTACACGGTAGTCCCGCTGTCGACATCACGGTTCATGCCGATCGTCCGGGAGCGGTGATCCACCCGGAGATCTACGGCCAGTTCGCCGAGCAGCTCGGACACGGCATATACGGTGGTATCTGGGTCGGAGAGCATTCGTCCATTCCCAACATCAAGGGGTACCGCAAGGACGTCGTGGAGGCACTGAAGGCGATCAAGGTGCCGGTCATCCGCTGGCCCGGCGGCTGCTTTGCCGATCAATACGATTGGCGCGATGGCATAGGTCCTCGCAATCAACGCCCTGTGCGCATGAACGGTTCCTGGGGCGGCGAAGACGACAATCAGTTCGGCACGCATGAATTCATGGATTTCGCCGAGCTGATCGGCGCAAAGACTTACGTCAGCATCAACGTCGGCACGGGATCGCCGCGCGACATGAGCCAGTGGATCGAGTACATCACCGCGGACGGCCATTCCAGCCTGGCACAGCAGCGCCGCGCGAACGGGCGCGACAAGCCTTGGAAGCTCGATTATGTCGGCATCGGCAACGAAATGTGGGGCTGTGGTGGCTCGATGCGGCCGCAGTTCTATGCGGACGTTTATAGTCAGTACGCCACGTTCGTGCATGCACCGCCGAATGCGCCGATCACGCGCATCGCCAGTGGCGCGAATGCCGGTGACGTGCACTGGACCGATACCTTGATGGCAGCAGCAGGCAGTCAGATCGATGCCATAAGCCTGCACAACTACAGCATCCCCACCGGCGACTGGAAACACAAAGGCTCGGCCACGCAATTCGGCGAGGACCAGTGGATATCCACCTTGCAGGGCGCGCTGGGCATGGATGACCTCATCACCCGGCATAGCCAGGTGATGGACAAATACGACCCGAAGAAGCGCGTGGCGCTGGACGTGGACGAGTGGGGAAACTGGACGGACCAGGATCCCGACGCGGGGGATGCGGTGCTATACCAGCAGAACAGCCTGCGCGATGCGCTATCGGCGGCCATCACCCTGGACATCTTCCAGACCCATGCGGATCGCGTGCGCATGGCCAACATCGCGCAGATGGTGAATGTGCTGCAGGCGATGATCCTTACCGATAAGTCCAAGATGGTGCTGACGCCCACGTACTACGTATTCGATATGTACAAGGTGTTCCAGGGCGCTACAAACCTGCCGATTGAAGTCGAAGCACCGCCATATCACTATGGCAACGCCAAGGTACCGGGCATCCACGCCGCTGCCGGGCGGGATGTCGCTGGCGTGCTGCACGTGGCATTGGTGAACCTCGACCCGCATCACGCAACGACAGTGCATATCCACCTGGTTGGCCCCCACGGCGCGAACCTGCAAGGCAAAATGCTGACGGCACCGGCCATCACTTCGGTCAACACCTTCAGCCGCCCCCATGAGGTCGAGCCGGTGCCGTTCGACCATGCGGTGCTTAAAGATGACGTCATTGCGGCTGATCTATCTCCCAAATCGATCGTCGTGCTGGAGATTCACTAACATTTCGGGGACATGATCGCCTAGCCGACGCGGGCAAGCCTATGCAAGCAGCGTGTTGGCAAGTCGCCCCAAACGCCGGATGCCATCTTCGATCCGGCCATTCCATTCATAGGCGGCGCTCAGGCGCAGGCAGTTGCGGAAGCGCCTGCTTGCGGAGAACACATCGCCGGGGGCAAAACAAATGCCTTGTTTGAGTGCTTCGTCGAAGAGTGCGCGAGAATCGAACCGCTTCGGCAGTTCGAGCCAGAGCACGAATCCGCCCGATGGGCGACTCACTTTTGTATCGCCAGGAAAGCTTGCCTCTATCGCATGAGTCATGCGTGCGAGGTTCTCATCGAGGATGCGGCGCAAGTGCGTGTCATAGGCGCCGCTGGCCAGGAATTCCGCCAGCGCCACCTGGGGCAGGGAAGGGCTGCAAAGGCTGAAGGCGAGCTTATGTTCCAACACTTTCTGTGCATGAAGGCCTGCCACGATCCAGCCTATCCGGTAACCGGGAGCCAAGCTTTTCGAGAACGAGCTGCAGTAGATCGTGTTTTCCCCTCCATCGAGCGCAATGAACGGTTTCGGCCGATCACTACTGAAGTAGATGTCGCCATAGACATCGTCTTCGATGAGCGGTACATCATGCCGTTTGAGTAGCTTCAGCAGCAGCTTTTTGTCGATTTCGGCCATGGCCGACCCAAGTGGGTTATTGAAATTCGATGACAGTACGCAGGCTGCCACGGGTTTTGTATCGAGCAAGCGCGATAGCACGCTTGGCGATCATGCCGACGATGAGGTCGGACAATTGCTTGTAACGGTAGGGAGTGTGCGTGTCCATGGAGGTGCAGTAGCTCGTCGACGAAACTGTGATGGTCGATTTTCAGTAAATTGTAACTGTTATGGTCGTCGTGTGGCCGCTACGATCGTTGAAAAAAGCGGAGTAGAGCGATGAAGGTAAGAATTGCATATATAGAAGAGCCGCCTTTCTACTGGACCGGCAAGGACCGTGCTGCGACGGGCGCAGACATCGAATTGGCAGAGGTGGTGCTTCGAGCGATGGGCGTGTCGACCATCGAGCACCACTTGGCCTCGTTTGAAGAGCTTTTGCCTGGTGTCCAGGAAGGCCGTTGGGACATGAATGTGCCCATTTTCGCGACGGCTGAGCGGGCCAAACACGTGGCATTTAGCGTGCCAGTCTGGTCATTGGGCGATGGCTTTGTAGTTCACCAGGGCAACCCGAAAGCGCTTACGAGCTACGAAGCCGTGGCGGCCAGGAGCGACGCCCGGCTGGGGATTATTCCTGGCCAGATACAGCTGGGCTCTGCAAAGTCGGCGGGTGTGAGCGACGGTCAGGTCGTCATGTTCAAGGACCAGCCGGAGGCGGTCGCTGCCTTGCTGGCGGGAAAGGTCGACGCATTCGCAGCCACGGCGGTCGGGAACCGTGTCATTGCAGATACCCATGCAGAACTTGAAGCCGTGGCACACGAAATAGGCGAGAACAGCAGCACGCCCGTGGGTGCCTTTTCTTTTAGAATTGGCAATGACCGACTTTTGCATGATGTGAACAGGAAACTTTCCGAGTATCTTGGCTCGGCCGATCACCGCTCCCGCATGGCAAAGTACGGCATCATGAAGACAGAGATCGACAGTGTAATCGGACGATAGCCTTGCAAGTTCGGGGAACGCCCTATGCGTAAATGCCGTGCCCATCGGCTTTGATGCCGGGATACGTATCGTTACGACGGACCGGTATCGCTTCTTCACCATTTCGCCGCCCATTATCGAAGGACTACATCGAGCCGCTCACGGCGAGCCGGTGAATATCCTCGCCCTGTCGGGCGGTGGATCCGGTGGTGCGTTTGGAGCCGGCGCCCTTGCCGGCCTGACGCAAGCGCATCAGCGGCCGGACTTCCAGTTGGTGACCGGGGTAAGCGCCGGGGCCCTTATCGCCCCGTTTGCGTTCCTTGGTTCTGCGTAGGACCCCGCATTGCAGGATGCATTCGGAGGTGAACGGAGCTATCTGCTGCACTCGCCAACGTCGAGCTTCCTGGCGCGACTTCTTCTTCCTTCCGGCTTGGGAAGCGGCGGACGGCTGTACAAGCTAGTGGATCACTTCGTGACGACACAGATGGTCGCTGACGTAGCCGCCGATGAACATGCCGCCGCGTCCTGTCCGGGCGTGGAGGCTGCATCATCTGAATCCGAAAGCGAGATGCGCTAAATAGCTTGGCCGTGTGCTCGGCGATAAGCGGCGGGCGTCTGGCCCATTTGCCTGGCGAACACCTTGCCGAACGCCGCTTCCGACCGGTAGCCGACGCGTTCGGCCACTTCGCCAACCGGTAACTTCCCATGGAGAAGCAGGTTGCTGGCCATGCGCATGCGCAAGATGGTGAGCAATTCCCATGGAGAGGAATTTCCTTTCGCGGCGAAATGGCGCGCAAAGCTCGCCCGGGACATGGCCGCGCTTTCTGCAAGCGATTCGACGGTCCAGGCCTGCTCGGGATGGCGCAACATCGCCAGCACCGCGGAACCCAGGCGCGCATCGGCCAGCAACAGCAGCAGGGATGCCGGCACATCGGCTCTTTGTGTATAGGCACGCACGGCCAGGACGAACAACGCCTGGCTGAGCGCAGTGACCACCGCTGCCGCGCCCGGTGCCATCGCGGCGACTTCCGTGCGCAGCATCGCCACCAGGGCGCGCACGATGTCCATGCCGCCATGGTCGGCCAGGGACACGTGCAGAACGTCGGGCAGCGCCGCCATCACCATATCGGCGGATCCCGGGGCATAGGTGAACCGGCCGCAGAGCAGGTCCAGTTCAATGTCGCCGCCCGTGTTGCTGCGGACGGGTAAGGCGTCGGAATCATCCATGGTCATCGCGCCGGCACCTTTGCAGGCGCCTTGAGCGTTGCGCATGACGTGGGCGCTGCCACGAGGCAGCAAGAGCAAGTCGCCTTCCTGCAGTTGCACGACGGTGCCATCCGGGACCTGCACCTGCGCGCGCCCCGACAGCACCAGGTGGTACGGCGCTTCGCCTGCTGGCACCGGATCGTGATGGATGGCGAATTGACCTGAAAGCAGGCAGCGAAGATCGGGCGCGCCTTTCACGTCGGACAGTTCAAGTACGCGGCTAAGCGCATCCATGAGACGATCTCGCTAAACATCGAGACTTGCAAGTATTCATCGACTCATGATCGTGCGCAACACTTTGCACCACGGTCCAGCGGGCGCTGGCTCGGCAAAATCCTGATCGAAGGACATTCCCATGTTGGATTGGCTGCAATACCGAAAAGAACTGGGCACACGCATCGGCGAATTGGGCAAGCTGACCCCGGATACGCTGGCTGGCTACCAGACGCTTTCGAAGGCGGGCTCGAAGACGGGCCATCTCGATGCGAAAACGCGGGAACTGATTGCATTGGCCGTGTCGGTAACCACTCGCTGCGATGGCTGTATCACCGTGCATACTGGCGAAGCCTTGAAACACGGGGCAACGCGTGAGGAAGTGGCCGAAGCTCTCGGTGTGGCCGTGGCCCTGAACGCCGGAGCGGCGATGGTCTACTCCGCGCGTGTGATGGACGCCATGAACGCCCACGCAAACCCAGCGTAATACATCTCCCATCAGGTACCCATCGTGAGCAACCATTACCCCACCATGCAGGCAGCGGTCGTCGAGACCGTCGAAGGACCGTTCGTGCTGGAAGAGATACCGCGCCCAGTACCAGGCAAGGGCGAGGTGCTGGTGAGGGTTCACGCCAGCGGCATCAACCCGCTGGACCTGAAGATCCGCGCGGGCAAGGCCGATCACGCCAGGCACTCCTTGCCCGCCGTGCTGGGCATCGACCTGGCTGGCGTGGTGGAAGCGGTGGGTGCCGATGTTTCCGGCTTTGCCCAGGGCGATGAGGTCTTCGGCATGACCGGCGGCGTCGGTGGCATTCAAGGCTCCCTGGCGCAGTACGCCGTGGTGGATGCGTCGCTCCTGGCGCACAAACCCGCGGCTCTGGACATGCGCGAAGCAGCGTCGATACCGCTGGCATTCATCACGGCCTGGGAAGGGCTGGTGGATCGCGCGCGGGTGGCCAAGGACATGCGCGTGCTTGTGCATGGTGGCGCCGGCGGCGTGGGGTACATGTCCATCCAGATTGCCCGCGCCATGGGAGCACAGGTGTACAGCACGGTATCGGCTGCCGATTTCGACTTGATAAAGGACCGCGGCGCCACGCCGATCGATCGCCACAAGGAATCGGTGGAGGCCTATGTGGACACCCATACGGGAGGAAGGGGATTCGACCTGGTCGTCGATACCGTGGGCGGCGAAGTGCTCGATGCGTCGTTCAAGGCCATCGCTCGCTTCGGTCATGTCGTAAGTGCGTTGGGCTGGGGCACGCACGCGCTGGCGCCACTTTCATTCCGGGGCGGCACTTATTCCGGCGTGTTCACCCTGTTGCCCCTGCTCACCGGCGAGGGTAGGGCGCATCACGGGCATATCCTTCGCGAAGCCGCACGCCTGGTCGATACCGGCAAGCTGGTAGCGCGGGTCGATGCCACGCCATTTGGCCTGGCCACCGTTGGGGATGCATACCAACACGTGGGCTCGGCGAAGAACGCAGGAAAGGTCGTGGTCAACCTATTCGGAGCCAAGTGATGAAGCCATCCATCGAAATTCGACAAGAGGCGATCGGAGTTCGGCGTCGGCCAATGGGTCCCCCTGGAAGCAGACCAAGTGACGATCCTGGTCGAGACGGAATTCGTCAGGCAATAATGCCCGCCTGTCAAACGTGCCAAGCATGCGCCATATCCACTACTTTTTTGCACTCCGACGCATCCCGCTGATCGCCATCGCTCTCTTTTCGGTGCTGGGAATAAACCTTATCGGCTTCCGCGGAGCCCTTCGCTACAAACTCGGCCAATTTTGGATTCTCGCTGATTGCCCGGCGGAGCCAGATGGTCACTTCCGTCAACTCAGTGGCGGCAACGTGGCATACGACGTCGTTCATGCGGAGTATGTAACCGGCGTCCTTGGCAGCCTGCTCTTGAGCGTCTCCGCAACCGGCCAACCCTAAAATAACCACCATCGAAGCGAGCACGCGTTTCATGGGCGATTCATCCTTAGCTCTCGGAGGACTCCGCAGAGAGCATACGCCGCTGGTAAGCAGAAAGCGCACTACGGTTATTCGCATGCGGTGAACGGCACGCTTGGGTTCCGGATGCGTTGGTAAACGCCAACGAAGACGAGGCCCTAGTGCAGTAACCGCAAGTCCACCGCATTCGCCATCGCCTGCATCCCAGCCGCATTCGGATGCAGGTGGTCACCCGAGTCGTATTCCGGTCGTAGCGCCTGACGATCGGATGGATCGCGCACCGCTCGCTCGAAGTCGACCACGCCGTCGAAGGCGCCACTATGGCGTATCCATCGATTGCAGGCCTGGCGGATCGCTTCCCTGGCGGGGGAGTAATAGCCGGCCCCTTTGAACGGCAACATCGTGCCGCCCACGATGCGGACCCCGGCACCGTGCGCTTTTGCGATCAGTTGCCGATAGCCATCGATCAGCGCTTGGGCGGTCAATGGTGTGTTATCGGGTCCGGCTTCGTTACCGATGTCGTTGATTCCTTCCATCAGGATCACAGTGCGTGCGCCGGCTTGGTCCAGTGCGTCATGGCGGAATCGTTTGATGGCGCTGATGCCCTGGAAGAGATTCGGCACATCGGTCAACACTCGGTTGCCGCCGATGCCGGCGTCGACCACGCCCATCGGATGCTGGTTTTCGGCGAGCCTGCGGGCCAGGTCGTCTGGCCAGCGTGCGTAGGCGCTTTGCGGTGTCTTATAGCCGTCGGTGATCGAATCGCCAAAAGCCACCACGGCGCCGCGGGCGTCGGTGCGCACGTCCAGGCCCGACAAGTAATACCACGACGTGGTTGACTTGCCGTAAGCGGTGTCGTCGACGTCGTCCGCATGATCGGATTCGGCCAGGTAAGTGGTATCGAACGCGTCCGAGTGCCAGGTCGAAGCTTCGGTTGCCTGGGGCAGATAGAGAGAGACCAGCAGGTTCTGACCCGATTCGACGCTCATCGGAATCGGGTCGCTTACGACCTCTGCACCGGCGGGAATGTTGAAAGTAGAGGCCTGGGCAACGGTCACTCCACGCCGCGAATCGGCTACTTCAACCGCTCCATGATCCTGCGTCGCCAGGCTTACCTTGCCCACGAGCAAAGGTGTACTGCTGCGAAGATTGGACAAGTGCAGACGCAGCGACGTGCCGCCAATGCTTGCATGCACCACCATGCGCAGGGTCTGATCGCGGAAGCTGGGGCCGCCCGCACTCATGCTCGGCGACCATGCGGCTACGTAGGGATCACCGATGACCTGGGCCGTCGCTGGCACGATACCAACCATCGCCAACGACAACCCCAGTAGCCAACGCCTGGGGAGCATCAAGACTCCGGCGCAACGGTGATCGACTCGCCCGCCCGCAGTACGATCGTCTTTGACCACTGCCCGTGCTTCAACGTGGTTTTTGTGCCGCCGATGCTATGTACGGTAGCGCTGCTCACATGCGAATCGCGCCATGTCAGGTCGACCCGGAAGCCGCCCCGTGCACCGATTCCCGTGACACGTCCCGCGGCTGCCCATGCCGAGGGCAGGGCGGGCAGCAACTCGATCACCCCGGGGCGCGAATACAAGAGCATTTCCAGCATCGCCGTCGGCGTACCGTAATTGGCATCGATCTGGAAGCAGTCGGTATCCGCAGTCATCTGGTAGAAATCGAAGAAATTCTGCGTTGTACCGTTGTGGTGGTTATGCGCCGGGCTCAAATTGGTCAGCAACAACTGGTAGGCTTTCTCGGGGTTCTTAAGGCGTGCCCAGCATATGGCACGCCAGGCACAACCCCAGCCGTAGCCGACCATGCCACGTGCCTGCAGCAGCTTGGTCACGCCCTCGATCAAGGCCGGCGGACTGCTTGAGGGATGAAGACGGTCGCCGGGGAAGAAGCCGATCAGAGGCGAAAGATGGCGGTGCTCGACCTCGCCAAGGTTGTCCGGTGACATCCATTCTTCCAGCCACCCGTTCTTGTCGCTCACCCTCGGCAGGTATAGCCGTGCCTGCATCTGGGCGATTTTCGCGGCGTAGTCGGCATCGCGGCCGAGCAGGGTGCTTGCCTGTCGATAATTCTCGAACAGATCCCAGACCAGTTCCTGCGAGTAAGTATTGCCCTTGGCGTTCTTCGGGCCTTGCTCTGGCGACCAGTCGGCATCGTCGACCAATACCTCGCGCTTGGATCCCGTGGAGGGGTCCGTCACGCTGATGGTGAGCAACCGCGCTTCCCAGAACTCGCAGGCACCCTTCATCAGTGGGTAGACGCGGGCCAGGTAGTCGTGGTCCATGACATATTGATAGTGCTGCCACAGGCTGTTGCATAGCCATGCGCTGCCCGTCGGATGCCACCACCAGCCGTTGCCGCCATGGATATTGGTGGAGATCGCCACCGTCCAGCCGGCAAGCTTGCCCGAGCTGTTGCGAAACCCGTTGCTGGGATCGTTGAAGAAGCGGTGGGTGATCGCCGTCCATGATTCGACCTGGTCCAGGCAATAGTTCGCCATCGCATCGAAGCATGAGGATAGTCCGGCCCGGTCCGGCAGCCAGTAGTTCATTTGCAGGTTGACGTCGTTGTGGTAGTCGGCCATCCACGGCGGATCGTTATCGCCCAGCCACAACCCCTGCAGGCCCGTAGGCAGTTTGTCGCGGGAGCCTGCGATGGTGAGATAACGGCCGAACTGCAGGTAGCTCGCCTCGAGCTCCGGATCGGCGGTTGAATTGGTTTGCGCGCGCGCCTGCAGGCGCTTCCACGTATCCATGGCGCGCTGTTCATCGCTCGATGCGCCGAAGTCCACGCTCATCGTGTCGAACAATCCGCGATGGTCCGCCATGTGGGTGTGCAACAGCACGGCTGCCGAAACCTTGGCCGCTGCCTCGACTTTCTCACGCGATCGGACCAATGGATCCAGTGCCTGGTCCCGGTAGCCGGTAGCCAGGTGCGGCGCGTAGTTGGTGCCACCGCAGAAGATCACGGTCAGGCTTTCGCAACCATCGAAGCGCAGTGTCGAGCCATGGGCGCTCACCGTACCCGACGAGGCCATGGCCTTCACCTGAGCCCCGTACTTCAAGCCATTTTCGAGCTTGCCGTCAAAACGCAGATTCGCGCCATCGCCTTGATTGGCCTCCCCGTGGGTGCCGAGCAGTTCAATGCTTCCGCCGTGCTTGCCCCCGCCGCTCTGCGACAGGTGCACCACCACCACATCGTCTGGATGGCTGGCGAAGATCTCGCGCACGTACCGGACATTTCCCTTGCGGTAGGAAATACGGATGTAGCCCTGGGCCAGATCCAGCTCACGCCGATAGTCCGTGATGTTCGCAAACTCGTGGCCTTCGACGGCGACGTACAACTTCGCCAGCATTGTCAGGCCACCGAAATCCGCCGTGGTGTAGTTGAACTGACCCTCTTTATCCAGTTTGTCATTGAGGCCGCCGAGCCACATCGAGCCGTCGGTAAGGTAGAGAAAATCGCGTGCGGGATCCCCGCCCACCAGGGCGCCCAGTCGGCCGTTACCGATGGGCAGGCCCTCGCGAAGCACATTCGCCTCGACGGCTGGTGAGTCGTACCAAAGGCTGGTCTTGCCGATGGAACCGGGGGCAGGGGAGCCTCGCGGTCGTCGCACCGGTCCGGGTGCGGCAAACACCGGCAAACCCATGAGCGGCAACATGGCCGAGAGGGCGCCGGCCCCTTTCAGGAACCGGCGACGGGCGTGCATATCCGGGCGTCGTTGACTCACTGTCTTCCACACGTCTGGGTTGAATTGTCGAACGACCACGGCGAGTCGACCAGCGGCGCCACCACGATACGATCCAGGTCCGGCGCATAGCCAGTAGCGTTGCCGAACCCGATGGTGTTCACCCCAGCTTTCAGGACTACCTGGATCACCTTCGGCACCGGATCATCGAACGTGCTTCCGTCCAGGTCCAGCGAACGCGGCGAGCGGCCGTTGACGGTCATCACCAAGGTGCGCACACCGCTGGTGAAGTAGTCGATCTCCAGTTGGTACACGCCTGCCGACGGCACGGTGACATTGCTGAAGGTCACGGTGTTCGCTGCGCCGCCGCCGATATTGCCGGCCTTGGAAAGCCCCGAAGCATAGTTGCTGAAGCCCGCGGTCACCGTGCCGGCCAGCGTGGCAGCTTCCGCCTCGTAAGTAGTGGTGGTTGGCAACGGTGTATCGCCATTGCCGCTGACCACGATGCGATCAAGGTCCGGTGGGTAGCTGGTGGGGTTACCGAATTGAATGGCGTTGAAGCCCGCCTTCAGGCATACCGGCACGGTGCTCGCCGAAGGCAATTGGAAGCTTGCTCCACCGGAATTGAAGGTCTGGAACCGGCCGTCGCCGACCTTGTACAGGTAGGAACGCAAGCCCAACACCATCGAGTTGATCTGCATCTGGTAGATGCCGGTACGACGCACATAGACATTGTTGAAGGTCACCGTGTTGCCAGCGCCCAGCCCCAGGCCGCCGACCTTGTTACCGCCCGAACAGCCGGCGCATCCGTATACGGCTGCGGAACCTGCCAGCGTGGCGGCTTCGGCTTCGTAACTGGCCGAGGGCGCCGGCGGGGCATGGCCCACGGTGGGCCAGACCTTCAGCAACTGCACGCCATGGCCTTCCAGGCGCGTGCTGTATTCGCCCACCGATCGCCCCAATTCCCGGTGGGTCCACAGGTCGCGCATCTGTCGCGCACCAAGAAGCCCGAGCTGGCGCCACGGCAAGGTGGCCATGGTCGGCGTTGCATTCATGTTGAACAACGCCACGACATAGCTGCCGTCGCCCTGGTCGGAAACCCACACCTGTTGATCGCCACCGATGACCTGCTTCGCCGGCTTGCCGGACTGATTCACGGCAAGTACTTCATCGTTGGTCGCCAACTGCTTGCCAAAAGGATCGAGCTTGGTAAGGTCGCCACCGAGGTAAATCGGGGCATTGGCGATCGACCACAGCGTCATGGCCGAACGTTTCTCGTCGTTGGTCAGGCCGTCCAGGGCGCCATCGCCGATATCGAGTGAGTCAAGGTCGTTCCAGCCCAGCTTGGGGCCCGCTGCGTCCTGCCACGCGGGCAGGTCCCTGAAACGTTTATAGATACGCGGCCAGTCGGTCAGCGTGGCGCAACGCCCTTCGCATTCCACGTCGTCGTCGATGCGGCGTGCGTTGGAGAATTGCTGCCAGGTGCCAAGGTAGTCCTGGTCCAGCGCCCATGAAACCGTCAACCAGATCGGGCGCCCGCTCTTGGCGATCGCCTTGGACCAGGCCTGCACGTCGGCCAGGTTGTTGATGCTCAGGTCGTCAGTGTAGGAACCGGGCGATACACCATCGAGCTTGATGAAATCCACGCCCCAGGATGCGTACAGGGCCACCACGGAATCCATGTATTCCTGGGCGCCTGGCTTGGAGAAGTCGATCTTGTAGTGGTACGGCGACGTCGAATTGGGCGTACCGAAGGCATTGCCGGCGGTGTAGGGCACCGCCAGGATGTCCTGGATGTGGTACGGCGTGCCCAGGATCGGCGAGTTGGCCAGCACCGCCGGCTCCTCGACACCGGGGATCCAGTAGATGCCCGCTTTCTGGCCGTTGTGGTGGATGTGGTCGATCAAGGCCTTGATGTCGGGGAACTTGACCGTGTCCGGAATGGGCCGCCCATTGGCATCGAAACTGCCTTGCCAGCCGGAATCCATGTTGATGTAGTTGTAGCCATGGGCGCCGAGGCCCGACGAGACCATGGCGTCGGACTGCTTGATGACGTTGGCCTGGGTGAAGAAGTCGTTGTCGATCGTCTGCTGGCTGAAGGTGCTCCAGCCCAGATAAGGCCTTTGCGCTACGCCGTTGACTTGCGCGCCGGCCACCGAGGCCACGGCGAGAAGTCCACAAGCCAGCGCACAGCGCGGCAACAGGGACCTGATATTGGCATCCATCGAGACTAACCCCTTGAGCGGTATTTACCGTGGGAATGGACGCTCATCGATACGCAGCAGCGCCCGGCGTGGCGACGTCATATAATATGACAATTGGAAAGTACGCCCAGGCGTTTACCGGAGTCAAGGCCGTTCAACGATGAACAGGTCACAGTTCTGGTGGATTACTTCAAGCGAGGGCCGCTCATTCCAGGCACAGGCCCTTCGGTTGCCAATTCGGATTCCGGATGACGACCGGCTGCGTGGCGTCATGTAGCACCAGAACCAGCGCCCGCCGCGTCTTGTCGCCTGCGCCGTAGAGTTTCATCGGAATGCCGCCGGCCACGGCCTGGCCTTCGCCGGCTTTCAGGGTCTTCGTGCCGCTTGGCGTCTCCAGGCATTGCGCGCCTTCGACGACATAGAAGACCTCGGGGCCGGCATGGCTATGCGGCATGGAATCCATGTTCGCGTCCGTCGTCGCCACCATGAAGGTGGCAGTTTGCGGACCGCCGGTCAGGGGCGTGAACGGGCCAATGGAGGCAACGTGCTGTCCGCCCTTGGGACGCCAGTGTTCGTCCGCGACGGTCAGCAGCCAGGTGCGGCCATAAGCTTCCATCACGCTGCCGTTCGCGCTGCGGGCGGCGCGGGCCGCGGCAGTGTCGGCGAACGTATCCAGATGCCAGTAGAGCTGACCGGCTGGCAGGGCGGCCATCGCTTCCTGCACGACAATGTAGCAACCGATGTCGCCCACCCGGTGCGCGCCAAGTGGCTGGCAGCCGTTCGGCACCATGGTGCGATGATCGTGCCGCGGCGCACTGCCGGCCGCCTGTTGCGCCACACAGGGCACAGCCGCCAGATTCGCAAGAGCAAGGATTGCAAGAGAGAGGTTCAGGCGCATCGTTCGTACTCCCTGGAATGGTTTACGGCAATGGGGTGTTGCATGTTTTGCCGGATACACCACCAACAGTAGCAACAGCTGGCCCAACGTCAGCGCCTACTTTCGATATAGGGCGTCTGGTTGGCATGTTTCTGCGCCTGGAGACAATCGTGTCGGTTACGATTCTCCCGGGGTGCTACTACAACGGGGAAGGGTAATGACCAGCATTGACGCGACCGCTCGCGCCGTTTCCAGGACGCGACCGGCGTTCTATCTGATCCTGTCGCTAGTGATGGCCGCCGTGATCATTGGGGGTTTCTCCCGCACGGTTCCAGATGACTTCCGTGCGTCACCAAGCCTGCCTGTGCTTCTTTTTATCCACGGCGCGGTCTTTTCGTCGTGGGTCGTGCTGCTGGTGGTCCAGCCGATGCTGGTCTTTCGCGGATCCATCCGGCTTCATCGACGCCTGGGCATCGCGGGCGCGGTCCTTGCCGCAGCCATGGTGGTCATGGCCTTGACCGCGACTTACCTCTCCATACACGACAACCTGGTGCCGTCATTTTTTCCGCCGGCCATCTTCCTGGCCATGAACACCCTTGGCATCATCGTGTTCGGCGCACTGGTGACGGCGGGTGTAAAACTTCGCCGCAAGGCCGACTGGCATCGCCGGCTGATGATATGCGCCACGGTATCGATCCTCGGGCCTGGCGTGGGTCGGCTGCTACCGATGGACTCGTTCGGGCGTGCCGCACCGTTGGTGATGTTCGGGGTGATCATGCTGTTCGCCCTCGCAGGACCTGCGTATGACCTGTTCACGCGACGCCGGGTGCATGCGGCCTACCTATGGGGCGTTGGGATCATCATGATCAGCATGCTGATTACCGGGCCGGTCGCGTTCTCGCCGCCGACCCAGGCGTTGCTGGCGTGGATTCATTCGACATAGTTCGGCGCTGCCTCGACAAAAACGCAGGCAAATCCAAGGTTCTTGACTGAATAGTCAACATAGCTGACAATCCCTCCATGGGAAGACCTTCTGAATTTGACCGCGAGACCGTGCTACGAAAGGCGGCGTCGGTGTTTTGGGCCAAAGGGTACGCAGCCACGTCGACGGAAGAGCTGGTTTCGGCCATGGGGATCGGTCGTCAAAGCATCTATAACGCCTTTGGCGACAAGTGGCGTCTGTATCTTGAAGCGCTGACGGACTACCAGCAACGCTCGACCTCAGCGCACATCCGGCGCTTGCAAGGTCCCGCCTTGGCGGTGCAGGGCATCCAGGACATGCTCGATGGCCTCGTCGACGACGATGACGCAGTGCGCGCGCTTGGCTGCATGGGAGTGGGCTCCGCTTGCGAGTTCGGTGCCACAGAACCTCAGTTATTCGACCTGCGCGCCAAGGCTTCCGCCCACCTGAGGGACAAGCTGGTCAAGCGCTTGCGGGAAGGCAAGACCGCAGGCCAGCTGGATACCAAGCTCAACGTTCAGCAGACCGCCGACTTTCTACTGATGACCATGACCGGCATCCAGCTGGCCGCACGTAGCGGGGCCAAGGCAGCCGATCTTCGCCAGCTTGGCCGGTTCACGGTCGAACGGATCAAAGCTTCGCCGAGTTTGTAAACAGAGCCCCTTTTTTTCCCTAGTTCTTGATCAATCGATCAATAAGGAGTCTATATGAGTGAGAAACGTGAGCGAGTCGCCCTGGTATTTGGAGGCTCCAGGGGCATCGGTGCGGCCGCCGTTCGCCGGCTTGCGCGGGATGGGCTCGCCGTGGCGTTTACCTATGTCTCCCGCGCTGACAGCGCAAAGGAGGTCGCCGCCTCCATTGTCGCCCTGGGCGGGGCGGCCCTGGCCATCCAGGCCGACAGCGCCGACCCGATCGCCATCCGTGCAGCGGTGGACAGCACGCTCGCCCATTTTGGTCGGCTCGATGTGGTGGTTGTGAACGCCGGGTTGCTCCGCCTGGGCGATATAGCATCGTTCCAGACCGAAGACCTGGACCAGTTGTTGGCCGTCAATGTCCGGGGCGTCTATTTGGCCATCCAGGCCGCCGTGACACAGATGGGCGACAACGGCCGGGTGATCACGATAGGCAGCAATAGCGCCGTGCGCCCGTTAACCCCGATCGGCACGGTGTATGGGATGACCAAGGCCGCGGTGGCCGCCATGGTGAAGGGACTGGCGCTGGATTTGGCGCCACGCGGCATCCGCGTCAATAACATCCAGCCAGGCCCGATCGAGACCGATATGACGGTTGATCACATCGAACACATCAAGGGCATGGTTCCGCTGGGTCAGGTGGGCCAACCCCACGATGTCGCGGAGCTCGTGTCATACCTGGCGGGCGATGGTTCTCGTTACATGACGGGCGCCAGCCTCACATTGGACGGCGGCATGTCGCTCTGACGCGTGAGCGCTCACACCCCGTGAGCACGGTTCTCTCGAAGGAATACCGGAAGATCGGTAGTAGGTGGGAATACGGCGCAATGGTAGAGCATGTCTGCTACATGGCCGCGGTGATAGGTTGTGTGATTGACCACATGCAGCAAGATGTCACCACGCGACATCGCACCATCACCGCCACCAATGAACTCGAACTCGACGATCCGACCCAACGTTTCAGTATTCAGTGCATCGGCATAGGTCACATACCAGGCATCCATGGCGAGTTGCATTTGGTGCAAAACGTCAAACGACGGCGGGTTGTCGGGATTGCGAGTGGTATAGCCGTGCGCCTCGCCCAGCAGATGCGCCTGCCATACTCGATCCATGGCATAGGAGTGATGGAGCGTGCGGAGCATATTGCCGAAGAGGATGGGCTGCGGAGCAACAAGCTGTTCTTCGGAAAGTTGCGCAATCCTCGCCAGGAAGACTTCGTCAGCCCAGGCCTTGTAGCGCATCATGGTTTTTACGTCGCTCATGGTTGATGGTGTTCCTCAATCGACAATAAAGAGCTTCGCGCCAAGCTCGGTCTGAGAGCGGTGGGGCTCGGCGTTGTCCGCAACCTGGTAGCTCATGCCCGGCTTGAGAACGAATGTCCGACCGTCCTCAAGCTCGGTATGAAGTTCGCCTTCAAGGCAGAAAAGGATATGACCTTTGACGCACCAATGGTCTGCGAAATAGCCTGGCGTGTATTCAACCATGCGTACGCGGATGGCTCCAAAGTTCTGTGTGCTCCAATAGGCGCACCCGCGCTCGCCCTTGTGTTCCGTTCGCTCGATTGTTGACCAGTCAGTGGTACCGAATGGAATGCCTGAAATTTGCACGGGTTTCTCTTCCTTCATGCTAAGCGTCGGGTAGGGCTATCACTGCCGGAAAGCGTGGCACTTACACCGAAAACGGAGCATCGCCTTCCAGCATTCTCTGCTCCATCTTCGGTCGCTCGCCTTTCTTCCAGGCAGGCGTGCGATGCACCACGCGATAGCGGAGCGGCCCGCCATCGTTGCCGCTGGCACGTTCGATGGGCCGCTGGATGCAGACGAACTCGGTTTCGAGCGCGTCCCGGCTCGCCTTCACCACGGCATAGCCATGGCCACCCATATCGACGAAGGAGACATGGGGCGCGTTGTCCGGGTTCGATGCCGCTCGTGCCTTGGCCATATCGGCGCTCTTGGCGTACTCGAGGCAACTGCGGACGCCGTGGTGCAACAACATGTTCACGGCCGGCCCAGGCTTGGCCGTACCTGCATTATCGGCAAGGAACAACGGGCGCAAAGGATGTTCCTTGGCGAAGTTGTGCTCCATGGCCTCGACCATCCCCGGTGCCGAGATCGACCCGACCACGAAGGCCACGCCGACGGGCTCGAATTTCTGCGGCGGTAACGCCTTGGCGGCCAGGCCTGCCCAGAAGCTGTGCCGGTCGCCGGCGACCGT
Source organism: Pinirhizobacter soli (assembly GCF_015905305.1). GTDB lineage: Bacteria > Pseudomonadota > Gammaproteobacteria > Xanthomonadales > Rhodanobacteraceae > Pinirhizobacter > Pinirhizobacter soli. Next base: position 95,367 of record NZ_JADZLQ010000001.1, read on the forward strand.
GGCGAAACCCGTGATGCCTTCGCGTTCGACGAAATCATAGATCTCGGCCCGCTCCACGTACGCGCTGCTGTGATCTCCGCCGCCGAAGCCGGCATAGCCAGCGCCCGGCCAAGGCTTGGTAAGGCCGGTCGGCAGGTTCTGTGGATCGGCACGCATGTCCAGCGTGGCCGTGGTATTGCCCCATATCTTCCAGGTGGCCTTCGACGCCTTCAGCTGCTGCAGGAACCACGCCTGTTGGGTGGCGCCGAGGATCACCTTGCGCGGCTTGTCGCGAGTGAAGTTGGGCAGGTCCTGGTCGCCCCAGCGGATCGTCGCCGGCGGCTTGCCCTGGTTGTAGCTGCGCCCGGCATCGAGGATCTCCTGCGCCTCCTGCGGCACGAGCTGGGGAAATTCCTTGGCTGTGAAAGCATCCGCCTCGGCGAGGTCGAGCGGATCTTCCGAGCGGTAGCTGCGCTGGTCGGTGATGATCAGGTCGACATTCGCGCCCCAGCGCAGGGTGCGGTAACCGGTAAGACTGGCCAGGGCGGCGAGGTTGTTGGGCTCCTGGCCCATTCCGGCGTCGTCGAAGTGATCGATCGGCGTATCCACCACATGCGGCGGGTTGAACTGGTCGCGCGAGCCGCTCGGTGTCTTGATCCGTGCTGGATGCACTTCGAACCATGCCTGGTTGGCGGCCACCTTGCGTGTCTGGCGGGCGTAGTTCTTGCCGTCGAAGCGCTGCTGGCTCTGCCATCCCTGCCAGCTGAATTCGTGGTTGTCCCACATGGCGACGAACGGGAAACGGGCGCGTGCGTCCTGGATATCCGGATCGTGCAGGTAGGCGTGGTAGACGGCGCGATAATCGTCCACCGTGGTGGGAATATGGAAATCGGCGATCTTCTCGCCGTGTGCATAACGCACGATGTCGCGGATGCGCCGGTCGTACATACCCTTGGACCGGTCCTCGGGATACCAGACGATCTCGTAGATGAAGTCGCCCAGGTGCAGGACGAACCCAAGGCGATCCCCGGGCGCGGCGCGCTCGTCTTCGAAGATCATGCGGCGGTAGGCGTTCTGCGCACCGAAGTTGGCGTTCTGGCAGGAGACGAAGGCAAAGCGGACAGGGCGGTTGTCACCCTCCGCAGGCGCGGTAAGCGTACGGCCGACGCGGCTGCCATTGCCTTCGGCATCGGTGAATCGATACCAGTACTCGTGTGCCGGTTTCAGGCCGCCGATCAGCGCCCGGCAGGTCCAATCCGCGGCACTGGATACCCTGGCCACGCCATGGGCGACCACGCGCTGGAAGGCGGGATCTTCCGCCACTTCGACGTTGAGCGCGGCGACCTTGCCTGGATCCTTCAGCGGGTAGCGCGTCCACAGCATCACGCCATCAGCGGTGGGATCGCCCGAGGCGACACCTTCAGGGTACAGATCACGGCGTTCGCGCCAGGGGACGCGCGAGCGGGCATGCAGCGGCGTCCCCACGATGGCGGCAGCGCCAAAGGCGGCGGCCATGGCGAGGAACTGGCGTCGGGTAAGTTGCATCGGCAGGGCGTCCCCGTGGCTTCGGGCAAACATAGCCGGGCGATGCGGGCGACGACACCCAACTGATGGGGCATGGGTCTGATAGTGCTGAATGGCTGTGTACAGCGTACGCGTAGTGGCGTACGCTGTACACATGAGCAAGGATCGTATCTTCGCTGCCGCCAGGGCCATCCTCGACCACGAGGGGATCGAGGGGCTTTCGGTGCGCAAAGTCGCCACACGCGCCGGCGTCTCGCCCATGGCGATGTATCGGCACTTCGCCGACAAAGACGCCCTCTTGAACGCGCTGATGGATGACGGCCTCGCCGCTTGGGAGAAGATCGTCCGCGCCATCCGCGCCGAAGATCCGATGAAGTGGCTAGAGACTGCGATCGAGGCATTTCTCGATTTCGCGCTCACCCAACCGCATAGGTTCGACGCCGCCTTCTTCCTTCCGGCCCCCGAGGCACGGCGCTATCCCGATGACTTCGTGGCGGGCCGTTCTCCGGTCATAGCGATGTTTATGATCAGGATCGATCAGGCTAAAGCGGACGGGCGCCTCGGCGGCACGCCGGCGATTGATGTCGCGTTGGCGCTCGCGAGCATGGCGCAAGGGCTGGTCTCCATGCAGCGCGCCAACCGATTTTCCAGCGACAAGCAGTTCCGGGCGCTCTTTCGCGCCCAGCTCCACCATTGTCTTCAATCCTTTTCCGCCTCCGGAAGAACTCAATGAGTGCATTCGTAAAAGTCGCGGCCGCGATGCTAGCCGCCATCTTCGCCCTATCGGGGGAAGCCGTTGCCAAGCCGCTCGCTATCGTGAACGCCGAGATCTATACGTCGCCCAACGCTCCCCAGATACGTGACGGGGTGGTCCTGATGCAGGACGGCAAGATCGTCAAAGTCGGCACCCGGTCTGAAGTTTCCGTCCCCAAGGCCGCTCACGTGATTGATGCGCACGGCGCTGTCCTCACTGCCGGGTTCTGGAACAGCCACGTTCATATCATGCCCTTGGACCTTATGGGCGCGAAGACAGCCAAGGCGGCGACGCTCGAAGGCAGCATCCAGGCGATGCTGACGCGCTGGGGCTTCACCACGGTCTTCGATCTGGCGTCCTCCACCGAAAACACCTTGGCATTGCGTGAGCGCATTGCGTCCGGAGAGATCCTCGGACCCATGATTCTTACTTGTGGCGATCCGTTCTTTCCCGAAGGCGGTACGCCGATCTACGTGCGGCAATACCTTGCTGATCACGGCTGGGCCAACGAGGAAGTCTCGACGCCCGAAGCGGCTGCCGATCGTGCCGTTCGACAGCTCGACCGCGGCACAGACGCGGTGAAGATATTCGCTGGCGCTATCGTGGGTGGCGACATTGGCGTGCTGCCCATGCGCCTGGACATCGCCAAGGCCGTGGTAGCCGAAGCGCATAAGCGTGGCAAACCTGCTTTCGCGCATCCTTCCAACTATGCCGGCATCAACGTGGCGATCGACTCCGGCGTCGACATCCTGGCTCACACCACGGCGACAGAAGACGGCAGCCACGATCCTTATGGTTGGACGCCCGAGCTTATCAAGCGCATGCGCGCCCACAACATGGCCTTGACCCCCACCATGACGCTATTCGAGTGGGAGGCGAAGAAGGTCCACCAGAAGCCGGAGGTCCTGGCGCAGACGATCAAATTGATCACCTCCGAAGTGAAGGATTTTTCCGCCGCCGGCGGCGAAATCCTGTTCGGCACCGACGTCGGCTACACCGACGCCTACGACACCACTGAGGAATATCGCCTCATGTCGGGCGGCCTCGATTGGCGCCAGATATTAGCCTCGTTGACCACCTCGCCAGCCTCTCGCTTTGGCTACGCCGCGCATAAGGGGCGCATCGCTCCGGGCATGGATGCTGATCTCGTGCTTCTCGATGGTGATCCGGCCAAGGATCCAACCGCCTTCGCTCGCGTGCGCGACACCATTCGCGGCGGACTGGTGATCTGGGGGAAAGACCGGTGATCACCTTTGTTCCGGATGCGTCCGGCGATGCAGCAAGGCCTCGAAGTCACTGAGGCGACAGACCTCCGATCCCTGCCTCTTGCACGCATCGATGGCTAGCCACTGTATGACGGGTGGTTGCGTACGTGACAATGGGGTCAACTGGCGAAGCTGCTCCAACGTCTGTGCCTGGTAGAACGAGCGAACATAGCGCTCGCCGGTAGCCGGATCACGCAGCACCTCCAGCCCGAAGGCGCCACCGGGCGGTGGATCGTCATATCCATAACCGTCGATTTGGAAGTGCACGCCGAGCAGGCTGGTGAGCGCGGCTATGTTGTTGTCGCTGGCGACCATCAAGTTCAGGCGAGGGCCATCGGTGCGGGCAAGCATGGCCAGCACGTGCTGCCCCATCGGACCGGCAATACGGCGGGCCATGTAATCCGGGCGTGCATGGATGTCAAACAGCAGTGCATGCAGCCGGGAGATCTCGGCAATCCGTTCGCGCGTGGCCCGCCCCCAGCCGACCTGATCCAGGGGCATGCCTTCGGCGTACTGCAGAAGAAACACTTGCGCGGTGCCTGAGGTGATGGCAATGGACCCTTTAATATTCATGCCCCGGTTGTCACCGCTGGGGGTTAGCGATGACGGCGTTGCGGCGATATCGCAGCCCGTAGCACGGCAATCCAGAATCAATTCCATGGACCGGATCGCGTCACGATAAGGCGCTGTGAGCTTCGCTGGACCTCCGGTCTGCGCGATCACCTCGCGCACCGCTTCCTTTGCGTCGAAAGGCACAGCGTGAGCCTCTATCGGATGGAACAGCGGGTCCTCGCTACCCAGGGGCTGATGGCCCACGACAAGATGACAGTTCGGCGCCAAGCCTTCTGCCAGTGCCTGGCCGCTGGCGATCGTGCGTTGTTCGGTGTTGGTCCAGATCGAAACGCTGCCGTCTGCCGGACAGCCGGTGTTGGGCAATAGCCGGAGCGCGCTGTATCGCTCACGGTCGTAGATCCCCAGCAGACGCATGCCTTCGCGCCCGTGCGGGGTCAGGATGCTTGCCGGTGTTTGCCACGTCGGCCATGGCTGACGCGCAAGTTCCATAGCGCCAATCTCACCCACAAGTGGCGCGCGCACACCGTGGCGGAAGAGCATGATTACGCGTTCGACACGCCATGTGTCGGGGTAGGGTGGGCTAGCGCTATCTGCTTTAGCTGCAAAAGCCAGGACGCAAGTGGCCAGTAAGCCGGCAAGGCGATAGGGCATTCGGAGGCTACTCGTCAATTTAGTGAGTCGTTGTTAGCGGTTTCCCCCATTTTGCCAGAGACGATTTGATCATTCGCCCTGGGGGGCGTACAGCCCTGATAGTAGATTTCACATGATCTATAGTATATAACTATTTGATATATATAAATATAAAGTACGGTCATGCTTGCACGCAAGTCATGCAAGCTCCTCCATGCTTCTTGGTTGTCAATTCCATCCACAATGTCTCCACATTGCGTCGTCAGGCTGGGTTCGTCGAATACCGACGCTCTGCGCACGGCCCGCCATGCTGACCATCCAGAATCTCACCAAGGTGTATCCGCCCGACTTCCGCAGGGCGTGGTGGGATTGATCGGTCACAACGGCGCCGGGAAGACTTCGCACTGCAGTTCCTGGCAGGTCTGTGCTTCTGCCTGGACATCTTGTTGATGCGGGAATGATCTTGCCCGCTCCAGTGATCCCCACTAGATTCCGGCGATGGCGTTTTACAGGGCGGTACCCTTGAAGCTTTCCATCGGTCATCGGCTGTTTTTGGCTGTCCTGCTGTCCATCATGACGGTGGCGTTGGTCGGCATCGAAACGACGCGCTGGAAGTTGTTCGACCATCCCTCGGATGTTCCCGCCCGCATCGAATCCGAATCAGTGGCGAAGCTATCTGATGCATTGTCGACGCAATACCGGCAGCATCACGATTGGTCGTTCCTGCCGGCCGACTCCGCAAGGCGCAAGACGTGGCTGCGTGAAGAGTTGATGCGCTCGCAGGAAGATGGGGCAGCGAAACCAGGCTGGCCCACTTTGGGTTACCGGATCGGCTTGCTGGACAAGGACAGGCACTATCTGGCGGGCGCGGTCCCGAACCCGCTCATCATCGCATTTGCGTCGATCGACACATTCGCGCGCCATCTGGTCGTCGATGGCAAGACCGTCGGCTACCTCATTGTTGCCACACCGCAAAATCCCGACGACGAGCTAGCGGTTGCTTTCCTCGTCGACCAGCAACGGAATCTCTTCATCGTAGCCGCAGTCAGCGTGTTGTTGAGCGCCTTGGTGGCCGCATTGCTGGCCACGCATTTCCGCAAGCCGATCCGGCAACTCGTCGAAGGCGCGCGGCGGCTCGAGGGCGCGCGCTTCGACACTCGCCTGACCACTCGGCGCAGCGACGAACTGGGCGAGCTGGCCGATACCTTCAACCATCTCGCGGCGAGACTGGAAGACACCGAGCGATCGCGCCAGCAATGGATTGCTGATACCGCCCACGAACTGCGCACGCCGTTGTCCGTGCTGCGCGGGCAGGTGGAAGCATTGCAGGACGGCGTCCGATCCTCCACGCCCGAAAACCTCGCGATCATGCTGCGGCAAGTCGGAGCACTGACCAAACTGGTCGACGAACTCTACCAACTGGCGCGTGCGGACATCGGGCAACTGTCGTACACCAAGACCTCGAACGACGTGTGGCGCCTTGTCCAGGACCTGCTGGGCGGCTTTGCGGAGAAATTCCGCGTCGCCGGACTGGCGGTTGCGATGGGTGCATCGCCTGCCTGCTCGACGGTGTACTGCGACGTCGACCGGATACGCCAGGTCGTGACGAATCTGCTTGAGAATTGCGTGCGCTACACGGCTGCCCGTGGGCGTATCGAAGTCTACGGCATTGCCGTCGGGGATGAACTGCGTATTGAGATAAGCGATTCCGCACCGGGTGTTCCCGAGTACGCGCTCGGTCGCCTGGGCGAGCGATTCTTTCGCGTCGAGCCATCGCGAAATCGCCAGCTCGGCGGAACCGGGCTGGGACTCGCGCTCAGCAGGCAGATTCTTGACGCGCATGAGGGCCGCCTGGAATTCGGCCCGTCACCCTTGGGCGGTCTGCGAGTGACCGTCGTGTTGAAGCTGGCAGGCTAAGATGACGGCTACGATCCTCATCGTCGAAGACGAAAGCGATCTGTCGGCCATCATCGCCGACTACGTCACCGCGGCAGGCTACGAAGTCGACGTGATCACCGATGGCCGCGCCGCACTGACAAGGGTGAAACACCGTTCGCCGGATCTGATCGTACTGGACATCATGCTGCCGGGTCTGGATGGACTCTCGCTGTGCAAGGAGGTGCGCACGTTTTCCGACGTGCCCATCATCATGGTGACCGCCAGGGTCGAGGAGATCGATCGGTTGCTTGGGCTGGAGACTGGCGCCGACGACTATCTCTGCAAGCCGTTCAGTCCACGCGAACTGGTTGCACGCATCAGGGCGATTCTCCGTCGGCAGCGCAAGCCTGACGATGACATGCGGCTCTTCAACATCGATGAGCCAACGCGCACGGTCCGAATCCGCTCGCAGGCGCTGGACCTGACACCGACGGAATACAGTCTGTTCACCGCCATGGCAAAGCGGCCGGGCACCATCCACTCGCGCGCGCAATTGCTGGATTTCGCGAGCCGCGACAACCTCGACGTCACCGACCGGGCGATCGACAGCCATATCAAGAACCTTCGCCGAAAGCTCTCGGTGCTGCTACCGGACGTCGAGATTATCCATTCTGTTTACGGCCTGGGCTATCGCGTCGAACTGTAGCGCGGCGTAGGCCATCCACAATGGCTCCACATTTTCCCGCCACGCTGGATTTGTCAGTTACCGACGAATGCTTCCAACCGGCGAGGATGTGCAATGAACAGAACAAGAAAGACGATGACGATCCGCATCGCTGCCGTGACCGGAGTTGGGGCGCTGTGCGTGCTGGGGTTCGTATTGTTCGGAATGCCCCGCCTCGGTCCACCGGGGCCGCCGCAAAAGGACATGACGGTGGACAAGGCCACGCGGAACGAAGTGATCGAAGCCGCGATCGCGAACCTCGACAAATACTATGTTTTTCCCGAGAAAGCCCAGGCCATGGAAAAGCAGCTGCGCGCGAAGTCACAGCATGGCGACTTCGATTCCGTGACCGGCGCCGAAAAGATGGCCGAGACCTTGACCGATGTCCTGCAGTACGAGAGTCACGACAAGCACCTGGAGGTTCGCTACTTCGAAAAGACCGTTCCCGAACTGCCACCTGGTCAGGACCAATCGGAAGAAGAAAAGGCCGAAGAGCTGGCTCACCAGACGCGCCTGAACTTCGGCGTCGAGACAGTCGGCCGCCTGCAGTTCAACATCGGCTATATCGACCTGCACGCCTTTGGGCGACCGCAGCAAGCGGCAGGGCGGATTGCCGCAGCGATGGCCCTGCTTGCCGATACCAAGGCACTGATCATCGATCTTCGTCAGTGCGGCGGCGGCGATCCGGACACCGTGATGCTGCTGGCGAGCTATCTGTACGACAAGCCCACGCACTTGAACGACATCTACTGGCGCGATGAAAAGCGGACCGAAGAGCGGTGGACCGCTGGCGATGTACCTGGCAAAAAGTACGGTGAAGCGCGCAAGGTGTATCTGTTGACCAGCGAAGACACGTTTTCTGCGGGCGAAGACTTTGCCTATGCGCTGAAGAACAACGGGCGCGCTACGCTTGTCGGTGAGACCACGGGCGGCGGCGCACACCCGGGAAATCCACGTCGCTTGAGCGCGCACTTCATGATGTTCGTGCCCAATGGCCGTTCTATCAACCCGGTCACACACACCGATTGGGAGGGCGTTGGCGTGGTGCCGGATGTGAAGACATCGGCAAAGAATGCACTCGACGTTGCTCAAGTTGCCATCTTGGAAGAGCGTCTCGCCGCCGAGCCCGATCCCGTCAAGAAGGGCGATTTGCAGAGGCGGATTGGCGAATTGAAATAAAGGCGTTGGCTCTTCCAATGGGCAGAAGGCTAAGTGTGCGACAAAGGCGTATAGCAAAAATGTCGTGAAAATGTGACTTTTTGTCGCTTGTGTCGTATATTCGCGACATGAGCACCTCTACGGACACCCCTCGCTTGACCGCCGACTTTGGGCAAATGCTCCGATCGGAGCGTAGAAAGCTGGGGCTCACCCAAGCGCAACTGGCAGCCAGGGCAGGGATAGGACGCCAGAAGCTCATTGAAGTGGAGCAGGGCAAACCAGGGGTTGCGTTTGCCACGTATGCTGCTGCGATGAGTGCACTGGGAGTGGAATTCTCCGTTAAGCCGCGGCTTGTCAGGATCGGTGACTTTCCGCAGCTGGAGCTGGTCGCGTGGAATCGCAAAAAAGAAGACACGATTCCCGAGAGGGATGCTCTTTCGCTGTATGAGCGCAGCTGGGACATGGTCGATTGCTCAGCCATGACACCGGATGAAGCCGCTTTCCTGGACAAGTTGGTCCACACGTATGGAAACGGAGTGCTTCATGTTTAGCCGTTTGCATCACCAGCAGATACACAAGGTGCTTTCATCACTCAATTCAGCTTTATTGAGTGAAGCGAAATGCTATTTCGGAGGCGGAACTGCTATCGCGCTCCTTCTGGGTGAGTACCGCGAATCCGTAGATATCGATTTCCTGTGTTCCGACAGGGATGGATATCGGTTGCTCCGAAACGCCCTGGCGCCGCCGAAACTTGGAAAAGTGGTTACGACGAGTGTCACCTACCTTCGAGAAGTACGCATGCAGAGGGATAAGGTGTCGACGCTATTGGACGTCGAGGGCGCCAAGATTCGGCTTGAATTCGTGCTGGAAGGACGAATAGAGATTTCTGGCGAGGACAACGCGGCTTTGGGAGTTCCGGTCCTCAGCCGGTCCGACATGTATGCGGAGAAATTGCTGGCCAACGCGGATCGTGGCTTGGATCGTTCCGCGGCAGCCCGCGACATGATCGATCTTGCAATGATGATCGACGCGTGGGGCCCGATCCCACAGGTTTCCGTCGACAAGGTAGACGCCGTGTACGGTGAATCGATATATCGAAGCTTCGACCAGGTACTGGGCACGCTGCAGATCGGAGACTACCTCTCAGAGTGCCTCAAGGCCATGAAGATGGGCGAACAGACCGGGCCGCACATACTCAAGGTGCTGGAGAACAACAAGCCGAAACGGGCTAAAAGGCGGATTTAGGGCCTAGTGGCTCGTTACCATACTTCGCATAATGTATACTTTCGCTGACTCCGCTTAGCCATGGTCTGCCCCCGAAACGATGCCATTATGGGCGGTGCGATCGGCACCCGGCAAATCGTTCCCCTGAGGGCAATTAAAAAACGATTTTCGGTGGCGACCACGCGGATCTTTTTCGGGCGAATTAACAAGCAGGTTATCTAGGGCATCACGCCGGTCTAAAACATAATCCTTGACCTGGCCAAAGGCATCGATATCGTCAAACGAATCGCTCTCAGGACCGACCCTGTTAAGCCTCTCCAAAACCGAATCCCAAACAGCACGACGACGCTCCAAAGTCCTACGTTCTGCAGCTTTCATGAGATGATTTCCCTGGGGCTACGCCCCGGTTGCGTTAGCAATCGCGGCACCCGGTCAGGCCTTCAAAACTAGGCCGGGTGCCGCACTCTTCGAATCAATCACGGCTTACCGTGACACCTCTTGTACTTCTGGCCACTGCCGCAAGGGCAGGGGTCGTTGACACCCACTTTAGGTACTTGCAACGGGTCTATACCGGGCCCGGCCTTAGTACGCTTTGGGCCCGCAATAGCATCGACCGCAGCGAACGCTTTGGCTCCAGAAAGATGGGTTTGAGGGGCTTCAACCCCGACGCCTTGTCGTCCCGGTTGAAGCCCCTTCCTAGCGTCTAGGTAGTCGCGGAGAGCAACGCACACCAGGGCGTTGACCGAAAGACCAATAGATGACGCGTAGGCGGTCGCCTCCGCTCTCAGCTCGTCTGGAAACCGAAAAACAGGCATGGCTAAATCTCCTGGGACTCGTTAGAGGCAGGAGGTAGATTACACGGTTTGGGCCCATTTTGGGCCCGATCTAGGGGCTTTAGTCCCTTGTTAACTGTAGGGACAATACCCAGCGCGATGCTCGGCAAGCCCCATTCTGCCTGGGTTTCCGGCGCTTGGGAAGGCAACAGCCCGGGTTCCTCCGGCGTCGGCAGGGTCCGGCAAGCCGGAACCCTGCGAGCCGACGGCGAAGGACCCGGGTCCGCCTGGATGGCCATGCGGCGGAGCGCAGGGGCAAGAAGAGCGGCTAGCTGGAGGATCGCTTCTTGGGGAGACGGAAGGGCCTCGGTCACCACCGTGGCCTGCACGACTTCGGGTTGAAGCGTCACCGCGGGGCGGTGCCCCACACCCCCTAGAATCCGGCCTTCGTCATAGGCACGTCTAAAACACGCGGCCTGATTCTGGGTCAGCCACCAACGGCGCATGCCGCCCTGATCAAAGCGACGGCCATCAGGAGGAAAAAGCCCATTGCGGTTGATGACCCAGCCTTCCCACTCGGGCTGCAAAGCACCCAAATCGCCGCAACGCAGGATGCGCAACAGGCGAACAACAGCCCTAAGAAAACACCCGTAGCGGAGGTCCCGGAAGCCCTCGGGGGAGACATGCCAAGTACGCGGCGCGCGGGGCTTAGAGCGACGCCTAGGACCCTCCGTTACTTCGCATAATGTATATTATGTAAAATACAATAGTAGCCTCTGCTATCAGCGGCCTAACGATTCCAAATTGCCGCCGAACTCAAACTGCTTATGCGAACGCGTATCAATTCCGATATCTGGATTACCGCGCGAAAAACAATTGAAGCGTAGTCGCGAGCAAGCTCACGCCAGCAACAATCAGGCTCGCCGTAGCAACGTAATAGTTTCGCTTTGCGAGCCTGTCCGCCGCCGTGGACAGTCGTTCCTGGGACACAATCTGGCTTTTTGCAAGTTCGACTTGAAGTGCTCCTTTGAGAGCCGTTCGCTTGATTGCACTGAAGTCGAGCCGTGCAGGCTCGGTGCCATACCAGGCAATAGCCAGAGCGACGGTCGCTGGCTTGGGCTCCTCGGCCTCGGCGATCTCTCGAATTAATTCTCCGACAGCCTCGTAGGACCCGGCCGTGGTTAGCCGGGCCACTATCAGCCGGGCATCGTCAATATCTGGACCGATTTCCATACTTAAGGTTTCCCCCTCCCCCATCGCGCGACCGGGTCCACGGGATCCAGTGAATAGGCCCGCATCGTTCATCCGCCCGATTCGTTTTTGCTCAGCTCAATCCGATGCAGCGATGGGGCGTCGCAGCCTGAGAGGCCGATGGGCTTTCGGCGAAGCTGTCGCCAACCCCTGATGACCCGGCGGTCGGCTCCCCCGCGCGACGGCAGCCCCATCGGCCCAGTCCAGCCGCAAAGCCACTTCATCGTTTTGCGAGCAGATGTTGCTCGCTTTTTCCGTATTCACCACCCGATTGATTAGATGCATCGTTCTCCTCGTTCCCCAACCAACCCACCCAACGAGGAGTACTTAGTATGAAGCTCAAGAACAAAGTCGCTTTTATCACCGGCGGCACGTCAGGTATCGGCCTGGAGGCAGCAAAGCTCTTTCAGCTCGAGGGCGCCCACGTGGTGCTGGTCGGCTCGAACGAAGATCGTCTGGCGGCCGCGGGTGCTGCCGTCAACGGCAAGGCTCTCCTGATTCATGCCGATATCCGCAGGGTCGCAGACATCGAACGCGCGGTTGGCGAGACCAAGGCGACATTCGGCCACATCGACGTCGTGTTCGCGAACGCAGGCGCCACGACGGTAGCCCCGCTGGAAGCTGTTACGGAGGAGTACGTCGCCGACAACCTGGCGTTGAACTTCACTGGGACGTTTTTCACGATCCAGAAGACCGCCCCACTCATCACCAGGGGTGGAAGCATCATCGTTACGACGTCCTTCTTGAATACGATCGGGTATCCGGGCCTTTCGATCCTGGCGGCGACCAAGGCGGCGACACGGTCTCTCGTTCGCACCTTGGGCGCTGAACTTGCGCCCCGCGGCATACGCGTCAATGCCGTCAGCCCCGGCGCCATCGCAACGCCTTTCTACAGCAAGGTTGGCTTGCCCGACGCGACGCTCCAGGAAGTCGCTGCTGCCATCACGGCGAAGACCGGTCTGAAGCGCTTTGGCGAAGCGGGCGAGGTGGCAAAGGCGGCGCTCTTCCTGGCAAGCGACGACTCGTCGTACACCACGGGCGCCGAACTGGTGGTTGATGGCGGTCTGACGCAGTTCTGACGTAGCGACGCGAGCCGCACTACAGCCCGCCGTCCCGATAGCCATCGCAGACGGCGGATTGCACGCTAAATTTCAGGAATGCGCCCAAAGCTGGCGAGCTCAGCGCGAAGCTTCGGTACAGAAAAATCGACAAAATGTCGAAGCTTGGCGGGCATGATGTGGCGCGAGATATGCACCAGATGCACGGGTAACGGCTCAACTTCGTACGCTTGCAAGATATATTGCAATTTCCCAGCCTTCACCGCTTCGTCCACGTCGTGCTCGAGAACGAGCGTCGCGCCGATCCCATCGATGGCGGCGTCTACCCCCGCATCCGGTGATAGCACAAGCAATCGCGGCACGACCGCAACCGTGAAGGTCTCTTCCGTGTCGGGATTTCGGAAACGCCAGGGCGAAAGATAGGGGCTATCGAATACTGCGCAGGGAAAATCCCGAAGATCTTCCGGTGTCTCCGGCATACCATGTTTCTTGAGAAGACCCGGGCTGGCCACGACCACGACCCTTAATGTCCCTATGCGCGTCGCGACCAGGCTGCTATCGCGCAAGCGCCCAATCCGAATGGCGACGTCTGCATGAGCATCGATCAGATCGACGTTTCGGTCCGACTGTAAAAGCCGGATTCGTACGTCCGGGTACTGTGCCAGAAACTGATCTATGACTGTTAGGACTCTCAATCGCGCAACTTGCACGGGAGTGGCGACGACTAATTCGCCTCGCGGTGTCCGGAACTCACCAGCGGCACGGCGTTCCTGCTCATCGACCTGCTCCAGGATCTGCTTCGCGGCGGCGACATATTCATTGCCGGCCTCGGTCAGCGTGAGCTTTCGAGTGGTTCGGACGAGGAGCTTCGTGCCCAGAAGCGCTTCAAGATCGTTGACGTTTCGCGTGAGCGTGGAGACCGGGATCCGCATTCGTCTCGCCGCAGCCGATAGGCTCCCCAATTCAACCGAGGAGACCAGCATGGCCATTGCTTCGAGTCGGTCCACGTTGCTCGCCAATAATGAGTCGGAAAAGTATACCCAGCCAGCAGATTGAATCCACCCATGATCGCCGCCCGTCTAGCACAGCCTCTCTTGTCATTGCAACGCTCCGCACGGTAGAAGTGTCACTGACGGTTCGCCATGACAGGAGAAGCAGGATGGATGACGAAAAAGGCGGCATCGAATCAGCCACGCCGATACCGATCCGCACGATTTCCGCATCGATCCGGCCAGCCATAACCTTGGCCGTGCTCCTGTTCTGCGCTTTCGCGCACGCGACTGAACCCGCCACCGACAAAGCGCCGCCGTCCAGCCTTACCCTGTTTCAAGGCGCAACCCTTATCGATGGCACGGGCGCTCCCCCGCGGGCCAACATGGACGTCCTCGTCGAAGGTGAACGTATCCTCCGCGTCATGCCGGACTCCGAACTGGAGCCAACGCTCCGTGCCAAAGCAAAAGTAATCGATCTGCACGGACAATTCCTGATGCCAGGAATGATCGACGCGCACGTCCATCTGGCCACCCCGCCGAATAGGCGGCAGGCCGAAGCGATCCTGCGGCGCGACCTGTACGGAGGCGTGACGGCGGTTCGCGACATGGCCGACGACCTTCGCCCGGTGGCGGAGCTCACCCGTGCCAGCCTGGTCGGCGAGATCCCCGCTCCCGACATCTACTATGCCGCGCTGATGGCCGGTCCCGCCTTCTTCACGGACGAGCGCGCCGGCCAGGTTTCCGCGGGCGGCACGCCGGGCCACGTGCCCTGGATGCAGGCCATCACTAAAGACACCGATCTGCCCCTGGCGGTTGCGCGAGCGCAAGGGACCTGGGCGACGGCGATCAAGCTTTACGCCGACCTCCCTGCCGATCTCGCCGCACGGATCACGACCGAAGCGCATCGACAGGGGCTACTGGTGTGGGCCCACGCAACGCCCTATCCCGCCAAACCCTCGGACATGGTGGCAGCGGGAGTCGACGCGATCTCGCATGCCTGTTTGCTCATCCGCGAGCCCGACGCGCATGTCCCTGGCTGGAACGAGCCGCATGCGCCTGTCGACCTGAAGCGATTTCGTCACGGCGACAATCCGGCGTTGGCTCGTCTTTTCAAGGAAATGGTGCGGCGAGGCACCATCCTCGATGCCACGCTTTGGGCCTACAGTTCAGATACGTCTGGTTCAACCACCATGCCTCCCCTACCCCCGGGTAGCTGCGACGACACGGTGGGCGGTGCGATCACTGGCCAGGCTTACCGCGCCGGCGTATCGATCGATGCGGGAACCGACTTCACCGCTGACTGGACCGATCCATGGCCGGATCTGTTTCACGAACTCGCCACGATGGCGACCAAAGCCGGCATGCCGAACGATGCGATCCTGAAATCGGCCACGCTCATCAGTGCCCAAGCGGCAGGCCAGCAGCGCGATATGGGCAGCATCGAGCCAGGCAAACTCGCCAACATGGTGGTGTTCACCCGCAATCCGCTTGCGGACCTGAAGAATCTTAAGTCCGTGCTGATGACCGTTAAGCGCGGTCGCGTCTATGCGCGGGGTGCGTTTGTACCTTTGGTTAAGGACGACATTACCGATAGGTGACTTGGCGAGAGTGCCCGATCGCGCGAGCGGGTCCACGGGATCCAGTGAATAGGCCTGTTGGCCCTAATATCCGCTATGGCACCGGCGTCAAAAAGTCTGCCTCAGACTGAAGTAGCCACGCTGAGTGCTTCCAAATTGCCCAAAGGTGCGGTACTTACCTATAACTGTGGGACCGTTCAATGCTCCCTCCAGCAAAAGATATGCATCGCACATTTCGTTGCGACCGATAGTGAGTTGCTGGTTCTCTATTCGATAAGCGAGCGGGTCAGACGCCGGAAAGAAATTCTCATCTAGAGTTGACGCGGAATCTACCTTTACAACCTTCCAGTCTCCTCCCAAACAAGATCTGGCGGTCTCGTCTGTGAACTCAACCTTGAGCGTTGCAATTGCACGGTGCTCGGGGTTCTCCACGGACAGCGCCCACTTCCCTAGCAGGGTGCTACCGCACGCTGCAGAAGAAACGAAAGCACTCGCTGCAATAAACACTGATCGAAGAGATGATCTCGTCATAAGCCAAACTCCAGAAAGCTCGCCGCGAAGGTTTCCGGTACGGCCGGTGCCGGTTGTCAATATACATGCCGCCGGATCATGCCTCCCGGCAGCCCACGCTCCTCATCTTCAATGCATTTGTGAGGAATCTAGCGAACTCTTTACCCACTGCGCGATGCTCCCCTCGGTAACCGTCCGGCTAGTTGGCGCCTTGATAGGCCCAATTTTCATCGCAACGACGCTACCTTTGTCGTCTATCAACACCATTGTCGGTACTGCCGGTAGATCGAGACTTTGAAAAAGCGAGGCCGCATTTGCCGCTATGGACCAAGAGAAATGCTTATTGAGGGCGAGGTCGCGAATGTAAATATCGGGATCTGGGGAGACCGCAAGTGTTTGAACTTCCGGGTGCGCCACTTTGTATGCATTCAACGCAGGTATTTCCTCTATGCATGGTCCGCATCCATAGCCGAAAAAGTCGACAAGCGTCAGTTTCCCCTTGAACATCGAATTGGATAGGTGCTGACCTTCCAATGTCACCAGCGTGAACTCCGGCATAGCTTGTCCTATCTTCACATTGCTAGCGCGTTCCCCTGCTTGTGAACTAGCGCCCCACAACACGGGTTCACCGCTCACGACGACCAGTTTTCCGTTATAGGTGGGCTCTACCGCGTAATAAGGCTTGCCGTGACTCGCGGCTTGCAGGAAGTCCTGCTCGCTTATAGGTAAGCCATCCGCGGTACGAAAATAGAGACTTATAGATTTATCGACGTTTGCAACATGACGAATAGCCGCTTCATCGACAGGTGCGCTCAAAACGAGACCTGGGCGCGCAATGGCTAGGGCAGTAATAAGAAACGATGCTACAGCTCGATAATTCATCATGTCACTCATCTCCGATCCACAGATAAGAAATCAACGCCCGTCGTGCAATCCACGCTGCTGTGATGGCGACGTCCGCTTTGCGTCGTTAGCGACCTAACCGGGCGCATCATAGCCCGCTGCTCCCGGCAAGCACTATTCAGCGCTGAAATTTCCCCGTGCGAGGGTTGTGAGAGCATTGTGGGAGTTCGCAGCCCCGCCGGAGCGGGGCCTTGATGTTGGCTGGGAGAAGCAGGATCCATCTGGCCAGGCCGGGTGGATGGACGCATGGAACGCGTGGAAGTGTTTTTGGACAATACCGGTCGCTCCCCTCCCCCATCGCGCGACCGGGTCCACGGGCTCCAGTGAAGGCCCGCATCATTCATCCGCCCGATTCGTTTTCGGCGCCGGGACCTTTCAGGGCTTCACGAACCGATACACGAAGCGATCGGTCTCGCCCTTGATCGAAGGTTCGAACACCTTGATCGCGTGCGCATCGCCCTTTTTCGCGAGCATGCTGCTTTCCGCGTCCAGTACGAAGCCTGCCGCCTCAACCTCCTTGCGAACGGATGCAGGCTCAATCCGATGCAGCGATGGGGCGTCGCCCGTACCCGCCCCGGCAGCCGCGGCGTGGTCTACGATCACATAGGACCCGCCGGGCTTCAGCCGCTCGTACACAGCTCGATTGAATTGGGCCGCCGTCGCGCCATTGGCCTGCATCAGCGGGGTGTGGAGGTCGTGGTAGAACAGGTGCAGCCACAGCACATCTACCGATTGCGTGGCCTCCGGCATCGCCACCAGGTCCACCGAGACAACTTCCACGTTCTCCCGGCCCGGCTCCTTCGCAAGCGTTCGCATGTTGCCGACCGGATCGTTCTTGAAGTGGGCGACTTCGGCGGGCACGAAACTGTAGACCCGGCCTTCCGGGCCCACGATGTCGGAGAAGAGACGGGTCCAGTCGCCGTCGCCAGGGTAAACGTCGATGACGGTGGAACCCGCATCGACGCGTGCGAAACGGATCAACTCAGATTGCTTGGCTTGGTCGTACATCGGGATCTCCGTTACGGTTGGGCAGATGTGTCCATCTGTGAGGCCCGAGCCAGTGCTTGGGTGTCTATGTACTCCCGGATCTTCGTTACCTTCCCGTTTTGAACGGTGATGGCGAAGACCCAGTTGTCCTTGAACGCCCTATTCGTGGCTTTGATTTTCCCTGTAGCGACACCGATGACCAGAACCCGGTCTCCCTGCGCGACGAATTCGGGGGGCTCTGGGTATGTCGTTTCCACCTCGGCGGACGCCTTCTGAAGCACTTTCGCCAGTCCTGCGTGACCGCGGTGTGTTCCGGCCAGCGGCCAGTCCTTACCCGGAATGATCCACTCAACATCTTCGGCAACCAACGCGAGCAGACCTTGCTTATCGGCGCTGCCCATTGCCGCAAAGAAATCCTTCACAATCTGGACATTCTGTTCGGTGCTCATCGAATCTCTCCGCTTCGGTTACGTCTGGGCGTAGTGCGTCAGAGTTGCGCAAGGCCGCCGTCGACGGCTATCTCGCTGGCGGTCATGTAGCTGCTGTCCGACGACGCGAGAAAAGCGGCCACCGCCCCGATCTCCGTCGGATCGGCCATGCGCTTGAGCGGATTGAGCGAAGCGAAGAACTTCATACCTTCCTCCCCCAGCGCTGCCTTCGCAAGATCGGTCGCCGTCCCGCCGGGCGACAGCACGTTTACCCGGATGCCGGTGCCCTTCAGGTCCTCCGCCCAGGTCCGCGCTAGGTTGCGCACGGCCGCCTTGCTTGCGCTGTAGGCGGTCATGGCCGGGGCGCCCGTGGTGCCGGCGCTCGATCCGGTCAGGATGATCGAACCACCCTCGCCCATCAGCGGCAGCGCCTTCTGGACCGTGAAGATCGTACCCTTCACATTGACGTCGAAGGTTTCGTCGATGTGCTTGGCGGTGATTTCGCCGAGCCGAAGCTGGCTTCCCACCCCGGCATTGGCAAAGACGATGTCGAGGGTTCCGCGCTCGGCCTTCACCGCCGCGTAGAGTCGGTCGAGGTCGGCCTCATTCGAGACCGAGCCCTTCACCGCGCGGGCATTAGGCCCAAGGTCGGCCACAGCGGCGTCGAGCGCCTCCTGCCGGCGGCCAAAGATGAAGACGAACGCGCCTTCCTCGATGAAGCGCTTTGCTGCGGCAAAGCCGATGCCGGTAGCGCCGCCGGTGATCACGGCGGTCTTTCCATTCAGTCTGGTCATAAGATGCATCTCTCTCTTGAGTTGTGCAGAGGCAGCGAACTGCTTGCCTAAGCACTGAAGATGCAGGCCTGATAACCTGAGGACAAGTATGCACTTTTTGGTAAGTATCAGAAAATGAAGACGCCTCCTGAAATCTGCGATACCGGCTGCGGCCTCAATGCCACGCTGCGCATCATCTCGGGAAAGTGGAAACCGCTCGCCCTGTTTTTCCTGCGCGACGGACCGAAGCGTTACGGCGAGCTCAAGCGCTTGATCCAGGGCGTCAGCGACAAGGTGCTGATCCAGCAATTGAAAGATCTGGAAGCCGATCACGTGATATCTCGGACCGACTATAAAGAAGTACCGCCGCACGTGGACTACGCGTTGACTCCACTCGGTCGCGGCCTGGCCGAGGCGATCATGCCGCTGTGTAGCTGGGGAACCGAGAACGCAGGGGAATTGGCGGGTATCTTTGCCAAGCGTGACGCTTTGCCCTAGCGGGCAGGTGCCGCCTTCATCTTGATTGATTCAAGTTGAAGTAGCCAAGTGGAGAACTTCCTCCAAGCCCCAAGCTGAAGTAGTCGCCCTTGACCGAAGGTCCTCCGAATGGGCCTTGCAGCCAAAGATATGCATCGCATACCTCGTTGCGGCCAATCGTCAGTTGCTTGTCTTCTATTTTGTAGGAGAGTGGGTCTGACGTTGGGACGCACACGAGCACCAGTGTTGAGGTGGCGGGATCCACTCCTGCGCCGGGTTATCGCCTGGTCCCCACCACCCCGCACCTTGGGCAAGTGGGCGTGGCATTTTTAGTTGGCGCATACTCACGGTTTAATTCAAATGAAACCGGGGCGCCCCATCAAACAATCTATCCCCACCCAGCTCGCCGTGGGCCAAATCTACCCTGCGATGCTGACTTCGCTGACGCCCGCCGGCAGTGGATGGTACGCCCGGCTTGAATGCGGTGTCGATGCGATTGTCCCTCGCCCCTATGGTTCAAATGGACCGATTCTGGGCGATGCGGTGATTATACGTCTGCTCGGAATCAATCAAGCGACCGGGGCCGTGGTCGGCACGCTGGTGCAGGGCAAAACCATCAGCAGTATTCGATAGCTCCTGGCCTAGTTTTCGCTCTGCGTCAGGATGGCGCTCGCGATGATGTGAACGAGATGATCGGCCCGTGGCGCGAATGAAGGTAGGTCGACGAGCCAGCCGAGCGCCGACATCAGACCGAACAGGTCGTCCCCATTCATATCGGTGCGCGCTTTACCTGCGGCCTGAGCGCGGAGCAGGATTCGCGCGCTCGCTGAGTGCACCGCTGCACACGAAGCATAAAGAGCGGAGTCTGGGTTCGTGTGGGCGGCCGCCATCATGGCGACGACGCCCCTATAGCTTTGGGCGAAAGCCATCCATTCGCGAAACCAGGACAAGAGCGCCTCGTCAGGTGAATTCGATGCTTCGAGTTCGTCTGCCTTCTGCGTCAGTGCGTCCAGATTCGTACACAGCAACGCTTCGAACAGGGCTTCTCGCGTCGGAAAATGGCGAAGCAGCGTGGCCAATCCGACATCGGCCTGACGGGCGATATCGCGCATCGACGCATCGGCGCCGTGCTCGGTGACGACCTCATGCGCGACTGTGAGGATGTGGCTGTAATTTTTTTTTGCGTCGGCTCGCATGGGTTGTCTCTTGACAAACGGACCACTGATCCATATATTTGGATCACTGGTTCGGTTGCTGTGAATAGGATCTGGATCGGCGATCCAAATGATACAGCGCCTTTCCACGAATGTGAACAGCGGCGCTGCCTTACACCACAAACGAAAGGTGGAAGATTGTGAAAAATTTAGAAGGTAAGGTTGTAGTTATCACGGGCGGAAGCAGCGGGATTGGCTTGGCCACAGCCAAGCGCTTCGTGGAAGAAGGTGCGCACGTGGTGATCACTGGGCGACGAGAGAAAGAGCTGAAGGAGGCCGCCGCCTCCATCAAGAAAAACGTTACGACGGTCGTGGGCGACGTGTCGCGCTTGGAAGATCTGGACCGGCTCTATGCCGTGGTGAAAGAGAAACATGGTCACATCGACGTTCTCTTCGCGAACGCGGGCGCAGGGACAATCGCACCGCTCGAGGCCGCTACCGAGGCCCATTTTGACCAGACCTTCGACGTGAACGTGAAGGGAATGTTCTTTACGGTACAGAAGGCCCTTCCCCTCTTCAAAGACGGCGGTTCGATTGTCCTGAACTCTTCGGTCTCAAACGTCCTTGGGCTTGCAGGATTTACCGCTTACGCGGCGAGTAAGGCGGCTGTGCGCAACTTCGCGCGCGGCTGGGCTTCGGAATTGAAAGACCGCAAGATCCGCGTGAATAGTATGAGTCCCGGAGCAATCGACACCCCGGCCTTGGCGACGACGACGGGCCTTACCGCTGAACAGGCCGAGCAAGCAGTCGCACAGTTCACCTCGCAGATCCCCATGGGCCGCAGAGGCATGCCCGAGGAAATCGCGGCAGCAGTCGCGTTCCTCGCCTCCGATGAAAGTTCTTACATCACCGGTGCGGATCTCCCCGTCGATGGAGGCATGGCGCAGGTCTGACCTCAGAGCGCTCCCATGGCTGGCCCACAAGCCCCGCCAGTCGTGGGCCCCGCGCTCGTCGAATACCCTGAAGCAATGGAGATTTCAATGTACGACCCATCCAAATTATCCGAGTTGATCCGGTTCGCACGCGTCGAAGCTGGCTCCACCGTTATCGACGTTTACCCAGGCGACGGCGACTGGACCCGTCGCTTCTCCGACGTCGTGGGGCCCAAAGGACGGGTCTACACTTTCGTGCCAGCCGAAGTCGCCCACTTCAAGAACGATCCGGTGGGTCTCATGCGGACGCTTGCGAAGGAGCCGGGCCGGGAGAACGTGGAAGTTGTCTCGGTGGACCTCGTGGCGATGCCGGAGGCCACGCAATCGGTAGATGTGTTGTGGCTGCACCTGTTTTACCACGACCTCCACACCCCGCTGATGCAGGCCCATGGCGCGACGGCGGCCCAGTTCAATCGAGCCGTGTACGAGCGGCTGAAGCCCGGTGGATCCTATGTCATCGTCGACCACGCCGCGGCCGCCGGGACGGGCACGAGCGACGCCCCATCGCTGCATCGGATCGAACCTGCATCCGTTCGCAAGGAGGTAGAGGCGGCCGGCTTCGTACTGGACGCGGAAAGCACCATGCTCGCGAACAAGGACGATCCGCAGTCAATCAAGGTGTTCGATCCCTCGATCAAGGGCGAGACCGATCGCTTCGTTTATCAGTTCGTGAAGCCCTGACGGGTGGCGTTTCCCGGCCGGATCTTGAACCAGATGGAATACATCGCCGGCAGGAACACCAGGGTGAGGATCGTTCCCGCCAAGGTGCCACCGATCAGCGTGTAGGCGAGGGTTCCCCAGAACACCGAATGGGTCAGCGGAATGAACGCCAGGATCGCTGCCAGCGCGGTAAGGATCACCGGCCGCGCGCGCTGCACGGTAGCTTCGACCACTGCGTGGAACGGGCTCAGCCCGGCCCCTTCGTTGTGATGGATCTGCCCGATCAGGATCAGCGTGTTACGCATCAGGATGCCCGATAACGCAATCAGTCCGACCAATGCGTTGATGCCGAACGGCTGCCTGAACAGGATCAACGTAGGTACCACGCCGATCAGACCCAGCGGACTGGTCAGGAACACCATCACCATCGCGGAAATGGAGCGCACCTGGAAGATGATGATCAGCAAGGTGGCAGCCAACATGATCGGGAACAGAGGCAGCATGGCTTTCGTCGCCTTGCCCGACTCCTCTATCGAGCCGGCTTCTTCGATGCGGTACCCGCTGGGCAGCTTGGCGATGGTCGGCTGCAGCTGCTTGGCAATGGCAGTGGACACATCAGGCGGCTGCAGGTCCTCGGCGATGTCGCCGCGTACAGTGATGGTCGGCTCGCGGTCGCGCCGGCGGATGACCGGCTCTTCCATGCGTACGTCCACCTTGCCCACCTGCGACAGCGGAATGCGCTGCCCGCTGGCGCCGGCCAGCGTGAAGTCGCCGATCTTGGCCGGATCCAGGCGCACGTCGCCTGCCGAGCGCGCCACCACCTGCACGGTGCGTATGTCCTCACGCACGGTGCTGACGGGTATGCCGCTTAGCAAGAACTGCAGTTGTTGCGCCACCGCACTGGAACTGAGCCCCACCGCCTGCAGGCGGTCCTGCTGCAAGGTGAAATGCAGTGTGGGTGTGCGCGTACCCCAATCGGTGTTGACCGTTCGCATCATGGGACTGGCATCCATCACCTGCTCCACCTCGGTCGCGATGCTGCGCAGCTTGTCCGGATCAGGACCGGACACGCGGAAAGCGACGGGGAACGGCGAATAGGGGCCAAACACCAGCTGAGTGACGCGCACGCGCGCCTCCGAGCCAAGGCCTTCAGCGATTGCCTTGCGCAGCCGATGCTTCAGTGCTTCGCGCTCCTCTTCGTTGTCGGTGCGAATGACGATCTTGGCAAACGAAGGGTCAGGCAGCTCCGGCCCCATCGCCAGATAGAAACGCGGCGCACCCTGGCCGATGTAGGTGGTGACGATCTTGGCTTCCTTCTGCTTGGCCAGCCACGCTTCCACCTTTGCCGACGCAGCACTGGTCTGTTCGATCGACGTGCCATAAGGCATCTGCACTTCCACCAGCACCTCCGGCCGGTCGGAGATAGGGAAAAACTGCTTCTTCACCACCGCCATGCCGAGGATGGCCAGCACGAAAAGGCCCACCACGGATCCGGCCACCAGCCATTTGCGCGCGATGATGCGCCCCAGCAATTCGCGGAAGCGGTTGTAGCGAGGAGTGTTGTAGATCGCCTCGTGGCCACCTTCGACCTTTTTGAGTTCGGGCAGCATCTTCACGCCCAGGTACGGCGTGAAGACCACCGCCACCACCCAGGAGGCGACTAGCGCAATGCCCACGATCCAGAACATGTTGCTGGTGTATTCGCCAGCGGTGGAGCGTGCGAAGCCATTGGGCATGAAGCCCACCGCCGTGACCAGCGTGCCCGCCAGCATGGGTGCGGCCGTGTGGCTCCACGCATAGGCGGAAGCAGCCACACGGCTGTAGCCCTCCTCCATCTTCACCACCATCATCTCGATGGCGATGATGGCGTCGTCCACCAGCAGGCCAAGCGCCAGAATCAACGAACCCAACGTGATGCGATCGAAATTCTTGCCGGTGGCAGCCATCATCACGAACACCACCGCCAGCGTCAGCGGTACCGCTGCGGCCACCACGAGTCCCACGCGCCAGCCCATGCTGACGAAGCACACCAGCATCACCACCAGCAGTGCGACGAAAAACTTCAGCATGAACTCATCGACCGCCGAGCTGATGTTCACGGCCTGGTCGGTGACTTTGGTGAGGTTCATACCCAGCGGCAACCCGGCATTGATCGTGCCGACTTCGCTGTCCAGCGCCTTGCCCAGGTCTAACCCGTTCCATCCATCGCGCATGACGATGCCCAGCAACAAGGCAGGTTCGCCGTTGTTCCGGATCATGAAGGTGGCGGGATCTTCGTAGCCGCGCTTGACTGTGGCGATATCCGACAACTTCAGCGTACGACCGTGCGCGATTACCGGGGTGTCGCGGATCTTCTGCAACGAATCGAAGGCGCCGTCCAGGCGAATGAATACCTCCGACCCCTTCGTTTCAACGGAGCCCGCTGGTGTCAGTGCGTTCTGGCCGTTGACCGCGGCGAACACGTCCTGCGAACTCACGCCCAGCGTGGCCAGGCGATCGTGTGAGAACTCCACGTAGATCTTCTCCGCCTGCTCGCCGATGATGTTGACCTTCTTCACGCCCGGCACATGCAACAGGCGTTGGCGCAAGTCTTCCGCATCGCGCACCAGCAGGCGTTGAGGTTCGCCCTTGGCTTTTAGCGCGAACAGCGCAAAGGTGACGTCGGCGTATTCGTCATTGACCAACGGCCCGATCACGCCGGGCGGAAGATTGCTGATCTCATCGCCGACTTTCTTGCGCGCCTGGTAGAACTCTTCCTGCACGGCCGATGGCGGCGTGCTGTCGAGCAACGTCAAGGTGGTGAAAGCAAGGCCAGGACGCGTATAGGTTTCGGTACGGTCGTACCAGCGCAGCTCCTGCATGCGCTTTTCGATCTTTTCGGCGACCTGGTCCTGCATTTCCTGCGCGGTGGCGCCAGGCCATGCGGTGATGATGGTCATCACCTTCACCGTAAAGGCCGGATCTTCCGCACGTCCCAGCTTAAAGAATGCCAGCAGCCCGGCCAGCGAGATCAGCAAGATCAGGAACAAGGTGATGGAGCGCTCACGCACGGCAAGCGCAGAGAGATTGAAACGGCCTTCGCTCACGGTTGGACCCCTTTACTGGCGACGGCGGCATCCTGGCCGGCCAGCCGCACGGGCTCGCCTTCGCGCAGCAGATGCGCGCCGAGCGCAACCACGCGGTCGCCTTGCTTGAGTTGACCAGCAATGCGTGCACTGTCGTCGTCCAGGTGCCGCAACACCACCGGCCGCCAGGACACCTTGGCCGGTTCGCCGTCGATCACCCATACGCCCGGCCCCTTCCCTGCGTCGAACAAGGCACCCAACGGCACCTGCAGATCGACTTGCGTGGCGGCGTCGCCGGAAGGGATGCGGATTGTCACCGTGGTGCCCAGTAGTGCGCCGGCCAGTTCGCCTTGCAGGACGTAGCGCGCTTCGAACGTGCGCGTGAGCGGATCGGCGGCATCGGAGAGCTGCCGCAAGGTGGCCGGCATGCTCACGCCTTCCTTGCCGAACAACGCAGCCTGCGCGGCTGACCCGATCGCGGGGCGCAAGGTTTCCGGCAGTTGCACCACCGCCTCTCGCGGCCCGGCGTGCGCGAGGCGCACCACGGTTTGGCCGGCGCTGACGACCTGGCCCGGTTCGGCCAGCGTTTCCATCACTACGCCGTCGCCGTCCGCCACCAGCTCGGCATAACCGCTGGCATTGTTGGCCACGTTGGCATCGGCTTCGGCGGCGCTCAACTGGGCTTTCGCGGCGTCCGCGGCCGCCTTGACCTGGTCGTAGGCTGACGCGGAGATCGCGCCGGTACCACGCAGATCGCCGTAACGCGCCTCGTCATCCGCCGTCTGCTTGGCGCGTGCGCGTGCGGCCGCGACTGCCTCCTGCCGTGCCTGCGCGGCCAGCTTCAAGTCGACTGGATCGATGCGCATCAGCGGCTGGCCGCGCTTGACGCTTTGCCCGGCATCAACAAACCGCTGGAGCACCTTGCCGGAAACACGAAAGCCCAGGTCGCTCTGCACCCGGGCGGCGACGGTGCCCGTGAACGAACGCGTAGCGGGAAGCGCGCCCTGAACGGCGGCAACGCGCACTACAGGCGCCTCGGTGCGGGGGTCGACGGGCGTATTTCCGCCGCAAGCAGCTAGCGCAAACGGCAGTGCCAGGACGGCAGCAGAGGTAACGAGACGAAGCCGGAACATAACGAAGCCCCACGGGCGAAGTGATCAGGGCTTCATTTTGCTATCCAGTGACCAAATTAGTCAATAGTCACTACTGAACTCACTCATCAGGGCGACAGACTGCGCAGTACCAGGCTGGATAGCTGTCCCGGCGCCATGTCGGTGTAGTCGAAGCTGTGCTGCAGCAGCAGCGGATTGAAATAAGGGCGCATCACTAGGTAGATCGCCGCGGCGGTCTCGTCCAGAGGCGTCTTTCGCTCGAAATCCCCTTTCTGCCGACCTTCCTGCAGGATCTCCTTGAGCAGGGTTTGTACGCGTTCTTCATAAGCCACCACCGCCGCCCAACGCTCCGTGGCGGCCGTGGCGGCAATCTCGTAAAGCTTGCGATCGCTAAACAGCAGGCGGTGCGTCGCTTCAGTGAAGCCTTTGAACATCCGCCGCAGCTTCTCCGATGGCTGATCGGCCTCCGCTACGGCCGCCTTCACCTCGGTTTCGATCTCATGCAGGCAGTTGGCGCAGATCATCTCGCCGATGGCCTGCTTGGACTCAAAGAATTTATAGATGTACGCCTTGGAAAATCCGACCGCCTTGGCCAGGTCCGAAACCGTAGTTTTCTCATAGCCGTACCGGCTGAAATGTTCGGTGGCGGCTTTAATGATCTGGTCCCGCACTTCGTGGTCGACTGGACCACGGGCGGGTTGGGGAGTGGGGACTGCCTTTTTCATGGGTGAGAGCTTACCCCCAGTCTTGGTCATGGACAACTAGTGACCATTTGGTAATATAGTCACAATTGCCACTCCCAGGAGCGAACCTCAATGTCGCCCAGATATATCTTCGCTGCGCTCATTGCCGGCAGCCTTCTCGCAGGCTGCGCGGTCGGCCCCGATTACGTTCGCCCCGATGTGCCGACGCCCGACCATTTCCAGGGACAGGCCGAGGTCGATCAACGGCACGCGCCAGTCGACGCGGACCTCGCTACCTGGTGGACGGGCTTCGGCGATCCGCAACTGACCCGCTACGTGACGCTTGCGCTTGAACAAAACCTGGATCTCGCGCAAGCATTCGCACGCGTCACCCAGGCACGCGCCGGACTGGGAGCGGCAACAGCCGCCTTGCTGCCCTCCGGCAACATCAGCGGCCAAGCGGCCAGGGCCTACCAGTCGGTGGAAACGCCGCTAGGTCAGGTCTTGAACACCACGCCCGGTTTCGACCGCTACGGTAACAACTATGAGGCCGACTTCAGCGCGAGCTGGGAACTGGACGCGTTCGGCGGCCTCCGTCGTGGACGGGAGGCGGCTCTGGCCGATTACCAGGCTTCCGAAGCCGGCGCCTTGGCCACGCGTCTAGCCGTGGCGGCACAGACCGCCGACATCTACATCACCATCCGCGGACTGCAGGCGCGCCTGAAGGTGGCGCGCAAACAAGTACAGACACAGCAGGACCTGCTCGCCACCATCAAGCTTCTGTACGGCAAGGGACTGGCGGCCGAACTTCAAGTGAGACAAGCCGAAGGTGCGCTGGCGCAGGTGCAGGCATCCGTCCCTGTGCTCGAAACGGGCCTGGATGCGGCCACGAACGCTCTGGATGTCATGCTGGGCACTCAGCCGGGCACGCATCGGGTGGAACTCATGGAAGATCGCGAGATTCCGACCGCCCCGCAGATCGCCACCGCTGAAACCCCGGGCGAGCTGCTCCGGCGCCGCCCCGACCTGATCGTGGCCGAACGGCGCCTGGCCGCATCCAATGCGCGGATCGGTATAGCCATCGCTGAGTACTACCCCAAGCTCTCGCTGAGCGGGTTGATCGGCAGTGCGACCTCCGTCGCCAGTGGCAACCTGTTCACCAGCGGCGCCAACCAAGCCGCTGGCGTGCTGGGCTTGCGCTGGCGCCTGTTCGACTTCGGCCGTATCAACGCGCAGATCCAGCAGGCCAAAGGTCAGCAGGCAGAAAATCTGGCTGCGTATCGACTTGCCGCGCTGCACGCGACAGAGGATGTGGAGAATGCTTTTTCGGCCTTGGTCAAGCGCGAGGAGCAAGCTGCCGTGCTCGCCCAGGGCGTGGATTCGCTCACCCGTGCACGCGCAGCGTCCTTTGCGGCCTATCAAAAGGGTGTGGTCAGTCTGATCGAGGTGCTCCAGGCGGATGAAAGCTTGCTGCGCGCCTCCGACGAGCAGGCGCAGGCGCAAACGGAGTCGGCACGCGCGGCCGTGGCTGCATTCAAGGCACTTGGCGGCGGGTGGCAAGCTGACGGAACCCAGGCGGTCGCTATCAAGTAATAGTCGCTGCCACATGCCACGCATGCGCCTCCCCACGCGACTGGGTCCACGGGCTCCAGTGAGGCCCGCATCGTTCATCCGCCCGATTCGTTTCAGATTGCCTCGAGTGCCTCGGTGCCGCCCCAGGTCTGCCACGCGAACTTAAATAAACCATCACACCCAAACGGCAATCAGAACATTAGAATCTTTCCGGGTCACTGGGACGCAAGGAAAGATGCAAATGAAGAAGCTGACCAACGGGTTCTTGCTTGGGGCTCTACTGATAAGTGCCGCCCACGCACAAACCAACGCAGGCGATCAGAAGCCCGATCCCGATCTTCCTTTCACCGTCACCAAGGTAGCTAGCCTCGACCTGCCCTGGCGCATCGCTTTCCTGCCCGATGGCCGCATGCTGGTGACCGAGAAGGTCGGCCGGTTGCAACTGGTCACCCCTCAAGGCGCCAAGACCGAGGTCAAGGGTGTACCGCCCAGCCAATTCGAAGGTCAGAACGGCATGCTGGGCGTCTTCCTTTCGCCCCATTACGCCCGCGACCACAATGTGTATCTCACTTATGTCGCACCCGGTGACTACGGCGGCGGCCTAGCCATGGGTCGAGGTCAACTTGTACTGGATGGCGATCAAGCCCGGCTGGACAACTTCCAGGTGCTGTGGCGCCAGATGCCCACGGGCAAGGGCGGCCAGGCCGGCGCCCAGATCGCCTTCTCACCGGACGGCAAGTACCTCTTCCTTACCGTGGGCGACCGCCAGCGCTTCACGCCTGCGCAGGATGCTGATCAACCGGTAGGCAAGATCCTGCGTCTGACGCTGGACGGCAAACCCGCGCCGGGTAATCCATGGGCAGGAAAGACCGGTGCCCAAACCATTTCGCTGATCGATCCGGCGACCGATACCGAGGCCGCCAAATCGGCGCCGGTGGTCAGCACTTATACGTTCCCCAGCCCCAACCTTACGCCGGCTGAAACCTGGACCACGGGCCATCGCACACCTTATGGCCTCGCCTTCGCTCCCGATGGTCGACTGTGGGAACTTGAGCACGGCCCCAAAGGCGGCGACGAACTGAACCTGATCCAGCGTGGCAAGAACTACGGCTGGCCGCTGGTTTCGTATGGCATGAACTATAACGGCGTGCCTATCCCCTCCCCCGACACACGGCCGGATCTGGCCAAGCCTGTGATCTATTGGGTGCCGGTGATCGCGCCAGGCAATCTCATGTTCTACAAGGGCAGCATGTTCCCGAAGTGGAAAGGCAGCGCCTTGATCAGCGGCCTTGTCAGCATGGGCATCATTCGCGTCACCGTTGACGGCAAGGGCGGCGCCACCGCGGTCGGGCGCTGGAGCCTCGGCAAGCGCATCCGCGATATCGAAGAGGCGCCGGACGGCTCGCTCTGGCTACTGGAAGACGCTGAACCCGGTGGCTTGTACCGCCTCACACCGAAATAATTCTTCAAGATCTTCATCTTGCTTGACTCAACCTGCGGTGATCGTGGGTTTCATCGTCATCCCTTCCATGCGCCGATGGTCGCGGTGTGGTCACGATCTGGCTGAGAGCAACTCAGTGCAGGGTGACCAGCGTCTTGCCGGCATTTTCTTCGAACGTCACCGTGGTCACAGCGCGGCGAACGTTGAGTCAAGCCCGCATAGATAATTTGCAAGCGGATGACCCCACGGGCGCAAATCGCACGTAGTTCCTCTGCCGCTCCGAACCTAAACTGCGCATGCCGAGCGTGGGTAAAGTAGCGGCCTACCGCCTCTGCGCTGGGTCAGACGACATTTTTCGCAAAGCGAAGTCCATAACGGCACTGTCTTTACGCTGCGGGTCGTCCCACCTAATAGGAACTCTCCACCCCGCGCTACTGACACCGCCCGCAGCCCAGCCTGTTGGTCCCACAGGGTCC
Source organism: Pinirhizobacter soli (assembly GCF_015905305.1). GTDB lineage: Bacteria > Pseudomonadota > Gammaproteobacteria > Xanthomonadales > Rhodanobacteraceae > Pinirhizobacter > Pinirhizobacter soli. Next base: position 125,960 of record NZ_JADZLQ010000001.1, read on the forward strand.
CCGGGGGCATCGGCCACAGTCCCAAGCCCAAGAAGCTTGTGATCTACACGATCTCCTTCGTCGAACGGGCACTTGGGATTCGTTATCTTGTTCATCGACGCTTTCCTTGCTCCGCCTAAAAGAGCCAATGCGAAGCCTATGAAGGTCTTCCCAGAAGCGCGATTACCCCACTGTAGTCCTGTCAAAGACCGGGATGTCGCTGGCGCGTGAAATGGTGCGAACTTCCAATAGGCCTATTCGGCACGACAATCAAAGCGGCAGTATCACGACGATGTCACCGCTAACGTCGACAGTCGGCTCCGTCGTGATGATCGCGCCGCCATGCGCGACCACCAAATCAAGTGCCTCGGCCAGCTCAGCACCATGGCCATCATCAAGACAGGTCATGAATGCATCAGTAGCTTTCTTCTTTCCCTCATCGGAAAGAGTTACGACAGCCGTGCGGCCGGTACTCGTCAACGAAAGTTCGATGCACCCGCCCTCTGGGGCTCGCTTCGAAGCGCTGTCCAAGAGGCTCACGAAAAGCCGTCCGAGGCTCGCCGCATCCCCGTGCATTGCAACGGGGACCTCCGAAGGGCACCAACGAAGACTCTGTTCGCGGCCATCGAACACGGGCCGGCACGTGCCGACGGCTTCTTCGATCACGGCGACGATATCGAGGTTCTTCCGGGTGGTCGGTAAACTGGCCGCAACATCGACACCCGGCGTGGATCTTCTGTTCTTGTCGGTGGCGCGTTGATTGCGACCTGCCTGGAGTCCTGTCGAAAAAAGACGGTACACCCCAGACCCCTGCCGTTTGGCCGCATACATGGCCAGATCCGCGTTCTCAATCAGGGCCAGTGGATCATCGCCATGATCGGGGTAAATGCTGATACCAATGCTCGCTGTCAGTTGTTCCTGGTCATACAAGTGTGCCTGGTCGTACAAGGCTTCCAATCCAAGTGCCTGTATCACGCCCTTGGCCATGCGCTCCGCATCGGCCGCATCCTCTACGTCGGAAAGCAGAATCAGGAATTCATCGCCGCCATGGCGGCTCACTGTGTCCGTGCCGCGCACCGCGGAGCACAGGCGTGAGGCTGCCCTTCTCAACATCTGGTCGCCCGCGCTGTGACCAAGCTGATCGTTTACCTGCTTGAAGTTGTCTAGATCAACGAAAAGCAAAGCCATGCGGCGTTCCTGAACCTGGGCGCTGATGATGGCCTGGGCGAAGCGATCCAGAAACAGGGAACGGTTCGGTAGCTGGGTAAGCGTATCCAGACCCACCGATTCGGCGAGCGATTCCAATGCCTTTCTGGCAGCATCCGCATCAGCCTGGATGCGCAACATTGAGATCAACAGCTCTTCGTTCGCGGCCAGAAGTTCCGAGCCGAGGCCAGCACCGCGCTCGCCATTCAGAGCTGACGGGTTGCTCGGCAGCTGGAGCTTGAGGGCCTTCCTTTTACTCATCGCATGTGACACCGGCCATGATCGCCTCCATGTGGATCCAACGTCGCTCGGTGGGCAGTCCCTGCTCGCGCAGTACCGATATCCCGGGAGGTTGTGCACGTGTCGTGCCATAAATTTGGCGCCCGCCAACTTAAAGGGCGGATTCTTTCGTGTCCAGGTGTGCACTCCCGCGCTAGAGGAGCGAAGAGGCTTGGCTGACCGGAGCCCCGCAATCCACCTCCGACGCTATGCCCTGGCGTGATCTGCAGCTAGGAGGTGCAGCGAAAGCCGCTGAACGTCAGTTATCGACAGCGGTGGTCCGGCAGAACGCCGTGAAGGCCGCATGACGATACGTATAAAAAGGTGCAGAACCTATCTTGTGGTCATTTCGACTGCGTTCGATCGAAGCAATGACGAGCGTTCGCTAAATTGCGCGCATTTGGTCTTCGATCCATCCCGTGTAGTGACCAATCCGCACGTTGTAGTTTTTCTGTCCGTAAAAGCCGGCATGGAGGATCAGGTCATTGTCCTGTGCATGTTTCTTCCAAGAAGCCAAGCCGGCCAATTGCCATTTCCCATCAACTTTTATCAGGACCGGACCACCACTATCGCCATCGCCTGATATGCCTTCGATCTCGAGCCCTGATGGCGATTTATCGAAGACATAGCAAATCCAGCGATCCTTCACATCGACAATCTTGTTGTAGGCGCGGCGTAGATCGGCGTGATGAGAGGCGTTCACATCCTGTCCGGTAAGCCCGGTTCCTGTTGCGCCTTTCCCAAGAAGCTCAACGGTCTTTCCAAGCTCATCATTTCCAGAAAATAGTTTGGCTGGGATCACATCGGACACCGGCCCAGCTAGCTTGATCAAGGCAATATCATCTTGCGATGCAAGAAAATCCACGATGTGTGTTGCGTCGCCAGTTTTTACTGCTTGATCTATTAAATCCTTCGGCAGTTTCTTGTATCCGGAGTGAACGATTACCTTTTCAACATCCCTCGCCTTTCCATTAAGCACAATCTGCTTGATTTCGGTTTGCCAGGTCACTGCGTGGGCAGCGGTGACCACCCATTGCGGGGCAATCAAAACTCCGTGCCCCTCACCAGGCAGATCGACCAGTGCCGGGAATTCGGTGGCCGCTACGCGATACTTGGAGTCATCCACGTCGTGGCGAATAACAATGCCATAAGCGGGTAAGGACATCGCGAGCAGGCACATCACTATCATTCGATTCAAAGCAACTCCCTTGGCTAACGCCTGAATTAAGCCGGCCCGCGAAGCCGGTTCGGCTCGAATGAATTGTCGGGCGCCATCATAACTGGGACTCGGTTCAAGGGGACGGCAAGGGCGGCGCCACCGCGGTCCAGTGCTGAAGCCTCGGCACGCGAACCACCCCACAATGGTCAAACACGCTCGAAAATGCGACAATTTATGGTTAATGCCCGCCTACCTGTACCAACCGCCCCCAGAGACACAGTGAAGACCCCCCAAGGCCTGCAGGCGCTGATCGACGACGGCGTCATTGATGAAGTACTGCGACCGCTTAAGAGCGGCAAGGAAGCGGCGGTATATATTGTCCGCAGCGGCGACAAAATACGGTGTGCGAAGGTTTACAAAGACTTGGCGCAACGCAGCTTCCAGCAACGTGTGCAGTATCAGGAAGGTCGCAAGGTACGAGGCAGTCGCCAGGCGCGTGCGATCGGCAAGGCTAGCAAGTACGGGCGCAAGCAGCAGGAAGTAGCCTGGAAGAATGCCGAGGTGGATGCACTCTACCAATTGCGCGACGCCGGCATGCGTGTGCCCGAGCCGTATGGCTACTTCCACGGTGTACTAGTGATGGAACTGGTCACCGACGCCGAAGGCTCCTCCGCACCACGCCTGGGTGAGGTTGAACTCAGTGCGCAGACAGCGCGTGAATACCATCGTGTACTGGTGCAGCAGGTGGTGCGGATGCTGTGTACCGGGCTGATTCATGGAGATCTGTCCGCGTACAACGTATTGGTCGGTCTGGATGGGCCGGTCATGATCGATTTTCCCCAAGTGGTCAGTGCCGCGGGCAACAATGCGGCGCGCGCGATGCTGTTGCGTGACGTCAACAACCTCACTGCACATCTTGGACGCTGGGCACCCGATCTGTTTGACACGTGGTACGGCGAGGAGATGTGGGCGTTGTTCGAAACCGGTGAGCTGCGACCCGATTCGGAACTGACCGGCGAGTTCGAGCCAGACGAATCCGAGGTAGATCTCGACAGCATCCGTCAGTCCATCAATGATGCACGTGAAGAAGCGCTGATCCGACAGCAGGGCCGCGATGCGGCAGCGGAAGAATAGACGACGCCCGATAACCCGATCGAATCGCCCTGCCCGAACGCCCAAACGTCATCTTCAGTCAAAAGTGGTCACTAAAGTGATAGATCGTCCGCGTCCAGACGGTTCAAATTAACTCGATGTGAAGAACCCCACTTGGTATTGAAGGGCTAGTTATGCTGAACAACGATAAGATCACCGTCGTCAACAAGTCCCGTCGCGATGTCGTGATGGGAGCCGGCGCTGTCGCCGCCGCTACGGTCGTAGCTGCATCCATCATCTCCTCGAGCGACGCGGCCCATGCCGCCACGCCTGGCAAGGCTACCGGCCCATCCACCGGAGGCCGACAGATGGGCAATATGGTGGTGACGAAGGATGGTGTGGAGATCTTCTATAAGGATTGGGGCACGAAGGATGCCCAACCGATCGTGTTCCACCACGGGTGGCCACTGTCGTCAGACGACTGGGATGCGCAGATGCTTTTTTTCGTGGCCAATGGCTATCGCGTTGTCGCCCACGACAGGCGTGGTCATGGCCGGTCCTCGCAGGTGGGGACGGGTCACGACATGGATCATTACGCGTCTGACGCCTCGGCAGTCGTCGAGCATCTCGATCTGAAAAACGCCATTCACGTCGGTCACTCCACCGGCGGTGGCGAGGTGGCCCGCTACGTGGCGAAGTACGGCCAGCCCCAAGGGCGTGTAGCCAAGGTCGTTCTTATCGCTTCCGTTCCGCCAATCATGCTCAAATCCGCGAACAATCCGGAAGGCACTCCGATCGACGTGTTCGACGGTTTACGCAAGGCTCTCGCTGCGAACCGATCACAGTTTTTCCTCGATGTTCCGACGGGCCCCTTCTATGGCTTCAACCGAGCCGGGGCAAAAATCTCACAGGGAACGATCGAGAACTGGTGGCGCCAGGGAATGATGGGCAGTGCCCTCGCCCATTACGAAGGCATCAAGGCGTTTTCTGAGACGGATCAAACGGATGACCTCAAGGCCATCACGGTGCCAACGTTCGTCATGCAGGGCGATGACGACCAGATTGTTCCGTACAAGGATGCTGCCCTGTTGCAGGCCAAGCTGCTGAAGAACGCCACGCTCAAGATTTATCCGGGTTTGCCGCACGGCCTGATGACAACTCATGCCGACATCATCAATGCCGACATCCTCAGCTTCATCAAAGGTTAGGACGCGTCCTTCATCCATCTCCAACTGACTTGCCCGCCACCTCACTTCCAGTGATGAGGTGGCGGGATCCATCTGGCTAGTGCGCGGCATAGCCTCGCTCCGGTACAGGTCGCTTGTTCAGCTTTCTCTGCAACGTTCGACGGTGCATGCTTAGGCGTCGTGCCGTCTCGGAGATATTTCCTGCGCAATCATTCAATACGCGCTGTATGTATTCCCACTCTGCACGCCGCAACGCCAGGGGTGCTTCAGTGCACTTCACCACCTCTTCGTCGCACGCCCGCACATCACTTCGCAGGGCTCCCAGTAGTTCTTCGAACTTGAAGGGCATTACTAGATAATCCTTGGCGCCGCGCTTCATGGATGAAACCGCCGTTGCGACGGACCCATACGCAGTTACGACGACGATTTGCATATCAGGGACGATGGACCGCAGCCGGGAAATCAGGCCCAGTCGATTGTCTCTGCCTGGAATCAGCTCAAGCACGCACAGGGTCGGTTTAAAGCGAGCCGCCAAAGCCGTGGCTATTTCATCATCACTTGCAACGAGCACTTCGTACTCGTGGCGGCGAAGCTCTTCGGCGATCCGGCGCGATGAGCTTGAGTCTTCGTCCAGTAAAAGCACCAGACCTCCATGGCATGGTGTGTTTGCGTTTTCCATGACGTGCATAGCTCCGAAAGCTTCGGTAGGTAGGTAGAGCACCCTATTGCGGCGCTGCACCACTAGCTTGTATGCAAGTCATCGTTGTTGGACAAATATGCGCACCGATAGCGAGGTGGGCCATCGTGGTCAGCGTCCAGTAACGAATCATCAAACCTTCGTCAGGCCACCCTTTGGCGAACGATTCTTTCCACAACCTTTCTGGGAGTTTACTGCTCACTGACTGCAACGTCGGTGCACGCTATCAACATGTGGTTTCATTCAACCGCGATTAACTTCGTACAAGCCGGTGGCGGTGTATGGCCAATAGTGTGCGCTTCGTACACTCCTACCCTCTCTTCCGGAAAAATCACATGGGCAAGAAAGTTGCTGAGATCATCGTTGATGTGCTCGAACAGGCGGGTGTGAAGCGCTGTTATGGCATCGTGGGCGACACCCTCAATCTCATCGCTGAGAATCTTGATAGCAGTCCCATTGAATGGGTCCATGTCCGGCACGAAGAGGCCGGCGCCTTCGCTGCGGGCGCCGAGGCACTCCATACGAACAACCTCACGGCATGCGCGGGAAGCTGCGGCCCGGGAAGCCTGCATTTCATCAACGGTCTGTATGAAGCCCATCGAAACCGATCGCCGGTGGTGGTTATCGCAAGCCAGATTCTCATGAGTGAAATGGGATTCGAATTCATCCAGGAAGTCGACTTCAAGACCGTCTTCAAGGAGTGCTCGGTATTCTGCGACATGATCATGACGCCGGAGCAAGCGCGGAAGAAGGCCGTCATGGCCTGCCAGGCGGCCATCGCCAAACGAGGCGTGGCAGTGCTGATCGTTCCTGTCGACATCTCCCACGCGGAGGTCCATGAAGACTTCCCCTATCGCGTCCACCGCAGTAGCCCAATGATTCGCCCGAACGATGACGAGATCGAAGGCATCGCACAGATCCTCAATGCGGGAAGCCGGATCGCCATATATGCTGGCTCGGGATGCGAATTTGCGCTTGAGGAGATCAAAGCGGTCGCCGAACGCCTGAAGGCTCCCATGGCGCACACCTCGCGCGGCAAAAGCTTCCTCGAGCACGACAACCCCTACAACGTTGGCATGACTGGCATTCTCGGCAGCGAGGCTGGCTACAAGACCCTCCTGGAATGCGACACACTCCTGTTGCTTGGCGCCGACTTCGCCTGGCGGCAGTTCTATCCCGATAAGGCCAAGATCGTCCAGATCGACATCGACCCGACGCATCTGGGCAGGCGTCATCACATCACGCTGGGTGCCGTGGGCGACATCAAGCCGACCCTGCAGGCGCTCCTTCCACATCTGGAAGAGAAAAAGGATGCCTCGTTCCAGGAGGACTCTATCGAGCGCTTTCGCAAAGCGATGGATGAGTGGAAGAAGCATCTGGTTCCCGGGCACGATGACACCATCCCCGGCTCCTACCTCACTTCAGTCATCAGCCGGTACGCCGATGCGGATGCCTTGATATCCGCCGATGACGGGACCCCCGTTGCCTGGGCACACCGTTTTGTTGACACCCTTGGCAAGCGGCGCATCTACGGAAGTCTTCTTCATGGAACGATGGCTGCCGGCCTTCCGAGCGCACTGGGACTAAAGAAGGCTGCTCCCGAGCGTCAGGTCATCGCGTTGTGTGGCGATGGCGGTCTCTCCATGCTCTTTGGCGAACTGCTTACCACGATCCAGGAAGACATCGCGGTCAAGATCGTCGTGTACGACAACAGTAAGCTGGGGTTCGTGGAAATCGAACAGAAATCGGAAGGAATGCTCGACACCTTCACGCATTTGAAGAACCCCGATTTCGGCAAAGTGGCAGAGGCCATCGGCCTATGGGGGAAAACCGTCCGCAAGGCGTCCGAGCTGGACGCGGCCGTGCAAGACTGGTTGGCGCAGCCGGGCCCCGCCCTCCTCAACGTGCTGGTTAGTCCGCTTGAGCTATTGAAGCCTCCATTTATCGAGGCCAAACCGGTCATCGGCATGGCCCTGTACTCAACCCGCGCCATCCTGCATGGCCGTGGCGCAGATGTGTTGGAAATGGTGCGCGAGAACTTCTGATTCAGCGGCACAGTTGTTCGACCAGCGCACGATGATCTGGCAGGTCGTTGAGTGCACGAGCGGCTACCTGCTGGATCATTGCGAATTCCTGGCGCGCCGATTCCATGTGTGGATAGGCGCTGCGCATGGCATCGAGGTCCGTCTGGAACTCCATCCCGTACAGGATGTACTGCCAGCTGGCAGTCATGAACATTTCCAGGTCGCCAACGAAATCCAATCGATGCGGTGGGCGCTGCTTCCACTTCGCGAGCTTTTCCTGCAGGGTTTGCGGGATGGTGCCAATGTCGGCGTTGTCGATCCAGAACGGCGAGTCACGGCGCTGGCTCAGGCAGTAGTGCATCTTGATGAAGTCGATGATGCGGTCGTAGCGTGCAACCATCATTTCATTGAAATGATGCGCGGTACTTTCCATGTTGTCGGTGTCGCTTGGCAACAGGTGCGTGAGCAGGTAGGTCGCCAGCTCGATCAGCGCGATGCCGGTGGATTCCAGTGGCTCGACGAAGCCGCCGGCCAGGCCCACCGCTACGCAGTTCTTGCGCCAGTGCTCGGGGCGGTATCCCGTCTCGAACTTGATGTGCATGGCCTTCAGGCCCTCGCCGGCACCGCCCAGATAGCGCCGGAAGACTTCTTCGGCACGATCGTCGGTGGTGTGCCGCGATGAATACACGTAGCCGACGCCGCGCCGCTTTTGCAAACCGATGTCCCAGATCCAGCCGGCTTCCTGGGCGGTGGAGATGGTGTACGAGGGGATCGGTGCATCGGGGGTTTCGTACGGCACCTGCATGGCCACCGCGCGATCGGCGAACAGTACGTCCGCACGGCTTCGGAACGGCGACTTCATCACGTTGCCGATCAGCATGCCGCGCAGTCCGGTGCAGTCTACGTAGAGATCGGCAGTGAGCTCGCCCGCCTCCTTCGTCACCACGCGCGCGATGGCGCCGCGTTCGTCCAGCTCCGTGCGCTCCACCGTCGCCACATGCCGAACCACACCAAGCGCCTGCTGGCCGTGATCGGCCAGCAGGCGTGCGAAGCAGGCGGCATCGAAGTGGAAGGCGTGATTCATCGGCCCCTGATAATCCGCATCCCTTGCGCGCTTGGGCGCGCGCGAGTGATCGACCAACGTGCTCTGCATCGACACGGCGTCGGCGAACGGCATGCCCTCCGGTGCGGCACCGAGCAGCCAGTACGGCAACAACTCGGGGCCACCCGGACGCTGGCTGGGTACGTTGAATGGATGAAAGAAGTGATCCGCTCCGGGGGTTCCTGGCGGCCTTACCCAATGGCGATAGTGGATGCCCTGTTTGTACGTCGCGGTAGCGCCGACCAGAAAGCGGCGCTCGTCGAGGCCAATGGCCGACAACGTGCCCCGAATGGAGGGAAACGTGGCTTCGCCCACGCCAAGCAGGCCGATGTCCGGCGATTCCACCAGGTGCACCTGCACACTCCGGGGATCGACCGCGTTGACCGCTTTGGCCAGATAGCACGCCGCCAACCAACCGGCGGTGCCGCCGCCCACGATCAACACTTTCTTCAGGCGCGCCATGGTGTGTCCCCGCCGCCGTGCATCACGTCAGAACCACACGCCGAGCTGGACGCCATAGGTACGCGGTGCGAGGTACTGCGACACGTACTGCAGCGAGCCGTCGGCCATCGAGAAACGGCCGGCGCTGGTGCGGATCTTGTCATCGGACACGTTCTGCACGTACGCGTTGACCCACCACTTGTCGCCCGGCTCGGAGTAGCGCAGTGACACGTCGCCGCGCGTGTATGACTTCTGCTGGTCGCCCGAACCTAAGTTGAAGTAGCTCAACCATTGCGTGCTCTGGTATTGGGCGCTGACGCGTGGCGTGAGGCGTCCGCCGTTGGGAAGGTGGAAGTCGTGCTCGTAGATGGCGGTGAGCGACACGTTCGGCGCATGCGGAAGATCGTTGCCGGTGACGTCCATGCAGCTGGCGAGGTTCGACTGCGGCGGGCATGCCGGCAGGCCCTGGTAGTCGTTGGAACCGGCGTAGATCAGCTTGCCGAGCTCCTTCTTCGGAATGGCCGAGAAGATCAGGTTGAAGCGATCATCCTTCTGCTGATACGCCAACTCCGACTCGATGCCGAATACCTTGGTGCTGCCGTCCACATTGGAGAACCCCAGACCGTGGTTGCCGTCCGGATAGACGATGGGCGCTGAGAGCTGGAAGTTCTTGAAGTCTTCGTAATAGATGGCCGAGTTCCACGTCATGTGGCCATCGAGGAAGCTGAACTTGCTGCCAATTTCATAGTTGGTCAGCGTCTCGGGCTTGTACAGCGTGCCCGCGTCCTGCGTGCCGCCCGACTTGTAGCCGGTGGACACGCTGGCGTAGACCATGCCGTTATCGCCAACGTCGGTGTCCAGGCGCAGCAGCCAGGTCGGCTTGCCCTTGCTGTACTTGGCGGTGTTCCGCTGCGAGATGGAAAAGCCGTTCGACGGATCCGGATACACGCCCGGAGAGATCGGCACCTGCGGCACGGTCGGGTCGTAGGCCCAACCCCAGTTGATGCCGCCCTTGTTCTCCTTGTCGTCATGCGACCAGCGCGCGCCACCGGTGAGGCGCCAGTGGTCGCTCAGATGCCAGGTGGCCTGACCGAACAACGCGTACGATTCCACCGTTTCCTTCGGCTGGATGAAGGAACCCTGCCAGCTCACGGTGCCGTAGCGGGTACCGTTCATGATGGGGATGTCGAAACGGATGTTGTTGTCTTCGTAGGCGTAGTACGCACCGACGATCCAGTCCACGGTCTGCGGGCCGGTGGACTTCAGGTTCACCTCCTGGCTCCAGCTTTCGTAGTTGGAATAGTTGGTGCGGTCGTCCTGATAGACGCCATTGGTGGTGAAGCTGGTGGGCACGCTCACGCCCACATCCTGGTCGAAGTCGCTCTTGCCGGAGTAACGGTTGTAGCCGGCGATGTAGCTCAGCTGCACGCCGTCGTTGATGTCCCAGTCCATGCGGCTGCGCACCGTCTTGGACGTACGGTCAAGGTACGGCGCGGTGTCGATCAGCGCGGACCAGAAATCCTGCCCCTGGCGCGGCGTCTGCATCAGGCTGAGGTTGGGCGTGCCGCGATCGGTGAAGTACTCGTACGACAAGTTCCACTTGAACGAATCGCTGGGCTGCCACAACGCACTGACGCGCGCGGCGGACTGATCCTGCGAGTTGTACTTGTCGCCGCCCTGCACGTACTGGCTGGGATCGATCGGCTTGAAGTTGGCCGGCGTGCCGCCGGAGGCGAGATACGCCTGCTGCTGCTGCGCCACGGTGGGCAGTTCGCTCGACGGATTCTGGTAATCGACGTAGCCGTCGTGCTGCTGGTGCACCACTGCCACGCGCATGGCGAAGGTGTCGCTGATGGGCAGGTTGAACGCGGCGCGCGCGCCGGTCTGGTTGTAGTTGCCCGCTTCAACCTGCGCATTGCCGTAGAAGCCCGCGCCGATTTCCGGCTTGGCCGTCTGGAAGCTGATGGCGCCCGCGGTGGAGTTGCGGCCCCAAAGCGTGCCCTGTGGACCGCGTAGCGTTTCGACACTGTCCATGTCCAGCAACAGACCCGCGGCAGCCTCGGCGCGAGCTGCGTACACGCCATCCACAAAGGTGGCGACTTCCGGATCGGCGTACTCGGTCTTGGCGCTGTCGTTGCCGATACCGCGCATGGTAAGCGTTACCACGCCATGGTCGCCCTCGGACGTACCTTGCAGGCCTGGTACCAGTTTGGTCAGGTCCTGTACGGTCATCACGCGCTCCTTGTCGAGCGTGTCCGCCGTGATCGCTGTAACCGCCACCGGCGTTTTCTGGATCGGCGTCTCGCGCTTGGTCGCGGTAACCGTGACGGCATCCAGGTTCTTTACTTTCTTGTCAGCGCCTGCCGGATTCTGAGGTGACTGGTTTTGCGATGCCGCGTCCTGATCCGCTGCAAGCAGCACACCAGGAGCAAGCACGAGTGATATGGCGACATACAACAACTTGTGATGCAGATTCATCTGGCTCTCCCCTCTAAATCGTTCGGATCAATGTTGTCCGCCGCACAAGCGGCCATGACAAAGGTTTCCCAACTCTCCACAAGCACGCCATTGACTCCGGAATGACAGCGCTGTCACTCCTGGATAATAAAGTGCCTTTTCGACGAATGCTTGCCGCATGGCAGCAATATTCATGGCTTGTCCCCGTGAGCTGGGCAGCCCAGCGTCCGGTCCGCTACCGTGCCCAATGAGACGTCAGCGATCGCGATCCGCTCGCTGGAATGACTGGACCATTCGAAGGGCCGGTCCAGCTTGCTCATGCTGGCGCCGGCATCGCGGAAACATTTCAGCGGAATGCCCAGGCGCACCCACTGGCCCTGAGGCAATGCGGCGAGATCTCGCCCCACGGGCACCTGACCCCCACAACTGGCACCGCAGCCGACACCGATCATCGCAGTACTCCCTTGCGATACGGCATCGACCCTCAACGTAGTCACCAGCAATACGTCGCCGTTGGTTTCGCGCTCCACATCGAGCGGCGCTGGTGCCACCAGCTCCATACCTGCGGCGCCTGTCCCGGACCAGCTTAAGCTGCGCGCGTCCTCTTGTGCCTTGTAGTCGAGCGCGCTGATGCGCATGCTACCGTCCGGCGTGCCGGCTGGCATGGCTTCGACATTCATCACTGCGCCGTTGGCGCCGGTCAAGCGCATGACGAAACCCTGCGCCGGCTTGCCATGGGTGAAGTAGACGCCGGATTGCGCCGAGCTTAGTGCGACCCCCGCATCCTCAGACAAAGGACCGGTACGGCCACCATCGGCATAGGTCAGGCCGAAGCCGTAGGGAAACTGCGGATGCTCCCCGCGTGCAATTGCGGCGACCGGTATTTGGGCTGCGCTGAGCGGCCATGCATATGCCAGCTTGCCGTGAAAGTCGTGCGCTATACGGCCGTCAGGGGTACGCAGCAGGATATCGGCGATACCCTCCCCTTCGCTACCCGGGAGCCACGCCACCACGAAGGCGTCAGCGGCGTTGATCTCGCGATTCATCCACAGCGGCCGTCCGGTCAGGAACACCGCTATCACGGGCACGCTCTGCCCGCGTAGCCGCCGAATCAGGTCAAGATCGTGATCGTTGCCCGGACGGTATGCCAGGTTCGGAAGGTCACCCTGGAATTCGGCGTAGGGATCTTCGCCGAACACCACGATGGCGACATCGGGTTTCTTTTTGTAGTCGCCCTCCACCGACAGCTCGGCGCTGCCACCAGCCGCCTTCACCTGTGCCTGGAGACCGGCCCAAATGGAGGTGGCCCCGGGGAAATTTGCATTGGTCAGACCCGTGCCCTGCCAGGTCAGCGTCCAGCCGCCGTTCTGCTTGGAGATGTTGTCGGCGCCATTACCGGCCACCAGAATATGTTTGCGCGGATCGATCGGCAGCACGCCCTGGTTGTTCTTCAGCAGCACCAGCGACTCACGTACCGCCCGACGCGCCAGCGCACGATGCTCGGGACTTCCGATCACCTGTGCCGCCCGGGCCGCCAACGGGTTGGCCGATGGCAGCCCGGCCTCGAACATGCCCAGGCGCATCTTCACCCGCAGGATGCGAGTCACCGCATCATCGACGCGGCTCATCGGGATCACCCCAGCCTTCACCTGGGCCAGGGTGTTCTTGTACAGGCCTTTCCAGGAATCGGGCGCTTCGAGCATGTCCAGACCGGCGTTGTATGCCGCCGGGCAATCCTCGGTGGTGCAGCCAGGCACTTGGCCGTGCGCGTTCCAGTCGCCCAGCACGATCCCGTCGAAGCCCATGCGCCCCTTCAGTACGTCGGTGATCAGCGCCTTGTTGCCGGCCATCTTCACCCCGTTCCAACTGGAGAACGAGACCATCACCACCTGCACGCCGGCCTTGATCGCTGGCGGATAGCCGGCTGCGTGAACGTCGCGCAACACCGCCTCGCTGATCTGGGCATCGCCCTGGTCCTTGCCGTCGCGGGTGCCGCCGTCGCCGACGAAATGCTTGGCGGTAGCGATCACATGTTCGGCGTCCAGGAACTGCGGGGTACCCGGCTTGCCTTCCAGCCCGCCGATCACGGCGGCTGCGTATTGCGCAACCAGCGCAGGATTCTGCGAATAACCTTCGTAGGAACGGCCCCAGCGCACATCTTGCGGCACGGTGAGCGTGGGCGCGAAAGTCCAGCTGATGCCGCTGGCACGTAGCTCCCGCGCAGTGACCTGGCCGATATCGTGGATCAGTTGCGGATCGCGCGTAGCGCCCAGCGCGGAGTTCTGCGGAAATAGCGTGCTGCCGACGAGATTGTTATGGCCATGCACCGCGTCGATGCCAAACAACACCGGGATCGCCAACCTTCCATCGGAGGTATCCATCGACGCGCGGTAAAACGCGTCGGACAGCGCCTGCCACTGCGACGCATCAGGGTATGGCTGCCCGGGCGGCTTGGAATTGCCGCCGGCCAGGATCGAGCCCAGGCGGTACTCGCGCACGTCGTCCGGAGTTACGGACTTGATGTCAGCCTGGATCATCTGGCCAATCTTGTCTTCCACCGACATCTTCGCCAGCAAAGCCCGGATCCGGGACTCGATCACTGGGTCAATCGGCAGCGGCGAGCCGCCTTTGGGCCACTGTTCGGGGTGGACGATGGTCGCATCGCCGGCCATCGAGGGAACGGTCATCAGCAGCGCGCCAGCCATTGGCAGGACCTTGGAAACGCTTCGCAGGAACGGACTCAACGGCTGCTGCAATGGCACGGTAAAGCCCCCGGGGTGGCGTACCGTCGGCACGCGTCTGGGCGCATGTTGGCAGGAATGACAGCGCTGTCAATTTGCATTGCAACATAATTTCGGGCCGTTCAGTCGAGGGAAACGACCTCAGGGAGCGATGGCAGTGGAGCCGCGGATCTGCAGGGAGAAAGGCACCTGCACCAGCCGGCCGGGGTTACCGCGCAAGACGCTTAGCAACTGCTCGGCTGCGATCTTGCCCATCTCGCGGCTGGGTTGCTGGACGGTGGTGAGTGCTGGCCACAGCTGTCGCGACAGCGGGGTATCGTCGAAGCCGCAGACCGACAGGTCGTGCGGCACCTTCAAGCCGTACTCTCCCGCTGCCCACATGACGCCGGTGGCCATATCGTCGTTGGCAGCGAACACCGCCGTCGGCCGCTTGGCCAGTGAAAACAGCTGCCGCGCCGCCTCCACGCCGGAGCCGAAAGTGAAAGCGCCCTGCACTACCAGGGCCGGTTCCTCGGATAGACCCGCAGCGGCCATCGCCTCGCGATAGCCAGCCAGTCGCCAGCGGCTGGCACCATGGTCGGCGATGCCGATCACATGGGCGATCCGCCGGTGGCCCAGCTCCAGCAAGTGTTCCACGATCGCCCGCGCAGCCAGCTGTTCGTCCATCGCCACGCCTATGGTCTTGCCGTGCCGCAGCGGCGACACGCTGGCATAGGGTACGTTGCGCTCACGCAGGCGCTTGAGCAGTGGCGCATGGTCGGTGATGGGGGGCGTCAGCACAACGCCGTCGGGGTGGTGGTCGGAAATCAGCGCATCGAAGCGACGGATGAAATCACCGTCCCGCATGCGCAGAGGGCGCACCATCATGCTATAGCGATGCGCATCGCAGGCCTCAAGCACACCATCCTGGATCTCGGCCAGATAGGTCGAGGCCGGGTTGTCGTTGTTGTCGTACAACATGGCTACCAGGAACGAGCGATTACCCGCCAGGCTGCGCGCCGACGGATGCGGACGATAGTCCATCGCCTCCATGGCAGCGCGCACGCGCTCGCGCGTGGCGTCGGTTACGTTGGCCTCGTCATTGAGCACCCGCGACACCGTCTTGGGCGATACACCCGCTGCGCGCGCCACATCTTCGAGGCGTACCCGCATGAATTCTCCTAGGCAGGCGCTGGCTGCTTTACTGCGCATCTGGATACCATGCAAGGCCGTCCCTGGCAACAAGATGCGTCGATGCTGCGGTCGCAGCATGCGGGATGCGCCACGCCATGACATAACGGCATGACTAACCTATGGGAAGGGCAGGAACCGATGACACAGAAGTCCACGCTGTCGTTCTGGCAGATCTGGAACATGTGCTTCGGCTTTCTGGGCCTCCATTTCGGCTTTGCACTGCAGAACGCCAACGTCAGCCGGATCTTCCAGACGCTGGGCGCGGATGTAAACGACATCCCTGCCCTATGGATTGCCGCGCCGCTGACAGGGCTGATCGTGCAACCGATCGTCGGCCACTACTCCGACCGCACCTGGAATCGCCTGGGTCGGCGCCGGCCGTACTTTCTGTTCGGAGCGGTGTTCGCCTCGCTGGCGCTCCTGTGGATGCCGAACGCGCCGGCATTGTGGGTGGCCGCCGGCCTGCTTTGGATTCTGGACGCGTCGATCAACGTGTCGATGGAGCCATTCCGCGCCCTGGTCGGCGATCAACTGCCTACGCAACAACGACCCGCCGGTTATGCGATGCAGAGTTTCTTCATCGGCGCCGGCGCTGTGATCGCCTCGATGCTGCCGTGGGTCCTGGCTCAGCTCGGCGTTACCAACGTAGCGACGGGTGGAGGTATCCCCGATACGGTGAAGTACGCGTTCTATGGCGGTGGCGCAGTACTACTGGGTGCGGTGCTTTGGACCATCGTCACCACGCGTGAATACGCACCTGCGCAGCTGCAGTCGTTTGCCGACAACGTGGCGGATGGACGGGCGGTGGAGGTGTCGCGCGCGTGGCGACCCGGCCTGCTACTGCTGCTGGTCGGTATGGCAGTGTTGTTCGCGATCAGGTATTTCTCGCTGGAGAAAGAGGTTTACCTGCTGGCCAGCGGCCTGATCGCGTTCGGCCTGCTGCTCACATGGCTCAGCCACACCCGTAGCCACGGGATGTTGCGCGAAGTGATGGGTGATTTCTATGGCATGCCCATCTCGATGCGGCGACTGGTCGGGGTGCAGTTGTTCTCCTGGTTCGCGCTGTTCGCGATGTGGATCTACACCACCGCAGGAGTGACGCAGACGATTTACGCCACCACCGATACCGGCTCGTCCGCCTATAACGACGGCGCCAACTGGGTCGGAGTGCTGTTCGCTGCGTACAACGGGTTTGGTGCGCTGGCCGCAGTGGTTATCCCGCAGATGGTGCGCAGGTGGGGCCTGCGTATTAGCCACGTAATGAACCTGTGCCTTGGTGGGGCCGGCCTGCTGTCGTTCCTGTACATCCGCGATCCGCACTGGCTGCTCGCCTCGATGGTTGGCGTCGGCTTTGCCTGGGCGTCGATTCTGTCATTGCCTTATGCGCTGCTTTCGGACAGCCTGCCCACGGCAAAAATGGGCGTCTACATGGGCATCTTCAATTTCTTCATTGTGATCCCGCAATTGCTCGCCGCCAGCGTACTCGGTCTACTGCTGCGACTGTGCTTTCACAACCAGCCAATCTGGGCACTGGGCCTGGGCGGCGCCAGCCTGCTCATGGCAGGCCTGTGCACCCTGCGCGTGCCCGAGCTCGAAGACTGAGCCTAGCCAGGTGGAACCAGTCGCCCCCTGAATACGCACGCGAACCATCGTTGAAGCACGACTCGGGACCTACTTCAGCACCCGGGACAGGAAATCCACCATAAGCGCACCAATCTCCGCCGCGTGAGTCTCGAGCGCAAAATGCCCCGCATCAAGCAGGTGAACTTCGGCGGTCGGGCTATCTTTCTTGTACGCCAATGCACCAGCGGGAATGAAGGCTGGATCGTTCTTGCCCCAAACGGCCAGGATCGGCGGCCGGTGGCTGCGGAAATATTCGTGGAACGCGGGATAGGCCTTGATGTTGTTCCGGTAGTCGTAGATCAGGTCGAGCTGGATCTCGTCCGCTCCTTTACGGGCCAGATAGGCGATGTCCAGTTCATACCCGTCCGGTGACACGCGATCCCGCGGTGCGCCTTGGAAGTATTGGAAATTCTCGATCGTGTCGCGGCTGATGAGGTCGCGGCACGCTTCCCTGTGGGGCAAGGTCGGTTCGGCCCAGTAAGCCTGGAGCGTGCCCCAGGCATCACTGAACCCTTCCATGTACGCGTTGCCATTCTGGGTGATGATCGCGGTGACGCGTTCGGGGTGGGCGAGCGCCAGGCGCAGGCCCACGGGCGCGCCGTAGTCGAAGATGTACAACGCGTAGCGTTTCAGCTTCAGCGCCTGGGTGAAGCCGTCGATCACCGTGGTTAGGTTGTCGAAGGTGTAGTCGAATGTTCCCTTTGGCGTGAAAGTTTGCCCAAAGCCCGGGAGGTCCGGTGCGATCAAGCGGTATTTTCCCGCCAGGTGCGGGATCAGGTCGCGGAACATATGGCTGGCGGTAGGGAACCCGTGCAGCAGCAGGAGCACCGGTGCGTCGGTTGGGCCGGCTTCACGGTAGAACACCTCAAAGCCATCCACGCTCACCTTGTGGAAGCGCGCTTCCCGGTCCTTGCCGCCTGCCGCGTTCGCGGTGCTGGCATTCCCGGTGGCACTGGCCTGCGCGAGTGGCGCAACCATCGCGGCGGTAGCGGCCGCCAGCAAAGATGCACCCAACACGTTGCGCCGGGAGATGTCGATATCGAGGGGCTTTTGCGAGGGGAACGGGTTCATTTCAATGCGCACCTTGGGGAGTTAGCACAGCGTATGTAGCCTAGGCTTTCCCAGGGCTTCGCAATTCCCCCGAAAGGGGTAGATCCGTCTGAGACAGGGCGACTTACCCCCAAAGAGTGATGCACGCCATAGGCGCGAATGGTCTGCTGCACCCATGTCGCCAAACGTGGTCGTTGGCGAACTGGCGGCGAACTTCCTTGGAGCAACGACATGATTCTGCCAATCAAAACCATGCCTGCCGTGATCGCATTCCTTGCACTGTCGGCCACGGCGTCAGCAGCGGCGGACCCGCCCAAGGCCGAAGACGCCAGCGCCGTCGCCCAGTACCAGCAGCTGCACCTGACGAAAGACCCATCGGCCGCCCTCGCCGGCACATACAAGCTTGATCCACACCATGCCTCGGTGATCGCCAAGCTCGCGCATATGGATCTATCGCGCTATACGCTGCGTTTCAACGAGATCGCCGGCAGCTTCAACTTCGATCCATCCACCGCCACGGCCACGCACCTGGACTTCACCATCAACCCGGCGTCCGTGGACACGGGCGACGCGGCCTTCGACAAGCGCATCGCGGACAAGTACTTCGAAGCCCCTGTTTATCCCGCTATCCACTTCACGGCTGATTCGGTGAAGATCGTCGGCGACCATGCTTCCGTGCAGGGCATCCTTGAATTCCATGGCGTGAAGAAGCCCGTGGTGTTGCAGGCGGTGTACCGAGGTTTTGCCCAGTCACGTATCGGATTCTCCGGTGAAGCATCCTTCAAGCGTTCTCAATTTGGAGTGGGTCAATGGGTACCCCTGGAAGCGGACGACGTAACCATCCTGGTCGAAATGGAATTCATCCGGCAATGAAGTGGCGTTTTGCTGTGCTGCTGATGGCACCCGTACTGGCGCATGCCCAGTCGGACGCTGCTTTCGATTGGTCGTCCAGCGACGATCCTAAAACCATCGAGCATTTCCGCTATTGCGGAAAGACGCTCGATTCAACACCACCGAGGTGACCATGTCCCAGCAGATCGTCTGGCCTATGGAAACGGGATCGAAGGGATGGCTTGCCCCGGGAAAGTTGCTCGCCTTGCGGGCGATCGCATGGGCAGTGCTGCTGTTCGCCCTGCTGTTCGGATTCATGCTGGCCGCGGTGCTGGGAGCGTCGTGGCTCTCCCTGCCGAACGGCTGGTACACCGCTTTCGCGATCATCGTGCCCTTGCTGGCGGTGCTTGCTTACATGGGCTTGGTCAGGCTGGTCGAAAAACGTCCGGCGACCGAGCTTGGCTTGCGTCCCACGCCATGGCTGGAACTGGGCACGGGAACGATCGCCGGCGTGGTGTTCGTGGGTGCCACGTTGCTGCTGTTGCTTGTTTTGGGCCTGTACCACACCGGCCTGGGCCATCCCACGGGGGAAGCCGCGCTGCGCAGCCTGATCTTCAACACCTACATCTCGGCCGTGATGGAAGAGCTGGCGTTCCGTGCGGCACTACTCCGCCTGCTGGCGAGGGCCTTTGGCCCCATCACGGGCCTTGTCGTGTCGTCGATCGCTTTCGGTGCCGCCCACCTTACCCACGGCTCGTGGGCCGCTGCGGCGGAAATTGCCTTCAACGGCGGGCTGGTGATGGGCCTGGCCTATATGGCGACCGGCCGCTTGTGGATGTCCATCGGCCTGCACCTGGGCTGGGACTTCAGCGAGGAAACGATCTATGGGGTGAACAGCGGGGCCGGCCTGTTGCACAGTGTTCCCAATCCGGCGCGGGACGTGCTGTGGACCGGGGGCACCTATGGGCCCGATGGGTCGATCTTTGCCGCTTTGGTCGGTGCGCTTGCCCTGGTGATCCTCTACTGGGTGTATAGGTCCCGACTGCTCGCAGCGCGCGTTTAGCTTTCGATGATGCCGCGCTTGCGCGCGATCTGGACGGCGTGGGTGCGCGACGTGGCGCCCAGCTTGCCCAGGATGCTCTTGACGTGCACCTTCACCGTGGCTTCGGTGATGTAAAGCAGCTCGGCGACCATCTTGTTCGAGTGTCCATCGGCGATGTAGCGCAGCACCGATAGTTCGCGAGCCGTTAGCCGCTCGTCGATGGCATGCTCGGCAATCTCGGCGGCGATGTCTTTCGGGATGCTGGTTTTTCCCTGGTGCAGCAGGCGGATCGTGTCGATCAAATCCCGCCGCAGGGAACTCTTGAGCAGGTAGCCGCGTGCCCCGGCCTTCAAGGCGCGAAGGGCCTGGGCGTCGCCCTTGAACGTGGTCAGCACCAGGATCACGGCTTCGGGAAATTCATCGTGGATCCTGCGGATGGCCTCCTCGCCGGGTATGCCGGGGAGCTCCAGGTCCATCATCGTGACGTCGGGCCGGTGCAGCCTGTACTGAGCCACGCCTTCTTCGCCGCTGGCAGCTTCCGCCACCAGCTGCATGCCAGGTTCCGCGTCGATCACGGCCGCCAGGCCCTCGCGTAGCAGGGGGTGGTCATCCACGGCAAGGATGCGGATGACCGGCTGCGCGGGATCAAGGTCGTTGCTCATCGTCTCGCCCTCCCCCGTCGCGTCGATGTTGCGCTCGATCCAGTCCTTTTTCCAGCACGCGCTCGGCGCGGTCGATCGCTGCCAGCAAATCGCGGCGCGTGGGGTGATCGGGCGGCAGGCGCCGGGCGATGGCCTCGAAGCGAAGGATCAGCCCCTGGCCCGATTGCAGCATGGATTCCTCCATGGCGCTGGCGGCCGAGTCGCGCACCGCTTGCTCGGCGCGCGCCCGGGCCTGCTCCTGGCGCTGGCGTCGGCGCCAGAGCAGCAGGGCCGCGAGCATCAACGTGACCGCCATCACGCAGGCGGCAAACCACCAGGTGTTCTGGCAGCCAGGAAATAGGGTATGCATCGGACTTAAATACCGCGTGGCCGGGAACGGGGGATCACCCCAAAGGGGTAATGCCGGCCGGCTCAGGCCTTGGGCGTGATGCGTTCGATGGTCACCGTCGTGCCGCCCTGGCCGCCGGCAGTCATCGAAAAGCGGGCACCGATGCGGCGTGCGCGCTCGCGCATGCCGACCACGCCCCAGTGACCCGACTTCGCTGCCTCCTCCACTTCGGCATCGGTAACGCCGCGGCCATCGTCGGCGATGGTGATGGCCAAGCCGTCGCCACGGCGTTCCAGGGTCACGGTCACGGCCTGCCCTCCCGAATGCGCGTGCGCATTGGCAATGGCTTCGTGGACGATGGCACAGACCTCGGTGGCCACGTCATGACGGAAGGTGGCTTCCGGTGCGTGGTCGACGAGGTGGAAATTCTTGCCATGCAGTGCCGACAAGTTTTCGCCAATGGCCTGGAGCCCGTCCGCCAGCCGCACGGGGTGATCATCGTCCGCCCGCAGGTGGGCGATCCGGTCACGCCCCTGTGTCAGCATCTGGCGCGCCTGCTCGCCCGCGCGTTCCATGTCCCCGCGCACCTCGGCGGAAAGGTCCCCAAGGCGGGTCCAGGCCTGTACGCGCATCAACAGTCCGCTGATGCCCTGCAGAAGCGTGTCATGCAGCTCGCGTGCGATGCGCTCGCGCTCGGCATGCCTGACGGCCATCTTCTGGCGGATCAACGTCCGTTCCTGGCGAAGGCGAAGCCTGAAGATGCCCCACGCCAGCACAAGCGCGACGAGCACGCAGAGCAGCTTGAACCATACCGTCTGGTAGAACATCGGCTGCACTGCGAAGGAGACTGTCGCGGCATCGAGGTTCCAGACACCGTCCTCGTTGGCGGCGATCACCTCGAATCGGTAGTGCCCCGGCGGCAAGTGATCGAACATGACGTCACGGCGGGTCCCCGCGCTCACCCATCCGTTGGAGTTGCCTACCAGCCGATAGCGGACGTCGACGCGGTCGGGCCGAGTCAGCGACAGGACATCGAAGCCGACGCCTACCCGGGTCGTGCCGGCGGGAAGGATGGTCTCGTCGTGCGAGGGCCGGTTCCCGTTGATGTCGCGGATGGCCAGCTCGGGTTTGCGTGTATTGCGCGGCATGGTCTTGGGGTCGATCCAGGCCAGGCCGTCGCTCGATGCCACCCAGATCCTGCCGTCGGGGCCGCGCGTCAGCGTCGGCAGCGGGCGCACCTGCTGCGCCGCGCCAGCGACGCCGTCG
This sequence comes from Pinirhizobacter soli, assembly GCF_015905305.1. Taxonomy (GTDB): domain Bacteria; phylum Pseudomonadota; class Gammaproteobacteria; order Xanthomonadales; family Rhodanobacteraceae; genus Pinirhizobacter; species Pinirhizobacter soli. The sequence continues at coordinate 148,299 of NZ_JADZLQ010000001.1, forward strand.
CCGTTGTCGTAAAGGCGCCCCGGCATGGCGACGGTCGCATCATGCATGGCCCTGGCTACATCGGCCCCGGCAAAGTGGACCAGCCCGGCAAAGCCGTTGATCCACAGCGAACCATCCTCGTCCCGGAGCACGCCGGTGATGCCGGATAGCAGTTCGGGATGCTGGGCGCGGATGAAATGAAACGCGTGGCCATCGAACCACTGCAAGCCGCGCTCGCCGCCAACGAGAAACGGGGGCGTGGCCAGGATCACATTCACCGAGCCGACGGCGAGGCCTGCGTGCTGGTCGAGGACGGTTACCCGGTCATTCGCCTCCACGATGGCTACCTTGTTGTCGCGATAGCCGAACCACAGGTCGTCGTGCACCCTGGTTATCGACGCGATCGGCGTGTCGGGAAGATCAGGGATGCCGCCACGTTCCTGCCAGCCTGCGGTACTCCTGCGCCACGGCGCTCCGTGGGGATAAGCGATCCAGAGGCGTCCCTGGGCATCACTGGCCATGGCCTGCGGGCGCGGCCTATCCCTCGACCAGGCGATCGGCTGGTCAAAGGTCTGCAGGCGACTTCCATCAAACGACCAGGCACCGTGCTCGCCTGCCAGTAGAAGCGTCCCGTCATCCTCGCGCGTCCATGCGGACACGGGGTGATCCAATCCTGAAACAGGTGTTGCCGTGTCGCCTAGTCGCCAAAGCCTGTCCGACGGCGTGCCGTTCCGGCTGTCCGTGCCGGCGTAAACCGCGCCATCGGGTCCCGGGAACACGGCGAAGTAGTACGTGTCGTCGGGGAAAGGAACAGGGGTGGCCGCGTTCGTGCGCAATCGCATCAGGCCGCCCTTGGTACCGATCCAGATGTTTCCATCGGCGTCGATAAGCACGCACATCGCCCCTTTGCTGACGTCGCCGACGACCTTCCACGAACTCTCCACCCGTGCAGCACCCGTCGTTGACGAGGTCGGTTCCTGCTTGATGCAGAGGTCTCCCGTGTCACAGGCGACCGACCAGACAACACCGTTCTTGTCGATCATCATCTGGTCTGATTCGGAGAACGCCGACACAGCGCCCGCGCGCCCCACGTCGGGGAGCTCTTGCAGGCGCGTCACTTGCAAATCCAGGGCGAGCACCCAGACACGCCCGTCCATGGCGGCAATGATTTCGCCAATCGGACCCCATGAGCCTGGGACGGGGACAAAACGCGGCGAATCTCGCTTGCGCACCCAAAAACGCCCCTGATCGCCATACCAAAGGTTCCCCGCCTGGTCATTGCGCAGATTGGGGTCGTCCGGTACGGGCAAGCCCAGCGAGTCCGGTGCCAGCGCTTGCCACGTCGTGCCGCTGCTTCGATAGATGGCGTTCCCGGCAGTGGCCCACACATGGCCTTGGGTGTCCTCGGCCAGGCCGCCGTAGGTGGTTTGGTCTGGAAGCCCCGTCATGGCCACCGGGTGATCGCGATCATTCTTGGGTAGCACGATCACGCCGCCGGCACTGAGGAAAACCCAAAGGTCGCCGGACGACATCGCGGCCAGCCGCACCACCGAGCGGGACCTAAGGTCACCCGGTGCCAGTATCTCCCGGCGACCGAATGTCAGCCCGTCGAACTGGAACAGGCCCGCATTGGTCCCAAGCCAGAGCCAGCCATCGCTGGTACGCGCCATGGCCTGGATACCGGCGGGTGCACCTTCCTTCTGGCTCCACATCGAGCGCTGGTAGCCGGTAGCCGCCTGGCCGAACGCGCTACCGAGCAGGCAGCCCAGCGCAAGCACTACGATCGCAATCGAGGTCTTGCCCAGGCGCACGGAGTATTCCCTGCGGCGCCCAACGCGGGCGCCGTCCCCTGCATTCTGTTATGGCGAAGGGCTTTTGCCTAGCATTTAACCCTCCGCCCAGCCGCGGTCGACGAGAGTCAGTCGCCGGACCGATCCCGTCGCCGCCCTAAGCCAGGCACGATCATCCCGACGCGTTTGCGATAGTCGTCGTAGGCGGAGCCGAAGTGCGCAAGCAGGTCGCGCTCTTCATGCGCGATCCCGATGAAGATATAGGCGGTCATGCCTGCCGCGAACACTAGATGGCTAACTGTTAAATGCGGCGTTGCCCAGAAGGCAATGACGAAGCCCAGGTAAAGCGGGTGGCGAACCCAGCGGTAGAGTAGCGGTTCGCGCAATTGCGGTGGGCGATCTTCCCGCGCACGACCGTGGCGCCACGCCTGGCTCAGTCCGAACAGTTCGAAGTGATTAATAAGGAAGGTGCTTAGCAACACGAGTGCCCAGCCCATAGCGAACACCGCCCAGATCAACGGCGCTGCGGCGCTTTCACGTACGTCCCAGATCGTCCCGCCAAGCGTATGCCAATAGCGAAGCATGATCGCAAGGACGACAGCGGCGGCCAGCACGTAGATCGATCTTTCTACCGACGTCGAAACGATTCGGGTCAAGCGCGCCTTGAACCCGGGTCGCGCCATGACGCTGTGCTGAATTCCGAACAAGGCGATAAGGAGCAGGTCGAACCCGATGGCCTGGACCACAGGCGTGCCATTGACCGCATCGTTGATCGTCGTTGGGAATATTCCGATGTCGCCGATGAAGGCGATCAGCCACAGGAAAGTTGCGAAAAATATAAAGTACGCAACAAGGGAAAAGCCCACCGCGAATATGCGTTGCATAAGTTACCCCTGGTCGGAGTGGTACTTACGCTAGCATGGAAACGGCCGGCAAGATCCTAGCCATTTTGGATAGTCAATGTACATAGTTGAGGGCAATAACCGGTGTCACCGTGCGCTGCGTGTTGTGGCCACCGGCCAGCACGCGAACACCTGCGAGTACGCCGATATTGGGCGTCCAGTTGTATTCCACCGCCGGGGCGTAGCCCACGGTGTCGCTGGAGCCGGAGTTTATTCTCACGGGCAGTGGCAACCCGAGCGGGCCGGAGGGATTGTCGGTGCCGGTCACGCGAGTGTTGTCGTTGTGGCTGTAGACCACGTCCGTGGCCAGCGCCCAGCGCGTGGTGAGGCTGTATTCGAACGATGTGTCGACGTAGAAGTTGTCACCCGGATGCGCACGGCCATGGAAGGATGGGCCCGTGCCGTACACGCTCACACCGTCGATATCCGCGTGGCCTGACACCGTGCTGGTGACGTTCAGACGCATGCGCAGGATGCGTCCGTTGGGCATCCAGAAATAGGTTTGTGCGTTTACACCAAGCGTGGTGGCGTAAGCGCCACCGCCCATGCCGTTGGCGGGACGCGAACCCAGGCGGTCATAGTTTCCAGTGGGCAGCGACTGCTGCAGCATCAGCGACACGGTAGGCACCCAGCTGCCCTCGTGGTAGCGGATCAGGCGGTACTGCGCCTGCAACATCTGGTCGCCCAAGCCGATGCCCGAGCTGTTGGGGCCGCCGCTGACGCGGTTGTAGCCGACGATGGGAATGAATCCGACAGTGAAATCGTCGGTGACGCCATAGAGCACGTAGGCACGCGAGCCGAAGGCGTCTTTCTTGTGGGACATGGCGTCGTAGACGTAGGGCTCCACCAGCATGTGGCCGGGGGTTAGGGTTTCAGCGGAATTGGCGAGCATGGGGCCAGTCCACCAGGCGTCGTCGCGAGACTGGCGCTGCGGCGCGGCCGTGTCCACGTCCTGCGCCGTGGCTAGCGGCGCCACCAGGGCCAGCGGCCATACTCCAAGGAAAAACAGGCACGCCGTGCGCGGCCAATCAGCTTTCGTACGCCGGAATATCATTAACGGAACTCGGGTCGATGGAAAAGGGGTGAGGTTTCAAGGTGACCCGTCGGGTGTTCGCTATGATCGGTTTCTCATCCGGGCAATGCTTCCGGATTCTTGCGCTTGAGCAGACCAAGATTGCGCGCACCTGGCGTCGCCCGCGACCCAAAGCCTCGCCATGTTGCGGCAACATCCGGCCAATATCGTCACGCGGGTGAATCACCCCTGATAAGGACCACCCACCGGTCCCCAGCCCCATGCGGGCATGGCGGAGTCGACGTCGGGCAACGAGTCCAGCTGGGAGTTGATTACTGCCAGCCGGGTGCCCCACTCGAGATAGCCTACGAAGGCCGAGCGGAATTCCGGGTCCGCCGGCAGTCCGACTTCATTCGCGCATTCCAGCATCAACGACATCCAGCGCGTGCGCTGAGCTTCCGTCAGATGCTTGCCCAGGTGCTGCAGGATCATCGCGTGGTGCCCTCCCCGCTCCTGGCTGTAAAGCGCGGGGCCACCCAGCACTTCGGCGATGAAAGCCGCCACCAGCCGAGGATGCTCGGCTGCCATATGGGCGAACAGCGGAGCCAGCAAAGGCTCCGCGGTGACACGCTCATAGAACACCGTCGTCAGCCGCTCGAAGGCCTCGTTGCCGCCGGCCCACTCATACAGGGTTGGCACCGGCGGCTGGGTCATCAGTGAGCCTTGATGAGGTCGGTGAGGGTGTCGGGCTTGCTCTTGTCGCGAACCAGGTGCGGGTACTTCAGGCCGTCGTGGTAGTCCACGCGAAGGGTCTGGTACTCGTCGAAGTTCTTCACCAGCAGCTCGATCGGCTTACCCTTGTCCTTGGCCGCTGCGGTGATGGCGTCCTTGATGGCATCGCCGGAGAAATCCTTGCCGTTCACCGCGAGTATCTTCATGCCCGGCGAAAGGCCGGCTTTGAAGGCAGGACCATCCCACAGGACGTCGCTGATCTCGCCGCCCTTGCCGATCAACACGCCCAGCGAATACGTGAGCTCGGACACCCCACGTTCGGACTCCATGCCCTTGAGTGCGTCATTGGGTTTGTCGGTATAGACCAGCGTCCAACCGTGCGAGGCCAGGCCGCCGATCAGCGGGCCGTGCCCGTCCAGGCGATCACGCAAGTATTTTGCCCAATCGAACGGCTGGATGGTGTTGAGCGTCTTGACCACGTCCTCGAAGGTGTAGGTGTTGACGTCCCACTTGCCGTTCTCCATGCCGAAGAACGCCTTGGCAAAGTTGTCGATGGTCTTCTTGTTGCCGCTGAGCTCACGCAGCTTGCTGTCGACCTCCAGCCAGATCATCTGGCCGGCTGAGTAGTACTCCTGACGGCCCTGGTAGTTGTGGTACGGCTGTCCGCCGCGCCCGCCTATGATCGGGTCGTTGGTGGTGTCCTGCACATTGCGCCAGCTGGCAAGGCCCGGACGGCCCTTGTCATAGATGGAGGCGGTATAGGCCCACTGGTCGCGTGCCATCTCGTCGGTCCACAAGCCCGAACGCGCAGCCATCACATGCCCCCAGAACTGGGTCTGGCCCTCGTACACCCAAAGCAGCGTGTCGCTCATCGGCACGTTGAAGCTTGGCGTGGCCAGATCCGCGCCCCGGCGGTACTTGCCGTCCCAGGAGTGGTTGAACTCGTGCGAGAACAGGTCGCGGCTCGCCGCGCTCTTGGCCCATTCGGTGAAGAAGTCGGCGCCCGTGCCGTCTTCGCTGGAGCGGTGATGCTCCAGGCCGTTGCCGCTCATCTTGTCGCTGAGTGAGACCAGGAAATCGTAGTGGTCATAGTGGTGCGCGCCGTACAGCTTGTACATCTGCTGCACCAGGTCGCGGAACGGCTTGATCTGCTCGGGTTTCATTTCCAGGTACTTCGGATCGTCAGCGACGAAGTCCATGTGCACCGGGGTCTGCGCACCCGGGTCCAGGTCCACGCGCTTGAAGTACTTGCCGGCATAGATCGGCGAATCGACCAGGTCGTCGTAGTTGATCGGCTTGTACGTCACCGTGTCGCCGGCGGTGGACGCCACTTCCAGCGCGGTCCCGGCCTGCCAGCCGGCCGGATAGGTCACGCTGGCCTGGGACATGATGCGGTCGGCGTTGTAGCCGGCCGGATACAGCGTGGTGGCGTTCCACTGCAGGTTCAGCATTTCCGGCGTCATCACCACGCGGCCTTGCGTGGTGGCCTGCGGCGAGAGGTATTCGAAGTAGGCCTGCACCTCGGTCGCGCCCTGCGGTACGTCCACATGGAAGGCGAAGACATTAAGCGGATCGCGCGTCCACGGCAGCACCTTGCCGTTGGCCTTGACCACCAGCCCGGCGAGCTTGTCGATCGGGCCAGCCGGTGAATGAACGCCCGGCAGCCATTGCGGGTAAAGCAGAGTCAGCGGGCCAGGCTGGGCCGGAATGGTTTCGTTGATGCGGAACACGCGGTGGGCGATATCCGTGGCGTCCACGGCGATTTTGAGGGTGCCATTGAACGCAATATCTTGCGGTGGCGGCACGTCGGCGAAGGCGGGCATGGCGGCGAGCGCCAGTACGGTGCAAGCGAGGGATGTGGTTTTCAACGGAAGGCCTCTGTGGACGGGCTGCGCTTAGGGCGAAGGGTGCGGGCCGGGTGTCCGGTCAACCGCCGTACTGTTTTGGAATTGACCGCTCGGGGCTCTTCTCGCCTTGCCAATAGATCGTCACGACCCACCAGCGTTTGCCGTCGAACAGCAGTTGAAAGCTGTTGATGCCACGCTGGAATGGCTTGGCATCCGCCTCATGGCGCGATTCGTAGGTGCTGAATACCTGGACGATGTTGCCGAAACGGTCCTCGGAGCGGTGTGCTTCGCGCTCGAAGAAACCGTCCTTTTTCAGCAAGGGATCGCCCAATCGGATGTAGTCCTCCACGGTCATCACATGAGCCGTGACGATGCCATCGTCGCCAGTGTGTGCGGAGATAAGACGTGCGCCTGGCACGAACAGCGAGCGCATGCGATCCCAGTCACGCGGCTGGCCTTTGGGGCCCGAAATCACGTCGTAGACTGCTTTGATGACCGCGTCTTCCGAGGAGACGTCCGCGGGTCGGGCGGCGGGCGTTGCGGCCGTGCTCGCGACGGCTGGAGCGGATGCAGGAGCGCTTTGAGCGGCGACGGGTTGCAGCGATGTCCCGGCGAGCGCCAGGGCACAAAACGCCGTCAGCTTGCGAAGAGATACATGGCCCATGGTGTGCCCCCCCCTATCAGAGGGGAACACCATAAGGAGCTTGGCGAAGGCCGGCAAGTGCGCTTGGTCATGCTGCTACGGCGGCAGCACTGATTCAGCTGTGCTCATCCTTAGCCCTGGCGTGGACTACTCGGCGGCGGCGCGCTGGGGCGTGTCGGCCGGGCACCAGGGCTTGAGGTGCCTGCCCGCACGGAACAGGTCGATGCATTCACGCATTTCGGCCTTGAAGGCCAAGTCAGGCGTGTTTACCGGGCAACCAGACGACAGTGGCTTGCCGTCGTTGTACTCGGCGATGCAGGTCGGCAGCGGCACTGTGACCGGAGGCGGGTCGCCGACCAGCGACGCCGCCGGTAGATTGAGGCGCTCGTCGGAATTCTTGCGCGAGGCCGGCGGCGGAGGTGCGCCGCACAGCATGTCAGAAGCCGTACTGCGTTTGTCGGGATCGCACAAGCTTTTGGCGATCTCATGGATCGCATCGCCTATATGGCGACCCACCGCACCACCGGCTGTCTCGTCCGGCGGCGGAAAATACTTCTCGAAACGCGTGGCCTTGTAGTGCATGTGGTTGCTGTCGTGCTGCATGATCTGACGATCGTCCGCAGGCTTGATCGGTTTGGCCTCGACTGCTGCCGAGGTGCCTGTCGGCGCGGGAGCTAGCCGTATCGAGCCATTCTTGGCGAACAAACTGATGGTGGCCGGTGTGGCCACGGAGGCCGCCGGCGCAGGTACCGCCTCATGATCTTGCACGACCATCGCATCACGACGTGGTTTCTCGTGTGACTCAGGGCGAACGCGTGCTGCCGCCGCCCGCTGTGGCGACACCAACTCGGGCAGCGTGGGCGGTGGTGGTGGCGGCGCGGTACGCGGCGTGCTGGTGTCATCCAGCAGACGAACGATCACCGTCCGCTCGCTATCGACAGGTGCTGGCTGCCTCGGAGACCACAGCACCAGCACGAGCAACATGTGCAGCGCCAATACCAAAGCCAGCACGAGCACGCTCGCCCGACGCGTCAGCACCGGCTGTCGCCAGCGCCTGTGACCCAAGGTCTCACACGTTGACGCACCCCCTCCCCGGTGATCTCGGCCCTGCTCGGTACGTTCGATGACACAGCCTCATTCAAGCCAATTACCCGCGCAAAAACTTACGCATACCTTCAGCGCGTGTTGCGGCCATCGTCTGTAGACAGGCTATTTGATCAAGGGTTCCCTTGATGGAGCGCGCAACTCAAAAGAGTTGACCTTGCAGGCCCCTACAGGGGCCCGCGCACCCTTCCCCACTTTACTCAAAACAGCAAAAACGCCGCCGATTGTGTGGCTATTTTTGTTCGGCCCCAAGCTTCTCGCTCAAACCACCGCTGAAAGGCGTCGGATCGCTGGTGACAAGGCAGTTGTAATCCTTGCCTTCATTGAGAACCAGCACAGACGACTTGGCGCCCTTGAAGTCGAGTCCAGTAGAGAACAACACGTAGTTATTAGGCAGTACCGGCGGGCGGAATGCGCCGAACGCATACTGACCCGCGATACCAAGTGGCGCCAGCTTTACGGTGAGCTGAAGTGGCTTCGTGGCCACTGGAGACGGCAATGACGATGATGCGGTCATGATCATCGTCTGTGCATCGATGGAGTAGTGCGTCGTGACAGTAACGCCAAGATACCGGGAGTCAGGTGCCGACACCTGTTTGCGGCAGGCGGCAATGTGTTCCGGGTTCTTGTCGGGCTGACCTGTCTGCAACGTTGCGAAGACATTGGTCAATCGGACCGATGCTTTTCCCTGGACAGGTGCCGCCAAAGCGGTGCCGCCATAAGACAAGGCGATCACGCTACATGCCAGGAAATAGCCCAAACGATGGTTTTTGAGGCGCATATTGGATCCTTTATTAATGAGATACATCTAAAGGCATTCAACCAACGCTACTCATGGGAAAACATGGGCGGCTGTGCGGAAAAAGCGCACAGGATTCAACGGCAATCGAACTGTCGTCCGATTACTCGCAAAAGCCCAATGACTAAGCCTGATACCTGAATTCCCCGATAGCTGCATGAAGCTATCACGCATTTTTTTGGAAATGGCATAAATAAATGAGCAAAAAACTACGTAAATATACGATCGCTTATCGATGTCCGAGCGTATGATCCTGATGCCTTCAGATGACGTGGCCAGCTGGCTGGCGGCGACGCCGCTGGCCAAGGCGCAGGCGCCGCTGTCGCTGGCCTTGTGGCTGGCCGTGATCTGCTGTGGGCGGCTGCTTGCCTATGTCTAGGCGCTGCGGTCCTTACCAGTCGGTCGGTCGATAATCCTTAAGAAACTGCCCCCACACGTGTTCGCCGGTGTTGATGCCGCTGATGATCGGATCGACGATACGCGCCGCGCCGTCAACGATGTCCAACGGTGGGTGGAAACGCTCTTCCAGCACCTTCTTCGCTGCAAGCTCCGCCGGATCCTCATCGGTGACCCAGCCGGTGTCCACGCTATTCATGTGGATGCCGTCGTTGTGATAGTCCGTGGCCGAGGTGCGCGTCATCATGTTGAGCGCGGCTTTCGCCATATTGGTGTGAGGATGCCGCGTGGTCTTGAAGTTGCGGTAGAACTGGCCTTCCATCGCAGACACATTGACGATGTGCTTGTCGCGTTCGGGTGTGCGCAGCATCAGCGGCTTCAGTCGTGCGTTGATGATGAACGGCGCAATGGCATTGACCAGTTGCACTTCCAGCAGTTCCACCGAGGGTACCTCGGCCATCAGCAACCGCCAGGAATTGCGTTCGCGCAGGTCGATCTGCTGCAGGTCCTGATCGAGCCTGCCCTCGGGGAACAGGTGGCTCTGCGCCAGGAGTTCTTCGGGCAGCAACGGCATCTGGGATAGTTCGGCAGCGCGGGTCAGGCCAGGCAGGTCCGTGGTGCGGCCGGCCAGCGGGAGGATGTTGGAGCCGCGCAGGCCCTCGTAGCTGCCGACCAGCTTGCGCACGTGTTCGGGCATGTCGTGCAGCGCTGCGGTCTCGCCGTCCATCATGTGCGCGTAGAACTCTGGTGGGCGACGCACGGTTTGGCAGGCGTTGTTGATGATGAAGTCCAGCCGCGGTCGCGTGGCGAGAAGTTCATGGCAGAACGCTTCGACGCTGGGCGTGTGGCGCAGGTCAAGTCCGTAGACTTGCAGGCGGTGGCCCCACTCGCCGAAGTCTGGTTCTTCGGCGTAGCGTGCCGCCGAGTCGCGCGGGAAGCGTGTGGTGACGATCAGTTCCGCACCAGCGCGCAGCAGCTTCAGGCCGGCTTGATAGCCGATTTTCACGCGGCCACCGGTCAGCAGCGCGACGCGGCCGCTCAGATCAACCAGTTCGGTGCGCTTGGCGTAGTTGAAGGCAGCACACGCCGGGCACAGCTGATCGTAGAAGAAATGGATCGCCGAATATTTCTTCTTGCACACATAGCAGTGCTTGGGCTCGATCGATTCGCGCGGTTGCGCGGCGTCGGCATCGGGCGTGATGTCCCTGGCCTCGAAACCCTCCGGAGCAAACACATTCGGCGTGGTGAATACCGGCTTGCGGCGCAGTGCGCGGATGCCGGTCTGGTTAAGTACGGTGTCCTCGGCCTTGATCTTCGACGCATGCCGCGCCTTCTGGGCAGCCTTCAGCTTGATCCGACGCTCACCCGGGTCGGGGTGATAGACCTGCGCCACCGCCTGATACAGGCGCTGGCGGTCTTCCGCCGGCAGGCTGTCCAGCAATAGCCGATTGGCCGCAATGGATTCAAGCAGCTGCGTCGCGGCGAGTAAGCGCTGCTGCAGTTCGGTGTCGACGTCACCCAGCGGTGGCGTGGTAGTGGTCAAGGGCATGATCGGTATCGGGGCGGGCAGCACTGTAAGCCGCGTATTTTGCCTGTTATGGTCGCGTCGTGGGGATTTCGCCCTGCCTTGCCAGGGAAAAAGGTAGGCTGGCTAGCAGGTTACGAAGTTTCCGTCACTCCTTCGGAGTCAAACTCATGATCCGCTCTCTATTCGCAGCGTGCCTTGCCTTGGCCGCCAGCCTTCCCGTTTACGCTGCCGTCAAGCCCTTCCCGGCGTCCTTTCATATGCAGGATATCCAGACCAACGATGCGACGATTCATGTCCGCGTCGGTGGCAAGGGCCCCGCCGTCGTGCTGCTGCACGGATTTGGCGACACCGGCGATATGTGGGAGCCGCTTGCCGCGGATCTTGCGCGGGACCACACCGTGGTCGTGCCCGATCTGCGTGGTTTGGGCCTGTCGTCACATCCAGACGGGGGGTATGACAAGCGGAATCAGGCGCAGGACATCCGCGGCGTGTTGACGAAGCTCGGCATCGATCATGCCGATGTCGTGGGCCACGACATCGGCACCATGGTCGCGTATGCCTATGCCCGGCGCTATCCCGACAAGACCGACCACCTGGTGGTGATGGATGCCCCTGTTCCCGGCGTTCCGCCGTGGGACCAGATCGTGCGCTCCCCTCTTCTATGGCACTTCGATCTTGGCGGTGCCGACATGGAGAAACTGGTCGCCGGCCGTGAACGCCTTTACTTGAACCGGTTCTGGAACGATTTCGCGGGCGATCCGTCGAAGATCGATGAGGCGACGCGCAGCCACTATGCCGAACTCTACGCCCGCCCGGGCACCATGCATTCGGCATTCGCCCAGTTCCGCTCCATACGACAAGATGCCGAAGACAACAAGGCGACGCTGACTCCGAAGCTCACCATGCCGGTACTTGCCATTGGTGGAGCAAAGTCGTTCGGTGCGGGCGAGGCAGAGGTCATGCGAAACGCCGCCACCAACGTCACGGAACTGGTGGTCCCCAACGCCGGGCATTGGCTGATGGAAGAAGCTCCCGACGTCATTGTGTCGGCAGTGCGCAGCTTTTTCGAAGGCAAGCCTGTGGCAGGCGCGACGAGGGACTCGGCCAAGCATTGAGGCGTGAGGTGGTTTAGAGCGATTGACCTACTAAACGTAGACCGCCATCGCACTCCAGAACACACCCGGTCATAAATGAATTGCCGATGAGAAATACGATTGATTGCGCGATATCGCTGGGCTTCCCGACACGCCCGGCCGGGGTAGACGCTGCAAATTTGGCAAAAGCCGCTTGTTTTTGATCTTCCGTCATCCAGTTCCACCAGGGCGTATCAACCACTCCGGGAGAAACTGCGTTTACCCGGCGTGGCCTCAACTCAACCGCAAGTGGCTTCACCATCCCCTCGATGGCTGAGTTGATGGCGGCAAGGCCCGCTGTGCCGGGGTTGGCTGCGCGTGCCGAGATAGCCGAGACAAAGGTGATGGACCCAGACTGGGAAAGATAAGCGAGCGATTCTTGCGCCAGCGAGAAATGTACCCAGAATTTCGCCTCAAATCCGCTACGCAAATCGGGCTGGGTAACGTCAGCAAATGCTCCTGCGCCTTTCCCGCCACTGAGCGCAACCACGAGATGATCAAACGCTCCGATCGCCGCCAGGCCGCGAGTTCGTTCTTCGGGGTTCGCGGCGTCGAATGCACAAATGGACGCCTGCGCGCCCAGTTGTTCTTTCACCCGTTCCAGTTTGACGCGGTCCCGACCATTGAGAACGACTGCTGCACCGCACTTGACCAGTAATTCGGCGGTTGCCAGGCCAACACCGGACGAGCCCCCTGCTATCAATACGCGGGCCCCTTGAAGGTCAAACATATGCTTCTCCGTAGCTCGAACGCTAAATAGACCCCTGAAGCGGGGTATCGCACTATGGAACTAAGGGCGCATCAGTCCGGGTTTTCGACTGTTGCCTCACTGCCAAAAGTTCGCCGTACGATTCGAACAAAAGTACTGTGCCACAAAGGCCGAATATTACCGCCACGACATAGAAAAGGGAGCGGAATTCAAGCGCAAGAAGCATGGCTGGCAGCTCCCGCTCCATGAAATACGCTCCTGCTCCAATCAACGTCGATATGACGCTAAAAGAGGTGCCAATCACCAGCAACAGAAAGCACTTGAGCTTGTACCGACGGAGCGCGGTGACTTCAATGGCAAGTAGAAATATCAGGGCAAGGCAAGAAAAGCCCGTGATGCCTATTCCGAGGAGCTCATATGTCTGCTGCATCTTCTTCCCTTCAAGTGATCGGAATGGGCAACCTGCCCCTGCCTCTTAACGCCGGCAGCTGAGAGTCAACATGTCGCCTTCGGCCTTGTGCGAGGTCACCATCTGTGGGGCCGAGCAGCCCGACAAGCTGGCCAGGCCAAGCAGGCCTGCTGCCGTGGCCATAAGCACGCTTACATGACGTCCCTGCATTGAATCCCCCTGGATCGGGCCGGTAGCCCGACGAACCCCCGTTCGCGGTTTCAATCATAGAGTGCAGGAACGATCGCTGCCATAGCACGGGGGACGGGATTCAGAAGCCTTTTACCAACAGTCCGCCTTTCACAAATGAGTCGATCGCCGCGGCATCATGACCCGGCATCATATGGAGCCCGGGATTGGCGGCATGGAGTCGATGGAGCTCGGCCAGTTCCGCTCCGACCTTGTTGCGATCCTCGCTAGCCAGCCACGTCGCCAGCCGCGACTTTCCTCGTAAGATTTCGATGTTGCGCATTTGCCAGGCGACATCACCCAGGAACAGGAATTCCACGCCGTCTGCGCGCCGGACAAAGATCATTTGACTGCCAGGCGTGTGGCCGGGCGCCTTGATCAGCACGACCCCGGGTGCGACCGCCTGGTATTGCACATAATCCAGTGGCTGGTAGCCATCAAAAAGATTGGACGGCAAATGCAATCCGGCAAAGGGGTCGGTTGTCAGGTTCGCCTTGAGTTCCGAGACCTGTTCCGTCGTGAGGCGCGTGACGAACAACAGTTTTTTGAGGTCCGGTTGAGCTAAAAGACCGCCAACGTGATCCGGATGCTCGTGGGTAACGACGATCAGGGCGGCGCGGGCCATCGCGGCACTCATCCGTGAATACGCACCGCTGTCGAACGTTGCGCCCATGGACTTGGCGATGGACATGTTGAGTGCTGCGTCGAGGATTGCTGTGTGATCCTGATAGAGCAGTTCGTAGGACGACACCGGCAGATCCACGCTTTGCCAGCTGTCGCCCGCAACAACAATCGTCTTTGGCACGGGAAAATTCGCTACTGTTTCCACACGAATGAGCTTTGGCTTTTCCCCGGCTTGCGATTCGGCGAGCTTTCTTACCTCGGCGATGTCGATGGCGTAGCCGCCCGAGGAAGCCTCATGGCTTTCGACAAGGAGCCACCAATAAGCGGGGATACTAAGGACGACGAGCGCCAGAAGCACGTAGCCTGCCCGTTTCAACCATTTCATGCTGTAACTCCCCCTGCGCGAAAAAGACGGCTCGCCCTGAACTATCGCATCGACTCCACATGGGCGACCAGCTGCTCCATGGCAATCTCGGTTCCCTCCTGCCAGCCGGATTCCTTGTTCGCTTGGCGGTCGGCTTCATTCCTGTGCAGCGCTGTGAAGACGTAGCGGGTTCCAGTCCCCTCGGCTTTAAGCGTGAAAATCGCTGTAATGGGAATATCGTCGAAGACGGCCGGGCGATAGCCGGGGAAGAGCATGGAGGTCCAAACCAGCCGCTCCATGGGAACAACTTCCAGGACACAACCGAGATTGGGAAATTCGTGACCATCATTGGTTGCGATATCGATGCTGAAGACGCCGCCTGGCCGTAAGTCCATCTCGGCTCGCATGACGCGTCCCCAAACCTTGGGCATGTACCACTGCTGGAGATGCTCAGGCTTCGTCAATGCATCCCAAACGAGCTGCGTAGGGGCATCAATGAAACGTTCGATGGTGAAATCCACTTTCGGATCAAGCGCTAATTGGCTACTCATGACTTCGATTCCTTGAGTTTTTTGACGTATTCGTCGAACCGATCGAGTCGGGACTCCCACAGCTGACGTCGCTCGGTAAGCCAGTCCTCGGCGATCTTGAACATCTCGGGCGCTATCTCGTAGGTCCGCACACGCCCTTCCTTCTTCGATCGCACCAGCCGGCTCTTCTCGAGCAGGGACAGGTGCTGCACGAACGAAGGAAGCTTCATGTCGAACGGCGCCGCCAACTCACTGACGGAGGCTGGGCCGCTGAAAAGCTGCTCCAGGACCTTTCGCCGGGTCGTGTTGGACAGGGCGTAAAAGACGTCGTCGACAATGGCGGATTGGGGCATAGCTATATCGGTCACTTATGGGACGAGTTGGTCCGACGACTACAGTCTGTCAGCGCCGTATACTTAGGTCAATGCCTAAGTGTTGCGCGCTTGTAGGCGATAGCCTACAGACGCCCAGCCGATGGTGGTGCAGAGTTTGGCGGCCGCTCCTGCAGCCCTTGGGGGAGGACGACGGATGCAGCGGTTTCAGAGTAGAGGCTGGCAGTTTTTCGGATCGTTAATTTGGTGTGCGGCGTGGCCCATGCGTCCGGCCCGACAAAAGTCACGTATTACTACACCGACTCTCAGGGCACGGTGCTGGCCACTACCGACGACGCAGGGAACGTACTGACAGCAGCCGATCGTCGGCCCTACGGCGAACAAGTCATGGGCAATCCGAAATCGGGGCGTGGCTATACGGGCCACTTCGACGATTCGGACTCTGGATTCATTTACATGCAAGCGCGGTACTACGATCCGAGCAGCGCGCGTTTCCTCAGTGCCGATCCGAAAACACTGGTCCCTGGTGCTCCGACGCAGTTTGCCCGGTACAGTTACGCAAACAATAATCCCATTGCAAACATCGATCCCGACGGCCGTCGAGCTATTGTTGCCAATGGGCAAATCTACATACGGCCTGAAAATGGAGCAGCTCCGGCTATCGGTCCTATTCCAAATAATGTTGGCGCCGTTGGATTCGGCCCGGGTAACCTGTCGTTTCATACGTACGACGTTCGGACACCTAGTACGCTGTCGCTTACGCAGGCTCGGGATGGGCTAATGTACAACCCAACCCCAGGCTGGGATTTGCCAGCATCTCCCGGCGGCACAAAGAACAATGTCGGAAACATTCCCATTATGGATGGCGACAATTTCGTCCGATCGTATGTGGTGGCATCACCCGATCCGACAAAATATTCCGACATCGTCGTGAACTACACCATTGCGGGGGACCACAAGCTGGCTGAAGGCTACGTCATGCGATTCGGTGAAAAAATAGCGACGGCACAACCACCCCACACAGCTATGGCGAAAGAGCTTGGAGTAGCGCGAGTGAAAATTGCCTTGTTCCTGATCTGTGCGTGTCTTGGCATGGCAGTGTCCTACACCTTGTTAAAGATGCGCTATGGTTGGTATCTCCTGAATCAGGATGCGCACTTTCTCGACATAGGCTTCCTCGCAGCCGCCGGAGCCGTAGTAGTTCTATGGTCTGTCTTTCCGAGTCGTGTGGCTGTTGCTCTGGTGGGCGCAATGGTTTTTGTGTTCCCTCCAATACTTAGACCCGAAACGTTCGTTGCCGTCGATTTGCCCTTTGCATCGTTCTCCCTAATCCCGATAGCGTTGCTTGTATTGGCCACTTATTTAAGACGGACTTTGGGCACCAGGACGAGGGTCGCCTGAAAGTTGGGCGGTCAATTCAATTTTCCCCGGCCAGCTTATCCAGCCAACCACTAGTGACAATGTCGCCACGACGAGTGGCGGCACAGCGTGCCCGTATTCGCCGTGGATGACGACGGTCGCGATGGCGGCAAACATGACAGCGCAGCCGAGCGCCGAGCCCAACAGGCGACTCGGCGCCCGGAAAAATAGAATGGCAGTCGTGAGTTCCAGCGATCCGGTCACGAAATGGAACCAGCGCGGGTACCCCCATTTCAGGTATTCCTCGTAGATAGATCCCGCGGCGAAGATGTTGCTGAGTGAACCCACGACGAAGAAAGCGGCAAGAGCCAAAGGCAGGACTTGGCGCCAGGAGATTTTAGACATTTGTAGCGGCCTTCCGGGCCGCCGCGAAGACATCGCGGGCGGACGTCGCCGCCGGGATGTGCTCCGTACCCTCGACCCCGAGGTTCATCCAGCCTGAGTTGATGGCGTCAAACATCGCCTCGGCCGGTCCCGTCTGGCCCTTTGGAATGCCGAGCTGTTCGAACGCCGCCGGCCACCCGGCCCGCGGGATAGCAAAAGCTTTGACGTCGGCCTTCAAGACTTCACCCAATTGCGTCGCTACTTCATCCGCGCTGACCATCGAGCCGAGCTCGATGACCCGATGTCCCAACCATGCCGGCCCAGTCAGAAGCGCAGCGATCTCGGCGCCGATATCATGGGTCGCGACCATGGCGGCAATTTCAGGCCGCGAAATCCTTGCTCCAGAAGCGACAGGGCTGTGATCATCCCCAACCCACTGGTTCGATTCGCACCCATGGATGAGAGTGCCACCACCCGCGGCGGTGCTGCCTGGACAAGCGCACTGACATAGCTCGCAATCACAGCCTTCGCTTCCTTGTAATCAGGCGTAGGCGCCCACTCAGCTGGCAACATGACAAACGCGCCTTCGACACCTTTAAGCGCCATCTCAATGGCCGCCGAATCATTCCAGTCGCCATCTACCAGGCGCACACCTTCGTCGGCCCACTTCGCCGCCTTTTCACGATTCCGGACGAGCGCGCGCACTTCTTTGCCTTGCGCCAACAGATGTCTGGTCTACTATAGAGACCGCCTCTGCGCGCCGTAAGGAGGCAGTTTTTTGTAACCAGCAGATTTCGAGGAGTCCCGCGTGAGCAACGCATTGAGGGTGATCGAAAGATTCAGCCAATATCCATTGGGCGAGTCCCAATCCGTGCACTGCCCGGTTCGAGACGTGCTCGACCGTATCGGCGACAAATGGAGCATGCTGATGATCATGGCTCTCGCGACGCGACCGCACCGCTTCAGCGAGCTTCACCGCGCTGTCCATGACATTTCCAAGCGCATGCTCACCCAGACCTTGCGCGATCTGGAGCGCGATGGACTGATCACGCGCCATGTCTTTCCAACCAAGCCGCCGAGCGTTGAATATCGTCTGGCCCCGCTAGGCCAATCGCTACTGGACCCGATGGCGGGCCTCGTCGAGTGGGCGGACCGTTGCTATGGCGACATCCATGCCGCACGCGCCCGCTTTGACGGCATGTCTGGTGAGGCGAAGCCAGAGTCCGCTATCCAGGGCGTTGGTTGAATACGGACCTTGCTGCTGAGTTCATGTTCTTGACAGCGCTCTTTGCGACATCCGTGATCGGCGCTGGAGTTTCAGGGTTGCCAAAGGCGATCAGGTAAGTGGCGTCATCCGTGCCGTACAACCTCATTGTCAGGCGGCCGAGGCAACGGGCGGCCCTTTCCTGGTCGGTGAACTTTCCACGCAGAAGCGCGGCGATGCCGGATACAAGCAGATCGGCAATCTGGATGCCGGGGCTTCGCGCGGAATCGGCGAATGACTGTTTCTCACGGTAAAGACGTTGCGTAATTACGGCCACATCCCTGCGTCCCTGCCCCGTTGGCCGTAGTGCAGCGGCGCCGCCTCGGATGAATCGCCCGAAGTGCGAATAATCCCCTCCAGCGACGAAGGGCATGGGTTGGGTCTTGGACATTTGGCTGGCCAGCCCTGCCATCAATGGTCCGTGCGCCTTCTCAAATGCGGCGCCGGCACCACCCTTCGCATCGAAGCGCCAATCCATGCTCCACAAGGTCTGGGGCTCGGCTTGCACGTAGTGCGCAACACCAACATTCACGGCAAGCCAGGCCAGGTACATTCGGCAGATGATTTCCACGTATAGCTGCGGCGACAGGACTTCCATCGCTGCGGCGAGGGCTTCGGCTTCCGATTTGTCTTTGGATGTCTCCAGGCTGTCGATCGCATCTCGAATGATGCGAACCTGGCCCATCTGGTTTTCAGTTACTCCGTTGTTTACGCCTGCGTCGGTCGCTACGGATACGAGGAAGCCGCCCTGGGAGCTGAGATATTCCAGGAACCGGAAGTAGTTTTCTTCGGTTACGTCGCGGCGCTTGATTTCGTCCAGCGCACTGCGGCCAGCTCGCGCCTTGAGAGCATTCAGCGCGTCTTCCGCTGCAACGCGATCTCGGGAGCCGACAACGTAGGCGGCGACGACGCACCATGCCCCGGGTTGGCTTGTCGGGGCGAACGTTCCGGACTCGTCGATGAAGATGTACACGGATCTCGACCTTGTTAGTCAGTTACTCCGATCCCTTCCATAGAAATCCGTCTCCACTTTTACGACCGTTACTATGGAACCACACCACGCTGTCAGCCATCATCTTCCTCGTTGCCGGCAAACACCGGCAACCGGGTGTGACAACCCAGTAGTGTTTCGGCTACCGCAGGGCAATCCTGCGGGAGCTGGGTTCCCCGCCTTTATGGTGGGCAGCCAGGAGGGCGCAAGCCCGACCGTGAACACTACGGATTGTCACCCTGGCTTGCCCGCCACCTCACTTCCAGTGATGAGGTGGCAGGATCCATCTGGCCAGGCCGGGTGGATGGACGCATGGAACGCGTGGAAGTGTTTTTGGACAACCACCGGTCGCTCCCCCCTCCCCCATCGCGCGACCGGGGTCCACGGGCTCCAGTGAGGCCCGCATCGTTCATCCGCCCGATTCGTTACGCGACGAGCCTCCTACTGCCTAGTCGCCCTATCCATCCACCGAATACCTGTCGCGGTCAGGTTGTACATCCGTGTTTCCAGGTATGACGACTTCTGCTCCTTGAAATCGATCACGGCATCGGCGCCGGACATGCATGCCTGATACTTGAGCTCGTCGCTCGCCGAGGCATAGTCGGAGGCCATCAGGGCGGTTTTTTCGACATGGACAGTTAGTTGAGATATGGCGGTATAAGGCCTGCTCGGGGCGTGGTCCCTGAATATCTCCACATCACAACCAGTTATCCGCGGCGGGTAGGAATGGTCGCCTATCGGCCTGTAGTTGCCCGTCGTGGTCACGCAACCGCATAGGCCAAACGCGAGGAAGACCATTCCAAGCATGTTTTTCATGATCTTCCCCACGTACTTGTCCATGAAGTTACTGATGCCCGCCGAGGCTGTTGTCCATGCCGGCAATGATTTCCTTGTCCCAGTTCTTCTGGCCGACGATGCCGAACGACGACTTGGCCGTGTTCACCTTGACGGACGTCTTGTCGCTCCCCAACGACGACAGCCACACACCAGCTGACTCGCCGCCAGAACCCACTACAACGCCGATCTTGTGCGGCCGCGATCCTTCAACGTACTCCGGCTCGGACTTGAGGATCTCGAAGCCGTTCGCCGCCAGTGCATCGACCGCCGCTTTCTGGACCGTCGCTTCAGGTTTGTCGTAGACGATGCCAGGCGCGCCTTGTGACGGTTTGGTGGGTGTCGCCGAACAACCGGCGAGAACAAGCATGCAAGCTGCCACCGCAGCTTTCGCTGAAATTGACTTCATCATCAACCACTCCCTTGTTGAGTTATGAATCTATTTTTTTGCGCTGCACGTATCACGCAAACAGACGCCCCCTCGCAAGGGTGCGTTGATTTGAACGATTCGTGGATCCCCTTTTAGCGCGCCTTGCTGGCACGCTGGTTCGGATACTAGCCGAGTCTCAAAACGAAACAACAGTCCCCTGCGGCGCCTTTCCGGCGCGGCAAGTCGCAAGATCTTACGAGAAATGTCGGTAGTTTCAGCTTCGCGCGTTCATGCGTGTTCCGCTGGCGTTTCCTTGCCTACTTCGACGCCGCCCCAAAACGCCGGATCCACATCCTCCATGGTTTGCGAGAACGTCCACGAATGTCCGCCGATATCCAGCACCCTGTATTGGCGCTCGCCATAAGGGTGCGTCACCGGCCGGCTGACTACGTCGGCACCGCTGTAGACGCTGTGCTTGTGGTGGGCATCCACATCCGAAATTCGCACCATGGTGGAGTGTCCCAGCCAGCCACCGCCCGGATAGAACTGCGCGCCCTGCGCCACCACCACGCTGGCGTTGCCGATCTCCAGCTGCGACCGGTGATTGCCGATACGCAGGCGCTCGCGAAAACCAAAGGCTCCGCAAAGCCATTCGACGGCAGCGCGCACATCCGGGTAATGAAGGACCGGCGTCACGGTGCTGCCGGGCATGGAACGGTTGGCTGTCATGAATTACCTCGTTCTGACGTTAGTTCCGATACCACGCTCGATGCCCATTGATCGAGCGCCGGACGCAGCGAGTCGAGAGTTACGACGCTCACGCTTTTTTTTCTGGCGTCCTATATTCCCTCCATCGTCTGGGATGCTTGGCATGGTTGATCTCTCTTGCCTGACGTAACCGCGCCACTTGCGCGTAGTGCAAAAGTATCGCCACCCACTAGGGCAGGGGTGTCTGAAATTGGGGAGTTTGTAAGCAGGTATTTCCGGTTCTGGCCAGCGAGGGTCCCTTTGACTACCCCGAAGTCTTATAAGATCGGACCCATCGCATGACCTCCCCTATGGAATGATTCCATGATGTCTGTTGCCTATACGTACCGCCTGGCGATCGCTACCTCCGTGGCCGAGCCTGGAATCCACTCTGATGACAAACACCTCTCCACATCGCTGAAAGGCCTCGGCGTGGAAACCACTGCTTGTATCTGGAACGACCCTGCCGTGGATTGGTCAAGGTTCGACGCTGTGCTGATACGTTCAATCTGGGACTATTTCAAGCATTACGCCAGCTTCAAGCAATGGCTGGCTCGGCTGCCGGTGCCCACGATCAACAATAGGGACCTATTGCTCTGGAATAGCGATAAACGCTACCTCGTCGAGTTGGAGAAGTACGGAGTGCCGATCATTCCCACGCAGGTCGTATCGGCATCGCAGTTGCAGAGCGCCTTGGCGGCCATGCCCGGTAGTGAAGTGGTGATCAAGCCAACGGTAAGTGGCACGGCGTGGCACACGGTGCGCGGCGTAGCCGGCGACGCCGCGTTTGATCAAATCGTTTCGCAACTTCCGTCAGAGTTTGAGTATTTGGTGCAGCCCTACGTGCCCGAAGTTGCCAGCGATGGAGAATGGTCCTTGCTGTTTTTCGACGGGGAATACAGTCACGCGGTCATCAAGCGGCCCAAGACTGGCGATTATCGTGTGCAGAGCGATTTCGGCGGCGTCGCCCTGGCGGCTGAACCAGGTGCAGAGCTGGTTGCCAGCGCGGGTCGTGCCCTGGAGGCGGCGGCGGCGATCGGTCATGCCGACGTAGCCTATGCACGCATAGACGGGGTTATCTCCCAGGGACGCTTCTTGCTAATGGAACTGGAAATGATCGAGCCATTCCTGCATCTGGGAAATAGAGCTGACGCGTCAGAACGCTTCGCTGCCAATTTGTTCAAGCGGTTAAGCGACATCTCGTAGATTCGAGGCGGGATCGTATCTTCTTGCGGACGCAACCATCTGCATCCATTTAGGCACCAACCAGCTTTCATCGCAGACTATCGTGAAAGCTTCCCAAACCATTGAACCCAACTCTCGCGCATTGATCGAGGACACGGTTCGCTATACCCATATCGCGATGCTGCTGCACTGGACGATCGCGCTGTTGATCATCGTCAATATCTCCCTTGGCCTGACTGCTTCCCTGCTGCCGGCCTCGATACTGTCCGATACGGATGCGCGCGTCGTGGTCGACATGCACAAGTCCATCGGCATCACGGTACTCGGGCTGGCCATCTTGCGCGTGCTGTGGCGGTTAATGCACCGGCCGCCGCCGCTTCCGAGCGTGTTTCCTGGCTGGGAAAAGGCTATGGCGCACGCCGCGCACATCGCGCTTTACGTGCTGATCTTCGCGCTGCCACTCAGCGGCTGGATGCACGACTCGGCCTGGAGCGACGCTGCATCGCATCCGATGCATTTGTTCGGCGTGGTGCCGTGGCCGCGCATCGGTTTCCTGATGCATCTTGATCCTGGCCTGAAAGAACAACTGCATACGCAGTTGGGCACACTGCACACCGAATGCGGTTATGCGCTTTATGTGGTGCTGGCGCTGCACATTCTTGGCGCGCTCAAACATCAGTGGATCGACCGCCATCCGGTGTTGGGACGGATGCTGCCGTAAGCAACCGATTTGTAAAGGATGTCGATGAACACCCCCCTTTCTGCTCTTGATCGCGCGCGGGCGCTGACTTCGCCGCGCATCTCGCCCGTGCGCACACCCCTGATAAGCATGCTGATCCACGGTGGCGTAATGGCGCTGTGGCTGGTGTTGTTCGCGAGGGCGTTTTTCCTGCATGGCGTTACTGCCTGGTCCACCGGTATTGCGTATGTCATTTACGACACGCTGCTGCTGACCTTCGTAGCGTGGAAATCACTTTCGCTGGTGAGGCCGTTGCCATCGGTTGCGACAAGCCGTCCCGCACCGACGCTGGGCGTGGTAGTTGCCGCGCATAACGAAGCGGCGGTACTGCCGATCACGCTCGCTGCGTTGCTCGGCCAGACCCGCGTGCCAACGCAGATTGTAATTGCCGATGACGGATCGACCGATGCTACCGCCACACTTCTGGCTGCGCGCTATGGTTTGGTTGACCCCGGCGAGGGCAATCTGAGCGAACCGAGTCCGTCCTTCCCCGCGTTGCGCTGGTTGCGCATGCCGCACGGTGGCAAGGCGCGCGCCTTGAATGCGGCGATCACCTTGATGACTACCGAGACGGTGATGACCGTCGATGCGGACACGCTGCTCGAACCGGAAGCGTGTGCGGCGATGTCACAAGCGTTCGCCGTATCGCCAAACCTGGTGGTCGCGGCGGGACTGCTGTCGCCGGTCTGCAGTCGCACGGCCAGCGGTCGCTTCTTTCAGTGGTTCCAGACCTATGAATACATCCGCAACTTCATTTCCCGCTATGCGTGGATGCGGGCGCATAGTCTTCTGCTGGTGTCAGGTGCGTTCGCGTGCTTTCGACGCGACGCCCTGTTGACCGTCGGCGGCTTCGATCCGGATTGCCTGGTTGAGGACTATGAGCTGATTCACCGGCTGCGTCGCTATGCCCTCGATCGCGGCCTGGACTGGGATGTACGCGTGATCGGCAGTGCCAGGGCGCGCACTGATGCGCCAAGCACGTTGCCCAGCTTTCTGCGTCAGCGGCGACGCTGGTTCGCCGGCTTTCTGCAGACGCAGTACTGGTATCGCAGCATGATCGGCAACCGGCGTTACGGCCTGCTCGGCACGCTGATGCTGCCGGTCAAGGCTTTCGATACAGTGCAGCCGCTCTATGGATTGACTGCCTTCTTCCTGCTGCTCGCCTTTCTCTTTGGCGGCCATGTCGCGATCGTGCTGCCGGTGTTGATCATCATCCTGGGCAAGATCGCCATCGATCTGGCGTTTCAGTTCTGGTCCGTGCATTTGTACCGACGCTGGAGTGGCGACAGTACAACCTCGAGTTTTGGCATGGCGTTGCTGGCGTCGATCCTGGAACCATTTTCATTCCAGTTGATGCGTCACGGTGGCGCGGCACTCGGCTGGTTGTACTTCTTGCTCAGGCGTAACGAGTGGGGCACTCAGCATCGGCAAGGGCTCAATGCGATCGCCTCCAAGGGAATGTGCAAATGACGATCATCACTATTCACTATCTTCCGGATCGCCGCCGGCACGGAATTCCAGCAAGTCGCCCGGCTGGCACTGCAGGTATTCGCAGATGCGCTCCAGCGTGGCAAAGCGGATGCCGCGCACCTTGCCCGATTTCAGCAGGGACAGGTTTTGTTCGGTGATACCGACATGCGCGGCCAGTTCGCGCGACTTCACCTTGCGTTGCGCCAGCACTACATCGAGATGGACGAGGATGGCCATGATCAGATGATCTGCGCGCTGTCGTCGGCCAGCCGGCGCGCCTCGACCATGAGCGAGGTGATCAGGAAGAACAGCGCACCGACCAGCAACGTCCACAGGTCCGACGAGTCCATCTGCAACGAAATCGCCTGAACATCCGTCTTGCCCGCCAAACGCAGTCCCAGCATCAGCAACGGAGGCACCAGCGTGTTCACCGTCACCGCACCGATCAGCGACAGCGCGAACCCGCGCAGGTGGCGCGTGCTGGCCATGCTGAAGAACTCGCCGGCCTCGAACAAACGCATCAGCCGGCACAGCCGGTACAGGCCACCCAGCAGAAGCGCAGAAGCCAGCGAGGCCGCTAGAAGCTGCACCCACGCGTGGCCATGCAAATCCGTCGGCCATTCGCTGTAGATGGATACCCAGCCTGTGCCGTAGCTCCCCGCGCCGCGCCACCACAGCCACGCATTGGCCACCACCACGGCCAGCATGGCCAGCACCAGTACATACCGCAGCACACGTGCGCGGCGAACCACTATGTCGGATTCCATCGCAATCACCTCAGGTCGATACTTATTGTTTTACGATAAAGTTTGATTGTACTATGTGAATACTTTATCACCGGGAAGCGATCTCATGCCGGGTCATGCCTCACGCCTCCACCTGCGCGTACTGTTGCTTGCCATGCAGTCGTGGCTAGCGCTTGCCAGCGCGGCTGCCTCCGCCACTCCCCCCACCGATCCGCGCGCCCTGTTTGCCGCCATGCGCGAAGCCAGTGGCGGCGAGCGCTGGAGCCACGTCGGCGAAATCCGGGTGCAGGCCACATTCACCGAGGGCGGTCTTCACGGCACCTGGCAAAGCAACCGCGATACCCATAGCGGCCGTTACGTCACGCAATCGGACGTGGGCGTGAACCAGGGCAGCACGGGTTTCGACGGCAAGCAAAGCTGGATGCAGGACGAAAAAGGCCTGGTCACCGTGCTCGATGCCGCCACGGCGCGCCGCCAAAGCGCCACCGATGCCTACCTGGCACGCAACGGCTGGTTCTCTCCCGCATCGCAGGACACCGCCACGATGGCGTACCTGGGTGAGAGCCGCGAAGACGGGCGCCTGTTCCAGCGGGTACGCGTCACACCCGCCCACGGCGATCCCGTCGAGGCATGGATCGACGCAAACACCCATCTGCTCGCCCGCCTTTCGCGCCGCGGCGACGACGGCCATACCGACACCACCTATTACGCCGATTACCGCCCCGTGGACGGGTTGCACCTGCCCTTCTCCGAGCGCGAGAGCAATGGCGACGCGTCCTACGACAGCACACGGGTGACCCGCCACGTCGACGTGCTGGAGCAGGCTGCGGATACGGATTTCGTGCAGCCGGAGTCGCTCATCCGCGACGCCCGCATCGTCGGGGGAGCCGCCAGCGCCCAGGTTCCGTTCGAGCGCTATGGCGGCCTGATCCTGGTCCAACTGTCGATCGACGGGCATGCGCCCATGCCCTTTATCCTGGACAGCGGCGGCCTCAACCTGCTCACTCCCGACGCCGCACGCGAGCTAGGTATCCAGGGTAAGGGCAACCAGGCCGTGCAGGGCGTCGGCACGCAGACCCAGTCGCTGCAGGTCGCTGATGTCGGTTCTTACCGGCTTGGCCCGGTGCAGATGGAGCAGCAGCGATTCCTCATCATCGATTTGCCCTTGCTGCTGACCGACCGCGGCGACCGTCCCGCCATCGCCGGGCTAATCGGCTACGAATTGCTGCGCCGTTTCACTACCCGGATCGACTACGACCGGCAACAGCTGACGTTCTCCGCTGCCGGCAGCCTGCGCAATAACGCCGGCACGGACGTGCTGCCCCTTAGCTTCGCCGAGCGTACCCCGATGGTGCACGCCCGCGTGAATGGCATCGACGGCGTCTTCATGATGGACACCGGCGATAGCAGCGACCTCACTGTGTTCGAGCCATTCGCCAAGGCACACGGCATCGCGCTGGATGGCAAGGTCAGCGCCAGCCACAGCGGCGGGGTCGGCGGCATCATCGAAAATCGCAGCGGACATGTGGCCAGCTTCGCCCTGGACCAGCACGCCTTGCTCGATCCCCCGGCCACCCTCTCCGCGCCCAAGTCTGGTGTGTTCGCTTCGGAACTGCTCGCCGGCAATATCGGCCAAGGCGTTCTTTCGCGCTACGCCATCACCCTGGATTACGAAAGCCGTCGCATGCAGTTGCAACCCGGCAACGGCTGGGCGCAACCGTTCGAGGACGGCCCGAGCCTGGGTTTCGGGCTGGACCGCATCAGCCATGGGCAATACCAGGTGCTGGCGGTCACGCCCTCCTCGCCTGCCCGGCGTGTCGGCCTGGCGCCCGGCGACATCGTCGTTGCGCTGGATGGCGTGCCGGCCAGTCGACTCGACCTGGACGAACTGCGCCAAAGCATGCGCCACGGCGGCAGCCACGGTCTGACCGTTACCGTGTTGCGCAAAGGCAAGGCGCAGGAGCTTCACATCGAAGCGGCGCTATAAAGACCTGTATCGGCTCTGCTACATTCGCGGGCCCGAGGGGCTCGCGATACTAAGGACCGATCATGCGCGTACTGGTCACCGGCGCCTACGGCTTCATCGGCGCCCATATCGTTGCGGCACTGATCGCCGCCGACCACAAGGTTGTCTGCGCCGTACGTGGTGCGCGTGTCGATTCGCGCTTCGCCGGAATGGATGCCGTTGCCTGCGACATGGCAAGCGATGTCCACGCCGAGGATTGGCTTCCCCGCCTTGTCGGAGTCGATGCCGTGGTCAATTGTGCGGGGATCCTGCGCGAGCGCGGTGCCGAGTCGTTCACCGCCGTGCACGAACTCGCACCGCTCGCGCTGTTTCATGCGAGCCGCCAGGCGGGCATACGCCGGGTGATCCAGATTTCCGCTCTCGGCAATGCTGCCGATGGTGAATTTGTCGCTTCCAAGCACCGCGGCGATAAGGCGCTGGCCGCACTCGATCTGGACTGGCTAGTGCTGCGTCCTTCGCTCGTCTACAGTGCCCGCGGCTCCTACGGTGGCAGCTCGCTCTTGCGCGGGATGGCTGCATTGCCTTGTTTCCTGCCCCTGCCCGGCCACGGCGAACAACAGGTGCAGCCGATCGCGGCCGAGGATGTTGGCGCGGCGGTCGTGGCCGCACTGATGCGGCCGACATGCACTGGCGAAGTGATCGAACTGGTCGGCCCCGAAGTATTGACGTTGCGCGCCTATCTACTGAGCTGGCGACGCTGGATGGGCTTCGGGTCGGCTCTCCTGGTTCCCATGCCAGCGCCGCTGGTACGCGCAACCGCGGCACTCGGCGAACGCCTTGGCAACGGTCCGCTCGGCCTGACCATGACGAGCATGCTCGAACGTGGCAACGTCGGCGCAGCGCACGCCACCATGCATTTGCGTGAATGTCTCGGACTCACACCGAGATCACTGCAGCGCGCACTCGATGAAGAGCCTAGCCAGGTGCAGGATCGCTGGCATGCGCGACTCTACTTTTTGCTGCCCGCGCTGCGCGTGTCGATCGCGCTTCTGTGGATCGGTTCTGGCGTAGTCGGCTGGCTGACATCGCCAGCCAGCCTGGCGGCATGGGCACCCGGCGACGTTTTGCCAGCCGGATCGCTGTTGGTGTTGGCGAGAGTCACCGGCACGCTAGACCTGCTGCTTGGCGTGCTGTGCCTGATGCGGTGGCGGCCACGCCTGGTTCTCACGTTGATGCTGTTGATGCTGCTCGGCTACACGCTGGGTATAGGCAGCATGTGGCCTGTGCATTGGCTGGATCCGCCAGGCGGCCTTCTGAAGAACCTGCCACTGATCGCTGCATTGGCGGTCCTGCTGGCTACGGACGAACGCCGATGAACGCTTATGTGCTGCTGAAGACCGTGCACATCCTGAGTTCCACCCTACTGTTCGGCACCGGATTGGGCACCGCGTTCTTCATGTGGTTCACCCATCGTACCGGTCAGGTTGCCGCGATCGCCACGGCGGCGCGGTTGACTGTGCTTGCGGACTTCCTGTTCACGACGCCAGCGGTGATCGTGCAGCCCATTTCAGGCTTTTTGCTGATGCGGCTGATGGGTTTCGATCTGCACACATCGTGGCTGCAGCTCAGCATTGCGCTTTATCTGTTCATAGGGGCGTGCTGGTTGCCTGTGGTATGGCTGCAATGGCGTGCACGCAACCTCGCCCTTGCTGCCCTGCGGGACAACAAGCCGCTGCCTTCTGCTTACTATCGCTGCATGCGTGTGTGGTTCGCGCTGGGATGGCCGGCTTTTCTTGCGACATTGGCCATCTTCTGGTTGATGGTGGGCAAACCCACGCTGTGGGGTTGAGAAAGCTCGTAATATCAGCGCTTGGGCACATCAAGAAACCGAACCATGACCGAAACCCCAGTGTATGAACCACCGAAGATCTGGACATGGAACAAGGATAACGGTGGCCCATTCGCCTCCATAAACCGGCCCATGGCCGGTGCGACCCACGAAAAGGATCTTCCCGTCGGGGCGCATCCGTTCCAGCTCTACTCCCTGGGAACGCCCAACGGTCAAAAGGTCACCATCCTGCTCGAGGAATTATTGGAGCAAGGATTTGACGGCGCGGAGTACGACGCGTGGCTGATACGCATATCAGAGGGAGACCAGTTCAGCACGGGTTTCGTCGAGGTAAACCCAAACTCGAAGATTCCAGCACTGATGGACTGCAGCGGCCCCGAGCCGGTGCGCGTTTTCGAATCAGGCGCGATCCTGCTGCATCTTGCCGAGAAGTTTTCCGCGTTCCTTCCTGAACATGGTGGCGCGCGTGCTGAATGCCTGTCCTGGCTTTTCTGGCAGATGGGAAGCGCGCCTTATCTTGGCGGTGGTTTCGGACATTTCTACGCCTATGCGCCGGTCAAGATCGCTTACGCCATCGATCGTTTTGCCATGGAAGTGAAACGCCAGTTGGACGTGCTTGACCGCCGGCTAGCCGAGCATCCGTTCCTTGCCGGCGACGAATACACGATCGCCGACATCGCAGCATGGCCATGGTATGGCCAATTCGTTCGCGGGAAATACTACGGTGCTTCTGCCGAGTTCCTCCAGGTCCAGGAGTACGAGCATGTCCAGCGCTGGTCGGCTGCGATCGCGGAGCGCCCGGCCGTAGCCAGGGGGCACATCGTCAACCAAACCAATGCAGATACTGCTCGCCAAGTTCTCGAGCGCCACAGCGACGCTGATTTTCCCGAGGACCTGAGACGGTTCCGGGCCTGACGAGAGGTTCGTTACTTCACTCCGGCTCCGTCCTTGATTCCGTGCACGACCTTTGGATTTTCGCATCCAACGCCGTCTGCCAACTCGTTCGGAGTCAGGTCGTGCGTTAAGTACTGCGCCTGAAGTTCCTTCTTGAATGGTCTCACGTTGGGGAAGTCGTAGACATCGCACGTGTCTGGGTTAATGATCTGCCCTGTCTGCTCGTTGATCATGAAATCCACGACGTTCGCCCAATTGCCCATATATACACCCACCGATTTGTAACCATCGGGGGCGCCTTTCAGATCGTAGTAGTAGGGCCTGCCAAACTTACGAGGAATGTCAAAATGTTTTGCCACGAGGCCCGTCAAGCGCATCTCCTCGGAGGTCGGAAGCTCCAGAACAGCTGGCGTGTTCTGACTCGCAGCGTAAAGAAGTAGCAGGGCTATGGACATGTCGTTCTTTCAGCTTATGCCTGGTACGGAGCTTCGAGCCTTTCGAATTGCATTGGCGAAAAGACATGCAACAACTCTTCGCTGTACATACCCTTGACGCTGGATTCCCAGCGCGCATTCATTGCAAAGTAGATCAGGTGCATGCCGTTGGGAGAGAGATCGCAACGACGCTCATAGATGCGGCAGTAAAACCACTGCCCCACCTTGAACTTGTCCGTCTTCCTGTCCCATCCGATGAGTGCGGTGTGGCGCGTCGGGCCACGACGGATGACTACCGCGGCGGAAGCGTCGCGAGCCAGCAGAACGTGGATTCGAGGGGGAATCGGCTGCTTCATCAACCCGCCCCTAAGGGAATGTACAAATGTCGATCGTCACTACGTGCTGGATATAGCTGAGCCTGCATGTCGCGAAGCTTGTCGGTAAGGCCTTGTTCGTGAACTCTTACGAACCACTGTTTCCCTGGCGATCGCTGTTGTGCCGATACACGTCTGATAGCCGCCATCAGATCGTCCGTGCCCGGCGTGTGGACGACATAGCCGCTGCCCTTCCATGCCGTGACTATCAGATCCAGCTCCTCACAGATCAGCACCTTTGCCAAAGTATCTGCCTGGTCGGCACGACGAGAGGCCTCTACCAGTTGTTTGATGGAAGGAATTAGCTGACCGTTGGGCTGTATAACTTCGTTTTCTTGCGATGTATCCCACGCCTCAGGGGGACAATCCTTTTGATCGGTCCGGAAAGCGACGAAAGGATTCACCTCCATGGGATAGATTCGGCATACCAGAGGCCTCTGGTCATAGATCTGGCAGGCATTGCCTTCGCCGAGGTTGGGGCAGCCAGAAATCACATTAGCGGCAAATATGGCAATGACGCAGATGTCGATACTTCCAGACCTGACACGAGTGCCACGGCTCGCATTGTGTCGGTAACGGGCTAGGTCCCCCTGATCCTCGTCAATGGCGAAGGCTTCCAGCAGGATGGAGACACGATGACCGCGGCGAAGCCAGGCTTCGGCCTCATCCAGCGTCAAGGGGACATAGCGACCCCTACAGCATGCGCCACAGCCTACGCAGTTGAAGTTGATCTGCTTACTCATCCTGGTTATCCGTGCTGCCCTTGGCGCAAGGATAACCCCTGCCAGCTGCCAAGCAGCCGCTAGCCGCCTTTTTTCGTCAGGGTCCTCGATTCAATGAAGATGGAACGCTGCCGCCGATCAGATTTGATTTTCCCAGGCGGCCTTTTGGCTTTCCTTCAAGAAATCCTCAACGGCCTTGGGCACGACATTGCGGAACTTTCCCGTATCGGATGGGACGATAGCGATCATCGCTGCAATCATCTCCTTCGGATCCAGTCGCCCTTCGTCGTTACCCAAGAGGGCATCGAAGGTTTTCCTGAGTTCGGCTCGCTTCGTGAAGTTCCTGCTGTCATCGAGCCACTTGAATGCGGTTTCGGCCATC
Organism: Pinirhizobacter soli; assembly: GCF_015905305.1. Classification (GTDB taxonomy): domain Bacteria; phylum Pseudomonadota; class Gammaproteobacteria; order Xanthomonadales; family Rhodanobacteraceae; genus Pinirhizobacter; species Pinirhizobacter soli. The sequence continues at coordinate 180,070 of NZ_JADZLQ010000001.1, forward strand.
GTCTCGTTGAAGCCCGTGAGATAGGCCCCGGGATTGATGGTCTGAACCTTGATGTTGTACGGCTTCAATTCGCCCTGCAACGCTTCGGCGATCGATTCCAGCGCGTGCTTGGTCGAAACATAAATGCCGAAGCCGGCGGGCGTAAACAGGCCACCCATCGACGAGGTGAATACGATCTTTCCGGGACGCTTCTCGTCGATGAATTTGCGGATGAACCGTTGAGCCAGATCCAACGGCGCAAAGACGTTGGTTTCGAAATTCTGGCGGACAAGATCCAGGGGAATTTCGCTGACCGGCCCGCACTCCCCACGGCCGGCATTGCTGAACAGAACATCGATATCCCAATGCAACGCATTGGCCACGTCATGCGGACTGAGGATATCCAGCTTTTCGACGCGAAGATTCTCAAGTCCCATGGCTTGCGCCTTCTGTCGCAAAGGCGTCACTTGCGGCGATATCTGCACGGTAGCGACTACGTCGTGACCGGCTTGCGCCAGACCGATAGCGGCACCCTCGCCAAAACCGGATCCGGCACCCGTGATGAGAATTCTTTTCTTGCCCATGGCTGTCCTCCCGATTAGCTGTTCTAAGTGAGCAAGGCCGCTGCACCGGCCTCGGCGATGCTACCGTCCTGTGGCACGGTCCCGCCCGATACTCCGATCGCGCCAATGAGCTCAGCTTGCGCGCTTCGGAGCGGGCAGCCGCCCGCAAATACGACTAGGCCGCCATTGCTGTTCTCGAGCCCATAGGCGGGTGCACCGGGCTTGCAGTACTCGAAAACTGCTTCGCTGTTCAGACCGAAGAGCACCGTCGTTTTTGCCTTTCCCAGCGCAAGTTCGATCGAGCCGAGCACGGCACCGTCCATCCGAAGGAAGGCCTTCAAATGCCCACCTGAATCCAGCACCGCTATATTCACCGGCGCCCCCAAATCCCCTGCCTTCCTCCTCGCGGCTGCGATAACCCGCTCCGCCGATTCCGCCGAAAGTTGCGCCATTGCCGTTGTTCCTGTGCCGTGGTCGCTTCCATGGGACAAAAGCTATCGCCGCCCGTCGCCAGAACGAGGGCGCCTGAGCCACTGGGCATGCTGAATAACCCGAAAGATTTTGCGCCGACGCGCGCTTAGCACCCGTGAAAAATTCGGGAAATCATTGCAACACGGCGTTGAGGGCACCCACCCTGCATCAGGGTGCCGATGTAATCCTCATGCTCGACGACTACCAGCGCACGGCTAATCCCATGTGCACGCCCTGGTCTTTGGCACCGTCGCCGAAGCGGCCGATGTAGCTGGCGTCTACCGACACGTTACGTGCTAACGCAAAGGACAGGCCAGCGTCGGCGACCCCGGCGTGGCGGCCAATGGGCGTGCCGGAGATGTCGAAGCTGTCGCTACCGCTGGCGAAGCGCATGCTGGTGGTCGGCGTCACGTCGCCCCAGGCCTGCTGCCAGCCAATGGAGACGTGCGCGTCCATGCCGCCTTGCGCAGCCAGCGACCACCGGTCGCGCAGGCCCAGGGTACCGATGTTGACGCTGTCGCTCCCGCCGGTCACGGCCAGCGCCGCGGGGCTGCCCCTTTCACGCGTACTGTCGGTATGCAACTGCACGCGTGCGAGATTGAGGAACGGTTCGATCTGCTGGCCTGCGCTGACGTCGAAGCGATATCCGCCTTCGATGAAGCCGTGAGCCACATGCGCGTCGTAGCGGTCGCCCAATCGATCGGCGAAGGTGCCGAACGCGACCTCGCGGGTGCCGTCGATTCGCTGCCACGCATAGGCCACGCCGCCGCGCAGTGCGAATGCGCCAAAGGTCACGTCACCGTAGAGACCCAGGTCCGTGGTGGTGGCGTGGGCGTTGGAATCGCGATCGTCCACTCGCATGCTCTCCTGGCGATGGCCGGCCACTGCGCCCAGGCGCGCGTCGTTTCCGATGCCAAGGTCGGCGCCGACGAGCAACCCGCTGCCGTTGGCCTGCATGCGAGCCGCATTGCCTTCGCCATCGATAGCGCCCCAATGACCCCAGGCACTAGTCCAAGCTGTTACCCCACGAGCGTCGGTCGCTTGCGCTCCTTCGTCCTGCTGGCCAAGCAGGTGTCGATTGATGGCATCGCGTACATAGCGGCTGTCGTCGATCAGGGCGCTGTTCGTGCTGGCGAACTGCTCGCCCGATAGTGCGTCGAAACCTTGTCGTGCCGTCGACGCATCCAGGCCGACCACGGCCTTGTAGATCGGGCTGGCCATGCCTAGCGGATCGATGGCACCAGCGACGGAACGCTGGTTGCGCGTTTGGGCCACCTCGTCGAAGGGGATGTCATTGCGTGCGAGCTGCAACCTTACTGCGTTTGCGCTGTAGCTCAGGCTTGGCGTCAGGAATGCCAGGTTGGACGTGACGCTGTCGAACTGACCGGTGACGCCGCCGCCAGCCGTGATGATCGGGAACTGTGTCTGCGGTGCCCAATTGCCGTCGTTCGCCAACGCAAGGGCCGAACCGCCTAGGATGGAAACGTGGCCCGTCACCGCGACATGGTCGCCGGTTCCGTCTGGAGAGACTTCGAACTGATAGCTCGATCCCGGATGGAACGTGGCATTGCCGTTGACGTTAAGCGTGCCGATGGAGTTGCCCGGCGTCAGCATACCAGAGAGATCCAGGCCGCCGATGCTACCGATACCGCCCAAGGCGGCGCCGCTGTCGACGGTGACCATGCCATCGAGCGTGGCACCGGCATGGGCGTCGTCGCCGACGACCAGCTTGCCGGTAGTGACCTCGGTGTTGCCGGTGAACGTGTTGGCATCGTTTAAGACCAGCGTGCCGCTACCGTTCTTCACCAGCTGCCCTGTGCCGGAAATCGTGCCGTCAAAGATGCCATCCCGCTGCTGTGTGAATACCAGCATGGCATTGTCGGCAATGGCGCCCTGCAGGCTGTAGCTATCGCCCTGCAAACCGCCTCCGCTGATGACAGTGCCACCGCTGTAAGGGTTAATGGTGCTCAGCGTGAGCATGCCGTTGCCAGTCTTGACGACTTGGCCGCTTCCAGTGATCACGCCGTCGAAAACGGCATCATTGTCCTGAGCGAAGGTCACGGTGGCGTTATCGAAGATAGCGCCACGCAGTGTGGTGGTATCGCCCTGAAGGTTGCCCGCGTTGACGACCGTGCCGAGGTTGTATCCCATGACGCCCTTCAAGGTCAGCGTGCCTGCACCGTCCTTGATCAGTTGACCGATGCCGCCAATACTGCCGGTGAAATCGCCGTCAGTTGGTTGATCGAAGTCCACTGCAGCATCGTTGAGGGTGATGTCGCCTTGCAAGCTTGTGGTGTTGCCCTTCAAGATGCCCTGCAACACGGTCGTGCCGCCACTATAGGTATTGGCACCAGACAGGCTCAACGTGCCCGCACCGACCTTTTGCAGCCGGCCTGTGCCGGAAATCTCCCCTGCAAAGTCTCCATCCGTCTGCTGTACGAAAAACAGCGTGCCATTGTCGACCATGTTGCCCTGTAGGCTGGTGGCATTGCCCTGCAGCGTGCCGGCGTTGATCACCGTGCCACCGGTATAGGTGTTGGCACCGACGAGCGTGAGCGTGCCTGCGCCATCCTTCAATACCTGGCCCGCGCCGCTGATCACATTGAGAAAGACGCCGCTGCTGCCTTGATTGAAGTCCACGGAGGGTGGCGTTCCCACGCCCGATGGAGAGAACGTCAAGCTGCCCTGGATCGAGTTGGTATCGCCGACCAGCTGGCCTTGCTCAATGGTCCAGTTGGTGCCTGCGTTGGGGAGGCCAGTCAGCGTCCAGGTGCTGTTGCCGGTCTTGATATTGTTGAGGAAGTTGAGGAACAGCCCCGTATTGATGGAGCCGTTGGTGTCGCCGCCAAGTGCCAGTGTGTCGCCGCCGTTGGCCGCGACGCTGGTGCTCTCGATATTGCCGGTAAACGTGGCACCCGATATCACTACCAGCTCATTGTCGCCACCGGAAAACAGCACCGAATCGGCCTGCACAGTGCCGCTGTTGCCGCCGGCAATCACGCCGCTGGTGGTGATGGAAGCTCCGCCCCAAGCGCGTATGCCGACACCCGGGGTGCCATCCTGTGCGCTCGGAACAGGGGAAACGGTGCCGGCGTTGCCGCCAGTGATCGTGCCGGCGTTCTGCAGCGATGAGCCTGCACCGACCAGGTTGACGCCGGCTCCGCCGCCGCCATAGCCACCGGGCTCGTTACTACTATCCTGGAATGTACCTGCATTGCCGCCGCGGCCGCCGACAATCGAGCCCGTCGCGTTATTGACGACAGCGGCACCTGCGCCGAGTACCAGCAGGCCATCGCCGCCGCCGCCACCACCGCCGGCATAGCCGCCATTGCCGCCCGCGCCGCCAACGCCTCCCAGCAACTGACCGTTATTCGTAAGAGAGACACTGCCTGCGCCCGCTCCGATGACCGCACCCGCGCCACCGCCGCCGCCAGCGCCGGGGTCGCCGTTCGTGGCATTGCCATTCGATGCCGTGGCTAGTGCATCGCCACCCTTACCGCCCGCACCGCCAGCGACGGTTGTCGTACTCCCCAAGATCGACGTCGAACTGGATTGGCTGATGAAAACACCCGCGCCACCGCCACCACCACCGGCGCCAACAATGCTTTGCGGGTCCGCCGTGGATGCAGCCTCGCCAGCGCCACCTGCACCGCCGGTGACAGAGCTGCTGACATTGTCTGTCGCGCCCACGCCACCGCCGCTCCCGCCAGTGGCGGTGACGTTGATCGAACCGTCGGGGTTGAAGATCCCATTCGCGCCGGTGCCGCCGGTGCCGGCAGTGGCCGTGTTGCCAGTGCCTTCACTGGTGTTGGTGATCCAGACAGTCGCGTCGCCCCCGGTCCCGTTGCCCGCGCCACCATTCGGGCTGCGCGTGGGCCGCAGGCCAACACCACCTGCCGCGCCACAATTCAGGGGGCTGGTGGGTGTGCAGGCCTGGCTCCATGTCGGCACACTCGCACATGCCAGCACCATGGCCGCGATCGCTAGGGCAAATGGACGACGGCGCGGCGTGCGCGTTGATGCGGTCCCGGAGGAGCAACCTTGCGCGCGCGCGAGTTCGCAGGTCACCTGCACCACGGCCAGCGACCGATTCCAGACGAGTCGGTAGATACGGTTCACGCGAATTTCCCCTTCTAAACCGTCGTGCCGCTACGCATGGGACGCAGCCGCGGTAAAAAATGAACCTATATAGTTCTCGAAGCGCCGGAAAACATCCGGCGGCAGCACTGGCGTAAGTTCGTGCGGCGTCACCTTGCTGCCAACCGCGTGCAGGCCCGGCATGTTGGCCGCCGATTCTACGGGAAGTCCCAACACGGTCGATAGGGCTCTTTCGACGCTCAACCCGCCACATTCGTCAGAACGATCTCGTTCTGTTTGCGTGCTACCGCCACCCATATCCTCCAGAAATACAACAACCCGATGCAGGCCTCGAACGACGAGCCGATCACCCAGGCCGTAGGGAGGTATTCGGGGTCGCCGACATGGCCCAGGGTGATGAAGTAGATCGTGGGGATGCTCAGCACCCACATCATCACCAGACGCACGACGAACAGGAACCGGGTGAGGCCGAAGGCTTCCAGCACTGCCTGGCCGGTCATCGAAAAGGCAAAGGCCAGGGAATACGTCCACAGTACCTTCGAGGTCGCGACCGCCGCATGGCGAATTTCCTCGGGCTTGTCGGCAAGGCCGAAGGGATCCAGCAGCACGCTGGGGGTGACGATCTGCAGGAAGGCGGTGACCGCCACGTAAGCCAGCTCGATCACTAAAGTGACCGCCAGGATCCTCGGCACTTGATCGAACTCGCCCTGCCCCAGCGCATTGCCGCACAGCACGCTGCAGCCTATGCCTAAGCCCAGCAGCGGAATCACGCCGATATAGCTCACCGTAAGGTTCACGTTGTTGGCGGCCAGCGCGATCACCCCCAGCCCGGCGATGATCCAGATAAAGGCGGCGTTGCCGAAATTCCCAAGGCCCGCGGTCACTCCCAGCGCGAAGCCTTTCCTGATCCTGGGCATCAGGTCGCCGCGATGGATGCCGCGCGTGGCCACCAGCCGCCATACGCCGCTCCAGATATTCCTGGGCATGTACGCCACATAGATCACCGTGATGGCCAGGGTGCCGGCCAGCGTGCCCAGCGCCGAGCCGCGCATGCCAAGTTCCGGCAGGCCGAACTTACCGAACACCAGTCCAATGGTCGCCACGATGCCCACGGCCTGCCCTACCAGCCCGGCGACCAGCGTGATGCGGGTCTTGCCGATGCCGTTGAAGTAGGACGACAACGCCATGTTGAACGTCATCGCGGCGCCGAAGTACGCCGCCCAGTACAGGAACTGCGATTCCAGGTGAGTAAGCGCCGGGGGCCGGTCGCTCAACGAGGGAATCCAAGCCATCAGCGGCGCCAGGAGCAACAACAGCACGGCGAAGACGACACCGACGACGATGCCGGTAGAGGCCTGCCAGGCAGCGTCCTCATGGCCGGAACGGCCGAAGGCTTGCGCCACGCACGATCGCGAGAACCCCACCACCGCCACGAAGAAACCCACGATCGCCATGGCCGTGTACACCGCGGGGCCCGAGGCCGCCAGCGTGTCGCTGGAATACCGGGCAAGGCAGATCCGGTCCACCAGCATCATGATCAGGTTGCCGACCATGGAACCCATCAGCGGCAGCGAGACCTTCAGCACCCGCCTGGCGATCTCGGCGTTCGACGCGCGTGCGATGGCGTTCAACGGGAATTCCCCGCCGACGGAACCCGCTTCTTCAGGCGCACCGGCACGGAACTCGGCGCCATGAAGAAGTTAAGTAGCTCCTTCGCCGGCGGCGCCTTGGGATCCGGTTCCAGTTCGAAGTTGCGCATGATCATCGCCACCACCACCTTGATCTCCGTCAGCGCCAGGAAACGCCCCGGGCATAGCCGCGCACCGCCACCGAACGGGAACAGCTTGCGGCTGGGATCCTCCTGCCCCGCCTCCCGCAGCTCGTCGATCCAGCGCTCGGGCTTGAATTGCTCGGGTGCGGGAAAATGCGCCTCGTCGCCTCCCTCCCCCGCCGTCGCCACGATGATCGCCGTGTTCTTGGGAATGAAGGTGTCGGCAACGACGCAGTCGGCATTAGCGGTAAGGCCGAGGTACGGCGCCACCGCTTTGAGCCTTTGCGTCTCGCTGTGTGCCGCCTCCAGGTATGGGAATGCTTTCATCTGCTCCCACTCGCGCGGCAGCGGCGCATCGCGGAGCACATAGTCCACCTCGGCGGTGAGCGCCGCGGCGGCAGCCGGGTTCTGCGACAGCTGGCAGAGCATCCAGCCGATCGAGTTGGCGGTGGTGTCTTCGCCGCCGATCACGCTCAGGATCGCATTGGCCACCAGTTCCTCATCGGTGAACCCCGACTCCGGATCCTCGCTGGCCGTGATCATGGCTTCGAGCATGTTGGCGGGTTTCTTCTGCAAGTCCCGCTGTTGCTCCATGCGCTCGCGGGTGTTGCGGATGAACTCCGCCACCCGCCTGTCGATGTCGGTGAACGAGCGTTCGGCCGCACGATCCACCGGCAGCTTGAAGTAGCGCCAGTACGGAAACGAGGCGGTGGTGCGATGGCCAAGGCGCTGGAACATGTTGTCGATGTCGCGCTGCAACGGGTCGCCGTCCTGGTTCACCGCGTCGATGTCGTGGCCCATGGCGATGCCGACAATGGTATCTAGCGCCATGGCCTTCAGGTCGCGACGGAGGTCAATGGCGCGACCTTCGTCCAGTGCCTTGTTCCAGCGTTCCAGCATGTGCTCGGTCAGGGTGACCATCCGAGGGAAGAAGTTGCGGATCACCTCCGCGTTCAGCCCGCTCATCACCAGCTTTCGCTGCTTGCGCCACTCGGCGCCCTCGGCGGTGAACACGCCGCCGATGTTCAACTCGTTCATGATCGTCTTCAGGCCGCCGTTGCGCCGGAATCCGTCCGGCCGCTCGCGCATCACCCCATGGGCGGTGGCCGAGTCGGAGACGATCACGATGGTGTGGCCAAATACCTGTAGCCGGAACATCGGCCCGAACTCGCGCACCCAGGCGGTGAATTTCTGGTGCATCTGCCGACCGCTCAGCTGCAGCGCGTTGCCGACGAAGGGCTGGCCCTTGGGGCTGGGAAGGTCCTCGATGCGGCGTCCGTAGCGCAGTTCTGCTGGTGCTTCCGGTGCCAGGCCCACTTCGTCCGCGGCGATGGTCTCGTTCATGGGTTGGCGTCGGTGAGGTTGAGGTTCGGGGTGTAGTGGACGATCCGCTCGGAGATGTCGCGCGCGAGCTTTTCCACCCGGGGCGTCTTCACGATCGACAGGTGCGTACCACCGATCCGCGACACGTCCAGATGCCGGCCCAGCACGTCGCGCCAGCCCAGCGTGAGGTCCTCGCCTTCGCGGCGGTCGGCAGCGAAAAACGTCACCGGCAGCTGCGCCGCGGGCGGTCGATAGTCATCGGCGGCGCGGGCCAGCACGTCGTACTGGGCCACGGTGCGCCGCACCTCGTCCTTCTCCATGCCCGGCGGCACCACTTCCTGGTTCACGCTCAGCGCGATCATGCCGTCGAGGTCGCCGCGCTGGGCGCATGACATCAGTTCCGGGTAAGCGGGGTGTCGGCGCCAGTCGCCGGCGAGGTTAAGGTCCAGCAGCCAGTTCAGCATCGCCCGGCAGGCATCGTGTTTGACGGGGTGACTGTCGCGCTGCCTGATACGCAGCGACGGGGCGCTGGTATCGATCATGCCCACGAACTGCACGTCCTCGTCCGCCGCCAGCAGCCGGTGGGCGATCTCGTAGGCCACCATGCCGCCCAGCGAATAGCCGGCCAGCAGGTACGGACCAGACGGTCGTATCTCGCGGATGGCATCCAGGTACGCCGTGGCCATGCCGTCGATGCTGGCATGCACTGTCTCGCCAACCGCCAGGCCGTAAACGGGCCGGTTGGCATCCAGGTGCTGCGCCAGGTCGAAGGCATATTGCACGCCGCCGCCGATGGGATGGATCAGGAACAACGGCGTGGCCGAGCCTTTCGCGCGGATCGGCACCAGGTTGGGGTGTTGGCCATCCTGCTTGCGTGTGTCGACGAACGCAGCCAGCGCACCCAGCGTGGCATGCGAGAACAGGTCGCGCAGTTCGATCTCGGCGACGTGGCGCTTGCGCAACTGGGAAACCAGCTGCGTGGCCAGCAGCGAGTGGCCGCCCAGTTCGAAGAAGTCATCGCTAAGCCCAACCTTCTCCACCTTCAACAGTTCCGACCACACCGCCGCGATCGCCTTTTCCGTCGCCGTGCACGGCGCGACGTAGCCGCCTTCGTCCTGGGTGATCTCCGGCGCTGGCAGCGCTTTGCGATCGACCTTGCCGTTGGAGGTGAGCGGCATCACCGCAAGCGACACGAAGTACTCCGGCACCATGTAGTCGGGCAGCGTCTGCGCCAGGGTGCGCCGCAGCACGGCCGGGTCGGGTAGCGCCTGGCCGTCGTGTGCCACGAGATAAGCCACCAAGCGTTGGACACCGCGCTCGTCCGGCCGCGCCAGCACCACCACGTCGCGCACCGCGTCCAGCACCGCCAGGGACGATTCGATCTCGCCCAGCTCGATGCGCAAGCCGCGGATCTTCACCTGGTGGTCGCTGCGGCCCAGGTACTCGATATTGCCGTCCGGCAGGTAACGCGCCAGGTCGCCCGACAGGTACATGCGCGCGCCGGGTGTGGCACTGAAAGGATTGGGCACGAAGGCCGCCGAGGTGAGGTCCGGGCGGTTGACGTAGCCACGCGCCAGGCCCACGCCGGCGATGTACAGATGGCCCACCACGCCCATCGGCACCGGGTTCCGGAAATCGTCGAGAATATGGATCTGTATGTTGGCGATGGGCTTGCCGATGGGCACACAGGCGAGTGGACTGTCCTTCAGGCACTGCCAGTAGGTAACGTCCACCGAAGCTTCGGTCGGGCCATACAGGTTATGCAGTTCCACGTGGCTCCAGGTGGCAAAGAAACGCTGCTGCAGGTCCATCGGCAGCGCCTGCCCGCTGCACATCACCTGGCGCAGCGAACGTCCGCTGCCGGGCTCCACCTCGTTGAGGAATACCTCGAGCATCGGCGGCACGAAGTGCGTGGTGGTGATGCGTTCGGCATCGATCAGGCCGGCGAGGTACGCCACGTCCTGATGGCCGCCGGGCTTGGCCACGACCAGCGTGGCGCCTTCCAGCAGGGGCCAGAAGAACTCCCACACAGAAACGTCGAAGCTGAAGGGTGTCTTCTGCAAGACGCGGTCGGCGGCGGTGAGCGGATAGGCCTCCTGCATCCATTCCAGTCGGTTGACGATGCCGCGATGTTCCACGCCCACGCCCTTCGGCTTGCCGGTGGAGCCGGAGGTGTAGATCACGTAAGAAAGGTGATCCGGCCCGGTGGCATTGACCAGGTTGCCCGCATCCTCACCGGCCCAGGTGGCGGCATCGCCATCGATGCACAGCACCGGCAAGCCGGGCACCACGGGTGCGGCATGGCGAAGGTGGCTCTGGGTAAGGATCGCGGCGGGCGCCGCATCCTCCACGATGGTGGCCAGGCGGTCGGCGGGATAGGTAGGATCCAGCGGCACATAGGCACCGCCGGCCTTCTCGATCGCATACAGGCCCACGATCATCTCGATCGAGCGCTCCGTGCACAGGCCAACGAGCACATCCGGGCCCACGCCCAGGCGACGCAGATGGCGCGCCAGGCGATTCGCCCGCGCATTGAGTTCGCTATAGGTCAGCGATGCGTCCTCGTACACCACAGCGGTGTTATCAGGAGTACGCGCCACCTGCGCCTCGAACAGCTGATGCAGCGTATGCGTATCTGGGGTTACCCGCGGATAGACCTTCGCGGTGTCGTTCAAGCCGTAGATCAGGTGGCTTAACTCGGCCTCGTCCACCATCGACAACTCGCCCACGGGCCGCTCCGGCTCCGCCACGATCGCCTGCAGCAAGTTGGCCAGGTGAACGCCCATGCGTTCGATCGTGGCCCGATCGAAGAGGTCGGTGTTGTACTCGAAGCTGCCCTGGAGGCCCTGCGGGCTCTCGGCGAAGGTCAGCGTGATATCGAACTTGGCGGTAACCGTTTCATGCGGCACCAGTTCCAGCTCCAGCCCCGGCAGGGTCAGGTTCATCGGCGAGTTCTGCAGCACCAGCATCACCTGGAACAGCGGCGAATAGCTGGTATGGCGCTCCGGCTGCACCGCGCCCACGAGCTGCTCGAACTGCACGTCCTGGTGGGCATAGGCATCGAGCGTATTGGCTCGCACCTGCTTCAAGAGGTCCGTGAAGCTGGCACGCAGGTCTACCTGGGTGCGAAGCACTAAGGTGTTGACGAAGAAGCCGATCAGGTCCTCGATCTCACTGCGGTTGCGGTTGGCGATCGGCGTGCCTATGCAGATATCGCTCTGGCGGGAATAACGCGCCAGAAGCACGTTGAAGGCAGCGCACAGGGTCATGAACAAGGTGCCCTGGGACTTGCGGCTAAGCGCCTGCAGCTTCGCGCTGAGGTCCGCCGGCAGCGCATAGGCCAGCGCTGCACCGTCCTTGCCCTGGGTGGAGGGACGCGGGCGATCGGTTGGCAGGGTCAGCAGGGCCGGGCTGCCGGCCAGCTGCTTCTTCCAGTAACCCAGCTGCCGTTCCAGCACGTCGCCGCTTAGCCATTCGCGCTGCCAGCGGGCGAAATCGACGTAGCGCATCGGCAGATCAGGCAGGTTCGCACCCGCGGCGAAACTGCGGTTGGCGTACAGCGTACCCAGCTCGCGCACCAGGATGCCCATCGACCACCCGTCCGAAACGATGTGGTGCATGGTCAACAGCAGCAGGTGCTCCTCGTCGGCCAACCGCACCAGGCAACCGCGTATCAGCGGGCCGGCATGCAGGTCGAACGGCGTGCTTGCCTCCTCCAGCATCAGCTGGTGCGTCTGCGTGTCCTGTTCCTTGGGCTTGAGGTTGCGCAGGTCGTGCTGCCTCAGTACAAGATCCACGTGCGCGGCGATGAACTGCACAGGCAGGCCGTCGACGGCGCCGAAACGGGCACGCAGGGCGTCGTGGCGCGCCACCACGTCGTTGAGTGCGCCTTCCAGTGCATCGGCATCCAGCTGACCCTTCAGGCGAACGGCGGCGGGGATGTTGTAGGTGGGGTTGTGTCCTTCGAGCTGGTCGAGGAACCACAGCCGCTGTTGTGCGAACGACAGTGGATAGCCCTCTTCCTGCACTGCGACTGGCGTTTCCGGCGTGCTCGACGGAACCTCGACTAAGCCGGTCGATGGCGTCGTCGACTCGATCCGCGCCACCAGTGCGGACACCGTGGGTGCCTCGAGCATCGCGCCCACCGGAACGTCCACCCCGAACTCATCGCGGATACGAACGGCCAATTGCGTCGCCAGCAAGGACTGGCCGCCGAGCTCGAAGAAATCGTCGTCGAGCTCGATCGACGGGCGGCCCAGCAGCTCGCGCCAGATGCGCATCATCGTGCTGGTGGTGTCGTTCGGGCCGTCCGTCCGCACGGCGTCCACGGCAGGCAGCGCTTGGGCGGCATCGGGATAGCGAACGTCCGTCCAGCAAACCTCGCGCGCGAACGGATAGCTCGGCAGGCTGACACGGCGGGGCCGTGCCGCACCCGCGTAGAGCGCGTTCCAGTCGAATGCGAAGCCCTTCACCCACAGGTCCAGCAGCTTGCCGTACTTGCCCTTGGCCACCCAGGACTGCACGGCCACCTGCATGTCTTCGTCGTCGGCGAGCGCCGAGAACGCGCCGCGTTTGGCCTGGCCCAGGTAGAGGTCATCGATATTCGTGCTGCCGCCGACGAACGCTGCAAGCCTGTCGCGCAGGTCGTCCAGTGATTCCACAAGCAGGGCCAGCCGCTCTTCCATTGCCTCGCGGCCCACCTGCAAGGTGTACGCGATATCGGCCAGAGTGAGGTCGGTGGCGTGCCGCTCGGGTGCCAGTGCCGCCAGCAATCGTTCGGCGCGGGCCTTCAGGCGCTCAGGATCGCGCGCCGACAGAACGATCATGGCGGGGCCGTGCAAGCCACCGCGGAACGGCGCCGCCGGCTCGATGTATTCCTCGATCACCAGGTGCGCGTTCGCGCCGCCTGCGCCAAACGAAGAAATGCCCGCACGCCGAGGGAACTCGCGACGGCGGCCATCGATGTCCAGCTGCGGACGCGACCACGGCGCCAGCGCCTGCTGCACGAAGAACGGTGTATCGGCGAAACGGATCTCCGGGTTGGGGGTGGCCGCATGCAGGCTCGGCGCTAACATGCCGTGCTTCATCTGCATCAGCACCTTGCTCACCGCAACAAAGCCGCTCGCGCTCTCGCTGTGGCCCAGGTTCGACTTCACCGAGCCCAGCGCACAGAACTGCCGGTCCTGCGTGAAATGACGGAACGCCTTGGCCAGGCCCGCCACCTCGATGGGGTCGCCCAGATGGCTGCCGGTGCCCTGCGCTTCCACGTAACTAACGGTGCGTGCGTCCACGCCAGCACGGCGCAATGCATCGGTCACCAGCTGCGCTTGCATGTTCGGATTCGGCACCAGGTAGGCATGGGTCTTGCCGCCTGAATTGATCGCGCTGCCCTTGATCACGCCGTAGATATGGTCGCCATCGGCCACCGCGCGATGCAGGGGCTTGAGAACCAGCGCGCCCACCGCCTCGGCATCGACGAAACCATCGGCGCCGGCGGCGAAGGATTTGCACTTGTCATCGACCGACAGCATGGTCATCGAGGCGAGGTCAATCAGCTGGGTGGGCGCGACGATCAGGTTCACTCCGCCGGCAATCGCTACTTCGCTGTCGCCGCTGCGCAGGCTTTCCAATGCGAGATGAATGGCAGTCAGCGACGACGAGCAAGCGGTATCGATCGCCAGGCTTGGTCCCTGGAAGTTGCACAGGTGCGAGATGCGGTTGGCGATCGACCAGAATCGCGCGCCGGTGGCGTAGTGCTCGTTGGTGACACCGACGAACAGGCCGACCTTGCGATTGGCGCTCAAGGCCGCGGCGGTGTAGCCCGCATCCTCGATGCTCGCGTGGACCTCCTGCATGAACAGCCGCTCCTGCGGACTCATCAGGCGCGCCTCGCTTGGAGCGATGTTGAAGAACACGCGGTCGAAGCCCTGCACGTCGTCAAGCAGCCCCGCCCAGCGCGTATAGGTCTTGCCGGCCTGGCCCTTGCGCTCGTCGAAGAAGCGGCCGTGCTCCCAACGCTCCGGCGGTACCTCCGTCACGCTGTGGCGCCCAGCGGCGAGGTTGTCCCAGAACTGGTGCACATCGTTCGCGCCGGGGTAGCGGCCCGACAGGCCGACGATCGCCACGTCGAACGGGGCGACCGCGGCGGGCACGGTGGGTATCGTGGCTTCAACCGGCTGGACTTCGCGTGTCACGACGCTGTCCGCGTGGGCCACCTTGACCGGTTCGGCCGGTGACACCACTGACGCCGTGGCTACTAGACCGGCCCATTGGGCCAGTGCCGCCGGTTGGGTGCGCTCGAAGTGCTCGACCAGGCCTTCGATATCGTGATGCTCGAAGAACAGGGTAGCGCCGATATTCTCCGTGCCGAATACCAGGCGTAGCGCTTCGGTCAGCTCCATCACCAGGATCGAATCGAGGCCGTATTCGTCGAAGCCCACTCCTGCCCCGACCGCATCCAGCGGCAGCGACAGGCGCTGGCTGATCAGTTTGCGGAACTTGAGGATGCTTCTTTCGCGCAGGACGGCGTCGGCCGGCTGTGCGTCGGCGGTGTGGCTGTGGTGTGCGGTGATGCCCATGGAATCGTTCATATCGGATGAGTTCCGTTCTTTGGTGGCTTCACGTGATGGCTTGGAGTGGAGGGTGCGCAGGCTGAGCTTTTGCAGGCGGACGCAGACGATGCCGTCCGCATCGCACAGATCGATATCGAGCCGGCGGATGTCGCTGTTGGCTGGTGAGGCCTGGGCATGACGGACGAAGGCCCACATGCTTGCCGTACACGGCGCGAACGCCTGCACGGCGTCGACAGCGAACGGCAGGGCCAGCTCAACGCCATCCTCACCGCGCTCCGCCAGATGCAGGCCAAGCGAAGACTGCAAGGCAGCATCGAGCAGGCTGGGATGCAGCAGGTAATCGTGCAGAGACGAGGCTACCGAGGGTGGCAGCGAGAGCTTCGCCAGCACTTCGCCCTGGCCCACGAACAGCTCGTCGATGCCACGGAACGCCGGGCCGTACTGCAGTCCCTTGCTCTCGAAGATCGCGTAGCAGCGCTGGTGGCTGATGTGCGCCGCGATACAGCGGGCGCGCAGCCCGGCCAGATCGTGCCGGTCCGCCGCCGACGTGGCCGCCGACGCGACGCCCTGGCTATGGAGGGCGCCGCCATCGCCGCGAAGCTCAAAGCGGAAAGCGCCGTCCGGCTCCGCCATCAGCGTGAGTTCAAGCGACAGGCCGCATTCGTGCGCCACCGCCGGCCGAACCCATGCGACATGGCCTAGGCGAATGCTTGCCGCGCCGGGTATGGTTTCCTGCACGGCGGCACGCATCATTTCCAGCTGCGCCACGCCTGGCAGCACGTGGCGTCCTTGCACGCGATGGTCGGCGAGGAAAAACTCCGTGCCGTCGAAACGGCTGGCAAAGCGCCCTGCCGGTACATCGGAAGCGTGCAGCAGCGGATGCCGAGGGACCCGCTGTGCAACGTGCACCTCCGCCCCCGTCCAGCGCGCCATTGCCTCCGGTTCGCAGGCTATGAAGTGATCGACCAGCGCATCGATGGTCGAATGCTCGAAGAACAGCGTCGAAGAAACCCGGTCTTCGATGCCAAGTTCTTCGAACGCCGCACGCAACGCGTTGGTCAGTTCCAGCACCAGGATCGAATCCACGCCGTACTGCTCCAGCCCGGTCGTCGTGTCGATCTCGGTCGCCGGTTTCTTCAGCGCCTTGCCGACCAGCCTTGCCAATCGCACACGGCAGCGCTCGCGTAGCGATGATGCGTCGGCATTCGAACCCGCCTTCCCTACCACTTCGACCGGACGCGAGAGGGTGGCGGTCTCCACCCGTGCAGGCGTGCTGGTCTTCTTCACCGGCTGCTTCTGCAAGGTGATGCCGTCGCTCTCGGCCACGATCACTTGTTGGCCGAGGGCGTGTGCCGGCTCGGCCGGAAAACGCACGTGGCGATAGCCTTCCTCGTGCAGTACTGCATCCCAGCGACTTGGTGACAGGCTCGGGCAGCCCGGGATCCGCAACGCCTCGTCCTGGCACAGCCACCAGCCGTCGAGCAGGCCGAAGGTCAGGTGCGACCACACCTCGCAGCTGGCGAGCTCGTTGAGCACCAACAGGCCGTTGGCGCCGAGCAGGGCCTTGGTGTTGCGCAGGCTCTCGCGGATGTCACGGGTGGCATGCAGCACATTGGTGGCGATGGCCAGGTCGTAGCTGCCGGCTTCGATGTCCTGGCCTTCCAGCGGGCTGCCGATATCGAGCAACCGGTAGGACAGGTAGGGGTACAGTGGTCCGTACTTGCTTTCCGCGTGCAGCAGGAACGCCCGCGACAAATCGGTATAGCAGTACTCGCCGATGTGCTTGGCATAAGGCGCCAGTCGCGCCATCAGCCGCGCACTGGTGCCGCCGGTGCCGGCGCCGATCTCCACGATGCGGATCCGCGCCTCGGGGTCGCGCATGACGCGCGCGGCGACGAAGGCGAGCACCGCCTCGCACAGCACGTCGTTGAAATGATCCGCCACCGCATTGCCCTGGTACACGCCCTCGACCAGCCGCATGGACGAATCCGGGAACATCACCGCCGTGGCTTCGACCTGGCCCCGCAGGACCGCCGGCAAGGCGTGCAGCATGGTGTCCACCAGGTGCACCTGGGCCTGGCGCACGTGGCCTGTGGTGAGCCAAGCCATCTTGCGCTGGTTCCACTGGGACCAGGCGCGTTCGAGCGAGGGGGCCGTGGTGAAACCGGCTTCGGCGATCATGCGCAGGCTGTGGTGCAGCCAACGCGCATACCGCGATGGGATGGTGGCCGGATGGGTCCAACCCAGCGCTTGCAGTTCGCCTTGCACGATCGCCAGAGCCAGGTGGTCGATCTCCCTGCCCTCCGCGGCAAGGAGCGCGGCGTCACCCCGGAATGCAGGCATCACGCTCGGCATGTTCGCAAGCGATGTAAAACGGGCCTCATACAGGCGCACCCGCGCCTTGCCGACCAGGTCGAACAAGCCGCCGTGCACATCCTCCCGCGTCGACTTCATGAAGCCGAGCTGGGGCATCGGCGAACGCAACAACCGGTCCAGGGCCCGCATGCCCTCGACAGGTTCGATCGAGCCGATACCCTGCCGCGCCATGCGCTCGCGGTAGTCGTTGGAAGCCACCACGCCGACGCTGCCCCAGTAGCCCCAGTTCATCACCTTCACTGGATACGGCAGGCGGGCGGCAAGATGCCGTGCGTAGGCATCCTTGAAGGTGCAGCCCGCCGCGTAGCCGCCCTGGCCGGCCGCGCGGACGAAGCCGGCCAACGAGGAGAGGAACAGCATGAAATCGAGCGGCAGTTCGCCGAATACCTGCCCGATCCGCACGCTCGCGGCGACTTTGGCAGACAATCCTCCTCGCAATCGCGCCTCGTCCATCTGCGCCACGCTCTTGTCGAGCAGGTCGATTGCCGCGTGCACCACGCCGTGGATCGCTCCATGGCGCGCGAGTATTTCCGCGCGCGCGCGTTCCAGCGCTGTGCGGTCGGCCGCATCGGCCGCGATATAGAGTGGCGTGGAGCCGAGCGTGCCCAGCCGCGTCCGGGCCTGGGTGATTGCCTCGTCCTCGGGCCGGCGCCCGATCCACACGATGCGCGCGCGGTGCGCACGGATCATTTGCTCGCTCCAGGCCTGGCCAATCCCTCCTGCACCACCGATGACAACGTAGACGCCGCCCTCTCGATACGGCGAGGCGCCCTGCCCGGCAGTCGCCCCGTCCACCGGGGACAACACCTGGCCGAACCACTGGCCGCCACGATAAGCCAGCGTGGCGCCGCGGTCGTTCTGGGTAAGCCTCCACATCGTGTCGATGGGCCATGCGCCCTGTCGTGGCATATCGAGCAGGCGCAGATGCCACTGCGTGGATTCTTTCGCCACCGCGCCCATGAAACCGTGGACGCCGGCGTGCCGTGGCGAAATTGCGTCGGAGCCGTGCACGGCCTGCGCCTGTACGGTCACCACGGTCCAGTCGAGCACGCGCCGATCGAAGCCGAGGGCGAGGAGCGCCTTGACCAGTCGGAAGCCGGCGATGATGCCGTGGTCTTGTGCGGCGACGAGCGCCTCGTCGTCATCAGACGTGTCGGCTTCCTCATCCACCAACCAGATCAGCCTGTCGAAGGAGCCGGACGCGCGCAGGCGTTCTTCGATCTCTGCCACATCGGCGACGGCCGGCCATTCGAATACCCCTGCATCCGGCAGCGCGTCGAGCAGCGCGACCTGCTGCTCTGGCGAGCCACCGACGATCAGGCTTCGACTGCCCGGTGCGGAAGGCTCTAGTTTCGGTTCGATGACTTCCCAAGTCGGCATAAGCAGCCATTCGTAGCCGCTCGCCACGGGCTCTGCTGCTTCGCTGCGGGCTTGAGCGGCGAAGTCCGGCACCCAGTAACGGCCGCGTGCGAAGGGGTACGTGGGCAGGTTGATGCGACGCGGCAGGCGGGTACCGTAGAGCCCGCGCCAGTCGACGACCGCCCCTTTCACCCAAGCCTCAAGGAGCTTGTCGAGCTCGCGGGCTTCGATCAAGGCCGTGATCGCCTGCGCGTCGGGCCCGGTATCCCGGCGTCCACGCGGCACCACGCCGCGATGGACGCCTCCGGCGGGCTCCTCGCCGGACGCGAGCGAGCGCAGCCGCTCGCCCAGTTCGTCCATGGATGCCACCACCAGCGCCAACCGCGTCTCCATCGCCTCGCGTCCCACCTGCGTCGTGTAGGCAAGGTCACTCAAGTGGGCATCCGAACGCGTGACGAATTCCAGCAGCAGGCCAACCTGCTCCCGCAACTGCTCCTGGTTGCGTGCCGAAAGAAGCACCGGGACCGGGCCATCCAGTGGCGATCCCACCGCCGCTGGCGCGAGGTATTCCTCCAGCACGACATGCGCATTCACGCCGCCGAAGCCGAACGAACTCACGCCTGCGCGGCGAGGCAACGCCTGGCCATGTGTATCGCGGAGCGCCGTCCATTCCCGCGCCTCGCGCACCACATAAAACGGGCTGCCATCGAGTTCGAGATACGGATTGAGCTGGTCGCTGTGCAGGGTCTTGACCAGGGTGCGGTGCTTCATCTGCAGCAGAACCTTCACCACGCCAGCGACACCCGCGGCGAGCTCGAGATGGCCGATGTTGGTCTTGACCGAGCCCAGGCCGCAGTAAGGCGCAGCTACGGCCTGGCCGCCAAACGCCGCCTTCAATCCCTGCACTTCCACCGGGTCGCCCAGCCTTGTGCCGGTGCCGTGCGCCTCGATATAACCCACCGTACGCGGATCGATGCCTGCCTGCTGCAGCGCCTTGCCGATCACCTTGGCCTGTGCCACGGGATTGGGAGCAGTCAACGAATTGGCATGGCCGCCATGGTTCTCGGCGACACCGCGCACCAGGCCATGGATCGGATTGCCGTCGCGCTCGGCGTCGGACAGCTTCTTGAGCACCAGCATTGCCACGCCTTCGCCGCGCACATAGCCGTTGGCTTCGGCGGCGAAGGTTTTGCAGCGGCCATCGGGGCTCAGCATGCCCGCCTTGCTGAAGCTGATATGCGCTTCGGGGGTCACGATGGTGTTCACCCCGCCGACCACCGCCATGGAGGCCTGTCCGCTGCGAATCGCGGCGACACCACGGGCCAAAGCCACCAGCGAACTGGAACACGCCGTTTCCACCGGCTCGCTCGGTCCATGCCAGTCAAACAGGAAGCTGATCCGATTCGGTCCGACCGAGGGCACGCCACCGGTGGAGGCATAGGCCTCGCCGCCCAGCCCGGCGCGGTCGACCAGCCGGCCGTAGCCGGTGGCGCCGGTGCCGACATAGATGGCCGTATCGGTGCCCGCCAGCTCGGACGCGGCATAGCCTGCGTCTTCCAGCGCCTTCCACGCATGGATCATCGCCAGCCGCTGCTGCGGATCCATGAGCTCAGCTTCCTTCGGCGAGATGCCGAAGAACATGGGATCGAACTCGTCGATGCCGTCGATAAAACCGCCCCAGATGATCCGGGTGCGATGCGCTTCGCGGCCTTGATCGCCATGGAAGCTACGCCAGTCCCAGCGCGCGGGTGGGATTTCGTCGATGCAATCGCGGCCATCGCGGAGGTTCTGCCAGAAGGCATCGATATCCGCTGCGTGGGGGAAACGGCCGCTCATGCCGATGATGGCGATCGGTTCGCCGAAAGCTGGTGCCTTGATTGGCGACGGCGTTGCTGCTAGTGCCGCGCCATTAGGGGTCAGAGTATTCACTCTGACCCCTGTCGCTACGGCCAGGGGCGCGGTGATCGTCGGGTCGGCGGAAGCGTTCTGCACGGCGCGGGGACGCGCAGGCTCTGCCACCACGACGCCATGCTCACGAACAAGGTGATCGACCAGGCCATCGAGCGTGGAGTGCTCGAAGAACACGGCCGGCGTCAGCCGGAGCCGATAGCGCTGGTTCACGGCGTTGCCGAACTCGGTCAGGGAAACCGAATCGAAGCCGTATTCGCTGAACGTGCTTTCGCCATCCAGGTCCTCGGGTTTTACCTTGATGAGCGTGGATACAAGATCCGCCAGCGCGTTCCATACCGCCTCGCGCGAGGACACGGCGGTCTCGGCGATGTCTTCACGCGCGGTCGCCGCCATGGGCTGCCCGACGGCCACTGGCGACGACGTACCCAGCACGCTCTCGCGAATGCGCTCCGGTTCGCCCGCCACCACCAGCCATTGGCTGGCATCGCTCGCCCAGGCCTGGCGCAGCACTCGCACGCCCTCCTCCGTCGACAGCGGATGCATGCCCAGCTGCTGCCGCATCATCGTTTGCGTGGCGGCATCCACCCGCATGCCGCCTTCGGCCCACAGTGGCCAGTCGATCGACAGCGTGCGTCCATGGCGCTCACCGCGAGCCACCCGCTCTGCGCGCTCGTGCGCGAAGGCATCCATAAATGCATTTGCCGCCGCGTAATCGGCCTGGCCTGCGCTGCCCACCGCACCGGCAATGGAGGCGAAGCAGATGAACGCATCCAGCGCGATGCCACGGCTGGCGCGATCCAGGTTCAGCGTGCCCGCTACCTTGGCGCGCAATACCTGGCGCAATTCGTCGCGCGTCTTGGTCACCAGGAAGCTGTCGCGCACTACGCCCGCGCTGTGCACGATGCCGTCGAGGCTTTCGAATTCCTCTGGAATGCCGCGCACCAGCGCATCGACCGCCTCTGCATCGGCGACATCCACCGCGTGGTAGCGCACCACGGCGCCGATGGCCTCCAGTTCCCTCACGTGGCCCTTGATGGTTTCATCCGCCGCGGAACGTCCGGTAAGCAGCAGCACGGGGTTGCGCACTTCGCTGGCGATCGCGCGGGCGAAGATCAGGCCCAGGCCGCCGGCACCGCCGGTGATCAGGTAGACGCCATGGTCTTTCCAGGGCGATGCATCCGGCGTCGCGGACGTCTCTTCGATCCATCCGGCCGCCTGACGTTCGCCACATACATAGCGGACGCGTGGTGCGGAGCCGTCGCCTCCTAGTGCGGCGACCACGTCCTGTCCCGTATCCACGGCGATCAGCTGGCCGACCAGACGCGGGCTCTCCAGGCGCGCTGTACGCAGCATGCCGTCCAGGCCTGCAAGTGACTGCCCTTCGCCCTCGCACGGCACTACCACCTGGATCAGGTGGCGACCGGGCTGGGCGGTGAGGCTCTGCAGGGTTTCCAGCAACATCGTCGCTGCCGCTTCGAACGAAGCGGCAAGGTCCGCGCCGGTTGGCGGGACAAGGCAGGTTGCTTGCGCGAAGCGTTCCCGAATCGCTACCGCGTGCTTGTCATCCAGGCCGCACAACATGACCACGTGTGACGTGAAGTCGCCAGCTTCGACCTCGACGGCCGCATCGGTCGTCCACACGGGATGGAACATCAGCGTCTGTAGCGGGCCAGCGAGCGTCTGGATCGAGCCGGCAGAAGCGGCCAAGGCTGGCTCGACGCGCGAGGGCGTTGGCGCCGTTCCCGTCGGGAACCAGTGGCGTTCGCGGGCAAAAGGATACGTCGGCAGGCTGATGCGGTGTGGACGCACGCCGTCGCCATGCAGGCGCCTCCAGTCGAGGTTGAACCCCTTCGTCCACAAGTCCAGCAGGCGATCGTACTTGCTCCGCGCGAACCAGTTCACCACCGTGGCATCCATGTCGTCGTCGCCCGCCAGGGCGGCGAGAACGCCAGCGCCGCGCCGTGCCTGTCCCAGGTACAGGCCTTCGATGGCCGTGTCGCCGGCAAGCCATGCAGCGAGCTTGTCGCGGAGGTCCTCCAGCGAATGCACG
This sequence comes from Pinirhizobacter soli, assembly GCF_015905305.1. Classification (GTDB taxonomy): domain Bacteria; phylum Pseudomonadota; class Gammaproteobacteria; order Xanthomonadales; family Rhodanobacteraceae; genus Pinirhizobacter; species Pinirhizobacter soli. The sequence goes on from NZ_JADZLQ010000001.1 coordinate 202,543, forward strand.
AGCAATCCCAGGCGTTCGTCCATGGCTTCGCGGCCGACCTGCAGGGTGTAAGCCAGATCCGCCAGTTCGAGCTCCGGCGTCGCGAGAACGGCGAGCAATTCGTGACCCCTTTCGCGCAGACGCTCTTCGTCGCGGGCGGACAGCAGCACCATCGTTGGACCAGCCGCCGGGCGTGCCATGGCGGGCGCGGCATATTCCTCGACCACCACGTGGGCATTCGCCCCGCCCGCGCCGAAGGACGAAATACCCGCGATACGCGGATATTCGCGTCCGTCGATCACCGGCCGCTGCCAAGGAGCGAGCTGCTGCTGCACCACGAACGGCGTGGCGGCGAAATCTATATTCGGATTCAACACAGTCGAATGCAGGCTTGGCGCCAACTGACGGTGCGTCAGCTGCAGCAGCACTTTGGTGAGTCCAGCGATGCCGGCGGCGCTTTCGCAATGGCCGATATTCGACTTCGCCGATCCGATAGCGCAGTAGGCGGTGTCCTGGGTCCATTGGCCAAAGGCCTTCGACAGGCCTGCGATCTCGATCGGATCTCCCAAACTGGTACCCGTGCCGTGGGCCTCGATATAGCTGATCTTGCGGGCATCGACACCACCCGCACGCAGTGCGCGTTCGATCACCTTCGCTTGCGCATTCGGATTCGGCACGGTGTAACCGTTGGTCTTGCCACCGTGATTGACCGCCGTGGCGCGGATCACACCGTAGATATGGTCGCCATCGGCCTTGGCTTGTGCCAGCGGCTTCAGCAGCACCGCACCCACGCCCTCGCCCGGCACGTAGCCTTCGCCACCCTCGCCGAAGCTCTCGCAGCGACCCTTGGCGGAAATGAACTTGCCCTGGGCGAGCACGAGGTACTTGTTCGGGTGGATCGACACGTTCACGCCACCGGCGATCGCCACGGCGCAACCGCCGCGGGCCAGGCTCTCGCAGGCCAGGTGGATCGCCGTGAGCGACGACGAGCACATGGTGTCCAGCGCAAGGCTGGGGCCATGGAAGTCGCAGTAATAGGATATCCGGTTCGCTATCGATGCCGGGCTTCCCGGCGCGGCGACGAAGCGGCCGTGCGCCTGTTCCTGCGCGCCGTAGAGCTGGTACTCCTCGTACATCACGCCGGCGAACACGCCGACATCGCCGTCCTCGGTCACGTTCTGTCGTGTGTAGCCCGCGTCTTCAAGCGTGGCGTGCACACACTCAAGGAACAGGCGCTCCTGCGGGTCCATCAACTCGGCTTCGCGCGGCGAGATATTGAAGAAACGCGCATCGAAGCGGTCGACGCCATCGATAAAGCCGCCCCATTTGCCGTAGGTCTTGCCCGGCGCGTTGCGGTCGGCATCGAAGTAGAGGCTGTGATCCCAGCGGTCGCTCGGGATCTCGGTGATGCTGTCCCGGCCCTGGCTGAGGTTGGCCCAGAACTCTTCGAGGTTGCGCGCCTGCGGATAACGGCCGGCGACGCCGATGATGGCGATGCCGTCTTCGTGTGCCTGGGCACGGGTGGCGAAGCGCGAGCGGAGGTGGCTCGTCGCACTAGGCACGGACGCCGGTTGAGGGTCAGCCGATATGGGGTCAGGGTTATTACTCTGACCCCGTTTCCTCAGGTCGGCGCCCTGGCCGACCAGGCCAGCCAGCGCCGCGTGGTGATGTTGCAGGAAGTATTCCGCCAGCGCGGCGATCGACTGGTATTCGAAGAACAGCGTCTTCGGTAGCGGGCCAAAGGCTTGCTCCAGCCTCGCGGTCATATCCAGCGTCATCACCGAGTCGATGCCGTAGGTCTCAAGCCTGGCCTCGGCGTCGATGCGTTGCGGCGGGAGTTTCAGCGTGGTCGACAGCATGCGCACCAGATGGCGCACGGTACGTTCGCGCAGATCGTCCGCCGCCGTTTCAACAGGGGCCGCCGTGCGTTCCGGCACAGGCGTAGCGGCACGAAGCCCAGCGTGTTCCATGCGGTCGGCCGGCTCGCCCAGGATGTCCTTGCGCAACCGCACCAGATCGCCCGCGGCAACGAGCACCTGTGGCGAGCCCAGCGACCATGCGCGCGTCAACGCATCGCAACCCTCGATGGTCCCCAGGGGCGCCATGCCCCGGTCCCGCAGCAGGCGCTGCCGCGTGGCAGCATCCACGCGCATGCCGCCGTGATCCCACAGGGGCCAGTTCACGGCCAGTGTGCGGCCCTGGCGCTGCCCCTGAGCGACCAGCGCATCGCGTTGATGGGCGAACGCATCCATGAAGGCGTTCGCCGCCGCGTAGTCGGCCTGGCCCACATTGCCGATGGCGCCGGCGAGGGACGAGAACACGATAAAGGCGTCGAGCGCGAGATCGCGGCTGGCCTCGTCGAGGTACAGGGTGCCGGCGACCTTCGCGCGAAGCACGTCGCGCAGATCCTCGCGCGTCTTGCGCAGGATAAAGCCGTCGCGCAGCACGCCGGCGCTGTGCACGATGCCATCCAGGCCATTAGCGTCGGCGGTCTCGCTCACACAGGCAAGCACGGCTTCGCGATCGCCGACGTCGAGCTGGCGATAGCGCGCTGTCGCGCCCAGCGCGGCAAGTTCGTCGAGGGCGGCTTGTATCTGGCCGTTCAGCGGTGAGCGGCCTGTCAGCACCAGGGTGGCACCCGTGGCCTGCCGTGCGATATCGCGGGCGAACACCAGCCCGAGGCCGCCAGCGCCGCCGGTGATGAGGTAGGTGCCGCCCGCCTTCCAGGGCGATGCGGCATATGCCACCGGTGGCGCTTCCAGCCAGCCGGCCGTTTCGCGCACGCCATCCACATGGCGAATCGACGTGGCGTCGTCGCCGATATTCTCCGCCAGCGCTTGCGCCGCGTCCTGCCCCTGCCCGATGCGGATCACCTGGCCATGGATGGCCGGGTTCTCCAGCTGTGCCGTACGCAGCATACCTTCCAATCCTGCCAATACCTGGGATGCGCCTTGCGCCGGCACCACCACCTGCACCAGGCAGGGCGCGGCTTCCGTGGCCCACGAACGCAGCGTGTCCAGCAGGGCGGCAGCGGCCGCTTCGTACGCTTGCGCCAGATCGTCTGCGACGTCGATGGTTGTCGCGCCGGTGAAGGTGGCGCGGACGCTGGCGACTTCCGCTGGAGAGAGGCCGGCTAGAAGCACGGCGTGATTGACGAAGGTGCTGGCCGTCGTGCTGGGAGCCGCTTTCTGCGCGGTCCATGCGGGTGTCGCCAACAGCACATGCGTCGCTGCCTGCATCGAGGGTGCCGGACGCAGGACCAATCCGCCGAAGCGGAGGCAGAGGCTGCCCGCCTCGTCGCACAGGTCGATATCGAACGTCTGGCGGTCCGCATCGCTGTCGTCACGCCGCGTCACCACTGCCCACATGCGCTCGGCACATGCGGCGTGGATGTCCATTGAGACAAGCGACGCAGGTAACCACAGCGTTCCGCCATCGGGAGAGGCCAGGCCGACGGTCGCCTGCAGCGCAGCGTCCAGCAGGCTCGGATGCAAGGCGAAACCTTCCAGGCTTACGCCGGCAGGCAACGCGATGCGGGCCAGGGCCTGCCCTGCTCCCACGAAAATTTCCGCCAGGCCATGGAAGGAAGGACCATAGGCCAGCCCCATGCGCTCGAACGATTCGCGGCATTGCATGGCATCCAGATGCGACACCGCGCATGCCTGCCGCAAGCCACCGATGTCATGGGCTGCGATCGGCCCACCTTCCGCGACCATGGCAACCGCCCCCACGGTGCAGACCACATCGTCACCGGAGATCTCGAAGCGGATCACGCCATCGTCCTGCGGCAGCAGGCCGGCCTGCACGTCCAGGCCCTCCGCAGCCACGACCATCGGCCGCTGCCAGACCACGTCCACCAACCGCAAGCGTTCCTCGCCACCGAGCGCTTCGCGGACAGCCTGGTGAATCATCTCAAGCTGTGCGACGCCAGGTAGCACGCGGCTGCCGCGCACCACATGGTCGGCGAGGAAGGACTCGCGACCGGTGAAGTGCGAGCTGAAGCGCTGCAAGGCGAACGTCGAGGTATTCCGGTGCAGCAACGGATGCAGCGTGGCGGGCAGTCCTTGCGCCAACGGTGCCGCCTCCAGCGGCAGCCAGTAGCGCTCGCGGGCGAACGGATAGGTTGGCAGGCTCACGCGGCGCGGATGCCGGTCGGCATGAAGACTCCGCCAATCGAATGCCAGCCCCTTCGCCCACAGAGCGAGCAGCTTGCCGTGCTTGCCCTTGGCCAGCCACGCGCGTATTGCGCCGTCCATGTCGTCATCGTCGGTCAGTTCGGCCAGGGCGTCGCGGTTGCGCTTGGCCTGCCCCTGGTAGAGCTCGTCGATGGTGTTCTCGCCGGCGAGCCAGGCCGCGAGCTTCTCCTGCAACTCGTCCAGCGAATGCACCAGCAGCACCAGGCGTTCGTCCATGGCCTCGCGGCCGACCTGCAGTGTGTAGGCCAGGTCGTGCAGCGGAAACCGCGGATCGGCGTCGATGGCGGCGAGTAGACGCTGCGCCTGTTCGCGCAGGCGCTCTTCGTCGCGTGCCGACAGCGGTACGATCTCGGGTTTGCCGTCGTGCGCATCGACCGAGGCGTCTTCTGCGTATTCCTCGATCACTACATGGGCATTCGCGCCACCCGCGCCGAAGGAGGAGATGCCGGCGATGCGCGGCCGCTCGCGACCGTCGATCACTGGCCGCGACCACGGGGTGAGTTCCTGCTGCACCACGAATGGCGTGGCGTCGAAATCGATATTCGGGTTCAATACGGCCGAATGCAGGCTGGGAGCCAACTGCCGGTGCTTCAGCTGCAGCAGCACCTTGGTGACACCGGCGATGCCCGCAGCGCTTTCGCAATGGCCGATATTTGATTTCGCCGAGCCGATGGCGCAATAGCCGGTGTCGGCCGTCCAATGCGCGAAGGCTTTCGACAGGCCGGCGATCTCGATGGGATCGCCCAGGCTGGTGCCTGTGCCGTGCGCCTCGATGTAGCTGATCTCGCGCGCATCGACACCACCGCGGCGCAGCGCTCGCTCGATCACCTCCGCCTGCGCGTTGGGATTGGGCACCGTGTAGCCATTGGTCTTGCCGCCGTGGTTGACCGAGGTAGCGCGGATCACGCCGTAGATGTGGTCGCCATCGGCCTTGGCCTGCGCCAGGGGCTTCAGCAGCACCGCGCCCACGCCCTCGCCGGGCACGTAGCCTTCGCCACCCTCACCGAAGCTCTCGCAGCGACCCTTACCCGAGATAAACCGGCCCTGCCCCAGCGTGAGGTATTTGTTCGGGTGGATCGAGACATTCACGCCACCGGCCAGGGCTACGGCACAGTCGCCACGCGCGATGGCCTGGCAGGCCAGGTGGATCGCCGTCAGCGACGACGAGCACATGGTGTCCAAGGCCATGCTCGGGCCGTTGAAGTTGCAGAAATACGAGACGCGGTTGGCGATGGATGCTGGATGGCCCGACACCGCCAGCGGCTTGCCGCGCACCTGCTCCTGCGCGCCGTAGAGCTGGTATTCCTCGTACATGACGCCGGCGAATACGCCGACGTTGCCGCGCTCGGCCACGTTGTCGCGCGTATAGCCTGCGTCCTCGAGCGTGGCGTGCACGCATTCGAGGAACAGGCGCTCCTGCGGGTCCATCAGCTCCGCTTCGCGCGGGGAGATATTGAAGAACAGCGGATCGAAGCGATCGACGCCGTCGATGAAGCCGCCCCACTTGCCGTAGGTCTTGCCCGGGGCGTTGCGGTCCTCGTCGAAGTAAAGCGCATGATCCCAGCGGTCCGCGGGGATCTCGGTGATGCTGTCCCTGCCCTGGCTTAAGTTTGCCCAGAACGCTTCGAGGTCCGCGGCCTGAGGGTAGCGCCCGGCCACGCCGACGATGGCGATGGCACCGACTTCTTCGTCGCCTGCCCTCTCCGCATGGTGGCGCAGGCCGTAACCTGCCCGGCGCACTGGTGCCGGCGTGATCGATTTGGTTGCCATCGGTGCGGATACCACCGAAGCCACGCTCCGCCGCTCGCCCAGCAGGCCCGCCAGTGCTTCGCGATGCTGTCGGACGAAGTACCCGGCCAGCGCCGCCAGCGTCTGGTATTCGAAGAACAACGTCTTCGGCAGCGGGCCGAAAGTCTTTTCCAGGGAGCGCGTGAGGTCCAGCACCATCAGCGAGTCGATGCCGTAGGTCTCCATGCGGGCCTTGCGGTCGATCCGGTGCAGTGGCAGCTTCAGCGCCGACGACAGGAAGCGTTCGAAGTGGCGAGCAGCTCTCTCCAGGAAAGCGTCGTCGTCTTCATCTGCACCCGCCATGGCCACGATAGGCGCCACGTTCGCCAGCGCAATCGCTGCCGGTGCGGCAACCACCACGTTTTCCCCGGACGCCAGCTCTGCCCTGTGGAACTTCAGCTTGCGGAAGCGCAGGCACGGCGTGCCATGTTCGTCGCACAGATCGATATCCACCACACCAGGCGCATCGCCCTGGCGCACCACGGCCCACGTCGCGTCCGCGCAGGGGCCCAGCACATCGAGTGCGTCCAGCGATACCGGCAGCATCAACGGCGGCGTAGCACCATCGGCGCCGATAAACAGACCGATGGAGGCCTGCAAGGCTGCATCGAGCAGGCCCGGCGGCAGTGCATAGGTAGTCCCGTTGACCCGCCAGGGTTCGGGCAGCGTCACGCGGGCAAGCACGACGCCATCACCGGTGAATACCTCGACCAGGCCCCGGAAGCCTTCGCCATAGCCAAGACCCATAGCCTCGAATATGGTGTAGAAGTCTGCGATATCTAGTTGATATAAAACACATTGCCCTTGCAGGGCAGCGATGTCCCAGGGAGATGGCGCCCCGCCGCTGGCCACCGAAGTAACCGTGCCCTGACCATGGGCCGGGCCGTCATCGGCATGCAGTTCATAGGCGACATCGCCGTTGTCCTGCGGATAGAGCGAAATCTGCAGTGCCACGCCTTCTTCGCCGGCGATCACCGGCCGCATCCATGCGATGTCCTTGAAGTGCAGGACATCGTCGGATTCCAGTGCCATGGCCACTGCAGCACGAGCCATTTCCAGCTGCGCGACACCAGGCAGCACCGCACGCCCACCGACGCGATGATCGGCAAGCACCCTTTCGTTCCCATCGAAGTGGCTGCTGAAGCGCGGCCCGGCCAGCGTGGAGGTATTGCGCTGAACTAGCGGATGCAGCATGGCCAGGCTTGCCTTCGGCACCGCGGCTGCCGATATCCAGTACCGCTCCGTGGCGAACGGATACGTCGGCAGGCTGATGCGGCGCGGTGCGCGGCCTGCATGCAGGCTGTGCCACTCGATCGCGTGGCCCTGTACCCATAGCTCCACCAGTGCATCCAGCTTGCCCTGCGCGATCAACGTCTGGATGGCTTCATCCATGCCGCCTAACGTTTTATCGGCCCGGCCGCGATGCGCGTCGCCGCTGCCGTCCAGGAAGTGCGTCAGCTTGTCGTGCAGGTCGTCCAGCGAGGTGACGACGAGGCCGAGGCGCTCCTCCATCGGCTCGCGGCCGCTTTGCAAGGTGTAACCCAGATCCGCCAGTGCGACGTTGGCCCGGGACTCCGACGAGGCGGCGAAATCGGCGAGCTGCCGTACCTGCTCGCGCAGCCGTTCGCTATCGCGGGCGGATAACAGCACGGCCACCGGAGCGTCCGCGGCCATCATGTCCGACATCGGTGCAACGTACTCTTCCAGCACGACGTGCGCGTTGACGCCGCCGAAGCCGAACGAGCTCACACCCGCGCGCCGCGGCACCGGACGCCCTTGCGCATCGCGCAGCGCCGTCCAATCGGAGGCTTCACTCGCTACCCGGAAGGGACTACCCGTGAGATCGATATAGGGATTGAGTACCTCCGCATGCAGGCTCTTGGCCAGCGTGCGGTGCTTCATCTGCAACAGTACCTTCACCACGCCCGCCACACCGGCCGCAAGTTCTAGATGGCCGATATTGGTCTTCACCGAACCGAGCGCGCAGTGCGCGCCGGCGACATCGCCGCCTTCGGTCGCGGCGTAAAGATCCGCAAACGCGGCCCTCAACCCGTTCACCTCCACCGGATCGCCCAGTGGCGTGCCGGTGCCGTGTGCCTCGATGTAGGTCACCGTGCGCGGATCGATGCCAGCCTCCTGGTGCGCCCGCCGGATCACGGCCGCCTGCGCCGCCGGATTGGGCGCCGTGAGGGAGTTGGCGCGCCCGCCGTGGTTCTCCGCGGTGCCGAGCACCAGGCCGTAGATATGGTCGCCGTCGCGCTCGGCATCGCTGAGCTTCTTTAGCACGAGCATCGCCACGCCTTCGCCGCGCACGTAGCCGTTGGCGGCGGCGGAGAAGGTCTTGCAGCGCGCATCCTCGCTGAGCATCCCAGCTCGCTCGAAGCTGATGTGCAATTCGGGATTGACGATCGTGTTCACGCCGCCAGCGATGGCCATGGCGCAATCGCCGCGCTCGATGGCGAGCACCGCGCGGCGCAGCGCGACGAGCGAACTGGAACACGCGGTTTCCACAGGCTCGCTCGGCCCGTGCACGCCCAGGAAATAGCTCATCCGGTTGGGGCCGACCGAGGCCACCGTACCGGTGGATGAATACCCTTCGATCGCGGCGCCGACGCGGCTGGCCAGCGTGGCGTAGCCGCTGGGCATGGTGCCCACGTAGAGGCCCAGGTCGCTGCCCGCCAGTGACGAAGCGGCGTAGCCGGCGTCTTCCAACGCCTTCCACACGTGGATCATCATCAGCCGCTGCTGCGGATCCATGAGCTCAGCTTCCCTCGGCGAGATGCCGAAGAAGGCCGGATCGAACTCGTCCACGCCATCGATGAAGCCGCCACGCACCGCGTTGCCAGCGCTGCTTTCCGGCGCGCGTTCGCCATGCCAGGCTAGCCAGTCCGCGCGGGCCTCTGGCATCTCGCGGATGCAGTCGCGCCCCTCGGCGAGGTTGCGCCAGAACGCGTCGATGTCCTGGGCCATCGGGAAGCGGCCACTGATGCCGATGATCGCCACCGGGGTCTTTACCGCCTGCGGCGCCGCCGCGACCGTGGCAGCGAAACCGCGGCGCGCGCGGCTGGGGTTGGTGTCACGGATGGGTGCTCCCACCACCACCGTCGGGACGGGCACCACCACAGCGGCCGCCGGCGCGGCGAAGTGCGGCGCCAATACGTCGCGATGCTCTCGCTCCAGGTACCCGGCAAGCCCATCCAGCGTCGGGTATTCGAAGAATAGCGTCGGCATCAGGTCGAGGGCGTACTGCCGGTTCAGTGCATTGGCAAAGCCGGTCAATGAGATCGAATCGAAACCGTACTCGTTGAGCGAGGTATCGCCATCGAGGTCTTCCGGCTTCACCTTGATCAGTGAGGAGACCAGGGTCATCAGCGCACGCTTGAGTGTTTCGCGCAGATCATGCGTGGACGAAACGGCTTGGCTGGATACCGCCGCCACAGCGCGCGATTCCACGGGACGTGGTTCCGATAGAGCTGCGGCGCGCGATCCATCCAGGAACACTTCGCGGATGCGCGCGGGATCGCCTTCGATCACCAACGCCTGGCTCAGATCGGTCGCCAGCGCGCGGCCCAGGGCGTCCAGGCCGCTGGCTTTACTCATCGCGTGCATACCCCACTGCCGGGCCAGCATGGCGCGCGTGGCCTCGTCGGCGTGCATGCCGCCGTCTTCCCACAGCGGCCAGTTCACCGACAGCGAGCGGCCATGGCGCTCGCCTCGCACCACGCGTGCGGCGCGCTCGTGCGCGAAGGCGTCCATGAAGGCGTTGGCCGTGGCGTAGTCCGCCTGCCCCACGTTGCCGGCCGCGCCGGCGATCGACGAGAAGCAGACGAAGCAATCCAGCGGCATATCGCCGGTGGCTTCGTCGAGGTTCACGGTACCTGCCACCTTGGCGGCGAATACCTCGCGCAGGTGTTGGCGGGTCTTCCCGGCCAGGTAGCCGTCGCGCAGCACGCCGGCGGCATGGACGACGCCATCGAGGCTTTCGAACTCCTCCGGGATGTCCTTCACCAGCGCGGTTAGCGCAGCCGCATCGGCGACATCGATGGCGTGATAGCGCACTATCGCGCCGAGCGCTTCCAGACTGTGGATGGTTGCCAGGATGCGTTCGTCAGGCGCCGAGCGGCCGGTCAGCACCAGCACCGGGTTGCGGACTTCACGAGCGATCGCCTCGGCGAAGATCGAACCCAGGCCGCCTGCACCGCCGGTGATGAGGTAGACGCCATGGTCTTTCCAAGGCGACGCGGCCATCGACACCTGGCGTTCGGTCCAGGCCGCCACCTGGCGCTCGCCGCCGATGTAGCGCACGTGGCGCGCATCGTCGTCGCGGTTGTCGATCAGGGCCCTGGCCACGTCTTGCCCAGGTTCCAGGGCAATCAGTTGGCCGACCAGGCGAGGGGTTTCCAGCCGCGCCGTGCGCAGCATGCCCAGGAGGCCGGCCATCGTGCGGTCCTGGCCCTGCGATGGCACCACCACCTGCACGCGATGTGTTCCAGCTTGCTTGGACAGTGCCTGGAGCCGCTCGAGCAACATGGCGGCCGCGGCTTCGAAACGCATCGCCAGGTCGCCTTCCGTGGAAGGCGTGACGAGCGTCGCGCCGGGCAGCGCGCGCATCGCGTCGTTGGCGTCGATACCGCACGCCATCACCAGGTGGCTGGCGAAGGGCTGCTCGCTAAGGCCTTCGGCCGCTTTCACGGTCCATGCCGGTTCCAGCATCAGGGTGCGGGTCATTGCGCCGGCACGGGGATTTTCGATCCCCTGCTCTAGCAGGCGCAGGGCCACTTCGGTAAGGCGCACGCAGACAACGCCTTGTTCGTCGCAAAGATCGACATCGAGTCGCGGCACGGCCTGATCCGCACCGCTGCCGGCGCTGTAGCGAACCACCGCCCACGCAACATCAACGCACGGGCGCAGGACGCGCAAACCGCCAAGGGCGAACGGTATCAGCGGGGCTGCCGCCGCGGCCACCGGGAATTGCAGGCCTAGTGTGGCCTGGAATGCGGCATCGAGCAGGCTCGGATGCAGCTCGTAGCCGTCGGCCGGTGCGGCTTCGGGCACGGCGATGCGTGCAAGGACTTGCCCGGTGCCAGCGAAGAGCTCGCGTATCCCTTGGAAGGATGGACCGTATTGCAGGCCCATGCGCGCGAATGCCGCGTAGCATTCGGCCGCGGTATAGGTGGATGTGCACGACTGCCGAAGGTGCGCGAGGTCGTGACCGGCGGCTGCCCCTGCATCGCGTCCATCGAAGGCCGTACCCTGCGCGTAAGCGACGCCTTCGTCGCCATGGATCTCAAAACCGATGGCAGCATCGGCTTCCGGATACAGCGAGACGTGCAATGCCACACCATCGGGTCCGGCGACGATGGGACGCATCCACGACACGTTCTTCAGGCGTGGCTCGAAGCCTTCGGCCGCCACCTCGGCAACCGCACGTCGCGCCAGTTCCAACTGGGCGACACCCGGAAGCATGCGCGCACCGCGCACCACATGGTCGGCGAAGAAGAATTCCTCACCGCCGAAGCGCGAGCTGAAGCGCGGCCCTTCCAGGTCCGAAGTGTTCCGGTGCAAGAGCGGGTGCAGAGTTGAACCAGCGGGCCGGGCCTTGCTGGTCTGGACCCAGTACCGCTCGCCGGCGAACGGATAGCTAGGCAGGCTGACGCGTCGTAGCGGCTTATCCCCGGACAGGCGTCGCCAATCGATCGGCAGGCCCTTCGCCCATGCGTCCAGCAGCTTGCCGAACTTGCCGCGGGCGATCCACGCCTGGACGACGACATCCACATCATCGTCACCGATGAAGGCCGACAGCGCTTCTTTATTGCGGCGTACCTGTCCGCGGTAGAGACCTTCGACCGCCGTTTCTCCGGCAACGTGGGCGGCGAGTTTCGCGCGTAGTTCGTCCAGCGTGTGGACCAGCACGCCTAGGCGCTCGTCCATTGCCTCGCGGCCGACCTGCAGCGTGTACGCGAGGTCGTGCAGTGGCAGTTGTGGGTCCGCCTCGATGGCACAGAGCAGGCGCTCGACCTGCTTGCGCAGGGCCTCCTCGTTCCTGGCCGAGAGCACCACCAGGGCCGGGCCCGTCGCCTGCGTCGCAGGCACGGACGCTACGTATTCCTCGATCACCACATGGGCGTTCGCGCCGCCCGCGCCGAAGGAGGAGATACCAGCGATGCGTGGGCGCTCGCGACCGTCGATCACCGGCCGCTGCCAGGGAGCTAGTTCCTGCTGCACCACGAATGGCGTGGCGTCGAAATCAATATTCGGATTCAGCACGGCCGAATGCAGGCTTGGCGCAAGCTGCCGGTGCTTCAGCTGCAGCAGCACCTTGGTGACACCGGCGATGCCCGCCGCGCTTTCGCAATGGCCGATATTCGATTTGGCCGAGCCGATCGCGCAGTAGCGCGTGTCGCGTGTCCAGTGACGGAATGCCTTGGCCAACCCGGCGATCTCGATGGGGTCACCCAGGCTGGTGCCTGTGCCGTGCGCCTCGATATAGCTGATCTCGCGCGCATCGACGCCGCCGCGGCGCAGTGCTCGCTCGATCACCTTCGCCTGCGCGTTCGGGTTCGGCACCGTGTAGCCGTTGGTCTTGCCGCCGTGGTTGACCGCGGTGGCGCGGATTACGCCGTAGATGTGGTCGCCATCGGCCTTGGCCTGTGCCAAGGGTTTCAGCAGCACCGCGCCCACGCCCTCGCCGGGCACGTACCCTTCGCCACCCTCGCCGAAACTCTCGCAACGACCCTTGCCCGAGATAAACCGGCCCTGGGCCAGCATCAGATATTTGTTCGGGTGGATCGAGACATTCACGCCGCCAGCCAGGGCTACCGCGCAGTCGCCACGCGCGATCGCCTGGCAGGCCAGGTGGATTGCTGTCAGGGACGATGAGCACATGGTGTCCAGCGCCATGCTCGGGCCGTTGAAGTTGCAGAAATACGACACGCGATTGGCAACCGAGGCTGGGCTGTTGAGAAGCGCCAGGTTGTTGCCGCGCGCCTGCTCCTGTGCGCCATAAAGCTGGTATTCCTCGTACATGACGCCAGCGAATACGCCGACATTGCCATCCTCGGCCACGTTGTCCCGCGTGTAGCCAGCGTCCTCGAGCGTGGCGTGCACGCATTCGAGGAACAGGCGCTCCTGCGGGTCCATCCGTTCGGCCTCGCGTGGGGAGATGTTGAAGAACAGCGGATCGAAGCGGTCGACGCCGTCGATGAAGCCACCCCACTTGCCGTAGGTCTTGCCCAAGGCGTCGCGGTCCGGGTCGTAGTAGTCGCGGTAGTCCCAGCGCTCGGGTGGAATCTCGGTGATGCTGTCTTTGCCCTGGCTTAAGTTTGCCCAGAACGCCTCGAGATCGGCGGCCTGCGGGTAGCGTCCGGCCACGCCGACGATGGCGATCTCGCCGACGGCATTGGCGGGCGCGCCGGGTATCGCTCGTGCTGCGTCATCGCCAGCGCCTTGCAAGGAGCCGAATCGGGGACGGCGCGGCGCCAACGCCTGCACGGTCGCGCCGTCGTTCGGCAGCGCGACCGCCGCCGATGGCTCCGGCGATGTGCCGCCCAGGAGTTCCGTCAGGCGTTCACGGTGTTCGCCAAGGAAATGCCCAGCGAGGTCCGCGATGGTCTGGTATTCAAAAAGCAGTGTCTTGGACAGCGGACCGAACACCTGTTCCAGTGAACGGGTTAGTTCCATCACCAGGATCGAATCGATTCCGTAGGCTTCCATGCGCGCCCGTGCATCGATGCTCTCCGCCGGCCGCTTGAGCGTGCCGGCCAGCAGGCGGACGAAATAGCTCACAGCCTTGTCGTGCAGCTCAGTCGATGGCGTGCCCGGCTCCCTCGCCGTTGTAGAAGGTACGGCGGGTACCTGCGCAAGCCAGGTCATGAAGCGGCTTATCGCGCCCTCGGCCACCAGCACCTGTGGGGCATCCATCGCCAGGGCCTGCTCCAGCGCGGCCAGGGCGCTGGCAGTGCGCAGGGGAATCAGCCCGGTTTGCCGGGCCAGATCTGCACGGGTCGCGTCGTCGACGCGCATGCCACCCTCTTCCCACAGCGGCCAGTCCACCGACAGCGTGCGGCCGCGGCGCGATCCTCGCGCGACGAGTTCGGAACGATGGCGAGCGAAGGCATCCATGAAGGCGTTCGCCGCCGCGTAATCGGCCTGGCCCACATTGCCCAGCGCGCCGGAGGTGGAGGCGAAGCAGAGGAAGACGTCGAGATTGAGCTCGCGGCTGGCCTCGTCCAGATGCAGCGTGCCCGAAACCTTCGCGCGCAGCACCTCGTGCAGTTCGTCGCGGGTCTTGCGCAGCAGCAGGCTGTCGCGCAGGATGCCCGCCGCATGGATGACGCCGTTGAGTTCGGGCAGTTCACGCACGCAGGCAAGCACCGCTTCGCGATCGCCCACGTCGAGCCGGCGGTAGCGCACGGTGGCGCCCATCGCCGTGATGTCGGCAAAGCTCGCCGCCAATGCATCGGTCACTGGCGAGCGACCGGTAAGGATCAGCGTTACGCCCTTCGCGGCGGCAGCGATGTGGCGGGCAAGGATCCTGCCAAGGCCACCCGCGCCGCCCGTGATGAGATAGGTTCCGCCCGACTTCCAGGGTGAGCCGGCGATGGAGGGCGGTGCGGCTTCCGTCCAGCCCCCTTCATGGCGCATGCCTTTCAGGTAACGAATGCGCGAGGCGGTACTGCCGCGGTTCTCGGCGATGGCACGTGCGATGTCCTGCCCTGTCTCCACCTCGATCACCTGGCCGACGATGCGCGGGTTCTCACGCTGCGCCGTACGCAGCAAGCCGCCGAGCCCACCCACAAGTTGCCCCTCGCCATCCTGGGGTACGACCAGCTGCACCAAGTGCCGCCCAGGTTGCCGCGTCATCGCCTGGATGTTTTCCAGCAGCGACGTGGCGGCGGATTCGTAGCGTCGTGCCGTGTCTGCGTCCTCGGCGACCTCGATGATGGTGACGCCAGACATGCGCGCACCCAAGTCGGGCGACGGCACGCAAAGCATGACCAAATGCTGCGCATGGGTACCCGCGCCTGCCTCGGCCGACCGTGGAGTCCATGCGGGTACCAGTAGCGCCGTCCGCGGAGCTTCTTCGTCCACCTGGCTCACGGCGCGCAGGCAGAAGCCGCCAAGGCGTGCGCAGACAGCGCCGCTGTCGTCGCATAGATCGATATCGAACCGGCTGACCGCGTCGCCTGGGCGATGGCCGGGTTCGCGGCGGATCACTGCCCACATGTCCGCGCGGCAGGGCGCCATCACTTCGAGCGAGGCGAGCGCGAAGGGCAGCGCGAGCCTGGCTTCAGACCATTGTCCGTCGGCGAGGAAGGCGATCGTCGCCTGCAGCGCCGCGTCGAGCACGCTCGGATGCAGGGTGTAATCGCCCTGCGACGATTTCGCCGTGCCGGGCAGGATGATGCGCGCCAGGGCTTCTGATCCACCGACGAAGACTTCGCCCAGCGACCGATGAGCGGGCCCGTAGGCAAGGCCGATACGGTCGAACAGCTCGTAGCACGCCTCGGCATCGTGGCGGGAGCGTCCGCAGCGCTCGCGCAAGGATGCCAGGTCGTGGGCCACGGCGCCTTCACTGGACGCCTGCCTTGCCACCACTCCCTGGCTATAGACGGTGCCCCTACCCAGGTCGTCATAGATCTCAAAACCGAACCGCCCTTCGGCTTCGGGAAACAGCGCCACATGGCATTCAGTGGGCTCGTCGTCCGTCACGAACGGGCGCAACCACACCACGTCCTCCAGGCGGCATGCGCCGTCTTGGGCCAATGCAAGCTCCGCCGCGCAACGAACCATCTCCAGCTGCGCCGCGGCCGGCAGGGTGCGGCGCGCCTGGACAACGTGGTCGGCAAGGAAGCCCTCCCTTCCCGTGAAGCGGCTGGTAAAGCGAAGCCCTGCGACCGTCGAGGTATTGCGATGCGCCAGCGGATGGATCGCCGCCTGCGTGCCGGTCGCTGCCTTCATCTCGACCCAGTGTTTTTCCCGGACAAAGGAATAAGTCGGCAAGGCCAGGCGCCGGCGCCTGGTCGACGCGTATAGCGCTGCCCAGTCGAAGGATTCGCCCGCCACCCAGCGCCGTGCCATCTCCGCGGCATCCACCACAGGCGGAGCCTGCGGCGCATCGGTGGCCGACGCGATCGCTTCAACCGAAAGCTCGCCGGCAAAGACCTCGCTCGCGCCGCCATCAAGCCATGCCTGCAGCCTGTCACCTAGCGTCGCGATCGAGTCCACCACGGTAGCCAGGCGCGCCGCCATCGGCGCTCGCCCAACCTGCAGCGTGTACGCCAGGTCGGCCAACTGCCTGTTGTCGATCTCGTCGGAGGCCAGCACACCCATCAACTGCCGCACGTTCTCGTGCAATACCGGAGTGGTCTTTGCGGAAAGCACGATCAGCACGGGCTCTTGCGACGGCGATGCCTGCTCAGGCGTCACCTCGCCACCAAGGTATTCCTCGACAACGACATGGGAATTCACGCCGCCGAAGCCGAACGAACTGATACCCGCTCGACGCGGAACAAGCTGGCCGTCCTCGTCGGTTTGGACAACCCACGGCTGCGCCTGGTCGACGATGAAGAAAGGGCCATCCCCAAGCGCAATACGTGGGTTGAGCTTCTGGTAGTGCACCAGCGGCGGGAACATTCCGTTCTGCATGCACAGGATGGTCTTGATCAACCCCGCCATGCCGGCCACCGATTCGAGATGGCCAACATTGGTCTTGACGCTGCCGATGCCGCACGAGTGTTCGCCGAGCACCTCGCCGCGCTCGGCAGCGACGCGGGCGAAGGCCATCTTCAGGCCCTCGATCTCGATCGGGTCGCCCTTGGGCGTACCGGTGCCGTGCGCTTCCACATAGCTCAACGTGGTCACTGGCACGTCGGCTTCACGCAGGGCGTGGGCGACGACATTCGACTGCGCGAGCGAGCCCGGGTACGTGACCGTGCGCGCATGACCACCGTGGTTCATGGCTGTGCCCCGCAGCACGGCCAGGATCCGGTCGTTGTCCGCGATGGCCTTCGCCAAGGGCTTGACCAGCACCATGGCGGCGCCCTCGCCGCGCACGTAGCCGTTCGCACGCTCGTCGAAGGTCTTGCAGCTGCCATCGGGCGAGAGCATGCCGGTCTTGGAGAACGAGATGAAATGCGTGGGGCTGCACAGCACGCTCACCCCACCCACCAGCGCTTGCTCGCATTCGCCGCGGCGAATGGCGTGGGCGGCCTTGTGCAGCGCTACCAGCGAACTCGAGCACGCCGTGTCGACCGGCAGGCTCGGGCCGTGCAGGTTGAGGAAATAGGAGATGCGGTTGGGGATCAGCGCGGTATGCGTGCCAGTGGAGACATGGGCCTCGATGGCGTCGAGCGCGCGGCTTAAATGATCGCGGTAATCGAAGGTGAAGACGCCGATGTACACGCCGGTACGGGTGCCGCTGAATGCGCGCGGATCGTAGCCTGCGTCTTCCAGGCAGTGCCATGCCTGTTCGAGCATGATGCGCTGCTGCGGGTCCATCACCGCCGCCTCACGCGCCGATACCCCAAAGAAATCAGCGTCGAAGTACTCCACGCCGTCGATGAAGCCACCCCACTTGCTGGTGGACTTGTTCGGTTCGCGAACGTCCGCCGAGTAAAAGGCCTCCCTGTCCCAGCGATTGGCCGGTACCTCGCCCACGCTGGACCGCCCCTCGCTTAAGTTGCGCCAGTACTGCTTGTAATTCTCAGCGCCGGGGAAGCGGCACGACATGCCGACGATGGCCATATCCTCCCGGGAGGAGGAAGGCTGGTTGTTCTCCGGCTCGATCTGACCGACGTTCATGCTCGTGCCTTCCAGGTGTTTCGTTTCGTTATCAGCCACGGCGTAACCGCGCGAAGGAACGGTTGAGATGGTCCGCCGTGGCTTCCATCAACCGGGCGGCGATGTCGTCCACGTGGCGCGCGGTCCACGGCTCCAACGCCGTTCCTTTCACCCACTGGTTGAACGAGCCCAGGGCGGGGCCCGTCTGTATCTGGTAATTGACGCGGTCCTCGCCCTTCCCTTCCATGGCGATGCGCGTTGAGTAGGCGAAGTACCAGCGGAACACCAGGGCCATCTTGTGCTTTGCGTTTGCCTCGGCCTTGGCGATCTCGTGCTCCATGCCCGATGAGCGGAAGAAGGCGCGGGTCTCATCCCATATCTGGTCGAACGTTTTCCTGAAGAACGTCGTCTCCAGCTGCCGCCGTGTGCGCTCGGGAATGTCGTCCAGGCTCTCGTGGTGGCGATAGAGCGAAAGCAGCTTGTTCGCCCGTGCCGGGAAGAACACCGACTTCTTCAGTACCTGCACCTGCGCGCCGATCTCGAACATGTCGCCCGCGGGCGCGTACTCGGTGTCCTGGATGTCCATGGCCTGCAGCAGCGCCTTGCCATCGGCGCTCATGCCCGATTCCACCGTGCACTGGTTGATCGAGCCGGTGACGATGAAGTCGGCACCGAGGAGAAAGGCCGCGGCGGCGGCCTCGGGGCCGCCGATACCGCCGGCCAGGCCCATGCAGATTGGCTCGGCATAGGCGTGGGCCGCCTGCATCTCATCGCGCAAGCGCATCAGCGGCGGCAGCATCACCGCCACGATGCCGCCGTCCGTATGGCCGCCAGAATCGGCCTCGACGCAAACGTCGTGGCTCATCGGGATCCATTGCGACTGTGCCGCCTGCTCGGCTGTTATCTGGCCGCGTTCGAGCAGGCGGTCGACGATCGCACGTGGAGGCGGGCTCATGAAGGCCCGCGCGACTTCCGGACGCGACACCTTGGCGATCACCCGGTGCCCGCAGATGGGCTCGCCTTGCGCATTCGGGCGCAGCCCCTGCAGACGGAAGCGCACCAGGGCGGGCGTGATCTGCATGAACGCGGCCGCCTCCACGTTGCGAATGCCGTAGCGCAGGTAGAGATCGACCACCGCTTCTTCCAGCGCCGGGTGCTCATAGTTCGCCAGCAGGTTCATGCCATAGGGCTGCCCCGCGGCAAGCTCCGCCTGGATGCGCACGATGGCCTGCTCGATCCTGGCCGGCGACAGACCGCCGGCGCCAAAAAAACTCAAGAACCCAGCCTTGCCCATCCGCACCACGAGCTCGGCCGAGGCGACGCCGCGGTACATCGCGCCGGTCATATAGGCGTAGCGCACGCCGTGGCGGCGCCTGAATGCGGCGCTGCCCAGCGATGTCGCCTCGATCAAGGATGTTTCGCCGTGTTCCTCGCCGATGATCCGCGCGTCGATTCCAGCATCACCCGCTAGCAGGTCCGCGGGCACGACGATTGCGTCGCCTTCCGCGTCGTCGAACCCAACGTCATCAAAGATTGGCGTCTGGGTGCTGCGTATCTCGTTCACCATCTTCGACAGGATCGTGGCGCCTATCTCCTGGAATTCGACCTCGCCCTTGCCCATCACGTAGCGGATGGAATCCACCCAGTGCACGGGGGTGGCGATCTGCCGGGCAAGCGTGTCGGCGATGCGGGCGCCGTCGTACGGCCTCGCGGTTGCGTTGGCGATCACGGTTGCCTTGGGGGCCTCAAAGGAAAACCCGCGAAGGAACTCGGCGAACTCCGCCTGCACCGGTTGCATATGCCGCGAATGGAAGGGCGCGCTGACATTGAGCTGCACGTAGCGCAGGTTCATCCGCGAGAACAGTTCGGCCGCCGCGGCGAGCGCCTCGTGGTCACCCGCGATCACCGTTTGCGTGGGCGTGTTGAGGTTGGCGATGTCGATGCCGTCCAGGCGATGCTCGTCCAGCACGCCGCGGATTTCCTTCACCGAAGCACCCAGCACCGCGGCCATGCCGCCGCCACTGGCACCGCCCATGAGTTCGCCGCGCTTCTTGACCAGGCGAAGCCCGGTTTCGAAGGAGAACACGCCCGCCGCGTGCAGGGCGTTGTATTCGCCCAGGCTGTGGCCGGCGAAGAACGCCGGAGCCTTCGTGGTCCCGCCTTCCCCATCAGTTGCCTGTGCCCGGTAGTAGTGCAGCGCGTTGACAACGTACAGGGCGGGCTGTGTGTACTGGGTCTTTGAAAGCAGGCCCTCAGGGTCGTTGAGGCAGAGATCTTCCACCGAATACCCGAGGATCTCCGAAGCGCTCTTCACCTGCTCGGGAAAGAGCGGAAAGAGGTCCTTGCCCATGCCCCTGAACTGGGAGCCCTGCCCTGGAAAGATGACTGCCTTCATGCTGGGTGACTCCGGTAGCTGTCCGTTACGTACCTGTCCGCTTCGCGATGAGCGCGGCGCCAGTGCATCGAGTCGTGCGAGGTCGCCGCCAGCGGGCGACATGATCGAATGGATCTGCGTTCCTTCCGGCAATGCGTACTTCAGGAGCGTGGCCATCGTGGATGCAGGACTTAAGTCGATGTAGCGACAGCCTTCCGGCGTGCCGATGGCCGTCAGCGTTTCCGGCAGGCGGATCCGGTCGCGCACCACGGACCAGAAATGGTCAGGGGGCACCGCATGCAAGACGTCGCCGGCAGCGCAACAGGCAAGCGGCACACGGCCGGCTTTCGTTGCCAGGGTCCGCAGGAATGCCTCATACGGCGCCCGCGCCGCGTCGACCCAGCGGGAGTGAAAGGGAAACGCGACGGGAAGCCGCTGGAATGCCACACCGCGACGCTGCAGCAGGGATTCCACCTGCGCACCGTTGGCTTCCGGCAGCGAGAGGACAGTGTGCGTAGCGAAGTGGCGCGCGCCGACTTCGCACAGGGCGAGAAGTTCGTCGTCGAGGTAACGCAGCGGTTCGCCCACCACCGCGATCATGCGTCCCGGCTCGGCATGCTGCTCGACGGCGAGCGCCTGTTCTACCACGGCGAGCAGTGCATCGTCCGCGTCGATGTATCCGGCCATGGCGGCAGCAGCGTAGGTTCCCAGGCTCGCACCAAGCACCAGGTCAAAATGCAGGCCGCGCTCGGCCAGCGACATCGCCAGTGCGTACTCCACCATGAAGATGGCGGCATGGCTATGCAGCAGACGCCACGACGAAGCGCTCCCGGCACCGCCTTCGGCGAACAGCACCGCCAGCACGGACTCGCCGCAACGCTCGCGCACGACTATATCGGCGTGCCGCATGCTTGAGCGGAAGCATGCGTCGCCCTCGAATAATTCCCGCGCCATCCCTGCGTGATGGCACCCCTGCCCTGCGAATGAAATTACGGTTTTCACGAGCAACGTATCCATACTGGCCCATGGCTCCGCCCGCCCGGCCGTATATACGGCTAGGTAGATCCGGACTCCATGGCTGACCTAAGCAGCCAATCCCCTCCCCTCAGAGGCACAAGGACAACCCTCTACGGGCTATCCGGGACGCAAAGGCAAATGTGCGTCGTCGCTAACGACGTAAGCTAGCGTCCAGCGATGTCGGGCACATGTCAGTCCACATCGCTTTGTCGAATACATACCTTCCTGGTTGGGCACCACTTCGCATGGCGTTTCCGATGGACGAAAACCAGTAGGCATACTTACTCCTGTAAAAAACGAAGGACGCTTCTTTCGAGAAAGTGCGGACAGCGTGTAGGACGAAGAACGCTATCATGAGGCACTAATGTCGCGAACAAGACGAATTTGCCGTTTTTGCGCCCAACAATGTCCGCGTAATACGTGATCGATTTCTCTTTACGGTTCTTCAATCTATGTATCGCACTTTGCAATTAGTAAGTTCTTGCGATGTATTCGATTACGTGTCGGTGTCGACGTCCCGTGGAATAAATCTTCCGATCCATCTGATGAGCTTCGACATGGCATCGTTCAATGCCGAGTTCTTTGCGATCAACGGCATTGCCTGCCCGGCCAATGTTGCGCGTAGTGTCCATAAGCGCCAGGCAGAGTTCTATTTCGGCAGGTTGGTGGCTCGTCACGCTTTACGGGAGCTAGGCGTCGTCGAAACCGAGGTGCGCGTGGGTGCTTCGCGCGAGCCTGTTTGGCCGCCAGGTATCGTTGGCAGCATTTCGCATACGCGTACCCTGGCGGCCGCGGCGGTCGTGCCTGCCGGCGAATGCTCCGGCGTGGGCATCGACATCGAGCAAGTCGTAGGCGAAGACGCAAGCGTTGCCTTGAAGGCAACGGTGATCAGCTCCGAAGAGCTTTTCTATCTGCAAACACAAACCGGCGTGCTGTCCCTGAACGCATTACTCACGATCGCATTCTCTGCGAAAGAGAGTTTGTTCAAGAGTGCGTTCAGTGAAGTCGGCCGTTATTTTGATTTCAGAGCGGCTCGTGTGGTTCACCTGGATATGGAGCGCGGCATGCTGTCGCTGGAGCTGACCGAGGCGCTGAGCGATACCTTCTTCCTGCGGCGGGTTTGCCATATAGGATTCTGTTTCATTGACCCGAATGCCGTGCTGACATACTTCGTGTGGTGATTTAGGACATCCCGTTACGGTAACCGCAAGTTCTTGCATGCCGTTGATGCTGGGGTAAACTAGGCTGAGTTCGCGATAGGGGGGGACCCCATGCTCAGGCGCACATTTGTCCAGGCCCTTGCGGCCGGCGTATCGATGGCACCGCTTTACCTGCAAGCCAAGGAGCCGGTTGCCATGCCCAACGCCCATTTCGCCGACGTCAACGGCCAGCACCTCTTCTACCAGGTGCATGGCAGCGGCAAGCCGCTGATCCTGCTGCACGGCGGCGCGGACACCGAGGCTTTCGCAGGGAATGTCGCAGGCATCGCCAAGGACCGACAAGTTATCGCCCCGCATCTTCAGGGCCACGGGCGGACGCCCGATACCGAACGCCCATTGCGATGCGAATTCCTCGCCGATGACATCGCTGCGCTTATCCGACACCTGGGTATCGGCAAGGCCGATGTCGCTGGCTATTCACTGGGTGGTGGCGTCGCCCTGCAGACTGCCATTCGTCACCCGGACGTGGTCGATCGTCTGATCGTGTTGTCGACGGTCATCAGCAACGATGGCTGGTATCCGGAAGGGCAAGCCGCTTTCGCCCAATTGGAAGCCAATGCTCCGATGATTGGCGAGCATCTGAAGGCCTCGCCCATGGGCCAGATGTATCCCGACGTCGACTGGACGAAGCTGTTCCGGAAGATCGGCGAGATGGCCAGGCAGCCGTTCGACTGGAGCTCCGGGGTGCGCCAGATCAAGGCTCGCACCCTGCTCGTGTTTGCCGATGCCGATGGGGTGCGCTTCGAGCACATCGTCCAGTTCTACAGGCTGCTTGGCGGCGGCCAGCGCGATGCGGGGATCGACGGCTCGCTTCGCTCAGTAAACCAGTTGGCGATCGTGCCCAATGCGACCCACTACAACCTCGCGGGCAATCCTCTTATAAGCGAGCTTGTGAACGGCTTTCTTGGGGCGAATGCAGTGCCGCGATGATCTTCGCGACCACTTCGGCGATGCCCGTGCCGCCGTTGACACTGATCCCAAGGCGCGCCACCACGAGCCTTTCCGACGGAACGATCACGATGTACTGGCCGAACGCGCCTCGCGCGAAATAGGTGTCCCTGGGTAGCCCTGGCAGTTCCCAGGGAGCGTCCCACACCGGAACGCTGCCCTTGTCGACCAGGTTGGTCCAGAAGCCCGCGCCGTAACCGGTATCAAGCGTCTGCGAATGGCTGTAGCCCACCCAGCCTTCGGGCAGGATCCTCTGGCCATCGACCACGCCATCGTCAAGATAGAGCTGCCCGAACCGGGCGAAATCCCGGGTCGAGGCATAAACGTGGCTTGAGCCCACGGGCGTGCCCGCGACGTCGGTCTCGATGACCGCATGCCGCATGCCCAGCGGTGCGAAAAGCTCGCTCCGTACGAAGCGCTCGGCGGCTACCGCATCGCGGGCGCCGGCGGCGTCCATCGCCATGCGCGACAGCAGCACGTAGCCAAGGTTGCTGTACGCCCAGGTGCTGCCAGCCGGATGAGCCAGAGGCTGCCCTGCCGCAAACCTTGCCATGTCGTTCTCGAGGAAGAACATGCGCGACATAGGGTTGAGCGGACCGCCGGTTTCATCGAAAGGCAACCCGCTGTCCATGCGCAGCAATTGGTCGATCCGCGGGTCCATGTGGAGTTTTCCCTGGCGCACCAGGATCCCGACCAGCGCATTGGTGACCGATTTGGTCAGCGAATGCCCCCAGATCGGTGTCTGCGGGCCATACCCGGGGGCATAGCGCTCGCCGATAAGCTTGCCGTCGTGAAGCACGACGATGCCCTTGGTCAGCCGCGGATTCTTGACGTCAGGCTCGGAGAAAGCGATGTCGAATGCCTGGCGAATCGCGGGGTCGTTGGGCTCGACCACATTCGGGCCCATCGGGTCGGCCACGCTGGTGCCATCAGTGTCGCTGCCATCACCGAGTCCGGCGACATCAGGCACCGCATCGCCGCCATGCACCAGCAGGCAGCCCAACCCCGGCCGGTAGACAGCCCGCGCGCCGAACGCCCCCAGCACCGTGGTCCGCACTTCGCGCTGCTCCCGGTCCACGTGGTAATGGACAGCCCAGCCGATGCTGCGCATGTTGGGCAGCTGCTCCTCCCTGAAGATGCGGTCGGGGTCCACTTGGGAGATAAAGGCCGCCCCGCAAAGCGATCGACTGACCGAATTCGTGGCCGTCCGGAAGAGGTCTCCCCCGGACAGCGCCTGGAAGCCCATCACCGCGGCGCCAAGCACCACCATCGTCCCGACAACGATCTTGCTACCCCGAGAAACCATGCTCCCCTCCCCTTCGGTCGAGGCAGCACCTTCACCCCAACGCCTGCCCGGCGCCAGGGAAAAGGGGCGGATGAGGGGGAATTGGGGACGAAAGGTGGCTGCCGGGACACGAGGGAATGTCCTGGCCTTAAGTCACCGTTCGGCCGCTGCCTTCAGGGAAGCCGCTTCCTGCTGGATATAGCGTTGGGTGGTCGAAGAAAAAAGGAGGCCCAGCAGGCTTCCAACTACGCCTCTAAACTCGAAACGAAGAAACGCCGAGGTCTTACCGGGCGCCAAACTCTCTATTACGTGGTCCGCCACCATCAGGACACCGGGGCTACTGGCTCGCCACTCGAAGCGTCGATTCGGCTCGACTTTCGAAACGACCCAGGTGGCCGGCTGCAGCTTGGGTTGGCGTATCCGGAATCGGTGGCCAATCGCCAACGTGTCACCATCCAGTGGCTCGATCGAGTTGACGGTGGGCAGCCATCGCGGCCACGCGACAACCGTGGTTAGGATCTGCCAGATGGATTCCGGCGAGGCGTCGATGGTGATGGAGGTCTGATAGCTCGGCATGGAGTCGATCCTTGATACGCCGGGTGTCCGGGCAGTTCTATCGCAGTTGTTTCTCGTAGCGCGAGGCGCTCCACCTCGTCATCGTGGACGATGATGAAGCCCAATGGCTTGGTGCCGAGCAAGACGACGTGCGTATGGCCAAGCCGCTCGGCTGCGATGCTGGCTCCGCTTTTCAACAACGAATAGTCATTGTTTCGTCGTTTGGCGTTTCCAGCCAGTTCCATTGGTCATGGGGCCGCTACGGTCGCCCTGGCAGGTTATCGGGTGGGGTATCCGCGTGGGACTTCCGCATGTCCAGCGCTCCCTCCTGTTCCAGGCCGAAGGGGCTATCGCAAGGTCGAGTCTGATCAGACCAGGCGAATGTCGACGGCGATATCGCCGTGTCCTCGGGCAGTTGATCTTGTGCGGGGAAGAAAGCGCCTCCGGGAGTTCCGGAAGGCGCCATTCTTCGAGTACCAAAACTCACATCATGGCCAAGCGTTTACCAGATTCGCCGCATTGACCGTGCCGATGCCGGTGGAAAAATCCCAACCCGTGCTTGTGCCATACGCCTTCGCGTAGCTTGTCGTGGACGTCGACAGCACGCCGTTGGTCCCGGAGGGGCGATAACAGCTGTGCGTGCCCGTGCAGTTCACGTCCATGTCGCCCTGGGTGACGTCATAGAAGACGCAGCTGCTTCCGACGCCACTGCCATTGCTCGAGTTGCACGACGTGCTGCCGCTGCTGCCATACTCGGTGGCGGCAAGTGAGTACAGGGTCGGGTTTGGATTGCCCACGCTCGCGCCGATCTTCTGGTTCACCAGCGCCTGGATGCCGGCCATGATGGGCGAAGCGAACGACGTGCCGCCCGCGCCAGCCCAGCCACTCGGCGCACCCGTGCAAGCCGCGCCACCGCCAGCGGTGTGGCTGTAGCAATAGACGTAGTAGTGGCCCCACACGCCGTTGGCTGCAAACAAGGACACGTCCGGAATGTCACGCACGCCATCGACCGGATTGCCAAGGAAGCCCGCTTGCCACGAAGGCTTGGCAGTGCCATGGCAGGTGCCACTTACCACCCCGCTCGTTGAGGCCGTCCCACTGGCGCAGCCGCTGGGGCCGCCACTGCCCGACGCCGTTGTGAGGTAGTCCGCCTTGCCGGTCGCACTGTTGCAGAAGCCGCTGGTGCCGTATGGCGTGCTGTAACCACTCTTGCTGCTGATCAACACGCTTGCGCAAGAATCGTTCCACGGAATCTCAGGAACGTAGGACAGCGCCGAGCCGTAGGTGGAGCTATTGGTCGAACTCCAGTACGAGCTGTTGGTACCGGCATAGGTGTCACCGAAGTCCGTACCGCCCACCGCTACGTTGTACGGTGTCGATGCGAAACCGCTGACGCCGATGCCATGCGTGGCATGCGTTGCATTGGCATCGCAACTGGCCGCGCCTTCGTCACCGGAAGAAACGAAAACCGACACGCCCTCCGCGGCCGCCTGCTGGTACGTGGAAACATACGCTGCGTTGGCAGTGGCGCCATTCTCCGCTTCGCACTCACCGTAGCTCACGCTCATGATGGCTGGCGGAGTACCCGTTGCGTTGATCAGGTTCTGGATCGCAATCAGGCCACCGAAGGTAGTGGAGGTATCCGCGCAGGAGGCAAGCTCAAGCGCAGCACCCGGAGCCGCGGCACCGGCCCATTCAACGTCCAGTTCCGCCTCGCCGTCGTTTCCGGTGATGACCCCGGGATTGCTGCAGCTTCCAGGATGTACCTGGGTGAACGTCGCTGCAGGTAACCCGAAGGTTGAACGGAAGGTCGTGATATCGGCGGTCGAGTACACGTTGGTGTCCTCGATCAGCACGATGGTTTGGCCCGTGCCGGTAATACCGGAAGTGAACACCGGATTGAAGTTGTAGATTTTCGCAAGGTCCGCTGGCACAACGGCCTGGTATGTACTCCCGCTGCTCGTGAAAGTGTAGTTGCCGTGCGGCTTGAAGTTGGTATGCGGACGGAAGTCATTGAGCGACACCACGCCGGCTACCACGGGAGCGAGTGCAGAGGGTATCTGCGGATCGCTCATATTGGCGATGTGATCGACATTCCCCACGCTGAGGTGATGAATCTCGGTATTGAACGCGCGGCGCACCTGACCTGCCGTGCCCGAGAAATCGACCAAAGTGCCACTTCGATACACGTTGTTGATAGTGAAGCCATGCGCCTTCAGCCAGTTCGTGACCACATCGATATCGGCCTGCGATACACCGTACTGCTGGCCAAACTCGTCAGCGGTAAGCCATTTACGATAGTTGGCCGATCCCTTGGTCTGTTGTTCCTGCATGAACTGCTGCAGTGCAGCTTCGCGATCATCGGGACGCTTCAGGAGCAGTTGCATGTGCTCAAGCGATAGGCTGTCTGCTGTCAGGCCGCGATCATTTTCCGCGGTGGCAAAGGGCGAAATGTTCCCCGGCAACGCGACGCGGTCGTTGTCATCGGGTATTTGCTTGATCTGTGGCGCCGACAATAACCCGACGGTTGCCGCGTCAGCATGCATCGCGAACGTGGCGCCAATCCCGGCGGCTAGCATCGTCAATAACGCTTTCGCGGCCAACCGACCGCCAATCGTGTTTGATCTCACTGTAGTGTCTCCCCGTCTTGCTGGCTGATTGAGTGTGTGCGTAACAGGGATCGAGCGGCCGATCACCTGATCGCAAGCGTAAGAACTCAAAGCTGCTGCTCGTCGCGAATGCCCGGAATGGCGCTTTCATGCAGCGTCATTACTTCCGTTTGTGTTCGCTTACGAACACCTTTCTCGGACGAGATCGGAGATGGGTACTATCGGTATTTGTGACCCATGCCTCATAAATGCCCGAGATACATTGGCCACAAGTTGCAGTTTATGCGCAGTTTCGTAGTGACGCCCGCGCCATGTCGCGGGCGAGTGTCATGGCAATCTTGCGATCCAGTGCTCAAGCGCATCCGTATCGGCCAGGTCGCCCTGGTAGGGGTAACGCGGCAGCAACGGCACGTTGTTTCCGCGCTGGCGCCCTCGGTACACCTTCATTGCGACGTGCAGCGTTCCATGACCGCTTGGCAGCGTCGGCTGGCGTATGTCCATGTACACCGTATCGGCGCTGGTCTCCTGCCCTACGTGGATGGCCCCCAGCGCGAGGAAGAGATCCGATGCGTCCAGGCAGGCCGACGCACAGCCACTATCGGTCACCATGAAGATGCGCACCTTGGTCTTCGGCGGCGCGGGTGTGGGCGCAGTGGGTTCGTGCGCATCGATGAAGAAGTCCTGGCCCTTGGCCATGGCCGTCTGCATGCCCGAGCCGCTTCAGCAGGGTCAACGCGTTGGGCATGGCTTCACCGCGGGCCGTATTGTCAAAGATGCACCATGCATCCCGTTGCTCCTTCCGGGCCACGCGCATCTGCGCCGCCACGCCCTGGAGGAATGCTTCGTCGTAAGCGGAGTAATACATGTGGGGCGAGCCGTGCAGCCGAATATAGAGCAGGCTCTCGTCGCCTGCGCATTCGCCGCCGGCGACCGGCGGCGGATCCGCCTGTACGCAGGCGATACCTGCGTTGCTCAACACCGAGCTGCCGCGCGGCGTGAACCAGCTGGCATGACGTGGCTCGCAGGCGATGGATACCGGAGTGCACTTACGCAGCAGGGAAAAAAAGACCACAGCGTCGTTTTCATCGAGCTCAAGGCTGGGCGGCAGCTGGACGAGGATACAACCCAGTTTGCTCCCGAGCGAAGCCACCTCGTCAAGAAAGCCGCGTACGGGAACTTCGCATCTCCGCAACCGCAGTTCGTGCGTAACGGTGCGCGGCATTTTTACGCTGAAGCGGAATGTATCGGGCACGCTGTTCGCCCAACGCAGATACGTCTTCGGCTGGTGCGAACGATAGAAAGACGTGTTGATCTCCACGCAGGAGAAAACCTGCGCATAGCGCTCCAGGTGGCTGCCATCCGTGGGAAAGAGACCCGCTTCCCCGGAAGGGATCGACCAGCCAGCACAACCGATGCGAAAGCTCGGGTCTGCTGGTGCGATCACCTTGGGCTTTTTCATGCCAGCGGATGCCTATGCAAACCGACTGCGGTACGCGGTCGGGGATGTTCCCAGTCTGCGCCGGAAATGATGGCGTAACGTTGCCGCAGTGCCCAAGCCGGTCTGTTCGGCGATCGAATCGATCGAGTGCAGCGAATTTTCAAGAAGTTCGCGTGCCCGTTCCACCCTGACCCCCGTCAGCCAATCCGCTGGCGTGGCAGCGGTAGCCTGCTTGAAACGTCGAATGAAGGTGCGCTCGCTCATGGCGGCCATGCGGGCGAGCTCTGCAAGGGTAAAGGTCTGGTCGAGTCGGCTGCGCATGAAGTCCATCAGTGGTGACAGGGAACTTCGTTCGCGCTTTTGCACCGGGTGCTGCACGAACTGCGCTTGCCCACCATCGCGGTGGGGAGGGATGACCAGGCGTCGCGCGACGTTGTTGGCCGTCTCGGAGCCGTGATCCCGACGCACCAGATGAAGGCATAGATCGAGCCCTGCGGCACTTCCTGCAGAAGTGAGCACCTGGCCCTCATCCACATAAAGGACATCGGGATCCACACGAATGCCGGGATAGCCACGCTGGAGGGCATCGGCGTAGCGCCAATGGGTCGTCGCGGTTTTGCCTTCCAGAAGGCCCGCAGCTGCCAGCACGAATGACCCGGAGCAGATCGACAGCAGACGCGCGCCCCTTGAATGCGCCGCGCGTAACGCCTTGATGATCGCGGCAGGAACCGATACGTCGACTCCCGACCAGCCGGGAATGATGATGGTATCGGCAGCCGCCAGACGATCCAGGCCTCCATCGGGGATGACTTTGAGCCCGTACTGCCCGTGCACGCTGCGTCCACCCACCGAGCACGTTTCAAAGCGATACCAGTTTGCGCCCAGTTCGGGTCGTGGAAGACCGAAAACTTCGGCGGCGCACGCAAACTCGAACATGCAAAAGCCATCGTACACAAGCGCAACGACGAGAGGATTGATGTTTCTTTTAACGCTTTTCGGCTTTGGCATGATTTGATCGACTAATGGCAATCTTGCCAATTGTCCGGCAACGCGGCCGGCAGAACAATAGCCTCCACTTTCCTCGTGGAGACTCGCCATGCCAAACGCAGTTACCCTGGTGCCAGCCGCCAATCCGGATCTGGCCCTCCAGCATTTCCAGTCACAGTTCGCCTTCGAGACCGACTGCTGGGATACTCACGATGCAATGAGCAAGGCCGACCCTGGTTTCATTTTGCTGGATGCGCGCAGCCCGGCGATGTTCGCCAAAGGCCATGTACCCGGCGCCATCAACATCCCGCACGGGAAGATCATCCAGTCACGGATGAGCGTCTACGAGAAGTCGTCATTGTTCGTGACGTATTGCGCAGGTCCCCACTGCAACGGAGCGGCTCGTGCCGCGGCGAAACTCGCGCAGCTGGGCTTTCCGGTAAAGCTCATGGCGGGGGGCGTCACCGGCTGGCTGGACGAGGGCTTTTCCCTCGAGTCAGGCACCGGTATTGACTGATGCATGCAACGAACGACGACGCCTCCATGAAACCGGGAAGCTGCACCATCCGTCGGATCGAACCGTGTGACATCGAGGCGTTGGTGTTGCTGTGCGTGGATCATGCTCGCTATGAACGGGCCGAGTACAAGCCCGAGGGTAAGGCTGATCTGCTCAAGCAAGCTCTCTTCACCCAGCCGACGCGGCTTCTGGCATGGGTTGCAAAAATTGACGGGAGACTGGCTGGCTACACTTCAGCTGCGAGCGAATTTTCGACATGGTCCGCGCGGGAGTTTTGGCACATGGACTGTTTATTCGTAGTCGAGGAATACCGAGGGAACGGCGTGGGGGCCGCCCTGCTGGCCACGATCGTTCAATTCGCTCGCGAGCAGGGTTACGACCAGGTGCAATGGCAGACGCCCGAATGGAACGAGCGCGCCCGTAAGTTCTACCGGCGTGAAGGTGCTGCGGAGAAGCACAAGGTTCGCTTTACGTTGAACCTATAGTTCCAACGCGATGCCGAAGGCGTCGTGCAGTTCGCACCGTCCCTTCGGCGTGACGATAAGGGCACGATCCTCCAGGCTGCGGCGGAGCCATTGGCGGTCCATGCCCAGTTTCAGCAGCGCCGAACCCAGGGCGCCGGCCAGATGCGGTCGGCGCTCGCTCCAGTCGATGCACGGATAAGCCAGTTTCCGCCGGCCCTGCAGTGCGATATCGATGCCGTAACCGGCCAGGGCCTCCTTGCCCGTTGCGCTCAGGTCGTATTCCCCCTTCCCGGAACCCTTCCCGGAACCCTTCCGGAGCCAGCCCCGTTCGAACAACCGGTCATGCCACTGCACGCCCAGTTCGCCCGCGGCATGGTCGTAGCAGGTACGCGCCAACCGCAGCGACTCAGGCGTGCTGGACTTCAAGCGCCCTGTCGGTTCGGCCACTACCATCAGCGTCTCCAGAGAACGGGCCACGTCTTCGCCGCTCAGCCGGTAGTAGCGGTGGCGCGACTGTGACACCACTTCCAGCAGGCCCGCGCTCACCAGACGCGCCAGGTGCGCGCTCGCTGTCGAAGCGGCAACGCCAGCGACTGCGGCCAGTTCCGTCGCCGTTCGCGCCGTACCGTCCATGAGGTGGCACAGCATCCGCCCTCGCGCGGGTTCGGCGATGGCGGAGGCCACCTTCGACAGTTTGAAGCCACTATCCTCGTCGCACATGGTGATACTCCCCGCCCTTCATGCGTGTGGTGCCTCGGCACGCTCCGTTAAGCCGTAGTCGCGCAACACTCTCACGCGTAACAGGCTGATACCTGCCGGCAGACTGCCATCGTCGCGCAACGGATGGCTTCTTTCGATCAACACGAGCGCATGTCCCTGATCGCGGATATTGACGAACGTCTCAAGCCCATCCGCGGCAAGCTCGTCGATGATCCCCGCCACCGGTTCGCCAGGGGTACCGCTCCCCAGCGATTGTAGGAGGATGAGGTCGCTCGCGCTTCCCGGGGCGAACAACGGGCCGCTGGCGATCTCGCCGACGCGGATGCGATACCCCTTGAGGAGGCCGCTACGGCCCTTTTGCTGGACTGCACGATGGGGGCCGTGCTCGCGCCAGCCGATAGCAGCGGCTTCGTCTTCCCACAGCGACAGGGAGACCAGGCGGCCGGGATGCTGTTGGCTGCGAAACCGCTCGTTCTCGATGAAGCCCGGCATGGCGGCCAATTGAGGCGCCAGGCTTGCGGCCAACCCCAGGTAGGTATCGATCCGCTCCGGATCGGGTTCCACCTGGAAAATCACGGCAACGGGAATACGGCCGGCAAGATCGCTCACGGCGCCACCTCGGATGTGGTTCGGATGAAGGCGGCGACGCTCTCGTACAGCGACCAGCGTTGCCGCTCCAGGTGCATCACGTGAGTACCATCGTCGATGCGCAATTGCCACTTCATGGGCGAGGACGTGAACCTGTCGAGGAACTTCGAAGCCTCCGCGTCGTTCACGATCACGTCGTAGTTGCCAAAGACGACGAACACGGGAACCCTCACCTGGGCCGCGACGTACGGGAAGTTTCCGGCTGCACCTTCCTCGCTGTCGATGATAGGCCCGTTGGGAATGCGCATTTGGTCGGGTGCGTCATTGCCGACGACCGGCATCGAGGCCCTGTACTCTCCCGCCCATCGCGTCGCCACTGCAGATTCCAGCAGCACTTTCCCGGCTGGAAGAACTTTCTCGAAACGAAGTTGTTCCAGGCGTTGCTGGGCCATCAGGTGAAACCACGCATCTTTCGGCGACTTATCAGTGTCCGCCTTCTCCTTCTGCACGATCGGCCCGAAGAGCGTCAACGAGGCGAGTCCATGGGGATGGCGCGCCGCGTACGTCGCTGCCGGGATCGTGCCCCACGAATGCGCCACGACGTGGATGTCGACGGCGCCTTTCCTCTGCCGCATATAGTCCACGGCCGTGGCGATCTGTTCCGACGCCTCGGGCGCGCGCGTCACCGGTGGCGCCGCCGACGCTTTCCCCTTCATGGCCGCGGGCGTGCTGGATCCGCCATAGCCCAGGAAGTCCAGGCCGCAGGCCAGGTATCCCCGCCGGGCCATGTCATGCATCCACGAATCCTCCGGATTGAACTGGAAGCCGGCCGCGAGTTTCGTTGGGAAAGTGGCTCCGTGGACGAACAGCACGGCCTTGCTCGTGGCACCGTGCGGCGCTATGCAATGGAGCGCCACATGCGCGGGGCCTCCCGGCAAGGGAATATTCGTGGTCTCGATTGGCATGGCGCCAAGGGCCGCCGAGGCCATGGCACCGATCAACAACATCACCATCCGGATCTCGCTCCTACGTTAGGGTGAACCCAGCGTAGAAGGATGAGGGACACCACGTTTCGTTCGAGGCCGAAGTGTCGTTGTACGCGCCCCGCCTACCGGTCAGGCCAGCGCAACCAGCGCGTCCGCGAGTGATAGCACGACACTGCGCGATGCGAATGCTGTCTCGAAGAGGTGCTCGTGCACGACCATGTCAGGGTCGTAGCAACAGTCCTTGACTGTGTAGATGCGATAGTCGGCATCGCTGGCATGGGCGATGGTTGAGAGAACGACGCCAGTGGATGCGACACCAGCCAGAATCAGCGTATCGATCCCTTTCGCCGAGAGGCGGACTTGAAGGTCCGTACCGTAGAAGACACTGGCGCGATGGGCGACGATCTCGGGTTCTTCAGGCCGCCGGCCGAGCTCGGGAATGATCTGGTTGTTCACGAACATGCCAGAGGCTGCGAGGCCGCTGCCATTCTTGTTCTTCTTGCTGATCTGGGCATAGTTTGCAGAGAATGCGATTCGACAGAAGTAGACCGCGACTCCCTTTGTGCGGGCCGCACGGGTCAGCGCACAAGTATTGGCGATTAGTTGTGCACTGACCGATGGGAAAAGGCCCAGGATGTCGGTCTGATAGTGCATCACCAGCAGAGCCGTGGAAGCAGCCATGATCGGACCGCCGTACTCGGGTGCATCGGATTCTGTTGCCACGGCGGCCCTTTCGTCATTCAAGTTACTGTTGCCAGCAAGCCTAGGTTCGACTTAAGCGATACAACATCTGCCGAAAGTCACTGCCAAGGCATCAACTCTCCGCATGTGCAAGCACGATCGAATTCTGGCGATTCCTTACCGCCATCCAGATTCGCCAGAAATACATGGCGCCGATGGCTCCCTCAAACAGCGAGCCAATAACCCAGCACATCGGGAGGAAGCTGGCATCGCCAGCGTGGGCCAGGACGATCGCATATGTGACCGGAATGCTCAAAACCCACATCAGAACCACGCGGGTGATGAACAGAAATTTCGTCAGGCCAAAGCTCTCCAGTACCGCACTCCCGGTCATGGAGATCCCAAACGCGAGTGCGTAGATCCACAGTATTCGCGAAGTCGCGATGGACACTGCCTGGATCGCAGGCGCCTTGTCATGCAGGCCAAATGGATTCAACAACAGCAATGGCGTCACGATCTGGAAGAACGCGATGACGACGATGTACATCAATTCAATCGTCATCGTCACCAGGACGATCTTCAGTATCTGCGAGTAGTCCCCCTCACCCAGGGCATTGCCGCACAACACGCCGCACCCGACAGCCAGGCCGATGAGGGGAACGCCACCGATGTAGTTCACGGTCAGATTGACATTGTTGGCTGCAAGCGCAATGGCGCCCAGGCCTGCAACGATCCAGACGAATGCCGCGCTCCCCAGGTTGGTGATCCCGGCGGAACTGCCTACGGCGAAGCCCTTGCCGATACGAGGGAGCAACTCGTTCCACAGCCTGCCGCTACGCTTGAATACCAGCCGACTCAGATTGCCCCAGACCTCAGTGGGCATATAAAACACATAACAAATTAGCATCGCCAGCGTGCCGATCAAGGTCCCGATCGCCGACCCTCGCATGCCGAGCTCCGGCAGGCCAAACTTGCCGAACACCAGTCCGATGGTCATGAAGATGACCACCACCTGGCCAATCAGCCCGACGATCAACGTAACCCTGGTCTGGCCGATCCCGCTGAAGTAGGACGAAAGCGCCATGTTCAGCGTCATGACGCTGCCAAAATAGGCTGACCAATACAGGAATTGCGACTCCAGATGCGTGCTTGCCGGGGGGCGGTTGCTCAGAAAGGGAAT
The DNA here is from genome assembly GCF_015905305.1 of Pinirhizobacter soli. GTDB lineage: Bacteria > Pseudomonadota > Gammaproteobacteria > Xanthomonadales > Rhodanobacteraceae > Pinirhizobacter > Pinirhizobacter soli. The sequence continues at coordinate 237,856 of NZ_JADZLQ010000001.1, forward strand.
TTGCTCGATCAGCGGGGCCAAGAGCAACAGCAGAACCGCGAACGCGGTACCGACCAGGATGCCTACCGCGGCCTGATAGGCCGACTCGCCGCGGCCTGACTTGCCAAACGCCTGCGCGACGCACGACCGTGAAAACCCGACAAATGCCGTAAAGAAGCTGACGATAGCCATCGCGGTATGGATGGCCGGCCCGGAAGCCACCAACGTATCGCTTGAATATCTCGCCAGGCAGATCCGGTCGACAAGCATCATGACCAGATTCCCGAGCATGGCCCCCATCAACGGCGCAGAGACGTTCAGGACTTTCCTGGCCACGTGGAAATATGGACGCGCTTGTGAATTAGGCACGGAGTTTCAGTCTCACTGGCACGGCACTGGGGCTCATGAAGAAATTCATGACCTGCGTAACCGGCGGCGCACGGGTATCGAACTCCAGGTCGAAATTGCGCATGATCATCGACACGACCACCTTGATTTCGACCAGGGCCAGGAAGCGGCCAGGGCATAGCCGCGGGCCGCCGCCGAACGGAAAGACCTTGCGTGAAGGGTCATCGTCCTTATGCAGTTTCTGTTCGGAGATCCAGCGTTCGGGCTGGAACAACTGATGCTGGGGGAAATGCGCCTCATCCATCCCGTCTCCGCAGTTCGTCGGCACGAAGATCACCATGCCCTTCGGGACGAACGTATCGACGATGACGCTATCGGCTTTGCTGATAAGGCCCAGGAAGGGCGTGGCCGATCTCAGGCGCTGGGTCTCGTTGTGGGCCGCATCCAGATAGGGAAACTGCTTCATCTGGTCCCAATCGCGGGACAGGCGGGCATCGCCCAGTACCTCGTCGACCTCGCCAGCCAGGCTGGCCGCGGCGGCGGGGTTCTGCGCCAGCAGGTTGATCATCCACCCGATGGTGTTGGCCGTGGTATCCACGCCGCCCACCACGCTTGAAATGGCGTTGCTGATCAGTTCCTGGTCGGTAAAGTCCGAATCGGGGTCTTCGCTGGCGGCGATCATGGCTTCGAGCATGTTGGAAGGCTTCTCGCGCACTTGCGGTTGCTGCTTCATGCGTTCGCGCGTGCTCTTGATGAACTCCAGGACGGTCTGCTCGACGTCGTTAGCTGACTTGTCGGCAACGCGATCAGCAGGCAACTTGAAGCGGCGCCAGTACGGATAAAGCGAGGTGCCACGGCTGGCCAGCCGACGCATCAGGTTGTCTAGATCATGCTGCAACGGGTTGCTGTCGTCGTTGACGACATCCAGGTCATACCCCATCGAGATACCGACGATGATATCCAGCGCCAGGGCTTTGAGGTCGCGGCGCAGGTCGATGGGCTTGCCCTCTGCTAATGCAGCCTTCCAGCGATTTAGCATGCGCTCGGTCATGAACCCCATGGTGGGGAAGAAGTTTCGTATGACATCAACGCTCAGTCCGCCAGTAACCATCTTGCGTTGCTTACGCCAGTCGTCTCCTTCCGCGGTGAATACGCCGCCAACTTTCAATTCGTTCATCCGTGCCCTGAGTCCCCCACTTCGCTCGAATCCCTCAGGACGCTCACGCAGCAGGTTGCCGACGGCCGCGCGATCGGAGACGACCACGATCGGGATACCGAACGCTTCCAGGCGGAAGATCGGCCCGAACTGGCGAATATGCCCAGCCAACGTCACGTGCCACTGACTTCCACGCATCTGCAGCTGGTTGCCGAAGATCGGCAGGCCCTTGGGGCCCGGCAAGTCGGCGACGTTACGCGAGAAGGTAGGCGCGGTTTCGGTGTTTGAATTCATGATGGATTTCCTTAAGGGAAAGCGCGAAATTCCTGACCATTTTTTATAGGGGAGATATATCAAGAACTGCTACGCAGACGACAACTCGGTGCTTGGAAAGTGGCGTTTGATCCTGCCGGAGATTTCACGCGCCAATTTATCGATCCGGGGCGGTTTCACGATCGACAGGTGGCTGCCGCCGATTCTGGTCACTTCCAGGCGCTCGCCCAGCAAGTCGGCCCAACCGAACGTCACGTCTTCGCCCGCGGCGCGGTCGGCAGCAAAGAACGTCACCGTTACGCCCGCAGGCGGCGCTTCGTAGTCTGCGGCGGCCTTGGCACCCGCCTGGTAGACAGCCAGCACCCGCCTCACCATCGCCATATCCAGATGCGCTGGCAGCAACGCTTCCCGTTGGCATACGACGATCAAGGCATCAACATCCTTGCTGTCCGCCAGTCCCATCAACTCATCGTAGGCGGGATGCTGGCGCAGATCGGCGACGCCCCTGTGCAGATCGGCGATCCAGTTCATCAGCGCCCTGCATTCGTCGAGCTCGGAGGCATCTTCCGCACGTAGTTGAGCGTGCAGATGCGGGCTGCTTCCCGTATCGATCATCCCTACGAAGTCGACTGCCTCGCCTGCCGCAAGCAGCTGGTGGGCGATTTCATAGGCAATCATGCCTCCAAGCGACCACCCGCCCAGCAAGTACGGACCAACGACTTGAACCTGACGGATCGCATCGAGGTAGACGCTTGCCATGTCGACAATCCTGTCGCGCGGCGTTTCGCCGATGGCGATCCCAGTGGCCGCCAATGCATAAACAGGCCGGCCCCCTTCCAGATACCTTGCCAGGTCGAACGCGTACTGGACCTCCCCGCCAATGGGGTGGATCAGGAACAGCGGCGTCAAATGGCCGCGGGTCCGAATGGGTACCAGGTTTGGATGCCCAGTGGATGTCTTGCTTGAACCAACAAAGGTAGCCAGTGCATCGAGGGTCGGGTGCGCAAATAGATCGCGTATCTCCACTTCAATGGCAGCGCGCTTGCGCAACTGCGTAACAAGCTGTACTGCCAACAGGGAGTGGCCACCCAGCCTGAAGAAGTCATCAAACACGCTCACCTGCTCCACCTTCAGCACATCGGCCCAGATGTTCGCGATGATCTTCTCGGTCGGCGTACGCGGCGCGACATACACCGCGTCGCTTCGCGTCGGGTCCGGCGCCGGGAGTGCGTTGCGATCCATCTTGCCGTTGGAAGTCAACGGAAACGCATCGAGCATCATGAAGGCGCTCGGCAGCATGTAGTCCGGAAGCTGCAAGGCAAGCCGGGCACGCAGTTCGGCCACCGACGGCCCGGCATCCGCTTCAGTCAGCAGATAGGCCACCAGCCGCTTATCACCCGGCTTATCCTCGCGTGCCAGCACCACCGCCTGGCGTACTCCATCGCACGCTGCCAACTTCGCCTCGATTTCGCCCAGCTCGATGCGGAAGCCTCGGATCTTTACCTGGAAGTCGTTGCGGCCAAGATACTCAATGGTTCCATCGGGCTGCCGGCGCCCCAGATCGCCTGTCTTGTAAATCCGCGCATGCTGGTCGGCGAGGAAGGGATCCGGCAGGAAGCGCTCCGCTGTCAGCTCAGGGCGGTTCAGATAACCACGCGCCACACCGGCGCCACCGATGTAGATCTCACCTGCCACCCCCGCCGGCACAGGCTCCCCGTGCTCATCGAGAATGTACGCACGCACGTTACCGAGCGGCTTGCCAATGCTTGGCCAGTCGCCGGCACCACGCAACGCACAAGCAGTCGCATCCACCGTGCACTCGGTCGGACCATAGACGTTGTGGAAATCCACTCCGTTCGCCTGCCGCAAGCGCTGCCAAAGCGGTACCGACAACGCCTCTCCACCCACCAATACCGTTTTCAGCACCGTTTCGCCGCTGGGCGATGCCAGCAATCCCGCGTCCAGCAGCATCTCCAGCTGTACCGGCGTACAGTCGAAAGCGGCCAGTCGCTGCTGCCTGATATAAGCCAGAAGTGCCGTGCTCTCCGAGCGCAAGGACTGCGGAAAGACGACCAGCGTCCGCCCCGATAGTAATTGCGTCAGCGATTGCACGGACGCATCGAACGTCACCGAGGCGTTGAGCCCTACCCTTGCCGTTTGTTCGCATTCGGCAAAGGCCTCACTTTCCAGGCTCGCCCAAAGGTTCAGCACGGAACGATGCTCCACCATCACGCCCTTGGGTTCGCCGGTAGAGCCCGAGGTAAAGATCACATAGGCCAGGTTGTTCGGCTGGGCATGGTGATCCAGGACGCCGTCGCTGTAGGCAGCCAGCACATCCGCACCGCTATCCAGGCAGAACACCGGCACGTCCGATACCGCTGGTACGGCATCATGCACATGCTGTTGCGTCAACATCACCACCGGCTTCGCATCAGCCACGATGGTTGCCAGGCGATCGGAAGGGTGGCTCGGGTCGAGCGGCACATAGGCACCGCCTGCCTTCAACACGCCCAGCAGGCCCACGATCATCGCCAGCGAGCGCTCCACGCACAGCCCCACCAGGACGTCAGGACCGACGCCCAGCTTGCGCAAGTGGCGCGCCAGGCGGTTGGCCTGGGCATTGAGTTCGGCATAACTCAACGACATACCCTCGTACACCACGGCGACGTGGTCGGGCGTCCGTGCCGCTTGCGCTTCGAACACTTCGTGCAGCGTCTGCGTACCAGGCGCAAGATCTGGATAGACCGCGGCGGTGTCATTGAACCCATACAGCAGCTGGTGGCGTTCGGCCTCGTCCAGCATCGCCAGTTCGCCCACCGGGCGCCCAGGCTCGGCTACGATCGCCTGCAGCAGCCGGCTGAAGTGGGCGGCCATGCGTTCAATGGTGCGCGCGTCGAACAGCTCCGTGCTGTACTCGAAACAACCCTGCAGACCCTCCCTGCCCTCGGTCAAAGTCAGCGTGAGGTCGAACTTGGCGGTGGCGCCCTTGCTTTCCAGCAAGCTCATCGACAGCTCTGGCAGGGCCATCTCGCCCATCGGCATGTTCTGCAACACCAGCATCACCTGGAACAGCGGCGTGTAGCTGGTGTGCCGTTCCGGCTGCAATGCTTCGACCAGTTGCTCGAAGGGCACGTCCTGATGCGCATAGGCATCGAGCGTGTGCTGCCGTACCTGCTGCAACAGGCCGGCGAAGTCCAGCTTCAGGTCCACCTGGGTGCGCAGCACCAGGGTGTTGACGAAGAAGCCGATCAGGTCCTCGATGTCGGCGCGGTTGCGATTGGCGATCGGCGTGCCGATGCAGATATCGCTTTGCCCCGAATAGCGGGCAAGCAGCACGTTGAAGGCCGCGCACAGGGTCATGAACAGCGTGCTGTTCGTCCCCCGACCGAGCGCCTGCAGGTTCGACACGAGCGCCGCCGGCACCGTGAAGGGCAGCGTCGCACCCACATGGCTCGACTGCGCAGGCCGCGGCCGGTCCGTGGGCAAGGCCAGCAGGTTGGGGCTCTGGGCCAGCTGTCGTTTCCAGTAGCCCAGCTGTCGCTCCAGCACCTCGCCCTTCAGCCACTCCCGCTGCCAGTGCGCGAAGTCCGCGTACTGGATCGGAAGCTCTGGCAGTGGCGATGGCCGGCCTTCGATGAAGGCCCCGTACAGGGCCACCATTTCCCGCGCCACCACACCCATCGACCAACCATCCGACACGATGTGGTGCATCGTCAGAAGCAGGATGTGTTCCTGCGCATCGAGCCGCAACAGCGCGCCTCGAATCAGCAGATCGGCTTGCAGGTCAAATGAGGTCTGTGCCTCCTCCAACATCAGCCGATCGGCCTCGACTTCCCTCTCCTTCATGGGCAAACCGGACAAGTCGCTGATGACCAGTGGCAGCTCCGTGCAAGACATGATGACTTGCACGGGCGATCCGTCCCCGTCAGCGAAACAAGTGCGCAGCGCCTCATGGCGACGCAGAATCTCGTTAAGTGCGCGCGACAGCGTACCCACGTCAAGGTCGCCGGTCAGTCGGATCGCTGCCGGGATGTTGTATAACGTACTCTGGCGATCCAGTTGATCAAGGAACCACAGCCGCATCTGGGCGAACGACAGGGACAGCGGCACATCGCGGCCCACCGGCTGCAGTGGCGGACTGATGACGCCGGTATCGGATACTGCGATTTTTCCAATCAGCGCGGCGATCGATGGCGCCTCAAACAAGGCGCGCAGCGGCAACTGCACCTGCAACGCGCGATGCATCCGCGACATCAGCTGCGTAGCCAGTAGCGAGTGTCCGCCCAGTGCGAAGAAATCATCATGGACGCCGACCTTGTCCAGCTTCAGGACTTCCGCCCAGATGTCCGCCATGATTTCTTCGGCGGGCGTGCGCGGTGCGATGTAACCCGCCTCGCTGCGCGTCATGTCGGGGGCCGGCAAGGCGCTCCTGTTGATCTTGCCGTTCGGCGTGAGCGGCATATGATCAAGCGTAATGAAATGGCCCGGCACCATGTATTCGGGAAGTGTCCGCGACAGGATCGCGCGCAGGTGTGCTTCATCTGGCAAAGCCTGCCCTTCGTGGGCCACCAGATAGGCGACAAGGCGCTTGTCGCCGACATTGTCCTCGCGCGCCAGTACCACTACCTCGCTGGCCAGAACCTGCAGGGCGGCCTCGATCTCACCTAGTTCAATGCGAAATCCGCGGATCTTCACCTGGTGATCGATTCGCCCCAGATACTCAATATCGCCGTCGGCGCGATAGCGTGCCAGGTCACCGGTGCGGTACATACGTGCGCCCGGCGTGGTGCTGAAAGGATGGGGGACGAACTTCTCCGCGGTGAGCTCCGGCCGCTTCAGATAGCCGCGCGAAAGCCCGTCGCCGGCTATGTATAGCTCGCCGGAGACACCCATCGGAACAAGATTCCACTGAGCATCAAGGATATAGGTCTGGGTGCCGGCGATGGGACGGCCGATGGACACGGCCTCAACCGAACCCCTCTCCACCAGGGTGAAGGTCGAGTACGTCGTATCCTCCGAGGGGCCATACAGGTTGTAGATCTTCTTGATCGATGCCTGCTGATAGAGCGACTGGACCAACGTGTTGGCCAGGGCTTCGCCGGCCAGGTTGATCACCTTCACCGACTCCGGAAGCGCCCTGCTCCGATGCACTTCGGCCATGGCCGAGGGCACCGTGTTGATCAGGGTGACCGGCAACTGGTCCGCGTGCTCGGAGAAATCGAGAATATTCTTGACCAGCCATGACGAGCCGCCCTGGCTCAACGGAACGAAGATCTCGAAGATGGAAAGGTCGAAGCAGATCGACGTCGATGCCAGCACTTTGTCGAGGCTCTCGCGGTCGAACGTGGCCAAGGACCATTGAATGAAGGCGGCCGCATTCTTCTGCTGGATACCCACTCCCTTCGGCTTGCCGGTAGACCCGGACGTGTAGATCACATAGGCAAGGTGGTCGTCGAGGGCAGAAGGCTCGGGATTATCGTCGCGACCTCCCGGCAACGCCGAGTCTTCGGCGTCGATACACAACACCGTCATCCCTTCCACTGTCGGCAGGTCTGGCAGCAGATGCTGTTGGGTCAACAGCACGCGCGGTTGGGCATCGATCAACATCGTTGCGATTCGACCCGACGGGTAGGCGGGATCCAGTGGAACGTAAGCACCACCTGCCTTCAATACGCCAAGCAGGGACACGATCATGTCAGGCGTACGCGTCATGCAGACGCCCACCAGCATATCCGGCCCCACACCAAGATTTCTCAATCGGTGCGCCAACTGATTGGCTCGCCTGTTCAGTTCGGCGTACTTCAGCGCGGTCCCTTCGTGCATCACGGCCACGTTGTCCGGAGTGCGTGCCACCTGCGCCTCGAACAGCGCCTGGATGGTCTGCATCTGCATCGCCTCGCCCGGTAGCGCGACAGCCTCACCACTCCATTCGTGCAATAGCTGATGCCGTTCGACAGCCGATATGACCTCCAGGCTATCGATACGCGCATCCGGATGGTTCTCCAGTGCATCGGCCAGTTGCTCCAGCACCGAGGACATGTGCTGGCATACCCGCTGCGCCCGGTCCGCGCCCTGGATCTGGACGGCCAGGCTGAAACCGTCACCAGAGTCGTCGACCGAAAGCAGGCACGGATAGTTGGTGCGCTCCTTTACGCTGATCGGCCCGATGCCCTCCATCTGGTGAATGCTCACCGAATCCGCGCCGACGTTGTGGCGATAGTTCAGTAGTGAGGAGAACAACGGCGTGGGTGCTACGACGCCACTTGCGCGCTGGGCCAGTGCCAGCGATGCATGCTCATGACGCAGAAGCTTTGTCAGGAGCATGTGCGTGTCACGCACACCCTCGAGAACCGACTTCCCGCCCGTCGGAATGCATACCGGCAAGGTATTGATGAATATGCCAAGGACCCGATCCGCACCCTCGCCGCTTTGCATGCGTCCAAACAACACGGTGCCGAACACCACGTCCTTGCGCCCAGAGAGCCGGGACAGTACCTGCGCCCAGGCCAGGTGCATCAAGCTGGCGGCACTGACCCCGAGCTTGCGCGCCTGCTGCCGCAAACGCCCCGCCAGCGCGGGGTCCAAGGGAAGCTGCGCTTCGTCGATATCCGCCCCGTCCCCCTGTACATCCAACATGCCGTAGGGCGCGGTGGGCTCATCCACATGAGACAGCATCGGACTGAAGAACGCCTCATGCTCAGCCTGGCTCACTCCCAGCCGGGCCTGAGCCACGAAATTGCGGAAAGGCAGCGGTTCAGGCAGCGTGTCTTCGCGCCCCTCGAGAATGGCCCTGAGCTCCTCCATCACCATCTTCAGCGATGTGTTGTCGTCGATCAGGTGGTGCAGCATGATCTGCATCAGCCACCGTCCTTGCACCGCATCCTCGGCGGCGAAGCACCTGATCAAGGGAGCTTGCCGCACATCCAGGCGATAGTTCAGCGGGTTGTAGCGCGACCTCAGCTGCCCGGCCACGTCGTCGTCCTGCACCAGCTCCACTTCCTCGAGCGTCAATGGCGCCTGTCGCCATACCACCTGCACCGGCTCGGCTAATCCCTCCCAGTGCATCGCGGTGCGGAACACATCATGCCGCGCAATGACGGTCTCGAGGGCCGCCACGAACCGGTCGACGTGGTCGCGCGTCTCGAACGCCCAAAGCATTTCCATCAGGTATGCGTCGCGCTCTTCCGCCAGCAAGTGATGAAAGAGAATGCCTTCCTGCGCCGGCGACAGCGGATAGATGTCCTGGATGTTGGCAGCACCGCCCGGCACACCATCGACGATGATGGCGATATCGTCGGCGCTGAGCTTTGCCAGGGTCACCATATCCGGCGTGACCTGTGTGCATCCGGCGGGAATGCCGTTGGCGGGTACCACGATCTCGCCGCCACCTTGTCGCGCCGCCAGCGCCAGCGCCGCCACGGTCGGCTCGGCGAAGAACTTCCTGATATCGACCGACAGCTCTACGCGGCGCATCCTTTCGATGAGGGCAATGGCTAGCAGCGAATGACCTCCCAGCGCGAAGAAATCATCGTGGACACCGACCTTGTCCACTTTCAGTACGTCCGCCCAGATGCCCGCGATCACTTCCTCCACGGGAGTGCGCGGCGCGACGTATTTCTCGTCGCTGCGCGTCGTGTCGGGAGCCGGAAGCGCTTTGCGGTCGAGCTTGCCGTTCGCGGTCAAAGGCAATTGTTCGAGCGTGATGAAGTGGTTCGGCACCATGTACTCGGGTAGCGTCTTGGCAAGCGATGCACGCAGCTCCGCCTCGTCCGGCATCGCGTGCCCGGCCTTTGCCAGGAGGTAGGCCACGATCCGTTTGTCGCCAGGCTGGTCTTCACGCGCCAGTACCAGGGCCTCGCGTACTGCCGGGTGTTCGGAGATGCGAGCTTCGATTTCGCCAAGTTCAATGCGGAAGCCGCGAATCTTGACCTGCTCGTCATTGCGTCCGAGGTACTCGATGCTGCCGTCCGCGAGCCAGCGGCCGACGTCGCCGGTCTTGTAGAGCCGCGCCTGCGGATCGTGGAGGAACGGATTGGCCATGAAGCGTTCGGCGGTCAGTTCCGGTCGATTGAGGTAACCGCGCGCGACCCCTGCGCCACCCACATACAGTTCGCCGGCCACGCCGATCGGCGCCGGCTCGCGGTGGGCATCCAGCACATATATCTGCAGATCGGGAATCTGGCGGCCGATCGGACTGGGGCCGACGCGGTGGGCGTCCGCCGGATCGAGCGCCAGATAGGTCACGTGTACCGTCGTTTCGGTGATCCCGTACATATTGACCAGGCGCGCCGCGGCGTTGCCCGGCCGCTCGTACCAGGGCTTGAGCGCGCTCAGCTCAAGCGCTTCGCCGCCGAAGATGACATAACGCAGGCGATGTGCCTGGGCACTGTCGCCTTGTGCGGCAATCAGTTGGCGGAATGCGCTGGGGGTCTGGTTGAGCACCGTCACACCCTGCGCGCAGATCAACTCATGGAAGTCCGATGGCGAACGCGTTACTTCCTGCGGAACAACAACCAGCTTTCCTCCATAGGCCAGCGCGCCCCAAATTTCCCAGACCGAGAAATCGAAAGCATAGGAATGGAACAAGGTCCAGACGTCATCGCTGCCGAAGCCGTACCAATGGTCCGTAGCAGCCATCAGCCGCAACACGTTGCCATGCGCCACCATGACGCCCTTGGGTTTGCCGGTCGAACCCGAGGTGTAGATGATGTAGGCCAGGTGATGCGACTGCAGCCCGATGGACGCGATATCAAGGTTGCCCGGATCCGCATGCTTCCATGCGTCAGCGTCGTTGCGCAGATCCAATACCGGCGCTGTCGACGCTTGCAGGATGTCCTGCACGGCCTGCTGCAAGTTTTCCTTGCCGTCGACAATCACTGCCACCGGTGCGCTGTCGGTCAATGCGTAGCTCAAGCGCTCTGCCGGGTACGTCGGGTCGAGCGGCACATAGGCACCGCCTGCCTTCAACACGCCCAGCAGGCCTACGATCATCGCCAGCGAGCGCTCCACGCACAGCCCCACCAGGACGTCAGGACCGACGCCCAGCTTGCGCAAGTGGCGCGCCAGGCGGTTGGCCTGGGCATTGAGTTCGGCATAACTCAACGACATACCCTCGTACACCACGGCGACGTGGTCGGGCGTCCGTGCCGCTTGCGCTTCGAACACTTCGTGCAGCGTCTGCGTACCAGGCGCAAGATCTGGATAGACCGCGGCGGTGTCATTGAACCCATACAGCAGCTGGTGGCGTTCGGCCTCGTCCAGCATCGCCAGTTCGCCCACCGGGCGCCCAGGCTCGGCTACGATCGCCTGCAGCAGCCGGCTGAAGTGGGCGGCCATGCGTTCAATGGTGCGCGCGTCGAACAGCTCCGTGCTGTACTCGAAACAACCCTGCAGACCCTCCCTGCCCTCGGTCAAAGTCAGCGTGAGGTCGAACTTGGCGGTGGCGCCCTTGCTTTCCAGCAAGCTCATCGACAGCTCTGGCAGGGCCATCTCGCCCATCGGCATGTTCTGCAACACCAGCATCACCTGGAACAGCGGCGTGTAGCTGGTGTGCCGTTCCGGCTGCAATGCTTCGACCAGTTGCTCGAAGGGCACGTCCTGATGCGCATAGGCATCGAGCGTGTGCTGCCGTACCTGCTGCAACAGGCCGGCGAAGTCCAGCTTCAGGTCCACCTGGGTGCGCAGCACCAGGGTGTTGACGAAGAAGCCGATCAGGTCCTCGATGTCGGCGCGGTTGCGATTGGCGATCGGCGTGCCGATGCAGATATCGCTTTGCCCCGAATAGCGGGCAAGCAGCACGTTGAAGGCCGCGCACAGGGTCATGAACAGCGTGCTGTTCGTCCCCCGACCGAGCGCCTGCAGGTTCGACACGAGCGCCGCCGGCACCGTGAAGGGCAGCGTCGCACCCACATGGCTCGACTGCGCAGGCCGCGGCCGGTCCGTGGGCAAGGCCAGCAGGTTGGGGCTCTGGGCCAGCTGTCGTTTCCAGTAGCCCAGCTGTCGCTCCAGCACCTCGCCCTTCAGCCACTCCCGCTGCCAGTGCGCGAAGTCCGCGTACTGGATCGGAAGCTCTGGCAGTGGCGATGGCCGGCCTTCGATGAAGGCCCCGTACAGGGCCACCATTTCCCGCGCCACCACACCCATCGACCAACCATCCGACACGATGTGGTGCATCGTCAGAAGCAACGTGTGGTCTTCCTCCGCCAACCGCATCAGGCTGAAGCGAATCAAGGGGCCGGCCACCAGGTCAAATGGCGTAGTGACCTCCTTTTGCACACGAAGATGCGCCTGTACTTCACGTTCCGCAGGCGACAGATCGCTTAGATCGACGGTTTCCAGTGCCAATGGAAGCGCTGGCTCAACGCGCTGTACCGGCTCGTCGCCCGCGATGGCAAACGAAGTGCGAAGCGCCTCATGGCGACGCACGATCTCGTTGAGCGTGTAGGACAGCACGTCCACATCAAGGCGGCCGACCAGGTGAACGGTGGCCGGAATGTTGTATATCTCGCGCCGCGCTTCGTATTGGTCGAGGAACCACAGGCGCTGCTGGGCGAACGACAAGGATAACGGCGTATTCCGCAGGATGGGCCGTATCCCAGATGAAGCCTCCAGCGATTCCGTTTCCGCTGTGGCTGCATCGAGCTCCTCTATCCGCTGGACAAGCGCCGTCAGAATCGGCGTTTCGAAAATCGCACTCACCGGCATTTCGATGCCGAACGTGCCGTGAACCCTCGATACCAGCTGCGTCGCCAGCAGCGAATCACCACCCAGTTCAAAGAAGTGGTCGTCTACCTCAATCGACGGGCGTCCGAACAATTCCTGCCAGATCCTGATCATCGCCTGCTCGTGGCCAAGTTCCGGCGCCGGGTCTTGCTTGATCGAGGGCTCAACAGCAGGCGGTGTCCGCAGTTGGCGCGCGTCTGTAGGCACCTCCGCCATATCCGGATAGGGGACATCAGTCCAATAGCGTTCCCGCGCGAACGGATAGGTCGGCAAGCTCACACGGCTGGGGCGGCCGCTACTGGCTTCGTACAAAACGTTCCAGTCAAAAGTGAAACCCTTGACCCAAAGTTCCAGCAACTTGCCGAACATGCCTCTGGCGACCCATGCCTGAACCGCCTGATCCATGACCTCGTCGCCTGAAAGTATCGACATGGCATGGCGTTTGGCGTGGCCGCGATAGACGCCATCACCGTGGACTTTGCCGGCGGCGTAGGCCGTCAACTTCAGCCGCAGGTCGTCGAACGAATCCACCAGGAATGCCAGCCGCTCTTCCATCGCTTCACGGCCGATCTGCAAGGTATAGGCCACATTGGCGAGCGAGAGGTCAGCGGCAGGCGCCGGCGCCACGGCAACCAGCAGCCGCTGCACTTGCTCTTGCAGACGCTCTGGATCGTGAGCCGACAGTACGACCATGGCCGGGCCATCATTTTCCTGCTTCGGCGCCTGACCCTTGTCGGGCAGTACGAGATATTCCTCGATAACCAGGTGGGCATTCGCTCCGCCCGCACCAAATGATGAAATGCCCGCGACCCTTGGAAACTCACGCCTGTGGCCATCGATATCCAACATCGGACGCGGCCAATCTGCCAGGGTCCGCTGCACGACAAAGGGACTGTCGGCGAAATTGATGTTCGGATTGAGGGTCTCTGCATGCAGGCTTGGCACCAGGGTCTGGTGCTTCATCTGCATCAATACCTTGCTGATCGCCACGAAGCCGCTAGCGCTTTCGCTGTGGCCAACGTTCGACTTCACCGATCCGATGGCACAGAACTGCTTATCCTGTGTCCCGTTCCGGAACGCCTTCGATAGTCCGGCAATCTCGATCGGATCGCCCATGTGGCTGCCGGTGCCTTGCGCCTCGACATAGCTGACGGCGCGCGCCTCGACACCGGCACGTTGCAGCGCATCGCTCACCAGCTTCGCCTGCATGTTCGGGTTGGGCGTCATATAACTATGCGATTTGCCGCCCGAATTGATGGCGCTGCCCTTGATCACGCCATAGATATGGTCACCATCGGCAACCGCGCGGTGCAGCGGCTTGAGCACCAGGGCACCCACCGCCTCGCTATCCACGAACCCGTCGCAATCGGCTGCGAAGGGCTTGCACTGGTCACCGCCCGAAAGCATATCCAGCGCCGACAGGCCAATCATGTGATCCGGCGTGACGAGCAGGTTCACCCCGCCAGCGATTGCCACTTCGCTGTCGCCACTTCGCAGGCTTTCGATCGCCAGATGCACCGCGGTCAACGAGGACGAACAGGCGGTATCGACCGCCATGCTTGGGCCCTGGAAGTTAAGCAGGTAAGAAATGCGATTGGCGATCGACCAAAAGCGCACGCCGGTCGCGTAGCTCTCATTCAATACACCGACAAACGCTCCGATCTTACGGGTTTGGCACAGGCTGTCCGGCGTATAGCCGGCATCCTCGATGCTTGCATAAACCTCCTGCATGAACAGCCGCTCCTGCGGGCTGATCAGCTGTGCTTCGCGCGGCGTAATGTTGAAGAACAGCCGGTCGAAGCAATCGGCATCATCCAGCAGCCCCGCCCATTTGCTATAGGTCCTACCTGGCTGTTGCTTCTTCGCGTCGTAGAACCTGTTGTTGTCCCAGCGCTCCGGCGGCACCTCCACGATGCTATTGCGCGCTGCGACCAGGTTGTCCCAGAACCGGTTGACGTCGGCCGCTCCCGGATAGCGGCCGGAAAGACCGATGATCGCCACGTCGAACCGTGGCGCGATGGCGGGCGCGCTCGCTGCCGCCGCACTTGACCGCCTCCATCCGCGCGTAACCCGGCGCTTCAGCACCGGCACGGACAATGGCACCGGCTCTGGCGTGGACATCACAGCCCCGGGGACTGCAGCGTGTACCGTGCGGTTCGTGTCGCCCAATGATGGAAACAGCGTCCCCTGATGCTCGCGCACCAGATAGCCGGCCAGCTCCGCCAGGGTCGGATATTCAAAGAAGATCGTTGGCTTGAGTTCGAGCCGATACTGCTGGTTCAGGACGTTGGCCAGCTCGGTAAACGTGATTGAATCGAAGCCGTACTCGCTCAACGATGTCTGGTCGTCGATGTCTTCCGGCTTGACCTTGATCAGCGCTGCCGCTTTCTCCACCAGCGCGCGTTTAATTGGCTCGGAGGGCGCGTGGGTGCCCTGGCTTGCTGTCGAATCGTGGCGCTTGATCGCCGCCGTTGGCTGTGCCGCTACAGCTTCCTTCGACTTTCCCAGCAACACTTCCCGGATGCGGGTTGCGTCACCCGCCATCACCAGCACCTGGCTTGAGCCGCTCGCCATCGCCTGATGCAATGCCTGCACACCCCCATCGCTGCTCAGGGCGTGCATGCCCAGTTGCTGGATCAGCATGGCGCGCGTGGCCGCATCCACCTGCATGCCGCCCTCGTCCCACAGCGGCCAGTTCACCGACAATGTGCGCCCGTGGCGGAGGTCCTGGGCGACCAGGTCGCCGCGTTCATGCGCGAAGGCATCCATGAAGGCATTCGCCGCGGCATAGTCGGCCTGCCCCGCATTGCCCATGGCCCCGGCCATGGACGAGAAGCAGATAAAGCAGTCCAGCGGCATGTCCCGGCTGGCCTGGTCCAGATTGCGCGTGCCGGTCACCTTGGCGCTTAGCACTTCGCGTAGCTGCTGCTGCGTTTTCCCGGCGATGAAGCCGTCACGGATCACGCCAGCGCTGTGGATGATGCCATCGAAGCTTTCGAATTCTTCAGGAATGCCGTGCACCAGGTCCGTCAAGGCGGCGGCATCGGCAACGTCAACGGCGTGGTAGCGCACCACGGCGCCCAACATCTCAAGCTGGCGGATGTGCGCCTGGATATCCTTGTTCAGCTGAGAACGACCGGTCAGGATCAGCACCGGGTTCCGTACCTGGGTCGCAATCTCGCGTGCGAAGATCAACCCCAATCCACCCGCGCCACCGGTGATCAGGTAAACGCCTCGCGACTTCCATGGCGAGCGCGCTTGAGCCCGGCCGATGTACTCGGCCCAGCCTGCAACTTGGCGTTCGCCATGGATATAGCGCACATGGTGCGCATCGTCAGCGCGGCTTTCCAGCAGTGCCTTGGCGATATCCTGGCCCGGCTCGACGCAGATGAGTTGACCGACAAGACGCGGGTTTTCGAGCTGTGCGGTGCGCAACATGCCACCCAGGCCCTGCAGGGTCCGGTGCGTACCGTGATCGGGAATAACGACCTGAAGCAGGTGCTTCCCGGGCTGGCGATTCATTGTCTGGAGCTGTTCCAGCAAGATACTGGCTGCCGCATCGAAGCTTTTGGAAGGATCGGCTTCATCAGCCGTCAGCCGGATACAGGCCACGCCCGGCAAATGACGCTCCACGTCGGCGGCTTCCACGCCGAGCAGCACAACCTGCCGTGCATAGCCGGGGTCGGCGGTTTCTACCGCCGGGCGCGAATGCCATGTCGGCTGGAACAAAAGCGTCCGGATCGATGCCTCCACCTTGACCGGCGGGACTGCCGGCCTTGGCAAGGCGGGAACCGCGACGTTCGTCATCGGCCGCAGGCTGAATCGCCTGAAACGCACGCACACGACACCATGTTCGTCGCATAGATCCACATCGAGCTGCTGCACCACGGCGCCGGCCTTGCTATCGGGGCTATGACGCACCACCGCCCACATCGACGACGGGCATGGACGTAGCACCTCCAGTGCGCCCAGTGCGAAAGGCAGCATCAGTGTCACGCCAGCCATTTCGGAGACCACACCCACTTGCAGGCCCAACGTGGCTTGCAGCGCCGCATCGAGCAGGCTGGGATGAAGTCCGTACCCCTTGTTCGGGGCCTGGGCGGGCAACGTGATGCGTGCGAGAACCTGCCCATGCCCGACGAACACATCACCCAGGCCCTGGAAGGACGGGCCGTAGTGCAGGCCCATCTTCTCGAATATCGCATAGCATTGTGATGTATCTAGTTGAAAAAGATTGCATTGTTCATGAAGAACCGACAGATCGTTCTTTACCGATGCCATCGGTTCGACAAGGGCGATCGCGCCCCGGCTATAAAGAACGGACTCGCCCTCTTCGCCTTCGCCATAAACTTCGAAAGGCAGCTCACCGGTCTCTTCAGGATAGAGAGCGATATGCAGGTCAAGGCCGCCGGTGCCAACGACCACGGGCCGTATCCAGGCGATGTCCCGCAACTGCAGGCCTTCGTCTTCGCCCAGTGCTTCGCGCGCAGCGCAACGCGCCATCTCCAATTGCGCTGCTCCAGGCAGGATTCTCGCGCCCTGCACCACGTGGTCGGCCAAAAAGAATTCTTCACCCGACAGGTGGGTACTAAAGCGCAGTCCCGTGACGTCCGATGTATTCCGATGCAACAGCGGATGTAGCACCGCTCCGTTGCCCGTCGTGGTCACCGCGCCATCACCGCCGGTTTGTATCCAGTAGCGTTCGCGCGCAAAGGGGTACGTCGGCAGGCTGATACGACGCGGCTTCACCTCGCCGTACAGCTTCGTCCACTCGACCGACAACCCCCTCACCCACAGCTCAAGCAGCTTGCCGAACTTACCTTTCGCGATCCAGGTTTCGACGGCACCGGCGATGTCCTCATCCCCAACCAGTGCACTGAGTACTTCTTTTGCCCGCTTTACCTGTCCGCGGTACAGGTCCTCGATCGCCGCTTCGCCCGCGGTATACAAACTCAACTTCTCGCGTAATTCCTCCATCGAGCCCGCTACCAGCGCGAACCGCTCGTCCAGGGCCTCACGACCAACCTGCAACGTGTACGCCAGTTCGTCCAATCGCAGCGTGGCGTCTTCCCGCCGAACCTCGAGGAACGCCGCCAACCGCGCCACCTGCAACTGCAATTGCACCTCGCTACGCGCCGACAGCACCACCAGCGCCGGCCCTTCATGCGGAACATCCGCATGCGGCGGCGCTTCGTATTCCTCGATCACCACATGCGCGTTCGCCCCGCCTGCACCGAACGAGGAGACGCCAGCCATGCGCGGATACGTCCGCGTCACCCCGTCCTTCTCCAGCGTGGGCCGCTCCCACGGCGAGAGCGCTTGCTGCACCACGAAAGGGGTGCCGGCAAAGTCGATGTTCGGGTTCAGTACGCTCGAGTGCAGGCTAGGCACGAGCTGCCGATGCTTCATCTGTAGAAGCACCTTGGTTACGCCAGCGATTCCCGCCGCGCTCTCGCAGTGCCCGATGTTCGATTTGGCCGATCCGATGGCGCAATACTGCGTGTCCTGCGTCCATTGACCGAACGCCTTGCTTAGCCCGGCGATCTCGATCGGATCGCCCAGGCTGGTCCCGGTACCGTGCGCCTCGATGTAGCTTATCTGGCGCGCATCCACCCCGCCTTCGCGCAGCGCCTGCTCGATCACCTGCGCCTGCGCATTCGGATTGGGCACGGTATAGCCGTTGGTCTTGCCGCCGTGATTGATCGCGGTGGCCTTGATGATTCCGTAGATGTGGTCGCCATCGGCGATGGCCTGCGTCAGCGGCTTGAGCAATACCGCGCCGACACCCTCGCCCGGGACATAGCCTTCACCGCCCTGGCCGAAACTCTCGCAGCGTCCCTTGCCGGAGATGAACTTGCCCTGGGCCAGCATCAGGTATTTATTGGGGTGGATCGAAACGTTTACCCCGCCGGCGATCGCCACGGCGCAGCTACCGCGTTGCAGGCTCTGGCATGCCAGGTGGATCGCCGTCAGCGACGACGAGCACATCGTGTCCAGCGCCAGGCTGGGTCCGTTGAAATTGCAGAAATATGAAATGCGATTGGCGATCGAAGCGGCGCTGTTGGACACCGACACGTTCTGGCCGCGGGCCTGCGCCTGCGCTCCGTAGAGTTGATATTCCTCGTACATCACGCCAACGAACACACCTACACTGCGATCCTGGCTGACCGCTCCTGTCTTCGCCACGCTGTCGCGCGTATACCCGGCGTCTTCCAGCGCCCCGTGCACACACTCCAGGAACAGTCGCTCCTGCGGGTCCATCAGTTCCGCTTCCCGCGGAGAGATGTTGAAGAACAGGGGGTCGAACTTGTCCACATCGTCCAGAAACCCGCCCCACTTGCTATACGTCGTGCCAATCTTGCTACGATCTTCGTCGTAGTAACGTTGCCAGTCCCAGCGCTCCAGCGGGATCTCCGTGATGCTGTCCCTGCCGCAGCTCAAGTTGGCCCAGAATGCCTCCATATCGCCGGCCTGCGGATAGCGTCCGGACAGACCTATGATTGCAACCGCTTCGTTCTCTGCTGGCACACGACGCGACTTAAAACGTGAGCGGTTACCGAGGATCGATGCGGCACGCACACCCTGGAGGGGTTTTGCTACGGCAGCTGAAGCGGCAACGGCTGCTTTCTCGCCGAACAACTCGACCAGCTTGCTGCGATGCTGCTTCAGGAAATAGCCGGACAGCGCCGCTATGGACTGGTATTCGAAGAACAGCGTCTTCGGTAACGGACCAAAGTCCTTTTCCAGCTTGGCGGTCAGATCCATCACCATGACCGAATCAATACCGTACGCCTCCAGCGGTGCGCTGGAATCGACCTTGTGCGCCGGCAATTTGAGCGTCGACGACAACGTGCGTACCAAATGGCGTATGGTCTTTTCATCCAGGTCTTCAGCCGCAAGTCCTGCGCTGTCCGCCTCGGGCGGAGCGAGCGCTTCTGCCGGAGCATCCTTCGTCGACAGGGTGGCCTTCAGCCGGTGCGGTAAACCTTCGACGACCAGGACCTGCGGGGCGCCGCTCGACAAAGCGCGAGCCAATGCCGTGCAGCCCTCAGCGGTACGCAGTGGCGTCATGCCGATTTCCCGCAACAGGTGCTGCCGTGTTGCATCGTCGACCTGCATGCCGCCCTCAGCCCACAGCGGCCAATTGACCGACAGCGTGCGGCCGCGGCGTTGGCCCAGGGTTGCCAAGTCGCTGCGATACTTCGCAAACGCATCCATGAAGGCGTTGGCTGCTGCGTAATCGGCCTGACCCACGTTTCCGATCGCGCCGGTAATCGATGAGAAGACGATGAAGCAGTCCAGCTCCATATCCGCGCTAGCCTCGTCCAGGTTCAACGTGCCCGCCACCTTCGCGCTGAAAACCTCACGCAACTGCCCACGCGTCTTCTTGATCAGGAAGCTGTCACGCACCACGCCTGCACTGTGGATGATTCCGTCGAGGCTTTCGTGGTCTTCTGGAATGCTGCGTACCAACTGCGTCACGGCCGCTTTGTCGGCGACATCGACCGCTTCATAGCGCACCACCGCGCCCTGGGCTTCCAGCTCGCGTACGTGGGCCTGGATGCGTTCATCCAGCGACGAGCGACCGGTAAGGATCAGCGTGGCGCCTTTCGCCTGCCGCGCGATCTCGCGTGCGAAGATCAGACCCAAGCCGCCGGCGCCGCCGGTGATCAGGTAAACGCCCCGTGATTTCCACGGTGAGTGCGCCTGGATCGCATCGGTGTACTCGACCCAACTTGCGACATGGCGCGCCCCGCCTGCATACCGTATATGCGTAGCAAGGCTGCCCTGGTTCTCGGCCAGCGCCTGCGCGATATCCTGACCTGTCTGGACCTGGATGATCTGGCCGGCCAGCCGCGGGTTCTCCAGTTGCACCGTGCGCAACATTCCGCCCAGTCCGGCCAGCAGAGAGCCTTCGCCGTCGCATGGCGCTACCACCTGGATCAAATGCTGCCCGGGCTGGCCGCTCAACTCCTTGAGCTGTTCCAGCAGCGCCACGGCCGCAGCTTCATAGCCCAGCGACAGATCGCCGCCGATAGTGGCAGCGAGACGAACCGCGCCCGGCATATGCCTTTGCAGGCGAGCTCCATCGGCATCATTCACACCGCACAGCAGTACCCGGTGATGCGCGAACGCAGGGCTCACGGCTGGATGATGGGTGACAGGCCGCGCTTCCCATGACGGGATCATCAACAAGGTCTGCACAGCCTGGCCCGGCTCGGCGATGGCCTTCGCCAACCGCAATTCAAGCCGGTTGATGCGAATGCATACCGAACCAGACTCATCGCAAAGGTCGATGTCGAACATCTTCGACGCATCGCCCAAGGCGGAGCCGGCGCTGCGTCGAACGACCGCCCACATCGAAGTAACGCAGGGCGCCATCATCTCCAGCGAGCCCAGGGCGACAGGCAACCACAAAGAGGGTGTATTTGCGCCATCGGTTGCCGGCGTCCATCCGATGGAGGCCTGGAGCGCCGCATCCAGCAGGCTGGGGTGCAGGACGTAGTCCTCCCACGTTGCCTGCACGGCCGCGGGTAACGCGATTTGCGCCAACACCTGTTGCGAGCCTATGAACAATTCGCCCAAGCCCTGGAAGCTTGGACCATACTGCAGGCCAGATTGCTCGAGTTCGGCATAGCACTGTGCCGCGCTCAGGGAAGAGGTGCTTTGCGCGCGCAACGTAGCCAGATCATGGGCTGGCCCCAAGGGGGACGAAGCATTGGCGACCGCGGTCGCCGAGCCATGGCTATAACGCACGATATCGCCATCTTCGATATCGCCATAGAGCTCGAAGCCGATGCTGCCATCGTCTTGAAGCTCCAGCGCGACATGCAGATCGATCCCATCCGTACCCACGACCACGGGGCGCATCCAAGCGACGTCCTGCAACTGCAGAGAGCTATTCTCGTCGATGGCCTCGCTCACTGCCCGGCGCACCATCTCCAACTGTGCCACGCCCGGCAGGATTCGAGATCCCCGTACGACGTGATCGGCCAGGAAGAATTCCTCGCCGTTGAAGTGCGAACTGAAACGTTGCGTCGAAAAACTTGAGGTATTGCGATGCACGAGCGGATGCAGCACCACACCCGTGGTCGCACTTTCCTTCCCCTTCGACGCGGTGGTGTCGATCCAGTACCGTTCGCGCGCGAACGGATACGTTGGCAGGCTGATCCGGCGCGGCCTCGCTTCGCCGTATAGCTTGTCCCACGAAATCGATAGACCCTTCACCCATAGATCCAGCAACTTTCCGTGCTTGCCCTGGGCGATCCAGCTGGCCAGCAAAGTGTCGATCCCATCGTCGCCAGCCAAGGCAGTGAGCGCATCTTTGGTCCGCTTCGCCTGGCCGCGATACAGCTCCTCCAGCCCCGTTTCACCATCCAGGTGCGCCGCCAGCTTCGCCTGCAGCTCACTCAGTGTGTTCGCCACTATCCCCAGGCGTTCGTCCATGGCCTCGCGACCTACCTGCAACGTATAGGCCAGGTTGTCCAGCCGTAGCGTCGCGTCTTCCTTTTGCAGCTCAAGGAACGCAGCCAGCTGCTTCACCTGCTCCAACAACTGCTCCTCGCTGCGAGCCGACAGCACCACCAGCGCAGGGCCTTCGTTGGAAACAACGGTTTGGGGCGGCACCTCGTATTCCTCGATCACCACGTGCGCGTTCGCTCCACCTGCCCCGAAGGAGGAGATGCCGGCGATCCGCGGCCCTCCCTGCTTCGGCCAGGGGGCGAGCTCCTGTTGCACCACGAACGGCGTGCCGCCAAAGTCGATATTTGGGTTCAGGACGCTCGAATGCAGGCTGGGCGCCAGTTGCCGGTGCTTCAACTGCAGCAGCACCTTGGTTACCCCGGCAATGCCGGCCGCGCTCTCGCAATGGCCGATGTTCGACTTGGCCGAGCCGATAGCGCAGAACTGCGTGTCCTGCGTCCAGCTACGGAACGCCTTGGACAGCCCGGCGATCTCGATGGGGTCGCCCAGGCTGGTGCCGGTGCCGTGCGCTTCGATATAGCTCACCGCGCGCGCATCGATCCCACCCTCACGCAACGCTCGTTCAATCACCTTCGCCTGTGCATTGGGATTGGGGACCGTGAAACCATTGGTCTTGCCGCCGTGATTGATCGCGGTGGCCTTGATCACGCCGTAGATATGGTCGCCATCGGCTTTCGCCTGGGCCAGCGGCTTGAGCAGCACGGCGCCGACGCCTTCGCCCGGCACGTAGCCTTCGCCGCCTTCACCAAAACTCTCGCAGCGACCCTTGCCGGAAATGAACTTGCCTTGTGCCAGCATCAGGTACTTGTTCGGATGCACAGACACGTTCACGCCACCGGCAATTGCCACCGCGCAACCACCGCGCTGCAGGCTTTGGCAGGCCAGGTGGATCGCCGTCAGCGACGACGAGCACATGGTGTCCAATGCCAGGCTCGGGCCGTTGAAGTTGCAGAAGTACGAAATGCGGTTCGCGACCGAAGCAGCACTATTGAGCATGGCAAGGTTGTTTCCCCTTGCCTGCTCTTGCGCGCCGTACAGTTGGTACTCCTCGTACATCACGCCGACAAAGACACCGACACTGCCCTCCTGCCCGGGACTTGCGTGTTGAGTGACGCTCTCCCGGGTGTAGCCGGCGTCTTCCAGCGTAGCGTGCACGCATTCCAGGAACAGCCGTTCCTGTGGGTCCATCCGCTCGGCTTCCCGCGGCGAGATGTTGAAGAACAATGGGTCGAACAGGTCGATGCCGTCGATGAATCCTCCCCATTTTCCATAGGTCTTGCCGGGTTTGTTGCGGTCTTCGTCGTAGTAAAGCTTGTAGTCCCAGCGTTCGGAGGGAATTTCGGTGATGCTGTCCTTGCCCTGGCTTAGATTCGCCCAGAACTGCTCGAGATTGCCGGCCTGGGGATAGCGTCCGGCCACGCCGATAATGGCGATATCGCCGACGTCCCTCGAAGCTGCGATTGGATTGGCGCCCTGGAAACTTTCCTGCTGCATGCCAAAGCGAGGGCGACGGCTTGTCATGGCGGCGGTAACCGGCGCTGCT
The DNA here is from genome assembly GCF_015905305.1 of Pinirhizobacter soli. Classification (GTDB taxonomy): domain Bacteria; phylum Pseudomonadota; class Gammaproteobacteria; order Xanthomonadales; family Rhodanobacteraceae; genus Pinirhizobacter; species Pinirhizobacter soli. The sequence goes on from NZ_JADZLQ010000001.1 coordinate 261,360, forward strand.
TCCTCGCGTGGCGAGGCTGCTACCGGCGCTTCGTGCAGCGATTCACCCAGCACTTCACTCAGGCGGACGCGGTGATTTTGCAGAAAGTGGACAGCCAGCGCGGCTATCGTCTGGTACTCGAACAGCAGGGTCTTGGAAAGCGGGCCGAAGACTTGTTCCAGGGCACGGGTCAACTCCATCACCAGGATGGAGTCGATACCGTAGGCCTCCATCTGCACCCGCGCATCGATGCTGTGGGCAGGTCGATTTAGCGTGCTCGACAACAGCCGAACGAAATAGCGGATGGCTTTTTCCTGCAGCTCGTCCGATGGCGCATTCGCTGCCGCATCTTCGGTCTTGAGCGTCACGGTGGCCGGTTTGGCGAGCGGGGACAAGCTGGACTTGAAACGTCGTATAGCGCCTTCAGCGACCAGCACCTGCGGCAGGCCGCTCAACAGAGCCTGCGACAAAGCCACGCAGCCACTAGCACTGCGCAGGGGAATCAGCCCGGTCTGCTCGGTCATGCTCTGGCGCGTGACAGCATCAACCTGCATGCCGCCCTCTTCCCATAGCGGCCAATTTATCGACAGCGTACGCCCATGACGCTGCCCCTGCACCACCTGTTCCGCGCGGTGATGAGCAAACGCGTCCATGAAGGCATTCGCCGCCGCGTAGTCGGCCTGACCGACATTGCCAAGTGCGCCCGAGGTCGACGAGAAACATATGAAGCAATCGAGCGCAAGGTCCTGGCTGGCTTCGTCGAGATGGAGCGTGCCTGCCACCTTGGCATGCAGCACCTCGCGTAATTCTCCGTGGGTTTTCTTGATGATGAAGCTGTCACGCAAGACGCCTGCACTGTGAACGATGCCGTGCAGGCTACCGAAGGTTTCGGCCATGCCTTGCACGCATTGCATGACGGCATCGCGATTACCCACATCGAGTTGGCGGTACTGCGCCGTTGCGCCCAGCGCCTCGAGTTCAACCAGCTTGGCCTGTATCGTAGCTGTCAGCGGCGAGCGCCCGGTCAGGACCAGCCTTGCGCCCCTGGCCTGGCGGGCGATGTCCCGGGCGATGATCAGGCCGAGACCGCCAGCGCCGCCGGTGATCAGATATACGCCCTGTGCTTTCCACGGCCATATGGCGTCGGGCAAAGGCGGCTGCTCGACCCAGCCGCCAACTTGGCGCACACCCGCGACGTAACGGATTTGCGTCGCAAGGCTATCGCGGTTTTCCGCCAGCGCTTGCGCCACATCCTGCCCGGGCTCAACGCTGATGACCTGGCCGACGATGCGCGGATTTTCCAGCTGTGCCGTGCGCAGCATGCCGCCCAGTCCGGCCATGGCCTGGGCGATGCCCGGGCTCGGCACGACCAACTGGACCAGGTGCTGGCCTGGATGACCGCTCAATGACTGGATGAGTTCCAGCAGTGTCGCGGCCGCCGATTCATAGCATGTCGCCAGCGGATCGTACACTTCGATTTCAAAGCACGCCGCGTCAGGCAATCCGGACCGAAGCCGAGGCGAGGCCAGGCGAAGGTTTTCCGCATCGCCACACAGCAACACCAGATGTTTCGAATAGCGCGACGCACCGGCGTTGACAACCGGTTGTGCTGTCCAATCCAGGCGCATTAGCGCCGTCCGTGGCGGCTCGTCTGAGCCGGCGTGTGTCGTTGCACGCGCACAGAACTCGCCCAGGCGTGCGCAGACCAGTCCATCGTCGTTGCACAGATCGATATCGAATTTCAGCAGCGCATCACCCGCCCTATGGCCGGCGCTACGGCGGATCACCGCCCACATTTGGTTCTGGAGCGGAGCCAATACCTGAAGCGATCCCAGCGCGAAGGGCAGCGTCAGTGCGTTGTCCAATCCGCCAGCACTGTCGGCTTGAAAAGCAATCGCCGCCTGCAGCGCGGCATCGACCAAACTGGGATGAAGGACATAGCTCTCCTGCGATGCTTTGAGCGTATCGGGCAGCGTGATGCGTGCCAGGGCCAGCCCCGACCCAACGAACAGCTCGCCCAGGCCGCGATGACCTGGCCCATAACTCAAGCCCATCCGGTCGAACGCGGCATAACATGCCTCTGCACTGATCGGCGATGGCGTGCACTGCAGGCGCATCGCCGCCAGGTCGTGCAGCAGCGCTTCGCGCGACTCCGCGTCCGCAAGCACCGAGCCCTGGCTGTACACCACCCCCTCGTCGCCTTCGGCACCGTCGTAAATTTCAAAACTGAACTTGCCGCTTCCTTCCGGAAACAGCGCAATGTGCAAATCTTTTGGTTCAGGCCCGACCACGACAGGCCGTAGCCATACGACGTCCTTCAAGCGGTGTGGACTGCCGTGGGCAATCGCATGGCTTGCGACGCAACGGACCATTTCCAGTTGCGCTGCGCCCGGCAGCGTGCGCTCACCCTGCACGACATGGTCGGCAAGAAAGAATTCCTGCCCGGTAAAGATGCTACTGAAACGAAGCCCGGCGGAATTCGATGTATTGCGATGTACCAGTGGATGGATGAACTCCATCGATGACGCCGACGTCATCGATGGCTTCGCCTCGATCCAATGTTTTTCCTTGGCGAATGGATAAGTCGGGAGGGCGAGGCGTCGGCGTTTGCCGGCTTCATGCAAAACCGTCCAATCAAACGGGTGTCCTTCGATCCACTTACCCGCCACAGCTTCAAGGTTCCCGCTGGCCAACAGCGCGGTCTGCGAATCGTCGCGCTCAACCGCTTCTCCAGCGCCCGCCATGACTTCGGGTGAAATCTGATTGTGAAAGACCTCATCAGACGGGAGCGATTGCGCCAGCCAGTTCTCCAGCCGAGTCTGTAGTGCTTCGAATGAGTCGACCACCAGCGCGAGGCGCGCCGCCATGGCCTGCCGCCCTACTTGCAGCGTGTAAGCCAGGTCCGCCAAACCGGCGTGGCTGAAGTCGGGTGATGCCAGGGCAGCAAGCAGTTGCCGCGCGCGCTGGCGTAATGCCGGCTCGCTCTTGGCCGATAGAACGATGAGCGCAGGTGGATTGGATGAGGATCCAGCCGTTGTGCCATGGTGCTCGGTCGATGTATCGCCTTGCGGCTCGACATACTCCTCGATCACGACATGGGAGTTCACGCCGCCAAAGCCAAAAGAGCTGATGCCGGCGCGGCGAGGAATAGCCTTCCCGCCATCGTCGGCCGGGGCCGGCCAAGACCGCGCCGTATCTACAATGAAGAACGGACTGCCATCGAGCGCGATACGTGGATTGAGCTTCTGGTAGTGCACCAGCGGCGGAAAGGCGCGGTGCTTCATGCACAGAATCGTCTTGATCAAGCCGGCCAGGCCGGCGACCGATTCCAGGTGACCAATATTGGTCTTGACGCTGCCGATACCGCAGGACTGCTCGTTCAATACTTCCCCGCGATCGGCGGCGACTCGGGAAAATGCCATCTTCAGGCCTTCCACTTCGATCGGATCGCCCTTGGGCGTGCCGGTGCCGTGCGCTTCGACATAGCCGATGCTACCGACCGGTACGTTCGCCTGACGCAAGGCCTCGGCGATCACGTTCGATTGTGCGGTAGATCCTGGATAGGTCACCGTACGCGCATGACCGCCATGATTCACCGCCGTGCCACGCAGTACCGCAGCGATCCGGTCCTTGTCTCGAATGGCTTTTTCAAGCGGCTTGATCAGGATCATCGCCGCGCCTTCACCGCGCACGTAGCCATTGGCACGCTCGTCAAAGGTCTTGCAACTGCCGTCGGGCGACAGCATGCCGGTCTTGGAGAATGAAATGAAATGGGTGGGGCTGCACAGCACGCTCACCCCGCCAACCAGGGCGTAGTCGCATTCGCCGCGACGGATCGCATGCGCCGCCTTGTGCAGCGCAACCAACGAGCTTGAACATGCAGTATCGATCGGCAGGCTCGGGCCATGCAGATTCAGGAAGTACGAGATTCGATTAGGGATAAGTGCGGTATGCGTCCCCGTGGAAACATGCCCTTCGATCGTATCGAGTGCTTTTCTCAGGTGGTCCTGGTAATCGAAATTAAATACCCCGACATAGACACCAGTGTTGCTGCCGCTGAATGCCTTGGGGTCGTAGCCCGCATCCTCGATGCATGCCCACGCCTGCTCCAGCATGATCCGTTGTTGCGGGTCCATCACCTCTGCTTCGCGTGCCGAGACACCGAAAAAATCAGCATCGAAAAACTCGACGCCGTCGACAAATCCGCCCCACTTGCTGACTGATTTGTTCTTGTCCCGAACGTCTGTCGAATAAAAAGCATCCTTGTCCCAGCGGTTCTCCGGAACCTCACTAATGCTGGACAAGCCGTTGCACAGGTTCTCCCAGTACTGGTCGTAATTACCGGCACCGGGAAAGCGGCAAGCCATGCCGATGATGGCCATATCCCCTGTCCTTTCCCCGCCGATCGATTGCGATGGGTTTTCCTGGGAAGGCATCTGACTGGCATTCATGATCATGCATATCCTGTGGTGTGTTCTTTAGGATGCTGCTTCGCCAAACTGATGGGCGAACCACGGTGGGACGGCCGCTTACGTTCAGCAGCCCTGGAAGCGGTGCGCGATCGGATGGGCCACGCACGCACAACGACAAATGGCTCGCCGGAAAAATGGGCGAATTCCGGGCCATAAGCGCGCACAAGAAAGCTGCCGGCACTCTTATGGCTGGTCAGTTACCCAGGGCAGGATGCCGTTGCTTTATTTCATTCTGCGGAGCGAAAGGGGACGCATATCGGTCCATTGCCCGCTGATGAATTCAAGGCAAGATTCTTTCGAGCCTTGATTGCCTCCATCCGTCCACCCCGGAGGCACGGCCTTTTCCACCGGCCAGATCGAATATTGTCCGTCTTGATTGACAACCACTTTAAACATCGCTGCTGGCTGACTTGAGCTGGTGGACATGCACAGAGTGACCTGATCTGGATATCAAGGTGACGCGAAGTTGCCGAATACCCTTATGCCGTCGAGACGGCTTTTTATAGTTCGTGGAGTATGGCCCCGGTTGTCAACGAACATGATGTTTCGAACATTCGCAAGAAAATACGCATGTTCTCGAGAGGCATCTTCTCGTCGGCAATCGTCCGATTGTGTACGAATATTTCAGCACGTCGCCCGAAACCAGTGCACATTTCCGGCACATTGTTTCGTCAATTTCGAAGTAGCCGGATGGCAAACTGTCCCCGATAGCCTGAAGGAGATACATGCAGGCGCCGCACGAACACTCTTCTCATTCGCTCCTCATCCCCGAAGCCACAAAGGCTGGCGATCTGCTTGATGGAAGCATGGCTTTCCTCAAGATGCCGGCGTGCAGTTTCAAGACGCAGATCCTCGACCAGCTTGGTCGATGTGCGGCCATAATCCTCGACGAACTTGCGCGCGAAGGTGCGCGGCGTCATTTTCACGCGCGCGGCAAGACGTTCAACAGTCAGATCCTCATCCAGATGCTCGACGAGCCAGGTATGCAAGGCGGCGAGCTGGGATTGAACGCTGCGTGTATTCGTGTCCGTCTGGGCTGCGAGTGTCAGGCTGAACTGCGCCTGCCCTCCTGGGCGATGCAGGAAAACGACAAGATCCCTCGCGACTGCAAGGCTTAGGCGACGGTCATGATCGGCGGTCACCAGGGTTAGCGCCAGATCGATCCCCGCCGATATGCCTGCAGACGTCCAGATGTTGCCGTCGTTGACATAGATGGGATCCAGCTGCACGTCCACCGCAGGGAACTGCGCCAGAAGGTCACCCACGGATGCCCAATGGGTGACGGCGCGGCGTCCATCCAGTAGACGCGCAGCAGCCAGGAGAAAAGCACCCGTGCACACGCTGCAAGTGCGCCGCACGATGGTGGATGCATGTGCTATCCAATCGATCAACGCAGTATCGCGCATCGCTACGGCAACCGTGGCGCCGCCGACCACGATAATCGTATCGAGCCTATGCACATCCACGGTTGCGATGGATTCGGTGTGAATCGGCATGCCAGTGCCAGTCCTTACCAGCCCGCCCTCGGTGGACAGATACACAAACGCGTAGAGCGGGACGTTTAAATCCGACAATCGATTGGCGCTACCAAATACTTCGGCGGGTCCGGCGATATTGAGGGCCAGTGCGTCGTCGAAAAGAACAAATGCAATGATTCTTGTGGCAGGCATCGGATTGGCAGAAAACGAGGTCTGATTAGCGTTGTCCGGCGGGGACCGAGTCGTCAAGATCCAATCCAGATCGAATACGCCCGTTCAAGACGGTCCACCTATTTAGCTTTGAGAGAATGACCATGCGCCGCTTGTCAACATTTGCCACCCTCGCCACGTTGACCCTGGCATCGTCGGCATGGTGCGCTGATGCACCGTCCCTTGCTCCAGAACTTCAACCACTTGGCATTACCGCAGGTACATGGCTGTACCACGGAGAAGATCTGGCCGTGGGCGATCAGAAAGGCGGCAAATGGACATGGCTGGAAGAGTGCACATGGGCGCCCAACAAGGCATTCATGGCGTGCAGCTTTACCATGAACAACCCCGGCAAAACAGTAAAGTCACACGCCGTCAGCACATATAACTACAGCGACAAAAGCTACTGGCACTATGAAATGTTTGACTCCGATGGAAGCGGTGCCGAACCCTTCATTGCACGCATGACCGTTGAAGGAAATACGTGGATTGCCTATGGTAAGTCGGACAATAAAACTTACCGTGTCACCTATCACTACAGCACGCCGACCAAGGCAACGGTCCGTGTCGAGGTATCCAGCGACAATGCGCATTGGACGGTGGTGGCGCAGGGGGAAGGTATCAAACAAGCGTGACGCCAGAAGGCGCCGCTTCGATATCGCAAGACAGGAAGACGACCGTCACTGCCTGTCTTCGTCGCGATCGATCATCATCCATACCTTTGAGATTCTGCGCTTTAGCCATGTCGCGCCTCAATCCTGAGCGATCTCGAAATCTTTCGGCCGGTAGAATCCGTCCAGCATGGGCGTAGTAGCACTCCCATAGCAACTACTCACCATAGTGGAAAACGTCAATACGTCTTCTGTTGGTAAGCCGAGCGGCATGACCATGCCACAACTTCTGTCCGGGATGGCGAGCTCAAAGCCGCCTGGAAAGCGGGCTTGCAATTCGGGTAGAAGCAAGAGCCGTGAAGATCCCAGTCCGTCCGCGTGCATCATGCAGAGAAGAATAGTCCGGTCACCGTCTTCTTTCGCATGTGTGGCGAGCAGATTCTGTGATTGCCGACGCAGGACGGTCATCGAGTGATGGTGCAAGTCGCCATGCTCCGCTTCCAGTTCCTTGTGACGATCCTTGTTAACGTAAAGCATCGCGTCATCACTCGTGAGTTCAACCCACGTAACCGCCAGCTCTGGATGGTTCAGCAATAGGTGATTACCTGGCCATTTGCCAGAGGAAAAGTATGATCGCGGAACGATAATTGGAAATATAGGTGCGGTCATTCAGTCCCACTGCTCCCGCTCGGCTCTGTCGCTTCGAAAGCGTTCCCGAATTTTCTCCAGAGACACCGATTGACCTCGGAGCTCGCTCAGCTTGACCGAGTCATGCTTCTCCCACATGATTTCGGAGCCGTCCTCCAGTGCTTCGTAAATGGGCAAGAGACTAGTAATGCCTTCGAAGATCCATTGGACGGGCACGCCTTCCGAGCCACCCTGGTAAGGCTCGGTTTGCTGCAGCCCTACAGCCTCCACCTTTTGAAATGCCTCTTCCAGATCTTCAGCCCGAACAATCACTGTATTTTCCCAAACCAAGAAGCTGGCCTCAAGGTCGTCGTTTCCTGCCTCATTGAGCTCGATAAAGCGCAATTGATACGAGCCTACGTACCATCCTACGGGCGAGATTTCGCTGGAAAACTGCTGGTCGCTGTCATTGCCCATCCAAGCCACTCCCCTGTTCCTTGATTGTCCCCATCAGAGCTGGACGCTCCGGCAGAGGTCCAGCTCTGATGGAACGACATGCCCATCGATCATAGCTCGCTCCGCGGCGCGATCCACTCCTCGATAAATCACAGACATGTCAAATATCCGCACAAGAAGAAGTTAGGCTCGGCAACACTGCCGCCGAGCCAACCGGCCGATCAGGCGAGCTTCGTCAGATGACCAAGGCCAAGACCTTGTCGGTTCTCCTTAATTACCGGCCGCGGCAAACGGCGCAACGACGGGAAAATCAACTTCCGTGCCCATCGCTTCGTTGAGATAGTTCGTCCAGGTGTTCAGTGCCACGTGCTGGACGATTTCGACAATCTGCGCGTCTGAATAACCCGCCGCCCGCACCTTCTCCACGGCATCGGCGCCAACATGCCCACGCTCACGCGCCACCTGAGCGGCAAAGGCCACTGCGGCATCGGCCTTGTTGTCGGTGGACGTCCCACGGCGGTTCGCTTCCATTTCGGCCTCGGTAAGCTTGGCCACGTGCTTACCCAGGTAGGTATGCGCCGACAGGCAATAGGTACACGCATTGACTTCGGCGATCGCCAGCGCGATGCGCTCACGTGTAGCCGCGGGCAAAGTGCCCTTGGCCAGGGCTCCGGACATCCCGAGGTAGCCTTCAAGCGCAGCCGGGCTGGTGGCGATCAGCCGGAACAGATTCGGGACGACGCCCAGTTGCTTCTTGACCGCTTCCAGCATCGGACGGGAGGCCTCTGGGGCATCTGCGATGCTTGCGGGCGTGGGAATGCGGGACATGACGAACTCCAGGGAAATGCCGGTCTTGGCCGGCGATGGGTGAACATTAGAGCCTTCCACTTCTGTCAAATAGATGGTCAAATCAAGAACCAATCTTCCATTTTCTGGAATCATTGATGGACCGTCTGGAAGCCATGCGCGTACTGGTAGCGATCGTCGATGGCGGCAGCCTGAGCGCCGCTGCCCGTCGGCTTTCGATGCCGTTGGCCACCGTCAGCCGGAAGGTGTCGGACCTGGAAGCGGCTTTGGGTTCCCAACTCCTCGTGCGATCGCCGCGGCGGCTGGCGCTGACCGACGCCGGCAGCGCCTACGTCGACGCTTGCCGACGCATCCTGGAGGAAGTGGAAGCTGCCGAGCGCCTGGCCAGCGGCGAGTATGTCGAGCCCAAGGGCGAGTTGGTGGTCACTGCCCCCATCGTGTTTGGCCGCATGCACCTCTTGCCCGCCATCACGGCATTTCTCTCGGCCTATCCCAACATCACGGTCCAGCTGTTGCTGGGGGATCGCTGGATGAATCTGGTGGAGCAACACATTGATGTTGCGCTACGCATTGGCACGCTTCCCGACAGCTCGCTGGTAGCCCGATGCATTGGGGAAACACGTATCGTCAGCTGCGCCAGCCCACGTTACCTGGAAGTTCGCGGCCGGCCTCAAAAGCCAGGGGATCTTGTGTCCCATGACTGCGTCCTGTTTGACGGGTTGCCCGGTGGCGAGCAGTGGGGGTTTGCCCAGGGAAAACATCCAGTAGAGGTTCCCGTGCGGTCACGTTTGACGGTGACCACAGCGGAAGCGGCGATTGATGCGGCAGTAGCGGGCCTGGGGATCACGCGTGTCGTGGCTTACCAAGTGGCCTCATTGCTGCAGGAAGGAACCCTGGAAAAGGTGCTTGTGCCATTCGAGCTCCCTTCCTTCCCGATCAACCTTGTATTCCCTGCGCACGGAAAGCTGCCGGTCAAGGTGAGGGCCTTCATCGACTTCGTTCTACCCTTGCTTCAGATGGCGATTGGCCAGAATCGTCCATAGGGTCAGCTGGATGCTTCCCCACGCCGATATGCGCCCGGTGGAGCGCCCACGGCTTTCTTGAAGGCCTTGCTAAACGCCGGCTCTGATTCGTAGCCAATCATGGCAGCGATTTCGCCCAACGATTTGTCGCTCTGCCGCAACAGGCAGCCGGCCCGAAACATACGCCAGCGCGTGAGATATTCCATCGGGGATTCACCGACACGGTCCCTGAAATGCGCGGCGAAACTCGAGCGCGATTGCCCGGCCGCCGCCGCCAGCGCCTGCACTGTCCACGTCCGTGCCGGGTCACCGTGGATCGCCCGCAGCGCCGGGGCCAGTTTTCGGTCGGACAGGGCGGCCAGCCATCCGGCAGCGCCCTGCCCTTGCAGCGAGGCGACATAGGCCCTGACGGCCTGCACGAAAATGATATCGGCAAGCCGGCTGATCACGATGCCGGACCCGAGGTTTTTCTCGGCGGTTTCCATCGCGAACAGTTGCAGCGCCGCTTGCAGCAAGTGCGTGCGGTCCTGATCCATGCGCACATGCAGAACGGGCGGCAATGCTTCGATGAGGGGTTGCGCGCTTAATCGATCGAAAGCGAACCAGCCATTGATGATGGTGGTTCGGGCGCCATCTGCGCCAAATTCCACCACGCCGCCGATGTTTTCCTTGACCACATCCACGCAGTTTTGCGTTGACGAATGCATTTCATCGCGCAGGACATAGGACAGTCCGCTTGCCAGCAGGAAGCAATCGCCCGTGGCCAGGGCAATGGGCGTGGAGCCCTCTACGCTCAACCAGCCACCGCCCCGCACCACCAAGCCGAAACGCGCCTGCACGCCGGCGGCGAAACTCAAACCCCATGGGGCGCCCGCTTCCAGGCGGGCATAGACCGCGCTCTGCACGCGCATCGTGGCGAAAATCTCATCAAGCGGATCCATGGGTTATCCGATATGGACGATTGGACAATAAATGCAGAGCTTCAAGCATTAATGCTCCTACATTCTTACCTTACATTGGCGCGCTGTCCAGCCAACTATCGACACAGGAAACTCCTATGTTCCCGCACCAGAAACCCCGTATGCGCGCTTATCGCCTGAATGCGTTCGGCGGCATGGAAGGTCTCAGCCTCGGCGAACGCGACTTGCCTGGGCTTGGCCGCCACGACATCCGGGTTCGGGTGCGGGCGGCATCGTTGAACTACCGGGACGTGATGATCCTTGAAGGCCGCTACGCCTTTGCCGCGCCAGCGGGTATCACCCCACTTAGCGACGGAGCGGGCGAAGTGATCGCGGTGGGCGCCGGGGTGACGCGTTTCGCCCCGGGCGACCGCGTTGCCGGTGTCTATTTCCAGCGTTGGATCGATGGCCGCCTGACGCCTGAGCTGGCGCGCGAGCAATTCGGCTGTACTCATGAGGGCATGCTCGCTGAATATGCGGTGGCCGACGAATCATCGTGGGTAACACTGCCCCGCCATCTTTCGTTCGAAGAGGGTGCAACGTTGCCATGCGCCGCGCTCACGGCTTGGTCGGCGCTGACGGGGGGAGCTCGCCCGGTGCTGGCCGGCGAGACGGTCCTGGTGCTGGGTACTGGCGGCGTAGCGTTATTCGGCTTGCAGTTTGCCAAGCTGTTCGGCGCCCGCGTTATCGCCGTGACCTCGCGCATCGAGCGCGGCGAACAACTGCGCGCGCTTGGTGCCTATACGGTGATCGATTCGAAAGCCACGCCGGATTGGGATGTCGCCGTACGTGCAGCCACCGAAGGCCGAGGCGTCGACCACGTACTTGAATCCATCGGCCCGGATACGCTGGAACGCTCGATCAAATCCGCCGCCTTCGACGCGCAGCTGGCGCTGGTCGGCGCATTCAGCAGTCCCGGCATCACGCTGGACCCTCGCCTCTTCGGCGGGCGGTTGATTTCGATCCACCGCGTAGCCGTTGGCAGCCGGGCCGGCTTTGAGGCAATGAATCGCGCCATCACCCACCATCGCCTACAACCGGTGATCGACCGCGTATTCGATTTCGACGATGCGAAGCAGGCATATGTGTATTTTCAGGCCAGCCACCATATGGGCAAGGTCGTGATTGCGGGGGCGAGCTCATGAGCGCATTAACAGCACTCGCTGAAAGCTACGTCGCCCTCTACACAACACCGGCGCGTTGCCCTGGCAACGCTTTGGGCCGAAGACGCGATTGGACGACGCCGGGCGTATTCGACTCGACTATCAGTTCCTTGAATCGAACTGACGGGCAGTCGCTCATCGACCCACGACGACGCTCCGTAGACCTTCCCCTGTTATCTTGGCCAGGTAAACCGATGGAAACGCCCGTCGGACCACTCACAACCAGGGGACGGTCTGCCCATGAGTGTCACCAGCCCCGCCGAGCGCGACGAGCTGAACCGGTTGCTGCAGCAGGCCGGCCGCAACGACCAGAAGGCGTTTGCCGAACTCTACAAACGCACCTCTTCCAAGCTGTTCGGTGTGTGCCTGCGCATGCTGCACGACCGCGGCGAGGCGGAAGAAGTGCTGCAGGAAACCTACACCACGGTGTGGCGGCGGGCCGCCAGTTTCGACTCGGCCAAGGCCAGTGCGATCACCTGGCTGGTTACGCTTTCACGCAACAAGGCGATCGACCGGCTGCGCCAGCATCGCGAGGAATTGCTCGATGATCCCTCGAAACTGAACGAAACCGTCGATGACCAGCCCACCCCGGCGGCCGGGGCTGAAACCAGCCAGGAATACCAGCGGCTCCAGCAATGCCTGGAGGAACTGGAGCCCCAACAGCAAAGTTCGGTGCGTGAAGCCTTCTTCACCGGAGCTACGTATAACGAATTGGCGGCACGCTGCAAGGTGCCGCTGGGAACCATGAAAAGCTGGATCCGCCGCAGCCTGATGCAACTTCGCACGTGCCTGGACCCATGAATACGCCCTTCGAAGACGGCAACAACCTGCGTTACGCCGAGTACGTGCTGGGCGTGCTCGATGCCGACACGCGTGCCGAAGTGGCGCGTGAAGTGGCAGGTTCCGACGAAGCGGCTACCGCGGTTGCCCTGTGGCAGCGCCGGTTGATACCGCTGGCCGACACGATCGGCGAGGTTGCGCCGGCGCCCTATGTGTGGGCGCGAATCCAGGACGCCCTGCAACTGGAGGCGCCGGCCAGGGTCACGCCACGCAAGGGCCTGTGGGACAGCCTGGAACTGTGGCGCTGGCTTGGTATCGGCGCCACTGCGCTGGCTGCCGCCCTGCTTGTGGTGGTGTCGCTGCCTCGGCCGACGCCCGCGCCTGCGGTGGTCAATGCCGGCTACATGGCTTCGACCATCCAGCAGGACAACGGCTCGGCCGGCTGGACTGCCACGATGGACCTGGAGCACGCCCGGATGGTGGTGGTGCCGGCAACGCCGGTGTCCTTCGAGCAGGGCCGCGCGCCCGAGCTTTGGCTTATTCCCGCCGGAGGCAAACCGATCTCGGTGGGCATGATCGACCGCGACAAGCCCACCACGCTGGCGCTTGATCCGGCACTGCTGGCGCAGCTTGGCCCCACGGCCGTGCTTGCCGTGTCGGTCGAGCCGATCGGCGGCTCGCCGACCGGTCAACCCACAGGTGCCGTGATCGGCAAGGGTGCGATTGGCGCCGCGCCCAATGCCGGCGGCAGGGTGGCCCTGACCGGCCACGGCCAGGCGGATCGCACCCGGGTTTAATCCACTGCGCCCGGATGCCATGCATCCGGGCCGCCACTTGGACCGTATCTGTCTATGACACGCAGACAGGTACGTTTCCATGGCAAGTTCCAGACCCATCCCAATATCGCTGTCCGGCGAGATAGAACCGCCGGCGGTGCGCAGCTCCTGGCTGGTTCGCACCGTACGCCGCTGGTTCGATACCGGCGTGACGGTGGAGGTGGACGAGAGCCGCGAGGATCGCATCGACTGGCTGCGCGCCGCGCCATTCGTGGCGATGCACCTGGCCTGCCTGGGCGTGATCTGGGTCGGCGTGTCGCCCATCGCGCTGATCGTGGCGGGGTCGCTGTACATCGTGCGCATGTTTGCGCTGACGGCTTTCTACCACCGCTACTTTTCGCATCGCACGTTCCAGACCTCGCGCGCCGTACAGTTTGCCTTCGCACTGATCGGCGCCTCCTGCGTGCAGCGCGGGCCGCTGTGGTGGGCGGCGCATCATCGGCATCACCATCGCGTGACCGACACGACGGCCGATCCGCATTCGCCGCACGTGCATGGCTTCCTGTGGAGCCATATCGGCTGGTTCCTGACACCGCGTAATTTCCGCACCGACCTGTCGCGTGTGCCGGACCTGGCGAAATACCCGGAGCTGCGCTGGCTCGATCGCTACGACATCGCCATTCCGGTGGTGCTGGCCGTCGTGCTGTATGCGCTGGGCGTGCTGCTACATCACGTTGCGCCGTCGCTCGGCACCAGCGGCGGCCAGATGCTGACCTGGGGGTTCTTCGTCTCCACCATCGTGCTCTTCCATGCCACCGTGACGATCAACTCGCTGGCGCACCGCTTCGGCAAGCGTCGCTTCGATACGAAAGACGATAGTCGCAATAATGTGTGGCTGGCGTTGCTCACGTTTGGCGAAGGCTGGCATAACAACCATCACTTCTTCCCCGGTTCCAGCCGGCAGGGTTTCCACTGGTGGGAAGTGGACCTCACCTGGTACGGATTGAAACTGATGTCGGCGCTTGGCCTGGTGCGCGGGTTGAAGCCGGTACCCGCCTGGGTGCTGACCCGGGCGCGGAGCTGAGCCATGCGCATCGCCGTCGTCGGATCGGGTATTGCGGGGTTGGCATCGGCGTGGCTCCTGTCGCGCCAGTACGAGGTCACACTGTTCGAGGCCGGCAGTTACTTCGGCGGTCACACGCATACCCATGACGTGGAGCAACAAGGTCGCCGCTATCGCATCGACAGTGGCTTCATCGTCCACAACCCCAGTCACTACCCCCTGCTCACCCGGATGTTCGAGCAGCTGGGCGTGGCGTCGCAGCCCACCATGATGAGTTTTTCGGTGCACAGCGAGGCTAGCGGGCTGGAGTACAACGCGACCACGCTCGATACGTTGTTCTGCCAGCGGCGCAACCTGTTCTCGCCAAGGTTCATCGGCATGGTGCGCGACTTGATGCGGTTCTATCGGGAGGCACCTGCCCTGCTCGATTTTCCGGGGGAAGGTCCCACGCTAGGTGACTATCTTCTTGAACACGGCTACGGCGCCGCCTTCCGCGACGAGCACCTGGTGCCGATGGCATCGGCACTGTGGTCGTCGCCGGCCGCACATATCCTTGGCTTTCCGGCACGGTATCTGGTGCAATTCATGGCCAATCACCAGATGCTGCAGATCAGCGAGCGCCCGCAGTGGCGCGTGGTGGGCGGCGGCTCATCCACCTACGTACAGGCGCTGCGCGAGCGCTGGTCGGTGTGCGAGCGCCTGCAGTGTGCGGTGCGCTCGATTCGCCGCCACGCCGCGGGGGTGGAGATCACCAGCCCGGCCGGCATCGAGCATTTCGATCACGTAGTGCTCGCCTGCCACAGCGACCAGGCACTCGCCTTGCTCGATGATGCCGACGACCGCGAGAAGTCCATTCTCGGCGCCATGTCGTACCAGGCCAACGATACCGTCTTGCATACCGACGCCAGCGTGCTGCCAAAGCGACGCAAGGCGTGGGCTGCGTGGAACGCGTGGCTGCCACGCGACCCTGATGAGGCGTGCACGGTGAGCTACTGCATGAACCTTCTGCAGGGTATCGAGTCATCCGAACCCTTCGTGGTCACGCTCAATCGAAGCGCAGCGATCGACCCCGCCAAGGTTCTGGCGCGCATGCAATACCACCACCCGGTCTACAGTCACTCGTCGGTATCGGCACAGACGCGCAAAGCCGAGATCCAGGGCAAGCGCCACACCTGGTTTGCCGGCGCGTACTGGGGCTGGGGTTTCCATGAGGATGGCATGCGCAGCGCCGTCGAGGTCGCGACGGCGCTCGGCGTTTGCTGGCCGCTGGGTGCGGCACCTGCCCCAGTGTTCGAGTCAACCGTCGAGGGGATCGCTGCGTGAAGGCCGAAGCGACCGCACCCCTGGCGAGCGCGGTGTACGAAGGCGTGGTACGCCATCGTCGACTAGCACCGCACCCACATGCCTTCGACTACCCGATGGCCCAGCTCTACCTGGACCTGGACGAAGTCGACCGCGTGTTCAAGCATCGTTGGCTGTGGTCGAAGGATCACGGCAACATCGCGCAGTTCCGCCGCAAGGATTATCTCGGCCCACTCGAACTGCCGCTGGCCGAGGCCGTGCGTCAGCGCGTCGAAGAAGCTACGGGCCATCGCCCGGTCGGCCCAATCCGCCTGTTGACCCACCTGCGCTACTTCGGACTGGTCTTCAATCCGGTCAGCTTCTACTACTGCTATGCCGAGGACGGGGTGACCCTGGTCTGCATCGTGGCGGAGATCACCAATACGCCGTGGAAGGAACGCCACGCCTATGTGCTGCCGATCGAGACCGCGCAGGCCCAAGGATCGGCATTGCATTGGACCTTCCCCAAGACCTTCCACGTGTCGCCTTTCATGCCGATGGCGCGCCAGTACGACTGGAGCTTCACCACGCCTGGCGACCAGTTGCGCGTCCATATGGATGTACTGCGCGAGGGTGAGCGCGAGTTCGATGCCACGTTAGTCCTGCAACGCAAACCCCTGACCGGCGCTTCCCTCGCTCGCGTGCTTTGGCGCTATCCGCTGATGACCGCGCAAGTGGTCGGAGCCATCCACTGGCAGGCACTGCGGCTGTGGCTCAAGCGCAATCCTGTCCACGATCACCCCGCCGTTTCCTGACTACCATCGAGGTTTCCATGAACGACATCGCCAAGACGGCCGATTACGAAACCACGAGCACGGGCAGCTTAGATCGCTTCCTGCGCCGGCAGTTGCTCGGGCAAATGAGCCAGTTGCGGCACGGTGGATTACTGCTGACTGACGACGGCGAGCAACTTCAGTTCGGTGATGCCACTGCCGACCTGCAGGTTCGCATGGACATCCGCGACCCCGCCTTCTACAGAGCTGTCGCCACCAACGGCAGCGTGGGCGCCGGCGAAGCCTTCATGGACGGCTTGTGGCGCTGCGACAACCTGGTCGGCCTGGTGCAACTGCTGGTTCGCAACCGCGACATGCTCGACGGCATGGAAAGCGGCCTGGCTCGCCTCGGTGGTATGGCGATGCGCGCCTGGCATGCATTACGCCGCAACACGCGGGACGGCAGCCGCCGCAACATCGCCGCGCACTACGACCTGGGCAACGATTTCTTCAGCCTGTTCCTGTCGCCGGACCTGATGTACTCATCGGCGATCTGGACGGACGAATCCGACACGCTCGATGTCGCCTCCACACGCAAGCTCGAACGCATCTGCCAGAAGCTCGATCTCAAACCCACCGATCGGGTGATCGAGATCGGCACTGGATGGGGAGGTTTCGCGCTGTACGCCGCACAACACTACGGCTGCCATGTCACCACCACCACGATCTCGGGTGAGCAGCATGCGCTGGCCAGCGAACGCGTGGCAGCGGCGGGTGTTGGCGACCGTGTCAGCCTGTTGCTCAAGGACTACCGAGACCTTGAAGGCCAGTATGACAAGCTAGTTTCGATCGAGATGGTCGAGGCGATCGGTGCGCCGTACCTGGATGTTTATTTCGAGAAGCTCGGTAGCCTGCTGCAGCCCGGCGGCCTGGCGCTGCTGCAGGCGATCACCATCGAGGATCACCGTTACGCGCAGGCCCTGGCGTCGGTGGACTTCATCAAGCGCCATGTGTTTCCCGGCAGCTTCATCCCGTCGATCAACGCACTCCTGGCAGCAAAGACCCGCAGCAGCGACCTGGCATTGACCCAGATGGAAGACTTCGGCCACTCCTATGCGCTGACCCTGAAGGCTTGGCGCGAACGCTTCATGGCGCACCTGCCGCAGGTGCGCGCGCAGGGTTTCGACGAACGCTTCATCCGTATGTGGGAGTTCTACCTGGCGTATTGCGAAGGGGGCTTCCGCGAGCGCTCGATCGGCGTAGCACACCTGCTGCTGGCCAAGCCGGGTAGCCGCAAGGTGGTGCCTGCATGAAATTCTGGGCCAGTCTCATCGGCTATCAGCTGGTCTGGTTTGCCGCCGTGATTGGCGCCGGGCATGGACTGGCGTGGCCGGGGATCGTCGGCATGCTGCTCTATGCAGCGTGTCAGCTGGTGGCTGCGCGTCACTACAAGGCCGACCTGTCGCTGATGGCGACGGCGATCGTACTGGGGCTGGTGGTGGATGGCGGGTTGATCCGTTCAGGGCTGGCCATCTATGCCGCACCGTGGCCATCTGCCATGTGGGTTCCGGCATGGATCCTGGCACTGTGGGCCACCTTCGCGTTGACCCTCACGCAATCACTGCGCTGGCTGCAGACACGTCTATGGGTGGCCGCCATGCTCGGCGCTATCGGCGGACCACTGGCGTATCTAGGGGCATCGCGCGGTTGGCAGGTGGTGAGCTTTGCCGATCCCGCGTGGCGCGGCTTGTTATGGCTTGGCTTCGGCTGGGCTCTGGTGACACCGACGCTGGCGTGGCTGGCCAGGCGCTGGTCGATCGACAGGGCGCCGCAGCCGATTTCCCTGCAGGGGGATACGCCATGAACCCCTGGATTGAGCTTGCCGTGCTGTGGCTGCTTGTGGCCTTGATGATGACCCTGGGCTGGCTGTGGCAACGCTCGCACGCCAACGCCGGCATTGTCGATGCACTTTGGGCCGGTGGCCTGGGTGGTAGCGCGGTGCTGTTTGCCCTGCTCGGCGACGGCAGTTTGTTGCTAAGGGTGATCCTGGCCGTACTTGGCGGCCTGTGGGGAGCGCGACTTGCCGTGCATCTGTGGACACGGGTTCGTGGCGAGCCGGAGGATGGCCGCTACCAGAGCCTGCGTGCGCACTGGCATGGCAGCCAGCTGAAGTTCTTCGCGTTCTTCCAGTTCCAGGCCTTGCTGATCGTATTGTTTGCGCTGCCGTTCCTGGCGGTGGCACGCAACCCACGCGGGTTCGGTCCATGGCTGCTGGCGGGCGTGGCGATCTGGCTGGTCAGCGTGATCGGTGAATCGATCGCCGACCGGCAGCTGGCCCGTTTCCGGGCCGATCCGGCAAACCGCGGCCGCACGTGCCGGGACGGCCTGTGGCGCTATTCGCGTCACCCCAACTATTTCTTCGAATGGGTCCACTGGTTTGCTTACATCTGCATCGCGATCGGCTCCCCTATCGCGTGGCTGGCCTGGGCCGGGCCGCTGGTGATGTACGTCTTCCTGCGCTGGATCAGCGGCATCCCGTATACCGAGGCGCAGGCGCTGCGCAGCCGTGGAGACGACTACCGCGCCTATCAACGAAGCACATCCATGCTTATTCCCTGGTTTCCGAAAAGGAGCTCGCCATGAACATCGCCGCTACGGCTTTCGACGAACGGCCGCAGGAGCACCCCGCCACCGGCCTGCTGGGCCTGGCCGAGCGAGGCCATCTGCCCGATGCGTTGTTGCGGCAAGGCATTCGCCGCCTGTGCGCGCAGCGTCTGCGCGACGAGGCGGCCGGCGGCCTGGATCAGCAGGCGGCGCGCTATGCCGACCGCATCGAGATGCTGCGGCGTAGCCCCGTGGCGATCCACACCGATGCTGCCAACGCGCAGCACTATGAGCTGCCGCCGGCGTTCTTCGAGCTGTGCCTGGGCAAGCGCTTGAAGTACTCCGGTTGCTACTATCCCCGCGGCGATGAATCACTTGATCAGGCCGAAGAGGCCATGCTGGCCTTGTATGGCGAACGCGCGGAACTTGCCAATGGGCAGAAGATCCTTGAACTTGGCTGTGGCTGGGGATCGCTTACGCTGTGGATGGCCGAACGGTATCCCGGTGCGAAGATCGTCGCCGTTTCCAACTCCAACCAGCAACGCCAGCATATTGAAGCGCAATGCCGCCGGCGTGGCCTGTCCAACGTGTGCGTAATCACCCAGGACGTCAACCAGCTTGAGATGGATGCTGCGCAGTTCGATCGCTGCGTCTCGATCGAGATGTTCGAGCACATGCGCAACTACGATATCCTGATGGGCCGTATCGCCACCTGGCTGCGGCCGGGCGGCAAGTTGTTCGTGCACATCTTCGCCCACAAAACCTTGATGTATCCGTTCGAGACTACCGGTGAAGACAACTGGATGGGCCGGCATTTCTTCACCGGCGGCCTGATGCCTGCGTCGGACACCCTGCTGTGGTTCCAGCGCGGGCTGAAGATCGAGCAGCGCTGGCAAGTCGACGGCACGCATTACCAGCGCAGCGCCAATCACTGGCTGGCCAACCAGGACAAGCACAAAGATCAGGTGATGGCAGCGCTCACCGAGGCCTACGGCAACAAAGCCGCACCACTATGGTTCCAGCGCTGGCGCATGTTCTGGATGTCCTGCGCGGAACTCTTCGGGTACGCCGACGGCCAGGAATGGCTGGTTGCGCACTACCGGTTCGTGCGGCCCGAGGGAGCTATCGCATGCACTCGCTAAAGAAATTACTGATGACTTGCGGCCTGATCATCGTCAGTGCTTGCGTCCACGCCGGCAGCCTGCCGCCGATCAAGCCGGTCGCGCATGTGGACCTGCCGCGCTTCATGGGCGCCTGGTATGTGATCGCCACCATCCCTACCCGCTTCGAGAAGAATGCCTATAACGCGGTAGAAACCTACACGATGCAGCCGGACGGCAACATCTACACCGCGTTCCGCTTCAACAATGGTTCGTTCAACAGCCCCGTGAAGGCTATCCATTCCACGGCCTTCGTAAAAACGGGCAGCGGCAATGCCGTGTGGGGCGTGCAAGTCTTCTGGCCCGTCAAGGCACAGTACGTCGTGGCCTACCTTAAGGAAGACTACAGCCAGGTCATCGTCGCCCGCGACGCCCGTGATTACACCTGGATCATGGCGCGCACGCCGACGATTTCCCAGGCCGACTACGACGCACTGATGGAGCGTGTGAAACAGCTGGGTTACTCGCTCAAGGACGTACGCAAGGTTCCGCAGCAGGGGCCGGAAACGTAAGCGGGCTTAGAAAGCTCCAGTCGTATAAGCCTCGTCGTAGAAAACCGGGCTCGACGACTCGACAAAAGCCTGCAGGTTCCGGATGTGCTCCTTGAACTCGGCGCGCTGCAAAAGCTCTTCCTGCGCCTCCTTCGACTCAAACGTGCTGACCAATACGGCAGACTGCCCGTCGACACTCCTGTACATGCGACCCCCGATAAGCCCACACGACGGTAACGCCGTGACAAACCTCTGCTGTGCGTCGATGAATTCGTCCATATTTCCGGGTTTGATCGCAAGGTGGTTGATCACGGTCACGGGCTTCATTGCTTGACTCCTGGTTTGATGTCACGTCGTACGGGGTGGAACCTGCATCAGGTTCGTGCACCGGATCGTAGGGTGACCGTTTCATCTTCACAAGTGATGATTCGTGACCTGTATACTCACCAATCATGAGGTTATCGAAGCTCGATCTGAACCTGCTCGTGGTGCTGGAAACGGTGCTTGCCGAGCGCAGCGTGGCGAAAGCCGCGCGCCGGCTTCACGTGACACCATCTGCCGTCAGCAACGCGCTGGCGCGGCTGCGCGTCACCCTGAACGATCCGCTGGTCGTCCGAAGCGGAAGGGGAATCGTCCCAACGCCACGTGCCGCGGCCCTGGCGGCAGAGCTTCATCGCATCCTGGAAGACCTCGGCCATGCGATCCAGGGCGAAACCCCGGATCCGTCTTCCACCACGCGACAGTTCACACTGGCTATTGCGGATGCTGGCCAACTCGTCCAGGGTCCGCGCCTGGCATCGGATTTCGCCAGCAAGATGCCGCTGGCGCGCCTGCAGGTGGTCGGGATCGACACGTTATTATCCTCCGGCGGCCTTTCAGGCACAGAGATCGATCTGGCGATCGCGGCGCTCGACGACAACACGCCGGGCATCCAGATGAAGGCGCTCTACAAGGAGCGCGCGACGCTCGTCGCACGCCTTGGGCATCCACTTGCCGGCACCACCATCTCCAAGCGGTCGCTCGGCGAACTGCGCCATGTCGATGTCCAGGTTGCGCCTGGCCGTGGTTACCGCGGGTTGGCGTCCGCCTACGCCCAGCGGGGAATCGACCGTGATGTGGCACTGATCGTGCCAAGCTTTACCGCCGCTGCCGCCATCGTCGCTGAAACAGACTTCGTCGCCACGCTACCGGAAAGGTTCGTTGCACGCTTCAGTAAAGCCTTCGGCATTGCAAAGCTCACAGTCTCAGCTCCGCAATTGAACATTGCCATCAAGCTCGCGTGGCACGAACGCACGGAGCACGACCCGCTGATGCGGGTCTTCCGTGAAATCGTCGAGACCGCGGTGCAGGGCTCACGAGCTGCCAAATCCCGATGATGCCGTCTAACTTGCGCTATGGGGCCGGATAGGGATGCCGATCCAATAAGCCCGCCAAATGGAAGCAGTGCCGTGCCAGTGTCTGCACGGTCTCGTTCACCTTCTCAGGCGTCTTCGGCAGGTCGATATAGTTCTTGCTGCCCATCGCCTCGCCCACCCAGTACGCGGAGCTCCCGGCGGGAATGGTGAAACCCACATCGGCCAGGGCCTGGTAAAGCTCGGCGCTGACATGATGTGCGCCGTCTTCGTTGCCCACGACGACCACCCCTGCCACCTTGCCATAGGTCGGATAGCGGCCATCGTCCTGCGCTTCATCGAACACCGCATCCAGGCGCTCCATCGCGCGCTTGACCACGCTGCTGGGCTGGCCCATCCATATCGGCGTACCGACAATCAGGATATGCGCATCATAGATCTGCCGACGAATGTCGGGCCATGCATCGCCCTCCCCTTCGTCGGCGGTCACACCGGGCTTGATGTCATGATCGGCCAGCCGTATGGATGTGGTCTCTACGCCACGGCCTTTTAAGGCATCAAGCACTTCGTCGAGCAGCTTCTGGGTGGACGAAGGTGAAGGAGACGCCTTGAGCGTGCAGTTCAATCCGACGGCTTTCAGGGACATCAATAAAGCCTCATGCGTGGCAGCAAGGCGCAGTTTGCATGCGCGCTCGCCATGCCCAAGTGAATATCTCCCGCCGTCGGTGTGAACGGAACGGCAGCGTTGCCACGGACCCCAGCTTCACGACCTTCGTGAAATCCTGCTGCTCACTATGAGCGCAACGTCCATGCCCAACCTTCCTGTGGCCGAACTCGACCTCGAGCGCTATTTAGGACATTGGCACGAGATTGCGCACTTGCCGATGTTCTTCCAGCGCAAATGCAAGGATCACATCACCGCCACCTATAGTCGCCTGGCGAACGGACAAATCCGCGTGGTCAATGCCTGTCGCATGCACGATGGCAACGTGGAATCAGCCGAAGGTGTAGCGCGCCCCGCCAGCAGCGGGACAGCTGGAGCACTGAAGGTGCGCTTCGCTCCAGGCTGGCTGGGTTGGCTGCCTTGGGTATGGGCGGACTATTGGGTGTTGGAGGTCGACCCAGACTACCAATGGGCCGTGGCGGGCAGCCCCTTCCGCAAGTATCTATGGGTCCTTTCCCGGGCACCAACGATGTCGAAGGACCTATTCGGGGCCATCCGCGAACGCGCCGCCCAGCGAGGTTACCCCGTACATAAGCTGGTGATGGCAGCGCCACTCGACTGAGCGGCGCTGCCCTTGTTGCTGCGCCTCAAGGCTTGTCAATGTGTACGGCGCCCGAGGAAGCCGGCGAAGCAGGCATCGCTTCGCTGGTGTATTTGTATACGTCAGATCCAATGGCGAAAGCGACAAAGTGCTGTCGATTGTCGGGCAGGATACGGAACTTGTTCACGTAGCGGCCAATGTCCACCGGCTCCCAGTGCGCACCGCCATCATGGGTTTCGAAGCCACCCTTGTTGGTACCGATCCAGCCGACATCGGCGTTGGCGAAGCCCGCGCCGAATTCCATCACTTCCTTGTCGTCGACCAGGGGAATTTCCTTCCAGGTTTTCCCGCCGTCCGTGGTCTTGATCACCAGGCGTTGCGTCACCTTGGGGTTGGTGTCGTAGTTCTGAAGGGTGGCGTAGCCCACAAGGCGGGAGCCGAAGAAGCCTTTCCAGATGAGTTCCGACCCGCGCGACGACTCGTACACCCGGGTCCAATGCGCACCGCCATCCTGCGTGGCTACGATCACGCCGTGCGACTTGTCCGTATCGGCGTCCGTGCCGCCAAAGATGAAACCATGCTTGGCGTCGAAGAACTTGACGTCCGTGATCATGGCCAGCCAGGGTGTCATGTCGATGTTCTTCCATGTCTTGCCGCCATCGGTCGAGCGCAGCAAGCGCGCCGGGCCACCCACGCGTCCGGCGGCATCGATAATCGTCCCGGAGAGATCACGGCCTTCGTGCAACACATCGATGGCGCAAATGCCTTTTACCGGCGGACCGGGCAGATTGGCCACGGCCTTCCAGTGATCGCCGCCGTCGTGGGTCTCATACAGTGGCGTGCTGTCGGTGACCCCGGGGAAATAATCGGTGCCGATATTGCCGGCAATGCCGTTCTGCGAGTCCACCATGCCGATCGCGCGAAAGTACGTGCCAGGCTGCTTGAGCATGTTCTGCCAGGTTTTTCCGCCATCGGCGCTACGGAAGATGTTGCCCTTGCCGTTGACATAGAACCCAAGGTTGTCGTCGACGAAATAGATGTCGTCCTGCTTTCCCTTATAAGGCTCCGCCGATAACTTCTGCCAATGGCTTCCGGGGCTAGGCGACAGCACCACATCGGCGGCCATGGCCTGGCTACCGGCCAACAAAAGCGCGCTCGCCAGTACGGCGCGACGAAGATCATGAAGCATGGGAAGCATCCTTGTGCGCAGCGGCTGGCGACATCGCCTGTTCAACAAGTTGGCGTACCTGAGCCCACGGCGTTGGCCCCTGATGCATGGCGTACACGGAGTTGACATCCAGATGCTCGCGCGTCACCGCCTGCGAGACCTCAACCATCAATTCCGGATCGTAGAGCGTGTTGTCGGCGTTCAAGACCAGCGTGTCGCTGGCATAAAGCAGCTTCTGCTTCGGGAAGTACACCATGTACTGCCGCTCCGTAGCCGCACCGCGCAGCGGATACACCACCACCTGATTGGCACCGTGGCCTATCTCCAGGCGGCCCGCCACCACAGTCCACTGCGGCTTCTTGGGATGGGACTGCAAGTCATCGGGTTTCAGGCTATGCGGTGAACTGACAAGGCGATCGAGCAACGGCTTGTTCAGATCGAGGATGTACACGGGAACGCCTTCGGCAACAGCCTGCCTCACGCCCGCCATATGCGGCCATGAATCGGAAGTGCTCAGGACACCCTTGATCGGCACGCCCGGATATTCGCTGCGCACCTTGTCCAGGATGCCATGGACGTAGCTACTGGAAATGGGCGCCTCCAGGACGAGAACGCCGTCGTCTTGCTTGATCAGCGTGGTGTTCCAGGATCCCTGGAAAAGCTCGATGCCCGGCGCCAGCTCCACGCGCTTCTTGTCGCTGAATTCACGCTTCCAGCCCTTCGATTCGAGGCTCTTGGCCGCCACTGCGGGGTCCATCGCGAACTGCGCCGGATCCACGGCGCCGTTGAATGCCGGGTTCAGGATCTGGGTGGAGGAGTACCAGATACCGTTGCGCCAATCGATGCGATTGGTCGGGAAAACCACGCCCTGCACCACGTTCCAGTTATCGAAGTAGATGCGCTGCCTGATGTCACCGAAGGCATACCAGAAGTCGTTGAAGGTGCGTGTACGTTCAAGTGCATCCGGCAGGTGGTTGTGCGCGTTGAGCAGCACGCTTACCTGCGTGCCAAGATAGGTAAATTGCACCACGGCATGAGGCGTCGAGCGCAGCCATTTCGATGGCGCATACTGCAGATCCCGTGCGGCCAGGGCGTTTAGCAGAAGCCGCTCCGGCCCCAGGCCAAAGACGTCCTTCGCATCGTCGAGGTCGGCAAGGGAAACCGGTGATTGGCCCTGCTTGCTGCGATAGACGCCGCCTTGTGCCGTCGCAACCAGGGTGACGTCGATATCCGATCCATGGGGATCCGACTCCGGCCACGTCACATGGGCATCGCGCAGTTCGCGCTGCTGGTCCAAATCCACGCTGACCTTGTCGCGCTCATAAGATGTGATGAACGGCTGTTGTCGATACGACTGCTCGGACAGGACGGTGTGCCCAATGGTTTCATAACTCTCGCTATGGATGCCCCGAAGTCGTTGCTCTCCGCCCATCGCATCGATCGCCAGCTGCACGCAGGATTTTGCGGAAAGGCCATCGCAACCTGGGTGCCCCAGGCCACTCACAGCATCGCCATCGGAAGGCGTATCCGTCGCCATGGATGGCGTCGCCAACACCAAGGCGATGAAAACAGAGAGGGAGAGACAAGGCACACGCCGCTTGAAGCGGTAAGTCATGGTTGAGCCTCAACGACACCCCTAAGACCGGGGCAAGCTCGCGCATGCTAGTCGGGTCAGTTCACTGCTTCCGCATGCGAAAAGTCACGTCAGGTGGAGTGTCTTTCGGCAGGGACATGACCGTGCGTGCGTCAACCAAATTAAACAAAACTCATTGACGGCGTCAGTCGGTGTCTTCCACCAGCAACCTGCCCAGCGTGTCCAACCTCCGCTCCCACGCTGTGCGATGTTCGGTGGCCCATTGCTCAACGGCTTTGAACCCCGCGCTCTCCAGGCGGCAGCTTCGTACTCGGCCCACTTTGTCCGTGCGGACGAAGCCCGTCTCCTCCAGCACTTGCAGGTGCTGGCCGATGGCGGTGATGGTGACGCCCAGGGGCTCGGCCAGCCTGGAGACCGACTGAGGCCCCAGCGACAGGCAATCGAGGATCGCCCGACGCGTCGGGTCACCCAGCGCCTGAAAGACGCGATCGATGTCCAGGTTCATCCCAATCCCGCCAGCGCCTCGTCAAACCGGTTCAGTAGCTGCTCCCAGCCGCCCTTGCGCATATCAGGTCCCCCCGAGCCTTCAAAAAAGGCCGCCTGATGGGTAAGCGTCATCTTCGTTCCGCCGTCCGACCCCGCGAGCTCAACCGTGATCAGGCTACACGAGATGCGCCGGCCGGCCAGGGTCATGCTGGTGGCCAGCACGACGCGCTCGCCCGGCACGATGTCCTGATAAGTCCCTTCATTGGCGAGGACCTCGCCAGGAAACGGCGTGCGTTCGTCCATCCGGTAGCTGCTGCGTTCGATCCCGCCTTCGCGAAAGTCCATTTCGAAGCTCGCCTCAGCAGAAGCCTCGCTGCGCGCATACCACTGGCGCTTTTTGGCCGGGTCGGAAAGAAAGGCGAATACCCGCTCGACGGAAGCGGGATAGGTACGTTCAAGCACGAAGGTGTCGTGGATGACGGTGGGTTCGAGCATGGCGCTTCCTCCGCATTAAGTGAAGTCGTGGCTTCAGTATCTAGCGGACGAAGGAATTAGTCAAGTCCATACTTCGGTGTTCGGTATCACTGCGCCGTGACAGGCGAAACTTCGGCTGGATCGGGGATCCGGTGAGGCGAAACGCGGCGGCAACTGTCCCATGGAAGGCGCGTCCTGGCCCCAAGCAATGCATTCATTTCGCCGGCTGGCAACGGTCGGCTGAAGTAGTGGCCCTGCATCCTGTCGCAACGATTGATATTCAAAAAGCTCAACTGCTCCTCCGTCTCCACGCCCTCGGCGACTGTGATCATGTGCAGGGATTCGGCCATGGAAATGATGGACCGGGTAAGCGACGCACCGTCAACGCTGCTGGCCACGTCGCTGATGAACGACTTGTCGATCTTGATCACGTCGATCGGGAACTCCTTCAGATAGGAAAGGCTTGAGTAGCCCGTCCCGAAGTCGTCCAATGTCAGCACAACACCGATTTCCTTCAGTTGCTGCAGCGCTTTCACCGCAGCTTCCTTATCGTGCATGAGCACGCTCTCGGTCAATTCCAGCTCCAGGAACGCCGCATGCAGCCCGCTGTCGGCAAGCGCTGAACGAACCAGGTCCTGCACATTGTTCAACCGAAACTGTCGTGCCGAGATGTTAACCGCCATGGTCAGGCCGATATGGCCTGCATCGTGCCAGGCCTTGGCCTGGATGCACGCCGTTCGCAACACCCACTCACCGATCGGAATGATGAGACCCGTCAACTCTGCCAGGGGAATGAAGATGTCCGGCGCGATCAGGCCGATACCCGGCCGCCGCCAGCGCAGCAAGGCCTCCACGCCGCTGACCGCTCCGCTCTTGAGATCCACTTTCGGCTGGTAGTGGATTTCCAGTTCGTTCCGCACCACGGCTTGGGTAAGCGCATTGACCAGCTCGGCCTGCTCCTCGACCTGGACACCCATCTGGGAGGTGTACAACTGAAAGCAGTTTCTTCCCTTGTCCTTGGCGATGAATAGCGCGGCATCGGAGGTCTTGAGAAGCACCTCGGCGTTGAAGCCGTCCTCCGGAAAAACGCTGATGCCAATACTGGTCGTCACATGCAACTCGTGCCCTTCCATCAGGATGGGCGGGACGAACGCATCGAGGATTTTCTGCGCGGCTATTTCGCTGTCGCCCGGATGTGCCATCGACGACAGCACGATGACGAACTCGTCGCCTCCCAGGCGCGCCACGGTATCGACTTCGCGCACGGTAGCGCGCAATCGCGCCGCCACCGCCTTGAGCAACCCGTCGCCGACTTGATGGCCGAAGTTGTCGTTGATGAACTTGAACCGGTCCAGGTCGAGGATCATCACCCCGACACGCCGGTTGTCGCGCTGCGCGCGGGCGATGGCCTGCGCGATGCGATCGCTCAGCAGGTTGCGATTCGGCAAGCCGGTGAGTGCATCGTGGTTGGCCAGGAACTCGATCTGTGCCTCGTGCATCTTGCGCTCGGTGATGTCCTGCACCGTCCCGCGCAGCGATACGATCTTGCCCTGGTCGCGGGTTGCCTCGGCCTGGTGAAAGACGAATCGCTCGCTACCGTCCCGGTGCACGATACGATGTTCCAGTCCGAACCGGGTACCGTCGGTACGCAAGCTCATGAGCGAACGCAGCAAGGGCGAACGTTCCTCGTCGGGCACGCATAGCATCAGCGACTCATGGGTCGGGACATCGGTGCTCTCATCCAGTCCCAATATCCGGTACAACTCAGGGGACCATGAGCCGTCGGCGGTGGCAACGCCGTACTCCCAGTTGCCAACATGGGCCAACTGCTGGGCAAAAGCCAGGCTGGCTTCGCTGCTGGCGAGTGCCTCGAGCGCGGCGCGGGAGCGTAGCAGGTATCGCACGCGATAGCTCAGTAGCTTCCAGCGCATCGGCTTGGAAACGAAATCGGTCGCGCCGGCCTCGAAGGCGCTGGTAATCGACTCGTCGTCATCGTTGCCAGTGAGAACCACCACCGGTACACGCTCGCCACCGGATAACCGGCGAATGCGCCGGCAGCACTCGAATCCGTCCATGCCTGGCATGCTAACGTCCAGCAGGATGATGTCGGGCTTGTGACGGTTGAAGGCCTCTATGCCCTCCAGGCCGCTGTCGGCCTCAAGCACGACAAAACCTTCCGGCTCCAGCGCCTCAACGACCAGCATGCGCGTCATCGGGTCGTCGTCCACGATGAGGACGGACGGAAATTCATGGATTTTGATGGTCATGTTACGGTCCTTTCAAGTGCAAGCATCGCCAGAACGCGACCGAGTTCCTTCGTGGCATCGTCGACCCGCGTCCCTGCCGCGACGACTTCCGTGGAGCGCGCGAGCTGCTCTATCTCACGGCAGTTGGTTGAGAGCGAGACGGCGCCGACATTCGCACTGGTCGACTTCAGTGTGTGTGCCGCTCGCCGCAAGGCATCGGCATCGTTGGATTTGACGGCTTCGAGCATGGCCGCGACCAGTCGAGGAGCGTCGAGCGAGAACAGGTCGATGACACGGGTCAGCACGTCCGGCCGACCGGGCCGTTGCAGGTCCCTGAGCGCCTGCAGGGCCTCGGCGTCCAACGGATCTGCCTCTGGCATGTCCGGCGCCGGCGCGGCGACCTCCGCTTTTTGCGGGCTCGCGCGATCCGCCGGTACGGACTGCGTCCACTTCGCGAGGGCTGCCAGCAGGACATTGCGACGGAACGGCTTGGACACGTAATCGTCCATGCCCGCATCCAGGCAATTCTCCCTGGAGCCGGCACCGGCGTTTGCGGTCAGCCCGATGATGGGTAGACGGCGCGAGCCCGTTTCCGCTTCCCGCCGCCGCAGCTCGGTGCTCGCCTCGAAGCCGTCCATTTCGGGCATCTGGCAATCCATCAGGACGACGTCGAAATCGCCCGTCTCCGTGGCCTTCAATGCCTCGAGCCCGTTTTCGGCCAGGGTGATGCCGTACTCGGTGTCGTCGAGCATCGCCAGGGCGATCTCCTGGTTGACTAAGTTGTCCTCGGCCAGCAGGACCCGAACGCTCTGTGAAGGCCTGGCGTCGGCGGTGGAGGCGGTGGGGGCAGTGGAGGCGGTGGCAGTCGGGAGTGCGGACGCCGTGGCGCCGGGGGTTCCGAAACCGATCGCGGCGGCAAGGCTCGCATACAGATCGACACCGCGCAGGGGCCTGCTCAGACACTGCTCGACACCCAGCTCACTGGCAAGGCTGCTGCTGTCGGCCGTATCGAATGAGGAGAGCATCACGATCTTCAACGGCGAAAGCACGGGGTCGGCCCTGATCGCCGCGGCCAGCGAAATGCCATCCATCACCGGCATCCTCATGTCGACCAGCGCAACGTCGAAGTATTTGCCCTCCGCCGCCGCGGCACGGAGTTTTTCCAGGGCATCGACGCCGTTGCGTGCACTGGTGACAACCATGTTCCACTCGGCACCGTATTCCACCAGGATGCTCCGATCCGTTTCGTCGTCGTCGACCACCAGCATGCTCATGCCCGCGAGTGAAGTAGGTACCACGGGAAGCTGGGGCTCTACATCGTCGGTCGGCTGTTCCAGGTGGAACGATGCCAAAAAAGTCGAGCCCTTCCCCGGATCCGTCTGCAAGGTAAGCGTCCCTCCCATGAGTTCGGCCAGCTGCCGGGAAATGGCAAGACCCAGTCCCGTGCCACCGTACTTGCGCGAGGTCGAGCTATCGGCCTGCCGGAAAGGCTGGAACAATGCAGCGGCCACCTCCGGTGCGATACCGATGCCTGTGTCGGACACCGACATACACACGGTATCCTCCCCCTCGTGGCGCACCTCGACGACAACCTCGCCGCGTTCGGTGAACTTGATCGCGTTGCTGACCAGATTGGTGAGAATCTGCCTCAGCCGGCCTGGGGCACCGCAGTATCGGTCCGGTACGTCTTCCGCCATGTTGAAGACGAGGCTCAGACCCTTGCGAGTGGCGCTGTGGCTCATCAATGTCATGGTGTCGTCGATGAGCCGACGCAAATCGAACGGAATGTGTTCCAGATTCATTTTTCCCGCCTCGATCTTCGAGAAGTCGAGAATGTCGTCGATAATCGTCAGTAGTGCTTCACCCGAACGGTGTGCCGTATCGACGAAACGTCGCTGTTTCGGGGTCAGCTCGGTCAGCAGCAAAAGCTCGGTCGTGCCCAGCACGCCATTCATCGGCGTGCGGATTTCGTGGCTCATCTTGGCCAGGAACTCCGACTTGGCGATGGTCGCGGCCTCCGCCTCCTTGGTGGCAAGCTTCAGTTGCGTGTCGCTCTGCTCGATGGTCTCAAGCATGGCGTTGAAGCCGTCGATCAGGGCTCCGATTTCGCCGGCACCGCGCTCGGGTACGCGCAGCGACAGATTCCTGCCACTGCGGATCCGTTCGATCGTACCGGACAGGCCGGTGATCGGACGAATGATGGTGGTACCCAGCTTGGTGTTGGCGACGAGCCCGACAAGGACCAGCAGCGACGAAGTCCCCAGAATGAGCGCGAACGACTGCCCCACGGACCGCTGCACCTTCGATACGACGGCGCGCTGCTGCTCACTGATTCGCCTGATGCGCACGTCCCCGTAGTGAACCTGCTGGTCGGACATGGCCGTGACGCGCTCGACGATGCCTCGCAACGCGCTGTCGCTGACTAGCGCACGGTATTTCGCCGTAACGATGCGTTCCGTCGCGCTTTCGACGGTGGCGATGAAGTCGTTGATTTCCTTCGCGTCCGTGACGGACTTGGTTTGCGCTGTCTTGAGCAGCGCCGACGTCAACAGGGCGCCATTCGCCCGCAATTCGGCGTTTTCCATTCTTACGCCGGCTTCCCGCATGTGTAGTTCGTCGATCGATTCGCTGCTCGTCAGTGCCGCGACATTGTTGTGCAGCTCCAGAATGTCGACGGTCAGCTTCGATCCGGCGCGCTTGACCTGATCGGCGCCCTGCAGGAACAGGTTGGCCGTTGCGAGCGCACGGCGATCGTTCATGACACGCAGGTCGATTGCGTCGATTTCTTCGGAGATGCGACCAATCACCGAATTGAGGTCGGCAAGAACTTTTTCCTTCACCGCCAGGTATTTCGTATCCGAGCCACCGGGAAGGAACATCTGCGCGCGCATGGCGATCAGGCCATCGTCGCCAAGCGCGTTGATCGCTATCGTCG
The DNA here is from genome assembly GCF_015905305.1 of Pinirhizobacter soli. GTDB lineage: Bacteria > Pseudomonadota > Gammaproteobacteria > Xanthomonadales > Rhodanobacteraceae > Pinirhizobacter > Pinirhizobacter soli. Next base: position 293,592 of record NZ_JADZLQ010000001.1, read on the forward strand.
ACACGACTCCCTGCAATTGCCTGGTGACGCTGACCTCGGCGGGCCCATGGTCCAGGTTCTCCACGGCACCAGCGGCGGCCGCCATGCGTTCCTTCAGTGGGGATAGTCGGTACCGGTTCGTCACCGACTGGATTTCTCCGACGATAATGATCATGTCCTTGACGTGCGACCGTATGTCGGTCAGTCGCTTCGTGGCATCGCCGGAGGCCGAGCTCTCCCGCTGCGCTTCGGAAACCACGGCTTCGGCGCGCGTATTGAGCGCATCGATATGCGCCCCGATGACACGAAGCGCGTAGTCCATCTTGTGTAACGAATCGTTGACGTCGACGGATTCGGATCGAAAGATGTCCGTGTCGCTCAGTCGTGCGCTTACCGCCTTGTCCATGAGGCGCTGCATATCCTTGAACTTCAGTGGCTTGAAGTCGTCATCCTGCTGACCCATCCGACGAATGTCGGTGGTGATGGTGTCGATGGTCGCGATATGCGCGTCGATGACAGCCGAAAACTGCTTCTGCTGGCTCGTGTCCTGAGACGTGCCCAGTCTCAGGAAGTCACTCGACAGCTTTTCCGTCGCACGAACCAGTTCGTTGGTCGCCAACTGGAACGGCACTGACTCGCCGGTGAGCCTGTCCACGCTCGAGGCGACGTCCTTCAGCGCGATCAGGCTGGCCGCAGCGATCGCCATCATACCGAGCAGAAGCACTGCCGTGCCGGCAATCAGTTTTGTCTTGATGCGCACAACACCTCGATTCCTATCGCGCAGTGAGATCGGTCAGCCTGGGTATCGTCTTGATCGCGGTAATTTTCCCGTTGGCTATCATGGTCAGGAACACCGCCGTCGATGCCTGATGACTTTGTGGGGTGAAACTCACCCGGATGCCGCCCAGATCCCGGTCGCGCATCGATTCAAGTGCCTCGACCATACCGGCACGCGTTAGCGCCGGGCCCGCCTTGTCCAATGCCATCGCCAGTACCTTGGCCGTGATGCAACCTTCGAAATTGACGAAGCCCAGGTCCTGTCGAGGGACCTGTTTCGCCAGCAGCGCCTCGCATTGCTGGACGAGCGGAAGGCTGTGGTCGCCGGGGAAAGGCACGACCTGGGATATGACCACGCCGTTGCCTGTCGCGCCGACCAGTTTCACGAGATTGTCGGTGCCAACGAAAGACACCGTCGCGAGACTCGCCTTCAGCTTCTGTTCCCTGGCACTTGCAATGAAAGCGGAAAGCGGCGCGTAGGGGCCGACCATGATCACGACATCCGGGTCGGTGCCGATCAGGGTCGCCAGTCCACCATTGACCGCGTTCGTTCCGCGCTGGAAAGCGGCTTTGGCGACAACCTCCAAGCCATGCCGCTTTAACGCCCTTTCCGCTCCATGCAGGCCCGCCAGGCCGAAGCTGTCGTCCTGGTAAAAAACGGCGAATCGCTTGGCGCCCCTGTCTTCGAGAAAGCGTGTCACCAGCACGTCCAACTCGTCATCGTAACTGGCGCGGATATTGAAGACCTCCGGAATAACCGGCTGGCGAAGCACCATCGCACCGGAGAACACGCCGATCAGCGGCGTCTTCGTCTCCTTGACGATCGGCAGTACCGCGTTCGCGGTAGGCGTGCCAACAAAACCGAACAAGGCGAAGACCTTTTCGCCTTCGATCATTTTCAGCGTCGCGTCGATTGCCTTGTCAGGCTCGTAGGTGTCGTCGTCGACCAGGAGGTCGATCTGCCGCCCGTGGATGCCGCCGTTGGCGTTGATATCGGCGAAGACCGCCATGGCACCGGAACGCATTCCCTGACCGAGACCGGACGCCGCGCCTGTCTGGGCATTGACCATTCCCAGGCGAATCCGTGACTCGGTCAGCCCCTGATCGGCGGCCCAGGCCGGAACCAGGAACACCATACTCATCACCAAAGCGGCTGCAATCGTTCTGAGCATGATTTTTCCTGTCGTCCGTTACGGTCAGTGGTGCGTACTTCCCCGGGGTGCGAGTAAGCAATCCTAGTCCTGTCAAAGACGGAGATGTCGCTGCCGCGTGAAACCGGGCAGAGCTGGCCCCAATGCGCCAATTCGGCATGACAACATTCGACCCGGTCGCTCGCCTGCCTGGATGACAACGTGGCTAGCATCGTCCTTCGACGATTTGTTCAGCTATGGCAATAACTCCGCGTTGGCACCGCCGCAGAACCCCGCGCTGGTGTTTGTCGTGACCAAGAAGCATGAGGTCGAAGTAGCATGACCTTTGGCAATGCCATGTGTGGAGGTCATCGTGGTCCCTGTGTTTCCCCGCTGGATCTGGCCCTGGGCGGGCGTGCTCGCTCTGATGGCCGGGTTCGTCAACGCGGTAGCCATCCTCGCCACGCACGAAGCGGCCACTCACCTCACGGGGGTCGCCACGGCCGCGACGGCTGCGGTGGCCCTGGGCAATTGGCCGGTTGCGGCCATTCTGGGCCTGGTTGCCCTTGCCTTCGTGATCGGGGCCGCCATGAGCGGCGTCCTGCTGCGCGCGCCACGTTGGCAATCAATGCGCCATGTGTGCGTACCCTTTTTCCTTGAAGCGGCCAGTCTGGTCGTCGGAGGGCTACTGCTGGACAGTTATCCCACGACGGGCCTGACGCTATGCGCATTTGCCGTCGGAATTCAGAACGGCACCAGCACGATCACTACTGGCGCGCTGATCCGCACATCCCACGTTACCGGGATACTGACCGACCTGGCCGTCTCGCTCGGCCAGGCGCTCCAGGGACGACCTTGGGATCGGCGACGTGCTTCTGTGTGCGGCATCGTGTTTGGCGGCTTCGTCATCGGCGCGTTGGCCGGCGCGTGGGGCTTCCATCGCTGGGGTGGGCTGGCGTTGCTGTGCCCTGCAGGGGTGGCGGCCCTGGTTGGTCTTTGGCATGTCCATCCGAAATTCGCTCACGCGCATATCGCGTCGGCGACAGCCCAACATGGCGAGTGAAGGCCACGCCGGAGCCGCCACCGCGATGGCGGTTACAGCCGTAGTAGTGCGCCGGCGGTGGACGGTGATAGCCACCACCGTGCCGATAGCGTTGGGCATCGGCCGGCATGGACGAGACGAGCGAGGCGACCCGCTCGTCGTTTTCCAAGAAGTTGCTTTAACGCTGCTTGATCAAACTATGCACCGCCAGCGCCCCACCAAACTGCTGCAACAACCCACCTTCGCCCAAGCGGCCCAGGGTGATGGGACTGAAGCCAAGCGAGGTAACCAGCGATGCAACTTGCTCGTTAGCTTCAGCGTGGTCACCTGAAACAAAGATCGTGCGGTGACCTTCGCTCCGGCGCGGCTGATCGGCAAGCACCGCGGCCGGAAGCGTATTGAACGCCTTGACGACCTTGGCGCCCTTGAAGCGCGTTGCCACCACTTCACTTGAGGGGCGGCCGCCAAGGTCCAGTGGTTTGAAGGCGGGAAACTCGATTGCATTGGTGGCGTCCACCACGATCTTGCCGGACCAGTCGGTGCGCGCCTTGGCGATCTCTTCCGTAGCCTCGAAGGGAACGGCCAGGATGATCACTTCCGCATCCAATGCGTCGACGGTTTCAGCGGGGCTTACGGTCGGGGCGAAGGCCTGCTGTTTCAGCGAGGCCGGTCCGCGGCGATTGGTGATCACAGCGTTGATCTTGCTGCGTGCGAACTGCTTGGCAAGGGCGCCGCCAATGGCGCCCGAACCGATGATGGCGTAGCTCATGACATGTCTCCTTCAGACCAATCGATGCGAGGGATCAGCGCAACTTGCGATCGAGGCTGAGCGGACCTGCGCCATGCACGGCCAGCAGCAGGAAGGCGCCGGTGATCGACACGTTCTTCAGGAACATGATCATCTGGATCTGGTCGGCGAAGTTGTTGTGGAACAGGATGCCGGTGAGCAACGTGAAGCCGGCCATCAGGACCGCAACGATGCGGGTCTTCCAGCCCAGGATGATGGCAAGGGAACCGAGTACTTCAGTGGCGATCACCAGCGGAAGGATGGCGCCGGGTACGCCGACGGATGCCATGTAGCCCGCGGTTGCCGTGTAGGCGGTGATCTTGCTCATGCCCGAAAGCAGGAACAGGGCAGCGATCAGTACACGGCCGAGCACTTCGGTGGTGTTCTTGAGGGTGAAGCCCGACGAGGCTTCGGTAACGTTTTCGATGTTGGCGCTCATGATGGTTTCTCTCTTTAAGGATGAATGAAAGGAATGAACAACTAGGACTTAACCAAGCCGGCCGGCTGCATGCAGCTGGCGGCCAATACGTGCGATCTCTGCCTCGCCTTCGGCGAGTGCGCGAGGGTTGGTGTGGACGGAGTAATTGCCCAGCACCAGGGGATACGGATGCTTCACGGCGGCACCGAGGACGAAGGACACTTCGTCCTGGGCCACCACGTCGATGGCGTGATCGGCTTCTTCAAAGATGACCAGGTCACCGGCGGTGATGTTTTCGGGAAGGCTCGTCGTACCCTTGTGCATGGCTATCCAGGCCACGGTCTCATTCGGGTTCGGCTGATAGCGCCAGTGTTCGCCCGCCTTCAGGCGCACATGCAGATAGGTGATGCCCTCGGGCGCGCGGATCGGGCTGTTCGCGCCCTGGTAGTGGCCCATCAGGATCCGCGCTGGGCCCACCGCAGGCACCTCTTCCGGTGCGATGTTCTGGCTTTCCGGCACGCCGTTTTCCTGATCCGGCGGCAGAGCCACCCAGAGCTGGAAGAACTCCACCGGCGAATCGCCCAGGACATGACCGTCGTGCCACACACCACCACCGGCCCTCATCCACTCCAGCCCGCCGGTCGGGACTTCGCCCTGCTTGCCGGTGGTGTCTTCGTAGGCCACGCGGCCGGAAAGCACCGTGGTCAGGGTGGCGATGCCCGAGTGCGGGTGGATGCGGAACAAGGGGCCCGACGCCGGCAGCGCGCCGGCGTCCAGGAACACGAAGGGCTTGATCCACTGGCCCAGGTCCGAGGGGCTGACCAGGCGGGTGATGGGGCCGTGTTGATGGCCGGCGGTGACCAGGCGGATCTTGCGTGGTTCGGCTTGCGATTGGAGGGAAGTAACAGCGTTCATGGGGCTTCCTCGTCTGCGATGGGTAAAGATTAGGCCTTGCCCATGCATCCGAATAGCCTATATATTTCGATGAAAACCATCTGTTTGGACGATATATGCTCGACGCCGTCACGCTGGACCAGCTCCGAACCTTTATTGCCGCCGCCGAGGAAGGCAGTTTTTCCGCGGCAGGCCGCAAGCTGCGGCGCGCGCAATCGGTGGTGAGCCAAACCCTGCTGAATCTCGAAGGGCAACTGGGCGTCACGCTGTTCGATCGAAGTGAGCGCTATCCCAAACTCACGGAAGCCGGCGTGGCGCTGCTGACCGAAGCACGAGGCGTGGCCGACCAGATGGACAGCTTCAAGGCCCGCGCCCGCACCATGAAGGAAGGCCTGGAGCCTGAGCTTTCGGTGGCGGTGGATGTGATGTATCCGATGGACGGACTCACGCGCGCCGCTGGCTACTGCCGCGAGTTCTTCCCCAACACGCCCCTGCGCGTTTACGTGGAAGCGCTGGGCGGCGTGATCCGGCCGGTGATGGATGGCGTGTGCCGCATCGGCATCGTCGGTTCGCTGCCGGTGATACCCGATGAGCTTGCATCCGAGCCCTTGGTCGATCTTCCCTTCATCACCGTGGTGGCGCCGTCGCACCCGTTGGCAAGTCACAAAGGTGCGATCGGCAAGAAGTACTTCGAGAAGCAGGTGCAGCTGGTGTTGACCGATCGCACGCCGTTGTCCGACGGCAAGAACTTCGGGGTGCTCTCACCGCTCACCTGGCGCCTGGCCGACCTTGGCGCGAAGCACGCCTTCCTGACCGCGGGACTGGGCTGGGGGCATATGCCCTTGCACATGGTCAAGAAGGATCTGGACGCAGGAACGTTGGTGAAGATACGGATCGAGGGGCTTGCGCGCGAGACATTCCTGCCCATGCATGTGGTGTATCGCAAGGACGCCCTGCCCGGCCCGACTGGCCGTGCCTTTATCTCGCAACTCCAGTTTTAACGAGCTGCGACTTTGACGAACCGCACTCCGAAAGCTATACGGACCTGATCTCATCAAGCAATGCCAGGAATGCCCGGGGCGCCTCGTCGATAGCGAGTGGCGGAGTTCCTGCAGCTGCGTAGGCCACGACAAGCTCCCAGCAAATCTCCGGCTCGGCCAGTTCGGCGATGCCTAACGCGGGCCGACGCGACTGGGCGACGATCTCGGGAAGCAAGGCTATGCCCATTCCGCGCCGAACGAGTTCAAGCAGGGTTTCCAGATCGTTGACCTCAAAGGCAATGCGGCGTTCGATGCCCGCTTCCATGAAGCCACGATCGACCAGCTTGCGTGTACCCCAGTCGGGCTCGAAGTCGACGAAGGGCTGTGTCCGAAGCTCGGTCAACGGCACGTTCACGCGACCTGCCAGGAGGTGTTCTGGCGCGCACACCACCACCAATGCTTCGCAGGCAATCATGGTGGTGGCCACGTCTTCCGCGGGCTCGGTCACCGGAACAAAGGCGATATCCAGGCGCCCGTTTCGCACCTGCGTCAGCAGCCCCGATGAAGCACCTTGCGAAAGACGTACTTCGATCTCCGGATGCCGCGTGTGAAATTCCTCGATGAGCGCCGGCAGATCGAGGAACGCAGGCAGGCTTTGCATCGTGCCGATGCTTAGCGTGCCTCGCCGCAGCCCTTGCAGGGCCGCCACGGCATCACGGGCGTCGGCTATGGCCGCAAGCGCGACCTTCGCTTTATCCAGAAACAGTTTCCCGGCCGCGGTGAGTCGAACCTGTCGCGTACTGCGCACGAACAGTTGCGCCTCGAGCTCGGCTTCCAGCTGGCGAATGGAGGTAGACAGCGCCGACTGCACGATATTCACGCGCTGCGCGGCGCGAGTGAAATGCTGTTCCTCAGCTAGGGCCACCATATGTTGCAGCTGCCGCAGTTCCATGACACTCCGCGCCCTTCATATCTCTAAAACAGATTAATCATATCAAAATATTCAATTTGAACGATGGAAGGCCAGTGACTATTTTGGGGAAGTCCCCACCCGGAGAATTTCCCATGGCCACCCCAGCCAACATCATCACCCCCGTTGCCCCGCTTCCCACGCGCCAGCTTGGCCGCACCGATATGCACATCACGCCCGTGGGCTTTGGTGCCTGGGCCATCGGTGGCCCGGACTGGGCGGTTGGCTGGGGCGCACAGGATGACAACGACTCCATCACCGCGATTCGCCATGCAGTCGAACGCGGCATCAACTGGATAGACACGGCGGCGATCTATGGGCTGGGTCACTCCGAGGAAGTGGTGCGTCGCGCACTGGCTGGGCTGCCCCGCGTTCAGCGGCCTTATGTGTTCACCAAGTGCGGCCTGGTATGGGACGAGGGAAATCGACAGGCGACGCCGCGCCAGGTCGGCGCTCCCGTCAGCATCCGGCGCGAAGTGGAAGCGTCGCTGCGCCGACTCGATATCGAGCATATCGATCTCTACCAGATGCACTGGCCGGCCAAGGACGGCACGCCGATTGAGGCGTATTGGCAAACGCTGCTCGATCTGAAGAAAGAGGGAAAGGTTCGCGCCATCGGCCTCTCCAACCACAATGTGGAACAACTGGCCGACGCCGAAATCATGGGCCACGTCGACACCCTTCAGCCGCCCTTCTCGGCCATTCGCCGCGATGTGGCCGCCGCGGAACTGCGCTGGTGCCATGCGAACCAGACCGGCGTGATCGTCTACAGCCCGATGCAATCGGGCTTGCTCACCGGCCGCTTTACGGCGGAACGCGCCGCGGCGTTGCCGAAAGACGACTGGCGGTCTCGCAACGCGGAGTTCACCGGCGACAAACTTGCCGCCAATCTCAAGCTCGCCAATGCGTTTGGCATGATCGCAGAGCAACGCGGCACCACGGTGGCCGCCGTGGCGGTAGCGTGGACACTGGCGTGGCCGGGTGTAACGGGCGCCATCGTCGGTGCGCGCAGTCCCGCGCAGGTCGATGGCTGGATCGCAGCCGCCACGCTGGAACTTACCCATGACGAACTGGCCTTTGTCGCCGTAGCTATGGCCGCCACCGGCGCTGGCAGCGGGCCCACCCTGCCAGGCCACTGATCATGATCGGACGTTTCTCCGCGGCCCTTGCGGCCCTCATCGGCGTGAGCGTCTCCTTGCACGCCCAGGAAAACGATGCGCGCTTTCATCAAGCACCGTTGTCGGCCGATGAAGTGCGCAATCCTTTTGCCGCTCAAGCCAACGCCGTCGATGCGGGAAAAGCGCTGTATGCGGACCATTGTGCCGCGTGTCACGGCGCAACCGCGCAGGGCAACGGTAACGTGCCTTCCCTCGCGAGCGCCAAAGTAAAGCAGGCATCTCCAGGCGCCCTTTTCTGGTTCATCAGCAAGGGAAGCACCAACGGCGGCATGCCGGCCTGGAATAGCCTGCCGGAACAGCAGCGCTGGAACCTCGTGAGCTTCCTGCAATCACTGAAGGCCAGCGCCAACGCGGCGGCCACACCGGCCGCGGTTGCCTCGATGACGCCAGGCAACTGGCCCACCCCGAAGGCGCCCTTCACCGACTTCCGCTACGAATCTCCTGGCGCCAGCCGCAAGATCACGGTGGCCGATCTGCCTGCACCCTATGCCACGCCATCTGCAGGCAACGGCCCACAGCTTGTGGCACGCCCACCCCATGTGTGGCCCAAGGCACCACCCGGCTTCAAGGTGGAACTGTTTGCAAGCGGTCTGGATAACCCGCGCTTGCTGCGCACGGCACCCAATGGCGATGTCTTCGTAGCGGAAACGCGCGCAGGGCGAATCACCCTGTTCCGCGGCATCACGGCGGATGGCCAACCAAAAGAAACCCATGTCTTCGCCAGCGGCCTCAACAAGCCGTTCGGCATCGCTTTCTATCCGGCCGGGCCGCACCCCCAATGGATATACATCGGCAATACCGATGAGGTGGTGCGCCTTCCGTACAAAGATGGCGACCTGCAGGCGACAGCGAAGCCCGAGCACATCGCCGATCTTCCGCACAGCGACGGCGGACACTCCACGCGCGACGTGCGCTTCTCTCCGGATGGCAAGCGCATGTTCGTGTCGGTGGGCTCTGCTTCCAACGTCGATGATCCGGACACGACACCTGGAGAAAAGCTTCGCGCCGATATCCTGGTGTTTCGCCCGGATGGCTCGGACAGGCAGGTGTATGCCTATGGGATACGTAACGCCGTCGGCCTTGCCGTTGACCCGAAAACCGGTGAGCTCTGGTGCTCGGTGAACGAGCGCGACGGTCTGGGCGACAACCTCGTGCCCGATTACATCACGCATGTGCAGGAGGGCGGCTTCTATGGCTGGCCCTGGTGGTACATGGGTGCCCACCAGGACCCGCGTCATGCCGGCAAGCATCCAGAGTTGGCCAGCAAGGCAATCGTGCCAGACGTCCTGATAAATCCCCACAACGCGTCGCTGCAGTTGATGTTCTACACGGGCGTGCAATTTCCTGCGGAATATCGCGGTGACATCTTCGCGTCCGAGCATGGTTCGTGGAACCGTTCGGCCCGCGGGGGCTATGAAGTGATACGCGTGCCACGCCATGGCGGCGCGCGGGCTACGGGCGAGTATGAGGACTTCCTCACCGGCTTCGTGCTGCCCAGCGGCCAGGCGTGGGGACGCCCCGTCGGCATCACCACAGCCGGCGATGGCTCCTTGCTGGTAAGCGATGATGGCTCCAACAGCATCTGGCGCGTGAGCTACCAGAAGCCGTAGGTCTACACGTCTGGTTCGCCTCCACTGTGGAACTTTTTTGAATTCGTTCATCCCAACGAGAAGAGACCCATGAACTCGCTTGTCATATCGCGCCGCTCGGTGGTGGCCAATGCCATCTACGGCCTTCTGAACCCGATGCCATTCGGTTTCTTCGTCGCTGCGCTGGTCTTCGACGTTATCTATGCCGGCAGCGCCGACCTGCTGTGGGGAAAAGGCGCAGCATGGTTGATCGTTTTCGGCCTGCTGTTGGCGGTGGTACCGCGCCTGATCAATCTGGCGCAGGTCTGGGTGACCTCCCGGTTCGTCGCCACGCGTTTAGACAAGTTTGACTTCTGGCTCAACCTGCTCGCCATCGCCGCCGCGATCGTCAATGCGTTCGTCCACAGTCGCGATGCTTACGCGATGGTGCCGGCCAGCGTTTGGCTCTCGGCTTGCACCGTCACCCTTCTGTCCATTGGACACCTCGTCGTTGCTGTCCAGCACGCCACATCCGGGAATTTCGTCCATGAGTAAGGTCGTCTATCCGAGCGCATTGGCGCTGGCATTCGCGGCTATCCTAGGTGGATGTAGCGAGAAGGCATCGTTTGAGCCCTCACAACAGTCGGGCAGTGACCCTTCCTTGCCCAAGGCCCAGAATTTCCTGGTGCCGCCGATGCAAGTTCCCGACGGCGTTGGCTGGAAACAGGGCCAAATGCCCACGGTGGCGGCCGGACTGAAGATCGAACAGATCGCCAGCGGCCTTGTACATCCGCGCCAGCTTTACGTCTTGCCGAACGGCGACGTCCTGGCGGTGGAATCCAACGGCCCCGGTACCGAGCCGGTGACGACACCCAAGCAGCTCATCGCCGGGATGGTCAAGAACCGCTCTGGCAAAGGGGCCAAGGGTGGCAACCAGATCACCTTGCTACGCAAAAACGACACCACCGGCGAGTGGGAAAAGCATCTCTTCATCGAGCATTTGAACTCGCCTTTTGGCGTGCAGTTGATCGGTAGTTGGCTCTATGTCGCCAACACCGACGGCATCGTGAAGTTTCCCTATACGGCCGGCGAAACGCAGATCACCGTGCCCGGTATGCCCTTCGCCGATCTGCCTGGCACCATCAACCATCACTGGACCAAGTCCCTTCTTGCCAGCCCGGACGGCAGCAAACTTTATGTGGGCGTCGGCTCCAACAGCAACGTCACCGAGAACGGCTTGGACGTGGAATACCGGCGTGCGGACATTCTGGAAGTCGAGGTGGATAGCGGTGCCAGTCGCATCTATGCCTCAGGCATCCGCAACCCGACCGGGTTGGGTTGGGATCCGCAGACCGGCAAGCTCTGGGCCATCGCCAACGAGCGTGACGAGGTCGGCGCCGACCTTGTGCCGGACTATCTCACCTCCGTGCAAGAAGGCGGGTTCTACGGCTGGCCCTATAGTTATTATGGACAACATGTGGACACGCGCGTGATGCCGCAGCGGCCCGACCTGGTCGCAAAAGCGATCAGGCCGGATTACTCCATCGGCTCGCATGTTGCCCCGCTTGGCTTGCTGATATCCGACAGCAACGCGTTGCCAGCGAACTATCAGGGTGGCGCGTTCATCAGCGAACACGGCAGCTGGGACCGCTCGCCGCTTTCTGGCTACCAGGTCGTGTTTGTCGCCTTCAAGGGCGGCAAGCCGGTTGACGTACCCGAGCCCATTGTCACCGGTTTTTATTCGAAGGACGAGTCGCAGTTATACGGCGCCCCGGTTGGGTTGGCACAAGATAACGATGGGGCGCTACTCATCGCGGACGATGTCGGCAACGCCATATGGCGGATCACCAAGATCTAACGCATGGCGAGGCTGCTAATGCCTCACTCCGATACCTTCCATGGAAATTCGTTCGCACTTTTGCGTCCTTCAATACGGACCACTGGGTGAGCTATCTGGTCCAGCCGCAGCCGCCACGGCGGGTCTCGGCTTAAGCCACTAACGGCGTGCTCACACCGAGCGAACGAAAATCCTGCTCCAGGGGCATGAGGCCGTTTCATGACCCGGGGGAGGCCCGGAATGCAGCTGAGCGAAGAGAAAAGGTATCGGTTGCTGGTTGACGCCATCGTGGATTACGCCATCTATATGCTGGATCCGGATGGCATGGTCAGCAGTTGGAACAGCGGTGCGCAGCGTTCCAAGGGGTACACCGCCGAGGAAATCATCGGCAAACATTTCTCTTCCTTCTATCTAGAAGAAGACCGGCTGGCCGGAAAACCGGAAGAAGGTTTGCTGCGCGCCCGCACGGAGGGCCGCTTCGACACGGAGGGCTGGCGCGTTCGCAAGGACGGCACCCGGTATTGGGCCAGCGTGGTGATCGACCCTGTATGGGACGACGACGGAACCCTGGTGGGATATGCCAAGGTGACCCGTGACATGACGGCGCAGCAGCAGGGCAAAGACCTGCTGAGAAAGAGCGAAGAGCAATTCCGCATCCTGGTCCAGGGCGTTGCCGACTATGCCCTCTACATGCTCGATACCCAAGGCCTGGTGTCAAGCTGGAACAGTGGTGCTCAACGCATCAAGGGGTACACCGCCGATGAAATCATCGGGCGGCATTTTTCAACGTTCTATACCCCGGAGGACCGGGCGAATCATGAACCCGAACGGGCCATGCGCATTTCAGTGGAAACGGGCCGCTATGAAAAAGAAGGCTGGCGTGTACGCAAGGACGGCAGCACTTTTTGGGCCCATGTGATTCTCGATCGAATTCTCGATGGCGAGGGCAAGCACATCGGCTTCGCCAAAATTACCCGGGACATCACCGACAAGCGCGATGCCGACATGGCGCTTGCCGAAGCCCGGGAAGCTCTTTTCCAGTCTCAAAAACTGGAAGCCGTGGGCCAGTTGACCGGGGGTGTGGCGCATGACTTCAACAACCTTCTCATGGCCATCCTGTCGAGTCTGGAACTGCTCGACAGCCATTGCCGCGATGATCCGCGAGCACTGAGCCTGTTGGCGAACGCCACGGCCGGTGCACAACGCGGCGCCGCCCTGACCCAACGGATGCTCGCGTTCGCACGCAAACAGGAACTCAAGCCCACTCGCGTGGACGTGAGGGAACTGGTCCGGGGCATCAGTAATTTGCTGCAACGTTCCGCTGGCCCCACGGTGACTATCGATACGCTCTTTCCCCTGCACATCAATGATGTTCTGGTTGACGGCAACCAGCTGGAACTGGCGCTTCTGAACTTGGTCATGAACGCGCGCGATTCGATGTCGGAGGGTGGACGCATCATCATTGCCACACAACCGGAGACCATCCAGCACGAGCCGCACCGCACGGGGCTACCGGCGGGTCATTACATCTGCCTGGCAGTGAGCGATGAGGGGCACGGCATGGATACGCAGACCCTGCAACGCGCCATGGAGCCTTTCTTCACCACCAAAGGCGTCGGCAAAGGTACGGGCCTGGGGTTATCGATGGTGCACGGCCTGGCCGAACAATCGGGCGGACGTCTGGTGATGCACAGTGCCGTGGGGCGCGGCACGACCGCGGAAATATGGCTACCCATGGCTCCCCTCCAGGTTGAGTCCACGATGGAGGCTGCGCAATTGCCCAGCGAGCCTGCCGCATCGGTCGTTCCCTCCGAAGCATTGACGGTCCTGGTAGTGGACGATGACCCTTTGATTGCCATGACCATGAATGCGGTGCTTTCCCACATGGGTCATCAAAGCCTTGAAGCGCATTCGGGACGGCGTGCCCTGGAGCTGCTCGAATCCTGTGGCCACGTCGATGTGGTCATCACTGACTATGCCATGCCCGGCATGACAGGCATCCAGTTCGCAGAACGGGTGAAAGAACGGTGGCCCACGCTGCCTGTCATCCTGGCGTCCGGCTTTGCCGAGGTCCCGGAAGATTTTGCGATCGACATCTTCCGGTTACCCAAACCCTATGGGCGGGCAGAATTGAAGCGCGCCCTCGAGCAGGCCACGAGGTAGCCGTTTTCGGCCGTCGCGATCGGCAGCAGGAATTCTTCACGATTCTCTCCGGTTGATATCTCTAGCGTCCTGGCATGACGACGACTCCTCCGCCAAAGAACGCATCCTCGCCGCTTGCGCTTCTCAAACGATTGAGCGCAGGTCTCATCACGGGCGCGGCGGACGACGATCCCAGCGGCATCGCCACCTATTCCCAGGTAGGGGCCAAGTTCGGCTACGCCACCCTGTGGACAATCTTCCTGACCATGCCGTTGATGATTGCAGTGCAGGTGGTGGCCGGGCGCATCGGACGGGTATCGGGGTTCGGCCTTTTCGACAACCTGCAAAAGCATTATCCGAGCTGGCTGGTGTATGGACTCACCTTCCTGCTGATCATCGCCAACGTGATCAACCTGGGCGCCGACATCGGCGCCATGGGCGCGGGATTGAAGCTGTTGATTGGCGGCTCAGCCATTGCGTATGCCCTGGCGTTTGCCCTGGTTTCCATGTTGCTGCAGGTGTTCATCCCTTTTTCGAAGTATTCGCCTTTCCTCAAGGTGCTGACGGTCAGCTTGTTTGCTTATGTGGCGACGGTGTTCGTGGCCAAGGTTCCGTGGGCGGAGGCCCTCAAGGGCACGGTGATCCCGAAGATCCAATGGACTGCCGACTACGCCATGGCCGTGGTCGCCGTTTTGGGCACCACGATCAGCCCTTACCTGTTTTGTTGGCAGGCCGCGCAGGAGGTGGAGGAAATCCGCGCCAGTGACGAGCGGGAGCCTTTGAAGCACACACCCGAACAAGGCGCCGACGCGATCAAACGCATCCAGGTGGACACGGTGATCGGCATGGTGTTCTCCAACATCGTGGCGTTCTTCATCATCCTTACCGCTGCCGTTACCCTGCACGCCCACGGCAAGCTGGACATCCAATCGTCCGCGGACGCGGCCGAAGCCTTGCGCCCGATCGCGGGGCGTTTTGCGTTCTGGCTGTTTGCGGCCGGCATCATCGGCACCGGGTTGCTGGCCCTGCCCGTCCTGGCGGGCGCCACCGCCTATGCCGTTGCCGGTGCCTTTCATCAACCGTATGGGCTGGAACGCTCGCCCAGCAAGGCGAAGACCTTCTACGGCGTGCTGATCGTGGCGATGATCTTGGGTGCGATGCTCAACCTCACGCCGATTGACCCCATCAAGGCCTTGTATTGGAGTGCAGTGGTCAATGGCGTGGCCGCCGTGCCCGTCATGATCCTGATGATCCTGCTCTCCAACAACAAGGACGCCATGGGCGAGTTCTGCGTCAAAGGTTGGATCCGGTGGTTGAGTTGGTTGGCGACCCTGATCATGGGGGCAGCCGCCATCGTGATGTTCGTCACGATGGGCAAATCGTGAAAGCCCACACCACCATCGAGGAAGAGATTTTCTACCCGGCGTTCAAGGAGGCGGGCAAGAAGGAAGAAGCCAAGATGTACTTCGAGGCGCTTGAAGAGCATCGCGCTGCCGAAGATCTGGTTCTACCGGACCTTTTGAGCGCCGACGAGGGCAGCGAGGTGTTTTCGGGCCGGGCCAAGGTTCTGAAGGAATTGATCGAGCACCATGCCGACGAAGAAGAAAAAGAGATGTTCAAGGATGCGAAGACGCTGATGTCCAAGCAGCAGCTCAACGAACTTGGCGCCAAGATGGAGCAACGCAAGCAAAAAATCCTGCGTGAACTGAACTGAGTTCCATTGCCGTTGCCGGAGCCTTGGCTTCGAACGCCGGGCGGCCCCAGCGCCGGGCCGAGCCTCCCGGACGATCCGAAGACGATGGTTTCCGAGCGAATCCATCGTCGCATTGACATCACATATGTGTTTCAAGACATTGAAATGATTATCATTGAAAAGAGCGTGCCCGGGTCCGCTCGCCCGCTCTTAACTCCAACACCCACCTTCTACGTCCTTCTCCGGGGTGTGGCATCGACAACGCCAGGAACTGGTCACCGAAACTTGATCATCCAGGGCGTACGCTTGGCGGATAGTCCGCGCTCGCTCGATCCGGACTATCCGCGGTTAACTGCGTAACGGAATCAGCCAGCCCTGGAGCCAGCCATGTCCGAAAAGAAGCCTGGAGACTTTGTCGAAATCCAGCTTGGTAGACGGAATTTTCTCCAGATCGTCGGCATGACCGGCGCGGCTTCCGGGCTGGGACTGCCGGTCGCGGCTCATGCGGCTGCCATCGCCGCCGTGGCGCATTCCGCCGCCCCCGCCGAAGTCGATGGCCTTGCCTTGGTGCGGTTTAAAGTCAACGGCAAGGCGCAGAGCCTGAAGGTCGATCCCCGCACCACGCTTCTCGATGCGCTACGTGATCATCTTCAACTGACCGGCACCAAGAAGGGCTGCGATCACGGCCAGTGCGGCGCCTGCACGGTGCACGTCAACGGTCGACGGGTGAATTCCTGCCTGAGCCTTGCGGCGATGCATGAAGGCGACGAAGTCACCACGCTGGAGGGCCTTGGCCAGCCCGGCAACCTGCATCCGATGCAACAAGCCTTCCTCGAACACGACGGTTACCAATGCGGTTACTGCACGTCGGGCCAGATCATGTCGGCGGTGGCGCTGATGAAGGAGCCCTGTGGCCCCGCCAATGCCGATGTCAAGGAAGCGATGAGCGGAAACATCTGCCGCTGTGGCGCCTATTCCAACATCGTTGCGGCCATCCAGCAGGTCCGCAAAGCCTGAGGAGCGAAAGATGGAACCGTTTGTTTTTTCTCGCGCCACCGACCCAGGCAAGGCGATCAGCGCCGCCGCGAAGTCGTCGACGGCCCAGCAGGGCGCCGAAGTACGTTTTGTCGCCGGCGGCACTACCCTGCTCGACCTGATGAAACTCAACGTCGAACGGCCGACGCAGGTGATCGACATCAACCACCTGCCGCTGGCCGACGTCGAACGCACGTCCGATGGCGGCCTGAAAATCGGCGCTTTGGTGCGCAATTCCGACCTTGCCCATCATCCGCAGGTGCAACGCGACTACGCCGTACTGTCGCAGGCGCTGCTGTCCGGCGCTTCCGGCCAGTTGCGCAACATGGCCACCACCGGCGGCAACCTGCTCCAGCGCACGCGCTGCGTGTATTTCCGCGATACCAACATGCCGTGCAACAAGCGGGAGCCTGGCTCAGGGTGCTCGGCCATCGAGGGGTTCAACCGCACGCTGGCCATCCTTGGTACCAGCGAGCATTGCATCGCCACCAATCCTTCGGACATGAATGTCGCGCTGACCGCGCTGGAAGCGATCGTGGTGATCCGCGGCACCGCGGGCGAACGCCGCGTGCCGATCGGCGAATTCTTCCTGCTGCCCGGCGATACGCCGCAGCGTGAAACGGTGATGATGCCTGGCGACCTGATCACCCACGTGATCCTGCCGCCGCCGCACCCGGGCGCGCGGTCGCATTACCTGAAGCTGCGGGATCGAGCCTCCTATGAGTTCGCGCTGGCTTCGGCGGCTGTGGTGATTGCCGTGGAGGGCGGCAAGATCACGCATGCCCGCGTCGCCATGGGCGGGGTGGGCACGAAACCCTGGCGTTCGCCCGAAGCCGAACAAGCGCTTCAAGGCCAGTTGCCGAACGAGCACACATTCGCCACGGCCGCTGTGGCCGCCTTGCATCCGGCGAAGCCGCAAAGCCAGAACGGCTTCAAGGTTGATTTGGCCCAGCGCTGCCTCACCCACGCACTCTCCACCGTGGTCGCGTAAATGCCAGTTCGAGGAATCTTTCATGTCTGAAGATACTTCCAGCGTCACTCCCCTGCCCGTCGTCGGCCATCAGTACGCCCGCGTGGATGGCCCGCTTAAGGTCAGTGGCGCCGCCCGCTACAGCTCCGATCACAGCTTTCCCGGGATGCTCCATGCGGTTCCGGTATGCGCGACGATAGGCAACGGCCATATCGATGCGATCGATACCCGCGCTGCTGCGGCGATGCCTGGCGTGCGTAAGGTCTATACGCGCGAAAACATCGGCAAGCTCTATCGCGTACCCAAATCGGCCAGGGATGCGATCATCGACGAACGCCGGCCGCCGCTCGAAGACGACGTGATCCGCTACTACGGACAGTACGTCGCGCTGGTGGTTGCCGATACCTTCGAACAGGCCACCGCCGCGGCCGACAAGGTCAAGGTGTCCTATAAGGGCCAGCAGACGCCCAATGTCGCGGTAAAACTGTCGGCCGATGAGAGGCCCAAGGCCGATACCGAGCGCGGCAATCCCGAAGCGGCCTTTGCTTCGGCGGCCGTCAAGGTTGACCAGACCTACTCCACCCCGCCGGAAACGCATAATCCGATCGAGTTGCACGCCAGCGTGGCGACATGGGACGGCACGCGATTCACGCTCTACGAAACGACCCAGGCGATCGTCAACTTCCGTGGCGTGATGGCCCAAATGCTTGGCGTGCCCAGCGAAAACGTCCGCGTGGTGACCGAATTCCTTGGGTCTGGATTTGGCGGAAAATTGTGGCCATGGACGCAGGCGATGCTGGCCGCGGCGGCTGCGCGCGACCTGCACAAGCCGGTCAAGCTGGTGGTATCGCGGCAGATGATGTTCCATAACGTCGGGCATCGCCCGCAGACGCAGCAGCGCTTGCGGCTTGGGGCAACGCACGAGGGCAAGCTGGTCTCGCTGCAGCACGACTACGTCTACCATCGCGCCCTGGAGTGCGATTACTCCGAGGACTGCGGCGAAGCCACCGGCTTCCTCTACAGCACGCCCAACCTGCGCGTCACAGGCGGCTTTGCCGAGCGCCATGTCGGACCGGCCACGTCGATGCGGGGTCCTGGTGCGGTTCCCGGTCTATACGCGTTGGAATCGGCGATGGACGAACTGGCGATCGCCTTGAAGATGGATCCGGTCGAACTTCGCCTGCGTAACGAACCGGCCATCGACGAAAGCGAAAACGTGCCCTTCTCGTCCCGCCATCTCAAGGAATGCCTGACCACAGGTGCGGAAAAATTCGGCTGGGCCAAGCGCGACCCGCGCATCGGCTCGATGCGCAAGGATGGCCTGGTGCTGGGCTGGGGCATGGCCGCGTGTTCGTGGATCGCGGAGCGATTTCCCGCGGCGGCCAGCGTGACGTTCAACGCCGATGGCAGCGTGCGCGTGGCCAGCGGCACCCAGGACATCGGCACAGGTACCTATACCGTGCTTGGTCAGATGGTGGCGGAGCTCGCCGGCGTCGAACTGTCGAAGGTGAACGTGGTGATCGGCGACACCAACCTGCCACCCGGGCCCATCTCCGGCGGTTCGATGGCTACCGCCTCGCTGGTGCCGGCGGTGGCGCAGGCCACCCGTGACGCGATCGATAAACTGCTCGCCGCCGCCAGTGAAGGCGACTCGCATTTCGCCCATGCCGCGACCGATCAGCTCGCTTTTGCGCATGGACGCGTCTACCGTAAGAACGAATCCCCCGATAGTGGACGTCGTTTTGAGCAGGTGCTGACCGCGGCGCGGAGGGGTCACGTCGAAGGCCAGGGCAAGTCCGAAGGCACCTTCGGCCAGCCGGGAAAGAAGGAGTACTCATCGCATTCCTTCGGTACGCACTTCGTCGAGGTGACCTGGCAGCCCGAAATCGCACGCCTGCGCGTCAGCCGCGTGCTGACAGTGATCGATGCCGGCCGGATCATCAACCCGCTCACCGGGCGCAACCAGATCGAGGGCGCGGTGGTGATGGGCGTGGGCATGGCCCTGTTCGAAGAGACGCACTACGACAAGCGGAACGGCATGGCGGTGAACAGCAACCTGGCCGACTACATCATGACCACGCACGCCGATTCGCCCGACATGGACGTGGTATTCCTTGACTACCCCGACCTTAAACTCAACGAGATGGGCGCCCGCGGCATCGGCGAAATCGGTCTTGCCGGCATTGCCGCGGCGATCACCAACGCGGTGCATCACGCCACCGGCGTCCGCGTGCGCGACCTTCCCGTTCATATCGAGGACCTGCTGGCGTCGAAAGTTGCGTGAACTCGGCGCATGAACTCGTCACCCTGATCGATGCGCTGCGCACACTGCACAGCGCAGGTCACTCCCATGCCGCGCTCGCCACGCTAACGCGCACGCGTGGCTCGACCTTTCGCCGGCCTGGTACGCGCATGCTGGTGTTCGGTGATGACCACGTGGTGTGCGAGCTTTCCGGTGGCTGCCCGCAACGCGACATCGTTCTGCGCGCGCAGGAAGTAATCGCCAGCGGCGAGCCTCGACTGGTGAATTACAACGCCGAATCTGGGCTGGATGTGTTGATGGAGATGGGTTGCGGCGGCGAGCTGGAGGTACTGATCGAGCCGATCGGCCTGCCCCATGCCAGCGACTTCGTCGACGCGCTGGCACGGTGCCTGGAGCATCGCCATAGAGCGCATCTGGCCACGTTGTTCGCCGTCAACGACAAGGTCGTCATGCCAAGGCGCCTGCTCTGGTGCGATGCTGTCATCCGGCACGATGATCTGGGCGATGCTGCCTTGAGCGAGGCTGTCATGGCAGCTGCCAACCTCAATGATTCCGGCCGGGCGACCACGCTGCGTATTCCCTCCCCCGCCGGTACCGCCGATGTATTGATCGAGCTGATCGCGCCAACCCATGCATTGGTGGTGATCGGCAGCAGCGCGGCGGCGCGGGCCCTGCTGCCGCTGGCGGATGCATTGGGCTGGCGTACGGTGCTGGTGGATCAGGATTCGCAGCGACTGCAGGCGGCCGACCTTCCAACGGCGGCGCTCAAGGTCTGTGCCAGCCCAGTAACGATTCGGCAGCTGTTGCCGCTGGACGCCCACAGCTCCGTCGTGGTGATGACCCATAACCTTGAGCAGGACATTGCCTATCTCGCCGCGTTGCGCGGTGCGCCTGTCGCCTATCTGGGTGCGCTAGGTTCGCGCGAGCGCGTCGGCCGTATGCGCCACGAGCCCGCCCTGGAGGGTTTAAGGCTGCACGCACCCGCCGGGCTGGACATCGGTTCGGAAACGCCGGAGGAAATCGCGCTGGCGGTGACGGCAGAGATCATGGCGGTGATCAACGGGCGCGACGGGGGGCCGCTGCGCGACAATCAGGGCGCGATCCACTGATGGCCGGCTCCGTGGTCATCGTCCTGCTTGCCGCGGGTGAAGGCCGCCGCTTCGGCAGCGTCAAACAATTGGCCGATGTCGACGGCGAACCGATGGTCAGGCGAAGCGCGCGCCGCGCGATCGACAGCGGCGCGCCGGTGATCGTGGTGACCGGTGCTGATGCCGAACGGGTCGAGGACGCGTTGACCGGGTTAGCCGTGCACGTCGTGCGACATGCGGCGTGGGCGGAGGGCATGGGCAGTTCGATCGCCGCTGGTATTCGCGAGCTGCGCCGGCATTTTCCACATGCCACCGGCGCCCTGCTCTGTCTCGCCGACCAGCCGATGATCGAACAAGCCTTGTTCGAGGCCATGCTCACCCGACACCGCGTTGCCGGCGATCGCGTTCTAGCCAGCGAACATGATGATGTAATGGGGCCGCCCGTGCTGTTCCCACGCGATTGCTTCGAGGCGCTAGTGGACTGGTCTGGCGCCCGCGGCGCACACGCCTTGCTCGAGCATGAATCCGCTCGCGTGGAGCGGTTTTCCAGCCACGGAGGTATCGACGTGGATACCCCAGATGACTTGCAGCGCGTGCGTGCAGCGATTGGCTCAACCTCACGCGAGACGTCAGTTTGACTTGACGTAGAACACATAGGTTGCCGTATAGGGAACGCCCACTTTCGTACCGGCACGAGCAGGTGACTTTGCGGGTGCGACGCCACCTACCGTTAAGATCCGTTGGACATAGACCACCTTGCTCAAGACGCCCGGCGCAGGGTCGGCATTGACCTTGATGAGCAGCCAGGGAATATCGGAGGCCGCTTGCTTTGCTGGCACTGTCGCTACCGGTGTGTCCATGTCACGGGAAATCTTGCTGCCATCGGCAGCTTCCCACGAAGGGCCGGCATAGTGATGAATCACCACTCCGTGACCGTTCAACTCGGCCAGCGGCGCCTCGAAAGTCCATTTCGGTGCCGTTCCAGCTTCGGCAGTGCTGGTGTAGATCTGAACTCCGGTAGCCTTTGCCGTGAGCGCAACGATGTAGCCAGCAGGTGGCTTCAGCGCCGCTGGCACCGCATCTTCCGCGTGCGACAGGTTTACACCAGTGACGAGCACTGCAACTGCTGCCGCGCATGTCATTGCAAATCTTCCGATCATTGACGTGTCCATAGAACGCCCGACGTCCGGGCACGTACGAAAGATAGCCTTATCGATTGCGCCCGACAAACGTGACATTTTTACGGAATGGCATGAGTCGCCGCTTGCTCGATCAAGGCCGCAACTTCCTTCGGATGCGATTCATACACCGAGTGACTCGCACCCTGCACTTCAATCGACCTGACCGTGGGTTACAGCAAGGCAGACGCTTCGCCGATTCTCAAGCTATTTCTCTCAAGGCTTGAGGAATTGCGGGCGCCCGCTTGATGCCAGTATCGACCGCTCCCGACCCAGGCATTCTCGCGCACGCGCGCAATCAGCCCGCAGAGGACGAGCTGGCAGGTTTGCCACCCTTATGCGGACCATGGTGACCCTTGCCGTGCGCCAACTTCTGGTTGCGGTACAAGGTATCGGCAGTCTTCTTCTGCTCGTCCGACAGCACGGCGTAGAGGTCGCTGAAAGAGGACGAAAGTTTCTTCATGTTGTCGGCATGCAACTGGGTAAGGTCGGCATACGACTTCATGGCATCGGGCGCGCTCATCGACGACAGCTTCTGTGAGCGCTCATGGAAAGCCTGGCCCGTATTTAGCGCATTGTCGCGCATGATCTGGGCGAAGGCATTCCATTGACTGGACTGCGGATCGGTGATCGCCAACTGTGTGTGCAATTCGTTGATGCGGCGCTCCACCGAATCGGCGCGGCGCTCCGCATGGGATTTGGTGGGCGTGCTCGAGGTGGCAGCACCCGAGGGTGTCGCTGACTGCTGTGCCCAGGCCGCGGGTGCAAGCAGGGCAAGCGAAAGCAGAGCGGGGACGGCAACCTTGCGAATGGCGTTCTTCATGGATGGATGCTCCGATTCGAGGCGTTCGAGAAAACAAGAGTTCCGTGGCGGCAGCGCCGCGCTGCTTAATAACCGTCGTCGTAGTACACGCCCGGCGGTGGTGGCGGCGGCGGATTACGGTAAACCACCGCCGGTGGTGGCCGGGAAGTGTTCGAAACGGAGTTGGCGATGACTGCGCCAGCCACCACGCCGAGCAGCGCACCAGCGATCACGTTGCCGGAGCCGCCACCGCGATGGCGGTCACGGCTGTAGTAGTGGGCGGGCGGAGGACGGTGATAGCCGCCACCGTGCCGATAGCGCTGGGCATCGGCCGGCATGGACAAGGCGAGCATCGCGACGGCAACCATCGCAAAGGAGCAATTTCGGCAAAACGGAATGAACGATTTGCGGATCATCAACGCATCCTCCTTGCAAGGCGGCTCACCAAGGGTATACAGCTGCGGATTTAAGCAAAGCAAGTGCGTCCGCATCCTCAAGTTACCGCCGCGGGCATGCGCAAAAGGTGATTGCGGAACGCCGGCGATTCCGCAGGAACTTGCGCCTGCCGTATGTCCTCAGCCGTCCGGAGCCGTTTGCGCATAGTTGAGGAAATAACCCGTGAACACGGTTAGTCCCAGGTACGCAAACGCTTCGGTCAGCTGCTCATCGCTCCAGCCGGCTTGTTGAGCTGCCTTCCATGTTGCGTCGGTGACCTTTCCCGAATGGCCGGCGGCTTCCCTGACCAGGCGGGTGAGCGCATCGATCTTGACGTCGCCGGTCGTTGTGTCCGTCTGCAGGGCGGTGATCTGCGCTTCGGTCCAGCCGCTCATGCGGGCGAATCGAGTGGCGATACCCATCATGTACTGGTTGCCGACCGTGGCCGCGGTGGCGAGATTCAGCGCCCAGTTCACCTTCGGATCCAGGGTGCCGTGCTTGGCGGTCACGGCGCGCAGCGATGTGTATGCAGCGAGCACCGCCGGCGAATGCGCCATCTGGGCATGCAGGTTCAGGGGGCGTCCCGTCGGCGAGGCCTGGGCAATCTCCTGTAGAAGTGGACGAGATGCATCGGGCGCATCTTCGACTGTGTGGGTGGGAATTCGGCTCATGGGTATGTGCTCGCTCGTGGCGCGATAATTTCAAGCGGTCGCCGGGATCGCAAAGTTGGCTTTGGCCCATGCGGAGAACTTCGTCGGCTGATGGCCTGCGACCTTGTTGGCGAGTGCGATCGCTTCGCGCGAGTCCGAGCCGAGATAGGTGTGCGCCTCGAAGTAAGCGAGCATCGCCGCGACGTCGTCAGCGCCGGGGAACCAGCCAGCGAAAACCTCGCGCGGGACTTGCTGGAACGAGAGGTTGTTTCCTTGGCTATTCAGGGTGGCAACGACTTCGTTGAAGCTCAGGAAATCGCCGACAAGCGGCAGATGCTCACCGTTCCCCGCCAGTTCCGGCTGGGCGAACGCCCCAGCCACGATGCGACCAAGTTCATTGATGTCGCCCATGTGGATGACCCGGCGCTCAGGATCAAGCGGCAGTGCCCAGCCGGCGGTGCCATCGGCTTGTTTCTGCGGAGCCATCGCGCCGAGCAGGTTCTGGTAGTAGAACGGTGCGACGACAAACGTGCGGTAGGCAAATCCCGCATCGCTCACCAGACGCTCGACTTTCGCCTTGTCCGTGAAATGAGGAACGTTGATCTTGCCGTGGCTGATCGCCTCCACGTTCGGAAGCGTCGACCAGATGACATGTTCCACGCCGGCACCCTTCGCCGCGTTGATGGCAGCCGTCGCCTGCTTGAGTTCATTCGCATCCGCTTCCCAGGCGTTGGTCACCAGGAAAACGCCGTGCGCACCGGCGAATGCGGCTTCGAGCGTTTCCGGCCTATTGAAATCCGCGAGGGCCACTTCGTCGCCCAGCGTCGGATGCTTGTCCGGATTGCGCGTCAGCGCGCGAACCTTGAATTGACCGCTTGCCTGCAGTGCGCGCACAACGGCGCCGCCCTGCTGACCGGTGGCGCCGACGACGGCGATAAGTTTCTTGGCGTTCGACATGATTGTTCTCCAATAGGTGCTTGATGGGGCGCTACTGCCCTGCACCGTAAATCTGGGGCTTGAAAAGGTTTCGCACTAGGTGGAAAAATAGGATTGGTTTAATCCATTTTTGGAGAAATCGGATGATCGACCTGAATGATCTGGCGATGTTCGTCCAGGTAGTGCGCGCCGGCAGCTTCTCCGAGGCGGCGCGGCGCCTGCAGATGCCGGCGAACACGCTCAGCCGCCGTATCGATCAATTCGAAGGGCAATTGGGCACGCGCCTGCTGCATCGCTCGACACGCAAACTGGCGCCGAGCACGGAAGGCCAGGCGTTGTTCGAGCGCTACGCGCCGGCTCTTGACCAGATCCTGGAGATCGAGCGGCTCCATACCGATACACAAGAACCGTCGGGTTCCGTTCGAGTCACCGCCATGGCCGGCCTGTTCGGGTTTTTCCGCATGGAATGGCTGGCCGAGTTCTATGCGCGCTATCCCAACATCAGCATCGAATTCCTGCTCGACGATACGCCAACCGACATGATCGCCGAGCGCATCGACCTGGCTTTGCGCATGGGCGTGGAAACGAGCAGCAGCTTCAAGGTGCGTCGAGTGGCACCCAATGCACTGATCCTGGCCGCAAGTCCGGCCTACCTGGAACGACACCCCGCCCCACGCACGCTGCGCGAGTTGGCCAACCATGACTGCCTGACGATTGCCAATCGTCAGGGTCGCACCACGTGGCGCCTGCAAGGTCCACGCGGTAGTCAGGACGTGCCGATCAAGAGCCGGTTTGCAGTCAGCGACATGCGCGTGCTTGGACAAGCTTGCGAGGCGGGGCTGGGCATTGCACTGCTACCCCAGCTGATGGCCGAACCGCTCATGGCGGAGGGGAAACTCATACAGGTGTTGCCAACCTACCGGCGCGCGAGCGCGGAAATCGGCCTGCAGCTGGTTTATACCAGCCGGCCGCCGGTGCCACCCGCAGTTGCGATCTTCGGCGATTTTCTGTTCGACAGGGTGAGTGAAGCGATGGCAAGCCTCAGTGCGCACAAGACGAACTCAAAATGATGCCTCGCCCCTGGCGAGTCACCGCTGCGGACGCTTCATTTGAAAGCGTTGGGCGGTGCCAATGGTGAAGTAATCCTCTGGCCCACCGGCGCGAAGAATATGGCCGGCCTCCCCTGTGTCGTACAGGCCATCCTTGAGCAAATGCTGCGCGATATAAACAGCGACCACCTCGCCCAGTACCAGCCAGGTGCCAACGCTCTGCCCTGCACTATCGGTCAGCTGGGTGAGTTGCGTTAGCTTGCATTCGAACGACACGGGACTTTCCTGTACTCGCGGCACGCTGATCAGACGTGATGGCGCACGATTCAATGACGCCAGCTCGAACTCGTCGATGTGTGGTGGCGCCGGCGCCGACGTCGTATTCATCGCCTCGGCAAGAGCGAGGGTTGCCAGGTTCCAGGCAAACTCCCCCGTTTCGCTGATATTCCGCACGGTGTCCTTCCACCCCGTGCTCGCGAAGCCGACGATGGGCGGCTTGTAGTTAAAGGCATTGAAGAAACTGTAGGGTGCTAGATTGACCACACCTTCCCGGCTTATCGATGAAATCCAGCCAATCGGCCTGGGACCAACGATGGCGTTGAATGGGTCATGGGGCAGGCCGTGGCCATCACGTGGCTCATAAATATGAAATTCGCGCATGCAAGCCACTGTGCCCGCCCCTGCCCTAGGCGTCAACGAGTCCCATGCCGCGCGTTGCGGCGCCGGACAGTCGAACCATGGTCTTCCGCGGGAAGAATCGAGGAAGCACGGTCGCCACGCGAACGCTCAAGCGCCCTGGGTAGGTGACCGCCTTGCCCTTGGCAAAGGCAATCAAGGTCCGCTCGACCACCGATTCGGCGGTATCGAAATCCTTGCCTTTCATGCCAGTCTTGGTTCCTTCGAAGAAGCTGGTGGCGGCCGGACCTGGGCAAGAGGCCATCACTTGCACGCCCTCGCTCGCAAGTTCATAGCGCAGCGCCTCACTGAGCGACAAGACAAAAGCTTTCGTCGCCGCGTAGACCGCCATGTAAGGCACCGGCTGGAACGAGGCATCGGGTGCGGCTGTTCCTTGATGCCATGGCTGCGCGTTTGGAAAGCGTGCGTAGCGTGTGACTCCTTGAAATACCTCTGTCATACACAAGCGTCGAGGCCCTTAGCGACATCTCGAACCATCAAGGCGCGGCATAAACGTTCAATAGCCATGGCCCGCCTTGGGCTAGTGTGGCTCCGGCGAATGGCAAATCAACCCGATGTTTTCTGACGTCGTTTCAGTGCGGCGCGGTTAAGTGCGCGCGACTGAAACGATGCACTCACGGGTTGATTTGATCCTCGCTAACAACTTTCGCACCGGATACCGCACCTTATGACCAGCCCCGAACTCGCAGCAAAAGCCCCCCACCCGCTTCCTGCGGCTGATGGCGACTTTTACCTGACCAGTCGCACGCTGTCGCCGGGAGATGAAGCGATCCGCCTGAAAGTGCGCGCCTTCATGGAATCGGAGGTCCAGCCGATCATCTCGGATTTCTGGGAGCGCGACGAATTCCCGTTCGATCTGCTGCCAAAGATCCGTGCCCTGAACATCATGGGGCTGCCATACGAAGGATACGGCTGCCCTGGCCGTTCGACGACCATGATGGGCTTCATCATGATGGAGATAGCCCGGGTCGACTGCTCGCTATCGACGTTCTTCGGCGTCCATACGGGCCTGGCCATGGGCTCGATCTATCTGTGCGGATCGGAAGAGCAGAAGCAGAAATGGCTGCCGCAAATGGCGGCCCTGGAAAAGGTAGGCTCATTCGGGCTGACGGAACCGCTGGTCGGTTCAGGAGCGTCCGGCGGCCTGATGACCACCGCCAAGCGCTCCGGCGATACCTGGACGCTCAATGGCGAGAAGAAATGGATCGGCAACTCCACCTGGAGTGACCTGACGATCATCTGGGCCCGCGACGTTGACGACGGACAGGTCAAGGGTTTCATCGTCGAGAAAGGGACGCCGGGTTTCTCGGTCGAGAAAATTCTCCATAAGATGGCGCTTCGCGTCGTGCAGAACGGCCATATCACGCTCACTGACTGCAAGGTCAGCGAAGCCAATCGCCTGGCGAATGCGAATTCGTTCGCCGATACCGCCCGTGTACTGCGCATGACACGGGCAGGCGTCGCTTGGGAATCGGTTGGATGCGCCACTGGCGCTTACGAACATGCCCTGCGCTATGCCCAGACGCGAGAGCAGTTTGGCCGGCCGATCGCGAAGTTCCAGCTCGTGCAGGACCTGCTGTTCAAGATGCTTGGCAACGTCACCTCCACTCAAGCGCTTTGCCTGAGGCTCTCGCAACTCCAGGATCAGGGGCTTATGCGTGACGAGCACGCATCCCTGGCCAAAGGCGTTTGCACGATCCGCATGCGCGAGACCGTCGGCTGGGCGCGCGAACTCCTGGGCGCCAACGGCATTCTACTGGACCAGCACGTCGGTCGCTTCGTCGCCGATGCCGAGGCGCTCTATTCCTATGAGGGTACGCGCGAAATGAACGCACTGATCGTGGGTAAGGCGATCACCGGTTTCAGCGCTTTCGTTTGAGTGCATTTACCTATGCCATCCAAGATTCCTCAATCTGATTTCCAGGCCATTACTTATGTGAAGCGCGATTGGATCGCCTACATCACGCTCAATCGTCCACAAGTGATGAATGCGCTCAACCAGGCCACCATCATCGAGCTGACCATGGCCTTCGCTGACGCGCGCGAAGACGACGACGTTCGTGGAGTCATCCTGACTGGCGCCGGCGGAAAGGCATTTGCCGCAGGTGCGGATATATCGGAACTGGCGAAAGCCACGCCGATCGATGCCGAGGAGCAGGCCCGGAGCGGCCAGCAACTCACTCTTCTGGTCGAAACGCTGGGCAAACCGGTGATCGCCGCAGTGAACGGCTTGGCGTTGGGAGGCGGATGCGAGCTGGCCATGGCCTGCAGCTTGCGCCTGGCCACCGAAGAGGCTCGATTCGGCCAGCCGGAAATCAAGCTTGGCCTGATCCCCGGATTCGGCGGTACCCAGCGCCTGGCACGACTGATCGGCAAGGCTCAGGCGACGCAACTCATCCTCACCGGAGAGACCATGACTGCAACCGATGCCTATCGGCTTGGTCTCGTCAACGAGGTCGTCCCAAGCGATCAATTGCTGGCCCGGGCCGAGGAGATTCTGCGACAGATCGGCAAGAACGCACCGATCGCGGTGCGCTACGCGCTACAGGCGATCAACGAAGGGCTCAACGTAACCGTTCGTGCGGGCATGGACCTGGAAGGCGCTTTGTTTGCGCTTTGCGCGAGCACCGAAGACATGCGTGAAGGCACGACGGCCTTCCTGGAAAAACGGCACCCCGTTTTCACCGGACGTTAATGCTCCTACTCCGCCACCCACAATGTCTACATCGACGCATCACCCGGCCGCCCGTTTCTTGAAAGGATCCGAACTTCATGTCTGATGCATCGAACATCTTCTCCGGTCTCAAGGTCGTCGATTTCGCGAGCTTCATTGCCGGGCCCGCCGCAGCGACGATCCTTTCGGATTTTGGCGCCGACGTCATCAAGGTGGAACCACCAGGCATGGGCGATCCTTATCGCTACTTTACGTCCGTGCCACCGAACCCCGTCAGCGACGTCAACTATGCATGGCAGCTCACCAATCGAAACAAGCGTAGCCTGGCACTCAACCTGAAGGCGGCGGAATCGAGGGAAGTAGTCGAGCGATTGGTTCGCTGGGCCGATGTGATCGTGGTAAACTTTCCGCCCCGCGTCAAAGCCGGGCTGGGTTTGAACTATGAGTCACTCGCGCCGCTAAACCCACGCCTGATCTACGCCGACATTACCGGCTACGGGAGCCGCGGGCCCGAGGCCGACAGCCCTGGCTTCGACATCACGGCTTACTGGGCGCGGTCGGGGTTAATGGAGGTGACCCACGACGCGGGCAGCCCACCCACCCTGCCGGTCCCTGGTATCGGTGACCACGCTACGGCAACGACACTTTACGCGTCTATCGTCACGGCGCTCTTCGCGCGGGAGAAAACCGGCAAAGGTACTCACGTCTCTACTTCCCTGATCGCCAACGGCATTTGGGCAGCCGGCGCATGGGTCGAGGGCGCGCTCAACGGCGGTCAATTCTTCTCGCAGCATGACCGAGAGACGCCGCCCAACGCTTTGCTCAACCCTTACCAGACGTCCGACAACCGGTGGATCCTGATTGTTGCAGCTCAACAGAAGGACTGGGGCGGGTTCATCCAGGCCATCGGCTTGCCGCAACTGGCCGTGGACCCGCGCTTTACCGATGCACGCAAACGCCTTGAGAACTCCGCGGAGCTGGTGAAGATCCTCGATCCGCTGTTTGCCAGCCAGCCGCTGGCTCACTGGAAAAAAGTCCTGAACGAGGGCCGGGTGATCTTCGGCGTTGTTCAGAACGCCATCGAGATCATCAACGACCCCCAACTGGAAGCGAATGACATCGTCGTTCCCCTGGAAGGGGCTTCCAATCCGCAGGCGCGCACGGTGAGCAGCCCGATTGAAATCGTTGGGTATCCCAAGGCAAAGCCTCGAATTGCCCCGCATCTGGGTGAGCACAACGAGGAGGTTCTCAAGAGTCTCGACTTCAGCGCAGAGGCGATAGCGCAGCTGCATCAGAGCGGCGCACTCGGGGACGACGCGCCGTAAAGGTGTCCACGGAAAGACGACTCAAAAGAGTAAATGTGATCTACCGAAAGTGGGCTTGGGCTTTCGCTGCGGTTCGTTGATAGTACTTCGGCAAAATAGTTTGTCGGCTTCGCTCCCCTCCCCGTATCTCAGCAAGGATCCAACCATGAGTCATGCGACGAGCGACCGCCTCCTTTTACTTGAGGCCATCCCTCCACGACTGCTCTCCGTGTCCCTGGACGGCAGCAGCCTGGACGTGCTGCTCGACAACCTGGGTGGCACTCCCGATGGCATCGCCCTGGACTACGTCAACCGCCATATCTATTGGACCAACATGGGCGAGGACTGGTCCAAGAACGATGGTTTTATCGAGCGTCTTGATTTCGATGGCTCCAACCGGGTGGTCGTCATACCCAAAGGAGCCACGTTTACACCCAAGCAGATGCAGGTCGACGCAGAAGCGGGCCTGCTTTATTGGTGCGATCGCGAAGGTATGCGCGTGATGCGCTCGCGCATCGATGGCAGCGACATCACGGTCCTGGTCCAGACTGGTTCCACGGAAACTGAGCGCGCCGATGAACGCCTGCATTGCGTCGGCATCGCGATCGATCGCGTTGGCGGGCGGATCTTCTGGACGCAAAAAGGGCCACCCAATGGTGGCCAGGGACGAATCCTGAGCGCCCCGCTGGAGTTGCCCAAGGGCATGTCGCCGTCCAGTCGCACGGACATCAGTATCGTATTCGACGCCCTGCCCGAGCCCATCGATCTTGAATGGGAAGCGCAGAGCAGCACGCTGTACTGGACGGACCGGGGTGATCCTCCGCAGGGAAACACCCTCAATCGCTGCCGTTTCGCAGGAGGCAAACCTGGAGCACCGGAGATCCTTCTTTCGGACTTGCAGGAAGGGATCGGCCTTGCGCTCGACACCGCGGGTGAGCAGGCCTTCGTCAGCGACCTGGGAGGCAATCTCAGGGTCGTCAGCTTGCGCGGTGCGGGCCACCCCCGCGTCATCCGCTCCGGACTGGGGGCACTGACGGGGACCGTGCTGTGGCGTCCATCGGCAGCTTAATGCAAGTCCCTCGCCATCGGAATCAACACAAGGCCGTAACTCATGAGCAGAGACATCAAGAAAGTCGTAGTGATTGGCACGGGTGTCATTGGCGCCAGTTGGTGCGCCTTCTACCTCGCCAAGGGGCTGGATGTGGTCGCGACGGACATCGCGCCGACCGCGAAGGCATCCCTGGACGCATACATCAATGCCGCATGGCCGATGCTCGAAGAACTGGGATTGTCGCCGGGCGCGTCATTGAACCGACTGGGCTTCGACAGCGTCCTGGATACCGCGCTCAAAGGTGCGGACCTGGTGCAGGAATGCGGTCCGGAGCGCATTGATTTCAAGCAGGATCTCTATCGCCATATGGATGAGATCCTCCCGCCCGATGTCATCATCGCCTCCAGCTCCTCCGGCCTGACGATGACCGACATCCAGGCCAAATGCGAGAAGCATCCCGAGCGTTGCGTCATCGGTCATCCGTTCAATCCGCCCCACATCATCCCGTTGGTCGAAGTGGTCGGCGGCGCCAAGACCTCCGAGGAAACGATCGCGCGGGCGATGGCGTTCTATGCCTCCCTGGGGAAAAAGCCCATTCGCCTCTTCAAGGCGCTGGCGGGACACGTCGCCAATCGCTTCCAGGCCGCGCTCTACAAGGAAATGCTTTATCTCATCGAGGAGGGTGTCCTGAGCGTCGAGGATGCCGACGTGGCGGTGAGCTACGGGCCGGGCCTGCGCTGGGGCGTCATGGGGCAAAGCCTGCAATGGCACCTGGGCGGCGGCGCCGGTGGCATTGACCACTTCATGGAACACCTGATGACTCCGCTGCAGGGAATCATGAAGACCCTGGGCGAACCCAAAGTCGACGACAAACTGAAGAAGGATGTCATTGCCGGGGTACAGGCCCAGCTCAAGGGCCGTTCCGTGGACGAACTGGCCGACGCTGAAAACCGGGTGATCCTCGGCGCCCTCGCCCTGCGGCAGAAAGTTGGCCTGGCATAACAGCCTCCACGACGGGAATTTGTACATGAGCACTACACCGCACAAATTGACGGACACGCTTAAGGCCAAGCTGGCCAACCCGGCGACGGATGCCACAGTCGACCTGCACCAGGGCGTCAATGATGTGCTCGCCGACGTCGGCATGAGCTGGAAGGATTGCGGCGGCAACCTGAGCTTCTACGGCCGCGACCCCATCCTTCCCAGCGCGATCCGCTTCGGCACAATGTCTGCCATCGGCCTGGCCGCCAAGGCAGTCGCGGCTGCGGCCATCTGGCAGCACCGCACTGGCGAAGGCCAGGACATCAGTGTTGACGTGCGAAAGGCACTTCGCCGCTTTTGTTGCTTCTTCGAGGGAAAATGGGAGCTGCTCAATGGTCGTGCGCCCGCCTACGGTGCGGACGAAGACAACCCGTTCATGAAGCTGCCGTTCTTTCACGAGACGAGGGATGGGCGCCATGTCCTGCCCCTGAATGTTTACCCCAGGCTAAGATCGCGAGCACTCAACCTCCTGCGATGCAGCGATAGCCCAGAGTCGGTTCGCAATGCCATCCTGAAGTGGAATGCCGAAGAGCTTGAGGATGCCGCCGCCACGGCCGGCCTCGTCATGGGCATGGTCCGTACGAACGAAGAATTCCTCCGCGAGGCACAGTACACCGAAGTCCTTTCGAAGATGCCGCTCATCAAGGTGGAAAAGATCGGCGATTCCGAACCGGTTCCGTTCAAGCCCAACGGACAAAGCCCCCTGGATGGGATTCGGGCATTCGGTTTGGGCCACGTTATCGCCGGAGCGGCGATTGGCAGGGACCTGGCCCAGTACGGTGCCGACGTGCTGAACATCTGGCGTCCCAACGACACCGAGAAAGACGCCTTCTTCCTCGATGTGCAGGTGGGCATGCGTTCGACGATCCTCGGCGACGATCCGGAGGATCGCAAGACCTTTGACAAACTTCTTCAGACGGCGGACGTGTTCTTCGCGAACAAGCGCCCAGGCTTTCTTGCATCTCACGGCATGGATGCGGAAGAGCTTTGCGCGAAGCGTCCTGGCCTGGTCCACGTTAGCGTCGTGCTACACGGCGAACACGGCCCGTGGGCGAATCGGCTTGGCTTCGATGAAATTGGCGCCGCCGTATCGGGCCTCTTCGCCGTGGAGGGTACCGCCTCCAGCCCCAAGCAGCCTCCTATCGTGCCAATTTGCGACAACGTCGTTGCGTGGCTGGGTACGGTAGGCGTGCTCTCCGCATTGCGTCGCCGTGCCATCGAGGGCGGGAGTTATCGCGTCGTGATCTCGTTGACCCGAACCGTTCTGTGGCAGCTGTCCCTGGGTATTTTTGACAAGGATTACGCGATAGCGACCGCTGGATCGACGGATGAACATCGCTACGTTTCGCCCGATACGTTCGTGGCCGAGACGCCGCTTGGCACATATCAGGGCATTACCGATCAAGTAATTCTTTCCAAGACGCCGGAGGCATTTCGTACCGTGCTGGTACCGCGCGGGTCGTGCAAACCTGAGTGGCTAAGTCGTTAGCCAAGCGCAGTCAAATCCAGGAAACGAGAAAGCCCGCTACTTGAGCGGGCTTTTTTTTTGGAGTGCGCTTCGACACGAAAGAGTAGAAAAGATTTACCGGAAGTGAGCTTGGCTGGCGAACGCCATTCGCAGAAAGTATCCGTATCACCGCAATTCCTTGGGGTCGGCCCGCGCTCAACGATTCCGCGGCGGCGTCTCCCACTTTCCAACGTAACAAGGAGACGCGTCATGCCCATCACTGCCACCCCCACTCCCGGCAAAACCCTTCTGACGCCACGCGATCATGTCCTGATCATGATCGACTTCCAGTCGCAGATGTCCTTCGCCACCCATTCGATCGACGCCATCACCCTGCGCAACAACGCCGCCCTTGCAGCACGCGCAGCGGCCAGCTTCAAGGTCCCGACCATCCTGACAACCGTGGCGGCGAAGACGTTTTCCGGCCCGATGTTCAGCGAAGTCACCGACCCGTTTCCGGGCCAGGCGCTCCTGGACCGCACCTCGATGAACACCTGGGAAGATGCCGCGGTAATCAAGAAGGTCAATGAGATCGGCAAGAGCCGCCTTGTCCTGGCCGGCTTGTGGACGTCGGTATGTATCGTCGGCCCCGCGCTGTCCGCGCTGGAGCAGGGTTTTGAGATCTATGTGCTCACCGACGCCTGCGGTGACGTTTCCGCCGAAGCGCATAACCGCGCGATCGAGCGCATGGTGCAAGCGGGTGCCCGCCCAATGACTGCCCTGCAATACCTGCTCGAATTGCAGCGCGACTGGGCGCGTGCCGAGACTTACGAAAGCACTACCGGCATCGCCAGGCAGTTCGGTGGCTCCTATGGGCTGGGTGTTACCTATGCCAAGAGCATGTTCGGGGCACACGAAGGTTGATGCCGGGTACGGGCGGCAGCATCACGTTGTCGCCCCCAGGCGTGGAGTCGGTCATGAAGTCTTATCTGGTTTCTTTTGCTGCCGGGCTGTTGGTGGGCTGTATCTATAGCTTCATCAAGGTGCGCTCGCCTGCCCCGCCGTTGATTGCCCTTATCGGCCTGCTTGGCATTGTCCTGGGTGAACAAGGGCCGCCACTGGTCAAACAATTGTTCTTCAAGGAAAGTGCGAAGACCAGCCAGGCCAGCGACCTGGTCGAACCGCAAGCACTAAGCCAGCCATCGAAGGCGAGCATCGATCTGGAGGGCAAATCATGAGCGATCGCCAGGTGTCACCCGAGCTCATCCTGTACAACGGCCGCTTCACCACGCTTGACCGCGCCCAGCCTGTCGCCACGGCCGTCGCCATCGCCCATGGTGTATTCACGGCGATCGGCGATGATGCGGTCATCCTGTCGTTGGCGACCGCCGATACGCGCCTGGTGGATCTCCGTGGCCGCTGCGTGCTGCCGGGCCTGATCGACAACCACCTGCACATCATCCGTGGTGGCCTGAACTACAACCTGGAGCTGCGCTGGGACGGCGTTCGTTCGCTCGCCGACGCCATGGACATGCTCAAGCGGCAGGTTGCCATTACGCCCGCACCGCAATGGGTGCGCGTGGTGGGCGGCTTCACCGAGCACCAGTTCGCCGAGAAGCGCTTGCCCACCATCGCCGAGCTCAACGCGGTAGCGCCTGACACGCCGGTGTTCCTGCTGCACCTGTACGACCGCGCGTTGCTCAATGGGGCCGCCTTGCGCGCCGTGGGCTATACCCGTGACACGCCGGCGCCACCGGGTGGACAGATCGTGCACGATGGTGAGGGCAACCCTACCGGCTTGCTCCTGGCCAAGCCGAATGCGGCCATTCTCTACGCCACGCTGGCTCGAGGCCCCAAGCTCCCCTTCGAGTATCAGCTCAATTCCACGCGTCATTTCATGCGCGAGCTCAACCGGCTCGGCGTCACCGGTGCCATTGATGCCGGCGGCGGCTCGCAGAACTACCCCGACGACTATGCAGTCATCCAGCAATTGGCCGACGATGGGCAGCTCACCATTCGCCTTGCCTATAACTTGTTCACGCAAAAACCCCAGGCGGAGAAGGACGACTTCCTCAACTGGACGCGTCATTCCAAGTACAAGCAAGGCGACGATTATTTCCGCCACAACGGCGCCGGAGAGATGTTGGTGTTCTCCGCGGCCGACTTCGAGGACTTCCGCCAGCCGCGCCCGGATATGCCGGCCAACATGGAGGATGACCTGGAAGGCGTCGTGCGCATCCTGGCCGAGAATCGTTGGCCTTGGCGCATGCACGCCACGTACGACGAAACGATCAGCCGCGCGCTGGATGTCTTCGAGCAAGTAAACAAAGACATACCGTTGCATGGCCTGCACTGGTTCATCGACCATGCCGAAACGATTTCGGATCGTTCGATCGACCGCATCGCCACGCTCGGCGGTGGCGTTGCCGTGCAGCACCGCATGGCCTACCAGGGCGAATATTTCGTCGAACGGTATGGATCGATGGCAGCGGAGGCCACACCTCCGGTAGCGAAGATTCTCGACTCGGGCGTGCCTGTTTCAGCTGGCACCGATGCCACCCGCGTGGCCTCCTACAACCCGTGGGTATCCCTGGCGTGGCTGGTTACCGGCCTCACGGTGGGAGGGCTGCGCCTGTATCCCCAGCGCAACTGCCTGGATCGCGAAGCAGCGCTGCGCATGTGGACCGAAAACGTTACCTGGTTCTCCAATGAAGTGGGCAAGAAAGGACAGATCAAGGTGGGCCAGTTCGCCGACCTGATCGTGCCTGACCGTGATTTCTTCGCCTGTGCGGAACACGAGATTGCCGATACCGTGTCGGAACTGACCATGGTCGGCGGCAAGATCGTCTACAGCGCTGGTCATTTCAGCGGACTGCAGGAGGTCACGGTGCCTGCCGCCATGCCCGACTGGTCTCCGGTACGTCGTTTCGGAGGCTATGCGGGCTGGGCCGACGAAGCTGCTCATGCCAAGCGCGTAGCTGTTCCCGCTTGCGGATGCGAGCACGCCTGCGGAGTACATGGTCACGATCACGCCCGTTCATGGACCAGCCGCCTGCCGGTCGACGACCTGAAATCCTTTTGGGGCGCTTTGGGCTGCGCCTGTTGGGCAGTGTAGCCATGCGTACCTGGACCCCACCATTACTGGTGCAACGAGTGGCGCTATTGCTGCTCTGCGCGGCTTATCTGCAAGGCGGGATCGACAAGGCCTGGGACTTCCATGGCGCGGTCGCCGAAACGATGCATTTTGGACTGCCGATGCCGACACTGGTGACGGTGCTCACCATCGTGATCGAATTGGGTGCTTCGGTGCTTATCATTGCCGGCGTCTACCGATGGATGGGGGCTGTGGCACTGGCAGTCTTCACCCTGGCAGCGACCTTCCTGGCCAACCGTTTTTGGGAACTTCCGCTCGCACAGCGCTTCCCGGTAGAGAATGCATTCTTCGAGCATCTCGGGCTGGTCGGCGGTTTCCTGCTGGTAGCCTGGCATGACTTGCGAGGCCGCCGCTTCAAGGGTCCTTTCACTCCATCCTGATACGGAGTTAGCCATGCGTATTTCCTCCCTCCTGCTGACCGCCGTATGGGGTGTCGGCCTGGCATTGTCCGGGACCGCGACATCCTCGCAGGCACGCGACGCCACGCCTGTCGTGGCCGTGGGCTCGCAGTACGACACCACCCATGTTTACGTTGCCTCCGCGGACGTGGATCGCTTCGCCCAGAGCTTCGTTGCCACGTTCGGTGGTCAGAGCACGAAGCAAGGGGTTGCCCAGGTCACGCCAACACCCAGCAGCACCACCACGCAGCTGCTGCAAACGCCGGTTGGCACCGTATCGTTGTTCGGTTTCAAGACGCCCATCCCGCGTCCCTTCGGCGATGAACGCACCGGTTATCTGGTGAAGGACATGGACGTGGCGGTCCGGGCGGCCCGGGCGGCGGGCGCGGACGTCATCGTCTCGGCTTTTCCCGATCCGATCGGCCGCGATGCGGTGATCCAGTGGCCCGGTGGCGTGAACATGCAGTTGTATTGGCACACCACGCCGCCGAATTATGCGGCGTTCCAGACGGTGCCTGAAAATCGCATCTATGTCTCGCCTGACCGGGCGGACGCGTTCGTACGCAGCTTTCTTGCCTTCTCGCACGGCAAGATTGTCTCCGACAATCCACGTGCGCCAGGGGTAGAGATCGGCCGATCCGGCGAAACGTTCCGCCGTATTCGTATCGAGTCGACCTTCGGCAAGATGTCGATCCAGGTCACCGATGGACACCTTCCGTGGCCTTATGGCCATGAAATGACCGGCTACGAAGTGCCCCAACTGGCCGACACCCTCACCAAGGCCAAAGACAGCGGCGCCACGGTGCTGGTGGAACCCTATACCGCCGACGGGCGACAGATCGCCATCGTTTCGTTCCCGGGCGGCTATGTCGCCGAAATCCATGCGGCCATCGGACAGTAAAGCATTCCCGTCGATACGCGGCACCCTTTCCGGTGGTGTCGCGTATGGGCTGCTTGCCTTGCTCGGCGTGACATCGGTTTTCGCGCAGGACAGTGTCCCACCCCGTCCCACCCCCATGTTCAGCCGCTGGCAGGAGAATTGGTCGGCACTGGCCGACCCACGCTTGCGCAACCGGCCAGGCGACGGACTGAAATACATTCCGCTCGCTGAGGGCGATCCGGATAGCTACCTCTCGTTCGGGCTGAATCTTCGTGAGCGCGTGGAATACAACGACGCCGTGGGGTTCGGCACGGGCGGTAGCCGATCGGACAGCTATCTCATTCAGCGCCTCCAGGTGCATGCCGATCTTCATTTCAACAAGCATTGGCAGCTGTTTACCCAGCTGGAGGACGCGCGTGACTATGGCAAGAAGGTCACCACGCCAGCCGATCGCAATCCGGCCGACGTGCGCCTGGCCTTTGTCGCCTACAACAGGACCATGGGCGACAACACTTTCAAATTCCGTGCGGGTCGCCAGGAGTTCGCGTTCGACTTGCAGCGCTTTGTTTCCCTGCGCGACGGTCCCAACGTACGCCAGGCATACGATGCGATTTGGGCGGACTGGGAAACCCGGGCCTGGCGCGTCATCGGTTTTGTCAGCCAGCCGGTGCAGTATCGGGACGCGCAGGATTTCGACGACTATTCCAACCGGCATCTGCGCTTCAACATGGTCCGGGCAGAGCACCTGTTGTTCGGTACACAGGAACTATCCGCCTACTACGCGTTGTACTCCCGGGATAACGCGCACTACATTGACGCTGGCGGAAGGGAGTCGCGCCACGTATTCGATGTCCGCTATGCCGGCGCCGCCCACGGCCTGGACTGGGATCTGGAAACCATGATCCAGCGCGGTTCGGTCGGTGCCAGCGACATTCGGGCCTGGGCCCTGGGCACACGCGCAGGCTATACCTTTGCCACGACGCCCTGGCAACCGCGCCTTGGCTTGCAGCTGGACGCGGCATCTGGCGATCGCCATGGCGCGGACCATACCGTGGGCACCTTCAACCCGCTGTTCCCCAATGGGTACTACCTCACGCTCGCCGGCTATACCGGC
The DNA here is from genome assembly GCF_015905305.1 of Pinirhizobacter soli. GTDB lineage: Bacteria > Pseudomonadota > Gammaproteobacteria > Xanthomonadales > Rhodanobacteraceae > Pinirhizobacter > Pinirhizobacter soli. The sequence continues at coordinate 333,152 of NZ_JADZLQ010000001.1, forward strand.
TACGTCAACTTCATCCATCTAAAGCCGTCGGTAACGGTCAAGCCAGTAAGCCGGCTCACGCTAACGGCGGCGCTCGCCTTGCAGTGGCGCCAGACCACCGCCGATGCCGTGTATACGCAACCGAATATTCCCATCCCCGGGACAGCGGGTCAGGGAGGGCGCCGGACGGGGAGCTACGGACAGCTTCGTGGCGACTACGCCATCAACACCAACCTCGTGGCCGCCCTGGAAATGGTGCATTTCGAAATCGGTGATGCCTTGCGCCGCGCCGGCGCGCACAATTCCAATTACCTCGGGGCGGAGCTTAAATATCAATGGTGACTGAGACACCCAAACCCCTGCCATTTCTCGTTCCAGCCCTGCTTGGTCTGACGGCGGGCTACGTGGACACCGCTGGTTTCATGGCGTTGCACGGGCTATTTACCGCTCACGTAACCGGCAACTTTGTCACCATTGGCGCGGCCATCGTGTTCGGCACCGCCGGCGTCGTCACCAAGCTATTGGCATTGCCGACCTTTTGCGCGGCGTTGCTTATCTTCAGGCTGTTGCACTATCGCCTGGTCGACCGCGGTTGGCCGGTGCTGAAGACGTTTCTTGGCGTGCAGGTAGTGATGCTGGGTGTGGCCGGTGCGCTGGCGATCTGGCATGGCGCCTTTTCCCACGAGGACGACTGGGCAACGATGACCACTGGGCTCCTGCTTGTGGTTGGCATGGCGATACAGAATGGCCTGCAGCGCGTGCATATGAGCAATTCGCCTCCCACCACCATGATGACTGGCACCACCACCCAGATCATGCTGGACCTGGCCGACCTGGTGCACGGAATCCGCGGGGAACAAAGCGCTGCCGTCACCGGGCGCCTCGCCCGCATGGGGCAAGCCGTTCTCGTCTTCGCGTTGGGCTGCGCGCTGGCTGCCTTGCTGTACGCCACCATGGGCGTCTGGTGCTTTGCCCTGCCTCCCCTGCTAGTACTCTTGGTCTATCTCCGTTGTGGTAACAGCACATGATTGCCGTGTGAGAGTAAAACACGATGAGTACCGTCTCGAGGGTTGTGTGGTATGCATTTCATCCGCCGCGCAATGACACGTCTCCTCGTCTTGCTCGCCTGCCCTCTATTGGCAGCGATCGGCGTGCCGTCGCTCGCGTGGGCCGTAGAGCCACCTCACGTGGTGCTGCCTTTGGCCACGCCGTCGCCCTACCGCTTCGGCTTGACGCAATTCCAGCATCGGTCCTATCTCTCCCGGGATGGCGCACCGGCTAACGCGCAAGCCATGGTCCAAACGCCCGACGGGTTTCTCTGGTTAGGCACGCCGAACGGCCTGATTCGATTTGATGGCGTGCATTTTGATCGAAGCCCCACGGATTTGCTGCCGAAGCCCGGTGTTTCCAAGCTATTTGCCGAGCCTAATGGTGACCTGTGGATCGGTTATACCTTCGGCGGCATTAGCGTATTGCATCAAGGCAGGATCTTAAGCGTACCTGACGCACTCCTTCCGGGTGGTAGCGTGCTCGGCTTTGCGCGTACGACGGATGGCTCGCTCTGGGTTGCCACCACCCGTGGCGTCGCCCGGCAGCGCAATGGGCATTGGGACAAGGTCGCTCGCCCCGGCGACGGTGACCCTGAGCATGAGCCTCAGTGGCTGGGTCGAATCAGTGGCCGCCTCTATCTCTTTGAACCGCGGTCCGCCTTCGTGGTTGATGAAAAAACGGGGCAGCTTCTCGCTACTGATTTCGCCAAAGCCAGGCACGATCAGCTGGGTCTACCTCCATCTGTCCCGTGGAGAGAAAGTGACAACGTGTACTGGGCAAGTTTGCGTGATCCTTCCGGGGCTCTGTGGGTTACCAGGGAGGACCGCGAAGGCATCACGCGAGTTCGCTGGAAAAACAATGAAGAGGCCATTGCCGGCGAGGAGCATTTCGGCAAGAAAGAAGGCTTGAGCGGAGAGTTTGGACTGTCTTATTTCATGGACCGCGAAGGCAATATCTGGGTGGCGACCGAACAAGGCATCGATCGTTTCAGCGCGAGCAAGTTCACCCCCGTCGTCTTTCCGGGAAAAATGTCCGAGCTGACCATCGCGGCGGATCACGCCGGGGGGTTGTGGGTGGGGAGTCTTAGGGAAAACGCGCTCCACCTCAAAGACGAGACACCTGCCGTGCGTATTGAAGGCATGGGCCCGGGCTCCGACTGCTCCATGGTGGATCGCCAGGGCGAAGTCTGGATGGTCGGATACGCCGATCTGCAAGTCTATGACGGTGTCCGGGTTACTCACATACCGCCTCCGCCCGGCACCCTGAGGAACGATCACGGCCAAGTGGCGCTTCAAGCTTGCCAAAATCTGGCGGAAGACGCCGACGGAGATATCTGGTTTTCGGCAGCAAAGGTGGGCGTCTTTCGCCGCTCTGGCGGCACCTGGCAGCTCAATGGTGGCTTAAAGGATTTGCCCCCGGGGCCAGCGATTCGTGTCATTGCCGACGACCGGGGGCGCATCTGGCTCGGCTATCCGAGTGATCGTATCGTGATGATCGATCACGATCAGGTGACGCGCTATGGCCCTAACGATGGACTGGCGATCGGCAATGTGATCAGCCTGTACATACAAGCTGCGCATGTCTGGGCAGCGGGAGACGGCGGCATCGCCTACCTCGCGTCCAACAACAAGTTTGTCGCTTTCCATGCCCAGGGCGGCAATGCGTTGCGCGGTATCTCCGGAATCGTTGAAACCAGCGCAGGAGATCTCTGGTTAAACAGCCTCGATGGCGTCTACCGAATCGCGGCCAACCAGGTTGAAGCCCTTCTGCACGATCCTGGGTATCAACCTTCTTATGAGCTATTTACCCAGGACGATGGCATCAATGGGCAACCCAAGCCGATTCGGCCTGGGCCTTCCATGGTCCAAAGTACCGACGGGCGCATCTGGGTGGCGACAAAACAGAATTTATCCTGGATTGACCCATCCCATATCCGATACAACAAAGTGGCGCCGGCGATCACGATCAGCGGCTTCATCGCCAATGGCAAGCCATGGCCATTATCTTCGACCCCGACACTTCCCCCATTGACGGCCAATCTGCGCATTGACTACACAGCGCCCGCGCTATCCATGCCTGAACGCGTGCACTTTCGATATCGTCTTCAAGGCGTGGACAATGATTGGCAGGAAGCGGGTGGACGACGCGAAGCCTTTTACACCAGCCTCCAGCCCGGCGCTTATCATTTCCAGGTATTGGCTATCAACGAGGATGGCGTTCCCAGCCTTGAGCCGGCCAGCTTCGCTTTCAACCTGAAGCCCGCGTTTTATCAAACCGTTTGGTTCAAGTCTCTTCTGGTCGGCCTGGCCGTACTGTGCGCCTGGTTCCTTTATGCATTACGCGTGTCCTTCATCGCGCGCAGATACCGCCTGCTCCTTCATGAGCGCTCGGCGGAGCGAGAGCGAATTGCCAGGGATCTTCACGACACTCTCCTGCAGGGCATGCAGGGAATACTCTTGCAACTGGAATTGTGGACCCGCGGCCCCACCCTGTCCGATGCGCAGCGAGCGGGCGCGCTGACGATGGAAGGCAAGATGCGCAGCATGCTGATCGAAGGGCGCGACACCATCGGTGCGCTTCGCCAGGCACACGACCACCATGCCGATCTCATTGCCGGATTGCTCGTGGCCGGCAATGAAGCGGCCGCACAATCAGACACGAGGTTCTCGCTGCGCCTGGCTGGCGGGCCGCGCACCTTGCTGGATGATGCATGCGAGGAGGTCCTGGCGATCTCCCGCGAAGCGGTGCTTAATGCCTTCAGGCATGCCCAGGCAGAAGCGGTCTGGGTAACCGTCGACTACGGGGCGCAAGCCCTGATCGTGTCCATATGCGACAACGGTATCGGGGTGTCGGAACTGCGCATTGATGAATGTCAAAGTGAAGGTCACTGGGGTATGGCAGGCATGCGGGAGCGTGCTGCCAAACTGGGTGGAAAACTCCTGGTGACCAGTTCTCCGGGCAAAGGCACCGCGATCGAGATCGAGGTTCCGCGGCGCCGCGCCTATGCGTCGGCGCCCTACCTCGTCCGCGCGGGAAGGACCCTGGCATCGTTCCTTCCTGTTTCCTTCAGGAACAGGGAAACCAAGAGCGCTCCCACGAGGATCAATACCCAAAAGAGCGTCGACTCAAAGAAGTGACGCTGCGGATCGATGGTCGGGGTTCCTACCGTTTTGCCGAGCTTACTGGCGAACACCGGGCCGACCAGGGCAGTGACGCTGAAAGTAATGAAATTGATCGCTCCCGTCGCACTGCCCTTGACGTTGTCGGGATTGGCTTCCTTGATGATGGTGTAAGGAATCATCGCCGCACCCGAAGCCACGCCGAACGCGAGCAACGTTACCGATGCGGGCAAGGCGCCCGGCGCAAAGGTCAACTGTAACGCGCATGCGAGCATCAGGCAGATGCCGATAATAAGTGCGCGCTTGCGCCGTCCCAGGGCATCGGCCAGCCAGCCGAATAGTGGGCAACCCAAAACCCAGCCAAGCGGCACCATGGATATGGCAAACACGGCGTCGTGATAGCTGAACAGCCGGTCTTCCTGGAAGAACCGGACACCCCACACCATATCGCCGATCGTCGTCGGCGCGAATAGCAGCCCGGACACGAGGCCGCACAGATAAGACTGGGGATTGCTGAACACTATCTTGTATGGCGCGAGGATGTTTCCGTGCGCCGCGGGATTCGCGGCAACCTGTTCCCTTGGCGTCATCACGAAGAGCACGCCAGCCACGAGAAGCACGATGATGCCGAGCCCAATCCAGAATGCCGTGACTGTCACCACTCCATGAATGAGCGGACCGACCGCGATCTGTCCCATCGATCCGCCAAGCATGCCGAAGCACTGCGTAAAGCCGATGGCTGTCGCCAGCTTCTTGGCAGAGAAACCATGCGAGGCCAGATAGACGGCACCGGTAAAGGCGAAGGCGGATCCCGCACCCTGAAGCAGTCGCCCTGCACTACCGATACTGACCGTTGGAATGGCGAACAGAATGCAGCCAAGAGCGAGCAACAGCATCCCCATGGGGACAACATACTTCGATCCCCACCGATCCAGTAAAACACCTGCCACCAGGCTGGTCGTCGAATAGGTGTAGTAGTACAGGCCCAAGATTCCGCTTACACCCAAAACGCTCACGCCAAAAGCTTGCGAGAGTTCCGGCATCATCACCGCCGGCGCGGAGCGCGAGGCGTACTCCAGGAAATAAAATACCGACGCCAGCCCCCATGCGATGGCATAGGCTTTCGCGAAGGATGAATGGCTTGTAGCAGGGCTGTTCGCACTCATGACCGTCCCCGAAGGCGTATGAGCGCAATCTACTCATTCCTTCTGCGCATATCGTTACTCGAAAGAGTAAATATGCCTCTGGCGACAATTCATTTTGTCCACTGCAACACGCAAATGTCCAAAGGCGTGCCCATAAGGCCACGTCAGGCCTGCCTGCCACCCCACCACCTTTTTCCAGACATATATAGAGAGTGGGATCTCATCAATATCAGACACCTTGGTACGACCAGGCTGACGGTGGTTCCGCTGGAGGGCTGGCTTGCAATGGTCAGCCTTCCCCTTAGTTTCTCCGCACGCTCGCGCATGCCGTCAATGCCCCAATGGCCTTCTTTTCGGCGCAATTGAAGGTGCTGTTCGCTGACACCGATGCCATTGTCGTGGATCGTGATCTTCAGTCCGCGTCTTGCATACCTGACGAAGACTCCGATGGTATCCGCCTGTGAGTGATCAAACGCATTGCGCAGGCCCTCGCGCACGATGGCCAGCACCTCGATGCGCATCTTCGCCGGGAGCTTCCAGGGCTCGCCCTTGACCTTCAGCATGAAGTCGGCGTTCGAATCGGAGGCTTCACGCTCACCCAATTCCAGGACGACCCCCAACCAGTCCCTCACGCCGCCATCGGGCAAACGCAGCGCATTGATCGCGTTGCGCCCATCCACCACGATATGACGAAGCTTTCGTTCAATCTTCGCAGCACGCTCGCGCTCGGCCTCCGGCAGGCTCAACGAAAGCACCTCGAACTCAAGCAAGATACCCTGCAGGCCCTGCAACAGCGTGTCGTGCAATTCCCGGGCGATGCGCTTGCGCTCGGCGCGCCTGTGGTCTTCCGGCAAACGGCCGCCTTGCTCGGTGTCGTCAAGGCGCAGCCTGCTCAGGTTCCAGAACGCGAAGACCAGCGCCGTTCCGACACCCAGCGACCTCATCCAGCTTGAGTGGGAAATAGCCAGCCCGCTTCGCACAGAACCTACCCCGTTAGCCCAGACGCTTGCTCTGAGCTAACTTCTACCCCCATGTCTTCCTGATAAGAATTGGAAAATTCTTGATCTTTTTTGTGAAAAAGAACAACGCGGGCCTCACAAGCTGCCTTTTCGGAGCCCAATGGCCACGTAGAGCTTCGCCAGCCACGCGGGATCTCCCAGATTTCCCCCTGCGATCTCCTCGATACGCTCAAGCCGGTAGTTCAGCGTATTGGGGTGGATCCCAAGAACTTGCGCGGTTTGCTTGCGCTTCTGGAATTGCTCCAGATAGCACTCCAGGGTTCTTAGCAGATCCGGTTCGTGCGATAGACGCTCAATCAAAGATTCCAGGTAGCGAAGCACGTTGTCCGATCGCCTAGCGCCTTCGTTCAACGCGATGTCCGAATACCTGTAGACGTTGTCGCCCGCGCCCATACGCTCGCCCACATCCATCGCCTTGATCGCTTCGTCGACGGAACAGGACCAGCCCGAAGGCCCCTGGCCCATCATTCCCACGCCGACCTGTTTGAACTCGGCCACGTTTGCGATCACCTGGGTGGCCAACTCACCCATCCTGCGGTCGCTGGCGAGGATGGAATCGCCCCGGATGCATGGAATCCACACGATCAATCGCCCGCGATACATCACGCGGACAAGATCGGCCGCATTGACCTTCGCCGTGCGCGCCACGACCACCAGCATCCTGTCCAGCTCCTTCTCAATGCGTGACGGAAACGTGTCCAGCACGTTGGAGTTGAAGGCAAGCGCCACCCGGCCGATCGTCGGGTCAATACCGATGGTCTCCGACACCCGGTTGAATTCGCTCACGTCCGAAGAGGCGTCAAAGACCAGATTGCAAAGCTCATACCGCAGCGCTTCCTTCCACCGTGACTGCTCGTACTGCTCTTCCATATAGGCCACGGCTATGGCCCGGGCCATTTCGTCGAAGTGGTCAAGGAGATAAGGCGAAAGCTCGAAAAGAAGTTCGTTCTGGACATCCGGGTGCTCCGCGCCAAACTCCAGGTAGATAGTCCACAGTTCTTTCGAGCCCAGTCGGTAAGCCCTAAGCAGCGATGCCAGCGGAACGCCCTGATGGACACGCCTTCGCCCCACCTTTCGAAAGGGCTCCATGTCTTCGTCGGAGGGGTACTCGCCCGTCAAAATGGTGTTGCACCAAAGCACTGCGGAGAACCGGATCGACACCATGAAGTCGCTCTTGGTACCCAACGGGAGATTGGCATAGGCCGCGTCGCTTTGACTAATGGCCCTATAGGTCCTCTCCACGATTACCGTTGGGTCGCGCTGGTAAGCGGCCGTCATCTCGCGAAGCTTTCCCGTTACTCGTGGAATTTTCATGTCTAGATTGGCTTCCAAATCCATGGCAGGTCGCGTGCACCCAGTCTAATCCCTTGCGACGGGTTGAAAAATCTGCCCTTTGGCGGAAAGCTAACGCTGCATCTGCATGAGATGGTCCATGGGAAGCATGTTCCGGTTGAGATGCCCCATGATCCATATGGACCCGATGACGACGATCGCAATGATCAGTATCGCTGCCGCGAATGCCAGGACATTGGTCTTCTGGGCGGGCGCGGTATTGATATGCAGGAAGAAGATCAAGTGAACCAGCATCTGCGCAATCGCAAGGACCGCCAGCGCCGCCACGACACTGAATGGCGCCATGCCGGTGCTTGGCGCGATGGCGAACGCGGCAATGGTCAGCGCACCGGCCAAGACGTAGCCGGTGATGTAGCCACGGAGGCTGCCATGGGCTTGCCGCCCTTCCAGGCCCGGGGTGCTCGCATCCCCGCGTCGTGGGTCGTGCCGCTGCTGCGCTGTCATAGATAGCCTCCGACCAGGTAGACGAACGTAAAGACGCCGATCCAGACCACGTCCAGGACATGCCAGAAGAGGCTCAAGCACAGGAAGCGGCGCAGGATTGCCGGGGTAAATCCGCGCAGCAGGAATTGAACCAGCAGCACGCCCAGCCACAGGATGCCGCATGTCACGTGCAATCCGTGCGTGCCTACCAGCGTGAAGAACGAAGAGAGAAAGGCACTGCGATCAGGACCATAACCCTTCGCCATGAGGTCGGAAAATTCGTGGATTTCCAGGGTAAGAAACGCGATACCCAGTACTGCCGTCACGAGAAATCCGATCAGCGCAACGAACTTGTTGCGCCGGTCGCACGCCAACATGGCGATACCGCAGGTAAAACTGCTGGTGAGCAGGCAGGCCGTCTCGACAAAGGCATTGCGCGCACTGAAAAGCATGTGGCCGTCAGGGCCGCCGTCGGTTGCCGTCCTGAGTACGGCAAACGCGGCGAACAATGCGGCAAACAGAATGCCGTCGCTCAGAAGGTAGAGATAGAAGCCAAAACCGGTGACATGCTGCCTGGAGGTCAGTTGAACTCCTGGATCCTCCGACGGCATATCCAATGAAGCACTATCGCTAGACATAGGTCCGTCCTTTACAGATCAGGCAGCGTGAGGGTTTGCGCGCTCGAACAGGGCAACTTCCCTGGCCGACAGTTCGAATTCGTCGTTTTCGTCCCAGGACGACCACACGATCAGCGCGAAGAACGCGACCAGGGCCAATATCCCCATCCACCAGATGTGCCAGATCATGCCGAAACCTCCAATGACGGCGAAGAAAGCAACGAAGAATCCAAGCCCCGAATTCTTGGGCATCTCTATCGCCTCAAAAGGCTCTTCCGGGGCGGTCGTGACCTCCTGCTTCGCTTCCCAATAGGCATCGATGCACGCCACTTGCGGAACCCTTGCAAAGTTGTAAGGCGGCGGTGGCGATGCCGTTGACCATTCCAGCGTGCGCCCGTCCCACGGGTCCGCACCTGCGCGCAGTGTCTGGCGCTTCTTGATGCTCCACACCAACTGGGTCGCCTGCAGAAGAATGCCGACAAAGATCAGGACAGCCCCGCCTTCGGCCACCAGCAGATAAGGCAGCCACGAGGGATCGTCGTAGTGGTTCATGCGGCGGGTCATACCCATGAAGCCAAGGATGTAGAGCGGCATGAAGGCCAGGTAGAAACCCACGAACCAGCACCAGAACGCCGCTTTGCCAAGGCCCTCGTGGAGACGAAAGCCGAAAGCCTTCGGAAACCAGTACGTCAGGCCGGCAAGGCACCCGAAGACTACGCCACCGATGATCACGTTGTGGAAGTGTGCCACCAGGAACAGGCTGTTGTGCAGCACGAAGTCGGCCGGCGGCACCGCCATCAGTACACCAGTCATGCCGCCTATGGTGAACGTCACCATGAAGCCAATGGTCCACAGCACGGGTGAGGTAAAACGCACGCGGCCGCCATACATGGTGAACAGCCAATTGAAGATCTTCACGCCCGTGGGTATGGCAATCACCATGGTGGTGATACCGAAGAACCCATTGACGTCCGCACCCGATCCCATCGTGAAGAAGTGGTGCAGCCAGGTGGTAAACGCCAGGAGGGTAATTACCATGGTGGCCACCACCATGGACCGATAACCGAACAGCGGCTTGCGGGAGAACGTGGAAATGACCTCCGAGAACACGCCAAATGGTGGAAGAATCAGGATGTAGACCTCTGGATGACCCCACGTCCATATGAGGTTGATGTACATCATGGGATTTCCACCGCCATCATTGGTGAAAAAGTGCGTTCCCAGGTAGCGGTCCAGCAGAAGCATGGCAAACGTCGCCGTCAGGATCGGGAACGCCGCAACGATCAACATGTTGGATGCCAGCGCCGTCCAGCTGAAGACGGGCATCATCGACAGGCGCATGCCCGGGGCGCGCAGCTTCAATAGGGTCGTCAGCAGGTTCACGCCCGAAAGCAGAGTACCCACACCCGAAATCTGCAGTGACCACAGGTAGTAGTCGACCCCTACCCCCGGACTGAAAGGAAGCTCCGAGAGCGGCGGATAGGCCAGCCAGCCCGTACGGGAGAATTCACCGATGCCAAGGGACAGATTGATCAATAGCGCGCCGGCGGCGGTCAGCCAGAAGCTGACGGAGTTCAGTACCGGGAAGGCGACGTCGCGTGCGCCGATCTGCAAGGGCACCACGAAGTTCATCAACCCCACCACGAACGGCATCGCCATGAAGAAGATCATGATCGTGCCGTGCGCGGAGAAGATCTGGTCGTAGTGTTCCGGTGGCAGGAAGCCGTGCCCGTTGCTGCTCGCCAGCACCTGCTGTGATCGCATCATGATGGCGTCGCTGAAGCCGCGAAGCAGCATCACCAGGGCCAGTAGCGTGTACATGATGCCTATGCGCTTGTGGTCGACTGTCGTGATCCACTCGGTCCACAGCCATCCCCATTTCTTCTTGTAGGTGATCAGCGCAAGGATCGCCAGGATGCCAAGGATGAGCACGATGCACGTGCCCATGATGATGGGCTGGTCGAATGGAATCGCGCTTAGCGTAAGCTTTCCGAACATATCAGTGCTCCGATCCAGCAGATGAAAGCGTGGTGCCTGGGTTGCTTGCGGAGACGCCTGACGTGGATTCCGGCCGCTTCGTGGCGTGGTCGATGGCGTGATCGAACAAGGCGCCTGAAGCCGGTGCGTAGTAAGCGACCCCGCTGGATTCATGCTTAGCCGCCAAACGGTCATAGACCGTCGCATCCAGTGGCGTAGCCGCCGACCTGGCCCGCTCAACCCACGCTTGGAATCCTGCCTCGTCGGTCGCCAGGACCTGGAAATGCATGTCGGAGAACCCAGCGCCGCTGTACTGGGCCGACAACCCCCGGTAGTTGCCCGGCTCGCTCGCCTGCAATTGCAATTGCGTCTGCATGCCCGGCATGGCGTATATCTGGCCGCCCAATGAAGGGATGAAGAACGAGTTCATCACGGTCGCCGAGGTCAGCCTGAAGGAGACGGGGGTATCCACGGGTATCGCCAGCTCATTGACGCTGGCAACGCCCTGCTCTGGATAGATGAACAACCACCGCCAGTCCATCGCCACTACCTGGACGACAAGCGGCTTTCGCTTCGACGCCAGCGGCTGGTAGGGATCTAACTGGTGCGCACCGATCCACGCCAAGCTTCCAAGGAATAGGATGACAAGCAACGGGATCATCCAGATGGAAAATTCGATAGCCCCGGAATACTCCCACCTGGGTCGATAAGTCGCCCGGGCGTTGGATGAGCGGAACCACCAGGCGAACCAGAGCGTTAGGAAGAGGATGGGCGTAATCACCATCAGCATCGGAATCAGCGCCTCCAACAGGAGTTGCTTTTCTTGCGCCCCGACGGGCCCTTTTGGCACAAGAACGCCCTCGGTACAGGCGCTCAAGAACGGACAACAGGCCATCACGATCGATAGACGAGCCAAAGGCGACAGTGCCGTGCTTTTACGCATCATGAAGGGTCTCCGCGATCCCGCTAACGTTGTAGGTGCCAGGCCCAAAAGGGTCTTGGATAAAACTGTCCGGCAAGGAACAGACAGGACATCCCGTCTCGCTCACGACGAATCGGGCCGCCTCGTTCCAGACTCAAAAGTGTCGACACGCCCGGCCTTGTCGACAGCGCGGGGAAACCACATGGTTTTCGTACATATCCGGTCAATTGCGTACAAGCGGGCAAAGCGGCATCGGCGCTAACGTTTCTTCGATTCGCACGATTTGGTGCCTAGTCGCGCATTGACATCCATTGCAAAGGAGATCGTTACCATGGCCATGACCTCTGCCGACTACATTGCCCACGTTCTCGAGCTGGCAGGCATCAAGCACGTCTATGGCGTCGTCGGAGATTCGCTGAACGGCCTGACAGACGCTTTCCGGCGCCAGGGCAAGATCGAATGGATCCATACGCGCCATGAAGAAGGCGCCGCATTCGCCGCCGGCGCCGAGGCGCATCTGACCGGTGAGCTGGCGGTATGCGCAGGAAGCTGCGGCCCCGGCAATCTTCACTTGATCAACGGCCTTTTCGATTGCCATCGCAGCGGCACGCCCGTGCTTGCCATCGCGGCGCATATCCCGAGCACCGAAATCGGCATCGACTATTTCCAGGCCACGCACCCGGAGTCGCTGTTCAAGGAATGCAGCCACTACGTGGAGCTGGTGTCCAATCCAGCGCAGCTTCCGCAGATCCTGGGGCGGGCCATCCGCGCCGCCGTCGCGCGACGTGGTGTCGCGGTCGTGGTCATCCCTGGCGATGTCGCGCTCCAACCGGCCGTGGCAAAGCCGCCGCGTTGGGTGGTACCGACCAAGCCCATCGTTCATCCCGCCCTGAAGGACCTCAAGCGGCTGGCCAACCTGCTCAAAGACGCCACGCGTGTCACTCTTTTCTGCGGTGCGGGCTGCGCCGGTGCTCACGACGAGGTGGTCGAGCTCGCACGACGCCTGAAGGCACCGATTGTCCACACGCTTCGTGGCAAGGAATTTATCGAGTACGACAACCCGTACGATGTCGGCATGACGGGACTGGTGGGTTTCTCATCCGGCTACGCCGCCATGAAGGACTGCGACACGCTGCTGTTGCTGGGTACGGATTTCCCCTACCGCCAGTTCTTCCCCGAGCACGCCAAGATCGCGCAGATCGATATACGCCCGGAAGCGCTGGGTAATCGCTGCCCGCTCGACCTGGGCCTGATCGGCGACGTGAGGGAGACCCTCCAGAGCCTCCTGCCGTCCATTCCCGAAAAAACCGACTCCAGCCACCTGGACGCAGCGCTCGCTCACTACAAGAAAGCGCGCGAAGGCCTGGACAAACTCGCCGAGCCCAAGGATGGCAGCAAGCTGATTCATCCGCAGTACGTGACGCAGTTGGTCAGCGAGCTGGCCGCGGAAGATGCCATTTTTACCTGCGATGTCGGCACGCCCATTCTTTGGACCGCGCGTTATCTCAAGGTCAACGGCAAGCGCCGTATCGTCGGCTCGTTCAATCACGGTTCCATGGCGAACGCGATGCTCCATGCCATGGGGGCGCAGGTTGCCTATCCGAAGCGCCAGGTGGTTTCGATGTCCGGCGACGGTGGCTTTTCGATGATGATGGGCGACTTTCTCTCGCTCAAGCAATTGAGTCTTCCGGTCAAGATCGTCCTGCTCAATAACGGGACCTTGGGCTTCGTGGAAATGGAGATGAAGGCGCACGGGTTTGTCGACACCGGCTGCGACCTGATCAATCCCAACTTCGCGGACATGGCCAATGCCGTAGGCGTCAAGGGCATTCGCGTGGAAGATCCGAAGGACTTGCGCGCGGCACTCATTGAGGCTTTCGAGTACGACGGCCCCGCCCTCGTGGATGTGGTCAGCGCACGCCAGGAATTGGCGATGCCACCGACAACCACATTCGATGAAGCCTACAAATTCGGGCTCTTCATGATCAAGGCGGTTATCGATGGCCGAGCCAATCAACTGGTCGATCTGGCGAAAGTGAACCTTCTTCGCTGACGCGACGAATACGCCCTGCCGGTCTCTGGCGGGCCAGAACGACGATACCTGAAAGCGCCCACCCCGCGGCGGGTGGACGGAGCCTTCTATCGCCCTCGGACAAGTAACGCCAATGCCAGGAAACAACGCGCCATGAATTCATGTCGATGCCCAAAGTCCAAGTTTTCGCGCCTGAAAGCGACTGCTTGGTTGCGTGCCGCGGCGACGCTGGCGTCCGTCGCCGCCTTGACGGCATGTAGCGCGTCCCCCTCGCGAAACATCCTGGGATCGTATTTCCCGACCTGGATGATTTGCGCCTTGCTTGGTCTGTTCGGCGTTGTCGTCCTGCGCGCCGTGCTCGGGAAAGCTGGCATCGACGCGGCCCTGCCGATGCCGGTAGTGGTGTACCTGTGCATCTGGATCGCCGTGACGCTGGCGATCTGGCTGCTATGGCTCGGATGAAGGAGACCTAAGCCCATGTCCGAGAAGACGACCCTGGGTCGCATCATTGCGTTCATTGCGATCGCCAGCGCGGTAGCCATGCTGGTGGCGACAATGATTGTCCTTGACCGGCGACCTCGCACTCATGACGCCTATGTCTTTGCCTATACCGCCGGCATCACGCCTGAAGTAAGCGGGCGCATTGTCGAATCCCATATCCAGAACGACCAGCTTGTCCGAAAAGGCGACGTGCTGCTTCGCATCGATCCTGAACCCTTTGAGATGAAGCTCCGCCAGGCTGACGCGCAGGTCGCGGCCCTGGAAGCCGACATCGACCTGACAAGCCGTCAGGTGACATCACAGGGCTCCGGCGCACAGGCAGCTTCGCTTCAAGCCGATCGCGCCCGCCAGCAGCTCGCGCTGGCTCACAACACGGTTCAGCGCATGGCACCGCTCCTTGGCAGTGGCTTCGTGACGGCCCAACAAATGGATGAAGCCCGTACCAACGAGCGTACGGCCAGTGCGCAGTTGGCCGCCGCCCTTCAACAGGCCTCGCAAGCAAAGGAGGCCATTGGCGATGTGGAAAGCCTCAAGGCGCAACTGCTGGGCGCTCAAGCCGCCCAGGCCCTGGCGGCACGTAATGTCCGCGAAACGACCATTCGGGCCCCGGTCGATGGCCGGATCACTGGCTTCAATCTTTCGATCGGCTCATTCGCCGTGGATGGTCATCCCCTCTTTACCTTGATCGATAACACCCACTGGTATGCCATCGCCAATTTCCGGGAAACGGATCTGCGCCATCTTCAGCCAGGCGATCGCGCCACTGTCTGGGTGATGGGCCACGATGAGCACCCGGTCCAGGGCGTGGTCGAAAGCCTTGGCTCGGGTGTCCAGCCCCAGGGGCAAGCAGGCCCGGGTCTCCCCGCAGTCGATCGAAATCTCAATTGGGTGGTGGTTGCACAGCGCTTCCCGGTTTGGGTGCGCCTGGATCAACCCGATGCGGGTTTCCTGCGTATCGGCGCTACCGCTTCGGTCAAGGTAACCAGATGACTTCCGTCAGCGAAAGCGCCTTCGCGGAAGGGCTCTCGGCGCTGCTGCGTCGCGAACTTCAGCTTGATGCGCCGAGAGTCCGTTCCATCCTGCGCATTGCCGCCGGAACGGCCATCGCCGTGGCAATCACCATGGTGTTTCAGATACCGATTCCTCCTTACGTGGCGTACCTGATCTTTCTTCTGAGCATGGAAGACACCGCCTCGACGCTCATGTTCGCCGTCGCCGGCCTGACGGCCGCCACATTGGCGGTGGCCCTCTCGGTCCTGTTCTATGTGTTCGATGCCTCGGAGCCCGCGTTGCGGATTCCGCTGCTTGCGCTGAGCACGTTCATGGGCACGTTCCTGTCACGCACGAGCACGCTTGGCCCGGTTGCCTTTCTCGCCGGGTTCGTGCTCATGCTCTCACAGACGCTCATCGACGACGTGCCCAGTGCAGAGGCCATCACCCATGTCGTTTTGTGGCTTTGGGTCGTTGTCGCCACGCCGGTATTGACGATTGTCGTCCTCAATCTTCTGACCGGAGAAAGCCCTGTTCTCCTTTCCCGTCGGCGAGCGACGGCATTGATGGAAGCGGTAGCGGACTATATCGAACTGCCGTCCTCCCAAAGTCCGTCCTTGCTGCGTGAAAAGCTCGTGTCTCTCATCCAGCTAAGGGGGAAGGCGTACATTTGGGATAAAAAACTCAAGGCGTTCGCGGAAGAGGACCAAAGGATGTTTGGCCTCGTACTGGAGATACTCCAGATCGCCCGTAACTTGCCGCCACAGTTGTCAACGACATCCCGGCACGCGCTGGCATTTAGCGTTCGCCAGAGCCGCTGGTTGTTTCTTAAGCGCAGGGGCATCGACACCGCCCCCGTTTCACCGCCCCAGGACAGCGCCGAACCGGCATCCGATCCTGCTTGCCAGGCCCTACACCTGGCACTACGCGACCTGCATGCGCAAGCCAGTGGAGAGGTGCCGGCAGGCACGCCAAGTGAGTCCCCCACTCATCCGAGTGGGTTCTTTGTGGCCAATGCGTTCCACGATCCGGCGCACGCGCGCTACGCGCTCAAGGTGACGCTCGCGGTGATGGCGTCCTATGCGACCTATACGTTGCTGGATTGGCCGGGTATCCGGACCGCCGTTACGACGTGCTTCTTCGTCTCACTGACCACCTTCGGCGAGAGCGCGCACAAGCTCACCCTGCGCATCGCCGGCGCTGTGCTGGGAGGCCTTATCGGTGGCCTGTGCCTGGTCTTCGTCATGCCTTCGTTGACCGATATCGGTGAGCTATGCCTGCTCGTGGCGGGTGTCTCGGCACTTTGTGCCTGGGTCTCCACGAGTAGCGAAAACATTTCCTACGCCGGCATGCAAATGGCCTTCGCGTTCTTCCTTGGCGTATTGCAGGGCTACGTGCCGGCAAGCGACCTGACGGTACTCCGGGACCGGGTGGTCGGCATCGTCATCGGAAACCTCTGGATCAGCGTGTTTTTCACCAGTCTCTGGCCTGTAAGCGCGCTGCAGCAGGCGCGCAAGCTGTGGTCTTCGTCATTGGAGCGATTGAGCGCGCTGCTTGTCGCTCCCACGGCGCAAACAGCAACGCAACTTCGACTCGACGTCACCACGAAAGCACGGCAAGCCGCCTTGCTGAAATCGCGCTCGGCATTCGAAGGACAATGGGTTCCAGGCAGTAGGCCGCCTGATACCGCCGACAGCGAAGCGGCTGCCATGGACCGATTGACAAGCTCGGCCTTTATCGTTCAGCGCCTCCAGTCCGAACACCCTAAGCCCAACGCCGACCTTGAAGCGTCGCAACGCCTGCTTTGGCTTTCCAAAGGAGCTCCTGCCGAAGCGATGCACCCTGATGCACCGTCGCCGACTTCGCTCGTCGACCTGGCGCGTCTGCACCTGAACCAAGAGATCGACCATGCATCGCGCCTGCTATAAATCGTTACTCTCTATAGCTTGCGGCGTTGCCATGGCGCTATGGGGTTATCTCGTGCCGGCCTGGGCGGGCGACGCGCCCGTGTCGTGGACGGGCGCTCCCAAGACCGCCGCCCCGGCAACGGCGACCAGCGATACGCCCAACGTCGAAGATCGAACCTATTCGTTGCCGGAACTGTTGCAGTTGGCGTTGTCGATCAACCCGCAAACGCGCGAGGTCCAGGAACAGGCTTATCAGGCGAATTTGGCGACGCAGCTGGCCAAGAGCCAATACGCACCGCAAATCAGCCTCAAGGCGCTGGGCGGCTTCCAGCGAACACCGGTAGCCATTCCGCCGACGGTCTCGTCCAAGGGATACTTCGTTTCGTCGACGCGCGAGATCTTTCCGACCCTCGAAATGAAGTGGCTCCTGTTCGATTTCGGCCGCCGCAAAGGCCAGGTCGAAGAAGCTCAGCACAACGCCGATGCCGCACAGTCGGCGGTCCTTGGGGCGCAGGAAAAACTGGTCTACGACGTCTCGGAAGCCTACTTCGAGACCACCTCCGCGAAGGGTCGCGTCCGCGCCGCGCAAAAGGCGCTCGAGTCGGCGCGGCTAACCGAGCAGGCCGTCCAGGCGCAACGCAATCATGGGCGCGCCACGGTGGTACAGGTGGCAGAAGCACAACGTCAGACGGCGGCCATGCGCCTGGCGCTCACCAAAGCATCCGGTGCCGCCGATACAGCGTTTGCAGGTTTGGTTGCGACGGTGGGCTTGCCACCCGAAAGCCGTTTCGAGGTCGCCACGCCATCGGAAGTGGCAGCGCCAGGCGCCTTGCCGGCACTCAATGCGCTTATCGATGAAGCGATCGAATCGCGGCCGAACATCCTCGCCGCGAAGAACAAGGTGGCCGCATCGGAATCCAAGATCGATACGGCCAGGGCGGCCTATCGCCCCACGATCGGCCTGTCGGCGCAGGTATTCCAGAATATCGGCAAGATCAGCAGCGACGGCAGCCCCTATTCTTCAATCAACCGCACTGGCAATGCCCTGTTCATCTCGTTCGACTGGCCCCTGTCCGACGGCGGCGCACGGGCAACCAATGTATCGCTCGCCATCTCGGAAAAATCCGCCGCGGAAGATTCGTTGGCGGCCGCCAAGAATGTTGCTTCCCGGCAGGTTGTGCAGGCCTACAGCAATCTTAAGACGAGCCTCGACAATCGTGAGCAAGCGCTTGCCTACACCAAGGCCTCCGATGTCGCCTATCAAGCAACATTGGCTTCTTATCAACGCGGGCTCAGCAGCATCACCGATCTCACCAGCAGCGAGGCAGTGCTCGCGCAAGCGCAAGCCGACCAGGAAGACGCCGACGCCAACGTGCAGATCGCCAAGGCCGCGCTGGATCTTGCACTCGGTCATCGGCCTGGCTCGCTGTAGCGCCTTTATCCGCCTCTTTCCGCTCTCGCATACTCATGTGCGCTTCCCTCAGTCGCGATAGCCGCGCCTGATCGACCTCAAGAACCCCATGACGCGATCGGTCTCGCCCATCTGGACCAGTTCCTGTGCCGTCTTGCCGCCGAGCTCACGAATCGTCACCGTCAGGTACCAATCACGCACGCGCTGCTCGTCATGATCGATGTCCTTGGCCAATCGCAGGACACTCCAAAAGCCCGTGTCCAATGGGCGACTTGGCGGCTCGCTGATATTCCGGGACTTTTCCCATGCCGCCGCACAAAATCCTGTCGTCATCGTGCAGTCCTCATCACGGGCCAGTAGAAGCCACGTTACCTTGAGTGCCGTTGGTGTTCTTGAAGCTTTTTGCACTGCAATGTGTTTTTCGCCTATACGCTTTGACGTGGCTGCAATCGGCCAACCGCGAGCACGGCGCCATAAAATGTTGGGAAAACCATCCCAATTAGCAAAAAAAGTACACTTTCGAGCATTGAATTGCCCCTGGTGTCAGCGCATAGTCATAACGCCAGGGAGAACGTGGGGATCCTGCTCACACCCTTGTTTTCGGTGCCGGTGACGGAAAACAGGTGACTTTTTTGAACGAGATCAAAGAACGATTCGGGATACTCGTTGTCGATGACCACCCGGTAATGAGAGACGGGTTAAGAGCGGTCATCGAGCAGGAATCCGATATGGAAGTCACCGGCGAAGCCGCCGATGGCAAAGAGGCGATCGAGCAGTTTCGAAAGCTGCTTCCGGACGTGATGTTGATCGACCTTCAGATGCCCGTTATGGACGGCTTGCGAGCCATCACGGGCATACGCAGCGAATTTCCCGACGCGACGATTATCGTGCTAACGACCTTCCCCGGAGACGCCCGGGTGGTCAGGGCCTTCACGCTGGGAGCCACGTCCTACCTGCTGAAAACGGCCCGCAGCGATGAAATTGTCAAGGCGATACGCGGCGCGCTGACGGGCCGCCATATCGTGGCGCCGGAGGTGGCCCAGGAAATTGCAAGCCACACGGGTCGCGAGGGACTGACCGACCGAGAGATTGTCGTTCTCTCCCTGGTGGCTCAGGGACGCAGCAATCGTCATATCGCCGAAACCTTGAATATCACCGAAGACACGGTCAAGGCGCGGATGAAGAGCATCATGGCCAAACTGGGCGCTGAAGACCGTACCCATGCGGTGATGATCGCCGTCAAGCGGGGCTTCCTGGATTCGCTGCCCTAGGCAGCAGCTAGGCAACTACCGTTTTCCTGACCGATGCCTGGGACTTGCGCCACGCGCCAGGCGTCACGCCCATTTTTTGCGCGAAGACGCGGCTGAAATGACTTTGATCGGAAAAGCCCGAGCTAAAGGCAATTTGCGCCAGGGACGTATCGGGTTCGGACATGAGTTCGATCGCCCGATCGACACGGCGATAAAGTAGCCACTGGTGCGGCGATACACCGGTACTCTTCTTGAACCCTCTCACCAATGTCCCGGTGGACAAACCGCACGCGTGGGCAAGCTCGTTTATCGATATACCCTCAAACAGCCGCTCACGCATCATCTGCGTAACGCGTTGTTGTTGCCATGGAGCAAGCGTGCCTTTGATGATGTCGTTCGTGGTCGAAGGCCCTCCGAAATTCAGGGCCAGGTAAGCGCAGAGGCCCTGAAGAAGATGACCCACGAGGGGCTGGTGCAAAGCCGACGGGTTGCGGAAGATCGGCAACAGCGTTTGACCGATGCTCATGATGATCGGGTCTTTGACGCATTCGCCCGGCTCCAACGCGATGTCGGTGACATTCGAGCGGCAGATCTCCTCGTTCGCCTCGTCGATCGCGCGCCGCGGTATATAGAAGTACAACGAATGCAGTGGCTCGCTGATATAGGTGATGGGGTCCCTACGCAAATCCAGCAGATACGTCGTGCCTTCCTCATAGGCCGTTGAACATACAGGCCGGCCATCACACCACAACTCGTGCGTCGCCTGCTTCTTGAGGTTCAGGCAAATCAGATAGGCATCGTTGCTCCCTATCGGCGATGTCATGCCGTAGCCGCCCTTGTCGATACGCAGTTCCGTCACGGCAAGCCGGCTTCCCCGCTTTGTATGGCTTACAAGTGTGGGTGGATTGGATATCTGAAACGATCGTCCGAGCCTCTCGCCGAATGCACCTTCGTACATAGCTCTCTCTCAACCAGATTGGGTGGGGCATCCCTGGATTGAGTTGCGTCCCTACTTCAACGGTACGCACATGGAGAGAGTTCCGATGCCTCCCTCAGGGTAGACTTCTTGACTCAAAAGTGTATTTCGGCCGTCTTAAGGAATCGGAAAGGCTGGAAGTGCATCGTAGGCGGACCTTTGTCAACCACGGCGGCCATGTGATCTCGCTCATTCTCGCTACAGCACTTGCAACGGCCGGTTTCACCACGACCCCACTGGTCTCGCTGCCCGAACCCGGCGGTTGGGACTACCTGGCGTTCGACGAAGCGAGCCGTCGCCTGTTCGTCACCCGCGGGGATCACATTGACGTGGTGGACGTCGACGCAGCAGGAGCCGTTGCCCGGATCGAGGGCCTGAAGGGCGCACACGGCGTAGCGCTGGTGCCACTACAGCAACGAGGCTTCGTCAGCGATGGCAAGACCGACAAAGTACTCGTCTTCGACATGACCACCTTCAAGACAGTGTCGGTAATTTCACTTAGCGGCAAGAAGCCGGACGCCATCCTTTTCGACAAGGCGAGTGGGCACGTGCTTGCCTTCAATGGCGACAGCCATGATGCGAGTGTGATTGATCCCACCCAGGCCAGGCAGATCGGTTCGATCGAACTCCCCGGCGCGCCGGAATTCGCGGTGTCTGACGGCATCGGACACGTATTCGTCAATCTCGAGGATCGCAACGCCCTGACGCGCATCGACACACGCAGCGGCAAGGTGGATGGCACGTTCGACCTGGCAGGCTGCAAGGCGCCCAGCGGCCTGGCCATCGATAGTATCCGGCATCGGCTGTTTTCCGTCTGCGAGAACGAGGTGGTCGTCATCACCGATGCCGCCAGCGGCAGGCAGGTGGCCACGCTGCCGATCGGCAAGGGCGCGGACGCGGCGGGCTTCGATTCGCGCACGGGGCGCGTCTACAGCTCCAATGGGCAAAGTGGCACGTTGACCGTCATCGAGGGCGACGGCGCGGATCACTATCGTGTAACGGCAACCGTGCCCACCCAGCGTAGCGCCCGCACGCTTGCGTTGGATGAAAGGAACGGCAGGGTTTTCCTGTCCGCGGCGGAGCTTTCGCCCGCGCCGGAGGGCAAGCGGC
Organism: Pinirhizobacter soli; assembly: GCF_015905305.1. GTDB lineage: Bacteria > Pseudomonadota > Gammaproteobacteria > Xanthomonadales > Rhodanobacteraceae > Pinirhizobacter > Pinirhizobacter soli. The sequence goes on from NZ_JADZLQ010000001.1 coordinate 354,933, forward strand.
CAACCATGGTGGATGGCAGCTTCCGGATTCTCACGGTGTCCAGCAGCCCAGGCGCGGGAAAATGACAGCATGACTTCCGCGGCCATGCGATTTCACAGGAGCTTGTTCTACGACGCTGCGTCGTCTTTCTTGATCGGATAGAACAATTCTGCAGTAAACAAAGGCCGCTCTGCCGATTCAAGCGCGGAATGTAGAGTGACGCTCAGTATCCAGCTTCCCCCGTCAAACGCAGGCTGAAAGTTGTCTATCCACCCCTCGCCCGCCTTGGCCAGCACCTGGGCGGCCCCGGCCAATGGTCCATCGGGATAGAGCGTGACAGGGACCCGAGCCCGGATAGGCGAATAGTCGCCGAGCGGAGTATCGCTCCGGGCCAGCTCGTACGAGTAGTCCAATTGCCACGTCGCCCGCGTATTGGCAACGAGCCTGTCCGGTGGAAACAGTGTCTGGATAGCGTCGTCCAGTGCCGCCAGCAGAGTGGCACCCTTTATTTCCTGCTGGTGGTATCGCTCGATCAGCGGAACAATGCTGTTCCCCACCACCTCCCCGGCTTTGAGCAGAAACACGGGATTCGTGCGCAGCTTGGTATTTTCAGGGTGCGACGGATCATGAAGAAGATCTTCGTTGCGCACGATGGACAAGCAGGCGCGGGCGTTCTGGAACGCCGCTACCTCCAGGCCATGCCATGTCAATTGAAGGGTTTGTCGAGCGAATGCCGGTGCTTCCGTACCGTTCTTCGGCAGGTAGCCTATGGTATGACTCGGCGCATCCGATGGTTGCGCTATGAGAGGCACGCTAACCCCGTCCGGAAGCATCACCTCCACCGCGGGCCACGTGTCTCCTGACCCAGGTTGCGACGGGTCCCGAGTCAGCGACACGCTTTCGATGAGCTTGCCATTCTCCGAATAAGTAACCCGAAAACCAAAGGTCCGGCTTGCCTGTGCAGCGAAGCTGCCGTCCGGCCTATGGCCGCTCTCGCTATGCGAAAGGCGAATGGTCCAATGATTGGCGATCGTCGCCACAAGATCGGCGAAAGTCTTGACTGCATTCACGGGCGAGGCTTTGTCCAGCAACATCCACAGCTTGTCGGCGACCGCCATGTATTGAGCCAACGTGTTGAACAGGTCGACACCGATCTGCGAGGGGCTTTGCTGGGAGACCCGGCTCGACCGGTTGAACTGCGTTGTAATTCGCACCATGTCTTGGTGCGCACACTCGTGTGCAAAAGTAAGCTTGTAACTCCACAGGGAAAGCTGTTGCAGCACATCCGTCGAATCGAAGGTGGGTAATATTGCTTGGTCGACGATGGTGGGCGGAAGCGGATGGATGCGAAATGGCACAGGTACCGGATCGGCAGCCGTTGCGTATTGGCCTATGACCGGGATGTCGTAGGCCTTGATCAGGCTGCCATTGAGTAGTTGCGCAAGCGTATTGCGCGCGTCCTGTAGACCTTTCTGGTAGAGGGGATCGGGGTCCGTCTCGTCCACCGAATAGTCGAAAACGCCCTGCAGCTGATCAGCAATACCCGATGCGATGTTGCGCTTGCTGTCGATCACATGGGCAAGCACCGCGCTCAAACCCAGCAGGCCTTTGATCCTGGCCGACGCGGAAGGGGCCAGGAAGCGGTCCATGTCGCCAAGAAATCGTCGCGCCCAAAGTTCGACGTCGATAGCCGTAAAGATGGTGGGCACCGTGGCATCACCAAGCGTGCCGTCATCACCCAGGGATTTGATATCGACCTGGCGCGTTACAAGATGATCGTACAGCGGTGCCAGCGCAAAGAATTGCGGCATGGATTCGGACACGTTTTTCCCCTGATCGAAGCATGAGTCTAGTGCACTGCCATGCCTCGCAGCGAAGTAGCCTGTGATGAACCCTGAATCATTCAGTAGTCAGCACATCCTGGATGGCCTCCAGCCCATGTCCGCGCGTCTCGATGCCGCTGCGCGCGAGCATCCAGCCGGCCACGGCCATGGGCACGGCAATAATTATTGCCGACAACATGAAGTGCTCGAACATGCCGGCCACGCCCAACCCGGCGCCAAGGATGCCGCCGAACTTCGAGCAACCCGCGATCAGCCCGGCGCCGGTGCTGCGCAGATGCACCGGATAAATTTCCGCTGCGTAAGGAATTAGCGTGGCAATCACGCCGCTGATGCTCAACAGCAACGCTACGGTGCCGATGGTGGTGACTGCGGAAACGCGCACGTCGGCAAGGTCGATCAAAAAGAAGAACAGCAGCGACAGCGCCGTGATGCCGATGAAAAGCACCAGCGTGCGGATGCTGCTCCAGCGTTGGTAGAACCATACGACGATAGCGATGCCCGGCAGCGCCAGGATCGCTGAGCGTGCCAGCAAGGCACTGCTGCCGTGTGCATCGATACCCAGCTTCACCAGGTTCGCGGGCAACCACAGCAGAAACCCGAAGTTCACCAGTCCCCAGGCTAGTGCGCAGGTCGCCAAGCCCAGCGTAATGCGTGCGTGACGGCCGCGCAGAAGCCGGCGCAGGCCGGTTTTCTCAGGCTGAACATCGGCCGGCGCGGAGTCGCCGATGTGTGCCACGTCAGGCACATCCACCACGGCGCCACCGGAGAATCGCCGTAGTACCGCGCGTGCCTGGTCCTCCAGTCCCGCCAGGGCAAGAAAGCGCGGCGATTCGGGAATATAGCGATTGAGCAGGACGATCAGCGCACCGGTGGGAAGATTGAGCAGCCACAGCGCCCGCCAGGTGTAGGTCGGCTCGAACAGTGTCGCCGCACCCGATGCCAGCAGGTAACCGGCCGATGTGCCCACGCCACCGAGCGCCACCAGCAACCAGCCGCGATGTGCCGTGGGAATGGTCTCGGCCATCAGCGTGAACGTGATGGGCAACATACCGCCGGCGGCCGCACCCATCATGAAGCACATCACCAGGTTCCAGCCAAAGGCTGGCATGGCGCCACAGATCGACGTGCCCATGAACATCAGCGCAGACAGCAGGATGGTGGCGCGGCGACCGAACAGGTCGCCCAGTCTTCCCCACACGATCGAGCCGACCGCTGTACCTGTGAGTGCGAATAAAGCCAGCAGCCCGGCGGTCGAAGCACTGATCCCATATTCGCCCGCCATCCCCGGCATCACGAACCCGATCGTGGCCGGTTTCATCACATCCACGGCGAGCGCGATGGTGAGCACGGTCACCAGCTTCCAGTGCTCGCGGTTAAGCGGAACACTGTCGGCGACGTCGAAGGGCAACGGACTGCGCCCGGCGTGCAACGTACGGCGCATCTGCTCGATCCGCGGCATCAGTCCATAGGCGGCCAGCAGTACACCCAGCGGCACAAGCGCCATGCCTACGAGCATCGCGTTGTCCATCGGCATCCCGGCCAGGTGGTAGTGCATGGGCGCGGCCATGGTGAACATCGGCAGGTGCGCAAGCACACCCGCGATCACCGCGGTGCAACCGAGCCAGAAGGCTACCGGATGATGGAATGTGAGGTCTTTTGAACGCATGACCCCTGTCTGCGTCAGAAAGAGACCCAGCTTAGCAGACTAAAGACGAAGCTCCGGGGAGGCTTCGGTAGCAACCAGCAACACCACGCTATTCGCATCAAGCCCATGCGCCAGGCGAAGCTTAGGCTCCATCGCGACATGCAAAAATCCGGCAAGTCCAGCCGCACCGGAAGGCGTCGTGGCGGGACCGCCCGCATCACGCAATGTATCCACCGCGCCCTGCAGTTGCTCCTCGCTTACCTCGACCGAACGCGCTTGGTGTTTGAGCAGGATTGGCACCGCCGAGGCTGATGCGAGCCCGCACGCCAGCATTTCCGCGCATGTATGTAGATCGCCCGCCAGCCGCTCGGGTTGCCCCATGGCCAGGGCGTGGCCCACGCACGCGGCGGAGGCGGGCTCCACGACGATAAGCCGCCCCGGGCTTTCCAGGTAGTCGCACAGGCCGTCCGCCATGGCTGCCGCCAGCCCGCCTACACCCGCCTGGACAAACAGATGCGTCGGATAGCCTGCGAGTATTTCCTGGCATTGCGCGACAAGCTCCGTGGTGAGCAAGGCGTATCCCGCCATGACATCGTGGACGATAAGATCGTCCGGATCGGCGCTCGTGTCGGAGATGAGCAGGCCCTCGCCACGCGACGCTGCGCCCGCGGCTTCATCCACCGCGTCGTCGTAAGTTCCGTCAATCCAGACGACTTCGGCATCCCGGGCTTGGATCCTTTCGGCCCTGACTCGACTTGCACTCTTCGGAAGGTAGACCGACGCGCTCGCACCTGCACGCCTGGCGGCTGCCGCCACCGCCAGGCCATGATTGCCGTCGCTGGCGCAAATCAGCCGGGGCAACGATTTGTGTGGTGTTTGACCCGACAGCAACTCCTCGATGGACGCCCCGGCAGCACGCGCAAGCGCGCATAAGCTGGCAGTCATGCCGCCTAGCACCTTGAAGTTGCCAAAGGGACGCCCGCCTTCCACCTTGACCAGGACACGCCCTACCCCAGCGCGTTGCGCCAGAGCCGGTAGCTCGATCAATCGGGTGGGCTGGTAGCTACCCCACAAAAGGGTGGAAGCCGCCATGAGGTCATGCAGGAGGGATTCGTTCATGCCATAAGTTTGCCGCGGCACGGCGAAACTTGGCCGCAATATGGCCGCGCTTTGTGCGGAAAAAACGCGAATTCGGCTTCCCCGGGACTAACAACCCCTAGTCGTCGATGTCGAGCGGAATGGGTATCGTCAGCCCGCGTTTGACGATACCCAGGGCAACGTTGGTGGTGAAGCGCTTTACGTTCGGGTTTTCACCAACCAGGCGCGACATAAGCTCGTCGTAGACTTCCGTATCCGGCGCGGTAATGATCAGGATGAAGTCCGCCTCGCCCGTTACATAAAAGACCTGCTGTATATGCGCCTGCGCCGCCATCCAGTGGCGAAGCTGCGAGAGCAGCTCAGGCCGTTCGCGCTCAACCTGAAGCGACACGATAAAAAAGGTCGGTTTGCCGATTTTCTTCGGATCGACAATGGCCGCAACCTTCACGATCACGCCCTGCTCGCGCATGCGGCGAAGACGGCGCTGGACGGCCGAGGGCGAAAGGGCAACTTGTTCGGCCAAGCGCTCGGCCGTTACCCCCGAGTCCTCTTGAACAAGGTTAAGAAGCTGACGATCGAATCTGTCCAGTTCCATGCCTATAGGCCTTTATAGTCACTTCGAACGCAGAAAATAAGCGTTGAGACTACCCATATTGCCACGAATATGCCCAGGCACGCCCGTAGGATGCTAGCGCCAAATCCGGGATTTCGCCCGTGCGACAGCTTGATCTTCCAACCGAATCAAAGGTCCGATTCCATCAATCACCGATGACGATGATGAAACTCCTCTACCAGACTCATTCGCCTTACGCGCGGAAGGTCCTTGTCTTTGCCCATGAAGCGGGTATCGCGGACCAGATGGACGTGCTCCATCACGAAACCAGCCCCTTGCGCCGCAACGAGGTTGTCTTTGCCCAGAACCCGCTTGGCAAGGTTCCCGCCCTTGTTCGACCTGGACAGACGTCGATCTTCGATTCCGATGTGATCTGTGCCTACCTGGATACCCTGCATGACGGACGCAAGTTGATCCCCACCGACGGCGAGGCAAGGTGGCAGGCCCTGCGCGTTCAAGCCGTTGCCCAGGGCCTTGCCGATGCCGGCGTTGCCATCCGCTGGGAGACGACGCGAAGGCCCGAAGCGCTTCGATACGGAATTTTGTGCGAGGGCTATACCCAGAAACTAACTACCAGCTATGACTGGCTCGAAGGCGAGCTGGATACGGCCTCGCCAACGCACGTAGGTCATATTGCCCTGGCGACGGCGCTCAGCTGGATCGCATTCCGGGAACTACCGGTGTTCGGCAACGACCATCCCCGGCTTGCAGCGTGGTTCGGAGAGTTCGAGAAGCGGGCTTCGATGCGTGCCACACCACTATCGGGTGACACATACGACTGACCTTGGCCACCACACGGGCGGCCCTTTCTCACTTATCATTTCCCTGGTTTTCGACACCAATGGGGGAACGTTTGTGAAGAGTCGTCTTTCGATATTGTTGTTGCTTGGCTTCCTGATCTCGCCGGCGTGGGGTGCAGATGCGCCGCCCAGTGAGGCCTCCATCCACGAACTTATGGACGTCACGCACGCGCAGAAGCTCGTCGATGGGATCATTGATCAGACCAACGGCTTGATGTTGAAGTCCGTGCAACAGGCCAATGGAGGCGCACCTCTGGATCCTCAAGAAAAGAAAATCGCCGCTCGTGCCGTGGGAAAGTTGACCGATGTCATGAGGCAGCAAATGTCCTGGGAAAAAATGCAACCCATGATGATCGACCTCTATAAGAAGACTTTCTCGCAAAATGAAATAAACGACATGCTGGCGTTCTACCGGACGCCGTCGGGCCAGGCGGTCATACAAAAAATGCCCGCACTCATGAATCAAACGATGGCAATATCCCAGGCAAAAATCCAGGCGATGCTGCCTCAAATACGCGATATAAGCGCCGAAATGGGGCAGGAACTTCAGGCGTATCACCAAGCGCATCCGAAGCCGGCTAGCCCATGAGCCATTTCGACCTGAGCCTTGGCTATCCGCAATGGCAAGGGTCTGGCCGGCCTGAGAACCTGGCGCGCGGCAGCGGCGGCGGCCCTATGCGAAGCGGTAGCCGCCAACCTTTACGCCTCTTTCTCAACCCACTGGGCGCGCCAGGCCGGAGCATCGAAGGGATCGGCGAAGTACTGTGTCTCATGCGACACCTTCCCGTCGCGGAACTCCATGATGCTTACCGTGAAGGCGCGCTTGTCCCCATAGGCAATCACGTACTCCGTTACCCAGAGGTTTCCCTCTCCAACGATACGGCGAACCACGAATCCCGCCGGTTTACCGGGGTGATGGCTGCGAAGCGCCTGAAGGTTCGCCCGCCCGCGAATGACCTCGCCTGATTGGGGGTACTCGCACACCGCATCATCGTGGTAGATCTCGTGCTCGGCGGCCTGGTCGCCTGCAGCGGATGCCGCCCAGTGCTTGTCGATGACGGCCCGGATGCCTTGCTCGTCCATCATTGTTCTCCAGTTGTCGCCAATGGATGCTCACCCAGCCTCCACCAGGCACGGCGTTAGCATGATGCGCCATGAAAATCGCCACGTTCAATATCAATGGTATACGCCCCCGCCTGCCCATCCTGCTGCAGTGGCTTGAACATGAGAAGCCGGATATTGCCTGCCTACAGGAATTGAAGGCGGCAGATGCGTTATTTCCCCTGGCAGAGATCAACAACGCCGGTTACGGGGCGATCTGGCAGGGCCAGACCTCCTGGAACGGCGTGGCCATCCTGGCCCGCGGCGCCGATCCGGTGGAAAGCCGGCGTGGGCTTCCCGGCGACGCCAGGGACACGCAAAGCCGCTACCTCGAAGCGGCCGTCCACGGTGTGATCATAGGCTGCCTTTACCTGCCCAACGGCAATCCGCAGCCAGGCTCAAAGTTCGACTACAAGCTGGCCTGGTTCGAACGGTTGATCCGTCATGCGAAGAAATTGCACGCCAGCGGCCACCCCGTGGTGCTGGCTGGCGACTACAACGTGATACCCACCGACGAAGACATCTACAACACCCGCTCTTGGCTGAAGGACGCGTTGTTGCAGCCGGAAAGCCGCCAGGCCTATCAACGCCTGCTTTCGCAAGGCTGGGTAGATGCGTTGCGCGAGTTATTCGGCGACGAGCGTGTCTATACATTCTGGGACTACTTCCGCCGACACTGGGAAACCAATTCCGGGCTGCGCATCGATCATCTGTTGCTGGGCCCCGGGCTGAAGTCGAAGTTGCGCGAAGCCGGCGTGGACACATGGGTGCGGGGACTTCCCCACGCAAGCGACCACGCACCTGCCTGGATAGACCTTGAGATAAAGGCGCCTACGCTACCGCGAGCGACCAAAAAGGTGATCGCCAAGAAATCCGCCTCGAAGAATAAGGCGAGGCCCTGAGCCGTTTGGCCGTCCAGGCGTCTAGATGGCAACTTTTGGCAATTTGGCAAATTTCGTAAGAAAACTGTTGACAAACGTTCGCTGCGGTGCAACAAATGACCTGCAGGCCGATTTTGTGCACCATTTTCCTGTACCGCACGGGGATATTTTCCAGTGAACGCGTTCAGCTACAACCCATCACTCGCTGTTGGCGTATCGCGTCCCGGTATCCGATGTAGTGACGTCTGTACCTGCTGTCCGAAGCAAAGGCTCTGATACCAGGCGTCCCCTGGTAACAAAACAGCATCTGCGCGTAGCACGGCATCACCACAACGCCTGATTAGCCCTGGTCCCACGCGGCCGGGATGGCCAGTTGCGGCTTGGGTGTACGTCGCCAGGGAAGGACGCGCTTTGCATCGAGGCCACCACGTGGCCAAACCAAATCGCCCCAGGCAGTCGCCTGGACCCATCAGCGTGCGACAAATGTCGCTCTCGGTAGAGTCATGACTAAAAAATATATAGTTCGCACCACGGCGCTCAGCGCCGCCCTTGGCCTGGCACTGTTTGGCACCGTTTCGTTCGCCCAGTCCACGACTGGCAGCCTTTTTGGCCAGGCGCCCATCGTCAGTGGCGAAACCGTTCTTATCGAAGGCAGTACCGGCATCAGCCGCGAAGTGCCGGTGGATGCCAAGGGCCGGTATTCGGCCGGCCAGTTGCCCTTGGGCACCTACACGGTAAGCCTGCGCCAGGGCGGCGCAACGGTCGATACCCGAAAAAACATCTCGCTGGTGGTGGGTGCGAACACTGAAGTCTCTTTTGCCCAATCCGATGCCACGACCTTAAGCGCGGTCAGCGTGTCGGCAGCGGTGACGCCGCTGATCGATGTGACCAGCGTTGATTCCCGTACCGTGATCACCGCCGACCAGCTGACGAAAATGCCATTGGCGCGCAATGCCGAAGCGATCGCGCTGCTGGCTCCCGGCGTGGTGACGAACGGCGGCAACTTCACCGGCCCCACCGGACAGCAGCTCACCAGCTTCGGCGGTTCGTCAGCCAGCGAGAACGCCTATTACCTCAATGGATTCAACACCACCGATCCATTGCGCGGCTTCGGTGGCATCACCCTGCCCTATGGCGCGATCGACCAGCAGGAAATCTATACCGGTGGCTACAGCGCCCAGTACGGCCGCTCCGATGGCGGCGTCATCAACCAGGTGGGCAAGCGCGGGACCAACGATTGGCACTTCGGTGCACAGGTGCTCTGGCAGCCCGCCTGGGCGGCGGCGGATGCCAAGAATACCTACTACACCCAGGGCCTTCCGGCGAGCCCGGTGGCCGGCAATCTTTATGATCCCAACAGCAAGAACAAGACCTGGGTCACCACCGTCGATGCCTATGTGGGCGGCCCCATCATCAAGGACAAGCTGTTCTTCTTCGCCGCCGTCGAGGCGCAGCGAAGCAACGCCACCACGGTCAATTCGGTGGAGAACACCAGCCCGGAAACGCGCTACACCTACGAGCAGCCCAAGTGGTACGGCAAACTCGACTGGAATATTACCGACAGCAATATCCTCGAGGTCACCGGCGCTTCCAACAAGCGCAGTGCGAACGGGTCGATCTACGACTATGACTACGTCAACCGCACGCGCGGTGCTTACATCGGCGCCACGGACAGCACCAAGACCGGTGGCGACCTTTACACTGCCAAGTTCACCAGTTACATCACCGACGACCTCACCCTGACCGCGCTGTACGGCAAGATGAAGACGCGCAATTACGACTCGCCGGGCAGCTATAACCAGGATCTCACCTACGTCAACGGCACGTCCTCGGAAAACCCGGCCCTCAATGGCGGCAGCGCCATCACCAGCCCGCAGACCGTGCAAACGCTCTACAGTCCGGACCGCGCCAACCACACCAACAACCTGCGCATCGACCTGACCTACAAGATCGGCGACCACACGATCTCCGCCGGTATCGATAACCAGAACGCACGCGCCCTGGCGCAGGGCTCGCAAACCTCAGGCCCCGGCTACTACTGGACCTACGGCCAGACCGACACGCCCGATGTGCCGTTGTCGTCCGGTCTTGGCGTGGGCGCCACCTCGGCCTACCCGAACGGAGCCGATGGCTACTATGTGGTCAAGCATGTGGCCAACTCGCTAGCGAGCGTGCGTTCGGCGCAACGCGCACAATACATCGAGGATAGTTGGCAGGTCAGCGACCGGTGGCTGGTGAAGATCGGTTTGCGCAATGACCAGTTCACCGACTACAACGCCAATGGGCAGGCCTATATCACCCAGACCAAGCCACAGCTCGCACCGCGGCTTGGCGCCAGCTGGGATGTCAATGGCGATTCGAGCTTCAAGATTTACGCTAATGCCGGCCGCTATTACCTCGGCTTGCCGCTGAACCCCGCGCTGAATGCCGCAGGCGCTTATGTCAGCACGTCGCAGTACTACACCTATAGCGGGGTTGCTGCCGATGGCACGCCCACAGGGCTGTCCCAGATGTCCGTCCCGGTCTCGGCGAACAATGCTTTCGGCATCCTGCCCGACCCGAAAACGGTGACGGCGCGGAACCTGAAGTCCGAGAACCAGGACGAATTCCTGCTCGGTTTCACCAAGACCGCGGGAGATAGCTGGACCTATGGCGCCAAGGTGACGCGCCGGATTCTTCGCGATGCGATCGACGACTACTGCGACCTGGATACCGTGCTGGGCAAGGCGCAGTCGCTGGGCTACGACGTTACCAGCGACAGCAATCCGGTGAGTTGCTGGCTGTTCAATCCCGGTACGGCCAATACCTTCAACCTGGTCGACTCGGCAGGGAATTACCACAATGTAAGCCTGAGCAACAAGGAACTGGGCTTCGATGCTCTCAAGCGCAAGTACTACGGCCTGGAGACCTTCCTGGAGCATCCGTTCGACGGCACCTGGTATGCGAAGGTGGACTATGTCTTCTCGCGCAGCTATGGCAACACTGAAGGCCAGCTGCGCTCGGACCTGCAGCAGACGGCGGCGTCCACCAGCGAAGACTGGGACAACGGCGCCATCATGGATAACACCAACGGCCCGCAGAGCAATGACCACAAACACCAGTTCAAACTGTTCGGGTACTACCAGCTGACCCCCGAGTGGATCGTGTCGGCGAACCTGAGCCTGGTGTCCGGCGCGCCCAAGACCTGCCTTGGCTACTACGGCCCCGACCAGACCGATCCCGTAGGTTATGCGCCGTCCTATCACTGGTGCGATGGCCAGCCTTCGCCTCCCGGCAGCCATGGCCGGCTTCCGTGGGTACGCCAGCTCGACCTCGGCGCCACGTGGCGACCGACGTTCGGCGCGGGCAAGCTGGCATTCACCGCCAACATCTACAACGTAAACAATGGGCAGACCGAGACCAACATCTACCCATACTCGGTCACGGCACCCTATACCGCCGATCCGAAATACGGACTGGCGCTGGTTCGCCAGCAGCCACGCTATGTGCAGTTCGGCGTGAGTTACGACTACTGACGGGGTGCTACGGCCTCGGGAATGCTGCGTCGCAATATTCCCGAGGCCGATAGCTACCGCCTTTCGTAACCATAACTTCAATCAATTTTTGCAATCTCCGCGGTCGCCGTATGATCGACGGGCTACGTGTCCACACGCCCCGCCGGCGACTGCTCCTGTTCGTCTCCGGCCAGCCCACCCCAAGGAGAGAACGCGAATGTCGACGACCGAAGCCAAATGCCCTTTCAACCACACCGCCGGTGGCGGCACGACCAACCGGGATTGGTGGCCCAAACAGCTACGCGTTGACCTGCTCAACCAGCATTCGTCCAGGTCCAATCCGGATCCAGACTTCAACTATGCAGAAGCGTTCAAGAAGCTCGATCTTGCTGCCGTCAAGAAAGACCTCAACGCCCTGATGACCGACTCCCAGGACTGGTGGCCCGCCGACTTCGGCCACTATGGCGGCTTGTTCATCCGCATGGCCTGGCACAGTGCCGGCACCTACCGCATCGCCGATGGCCGCGGTGGCGGCGGTCGCGGTCAACAACGCTTTGCGCCGCTGAACAGCTGGCCCGATAACGTGAGCCTGGACAAGGCGCGCCGCCTGCTTTGGCCGATCAAGCAGAAATACGGCCGCAACATCTCCTGGGCGGACCTCTACATCCTGGCCGGCAACGTCGCCCTGGAATCGATGGGCTTCAAGACGTTCGGCTATGCCGGCGGCCGCGAGGACACGTGGGAACCGGACCTGGATGTTTTCTGGGGCACCGAAACCGAATGGCTCGGTGGCGATCATCGCTACGGCAAGAACAAGAAGGCCGACGCCGGCGACCACGAAAGTGGCGTAATCACCGCAGAAGCGGAGAAACATGGCAACGAAGAGGACCGCACCGAGCACGGGCGCAACCTCGAGAACCCGCTTGGTGCCGTGCAGATGGGTTTGATCTACGTCAATCCGGAAGGCCCGGAAGGCAACCCCGACCCGATCGCCGCGGCGCACGACATCCGCACGACCTTCGGCCGCATGGCGATGAATGATGAAGAGACCGTCGCCCTTATCGCCGGTGGCCACACGTTCGGCAAAACCCATGGTGCCGCCGACGCGAAACACGTCGGCGGAGAGCCGGAAACCGGCGAGCTGGAAGACCAGGGCTTTGGCTGGAAGAACAGCTTCGCCTCCGGCCGTGGCGGCGACACCATCACCAGCGGCCTGGAAGTGACCTGGACCCAGACCCCCACCAAGTGGAGCAACCACTTCTTCGAGAACCTCTTCGGTTTCGAATGGGAGTTGACCAAGAGCCCAGCCGGTGCGAACCAGTGGGTGGCCAAGGGCGCCGGCGACGTGATTCCAGACGCCCACGACAAGTCCAAGCGCCACGCCCCCAAGATGCTGACCACCGACCTGTCGCTGCGTCTTGATCCGGCCTACGAGAAAATCTCGCGTCGTTTCCTCGAGCACCCCGACCAGTTCGCCGATGCGTTTGCCCGGGCATGGTTCAAGCTGACCCATCGCGACATGGGGCCCATCGAACGTTACCTGGGCCCGGAAGTACCCAAGGAACAACTGATCTGGCAGGACCCGGTGCCCAAGGTCGACCATCCGCTAGTCACTGAAAGCGACGTGGAAGCGATCAAGGCGAAGGTGCTGGCCTCGGGCTTGAGCGTGGCGGAACTGGTGTCCACGGCCTGGGCGTCCGCATCGACGTTCCGTGGCTCGGACAAGCGTGGCGGCGCCAATGGTGCACGCATCCGCCTGGCGCCGCAGAAGGACTGGAAGGTCAACCAGCCGGCACAGCTGAAGAAAGTGCTCGATAAGCTGGAGAGCATTCGATCGGAGTTCAATGCCGGCGGAAAGAAGATCTCCCTGGCCGACCTGATCGTGCTGGCTGGTAGCGCGGCGGTGGAGAAGGCAGCGAAAGATGCCGGCAACGCGGTAAAGGTGCCCTTCGCCCCGGGCCGCACCGACGCGTCCCAAGAACAGACCGATGTCGAGTCCTTCGAGCCGCTGGAGCCCGTTGCCGACGGCTTCCGGAACTTCCTGAAGGCCAGGTACAGCGTGCCAGCCGAAGCGTTGCTGATCGACAAGGCGCAATTGCTGACGTTGACCCAGCCGGAGCTGACGGTGCTTATCGGCGGCCTTCGCGTGCTCGGCGCCAATGTCGATGGCGGCTCGCAGGGTGTCTTCACCGATTCTCCGGGCAAGCTCACCAACGACTTCTTCCGTAACTTGCTGGACATGCGTACCGAATGGAAGCCAGCCTCGCCGGCGCGGGAATCGTTTGACGGTTTCGAGCGTGGTACCGGCAAGAAGAAGTGGACGGCCAGCCGTATCGACCTGGTGTTCGGTTCGCATTCGGTGCTGCGTGCGCAGTCGGAGGTCTATGGCACCGCCGATTCGCAGGAGAAATTCGTCAAGGATTTCGTCGCCGCGTGGACGAAGGTGATGAACCTGGACCGGTTTGACCTGAAGAAATAAGGCGTTTGACCAAGGCCGCCCCGGTGATTTGCCGGGGCGGCTTTTTATTGCCCGGCGAGCCATTGTCGGAACGCCTTGACCATCGGCGAATCGGCGCGATGGATCGGCGTCACGAGGTAGTAACCGCCTGGCGATGCCAGGGCCACGCGGCCGATACGAACGAGCTTGCCTGCAGCAATGGCATCGGTGACCAGGGGCGCCCGTGCAAGGGCAATACCCTGCCCGGCTTCCGCAGCCTGCAACAGCAAAGCCGAATCGTCGAATACCGGGCCGGACTGCGCGACAGTACCGGATGTCCGCGTACGCGCAAACCAGACATCCCAGGATTGAAAATCGTCGCGTAGAAACACGCCGCGCTTCAGGTCGGCAATGCGGCGGATGCCGAGGCTCTCTACGTAGTGCGGCGATGCCACGGGAAAGATGGCCTCGGCAAAGAGCTTCTGCGCTCGAAGGCCATGCCAGCGCCCTGAGCCGAAGCGGATACCGGCATCGATGTCCTCGGCATCCAGGTCCACCAGCTCGAAGGTGGCGCGCAACTTGAAATCCGCACTCGGGTGAGCTTCCAGGAACTGGCCAAGCCGCGGCAGAAGCCAGCGGCTGGCAAGCGACGGCGGAGCCGTGAGCGAAAGGCGATCGGCATGGCGAACACGAAGCTGGCGGCCCACATCGGACAACTCATCGAGGAACCTGGCCACCACGTCCAGCAGGCGCATGCCTGCGGGGGTCGGCGTAACGTCACGCCGGCTCCGGAGGAAGAGCCGGCTCGAATAGAACGCCTCTAGCGCCTTGATCTGATGGCTTATCGCGCTGGGAGTCAGGTGCAGTTCCTCCGCCGTGCGGGCGAAGTTCCGCAGGCGCGCCAATGCCTCGAACGTGCGCAGCGTATGCATCGGTGGCAGGGCGTGTTTCATGGATGAATGATATTCATCATTGGGTGAGGAAGGATCGCTTCAGTGTGTTCGGCTTCTTGCGGATACTAACCCGGCATAGACCGGAGCAGAACATGCGAGTTGAACAAATCGAAGATGACATCTGGATCTTCCATGGCGATTTCTACGAATCGGTGGCCACGGTTTTCGTACACCGCGGCAAGGCGCTGCTGATCGACGCGCTTGGAAGCGATGCAGATGCACAGTGGATGCAGGCGTATATCGAAGGTAACCTTCTGGCCGCGGTGAAGATGATCGTCATGACACACTACATGAGCGATCACATGGCGGGCCTTCGCCTGTTCCCGGGCGCACAGATCCTCGCTCATCGCGATTACCTGTACACCTATCTGTCTCAGCGGCATCGGACCCAGGACGACGATGCAAGCTACGTTGCGCCCACGGCGACCTATTCCCAGGAGCTCAATTTCACTTGGGGGGCGCGTGACATCAGGTTATTCCACAATCCGGGCAAGACATTTTGCGCTACGGCGATTGACGTGCCCAGATGCGACCTGGTGTTCTGCGGCGACGCACTGGTGGGAAACATCGCTTACATCGGCTCATCCGCGCCAAGCCTTATCGATAACGGGCTGGCCAACCTCGAGCGCCTTCACCGCGGCCGCATCGTACCGGGGCACATCGGCGTGCTTGGCGGCGGTGCATTCAGCCATGCGCGGATCTACCTGAAGAGGCTTGGCGACCGTGTCCGCGCCTGCCGCGATGCCGATGCCATTGCCAATATCCAGATCGAAGAATGTCTTGCTCCCGGAGTACAGCCGGTGCCCTTCGAAGTGGAGTGGCATGGCCGTAATCTTGGCGTTATCGCCGAGCGTCGCGTGTTCTCGGTAGGCCACGATGCGAGCCGGGTTGCGGCGGTATACGCATGAACGTTCTTCATCACCTGCTAGGCATGGTCATGGGATTTGCGCTTGCCGCGGTACCGCTCACCGGCCATTCCGAGGGGCTGCACGAAGGCTGGCAGGCTGTCGATGGCGTTCAACTGTTCTATCGCGAGGGTGGCGATCCATCCGCGCCGACCCTCGTTCTGCTTCACGGTTATCCATTGTCATCGGTCATGTACGCGCGACTGATGGATGAACTGGTGCAACAAAGGCATTTGCACGTCATCGCCATGGACTACCCGGCCTTCGGATACTCCGAGGCACCCGATCACCGGCAATGGGCCTACACCTTCGACCATGTTGCCGATACCGTGCGTCATTTCCTCAAGCTGCGCGGGATCGAACGCTACGGCCTGTATATGCAGGATTATGGCGTGCCGGTAGGCTTTCGTTTGATGAGTGCCGATCCAGGTGCGATCAGCTTCATCGTGGTGCAGAACGGCGTGATCCATCTGGATGGCTTTCCCGCCGCGCAAGATCCCAACAGCCCGCTGCGCCGCCACTGGGCGCATCGGGATGCCTCCACCGACGCAAAGCGGACGGCATACGCCCAGGGCTTATTAGCTCCCCGCGCCAACGGCTGGACGGATGAGGAGGATATCGGCGCTGATGCCACCTTGCTTATGGTCCAGTCCGCGCAGCGCTCGGGCGTGGTCCAGTCACGCAACGACCTGTGGTTCGACTACGGCAACAACGTCAAGCGCTATCCCGCCTGGCAGGCGCTGTTGCGGAACATGAAAATTCCCGTCCTGGTCCTCTGGGGCAGCCGCGATGACTTCTTCACCACGCCTGGAGCCCTCGCATACCTGCGCGATGCCCCGCAGGCGGAGATCCATATTCTCGATGCCGGTCATTTTGCCTCGCTGCAGGTGCCGAGCCAGATCGCCGGGCTCATCTCTACCTTCCTGGGGCGACACCCTCAGCTCGCTTGTGCGGCAGGGTGCGGGTCACCCTAGACACTTAGCTCCTGCGACGGCGTAAGGGAACGCTATGTCAAACAGCGCTTAGCGCGAATATCGACTCCACCTTCAGGTTCAAGGCGCGGGCGAGCTTCAACGCAAGGAACGTCGACGGAACCATGCGCCCGGCCTCGATCGCATTGATCGACTTACGGGTGGTACCGACGAGCTCCGCCAGATCGGCCTGGGTGAGATTCAGCGCCGCCCGATGAACTTTCAAACTATTGGAAAGACGCTCTTCGACCACGGATCAAGCCCGATCGTAGAAGAGAAACACGCCCAGGAAGACCACGGTTCCCAGGGCCACGGTCAAGGCGGCGAGCAACCCCGCCGACCAGGAAAGCGTCATCACAAAGGACAGCAGGCAGAACAACGCCTGTGCGCCAAGCATGGTCACGAACCCTGCCCTGAAAGCATGTTGGGAGGCGACGAGCCGCAGCTCATCGTTGAACATCGCGCGCTTGTGTTCTTTGATCTGGGCTGGCTTCGCACTGTGTTGAAGCCGGTTGACCCAGATCGCACCGAAGATGATGACCATGGGAATCAAGGTCATCAGCCGCTCGGCATTCCGCATTTTGGTGGGATCCGATGACATGCCCGCCACGAGGGCAACTACGCCAAGCAGCACGATCACCATCAGCGACAGCCACAGGCCGCGCCGCTCGTGGCGAACGAGCCTGTCGCTCCGCTCGTCTGAATTCTCATTGATCACTTGAGTCTCCCCGCTGTCTGGCCCGGGGCGATAATATAACCTATAGGTTCCATTTTGCAACCTATAGGTTACCCTCCTCCGCGATCACTTTATCCATTCAACCAGCGGCTTTCCCTTGGGAACGATATACGTGCCGATTTCCGCCGCATTGGTCTGGCCGACATTCTTCGCGCTGTGAATAACGCCTTTAGGCACGAACAGGACATCACCGGCCTTGAGCTTTACCGACGGCTTGCCCTCGAGTTGGTACTCGATCGTGCCCTCGACGACATAGATGATCTCTTCACCCGGATGCCTGTGATTCGGGGCGATCTTCCCCGGATCAATGTCCACGCGCAGTTGCACGGCCTCCCAGCCGGGAATGCTGATGTCGTTCTTGGATAACTCGGTGCGGTGGGTTCCCGTTTGCTGCGCCTGTGCAGCATGGGGCACCAGGCTGCCTGCGACGACCAGCAGGCTCGCAGCCGCGACGTTCAACACGTTCATGGAATTCTCCTCGATCAGCCGGTTCGACACAGCGGGGACTGGTCGAACCGGCTTGGCAGTGCGTCAGGTGGTCGCCACGGTCACGGCAACGTCGATGTTGCCCTTGACGGCCTTCGAGTAAGGGCAGATCAGATGGGCGGAGTGAACGATGGCCTCGGCGATATCCTGTGCCAGACCTGGCAGACGGACATTGAACCTGGCACCGAGGAACCAGCCTGGACCCGTCTGACCCACATCCACTTCGATGTCCACCGAAGCATCAGCCGGAAGCGTGACCTTCTTCAGCGAGGCCGCCAGATTAAGTGCACTGGTGTAGCAAGCCGACCAGGCGCCCGCGAACAATTGCTCGGCGGTCGGGTGGGTTACGACGGCGTTGAACTCATAGTTCTCGCCACCCGGCGTCGACAGCTTGATGTCGACGACGTCGTGATCGGCACGCTGTGCCTTGGGATCGTGATTGACTTTAGTGTGGGTCTTGCCCGTAAAAATGACTTTTTCGATCTTGGTCATGAAGTGTTCCTCCGGGGATCCCTGCCCCCTTCATCATGCGCCTGCCATGACTACCAGCACATTCACTATACCGAGCTTCGCACTAGTCTAATTCCCAAGCTAGGGAAATCAGACATGGGCGACCTCGACGCACATTTTCGCAAGTTCAGGCGTGAGCTCAGTTCCGGCACGGTGTCGCTTGCCCTGCTGGCCATCCTGGCGGCCGCCGACGAGCCCATGTATGGCTACCAGATTGCCAAGCGCTTCGAGCGCGAGGGCGACGGCGTGCTTATCGGCAAGCAGAGCGCGCTGTATCCGGTGTTGCGCACGCTTGAGGGCAACGGCTTGCTCGATAGCCATGTCGAACCCTCCGACACCGGCCCGCCGCGACGTTATTACCGGATCAATGCGAATGGCCGCGAGGCACTGCGTGATTGGACCTCTGCCTGGACTTCCACCCGCGACTTCGTCGATACCGCGCTTGAGGATGTGAAATGAATACTGCCGCCTCGCCCTACCCCACCACCATCAAGCGGTATCTGGATGAATTGCGCAAGGCGCTGGACGGATCGGATCCCGCGCTCGTGCAGGATGCCCTCTACGACGCAGAGGATTACTTGCGTTCGGAAATGAGCGAGAACCCCGGCAAATCCGAAGCGGAGATCATTGCCATGGTCGCAGGCAGCTACGGCGCACCGGACGAAGTGGCGGAGATCTATCGCGATACTGAGGCCAAGGTTCAGACCGCGCTACGCCCGCCGGCTCCGCGCTGGACCACGCCCTGGGGAAAATTCTTCGGCGTGGCGGCGGACTTCCGCAGCTACGGCGCGCTGTTCTACATGCTGCTGGCGCTCGTCTCGGGCGTTTTCTACTTCACCTTGATAGCCGTGGGCATGTCGTTGTCGCTGGGGCTTTCGGTGCTGATCATCGGCATTCCCATCATCATCCTGTACTTCGGCATCGTGCGCGTGCTGTCACTGGCTGAAGGACGCCTGGTGGAAGCCATGCTGGGTGTGCGGATGCCGCGCCGACCGTTGTACGCGAACCGTGACGATCGCCTGATGACGAAGATCAAGGGTCTGTTTACCGATCCGCGCATGTGGTCCACGCATATTTATTTCCTGCTGATGCTGCCGCTGGGCATTGCGTACTTCACCATCTTCGTGACGCTGATCGCGCTGGTCGTCAGTTTCATCGGCCTGCCGCTGGCCGCCTGGACAGGCCTTGCCACGCCCGGCTTTGCCGACAACTCCTGGGTTTTCATGCACATCCAGATGTTTGGCATCGATGGAACCGCGGGTACCGCCGCACTGCTTGGTTCGCTGCTGTTCGGCGTGTTGCTGATGTTCGGCACCCTGCACCTGGCCCGCGGCATCGGGTACCTGCATGGCCTGCTGGCAAAGCATCTACTGGTAGCACCGGCGCGGTAGTGGATTCAGGCGGCGTCGAATGGATCGGGAATAACGCGCAAGTCGACCGGCTGCCCGGGAACGAGGTAGTCGTCCGACCAGATAGGTGGCAGCAATCTTGCGTCCCGCATCCATTCCTTGACGTCGGCCATCGCCAGTAGTGTCTGCGTCCAGGCTTCGATGGCGTCCCTCGAGGGCACAACCGGGTCATGAGCGACAAGACGCACGATGGTCGGCACCAATATCAGGTCAGCCAGAGACAGGGTCCCGAAAAGAAACGGGCCGCTGCTTTCAGCAACGTACTTGGCGAGAACGCCGAACAGACGCTCGCATTCGCTCGTCTCGACGGCAGTAAGCGTCCGTTTTTCCGGATAGAAGGCGCTCTCGAATGAAATTCGGGCGCAGATATTCGACAAACCTGAGTGCTGCCACGCCGCCAGGGATCTCGCCTGGGCCCGTTGCGTCACGTCGACAGGCAGCAGGCGTCCCCCGCACGCATCGTTCGCGTATTCCATGATCGCCAGCGAATCGTAGATCGCTACCCCGTCCACCACCAACACGGGCACCATCGCCGGCGGCGAAATGCGACCGACGGCTTTCAGGTTGGCAAAGCGCTGCGGTCGCACGATATTGACGATCTCTTCCTCGAAGTCGACCCCCGCCGCGCGCAGGGCAAGCCAGGCGCGCATGGCCCAGCTCGAGGCGTTCCTGGTTCCCGAGTACAGCTTGGGTCTGCTCACGGTGGGTCCTGGGTGGAGAAGGCTTCTCTATTCTCCAAGGCTTCGCGACAAAAATCATCCTGGCAAGCCCGGGCGCCGCTTATCTCAAAAGCAAGAAACGGAGTTTCCCGTATCGATGCGGAATCTATCTTTCCTGGGGAGGGCCCACCCTCCCACTCATCTCACCAGATAAGGATGCTTAGCCATGTCGAAAGAAGAAGATAACAAGGCCATCGTCGGCCGTTGGTTCAACGATTTCTGGGGTGAAACCTGCAACCTCGCCATCGTCGATGAGCTTGCCTCGCCCGACATGCTGCTTCAGTACTCGCTGCACGAGCCGCGCCGGGGTCATCAGGACATCAAGGATTTCATGACGGATTTTCGCAGCTCATTCCCGGACCTGAAGTTCTGGGGCGCCGCTGATCTCATTGCCGAGGGTGACTACGTTGTCGGCCGCTGGGAAGGTGGTGGCACGCACGCCGGCCCGGCCTTCAGCGACTTCCTGGCAGGTTCGCTTCCCGCGGCCACGGGCAGGAAGATGCATTTCACCGGCACCACGGTGCTTCGACTCAAAGATGGCAAGATCGTCGAGGAGATCGGCCTGGATGACGGAGTCACGGCACTTACGCAGCTCTGCCTGATCAAGGCGGCCTAGGATCGACTACCGCAGGTAGCTCCCGCGGTAGTCGAGGCCATCCGCCTTCGGGCGGGCAGCCAGGTGGGCGCAAGCCCGACCGTTCTGTGGCGGATTTCTGACCCTGGCTGCCTGCCACCTTTTACAGTTCCCCAAGCAGCCAGGCTGCCAACTGGCGAGAGCCGCGGCGATGTTCGTCCTTGACGTTCGAATTTTCGGTGCAAGCCGAGAGATACATCTGCGCGGCCGTACCCTTCGCAGGAAGCTGAAGCTGGTCGCGTAACGACAACGACTCCCGGGCGAGCGATAGAACCACTTCACTCTCCTCCGGTAACCAATGAGGCCGGATGTAGTCAGGCATGAACTCCGAATTGAAGAATAAGAACTCACCGGAGTGCGCGGCACGCGGCAGCACGCGCTTGAGCAAATTCAAAAGATCAACTTCCACAGCCGCCAGCTGAGCTTCCAATTTGTCGTACCTGGATGCTTTCATATCAACCGGCCGAAAGCTCGCTCACAACATGCTCAAAATATGCTGCGACGACCTTATTCTTGAACAGATACACCCCTGCGGCTGTCACGATGAGTATGCCGATCAAGCTAAACCAGGCCTCTCCGATAAATGGATAGGGCACAACGAAGCCAGCCGTTAGAAATGCCAGATAGAGCTCTCGCGCATATCTCTTCTTCTTGAGAAGAGACCAGCCGGCCGCAAATCCAAACAAGCCGATGAGTGACACGAGAGGTCCTACGCCACTGCTCCACCATTCTGCTTGGGAGACCTGGCGCCCGTCGATGCCGTAAGAGTCGTAGGGCAGCACGGAAACGATGAACAGGATCACGCAGATCAGCGCGTGACCGGTCATGAACCTGAGCAGTATTGGCATCGCCAAAAAATTCGTAAGCACGTTGCATCCCCCTTGAATGCCGTCCCGTACCCAGCCTATTTAACCCTCACAAAATACTCCCTGATGTTCAAAAATCAGGCATACCTTTGTCGTTATCGCAGTCTAATCTCCTGGCCAGCGCCCAATCTACGACACCCCCTCATGATCAGATCTTCAGGGATGGTCTTCCGGGGCGTCAAGGCGAGGCCATGGGGCGATAAAGCCCAAGTGCAATTAACCCTCCACGCGCAACCTCGATGCCAGCTCCGCACCTCCTTGCCGCTGCTCAAGCGCATCCCATAGTGCTTCCTCGTCGCCGTCGATCAGCACCTGCCAGACGGTCCGTCCATCGAACGCACGTTGCGGCTGGCTCATCCACTGCGCGGCGCGGCGGCGGTCGCCGAAGACCATCAGCACCATCTGGGCCAGGGAGCTGTTGCGCTGTTCGAGCGCTTCGAATCCGGCGAGCAGGGCCGCATCGCGAAGCGCGCTGGTTCGCTCGATTTCCCGCCTGACGGACTCGAAGCTGGCTGCGGTGTGTGGCATGGGGACTTACCCTGGCAGTGGGGGCTGTGTGCACCCGAATCTTGCCAGCCGCCCAGGGGCCTAAACATGATGCCCGTCAAGCTTCTGGGTCCGAACACGCCAACGGGCTTTTCCCTTACGATGGCACCCCTCGCTTTTTTCCGTCATTCGTGCGTTACCCGGAGTTCTTCATCGTGTCGCACTATCCCGGTCCCCTGCTGACCCGCCCGGCCGCCCAGGCCCTGAGCGCGGCGCGCGAGGCAGGCGCAATCACATGGACGGGGTCGCTGGACCTTGGCCGCTCACAGGCAGACGCTGCGCTTCATCGCGACACCTGGCAATGGCGTGACCAGCACTATCCCTACCCCGCCAGGCTCAAGGACCGGACGATCTACTACTGGGACGGCGAGGGTTTCGACACGGTGTCGCGGTTCTCCGGCTCCCTGATCAAGCTGGTGCCTACCGAGTGGGGCGCGCCCACGTTCGAGATCGACGGCATCAAGATGCTGCCGACGTCGAAAGAGTCGCCAGTGGACGATGCGCGACGCAAGGTGGCGCTGATCGAACCTCGCGGCAAGCTCGTGCTCGATACCTGCGGCGGCCTGGGCTACTTCGCCGCGTGCTGCCTTGAGGCTGGCGTGGCCAATATTCGGTCGTTCGAGAAGAACGAAGACGTGTTGTGGCTACGCACATTGAACCCGTGGTCGCCCGATCCCGATGCGCCCGCCAGCGGTGGCCGGTTGAGCCTCACTCATGGCGACGTATCCGAAGCGATCACGCAGTTGGCGAGTGGTTCCGTGGACGCCCTGCTGCACGACCCGCCGCGCTTCGGCATCGCCGGCGAGCTCTATTCGCAAGCGTTCTACGACCAACTGGCGCGGGTGCTGCGTCGCGGCGGCCGGCTGTTCCATTACACCGGCAGTCCCAACAAGCTCACCAGCGGCCGTGATGTCCCCAACGAAGTGGCCAAACGGCTTGAGAAAGCCGGCTTCAAGGCGCAGCTGGTGCTCGATGGTGTACTCGCCAGCAGACGGTAGGGGCCGTATGGTGTCCTTCTTCCCCACAAGGAATAGCCATGCGCACGTTCGGTCTCATCCTCGCGTCGGTCACCATGGCAGTCCTCTCCGCGCAAGCAGCCGCCGAGCCGATCGCACTGCAAGTGGACTGGTCCAAACCCGTGGCAATGTCGAAAGCCGTGGCCACCTTGCAAGTCGTGGTGAACCCGGGCCTTGCACGCGGCGGCAAGTTCCACGACGTGGCCTTCAAGGCGCTGAAGGATATCCAGGCCGATGAGGTGCGCTACGTGCCATGGCTGCCCTATCCGCGGCAGGGCGTGGCGGAACTTGAGCCTCCCACAAGCGAAGGCACCTCCTGGGACTTCACCCTTCTTGATCCCACGCTCGAGGATTTCATGGCCGCCACGGCCGGCCATCCGGTGGTGCTGAATTTCAGCACCATGCCTGCATGGCTGTGGCAGACCGACAAGCCGGTGACCTACCCAAAGGATCCGGATAGAGCATTCTGGGATTACACCCAGGGCACCCGGATCAAGGATCCGACCTACAGGCAGGCCGCGGACTATTACGCACGGCTGCTGGCCTGGTACACGAAGGGCGGTTTCACCGACGAGCACGGGAAGTTCCACGCCAGCAAGCACCACTACAAAGTGGCCTACTGGGAGGTGCTCAACGAAGTCGATTCCGAGCACCACTGGACACCGCAGGAATACACCAAGTTCTACGATGTGGTGACAGCGGCGATGCGCAAGGTGCAGCCGGACCTTAAATTCGTCGCCATCGCCTCGGCGGCACCGCGCACGGAAAGCGCGATGTTCGAGTACTTCCTCAACCCTAAAAACCACGCGCCGGGCACGCCGCTGGATTTCATCAGCTATCACTTCTATGCCACGCCATCGCCCGGCCAGCCGATGGAGGCCAACCAGTACACCTTCTTCGACCAGGCCGATGGCTTCCTTTCGGCCACGCGATACATCGAGCAGATCAAGCACAGGCTGTCGCCGGAGACTAAGACGTCGCTCAATGAACTGGGCTCCATCCTGGCCTCGGACGATGACAGCAACAGTGGCGCGCCCGCGGTGGATGAACCGAAGGATTACTGGAACCTTTCCGGCGCGCTCTACGCCTACCTGTATGCGAAGACGGCGGCCTTGGGCATCGACGTGGTGGGTGAATCGCAGCTGGTGGGTTATCCCACGCAATACCCGTCGGTGAGCATGATCAACTACCACACGAACGCTCCCAATGCGCGCTACTGGGTGTTGAAGCTCCTGAAGGACAATTTTGGCCCTGGCGATCAACTGGTTGCCACCGCGTCGAGCAGCAGCGCTGTCTTCACCCAGGGATTCGTGACCGGGCATGGGCGCAAGCTGCTGTTGGTGAACAAACGCCAGACCCCGCAAACAGTGAAGCTCGACCAGGCAGGCGCGACCATCAGCTATGTCGCGCCGAGCACCGGTGATCATGCACCGGGGATCCGAAATTCGGGGGCTGAGGTAACCCTTGAACCGTTCGAGGTGGCCGTGGTTAGTTTCAACTGATGTAGGCTTCTTTTATCCCCCGGAGTACTGCCATGACCAAGTCCCCGCACCCGGACCTCGACGAGGCCTTCATCGCACGTCAGCACGACCGCCTGGTCACGCTCCGCCGGCAGTTGACGGCATCCGCCGATGCCGCCGCGGTCGAAGGTGGCCAGGTGCAGGAAGCCGCCGGCGACGAACCCATGGACGGCGGCGACGACGGCGACCGGCTGGAGCAGTTGGCCAATGAAGAGGCCCTGCTTGCCCGTGGCGAACAGCGCGTGGCCGACATCGACCGTGCGCTGCAGAAGATCCGTGACCACACTTATGGCCTGTCGGACGGAAACGGCAAGCCGATCGCACGCGCTCATCTGGAAGCAGTCCCCGAAGCGCTTTTCACTACGGAAGAGCTCCGCGCGCAGGAAAAGCACCCGTAACGTGCCTGAAGCGCAGGCGGCGGTACTTCCATGGACTCGCTGATCACCGCTGCCGGACGCGCCCTCGCGGCAGGTGATCCGCTCGGTGCGCTCAATCGCGTTGCCTTGCGAAACGATCCACCGGCGCTGGCGTTGCGGGGCATCGCCATGGCGCAGCTTGGCGACTTCCCCAAGGCCAAGGCGTTACTGCAAAGTGCCGCGCGCGGCTTTGGGCCGAAACAGGCCGTGGCCCGTGCGCGATGCGTGGTGGCGGAAGCGGAAGTGGCGCTGGCCTCGCGGGAGCTGGCGTGGCCAACCCACAGGCTCGACGCGGCGCAGGCCACGCTTCAGTCGCACGGCGACGTCATGAATGCCGGCCACGCTCGGTATCTGGCGGTTCGCCGGCTGCTGCTGTTCGGACATCTTGACGATGCCGAGCGGGCACTTGCCCAGATCGATCCTTCTCCCTTCCCTCCAGCGCTGATGGCGGCGCACGCGCTGATGGTGGCGGGCATCGCCATGCGCCGCGTACGTGCCGGTGTCGCACGCGAAGCGCTTGCCAGGGCGGCGGCCAATGCCCGCCAGGCGGCCATCCCGGCACTGTCGGCGGAAGTGGAAGCGGCATCGCGGCTACTGACCCTGCCGGCGGCCCGCCTTGTCTCCCGCGACGTCGAACGCGCCCTGTTGCTTGAGGACGTCGAAGCGCTTTTTGCTTCACGTAACCTGGTGATCGACGCCTGCCGCCATGTCGTTCGCCGTGCGGACACCGCCGTGTCGCTGTCGACACGTCCGGTGCTGTTTACCCTGGTCCGGGCTTTGGCCGAAGCGTGGCCTGGTGACGTACCGAGGAATACTTTGATCACACGAGCGTTCCGCGCCAGGCATGCCGATGAAACCCATCGCGCCCGACTGCGTGTGGAGATCGGACGGCTTCGCGCCATGCTTGGCGCCCTGGCCGAGGTGAACGCCACCGCGCACGGCTTCGTGCTGGCCCCGCTTGATGCGAGCGAAATCGTGGTGTTGGCGCGGCCAGTGGAAGGCAGGCATGGAGAGGTACTGGCCCTCCTTGCCGACGGTGAGTCGTGGTCGAGTTCGGCGCTGGCGCTGGCACTGGGTGCGAGCCAGCGCACCGTACAGCGGTCGCTGGAAGATTTGGCAGCATCGGGCATGGCGCATTCTTTCGGCGGCGGCCGCGCGCGTCGCTGGATGACCCCGCCGCTGCCCGGTTTCACGACGACCTTGTTACTCCCTTCTCCCCTGCCCGGTGACTAGGATCAGCCCATGAAACGATCAACAGCCAACATCATCAGCGAGCATGGACCCTTCCCGGGTGTCGCCAACGTGCATGGGCTCACCTACGACGGCAAGCAGGTCTGGTTTGCCGCGGGCGACAAGCTCATTGCGCTGGATCCTGAAAGCGGGAAAACAGGACGCACCATCGACATCCCCGCCCACGCAGGCACGGCCTTCGACGGCGAGCACCTGTTCCAGATTGCCGAGGATCGCATCCACAAGATCGACCCCGCGACCGGCCGGATACTTGCCTGGATTCCCGCTCCCGGCGGCGGTGGGGATTCGGGCCTGGCATGGGCCGAAGGCTCGCTTTGGGTTGGGCAGTACCAGGGGCGGAAGATCCACCAGGTGGATCCCGATACCGGCGCGGTGCTACGCACGATCGAGTCCAACCGCTTCGTTACCGGCGTCACCTGGGTCGACGGTGAGCTGTGGCACGCCACCCTTGAAAACGATATGAGCGAACTGCGGCACGTCGATGCCAATACCGGCGAGGTAATCGAATCCCTGGAAATGCCCGCGGGTGCGCGCGTTTCCGGGCTGGAATCCGATGGCGGCGATCGGTTTTTCTGCGGCGGGGGAAATAAAGGCACGGTGCGCACCGTGCGGCGGCCCCGGCGTATCTAGTTTCGCCTCGCCACGGGCTCATGAATCGCAAGAACTTGCGACAGCCACCCTACACGAAAGTCTCATTCCACCCCTTAGATAATCAGGAATACAGTCGACACGTTTATACAAACGCCAGGCCACGCATCACCGTGACACTCGTGCCCGCCCGCAGGGGAGCGAGACATTCCGGAGAATGTTCGATGGACAAGCCCAAGCTCGATCGCAGGCATTTCCTCCTGGGAAGTGCCGTTGCCGCCACGGCCGGTGTCGCCGGCGCCCTGGGGGCGAAGGTTCACGATGGCGAGCTGGGTGCACCACCCCGAACTTACCAGGGAGGGGTGCCGTGGCAGGAAGGCCTGGCCGATGCGCCACCCGGTGTTTCCGGCACCGACTACAAGTTTTTCACGGCAGCCGAAAGGGAGTTCATCGAGGCCGCCGTCAGCCGGTTGATCCCCAACGATGAAGTGGGTCCCGGCGCCGTCGAGGCCAACGTACCGTTCTTCCTCGACCGGCAACTGGCTGGGCCCTTCGGCCGTGGCGATCACTATTACCTGGGCGGCCCGTGGGCCAAGGGTGCGCCCGAGCAGGGCTACCAGAGCCGGTTTTCACCGGCGCAGATGTATCGCGCGGCGATCGGCGCCATCAACAAATACACCCACGCCAACCACAACGGCGCGGACTTCGCCAAGTTGTCCGAAGACGAGCGGGACGCGCTGCTCAAGGACTTCGAAGCGGGCAAGGTGCAACTGGAGGACGGCGTTGACGCCAAGGCCTTCTTCACCATGTTGCTGCAGAACACCAAGGAAGGATATTTCTCCGATCCCATCTACGGTGGCAACAAGGACATGGGCGCCTGGAAGATGATCGGCTTTCCCGGCGCGCATTACGACTACCGCGAATGGGTCAGCCGCCATGGTGAACCCGTTCCCTTCCCGCCCGTGGGGTTCAAGGGTAGGCCCGGCTGGAATTCGGAGACCTGAGCATGGCAACCACCCTCAAACCCGTTGATGCGGTGATCGTCGGCTTCGGCTGGACCGGCGCCATCATGGGCCAGCAACTGGCCGATGCAGGGCTTGACGTGCTTGCACTCGAACGCGGGCCCTGGCGCGACACCTCCACCGATTTCGCCACCGGCTTCGCGCAGGATGAGTTGCGCTACATGTGGCGGCATCATCTGTTCCAGAACGTCTCCGACGACACGCTGACCATCCGCAACAACACCAGCCAGACGGCGCTGCCGATGCGGCATCTGGGGTCGTTCCTGCTGGGAACGGGCGTGGGCAGTGGCGGAGTGCACTGGAACGGGCAGATCTGGCGATTCCTGCCGTCGGACTTCCTGACCAAAAGCCACAACGAGCAGCGCTACGGCAAGAAGTCCGTCACCGACTACGACCTCACCGTGCAGGATTGGGGCGTAACGTACGAGGAGCTCGAACCCCACTACAACAGTTTCGACGTGCTCTGCGGCACCAGTGGCAAGGCTGGCAACCTCAATGGCCAAGTCCAGCCAGGCGGCAACCCGTTCGAAGGTTCCCGCTCCGCGGAATATCCCACCCCGCCGATGCCGCAAACCTATGGGCCGACCTTGTTCGGCAAAGCAGCGGCGGAACTTGGGCGGCATCCGTTTCCCCACCCCACGGGAAACCTAAGCCAACCCTACGTGAACAATCTAGGTGCACAGCTGGGTGCGTGCACCTATTGTGGTTTCTGCGAGAAGTTCGGCTGCGGCAATTATTCCAAGGCCAGCCCGCAGACCACCGTGTTGCCCTACCTGATGGCCAAGCCCAACTTCACCCTGCGCACGGAGTGCGAGGTGCTGAAAGTGGAATTGTCGCCGGACAAGAAGCAGGCCACCGGCGTGACGTATGTGAACAGCGCTGGCGAGGAATTCTTCCAGCCCGCGAATATCGTGATCCTGTCGTCGTACATCCTGCAGAACGTGCGCTTGTTGCTGCTGTCGGGCATCGGCACGCCGTACGATCCCGCCACGGGCCAGGGCGTGGTGGGCAAGAACTACGCCTACCAGACCATGTCATCGGTGAATGTGTTCTTCGACGACAAGCTGATCAATCCCTTTATCGGCGCCGGTGCGCTGGCCACGGTGGTGGATGATTTCAACGGCGACAACTTCGATCATTCGGGGCTTGGCTTCATCGGCGGCGCCTATATCGCCGGCATGGTCACCGGTGGCCGCCCCATCGAGATGATCTACACGCCCCAGGGCACGCCTGCGTGGGGCAAGGCCTGGAAGCATGCCGCCGCGAAGAATTACCTGCGCTCCTTCAGCCTTAGCGTGCATGGCTCGTGCATGAGCCATCGCGGTAACTACCTTGACCTGGATCCCACCTATCGGGACATCCACGGCCGGCCGATGCTGCGCATGACGTTCGACTTCACGGACAACGAACACAAGATGTCCGACTACCTTACCGATCGCGCCGCGGAGATCGCCAAGGCGATGAACCCGCGCGAGATCAAGCTGAACCGGCGTATCGGCTCGTGGAGCGTAGTGCCCTACCAGACCACGCACAACACCGGCGGCGCGATCATGGGTGATAGCCCAGCCAACAGCGTGGTGAACAAGTACCTGCAAAGCTGGGACGTGCACAATGTGTTCTCGATGGGTGCTGGCGCCTTCCCGCAGAACGCAGGCTACAACCCCACGGGCACGTTGGCGGCGCTGGCTTACATGTCGGCGCAAGCGATCGTGCAGCAATACCTGAAGCAACCTGGCCCCCTGGTACAGGCGTAGATGCCATGCGAATCCTTATCCGTGTCGTACTGGTACTGATCGTGCTGGGCATCATCGGCGGCGCGATCATGGCCTGGAACCTTGGCCGTGCTTCGGCGCTGCCTTCGGGGCCCGTTACTTCGGTAGCGGCAGCAAAAGTCATCACCCAGCCCATCGCCGACGGGCCGAACGCCGAGCAATTGCGGCGCGGGCAGTACCTGGTGCGCATGGGCGATTGCCTTTCGTGCCACTTGCGGGCGGGTGGTGAACCGTTCGGTGGCGGCCTGGGTTTGAACACACCCTTCGGCGTGATCTACTCCTCGAACATCTCCTCCGACCCCACCAACGGCATCGGCAACTGGACACCGGATCAGTTCTACAAGGCCATGCACGATGGCATCGGCGGGCGCGGACAGCATCTGTATCCGGCGTTCCCCTACCCGTGGTTTCGCAACCTGGAACGCGACGACGACGACGCACTGCTCGCCTACCTGAAGACGACGCCGCCGGTGGCGTACAAGCCGCCCGGAAACGATCTCATCTTCCCCATGAATATCCGTTTCATGGTGTCGTTCTGGAACGTAATTGCCCTGCACGACGCACCGAAGTCGCAAGCGCCCGCCGACGCACCGCCCGACTGGAGCCGCGGTGCGGTCCTGGTGCGTGGCCTGGGGCATTGCAGCGCATGCCACACCGCGCGAAACCTGCTTGGCGCCGACAAGAAGGGTCATGATCTTGAGGGCGGCGTGCTCGATGCCTACGTTGCCCCTGACCTCACCGGCAACCAGCGCACGGGCCTGGGACGCTGGAGCGTGGATGACATCACCGAGTACCTGAAGACCGGCCGCAACAATCGCGCATCGGCCGGTGGCCCGATGGGCGACGTGGTGACCTATTCAACCTCGTTGATCACCGATGAAGACCGCCATGCCATCGCGGTGTATCTCAAATCCCTGCCGGCAAGTCCCGACACCGATATAGCCGCGGCCGATGCCGGCTCCATGAAGCGCGGTGCGGCGATATTCTCCGACGCATGCACGGCTTGCCACCTCGAGAACGCCGTGGGACAACCGACGTTATTCCCGCCGCTGGGCAACAACGCCGTCGCCCAGCAGAACGATCCCACCGGCGTGCTGCATATCATCCTGGCCGGTATGCGCGTAGGGCCATCGCCGACCCGTCCCTCACCGCTGACGATGCCCAGCTTCGCGTGGAAGCTCACCGACCAGCAGGTAGCTGATGTAACCACGTACGTGCGTAATAGCTGGGGCAACCGGGCTTCGCCAGTGAAGGCGGATCAAGTGGCCAAACTGCGCAGGAAGCTGGACCTGGTGAACGTGCGGCTTACCGACAATTCGGGCGACCAGCCATGATGGCCGCCCATTCCTGTGGGGTCATTCGCCGGATATCCCCGCCGGCATGGAGCACGCCGTGAATCGCTTCCAGTCGATCGTCCTCACAGCCGTCGCCGTCGCCGCGGCGATGCCGTTGTTGGCTTTGGCGCAAGCCAATGCACCGGCACCGTCCAGCGCAAAACCCGCACCTATCCGCGCGGTACTTGAAACCCGGGACGTCGATGGCGCGCCTGGCAAACAACTAGTGCTCGGCACCGTAAAAATGCCACCCGGCGCCGTAGCGCCCTGGCACACCCACCCAGGCGACGAAGCCGGCTATGTGCTCAGCGGAACCTTGATCCTGAAACAGAAGGGCCAGCCCGACCGCACCTTGCATGCGGGCGACCACTTCTTCAATCCCGCCGGCATGGTGCACGAACTGCTGGCCGGCCCCGGCGATGAAGGCGGTAGCGAGGTCTCCACCTGGGTGGTGGACAAAGGCAAGCCCATGGCGACGCCCGCGCCGCAGCCGTGACGTAAAACTCGTAAGACAAAATTACCTGTAACCAGAACAGCCGCCGGGACGAACTCATGGTGCCCCTCCCCCTGGGGTTCACCTGGAGGCACCATCATGCAACTTCGAACATTAGCCGCAGGCATCGTGCTTGCGTTCTTCGCCATGTCGGCCGCGCACGCACAGCCGGTTCCTTCGTTGGATCTTGGCGTAGGTTCTTACGTGTACGTGATGTCTAACAACATCAAGGCAAACTCCGTTGCGGTACTACGGCGTAACTTCTTCGGCGGCCTGGACAGGATCCAGGTGGCGGCTACCGGTGGTGTGGGCGTAGGCGTGGGCACCACGGCGCCGCCGCCCGATCCCCTCGGCGCACAGAACGAACTGCTGGCAAGCCAGGATGGCAAATGGTTGTTCGCCGTGAATGCCGGGAGTAACCAGGTATCGGTGTTCTCCATTCACCACGGCAGCCTTGCGCTTGAGGACGTGGTTTCATCGGGCGGCGACTACCCGGTGAGCCTGGCCCAGCACGGCGATCAGCTTTATGTGCTCAATAGCGCCAACGAAGCCAACGTCACCACGTTCCAGATCGGCCGCGACGGCCACCTGAGGGAATTCCTCGGTTCATCCCGCTTCATCGGCACGGACGTGCCGCTTGTGGGGAACCAGCCGAACGTAGGCAACACCGCCACCCAGCTTCAATTCTCGCCGGACGGAAAATGGCTGGCCGTCACGGTGAAAAATTCCGCAGGCAAAGGTTCGATAGAACTCTTCGCCACCGCACGCGACGGCAGCCTCGCGCAGGACCCGGTGACCACTGCATCGTCCGATCCTTCGCCATTCGGCTTCGGCTTCGATGAAAACGGCCATTTGCTGGTAAGCGAAGCGGCCGGTGCAGCGGCGTCCTCGTATGCCGTGCAGCGCAACGGCCATCTTGCGCCGATCTCCGCCTCCATCACCAACGGGCAGGCCGCTACCTGCTGGCTGGCGACATCCGGCCACCTTGCCTATACCGCCAACGCGGGTACCAGCACGCTCAGCGGCTATCGAGTGGATGTGGATGGCCATCTGCGGCTGCTGTCGAAGAATGGTGTGGCGGCGCGCCTTCCAACGGGCGCCGCACCCACAGATACCAAGTTCTCGCGCGACGGGCGCTTCCTGGAGGTGCTGACACCAGGCACCGGAAACATCAACACGTTCTTCGTGCTGGGCGATGGCCAGCTGGTTTTCCTTGGTGATACGCCAGTGTTTCCGGCGCTGTCAGGCATGCAGGGCCTGGCGGTGATCAACTAGCACTGGATTGGGGCCGGCCCACGATGGACCGAATGTCCATCGTGGGCCGGCAACACTGGCTTACGTACGGGCCACCAGCCCATCGTGCCGGGAGGTCAGCGCCGGCAGCTGCTCGGAAGGTATTTCGGCGGCATTGTCATGGTTGGGTCGCACGTCCAGACGATGGACCCGGACGATGTCACCGCCGACAACTTGATGCCCTTACTTCTGATGGCCGAGTTCGTCTTTGGCATGTCGAAATTGATGATGACCCGGCCAGGCTGGCTACGGGCGTCGACCATGCTCACGTAAGTGCCCTGGATCTGACCTTCGATGCCACCGGGGTCGTTATCGGGCGGGAACGTGCCATTGTTGGCGTAATACTCTTCAAGAGTTGGCCGCACACCACCGAACAGGTTGAACCCCTCAGCCACCTGGCTGCGGATCACGTAATCCTGGTAGGCCGGAATGGCGATCGCTGCAAGGATGGCGATGATCGCCACCACGATCATCAGTTCGATCAGCGTAAAACCACCGCTCGCGCGGTTCTGAGTAGTCATGGTCTAGCACCTGGTTCCCCCCGGAACGTGCCGCCATAATATCACCCGGGCGGCACGTGGAAACCACTACTGCACCACGATTACTGCACCACGATCGTGCCCACCATCATGGGGTGGATCGAGCAGTAATACGTATAAGTGCCCGGTTTGACGAAGGTAAAGCTGTAGCTGTCGTTGGTGTCCAAGCCAGGGGAGTTGGGGAAATTCCCTCCGGCGCTGACCACGATATGCGGCTCCTCGTCCAGGTTGGTCCAGATCACCTTCGAGCCTGCCGGCACCATCAGCGTCTTGGGCATGAAGGCAAAGTTCTGGATTTCCACCCTCGGCCCTGGCACCGATGCGGAAGGCGTGGCCTTCGCCGCCATCGCGTTGGACACCGACGCCATCCATGCCAGGGCCAGCGCCGAGGCCATCATTCCCATTCTCATGCCAATGCCTCCTCGGCTATCGCCAGTGTCTGCGCGCCGCGCACGTGACGAACCTCGCGCACACCCAGGTAGTGTTTCAACGAGCCGGCCACGATGTCCTTCAGCGGCCCCGGTCCGGGGCCCACGCCAGGCGCAGGCTGCGGGTAGGCGGTGGAACGGGCGGTATGGAAGGTGACCGTGCCTTCCACCTTCTGCTGCACCTGGTGTACGTGGCCGTTGAGGACGGTGACCGAGCCGAAGCGCTTCAAGTACGTCATGGCCTCGGCACTGTCATCGGTGCCCCAGCCCCATGATTCATAGAGGTTCCAGAGCGGCATGTGCGCGAAGACGACCAGTGGCGTCGATGCCGACAAGGAGGCGAGGTCCTTCTTCAGCCACGCCAGCTGGTCGGGGCCGAGGAACCCCAGGCCGCCAGCCTTGAGATTGAGCACATTGATCAGCCCGACGAAATGCACGCCGCGGTGATCGAAGCTGTACCAGCCGCCATCGGCCTGTTTCTCGCCGAAGCGTTTGAAGAACTCCGCGCCGTTGTCGCCGATCACGTCGTGCTCGCCCGGTACGTACAGCGTGTGCGGCGCGCCACTGTCGCGCACCAGTTGCGCCACGGTATCGAATTCCTCGGGGCGGGAAAGATGGGTGAGGTCGCCGGTGTGCAGGATGAAGTCCGGACGGCTGCGTTGATGCGTGGCGCGCGCCAGGCAGTCGCGGAAGGAACCGGCCACATCCATGTTCGGTTCCTTGTGGAAACCGATGTGCGAGTCGCTTACCTGCACGAAGCTGAAGGTGGCGTCAGGCGCGGCGGTGCCGGCATTGCCATCGGCGAGCCCATGGGCCTGCAATACGCCGCCCTTCATCAGCCAGAGGGTGCCGGCGCCAGCCATGGCCATGCACCTGAGGAATCCGCGGCGGCCTTCGGGGCTTTCGGTATCGTTGCTTGAATGGTCCATGGGAGTCTCCGTGGGGTTGGTTTTCAAAGGGGAGAGACCGGCGGGTTCCACCGCGTGCCTCCCTTGCCCATACCCCCTTCCCTGCGGCTTTATTCCCATTCAAGCCCACGGGAATAAAACGGGAGTAACCTCGGTAAGTATCTTCATGCCCGCCCTCCTCGCCGCCATGAGCCCAGCGCCCGACCGCCATCGGACAGCCCGTTTCGAGGCCTGCTTTCTTCCGCACCTGGACGCTGCCTGGAACCTTGCCCGATGGCTGGCGCGCAGCGATGCCGATGCCGAGGACGCCCTGCAGGAATCGATGCTGCGGGCGCTTCGCTACTTCGACAGCTTCAACGGCGAGAACCCGAGGGTGTGGCTGCTGGCGATCGTGCGCAACACCACCTGGACGCTGATCGCGAAGAAGCCTGGCCAGGGTGTGCATGAATCGCTCGACGAAGACCTCCACCTGCTTGTGGACGGTGGCCCCACTCCCGAAGCCATCGCCCTGGTCGCGTCCGATATCGCCGTACTGCAGTCGGCGCTCGATACCCTGCCCGCGCCGCTGCGCGAGATCGTGGTGCTGCGGGAACTGGAGGGTTTCTCATACAAGGAAATCGCCACCATCACATCGCTCAAGATCGGCACGGTGATGTCGCGGCTGGCTCGGGCGCGCGAACGCCTGGCCGCCGAACTCGTCCGTTCGCCGCTGGAGGTGTCGCCATGAACTGCCATGATGCCCTGCTGGTGCAGGCCTACCTGGATGACGAACTGGACGCGGCACAGAGCCTGGAAGTGGCACGCCACATGGAAGCCTGTGAACGCTGCGGCACGTACTACCGCAGGCTCGAGGCCACGCGCGGGGCGATGTCCCATCCGCAACTGCGCTACCAGGCACCTGCCTACCTGCGTGCGTCCATCCTGCCCGCGGCCCCGCGCACCAGCGCCATGACGCGCCGCAGGCCGCCGGCCTGGGGGCTGGCCCTGGCCGCGTCATTCCTTGCCCTGGCCGCCATCGGCAGTTTCGGGTTGCTGCGTGGGACGGGCCCGAGGCAAGACGCCATGGTTGCCGAAGCGATCTCCGGCCACATGCGGTCGATGCAGATAAACCACCTGATCGACGTGGTCTCCACCGACCAGCACACGGTCAAGCCCTGGTTCGACGGCAAGCTCGATTTCTCCCCCGAGGTCACGGACCTCGCCGCCGAAGGCTTCCCGCTGGCCGGGGGCCGGATGGACGTGCTGCAGGGACGCAGCGTGGCGGCGCTGGTGTACCGGCACCGCCTGCACGTGATCAACCTCTATCAATGGCCAGCCGCAGGCTCCACGGAACCTGCCGCGACCGCCGCCGATGGCTACAATTCGGTCAGCTGGACCGAGGGCGGCATGGCCTTCATTGCCGTATCGAACGTGGCCCCGGATGCCCTGGATGCCTTCGTCGCCGCCTTCCGGGGGCGAAATTCCTTACGAAATGAAAGCAAAAGGTAATGGAGGGTCGAGAAGATCGGCACAAACCATCCATCCGCCAGGGAGCAGGTCCATGACTGACCCGATCGAAAGCCGCGTGTTCGACATCATCGCCAAGAGCGCCGGGGTGGACCGGGAAAAGGTCACACCGGAAACCACGTTCAAGGACCTTGGCCTCGGCTCGCTCGACGCCATCGAGGTGATTTTCGACATCGAGGAAGCCTTCGATATCCACCTGCCCGAGCAGGACGCCAACCTCGACGCCGATACGGCATCCGGGCTGGTGGCCGCGGTACGCCAGGCCATGGCCTCGGGAACCCCGGCCACGACGTGAGTTCCAGCACCGACGATCGCCAGGTTGTCATCACCGGGGCGGGCGCCGTCAGCGCGCTCGGCTTCGGCGCGGATGTCCTGTGGGACGCCATGAAGGCCGGCCGGGTTGGCATTGCCCCACTGGTGCACCCGCGCGCGGAGAGCCTTCGTGTGCGGGTAGCGGCCCAGGTCCCAGCCTTCGACCCGTCCACCCTTTTTGATGAGCGGACGCTGCCACTGCTGGACCGGGTTTCGCAGTTCGGGCTGCTTGCCGCCAACGAAGCCATGGCCCAGTCCGGGCTCCACTTCGACGAAGCCAGCGGTACACGGGCGGCTGTCATCGTCGGTACCGGGGTGGGTGGCGAGACCACCCAGGATGCGGCAAGCGAAAAGCTCTACGGCGAGAATTCCCAGCGCCTGCATCCCTTGACCATCGTTCGCATCATGGCCAATGCGGTGTCCAGCCACATCTGCGTGCGCCACGGCATTACCGGGCCTTCCTTCGCGGTGTCCAGCGCCTGCGCATCGGCCAACCACGCCATCGCCCAGGCGGTCCTTGCCATCCGCAGCGGCCTGGTGGACGT
Organism: Pinirhizobacter soli; assembly: GCF_015905305.1. Lineage (GTDB taxonomy): Bacteria > Pseudomonadota > Gammaproteobacteria > Xanthomonadales > Rhodanobacteraceae > Pinirhizobacter > Pinirhizobacter soli. Next base: position 392,503 of record NZ_JADZLQ010000001.1, read on the forward strand.
GGCGATCACCGGTGGCACCGAGGCGTGCCTGAGTTACGGGGTTTTCCGCGCCTGGGAAGCGATGCGCGTGCTCTCTGACGATACCTGCCGCCCCTTCTGCCGGCAGCGCCACGGCCTGGTGCTGGGCGAAGGCGCCGGCATGTTCGTGATCGAATCCCTTGCCCACGCCAGGGCACGTGGCGCCAAGGTCCTGGCACATATCGCAGGCGTCGGCATGAGTGCCGATGCCGGCGACATCGTGGCGCCATCGGATGCCGGCGCCGCCCGGGCCATGCGCGCGGCTTTGGCCGATGCACGGATGGATCCGGCCGACGTTGACTACATCAACGCTCACGGCACCGGCACCCTCGCCAACGACGTCACCGAGACGCGGGCCATCCATATGGCCCTTGGAAGCCACGCCATGCATCCGGCGGTGTCGTCGACAAAATCCATGCACGGGCATGCGCTGGGCGCGTCCGGGGCGCTGGAACTGATCGCCGTGATGGGCGCGCTCACCGAGGGCGTTATTCCCCCAACCATGAATGCGCTCGAACCCGACCCTGCCTGCAACCTGGACATTGTGTTCCATGCGGCGCGCCAGACGCCGGTACGCGCAGCGCTGTCGAATTCATTCGCGTTCGGCGGCCTGAACGCCGTGCTTGCGCTAAGGGCTTAAGCGGCCACCACCTCGAACGGCCGCATCATCTCGTTGGCCTCGTGTTCGGCCAGGTGGCAGTGCCAGGCATAGCGCCCGGCGTACCCGTCGAAGGTGGCGACGATGCGAGTGACCATGCCCGGGTAGGCCTGCACCACATCTTTCCAGCCTTGTTCGTGCGCGGGCGGCACCTGCGCCGGCCCGACGTAGTGGAGGGTCTTGCTCTTGATGTACTCACCCACGTCGTAAGGACGGCGATCGAGGATCTGGAAGCGCACCAGGTGCAGGTGGATCGGGTGGGTGTCCTCGGTAAGGTTCACCAGGCTCCACATCTCGGTGCTGCCAAGCACCGGCTTCTCGGTGACCTCATCGTGCCAGCGCTTGCCATTGAGCAGCATCAGCATGGGCGTCGCCACGCAGTCGCTGTATTCATCCAGGGTGAGCTCGCGCGTCTTCGATGCGCTGGCCTCGGTCACGCGGGGAAGTTCACGCAGCACCTCGGGCACGCGGCTGTCGTCCTTTACTTCACCCTGTCCTACCTTGAACTGCATCAGCGGCAGCGCGTCGTTCATCAGCTCCACGCTGCCTCCGCGCAGGTAAGCAAAATCGACCACGATGTCCGCGCGTTCACCCGGTGCAAGGAATATAGCCTTGAGCGTTGCAGGTTTGGCCAAGAGGCCCTGGTCCGAACCGATCACCTGGAAGGGCCGGCCGTCTTTCAGGCGAAGGTGGTAGAAACGGCCGTTGGCAGCGTTGAGCACGCGCAGGCGGTAGCGCCGCGGCTGTACATCGGCACGGGGCAGGATGGCGCCGTTGACGAGCGTCAGGTTGCCGAACACTTCGGGCACCCATGGTGCGTTGGCGTCACCGGAATCGGGGTAGTACAGGCGGCCGTCCTCATGCAGCAGGCGGTCGGCGATCACCAGCGGAATCTCTTCATCGCCCGAGGGCAAGCCGAGGGAGAGCTCGTGGTCGTCGCGCAGCAGGTACAGGCCTGCCATGCCGGCATACATGTTCAGCCGATTGATGCCCATCGCATGGTCGTGATACCAGAGCGTGGCGGCATCCTGGGTATTGGGATAGTGGTGGGTGCGCGACTTGCCCGGGACGTACCAGTCCTCGGGGAAGCCGTCGTCCTTGTGTGGCACCTTGGCGCCATGCAGGTGCACGATGGCGCGCACTTCGGGTTTGTCGGCCTCGGCCCCGCAGATAGCATGGTCGACGGGAAGCATATGCTTCAGCGGCAGTGCGTTCTCCCAGGCCACATCGATGCCCTGCCCCGTGCGTGCCTCGATGGTGGGGCCTGGATACTGCCCGCCATAGGTCCACAACGTGGTCGGTGCCAGATCGCGATGCAGTTTCTGCGCGGTCTGCGCCATGCGGATGCGCAGCAGCTTGCCAGCCTGCGCGTGCAAGGTGGGCGGGATCGGCAACGGGTCGACAAACGGCGCAAGCTTGTTCGGATCGATGATACCGGGCAAGTGCGAGGTGTCGCCCATCGGATGCATGCACAGCTTGTTGCCCACCTTGCCGCTAGGCATGCCGTGCATGTCATGGGCAAAAAGCCGCGGCGGGATCACTCCCGCCGCGGCCGTCCATGCTGCCGCCCGCAAGAAGCGGCGGCGCTGGGTGGAATCAACCATGCATACCGTTTCCGAATGGCCAGGTCGGCCAACCGGAATGATTCTTCGGCTGGCCGGTGGATTCGTCAAGGATCAGCTTGCGATCGAACAGGCGCGGAACGAAGAAGTCGAACATGCTGTCCAGGCGGCCGGCGTGGGCGTCGGACGAACCACCGCCGATGCGCTTGCCATTGAGCCAGTTGTCCTCGACGAAGCGGGTGATCGAGCTCTGGTCGGTCTGCGTGTGATCCACATGGTTCTCGCGGGCCCACGGCGACACCACCAGCAACGGCAGGCGCGGGCCGAAGCCGCAACGGCCCTGCGCCGGCTTGCCATCGATACCCGGCAGCGTGCCCCGGCCGTTGCAGATGCCGGCGCCGTTCACGGCATCGGTGCTGCCTTTGGAGGCATTCACATGCGGCGGATCCTGGTGGTCGTACCAACCGTCGGAATCGTCATAGGCGATGACCACAGCCGTGTCCTTCCACTCGTCGCTCTGCTGCAGCGCGTTGATCACGTGCACCACGAAGGTCTGTTCGTCCAGCGGATCGGAATAACCGGCATGGCCGTCCTGATAGGCCGGAGCTTTGAGGAAACTCACGGCCGGCAGGTTGCCGGCGTCGACGGCGGCGTAGAAGTCGTCGATGTCGTAGTTGTGGTTGGCGGCGTCCGTCTTGCCGATCATCGCCACCGACGAGGGACGGGCGTGGGTCGGGTTGGCCGTGGACGGGTAATACTGGAAAGGCGAGTGATGCGGGCTGTAGTCGTTCGACGTGGTATTGGTCACCGTCGACAGCGAGTGGCGGCCGCAGCCGGTGCTGCCGTCGGGGTTGCTGCGCGTGGTGTCGAAGCCGCCCTGGAACCAGCCCCAGGTGATCTTCTTCGCATTGAGCAGGTCGCCGATGTTCTCGCCGCCCATCGTCACCTGGTTCGCCGTGGGCGACGAGCAGATATCCCCGATCGGGTCCGGGTCGCCGATCATGGTCAGGCCGCCGTTGCCGTCGTCGGTTTCGGCGCCGGTGCCGTTGAGCGTGTCGATCACGCCGTTGGTCTGGCCGGAAATCAAATTCACCGCGCCGGGAGACGACGGGCCGAACGTGGTGCCGTAGCTGTTGTCGTTCAGCGCGTAGTTCTGCGCGTAATTCCAGTAGGCGGTAACGGTATTGCCGTCGTAGTAGCCCATCACCTGGCCCTTGCCTTCCTCGGAAGGCTCGCCGCCGGGAAGTGATTCGCCGTGGCCGGTGAAAAGCGGAAACAAATCCATCTTGCCGCCGTTGAAAGCCTTCTGCTCGTCGGTGTAGCCGTGATCCTGGTCAGCCGTTGCGGCCTGCGCGCGCTCCAGGCGGAACGGGTTGATCGCGGCGTCGGCGTTAAGCGGGTTGGCGGCGTTCGGGTTCTTGGTCAACAGGCGCTTGGACAGGCCATTGATGTCGGGCGTGAAGGGACGCGCGTAGAACGCCGGTTCGCCCTTCGGGTTGGCGGCATACGGATAGGTACCGAAGTAGTGATCGAAGGAGACGTTCTCCTGGAAGATCACAACCAGGTGCTTGATCGGGGTGGCAGTACGCGGCTCGTTGCCATGGCCACCCCAGCCGAAACCGAGGCCGGCGCTTTGCTCTTGTGCGGGAACGGCGATCGGCTGCTGCGCGGCAGCGATCGAGGCAGCTGACAGGGTGAGCACGCAGGCGATGCCCACGGCCAATGACTTGCGCATGACGACGATCCTCCAAGGAAGTTTGGCCCAGTTGCGATGGACCGCATCCCCTGTCATGCGGTCTTTCTGAGCCTAAACACCTCGTATGACATGCAGGTAACAACGCCGTGCCAACGGCAGCTGCGTTTGTGTCAGTTTCGATACTGGCTGGGAGCCATGCCCAGTAGCCGCTTGAACATGGTGGAGAACGCAGCCGGGCTCTCATACCCCAGGTCCAGCGCAATAGAGGTGACAGGCTGGCCTGCCGCAAGCCTCGGCAACGCCACCAGCAGGCAGGCCTGCTGTCGCCATTCGCCGAAGCTCATGCCGGTTTCCCGCCGGAAGGCCCGGGTGAAGGCGCGGCGGCCCATGCCCAGTTCATGGCTCCATTGCTCGATGGTGTCGTGTGGCGCGGGTGATTCAAGGAAGGCATGGCACTTGCGCGCGATAGCCGGCGTGGTTGGAAACGGCACCGATAGCGGGATCACCGGAGCGCGGGCGAGTTCCGATACCAGCAAGGCCATCAGCTGTCCGTCGCGCCCTTGCAGGTCGTATTCCCTGGGCAGTTCACAGGCCTCGACCAGCAGGCTGCGCAGCAAAGGCGACACACCCAGCACGCGGCATTCGTCCCCCAGGGCGGTAGCGACGGAGGCATCCATCATCACGCTACGCGTGCTGACGGCGCCCACCATGCGCACGGCATGCGCAGTACCCGCCGGGATCCAAACCGAGCGCTCCGGCGGCGCCACCCAGGCGCCGGTCGCCGTGCTGGCCACCACCACGCCACTGGCGGCATAGAGCAGCTGACCACGGCGATGGGTGTGGGGGGCAAGTTCGTGCGAAGGCGGATAGTTATTCTTCACCGCGACCACCGGACGGGGGACGCCGTCGAAATCGTTAGGGTCGGTCCGGGAAAAGGGCATTGTCCCACTCGCACATATGAATGGCCTATCCGAGGATGCGGGACGGCTTAGGCGAGCATATTCTTATTAGATCAGCTCAGGAACCCCCGCCATGTCGACCCCGATCGCGGAGCAGTCGCTCGCCCCGCCAGTGCCCGTTGCCGCCGAATCCATCACTCCTCCCACGGCCGCAGCCCCCATGGGCGCAGCCAGCAAGACTATCTTCGGCGTGATATTGGCCATCAGCTTCTGCCATCTGCTCAACGACATGATGCAGTCGCTGCTGCCGGCCATTTACCCGAACCTGAAAAGCGGCCTGCACCTGGACTTCGGCCAGATCGGCATGATCACCCTGGCCTACCAACTCACAGCGTCCATCCTGCAGCCATTGGTGGGCCTGTATGCGGACAAGCGTCCGACGCCCCTGGCGTTGCCGGGCGGCACGTTGTTCTCTTTGGCGGGTCTGCTGGTGCTGTCGGCCGCTCACGTGTACCCCATGGTGCTTTTCGGCGCCTGCCTGTTGGGGCTGGGCTCGTCGGTGTTTCATCCGGAATCGTCCCGCGTGGCTCGCATGGCCGCGGGGGGCCGGCACGGCCTGGCGCAATCGCTGTTCCAGGTAGGCGGCAATGCCGGATCCGCGCTGGGCCCGCTGGCCGCCGCGGTGGTCGTTGTGCGTTGGGGCCAATCCAGCGTGGCCTTCTTCGCCCTGCTGGCATTGCTCTCGTGCGCCATCCTCTGGAACGTGGGCACCTGGTACAAGCACCATGGCCTGGCACGCTTGAAGAAAGGTGCGACGCACCGCGAAGGCATGCCCGCGTTGCCCAAGCGCGAAGCCATGCGCGGCATTGCCATTCTGCTGACGTTGATCTTCTCCAAGTACGTATACCTGGCAAGCCTCACCAGCTACTTCACCTTCTACCTGATCCACCGGTTTGCGGTATCGGTGGAGGTGGCGCAGCTGCACTTGTTCGCCTTCCTAGCCGCGGTGGCCGTGGGCACGGTAGCTGGCGGGCCGATCGGCGATCGCATCGGCCGCAAATACGTGATCTGGTTTTCCATCCTGGGCGTGCTGCCGTTCACCCTGCTGCTGCCGCACGTCAACCTGTTCTGGACCATGCCGCTGACCATCGTGATCGGCCTGCTGCTGGCCTCGGCCTTCCCGGCGATCGTGGTGTTCGCCCAGGAGCTGGTCCCGGGCAAGATCGGCATGATCTCGGGCCTGTTCTTCGGCTTCTCGTTCGGCATGGGTGGCTTGGGCGCCGCGGTGCTGGGTGAAGTTGCCGATGTCTGGGGTATCGAGACGGTCTATGCGATCTGTGCGTTCCTCCCGGCGATTGGATTGTTGGCGGCTTTTCTGCCCAATCTACGCCAGCACCCGGACCATACCTGAAGCCGACGACACGACCGAGGCGCAGTGGATTGGTTTACGGTGCGTTGCCCATTCGAGCGTTTCGGCTACGCGGCATCCGAGGCGAATTCAATAGCAAGACGCCGGTGGCTCAACGGGCCTGGCAAGAGCATGCTCGTCCCATCCCTCACTCGCACGATCGCGCCATGAACAGCACTGCACAGACCCACGATGACCTGCTCTACGGACCGGACCTTGCCAGTCAGCTCGATACGCACGGCATGGCCTTGTTGCCCGGTTTGCTGTCCCCCGCCTACTGCGACCAGATAACGCGGATGTATGAGGAGGCAGGCAAGTTCCGAAGCCGAGTGGTAATGCATCGCCACGGCTTTGGCCGCGGGGAATATCAATACTTCAACTACCCTCTCCCCCACCTCGTGCAACAGTTGCGGACGAGCCTGTACCCAGAGCTGGCTGAAGTTGCCAACCGATGGAACCAGGTCCTGGGAGTTGACTCGCGCTTCCCGGCTGATCATGCCGATTACCTGGAGCGTTGCCACGCCGCGGGCCAGCGGCGGCCCACACCGCTGCTGTTGCAATACGCCGAAGGCGACTACAACTGCCTGCATCAGGATCTCTACGGCGAGCTGGTATTCCCGCTGCAGGTAGCGGTGTTGTTGTCCGAGCCTGGCGCGGACTTCACCGGAGGTGAGTTCGTGCTGACCGAGCAACGGCCGCGCATGCAGTCACGGGCGGAAGTGGTGCCCCTGCGCAAGGGCGATGCGGTGGTGTTCCCGGTGAACGAACGCCCCGTGCAGGGCACACGGGGCGTCTACCGGGTGAAGATGCGCCATGGCGTGAGCCGTCTGCGTTCAGGCCACCGGCACACGCTGGGCATCATCTTCCACGACGCCACTTAAATCCCGCATCACACCCTGGCGCGTTCGGGGAGCTTCCAGTCCGGGCGGATGAAGTGGCAGGTGTAGCCCGTGGGGTAATGCACCAGATAATCCTGGTGCTCGGTCTCGGCCTGCCAGAAGTCCCCGGCGGGTGCCACTTCGGTCACGACCTTGCCCGGCCACAGGCCCGAGGCGTCCACGTCGGCAATGGTGTCTTCGGCCACGCGCTTCTGCTCATCGGAGGTGTAATAGATGCCCGACCGGTACGACGTGCCGCGGTCGTTTCCTTGGCGGTCGATCGTGCTCGGGTCATGGATCTGGAAGAAGAACTCCAGGATCTTCCGGTAGCTGGTAAGCGACGGATCGAAGATGATCTCGATGCCTTCGGCGTGCGTGCCATGGTTGCGATAGGTGGCATTCTTCACGTCGCCGCCGGTATAGCCCACACGCGTGGAGATCACCCCTGTCTGGTGCCGGATGAGATCCTGCATGCCCCAGAAGCAGCCTCCGGCAAGCACGGCGCGTTCGGTAGTGGCGGTCATGGTGTTTCTCCTTACTTTATGAAGACGGACAGTTGTTACGGCTGTTGTCGGAAATCCCCGAGATCACCCAGCGCTGATTGTCGCGCACGAGGTTGATCACGTCGGTCCCGCAGTGGACCACCTTGCCGTTGACCAGGAACTCGTACGGCGCCCATACCATCGCGATATCGTCGTCGATGCGGATCAACGGGTCCCGGATGCGCTCCTCGATGCGGTCCTTCGATGGCTTGATATGGTCGGCGAACTGGGCAAGCGTCATGCGCACCACCTTGCCCTCGCGGAGCAAAGCCACGCTACCCTCCGGCTGTACTTCAGCCAGGATGGCGTTCTTGTCGTAGCGGGCCATGCCGTTGAAGAGCGCCTGGATCGGCGCCACCACTTCCTGATCGGTGGGCGTGGCGGCCATGGCAAGCGTGGGTGCGACGGCTACGGCGGACAGGCAGGACAGCACAAGGTTTCGGGCAAATCGGTGCATGGCGGCAACTTCCTTTTGTGTGGAATACTTCGGCGTCCTGCCAACTACACCATTGTGTAAGGTCCAAGTCGAGCCAAAACAAGGCTAAGGATCGACCCTTCACGCCGGCTTGGCCTATGCTTGACTTTCGACCGCATAGGGATGCAAGCCGATGGGACAACCCGTTGTCCGCCGCTACCTGACTATCCTCGCCGTCCTGGCCCTGTCTACCGCCCCACCCATCCTTGCCGCTCCCACGGCCCGAGGCGCGGATGGCGGAATTTCCGTCACCCAGGAACAGCAAACCATCACCTTGCGGCCGGTAGCCCCCAACGTGCTGCAAGTGCACGTAAGCCAGGGCGGCGCCCCGCCCCCGTCTGCACCCTTGGTAATCGACCCAAAGTCGCAGCCCAAGGCGGTGGCACCGGACAAGCTGAAAGATACGGCCCAGGAAGTAGCGCTTTCGACACCTGGCTTCCTTGCCCGCTGGGACAAGGCTACCGGCACACTTACCCTGACCACACCTGCAGGCAAACCGCTACTGACCCAGGCCGATACCTTGGCGCTGGCCTCGGGCCGCATCGTGCTTACCCATGCGGCCTCGGACCCCATCTATGGCATCCGTGGCTACTTCGCCACGGAGCCTTCGCAAGCCGGGCTGCTGCGCCACGGCGTGCAGGTGGCCAAATCCGGCGAGCAGGGCTACGCCGGCGCCCCGTTCGCCTGGAGTACGACCGGCTACGGCGTGCTGGTGGACGCGCGGCCCGCGCGCTTCAACCTCGACGGCGGAACGCTCACGGCGGACGGCTTTCCCAAGGGCGATTTCACCTATTACCTGATCACCGGCACGCCACCGGAGATCTTCTCCGCTCTGTCGCGGCTCAGCGGCCCGGCGCCGATCTTTCCCAAATGGGCGATGGGCTTCATCAACAGCCAGTTCGGCATCGACCAGGCGGAACTGCTGGACATCGTCAAGACCTACCGGCAGAAGCAGATCCCGATCGACAACATGACGCTCGACTTCGACTGGAAGGGCTGGAGCGAGGACAATTACGGCGAGTTCCGCTGGAACGACAGGAAGTTTCCCGATGGTCCCAATGGCCGGCTGAAGACGCAGCTCGATGCCCAGGGCATCAAGCTTGCCGGCATCATGAAGCCGCGCATCCTGGTGGACAGCGTGCAGGGCCGCTACGCCAACGACCACCACCTGTGGTTCGACGCCAAGCCCGCGCTGGGCGATTACTTCTCGCTCAAGATGGTGCGCGACCTCGACTTCAACAAGCCCGACACCCGCCGGTGGTTTTTCAACGACACGCTCAAGCACTCCTTCGATACCGGCATCGTGGGCTGGTGGAACGACGAGGCCGACGATACGGGCGACGACTACCAGTTCATGAACATGCAGCGCAGCCTCTATGAAGGCCAGCGGGCGTACTCGCCGCTGCGGGTGTGGTCGTTGAACCGGAATTTCTACCTGGGCTCGCAGCGCTACGCCTATGGCATGTGGTCGGGCGACATCGACACGGGTTTTGACAGCATGGCCAGCCAGCGCGAGCGAATGCTCAGCGCCATCAATCTGGGCGAATGGAAATGGGGCATGGATGGCGGCGGCTTCGTCGGCCATCCTTCCGATGAGAATTACGCTCGCTGGATCGAGTTCGGCGCCTTCACGCCGATCTTCCGCGTGCATGGATCGCTGGCCGAAAAACGCCAGCCATGGCGCTATGGCCCCGTGGCGGAAGCGGCAGCGACCCGGGCCATCCGGCTGCGTTATGCGCTCATCCCGTATATCTACTCGTACGAGCACGCCACCTACGATTCCGGTGTGGGCCTGGTACGGCCCCTGCCCTTCGAGTTCCCCACCGATGCGAACGTGCGCAACACCGTGGACAGCTGGATGTTCGGCCAGTACCTGCTGGTGTCGCCGGTGGTGACCGGAGGCCAGATAGGCAAGCAGGTGTACCTGCCCAAAGGCCGCTGGACAGGCTACTTCGACGGCAAGATGTACGAAGGCGGCAGATCCATCAACCTTGCCGTGGATGCCAAGACCTGGGGCGACATCCCGCTGTTCATCCGCGAAGGAGCGATCATTCCCAGCCAGGCGCCGGTGCAGTACGTCGGGCAGACGCCGCTACTGACGGTGGACGTGGACGTATTCCCCGCCGACGACGAATCCCATTTCAATTACTACGACGACAACGGCACGAACTACAACTACGAGAAGGGCGAGTATTTCGCGCAAGAGCTCTCCACCCACCGCAGCGGCAAGGGCGCGGTGTTCACCACGGGGCCGCGGTCGGGAAAATACAAGCTGCCGCTGAAGTACTACCTGGTGAAGATGCATGGCGTAACGGGCAAGTCCGTAGTGGGCGTGGCCCAACGCAAGGATGAAGATGCGCTGCGTGCCACCGATGGACCAGGCTGGGCTACAGGCAAGGACACCTATGGCGAGGTTACCTATCTGAAACTGCCTGCCGGGCATCCAGGCTCGTGGGAAGTGCAGCCATGAGCGCTATCCGGCATGTGCTTGCGGTCGTGCTGGTACTGCTCGCCGGCCACGACATCACCGCCCTGGCCGCTGACATCGCCGCGGCACCGACACCCAAGCCCACCAAGCTGCAAACGGACGAGCTTCACCAGGCGCTGGAACAGGCGCCGGTGCCCGAGAACCTCAAGGGCTCGTGGCAAGAAGCGCAGCCTGTCATCGAGCCGGTCGTTTCGTTCCTTGCCTGCTACGCGGGATGGGACGCGTGGACACACCTGGCCAAGTTTCAGGTACCGGGTTTCAGCGTCAGCACCTACTACCTTTCCGCGATCAGCGCCACGCGCTATCACGACCCGGACAAGTGCATGTCGATCCGCCACATCCACTCCGTGAAGCAACGTCCCGATGGCACGCTGACCTTCCGCGTGCTGTTCTACGACGCCGACAGCAACGAGGAGGCCGACCGCACCTTCGGGATGTTGCGGCAGGCGAACAGCTCATGGCTGTTCGCCCGCGGCGGTTTCTAAAGCCTCATAGCTTCACCCTGACACCCACGGTATAGAAACGCCCTACCGCGCCCGGCTGGGCATAGGTGGGGTTGTAGTTCAAAGCGGCGTAGTTCAGCGTGTCGATGGGCGCCTTCTTGTCGAAGGCATTGAGCAGGGATGCCGTCAGGCTGATCTTCGGCGTGAGGTCGTAGCTTCCGGTCAGGTCGAACGTGGTGAACGATGACATCCGGCAACTCGGCGGGAAATTCTCTCCCGTGATGGTATTGGTCGAGAAGCATCCCTCGGTGACATCCGGCGCGGTGAGCTTCAGCCCACTGGTGTAATAGAGCGTGCCGGTGATGGTGGCCTTGCCGAAAGTCACGCTGTTGGACCACGAGCCACGGTAGCGCGGCGTGCCGGCACCGGAGGAAACGCCGTACGGCCCGTGCGTTCCCACGAACTGCTGCTTGCTGCCGTCCTGCAAGGTCAGCGTCCAGCTGATGATCTTGGTCAGGTTCAAGTCCGAATCCCAGTGCAGCGCTCCCCAATCGGCGTTGGCATGAAGATTCACGTCGACACCCTTGGTCTTGAGCGAGTTCTGGTTCACATAGGGGGCATCCACCACGATCGGCCGCGGCAGCGCATCGGGTGCGGCCGGGTCCGGGACATCAGCCACGATGGAGGATCCTGTCGGCAACGGCTCGCCGGCAAAGTAAGCGTCCAGCACCGCATTCGGATCCTGCTGGGCGATCACGCCAGTCTTCTTGATCTGGTAGTAATCCACCGAGGCACTGAAGCGGTCCCAGGGTTGCAATAACAAACCCAGGGTGAAGCTCTTGGATTTCTCCGGCTGGATGCGCGGATTGGCCGAGGTGAGGAACGCCAGCGGATAGGGTTGCACGTACCCGCTGCCGCCGTGGGCGTCCTGGAAATCCGCCGGCGGGGTAAAGGTGGCGAAACCCTCAGCCGCGCTCGAGCCATTCTCAGCGAAGCTTGGCGCGCGGAATCCCTTCGACCATGTGCCACGCACGGCGATCTGGTCGATCGGTTTCCACTTGATGCCGACCTTGGGCGAGAAGTTGCTGCCGAAGTCGGAGTAACGGTCGAAGCGGCCGGAAGCATCCACCTCAAGGCTTTCCAGGAACGGTGCATCCAGTTCGAGGTAGGCACCACGCACCACGCGGTGGCCTTGCGTATGCGCCACGCCGAGGCCTTGGGCGGCCAGGTTTGGATTCAGGTCCGGATCGTCCTGGCGCTCCTTGCGCAGGTCGATGCCGGTGGCAAGACCCAGAGCGCCGCCGCCAAGGTCAGCCAGCGTACGTGACGCCCGGAAGTCGAGCGACTGCAGATCGCTGGTGGAGGTCTTGCTCAGGACCGGGGCCAGTGCCGCGCGCAACGCCTGGGAGTTGGCGCCGGGGTTGGTGAAATTGTAGGCGCCGGTATTGATGTCGTTGATGAGGGCTGCGTAGTTGAGGAAACCGATGTTGTCCACGTCCAGCGACGTGTGGTTCAACACCAGCGCGCTGTCGTAGTCCCACTCGCCCCAGCGTCCATGCACGCCGCCCACGAACCGCAGGTTGTGGTTGTCGTTCTTCGCACCACCGGGAATATCCGGGAAGGCGAAGTTGATCAGGGCCACGTTCCCGGCCGCCGCAAACGGGTTGTACGGGTTCAGCCGGCCATCGCTCAAGGTTACGGGCAAGGCGATGGAGTTGGTATTGTTCGGCGTACTGGCCTGGATCTGTGCCGGCACGGCGCGCACATTGGTCTTGGTGTCGTAATAACTGACGCCGATATAAGCCGTAGTGTCATCGGAAATCTTGATGGTCAGGCGGCCATACACGCCCGTCCGCTTCATCTCCGGCTGGATCTGCCCAAACAGGGCCTGGTTCTGCGCGCAGTAACTGCCGGGGTTGGACGGATCGTTCGTCACCAGCGAGCCACCCGGACCGCAAGGCACCAGCGGCTGTGCCACGGCGCCCGGAAGCGGAACGCCGGTGGTGATATCGCCGGGCGTACCCAGCGTACCGGGTGTTACCGTGCCCCAGAACGAGCCTGAGTTCTGCGATGGCTGGCCGGCGGTGAGGTTGTTGCCACCGATGCGGCTCAAGTCTGCGTTGTTGAAGGGGAAGCCGCGCTGACCCACGCCAATGGCATCGTCCTTCTGGTATTCCACGCTCACGTAGGCGTTGTAGCCGTCGTCTTTAAGGCTGCCCGTGCCCATCAACGCCGTGGCGCGACGCGTGGTGCCGCCGCCGTGTTGCGAGGTACCCACGTCTGCGGTGGCGTCCACGCCGGTGAAGCTGGGCTTAAGGATGATGTTCACAACGCCCGCAATGGCATCGGCGCCATACAGCGACGAAGCGCCGTCCTTCAGCACGTCGATGCGCTCGATGGCGTTGGAGGGAATGGTGTTGAGGTCGACGAAGGAACGCTGGCCGTCGTCAGCCAGTGCATAACTTGCCGCACGCCGTCCGTCGATCAGCACCAGGGTGGAGTTCACTGTAAGGCCGCGAAGCGCAACACCCGACGAGCCTGCGGCGAAACCGGCGGTGAATGCCGCGGGGATCGAACCGCTATTGTCGGCCGACACGGCGCGGACCACATCCGATACGGTGGTAAGGCCGCTTTTTCGGATCTGGTCGGCGGTAATCACCGTCACCGGCGAAGGCGTTTCGGCATCGATGCGTGGCAATGCCGAACCGGTGACGGTGATGGCCGCCAGTTCCGTCGTTTGGGGCTGTGGCTGTGGTCCTGTGGGGGAGCCTGGGCCCGGTGGATTGGCTTGTTGTGCGTAGACCGCCAGTGGGGACAAGGCGGCCAGGAGCGCGGTCGCAAGGGTGCGACGACGCAGCGCACGGGCGTGCGTTAGGGTATGCATAAAGATCTCCGAGGCCTGTAGGGGAGTAAGGCGGACGACGATCAGGAGCGCCGCGGCAAAGCGGCACGGGTCAAGCCGTGTGGGCGGCTATAACCAGGTGCAGTAAGGTACGTTCATAGTGACGCTCCGACATTGCACGGCCGCGCGTTCCACGGTTGTGGCAGTGCTGTACGAAACGAAGCCACGCCTTCCTCGTGGCCTGCCACATGCCGGTTGGGGATGACCGATGCGCATGCGGGCAAATACGACGCTACTCCGCTATTTCGGCGAATACAACAATTTTTTACGGACGGCTTTACGGCCATCAAGCCTATGCCCCGGGGGCGCTCCGGGGAGCTAGAAGGAAAGAACCTGCGAAAGGCCGGATACACCGTTTTCGTCGAACGTCTCCACCGCCACCACGTAGTGCACGCCCGTATTGAGCGAGCGCAGGGTCAGCGTGGTGGGCTGGTCGGCGAAACGCTGGTAGGTCCAGTGCAGGCGGTCGGCCTTCAGGCCCCAGCGGACGTTGTACCCCACCGCACCGGGCACGGGCTTCCACGCAATGTCCGCCTCGCGCGTGTCCGCATGGCGACGCGCCGACACCAGCACCGGCGCCGCGGGCGGTACGCCGTCGGCAACGCCAAAGACACGCAGGTCGGAGATGGCAAGGTTTTTCGCGCCCACATGCTGGTGCACATAACGGACGAAACGGACCCGGGCCGCCTGTGCCAGTTCCACATAGGCGTTGGCGTGGTCGCGGTTTTCCTTCGACCAGTCGGCAAGCGGCTCCCAGGACTTACCGTCAAGGGATCCCTCCAGCCTGAACTGGGTGATGAGATCGGGTGCGTCGCCGAATCGGCCGGATTGGTAGTCGGCATAGTTCACCTGCACCGCGCGAACCGTGCGGGGGCCGCCAAGATCGACGGTAAGCGTCTGCCCGGGTGCATTACGCGGTGCGACCCAGAAGGTACGGGGATCTTCGTCGGTGACGGTTGAAGGATCGTGCCCGGCAAGGCTTCCCGAGGCTGACGCCGCCTTGCGATAGGAAAGCAGCATCCAGCCGGCGAAGGTGCTTTCACCTTCGCGCAGGGCGTGATCGGGCATGACCTGGGGGAAATCGGCAAAGCGGGTGTCCACCCACATCTGGCCATCGTCATGGAAGCCCGCGGGGAACATGTCGATGCGGCGTTCGAAACGCCAGTTGATGCCGATCCACGCGGTACCGGTGTTCCAGTAGTTGCCGTATGCATCCTGGAAGGTCGAACCATGCCCTGCCCCGGTAACGTAGCCGCCTGGCTTGTAGCCCAGCGGGTTGTAGGGCGCGTAGGTGAACGGCCCCAGCGGACTCTTGCCGGTGTAGACGCCCGTGGCGTACACGTTGTACTCGGTGCCAGGCGCGGCGTACTGGTAGTAGTAGGTATCGCCGTGGCGGTTCATCCACGAGCCCTCCATGTACGAGGGCTTGTCGCCGGCAGTGTGATCCTGACCGAAGCGTTCCCAGCCGTGGTGGGCTCGATCCATCGAAATGAACGCCTGGGGCTTCGTTACGAAGGCCAGCCGCTTGCCCTCGCCTTCCGCGGCATCGTCAAGTTTCAGGTCGATCTGCGCACCGTGCAACCGATATACATCGGACGATCCCCAATACAGGTACACCTTGCCGTCGTCATCGGCGAACAGGCCCGGATCGGTCGGGCCCGGTGGCAGGCGGCCGGCCGGCACGGGGCTGCCCTCGGACACCGCGCCCGGGACGGGCGGCAACTGGCGGGTCCAGAACTGCCATTTCCCGTGCGCAGGATCAGTGGAATACATCAGCGGCCTTTGCGAGACCGCCGACTGCATCAGGAAAAGCTTGCCGTCGGCCACCAGGGTAGCCGGTGCCACCACGCTGTCGAACGGCCAGTGGTCGGGCTTGGTGAACTGCCAGTGCACCAGGTCGTGGGATTGCCAGTAGCCGTCGGCCAGTGTCTGGAACAGGAAGTAATCATCGCCGTAACGCACGATCGCGGGATCCGCACCGGTACGGTAGGAAATCCCGTCGTTCATCTGCTCGAAGTTGTAGCGGTAGTCGATGTCGATCGGGTTGATCCACGTGCGGCCGGGCCGAATATCGGCCGGGCCTGCGATGGCGGAACCGAAGTTACCCAGGATCAGGGCAAGAAAAATGGCCCGTTGTACTGCGTGCTGTCTGGTCATCGCGCAAGCATGCGACTTTCGCCGCCGCCAGTGCAACTGGCGGCGGCATGGATGCAGTATCAGTAGGACAACGTCACCGAGGTCGGCGTGAATTGCTGGGCGTAATTGCATTGCGGATCGATGCCCGAGGTATCGCTTCCACCCCATGGCGGATTGGCCACGAGGTTATTGTTGCGGTCATACACCTGGATGTTATGGAAGGTGATCGGCCCTCCAGCGTATTGATTGCAACTGGCCACGCTGTAGACCTCCAGCACGCCGCCGAACACCCAGTTGAGGTCGGCATAGGGACTGGTGCTGAGGGAGCTGGTCTGGCCGGTGGTCACATTCTTCGAATCGATGTTCCATGTGCCGCAGGAAACCCCGGCACCGCACGTGGAATAGGTATCGCCCACTACTTCGTCACCGGCGCGGGCCTGGATCGGGTCGCTATGGAAGGTCGTGCCATCCACGCAGCAATTCCAGCTGGCGAGCGTCCAGGCCTTGTCGCCGTAGCCGTTCCAGCCCAGCACCGGTTGCAGGATCGACTGCACGTCAGGCAGCTGTTCCAGGCCCGGGAAGAAATAAATGGTCTGGTTGCCCCTGTTGGCCGGTTGCGCCGGGACCGTCCAGCTGGCCACGATGCGGTTGATCGGCGTGCTGGAACTGTAGTTGCCTGTTTCCACCCAGCCGGTCTGCTCGGGCTTGCGGACAGGCGCCGTCGAGCGCTTGCCGTTCGGCGACACCCTGACACCCTGCAGGGTGAAATTATCGCTGGTACACAACGCAGGCTTTTCCATCGCGCCGCTGGCGCGCCGGATCATGCCGTTGGCTTGCAGCTGATCGCCCTTGTGCACTGTGGCGACACAACTGGGCGAGAAATAACCATTGGGCGTAATGACGTAATCATCCGGGACGCCTTGCGGACGTGCCGCAGTGTCGAGTTGTCCCACGCGGGTGAGTTGGCTGCTGACAGCACTGGCCGCAACAGCAGGAAGGGTAAAGATAAACCCAAGGCATAGCGCGATAAGCACGCATGCAACAGAGTGGAGTTTCGAACGTGACTTCACCATCGGTACGACTCCTTTGCCATGAAAGGGACGTCGTCCATGAGTCATGCCCGACCCGACTGGCCGGCACGAGCCCCCGCTCCGCCACCCTCGCAAGAAAGTGGACTTAGACCGTAGCGCCGGGCTCCCGCTCGTTTTGTGACACGGGTTTGAATCGAGGCAATTCGCAGGAACTAGCGATGAACGAGTTCGGCAACTTGTTTCGCCAGCGTGTACGCATCGCCTGATGGTGTTGCGCTGTAAACCTGTTTCGCGTGGTTGAACGCATCGCCACGAGCGAACCAGTCGACGTGCCCAGGCGGTTGATGTGTGGCCAGCGAAGCATCAAGCGTGGCAAAGAAGGCCTGCCAGCGGGGGCGGTAGTAATCGCGCGTCAATCCCGACCAATCCTTGTTGCCGTAGTCGTGCAGGTCCGCTCCTTCGCTTGCCTTGCGGTCACCCCAGGTGGTGAGGAGCGAGCGCGCATCGTAGTGCAGCACGGCATCTTCGCCCGGATTGGACGCCCAGCCCTTTACATGGGCAAGCCACGTTCCCAGCATGAAGTCCGCATCGGTCGCCAGAAGTTTGTCCTGCACATCCATCAGCGACAGCCAGCGATCCTCCAGCGCTCGCAAGGTTTTTGCGTCGCCGGCCTGGAAGGACTGCTTGATCTTCGGCAACAGAAGTCGGCTTTCATTGGCCAGCACCTGGCGCGCAACATCGACCAGGTCGTATCGATAGGTCGGCGTGCCACGCAAGGCCGGCGCAACCGCAAGCAATTCGTCCAGAGCGCCACGGAACCGGGATGGATCGTAGCGCAAGCCCTCCGGCGACCAGTTCGAGGCGCGGTTCACGTCCAGCGACGGCTGCGCCGCGAACAGCGATTCCTGGCCGGCATCGCGTTCGCTGTGGAATTCCACGCCCTCCGGGCGGAGGTCGTATGCGGTATCCAAAAGGAGTTTCCACGCGGCGAGCGCATGCGCATCGTCGCCGCCGTAACGCCGCCGTGCATAGTCGGCGGCCCAGGCCTCGCGATCGACGGGGCCATCGTGCCATGCCATTTCGGTGAACAGGTCAAAGGCAAACGGATTGGAATCCATCCCTTCGGGAAATACCGCGGTGCCCACCATGTTGGCGTTGGCCGCATGCATGCGCGGCAACCGCTCGGTGTAGTTGCGGATGTTCGTGCCCAGCGTGGTGCGGCCGCCAAATGCCCAGATTCCCCCGAACAGGAAGGGCGCTCCCTGGAAATCGTGCATGCGGTCGTCGCGCGGGACCTTGTCGTGGTCGATATCGATGATGAAAAGCTTCGAACGCTCAACGCCCGTCAATAGATCCTGGCGGGGATTGCCCTGCCAGGCCAGCATCATCCACGCCGCCCCTGAGTGCGCGGCGTGCAAAGCGTCCTGTACAGCACGTGCCGCCTCGGGTACTGGAACGTCGCCCGAGTCGCCGCCTTCCTGGAACACTTCCATGTCGTAGATCGTGCTGTCGCCGAAGAGTTCATGCTGGTGCCGGTAGAAGGATGCCGCCACTTTCGCGAACATCCGATCACGGGGATCGAGCCAGCCCGGCCGGGTGAAGCCGGCCCATTCGCCCTGGGGCACCACGTGGGCGCCTTCGAAGCGCCTGGTGAAGTCGGCCGGCACAATGCCGTAGAAGCCCGGGAACACCGGCGTGATGCCCAGCTCGCGCAGGCGGTCCACGATGCGGCGGGCCGATGCTGCGCGCTTGTCCATCAAGGCCTGGCTGATAGGACCGTTGAAGCAGCACAGGTTGCCCATCAGCTGCCAGTTCTGGTGCGCCGGTTGGGTAATCCAGCCGCGGATCGCAGCATCGTCGTAGCCGAAATCGGCGAAGGTGCGGTACAGCACGGTGTCCATGCCGCGCTCGACGATCATGGCGTTGATGCCCGACAGGGCCAGCACGTCGATCTCGCGCTCCCAGCGCGGCCAGTCCCAGTACGGCGAGCTGTAACCGTCGGTGTTCTGGTTCAGCGCGTAACGCCAGGCGAAAGCCGATGTGCGCTCGATGGTGTGCGCCGGCAACGGCAGCCCGGGATCGAAGCGGCTGCCGTTGGTGGACACCTGGCCATGCGCCACGTATTTCAGGTACCAGTTCACGCCCGCAAGCAGTGCGCTGGCACTGGTGCCCTCCACCCGCGGATGGCCGTCATGTTCAAGGATGCGAAAGCGCTCGCCTTCGCCTTCCATCGAAGCCAGCTCAAGCGCTGCGAAGCGCGCCGGAAACAGTCGCTGCACCACGCCACGCGCCGGCGCCACGTCGAACGGCTTCGCCCAGGCTGCCGGCAATGCCAGCAGCAGGGCGAAAGCCACGCAGGCTCGACGCATCGTGTGCATCACTTGCCCGCGGCGGGAATCTCGATCACCACCAGGCCCTGGGGTGGGATATCCAGGCCGAGTTTGCCGCCGGTGATGGCGATGTGCTCAACCGGCGCCATTTCGCCGGCCTTGCGCAGCTGCACGATCTGCTCGCGGCTGGGAAACGGCGGGCGCCCCATGGCATCGAAAGCGGCCACGGCGTTGCCGTGCGTCTCGTCCAGGCGCCACACGGTGGCCTTGCCGCCTGCATGGGCAACGTCGAACTGGAAGTGGCGCACTTCGCCCTTCGGCTTGCCTGGCGTGTACTTGTCAGTGTTACCCACGGGCTCGGCGTAGTTCCAGGCGGCGATCACCACCGTGCCATCCTTGCGACGCGTTACCAGCGCGCTGTCGGTCGTCGCCGGCAGCCGTTCGTCGCCAAGCTTATGCAGCATGGCGAAGGCGTTGAAGGCGGGCTTGGGAATGCGGTCGGCGGCGATCAGGCCGAAGCCGCCGTAGAACGGCGTACGCACCACGCCCTGTTCCTCGAACACATCCGAGAACGACCAGTAGCTCATGATGTCGACCTTGCCCGCGCACAGGCGGATGGTGTTGGCCATCCACGGGCCCATGTACACCGTGTCGGTGACATTGGGCAGGTTGGCATAAGAAGCGTTGAACTCGCTCATGATGAACGGCAGCTTCGGGTAAGGCGAGGCTTCGATCTCCTTGTGGACCTTGTCCACCGCGCGGCACACCATGTCCGAACGCGGGATCTTCTCATCGGTCTTGAAGACATCATCGGAGGTGTCGTCGCCATAGACATGCGTGCTGACGAAATCCACCGGCACGTTTTCCTTCTTCACGTGCGCCAGGAACGCAGGCACCATCGCCGCCTGGGCCGTGGAAGGTCCGCCGACATGCAGGCGCTTGTCCGCTGATTTCAGCGCGCGCGCGGTGTTGTCGTAGAGCTCGAGATAGGTCGACTCGATCGGCCGCCCTGTCCAGAAACCGTTCGGCTCGTTCCACACTTCAAAGTACCAGCTGGATACCTCCTCGATGCCGTAGCGTTCGATAAGGTGCTTGGCGAACGCTTCGATCATGCCGTTCCAGAGTTTGTAATCCTTAGGCGGCGCGATGTTCGGGTGGTCCCAGAAATCGTGCAAGGCCTTCGGGTCTGAGGAAAACTCCGGTGGCATGAAGGACAGCTCGACGAACGGCTTCACGCCACGCTCGAGCAGGCCATCGTAGATCTGGTCGACGTACGACCAGTTGTACTGCCAGGTGCCGTCCTTGTTGGCGGTGATCACGCCAACATCGCGGTTGAAGATGCCGTGGAAGCGGACATGCTGGAAGCCCGTGGCGGCCTTGACCTTTTCCAGGTCCTTCCGGTAGTCGTCGCGCAAGGCAAGCGATGCGGTACCCGAGCCATACATCTGTTCCCAGAAGTGCGGGAACGGCTCGGCCTTGGCCGAAGCGTCGACACGGATCTGTTCCGGTTTTGCGTCAGCGGCCTGCGCAGCCACGGGCAAGGCAAGCGCCAGGCAAAGCATGAGGTGGCGGATCTTGGGCACGGGTATTCACCTTCAAGAGAACGACAATTGGATATTGAGCCCCGCCTTGCCCTGCAATTGCAACAAGCCATCGGCGCCCGTGGTGGCATCGCGGGCCTTGCCGTCCATGAAAACGGATGTAACTACTTGTCCCGGCGGCGCACGCAGCAGCAGGGAATTTTTTTGCTGGCAGACGATCGATGCCGACGTGGCGCGCATGCCGGACCACATAACGTCCACGATGAACCCTCCGCGGGCGCGCAGGCCCCGCACGGAACCCTCTGGCCACGACTTCGGCAGCGCCGGCAAAAGCGCCACTTCGCCGGCATGGCTTTGCAGCAGCATTTCGGCAATCGCCGCGGTGCCGCCGAAATTCCCGTCGATCTGGAAAATCGGGCCGTCGTCCACGGGGAGGGTGTCGAACAGGTTGGCACTGGTATGGTCTTTCAGCAGCGTCGCCAGCGACGCGAATGCCGCCTCACCATCACCCAGCCTCGCCCATAGGGCGACCGCCCATACTCGGCTCCAGCCGGTGGAGCCACCACCATGGGCCAGCCGCCGTTCGAGTGCCACGCGTGACGCGGCGGCCTCCTTTGGCGTTCGACGCGGCGTGAACTCACGCCCGGGGAACAACGGATACAGGTGGGACATATGCCGTTGCCCAGGCTGGCTTTCGGCAAAATCCTCCGACCATTCCTGCAACTGGCCGAATCGGCCTACCCGGTACGGTGGCAGCTTGCCGCGCGCAACCTTGAGCTTCTGTGCCATGTCGCCGTCCACGCCAAGTATCGTCGCCACGTCGATGCAGTTGGCGAAAAGCTCGCCAAGCAATGCCACGTCCATGGTGCAGCCGGCACTGGTCTGGGCCACGGATCCATCCGGAGCGATGAAGTCGTTCTCGGTGGAATACGATGGGCACGTGGTAAGACCACCCTTGCCATCATCCACCAGCCACGCCAGGCAGAAGATGGCGGCGCCCCTCATCACCGGCCACGCCTTATCGCGCAGGAAGTCCTTGTCGCCGGAGAATAGCCACGCATCGTAAAGATGCGAGCACAGCCATGGGCCGCTCATCGCCCAATTCGCCCAATACGGATCACCGATGCCCTGCCCCACGGGATTCGCCGCCGCCCAGATGTCGCTGTTGTGGTGGCTGGCCCAGCCGGGCAATTGATAGGTTTCGCGTGCAGCAATGTGACCGGTATCGGCCAGCGTGGCGATGAAATCGTGCAGTGGCGTGGCGCATTCATCCAGGCCGCAGGTATGCGCCGGCCAGTAGTTCATCTGCAGGTTGATGTTGGTGGTGTAATTGGAGTTCCACGGCGCACGCACAAAGTCGTTCCACAGCCCCTGGAGGTTCGCCGGTTGCGACCCGGGCCTGGAACTGGCGATAAGCAGGTAGCGGCCGTAGTTGAAGTACAGCGCGAACAGCGATGGATCAGGCCGGTCGGCAAGCCCCGCGCGGCGTCGGTCGGTGGGATCGGTCGATGGCGCAAGCTTGCCCAGGCGCAAGCTAGTGCGCCGGAATAGCGCCTGGTGATCGGCGACATGGCGATCGACGAGCGCATCCTTCGAATGCTTGCACGCTTCGCCCACGGCATGCCACGCCCTGGCCGCTACCTGGTTGAGCGGCGTATCGGGTTTGCTGCGTGCACCGCGGAATCCAGTGGCGGCGCCGATCACCAACGTTACGCTATCGGCGCCAGTCACCACCAGTTTGCCCCCGGCAACCGCCAGCGTACCGCCCTCGTGCAGCAACCTGAGAGTCGCTGCGAAGAACATGCCCTCGCCCACGGCCTGGCTTTTCTCCACGGGATCGGGCGTGACCGGACGGCCATTGCCACCGATGTGCGAAGGCGCCTTGCCCGTCAACTGCAGGCGCCCGTCGGCATACACACCGGTCGATCCCTTGAGCACCGCATCCAGCGCAACGGTGGCATTGATGCTTCCGGCTCGGTCGGCGCCCAGGCGCACCACGATCACCTGGTCGGGCGCGGACACAAAGACATCACGACGGTAGGCCACGCCATCGGCGGTATAGCGCACCGTGGCACAGGCGCGGTCAAGGTCCAGCTCGCGCCGATAGCCCGACACCACGGACGCCGACCGCATGCTGATGCGCACATCCGCCAGGGGCTGGTACGCCTCGGCGAAACGCCCCTGCATCTGCCTGGCGATGTGATCGCCCAGATGGTAGTCCGCTTGCTTGAGCACCGCATCGCGAAGGGGTTGCAAATGAGCGCTGGCATCGGGGTTATTGCCGTCGCGCGGATAGCCTGACCAGAGCGTGTCTTCGTTCAATGCCAGGTGTTCTTCCCATGCGTTGCCGTCCACGCCACCATGGACCATCGCACCGAGGCGGCCATTGCCCAGGGGCAAGGCATCGATCCACCGACTAGCGGGCTGGGCAAACCAGAGCAAGGTTTCCGCGGCATCGACTTGAGGTAGCGGGACCGACGCCGGTTGGGCGATGCCACGGGGCACCAGGGGCAGCAAGCCAAGCGAGCTGGCGCCGCGCAGGAACGCGCGACGCGATAGTTGTTTCATGGAGGATTTCCAGCAGCAACACAGCGCCCGTTCCGGGCAACTTGGGGATATTTGCACAAGAGCCGCGTCCGGGCAGGCGAATCGACAGCTTCGGCCGTTCGCGTGGCGACAAGCTGTTCCGGTGCCTTGCCTTCGGTCACCCAACGATCCAGCGCCATCACGATGTCGTGGTCGGCATCCTGCGGCAAGCCCGGCGGTGGAACTTCCTCGTTGCCGAAGGATGTGGCACCCGGGCCACCCCAACAATGGCCCATGCCAGGCACCATGAACAGGCGGGCGAAATCGTCAAGGTTCGCAGGCTCGCCATGGCGGCCCATGAAGTTGCCGACGTCCTGGACATACTCGATCGTGCCCCGCGGCGGCACGGCGGCATCGCCCCAGCCGTGGAACAGCAACAGCTTGCCGCCATGGGCCCGGAATGCCCTGAGGTCCGGATCGAACGCATCCAGGTACGGTGCCTCGCGTTCCTGCGCGGCCACCAGGTCACGATGGATGTCGCGGCCAGCCGGACCCCAGCCGCGCCCCTGGTACACCAGGTCGGCGAAGTTGCTGAAACCGAACTTGCGTTGCTCGCCACCGAGAATCCACAGCCGCCAGCTTCCGCCATCGTCTTCCATGCCGGGCTCCAGGCCGGGATGGATGCGTGCCCCGGTGACCGGATCCATGGGGCCTGCGTAAAGCGCGCGCACCGTCGCCACCTGTTCGGCAGTCAGGCAATCGTTGCTGTCGCCACCCTTGCACTGGATGCTGGCGGGGTCGAAACGGCAGCGCCGTGGATCATCCACGATGCCGTCGCGGATACCATCAAGCGCATCACAGGAGGCAAGCGATGCTTTCTGGATCGCCGCCAGCTTCGACACGGGTAACGGAGCATCGTCGAGCCGCCTGGCGTTGGCCACGAAGGCCGTCATCAGGCGGCTCCAACGTGCGGCCGGCGCACCGGCCACGATGCCATCGAAGTCGCCGGGGAAGCGCTGCGCCTGCATCAACGCCTCGCGCCCGCCATCGGAACATCCCACGAAATACGCCTGGCTCTGTGCGCGCCGGTAATAGGCGGCGATCAGGCGGCGCGAAAGTACGGAAGTTTCATGGATGGCCCGGTAGCCGAAGTCACGGATCTTCTGCGGGTGTCCCACGGTGAATCCGGCCGTGCCGTCGGCCACGTGCCCGTCGTCCGTGACCGCTGTGGCGTAGCCGCGGTTGAGCGGCGTCACCAGCGCGTAGGTGTACACCTCGCCGCCCCAGCCACCGCTGCCCTTTTGCAGGTACTTACCGTTCCAAGCGTCCGCCGGTGGCAGCCAGAGCTCGAAGTGGATGTCCGAATCGGCCGTGGGGTGGCTGACCACCCGGACCGCGCAATGGGCGCCGGCATGCGCCGCCAGGCGATCTCCCTTGGCCGGGAAATCCGCGCCCGGCTGCACCATGGCGGATTCGACCTTGGCATGCGCAAGGGCTACGCCGGCAAGGGCTCGGCAGGCGTCGTCCGCCTTCGCGGGTAAGGTGATGAATGCCAGGAGAGCCAGCAAGGCTCGGGGCGTGCTTGCACGGCGTCGCGGACCCACCCGGCCTGGCGCCCGCACCATGGCCGGTGACGCGGACATGGCGCTACTTGGCGCCCAGGCCAACCGCCACGGGCCCGGTCGAACCCACGCGCTCTGTCTCGCGCTTGAAGAAATGCAGTGCTACCAGGACAAGACTCATCGGCACCAGCGAAAAATAGAAGGCGGTGATGCCATTGAAATGCGCGAAAACCAGGGCGGTGACACGCGAACCCAGCGTGCCGCCCAGCGCCGAGAAAATAATGATGAGCCCCGTCATCGATGCATGGGCATGCTTGGGCAGGGAACTTAGCGCCACTGAGTTGATGACCGGGTAGATCGGCGCCATCAGCACGCCGATCAGCGGAATAAGGTAGGCGGCGATCGGCGCGCTCAACCAGCCGACATGGCTGTCGATCACCACGCCGCGGGCCAGCGGCATCACCAACAGCACCAGCAGGCCCATCCCGACCACCGAGAGGTTCAGCAGCAGGTGCCAGTGGACGCGGCGCAACACCTGCCCCGCCACCAGGCGGCCGACGGCCGTGGCGCCTGCAAGGATGCTGGCCATCTGAATGCTCATCGCATGCGGAAGCTTCAGCACTTCATTATTGAAAGTGGGAAGCCACGTGCTGAAGCTTTGCTCGATCAGCACGTAGAAAAACGCCGAGATCAGGAACACATACACCAGCGGCTTGCCGGCCAGCCGGAACATTTCCATGGGCGTGCCGCGTACGACCTTCGAGGGATCCGCGTGCGCTGCCGATTCGTCCAGGTGCGAGGTGGCGAGCAGCGCCACCACCAGCAGGCAGATCGCCGCCAGCACCCAGTACACGTTCAGCCACACCGGGTTGGCCGGCGATGCGTCGTCGATGAAGCCACTGAACAGCCAGCCGCCCAGCAGCACGCCGGCCATGAACAGGCCTTCGATGGTGTTGGTCAAGCGGGTATGTTCGGCGCGATCCTTGGTCAACAGGCCAATGGACGAATACACCGCCACCTTGGCCAATGCAAAGGAAACACCCACGCAGCAGAACATCAATTCGGTGGTATGAAACCCCGGGAACAGCGGCATCAGCACGCAACCACCGGCCACGAGCGCGAGGGAAAGCATCATCGCCCGCCGATATCCCAGCACCGGCAGCATCGAGGCCACCAGGAAGGACGTGACCGCGATCGGCAGGTCCTTGAAAAGTTCAAGCAGGCTCGCCGCGGGCTTGTCCACGCCGAAGCTCGAGATTGATTGCAGGATCACCACGCCGACACTGTTGAGCAGCACGGCGAAGACCATGTAGATGAGCGCCAGGGCGACGAACATGCGGATGCGACTCATGGCGCCTCGACTTGAAGTGGCGAAACGTGACTGACGGACATCATCCCGTAAAAAACCCGGGCCGTCTCCAGAGACGGCCCGGGCAATGCACTTCACCGCATGATCAGAACAGGTACTTCACCTGCGCGTTGATCTCGCGGCCTTCCAGCGGCCGGGCAAGGATCACACCGTCGGAACCGGCGGCCGTACCGAAGATACGCGAGTTGCTCTCGGTCAGGCCCAGTTCGTTGGTGATGTTCGTGCCCTGCAGGCGCACCTGCCAGTGATCCTGGATATTCGCCACGATGGCGAAATCGAAGGTGTGGTAGGTACCCAGTTGCTGCAGGCCGGAAATGTCCTGCGTGTGCGGGCCAACGCGCGTGTAAGACACCTGCGCCGTGATGTCACCCCACGACATCGGGAAGTGATAGCTGGGTGTCAGGATGTAGCGGAAGGTCGGCTGGCGCTGCAGCTTCACGCCGTTGATGAACGTACAGGTGGTCTGGCCCGTCACCAGGTTGGTGTTCGGGATGCAGGCATCGTAATGCGAGTACTTGCCGTCGAGGTAGGCGGCCACGACCTGGACCTTGAAATCCTTGGTCGGGCTGACTGCCGCTGCGATGTTCACGCCCTTCGAATCCGAACCGTACACCGCCTGCTGGCCCGTCAGCGGCGTGCCGTTGACGTCCGTCGGGGTGAACAGCAGGCCGCTGAACAAGCGGTGATACACGCTCATGTCGAGGAAGAACAGCTCCGACTGGTACTTGAAGCCACCTTCGAAATTCTCAAGCTTCTGCAGCGGCGGGAAGTTGTCGACCGGGCTCTGGCCGCGGATGCCGTTGTCGAAGTCCGAGAAGTGATAGCCCTTGTTCGCACGAATGTAGACGCTCATGTTCGGAGCGATCTCGTAGTTGGCGCCACCGGTGTATGACGTGTGCGTCTTGTCGTAGTGCGGCTTGGAGTAAGTGCCATTGCATACCGGCACGGCGTTGTCGTACAGCGTGTTGTTGTTGCCGTCCAGGTTGACGTTGGTCAGGTTGCAGACCTTGTTCGTCGCATCCTGGTTTTCCGTACGGGCGGACAAGTCGAACAGCCAGGGTCCCACGCGCCAGGAATCGGACAGGTAGAACGCCTTGTTGGTCGAACGACCCTGCTCGGTAATGTTGAAGCTGCCGTAGTCCAGGAAGCCCTGGTTGTCGGTCAGCTGCTTGACCACGCCACCATCCACGTAGCTCACCGTGATCGGCTTGGCATTGGGCGTGTTTGTCATGAGCATGTTGTTGCCCAGGTTCCACTTGTCATCGTCCCACGACTTGGACACGTAAAGGCCTGCGGTCAGCGTATTGCCCTCGAACAGCTCCTTGCTGATGCGGAAGTCGTTGTTCATGTTGCGCAGGTGCTTGTGGATGTACCACCAGCCCTGGCTGATCACACTCTGGTTCGGGTCGACAGCCGCGCCATTCTTGTAGGTTGCCGTGGCGGAGCCAGCGGGAAGGCCGAATCCACCGAAGTTACTTGTCAGGTTGTAAAGCTTGTCGTCCAGCGATGCCGGGTTGGTGCCCGAGAACAAGGCGTTGGTGTCGACATCGCCTCCCATCACCAGGAATTTATCGGAGATGCTCCAGCCGTCACCAAGGTCGTTGTCGAAGTTAAGCCCGGCGAAGTTCACCTTCGCACCGCGGCCATCGGCAAGGTCGGCATGCGTGCCTCCGCCGGGGTAACCAGGCAGCGTTACGTGCTGGATGTCCTTGCTGTAGTACGTGTCGGTAAGCGGATCGAAGCCTGGGTACGAACGGAAGTTATGGGTGCCGTCCTGGATCAGCGGGATCGGCGTGATGAACTGGTTCTTGTCGTTGAGCGCGCGCGCCCAGAAGGTGAGCGTGCCGTTTTCCAGGTCGTGTGACAGCGTGGCGGTAAGCTGACCGCCCTTGTCAGCGGCAAACTGCGGGTCGCGCACGCCATCGGACTTGCGGTAGAAGCCGCCAATGCTGCCATACCAGCGGTCGGCCACCTTGAAGCCATAGAAGCCGTCAGCGCGCCACAGGCCTTCATTGCCGTAGGTCACGCCGATGCTGCCCGATGGCTGGTCGGTACCGGTTTTCAGGATGAAGTTTTCCGACGCGCCCATCTGGCCGTCGGCAAACACCACGCCCGGGCCGCCCTGGATGATTTCCACGCGCTGGACAGTATCGTCCAGACGGAAAATCGAGGTCTGCTCGAAGAAGCTCAAGGTGGGGAAGCCGTACAGTGGCGAACCCATCATCTGCACTGTGTTGAACGGCGCGTCGCCACCGCCGGGGAAGCCGGCGATTTCGATGTTGGCGCCAGTCTGGCCGCCGGTGGATTCCGGCCACAGGCCCGGGGATATCTTCAACAGATCCGCCGTGCTCTTCGGGTTGGCCAGCCTGATGGCCTCTTCATTGGCCACGGTGATGTTGTAGCTGGTATCGATCTTCTTCAAGCCGCCATTGGCGGCGTTACCGGTCACGACCACCTGGTCCAGCTGCTTGGCCTGCGCCGCATTGGCTGGGGCAGGAGGCGGCGGCACAGGCTGGGAAGCCGGAGCCGGAACGGGCGGCTGGTTGGCTGCGTTGGTGTCTTGCGCCATGACGGCGCCGGAAGCCAGGGTCGCGGCAATAGCTGCCGACAACACGAGGCGGGTCAGTTTGGTTTGCGATTTCACGGTCTATCCTCCCCAGGGTTAACTACTAATGCGCTATATCGCCGGCGATGCCGACGTTGCGCTCTCTTCCCGCCTGATATGTTTGATGAAACTCAAGTCGAGTTCGGCGACGCTCGACAGCACCACGTGGGCGTCAGCCAGTACATGGGGCTGGCCGATGCCCACTGCCGCCATCCCTGCGGCGAGAATGCTGGCGATGCCAGCCGCGGCGTCCTCCACGCCGAGACACTCTTGCGGGTCCACGCCAAGGGCGTTTGCCGCGCTAAGGAATATTTCCGGATGGGGCTTCGAATGGCCGATCAGCCCGGCATCCACGACATGGTCGAACAGCTTGGCAATGCCCAGGCGGTCCAGCAACAACGGCGCATTGCGGCTGGCTGACGCAAGGCCCACCTTCAGCCCCTGGCGCCGCGCCGCTTCGATCGCCTGCCGCGCACCGGGAAGCAGGTCATGCGGGCCCATCACCTGCACCTGGGCCTTGTAGTAGTCGTTCTTGCGTTCGGCGAGTGCGAATTTTTCTTCCATGCTGAAGGCACGGCCGGCGTTCTCCAGCAGGATGTCGAGCGATCCCATGCGGTCGACGCCCTTGAGCCTTTCGCCCATGCCTTCGCCGAAGGACACGCCGATCTCGCCGGCAAGGCGCTTCCACGCCGCATCGTGCACCACGGCGGTGTCGGCGATCACGCCGTCCAGGTCGAAGATCACCGCCTTCAGCGGCCGGGCCAATGCCGGCGCCGGTGCCGGCAACGCCGGCAGTGCAAGGCGTACGGATTGCCCGGCCTGGAGGGTCTGCGGTACGCCGCCATGGGCGAAGGCAAGATGCTCGCCGCGAGTGAGGGTATACAGCACGCCCGTGGCGTCCACTTCAACGCGCAGGTGGCAGCCCTGCCAATGCAGGCCGAACCGGTAGTAATTCCATGCCTTGGGCAATTGCGGCGCCAACCACGGCTTGCCATGGCGCACGCGCAGCCCACCGAAGCCCCAGGTCAACGCCAGTTGGCTGCCGGCCATGGCCGCCATGTGCACGCCGTGCGCTGCATTGCCATGCAGGTCGTCCAGATCCACGCGCAGCGTGTCCAGGAAATAGTCGTAGGCCTTGTCGGCATGGCCAACTTCCGCAGCCATCACGGCGAATGTCGACGCCGAAAGCGTCGAGTCGTGCACGGTGACGCCTTCGTAATAGTCGAAGTTGCGCCGCTTGGCCGCCACGCCCACGTGCTCACCGGCAAGCATCAGCGCCAACAGCGCATCAGCCTGCTTGCACACCTGGTAGCGGTAGATGGTCAAAGGATGCAGGCGCAACAGCAACGGTTGCTTGTTGGTGTGATCCTGGAAGTTCGCTGGCAGCCGCGGCTTGTCGAGGAAACCATCGTCCTGCGGATAGATATCCAGTGCCGCATCCGTGGGCAGGTACATCATCGCTGCCGCCTGCCGCCACTGCGCCACTTCGAAATCGGTCAGGCACAGGCGCGCGGCGAGCGCGTCGAACCGTTCCGGATGCGCCTGGGCCATCCAGCGCGCCGTGCCGGCCGCATCGGCAAGATGCCGCTGCGCCATGCGGTTGGTATAGAAATTGTTGTTCACCAGCGCCGAATATTCATCCGGGCCGGTCACTTCGTGGATGCAGAACGCGCCATCGTGGCGGTCGCTGAAGTGACCTACGTCGCGCCACACTCGCGCGGTCTCGAAGAGTATCTCGGCGCCCTCGTCCAGCATGAAGCCGTCGTCGCCGCTGACATCCCAGTAGTGGCGAACCGCCCAGGCCACGGCGGCATTGATGTGGTACTGCGCCGAACCTGAGGGAAAGTAAGACGAACACTCATCGCCGCTGATCGTGCGCCAGGCGTACAGCGCGCCGCTTGCGTGGTCCATCTCACGGGCATGGGCACGGGCACGATCAAGCGTGCGATAGCGGTACGCCAGCATGTTGCGTGCAATCTCCGGCGCCACCGGCGCCAGCGCGGGCAGCATGAAGACCTCGGTGTCCCAGAAATAATGCCCCTCGTAACCTTCGCCGGTGAGGCCCTTGGCAGCGGTGCTGCCGCTGCTGTCGCGCCCGGACGACTGATAAAGATGGAACAGGTTGAAGCGCAGGGACTGTTCCACCAGGGCGTCGTCGCAGCCAAGGTCAACTTCATTCCAGAAGCGTTCCAATGTACCGGTCTGCTGCACCAGCAACGCCGGGAAACCCATCGCGCCGGCGCGGTCCAGTACCGCTTCGGCCAACGCATGCAAACGTTCCGCTGCACTTCCATGGCCCGGATCGGTCCATGCATAGCCGACATTTTTCTCGATCGACACGCCCTGCCCGGGAGCCAGCGTGCCGCTGAACACCTGCACCACGCCGCGCGGCGTGCTCTTGCAGGCGCCGATGGCAAGGTCGCCCTCGATCACGCGGTGGCGTTGCGCGCACACCAGGGAAATGTCGCTATGGGTGGTCCGCTGCATCACCCAGGCCGATCGTTCGTCGGCATGGGCGTCGACCAGGTGCAAGCCACCTTCAATCTGTGCGCCGATGCGCGGGTCGTCGCCCTGCTCCACCGGAGCCTTGCCCGCGTCGATGGACGATTCCAGCGTGATGGGGCCTTGGTAGTCCACCGAGATCACCTGGTAGCGCATCGCCAGCAGGCCCGGCTCGTCCAGCGCGGCAAGGCGCTCGGCGATGATGTCCAGCGTCTGCCCCGACGCACTGCGCCAGCGCAGGGTCCGCCGGAAGACGCCGCGGCGCATATCCAGTTCACGGGTAAAGTCCAGCCACTGGCCCTGCGCCAGGTCTACAAGCGTATCGCCCAGTCGCAGGCGGATAGCGGTGCCGTCGGCCACCGGCACGCGGGTATCGGTATGCCGGGCAAAGCCGGAAAACCTCTCGTGGTAGTGGATCGGCGAACGTTCCCAAATGCCAGCGATGAAACTGCGTTGGCTGTGGTTGCCGCCTTCCTCCAAGCCGCCTCGCACACCCAGCGCGCCATTGGCTACGGCGAAGAGGCTTTCTTCCTGGGCGAAGGCGGAAGGGTCGGTGCCCTGGCGGCGCAGCACCCAGGGATCGCATTTCCCTGCGCTGGGAATTTCTGCCAAGGGAGCGGTGGCGCTGATCGGCACGTTAACGGATTCCCGGCACGTCGGTTGTTATCGATATCATTACCCGTAAACGATTGCATCCCGCCACAGGCGAGCGAACTGTGCCAGCGATTGTTATCGATATCAAGCCGTCCGAACGAAGTAACTTCACGGTAGCGTCACACCGTCGTTACATATTGCAGTGCACAATTACAGGTTGGCTGAATTCCCGGCGCCGATAAGGCACCATGGCCGCGGCCAGGCAACCATGCGGACGCCATGGTTGCGACAGCACACAGGGAACCCAAGCCGTTGAGCCGGACGACTAAAGCCACTGCAGGTCGCGTGCTGCCGTCCAGCCCTACCATGGCAGACCTCGCACGCCTGTCGGGCGTGTCGAAGATCACCGTTTCCCGCGCCCTGGGCGACAGCCCTCTGGTCAATGCCCAGACCCGTGATCGCATCCAGTCGATTGCCCGCGAGCATGGCTACAAACTGAACGTCAATGCGCGCAACCTGCGGCTGCGCCGCAGCCATACCGTTGCCGTGATCGTAGAGATGAAGCCCACGGCGCAACGCGGCATGTTCGATCCCTACCCGCTTGCCCTGCTCGGCGGCATCTCGCAGGAGCTCACCGCCGCCGGCTACAGCGTGCTGTTGACTACGCGCCAGGGTGCCACGGTAGCGGCGGTGCAGGCAGCCGACGGCCTGATCCTGCTCGGCCAGGGCGCGAACCAGGAAGCGGTACGCCGCTTCGACCGCCTGGGGTTGCCTATGGCGGTATGGGGCGCCACGTCGGTGGCCGGTTCCCACGTCACCATCGGCAGCGACAACCGCGGCGGCGGCGCGCGCGTGGCGGAACATTTCTTCGCCCTGGGAAGGCGGCAACCGATCTTCATCGGCAATCCCAGCCATCCGGAAATCTTCGACCGCCTCAACGGTTTCGTCGACACACTGGCCGCACGCGGCATCAAGCCATTGCTACTTAAGCGGGACGAATTCACTCCCGAATCAGGTGCCGAGGCCGTCCAGGCGTTGCATGCACGCGGCGTGGCCTTCGACGCCATCTTCGCCTGCAACGACTTGCTGGCGATGGGTGCCATCCGCGCCGCCGTCGAACTGGGCAAGTCCGTTCCCCGCGATGTTTCGGTGGTGGGCTACGACGATATGCCCGCGGGCGCCACGTTCCTCCCGGCCCTGTCCACCGTGCGCCAGGACTGGCAGCTCGGCGGCACACTGCTCGCTCGCAAGGTGCTGGGCCTGATTGGCCACGAAGACGCCGAATCGGAGAGCCTGCCTGTTGAACTGGTGATCCGCGGCACCTGAGATCGTAACGCCAGGGGAAACAATGCGTGCGCGCGGCGAACGTTTCCATCCACGCTCGGGCAACCTACATTGGGTGCATGGACACCAACGCTTCCCCTACTGCCCCCGCCCTATTCATTTCCCACGGAGCGCCCACCTTTGCCCTTCAACCTGGCCAGCTTGGCCCGGTACTGACAGCGGCAGGACGGCGCATGGGAACGGTGAAGGCGGTACTTATCGTCTCGCCACACTGGACGACGCGCGGTGTGCGCGTAGCCACAACACCCGCACCCGACACGATCCACGATTTCGGCGGGTTTCCCGAACCGCTTTACCAGCTGAGCTATCGGGCGCCGGGCGCACCCGATTGGGCCGCGCATGCCGTGCAGTTGCTCGAATCGGCCGGTTTCGCCGCCGAGCCCGATGCCGGGCGCGGGCTTGACCATGGCGCATGGGTGCCACTGCGGTATCTGTTGCCCGAGGCGAACACGCCGGTGTTCCAGGTGTCCATGCCGCGCGACTTCGATACCGCAGCAGCCTTGCGCATGGGCCGCGCACTGGCGCCGCTGCGGGCGCAGGGCGTGGCGATCGTGGGTTCGGGAAGCCTCACCCACAACCTCTATGAGGTATTCCACGGCGGCAAGGAAGCGCCCTATGCGCAGGCATTTGCCAACTGGACGACCCGGGCAGTACTGGGCGGCGACACCGATGCGCTGCTGCATTACCGCGTGCATGCGCCGTCCGCCGAGCGTGCACATCCCACCGAGGAACATTTCCTGCCACTCATGGTGGCCGCCGGTGCAGCCACCGAAGGCGAACAGGCGCAGCTGCTTCCCGGCGGCATGACCTACGGCGTGCTGGCGATGGATTCCTATGCGTGGGGGCTGCCCCTTCCCGACGCTGCTTGAGCCACAATGGCCGCCACCGCCGTATCGCGGCGATCATGGCGAGTCGATGAAGGGAAGGACGTGGATACAGGTGGGCCTGGCGCTGGCACTACTGGCGCTGGCCATAGGTACCCTGGTGCACCTGTCCAGGACCATGTCCTGGGCGAGCCTGCATAAGTCCTTCGCCGATACCTCGTGGTCGAGCATGCTGATCGCGCTGGGCGCCACGGTGGCGAGCTTCACCGTGCTGGCGCTGTACGAGCGCTACGCCACGCAGGCGGTGGTTCCCGGACGCATCCCGCCAGGCCAGTCGCTCTCGGTGGGCTGGATGGCCCATGCGCTGTCGAACACGCTGGGCTTCCATGCATTCACCGGCGGTGCCGTGCGCTACCGGGCCTATAAGGCACGCGGACTCAATGCGATCGACATCGGCAGCATCGTCACCCTGGTCGGGATCAGTGTGGGCCTCGGTTCCGGTGGCCTGCTTGCGATCACCATGATCATCGCGCCGGAAGATCCCTGGACCCACCGTGTGGCCGGCGCGATCATCGCTATTGCCCTGCTGGCCACCATCTGGTGGCTGCCCGCGGCTAGCGGCAAGAAGCCGTTCCGTAACGTCACGGTACCCCGCATCCGCCGCGCCTGGCTTGCACAACAGCTGGTGTTGGGGCTTATCGAAGCCACGGCCGCGGCGATCGCCTTCTACATCCTGCTGCCTAAGGGCGCGGTGCCCAGTTTCACCGGCCTGGTGCCGGTGCTGGTGATCGGCGTGCTGATCGGCATCGTCAGTCATTCGCCCGGTGGCCTTGGCGTGTTCGAGGCTACCGTGCTCGCCGCCCTGCCCTCGGTACCGGGCGAGGAAGTGCTGGCCGCGCTGGTGCTCTACCGCCTGATCTACAACCTGCTTCCGTGCACTGCGGCGGTGATGGTGTTCAGCTGGCAATACTTCCTGCGCAAGCGCCTGGCCAACCAGCCGGCGCCGGGCGAAGCATAAGGCAAGCAACGGCTAGTTCGACGGCGGATAGGTCCGCAACAGGCGTCTTTGGCGAAGGAACAACGACGCGAGCCTCCATCCGCTTACCGGGGCGTTGCCACGGGCTCGGGCCATGGCAGCGAGCCGGAAAAGCATCCGTTGCTTGGCGAAGACGATGCGGTAGACGTCGCTGATGCCATAGCGTGGATCCCACGCATGCACGGCCTCGGAACCTGCACCGTTGACTTCCATGATGGTGAATTCCCCCGCGGCCAGCGCCGCTGGCGTGGCATATCGGACATCGAAACGTCCCACGTGGAAATCACCCATGTCCCGGGCGATCTCGTCGACTTTCTCGGCCAGTGCCGCCGTGCGAAACCGCGCACCGTCTTCGTAACCGCCACCTACCCGCGTGGAGGCAACAGTCGCCACGCGCACCTGTTCACCCTTTGCGGGAATGTATCGTGGATCGAACGACGAGGCGTGATGCGAATCGTGCATGCCACGCCGCGCGCGGATATCGCGCCACGCCAGGGTGCCGATATCGTCGACACCGTTACCGACCACACTGGGAAATGCACGCAACAGGATAGCGAAGAGTTCGCCATGCGATTGCCCGGGTTCGCGCGTATAGAACAGCCCGGCTTCGCCAGGTTCGTCCAGGTACCGTTGCAGGATGAAATCCTCGCCTTCGGGAAAACGATCCAGGTAATCGGCAAGCCCCGCATCGTCATCGATGCGTCGCACGCCAAATCCGCACCAGCCGATCTCGGGCTTGGCGACCACCGGGTAGGCCAGGCCCGCGTCACGGAGCCCGGCCGCAAGGCCCTGGACATCGCACTCGGCGAACTTCTTGCAGCTGATGTACGGTGCCGTTGCGGCCTTCGCCAGCGGCCCCATCGCACGGAAATATTCGGACTTGCCTTCACCGACCAAGCCACCGGCAGTGATGCCAGGGTTGAGCGCCGATGGCAATGTCAGGCTTCGATACCCGATGCCCAGCCAGCACCACTGCGCCACCATCGGCACCAGGTTCAGCCATTTGGGCAGTCGCTCGAAGCGGCCAATTCGCGGGGCTGCCGCCAGTGGCCGTGCAAGGCGTCGGCCAAGCTCAGTCATCGTTGTGCACCAGGTAGTCGATTGGCTTGTAGGCGAAGTTGTTCGACTGCCCGGCCGAACAGGCGGTGAGCCCGACGATAAGGTCCATCCGTGCCTCGAACACGGTGCAGTCGCCGGCGCGGCTAAGCGGTGGTTCCACCGTGATGCTGCCATCGGCATGCACCGGGACGTTCATGAACACGTTGAAGGCCACCGGGATCTGATCGCCACTGATGCCATAGGGCGCCAGGGCCGCGGCAAGGTTGCCGAAACATCCGCGGTGCGGTTCGCTATCGCCGTAGAGCTTGCGGAACATCTCCGCCGAGCATGGCGTCAAGAGGAAATCGTGCCGCCCGACGTGGTCCTCGCCGATACGGAACATGGCCCGGCTGCGGTTGGAATAGAGCTCGTCCCCAGTGGAAAGATAGATTTTCCCCGCATAGTCGATGCTCCGGCCCGAGGAAATGACTTCCCGGGGATCGTCCAGGTTGAAGGCAACCAGGTCCGCCACCTGCTCGCCAAAGGGATCAGTGACTACCAGCCGTTGGCCGGCCTTCATCGGGAATGCAACGCCGCTACGTGGGGGGATGCGTGGCATGACTACCTGTGACGGGGGATTCACCTTCGATGCTATGAGCAGTTGGCGTAACTCCCCGTGAAAAAAACGGGCGCCCGAAGGCGCCCGCTGTGGTGATCCGTCACCGCTTCCAGTCCGTTGGGCCGCGGCGTCCCTGCCGCGGTGACTTACCCGTAGCCGATCAGTCTCCCAGGACGACACCCACGCCCATGCGGAAGATCGGCGAATCACCAGCCGCGGCCGACATGCCCGCGTTGAAGTTCACCCGACCGGTATCGTTCCAGCGCGACACGCCCACGCCCAGGGCGGACTCACCGCGATAGTTCGCGACACCAGCGTTGAGCACCGTCTTGCCGGGCATGTACGGCGTGACGTTGATCAAGGCCGCGGAAGCGGCGATGCCACGGTTGGCCTGGCGCTGCACCTCGCCGATCCGGCGGTTCACGCCGTCGAAGCGATCGTCGGTGTAACGGTTGGCCGTCGCCAGCGCATCCTGCACCTGGCCCCAGTTGGCGGCGTCGGTACGCTGCGAACCGGCCGCAACGTTGCTCACCACGCGCTCATGGCCTGCCGAGCCCACCGACACCGTGTCGGCGCGATCAGCCACGGACCCGGCACCGATGGCCACCGAATTGTCGGCCGTGGCCGAGGCGCCGGTACCCGCGGCAACGCTGTCCTTGCCGGTGGCAGAAGCTGGGCCACCGTCACCGTTGGCGGCGAAGGCCGGGTCACGACCACCCTCGCCATTGCCGGGCGCCGGTACGGGGGACGGCATGGCTGGACCGTTGCCGGGAGCAGCGTTGTTCTGGATATTGATCGACATGTTGGTCACGCTATCACCCAGCTGGTTTACCTGGTCCTGCAGGATCCACAACTGGCTGCCGTTGACGGCATCGGTGCTGGTGGAGGACACAAGACCCGCCATGACGTTGGTCAGCTTCGTGCCGCCCAGGCCACCGAAGGTCACCGAGCCACGGTTGGAGCCGGCGTCGTAGACCACGGCGTCAAGCGTGCTGCCGTCGCCGCCGACGAGGCCGGCCTTCTTCAGCTGCCCGACGTTCACCGCATCGGTGTCGTCCGAACCCTCAGACACGCCCTTGAGCTGACGCGTGCCGTCGGTGCCGGTGAAGTCAACGACCGTACCGCCGCTCGCCGCCGCCACCGTCACGCTCGCATTCGCACCGGCCTGCTGGACCAAGCCCACCGAACCGTTGTTGATGCGGTCGCCCAGGTCGATGATGTCGCCTTCGTTCTTGGTGACACGGCCATCGAGATTGACAATATCGCCCTCGCTCTTCGTGACGCGCTCATTGGTCGCGAACAGCTGCGAACCATTCACCGCCTCCGCACTCGTCGCCGACAGTTCACCCGCGGCCACACCCGCCAGCTTGCGAGCGCCGTCCGTGCCGGCGAAATTCACCCGCCCGCCGTCCGTACCCGCAGCCACCGTGATATCGCGGCTGGTCTCATCCTGCTGCACCAGGCCGATCGAGCCGCTGCCCAGCTGCTTGCGGATATCGACGATGTCGCCTTCGTTCGTCGTCACGCGGCCGTCGAGGTTGGTAACGTTGGTTTCGGTGCTGGTCACGCGGTCGCCGATGGTAACGATGTCGCCTTCGTTCTTGGTCACGCGGCTGCCGATGGTGACGATATCGCCTTCGTTCTTGGTCACGCGGTCGCCGATGGTGACGATGTCGCCTTCGTTCTTGGTCACGCGCTCATTGGTTGCGAACAGCTGCGAACCGTTCACCGCCTCAGCACTCGTCGCCGACAGTTCACCCGCGGCCACACCCGCCAGCTTGCGAGCGCCGTCCGTGCCGGCGAAATTCACCCGGCCGCCATCCGTACCCGCGGCCACCGTGATGTCGCGGCTGGTCGCATCCTGTTGCACCAGGCCGATCGAACCGCTGCCCAGCTGCTTGCGGATATCGACGATGTCGCCTTCGTTCGTCGTAACGCGGCCGTCGAGGTTGGTAATGTTGGTTTCGGTGCTGGTCACGCGGTCGCCGATGGTAACGATGTCGCCTTCGTTCTTGGTCACGCGCTTGCCGACAGTGACGATATCGCCTTCGGTCTTGGTCACGCGGTCGCCGATGGTCACAATGTCGCCCTCGTTCTTGGTGACGCGGCCGTCGAGCTGGGTCGTATTGGCATTGAGCTGACCCAGGGCGTCGCCCACGTTGTCCACCGTCTTGTTGCCACCCTTGCCCAGGTCGGCCACGGTGTAGCTCGGCCGGTTGATCGTGCCGTCCGCTTTGACGGTCGAACCACCACCCAGCGAGCCGGCGACGCTTTGCGCCGTGCCCTTGAGCTGGGAAACATTCACCCCATCGGTATCGGCGGTGCCAGCGGCCAGGTTGATGATCTTGCGCTGCGTTGTGGCGTTACCCACTGACACCGTATTGGCCGTGGTCGCAGTTGAGCCCGCACCCAAGGCAACCGCATTGGAAGCAGTTGCGCTGGCGCCATTACCGAGCGCGATGCTGTTGCTGGCTTCGACGGTAGTCGAAGAGGTCACCTTAGCGCCGTTACCGATGGCGATACTATTATTGGCATGCTGTGCACTCGAGGCCGTAACCTTCGCCCCGGTACCGATGGCCAGGCTGTTGTCCGCATTGCCCGTGCCGGTAGCACCCGTCGTCGATACGGCCGCGCCATTACCCAGCGCCATGCTGCCGTTCGCGGTGCGCCCGTCACCGGCGGTTACCGTGGACTGGTTCCCCAAGGCGATGCCGGACGATGCGTTGGCGCCTACGTCCGCACGAATACCGAAAGCAACCGACGAGCCACCGGCGGCGCTCGCCAGATAGCCGACCGCCGAGGCGCCATTGGCGCTACGGGTACCCGTGCCGATCGACACGCCAAAATTAGCGTTGCTCTTGTTACCATCCTTGTCGACACCCGCTCGCGCATCTTCGCCGATGGCGACGGCGCCGGCGTTGTAGGACGCGGCCTTGACGCCCATCGCGATACTGCTCTGCAGGTTCGCGGAAGTGCCGGATTCGGCCACGGCGTTGTTGCCGATGGCAATGGCGCCCGCACTGAGTGTCTTCAGGGCCTTGGCATTGCTGCCGATCGCAATGGCATTGGCGCCCGCGGCGCTGGCATCGTCCGTGCCGTCGTTCTTGCCATTGGCCTTGAAATAACGGGTCGCCGCGGTCACGCGAGCATCGACATTGGTCACGTTCGAGTTCAGCTGGCCCAGTGCATCGCCGACGTTGTTCACCGTCTTGTTGCCGCCGTTGGCGAGGTCCGCCAAGGTGTAGCTTGGCGCCTTGACGGTGCCGTCCGGATTGACCGAGGCGCTGCCGCCCAGGGCATCGGCCACGCTCTTAGCCGTACTGTTGAGCTGGCTCACGTTCACCGCATCGGTGTTTTGCGTACCAGCGGCAACATTGACGACCTGGCGCTGCCCGCCGGCCGCCGTCGTGCCCACCGATACCGTATTGGCGCGATTGGCGCTGCTTCCGTTGCCGATCGCTACGGCACTGCTGGCTGTCGCGGCAACCTGCGCGCCGCTGCCGATCGCCGTGCCACCCGCGGCCACGACCGAGGTGCCGGCACCGAACGCCGTGGCATCGTTCTGGGTGGCCTTGGCGCCACGCCCGAATGCCGCGGTCCGGTCGCCAGTGGCATTGGCCGAGTCGCCCAATGCCGCCGCGCCGTCGCCGTCCGCCACCGCATGGGTGCCCACCGCCGTGGCGCTCCACTCATCTTTCACAACCGAAGTGGCCTTCGCGCCCCAGCCGATCGCCGTCGCACCGCTCGCACCCGTCGCGGAAGCCCCGGAGCCGATCGCCGTCTGGGCGAGGCCGGCGACCACGTTGGCAGTATCAATACCCGCTCGGGCACCGTTGCCGATCGCCACGGAATTCTGCGTTGCAGCGTAGCTGTCGCCGCCCACGGCCGTGGCATAGAACGTCGTGGCCTGGGCGCCGCTACCCACGGCGGTGGATTTCGTATCGCTGGTCGAGCTGATGCCAGCGCTCGCGCCCTGCCCAATGGCGGTATTGGTCGCGTTGCCCTTGTCGTCGGCGGCACCGCCGACGAAGAATGGCGTCATCACCAGTTCGTTGGAAGCCGTTTCATGCGGATCTTCGCCAACCACAGACGAGGGCGCGGTGACGTCGGCGGCGTACACGCTGGACGCGCCGATGCCTGCCATCGCACCGATCACGGCGAGCGAAAGCATGGCGGTCTTCAGGGAGGATTTCTTCTTGCGGCCCTTGGCCAGTTCAGAGGCAACGACCCACTTACCCAGGGTCACGTTCCAGACGATGCGATAGATGGTATTCATGATGGTTATTCCCGATTGCGATGAATGTCGTGCGCTGCACGGCGCACTGGCAATTCACAAGGGGGAGTCCGTCCTAGACGCCGGGGGTGCGCATGGGCGGGTTCGAGTCCCTCGAGCCGCTTGATCCCATGTACTTGCGAAGGCGTCCGGCAGGGCAAAGACCCTGTCGGCGAACGCATCCTCTCCGACGGGCGCATCTGGACCCATGGAAGAAAGCTCAAATTCCCCCGGGTACGAAAACGGGCCGGCGAGAACATCTCGCCGACCCGAATTTTCTTCTTAAATTCAAATACTTAAGTAATTACCCCGGGGTTGGAATTTTTCTCAATCTGAGCGCCTGGAACGCACGTAATCGAAGATCTGGGCGTCGCTGGTGAGCCCCAGTTTGCGCATCGCACTGGTCTTCTGCTGGCTCACCGTGGACATCCCCCGGGAGGTGGAGCGGGCGATTTCGGTAACGCTCATGCCTTCGCTGAAGAGTTTCAGGATCTGCAGCTCCCGCGGGGAGAGGTCCTCGAGCGTGGCTACCCGGATGTCCAGGGACCGCCGCCTGCCTGCCAGTGCGTCGACGTTCTTGCTGAGGTAACGATCCCCTCGGTGGGCGGCAAGGATCGCTTGCGGAATCTCATTGACGTCGCTGGTCTTGTCGACCAGGCCCGTGGCGCCGGCGTCGATCATTTCCCGGTAAAGGGCGGCATTCATCACCGCAGTGACCACCACGACGGGTAAATCCGGCCACCCTGACCGGATATCGTCGATCAAGCCCAGGCCATCGCGATGGCCCTCCCCGGGCATGCGGTAGTCGGTCACCAGCACGTCGCAGGGTGTACTCGCCAGCAGGTCGAGCAGGCCCTGCGGGGTGGTGGCCTCGCCCACCACCTGCCCCACCCCGGCCTGGCGAATGGCAACACTGATACCCGCCAGGATGACGGGGTGGTCATCGGCCACGATGATCCGGATATCCATCTTTTGTCCCCCGATCGGGCGTTTTTAGGTGGGCCGCATCAGATCGGCAGGAACAATCTTGCGCCTTGGCTCCTCGTCCTGCCAGCGAAGCAAGCTCAAATAATGCCCATCCCGGGGTCGGTCAGCCTCTACTATCGAAAGGAAAAACAAAGCGCCGCTTCCTAAAATTCCGTAGATTATCCGGGCACATGCCCATGGAGCTTGCCAAAGTGTCTGAAGATAATCGCCGGGCGCTCTGGCAGCGCTTTCGCCCGCTGGTCTGGCTGGGCGTGTGTTTCGTGCTGATCCAGCTGGTTATCCGCATCGTGCTGCTGGTGGCCGCGCGCGCCGACGTGTCGGCAGGATCCTGGCCCCGGGTGTTCGGCCTGGGCCTTGGCTACGACCTCATCGTCTTCCTGTACCTGGCGTGGCCGGTGCTGCTTTATCTGTGGCTGGTGCCGCAACGGGTGTACCTGTCGACGGTGCAGCGCTGGCTCACCCTCGTCTTCAGCTTCGCGTGGCTTTACACGCTGATGTTCATCGCCCTGTCCGAATGGACGTTCTGGGGCGAATTCGCCACGCGCTTCAATTTCATCGCCGTGGACTACCTCATCTATACCACCGAGGTGGTGGGCAACATCCGCGAGTCGTACCCGGTGGTCCGCTGGATGACGGAGCTGGCGATCGTGGCGCTGGTGGTGGTGTGGCTTACGCGCCGGGTGCTCGCCCCGCGCGACGACGGCAGCCGTTTCGGGGCGCGGACCCTGGTGGTACTGGCGTGGCTCGTTGTCACCGTGGCGGTGTCTTTTGGCGTGACCTCCGTGGCAAAGAACACGTCCGGCAACGCCTATGTCGATGCCCTGTCAGGCGACGGCATCTACGAGTTCGTCGCCGCCTTCCGCAACAGCCGGCTGGACTACCCGCACTTCTACAAGACCTTGCCCGATGCCGAGGTCGCCGCCACCCTGCGCCAGCAGCTGAAGACACCCGACGCTGAGTTCGTGTCGAACGATCCGAACGACATCACCCGCAAGATCACCCACGAAGGTCCTGAGAAGCACCTCAACGTGGTGCTGATCAGCGTGGAGAGCCTTTCGGGCGAATACCTGCGGTCGCTTGGTGGTACGAGGGACGTCTCGCCCAACCTCGACGCTCTCTCGTCGCAAAGCCTGTTCTTCACCAACCTGTATGCCAATGGCACGCGCACGGTGCGCGGCCTTGAGGCGCTCACCCTTAGCGTGCCGCCAACGCCGGGCGATTCGCTGGTGAAGCAGAAAGGCAACGAGAACCTGCATTCGCTCGCCGACATCTTCAACGAGCGCGGCTATGAGTCGAAGTTCGTCTACGGTGGCTACGGCTACTTCGACAACATGAACTACTTCTTCGCCAACAACGGCTACGGCGTGGCCGACCGCACGGCGATCGGCAAGGACATCCCCATCCACAGCGAGAATGTCTGGGGCGTCGCCGACGAAGACCTCTACACCCTGGCATTGCAGCAGATGGACAAGGCGCAGGCCGACGGCAAGCCGTTCTTCCTGCACATCATGACCACGTCGAACCATCGGCCCTTCACCTATCCCGAAGGGCGCGTGCAGGGCAAGCAGGGCACGCGCACCGGCGCGCTTCGCTACAACGACTGGGCCATCGCCGATTTCATCAAGCGTGCGCGCGCCAAGCCCTATTTCGACGACACGGTGTTCGTGATCACCGCCGACCATTGCGCCGCCAGCGCGGGCAAGAGCTCGATCCCGGTGAACCGCTACCACATCCCGCTGTTGATCTACGCGCCGAAGTGGATCACGCCGCGCCACGAAGACCGCCTGATGTCGCAGATCGACATCGGCCCCACCTTGCTGGGCCTGCTCAACTTCAGCTACACCAGCCACTTCTTCGGCTACGACCTGATGGCGCTGGAGCCTGGCCGCGAGCGGGCGTTTCCTTCTACCTACCAGAAGCTGGGTTATATCCACGGCGACCGGATGACCGTGCTCTCCACCCAGCAAAGCGTGGAACAGGTCAATCCGGACTTCCGCACGGGTGAAGCCACGGCCGTGCAGGCGGTGAACCAGGAGGACGTGACGAACGCCATCGCGGCCTACCAGGGGGCGGCGGAGATGTTCAAGG
The DNA here is from genome assembly GCF_015905305.1 of Pinirhizobacter soli. Taxonomy (GTDB): domain Bacteria; phylum Pseudomonadota; class Gammaproteobacteria; order Xanthomonadales; family Rhodanobacteraceae; genus Pinirhizobacter; species Pinirhizobacter soli. The sequence continues at coordinate 436,877 of NZ_JADZLQ010000001.1, forward strand.
ATGGCCGGATGCGCCACAAGCCTTGATAGCTGCCGGGTCAAGGCCTATTTATGCTGAAGCCGTGACCCACCCTATCGCCCACCTCGAAGCCTTCATCGACCGCCATCCGCGCTTGCTGGTTCTTACCGGCGCGGGCTGCAGCACCGATTCGGGCATTCCTGATTACCGTGACGCGGACGGTGCCTGGAAACGCAAGCCGCCGGTGACTTTCCAGGCCTTCACCGGCAACGACACCACGCGGCGCCGCTACTGGGCGCGAAGCCTGGTGGGCTGGCGCTACTTCGGGATGGCCAAGCCCAATGCCACGCACCGGGCGCTGGCAAGGCTGGAGGAACACGGCAAGGTCAGCCGCCTGGTCACCCAGAACGTCGACCGCCTGCACCAGAAGGCCGGCAGCCGCGATGTGGTGGATCTGCATGGCCGGCTGGACATCGTGCGTTGCCTGGCTTGCCGGCATTCGCTGGGCCGCGATGGTTTCCAGGCGGAGCTTGAGGCGTTGAATCCGGATTGGGTTTCCCTCGACGCGCTGCGTGCGCCCGACGGCGATGCGGACCTGGAAGGCTTGGACTTCGACGCTTTCGCCATTCCGCCCTGCCCCCATTGCGGCGGCATGCTCAAACCCGACGTGGTGTTCTTCGGCGAGAACATCCCCCGGCCCTGGGTGGACGACGCGCAGGCAGGGCTCGATGCCGCCGATGCGGTGCTGGTGGTGGGGTCGTCGCTGATGGTTTATTCCGGCTACCGGATCGTGCTGCAGGCGGCGCGGCGGGGGCTTCCTGTCGCGGCGCTCAACCTTGGACGTACCCGGGCCGATGAACTACTGAGCCTGAAGGTTGAGGCGCCGTGTGGGGAAAGCCTTGCCTTCCTGATGAATTAAGTAATTGCGTCAGCGTCTTGAGCGAAAGAACTCACGCAGCATCGAGGATGCTTCATCCGCCATGACGCCGCCGTCCACGGCAACGCGGTGGTTGTGGCGCTCAGAGATCAGGGTGTCGAACACGCTGCCGGCTGCACCGGTCTTCGGATCTGTGGCGCCGTAGACCACCCGCGCTATCCGGGCGTGGACGATGGCCATTGCGCACATCGCACAGGGCTCGAGGGTGACGTAGAGCGTGGAACCGGGGATCCGGTAGTTGGCGAGCTTGCGGCCAGCGCTGCGCAGGGCTTCGATCTCGGCGTGCGCCGTGGGGTCGTGGGTGCCGATGTTGCGGTTCCAGCCTTCGCCTACTGCCTCGTCGTTGAGGACCAGGACGGCACCTACGGGTACCTCGCCTTCGGCATCGCGTGCGTGTTCGGCCAGGGTGAGGGCGCGGCGCATCCAGGTTTCGTCGGTAGGCATGGAGCGAATGATAAGAGCGATCGCTTCGTAGGTGCGTAAGAGCGTTCGCTTCGTAGAAAGGTCAGAGCCTCGCTTCGTAGGTGGGGTCAGAGCACTAGCGCTTGGGGCCCTGGGGCGTTGCCTTCGGGCGTTGCGCTGGCACTAGTGGTCTGACCCCGCCATCGCGGGGCTTCCGGCATCGCTGGGCGCTCGGTACTCGTCGGGCGCTTCGCTTTGCTTTGTTTTTAGCTGGCGGCGATGTTGGGTTTGTCGGTGGAGGCTGGGGTGTCGCCCAGCATCCTGGCGACGATGCCGCCGAGCATGCCGCCGACGATGGGGGCCAGCCAGAACAGCCAGAGTTGGCTGATGTAGGCGCCGCCAGCGAAGAGGGCCGGGCCGGTGCTGCGCGCGGGATTCACCGAGGTGTTGGTGACGGGGATGGCGATCAGGTGGATCAGGGTCAGGGCGAAACCGATGGCGATGGGTGCGAAACCACCGGGTGCGGTGGGCGCGGTCGATCCCATGATCACCAGCAGGAAGAAGAAGGTGGCCACCACTTCCACCAACAGGCACGCCAGCAGGCTGTAGTGGCCGGGGCTTAAATCACCGTAGCCATTGGACGCGAAGCCACCGGTGACGAAACCGGGCTTGCCACTGGCGATGAGGTACAGCACCCCCGCCGCCACGACCGCGCCGATTACTTGGGCCACGATGTAGGGAAGAATGTAGCTGGCGGGAATCCGGCGACCGGCCCACAGGCCAAGGGTCACGGCGGGATTGAAGTGGCCGCCGGAAATGGCGCCCACGCCGTAGGCCATGGTCATTACTGTCAAGCCAAAGGCCAGGGCCACGCCCGCGAAGCCGATGCCCAGTTCGGGGAATGCCGCAGCCAGCACCGCGCTGCCGCAACCGCCGAAGGTCAACCAGAACGTGCCGAGGAATTCGGCACCCAAGCGCTTGGACATCCCCATGATGAATCCTCAGAGAGTGGCGGCGGCCGGAGGCGGCCATCGCCCGGGTAAAGAGGCTCCCGGGAATTTACCCCCTCATGAATAGGGGCGACACCGTGACGAAAGTTGTAGGGGATCTCCTACTTGAGCGCCTGGCTGCAATGGTTCCCCCGAAGTAACCAGGGACGGTACACCTGCCTTCTTGTTGACCATGGGAAGCTCTCTTACGATTTGCTGGTTACTAATAGAGACTACCCCTTCCTCCTGGAGTTCGTTCCATGAAAATCGCCATCATCGGTGCCACCGGCAATGTCGGCGGCCGCATCCTCGCCGAGACCGTAAACCGCGGCCACGACGTCACCGCCATCGCGCGCGATCCGTCCAGGCTCCAGGGCCAGGCGCATGTCACGCCCGTAGCCGTGGACGTTGCGAATCCCGATGCCCTTGTCCGATCGCTGCAGGGGCACGATGCCATCGTCAGCGCCTTGCACTTCGATGGCACCGATGCACAGGCGCTGTTCCAGTCCGTGCGCGACTCAGCCGTGAAGCGCCTCCTTGTGGTCGGTGGTGCCGGCAGCCTTGAAGTCGCGCCCGGCAAGGTGCTGGTGGAACAACCCGGTTTCCCACCCGAGTACAAGAGCGAAGCCTCGGCCGGCAAGCGCTTCCTCGACGCCCTGCGCCAGCAAGACGACCTTGAGTGGACCTTCCTCAGCCCCTCGGCGCTGTTCGTCGCCGGCGAGCGCACGGGCAACTTCCAGCTGGGCAGGGACACCCTGCTGCATGACGGCCACGGCAAGAGCTGGATCTCCTACGAGGACTTCGCCATCGCCATGCTCGACGAGATCGAGCAACCGGCCCACGTGCGGCAGCGTTTCACCATTGGTTACTAGGTGTTGGGATTCCCCTGGGGCGCCGCGTGGATTGGCTATGCTAGGTCGAACACTTCGGTCCCAGGGGAATCTTCATGGCTTGTCGTCGCCAGCGCACACGGTGCAGGGTCATCGCCCTCGCCGCCGCCGTGATGTTCAACGTGTCGTGGTCTGTGCAAGCGGCATCGCCCGGGAACGACGCCGGCGAACGTGCGCACGCGCTGATAGCGCGAATGACCTTGGCGGAAAAAATCGCCCAGCTGCAGAACGCGGCACCTGCCATCCCGCGCCTTGGCGTGCCCGCCTACAACTGGTGGAACGAGGGCCTGCACGGGCTTGCCCGCAGCGGCCCGGCCACGGTGTTTCCGCAGGCCATCGGCCTTGCCGCCAGCTGGAACCCGTCACTGATGCAAGAAGTGGGAGGCGTGGTGGCACGCCAGGCTCGCGAGCGCTACACCGCCGTCGGAACTGGCAACGACCATCCGCAATACCACGGGCTGACGATCTGGTCGCCCAATATCAATATCTTCCGCGACCCGCGCTGGGGCCGCGGGCAGGAAACCTACGGCGAGGATCCCACCCTTACCGCCGCGCTCGCCCGCAGATTTATCGGCGGCCTGCAGGGTAGCGACCCACTGCATCCCACGGTGATCGCCACGCCCAAGCACTTCGCCGTGCACAGCGGGCCGGAACCCGGCCGCCACGGCTTCAACGTCGATCCATCGCCGCATGACCTGGAAGACACCTACCTGCCCGCATTTCGTGCGGCGATCGTCGACGCTCACGCGGGCTCCATCATGTGTGCATACAACGCCATCGGCGGCACGCCCGTCTGCGCCCTGCCCTGGCTGCTGGGCGAGCGACTGCGTAAGGACTGGCATTTCCAGGGCTATGTGGTCTCCGATTGCGATGCCATCGACGACATGACGCAGTTCCACCGCTACCGTCCCGACAATGCCGGCTCCGCGGCCAGCGCCTTGCGGGCCGGCACCGATCTTGACTGCGGCGATGCCTATGCTGCTTTAGCCAAGGCAGTGACTGAAGGCAAGGTGGATGCTCACAGCATCGATACCGCGGCCGAACGGCTTTTCGCCGCACGCTTTCGGTTGGGGATGTTCGACCCGCCTACCCAGGCATGGCGGTCAGGCACGACCGAAACCGAGGCCGACCGCCAACTGACCTTGCGCGCGGCGCTGCAATCGATCGTCTTGCTGAAGAACGAACACGATGTGCTTCCGTTGAAGACGGGTGCGCGCATCGCCGTGATCGGGCCAAATGCGGACGTGCTTGATGTATTGGAAGCCAACTACCACGGCACGGCCCGGAACCCGGTATCCCCACTGACCGGTCTGGTGGCGCAGTTGGGCAAGGCCAACATCCGCTATGCCCAGGGCTCGACGCTTGCCCCCGGTGTTCCCGTGGTGCTGCCGTCCACCGCGCTACGCGATGCAACCGGTGAAGGCACTTCGGGCCTGCGCGGGGAATACTTCGCCACGCACGACTTCACCGCGAAACCCGTAGCCGTACGCACCGATGCCACGATCGACCTGGATGTGGACCAGGCTGCGCCCGCGGCGGGGCTGCCCGCCGAAGGCTATGCCGTGCGCTGGTCGGGCGACCTGCTGCCTCCCGGACCTGGTGACTACACCCTGCGCGTGATGGTGGAACGCTGCTACGACTGTCAGGCACACGACAAGCTTCGCCTATATATCGATGATCACCTGCTCACGCAGATCCCGGCCGACGACGGCAGCGCGACAGCCACCTTGCATGTCACTGATACGCACGCTCGACGGCTGCGCCTGGAGTGGGAACACGGCCAGGATGAGGGGATCCACCTGCAATGGATCGCCCCGGCCGACGCGCAACTGGCCGAGGCACGACGCGCCATGGATGGCGTCGACGCCGTGGTGGCCTTCGTCGGCCTGTCGCCGGGCCTTGAAGGTGAGGAACTGAAAGTGGACGTCCCCGGCTTCGCCGGCGGTGACCGCACCGACCTTGAACTACCCGCCCCACAACAACGCCTGCTGGAAACCGCGGCAGCCAGCGGCAAGCCCCTGGTGGTGGTACTGATGAGTGGCAGCGCGGTGGCCTTGAACTGGGCCAAGGCGCATGCCGATGCCATCGTGGTGGCCTGGTATCCCGGCGAGGAAGGGGGCACCGCGATTGCACGCATGTTGGCCGGTGTTGCCAATCCCGCGGGTCGCTTACCGGTGACGTTCTATCGCAGCGTCAATGATCTCCCCGCGTTCACCAGCTACGCGATGAAGGGAAGGACCTACCGGTATTTTTCCGGAGAACCGCTTTACGCCTTCGGCGACGGCCTGAGCTACACCCGGTTCGCCTACGATGCGCCCGTGCTTTCAACTGGTCACGTGAAGGCTGGGCGACCGTTGGATGTGGACGTAACCGTGCACAACACCGGGAAGCGCGACGGCGAAGAAGTGGTCCAGGCGTATCTAGCCTACCCCAGCGCCACCGACGCACCGCGCCGCGCGTTGATGGGCTTCCAGCGTGTTTCCGTCGCGGCAGGCAAAAGCCGCGTGGTGCACCTGTCGATCAGCCCTCGTGCCTTGAGCTTGGTCGACGCCAATGGCAAACGCCGCGTTCGTCCAGGCCGCTACCAGCTATACGTCGGCGGGTCGCAGCCGAAGCCTGGCGAACCTTCGAACGACTTCACCATCACCGGCGAAGCCCGTCTCCCGCGCTGACAGCGCGGGAGTGGCTTGGCGCACTTAAGGAGCGACTGCATTGAAAGGTCTTCAGATCCTGTTGTTCGCACTGGCTGTCCAACCAGCCGTCAACGCCGCATCTGTCGACCAGATCATTACCGGCTACGGAGGTTCATGGCGAGGCCAGTTCGTTGAGCGTGGTGCCGACGGCCACGCGGTTTCCGAGCGTACGATAACGATGAGCAATCGTTGCTCACGCGTTGCGGAAGACGCGAGATGCGATCAGATGATTGACGGTCAATCTGCCGGCACCGTGCGCTACCACCAGCGAGCGCCCGGTTTGTTTGACCTCACGGACATCGGAGCGGACGGCAGCGAGCACCCTGGTGGCACGCTGCAGATAGCCGGCAACGTATGGACATATCCCTGGACCGAATCCCACGGGGGAAAGCCCACCATGCTCCGTGTTACCAACCGGTTCAAGACCCCTGACAAAATCATCTACGAGAAATCCGTCAGTACAGATGGTGGCAAGACATGGCGCGTCGTCGGGACCGGCTCGGAAGAACGCGTCCCGGCGGAATCCATATCACCGGTTCAGGTCAGGCGACTGTTGTAGGCACTACATTCAATCCGGCTTGAGCGTGCCTTTGTAGGCCACGATCAGTCAGATCGCGCCTGGTCATCAGCTTTTCTCCGGGAAGTCCGACATCTCATACAGCGGCCGGATTTCGATCTCGCTGGGTCCCGGCATCGGATTGGGACAACGCTTCACCCAGGCCTCGGCCTCGTCCAGGTCCTTGACCTTCCACAGCCAGAAGCCGGCCACCAGCTCGCGGGCCTCGGCGAATGGCCCATCGATAACGGTACGCCCGGGGCCGTCGAATGCAACGCGCTTGCCTTGCGAGGAGGGTTTCAGGCCCTGGGCAATGGGCATGTCACCGGCAAAAACCATGAGGCCGGCATCGATCAGCTCCTGATTGAACCTGTCCATGGCTTCCATCATCTGGCTGGTCCACGGCTCCGGGAAATGACCCTTTTCGCTGTCTTCGGTCGCTTTGACGAACACCATCACGTGCATCGGAAGTCTCCTGTCGGGATTGAGCCGGCCTTGTCGGGCTGGTACTGAATACGACGAACGGACGCCCAGGAAATCGACATCGTCCCCGGATTTTTTTTACCTCAGCCAGCCAACCGCCACGTACGCAGGACCTCATGGCGTGAAAAACCGATGTGGCTCTTGATGAGGGCGAAGTCCCCGGCATGAAAGCCGATCGGCGTGATCGGGGTTTTCGCCAGGCGGTGCCGCGGGTCGTAGCACAAGGTCATGTGCGGCTCGTAGGCGCGGGGCGGAGCAAAGCCATGATCGGCCATGGCACAGCCCAGCGCCATGCGCAGGCCGCGCACCTCGTCCAGGCCTTCAGACCCCAGCAGCACGAGCGGGCCGCTGGGCGCCGAGAACGTCATGGCGGCCTCGAAGCGCGCCTCCATCGCGGGAAAGGAAACCGCATCAGCTGCGCGGCAGGCTGCCTCCACCAAGGCGTCGTCCACGTCGTGCCCCACCAGCTCCAGGGTGATGTGCAAACGCTCAGGGGCGATCCGCTTGCCCAAGACGCCATGGAATGAGAGCAACTCCCCGGCGAACGCATGGATGCGCCGCGAGTCCTCGATGGAGGGTCGCAAGGCGAAAAACCAGGTGTGCTGTGGTGGCCCGCCAGGCTTGTGTGCGTGCTGGCCATTCGTCGCCTGCGCTGGCGGTTCGCCAAACAGGTTCTGCTGGGTCACCCCCTCACTCCCACTCCATCATCAACAGGCCACCCAAACCCGCGTGGTTAAAGGGATTGGCTGTGATTGACATGGGCCGTTACCGTCGCTTTTACCGTCATAGGAATACATCTTTTGCTGGCGCGGGAGATGGACCGATTTGCGGGAGAGCAACTCTAGCGACACCATCATCAATCAGATGAAAGGATACAGGAAGCTCGGCACCTTGTCCGCCCGCCTCTCGCGCTCAAACTCTCACGTCAAGCGCTTGCTTTGCGCGTGCCAGTTTTGCTTCAAGCAGACGATAGGCGAGCTTCTCTTCGAGCTTCGGAAGGTTCGAGTCGTTTTGCAGGAGATCAGCCAGTATCGGCGTCACAACATCGAACAGCGCCGACAGCAGCGCTTCGCCGACTGCGCGCGGCTCTGCGAGATCCTCCAGCAGTCCCGACGTTTCGCCGTGGGCGAGCTTGTTGCGGCCTTCTCGATAGACCTTGTGGACGGCGGCATTCACCGTAAGAGCGCCCTCGGGCACGGTCTCACCCTCAGGCTTGAGTGCGGTCTCGGCGAAGCTTGTCATATCGTTAGCCTTGCCGCCTGCGCCCGACAACCCGTCAGCGGCGCAGCCGTAGTTGACCACTGCCATGAAGTCCGAAGCCTCGCGACGAGCTTCACCGACCCAGTACAGGGCGTTCGCCCAGCGCTCGACGAGATGCAGCGCATGTCCGCTTCGTCGTCCATCGACGTAGTGCTGCAAGATGCACCCAGCGGCATCCAGGAAGGATTGCTCGCCCGCCATCTTGGCTGCCAGCGCGCCGGGGCGTGCGCCAAGGCCGGGCATCTGTACGCTCGACCCCCGCAATATCCGTCCGTCCAGCGTGGTCGCGAACCGGTCCTCTGCAAAAAGATGCTGCCGGCCGGCTTTCGTAAATCGTCGCGCATCCTCAACCTGGAATCTCAGGCCGATTGCGTCAATCGCGAGTCCCACCACCACCGACGCTTTGAAATGAGACCGCACATGCTCATGCCCTTCCATCCGGATGGTCGCTACCCAGCTGTAGTGGCGTAGCGTACGCAAAACGTCCAACGCATGCGACGCACAGCGGCCACCCTCGGCTGCAGCTGATCGAGCGCTCAACCTCTCCATGTTCAGTTCACGAGCCTCGACCTGGCGGATGAGCTCGCGGACCTCCGAGTCCTTGACAAAGGAATCGAGCCATTCCGCTCTCGGCAGGAATCGCACCGGCCCCACGGAGAATGCCGGCACGGCCTGATCCGAGTGAAACAGATGGCAAGGGATATGCCGGTCGACGTCGGGACTCGCGCTAGCGGCCAACTGCTGCAAGCGCGCTTGGTAGTCGTCGGCAAGCACCGTATAAAAATCGTCACCGAGCAGCACGTCATGCTCATTCTGGCCGTCCGGCACTGTCGGAAGGCGCGATTGGCAGTCGCGAAGCGTGTCCCCGATGGCCTGGAACGAGAGCTTCATGAAGGCCTCCCGATCGATCGTCTGGCGCAGGGCTTCGCGTGATTTCCAGCTTTGCTGTGACAGCAAGTGAGCTGCGTCCACGCCAGTTTGCGTGACCCGATACTGCCCGCCTTGCGACACCGGAATGGCAAGCGGAACCAAGGGGTTCGCGCTGAGGGCATGCCACTGTGCAAAGGTCATCGCCTTCGCCTTGATTACGTCCTCGACGATGGTCTCCATGAGCTTTCCAACAGGTGTCTCTTTTGCACCGCCCGAGCTTGCAAACTTGTTCTCTCTTGCCACTTTCCCCTCCTACTTAGCCCAATATGGGGCTGGCGCTACACACAACCAGCTTCATTGATCCCCGGGTCATGGCCACATACAAGTGCTGTGCGCTCATGCCCTCCGTATTCAGCACCACCGCCACTTCTGCCTCCAACCCTTTGAGCAGCAGCGTGCTGCCGACCGCACGCTTGGGCAACGGGCGGCCTAACAATCGGTTCTCTTCGCGCACGCGCCTGGCAGCCTCCGCAAGCGGGACGTTTCCTGCCGAGGCCCCACGCAGCGCCTTGAGAACGCCGTAGAGAATGGCGGGCCGATGCACGCGCACGTTCGGCATTTCGCGCAGCTCTGACAACAGTGTTGCGGCTCCGGCGATGGACGGGGCGCGCTGGAACGCCAAGGCACTGCTCTCCGCTGTGGACGGCGGATTCCTTGCGGTTCCTCGGGCCAACGACTCCAGACGCCGTGTCAGCTCTGCGACACCCACGTTGGTCATGACGCTTTGCGCCAGCGCCAGCAACTGCCCCAAGGCACCGGCAGACGCAACATCGAAACTGTTGCCGAAGGCGATGAGGTCCTGTAAGTCGACTGCTTCAACGGTCGAGGCCCCTGGCGTCTGGCTTGCGAAGTTCTGCTGGCTCGACCGGTTACGGCTGTCGGCGATGATCAGCACGCGCCCCTCCGCCGTGGGCGGCAGTGTCCGCGCGGCAGCCAGCCGTTGCGGGTGGTCGTTAGGCGGCATGGTCTGAACCCATGTCACATGTGCTGGCGGTCCAGTGCGCAGATCCACCGACTGACCAGCCACCAACAGGCGGCGAGCCTCCAGCAGCCACTGTCCGAGTGCTTCCGCACCGGCATTGCGCCAACGCCATGGCGTGGCCAGTTCCGCCACGACCGGGAAATGCGCACACACTTGCTGCTCCCAGTTAGCCAAGGCGTTGCCACCGAACCCGAAGATGCCCTGCATCGGATCGCCAAGCACGCAGGTCGGCAGGATCAGCGAGAGAAAGTAGACGAGATGGTGCTGAGGCACCGAACAGTCCTGGTACTCGTCAACAATGAGATGCGCATAGGACGCTTTCAGTACCTCGCTGACGTGCCCGGCCTGCAACAGCTTCCAGGCGAATTCGCGGATCGCTGGGTAATCCCGCGCAGGCATGGCGAGCCGCAGGATGTCCGGGTCATGACCGCTGCGACCCGGAAAGCTCGCAATCAACCGAATGGCCCAGCCGTCGATGGTGCTCAATCGATAAGCACTGTGTGGCACACCGGCACGGTCCAGCCGGCCACGAAGTGCCGCCACGCCAGCGTTCGTGTGCGTGAGGACGAGGATGGGTTTGCGACCTCCGTGAGCAGCCAGGGCGTGGGCAATCAACTGCGTCTTACCGCACCCGGCCGGCGCCGTCACGGTACCGCGGGCAATCGTGCGCAGGTCGATTTCAGCGGGGCCCATGGGCAGCCCACGCAGATACCTGGTCTACCAGTGCCTTGAAGCCCGGATCGCATAGCGGCAAGTCCGGCGCCACGATAGTCCTTGCTACATCCTCCATCCACGAGATGGACTTGAACCAACCGGCCTTGCGGATGCGCGCCGCCTGCCCGAGCAGGGCTCGGCTTGGCACTGACAGCGCTTGTGTGTTCTGAATTTCGTCCCAGACGGCCTGAACGGTCAGCGTGTTGTTAGAGACGGTGCGCAGGTGTTCGTGAATCAGGTCGCCATGCAGGTCGTGGGCATATTTGACTAAGTGCTGGCACGCCACCGGCGTAAGACTGCCAAACAGTTCGTCCTCCAATGCGCGGCCTGCGCGGTAGGCGACGACCGCTCCGCCGGCCTGCAGAAATGTCTGTTCGATGGCAGGCGTGGGCTTCTTGTCGTCATCCCGCACCACCATCACCCGGTAGCCTAACGACTGGAAGGCTGTCGCGCGGGCATAGGGCCGGTCGGGCTCGCCACCGCCGCAGTCGACCATCGCAATGCCTTGTGCTGCCAGAGACACGCCGCCATGTTCGACCCGGTGCAAATCCAGACCACGCAAGAGTCCGATCTCGCTGGCCCCTTCGCATACGATCACGGAGCCCGCAAGAAAGGCCTCGGGATAGAGACGAATGGTGCTCTGCGTGTCGTTATCGGTGCCCACCATGCGGGCCTCGTGCCCGTGGAGACTGCGGCGCAGCACGAAAAGCTGGCCACCCGACAACTCCCTGAGCGCCACTGGCGAATGAGTGGTGAGGAATGCTTGCAGGGGAGCCGCTTCCTTCGCGCCGAGCGAGCCGAGAAACCGAGCGATGCGATGCGGCTCAAGACCGTATTCCAGTTCGTCCGAAAGGACGATCGACGTTTGGCTGGCTGCCTTGCGCTGCAGACCAGCGACCAACAGACGCGTGGACCCGACACCGAGACTGCGAAGCGGGATGCCACCTTCGTTGTGCAGGGAAATGGTCCCGCCGCCGAACGACACGGAATGCGAGTCGAGCAGTGCCCTCGCCTTCGCGCCAATGTGGACGCCGAGTTCCTGCGCGGTCGCGGCGACGATCCCAAGCGCTTCTCCCAATTGCTGCTCGGCCTGGTCGCCAAAGGTGCCGCGCGCATCCCGTGCAGCCTTCACGAGTGCCGCCGAAGCATCAGCGCGTTCCTCCGAGATGCGGTTCAGGACCGAGCCCCGTTGCCAGGCCAAGTTGTAGTCAGCGAGCGCACCGATCCGCGTCGGCGCCAAGGCCAGACGGTCCTTCCACGCGAGTGTCTTCACCAGCCCTTGCTGGGTGGCGCGGTCGGAGATGAGAGTCCAGGATGGCTCCAGATCGCTGGCGACGGTCAAATTGAGGCAAAGAACCACTTCTGCACCGGCGGACGGCTCGTCTTCGACGACGCCCGTGGCGGCGCGATAGCCGCGCAGAAAGGCACCGAAGCTTTCCAGCGTACTCATGCTGTCATCCAGCGCGCCCAGTGTCAGCGTGATGCTGATTGGAGCGGTAATGTCCAAGCCGAAAAAGTCAGCGTCGGAAATCTGCACGTTGCGCCTGGCGCCCAAGCACAGATCGATCGCATCCAGCACCGTGGATTTTCCGCTGTCGCCCGTGCCGATCAGGCAATTGATGCCAGGCGATGGACACCACACCAATTGCTTGATGCCACGGAAATTGGCGATCTCGATCTTTCTTATTCTTGCCATTGGGTCCCCCTGTGATGGTGTGCGGCCTGTTCCGCTTTAGAAATCCCTGATGCAAAAGCACATTGCGAAGCTCGACTCTTTGCGCTACCTGCATTCCTTCGCAGGACATCGCCTGACTTCCAGTGACTTGCGGTGGGATCGAGAGCCACCGATGCAACTGGCGCGCCTCAGGTCTTCGGAGCGTCTTTCGCTTCGTAGATCCGTCGGGCTAGTAGGCTGGCAAAGATCAGATACTGCGCGGCCTTCTCCGGGTCGAGATCATGATTTAGCGAATGCGCCTTGGGATTGCGAATGCCAAGGTAAGCGCCGACCAAAATTTGCATGAACCCCTTCTGGTCATTTCTGCCCGACTCCGTGTCGAGTTCGCTGAGGATCAAGTGCGGCTTTTCCAAGCTCAACACTTGTGTCGCCAGAGCCGCGCCATCGAGATCCAGGCCAGTGCGCTCTCGCATCAAATCAAAGATCGCAACGACGGAGTTCAACACGGCATCGCGGTAGTGTCCGTCCACATAGTGCTGGAAGGCATGCGCGAAGATAACGGGGTGCAGCAGTTCCTCGAAGCCCATGCTCGGCTTGGTACCTGTCGCTTCGCGCACATGCGCTTCCGCCCTCACTTCTACCTGGGGAAGATCGCGCGCAAGGATATCGTTGTAGTCATTGGCGTCGCCAAATCCGATATGCCTGCCAAGATTTCCCATGTCTTGCTCAGGGAACCCTGCACCGGTCCACAGCTTGCGCAGTAGTTGATAGTCGGCTTTCAAATAGCCATTGATCAACTTGGCCCCTGCTTTATCGTCGCTCGCAAGGAGGCCTTGTGCATCGACCGCTTTCTGACGCATTGCCCGAAACAGGGCATTTACCTCCAAGTACCATTCAAGCATTGCGCCTCTCCCCGTTTGATCTTTTCAATTCCACAAGGCATCGCAAACCCGCATGAGCGATCGCCGTTATCGCGCAACGTGCGGGCTTTTGCACTTTTACTTTTTCCTCAGCATCAGCTGAATCATGGCGAACAGGCGGTGGAACAGATAGTCGACCTGGTCCACATCGATCACCGGCACCTGGCTGATCTCCGAATGCCGAATGAGGTGACTGTTTCCAATGGAGTTCAGTTCTGCCGCTTCTGTCTCCAATCTCTCTCGCAGCGACGGCACGGAGGTAACTGCATCGAGGATGATCTTGACCGAGCGCTTCTTGTCGCTTGGGTCAGCCAGTGACTTGAGTCGCTCCCATGCGTCCCACAACCGCTCCAGCGCTTCACGACGCATCAACGGATTGCGGTCCGAAAACTTGGCTCGGCACTCATCGAGCATGTTGTCGAGCGTGCGATCTCCCGTATTGAAAAGCGTTCGTTTCAGTTCTTCACCAAGCACCGGCGGGAGCACTCGTTCAATTCGGCCATTGGGCAGCATCTCGAACGCAACCCCGTTGCGCGCGAATATGCGATTGACAGTCATTCGGAAGTCTTCCTGCCCCGCCTCCTGATCGAAAGTCAGGTGGTGATGACTGAAGTAGTCGTGATACTTCCCTGAGATCGGCTTAGCCACTGATGCGTGAACGAACTCGATGAAATCCAAGACGAGCAAGGTGTCCGGCGCGAACGGCTGGCGTTCAGCAAAGTAGCCCTCCCCATCAATGGAGGCTGTCTCCAACGGCCAAGCCAGACCCAGCATTTCTGCGCTTACGGAAGCCGCCAAGGCGACAGCATCGCCGCCGCAAGTGGCTTGCCCATCCGGGCAGCGTTCGGGAAAACGCAGGCCGAATGCGCCGCTATTGATCAACGCCTGTACCGTTGCCACGAGGCCTGCCCAGACCGTGGGAGAAATCACCTGCTCGGTGCGTGCGCGCGGACCGTTCTGACGATCGCTGAAGTAGTCGCTCATCACGTTGACTCCGTTCGCGGCCACGACGCCATGGTGGCGACGTGTCTATCCAATAATTTCATTCCCCTGCGCAGGACCATTGTGTTCATGCTTTTGGCCTCAGCAGCGACGCGCTGTTTGGACCAATGCATGCTTCTAGCCGCTCGCCGCTCAAGTCGTTCACGGCTTCCGGCGTCGAGCATCCGGCGTTGAAGAGCCCGAGGTATTGCCCTCTGGTCAGGGCGAGCGGCAAGTTTGTGAGCGGCAGCGCACCGGCCGGAAGGCCGAATTCGAGTCGTTGAAGAACTTCGTCGAGTCCCGCCAGGAACGTGGGCTGGTCCGGGAAGAGCGCCGACAGGATTTGGTGCGTCGAGCGCAGGTGAAAGCGGGTTGCGTCGGCGATTCCGATGATGTTTCCGTATCCGACAGCGCCTCCGAAGGGCGTGGTCGAGAACCGCTTCTCCAACACGTCGACGGGGGTACCCTCGATCCAGTCGTACAAGAGCGCCGCGCGTTTGCATCGGCACCAGAACTCAATCTCGTCCCGGCAATATCGCTGCAGTGCCTGCGTCATCGCATGCCCATAACGCTGCGCCACGTCATTGGCGCGCACGCTCTCCGATCGCCCCCGCTTCATGACCGGTGTGTAGATCGCATCCATTTCGTCGAGGACCTGCACCATCGCCAGCACGTGGGTGGGCGACGTCTGTGCGGCGTTCAGTTGTTTCATCAACTCGACCAGCCGCAGGCTCGACTCAAACGACAAGGACGAAGCGCCACAGGCGCGTCCGAGCAAGGTCAGGTGGATCAACTCGCCCTCGCGCTCGGCCAGCCCGGCCTGCAGCAGGCGCTCGACCAACGCGGTGACTTCATGCTCCACGATCGCGATCCATTGCGGGTTTGCGCGTGATGCAGAGTAGCCGCCGAACGTGTTGACAAGAAGGCCAGGAATTTCGGTGGCTCGCACGCCCCGAACCTGGCTAAGCAAGCGCAATGTCCAGGTTGGCAGGTCGCGCTGCTGGAAGGATGACTTCACGTCTTCAGGCACGCCGAGCACGTACTTTTGGAACAGTTGCGCGCGTTCCATCGGCGTGTCGGCAAGGATGATGGCCTTGCCGGTCTCGTTGTATCCGAGCCGTCCTGCCCGTCCTGCCATGTTCTTGTACTCGGCGACGGTGAATGGGCGGCCGTCCTCACCGACGAACTCGTTCTCGGCCAGGATCACCGTCGATGCCGGCGTGTTGATACCGGCAGCTAGCGTTGTGGTGGCCACCAGCGCATGGATACCGCCGCCAGCGTTGCGATAACCTTTCTCGACGGCTTCGCGCTCCGCGCGCAAGAGGTTGGTGTTGTGGAACGCGGTGCCCCCCGCAAGGCATTCCCGCAGATCCTGCGAGGCGCCGGTCAGATCCTGAGTTGGCAGCACGTCCAAGACGGTCGTCGCAGGACCCAGGCCCAATTCCTTGGACAAGTATTTGGCGCACCCCTGTGCCGGACCACGCATGTTGCGGAAGACCAGCAACTTCTCGCCCTGTGCTACCAGTTGCTGAACCAACGGCACGATCACGTCTTGCGAGCTGGGCTTGTCGCGACGCTGCACGATGCGATGCGCAGGCAACAGGGCTTCGGTCTTGGTGGTGCCGTCCACATCGACGAACTGGAACGTCCCGCGCCGATCGAGCACGCCCTCGACCAGGGGCACAGGCCGCTCGCGGGACATCAATAAGGGCAGGTCGAGCCAGCGATCGAAGCTGTTGAGGTTGCCAATGACCGCCGACAAGATCACCAGTTGCGGCTCGATGCCGCGCTGACGCGCCCGCAGCAGAAGCGCGAAAATCAACTCGACCGTAATGCCTCGATTCGGGTCCGTGATGAATTGGCCCTCGTCAAGCACGACGAGGCCGAGCTGGTTGAGCAGGCGCGGCGAACCGAGCGCCAGATTGAGAAAGGTTTCGTAGGTGAAGAAACCCAGGTCATAGCGACCGCCCAACACGGGGCCAATGCCATCCGTTGCATCACCGCTGCACCGAACGACGCGCAGGCCCGCAGGTCCGTATCGCTTGCTGAACTCCTCGAACTTCTCGTTGACCAGCGCCCGATATGGCAGCAGAAACGCCGCTTTCTTGCCGGCTGTGACCGCCTGAATCGCAGCCAGTTCGCCGATCATGGTCTTACCCGAGCTGGTCGGCGCGACCACCAGCAGCGATCTGCCGGCCAGTACGCCATGTTCGTTGACGGCCTTGAGTTGCAGCGCGTTGAGGCCTCGCGGGAAATCCGTCGTCCACTGATCGACGATCTCCGGCGGAAAGCCGTGCGCGGAAAATTCCGCAAATGATCCCGACATTTGCTGGACCGCTCTGGCCGGGAACGCAGCGGCGTAGTTGTCACCACGCTTAAGGGCTGGAAACACAAGGCCACCCTGGACGTTGCCCAGGAATACAGGCGTCTGTGTCACGCTGATGCGCTCGGCCTCGACACGCGCCAGCCGGATAATCTCGCCGGCGATTTCCGGGAAGCTGACCGAGTCGCCGACCGCACCCGTCAACGCCTCTATCACGGCATGCGTAAGCAATCCGTGTCCGGTGCCCGGCTGCTCCCAGGCAGATTCGTTGGTTGCACAGGCGGCAAGCAGAATGCGCCCTTCGCCGTAAATCCCAGTCAACGCAAATGCGCTTCGCGGGCGCGCTGCAGCCTCCAGTACGCGTGCAGGCGCCTGCCCGCTGAAGCAGCAGTCAAGCACGCACAGCACCGCACGCGCCTTCGTCGCCTTGAAGGCATCGGCCAAGCCCGCCATCGACAGGCCTGTGCTGGAAAGATCGGCTGCGTTGGTATCGAACAGGACCAGGTTTCCATCGGGAGAGCCATGCCCAGCGAATGTGATGACGACCACGTCGTCCTGGCCCGCGGCCGACAGCGTTCCGAGGATGGCCTGAGACACCTCTGCATGCGTGGCGGCCTCATCGACAAGCAGTCGGCCAGCCAAGCCTTCGACAGTGTCGGTGAACAGCGCCCACAACGCCGTAGCATCGCGGCGGGCCCCGCCCAGCTCGGGGATCGTCGCGTCGAGGTGTTTATTGATACCCACGAAAATTGCTTTGATCGCCACGCCGCCCCCTATTCGATTCGCGCCAAGAGTTGTTCGATTACGTCGCTCGCTTGGCGCTGACGCAACGCCCTCGCCTCGCGTTGCTCGGGCTCGTCACCCTCGCCCAGTTCAAATTTGGCGACGGACACCGGACCGTCCTTGCGATACCCCTCCGTCTTGTCGTCATACACAAAGCGGCTACGCAGGATCGCCAGGCAAGCCTGAATCACGGCGCCATGCGTGCCATCGCTTTCCTTGCGGAAAGCTTCGGCAACGGCGTCCATGCCATCGGGCGCGTGTTCAATGCAATAGATCAGGTCGTGCGCATCCTTGCGTTCAAACCGTTGGTCGAAGGCGAACGCCTTCAGGCAGGTAAAACTCACCAAGTTGGCGTGCTTGATTTTCTCTGTCGCGACGCCGTTGTCGCCTAACAGTTCCGCTTGGATCTCGGTGACTTGGTGGAGATCGAAGACGATGGACGAGTGCGGGATATTCAGCGCCGAGATCGTTCCTTCGGTAGGCAACGGCTGCACCTTGCCGCCGGCGATCTGCGGCGCGTCGGCCAACAACTCCAACACCATCAAGGCACCGTGTTCGGTGCGGGTCTGCCAACGCCACGAGAGCTTTTGCTTCTTTTCGTTCTCGGCGCGCTCGAAGCCCATCTTCTTGAGGTTGTCCTCCAGCGTTTGGTACGCCTCAGTGTCGGCCAGCATCTGCAAGTCGATCACGATGTCCACGTCCAGCGTGCCGGCGTGCGCAGGTATTAGTGGCGGACGGGCGGCCACTAGGTATCGAGGAGTCAGGCCACCGACCAGGTAGACCGAATCCTTCCATGGACCTAGCCCGCGCAACAGCGTCACGAGAACACGCTCGCAGTCGAGGGTGTATTGATCGCTGTAGCCGTCAAGGGTCGCGGGCTTGGTCATCAGAAACCAATCCTGTCTCTGCGCAGATGCTCGGCCATTTCCTTGGCTCGCCCCTCGCCCCCCAGCAAGTCGAGGTAGACCTGAATGGGGCTTGCCAACCAGACATCGCCAATGCGCTCGCGAAACAGCAGTTCGCCCGGTGATTTGGCTTCAATGACCGTCAGATTGGCACCTTCGTTGACGGCCCTTGCACCCAACTCGTCGATGGCGGCGTCAGCTGCGGACCCGACCAACAACCGGCAACGAACCTGAGACACGTTGGAAAGGAACGGCGCATAGCGTTGCGCGGCCGCTTCATGGGTGATCGCGTAGCCAACCTGGTGGGACCCGAACACATGGCCTGCATGCTCGACCAATTGATCCGCCTTGAGGGCGGGCACGTAATAGCGCCGCAGTGCGGGGGCACGCATCGATGCAAGCTGCTTCAGCCAGGCGTCCAGCATCGCGCCTGGCTCTTTGAGATGCCGTTCTTTGCTCGGGCCCTGGCCGCGCGTAGCCAGCCAATCGAAACGTTCCAGTTCCGTCAGCACCTGCGAGGTGGTCGCCGGGGACACCTGCGCTTGTTCGGCTAGTTCCTTGACGCTGAACCAGTCCTGGTGTCGAACCAACAAGGCGTGCAGCACCTGCGCGCGGCGACCCGCAAAGAGCGATCGGACAGATTTAGCCAACGTCTTGGGCGGCGGCCTGTCGATGTAGAGATAGGCGCCGTGCGCAGGTAAGAACAGGCTGCCGCCGCTGTCGAAATACCCGACACGCTCGGTTCTGAGTAGGTCCTTGGCTCCCGGAGAGATCGACTCAGCAACCAGCAATGGCAAAGCCTCGTCGGCGCTCTTCCCCATAGGCTGGCTGCGGCCATAGTCCCGGAACTGCCAGAGAACTTCGCGCACATCCCTGGGATAGACCGCCTTTTTCGCCTCGATCAGCAGCGTGAACGACCTGCCAGCAACATGGAGTTCGATCTGGGCGTCGTGCCGAGGCTCGTCCGGCGATCCAACGGACTCCCAGCGACCCAGATTCGCATGCACTTCCGGCAGCCCCTGGAGGGTTTCCAGGAACTGCTCGATCAGTTGCCACTCGTTCGTCGGGGACTCAAGCACCATGGTTTTTGGTTCTTTACTGCGCAGTGAATATGGCTATTCTACCGAATATTCGGCAAAAGCTCAATATTTACTGCGCAGTGAAGATCATGGCTTCCGCCGCTCTGACGCCTCCGCCAAGGCTGCGACGGCGTCTACTGGCCGAGCGTCCGTGACAAAGCCCCCCGACTCGATGCGCCCTACCCGCCCTGCTTGAATCCCCGATCGCGGGACATGAACGCCTCCAGCATGTAAGGGATGAGGGTCGCCGCGTCGACATTTTCACCGTAAGTGCGGCCATGAAGGGCCGCATAGCGGTCGAGGTCTGCCTTCAGCGCGACCGGACACACGAAGGTCAGCTTGACGCTCTCGGTCTTGGGCAACGGGCCCAGTCGCAGCTTGCGCGCCGTGCTCATCGTGAAGTCCCCCGGTTGAAGAACAACGGTTGGTAGGGCCGCAGCACAAGGTCGCGGTTGACGATGATACGCACCGGCAGGCCTGGCCGCTCTGTCAGAGTCGGCTGGATGTTGAGATTGCGCCGGGTCATCTCCTGTCCGGCCTGGTTCACGCTGTCCTGCAGGCTGTCGCGACCGGCGACGATGACGCGATCGCCGCCCTGGCGGTTCTCCGGCGCGGCCAGCTCGGCACCGACACCCAGTAGCGTCGTCAGTGCGGCGCCAGCGAAGATGCGATCCCAATGCCAATCGACGCCATCCTCCAGTCCGGCATAGCCGGCTGGGTCTGTGCCGGCAAGGTTGTCCAGCGTGAGCGATGACGTGTCCGGCAGAATGACCCTGTTCCACACCACCTGCACGCGGCTCTGCCCATAAGCGACCTGACTGTTGTATTTGCCGAAGATGCGCGCCCCCTGCGGTATCAGCAGGTAGCGGCCGGTCGCCGTGTCATAGACCGGCTCCGTCACTGTGCCGATCACGTCGCCCGGCAGGTCGGACTTGATGCCCGTTACGAGCGCTGCCGCGATCACCGTGCCAGCCATCACCTGGTACGGCGAGGTCGGCATTTGCAGATTGCCGGAATTACGTGTTTCCGTAGTTCCGGCTTTCTGGAACGCCTCCTTCTGGTCTTGCCGGTTCTGCACGGCAGTCGGGTCTGCGGGCTGAGCCGCCGTCGAGGCCGGGCCAGCGGCCTGCGGATCGAAGCCGGTCAAGCCAGATGTCGGGCCGGCAGCGGCCACCTGCGCCGGCGCACTAGCTGAGGCGCGTTGATTGCTGGAGCGGAAGAATACCGATGATCCCGCTGCCGCTTCAGCCTCCTTGCGCCGCGCGTCACGCTCGGCGGCGCCCGGGTCTTGACCGGGCGGCGAGTATTGGGCCACGGCCGGCTGCTGAGACTTTACGATGGCCGGCCCCAGGTCGCCGGGCAACGGCGGCCCCAGCTCTGGCACCTTGGGCGGCAGCTTGGAGTAATCGGTAGGAAGCTGGTCCAGTCCTTCGGAGCGCGAGACGCGATCGACGTTGTAAAGCTCGGCAGGCTCATTGCCGCCGCGCCGATGCGTAGGCTGCAACGACCACATCGTTGCGCCCAGTACGGCTACGCCGAGGCCGCCAGTGAGCAGCGCCAGCGTCCGTCGATTGAGGCGCGTCACCGGGCGCGGTTGCGCCCGCAGCGCTACGTTCTCGGGCGCGACCTTCGGCGCAGCGTCGAGAATCGGCACATCCGGGGTTTCGTCCTGGCTCATGGTCATTTCCCCCGCGTGCCATCCGTGCGCTCGATGCGCACCACGTCGCCCTTGTCACCGCCCAGGCGAAGTTCGGCCGCGCCGAACAGCCGATCCACGATGTAGTACGGTGAGCGGAAGCGGTAGTTCACCAGTTGCCCATCGCCCTGAGCGCCGATCACGAACAAAGGCGGCAGCTCGCCCTGAGCGATGCCACCTGGGAACTGGATATAGACCTTCTCGCCGTCGTCGAAAGCGCGCAACGGCTTCCACGGTGGATTGCTGCCGCTGACTGCGTAGCGGAAACGGATCTTCTCCAGCGACAGGCCGGTATCGACCGGCGCGGTCGCCTGCGCGGCCTGCGACTGGCGCTGCAAGGCCAACATTCGGTCTTTCGGGTAGTCCCAGGACACCGATGCCATCCACGCTTTTTCCGTCGAGGTCAACTCCAGCAGGTATGTCCTGCGGTTCGTGGTGACGACCAGATTGGTCTTGAGGCCCGACCGGGTGGGCTTCACCAGCACGTTGACGCGCAGCTCGGCCCCGGCGCCGCTGGACGTATCGCCGACAATCCAGCGCACGGTGTCCCCTGCGGCGACCGTCACCAGTTCCTCGCCCGGCTGGAGCGATACGACGGTGACGCGTCCCGGCGCGGCATAGACCTGGTACAGCGCGCCATCGGTGAAAGGCCATACCTGAATCGCGTTGACATAGCCCTCGCGAGTCGGCGCCATACGCGCCTCGGCGTTGGCACGCGAGACGCGCACGGTTTCGTCAGCCGGCTCGGGCGTGGACTTGGCTTCATCCACGTCAGGCAGCGGCTTCATCTGCGCCGGCATCGGCAGCACCTTCGGCACCTCCACCACTTCCACCGGCTTTGGCGGTTCTGGCAACGGTTGCGCCTGCACCGGCTCATCGAGCGAAATATGCGGCGGCGGCTTGCCCTGCGAGGCGCAGCCCAATAGTGACGATGTGGTGACCACCAAGGTCAGCACCAAAGCGTAAAAGCGGAAAAACTGGTTCATGGCTTAGCTCCTTCGGACGCATCGAGTTCACGGCTCCACGACAAGCCGTTGACGTAGATGCCCAGCGGGTTCTTGCGCAGGCGTTGCTCGGTGCGCGGGGTTTGCAGGACGATGGAAATGACAGCGTTCCAGCGTTGGGTGCCGGCCGGTGCGCCGTTGACGAAACGCTGCTCCGTCCAGCGCACGTTGAATGACGAATCGCTGGCGCGAACGACACTGGTGATTTGCACCGTCACCGACTCCTTGCCGACGCGAGCGAACGGATCGTTCGTGCGCGCGTAGTCGTTGAGTACCGCTGCGCCGCGGTCAGTGGTGTAGTCGTAGGCGTCCAGCCAGTTCTGCCGTACCACGATGGGATCAATCGACAGTGAGCGCACCAGCGTGATGAAGTGCGCCAAGTGGTAAGCGACCTGTGCATCTGCTGGCCGGTACGGCGTGGCGGCTTCGCCGATCGCGCGTACCTGTCCGGTCTTGTCCACTTCCACCACGTAGGGCGTGACGATGGACTGCGCCGAGCGCCAAACCAGGCCGCCCGCCATCAAGAGCGCCAGCGCGAGGCAACCGAAGGCCATCAGCCGCCAGTTCTTCGCCTGCACGCGGGCCGAGCCGATGCGCTCGTCCCACACCTGCGCGGCGGCTTGATACGGGGTGGCAGGCTGCGGCGTATCGGCGTAGCGCACCTGCGGTCGTTTGAATCGCATAGCTGGTTCTCCTCAAGAATCGGAATCGGTAAGGCTTGGTCCGCTACCCGAGCCGCCGCCGTCCCCGCCGCGCAGCGTGTGTGCGGCAGTGGTGGCGGCATGGGATATCTGCTGGCGGCGGTGCAACCGCTTGGCCCAGGCGGGCTGTTGTTGGTTGGCGCTATTCGCGGGGGCTTCGCCTGCTGCGGCCGGGCCCGCCGTAGCGCTGCCACCACCAGCCGCCGCCCCCGCGCTGTCCGAGCGGAAGGCGGCGGCTGCACGCTGCCCGATTGAGCGCGCGCCAGCGGCGGCCTTCTGGCCGACCGCCTGCGCACCGGCTTTGGCGACGTTGCCCAGGCCAGCCATGGCACCCTTCGCACCGCCGCCGACAGCGGCGGAACCGGCCTGAAACGCCGACCGTGCGCTGCTAGCGGTCGAGGCGGCGGCGCGTGCGCCGCTACCGATGGCGCTGGCGGCAGCTGGTGCCATGCGCGCTCCAGCCACCACAGCGCTACCGACGCCGGTGGCAGCAGCACCGACCGCGACGGCGGTTCCCGCCGCGCCCAAGGCGGCGCCAGCCATCGCGCCAGCGCCGAGCTGCGGGCCGCCTGAAACGAGCCCGGTGGCGATGCCTGGCCCGAAGATGCCCAGCGCGAGCATTGCCAACGACGCCAACATCACCACCAGCGCATGGTCTATGGAAGGCTCGCCTGGCGTGGTCGGGAACTCTGCGAACAACCCCGTACCGATGCCGACGATGACGGCCAGCACCAATACCTTGATGCCCGACGAGACGACGTTACCGAGCACCTTTTCAGCGAGGAACGCGGTCTTGTTCCAAAGCGCGAACGGCACCAGCACGAAGCCGGCGAGCGTGGTCAGCTTGAACTCGATCAGCGTGACGAAGAGCTGCACCGCCAGCACGAAGAAGCAGAGGATGACAATGAACCAGGCGAGGAACATCACGACGATGGGCGCGATGTTGACGAACACTTCGGGAAATCCTGCCATCTCGCTTATCTGCTGAAGGATCGGTGCCGCCGCGTCAATGCCGGACTTAGCGAGGTGTCCCGGTTGCAGGAACGTCGCCATGCTCACGGTCGAGCCGGACGCTGTCAGGCCTAAGCCAGCGAACGAGCGAAACACGATGCTGGCCAGCATGTTGAAATTGCCGATGATGTAGGCGAAGGCACCGACGTAGAGCACCTTGCGAATGAGCTTCGCCATCACGTCATCGCCCTGGCCGGTCGCATGGCCAAGCGCCCAATACAACCCGGCAAGCGTCATGTCGATCGCCACCAGCGTCGCGGTCAGGAACGCGACTTCACCGCGCAGCAGGCCGAAGCCGGAGTCGATGTAAGTGGAGAAGACATTGAGGAAGTGGTCAATGATGGAAACGTCGTTCATGGCCGTTCCTCCGTCGGTGTGCCGAGGCCGTCGAAGCTGGCCGGGATCGGCGGCAGGTCAGCCAGCGTTTGGTATTCACCCGGCCCGGCCTGACCGGAGAGGAAGCGGCGCAGATCGGCTTGGTCCACCCGCGCGCAGAACACGTCGTCGTGTTCGCCACGGTGGCACTGCGCACGCAGCGCGTGCAGCCGAGCCGGATTGGCGGCCAGCGCATCGACCGACAATGCCTGCGGCCGGTTGCAGCCGGCCAGCAGCCATGCGAAGGCGAACAGGATGGGTGCCCGTTTCATGGCCGTGCCCGTCAGTTGCCGTAGAAGTTGACCGACTGCGGCGTGTACGCCGTGCCGGCGCCGAGAAAACGTCGCGTCACCTCACGGCCACGTTCGACAGCGGCGGCCTGACGTGCCAGTTCCAACGCCGCGGCGCGTCCCTGTGTGAGTTGGAGCTGCTGGCCCTGAATGGATTGCTTCGCCTGCAACGCCAGGAGCTGGTTAGTCGCTTGCATTGCTTGCAATGCGCCCGTTGCAGACTGACTTTGGCCGACAAGGTCTGTCAGTACGCTTTGGTCGTCGGTCACGTTCTGCGAAACCTGCGCCTGCATCTGCATCGCGGTCTGCAAGCCATTGAGTGTGTTCTGCCAACGCTGGTGCGCGTCCTGGTACATCTGATTGCCGCTCACAGTCGCTGCGTACTGCTGTGGGTACAACTGCGCGAACTGTTGATCCATGCTCTGCACCTGGAACGCCAGCCCTTGTGCTTGCGTGATGAGCTGCTGGGTGCTCGCCAGCGTCGAGCGCAGCCGGTTGACCACGTTGAACGGCAGGCTCGCCAGGTTGCGCCCCTGATTTATCAGCGACTGCGCCTGGTTCTGCAGTTGTTGAATCTGGTTGTTGATCTGCTCCAGCGTGCGAACCGCAGTCAGCGTGTTCTGCACGAGGTTGGTCGGATCGACGACGACCCACTGCGCGTGCGCAACGGGCATGACACCGATCAACGCGGCAACAGCGAGTGTGAGAAGGCGAATCTTCATGGCGAAACCTCCAGAGGTTGACGAGCAAGAAAAGAGGCGGCGGATGGTGCGGACGGCAGCAGATCGGCCGCCCAATCGAGGCCGCGATGGCGCAGCCAGGCGCCGGTAAAGCCCGGTGCGCCGGCATCGGTAAGTACCCGGTCCATGGCGCGCTGGTCCTGGGGCGTCGAGGCCCCCGCGAACGCGAGCGTGACCGCCCCCAAGTCGAGGTCGAACAGGCGATTGCCCGCACGGGATTGGTAGTAGTAATCGCGTTTGGGCTGCGCGTTGGCGACGATTTCGATCTGGCGGCTGTTGAGGCCAAAGCCTTCGTAGATGGTGCGAATCTGCGGCTCGGTGGCCTGCGGGTTCGGCAGGAAAATCCTGCTCGCGCAACTTTCGATAATCGCGGGCGCAATACTCGAATCCTTGATGTCCGCGAGCGACTGCGTGGCGAAGATGACGCTGACGTTCTTCTTGCGCAGTGTTTTGAGCCACTGGCGTATGCGCGTGGCGAACACCGGGTCGTCAAGAAACAGCCAGGACTCGTCGAGGATCAGCAGGGTCGGCGCACCGTCGAACCGCTCATCGAAGCGCGCGAACAGGTAGCCCAGCACGGCCAGCACCGCAGCCTTGCTATGCATCAGCTCCTCCATCTCGAAGCACTGCACGTCGGCCGTGCCCAGCCGGTCGTGATCGGCATCGAGCAGCTTGCCGTGCGCGCCGCCGAGCACATACGGCGCGAGCGCCTGGCGCAGCGCATTCGACTGCAATAGCACCGACAGGCCCGTGAGCGTGCGCTGTTCGATCGGCGCGCCGGCGAGACTCCCGAGCGCCGACCAGATAGCCGCCTTCTCGTCGGGGCCGACAGCGACGCCTTCGTGCGTCAGGCGACCTTCGACCCATTCGGCGGCCCAGCTGCGATAGCTCTCCCGGTCGATGCGCGCGAGGGGCTGGAAGGCGATCGCGCCATCAGCACCGAGGTCGTAGTATTCCCCGCCCAACCCCAGCGCTGTCGCCCGCATCGAACGGCCCATGTCGAACGCGAAAATGCGCGAGCCGGAATAGCGGCGGAACTGCATGGCCAGCGTGGCGAGCAACACGGATTTGCCCATGCCCGTCGGACCGGCGATCAGCGTATGGCCAACATCGCCGATGTGCGTCACTAGCCTGAACGGCGTGGCGCCTTCGGTGCGCGTGACGATCAGCGGCGGCCCGTCGAGGTGGTCGTTCTTCTCCGGTCCGGCCCACACCGCCGATACCGGCATCAGGTGCGCGAGGTTCAGTGTCGAGACGATGGGCTGGCGCACATTGGCGTAGGCGTTGCCCGGCACCGACGACAGCCACGCCTCCACCGAATTGAGGGTTTCGGGAATCGTCACGAAGCCCCGGCCCTGAATCGCGCGCTCCACCATGCGCAGCTTTTCGTCAGCCGTGTCGGCATCGGCATCGAGCACCGTCACGGTCGCGGTGACGTAGCCGAAGGCGACTTGATCGCTGCCCAGTTCCTGCAAGGCGGCGTCGGCGTCCGCCGACTTGTTGCTGGCGTCGGTATCCACTAACGGGCTTTCCTGCTGAAAGATGGTTTCACGCAGCAGCGCCACCACGTTTTTGCGCTTGGCGAACCACTGCCGGCGCAGGCGGCCAAGTTCCTTTTCGGCCTCCGACTTGTCCATGCACAAAAAGCGCGTGCTCCAGCGGTAGGCGAAGCCCAGCCGGTTGAGGTCGTCCAGAATCCCAGGCCAGGTCGAGGTTGGAAAACCGCGTACCGTGGCGATGCGCAGGTGCTGGTCGCCAAGCATCGGTGCGAGGCCGCCGATCAAAGGCGTGTCGGCCAGCAATGCGTCAAGGTGGAACGGCACGTCCGGCACGCCGATGCGGTAGCGCCGTGTCGAGGCGGTCGCGTGCAGGTAGGTCAGCGTTTCGGCGTCATCGAGCCAGTCGATCTCAGGCATCACGCCATCGAGCAGGTCGAAGACGCGGCCCGTTTCCGCGACGAACGCGGTCAGGCGTTCGCGCCAATCCACACCGGCGGTCGGCGTGTTCTCGTACAGCAGCTTGGCTGCACGGGCGCGGGATTCCTCCGCCGGGAGGTATTGGAGCGTGAGGTGATAGCCGCTCTCGAAGTGGTGGCCTGATTCCTCGAAGGTCCCTCGCCGTTCCTCGTCTACCAGCCATGACAACGGTTCGGGGAAATCCGAGTGCGGATAGTCCGCCGCCGGCCGGCGTTCGGCCTCGACGAACAGCGCCCAGCCGGCGCCGAGCCGGCGCAGCGCGTTGTTCAGTCGCGCCGTCGTGGCGATCAGTTCGCCTTGCGTGGCACTATCCAAATCTGGCCCGCGAAAGCGCGCCGTGCGCTGGAAACTGCCGTCCTTGTTCAAGACGACACCCGGTGCGACCAGTCCGGCCCACGGCAGCCAGTCCGCAAGCAATGCGGGGCGTTGGCGGTATTCGGCAAGGTTCAGCATGGCTCTGTCCTCACACGTCCAACAACGGTTTGTGCTTGAGGTGCTTGGCGAAAACCTGCATGAACTGCGGATCGACGCGAGCCCCCCACACCGCCAGCGAATGGCCGATGATCCAGAGCACGACGCCGGGAATCCACAGTTGCAGGCCGAGGCCAACGGCAGCGGCCAGCGTCCCGTTGGCGATCGCCACAGTGCGCGGAGCGCCGCCCATCAGGATCGGCTCTGTCAGCGAGCGATGCAGCGGCACCTCAAAGCCCGGCAAGTCGCTGGTCGCGCTCATACGACCGCCCCGCCGGAGAAGCTGAAGAACGACAGGAAGAAGCTCGACGCCGCGAACGCGATCGACAGGCCGAACACGATCTGGATGAGCTTGCGGAAGCCGCCCGATGTGTCGCCGAAGGCCAGCGCCAAACCGGTGGAGATGATGATGATGACTGCGACGATGCGCGCCACCGGCCCTTGAATCGATTCGAGGATGGATTCGAGCGGGCCTTCCCAGGGCATCGACGAACCGGCGGCCCTTGCCGTGCCAGCCGTCGTCAGCATTACGGCGGCCGTCAGCAGACCATGTTGCGCGGGGCCGGCCAGGCGCCGCAGGCGAGCCAGGATTGAGGCCGGATTTATGGAAATACGGAAAGTATGGGCGTGCATCTGTGTCATGGCAGTTCTCCAGGGTGGTTAGGGGACAGGGAGGAAAGCGGCAGCTCTGGAAGCGGTGGCTCCAGCGCATCCGCGAGGCGATAGCCCACGCCGTCGAAGCCAAGGACGCGGGCGATGCTTTCGATGCGGCGGTACCGGCCACGGCCGGCGATGTGGACGACAACGTTGACGGCCTCGGCGACGAGCGCCCGCGGTGGATTCACGGCCACTTCAAGAATCAGTTGCTCCACGCGCAGCAGCGCGCCCAGCGCGGAGCCGGCATGGATGGTGGCGATGCCGCCGGGATGGCCGGTACCCCACACCTTGATGAGATCCAGCGCCTCGCCGCCGCGCACCTCGCCGACAATCACGCGATCGGGGCGCAGCCGCATCGTGGCGCGTACCAGCTCGGTCATCGACACGACGCCGGCACGTGTGCGCAGCGGCACGTGGTCGCGCGCCGTGCATTGCAGTTCGATGGTGTCTTCGAGCACCAACACGCGGTCGCCTGTAGCGGCGATTTCCGCGAGCAAGGCATTGGCGAGCGTGGTCTTGCCGGTGCTGGTGCCACCGGCGATCAGGATGTTCTGGCGCTCGCGTACCGCGCTGCGCAGGAACTCGGCCTGCTCGACGGTCATCATTCCGTCGGAGACATAGCGCTCCAGCGGGATCACGCCCACCGCGCGCTTGCGTAGCGCGAAGGCCGGCCCCGGCGCGGCTGGCGGCAGGATGCCCTCGAAGCGTTCGCCGGTTTCTGGCAACTCAGCGCTCAAGAGCGGCTGGCCGCGATGGACTTCCGCGCCAACATGCGCGGCGACCAAGCGAATGATGCGTTCGCCGTCTTCCTCTGACAGTTCTGCGCCCAGCGGCGCGCGGCCCGACGATAGGCGATCGACCCATAGTGTGCGGTCGGGGTTGAGCATGATTTCCACCACGTCCGGGTCTTCAAGCGCGGCGGCGATCAACGGCCCCATCGCCGTGCGCAGCATGCGGATGCGCCGGTCGAGCGACGTGGTGGCGAAGGACTGCCCGACAGTCGAGGGGATGGCGCTCATGAAGTACGCTCCTGAGCCTCAGCCAGCGCCGCCGCATCGTCCAAGTGAGAAATGTCGGGATGCAGTTCCTCCACCACGTCGCGCACCAGGCTGCGCCCACGCATCAGGTGGCGGCCGAGTTGTTCAACGAACTGCTCGAAGCGCGCTTTGCCCTGCGCGCGGGCCGCGTCTTGATGGGCTTCAGGAACCGGGGTGCTGACCGTCAGGAAGTAGCGGACAAACAGCGCCAGCGTTTCGATCTCGATGTTCTGGTCGCGCTCCAGCCTCTCGAACTGGCGCGACAGTCGATCAAGGCGCTTGGCGATGGCCGCCTCACGCTGGTCGCCCGCGTCCGGCGACAGCCAGGACGCCAGCGCCGCCGCGACGATGGACGACTTGGACACGCCTTTCTTGGCGGCCAGCTCGTCGAGTCGCTTGGCGTGCTCGTGCGGAATGAACAGGTTGAGGCGGTATTGGCTCATAGCTCGATTCCGTCGTGTTGGTCGAGGGACGCCAGCCGGGCCGTGCGCTGCATGGCCGGGTCGAGCTGGCGAGGAAGGGGTAGTGGCAAGTCGTCGTCATCGAGCAGCGCCAGGTCGCTGGTCGCTGGCTCTTGGTCGGGGAGGTATTCGGTGACCTCGGACAGCTCCGGCTGCCGACGCGGCCCACCGTCGTCGGCAGCAGCTGCGCTGTCGGTCAAGTCCACCGATGCGGTCGAAGCGGCAGGTACGACAGGGATAGCCAAGCCACTCCAGTCGTCTGGGCGGAGCGGCGGCGCATCGGCGTAGCGCCCAGATGCGAGCGTGGGCGGCGGCAGCACGCGCTGCTTGAAATTAGCGTCGGCGTAGTAGCGCAACTTCTTGGCCTTGATCGGCGCGAGGCTCGATACCATCACCACGGCGTCATCCGGCGGGAGTTGCATCACTTCGCCGGGCGTCAACAGCGGACGCGCCGTTTCTTGCCGCGACACCATCAGGTGCCCCAGCCAAGGCGCGAGCCGGTGGCCGGCGTAGTTGCGCTGCGCGCGCAGCTCGGTGGCCGTGCCCAGTGTTTCGGAGATCCGCTTGGCGGTGCGTTCGTCATTCGTGGCGAACGTCACGCGCACATGACAGTTATCGAGGATGGAATGGTTCTGGCCGTAGGCCTTGTCGATCTGATTGAGCGACTGCGCGATGAGGAAACTGCGGATGCCGTAGCCGGCCATAAACGCCAGTGCTGTCTCGAAGAAATCGAGCCGGCCCAGTGCCGGGAACTCGTCTAGCATCAGCAGCAGCTTGTGACGGCGTGCAATGCCGTCGCTGCCGTCGAGCGATTCCGTTAAACGCCGGCCGATCTGGTTGAGGATCAACCGCACCAGTGGCTTCGTGCGGCTGATGTCGGACGGCGGCACGACGAGGTACAGCGAGACGGGATGCTCGGATGCGATCAGGTCGGCGATGCGCCAGTCGCAACGCGATGTGACTTCGGCCACCGTGGGATCGCGGTACAGGCCGAGGAAGGACATGGCCGTGGACAGCACGCCCGACCGCTCGTTGTCCGACTTGTTAAGCACTTCGCGCGCGGCGGAGGCGACAACGGGATGCGGCGTATCGCCGAGATGCCGCGTCGTCATCATCCGATGCAGCGTCAGCTCGAACGGGCACGCCGGATCGGACAGGAAGTTGGCGACGCCGCGCAGTGTCTTGTCGGTTCCCGCATAGAGCACGTGCAGGATGGCGCCGACCAGGAGCGCGTGCGAAGTCTTCTCCCAATGGTTGCGGCGCTCCAGCGCACCTTCGGGATCAACCAGGATGTCGGCGATGTTCTGTACATCGCGCACCTCATGCGCGCCGCGCCGGACTTCGAGCAGGGGGTTGTAGGCCGCCGACTTCGGATCAGTGGGGTTGAACAGCAGGCAGTGCGAGAAGCGCGAACGCCATCCGGCGGTGATCTGCCAGTTCTCGCCTTTGATGTCGTGAATGACGGCGGACGCTGGCCAGCTCAACAGCGTGGGAACCACCAGGCCGACGCCCTTGCCGGATCGCGTCGGTGCGAAGGTCAGGACGTGCTCCGGACCTTCGTGCCGCAGGTATTGGTCGTCATGCCGACCAAGGAAGACGCCTGCGGGCTGGGTTAGTCCCGCCTTTCGAATATCAGCGGCGTCGGCCCAGCGCGCCGACCCGTAGGTCGTCACCAGTTTCGATTGCCGCGAGCGCCACACGGACATGGCGATGGCGACCACGACAGCCACCAAGCCGCTGCCGCCCGCAATCGCGCCGCCCGTGTCGAAGACCCGGGGCGCATAAGCATCGAAGAAGAACCACCACTCGAACAACCGCCACGGGTGATAGATCGGCGTGCCAAAGAAATCGAACCAGGGCGAGCCTAGGCGTAGCTGGTAGCCCAGTGCGGCGGCTGTCCACTGTGTGGCGATCCACACACCGGCGATAACGATGCCAAAGACGACACCGACCTGCCCGAACAACACGCCTTGACCTTGCATCCTGGCCTCCGCTCTCTCCTGCGCAACCGGCGGCACAAAGGCGTGCCGCACACACGAGGATCGGGGTCAGATCAAGGACGGTCAAAGACCGTTATCGGGACAAAGGTCGACGAAAAAGCAAGATTTCGCGCGCGGGCGAATAGAAACAAAACGCCGCAAGCGCAGGCGCATTGCGGCGTGTCGAACGAGAAGTTAGAAATAACTGGCGATACACATACAGTTAGAACTTCGGTTGGTCCTTGGGCGGCGTGTACGGTGTCTTGCCATCGCCGAAGAAGCGCCGATTTGTTGCCTCGGCCACGCGATTGCAAAGTTCATCACCCAGCTTCGCGCGATCCGTCTTGCACTGCTCGCGCAACTCTTTCAACCGTGCAGGATTAGCCGCAAGGGATTCGACTGTCTCTGTGGGTGCGGATTTTCCGCAAGAAGCTAGTACCACCAAAGTGAACATAAGCAGCATGATCTTATTCATGGCTCGATTTCCTCCGAAGTATCGGGTTGCGCCGGGAAAGCAGGCTTTTTGCTTGCTAGCGATTCGATGGAGTTGACTCTTTCAATGAAGCGGGCCAAAGCATCAGAAGGTTCGTTATCCAAACGAAGCAGATAGGTGGTTAGCAGAGGTGTGCGGCCAGCCAGCGGACGTGCCACTACGCCTGGCTCGCGACTAGCCGCGATCTGTGAGGCGCCAGCTAAGCCCAATGCAAAGCCGGCTGATACCAAAGCCATCATTAGGTCGATGGTGGTGACTCGCTCTGCAATCAGCGGCTCCTGCTCTACTCGTCGCAACGCGCGTTCTACCTGGCGTGCATGACCCTCGCACGCCACAGGATCACCGAGTACCAGCGGATAATGCAGCACTTCCTCCAATGGAATGCGTTTGTACTTCAGAAGAGGATGTCGAGCAGGCACTGCCAACATTAGAGGATCGTCCCAAACGGGCTCCGCGATGACTCCGTCGCCAACCTCCTCCGATTGTGCAAACCCTACGTCATACAGATCGTCGTGCAGGCCCTTAAGCTGCTGCGTCAGCGTAACCTCGGATAAACGGATATCGATTTCCGGTTCCTCTTGGCGGCACAACGCCAAGAACGTAGAGAACCGTGATGGCGTTATGCCGTCCGACAGCGCTACCCGCAATTGGCTATGAAAACCATTGGCGGCAGCCTTCACACTGTCGCGCGCCTGCTGCAAGGCGGTGAACACACGCGGCACATTCTCCTGAAACAGCTTTCCTGCACGAGTCAGCCGCGTGCTGCGCGTCGTCCGAACAAAAAGCTTGACGCCCAGTTCTTCTTCCAATTCCTTAATCGCCCTCGAAAGAGGCGACTGCTCGATGTGCAGCCGCTCGGCCGCACGGGCGAAATGAAGTTCTTCGGCTACCGCGAGGAAGCAGCGCAAATGGCGTAACTCCATTGGCTCTCCCCGATTTCAAAAATGGACTCCGTTCCTGCTAACGAAATAGATCTTTATGCGGCGTCTCTGTGCCGTAGATGATCCAAGATGGGCAGCAGGTCGCTCGGTTCTGGACGCTGCGTGTAGTCCGGATTGATCTCGGCGTGGGCCACAATTCCATCCCTGCCGATGACGTATCGACCCGGCATTGGCAAAGTCCAACTGTCCTCGCCGTTGATAACCTGAAGGTCATTTCCAAGCGTCTTATAGAGCTGGATCGTTTCGGGGGAGAGGCTATAACGTAGTCCAAATTGCGCGGCTACAAAGCCTCCTGCGTCGACGAGTATGGGGAAGCGAACTTCGTTCTCGCGAGAAGATTTCCGACTGTTTGCCGCCGTCTGCATCGATACCGCAACGATAGATGCGCCGCGTGCCTCGATGTCTTCGCGAACAGCCTCAAGTGCCTTCAACTCAATGTTGCAGTACGGACACCAAACTCCCCGGTAGAAGCTGACAATCAAGGGCCCTCGGCTCAGAAGCTCGACGGAACTTACTCGATTGCCCTCTGCGTCGGACAGCGTAAATGTCGGAGCAGGTTTTCCAGCCTTCAATGCCAGATCAGCCCGTCCGCTGGCCACTTGTTCGGCTATGCCCTCCTTGAGACCTTTCACGATATCGTTTGGAATCTTCCCGCTATCTATCAGCTCAGCGGTAAACGCATCGAGCGTTTCCTGCAATTTCAATTTCATAGTCATCTCCAACGGGATAAGCCCAGTAGTGATGACATGATCTTTGTTCCCGGTGAGTTCCGGTAGTCACAAAAACTGACTTAAACAAATTCAGAAATTGAATACGTCTGCGTGGCGAACCGAACGGGTGAATCCACTCACTTCAGCGAGAGATGCGCCAGTTCAGCATCGGCATAGTTCTCAAACTCTGCGGCGATGAAGTTTGAGAATGCACGCGCCGACGGCTTGGCGGCACGCCCTGCCGGAAGGACGACGTGGGCATCGGCTGTCCCCATCTCCCACTCGGAGAGGATTCTCACTAACTGGCCGCTTTTCAGTTCATTCAACATGCCAAGAAGACCACCAGAGATGATGCCGAGTCCAGCAACAGCGGCTGCGATGGCGCCTTCTGTTCCGTTTAGCAGGAATCGCCCATCGACGCGGACCGATGTCGTCTTTCCATCCTTGTAGAACGTCCATCCCTCTATACCGCGCGCAGACGGGCCGACGATGAGTGTGTGCCCATACAGAGCCGCTGGTTTCATCGGAGTGCCTGCCTTGGCTAGGTACTCGGGCGAAGCTGCAACTATTCGATGAATCGTGCCAAGCTTTCGTGCGACGGCCGAAGAGTCTGCCAGGCTTCCTACTCGGAGTGCGACATCTACTGCGTCGCCGACCAGGTCCTGTTTTTCATCACTGAGAATGAATTCGACGCGAAGTTCCGGGTGTTGATCGGTAAAGCGGGCGATCCGCGGAAGCAGCGTTCTCACGACAAACGAGGTGGAGGCAGCTATCCTCAATAAACCGCGCAGCTCGCCAGTGCCCCGAGCGGCGTGGTCAGCCTCATCCAGCGCTGAAAGAATCGCCTCAACCCGCGCGAGATAGTCCGAGCCGGCCTCCGTCAGCGTGACGGCGCGCGTTGTGCGAACGAATAGAGCAGCGCCCACTTGTTCCTCCAGCGAAGCGACGATGCGTGAGGCTGTCGGCTGCGAAATGCCCAGTTCCCGTCCCGCCGCAGAGAAGCTGCCGGTGCGGGCGACGCGGGTGAAGAGCTGCAAAGAAAAGAATCGGTCATTCATTTGTTTTTTAAATTTTCTACCTTGTGTATTCCTATATTAATTTATAATTTGAATTTATGTATTGCTGAATTCGCACTTGCTGCTGTCGACCTTGGCTATCGCGTGTCGTGTTGCGTCAGATTGCAATGACGGTCTTGCCAATGGACCGGTGGCCCTCGACGAGTCCGTGGGCCGTTTTCATCGTTGCTGGTGTGAGACCGTCCAGCCGGGTCGTCACGATCGGCTTCACCTGTCCTTTGACGACTAGCTCAGATACGGTTTCGAGAATGCTGCCCTGTCTCTCCGGCGCGCTGCCATTGATGATCCTGCTGAAGACCATTTCCATGTGGAGCGAAGCCGCCTTCATCATGAGCGGGCTAACGTCGAGCGAGGGTCCGCCGTCCACCACGGAAAGGTGGCCGAACGGGCGCAGTGCCCTGGCGATCCAACCGATCTGATCGGAGGTCTTCGCAGTCGAAAGCACCATATCAAGATGGGCAATCCCGGCCGAGGCGAGCTGCTCGGCAATGTCGCCGCCGTGATCGAGCACCAGGTCGGCGCCCATCTTCTTACTCCACGCCTTCGATTCTGATCGCGATCCAGTGCCAATGACGAATGCTTTGGTCCTCGCTTTCAGAAGCTGGGTTGCGAGCGAACCTACGCCTCCGGCACCTCCGAGGATGAGGACACGATCGACTCCGGCCGGTAGTTCGTCTTGGTCGCGGAAGATGGCCTCCCATGCCGTCAATGAACCGATGGGCAAGCTCGCGGCTTCGACGAACGAAAGCTGATCTGGTACGGCGGCCAGAATTCGATGGTCGACGGCAACGCGTTCCGCCCAGCAACCGTCGCGCGTCATGTCGCCTGTGCCATAGACCCGATCGCCTGCCTTGAAGCGTCCCGCCGAGGCGCCTGTGGCGACGACGACGCCTGCGAACTCCCAGCCAAGCAGGACACGGCCGCCGGGCTCCGCGCTTCGCACGCTGCGAAAGAATGCTTCGCCCGGATTGACGCCGATCGCGCGGACCTCAACCAGGACATCGGTGTCGCGCAGTGCGGGTTCCGCTAGGTCAACAAGCTCGATGGCGAAATTTTCGAGTGTGTGAGCCTTTTCATAAACGAGCGCCTTCATAGCGAA
Organism: Pinirhizobacter soli; assembly: GCF_015905305.1. Taxonomy (GTDB): domain Bacteria; phylum Pseudomonadota; class Gammaproteobacteria; order Xanthomonadales; family Rhodanobacteraceae; genus Pinirhizobacter; species Pinirhizobacter soli. The sequence continues at coordinate 473,054 of NZ_JADZLQ010000001.1, forward strand.
AACCTCTCGACGAAGTTGAGCCTGATCCCCGCAAGCGGCCCGCCAAGCTGCTGCAGACGACCACCGACAGCCAGAGAGCCAAGATCCACCCCGGTAAAGCCGATCTCTTCAATCAGATCATGCACGGGCTTCTTCGCTTCGCCGTCGTCACCCGAAACAAAGAGCGCTGTGCGAGGTTTGGATGGTGTGAAGTCGGATATCCACGCCATGGGCACGGAGTTGAACGCCTTTACCACCCGTGCGCCAGGTGTCAAGTCCGAAACAATCTCGCTCGATGTTCGCCCCGACAGGTCGCCGACGGAGAGCGGCGAAATGCCGGCGACGCGGTTCGTCGCATCCACCAGCACACGACCCTTCCAGTCAGAAATCGAGAACAGGGCCGTTTGGACGTGCCACCACATGACCGCCAAGACGACGATGTCTTGGTCGGCCGCCTGCTGCGGCGTCCCGGCCGAAACGCCGGGGCCGAGTTGTTTAACCAACTCGGCGAGCGACTCCGGCCCGCGCGTGTTGCTCAACATGACCTTGTGCCCGTGCGGCAGCACATGCCTCGCGATAGTTTGCGCGACGGTGCCCGCGCCGATGATGCCGATATTCATGGTGCGCTCTTCTGGGCTTGGGCCGCTTCCGCGACCGAACGCAGATACTCAGCGGGCGTCGTTGGCTTGCGGCCGATGAGCGTTTCGAGATCGTTGGTAACCTCTTCCCACTCGCCCTGGTTCATGCCCTGCACCCATTTCAGGATGAACGGAGAGACGAAATCCGGGAAGCCGAGCGCCGCCATCGACTTGATGTACTCCTCATCCGAGATCGCGATGTACGGCACGTCTTTGCCGTGGATCTCCGAGAGAATCCGAGCAATGTCGGCCCAGGAGACCGCAGGTGCGCCCGACAGATAGTACGACTTGCCCTCGTGCCCCGTTCCGGTCAGGACAGCCGCATGGGCAGCCGCCAGATCGTCGCGGGTCGCCGCCGTGAACTTGTGGTTGCCTGCCGGCACCCGAACGCCGGTCTCCACGGCGTTCGGCCCGGCATACATGATGGCGGGCTCCATGAAAGGTGGGTGTTGCACGAGCGTATAGGCTACGCCGGACGACCGCAGCCTCTCGATCGAGAAGATGTCTTCCTCGGTGATTTCCGTCATGGTGAAAGTCGAGCCAGCCTTGCGGTAGATCGGCATGTAAACCAGGTGCTGCACACCGGCCTCGGCCGCCACGTCGATCACATTGGCGTGAGCCGTCTTGCGATCCGTGAAGGCGTGCGTCGAGGTCAACATCAGCTTTTCGGCGCCCCTGAAGGCGCGAGTCAGCGACTCGCGATCCAGATAGTCGCCCTGACGCAACTCGACGCCGAGCGCCGCGAGGTCTTCCGCCTTCGCCGGGTCACGCACGAGCGCGATCAGCTCGCTCGCGGGACGTTTTTTTAACAGATGCAGAACCGTCTTCTTGCCGATATCGCCGCTTGCGCCGGTTACGAGAATTTTGCTCATTTGATGTCTTACCTTTCACTAGAAATTTGTTTTGGCGCCAACAGAGCCAGCGACCTGCTTGGCGCTCAGCATCCGAGATGCCCTGCGCCTTTAGAAAATGGCGTTGTCATGCAGCCTTCGCCGCCCTACGCGCTTCACGCCGGACGGGTTGCGGAGCGTTCGGATTCATTTCCTTGGCGATGGAATAGGCACGCTCGGTTGCCGGGCGCGACGCGATAGCCTCCAACCAGCGTTCGAGCGCGGGATATTCGTCCACGTCGATCCCGAACAGGTTGTAAGGAGCCGACCAACCATAGGCGGCGATGTCCGCGATCGAGTATGTGTCGCCAGCCAGCCACTCGCGGTCTTCGAGGCGCTTGTTGAGCACACCGAAGAGGCGCTCGGTCTCGGCCTTGTAACGGTCAATGCCGAACTGATGCTTCTCGTTGTTGCGCAGGAAGAAAATGAGCTGGCCTGGCATCGGGCCGAGGCCGGCGACCTGCCAGAAGAGCCATTGCATCGCTTCAGTCCGGCCACGAATGTCCGAAGGCAGGAGCTGGCCTGTCTTGTCGGCTAGGTAGTGCAGGATCGCGCCGGATTCGAAAATGCTGATCGGAGAGCCCCCATCGATGGGTTCATGGTCCACGATCGCCGGAATCTTGTTGTTAGGCGCGATTTCGAGGAATTCGGGTTTGAATTGGTCGTTCTGGACCAGGTTGACCGGGATGATGTTGTAAGGAAGCCCTGTCTCTTCCAGAAACATCGTGACCTTGTGGCCGTTCGGCGTGGTCCAATAGTGCAGGTCAATCATGTTTCACCTTTCGCTGGAAAATCAGGAAAGCCGCCGCTCGTATTGAAACGGAGCGGCGGCCGTCTGCTGAGGAAGCTACGATCAAATACCGGCCAAGGTGCCCCAGCCACCGCCAACGAATAGCGTATCGCCGGTGATGTACGAGGCCCGCTGCGACGCCAGGAAGACGATGGCTTCCGCCAGGTCTTCTGCCTTGCCGGCACGGCCTTCGAGCGGCACCGTGGCGAAGAACTGCGCGTCGGTGATACCCATCGCCTGGGTGATGGTCTTGCGAACCTCGTCACCGCCGGGGGTGATGATCGGGCCGGGCGACACGATGTTCACGCGTACACCCTGCGGCGCCAGTTCCTTGGCGAGCGATTCCGACCAGTTGTCCAGTGCGGCCTTGGCGGCGCCGTAGTGCGCCATCGGCCCACCGAATGCAATGCGGCCGCCGGCAGTGATGTTGACGATCGAGCCCTTGCTCTTCACCAGCTCGTCCAGAGATGCGTAGGTGATGCGCAGGGCGGCCAGGAAGTTGATGTTCAGGCTATCGACCCATTCCTCGTCCGAGATCGCAGTCGAGGCCGGCAGATGGAGTCGGGCGGCGCCGGCATTGTTGATCAGGATGTCGAGACCGCCGAGCGCGGCGATTGCCTCCTTGGCAACCTTCTGCGCGCCTTCAAGGGTGCGCGTGTCGCCGGAGATGAACGTCGCGCCCTTCGGCGTTTCAGCGTGCGTGTTCCGGGATGTGACGACGACCTTCGCGCCGCCGTCGATGAAGCGCTGCGCGGTGGCCGCGCCGATACCGCGCGACCCGCCGGTAACAAGGACGCGGCGACCGGCGAATTCTTTGGTGAGATCGAGTAAGTATGAGGACATGTTCAGGCTCTTTCAGTTGACAGTGATTGGCGGATATCGAAGGCTCGAAATTTATTAAGCCTCTCGATTGCAGCCATGATGCTTTATTCACTGAAACGGCAGTAGCCTGAAAAAATGACTTTGATATATTCAGTTATTGAATAGAAGGTTCTTAAACTTTATGCGCCTGCGGAGACAAATACCCCTCGGTATTAGCTTATGGCTGGCCCGCGTTGTCGGCCGAATTCCCATGTCACGCCACCACCACGCACCACTGCGGCCATGGTCTGTCCTAGCCGCTGCTCGATCACTGGCCTCCATGGAACCAAGCTGAAGCCCGTGCCGTCATCGAGCATCGCGTAGCGTCCACTGGCAAGCATGATGCTGCGCCGATAGGTGCCGGCAACGCGTTGCCCATCAGCCGCCGGCCGATGCGTCAGCCCGGTTTCGGCGGCGATGTCCGTCGCGGCCTGCTCCAACTCGCGCCCGCGCAGCGTCGCGAGCAGGTTACGGGCAAGGACGACTCGCTGCCCACGGTGCTCGGCCAATCCCTGTTCGGCCAAGAAATCGGCGCGCGCCCGCAACGCATCTTTGACCTCGCTGCCAAAGCCAAAGTCACCGAGCCCCTTGCCGCCGCCGACCAGTTGTTGGTCGAGCCAGGTGGTGCCGATTACGCGAGTCTGCCGCTCGATCGGCAGATGCGATTTCAACTCTACCGCCACGCCACCGCCAAGGCGTTGCGCGTCGTACTGGCGACCCCGCTCGGCCAAGTTGTCAGGCACTCGCCAGACACCTTCGGCCTCGCGCTCCACGATGCCGGCGCGGCGCAGGGCTTCGAGCCGGCGCACGTGCGCGGCCACCACCTCACGCGGGTCGCGGTCGGGCGTGGCCTGACGTTGCGCGACAGCTAGGTGGTGATCGGTGCGGTAGATACCATCGACGGTCAGCGCGGTGATGTTTCGGTCGGCGGCGCGCACATCGGCCGAGCCTTTCACCTCCACAACGGCGCCGGTCGGGTACTGCTCCAATTCTGACCGCAGCGGCAACGCGACGTAGTGCGCTTTGCCGTCCGTGCCGTCGACGATCAGGTACCCTTTGTCGTACAGCTCGTCGGCCAGCCCCTTGTCAACGACGCGGCCGACGATGGCGCGGTCATCCTTGCCAGGCTGGAATACTGCCAGCTCCCGCTGCTTGCCACTCATGGCTCGCTGCATCGTGCGGATGATGTCGCCGCGCTCGCTCATTGCCCGCAATGTCGGCTCGGCCTCGGGATGAATCGCCCACATGCCGGGTTGCTGCTCAGTAGCCAGCCCCATGCGCTGCAAGTGCTGCAGGCGGCCGATCAGCACTTGCCGCTGGCGTTGCAGCAGGGGTTCGGCGAAGCGTTCGGTACGTACCAAGCCGTCATCACCGGCCTCTCGCTGCACACGCTGCAACGTGCGATCCAGTCCCGTCCACCGCTCCTGATCGATTTCGCGGTGCATGGCGCGCTGGATCTCCAGCTCGGTGCGCGGTCCCAGCCATTCGGTCGCCAGTTCCGATGCCCGATGGCGCATCCCCTCGGCGATGTAGTCACGGGAAATGATGAGGTCTTTGCCGGTGTCATCCTTGCCGCGCAAGACGACGTGCGTGTGCGGGTTGTCCGTATTCCAATGATCGACTGCCACCCATTCCAGGCGCGTGCCTAGGTCCGCCTCCATGCGCGCCATCAAGTGCCGGGTGTAGGTACGCAGATCGTCGAGCTGTTCGGCATTTTCCGGCGAGACGATGAACCGGAACTGGTGCCGATCCTCGCGCCCGCGTTCCTCGAAGGCGGCGGTGTCCGCCGCGTCGGTCGTCGGGCCGTAGGCATGGCCCGGCCCGCCCTGGCGATCGACGCCTTCGCGTTCGATGTAGCGCAAATGCGCGACGGTCGAGCGCGGCCCGGCTTTCGCCAGATTGACCAGCCGCGCCTTGATCGTCACGCGCCGGGCATTCCCGGTCAGCGAGCGTCCGGCGAAGCGCGCCGCGACATGGCCGCGACCCAGCCGGGAACCGGGCCGCTGGCCAGCTTTTCCGACTGCCTTGCCGAGCTTGGCACCGGCCTTATTGGTCTGGCGCAGCACCTTGCTGATGAAGGCGTCGCCGCGCTGCTTCGGCGCACCAGGGCGGACGCGGAAACGGTCATCGTCGCGGCTGCTCATGAGGCGGCTCCATCCAAGACCATCGCACCCCCGCGCGCGAAGCACGCGCTTTCGCCAATACCGATGCGGCATTGCGCACCTTCGCGGCACGCTGCCGCTCCTAGGCGCGTGCCGCGCCACCCCCACGTGCAGACTGGCTTTTCGCGCGACGTAGTGCCGCGACCTTTTATCTTGCCTTCCGCCTTTGCCCTTCGCTTTCGCTCCGGGCCTCGGCGTCCCGGCGGTGCTGCGCTGCCCACAGCCAGCCCGCCGGCAAACGCAGCCACGGCCACAGGCCGGGCGCGTTCGAGGCAAGACGCCTGCACATGGGAAGGCGGCGGCGGATGTTGCGCGAAGTGCGGCGCGAATGCGCACGTACTGCACGCGCGACGACATCGTGACGACCAGCGGAACGACATACCGGATGGCACGATGAGATGCACGGGAACGTGCAGCAAATCGACGGCCATCATGGGCGTGTCTCCAGCCAGACTGGATGCGCAAGACCGATCACCGTAGAAGCCGCAATCGGCCCAAAGTAGCGGCTGTCGAACGACGCCGGATTGGTCACGCTCAACAGGAACAGTTCGCCAGATGCAAGACGGCGGCACTGCTGCCAGGATGGCAGCGGTCGGCCCAGCCGGTCGGCCGGCAGCACGGCGGCTGCAGGCACGCCATCGATGCGAACGATACCGCCAGCGATGCATACCTCCTGTGGTGACACGGCGCCCACTCGCTTGAGCAGCGGAACGCGCGTCGGCAGGTAGCCGCGCTGCGCAGCGAGTGCGTCGGCTTCGGCCGGCAGTGGGACAAGCACGATGCTGTCCACGGACAGCGGACGTGGCAGCGAGGCGGCCCGATGGCCGAACGGTTCAATGCGATACCAGCCGACCGCCACACTGTCGGACGGGTTGTAGGTCAGACGCGGCAGCGGCGACACGAATGCGGCCCAGGCCAGCGCAGCGAGGCCGGCAGCGGTGAAGCCCGTCAGCGCGATGCGAGCTCGCAGGCGCGAACGAGGATGCGGTGAGATGCTAGATGTGGAAAGCGTCGTCATGGCAACGCCCTCCCGGCCAGCCAAGCCGCATGTCGCTCGGCGGTGTATTCGGGTAGTGGCAAGCGCGCAGCGAGCCGGTTGCCGAGCGTGCGCCAGTACGCGGGCGACACGTCGGCTGGCGCAATGCCCAGCGCCTCGATGGCGTCGAGCTGCGCAAACACAGCGCGGACGGCGGGTTCGCCTTCCGCGTGCAGCAGCAACCGCGCGCCGGGCAGCACGCCGGGGATGCGCTGCGCCGCATCCAGCGACGTGCAAGCCTGCATCACCATGAGTTCCCAACGGATCGTGCCGTAGTCATTCGCCTGCCACCGGATGCGGCAAAACACGGCCCCCGACAGGAACACCGCGACACGGCGCCAGTGGTCAAGCCGGACGATGCGTGACGGTTCTCCGAAGCGCAGGTAGAGGTCGATGCGCCGTTCGACGTAGGCGAGCGATACGCGGGTCAACGGTACGGTGCCGACCCGTCTGGCGAGCATCGCAAGCGAAGACGGATTCGTGTTGATCGTGGCAGCCGTGGCCGCCAAAGGTTGTACGTTCATTGGGAGTTCTCCGGAAACTCGCGCTCCAGCAGTGCGCGCAGCAGTTCGGCCACCGTCACGCCACCCGTGAAGGCAGACACCTTGATGCGCGCCCGCATGGCGGGCGTGATGTCGAGGGTCAGGCGCGCGGTGTAGAGGTCGCCCTTTTGCAAAGCGTCGGCGTCGCCCTGGCGAATCCACGCCTCGGCGTGCGGATTCGCTGGCGGACGCGCGCCGATGCCGATGCGTTTGCCGCGCGTATTCGTCATGTCGGCCACCGCAGCAGTTCGTCGGTGAGTGCGGCGATCTCGCGCGCAGCGGCGCTCTCAGGTGCCGTCTCGCGTGCGAGCCGTCCGGCAGCCACGCTATCGGCGAAGACGATGCGTTGATGCACTTCCGAGCGCAGTGCTGGCAGCGGTTGTTCGGCCAGCGACTGCCGCGCCTCCCGGCCGATGATGGTGGTGCTGACGCGCCGGTTGATGACGAAGGCCGCGCGTAGCGCAGGCCGAAACACTTGCGCTTCGCGGATCAACGCCACCATCTCGGCGCTGGCCCACAGGTCGTAGGGACTGGGCTGTACCGGGATCAGCACACGCTCGGCCGCCAGCAACGCGGAGCGCGCCAAGGCGGCGATGCGTGGCGGCCCGTCGATGATGACGTGATCGGCCCGCCTGGCGAGTTCTGGGGCCTCCTGGTGCAGCGTCTCGCGTGCCAAGCCCACGGCACTGAATAGCCTAGGCAGACCTTGCTGGCTTCTGCGTTGCGTCCAGTCCAGCGATGAACCCTGCGGATCGGCATCCAGCAGGATGACCGATTGCCCGCGCATCGCCAGTTCGCCCGCGATGTGCGTGGCGAGCGTGGTCTTGCCCACGCCGCCTTTCTGATTGAGCAAGGCAACGATCATGGCGCGGCCCTCCGATCTGGAAAGCCGGCCTGTTTTTGCCCTGAAAACCGGGGTTGTTTTTGCTTTCGGAGTTGCTTTGGTTTTTGCCTTTCGGCAGTTGTCCACCGAAACGGCGCGCTTCTACTAAAAGTTAGAGAATTTAAGTTAGGTAAGTTAAGGGGCGTCGAAACCCGCGCCGTTATTGGCTTTGCGAGCGATTCGTACTCCTGATAGCACGATAGGCGTACTCCCGATAGCACGATACCCGTTACTCCTGATAGCACGAGCCCGTCCACAGGTTTTCCCGCAGTTATCCCCGTGCCGTGAACGGCACGGGTCGGAAGGTCAATAACTCCGTCCGCTCGCCCGGCATCCGTTCGATGCCCAGGACGTAGCCTGGCAGTGATTGACGCGCCACCAAAACGCGTAAGTCGTACGCGAAGTCCGAAAACCGCGAGCTGCTGCCAGACTTGCGATACAGATGTCGGAAGTCGAACTGCCAGCCAGCTTCCTGTCGACCGCCATGCTTGCGCACCAGCCGATACAGCCATCGCTCGATGCCGCCCGTGAGTCGGAAGTACGCCGGGTCGATGGTGAGTACCAGCGCCGCGTCGAGCACGCCCGCATAGAACCAGTCCGGCAGAATCAATTCGATGCCCAGCGGCGTGCCGCGGGCGTCGGCCAACTCTTTCCACTCGTTGATCCAAGAAAAGCGGTGCAGTCGTCGTCCGGTCGTCCCTCGGATGGACGTGGCCACCGTGGTCGATTGCAAGCGATCCAGCGCAGCCTTGAGGCGTTGATAGTCGTGCAGCGACGTTCCACGCCCAATGAAGCGCAGGATCTCGTAGGGCGTTGCCTGCATCAGGCGCGATGGACGAATACCCGCATCGCGCGCTTCCACGATTTGCGAAGCGGCCCAGATCAGGATGTCCGCATCCCAGATGGTGGCGATGCCGTGCTCCAGTGTCCCTTCCACGCGTATCGTGACGTTGCCGCTGCGAAAGTCGATCGGCGCCGTGCGCCGCGATTTCGCCAGCGAGAAAAATGGAAAGGCCATCAGGTCCTGGCTGTCGCGCGGCGCCATGTCGCCCGGCAAGGCGCGGAACAGATCGAGCTGTTCCCGCTCCCGCGATGGGTTGGACAGGGCGATGGCCACCGGCGAGCCACCGATCAGCGCGCACGGCTGTCGGCCGAGTGGTGCTCGGCGTATTCCGGGTCGGACGTGGTTTCGTAGCTGCGCTGGTCGGCCCAGGCATCAAGGTCGGCCACCGCGTACATGACGCGCCGGCCGAATTTGCGGAACTTCGGCCCGTTGCCGATCACGCGCTGTTTCTCCAGCGTGCGCGGCGAGAGGCGCAGGTAGTCGGCGGCCTCATCATTGGTGAGATAGCGTTGAGGCTGCGCCGGCGCGGGAGCGGCGGCAGGTTGCAAGGGAGCGGGTCGCATGGTGAGAACCTCCATCGGTCAGGAACGCCCGGCCACACAACGCGACCGGATGGAGGCAGTCTCAAGAAAGAGGCGCGGAGCGCAGAGGGTCGTTTTGCAGTGAAGGCAAAGCGACCCTCCCCAGGTCATTCGAGCTGTGCCAGACGGCGATAGCCGCCGCGCATCAGCAATCGGCCGCGCTGCACTAAGCGGCGCACGCGCGAACGAAGGCCACCGTCGGCGTACCAGCCGCCGGCCACGGCTTCGGTGCCGAACAGCCCTGCGGCTGTTTCGCGCAAGGACGCACCCGCCAGGGTTGCGTCGAGTGCCTGGAGCGTGTGCAACTCCAGCAGCGCCGCGGGCGTGGGCCGGGAGCGGGCCAGTGCCGCAGGCGCGGTCTCGGCGACAACGGCCAGCTTGTCTAGTTCGGCCGCTATCGTGTGGTAGCGCCCGCAGGGCGCAGCACACGCGCGGACGGCATAGAGATAGGCCATGCCATCGGCCAGGCCCGGTGCCAGTGCGAGCCGCACGCAGCAGCCGGGCCATCGTGCCACCAGCACCAAGCGCTTGCCATCGTGGATCAGATGCTTGTGGCCCGGGATGCGCCAAAACTCGAAGGCGTCGGCATCGGGTGGCGGGTCGGCGTCCGGGTAGAGCTGGAGCACGGCGTCATGGTCGGGGAACCAAGCTGGATGCGCGTCGCGCGCATCCAGCGCCGGGTCTTCCAGCAGGCGAAGCCCCCAGGCATGCGCCGCATCCGGCCTGTTGCGACGGCGTAGCCAGTCGCGCCGGTAGTCGGGATGGCGGCGCAGGTACTCCCAAGCCAGCGCGAGGCCGTCGAGGTGCAGCACGTAGAGATACGCGGCGGTTGGATACCAGGGCTCGGTGCTTCGATCAGCCATAACGCAACCTCCTGTTGGACAGGAACGTCGCTATGGGCGTCGAAGACAGGAGCTACTGCGTTATCCGAAAACCGTCCTCAAGGAGGGCTAAGCTGGCAGTGGTCAAGACCGATTGGCTCCGAAATCTTGCGGGGTTCGTCCGAGTGCGACGACCGCGCATCCCGGAAATGGGGCGCGGCACTGACACCGTGCCGCAGCCCGCGCCGCACATCATGTCTTTCTGGGTCATGTCGCACCCTCTTGGTGCAAGAGTGCCGATTCAGACCCCAGCCGTCTTGAGCCAGACTGAGAAAGACACAGTACGCCGCAACGGCCTGTGTCCGGATGGCCTGCAGCCGGGAGCAGATGGTTCGTCAGTCGGGGATCGAACCATCGCGCTGCGCCAGTCGGGCGTACTCCAATAACGGCCGCGAGGCGCGGAAATACAGGTCACGCAGGATGGGCCGCTGCTGCGGCCCGACGATGCTGGCCAGGTCGGATAACTTGACCGTCCCCAGTGCAGGCAGGCCAATGCCGAGGTCGATCAGCCCCCACGCGGTATCGCCATCGGCTGGGTCGAGCGCGGCCAGCAACCAGGTCGCATGCGCATCCGGCGTGAACAGTCGCACCACTGGCAGCGGGTCGATGCTCTGGCCGGCGGCGCGCGCCGCGCCGTTGGCGAGCAGGCGTGCGCGTTCGTCGGCGGTGGTGAACGGCTGGGTCATGGGCAGGAATCCCACGCATCTGCGAATGCACGAACACGCCTTTCAGTCGAAGCACGGAACCGCCAAGGCGGATATGCGCTTTCGTGCGCAAGCACGAATGCGCAATCTCTCGAATCCGTACATGCACATAAACGCAGACGCGGAATTGTGGATGTCAGGAAAGACACGAATGCGGCTCCCCGGTTCTGGCGAAATCCTCAGATGCGGATTTCCTTAAAGGCCCAAATACGGAAAACAAAACACCAATTGAACACTATAGATTGTAGCCCTATAGGGCGCAATAGGTTGTCATCTTGGTTTTATAGGGAAAACCATTGGTGGCGGCTAAAAACTCATTGGCAACGGCAATACGGACAGTCAGAAAAGCGCGCGGCTTGAGCCAGGAAGCGTTTTCTGATGTGTCGAGCCGCACCTATATGAGTTCACTGGAACGCGACCTGAAAAGCCCGACCCTGCACAAACTGACCGAGCTGTGCGAGGTCATGGAAGTGCATCCGCTCACGCTGCTGACGCTGGCCTATGCCGGCGACAGCCCGCACAAGGCCGATCAGCTTCTGGTGCAGGTGCGCCAGGAACTGGAGGCAATCTTGAAGAAGCGCGACTCGCCGTAGCCGAGCGCGGTGCTGCGACTAGCAGCACCGCGCCCCGCCGCAATGGCGGGGTGCTAGGGGCGGCTGTCAGGCCGCTTGAGGCTTGCTGCGCGACCAGATCAGGTCGTGCGTGCCGTCCTCTCCTTCGATCAGGCGGGCATAGACCGTTGCCGGGAACGAAGGATCGTCCACGGTCAGGGACAGGTAATCCCGCCCGGCTTCGCTGGTCTTCTTCCACGCTGCGCCGATGTCATGGCTTGCCGCCTGCAGGCGGAAGTCGGGAGCGTTCTCATTGTTGCCCTTGTCGTTGGGAACCAGCTTGACCTTGACGTTGAGCGTCAGGGTGCGGAGCGTGCCGGTGAAACCGTCTTTGTCTGCGGTGAAGGTGCCGATGTTAGCCATGATGATTTTCCTTTCGGGTTAAACAAGATCGCGCCAGTGCGTCCTTGTTGTGATCCAGCCGGCGGGAGATGGGCGGGCCGCACCGCGCAGCGGTCGCAGCAGCGTGGAGAACCTGGAAGCGCAAAGAATTTGTCCCGCGAGGAAGCCGCGCAGCGGCGGGGAAATTGTTTGCGCTGGAAGGTTGCGGCCATAAAGCCCAAGGCGCAGCCGTGCTCTCGCCAGGATTCACAACAGACCAAGGACGTACAGGCCGACCGCTCCCGAAAGAAGACATGGCGGACTCGACATCCCCGCGTGATGGCTTCACCGGCTTGTACCCTGATGCGGCAAGGCCAACACCCCAGCGACAAGGCGGGAGCGCCCCTGCCGCAGCTTGCGGCCTCGTGCTTGAGGCGTGACGTGGAAGCTCCATAAGCTCGGCCGGGCGGGTGTGTCGGTGAACCGTCCTTCGTGACGTACAGGCGATGAACCGCCAGCGTCGGGGACAGCACGCTTTTGCACAACCTGCCGCAGCAAGCCTGGACGTAGCCCCACATGCTCGGCCCATGCGGCGGGGCGTCATCGAAACGTTGCCCGCGTCAGCGGGCACTGATCGCCATACCGCGCGCAAGGCACTGGCACTTGTGCGCTCGCCACGTCGTCGCCTGGTCGAAGGCGGCGACGTGGCGGTTTTGCTTTGGATGTTGAAACCGGGTGCGGCGGGCGCCCGCCGCACCCGGATTTTGGGAAACAGCCCCTGGCGCGATGCGCCGGGGGCTGCTGTTATTGTTTGGTTTCGATGATCCACCACACCGAACGCGGCAAGGGTTGGCCGCTGATGGGGTGTATGTCGGTCAGGTCGGCGAAGGCCGTCCAACCGCGAGGGGGACGGTAGCCGCGCACGTCACCATCGCCATGCCAACGGCGGGCGCGCACCGTGCCGGGGGCATAGGTCGCCGCCATGCGCGGGCGAGTGGTCGGGTTCTGGCTGTTCATGGGGAAAGCTCCTGGCCTGCCGAAGCGCCCCGAACAGTGCCGGAGCGCTTGGCGGTGGCAAAGGTCATGCGGCGAGCGCGTGGGCTTCCGCTTCGTCGGTAGCATCTTCCGGCGCATCCACGTCCTGCGTGTCTTCCTGCGGCTCCGTGTCGTGTCCGCTTCTGAACACGGCGGGCATCCAGCCGGTGCCATCAGCCAGCCGTTCGGCCTCGCTGGCAATGTCGCCTTTCTTCAACTTCTCCAACCGGGTAACGTGCGACGGCGCGAACTCGCCCACGGCTTCCAGAATCACCGCCTTGGAAACGTGCTTGAAGTAGCCTTCGGCAGTCGGCTTCCACCATGCGGCCATGTCCAGCCCCACAGCCTGCGCCAGTTCCGCGCCCGGTTGCTGCACCGTGGCGCGGGGCGTTACCACGTTCACGGTCGCCGCCACGCATACCGCCAGCAACCGCACCAGTTCGCCTTGCTCCATCGCCAGCAGCGCGGTGAAAAGTTCGGCGCTGTCCTGCGGCAACGCTTCGCTCGCGACGTGGTGCAACTCGCGCAGGGCCACGGCGGCGGGCGAATCAGGCCAGTCCGGGGCCATGCCTTCCAACCGGTCTTGCACGGTCAGGCGCGTGCCCAGCGGCAAGTCGCGGCCGTAGTGGCTGTCCTGCAAGACGGTCTGCACCATGCCATGCACCAGCGCGGCCAGCGCGATTTGCGGATGCCGGGCGACTTCGATTTGCAGCGCGGCGGTGCGGTGCGCGCTCAACCGCTGCGCCAGCCGGTCGGATAGGCTCGCGGCCTTGGGCTGCTCGGCGTCCTCGCCTTCATCGTCGTTCCCGGCTTCGCCTTCCGCGCTGCCGAACCCCTGCCGCAAGCGTTCCAGCGTGCGCAGCGCCTTGGCTTCGGCTTCGCGCAGCAGCCCGCGATGAATCACGGCTTCGCCCTCGCGGTTGAGGGTGACGATGGCACCGGCCACGGCGCGCACGTCCGGGGCGTAGCCCTGCAAGGCTTCCTCCACGGCTTGTAGTTCCCCGGCGACCTGTTCGCGGCGCGGTTCCAGCGCTTCGGTCTTGTCCTCGTCCTCGGCGTCGTAGGCTTCTTCCAGTTCGGCGTCGATCTTGTCGAGGCGGGTTTGCAGCGAGGCGATGCGGCGGGCTTCGCGGGCGTTCGGTTCGCGGCGCTGGAGTGGCGCGTTCTGGAACGCCTGCCGCTCGGCGTAGCTCATGTGCGGCACGGCTTCCACCCACGCCCAACCCTCGGCCCGCACGTCCCCGGCTAACGCATCCAGCTTGCCGCGCACCAGCGTTTCCAGCAGCGCGGCGTCGGTCAGGTAGGTTCCGGCGTCGCCTTCCGCGAACAGGTCGCGGCGGATGCCCCCGCCTGCCGTGGCGTAGGCGTCCATCCCGATGAAATGCACCAGCGGATGCGTGGCGTCGATTTCGCGCTCGGTCAGGCGTTCGCGCAGCGCGGACGCGCCACGCTGCCATTCGAGCGCACCGTAGAACGCGGCTTCCTGCGCGGCGTGGTCGTCGGTGATGGTCAAGGCCATCAACTGTTCCAGCGTCACGCCACCGGCCCGATAGTCGGCCATTAGGCGCGGCGAGACGTTGGCCAGCTTCAAGCGGCGCTGCACCACCAGCGGGGACACGCCGAAGTCGGCGGCAATGTCTTCCACCGGGCGGCCTTCGGTCACCAGCGCGGCGAACGCCTCGAACTGGTCGGCAGGGTGCATGGCCTCGCGCAGCACGTTCTCGGCCAAGCTCACGGTACGCGCCGAAGCATCGGGTACCAGCAAGCACGGCACTTCGTAGTCGGCGGCGATGCGCTTTTTCTTCGCCAGCAGCTTCAACGCGGTCAGGCGGCGGTCGCCGGCCACCACTTCGTATTGCTCGCCATCGGCGGCGAGGATGACGACGAGGTTTTGCAGCAGGCCGATGCGGGCGATGCTCGCGGCCAGTTCGGGGACGGACAGGCGCGGGGCCTTGCGCGCGTTGCGCTTGGAGCGGCGCGACAGCAACTGCGAGAGCGAAACCAGAATCAGGTTCTTGGTCGGGTCGGCCACTTCCAGCGGGGCGGCGGTTTCGATGGCGCGGGCTTCAGTATGGGTAACGGCGTTCATGGTGATAACTCCTTGCGATTAGGGATGCAGCGTTGAGAAGAAGCGGCAAGGGCTGCTGCCTGCCCCTGCCGCGTGGGGATTCAGGCTTTCAACTGGCGCATGCCATCGGCCAGCAGCCAAAGCGCGCGGTTCAGTCGGATGTTTTGGTCGATGCCCTGTACGGGACGGGTCTGCTGGCGGCGTCCGTTGGCGCTGCGCCCGCGCAGGCCGCCTTGGGTCAGGTTTTCTTGCGTGCGGTTGAACACGCTCCACAAGTCCGGGCGGCGATCGTCGTGGCGGCGCGGCATCAGGATTTGCGATTCCGTGACGGGCGCGGGCTTGTCGGGGTCGTCGTACTTGAGGGCCAGCGCGGCGCGGGCGAACACTTCGGATTCGCCATCGTTCAAGGTGATGGCGTGCATGGCATCGCGGGATTCCTTCACCCGGTCGAAACCGCTCAACACTTCGTAAGCGCCTTCGATGACGTGTCCGGCCACGTCGCCTTTGTGGGGCACGCGCACGTCCGCCACCGTGTCGCCGCAGACAAGACCATTGCTGCAAACGAACCGAAACATCCCGGCCAGCATCTGATAGCTGCTCGTGCCGTCATGGGAGTTCAGCAGCACGATTTCATTGGCTTCCGCACCGTTGATCTGGCTGGCGTGGCGCAGGCGCAGCATGTGTTTGGTGTAGTCGCGGCGGTCGTCGTGGCGCACGCGGGTTTGCGCTGCCATGAAGGGCTCAAACCCTTCCTTGCGCAGTTCCGCCAGCACGGCGGCGGTGGGGATGTAGGCGTACCGTTCGGAGCGGCTTTCGTGCGGGGCGTCCGCGAAGATGGACGGGGCCACGCGGCGGATTTGGTCGTCGGACAGCGGGTAGTCGCTGCGCAGCGTCGGGGAATGGGAAGCGAAACGGGATGCGAGTTGCATGGTCTTTCTCCTGACAAAAAAGGGTTGGCTGTTCAAACCGCACACCGGATTCCTAGATTCGGAGCCCAGCCTTTCGGCTGTTCGGTGCGGTCGGCACGAAGAACCCGGTTGGCCTCGTTGCCACCGTCTTTCCTGAGTTCATCGCCCGCGACGGAAGGGAGCCCGTGGACGGGGGCCGTCAAGGAGGCAAGCGCAGGGTTGGTGCGGCCCGCAGGCGTAGCCGAGGACACGGCCCTTCGCGCCTTGACGGCACACGGCCGCAGGCTACAGTCGCGAGCAAGGTGATGAGGTCAGGAAAGATGGCTGGGCAGGCAACGGCCGTCCCTGTGTGCCGACCGCACGCAAGCGAAGCGCGCAGGCCCGAAGCTGGAAGCCGGGCCGTAGGCGTCAGCGATGGAAGCCCGAATGGGGCGAGACTCGCGCAGCGAGGCTCGATGCGAAGCACGAGAGCGCGACCCGGCCATGCCTTCCCGGCCGGGGGACGCAAATGCAGAAGAGAAGATGCAGCATGGATCGCCTACACCGAACGATGAACAGCAAGACCGCCCTCCTCGCTCTCGCCTAGTCGCCGTTCGCAAGCGGAGCGCGCGGGCCCGGATGGGTAGCCGGGCTGTAGGCGTCAGGGATGTAGAAGGCTGGCGCGCGCCAGTCCCGTCAGGGATGAGCGGATAGCGAACCTGGAGCAGCGCGATCCGCGAAGCGGAGACGCACAGGATCTCTTCGCTTATTATTTAGTGCTAGAAGCTTGCGGTGATTACCGCCAATCAGAAGCGCTCATAAATAGAAAAATATCAGGATGAAACAGCACCGACCGCAGGGAATGGCTCCCACCACTTGGGAGGCTGACATCCTCAAAATTCGCGCTTTTGAAATGGTGATGATCCTCTTCTATTTAGAGGACTTGCGAGAATTCATCATGGGTTCCATCCAGTTCACCGACAAGCTGCATGGCTTAAATCGGCTCTCTGATGGTAAGCCCAGGACCAAGGAGGGCAAGAAGATGGATCTTGCGCGGGGTGTACTGGTTTCCGAAGGGGCTATCAGCCAGGCCGAAAGCGACGAACTCTTTGCCCTGGTGGACTACCGTAACCTCATTGGTCACAAGATTCACGAGCTGACTGTTGATGTCGGCACCTATTCAGACCTAACTCACATTGATCCCGAGACCTACAAGCCCATCCCTGCCTACGACTACACGGCAGCGAAGCGGGCGAAAAAGCTCAGACTCAAAGTTATGAAAGGAATGATGGCCAGGTTCGTCATGCAAGCGAGCATGAGCAGCCTGAAGTTTGAGGCTGCTGAAAAGACTTACCTGACCGAGATTGAACGGCTCAAGAAGAGAGTCAACAAGGGTATTGAGCAAACCAACAAGGTCATCGCCAAAACGAACCTCATCATTCAGTCCATTCCCGAATCGGTAAAGACCGCCGCACAGCCTTATCATCCTCGCAACATCCGAGAGAACGGCTCGTTGACCAAGGCAGGCGGTGGCTGCGCTTTCCAGCTCTTTGACGCCAAGGCGACTCCATTGGCTGTTGCCTACATGATGAGAATTTCGCTGAGATCAGCGAATCTCTGGTTCAAGAAGTGGCATACCAGTAAGGCTAGGTCATCGTAACGACTCGCAAGACCTTATTTGTCGGCATGAACTCAAGAGCAACAGTTACGCGTTCGGGCTCTCCATCTTCGCGTGAAAACTCCAACATAATATTGAAGTAGCTGCCTCTGTAGCCGGCGGATTCAGCAGTCTCAGGAACATCCCGCCAATCCAAGCTATACAGGTAGTTTGATCTCATCTTGAAGCGAATAGCTGCTTCCAGTTCGCTTCTGGTCATATGGCCCAGGCTTGCCAACGCGAGCTTGCCATCCTTTACGTTGGTTAGATATTCATGCTTTTTATCCTCAACCAACACGGTGAAATCACTCCACGGCGCGGCTTCCTTGGACATGGCGCGGATGGCAATCTGAAGATCATCGTCCGTCTCTTGCAAAAGCATTTGCTCGGGCTTGTAGGAGAGGAAGACTCCAAAGTACATCGACTGCACACTGCGAATCGCAAGCCCCAATGCTGTGTAGTCGTGCAGGTGCAGGTTGTGGTTTTCGGTGTTGGGCCTATCGTCCTCGTGACCGAGGATCACGACGTTCTTGTGTTTGATTGCCAAGTTCACCAAGCCCATCGTCACAAAGGTTTTCGTCAAGCTGGCGTACGTGCAAGGCACATACCCCAAGTAACCCGAGTGAGACTTCAAACCTTCATGGATCGCAGCCAGGGCTTCGCTGGAAAGGTTGTTTACGTAGAGCACGTAGCAGAAGCAAGGGTGCTTAAAATTCAGGTCTTTTGCGACGACGGCCTTGTCGGCCAAAAGCCTGCGGGCAATTTCGTCTCTGTCGTCACACAGCTCGCCGCCGAGAATGCTGTGTGTGGTTTTCGCCGGTAGAAGTTTGAACAGCGCATCAGCAGCGTCCACTCCCGCGATGCGGTCAGGATTACAGCGGTTTTCATCAAAAAGGAACGCCGCCTCGTGCTTTTTGGTCTGTGGGGTAAGCGCAGTTCGTAGCTCGTCGTAGCTAATCCGCTTGCCGCTCAATATATTCAGAAAGTCTTGATGAAACCGCTGCACTTCTAAGAAAGTTTTTTCGTCTGACCAAGAGTAGTGCTCTCTCATGGCTGCAAGCATCAGGTGACCACGGGCATTCAGGGTATGTATGCGACTCATTCTTGGCGATCTTTCTCAAGTGAAGCAATGGAAACCAAGCCAATGAGCAGAACCGAGGTGACTGCCCCAGAGCTCGCCCTCCTACGCTCCAACAAGTTGTTCCGATAGACGTTGAAGCTCACCATGTCTCTATGCAGCGTATTCATGGAGTCCGAGGTGAAACAACAATCGCAAACCCCCAACATTGCCAACATTGATACCGGCCAGTCCCTTCCCTTGCCCGGGACCGAAGCCTACGAAGCACTCCCGCAGTTCCCAAAGCGCAGCGCGCTTCCCTTCCGTCGCACCATCCGCCGCCAAGAGTTGCGGCAGATCGTCCCTTTGGCCGAAACGACGATCTACGAGATGGAGCGCCGCGGTGAGTTTCCGCGTCGCTTCAATCTGACGCCGCGTTGCGTCGTGTGGGACTTGGCCGAAGTGGAAGCGTGGATCGAGGCACGCAAACAAGCTCCTCGCGGCGGCGTCTCGAAGCCGGACGTCCACCTGCGAAAAACCCGCCCCGTTCGGGCGGGCTCAGGCCAGGAATGAGACTGGCCACGAGTTCATCCAACTAGGGCTTTCAGTTCCTCGGAACCCGAACGCGCTAACCGTCTTCCTTCCTTCGCCACGTTGACTTGCAACGCCACGCTCGCCACCTCCAACATATCCTCGGTCAGCGAGTAGCTGCCTTTGGCCTGCAGCCAAGCCAACACGTCCGCCAAGTGCCAGATCGACGCACTGCCCTCGTGCACCGGCGCCGGAAAGCTGCCTGGATGGGTCAGCATCAGTTTGCGCATGTTCTGCCGCGACACACCGATTAATTCCGCCACGTCGGTCAAGCCAACCAGATCCGGGGCAACCTCGATCAAGGTGGCCGAGGGGACGACTCTGCGCACGTCGACCAGTGCGCTACGCAC
Source organism: Pinirhizobacter soli (assembly GCF_015905305.1). Taxonomy (GTDB): domain Bacteria; phylum Pseudomonadota; class Gammaproteobacteria; order Xanthomonadales; family Rhodanobacteraceae; genus Pinirhizobacter; species Pinirhizobacter soli. The sequence goes on from NZ_JADZLQ010000001.1 coordinate 492,422, forward strand.
GGCCGCGTCGGCGTTATCCGCCTCGCGGGTGAATTCAAGCGCCAGCCGCCCAGGCTGACCGATCCCAACCAAGGCATCATCGCAACCGGCCTGGCCCAGACGCTCGACCAATGCATCTGGTTCACAGTCATCGTCGGCGAGCTGGTATTTCAAAGTGAAGATGTATTCCATCGTGCTACTCCTCGACATGGTCGGCCGCATCCTGTTCCTTGCGGTGCGTAGTGCAGTTGTTCACGACGCGTCGCAAGGCGCGTGCGTGGTTGCCGGGATTCTTCGGCGTGCTCCATACCGACGTGATACAGAACTCGCCGCAGCGGCACTCCTCGTCGTTGTACGGACAATAAATCCGCCCCCAAGCGTGGCTACCGCCGACTTCGACGCGCCAGCCTTGTTCTTCGGCGTGCTTGAGAGCTTCCTCGACCTCTTTCTTCGGATGGGGGGAACGAGCCATCACTTATCTCCAGTATGGGGATGATTGGCTTGGTTGTCAAGTGACAACCAAGCGCTCGTTTAGGCCATCGCACTCAATGCCGGCACCACCACGTTCTCCGGCATCAGCTTGGGCACGTAGGTCTGCCCGTCGATCCAGGCGTCAGCCATGTTGGCCCACTCTTGCAGCATGTGACGCCGCTGCTCGGCGTACTCAGCCTTGTTGTAGATCGACCGCGATGAGCGTCCGTCCTCGTGCGCGAGGCACTTCTCGATCCAGTCGCGGTTGAAGCCGATTTCGTTCAATAGCGTCGAACCAGTACGGCGTAGGTCGTGGACCGTGAAAGGCTCCAGCGGCAGACCGGCAGCCTTGGCCCGCTCCGCCACGATCTGCGTCACCCGGTTCAAGGTCGCGTTCGACATGCAGCGGTCGGAGTCGTAGCGCGACGGCAGCACGAACTTGGAGCCAGCGGCGCAGGTGTGGAGCGCCACGAAGATGTCGAGTGCCTGGCGCGAAAGGTAGACCACGTGGGGGTTGCGCCCTTTCATCCGCTGCTTTGGGATCGTCCAGGTCGCAGTCTCGAAATCGACCTCATCCCAAGTAGCTTGGATCAGCTCGCTCTTGCGCACCAGCGTCAGCAGAATCATGCGCAATGCGAGCCGGATGGTCGGATAGGTTGCCACCGATTCCATCTGCCGCGCCATCAGTCGAATCTCCAACGGCGACAAGGCGCGATCCTTCGGCACGAAGGTCGCAATGGAGGCGGCACCCACACCCTCCGCCGGGTTGTCGACCTTCTCCCCGTGCAGGATGGCAAAGGCATAAACCTGCTTCACGATGTCGCGGACGTGTACCGCAGTGGCAGGGGCACCACGCGCCTTCACCTTGTTGCACAAGGCACGCAAGTCATCTGCGGTGATTTCGTTGAGTTGCCGGTTCTCGAAGGCCGGCAGGATGTCTCGATCGACGATGCTCTTACGCATCGCCTTCGTGCTGTCGGCCATGCGGGCCCCCGCGAGCCATTTCTCGGTCATTTCCCCGAAAGTCTTGGCGGCGGTCAGCCGGCGCTTCTCGCGTTGCTTTTCCAGCGCGGGGGACTTGCCCTGGGCGACGGCTTTCTTGGCGTCGATCAGCTTTTCGCGGGCGAGTGCCAGCGAAATGCCGGCGGCTCCGTAGCGGCCAATGGTCAGCGTTTCGCGGCGGCCATTGAGACGGTAATCGTAGCGGAAGGTGACGGTACCGACGGGCGATACCGTCACGTACATCCCGTCTCGGTCAAAAGCCTTATAAATCTTGGACTTAGGCTTGAAATTGCGTAGTGCAGTGTCGGTAAGCATCGAGGTTTTACTCCTGTTTGTGACGGCGTTTTACCGTCAGGGGTCAGGAGACCTGCTGATGCCCGGAAAGCCGCGTAGAACAAGCTTTCCCGAGGAGACATTTACCGTCAAAGACCGGTTTGGTCTGGATAGTAAACAGGAGGGTCTTAATCGAGCCTCCGGTTCCTACCGCCACTTCTACCGCCAACCCGTTCCGCTGGCCGGCAATAGCCACCGATAGCTGTCGTGACGTATTTCCTTATAAATCAATACGTTACGTCTGCTTTTCGATAGCTGACGATAGGCCCCGAAAGACCTTAAATCACTCCCACTCGATCGTGGCCGGCGGCTTTCCACTGATATCGTAAACAACACGGGAAATACCGGGTAGCTCGTTGATGATTCGAGTACTTACCGTATCAAGGAACGCATACGGCAGATGCGCCCAGTGCGCCGTCATGAAGTCGATGGTCTCCACCGCACGCAGCGCGATCACCCACTCGTACGCCCGACCATCGCCCACCACGCCCACCGAACGTACCGGCAGGAACACGGCGAAGGCCTGGCTCACCCGGTCGTAGAGGTCGGCCTTGCGCAGTTCCTGGATGTAGATGGCGTCGGCACGCTGCAGCAGGTCGACATATTCGGGCTTCACCTCGCCCAGCACGCGCACGCCAAGACCCGGACCCGGGAACGGATGGCGGTAGACCATCTCGCGCGGCAGGCCCAGCTCCACGCCGACGCGGCGCACTTCATCCTTGAACAGCTCACGAAGCGGCTCGACGAGCTTCAGATTCATCTTTTCGGGAAGGCCGCCGACGTTGTGGTGGCTCTTGATCACATGGGCCTTGCCCGTCTTGCTTCCCGCCGATTCAATGACATCGGGGTAGATCGTGCCCTGGGCCAGCCACTTCACGCCCTTGAGCTTCTGCGCTTCGGCATCGAAGATTTCCACGAACAGGCGCCCGATCACCTTGCGCTTGGCCTCGGGGTCGGACACGCCGGCAAGGCCCTCGAAGAAGCGGTCGCGCGCGTCCACGCGGATCACGTGCACGCCCATATGCTCGGCCATGGTGGCCATCACCTGGTCGCCTTCGTTGAAACGCAGCAGGCCTGTGTCGACGAACACGCAGGTGAGCTGGTCGCCGATGGCCTTTTCGAGCAGGGCCGCGACCACCGAGGAATCCACGCCGCCGGAGAGGCCCAGCAAAACCTTGTCTTGGCCGACCTGGGCGCGCACGCGCTCCACGGCGTCGTCGATGATGTGCGCCGCCGTCCATAGCGTGGCCGCGCCGCAGATGTCGACGATGAAATGGCGCAGCAGCTCCAGGCCGCGCTGGGTGTGGGTGACTTCCGGATGGAACTGCAGGCCGAACAGCTTGCGCGATTCATCGGCCATGCCGGCCAGCGGCAAGCTGGGCGTGCTGGCGATGGCATGGAACCCGGCCGGCAATGCCGTAACGCGGTCGCCATGGCTCATCCAGACGCCAGACATCTCGCCCTCGTCCACCACGCCATCGAACAGGCTGCAGGCACCGAATTTCAGGTCCGCATAACCAAACTCGCGGTGGTGGCCGCCCTCGACCTTGCCGCCGAGCTGCTCGGCCATGGTCTGCATGCCATAGCAGATGCCCAGCACCGGTACGCCAAGGTCGAACACCTGTTGCGGCGCGCGCGGGGAATCTTTTTCAGTCACTGACTCGGGGCCGCCGGAAAGGATCACGCCACGAGGCGCGAAGCCTGCGATGTCTTCCGGTGCGTGATCGAAACCCCAGACCTCGCAATACACGCCGATCTCGCGAATGCGGCGGGCGATCAGCTGGGTGTACTGCGAGCCGAAATCGAGGATAAGGATCTTGTCGCTGTGGATGTCGGTCATGGCGCGGTTACTCATGATGCGAAAGCCTGAAAGAAGAACCGCCTCGAGGGAGGCGGTCTTCGTGGGGTGCCTAGTCGAGGCGGTAGTTCGGCGCTTCCTTGGTGATCTGCACATCGTGGGGATGGGCTTCCCGGACGCCTGCGGATGTCACCTTGACGAACTGCGCCTTGTGCCGGACGTCATCGACCGTGGGCGTACCCAGGTAACCCATCGATGCGCGCAGGCCGCCGATCAGCTGGTGGATGATGTTGCGCAGCGGGCCGCGGTAAGGCACGCGGCCTTCGATGCCTTCGGGAACCAGCTTGTCGGCGTCGGCCTCGTCCTGGAAGTAGCGATCCTTCGAGCCCAGCTGCATGGCGCCAATGGAGCCCATGCCGCGGTAGCTCTTGTAGGAGCGTCCCTGGAACAGTTCCACCTCGCCCGGGGCTTCTTCGGTACCGGCGAACATGGAGCCGAGCATCACCGACGAGGCGCCGGCGGCCAGGGCCTTGGGGATGTCGCCTGAATAACGGATGCCGCCATCGGCGATCAGCGGGATTTCGTCCTTGAGCGCCGTGGCGACCAGGTCGATCGCGGTGATCTGCGGCACGCCGACGCCGGCAACGACGCGCGTGGTGCAAATCGAGCCCGGGCCCACGCCTACCTTCACCGCATCCACGCCAACGTCCAGCAGCGCACGCGCCGCTTCGCCGGTGACGATGTTGCCGGCCACCACCTGCACCTGCGGGTAGTGTTTCTTCACCCAGCCGGCGCGGTCGATCACCGTCTGCGAATGGCCATGGGCCGTGTCGACCACGATGACGTCGACGCCGGCATCCACGAGCGCGGCGACGCGCTGCTCGGTGTCACCGGCCACGCCCACGGCCGCACCGACCAGCAGGTGTTCCTGCGCGTCCTTGGCGGCATTGGGATTATCCGAGGCCTTCTGGATGTCCTTGACGGTGATCAGTCCGCGAAGCTGGAAGGCGTCGTTCACCACCAGCACTTTCTCGATGCGGTGACGGTGCAGCAGTTCGAGCACCGCCTGGTGGTCTTCGCCTTCGCGCACCGTTACCAGGCGCCCTTCGCGGGTCATGATGTTGCGCACCGGATCGTCGTGCTTGCGCTCGAAGCGCAGGTCGCGGCTGGTAACGATGCCGACCAGTTTTTCGCCGTCCACCACCGGCACGCCGGAGATGTTGTGCTTGCGGGTGAGCGCGATCACGTCACGGATGGAGGTGTTTGGATCCACCGTGATCGGGTTGCGGATGACGCCGGCCTCGAACTTCTTCACCAGGCGTACTTCGGCGGCCTGCTGTTCCCACGAGAGGTTCTTGTGGATGATGCCGATGCCGCCGTTCTGCGCCATGGTGATGGCCAGGCGTGCCTCGGTGACCGTATCCATGGCCGCCGAGACGATGGGGATGGCCAGGCGAAGGCCGCGGGTGAAGCGCGTGGAGGTGTCCACGTCGCGCGGCATGGTCGTGGAATGACCGGGTACCAGATAGACGTCGTCGTAGGTGAGAGCCTCGGCGAGGATGCGCATGGCGAGTGTTCCCGCGGGTAAATCACGCCATTGTACGATATTGCGGCCCCGCATGCCGCAGTGCGTCACGACAGCGGCACGATCCCTGCTCCGTCGCGGGCTTCGGCCGCTTCCAGGGTGTTTTCCATCAGCGTGGCGACCGTCATCGGCCCCACGCCACCGGGCACGGGCGTGATCCACGAGGCGCGGCGGGCGGCCGGCTCGAACTCCACGTCGCCCACCAGGCGGCCGTCTTCCAGGCGGTTGATGCCCACGTCGATCACCACCGCGCCTTCCTTGACCCATTCACCCTTCACCAGCCCCGGCTTGCCGGCGGCCACCACGAGGATATCGGCCTGGCCGACGTAATCGGCCAGCCCCTGCGTGAATTTGTGGCAGCTGGTGGTGGTGCAGCCGGCGATCAGGAGCTCCAGGCCCAGCGGGCGGCCCACGTGGTTGGACACGCCCACGATCACCGCGTGGCGGCCGCGCACGGGGCGGTCGGTATGGCCAAGCAAGGTCATCACGCCTCGCGGCGTGCAGGGGCGCAGGCCGAAGCGGCGCAGGGCCAGGCGGCCCACATTCACCGCCTGGAACCCATCGACATCCTTGCCCGGGTCGATGCGGTCGACCAGGGCGTCCTCGTCGATATGCCGCGGCAACGGCGACTGCACCAGGATGCCGTGGACGGACGGATCGGCGTTGAGGTTGTCGATGAGCGTGATGACTTCTTCCTGTGTGGTGTCGGCGGGAAGATCATAGGCGTAGGAATGGAATCCGACCTGCTGGCAGGCCTTGCGCTTGTTGCGCACGTACACGGCGGATGCGGGATCTTCGCCCACCATGACCACGGCAAGGCCGGGCGCGGGGCGGCCATCGGCCACGCGGCGGGCAACGCGCCGGCCGATATGTTCAAGCAACTCCTGGGCGATGCGCTTGCCGTCGAGGATGCGTGCAGTCATGGGCCTGGCAAATGCGGGAGAGTCGGACATTATCGCAAAGCTTCGACGTCGCGGTAACCGGTAAAGCGGGCATCGGCGCCACAGCCCGGGCACGCCGGGTCGCGTGGCAGGAGAATCTGGCGAAAATGCATGCCTAAGGCATCGTAGGTGAGCACCCGGCCCACCAGCGGTTCACCGATGCCCAGCAAGAGCTTGAGCACCTCGGTGGCCTGCAACAGGCCAATCGTGCCCGGCAGTACGCCAAGGACGCCCGCCTCGCTGCAATTGGGCGCGTCCTCCGCGGCGGGCGGTCGGGGAAACAGGCAGCGATAACAGGGGCTGTCGTCACGGCGCGGATCGAACACGCTTACCTGGCCTGAAAACCGCTCCACGGCGCCGTAGACCAGCGGAATCTTCAATCGCAAGGTGGCTGCGGCGAGCAGATAACGCACGGAAAAATTGTCCGCGCCATCCAGCACCACATCGTGGCCTTCGATCAGGCTCTCCACGTTGGCTGCCTGCAGCCGCTCGGCTTTCGCCGTGACGGCAATCAAGGGATTGAGTTCAAGCAATTGCGCACGCGCGGATTCGACCTTGGTCATGCCGATGCGATTGTCGGCGTGCACCACCTGGCGGTGCAGGTTGCTACGTTCCACCCGATCGTCATCGATGAGGGTGAGATGACCCACGCCTGCACCGGCGAGGTAGAGCATGGCCGGTGCTCCCAGGCCGCCGGCACCGACGATGACCACCTTCGAGGCTGCCAGGCGCGTCTGTCCGGCGACGCCCACCTGCGGCAGGATCACCTGCCTGGCGTAGCGGTCGGCGGCGTCGGTATCGAGCAGCCCCGCGGCCACCGGCAGACCCTCCCCGCTCCATCGGGCGAAGCCACCGGCCACGGATGCGACATCCCGGTAACCCATGTCGAGCATCGTGGCCGCAGCCAGCCGCGAGCGAACGCCGGTGCCGCAGATCAGCAGGACCGGTGTTGCCAAATCGGGAACCAGGGCCGCCGTACGCGTCGGCAGGAGACCCCGTGGAACTCCCAAGGATCCTTCGGCCACCGAAGCGCGTTCGTCGTCTTCGCGTACATCGATCAGCACCGCGCCCTGCCCTTGCCGAACCTTCGCTTCAGCCGGCGTAACCTCGCGCACATCGATGCGCGGACTGGCGGGCGACGATGGCAGGTGGCTCATGCTGTCTCCGGAGGGTTATTTCTCGCGGCGTTTGGCGTTGCGGATCATCCGCTGGCGCTTTTGCTTCTGGCTGTCGGTAAGCACGTTCTTCTTGCCGGCGAACGGGTTCTCGCCATCCTTGAAGTCGATGCGCACAGGCGTGCCTTCCAGCTTGTAGCGCTTGCGGAAGAAGCCTTCAAGGTAGCGGCGGTAGGCTGGCGCGATGTGCTTGGTACGGCTGCCGTGGATCACGATCGTGGGCGGGTTGGAACCGCCCGGATGGGCATAGCGAAGCTTGGGCGCATGGCCGCGGACCAGCGGCGGCTGGTAGCCCTCGTAGGCCTGCTCGAGCGTACGGGTGAGGTCGCTGGAAGTGAGTTGGCGCGTGGCGGCGGCGTGGGCGCGTACCACGGCCCGCATCAGCTCGCGCAGGCCCGAACCGTGAAGCGCGGAGATGAATACCGTCTTGGCCCACTCCACGAACGCCAGTCGGCGCTCCAGCGCGCGCTTGCACTGCTCGCGCGCGTAGTTGTCCATGTCGTCCCACTTGTTCACGCAGATCACCAGCGCGCGGCCTTCCTCGATGGCGTGGCCGATCAGGGTGAGGTCCTGGTCGGCGAGGTTCTCGCGGGCATCGATCAGGATCACCGTTACCTGGGACGCAGCAATGCTTTGCAGAGTCTTGATAACGCTGAATTTCTCCACTGCCTCTTCGACACGGGCACGGCGGCGGACGCCAGCGGTGTCGATCAGGGTGAACAGCTTGCCGTCGCGTTCGAGCGGTACACGGATGGGATCGCGGGTGGTGCCGGCAACTTCCGAGACGATCAGGCGGTCTTCGCCCAGCAGGCGGTTGATCAGGGTGGACTTGCCGGCGTTGGGACGGCCGGCGATGGTGACGCGGATACCCTCGTCGGACAGGCCAGGATCGGCATCGTCCTGGTCGGGTGGCAGCATCGGCAGCGTGGCGGCGATCAGCGCATCCACACCGCGCCCATGAGCGGCCGACAACGGCAGCGTGTGGGCAACGCCAAAGCGCGCGAACTCGGCCAGGGCGGTGGATTCATCCACGCCGTCGGTCTTGTTCACGCCCACGATCACGGGCTTTCCAGAGCGGCGAAGCTCATCGAGGATGGCGGCGTCCTGCGGAAGCAGGCCATCGCGCGCGTCGACCACGAAAACCAGCACATTGGCCTCGGCCACGGCCAGGCGCACCTGCTGCGCCGTCAGGCCCTCGATACCCTCGTCGCGGCCCGACAGGCCGCCGGTATCCACCAGCACGAACGAGCGCTCGCCCAGCCGGCAGACGCCGTAGTGGCGGTCGCGGGTAACACCCGGCATATCCGCCACGAGGGCATCACGGCTGCGCGTGAGTGCATTGAAAAGAGTCGACTTACCAACGTTCGGGCGGCCGACCAGGGCAACGACAGGCAACATGGCGGCGCGTTTCCGAAGGGATCTTAAGGTGCGGCGATGCGATAGGCGCCGATATGACCCTCGACATCTTCCACGTAAACGGTATTGCCCACGACCACCGGCTGCGAACGGATGGCCTTCTTCGACAGGCGCTCGCGCGCAACGATCTTGCCATCGGAGCTGGCGAGCCAATGCACGTAGCCTTCAAGGTCGCCCACGACGATGTAGTCGTTCTGCGCGGCAGGACCGGTGAGCCAGCGGTACTTCAGCGCATCCTGCTTCCACATGTCGGCGCCACCGCTCTTGTCGAAGGCCCACAGGTTGGATTGTTCATCCACGCCGTACACGGCATTGCCATGCACGTCGATCGAGGTATAGCTTGAGAACGGGCGGTTCCACAGCGGGCGGCCGCTGGGGCCGTCTACCGCAGTGAGCTGGCCGTGATAGGCCGCCGCGAACAGCGTGTTGCCGTCGAGCACCACGGCACCGTCGGCGTCGTTCAGGCGATCGATCTCGGTGCGGCCTTCGCCGCTGGACAGGCCCTGTTCCCAGAGCTTCTCGCCGTTGTCCATGCGCAGCGCCACGATCTTGCCGTTGTCGCTGCCGAAGAACACCACGCCGTTGGCCACCAGTAGCGGGCCATTGCCACGCAGGCTCAAGGTGGGCACGGCGGTCTGGTCGTAGGCCCAGCGGCGTTCGCCGGTGGACGAGTCCAGGCCGTACAGGCGGCCGTCGGCGGTGCGCACCACGACCAGGTTGCCGACGATGGCAGGTGCCGTGATCACCTCGGAGGTCACCTCGGCCGTCCAGCGCTTGGAACCGTCTTTCGCACCCAGACCATAGACGTGGCCGTCGAGCGTGCCGACCACCAGCAGGTCGCCCGCCACCGTGGGACCGCCCGCCATGAAGGCGTCCGGACGCTTCTTGTCACCCCAGCCGAACCAGCCGTGGGTGCGCGACTTCTGCCGCCACACGGTCTTGCCGGTGTTGGCATCGATGGCGATGAGGTCGCCATCGGCGCTGGCGGCGTAAAGCACGCCATCGACCACTTCAGGCTGCAGGCGGATGCCTGTCTTGACCGCGCCATCGCCCACGCTCGACTTCCACAAACGCTCGACTTTCAGCGTTGGCGTGATGTCGGTGAGCTTGGTCGGCGGCTCAATGTTTTCTTTCTTGGCGTTATGGCAACCAGCCAGGACGGCGACGGACGCCAGAGCAGCCACTAGGAGGAACCGTTTCATGCACCCTGCTTTCCGGCCACGGCCAGATCGTCAATCTTCAGTTTCACCACGCCGCGTTGCGGCGCGCTGTCGTCCATCGAGGCTATCGCAGCCTGGTAGGCCTTGCGGGCTTCGTCGATGCGTCCTAGCTTGACCAGCGCATCGCCGCGTAGTTCCTGCGCAAGGGAAATGTAGGCGCCCTTGGGCATCGTATCGAGAGTGGAAAGTGCCTGGTCGGCGTGGCCTGCGGCCAGGCGCACCTGGGCGGCGCGCAGCTGCACCAGGCCCTTCACTGCATCGTCCGTCGCGTGCGCCTGGGCCCAGTCCAGGGCCACCTGGGCCTTGTCCAGCTGGTTGGCCTCGGCCGCTACCCGCGCGCGATCAGCGGATGCGAACACAGCATAGGTGGTGTCGGTGAACTGCGTCTGCAGGCGGTCGATGCCGGCATCGGCCTCGGCGGCCTTGTTGGTGGCCAGTGCCACCTGGACCTGTTCATACAAGGTGGCAGCTTCGGCGTCGTGGTCGGCGCGATGGCTCTTCCACTTCTGGTAGCCGAAGATCAGCAACAGGCCCAGGACAATGCCGACGATGATGGAGACGCCGTTCTGTCGCAGCCACTGCTGGATGCGTTCGCCCTGTTCGTAGTCGTCGTATGAATCGAAAGACATGCATGCACCGTGGAGGGGACTGTTCGAAGCCCCGCGCGCCCGACGTGGCGGGCAGGAATACCCGCCGGATGCGCGAAAAGCGCACCCGGCCAGGTGAATGAACAAGGATACCTTAAAAGCCGGCGACGCGGCCGGGGGCCGCGCGCAAGGGATCAGTTGTTGGTCGTTGCCGGCGGCGTGCCGCCCACGGCCTGGGCCTGGCCATCGCGGACATCCACCTTGAAACGGGCAACGTTCGCCCGGCGGAAGCTGTCCAGGGCCACCGGCTTGCCGTCGACCGTGGCCTGGGCGCCCGTGGCGTTGCCGATGCGCACGTCCATGCTGCCGTCGCTGCGGTAGCTACGCGTGGTGCCTGCCGGCAGCAGGCCGTACTCAAGCCGCGAGCCATCGGCCGCAAGAACCTCGACCCAGCTGGCCGAGGGCACGGTGAGCGAAAGGGTATGGCTGCCCTGGCCCGCCACACTACTGGCATCGGGGACCGGGACATCCACCTTGGCCGCGGCGACGCGGTTGTCCATGTTCGGGAAAAGCGCCATCGAGGCCAGCAACGGCTGCTGGTCGTCCATCGGCGTCGGTGCCGGCGGCCGGGCGACGGGCGCCGCGGCAACGGCCTTGGCTCCTGCGCTGGTGCCGGACGTGGCCGGGACGGTGTCCTGCTGCGCCACGGGTGAAGCGTCCAGCGGCGCCAGGCGGGCCAGATCGCGGTCGAACGTGCCGCGCACGCCGAACCAGATCAGCGGCACCACGATGACGGCGGTGAGCACCACGTACTGGGCCGCCGTCATGTAGCGATCGAGCAGGTAGCGCGAATGCGAGATGCCGCCGGTGACCACCAGGGTGGGCTGCTCCGATTTCGTGCGTTCGATTTCCTCGGCGATGGCAGCTTCGTCCACGCCCAGGAAACGGCCGTACTTGGACAGATACCCCGCCAGGTACACCTGGTAGTCGATGCCGCCGTATTCGCCGGCCTCGAGCTGGCGCAGCAGCCGCGAAGGCAGGCGCAGTTGATGGGTGCAGGCCGCGATGTCCAGGTGCCGGGCCTCGCGCGCCGCACGGAGGCGGTCGCCAAAGCGCGGCGCAAAGACCACCGATTCCTCAAAGCGATGCTCCGCCACAGCAGGCGTGTCCGGGGCTGCCTCCACGGGCGCCTCCGGTACCGTCTCGCCGTCTGCCGCCCCCGCGGCATCGGCACGGAACAGGTCTTCGTGATCCTGGTTACCGTTCATATTGGGCTTTTTCGTGTTCATTGACGTGCAGTCGCGTCCGTGGCGCGCGCCTGTTCCGAATCCGGGAACTGTGTGCGTAGCCGCCTGATGTAGTCCTGGGCACCCTCGCCATTGCCCAGACGGAGCTCGATATCGTGACCGAGCTTCAATGCATCCGGGCTGCTCTGTCCTGAAGCTTCGTAACGCTGCAGGAAAGCTCGTGCGCGGAATGCATCGTTTTTAAGGTACAGCACATGTGCCAGCTGATACAGCGCCTCATTGTTGCGGGCGTTGCGAGCCAGCGCCTTGCGGAAATCGATCTCAGCGGTGTCGTACTGGTTGGACTTGAGCTGACACGTGCCGGCGTTGGTCAGCGCCACATCCGGCGTGTCGTAATAGGGATCGAGCACCGCCCGGTCGAAGTACACCTGGGCCTCGGCAGCCTTGCCCGACTTGCACAGGAAGACACCGTAGTTGTTGTTCGGGGCGCCCTTTTTCGGCTCCAGATCCACCGCGCGCTTGTAGTGGATGGCAGCGTTCGCGTCGTCGCCAAGGCGCTCGTAGAGCACTGCGATCACCGTGTGCGCCGGGGCGTACTTGTCGCTGAACTGCAGCGCCTTGGTGAGCTTCTCCATCGCATCCTGGAACTGGCCGTTCTGCATGTACTGCTGGCCGAGTTCGGTGTGGATGCGCGCGCCTTCCAGGGCACGGTCTTCCTTGGTGCTCTGCTTAAGATTCAGGTGGTCGGCGTTCAAGGCGTCTTTCGGCACCGGCGGCGGCTTCGGCTGCGAGTGGCACGCGGCCAGCAGCAGTGTTGCGCCCAATAGCCATGAACACTTACGCAGCATGGTTGACCCCGTCTTCCAGACGCTTGCGGAACTCCGCCTGCCGGCGGGTGCGGTCCATTACCTGTCCCTTCAACTGCCCACAGGCGGCGTCGATGTCGTCGCCGCGGGTACGGCGCAGCATCGTCAGCACGTTGGCACTGAGCAGCTGCGTCTGGAAATTGTGGATCGCATCCGGCCCGGAACGCTCAAAACGCGTACCCGGGAATGGATTGAACGGAATCAGGTTCACCTTGTTGTGGCCCGGCAGCCGGCGCATGAACTTGATCAGCTGGCGAGCGTGCTCGGGCTGGTCGTTCACGCCCTTCATCAGGGTGTATTCGAAGGTGATGTGCGTGCGCGGCTTGCGGGCGATGTAGCGCTCGCAAGCGGCGGCAAGCTCGGCGATCGGATAGCGCTTGTTCAGCGGTACCAGTTCGGTGCGAAGCTCGTCGTTGGCGGCATGCAGCGACACCGCCAGCGATACGTCGCTTACGGCCGAGAGCTTGTCGATCATCGGCACCAGGCCCGCGGTGGACAAGGTGACGCGCTTGGACGCAAGGCCAAAGCCCAGGTCGTCGCGCATCAGGCTCATCGCCGCCACCACGTTGTCGAAATTCAAGAGCGGCTCGCCCATGCCCATCATCACCACGTTGGTGATGCGGCGTTGCTGGTGCGGAACGTTGCCCAGGTGCTTTGCCGCCACCCACACCTGGCCAATGATCTCGGCGGTGGAAAGGTTGCGGTTGAAACCCTGGGTGGCGGTGGAGCAGAACTGGCAATTGAGGCCACAACCAACCTGCGAGGACACGCACAGCGTGCCTCGCGTGGGCTCTGGAATATAGACCGTTTCCACCGCATTGCCGCCATCCATGCCCAGCAGCCACTTGTGCGTGCCGTCGATGGCGGCCTTGTCCAGCAGGGTGTTCGGCGGACCGATGTAGCAGGCTTCCTCGAGCTTGGCGCGCAGCGCCTTGCCGACGTCGGTCATGTTGCCGAAGTCGCTTTCAAGGTGGTGGTAGATCCACTTCATCACCTGCTCGGCGCGATACGGCTTCTCGCCCAGCTGCGCGAAGAAATCACGCAAGCCCTGGCGATCGAAGTCGAGCAGATTGACTTTGCCTTGGTCGGTCACGTCGATACTCAGCGGGAAAGGACTTCCGTCGAAGCGAAGAAGTAAGCAATCTCCACTTTGGCGGTATCAACAGCGTCCGAACCGTGTACGGCATTGGCGTCGATCGAATCGGCGAAGTCGGCGCGGATGGTACCGGCGTCGGCCTTCTTCGGATCGGTTGCGCCCATGAGGTCGCGGTGCTTCAGGATCGCGCCTTCACCTTCGAGCGCGGTGATCATCACCGGGCCGGAGATCATGAAGTCGACCAATGCCTTGAAGAACGGACGCTCGGCGTGCACAGCATAGAAACCTTCAGCTTCGGCACGCGAGAGCTGCTTGAACTTGGCGGCCACGATCTTCAGGCCGGCTTTCTCGAAACGGGCATAGATTTCGCCTATGACGTTCTTGGCGACGGCATCGGGCTTGATGATGGAAAGGGTGCGCTCCAGCGCCATACGGGTACTCCGGGAAGAAAAGTTTAGCCAGCCCCTAGGGGAACGATGTCAGTAGCTTGCAACGAAATGCATAAGTAATTACGTACTTAGCTCACGAAATGTTGACAGATTCTAGCTGATTCGCAAGGGGTTTCCATGGCCGTTCCATGACGTTTGACCCAGATGGGGCCAGGGGCGTATTCTCAAACGATCGTTTGATTCGAACGCTTGGGATCGGTCCATGAACTCCTCGCCCTTCTCCACCAAGGAACGCATCCTGGGCGCGGCGGAGAGCCTGTTCGCCACCCATGGCTTCGCCGGGGCCTCGCTACGGCAGGTCACGGCCGCCGCCAAGGTGAACCTGGCAGCGGTGAATTACCACTTCGGCTCGAAGGACAAGCTGATCGAGGAAGTGTTCCGCCGGCGCCTGGACGAGCTCAATACCCGCCGCCTTGGCGCCCTGGGCCACCTGGCCCAAAAGCCCGAAACTACCCTTGAAGCCGTGCTCGAAGCGTATATAGGGCCTGCCCTGGACCTTTCACGCACCGGCGGTGGCGGGGCGGCCTTTGTCCGCGTGCTGGCCCGGGCCTATGCCGAGCACAACGAAACCTTGCGCAAGTTCCTCTCGGAGAACTACGGCCACGTCCTGCGCCAGTTCGCCGCCGAGTTCCAGCGCCTGCTGCCCGCTTTAAGCAAGGAAGAGCTCTACTGGCGGCTGGATATCGTCACTGGCGCCCTCACCTACGCCATGGCCGACTTCGGCATCATCCAGCGCAAGAACGAAGTGGCCGAACAGGCCCATCGCGAGCAGGCGGCCGACCACCTTGTGCACTTTGCCGCCGCGGGCCTGCGGGCCCCCTCCCCCCATCCGGCGCCCCGGGGCTGAGTTATTCGCCCCGACCGCCTTTGCCTTGAAAACGCATCACCGGAGAACACCATGACCGCAACACCATTACGCATCCGCAAGGCCGCCGTGCTGGGCGCGGGTGTCATGGGCGCGCAGATCGCCGCGCACCTGACCAACGCAGGCGTCGAAACCGTGCTGTTCGACCTTGCCGCCAAGGAAGGTCCCAAGAGCGGCATTGCGCTCAAGGCCATCGACAACCTCAAGAAGCTCTCGCCGGCCCCGCTGGCAGTGAAAGACTTCGCCGCGGCCATCATCCCGGCCAACTACGACGAACACCTGCCCCTGCTGGTCGATGTGGACCTGGTGATCGAGGCGATCGCCGAACGGATGGACTGGAAGCTTGATCTCTACAAGAAGATCGCTCCCCACGTATCGGCCACCGCAGTGCTCGCCAGCAACACCTCGGGCCTGTCGATCAATGAACTGGCCTCGGCGCTGCCCGAGGAGATGCGCCACCGCTTTACCGGCGTGCATTTCTTCAATCCGCCGCGCTACATGCACCTGGTGGAGCTGATCCCCACCAAGCTCACCGAAGCCAGCGTGCTGGCAGGCCTGGAAGCCTTCCTTACCACCACGCTCGGCAAGGGCGTGGTGTATGCACGCGATACCCCGAACTTCATCGGCAACCGCATCGGCGTGTTCTCGATGCTGTCCACGATGTACCACACCGATAAATTCAAGCTCGGTTTCGACGTGGTCGATGCCCTTACCGGTCCTGCCGTGGGCCGCCCCAAGAGCGCCACCTATCGCACCGCCGACGTCGTGGGCCTGGACACCATGGCCCATGTGATCAAGACCATGGCCGACACCCTGCCCGACGACCCGTGGCACTCGTACTTCAAGGCACCCGCCGTGCTCGAGGCGCTGATCGCCAAGGGCGCACTGGGCCAGAAGACGGGCGCCGGCTTCTACCGCAAGGCCGGCAAGGACATCGTGGTGCTCGATCCTGCCAAGCAGGATTACGTGCCCAGCGAAGCGAAGGTGCAGGACGAAGTCGCCGCGATCCTTGCCATCAAGGATCCGTCGGAGAAGTTCGCCAAGCTGCGCGCATCGAACGATCCGCAGGCGCAGTTCCTGTGGTCGGCGTTCCGCGACCTCTTCCACTACAGCGCCTACCATCTGGGTGACATCGCCGAAACGGCGCGTGACGTCGACCTTGCCATCCGCTGGGGCTACGGCTGGAAGCTCGGTCCCTTCGAGACCTGGCAGGCCGCAGGCTGGCAGCAAGTGGCGCAGTGGATCGACGAGGACATCAAGGCCGGCAAGACCATGAGCAGCGCACCGTTGCCGGCGTGGGTCACCGATGGCCGCAAGGGCGTGCACGGCAAGGACGGCAGCTGGTCGGCCGGTGCCGGGGCTGACAAGCCCCGCTCCACGCACCCGGTGTACAAGCGCCAGCTGTTCCCCGATCCGATCCTGGGCGAGTCGGCCGACAAGGGCACGACCGTGTGGGAAAACGACGGCGTGCGCCTGTGGACGCTTGGCAACGACGATGTCGGCATCGTGTCGTTCAAGACCAAGATGAACACCGTGAACGACTTCGTGCTGGACGGCGTGCAGGAAGCCGTGCGCCAGGCGGAATCCAAGCTTCGCGCCGCCGTGCTGTGGCAGACCGGCGAGCCGTTCTCGGCCGGTGCGGATCTGAAGGGCGCGCTGGGGCTGCTTAAGGAAAACAAGATCGCCCAGTTCGAAGCCATGGTGTCCAACTTCCAGGCCACCAGCATGAGCATCAAGTATTCGCTGGTGCCGGTGGTGGCGGCCGTGCGCGGCCTGGCGCTGGGCGGCGGCTGCGAATTCCAGATGCACTCGGCCCGTACCGTGGCGGCGCTTGAAAGCTATATCGGCCTGGTCGAGGCAGGCGTGGGCTTGTTGCCCGCCGGTGGCGGCCTGAAGGAACTGGCCGTGCGCGCCGCGCGCCTGTCGCCGGAAGATCCGTTCGAAGTGCTGAAGAAGGTGTTCGAGACGATCGCCATGGCGAAGGTCTCCGGCAGCGCGATCGAAGCCAAGCAGCTGGGCCTGCTGCGTCCGGACGACGTGGTGGTGTTCAACGCCTATGAACTGTTGTACGTGGCCAAGCAGCAGGCGATCGCCCTGGCCGAGTCGGGCTACCGTCCGCCGATGCCGGGCCGCGCCATCCCCGTCGCCGGCGATGTGGGAACGGCGACCTTCAAGGCCTCGCTTGCCAACCTCGCCGAAGGCTATTTCGCCTCGCCGCACGACATCCTCATTGCCTCGTCGATTGCCGACACGCTGTGCGGTGGCCGGATCGAACGTGGCTCGACGGTGGACGAGGAATGGCTGCTGGCGCTGGAGCGCAAGCACTTTGTCGCCCTGGCCCAGACGGAAAAGACCCAGGCGCGCATCGCGCACACCATGACGACGGGCAAGCCGCTGCGGAACTGATGCGCATCGCGCACACCGCCACGACTTCCCCCTTCTATCCAGGATAAGACCATGAGCAAGCAAGTCCAGGACGCCTACATCGTCGCCGCCACCCGCACACCGGTGGGCAAGGCGCCGCGCGGCGTTTTCCGCAACACCCGCCCCGATGACCTCCTCGCCCACGTGATCCGCGCCGTCATCGAACAGGCCCCGGGCATCGACCCGGCGCTGATCGCCGACGCCGTGATCGGCTGCGCCATGCCCGAAGCCGAGCAAGGCATGAACGTGGCACGCATCGGCGTGCTGCTGGCAGGCCTGCCCGATGTGGTGCCCGGCGTCACCATCAACCGCTTCTGTTCCTCTGGCGTGCAAGCCATCGCCATGGCCGCCGACCGCATTCGCCTGGGCGAAGCCGACCTGATGCTCGCCGGCGGTACCGAGAGCATGAGCATGGTGCCGATGATGGGCCACAAGATCGCGATGAACCCGGCCATCTTCGAGAACGACGAAGACCGTGCGATCGCCTTCGGCATGGGCATCACCGCTGAAAAGGTTGCCGAGCGCTGGAAAGTCAGCCGCGAAGACCAGGATGCCTTTGCCCTGCAGAGCCACCAGCGCGCCCTCGCCGCCCAGGCTGCCGGCGAATTCAACGACGAGATCACCCCGTTCCAGCTCGATGACCGCTACCCGGACCTTGCCAACCGCAGCGTCAAGGAAGATCGCCGGATCATCACCATGGATGAAGGCCCCCGCAAGGACACGAGCCTGGACGTGCTGGGCAAGCTGAAGCCGGTCTTCCGCAACGGCCAGTTCGGCGGTTCGGTCACGGCGGGCAACTCCTCGCAGATGTCCGACGGTGCCGGCGCCCTGCTGCTGGCCAGTGAAAAGGCAGTGAAAGACCACGGCCTCACCCCGCTGGCCCGCTTTGTCGGCTTCGCCGTGGCCGGCGTGCCGCCGGAGATCATGGGCATCGGCCCGAAGGAAGCGATCCCGCGTGCCCTGAAGCAGACGGGCATGACCCAGGACCAGATGGACTGGATCGAACTGAACGAGGCCTTCGCCGCGCAGGCGCTGGCGGTCATCCGTGACCTGGGCCTGGATCCGGCCAGGGTGAACCCGCTCGGCGGCGCCATCGCCCTGGGCCACCCGCTGGGCGCCACCGGTGCCATCCGCGCCGCCACGTTGATCCACGGCCTGCGCCGCCGCAAGCAGAAGTACGGCATGGTCACCATGTGCATTGGCACCGGCATGGGCGCCGCGGGCGTGTTCGAGGCCCTGTAAACGGCCAAGGGGGCGGTTGACACCGCTACCGCCCCCGCTTTGCTACCCTCGGGGTCTTAAGGAGAGGGAACGCATGAACAACGAGCTGGGCATCTACACCATCGACACCGGTTTCAGCCGGGACATTTTCGATGCGGCCTACCTCGTCACCCACGGCGGCCGCGGCGCCTTCATCGACAGCGGCACCAACCATTCCCTGCCCCGCTTCATCGATGCGCTTGACCGCGCCGGGCTTACCGTCGGCGACGTCGACTGGCTTATCCTCACGCACGTGCACCTGGACCACGCCGGTGGCGCCGGCAAGTTGCTGGCGCAACTGCCCAACGCAAAACTGCTGGTGCATCCGCGCGGCGCGCGGCACATGGTCGATCCTTCGGTGCTCGTTGCCGGCGCGACCGCTGTCTACGGCGCCGACGAGATGGACCGCAGCTACGGCTCGCTCGTGCCCGTGCCACAGGAACGAGTGGTCGAAGCGAACGACAGGCATGAGATTGACGTTGGCGGCCGCAAGCTCGTTGCCGTGGAAACGCCCGGGCATGCCAAGCACCACATCGCCATCTGGGATGAAATGACGCGCTCGTTCTTCACTGGCGACGTGTTCGGCCTTTCCTACCGCGAGTTCGATTCGGCCAAGGGTCCGTTCGTGCTACCCACCACCTCACCGGTGCAGTTCGAACCCGAGGAACTGCATGCCTCGATCGACCGTCTGCTGTCCTACCAGCCGCAGGCGATGTACCTCACCCACTACGATCGCGTGGAAGACGTCGAGCGCCTGGGCGAAGACCTTCACGAACAGATCGACCAGATGACCCAGATCGCCCGCGACCGCCACGGCCGCCCCGATCGCCACGCCGCCATCGTGCACGCCCTGGGTGAGCTGTACACCGCCCGGGCGCGCAAGCACGGCGCGCCGCTGGATGCCTCGCAGGTACGCAAGCTGCTGGCCAACGATATCGAGCTCAATGCGCAGGGGCTGGAAGTCTGGCTCGATCGCAGCGCGAAGTAATTTCCACGCAACTGGCGCTTACGGGGTCAGAGTTTTACTCTGACCCCCAACACTCGTCACGCGAGGAGGCAGGAATGAAGACCAGAAAGCTCTTTGCGGCGCTCTTGCTTCTTGCCTTTGCGCCACTGGCCTACTCGGCCCCCAAACTAACCGCAACATTGAGTTCTCCAACCGACCTTTTTAAGGCGGCTAGCGGATACGTCACGCTAACGTTGGCCAATAACGGAGACTCGACGGCGCACGTGTTTTCGTATTCCACGCCGTTCTTCAACGACAACGATCCTCGCCTTGCCGGCGACCAGTTCAAGATCATTCCCCATTTTCCGACTCTTGGGACGCAGCTCTCCAAGGTCCCATACAGCGGAGAATACTTGCACCCGGTGCAACCCATGGCGAGCATGTTCCTGCTGTTGCAACCGGGGCAGAGTATGTCGGTCACTGTAAGTTTGTATCCGGACTACCAGATACAGGCCGGTCAGCACTTACTGGTTACATTCTCCATGATGACCGGCTGGCCGCCCGAGATATACGACGTTGGTAGCAAAGCTGATTTCGCTCAAGAAACACTTCATGAGGTCACGAGCAACACGTTAGACATCACTGTCTTGCAGACCCCGCCTGGAAGTTAGGCACGCGATCGAAGTTTGAGGATGCTTCCATCGAAATTGGCGTCGAACTTTACGACCATTCCGATGGAACCGCGCGCTCGCTTCGTGGAACATATTCGCGTTGCCGGTACATCGGCAACCGGGTTTAAGACCCCGTCGCATGTACAAAAAGATCGGGTACCGCAGGCGCGCTTGCGGTACCCGAGATTTGCCGCGCAATTCTGGCGGGCGGTCAGGCGGACGTAAGTCCGACCGTTTGTACGTGCGCGGGTCTTAACCTGGCTCGCCCGCCACCTTCCCCATGATCCACGGGTGGCATCCCCTCCTGGCGCGCCAATGCTGGGCGGATGAACGCAGCGGATGAGTCGAAACATCCCGACTGTCTACCACGTGACAGCCCCACGCATCGGTCGCGCGGGAGTAGCAACCCGCCTCGTTCATCCGCCCGGATCCGCCCTTCGTTATCGACTGGGCGTACCGAGTCGCCAAGCGTGACTTCTACTCACCCTGGGGTATTTCCATCTCCCGTTTGTCGCGAACACACGAGGGATAGCACCAACGCGCGATAACCGGCGCGCCAAGGATCAGCACAAGACCCATCAACAGATGGACGACTGACTGGTTCACGTAAGCCATGGCCAAGTAACCGGCATTGGAGGCATAGCCTTCATGGATGTCGAACCAGGTGACAGCCATTCCGATGCCCTCCACGAGCTGCCACACGCCAATGCAGCGAAGTACCAGCGCAAAAATGACCAACGGACTCATGCTTCTTCCCCCCGGATGAATGAGGGCCGAGCGTACTTGGGTGCCTGCGGCTGAGACAAGCGCCACGCCCTCCCTGGGTTCGCTATGCGAGCCGCGTACCGTTGGGCACGGGCCGCTCCACGGCAGTCAGCACCACGCCTTCGTCTGTAGGGAATCCGGTTAGCAGGAACTGCGACCGAAACGGGCCGATTTGCTTCTCGGGAAAATTGACCACGCCTACTACCTGCCGGCCGATGAGTTCTTCCGGTGTGTAAAGTGACGCAATCTGCGCGCTGGTCTTGCGCTCGCCATACGGGCCGAAATCCACCCACACTTTCAGCGCCGGTTTGCGCGCCTCGGGAAACGGCTCAGCGCGCACCACGGTGCCGGCGACAATCGCGACCTTCTCGAAGTCACCCCAGCTTATTTCTTCCATCATCCCTCCATGCGTCGCTTGAGCCAGTCGCGCGACTGTTCATACCAATACGTGGCCTGCGCGCCGGCATAGCCCATCGGGCGCCATGCACGCTCCAGGCCAAAGGCGGCGTGGTCGTCCACGACGCTCTCGCCGGCAACGATCGCCTGCGCCAGGCGCTCGCCTGCCGCGCACGTGGGCGCCAGGCCGTGGCCGCCAAAAGCCTGCGCGTACCACAGGCCGTCCGGTTGCCGACCCACCTGCGGCATCTGGTGGCGGGCATAGCTCATCAGGCCCGACCAGGCGTAGTCGATGCGTGCGTCGGCCAACTGCGGATACACATGAAGCATGTCCCGGCGCAGCAGTTTCTTCACCGCCGCGGGCGAGCGGTCGCGCACCGAGATGCGGCCACCCCACAACAGGCGCGTGTCGTTGAGCGGGCGATAATAGTCGAAGGCGAAACGCGTGTCGTAGATGGCCGCACGCGTGCGGATGCAATCGTTCAGATGATCACCAAGGGGCTCGGTCACCATCACATAGGTGGCGATGGGAAGGATCGCTCGGTCGATGCTGCGACGCAGCCCCGCAAGGTACCCACCGCAGGCAAGCACCACGTGCTCGGCGCGCAACTCGCCTTCCGGCGTGCGGATGATCCAGCCAGCACCGTCGCGCTTGATCGAGCGCACGCGGCTGTCTTCGTGGATACGAACGCCGCGCGCGGCGGCGGCATCGGCCAGGCCGCGGGCATAGGCCAGTGGATTCAAGTGAAGCGCGTTCGCCTCATACAGGCCATCGTGATAGCGGCGGGTGCGCAGCCATTCGGAAAGGTCGGCCGCAGGCAGCCAGTGCCACTGTGCGTTGAAGGTGGATTCAAGCAGGCGCTGGCGACGACGAAGCACTTCCGGGTCGCGGAACCAGTTCGCCCAGACCACGCCCTTGTCCACCAGGTCGCAGTCGATACCGTACTGCCCCACACGCTGGCGGATCAGGTTCACCGCGTCCACGGTGCGGGCGTAAAGCCTTGCGGCCTGCTGCTCGCCGACGCGTCCGATCAGCGATTCCTCGCCCAGCGAATACCCGGCGAACACGAAGCCGCCATTACGCCCCGACGCACCGAAGCCGATGTGCTGGCTCTCAATCAACGCCACGTCCGTTATGCCGCGCTCGGCCAGGCCAAGTGCCGTGTTGAGCCCGGCGAAGCCCCCACCCACGATGGCCACGCGTACATCGGCACGCCCTTTCAAGGGCGCCCTTGGGGACACTTCCCCGGCGGCAACGCGGTAATAGGATGGTGGCGTGGCAAGCATTCCCAACGAGCATAGCGCGCTATGATCCGGCTGGCTCACCCGCTAAGGGATGCACCATGCGCCAGGTTGCCCTTGCCCTCGTCTTCGCAGGCCTCGCCATGACCGCCAACGCCGCCGAAACCGAAGTCCACGTCGATAGCCCGATCGGGCCGCTTGCAGGCTCGCTGGTACAACCAGCCCATAGGCCTGCCAAAGCCGCGGTGGTGATCCTGCCGGGCTCGGGTCCGACAGACCGCAATGGCGACAATCCCATGGGCGTGAAGGGCGGGCCCTATCGCCAGCTAGCCAACGCGCTGGCCGAGCAAGGCATCGCCAGCGTGCGCGTGGACAAGCGCGGCATGTTCGGCAGCCGCCACGAAGGATTCAATCCGAACAACACCACCATCGACGCCTATGGCGAGGACACGCACGCCTGGGCTTCGTTCCTGGCCACCGCCACCAAGCAGCGCTGCGTGTGGCTGCTGGGCCATAGCGAAGGTGTGCTGGTGGCCGAGATCGCTGCCCAGAAGCCTGAAGGCATCTGCGGACTCATCCTGATTTCAGGCGCTGGCCGGAAGGCAGCCGACATATTGATCGAACAACTCAAGGCGAATACTGCCAATGCCCAGTTCCTGCCGCAGGTGCTGCCGGTGATCGAGGACTTGAGGCAAGGCAAGCGCGTGGAAGCCTCGAAGATACCGGCACCCTTCCAGCCTCTCTTTAAGGAAGACGTTCAGCCTTACATCATCAACTGGTTCCAGAAGGATCCCGTAGCGTTGCTGAAGGCCTACAAGGGCCCGGTGCTCGTAGTGCAGGGCGACAACGACCTGCAGATCAACATGACCGACGCCCATGCCCTGGCGGGTGCCAGGCCGGGCGTGGAATTGAAGGTGATTCCCGGCATGAACCACGTCTTGCGCCATCCCGCCGAAGGCCAGGCGGCGAACATCGCCAGCTACGGCGATACGTCCATGCCGCTGGCGCCGGGGCTGGTGGATGCCATCGCTGGTTTCATTGCGTCGGCCAAACCTTAGTCGCCCAGGCCAATGCGCCGGTCGTACTGCTGCTTGCGCACGATCGACGCCTTGATCCGCCGGGCATCGCGATGCAACGGATTGATCAGGATGTTCCATTCCTCCGGCACGATCACCGAGGGCACGCATAGGAGCGCGCTGGCGCCGCCCTTGGCCCATGCCTCGCCCAGGTCCAGCGAGGTGAGACTCGCAGGTTCGGCGTCCCATCCTTCCGGAGGATCGGCCACGATCGCTGCATCGAGCAGCTTCTGGGGAATATCCAGCGCCACGATGTAGCGATTGAGCGGCAGGCTGCCGCTGCCCAGGTGGGCCATGGTTTCGAGCACCGCGAGGGAAATCGTGGACGAGGCGTAGACCATCGGCGTTCCGACGCGATTCCATCGACCGCCCACGGCCGCCGCACCGGCACCGGAAAGATCAGTGGCTGCGTAATCCCGGGTATGGGAGGTGATGCGAAAAGCGTTGCTCACGCATAGACGCCCGCTTGCGCCTGGCGCAGCAACCGGGCCACTTCCTCCTGGCCGGCCGCGGTATCAAGCATGTCCGCTGGCGTGCGGCCACCGAGGGCCGGCACCGGTATCTGGATCCAGCTGCCCAGCCACTGGGCAGCGTCGAAACCCTCCGGCTCGCCACTTTCCTCCACCATCGACTGAACCAGCCCTACCAGGCGCGCCACGCCCATCACGCGCTCGCTTTCCAGGCGACCGAGCAGTTCATCATGCTGTGCCTTGCGCTTCATGGTGGAGTGCGGCAGCCCGAGGTTATCGAGCAAGGTGGTTTGCGGAAGACGCAGGGAAGCTGCCAGGTTGACGAATACCCGGGGCGAGAGCCCGTGGCGGACACTCTCGGCACGCTCCAGGCTGCCGGCGCGCTCGATCACCATGAAGGCGCTGCCGTCCAGGTCCATCTGGCCGCTCATCAACCGGGCGAACATCGCCTGCTCAGCGCCGGCCACGCGCTTTCCCGCGCGGCGCGTTGCGCGCAGCGGTGTGGCAGAAGTGGTAAGGCTGCCCCGCTTGCGGCGATTGTCGGTCGAGGCCATGGCGTAGCTCCTTTGGGCCTTTATATTAGCCCAATCAAGACATTCGGGCAAACAGACCGTTTACTGCGTCACCGCAACGTCAAGTGGCCGGCTGTCGCTTCGCCCGTGGTCGTCCACCACGCGCACCAGGAAGTGCCCTACCCGCTCGGGCTGCCACAACAGCGCGTCGCCTGCCTTGGACTTGCCAAGGTAGGCGTCGTCGATGAACCAGTACAACTCGTGGGCATCGGCATCGCTGGTAGCCGAGAAACTGATCTGCTCCGTGCCCAGGCGCGAGACACGCATGGTGTAGGTAGTGCCGCGCATCGGCGAGGTGATCCTCGGCGGCGAGCCGTCCGCCTGTCCTGCCCCCTGGCAGGCGGGCAGCACTGGCGGTTGACGGCGGGGAATTCCCGCTTGAGCGAACACGCGTTGCAGGTCCGTCGGCCAGTATTCGAAGACTTCAGTGCGTATATGGCGCGGATCGTACGGCGGGCACGCCGGCTGGTTGGTGGTGGTATCGAACACCACAGCGCGATGGATGGTGCTCACCCGGATCGGCGACTTGCCTGGGATGAACCATGTGGTCCCTGTTTGCGGGCACCACGCATTAGGCAGGTCGCCGCTGGCGAGGCAAATCGACACCTTCGCAAGGTTGGTCGGATTGCGCCGAATAGGCTCGGCAAGCGCCGGGTTCTCCGCGCGCAGGGCATCGGCGATCTGGAAGAACAAGGGCGCCGCCGCATCCACACCGACGAAGGCCGGATTACCCTGGCCGTCGAAGTTGCCGATCCAGACGATCAGCACATACGGGCCGAAACTCCCGGCCGTCCAGGCGTCGCGAAAACTCCAGGAGGTGCCTGTCTTCCAGTACACCGGCAGGCGCGAAGGCTGCGCTGTCACTACATCATCCGGCCGCGGGTTCTGGCGCAGGATGTCCATGACCATGAAGCTGGCTTCGTCGCTGAGCATCCGCGTGCCGGGCGACATCGGGTCGGTCGATAGCGTGCGCAAAGCTTTTAGCTCACCCCGGTTGGCGAGCATCGCGTACAGGCCCGCCAGCTCCTGCATGGTCACTTCACCTCCGCCAAGCACCAACGCCAGGCCATAGTGCTGCTCGCTCGCCATGCGGCTGATGCCGGCGTCCTTCAAGAACTGATACAGCGTGGGGTTGTTCAGCCGCGAGGCCACGTACACCGCGGGGATATTTCGGCTGCGAATCAGCGCCTGCGTGGCCGTGACGGGACCCAGGAACCGTCCGTCGAAATTCTCAGGCGTATACGGACCGAACGCCGACGGCACGTCACGCAGCACGGTCTGCGGATGCAACACGCCCTGGTCGAAGCCCAGGCCATAGATGAAAGGCTTGAGCGTGGACCCGGGTGAACGCTTGGCCTGCGTGCCGTTGACCTGCCCCTGGATCGACGAGTCGAAGTAGTCGGCCGAGCCCACCATGGCCTTGATGCCCATGTCACGGGTATCTACCAGCAAGGCCGCCGCATTGCGGATGCCACGGTCACCGCGATGGGCTACGTAGCTGCGCAGCTGGCGCTCCAGGCTGCGCTGCAGGCGCAGGTCCAGCGTGGTCGTCACGCGCATGTCGGAGCCACCGGTCATGCGACGCGTGGCCAGCACCTGTTCGACAAAATGCGGTGCTTCGAACGGCAGTTGCGACAGCGGGCGCAAAGCCAGCGGCAAGGCGAATAGCGGTCGTTGCGCGGCAGCCTCCGGGTGGATTCTCACCCACCGCTCGAACAGGCGGTTGCGCGATACGCTCAGCCACCGATTGATCACCGCATCGCCGCTTCCGCCCGTGGCCTGCAGGCGACGCGTAGGGTCCTGCGGGATCACGGCCAGGGCAAGCGCCTCGGGAAGGTTCAAGGCCGACGGCGACTTGCCGAAGTAGGCCAGGCTTGCCGCGCCCACGCCTTCCACGTTGCGCCCGTACGGCGCGTAGTTGAGATACGCCTCGAGGATGTCGTGCTTGGAGTAGCGCAACTCCAGCAACATGGCGGCCCACGCCTGATGCAATTTGCCGCCCGGGGTACGCGTGTTGAGCCCGTACATCAACCGGGCCAGCTGCATGGTGATGGTGGAGCCACCTTGCGGGTTGCCATGGCGAACGTATGTAACCCACGCGCCGCGCGCCAGGCCCCAGGCGTTGACGCCCGGATGCCAGCGGAACCAGCGGTCCTCGTGCAGCAGCACGCCTTCAACCACGGGCGGAGCGATGTCTTCCAGCGGCACCCACAGCCGATAACGCTGATCACTGGCAAGCGTCAGGCGCAGCAGGCGGCCGTCGTGGTCATAGACTGCCGTTGATGAAGGCAGCCATTGGCGAAGCGGCTCGTGCGGCCACAGCCGGAACCCGACGGGAACGGCACAGACCAGCAACAACGCAACCAGGACGTTGTGCCACCGGGGAAGACGCAGGCGTTTCATCAACCTTCTTAAGGCCAGGTGCCCGTCGCCGGGCACCTGGCATCACTCCTATTTGCTTCGTACGACGTCGATGGTCGTGCCACCGGCCGAGCGTGCCTGCACGCTGCGGTCGTACAGCGACTCACCATAGGCCGGTGGCACGATGTAGTGGCCGGCGTTGGTGGCCTTGATGCGATATACGAATTCGCGTACGTCCGTGGTGGCCGTACCGTAGATCACCACGCGATCCTCGCGGATATCGGCGTACTCGGGCTTCCAGGTTGAGCTGGCAAGGCCGATCGGCGCGCGCCAGGCGGCCGGTGCCGGGGTGGCGTCGGCATCGGAACTGCTGTCGTCTTGCGAGGCGTCCGCCGCGGGCGCGGCATCGGCGGGCGGCGGTTCGATCACCGGTTCAAAGCCGCCGGGCAACAGGTCGACGATGGCAAGGTTGCCGATGCCGTCCTTACCGGTGGCGCGGATGCGCACGTGCACGTCCACTTCCTCACCGATGGTGACCTTGTCCAGCGTCTTGCCGTTGGTGTCGGTGTATTCGCGCACCACTTCCAGGCCATCCTTGATCGGTGCGCCGGGTGCCATGCGGTCGAAGCCGGTCTGGCTGGCTGCGTACCACGCTATGCCGTCGCTGTCGTTCACCAGGCGAAGGCGTGGCGAGGCTGCCGACCACGAGCCCTGCAGCACGCTGCCGTTGGCGCTGCCGATCGACTTCACGGCACCGCTGGCGGCCACTTCGTCGATGGTGAGTTTCGACAGGTCACCTGCCGCGTTGGTGGCCCACGCGTCCAGCGCAAGGATGGTCATGGCCGAGGACAGCGTGTTGTAGTGACCCTTGCCAATGGGGCGTACCAGGTTCTCCACCGCCTGGGGCGGCAGCGCCTTGGCGCGGTCCGGGAAGTGCTTGGCCAGGATGTACAGCACCGAGGCGTCGCGGATGACCGAGTCGTAGTAGTAATCGTAGCTATAGGGCTCGTCCGCCGGTGTGCGCGTGAGCTGCTTCAGCGGGCCTGCAATCAGCTGCGCGGCCTGTTTGTCCTGGTGCAGCTGCTGGTAACTTGCCGCCAGCCATGCCGCCGTGACATCGGACTTCCACTGCGGCGCGTACGCCTCCTCCAGGCGCCGCTGCACGGACGCCAGGTAGTTGGTGGTCACCGTGCCCTGGCGGGTCAGCAGGTAAATGGCATAGGCGCGCTGGCGCAGCGACGCCAGCGAATCTTCGCCTTCGTTCGCGGCAATCTGGCGCAAGGCCCCATTGCCGGCATCGAGCATGTCTTGCGGAACCGCCACGCCACGATCACGTGCTTCGAGCAGGTAGTGCACGGCATAGTCGGTGATGAAGCCGTTGGTATCGGGCGTTGCCGCCCACAGGCCAAAGCCGCCCTGCGCGTTCTGCCGCGCATGCAGGGTGTCGAACAGCGCTGCCACGGGGTCCGTGGTGGACACGCTGCCATCGGCGTTGCGTGCCCGCGTCACCTTGCCGAACTCCGGACGCTTGCCAAGGATAAGCGCCGGCATCGCGCTGGAGATCACCTGCTCGGTGCAGTAGTGCTGGAAGTCGACCAGGTACGCGGCAAGGCCCTGTGCCAGCACCACGGGCACCGTGGCGACCGACACGTGCCGCTGGGCGAAGGCGTCATACATCTGGCGCAGGCCCGGCAGGTCGATACGGGCATGGGCATCAATGCGGCCGATGTCCAGCTGCGTGCGCATGGGCGATGCCGGGCGCACCGAGGCATCCACGCTTTGTTTGGCCGACTTGTCGCCATAGCTGGCGGTGAAGGTGAAATTCCCCGAGCCGAGCAGATCGGTGGCCTTCACGCGGAACAGCGCCACGCCCTCGCGCATCTCGCCCAGCGACACCTGCTGGCTGGCCGCGCCCACTACCTGCAGCTGCGGGCCGGTCTTCAGCGCCACGGTCACCGGCACTTCCTTGCCATTTAGCCCCGTGAGGTTGTTGGCCACGCCCACGCTGACCTCCACTTCATCGCCCGGGGCGATGGTGGTGGGCACGTTGGGCGAGAGCACGAAGTCGCCACGCACGGTGGTCGACCCTTCGAAGGTGCCGATGCGGTCGGCGGCAACGCTCACCGCCATCACCCGCAGCTTGCCGTTGAAGTAATCAGGCACCTGGTAGGTGAAGTCGCGGCTGCCATCCACGTCGACGATGCCCGACCAGTACGCCACGGGCTTGTCCCGCTTGCGCTTGAAGGGATTGAGCTGCCGGCCGATGCCGCCGTCGGCGTCGCCGCCCGGAGCCGCCATCGACATCACCTTCTCGAAGTCCGGGATGATGAGGTCGAGGATCTGCGAGGTGTTCACCTCGAGCATGCGCTTGGCGAAGAAGAAGGTGAGCGGGTCGCCCAGCTTGTAGCGGGCCACCTGCAGGATGCCTTCGTCCACCGCGAATACCACCGCCTTGGTCGGCGCGGGCGAGGTCAGATGGAACGTGACCGTCTGGCCTGGCTTCACCAGCGCCGGCGTCTCCACCTTGATGCCATTGCGGCGAGCGTCCAGATTCACCGAGAACGGCACCACGCCGAAGCTCAAAGGGCTCATAAAGATCTCATCCGAGGAAGGATCCCGGATGTACTGCACGTTGATGTAGCCGTTGCCCTCGAAATCCGCGGGCACGGTGATGTGCTGCACGGAGCTGGTGGTATCGGCATGGAACCAGGCGTGCGCGTAGACCTTGTCGCGCTCGATGGTGATCAGGCCGCTGCCGGCATAAGGCGCGCGGATGGCGATGTCCACCGCCTCGCCCGGGGCGTAGTCCTTCTTCGACAGGGTGAGCTGCAACTCCGCGTTGCGCTCGAGCGAGCGCGAGACGTTCGCATCACCCGCCACCGAATACTCAACCCGATTCAGTTCCTTGCCTTCGGCGTTGCGCACGACCAGGGCGAAGTTGCCCGGCTTGCCGGTGGGCAGCGTGACGTCCAGGCCCGTGGCCGGAATCGTCAGCGCCTCTTCGCTTACCGTGGACTCGCGCTTCTTCGACTCGTACTTGAAGACGCCCGAGTCCTGCTTGGTCAGCACGGACACATAGCGCGTCTCGACGATGGCCTTCTTCAGACCCTTGACTTCGGTTTTCTTCGCCGACGGATCGATCGCTACCAGGTTGACGCCGCGTACGGCGTCGCGGGTGACGTATTCGAGATTGTCCACCGCCTTGTAGCCGACGAGGAAATCGTTCGACGACACCATGCTTTGCGTCGCGGCAGCGACGCTGCGGCCCCCCTCGGCCTCGTAGGCCTTGGCGAGGAAATACAGCTGGTAGGTAGCGTCGGCGTACTTGGTGAGGTCCAGCACGAACTCCGCGTGGCCCTTGTCGTCGGTCTTGCCGTCCTGCAGGGATTCCTCGTAGCCCTCCTTGGCCCGGCGGATATCGTAGAAGTGATAGTCGGGATAGGAACGGAACTGCGGGAAGGCCGGGCGCAGGGTGAGCGTGGCTTCCACGCGGCGGTCGGCGGCCGGCGTGCCGAAGAGGTTTTCCACGTCGACCACGGCCTTAAGCTGCGCAGGCTTGACCCAGCCTTCGGCGACGACCTGCGAAAGCTTCGCGGCCACCTTCATGCGGTCGGGCTGGAATTCCTTCACCTGCACGCTGCCGCTGCCGATCTGCGCGCCGGGCTTGCCGTCCTTGGCGATGTAGAGGTTCACCGTCCAGTTGCCGGTGGGCGCGGTTTCGGCCGGGGTGTAGCTCATCTCGGCGAAACCGGCCTCGTTCATCGCCACCGGTTCCTGGCGCACGCTGGTGCCGCGCGGATCCACCACCTCAACAAGCAGCGGGATGCCCGCCACGCTGCGGGTCCAGGTGGCGGCGCGGACGATCAGGCCCATGTGGAAAGTGTCGCCCGGGCGGTAAATGCCCCGGTCGGAGAAAAGATAGGCAGTGAGTTGGCCCTGGCTGCGGGCATTGGGCTCGCCGCCGATGTCGAAACGTGAATAGTCGAGCTTGCGGTCGTAGGCGCCGATCGGCAGGAAGGAAAGATCCTCGCCCGAGCGCACCACGTACATGGTCGGCTTCTTCTCGCGGTCGAAGCCCTTGAGGCTGGCAAAGTGCACCATGCCGTCGGCGGCCGTGGTGCCGGTGAAGAGTTCCTGGCCGTTCTCGGCCACCACCGATACCCGTGCGCCAGGCACGGGCGATCCGGTGCGGATGGACTGCACGAAGACATCCTGGCTGCCGTCGACCGACTGCTTGGCCAGTACGCCCAGGTCCGTGACCACCACCAGGCGTTCGTCGATGATGGAATTGACGTCGGCCGTGCTGTCGCTGCTGGCGTCGCCGTCGCCTTCGGTATCGCCCTCGTTGTCGGCGCCGTCACCATCGGCATTGTCGGCGCTGTCATCACTGGCGGCATGATCGCCCACGGCGCCGTTGGCGGCTTCCTCTTCCGCCTTGGCCTTGGCGGCCTCGGCCTTTTTCTCAGCCTTCTCGTCGTAGCCGGTGAGCTTCAACAGGAACACGCCCTTCTTGCCCGAGGCCAGGTATTTGCCCAGGTCAACGCCCTCGTAGTGAGCCTTGCCAGGATCGCCCGCGGGGAAAGAGGTCTTCTGTTCGAAACGGTCGACGATGTGGTCGGAGGTAAGGCCATACATCTGCGGCTTGGCGTAGGTGCCACCGTTGAGGCTCACCAGGTGCTGCAGCTGATCCGGCAGTACGCGGCCGATCTCCAGCTTCATGCCGGGCATGTTGCGCGATACCACCGACACCCGCTTGGCGCCGGACATCGACAGCAGCGCGCCATCGGCCATGAAGCGAAGCAGGCGCGGGTAGTCGGGCACGGTGACCACCTGGGCCACGGGCTGGCCCAGCACGTAGCCGCCGAAGGAGGTCAGGCCGTTTTCCACGCGCACGTAGATGCGCTGGCCAGGTTCCGCCTTGAAGCGGAAGCTTTGCAGCTCCGCGTAGTCGTTCTCGGTGGGGATGACATCGAGCTTCACCGCGTTGGTGGCCTTGAGCATCTTCTGGTCGACCTGGTCGATCGACCAGTCATCCGGTGGGGCATCCTCGTCGTGTTGGCCGCCCGGCTGGTACTTCGGCAGCACCCAGGCACGCACGCGCCTGGCCAAGTCCGTGTCGCTGACGGCGCCGCCGACGTTGATCACCATCACCTGCTCGGGCTCGAACTTCTCGTTGTCGACCAGGCTCGCCGAGATGTCGTCGATCTTCAGGCTGTAGAGGCCCGGCACCTTGACGTCGGTGGTGAGCTCCTTGTCGGTGCCATCGCCGCCGCGCACGCTGCGCGTGCCCTTGTCCAGCACCAGGCGCACCGCGCTATCGTCGCGCGGCAGGTCCAGTGGCTGCGAATGCACATAGGCATTGAGCTTGCGATCATCGTAGGTGACGGTGAACTTCAGGTCGCCGTCCTTGCCGCCCTTCGCGTTCAGGCGCTGCAATGCCACGTTCTTTTCGAACTGTGCCGGATCCACCGGGTAATTGAAGGCCACCTGCACGATGGTCTTCTTCATGGTCGGGGTTTGTGGGTCCTGGTAGAACTCGCCGCTGGCGATGTGTGCGGTGAACGGCGCGGTATCGAAATCGAAGTGGTCGTCCGCCAGCACGATCTGCGGCGCGAACAGCTTGACCTTGTCCAGGCGCACATCAACGTGCTTACCCACCGGCCAGTCCTCGGCGGGCACGAAGCGAAGGGTGCGGTCGTTGTCCCAGGTCCAGCTGCCTGCGAGCTTCGGCGACATGGCGATGCCGTCGGTCACCGGCTTATGCAGGGCTTCGATCTTCGCCGCGGAACCGGAAAAGCGCACGATCAGCGGGTGGATGGTGATCGGGGTTTCGTCGTACGAGGTAACGGCCGGCGCGGCCACCTGGAAGGTGACGCGATTGGGCTCGACGGGTTTGGGCCGGTTCTGCCACCAGTGCCAGCCGAACCATCCGCCCACCAGCACCACCAGGACAGCGGCGATGGTGCCTGCGAACTTTAGCGGATGGCTGCGTGCCGCGTTACCCGTGGCCGGCACCCAGGCGGGCGCCGACCAGCTCATCTGGCCAAATACCGGCCGCAGGATGAGGGCGAACAACCAGGCCAGGCCGCGCGCCAGGCGCAGCGGGAGGGAAGCAAGAAAACGCAGCAGATCCATGATCGGTCCTGATCGATGCCCAAACGTCATTCGCGGCGCCGCCGCGTCCCAGACGGGTACGCACCCGTCCACCGCGGGCGAAGGCCCACGGCGGTTTGATGCACTACCCAATTCCCCAACCATCCTCGCCGAAAATCATGGCGGGAACAGGGCGGTATTCTGGCATACCGAAACGCAGGGTTGGATGACGCCGGTCAGTTCACCTGCAGCGGCTTGCATACCGCCCTGTAGAAGTCTGTCTGAAGAGGTAGCGGGACTCTGCCGTCCGGGACGGGCATGTCAATTTCGCGATAGCTGAAAAAGGCCAGATAGCTGTTGTCGGCGGTGATCGGGCCGCCGGCTAGGGGGCTGTCCCCTTCAGGGACGCTTCCGGCCGCGATGCCAGCGGTGCCCAGTCGCGTGCCGACGTCCAGCAGGAAGTACCTGACACCTTCTGGATCGGTCTGGTCGTGCACGTACAAGGTGACTTGCGCGTCGGCATCCATGGACCCGTCGGTGGCAACAAAAGCTGGATTGACGACCTTGAAGTCATCAAAGGGACAGTTGGCGTCCACCAGCGGGGCGCTGATGCATTGGTAAGCCTTTTCGAGCTGATCCGGCGCCACACTCAGATGGATCTTTTCGCTGCCGTTCCGGCGCAGTGCCGACGCGCTGACCGAGCAAAGGCCGCGAGCGCGGTGCCACATCCGGGGGATGCCGCTTCCTGGGTGATCCCGACGAGCGACCCATGCTGTCACCCCCGTCCGGGGCCGGGCCGGATAACAGACCTTGTGCGTGTCCGTCTTGAAACGCGCGAAGGCGTCGTTGCGCACGTGGAAGAGACGTTCGAGAAAAAGCTCCGGCGAGGGATTGCCGATGGTTTGGACGGAGGAAAAATCCGGAAGGGCAGTAAGCGACGAGACAGGTGAAGGCATGGACGTACGACGACCTCGCTAAGGGCAGCTTTCGGGGCCGGCGGCGGACCTGGGCCACCGCCGATGGTCCGGCTAATACTGATGCCCGCGGCCGCCCCATGCTTGCACGTTCCATCCATGCGCCTGGGGGATGAAAAGCTGATGGAAAACGCTATCGCGCGGCCGACATCGACAACGCCACCGCCTCAGCCACGCGGATGCCATCGATCGCCGCCGACATGATGCCGCCCGCGTAGCCAGCACCCTCGCCCGCCGGATACAGGCCAGGGGTATTGATGCTCTGCAGGGAGTCATCGTGACGACGGATGCGGATGGGCGAGGACGTGCGCGTTTCCACCCCCGTAAGCACCGCGTCGTACATGGCAAAGCCCCGGATCTGCCGGTCGAAAGCCGGCAGCGCCTCGCGTATGGCCGTGATGGCGTAGTCGGGCAACGCGGTGGCAAGGTCACCCAGGCGGACGCCAGGCTTATACGACGGCTCGACGGACCCGAGCGTCGTGGACGCCACGCCCGCCAGGAAGTCGCCCACCAACTGGCCGGGGGCATCGTAGTTGCCGCCGCCAAGCTCGAACGCACGCGATTCCCAGGCCTGCTGGAATTCAATGCCAGCCAGTGGCCCACCGGGATAGTCTTCCGGTGAAATGCCCACCACGATGCCCGCGTTGGCATTGCGCTCATCGCGCGAATACTGGCTCATGCCGTTGGTGACCACCCTGCCCGGCTCGGACGTTGCCGCGACCACCGTGCCGCCGGGACACATGCAAAAGCTGTAAACCGATCGGCCGTTGCCGGCGTGGTGCACCAGCTTGTAGTCGGCCGCGCCCAGCAGGTCGTTCCCCGCGCTGGGGCCGAAACGCGCGCGGTCAATCAACGACTGCGGGTGCTCGATACGGAACCCAATCGAGAACGGTTTGGCTTCGACGAAGATGCCTCGTTCGTGCAGCATGGCGAAGGTGTCGCGTGCACTGTGCCCGATGGCCAGCACCACATGGTCCGACGCCAGTTCCTCACCCGATTCCAGCCGCACGCCCTGCATGCGGCCGCCCTGCAGCAGCACATCGGTAACCTTCGTGCCGAAGCGGAACTCCCCGCCAAGGGAAATAATGCTGGCCCGCATGCTCTCCATCATCTTCACCAGGCGGAAGGTGCCGATATGCGGTTTGCTCACATAAAGGATTTCCTCCGGCGCTTCGGCCTTGACGAATTCGAGCAGCACCTTGCGGCCGTAGTGCTTCGGATCCTTCACCTGGCTCCACAGCTTTCCGTCGGAAAACGTGCCCGCCCCGCCTTCGCCGAACTGCACGTTGGATTCCGGGGTAAGGGTACGGCCACGCCACAGGCCCCAGGTATCCTTCGTGCGCTCGCGCACGGCCTTGCCGCGCTCGAGCACGATGGGCCGGAAGCCCATCTGGGCAAGCAGCAGCGCGCACATCACGCCGCAAGGCCCGGTCCCGATCACGATCGGGCGGCGATGTTCACCATCGGCCGCATGGGCCACGAACTTGTAGGAGGTGTCCGGCGAGCGATTGACGTGCTGGCCCGCGTGCCGCGCAAGTACAGCATCCTCGTCGGCGATATCCACGTCCACCGTGTACACCAGGGTGATCGCCGACTTCTTGCGCGCGTCGTAGCCGCGCCGGAATACCGTGAAGCCACGCATTTTCGCAGCGTCCGCGCCAAGGCGCTTGCCGATCGCACGCTCGAGGGCGTCGTCGGGATGATCGAGCGGGAGCTGGATGTCGGTAAGGCGAAGCATGGGCGACGGCATGGAGGCTGGCCGGCAAGTCTACCGCCCAGGCCCCCATGGCTTCATCCCTTCAGATCGATCAGGCCCGGCCGACAGCCACCGCCTCGTGCACGGCAGCGGCGAGTTTCGGATCCTTCAGGGCGAAATGAATGGTGGCCTTGACCAGGCCCACCTTGCTGCCGCAATCGAAACGGGTGCCCTCGAAGCGGTGCGCCAGGACCTTGCCGTCGCCCTTGAGCAGGCGGTCGATGGCGTCGGTCAGCTGGATCTCGCCGCCCGCTCCCGGGGTGGTTTCTTCCAGCAACTGGAAGATGCGGCCGGGCAGCACGTAGCGGCCGACCACGGCCAGATTCGACGGCGCGTCGGCGGGCTTGGGCTTTTCCACCATGTGGTGGATGCGAGCGCTGCGGCCCTTCGCTTCGTCGGTGGCGACGATGCCGTACTTGTCGGTGTCCTCGTGGGGCACTTCTTCCACGGCGATCACGCCGGCGTCCTCGTCGTGGGCCACCTTGGCCATCTGGCGCAAGGCGCCGGGCCCTTCGTTCCAGATCAGGTCGTCGGGCAAGATCACGCCGAAGGGTTCGTCGTTGCCCACCACGGGCTTGGCCATCAGCACCGCATGGCCCAGGCCCAGTGCTTCAGGCTGGGTCACGAACACGCAGCGCACATGCTTTGGCAAAACCGTCTGCACCAGGGCCAGCAGCTCGTCCTTGCGCTTCTCCGCGAGCTTGGCTTCCAGCTCGTACGCCTTGTCGAAGTAATCGGCGATGGCGTGCTTGTAGCGGTTGGTGACGAAGATCAGGGTGTCGGCGCCGGCATCCACCGCCTCGTCCACCGCGTACTGGATCAGCGGGCGATCGAGCACCGGCAGCATTTCCTTGGCCACCACCTTGGTGGCGGGCAGGAAGCGCGTGCCGAGCCCGGCAACGGGGAAAACGACTTTGCGCAGCGGTTTGGTCATGCTTGCTCTCCGTGATCGGTCGCGCGCAACGGTACGACGTTGTCCGTTAGCACGGCGTCGTTCCATCGAAAGGAAGGCAACAGTGCGGCAATCGACCGTTGCAGGGCCTCGTCGTCGAAATCGGCAGCAGCATCGCGCGCACGCGCCAACTGTGCCTGCAGCAGCTCCCACGATACCTGGCGATGCTGGGCCAGGAAGATCTTCGCGTGCGCCGTGCCGGTGTAATTCTCCAGGGGATGAAATAACTCCTCGAAGAGCTTCTCGCCCGGGCGCAGGCCGGTGTACACGATGGGAATCTCGGTGCCCGGCTTCTTGCCGACCAGGCGGATCATCTGTTCGGCGAGGTCCCGGATCTTCACCGGATCGCCCATGTCCAGGGCGAAGATCTCGCCGCCCTTGCCCAGGCTCGCCGCCTGCAGGATCAGCTGGCAGGCTTCCGGGATGGTCATGAAGTAGCGGGAGATCTCCGGATGGGTGATGGTGACCGGACCGCCCTGCTGGATCTGCTGGCGGAACAGCGGCACCACGGAACCAGCCGAATCAAGCACATTGCCGAAACGCACGGTGATGAAGCGCGTGCGCACCTGCGCTGAAAGATTCTGGCACCAGATCTCGGCCAGGCGCTTGCAGGCACCCATCACCGAAGTCGGGTTCACCGCCTTATCGGTGGAGATCAGGACAAAGCATTCCACCCCGGCCGCCACCGATGCTTCCGAGACGATGCGTGTTCCCAGCACATTGTTGCGGAAGGCCTCGCGCAGCTGTCCCTGCAGCATCGGCACATGCTTGTAGGCTGCGGCATGGAAGGCCACATGCGGATGCACCCGGGCGAACACGCGGTTGATCGCCACTTCATCGCGTACGTCAGCAAGCACGCCTTCGAAGATGAGTTCCGGATAGACGGCGGTGAGTTCTTGCCCGATGCGATAGAGGTTGTACTCGGACTGATCCACCACCGTCAGCGACTGCGCTCCCAGCCGCGCGACTTGCCGGCAAAGTTCCGAGCCGATGGAGCCGCCGCCACCGGTGACCAGGACACGCCGGCCGGAAAGGCTTTCGCGGATGGCCGTCCAGTCCAGTTCCACCGTGTCGCGGCCGAGGAGGTCCTCGATCGCCACTTCCTTGATCTCGTTGAACTGCGCGCGGCCGGCGACCACGTCTTCAAGACGCGGCACGGTGCGGAACGGCAACCCGGTTTCCTCGCAAAGGGCCACCACGTTGCGCATCTCCGAGGTGGTAGCCCCGGGCAAGGCGATCAGCAGCATCTGCACGGCGATCTCGCGGGCCAGTTCCGGCAGCTGGTCGATGCGGCCAAGCACCGGCATGCCATTGATACGGGCGCCGCGGAGCGCGGGGTTGTCGTCGACGAAGCCGATTACCGAGTAACGGCTGTCACGGCGCAGGTCGCGTGCCAGTGCCTCGCCGGCACGCCCGGCACCCACCACCAGCACGCGCCGCGTGGGCATCGACTGGAAAAGGTCCAGCCGACTGTCCTTCCAGAAGCGATACGTGAGCCGGGGCACGCCCAGCAGCACCGACAGCACCACCGGGTAAACCAGCAGCACCGAACGGGGCACGCCTTCAAGGCGGCCGTAGAGGAACATGGCAAGGCCGATCGCCAGGGCGCCCAGGCACGCGGCACGCAGGATGTTCCACAGGTCCGGCAGGCTGGCAAAGCGCCACACGCCCTTGTAGAGGCCGGTCCAGGTGAAGATGGCGCCCTGCACCAGCAGCACCACGGGGAACTCCAGCGGGAGGTATTCCACCGCCGATTGTTCGGGCATGAGTGCGTAGCGCAGGGATTTGGCGATCCACCAGGCGAGCGCGGCCATGCCAAGGTCGTGGGTGACGACCGCCGAGCGCGGATGAATGATGCCAATGAGCTTGCGCAGGAACATGCGTGGGGAAATTTTTGGTGATCTGGAAATCATATAAGGCATCTGTCACATATGTGCGACAGCGGTTCCTTCTGTTCAGCCATGAGCCACGGAGCGCCGGATGGCCCTCTTGCCCGCCACCCAGGCCACCATGGCCAGGCCGTAGCCGATCACGCAGCATAGCGGGGCAAGGCTGGGCCAGGCCATCGCGGCCGCGGCAAGCGGGGCCACCACGCACAGGTTCCACGCCAGGTAGTAGCCGCCGACGCGGGAGTGCCCGTGGCCGCGCCTGACCAGCCACTGGTAGAGGTGTTCGCGGTGGGCGCTGTACCAGCGCCGTCCCCCGCGCATCCGTGAAAGCAGGGTGAGCGTGGCATCGACCGCGACGCTGCTGGACAGCAGCAAGGCCGCCCACAACGCGGACGCATCGATCAGCCAGATCAGGGCGGTCAGCGCGAACACGATGAAACCCACCGCCCCGCTGCCGACATCGCCCATGAAGATCCGCGCCGGCGAACGGTTGAACCACCAGAATCCCAGCGCGGCCATCGAAAATGCACCTCCGGCGGCGAGCAGCACCAGCGAGCCGATACCGGCCGCGATACAGGCGATACCCACGCCGACGAAGATGCACTGCTGGGCCAGCAAGCCGTCGATGCCGTCGATGAAGTTGTGCAGGTTGATCGACCAGGTGCCGGCCAGCACCAGCAACGGCCACCACCACCATGCCAATCCGTCGTTGCACACCGCAGCGGCAAAGACCGCGCAGGCAGCCAGCTGTACCAACAACCTCGGCCGCACGGGGAGATCGCCGTGGTCGTCGAGCCAGCCGATCAAGGCCACGCCAAGGGTGCCGGCCACGAGCGCCGCCAGCAACGGCCACGGCAGCGATCCGGGCAATAGCAGCAGCATCGCCAGCACCCAGGCCACGACAATTCCCAAGCCGCCACCCCGCGCCGTCGGCACGGTATGCGAACGCCGCTGCCCAGGCTGGTCGAGCATGCCGCGCCGGTGGGCGTACGCGATGCATCCGCGCACCACGACGAACGCGACGACGAGCGTCGCGATCATGGTCCAGGCGATCACTGGCATGCCGCGCTCACTCGTTGGCCACGCCGTGGATCGGGCGCACCGTGCCCCAACTCTTGCAACCCGGGCATTGCCAATGGTGCGCCTTGGCACCGAATCCGCAACGGCTGCACCGGTACATCGCCTGCCCTTCGATCAGCTTGCGGGTGAGGTCGCGCAGGATCAGGTAGTTCTCGCGTGCCTCACCGGACACCTTGTCCATGGTGGCGTCGATCAAGGCCATCAGGCCACGTACCGATGGACGCTTACGCAACTGCCCGGTAAGGAAGTCGATGGCCGTGCGTTCGCCATCGCGCCCTTCGTAAAGCCGGGTAAGCGCCAGCACCGGCGAGATGCCGTGGTAGCGCTCCATGATCTGCCGCAGGAAGGATTCGGCTCGTTCCATCTGCTGCGAACGCGCGTAGCAGTTCAACAGCGGCGGCAGGATCTCCGGCACGAACGCGATATCGGCATCCACGGCATTTTCGTAGGCGTCCACCGCACCGGCGTAGTCGTCGCTCTCGGCCAGAAGCCGTCCGGTAAGCATGTGCGCACGCACGCAATCGGCCTGGCAGCGGAAGGCTTCGGCAAGGTACTCGCTGGCCTCCACCCGCGCGCCGTGCGAGCGGGACTGCTCGGCCAGTTCGCAGTAGAACTGAGCGATCATCGGCAATTCGTCCTCGCCGGTCATGGTTTCCAGGCGTCGGGCGTGATCGATCGCCTTATGCCACTCGCGCTCGTGCTGGTAGATCGCCACCAGGTGCCGAAGCGCCGACGGCGCAAGAGCATCCATGGCGACAAGATCCGAGAACAGAGTTTCGGCGCGGTCAAGCAGCCCGGCACGCATGTAGTCCTCACCCAGCTCAAGCAAGGCAACCGTCTTGGTTTCCTCGCTCAGGCCCGGACGTGACACCAGGTGCTGATGCAGGCGGATAGCACGATCCACCTCGCCACGCTTGCGAAACAAGTTGCCCAGCGCCAGGTGCGTCTCCACCGTGTCGCGGTTGTACTCGGCCAGGCGCAGAAACACTTCAAGCGCCTTGTCCTGCTCTTCGTTCAAGAGGTAGTTCAGCCCCTTGAAATAATCGCTGGAAAGTTCGTTGACGCGCGCACCCGATCGCCGCGCACTGGTGCGCCGCGCCAGGTACCAACCGCTGTAGAAGGCTGCCGGAGGAACCAGCGCCAAAAGCCAGATGGCATTCATGCGTCGGCCGCGCGAGCCACCTTCGCTTGCCGGCGGCGCTGTCGGCGATCACCCATACGCGTACCCAGCCAGGCAGTAAGCCCACCAAGCACCCAGCCAACCAGCAAGGCAACCAGCAACGCCGCACCCTTGGGCAGGCTCACCCGCGCAAAGCCAAGGTCGTATGGAACGGCATCAGCATTGAGGGCACCAAGCACAATGCCGGCGGCGAGAAAAAGCAGAAGGACGATCAGGGCGAGGATTCGCATCAGCCAACTTTAGCGCAAAACGACGCTCGCCTTCGGCATTGCCGTGTGGGGCGGGGCTCGGACGTGTCGCAGGAGCCGGGTGGCGTTACCCTCGTCGCTCCGGTTACACCGGCGCTTGGGAGAAGAGGCCGCTGCGCGGCTTTGTCTGATGGCTGCGCCCCGGCGCGCCCGCGTTGCGGGCGGGGGGTTTCGAGGCGGCCTGCGGCCTTCGCGAAAACGGCCGACCAAGCCGGCCCCCTGCGGGCCTGATCCGCCCACAACGCTCGGTTCCACAAGTCGCTGACGAGGGCAACGCCCCCGGCTCTGGACACATCCGAGCCGAATGTGGGGAAAGCGTTCGGGCGTGGCGGGCAGAGCGGCCGGGGCCCAGCGGCGGCGCTCCGTGCGAAGGCGAAGGGCTTCGGTCGGATTAGGCCCGCAGGGGGCCGGCCATGGATGGCCGGCCGTTTTCGCTGAGCCATGGATGGCGAATCGAAAACCCCCGGCCGAAGCCCGTCCCGATGGGAGCGCAGCTCCCGAGGGTCGCCGCAGCCCGGTACGCCGCCGCTGGGCCCCGGCCGCTCTGCCCGCCACGCCCGAGCGCCCCGCGACAGGCAAAAAAAAGCCGCGCAGTGCGCGGCTTTGAGTCTTAGGCCTGGACGTCGTCGACGAGGTTTACTCGTTCACGAAGTTCTTTGCCGGGCTTGAAGTGTGGTACGTGCTTGCCGGGCAAGGCTACCGCTTCGCCCGTCTTGGGGTTGCGGCCCATGCGCGGTGGGCGGAAATGTAGGGCAAAGCTGCCGAAGCCGCGGATCTCGATCCGCTCGCCCGATGACAGTGCCTGGCTCATCTGCTCGAGCACGCTCTTCACTGCCATCTCCACGTCGCCGAAGGCAAGGTGGGTCTGGCGCCGTGCAAGCGCCTCGATCAATTCGGATTTCGTCATGGTTCCCCAGGATTCCCTGACTGGCTGCGTGCAACGTTAGCAGGTCGCGGGACGACCGTGAGGCCGTCCCGCTTCCCGATGACGCTTTAGTCGGCCTTGTTGAACTGCTCCTTGAGCAGCGCGCCGAGCTTGGTCGTGCCACCGGCAGCCGAGCCGTAATCGGCCATGGCGTCGGCGACGTCTTCCTCGTCCTTGGCGCGGATCGACAGCTGCAGCTGGCGGCCCTTGCGGTCCATGCCGGTGAACTTGGCCTCGACCGCATCGCCCACCTTCAGGTGCTGGGTAGCGTCGTCGATGCGCTCCTTGGCGATGTCGTTGGCGCGGAGGTAACCCTCGACGCCCTCGCCCAGGTCGATCACCGCACCCTTGGCGTCCACTTCCTTCACGGTACCGTTAAGGATGGTGCCGCGCGGGTTGGTGGCCATGAACTGGCCGAACGGATCCTGCTCCATCTGCTTGATGCCGAGCGAGATGCGCTCGCGCTCTGGATCGACCGCAAGCACCACGGCCTCGACTTCGTCGCCCTTCTTGAAGTTGCGGACGAGGTCTTCACCCGACACCTGCCAGGAGATGTCCGACAGGTGCACCAGGCCATCGATACCGCCTTCCAGGCCGATGAAGATGCCGAAGTCGGTGATCGACTTGATCTGGCCGGAAACCTTGTCGCCCTTCTTGTGCATGGCGGCGAAAGCTTCCCACGGGTTGGAACGGGTCTGCTTGATACCCAGCGAGATGCGGCGACGCTCTTCATCGACGTCCAGCACCATCACTTCGGTTTCGTCACCGACCTGCACGACCTTGGCCGGGTTGACGTTCTTGTTGGTC
Organism: Pinirhizobacter soli; assembly: GCF_015905305.1. Classification (GTDB taxonomy): domain Bacteria; phylum Pseudomonadota; class Gammaproteobacteria; order Xanthomonadales; family Rhodanobacteraceae; genus Pinirhizobacter; species Pinirhizobacter soli. The sequence continues at coordinate 535,539 of NZ_JADZLQ010000001.1, forward strand.
CAGTCCATTTCCGAAACGTGCACCAGGCCTTCGACGCCCGGCTCGATCTCGACGAAACAGCCGTAATCGGTGACGTTGGAGACCTTGCCGAACAGGCGGCTGCCGACCGGGTAGCGGCGGGCAATGGCGACCCACGGGTCGTCGCCCAGCTGCTTCAGGCCCAGCGAAACGCGGTTGCGCTCGCGGTCGTACTTGAGCACGCGGACGTCCAGCTCGTCGCCGACGTTGACCACTTCGGACGGATGGCGCACGCGCTTCCAGGCCATGTCGGTGATGTGCAGCAGGCCATCGATACCGCCGAGGTCGACGAATGCGCCGTAGTCGGTGAGGTTCTTGACCACGCCCTTGACCACTGCACCCTCGGTGAGGCGCTCAAGCAGCTTCTCGCGCTCTTCGGAGAACTCGGTCTCGACGACGGCGCGGCGGCTGACCACAACGTTGTTGCGCTTGCGGTCGAGCTTGATGATCTTGAACTCGAGGTCCTTGCCTTCCAGGTAAACCGGATCGCGGACCGGGCGCACGTCGACCAGCGAGCCCGGCAGGAATGCGCGGACGTCCTTGATGTCGACAGTGAAACCACCCTTGACCTTGCCGGAGATCTTGCCGGTGATGGTCTCTTCCTTCTCGAAAGCCTGCTCGAGGTCGTCCCACACCATCGAACGCTTGGCCTTCTCACGCGAGAGCTTGGTCTCGCCGAAGCCGTCTTCGAGCGCGTCAAGGGCAACCTTGACCTCATCGCCCACTTCCACTTCCAACACGCCCTGCTCATCGCGGAACTGCTCGATGGGGACGATGCCTTCGCTCTTGAGGCCGGCGTTGATCACGACGACGTCGTTACGGATCTCGACCACGATGCCGGTGACGATGGCACCAGGCTTCAGCTTGGAAATGGCCTGCTGGCTCTGTTCAAACAGTTCGGCGAAACTTTCAGTCATGTGGATTCCAGGGTTGTACGAGGTCGGGCCCGCCACGGTTTTGATGCGTGGATGAGGCTTGCGACCCACCGGTCATGGGCGGCTGGGAGTTGTTTAAAGTCCCCGGCCACCGTTGGCTAAACCCATGCCGCGGCATGGGCGTTGATGCCACCGTTCGTTCCCGCTAGGGACGGACGATGGCGAATACTTTTGCTACGACGGTGTCGATGGACAGGCCCGTGGTGTCGATGGTGATGGCATCATCGGCGGCCCGGAGCGGCGCCACGGCGCGGGAAGCATCGCGCTCGTCGCGCGCTTCGATCTCGCGTAACAGATTGGCAAGTGTAACGCCCAGCCCCTTATCCTTCAACTGCTTATAGCGTCTTTTCGCCCTTTCGGCCGCGGAAGCCGTAAGAAATACCTTAAACGCAGCTTCCGGGAAGATGACGGTGCCCATATCCCGGCCGTCGGCCACTAGTCCCGGCGCCTTGCGGAACCCCAGCTGCAGCTGTACCAGGGCCTGGCGGACCGCCGGGATGGCGGCAATCGCCGAGGCGGCGGCGCCGGCGGTTTCGGTGCGAAGTTCGTCCGTGGCGTCATGCCCGTTCACCATGACCCGGGCAGGGTGGCCCTTGCCCGCGGCGACGAAACGGATCCGGGTGGTTTCCGCGCAGCGGGCGATGGCCTCGGCGTCGGAGAGGTCCAGGCCCTCGGCCCCGGCGGCGTAGCCGACCGCCCGGTAGAGGGCGCCTGAATCAAGCAGGTGCCAGCCCAGCTGTTCAGCCACCAGGGCGCTGATGGTGCCCTTGCCCGAGCCTGAAGGACCGTCGATCGTGAGTACGGGGACGGTCTTGGCAGTGGACATGGCAACCTTCGGCGGATATCAACGTCGCATGATATCGCGTTCGGCCACCGGCAGGCGCGTTCAGGCGACGGGCCGGCCGGTGGCGGCCCTGGCCGTCCTGCCCACACGGGTTCCGCCCTTGGCGCGCCGTTCGAATACCGCCACCACGCCGTCGCCCAGGAGCTCGCCGACCGCCTTGGCGCCCTCCCCGTGGACGGATCGGCCCGAAAAGGCCTCCTTCCATTGCCCCATCGGCCAGGCCAGGCTGGTTCCCGACCAGTGGACGGGATCCAGGCGCGGGGCGTCGGCTTCTTCGAGCCGGTGGGCAACATGGCGGGCCACCACGACAATCACGGCGCGCCGGGCATCGTGCCGTTCGAAGGCCACCACGTGCGCGGCGGCCGGCCCGGTAACGGCCAGCGCCCGATAGCCGCCCCGTGCGAACAACACCGGCAGGCGCGCGCGCAACGCCAGCAAGGTATGCACCACGTGCTGCTTGATGCGGCCGTCCCGCCAATGCGGCAGGAGATCGGCGTAGCTACCCTGCCCCAGGCTCGCAGCCCGAGCCGCGTAATCCACCAGGCGACGGTTGTCCGGGTCGACCAGGCTGAAGTCCCAATACTCCGTACCCTGGTAGATGTCGGGAACTCCAGGCGTGGTGAGGTGCAGCACGGCCTGGGCCAGTCCGTTGGCGGCACCTGGCACCGCGAGCGACGCCGCGGCTTCCTCCAGCTCGGCAACAAACCCCTCATCGGCCATCACCGCGGCCAGGAACGCCTTGCAGGCTTCCTCGTAGGGCTCGTTCGGATCGGTCCAGCGGGTACGCCGCTTGGCCTCGCGCAGCGCCTTCATCTGCCAGGCTTCGATGCGGCTGACGAATGCTGCACGAGGTTCGGTCTCTACGAGCGGCCACGCTCCCAACAGCATCTGGTACAGCATCAGTTCGTCCACCGGGGTCGGCGCCAGCCGGCCGTCGATGGGACGTTTGTACGGCACGTGCCGCTCGCGCCAGGCGGTGGCCTGGCTTTGCCACCACGATGCGCGTTCGGACAGCACGGCAAGGCGCATGCGAAGGTCCGCACCGCGTTTGTGGTCGTGCGTGGCCGTGGTGATCATGTTGCGCGGGAAGGATTCGGCGCGATGTTGGCAGCGCGCGTGGAAAGCCGGCGGCTCGATGGCGATGACATCCGGATCGGCACCCACTTCGTTGCGCGACAGCAGGCGCCCGTAACGATAACCCGCTGTGTCTTCCACGGCCTTGGCGGCCACGGGCGACGTCGCCTGCTGGAACACCGCGATGGCTTTCTCTCGCGCGCGCCGCACGGCTCCCGGGGGAAGCTGCCGCGGCGCCTGGCCCCCGAGCCACTGGCCAACCTCCACCAGCAAGGCGTGGTCTTCCGGCCGCAGCACGCGGATCGCGCCCTCGATCGCACGGGTGAACACGACCTCGTCGATAGCGTCGCGGCCCGCGCCGCCGGCATAGGTGCGGTACACGGGAAAGTGCACCAACAACTCGCGTAGTACGCGGCGGATCGCCGCCTCGCTGACATCGCGCGTGGCGAGGGTGGCGCGCGCGGCCGAGAACAGCGCGCGAGAGGTCCGCGCCAGTTCCGATTCGAAGCTGTCCACCAGGATCTGCCGGCGCGCCGCGTGGGCATAACGGACGAAACCCGCGGTGTCGCCGCTGGCGGACGTCCACAATGCGGTGAGGTCGGCGCGGCCGGCTTCGTCGTGCAACAACGCAGACACTTCATCCATGAACTCATAGCCGGTGGTGCCGTCCACGCGCCAGTCCGCGCGCAGGTCTTCATCCATGGCAAGGATCTTCTCCACCACCAGGTATGCCGTGCGCGGCGCCCCGGCCGGCCGCTGCCGGCGCAGAAGGTCCAGGCGGTTGCGCAACTGCCGGCAGTAGCGGCGCGGACTGGCTAGCCCATCGACGTGGTCGCAGCGCACGCCATCGATCAGGCCTTCGGCATACAGGCGGAACACCAGGGCGTGGGTATCTTCGAATACGCGCACGCTCTCCTGGCGCAGGCCGGCCAGCTCGTTGATGTCGAAGAAGCGCCGGTAGTTCACCAGGTCGCTGGCAAGCTTCCACAGGGCCAGGCGATAGTGCTGCCGGTCGATCAGTGCATCAAGCGCCTGGCGCCCTTCGTCGGTGCCATGGTGGTGCATGGCCAGCGCATCGCCCTGGATATCGTTCAGGCGCTTCTGGTCGCCCGGCGCGATGGGTAATTCGGCGTCGTATACGCGCAGCGCGAAGGTATCGCCATGCCGTACCAGTGCGATGTGGCCGCCGTGCAGCACGTCGAAATACGATTCACCCAGGATCGGCAGCAACACGCGGCCGCGCACGAGCGGATCAGGCGCCGTCCATTCGATGTCGAAATACCCGGCGTAGCGGCTCTCCCGACCCTTGGCCAGCACATCCATCCACCACGCGTTTTCCGGACCCACGCCCATGTGGTTGGGCACGATGTCCAGGATCAATCCCATGTCGTGCGCGCGAAGTGCCGCCACCAGCCGGCGCAGCGCAGGTTCCCCGCCGATCTCGGGGTTGATCGCATGGCAATCGATCACGTCGTAGCCGTGGGTGGAGCCCTTGCGTGCAGCCAGGATCGGCGAGGCATAAAGGTGGCTTACGCCAAGGCGGGCGAAGTAGCCCACCTGGGCTGCGGCATCGTCGAGGGTGAAACCTGCATGGAACTGCACCCTGGCGGTGGCGCGCGGCGTGGTCATCCGCCGCGCCTGCTGCGTGCGGCGGCGGCACAGGTCGCTTGTGCGATCGGTTGGGCGAACACCATGGCCGCATCGCCCGGCAGGCGTCGACGCCAGTTCGGATGCGTCGCGTCCGTCGGGCCGGGGAGATTCGGCTGATCGGGCAAGGCAAGGATGTCTTCGATGGGAAACATCGCCAGCGGCGCGGGTGCCCTGGCGACATGGGCGACGGCGGCGACAACCACCGGCCAGGTATCTTCCGGGGGTGGTGGCGCCCATTCGTCCTGTGCCGCGCCCGAGGCGCACATCGACCGCCACAAGGCACTGCGTTCGCGCGAACGCTGGCTGTGTTCGTCGTTCACCGGATCGCCAAGCCCTGCCATTTCACGCTGGCGGATGTCGTTGCCGCCCCACCAACCCGAGACGGTGGCCACATCGTGGGTGCCGGTGGTCGCCACGGCCGATTCGGACCAATAGGAAGGTGCGATGAAGCCACCGTCGGCGGCGCGCTCGAACCACAGCACGCGAAGGCCCATCACGCCGGTGCCGGCAATGCGGCTACGGAAATCGCTGGGCACGGTGCCCAGGTCCTCGCCGATCACGATGGCGCGATGCAGGTGCGATTCCAGTGCCACCAGGCGAAGCATGTCTTCCAGTGGATAGCGCACGTAGGCGCCCTCGGTGGCCGCGGCGCCATGCGGCACCATCCACAGGCGGCGCAGGCCCAGGACATGATCGATGCGCACGCCGCCGGCGCTGCGCAGGGCCGCGCGCAACAGGCCGATGAAGCCGGCAAAACCTTCGCTTTGCAGGGCGAGCGGCGAGTAGGTGGTCAGGCCCCAATCCTGCCCCAGGCGGTTGAGCGCATCCGGGGGCGCCCCGACCGAAAGCCCGTGGATCATTTCGCGGTGATGGCTCCATGCCTGGCTGCCACCGCCATCGGTACCCACGGCAAGGTCCGCGACAAGCCCGATCGACATGCCCGCATCGATCGCGGCACGTTGGGCGTCGTCCAGGCCCCGCCGTGCCAGGTATTGGCAGAAGGCGTGGAAAGCTACTTCGCGCGCATGGTCGCGGGCGAAGGCGATGACGGCGGGCGATGACGGATCGTGGAATTCAGCGGGCCACGCCTGCCAACCGCCGGGCCGCCCTTCGCGGTGGAAGTGCGCCTGCAAGGCCTCGAAGCGTGCATGGCGTTCCAGAGGCTCGCCCTCGGCGCGGCGGAAGGTCTCCAGCGTCTGGCCCATGGCCATATCGGTCGAGGCCCACTCGAACACCGACCGCAACAGCGTATTACGCACGCGCGCCGCGCGCGGCCAGTCGACCAGGTCTTCCGCTTCCAGCGCCGCCATCTCCGCCGCCAGCTCATGCGATGCGATCAACGAGCGCAACACATCGGGGCCGCAAGCCGCACCCGGGTCCACGTGCAAGGCATTGAGGAACAGGCGGCTCGATGGCGCGTAGGGGCTATAGCGCTCGGGCGACGCGGCGAACATCGCATGCACCGGGCTGATCGCCATGGCATCGGCGCCCTGCCCCCGTGCTGCGGTTACCATCTGCGCCAGCGTCGTGAAGTCGCCCAGCCCTCCGTCGCCTGCGCGCCGCAGCGCGCCCATCTGCACGCCGATACCCCAGGGGCGTGGCCGGCCGCGGGTAAGGTTCGCCACGCCAAAGGCACGCGGCGGCGCCACCGCCACCGTGACCTCTTCCGCGCCCAGGGCAAGGGTGTAATAACCAGGCTTGTCGGGCGCGGTAAGGCCTCCCTTGCCTGCGGGAAGCGAACCTTCAGCTTCCTGGAGGTCTTCGCCATACCGGGCCTTCAGGCGCCAGGAGCGATCCATGCGCGCGGAGGGCACGGCGATCCTTCCACCCACGTCCACGGTAAGCAGCGGCGGAAGCCGGTCGCTTTCGCGTGCCATGCGCAGGCGCTCGCGGCTGTTGCGAATGTCCGCCTGGGTATCGGCCGGCACGCCGAAAGCGGCAAGGACGGTACGCAAGGTATCCACCTGCACACGTTGCGGCATGCCTTCGGCGTCCTGCCAGCCAATCACGACGTTGGCTTCTTCGGCAAGGGCGGCCAGCTCAGGATCGATGCGAGTGCTGCTCATGGATTTTCCAGATAAGCCAGGGTGGAGCGGGCGGCCAGCTGGCCGCGGCTTAGCGACGAGCGCGCTTCTTCGTTGCCCTCGAGCCAGATGGCGTCATCGGCGGCGCGCACATGGCAGGGGATCGCATCGCCGAGGTTGCACACGATTACCAGGCGGCGCGCGCCAAGTGTCCAGCGTGCCACCAATGCGCGGTCGCCCAATGCCTGGGCGCCGAGCGAGGACGCCGTGGGAAGGGTCGGCACCAGCCATTCGTGACGCAGCCGAAGAAGCCTGGCGATACGCGCTTCCACGGCTCGATCGGCCTCGTCCGGCAGGCTGTCGTCGAATGTCCGGCGCTCATTGGGATCGGGTACCGGCATGTGGTCGCCGTATTTCTCGAAGCGGGCAAATTCACGCCGGCGGCCTTCGCGCACCGCCTTGCGCAATTCGTCGGTCTGGTGGTCGGTGAAGAACAGGAACGGTGCGTGGCTGCCGCGCTCCTCGCCCATGAACAGCAGCGGCACGAAGGGCGACAACAGCAGCAGCGCCGTGGCCGCGGCGAGGGTTTCGGGGTGAGCCAGGCGCGTCAGCCGTTCGCCATGGGCGCGATTGCCCACCTGGTCGTGGTTCTGCAGGAAGTTGACGAAGCGCAAAGGCGAAAGGTGCTTGCTCGGTTCACCGCGCGCCTTGCCTTCCATTTCCTCGCCCTGGTAAATAAAGCCCTCGCCCATGCAACGCACTAGCATCGACATCGGGTCGTTGGCGTACCAGGCGTAATAACCGTCTGTCTCGCCGGAAAGCAGCACATGCATGGCGTGGTGGAAATCGTCGTTCCACTGGGCATCGAACACGCCTTCGGCGAGGAAACCCGCCTGGTTGGCCTCGTTCTCCAGCACCAGGTGCACATGGCGATCGTCGCTTATCCCGGCACGGATACGCGGACCCAGCGCACGAAGCCAGGCGTCGTTGTTGATCGAATGCACGGCATCGAAACGCAGCCCGTCGAATCGGTACTCGTTCAGCCAGTACAGCGCGTTGTGCACGAAGTAGTCGCCCACCGCCGGCACGCCCACGTCGATGGCGGCGCCCCAGGGCGTATGCGCCGAGGTATCGAAGAAAGGTCGGGCATAGGCGTGCAGGTACGCGCCATCGGGACCGAAGTGGTTGTACACCACATCCAGGAACACCATCAGGCCCAGGCCGTGGGCCTGGTCGATCAGCTGCTTCAATTCATCGGGCCGGCCATAAGCCGCGGCCGGAGCGTAGGGCAGTACGCCGTCGTAGCCCCAATTGCGACTGCCTGGAAATTCAGCGACGGGCATCAGTTCCACGGCGGTGATGCCCATGCGTGCCAGCCGGGGGAGTTCGGCGGCGATACCGGCAAATCCACCCATCACGCCGGCATGGATCTCGCAGAGCACCGTTTCGTGCCATGGCCGCCCGCGCCAGTCGGCGTGCCGCCAGTGGTAGCTGCGCGGGTCCACCACCACGCTCCAGCCATGCACGTCGCCATCGTGCTGGGCGCGCGAAGCCGGGTCGGGCACGGCAAGGCCATCGGGCAGCACGAAGCGGTAACGGGTGCCGGCGCCCAAAGGCATGGTGCACTCGTGCCAGCCGTCGCCGATGGTGTCCATCGGCGCCATATCCTGCCCATCGACAGCCAGCTGAACGCTCGAGGCGTCCGGTGCCCACAGTCGAAAGCGCGTGGCTGCGCCATCGTCTGCCAGGGCGGCGCCATAGGGCATTTCGTGTCCAGCCATCAGGCAGATTCCGGTTTCACCGTCGCCGACAACAGCGCCACGCACTCGCCTTCGATCGTTATCGACGGCTCCGTCACCGCGCGCTCAGGCTCGTCGGGGTTGGCGCTGACCAGGCGCAGCCACCACGGCAGCTCCGGCGTGGGCAGTACGAACTCATGCGGCGCGCTGTCGCCGTTGATCAGGATCAGCGTGACGTCCACGCGCTTGCCGTTGTCGCTCGGCGTGGCGCGGCGTACGGCCAGAAGGCGGGCCACGGCGAACCCCCAGTCGTCCTGGGTCAGTTCCGCGCCGCTCTCGTCGTGCCAGGTCACGCCGGGAATACCCGGCAGCAGCGGCTCGGTACCACGGCCGTAGGCCGGTGCGCGAAGGCTCCGATGGCTGGCGCGAAGTCGCGTCAGGCGGCCGACGTAGGCTGTCATCGCCTTGCCGTGTTCGCCGGTGGCGTCCTTCCAGTCGTACCAGGAGATCTCGTTGTCCTGGCAGTAGGCGTTGTTGTTGCCGCGCTGGGTACGGGCGAACTCATCGCCACCGAGCAACATCGGCGTGCCATGGGAGAACATCAACGTGGCCAGCATCGCGCGCATGGTCTTGTCACGCGCTTCGATGACGGCAGGGTCGTCCGTGGGGCCTTCGACGCCATGGTTGTTGCTTTCGTTGTCGTTGCCGCCGTCGCGGTTTTCCTCGCCATTGGCCTGGTTGTGTTTTTCGTTGTAGCTCACCAGGTCGTTGAGGGTGAAGCCATCGTGCGCAGTAATGAAGTTCACCGACGACCACGGTTTGCGGCCCTGGTGATCGAAGAGTTCGGACGAACCCTGCAGGCGGCCGGCGAGCGCGCCGCGAAGGCCGATCTCGCCCTTCCAGAACGAACGCACCTCGTCGCGGAACTTGCCGTTCCACTCGGCGAAACCGGGCGGGTGGTTGCCAATCTGATAGCCGCCCGGGCCAAGATCCCACGGTTCGGAGATCATCTTCACCCGCGCCAGAGCTGGATCCTGCCGCATGGCGTCGAAGAGGCCCGCATTGGGATCAAAGCCGTGCGCCTCACGGCCCAGGCTTACGCCAAGGTCGAAACGGAAGCCGTCCACGTGGAAGGTGCGCACCCAATAACGCAAGGAATCCATCACCAGCTGGATCACGCGCGGATGCGCGGTGTTCACCGTGTTGCCGCAACCGGTGTCATTGATGCAATAGCGGGGGGTGTCCGGCAGCAGCCGGTAATAGCTGGCGTTGTCCAGGCCGCGGAAGCTCATGGTGGTGCCAAGCTCGCTGCCCTCGCAGGTGTGGTTGTACACCACGTCCAGGATCACCTCGATGCCCGCCGTATGCAGTGCCTGGATCGCCGCGCGGATCTCGTTGAGGGTGCCTTCGGAAAGGTACTGCGGCTCGGGCGCGAAAAAGGCCAGCGTGTTGTAGCCCCAGTAGTTGCGCAGCTTCATCTCCGTCAGCCGGCGATCCTGCACGAAGGCATGGATGGGCAACAGCTCGATCGCGGTGATGCCCAGCTTCAGCAGGTGATCGATGAACCACGGGTCGCCCAGCGCCGCGAAGGTACCGCGCTCGTTGGCGCGTACCCGCCGCAGCGAGCGTGTGGCGCCGCGCACGTGGGTCTCGTAGATGATGGTGCGGTCCCAGGAGATATGCGGCCGCCGGTCGCGGTCGTTATGCATGGCCTCGTCCACCACTACCGCCTTGGGCATGGCAGCGGCACTGTCACGCCGGTCGAAGGAAAGGTCCGCGCGCGGCGAGGCGACACGGTAGCCGTGCAGGGCGTCGGTCCAGCGCACCTGGCCATGCAGCAGGCGCGCATAGGGATCGAGCAGAAGCTTGTTCGGGTTGAAGCGATGGCCCTGCTCAGGTTCGTACGGACCATGGGCACGATAGCCATACAGCTGCCCGCCGCGCACACGCGGCAGGTAGCCGTGGAACACCTGGTCGGTGTAGTCCGGCAGGTCGTATCGCGCGATCTCGCGCCGACCAGTGGGATCGAACAGACACAGTTCGATCCGCGTCGCATTGGCCGAGAAGACCGCGAAGTTCGTACCGATGCCATCGCAGGTGGCGCCCAGGGGATAGGCGGCGCCAGGCTGCATGCGTTCGGGGAGTGCGGGCATGGAAGGCCTTTAATGGAAGGAGTGTGGTTGGCGTCCTGGCGTGGGTTCTAACCATCCAGGACAAAGATCACCGTGGACAGCGGCGGTAGGGTGAGGGCCACTGAATCGGGGTAGCCATGGGCCGGTTGCGGCGATGTTTCCACGCCGCCGTTGTTGCCCGCGTTGGACCCGCCATACTGCGCGGCATCGCTGTTGATCGCCTCGCGCCAGCGCCCGTGGTGCGGCACGCCGATGCGATAGTCGTGGATGAGCGCCGGCGTGAAATTGCATACCACCAGCGCTGGCGGCGCGCCGTCGGCCATGCGCAGCCAGGCAAAGACACTGTTGCCCGCGTCATCGCCGACCACCCAACGGAAGCCGGAAGGCTCGGTGTCCTTCGCATGCAGCGCAGGGACGCCGGCGTAGGTACGGTTCAGGTCGCGCACCAGTTTCTGCACGCCAAGGTGGAAGGGGTTGTCCAACAGATGCCAGGCGATCTGGTCGTCGTGGTTCCACTCTTGCGGCTGGCCCAGCTCGCCACCGTTGAACAGCAGCTTCTTGCCCGGGTGGGCCCACATGAAGCCGAAGTAGGCACGCAGGTTGGCGAACTTCTGCCAGTCATCGCCAGGCATGCGCCCGAGCAACGAACGCTTGCCGTGCACCACTTCATCGTGCGACAGCGGCAGCACGAACTTCTCCGAGTAGGCATACACCATGCCGAAGCTCATGTCGTTGTGATGCCAGCGGCGATGGATAGAGTCGCGCGACATGTATTGAAGCGTGTCGTGCATCCAGCCCATGTTCCATTTGAACGAGAAACCCAGGCCGCCCTGCTCCACCGGCGCGGTCACGCCGGGCCACGCTGTGGACTCCTCGGCGATGGTCAGCACACCGGGGTGCTTCTCGGCCACCACCTGGTTGAAGCGGCGCAGGAAGGCGATGGCTTCGAGGTTTTCCCGGCCGCCGTAGATGTTGGGCACCCACTCGCCGGCGTTGCGGCTGTAGTCGCGGTAGAGCATCGATGCCACCGCATCCACGCGCAGGCCATCGATGTGGAAACGCTCAAGCCATGCCAGGCCGCTGGCGATCAGGAACCCCGACACCTCATTGCGCCCAAGGTTGTAGATCAACGTATTCCAGTCCTGGTGATAACCCTCCAGCGGATCGCCGTGTTCGTAAAGCGCGGTGCCGTCGAACTGCGCCAGGCCATGGGCATCGGTCGGGAAATGCGCCGGGACCCAGTCGATCACTACGCCCACGCCCGCCTCGTGGCAGCGATCTACAAAGCGGGCGAAAGCCTCCGGCGGGCCGAAGCGCGACGTTGGCGCGAACTGCCCCAGGGGCTGGTAGCCCCACGAACCGCCGAAGGGATACTCGGAAATCGGCAGCAGTTCGATATGGGTGAAGCCCATGCCCACCACATAAGGAATCAGCCGCTCGCCCAGGCGGTCCCAATTGGGCACGTCGTTGGCGTGCTCACGCCACCAGGATCCGGCATGCAGCTCGTAGATCGACAGCGGCGCGTTGGCGGACTGCCGTGCGGCGCGGCCGTGCATCCAGGCCTCGTCGGTCCACTGGAACATCAGCGGATCGGCCACCACCGAGGCGGTCGCCGGCGGCTGTTCGGCCGACAGCGCTACCGGATCTGCCTTCTCGCGCACCACGCCATCGACGCCGCGCACCTGGAACTTGTAGCGCGCGCCGGGCATCAGTCCCGGGACGAACAGCTCCCACACCCCTGCCTCGCGGCACAGGCGCATGGGATTTCGCCGGCCGTCCCAGCCATTGAAGTCACCGATCACGCTCACCGACCGCGCGTTCGGCGCCCACACGGCAAAGCGCACGCCTTCGAAGCCGTCGATGGTCTTGGGCAAGGCGCCGAGCACGTCATACAGGCCTAGATGCTTGCCTTCGGCAAGAAGATACAGATCGAAATCCGACAGCAGCGGGCCGAAGCCGTAGCTATCGGCGATATCCTGGGTGCCCCCAGGCCAGCGGATGCGCAGACGGTAGGGACCGTCCTGGCCGAGCGTGCCGCTGAACAACCCGCCCTCGCCTTCGGGGCTGAGTTCCGCGATCGCCTCGCCACGCCCGTCGATCGCCTGCACGCTTTCGGCGCCGGGTTGCAGTGCACGCAACACGCGCGTCGCGCCATTGCCATGGGCGCCGAGCACGGCGAAGGGATCGCCATGCGTGCCATTGAGCAAGCTGGCGCGTTCGGCTTCGTCGATCGGCGGCGCGTGCGGTCGGAAGGGAGCGGTCATGCATCCAGCTCCCGCGTGAGGTCCGCCGCTTCCAGCCGCTCCACGATGCTGTGCAGCCCCGTCAGCGGCACCGCCAGCCAGTGTGGACGGTTAGCCGCCTCATAGGCCACCTCGTAGGCTGCTTTTTCGATCAGGAACAGGTCAAGCAAGGGTTCGATCGCTTGCTCGTCGATCCATGGGAATGGCGATGCCGCCAGCTCCGCTCGGTAGGCCGCCAGGAAGTTTTCCGAAGCGCGGTCGCGGAAAGCGGTGAGGTAGGTCTCAAGGCGCTCATCGACCACGGGCGCTGCGCCGTCCTCGCCGCGGGCGGCCACGGCGGCCGCGTAGTCGAGCGAGCGCAGCAAGCCCGCCACATCGCGCAGCGGCGAGGATTTCAAGCGGCGTTCGGCGACACTGCGCGCCGGCTCGCCCTCGAAATCGATGATGTAGGCGTCGTCCTGCACCACCAGGATCTGGCCAAGGTGGAAGTCGCCGTGGTGGCGGATAAGGAGGCCCGTGGCGGCAAGTGGTGCGATCTGGTCGACGCGCGACTTCAGTTCCTCGCGCTCATTGCGCACCCGCGCGACACGCCCTGCCAGCTTCGCATCCTCGCCTGCATCGAAGCCTTCGATGGCCGCGAAGGCATGATCGATCTGCGTGTGGGCGGAGACCGCCCAGCGCCGGGTATCGGCTTCGGTCACGGGCGTCGGCGCAAACGCCGTGTCGTCGGTGGGCCGGGCGAGCACCGCGTGCAGCTGGGCCAGGCGCGTACCCATCACCGCGGCAAAGGCGTCGTAACCGGCCAGGAGTTCGGTCTGCCGGTCGGCCTCGCTGGCATGGGCGAATTCATCGAAGCTGCGATGCAGGTAATCAAGCGTCCAGCGCCAGGCGTCGCCCTGGTTGCGCAGGAAGCCCTGCAGCACCGCGAGCGTGGCTTCCTCGCCATCGCCGCTCACGCGGCGCACCTCCCCCAGTAGCGGCGCGGTGTTGGCGTACCCTGCGTGGGTGAGATATCGGCTTACCTCCACTTCCGGATTGATCCCCGGGGTGATCCGCCGCACCACTTTCAACACGCCCTTGTCGGCAATGATCATGGAGCTGTTGGATTGTTCGGCAGACAGCCAGCGATTTTCCACGTCCGTGGGAAAGTCGATCGCGGAGAGCCCGGATTCCGGGATGAAGCGCAGCTCTCCCTTCCCAGCCTGCACGGTTTTGTCGGCGCGCAAGCCGCGTATTACGCCCGAAGCGAACGCATCCAGGGTGAAGCCGTCGGTGAGATACCCGACGCGGCGTCCACGGCGCACGCGCGCCAGGGCCAGTTGCGTGGAGCGCACGGGCGTGGGTTCGTCCTCCCAGACGATGCCCAGCGGCAGGACATAGCTTTCGTGCTCGCCGCTTTTAAGTTCCACGTCGAGCTCGGTAAGCACCAGGTCGTCGCCGCGGTCGGGCCACTCGGCAGCGTACTTCACGTGCACCGAGGCAATGCCCCTGTCCTTGGCGCCGAACCAGCGGCGCATGGCCAGGTACGTGGGCAGGATGTCGCGCTCGACGACGCCCCGGTGATGCGACATTACCGGTCCCTCGGCGATTGGTCCGCGCAATACCAGCGTCTCGAAATCGGGCATGGTTTCCGGCGCGGGCTCATGCCACTCGGGAAGAGCCGCGTTGGCGCACAGCTGGAAGGAATAAAAACCATACGGAGGAATGGTCAACAGGTACGGCAACGCACCGACCGGCGGGAACGACGATCCGCCCATGATCTCCACCGGCACGTGGCCGTCGAAGGCGGCAAGGTCAAGCTCTACCGCCTGCAGCGAGCGTGAAAGGTTGGCTACGCACAACACCTTCTCCTCCCCCAGGAGGCGTAGGTACGCCAGCACCTTGCGATTACCCGGATAGAGGAATTTCAACTCGCCGCGGCCGAACGCCTTGTAGCGTGAGCGTACCGCCAGCATGCGGCGTGTCCAGTTCAACAGCGAATGCGGGTCGCGTGACTGCGCTTCCACATTCACCGCCTGGAAGCCGTACAACGGATCCATGATCGGCGGCAACACCAGGCTTGCCGGGTCCGCGCGGGAGAATCCACCGTTGCGGTCCACCGACCATTGCATCGGCGTGCGGACGCCATCGCGATCACCCAGGTGGATGTTGTCGCCCATGCCGATCTCGTCACCGTAATAGAGCACCGGCGTGCCGGGCATGGACAGAAGCAGGGCGTTCATCAGCTCGATGCGGCGGCGGTCGCGCTCAAGCAGTGGCGCCAGGCGCCGGCGAATCCCTAAGTTGATGCGTGCGCGGCGGTCGGCGGCATAGGTTTGCCAGAGGTAATCGCGCTCGGAGTCGGTCACCATTTCCAGGGTAAGTTCATCGTGGTTGCGCAGGAAGATCGCCCACTGGCAGTTCTCGGGGATCGCCGGGGTCTGCCGCATGATGTCGGTGATCGGGAAACGGTCTTCGCGGGCGATGGCCATGTACATGCGCGGCATCAACGGGAAATGGAAGGCCATGTGGCATTCATCGCCGTTGCCGAAGTAATCCTGGGTATCTTCCGGCCACTGGTTGGCCTCGGCCAGCAGCATGCGATCGGGATAGTGCTCGTCGATCTCCTTGCGGATGATCTTCAGGATCGCGTGCGTCTCGGGCAGGTTCTCGTTGTTGGTGCCCTCGCGCTCGATCAGGTAGGGCACGGCATCAAGGCGCAATCCGTCCACGCCAAGATCCAGCCAGAAATGCATCACGTCCAGCACCGCCTTGATCACCGCGGGGTTGTCGAAGTTGAGGTCGGGCTGGTGCGAGAAAAACCGGTGCCAGAAATACTGGCCCGCCACGGGATCCCAGGTCCAGTTCGATTTCTCGGTATCGAGAAAGATGATCCGGGTGCCGTCGTAGGCCTGGTCGGTGTCCGACCACACATAGAAGTTGCGCGCCGCCGAACCCTTCTTTGCCGACCTCGCCCGCTGAAACCACGGGTGCTGGTCGGAGGTATGGTTGATCACAAGCTCGGTGATCACGCGGATGCCGCGCTCGTGCGCCTCGGCGATGAAGCGCTTGGCATCGGCCAGCTTGCCGTAGTCTTCGTGCACCGCCTTGTACTCGGCGATGTCGTAGCCATCGTCGCGCCGGGGGCTGGGGTAGAAAGGCAGCAACCAGAGGGTATTCACGCCCAGCTCGGCAATGTAGTCGAGCTTGTCGATCAGGCCCTGGAAGTCCCCCACGCCGTCGTCGTTGGCGTCGAAGAACGACTTCAGGTGCACCTGGTAGATCACCGCATCTTTGTACCAAAGCGGATCGTCGGAGAACGCGACCTTCGATGCGCCATTGCTTTTTGGCTTTCGTGCCATCGCTCAAGCTCCTTGGAAGGTGATGTGCCAGACCGCATACGGCATGCCTTGTCCCAGCCACACGTCCTGGCGCGCGCCGGACCAGGTGCCGAAGCCCTCGTGGATGAGGTCGTGCACCTGGACCGTGGCGCCGTCGGGCAGGCCCCAGTCGGCCAGCGGCAGTTGGAAGTCGGTCGATTGCGCGGCGTGCGGATCCAGGTTGATCGCCACCAGCACGATGTCGTCGCGATCGGCGGTGGTCTTCTCGAACACCAGTACCTGATCGTTGCCCGAGGGCAGGAAGCGCACATGGCGGTGGCTTTGCAGGGCGGGATGCTCGCGGCGGATGCGGTTCAACTGGGTGATTTCGGCCACGATGTTGCCGGGCATGGCGTAATCGCGCGGGCGGATCTCGAACTTTTCCGAGTCGAGGTATTCCTCCTTGCCCGGGATCGGCGTGCCCTCGCACAACTCGAAACCCGAATACACCCCCCACAGCCCCGATAGCGTCGACGCAAGCGCCGCACGTATAAGGAAACCAGGCCGTCCGGAGCGCTGCAGGAAATAAGGATTGATGTCCGGCGTATTGACGAAGAAGTTCGGCCGGAAGAATTCCTTCGGCGCCGTGGTGGTGAGTTCGGTCAGGTACTGGATGAACTCATCCTTCGAATGGCGCCAGGTGAAGTAGGTGTACGACTGGCTGAAGCCGGCCTTGGCCAATCGGTACATCGGCTTGGGCCGGGTAAAGGCCTCGGAAAGGAACAAGGTATCGGGGTACTGCGTACGCACATGGCGGATCATCCATTCCCAGAAGGGAAAGGGCTTGGTGTGCGGGTTGTCCACGCGAAAGGTGCGCACGCCCTCGCCTGCCCAGTACAGCACCACATCGCACAGGGCCTGCCATAGCGACGGGATGGCGCCGTCGGTGTAGAAATCGACGTTGACGATGTCCTGGTACTTCTTCGGAGGATTCTCCGCGTATTTGATGCTGCCGTCGGGACGGTAGTCGAACCAGTCGGGGTGTTCTTTCAGCCATGGATGGTCCTGCGAGCACTGGATGGCGAAATCCAGGGCCAGCTCCAGCCCATGGGCCGCGGCGGCATCGCGCAGCGCGCGGAAGTCTTCGATCGTGCCCAGCTGCGGGTGGATGTCGGTATGGCCGCCCTCGTGGGAGCCAATGGCGTAGGGGCTGCCGACATCGGTGTCGCCGGGTGTAAGTGTATTGTTCCTGCCCTTGCGGAAGGCCTTGCCGATGGGATGGATCGGCGGGAAGTACAGCACGTCGAAACCCATCGCCTGGATATCCGGCAGGCGCTTGATCACGTCGCGGAAGCTGCCGTGGCGGCTGGCATCGTCGGTAGATGAACGCGGGAAGAGTTCGTACCAGCTGGCGAACTCGGCCGCGCGGCGATCCACTTCGAGCTTCAAGACCTGCGACTCCAGCGCAAAGGGACGCGGGTCCGCTGCGTGCATGATCTCTTCGGTGCCATGGTCCAGGAGACGCTCGGTGCGCTCGGGATCCGCCGCTTCACCCAGTGCCGCGAGCAATGCCTTCAGCGGTTTGGCCTTCGAGCCTGTGGCCGCCTGGAGGGTTTTCTCGACCAGGCGCCTGCCCTCCTCCAGCTCCAGCGGCACGGCGACGCCCGCGTCCACCTTCGCCTTCAATTCATGATGATAGGTGCCGAACGCGTCGCGCCAGGCCACCACGCCATATTCATAACGGCCCATGCGCTGTGGAATGAAGCTGGCGGTGTAACGGTCGTTGTTCACCAGTTGCATCGGCACTTCGCGCCACTGGCGTTCGTCGAGAGCGCGCCAGCGGACCACGGCGGCCAGCACGTCATGGCCATCCATGAAGATATCGGCCTCGACGGTGACCGACTCGCCCACCACGCGCTTGGCCGGAAACCGGCCGCCATCCACCTGCGGCGTGATCGCTTCGATGGCGATGCGCGGCATCGTGGTGGCGTCGTCGAGTTCGCGCCTGGCGGTGGCCGCGGCGATTTTTGCCAGGACCGGCCGGGTGGGTTCGAGGGCGAACTCGCGCACCTCCCCCGGTTTCAGGGCGAAGAGGTCGCCGCGGTCTCCCGCGGGCATGCCGAAGCCCGATGCCGGGCCGCGGAGCAGTTGCGCCACGTGCAGGCAACGCTCGTTGACCAGGTCCGCATTGGCCAGCACCACGCGGGCCTGGCTCGCCGCGCCGACCGGCAGGCGATCGACGAACACCCACGTCGACACGTCGTTGGTGGTGCGCGATTGCACGCGCTCGTCGCTGCGATGGCTGGCCATCCGGGCGTTGGCAGCTTCGATGGCGTCGTCGATGGCAAGGGTGCTTCCGGCGCGCATGACGGCAGGGGTAACAGCCTCGCCACGGCGCGGATCAAGCACGTCGTGTGCGCCCATTTCGAACCCCATCGGCATCAGCCAGCCGGCAGCGTGCGTGGCGGCGAAGTCGATGGCGCGCCGGTGGGCACGCTCGAACGGCCCAAACTCGCCGCGATCGTCGGCAAGACGGCTGCCGAAGGGTACTTCCACCGGGGCAATGGGCGGGGCGATGCGCTCGAGCCGCACGTTCTCGGCCAGGTACCAGCGGTCGCGGTAGTTCCACCACGGCGTGGAGGCGAAGGTGGCATCGAAGGGCGCGCCGACAAGGCGCTCGAGTTCAGCGGGCGACAGGCCAGGCGTCCAGGCCAGGAATAACGAATGCCCTGCGCTCCGAACACGCTCGATCAGACCGGTCCATTGCGTCGCATCGAACACTGCCGGGCCCAGGATGCGGAATCCATCCACGCCATCGGCCACGTGCGCCGCGAGGCGTTCGGCCCACCATGCAAGTGCCGGGGCCAGCACCGCCGGATCGTTGTAACGCCACAGCGCCGCATCGCCCTCGCTCGGCGTCCAGCGCGGATCGGGCGTGCCATGTTCGGTGAACACCGGTCGAAACCAGTCGTCGTGTTCGCGATGCACCGGTGCATCGGTGGACAGGCGGTCCATCACCACGTCGAGGATGACCTTGAGCCCATGCCGATGTGCTGCCTCCGCCAGTTCCGACACGCTGGGACTGCCGTCGCGCGCGACACGGTGGTCGGCTGTAAGGAAAATGTCATCGCTGCTGCCCGAATCGAAGGGCGGCGCGATGACCACGTGGGTAAAACCCAGGCCCCGGGCATGCGCAAGCCACGCTTCGCAACCTGCGGTGTCGCCGGTCAGGCGCGGATGAAGATAGTAAAGGGCGAGCGCGAGGTTGGAAGAAGGTGCCGACATCTACCGCGATCTCCGTGCAAAGGGACGATCGCGGCAGGGACGCGGGCACTCACGCCAGTGCGCCATGCGCACCGTTCACCGACAATCGTGACCCCTACGATGCCCGATGGGCCCGTTTGCGCAGCGTGAAACGCCTTGGAAACCGCTTGTTTTACGGGTGTTGGCGCATCTTAAGCGCCGAACTTGATCTCAACGCCTTCGTGGCCGCGGTCCCATCCGCGCAGTTCATCGCGGATGTGCGCGATGCGCTGGCGGCCCAGGGCGTTTCGCTCCTCATCCAGGACCAGGCCATCGAGCAGCTCCGCAAGACGTTGCGCTGCCGGCAACATCGTGTCCCATGCATCGAGCGCCGGCACGGGGCCGGGCAAGGTCATGAAGAACGACAGGCCCGGGGTCTGCATGGCCTCGACGCGCTTCAGGTCGAAATTGCCGGGCTTGACCAGGTTCGCCACGCTGAAGATCGGTCCGAGCTCGCGGCGGCCATCGACCAGGCGATGGAAGATGCCCATGTCGCCGAATTCCAGACCCGCCTTCTCGGCCGCCACGACGAGATCCGTGCCGTTGAAAATGTGATCGTCGCGCGACACCACGTACAGGCTGACAATGCGCTCGACGGGCCGTTCGACAGGCCGGCGGCCAACGTCCGAACGCGGCGGCTCCGATGGCGCGGCTATCGGGGCCCGGACGGGCTCCGCGCCAGGTGAAGCCGGTTCGAACGGCGGGGTATCGAATCCTGTTTCAAGCGTCGGCTCGGTCCGGCGCGACGGGGATGCTGACGGCCGCGAGGCACCCATGGTCGATGCGGCAGGCTCGGTCGGGAGCGGCGAGCGCAGGATGTCCTCGATGGAAGCGGAGGACACCACCGGCGCAGTGCGGTCACCGGCAAGCGTGGCGCCCAGGCGTTCGAGTTCGTCCTGCATGTCCATGTCCAGCGTGCCCTGGCGCGGTGCACGCGAGTTTGGCGGCGGGAAATCGAACGCGGTGTCGGCGTCGGCCGCGGGCCCGTCGCCAAAGGTCGGCTCGCGCCGCTCAGGCGCTCGCTGCGGTGCCGTCGGCTGGGGCTTGCGACGGCCCTGCTCCTTCTTCGGCTGGCCAAACAACCAGATCAGTCCCAGCACGATCACGGCCACGATCAACAGGGGCACGCCGACGGCGGGGTTCCAAGCCAGGGCAACGACGGGTTCGTGGGTCATCACGGGTTCCTTCAAGCGGCGCCAGCGAGCTTGGCGGCCTCGGCGAGGTCCACCTGGACCAGGCGGGACACGCCCGGCTCCCGCATGGTAACGCCACAGAGCTGGTGCGCGGCCTCCATCGTGGCCTTGTTGTGGCTGACGAAGATGAACTGCACCTTCTCGCTCATCTCCCGCACCATCGCCGAGAAGCGGCCGACGTTGGCCTCGTCCAGCGGCGCGTCCACCTCGTCGAGCAAGCAGAACGGTGCCGGGTTCAGGCCGAAGATGGCAAACACCAGCGATACGGCGGTCAGGGCCTTCTCACCGCCCGAGAGCAGCGTGATGTTGCTCACGCGCTTGCCCGGCGGCCGGGCCATGATCGCAACGCCGGTGTCCAGGAGGTCTTCGCCGGTAAGTTCCAGATAGGCATGGCCGCCGCCGAACAGGCGCGGAAAGAGTTCCTGCACGCCGGCATTGACGCGGTCGAAGGTCTCCTTGAAACGCTGGCGCGTTTCCTTGTCGATCTTCTTGATGGCGTTTTCCAGTGTTTCCAGGGCGGTCGCAAGATCCGTGAGCTGGGCGTCGAGGTAATCCTTGCGCTGGGACTGCTCGGCGTGCTCCTGGATCGCGGCGAGGTTCACCGGCTCCAGGCGGATGATCTTCTGCGAAAGCTCCGCGAGCTGTGCCTGCCAGCGGGAGGGCTCGGCGTCTTCGGCAAGCTCAGCCAGCAGCGGCTCCAGTTCCAGGCCTGAGGATGCGATGGCTTCGGCGAGCGTGGACGCACGCATCTGGATCGACTGCGCCGCCAGGCGCTTTTCGGTGACACCCTCGCGCACCTGGGTCAGCTGGTGCTCGATGCGCTGGCGCTCCTGCTCGAGCTTGCGGAACTCGGTATCGAGGTCTTCGAGCGCGCGGCGGGCATCGACCAGCTGGCGGTCCACCAGCAGGCGCTGGTCGAGGTAGGTCTGGCGTTCGGCTTCCAGTTCGGCGATCGGATCGCTGCCGGCGGCCAGTTGTTCGGCAATCTCGGTACGGCGCGACTGGATCTGCTTCAGCTGGGCGTCCATGCGGCCCAGCGCCTGTTCAAGGCCCGTCAGCGCCGAGCGCTTTGATTCCATGCTCAAGGCCAGCTGGTGCGACTGTTCGGCGGCCTCGCGGGCGTTGATGCGCGCTTCTTCGCGCGCTTCGAGCAGTTCGCGGCGCTCGTTCTCCAGCGCGCGGCGCTGGTCTTCCATGTCACCCATGTTGCCGACCGATTCGTCCAGGCGGGCGCGGGCCTCGCGCGCCTGCCCTTCCATCTCGTCGAGCTGTTCGAGCACGGTGGAAAGCTCGGCGCCGACTTTCTCGGTACGGGCGCGGGCCGTTTCCATCTTGCCGCGGTGGCTCTGCAGCTGGCCGGCCAGCTCCGACAGGCGGCGGTGGGCGGCGTACAGGTCGCGCTGGGCGTCGTCGCGTGCGCGCTCGGTCTCGAACTTGGACGTGCGCAAGGCTTCGAGCCGTTCGGTGCCTTCCTCGCCCTGGGCTTCGAGTGATTCGAGCTGGGCGGCAAGCTGGCGCATGTCACGCTCGCGCGCCAGCACGCCTACCTGGTTGCCCTGGGCGCGGCGAACGCGGGCGAAGCCCGGTCCCATCCACGCGCCGTCGCGGGTGATCACCGACTCGCCAGCGGCAAGCGACCCGGCCACTTGGCGCGCCTGGTCGAGGGAATCGGCCACGCGGATGCGCGAAAGCATATGGGTGATCGAGGCAGGCCCCCGGACATGGGCGGCCAGCGTGCCGGCCGGGCCATCGCCACCGGTGGCTGAAGAGATCAGCGCAATGTCGGCGTCGGTCAACTCGCCCAATTCCGTGGCAAGCGCTAGCGGATCGTCCACCAGCACGCCATCGAGCAGGCCCGCCAGGACCGTTTCCGCCGCTGCTTCGAAACCAGCATCGACGTTCAGCGATTCGCCCAGACGACGGGCGTTGGCCAACCCCAGGCGATCGAGCCAGCCGCTGGCGGCGCTTTCTTCCTGGCCCAGGGCAGCATGCTGCAGGGCTTCGAGCGAGGCATGGCGACCGCGCGCGGCCTGCAGTAGCTGGCGCGCGTCGTTCAACAGGGTCTGCACCTGGCGCTCATCATCGAGCACCCGCTCGTGCGCGACCTTGTGCTGGTCCAGCAGGCCGCCCAGGGTTTCCACGCGCTCGCGCTGGGTGTCGTGCTCGGTGTCGAGCGCTTCGGCGGCGGCATCGAGCGCCGCCACGTCGAAGGCTTGCCGTTCGCCTTCCAGCGCCTCGCGGCGACGGGAAAGGTCGAGGGCCTGGCGGTCGAGGTAGTTCAGGCGCGTGCGTTCAACTTCCGCGGCACGGGAGGCTTCCGAGGCGCCGCGGGTGTGTGTGTCCCAGCGCGACTGCCAGTCGGCCAGGCGGGTTTCGGTGCTGCGTTGCTGCTCACCGGTGTCGTCCTGCATCTGCTGCAGCGCTTCCAGCCGCGGCTCGCCCTCGGCCAGCGCCGTGCGCAAGGCTTCGATCTGCTCGTGGTCGGCGCTGATGTGCCCTTGCAGTTCCTCGAACTCGCGCTCGGTCTCGCCCTGGGCGCGGGTCAGCCTCTCGGATGTTTCACGGTTATGCCGTACTTGTTGTTCCACGCGGGCGATCTCGGCGCCCACCTTGTACACATCGGCCTGCACCGCATTGAGGTGTTCGCTGGCGCCGTGGTGGGTATCGCGGATGCCTTCCAGCTGTGCTTCCACCTGCCGCTGTTGGGCCAGGTGGCGTTCGATCTCCAGTTCCGCCTGGCGGAGCGAATCGCCCTCGCCTTCGCCCTGGCGCTGCAGCGCACGGTATTCAAGCGCGCGCATCTCCGCTTCGCGGCGATTCTGCTCTTCCTTCAGCGCCTTCCAGCGCTCGGCCGCACGGGCCTGGCGGTTCAGGTGGTCAAGCTGCTTGTCGACCTCGTCGCGCACGTCCTTCACGCGGTCGAGGTTCTCGCGGGTGGACTTGATCCGGCTTTCCGTTTCCTTGCGGCGTTCCTTGTACTTGGAGATGCCGGCGGCTTCCTCCAGGTGGGTGCGCAGTTCGTCCGGGTGGGCCTCGATGATCTGGCTGATCATGCCCTGCTCGATGATCGAGTAGCTGCGGGGCCCCAGGCCCGTGCCCAGGAAGAGGTCGGTAATGTCGCGGCGGCGGCAACGAGCACCGTTGAGGAAATACGACGACTGACCGTCGCGGCTGACCAGGCGCTTGACGGAGATTTCCGCGTATTGCGCAAGCTCCCCCTGGATGGTGCCGTCGGCGTTGTCGAAGATCAGTTCCACCATGGCCTGGCCGACCGGCTTTCGCGACGTGGAGCCTGAGAAGATCACGTCGGTAAGCGAGTCGCCGCGCAGCCGGCTGGCCGCGCTTTCACCCATCACCCAGCGGATGGCGTCGATGATGTTGGACTTGCCGCAGCCATTGGGGCCAACGACGCCCGTCATATTGGTGGGCAGGTGCAGCGTGGTCGGGTCGACGAACGACTTGAAACCGGCCAGCTTGATGGTGGTCAGGCGCATTGATTCTTGTATCCAAGGAAAACGGCTAGGTCAGGCGGCGCCCCCGCGCCGCCTGACGGACCACTGTGCCAAACGCCTCCCCTCGACGCAACGCGCCCCAAGGAAAGATTCCAGGCGAGGAATGTTCGGCAAGTGCTTATTTCTTCGACTCTTCAGGTGCCTTGGCGTCGATAGCCAAGGCATGGATGCCGTCGGGCAGCATGCTCTCCAGAGCTGCGTAGACCATCCGGTGGCGCTTGATCGGCGACTCACCGGCAAAGGCTGCGGCCGTGATGGCCACGTGGAAATGCCCCTTGCCCTCGCCCGCATGGCCGGCGTGCTTGTGCCCTTCGTCGGTCACCACCAGCGCTTCGGGCGCCAGGGCAGCCGTCAGCAGCGCATGGATCTGGGCGACTTTCGCTTCCGTCACGGCCTTTTGAATCCCAAGGGAAAGTCGACCATCTTAACCGACCTGCCCCTCGCCCGGCGCCTAGTCGACCTTATGGAAAAGGCCCGCCGGCGGGTCGGTGGCGTCGGTCTGCATGGCACCTGACGCTTTCACCACCTGGTAGGTAAACAGGCGTGGCGAGGTCGCCAGGTCGCCGCCACAGGCGCCGCCATGGCGTTCATGGACATCCACCACGAAGTTCTGCGCGTCTGCCTCGTAGGGGATGTAGCTCAGGCAATCGTCAGTGAGCGTGGTGAAATTGTTCTTGTGCAGCGAGGCGCTGACGCGGGCGACCGCGGCCGCCTCGTCCGGCACTACCAGGGGTGGCGGCAGATCGCTTTGGGGAACGTTGGCGCCGGCCTTTTCGCTGTCGTCCTGGCCCGAACAGGCGGACGCTGCCACCACCAGCAACATGGCCACCAGGGCCCGGCTCAAGGTCCGGCGGAGGCTCATGCTTCCGGCCTCATGTACGGGAACAGCAGCACGTCGCGGATCGACGAGGCATTGGCCAGCAGCATCACCAGCCGGTCGATGCCCACGCCCAGGCCGCCGGTGGGCGGCAGGCCGACCTCCAGCGCGCGGATGTAGTCGGCATCGAAGTGCATGGCCTCGTCGTCGCCGGCGTCCTTGGCGTCTACCTGGGCCTGGAATCGCGCCGCCTGGTCCTCAGGATCGTTGAGTTCCGAGAACCCGTTGGCCAGTTCCTTGCCGTTGACGAACAACTCGAAGCGGTCGGTGATGCCGGGATCGGAGTCGCTCTCGCGAGCCAGCGGAGACACTTCCACCGGATGGTCGGTGATGAAGGTCGGCTGCACCAGGGTGTGTTCGACGGTCTTTTCGAAGATCTCGAGCAACAGCTTGCCCCAGCCGTAGCCGGGCTTGACGTTGACCCCCAGGCGCTGGGCGTGGGCAGCCATCGCCGCGCGGTCGCGCAGTTCCGAGGGCTTGATCTCGGGGTTGAGCTCAAGCACCGCATCTTCCATGCGCCAGCGGCGGAAGGCCGGGCCGACGTCGATGGCGGCGCCATCCCATTGAAGCTCCGTCGTACCCAGCACGTTGCGCGCCGCCTCGCGGATCATGCCCTCGGTGATGTCCATGATGTCGTGATAGGTCGCGTAGGCCTGGTACAGCTCGAGCATGGTGAACTCGGGGTTGTGCCGGGTGGACACGCCCTCGTTGCGGAAATTGCGGTTGATCTCGTACACGCGGTCGAAACCGCCCACCACCAGGCGCTTTAAGTAAAGCTCCGGTGCCACGCGCAGGTACAGGTCGATATCCAGCGCGTTGTGATGGGTGATGAAGGGACGCGCCGCGGCACCGCCGGGGATGATGTGCATCATCGGCGTCTCCACTTCCATGAAGCGGCGCGGCGATGCCTCCAGCCACGTGCGGATGAAGCCGATGGTCTTCGAGCGCAAGGCGAAGGCGCGGCGCGACTCCTCGGTCACGATCAAGTCGACGTAGCGCTGGCGGTAACGCTGCTCGACGTCGGCCAGGCCGTGGAACTTGTCCGGCAGTGGACGCAGCGACTTGGTA
The DNA here is from genome assembly GCF_015905305.1 of Pinirhizobacter soli. GTDB lineage: Bacteria > Pseudomonadota > Gammaproteobacteria > Xanthomonadales > Rhodanobacteraceae > Pinirhizobacter > Pinirhizobacter soli. Next base: position 561,450 of record NZ_JADZLQ010000001.1, read on the forward strand.
AGCAGGCGCAGGGCATCCACCTTCACCGACAGCTCGCCGGTCTTGGTGCGCATCAGCACACCCTCGGCGCCGACGATGTCGCCCACGTCCCAGCCCTTGAAGGCCTCGTACGGCTCGCCCAACGTGCCCTGGTGGATGAACAGCTGGATACGCCCGGTGCCGTCCTGCAGCTGGACGAAACTCACCTTGCCCTGGATGCGGCGCAACACGATGCGGCCGGCTACGGCCACGCGACGGGGTTGCGCCTCGATGGCCTCGGCCGTCCACTTCTCCGCATCGGCGTATTCGGCCTGCAAATCGCCGGCGAAGCTGTCCACCCGGAAATCATTCGGAAAGGCCACGCCGGCCTTGCGCAGGGCGCCGAGTTTTTCGCGCCGCTCTGCGATCAGGCGATTTTCGTCAACGGGCGGGGCGGGAGGCGTGGTCTCGGTCATCGAATGGCTACTGTGTGCTCGGGGATTCCCCAGGCTGTACGCCCGGGGACAACCCAGCACTCTAGCTGCTGCGCTGCGGCATGGGCAAGCCGCCGTCACGCCCGCTTGGGCAGCATCCGCAGGCGCACGTCCTGCCCGAAGCGGGCCACGTCCACGACGTTGAACCGGGCGGCCGCGGCAAGCGATGCCGGGCCTGGCACGTCGAACAGCGGACGGCTTTCGCTGCCCAGTACGCAGGGTGCGATGTACAGCAGGACCTCATCCACGAGCCCGGAGGAAAGCCAGGCGCCGGCAAGCCGAGGGCCCGCCTCCACCTGCACTTCCCTGAAACCGCGCTGCCCCATGTCATGCGCCACCCATGCCAGGTCGATCCGCTGTTGATGCACAGGCGCGTGTACCCGCTCAGCGGCTAGCGACGGATCATCGGGCAGCTGCCGGCCCTGATAGACGATCGTTGGGGCAACCCCGTCGCCGAGCCGCGCGGTGGCCGGCATGCGTCCTTTCGAGTCCAGCACGATGCGGGTGGGCGGAATGAACGACCCGGGCGCGACATCCCGGACCAGCAAGGCCGGGTCGTCGGCCAGGACCGTATCCACGCCGGTAAGGATGGCGCAGCTGCGCGCGCGCCAGTGCTGTACGTCGGATCGGGACAGTTCATTGGTGATCCACTTGGATGCTCCGCTGGACATGGCGGTGCGTCCATCCATGCTGATGCCCGACTTCAGGCGGATCCACGGCCTTCCCCGCTTCAGGGCTAGGAAATAGCTGCGGTTCTGCTCCGCGGCCTGCTCGCGCATCAGGCCAACGTCCACCTGCACGCCATGGTCGCGCAAACGCTCCAGGCCCCGCCCGTCAACTGCGGGGAACGGATCCTCGTGAGCCACCACCACGCGCGCGATCCCCGCTGCCAGAAGGGCATCGGCGCAAGGTGGCGTGCGGCCATGATGTGCGCAGGGCTCCAGCGTCACATAAGCCGTGGCGCCCCGGGTATCGCCGTCCGCATCGGCCAGCGCGGCCACTTCGGCGTGCGGGCCGCCTGCCCTTTCGTGCCAACCGCGCCCCAGTACCCGGCCGCCGCGGGCAATGACGCAGCCTACCGCAGGGTTGGGCCGGCACGTCAGCGCTCCGCGCAGCGCCAGGTTCAGGCTCTCGGTCATGAACTGCCGATCGGTGTCGTCGAAGGCCGGATGGCCCACCACCCCATTCACGGCACGCGCTCCGCCCGCACTACGGGACCTGCCGCGATGCGATAGACGTACCCATCGTATCCACTGGCGAAGAATCCTTCGCCATCCAGGCCCGGCGTGAGGGACGAGAGTCCTCCGCTACTGGCCCTGCAGGTGCCGACCCACGAACGCGTCAATGTATCGAATATGGCGACCGTGCCGTCATAACCACCCGTGGCGATCGTGGCGCCGCCCGCGGATGCGGCCACACACTTGATGGAATGCCGGTGGGGTGTTTCCAACCGCTCCATGCCTTCGGGCGTCCACAACCGCAACGTCAGGTCGCGACCGATACTGGCGAAGTTACCCTCTTCGATCATGCAGCAGCCGTTGGCGATCCGGTCGTGGGCCTGCGCGATGTGGTTGAGTGGCTCGAGTGTGTCGACGTCGTGCCACGCGACGCTGGCGTCGGCGCAGACGCTGAAGATCGTCCGACCGTCGCAGGCCACGTCCTTGATTGCGTTGGCATGCATTCGAATGCTCGCCACGACGCCTATGACACCATCGGCCGAGCGCGCCACCACCAGCCCCTCGCCCGTATAGGTCCCGATGACGGCATGCAGCTGCCCGCGACGCATGAACGTGGTAGCGCAATTAAGCGGTGACCGATGACGAACTATGGCTTGGCCGGTTCGCGCTTCGAACAATGCGCCCATCTGGCCACCGGTCAGCAGGCTCCCGTCGAACTCCACCAGGAAATTGCACAGGCTGCCCATGCTGCCTGTGATGGCTCCGTCCACCTTCCACAGGCCGGCATCACCGATGGTGTGCAATCCGTCGGGCAGTTCAAGCACGGCGTTGATGCCCCCGGTGGGCCCTACGTTGCTTACGTCCCATTGGTTGCTGGCAGGCATCCACGTAGCGAAAGAGGAACCAAAGGTCGCGAACACTACGGTGTCGTCGCTCCTGAAGGCCGCGCTCCTGGGCCAGACCTCGCTGGGCAAGTGGCCTTCTGCATGGGGTTCGAGGGTGCCGTCGACGTATCGCCACAGTCTCACCGTCCGGTCGTAGCTGAGGCTGAGCAGTTGCCTGGACGATTCATCCCAAACCACGCGCTTGACGCCAGCCAGATGGGCTTGCACACGTTGAACATCGTTCCCGGTCAGGATGGAAAGGCGACCTTCATCGTCGCCGGCGAAAATCGCACCCGATCGCGCGACGCAGAGGGTGTCGGTCTCGATACCTCCGGTGTCCATTTGCGCGACCTGCCGACTGCTCGCGACGTCCCAGCGGCGCACGGTGCCGTCGTCGCTGCTGGATATCAGGTCGCGTCCATCGGGTGACCAGACCACGGAGATAACATCTGCCGCGTGGCCTTCGAGCAAGGCCAGTTCGCTACCGTCGATGCCATGCACACGCACCGTGCGATCCCTCGAACATGTCGCCACCGCTGCCCCATCGGGCGAGAAGGCAACCATTTCGACATCGTCCTGGTGGCCCCGCAACAAAGCCACCAGGCGCATGGAGGGGACCGACCAGATCCGGGCGGAATAGTCGCTGCTGGCGCTGGCCAGCAATGTGCCGTCGTGGTTGAACGTGCATTGGTTGGCAAGATGGTCGTGCCAGCCCCGGGCCATCGGCTCGCCCTCGGCGTTCCAGAGGATCACGCGATTGTCGTATCCGGCCGTCGCCACATAACCTGACGGATGCGTCGCTATGCCACTGATGGGTGCGTCATGCCTCATCGCGCACCTCCGCATCGTCGCCGATGACCATGGCGTGGTTTTTCTTCCGGACCTTCGCCTCGATGTACCGGCGGTTGTTGTCATTGATGAAAACACCGGTGCACTGCGCGACGGTGTCGATGCCATGCATCTGCAATGCAGTCACCTTGTCGGGATTGTTGGTCAGCAAACGGCACTTCCCAACGCCAAGGGTACGCAGCATGGCCGCGGCGCAGCTGAAATCCCGCGCATCATCCGGCAGGGAAAGCATGCGGTTGGCCTCGAACGTATCGGCGCCCTTCGATTGCAGCACGTAAGCCTCGAGCTTGGCGTACAGGCCGATGCCCCGCCCCTCCTGCCTCAGGTACAAAAGGTAGCCACCGTCCTGGCCGAAGCGTGAGAGCGCTTCGGCGAGCTGGTCGCCGCAGTCGCATCGCCGCGAGGCAAAGACATCGCCGGTGAGGCATTCGGAGTGGATACGCACCAGCGGTGTATCGGCACCTGGAACGCCAACCCGGATGGCGACGTGCTCGGCGCTATCGGGCAGCCCGTGGAAGGTGATGAAGTCCGCATCGACATCCGCGGCTCCGAGGGGAATCTTGACGATGGAACGTATCGTGAGATCTTGCATGAGCTAAGCACTCCTTTGCTTTACTTTGGGGAGGTCATTCCAGACCATCGATGGCCACACGGAAACCCATGACGTAGATGTCCCTGGCGAACCGGCCGTGTCGTCGCCGGGTGCGGGCCAGGTCCCGGCAGCGTGTGAAACTGCCGCCTCGCGCGACATGATGGGGCCATGGGCAGGTGGCAAGATCGTCATCTACACGCCGACCGCCCGGATAGGGTTGATAGACGCCACTGACCCACTCCTCCACGTTGCCCGCCATATCCAAGCAGTCAAAAGGCGATGCCCCGCGGACAAAGGCGCCGACGGGCGTGGATGCGAAGAGGCCCGATTCAACCGTATTGGCATGATCGGGGAGGAAATCATCACCCCACGGGAATTCGCGTCCATCCGGGCCGCGTGCTGCGTATTCCCATTCCGCTTCGGTGGGCAGGCGCCAGGGCTGCCCGGTGGTGGCGGCAAGCCAACGGGTGTAAGCCACCGCGTCGTCGTAGCTCACCGTGTGCACCGGGTGGTTGGACAGAAAATCGGGCAGGCGCCCCTGCGGCCAGGCGGTCGGAATCCCCTCGTATCCGGTGTCGGCGATGAAGGCCGCATACTGCCCGTGGCTGACGGGATAACGCCCGATGCGATAGTCATCCAGCCGCACCCGGTGCGCCGGACGCTCCTTTTCTATCCATTCCGGCCGCAATCCCAGGCCGGCGTACCTGCGCAACACCTCATCGACGTTGGCCTGCAGGCCGATCGTGACCTCCGCTCCAGGTACCGGCTGGGTCACCGGTAGCAGCGGATCGAGCCGCCGATCACCCGCCATCGCGAGAAAATGGCCGGCGAGGATCCGTTCGGCGATCCCGTCTTCCACGCCTTCGACCACGGCAATCCACTGATCGACCGACATGGCCCCCAGGCGCAACCATGTCGAGGGGTGCGCGATACGGGGACTCGCAGCATGGCGCGCGGACATACCCATCAACTCTCGGTCGCTGGCCTCCCCGCTGAGGTATCCCTCGAACACCGGCCAATGCCCGAATGCAGCGGGCACTCCGGACGGTAGCGGCGTCCCTAGCGCGTGCATTCGAACGCCGCCTGCAGGCAATTGGCTTCGAACACCGCCCAGTAGTCGCCGCCGCGCCCCAGGCGATCGGCATCCTCCACGCAGGGCAACCGCCACGCAGGCGGGGAAAGACCCGCGGCGGTAGCGGCCGCAGCATAGGCCTCGGCTGACCAGCGATGGAAAGTAAACGGACTGGGCGGCTCGGTGACGAAATGGCCACGATGCCTGGCCCCGCCCTCGAGGTTCACCTGATCCATCACATGGACCCCGTACTCGGTGAAATTGCCCTTGGCCAGTTCGAAATCCGGATTGACGGTATAGGCGACAAGGCGACCTCCCGGCTTGAGGTTGCGCGCCACCGACGCGAACATGTCTGCAAGCTGGGCCGTGTCTTCGGCATAGTTGAAGAGCCACGCCGCACTGACCACATCGAACTGGCCAAGCCGTGGCAGGGCCCGCACATCGCCTACTTCGAAGTGGATGTCGTCGCCGCGGACGAGCGACTGCGCCTTTGCCAGGCGGATCATCTCCGGGGAGATGTCCACACCGGTCACCCGATGCGCGCCCTGCTGATGGATCCGCCGGCTGAAATCACCATGGCCGCAGGCCAGGTCCAGTACGGTCAGTCCCGTCACATCGCCCAGCAGGCCCATGAAGGTGCGCACTTCGATCGGGCGTTGGGACGCGCTGGAGGTAAAATCCTCGAACTTGCTGCCGATGTCGTCATAGACCGGTTTTGCTTGTGCATTCATGCCTTGCTCCTTGGTCAGTGCTTGCTGTAAACGATGAATCCCACGAGGACGCACGCAGCGCCGATCAGCTTGCGTGCGCTTACCGGCTGGGCGGCGAGGCCCGCCAGGCCGAAATGGTCCATGAGCATGGCGCCGAGCACTTGGCCCAGGACGACGGCGAGGATGAACGTGGTCACGCCCAGGCGCGGCGCCATGAAAAGGGCGGTACTCACATAGACCAGGCCAGCAACGCCGCCGAACCAGATCCACGCCGGGGCGGTGAAGGCCTTGCCCCACTGAGGTGCCGGAATCCCCGCCAGGGCCAGCAACGGCACCAGGGCCAGCACGCCAACCATGAGCGACACCAGCGTGGCCCAGAGCGGGTGACCGAGGACTCGGCCAAGCTGGCCATTGGCCGACGCCTGGTAGGGGACGACGGCTCCGGCTAAAGCAGAAAGCAGGAGGAAGAAAAGCTGCGTTGCCTGACCCATGGGGCTTGCTCAACCTGACGTTCGTTGGGAGTCAGGATGGCAGCGGACCCACGGGTCGGCTGTCGGGTACGCCGCTGTAGGGATGTAGGGTTTTTCTTCAGCTCTCGCCCACAAAAAAGCCGGGCATGGCCCGGCTTTACTTGAACTTATCGTGGCTTCGACGCCAGCTACGCATCCACTCGCTTGGAGCCCGCTTCCAGCCCTGACTTAAGGCTCGCCTCGATGAACTCGTCCAGATCGCCGTCGAGGACCTTCTGCGTGTCGGTACGTTCGATACCGGTGCGCAGGTCCTTGATGCGGGACTGGTCCAGCACGTAGTTGCGGATCTGGCTGCCCCAGCCGATGTCCGACTTGGTGGCCTCCAGGGCATCTTTCTCGGCGTTGCGCTTCATGACCTCAAGTTCGTACAGCTTGGCCTTGAGCATTTTCATGGCACGGTCGCGGTTGGCATGCTGGCTTCGTTCGGTCTGGCACGCCACGACCGTATTGGTGGGCACATGGGTGATGCGCACGGCCGATTCGGTCTTGTTGACGTGCTGGCCGCCGGCGCCCGAGGAACGGTAGACGTCAGTCCTGAGGTCGGCCGGGTTGATGTCGATCTCGATATCGTCGTCCACTTCCGGCGACACGAATACCGAGGTGAAGCTGGTATGGCGGCGGTTGTCCGAATCGAAGGGGCTCTTGCGCACCAGGCGGTGCACGCCGATTTCCGTCTTCAGCCAGCCATAGGCGTAGTCGCCCTCCACGCGGAAGGTGGCCGACTTGATGCCCGCCACTTCGCCGGCGCTGGCTTCCATCAGTTCGGTTTTCCAGCCGCGGGCCTCACACCAGCGCAGGTACATGCGCAACAGCATCTCGGCCCAGTCCTGGGCCTCGGTACCGCCGGCACCGGCCTGGATATCGACGAAGGCGTAACTTGCGTCCATCTCGCCTGAGAACATGCGCTGGAATTCGAGCTTGTTGACGCGAGCGTCGAGCCTGGCGACATCGGTTTCGATGGAAGCCACGGTGGCTTCGTCGCCGTCGGCGGCGGCCATCTCCAGCAATTCACCGGCATCGGCAAGGCCCGAGGAGAGCTCGTCGATACCGGTGACGATGGTGTCCAGGCTGGCGCGCTCGCGGCCGAGTTCCTGGGCGCGCTTGGGGTCGTCCCATACGGTGGGATTTTCCAGTTCGCGGCCGACTTCTTCCAGGCGTTCTTTCTTTACAGCGTAGTCAAAGATACCCCCTGAGCGATTCCACCCGGCCGGCGAGGTCGGTGATACGCGCAAGGATGGGGTTGGTCTCGATCATGTCGGGCCCGGGAAAGTGTTGGGGAATAGCCTGCCATCATACCAGAGCCTGTTGGTGCACCCCCGCCACGGCGCGGCCGGAGGGGTCGGCGGCGGCCGCGAAGGCCGGATCCCAGGCCAGCGCGGCAGGCGAGGAACAGGCGATGGATTTACCGCCGGGAACGGTGGCGGCACAGGCTTCGCCCGGGAAGTGCTGCTCGAAGATCCGGCGGTAGAAATAGGCTTCCTTGGTGACCGGCGTGTTGTAAGGGAAGCGCGAGGCAGCGGCGGCAAATTCACGATCGCTCACCGCGCGTTCGGCATGCGCCTTGAGTCCGTCGATCCAGCCATAACCCACGCCGTCGCTGAATTGCTCCTTCTGCCGCCACAGGATCGAATCCGGCAGTGCGCCCTCGAAGGCCTGGCGCAGGATGGCTTTTTCCATGCCGCCGGCAGGCACCATCTTCTCCTTTGCGTCGATGCTCATGGCCGTGTCGATGAACTGGAGGTCAAGGAACGGTACGCGGGCCTCCACGCCCCAGGCCGCCATCGACTTGTTCGCCCGGAGGCAGTCGTAACTGTGCAGCGCATCGAGCTTGCGCACGGTTTCCTCGTGGAATTCCCGTGCCGAGGGTGCCTTGTGGAAATAAAGATAGCCGCCGAAGATCTCGTCCGATCCCTCGCCGGACAGCACCATCTTCACGCCCATGGCCTTGATCCGCCGCGCCAGCAGGAACATCGGCGTCGATGCGCGGATCGTGGTCACGTCGTAGGTTTCGATGTGGCGGATCACTTCGGGAAGCGCATCGAGGCCTTCGTCGAAGGTGTAGGTGAAGCCATGGTGCACGGTGTCCAGCGCCTTCGCGGCAACTTCAGCGGCGGCAAGGTCCGGGGAGCCTGCAAGGCCAATGGCAAACGAATGCAGGCGGGGCCACCAGGCTTCGGCGCGGTCGTCGTCCTCGACGCGGCGACGGGCGAATTGCGAGGCCACGGCCGCCACCAAAGAGGAATCCAGACCGCCTGAGAGCAGCACGCCATAGGGGACGTCCGTCATCATCTGCCGGTGCACGGCCGCCTCGAAGGCGGAGCGCAGCGCCTCGGGCGCGATGGATTTGCCCTGCGTGGCTTCGTACTGGCGCCATGGCGTTTGCCAGTACTTCACCGTGGTGCCCGATGCACTGTCGTGGACGTGACCCGGCGGGAATTCGGCAATGTCCGCGCACAGCCCCACCAGCGACTTCATTTCCGAGGCCACGCATAACCGGCCCTTCCCGTCATGGCCCCAATACAAAGGACAAACGCCAAGCGGATCGCGCGCAACCAGGTATCGACGGCTGGCCGCATCCCAAAGAGCAAAAGCAAAAATGCCGTTGAGTTTCGACAGGAAGCCGGCGCCATGCTCGCGGTACAGGGCGTTGATCACCTCGCAGTCGGAACCCGTGGTGAATTCGTAAGTGCTGTCCGCGCGTAGTTCCCGATGGTTGTAGATCTCCCCGTTCACCGCCAACGCCAGCTCTCCGTCGCGCGAGCGCAGCGGCTGCGCGCCACTGGCAGGATCGACGATGGCCAGCCGCTCGTGCACCAGGATCGCCCCGTCGTCGACGAACACGCCGCTCCAGTCGGGTCCGCGATGGCGCTGGCGCTGGGACATCTGCAGGGCAAGGCTGCGCAGCGCGGGCAAGTCGTCACCAGCGGCAAGGTTGAAGATGGCGAAGATGGAACACATGGCTGGTGATCTCCTAAGGTTTTCAAGAATTGAAAACGACGAAGGCCCGCTTTGGGCGGGCCTTCGTCGTTGCATGGGGTGATGGATCTACCGCCTACACGAGGGCCCGCCCGGCTTCCCGGGGATTATTCAGGCCATTATTCACCGCTGCCACGCAGGCGCACTGGGCGCATGCCGGCAAAAGGGGAAACTGGCGGGTCATCGTGGTCACGGGTCGACTAAAACAGACTTGGCGCGGATACGCAAGCGATAAGTCATCAAAGTCGATGCACCGTCCTGGCGCCAGAGTCCGGATCCACTTCCGTGAACTGGGACAGGCCCATGCCGGTGAGCCGCAATCGCAACTCGGTGTCTGCATCGTTACCGTCATCGGGTTCGGATGAGTCCATTGGAGTATCGCCCCGGGCATCATGAATTGAGACCAGCCATGTCAGGTGGCTCGCGGACATGCGGCCCGCGGCACGATTCACATCATCACATGTAAGGCTCTGCAGCCTCTGGGCCAGGGCGTCGCCAGGCACGTCACTGTTGAGATCAATGGCCGTTACCAACGCCGACTCAACTTCCGCCCGATCATGATAGCGCGCGGCAAGGTCCCGCCGAATGGACCGTATCTCCAGGTCCAGTTCCGGCTGCATCACGGGCTTGCTGCCTTTCAGAAGATCAGAGACAACCGCGCGCGCAGTGGCCAGCGCATCGAGGCCATAGGCCGCGTCAACGGCCGACCTGAACCCGCACATCCGCACGCCGCGGGTATCGGTGGTCATCGACCTTACGCCGTAAGTAACACCCATCTGCTCGCGCAGCGTCGTTTTTACCCGGCGCTGGATGATCTTGTCGATGCACGTGGGAAGCGCGTCGTCGGCGGTGCCGTCACGAGGACTGGGGTAGCCCAGCATCACCTGAGACTGCTGTGCCTGGTCGGTGCGGAACACATGGACACCCGGATGCGCGGACTGCATGGGCACAGGAACGGGCAGGCGATGACGCTCGCCCACACCGCTTACTGAGCCGAACGAAGCGGCGAGATCGCCCATCAGCGTGTCGGGGTCGAAAGGCCCGACAGCCACGATGGTGGCGTTGGATGGATCAAGGTAACGGGCCGTCCAACGTTCAAGCTGGGCGGGTGACATGGCTACCAGCGATGCGTCCGTACCCTCGCCAACGGGGTCGCGGCCATAAGGGTGGTCCTCACCCAGGACCAGGGTCTCCATCAGCACGTTGCCACGAAGGGATGGGTGCGTGGCCACCAGGTTCATGTCGGCGCGCGCCCTGGCATGCGACTGATCAAGCAGATGCGCGGGGAAACGCGTATCGGTAAGCATGTCCTTTACGATCTGCGCCCCCTGCGCGAGGTTCGACGGCGGGCCCTCAAGCGTGATGCGCGAGTAACCTTCCGTCGATCGCGCCGTCACTGCCAATTCAAGGTCGTCAAGCTTTTGCTTCAATGCCCGGCCTTCAAGTGCGCCAGCACGCTGGGTGAGGACGCGCAGAGCGGCCTTGGCAACTCCCACGCCGGTATCTGGGTCCAGATCACCCATACGCCCACCATGGAACACGAAGACCACCCTAGCGTCCGCGCCCTCGCGCATGGGCGCAAGAATCACGGGCAAATCATTGGTGAGCTCCCGTCGAAGGACGGCAGGAAAAAAAGCGGGTCCGGGCGATGCCATCCCAGGAAGCACGGTCCGGTCGACATGTGTCGGCGTTGCCGACAAGGTCGGATCCGGACTGCCCACATCCCAGGAAATATTACGTCGCTCGCCAGCGTTGCCCGGCGATAAGCGCGGCCGTTCGCCGGGGGTGACCAGCAGGGTGTGCGAGCCGCGGGCCAGCCAGTCACCGACCACCTTCTTCACCGACGCAGGCGTCGCCTCATGCCAGGCCTGTATGTCGGCATTGGCGCAATCGGGATCGCCGCCCCTGTCCAGGCAGTGCACTACCGCCGTGGCAATGGCATCAGAGGAGGACTGTGCATGGGCTTCTGCCGAGATCAACAAGCGTCGTGCAGATTCGACTTCTTCGCCCGACGGCCCCTGCTCCAGGAACGTTGCCATGACGTGGTTGAGTGTCTCTTCGACCTGCTGCTGATCGGCGTCGCCACGCAGGCTTAGCACGATCTTCAACTGGCTTCCCAGCTCGCGCGGATCGACAAAGGCGCCTGCGAATACCATTTCATTTTCGAGCGCAGCTTTAAGGCGCTGGGAGATGATGCGGGCCGCCAGCGTGAGTCCGGGCAGATCCGAGTGTCCATCCTGCGGGACGTTCCAGGCGCGGTAAAGCCTTGGCGTGGAGACCTTGTCGAACATTTCATCGTTGGTGTCGTCAGTCCGCGGCTGGATGTCGGGCTTAGCTGCCGGGAAGGTATTCCCTGGCTCGATGTCGGCGAAGTAATGGGTAACCATGCGGCGGACATCTTCTTCGTCGACGTTGCCGCTGATCACCAGCGTGGCAAGGTTCGGCCGTTGCCTGGCCCGCATCAAATTTTCCACGTCGGCTGGCTGTAGGGAGCGCAGGTCATCCATTCGGCCGCCTGGGGAGGCATGGTAGGGATGGCCATAGGGATACATGGCCCGCGCCATCACCTCGCTGGCGCGCTGGGCGCTGTCGTCCCGTTGCCTGAGTTCATTGAATACGACGTTGCGCTCTGTCTCCAGTTGCGCTGGCGACAGCGGATCGGTCGCATGCGCCAGCCGGTAGCTTTTCTCCAGCAATATAAGTTCCAGCGCGTCCTGCGGGCCTTCCGTGAAGTACACGGTGTTGTCATGGGTGGTGTAGGCGTTGTGCGTCACTCCCGCAGCGATATAGAGATCGTCGAAGGGAACGTTGTCTGGCAGGTTGCGCCTGAAAGTCAGATGTTCGGCAAGGTGCACGGCACCTCGCTGGCCCTGGCGTTCGATCTTGCTGCCGTCGCCAAAGCGAAGCTGCACGCCCACCGTGTCGCCCTTGCCGGGCACCAGGATCACGCGCAAGCCATTAGGCAGGCTCCAATCGCTCCAGGTCATGTCCACGCCGCCGGTCGGCACCGGATCGCCGAACACCTGCTTGATCAACCACCGGCCGAACTCGATGTCCAGGCCTGGCGACATCAGGTCAAGCCGATCACTGCGTCCATGCTGGTCGATCTGCCAAAGAAGCCGTGCGCCATCTGCTGCAGGTCCAAGCGCCTGCACCGCTTGTAACGTGCGATCTTCCGCAGGCAGCGATGCGTCGCCCTGGCGCACCTGGTTGGTGACGTTGGCCAGGACGTCTCGCGCAACAATGCCGGCAAGCGGCGCGAACTTTTCAGATTGGGTGTGGGGAACGAGCGTTCTCGCGTGCCCGAGCTGGTTGTATAGCGCCGTGGTGAGCCCGGCGGCCAGAGTGCCAGCAAGCGTGGCAAGTGTTGCCCGTGGATGCCTTGTGATGAAGGGTCCAATCGGCGCAAGGCAGCGAACCACCGGTGAGGCAACGTTGGCCAGCTGCTGCCGGAGAAGTGGCATCTGCGCGTCTGCCCCGTCCGCTTCCCCCGGGACGATTTCGGCCTGCGCGGCGGGTATCCCGCCGAGAAGCACCAGCGCGCCGACCGCGGCTGCGCTCCATGGGTTGCCCTGCCCGTTTCGAACCGGGACGGACGTGTCCAGGGTAGCGTCGCGCGACACCCGTTCGAGTTCCTTGATGCGCGCGCTGACCCCCTGCCTGGCGGGAAATACACCGGACCATGATGCCGGTTCGAGAGAGCTTTCATGCAACCGCTTGTACAGTTCATTCAACATTCGCGACGTTGCCGGGCGAACAAGCGCGGGCGGTGGATTCGCATGCCGCTCGTGCCACGATTGCACGGGCATCCTGACGGCATCTTCAACGACCGCTTCCCAGATTTTGCGCTCTTCCGCATTGGCCTCTGGCAAGGCGACAAGCAGCGCCTCGGTCACCAACCGGGGGGCCATGGCGTCGCCCAATGGCGTACGGCCAAAGCCACCAGTGATGAGCGTAGCCAGTTCCCGATCCGTCAATGCCCGGCCACTAAGCATCTCCCCAAGCCGCTGCAGGGCCTCCCTCGGGACACCTGTCAAGGGCAGTTCGATGGGACCACGTTCGACCCCTGGCTTCCCCACGGTTCGATCGCGGGTGACGGCAATGCTACGCGGAAGGTTACTTACCCCCTGCGGCCGCGGAACCATGGCGATCGGCAGCCTGCCGGAAGCGACGACGGGCGGATGCGATGGGGAAGCTACGCTGCTGACGGGCATGCCTATCTCTCAGGATGTAAGAGAGGGCAATCCTAGGCATGCGCCTACACGCACGCTTCATGATTTACGTCATTGCTGCCCACCATCCCACGGCTGCTCGGCAATCCATGCCTTGGCCTTTTCAAGGTCGGCATCGGCGAAAAGCCGCAGGTCCGCCGGCACGAAAATCTTCATGGCGCCGGCCAGGCCGCGCAACCAGGCCACGTCGGTGACCAGCGCCACGCGATCCCAGCCGCTGAAGTGGCGGAAGCCGAGCTTGGCGTCGTCCCACATGGCGCCAGCCTCGAAGGACTCAAACCCGGGAGCCACGTGGTAGAGCAGCCGCAACTTGCGATTGACCGCGAAGGCCGCCTCGATATCCGGTACCAGAACGTTTTCGTAGTCGGCCGCGGTGACCGTGCCGGTAGCGCGAAAACCAAGGGTGCCAGCGGGTAGGTTGGGGATCTGTTCGATCATGGCGCTCTCCTGGTGACGACCTTAAGGCTAGCCCACCGTGCGTGTGCGTAGCGTTGGCGTCGTCAGGCCGGGAGCATGTGCTGTACCAGCAGCTGCAGGCTGTCCCTGCCCTGCCAGTGGTTGATGTCCAACTCGTACACCAGGCGCAGTTCCCGCGCAGGTACGTGGCTGGCGTCGACATTGAACATCACGCCCTGGTGACGCCTGCCGTCGCGGGGATCGACCAGGTCCAGGCGCCAGTGCCGGCCGGCCATGACCCGATGGCCCAGGCAAACAAAGACATCGTCGAAGCATGGAGGGGCAAAGGCCTGGCCCCACGGGCCGCCCTGGCGAAGCTGCAGGGCGAGTTCGATGCAAAGGTCGCCAGGTTCCAGTCCGCCGTCGGTATGCACGCGTGCCGCCAGCGCCGATTCGTCCAGTTGCTCGCGGGCGATGCGGTCGAAGGCTTGCGCCAACAGTGGGAAATCCGCTTGGCGCAAGCTGAGCCCCGCCGCCATCGCATGACCGCCGAAGCGCAGGATAAGTCCGGGATGCCTTGCGTCGATCAAGGCCAGTGCATCGCGCAGATGGAACCCGGCGATGGAGCGGCCGGAACCGCGCAGTTCATCCGTCGCGTCGCCGGCGGGCGCGAAAGCCAGCACCGGGCGATGCAGGCGTTCCTTCAATTTGGACGCCACCAGCCCCACGACGCCTGCGTGCCAGGAGGGATCGAACAGGGCCACGCCCGCGGCATCGCCGGACACCTGGGTGCGCGCCACCATCGCTTCGGCATCGGCCACCATGTCCGCCTGCAACTGGCGGCGCTCACGGTTGATCGTGTCCAGTTGCATCGCCCAGCCACGTGCCTGGGCTGCATCGTCGGTCAGCAGGGCCTCCACGCCCAAGCGCATGTCTTCCAGGCGCCCGGCGGCATTCAGGCGCGGTGCGATGGCAAAGCCCAGATCCACGGCGCTCAAGGCTTCCATGCTGCGCCCGCTGGCTTCCACCAATGCCACGATGCCTGGGCAGGCACGCCCCTGGCGCATCCGTCGCAGGCCTGCATCGACGAGCACCCGGTTGTTGAAGTCCAGGGGTACCAGGTCGGCCACGGTGCCCAGAGCAACCAGGTCGAGCAAGGTGGAAAGATCAGCGTCCCTCGCCGCCGCGTGACCTGCTTCGCGCAGGTGGGCCCGCAACGCCAGCAACAGGTAAAAGACAACGCCGACGCCCGCCAATGCCTTGCTGGGGAATCCATCGCCATCGAGATTCGGGTTCACCATCGCATCGGCGGCCGGTAGCGACGGACCGGGAAGGTGATGGTCGGTCACGATCACCACGCTGCCTCGCGCCCGCGCCGCCGCCACGCCATCGATGCTGGCCACTCCGTTGTCCACGGTCAGCAACACATCCGGCGCCGTCGGCATCGAAGCCACCAGCGCCGGTGTCAGGCCGTAGCCGTGCAGGAAGCGGTTCGGAATGACATAACCCACCTGCTGCGCGCCAAGCATGCGCAGGCCGCGCACGGCAACCGCGGTGCCCGTGGCACCGTCACAGTCGTAATCGCCGGCAACGACGATGCCCTGCCCTTCGGCGATCGCCTTCGCCAGCAACGCGACGGCCCGGTCGATGCCGCCGAGGGCATCGAACCCAAGCATGCGGGCTAGGCGATGGTCGGCATCGCCGGGCCCGGCGATGCCGCGCGCGGCGTAGACACGCTGCAACACCGGGTGTACTTGCTCTGGCCAGCCCGAAGGCACTACCTGCGCTTGCCGCCGACGGATCTCCACCGTCAGCCGCGTCCGCGCCAGAACCGAAGGCGCTGCCCGCGGGAAAGCTGCCAGCGTTCACCGCCGGCAAAATGCAGCCGCAAACGGTGGGTACGGCCGGCAAGGAGATCCTCTTCCAGCCGCGGCCACCAGCGGCTGGCGATCACCTGTTCATCCTGCGCGGAAAGATCAACCAGCTCGAATGCACTGGCCGGGCCCGGCCACGCTCCCAGGCCATCCACATGGACATCGGCGCGGGCGCCGAGCGCCCACACCAGCAAATCGTCGGCGAAGGCGTGGGTCAGCCCGGACTCCAAGCCCTCGGGCAATGTGCCAGCACCCCAGAACCACACGCTGTTCACCGGCACCGCCCCGCGTTCACGGCGCCGCAGGTTCACTGGGTGGTTATGCAACACGATCTGCACTTCGCCCAACACCGCGCGCCACCGACGACCTTCCACGCCCGCAGGCAGGTGGTCGAAAAGGTCCGCACCGCGTGCGCCGTCGGGCCCGACAAAGTGCGGCAGTTCGGCGAACGCGGGCAAGCGCAATTGCCAATGCGAAGCATCGGCCATCTCGAAGGCAAAACCGTGCGCGGCAAAGGCCTCGACGAGGTCGCCGCGCAAGGCATCGGCTTCACCGGCGGTAAGTCCCAACTCATCGCCACAGGCCAATAGCCTGGCGCCGTTGACCTCCGGCTGCACCCAGGCCGGATCGGCGCAAAGCCATTGATGACCCCTGGCATCGCCTGCCACCAGTTGGCGAATCAAGGCGGCGACCGGAAGGTCACCCTCGGTGCGAAAGTACGACGACAACGCCGGGATGAATCCCGGCGTTGCATCAGCCAAGCGGTTGCCACGGGCAAGCCACGGCGCCATGGCAGTGACAGCGGCCAGGCGCGCGCGCGCCGGCATCAGTACATGGCGTTCGGTTGCTGCCATCACGCTTCCAGTTGTTCCATCAGCTGCAGCCATTCCGCCTCGAGCGTTTCCTTTTCCTGGCGCCACGCGCCCTGCTTCTGGCTAAGGGACATCAGCTCAGCGGTAGAGCCTTCATAGATCTTCGGATCGGCCAGCTTCGCCTGCACGGTGGCAAGCTCCCCGTCGAGCGCGCCCATGCGCGACTCGATCTTCTTAAGCTTCGAACGCAGCGGTTTTTCGCGCTCGCGGGTCTGGGCATCGGCCTGGCGACGTTCCTTTTCAATCGCTGCCGCCGCAGCTGCGGCCACGGCAGCGGAAGGCTTGCCCTGCGCGTTGTTGCGTGAACGCAGCCAGCGCGCGTAGTCGTCCAGGTCGCCGTCGAAGGATTCGACCACGCCGTCGGAGACGCGCCAGAATTCGTCGCACACCAATCCAAGCAGGTGGCGGTCATGCGAGACCAGCACGATGGCGCCGCCGAAATCGGCCAACGCATCGGCCAGGGCCTCGCGCATGTCCAGGTCCAGATGGTTGGTGGGCTCGTCCAGCAGCAACAGGTTGGGCTTGTCCCAGGCAATCAGCGCCAACGCCAGTCGCGCGCGCTCGCCGCCGGAAAACCCGTCAACCGATTCGAATGCGCGGTCGCCGGCGAAATTCCACGTGCCAAGGAAATCGCGCAGGCTCTGCTGGCTGGCCGTCGGGGCTTTGTCCATCAGGTGCTCGATAGGGCTGGCGCCTTCGCGCAGGCTTTCCACCGTGTGCTGGGCGAAGTAGCCGATGCGGGTGTCCTTGTGTGCGGCGCGCTCGCCAGATAGCGGAATCAATTCCCCGACCAGTGATTTCACCAGCGTGGACTTGCCCGCGCCGTTGGGACCGAGCAATCCGATGCGGTCGCCGGCCTCCAGGCCGAAACCGACGTTGGCCAGCACCACCTTGTCGCCGTAACCGGCATCCACTTCTTCCAGCCGCAGCATCGACGTCGGCACGCGATCGGGATCGGCGAACTGGAAGCGGAACGCGCGGTCGGCGCGCACGGCCTCGGTGCCGGCAAGCTTCTCCAGGCGCTTCATGCGCGACTGCGCCTGCTTGGCCTTGCTGGCCTTGGCCTTGAAGCGGTCGACGAAGCTCTGCAGGTGTGCGCGCTCGGCCTGCTCGCGGTCATGGGCGATCTGCTGCTGGCGCAACTGTTCGGCGCGCAGGCGCTCGAAGGCCGAGTAGTTGCCGGTGTAGAGCTTCGCCTTGCCATCGTGCAGGTGCATCGTGTGCGTGATCACCCCGTCCAGGAACTCGCGATCATGGGAAATGATCAGCAGCGTACCCTGGTAGCGGCGCAGCCATTCTTCGAGCCACAGCACCGCGTCGAGGTCCAGGTGGTTGGTCGGTTCGTCCAGCAGCAGCAGGTCCGAAGGCGCCATCAGCGCGCGGGCCAGGTTCAGGCGCACGCGCCAGCCGCCGGAGAACGAGGCCACGGCGCGTTCGTGCGTCTCGGCCGGGAACCCCAGGCCATGCAGCAGGCGGCCCGCACGGGCGCGGGCGTCGTAGCCGTTCAGTTCCTCGATGCGGTGGTGGGCGGCGGCCACGCCGTCCATGTCATTGGCGTCCAGGGCGTCGCTTTCGGCCTTCAGCGCCGCGGCAATCTCCACATCGCCGCCCAGCACATATTCGATGGCAGGATCGGGCAGTGCCGGGGTTTCCTGCGCCACCGAGGCCATGCGCGCCTTGCCTGGCATGTCCAGCTCGCCCGCATCGGCCTCCAACTCGCCCTTCAAGGCGGCGAACAGGCTGGACTTGCCACAGCCATTGCGCCCGATCACGCCCAGGCGCCAGCCGCTTTGCAAGGTAAGGTCAATGTCCGAGAGCAGCAGGCGGCTGCCCCGGCGAAGAGCGAAACGTCGGAACGAAATCATGCTTGGAAGTCCAGCCGGCAGGCAGCGGCGCCACCGGCAAAAGCGCCATGATAGCGGCTCGTCGTCACGAATCGATGCAATCGACATGGCGCGGGCCCTTCGCATCTGCTAAAACGACGTCGGGAAAGGGGATACCGACAACATGAAGAACACCACTACCATTCTGGCCCTGGCCGCGGCCCTGCTTATCGCAGGACCGACCATCGCCCGTGCCGACAGCCTGCTGATGAAGCGCGTGCAGCAGGAAAAAGGCATGAACCTGCCGAAGAAAGGCATGAGCATGGACCAGGTGGAGCGCCAGTTCGGCGCACCCACCACCAAGCTCGACCCCCGCGGCGGCGACACGCCCAAGCATCCGGTCATCCACCGCTGGGAATATCCCGGGTACATCGTGTACTTCGAGCGCAGCCACGTGGTGCATACCGTGCTCAACACCCCGGCAGGCAATAACACCAACCCGGCGGCGGCAAAGTAAGCCGCCCCTCCTCGCCCGCCTGACCGGCGGGCGACGGCACGCTACAATCGGCGGCCCCCGACCTGGCCCGCCCGCGATGACCCCCAAGTTCCGTCTTCCCGCCGAATGGGAACCCCAGTCGGCCGTGCTGATTGCCTGGCCGCACGCGGGTACCGACTGGGCCGAACGCCTGGTTGGGGTCGAAACCACCTACGTGGCCCTGGCGGCTGCTGTGACCCGTTTCGAGCCCCTGGTGATCGTGGTCGCCAACGAGGCGGTCAAGGCCCGTGCCATCGAACTTCTCACCGAGGCTGGCGTGGACATGGCCAGGCTGCGCCTGGTCCAGCGCGACTACGATGATACGTGGCTGCGCGATTCAGGCCCGATCACCCTGCTCGACGACTCAGGCGGCGCCCAGCTCACCGATTTCCGCTTCACCGGTTGGGGCGGCAAGTTCGGCGCCGAGCGTGACGACGCCCTGGTGGCCGGGCTGGTACACGATGGCGTGTTCGGCAAGGCCAGCCACCGGCGCATCGACTGGGCGCTGGAAGGCGGCGGCATCGAAAGCGACGGCGAAGGCACCGTGCTCACCACCTGGAAATGTCTGGCCCAGCGCCACCCAGGGCAACCGCGCGAGGAAATGAGCCAGCTCCTGCGCGAAGGATTGTCGGCCGAGCGCATCCTGTGGCTGGACTCCGGCTACCTGGAAGGCGACGACACCGACGCCCATATCGACACCCTCGCCCGCTTCGCCCCGGGCCATCGCATCGTCTTCCAGGCTTGCGACGACCGCAACGACCCCCATTTCAATGAACTGCAAAGCATGGCCGATGAGCTGGCCGCGCTGCGCACGATGGATGGCAAGCCCTACGCGCTGTATGCACTGCCATGGGCGAAACCGATCCTTGACGAAGGGCGGCGGCTCGCCGCTTCCTATGCCAACTACCTCATCGTCAACGGTGCGGTGCTGGTACCGGCCTATGGCGACGCCGTCGATGACGACGCCGCCCGCATCATCGGCGAGGCCTACCCTGGCCGCACCGTGGTGCAGGTGCCGTGCCGACCGTTGATCTGGCAGAACGGCAGCCTGCACTGCATCACCATGCAACTGCCCGCCGCGCTTGGAAACGACCCCGCATGAAGAAGAAGACGCTGAAAGTCGCCCTGCTGCAGGAAACCAACCATGGCAGCCGCGATGCCAACCTCGATGCGATCGAGGCGGGGTTGCGCGAAGCCGCGCGCGCGGGCGCCGAACTGGTGCTGCTGCAGGAACTGCACAACGGCCCCTATTTCTGCCAGAACGAAAGCGTGGACACCTTTGACCTGGCCGAAACGATCCCCGGTCCCGGCACCGATCGCATCGGCAAGCTCGCCGGGGAACTGAAGCTCGTGGTGGTGGCGTCGATCTTCGAAAAGCGTGCCGCGGGCCTGTACCACAACACCGCGGTGGTGTTCGATCGTTCGTCCGAGATCGCCGGCCGCTATCGCAAGATGCACATCCCCGACGACCCGGGCTTCTACGAGAAATTCTACTTCACCCCGGGCGACCTCGGTTTCGATCCGATCGAAACCTCCGTCGGCAAGCTGGGCGTGCTGGTGTGCTGGGACCAGTGGTATCCGGAAGCTGCACGCCTGATGGCGCTGGCAGGCGCCGAGCTACTGCTCTATCCCACCGCCATCGGCTGGGATCCGAACGACGACGACGTTGAAAAATCCCGCCAGCGCGAAGCGTGGATCACCGTGCAGCGCGGCCATGCGGTAGCCAATGGCTTGCCGCTGCTGGCAGTCAACCGCACGGGCTTTGAACCGGACACGGCCAAAGTCGGCAACGGCATCCAGTTCTGGGGCTCAAGCTTCGTCGCCGGCCCCCAGGGCGAATTCCTGGCCCAGGCCCGCGCCGAGGGGCGTGAGTTGCTGGTGGTGGACATCGACATGGAACGCAGCGAAAACGTCCGCCGCATCTGGCCGTTCCTGCGCGACCGCCGCATCGACGCCTATGGCGACCTCACCAAGCGTTTCCGCGACTAAGGCCGCCGATGACCATCCCCGAACCCGCAGCCATCCTGCCCGCTGCGCTCGACGGCCAGCCGATCGAACGGATCACACGCGACGGCGTGCAGTACGTACTGCTGGGCACCGCGCATGTATCGCGCGCCTCGGTGGAGGCAGTTCAAGCCCTGCTGGCGCACGAGAGCTTCGATGCCGTGGCCATCGAGTTGTGCGAGAGCCGCGCGGCCAGCGTGCGCGACCCGGAAGCCTTCAAGCGCATGGACCTGTTCCAGGTGATCCGCCAGGGCAAGGCCGGCATGGTTGCCGCGAGCCTGGTGCTGTCTTCGTTCCAGCGCCGCATGGCTTCGCGCTACGGCATCGAGCCCGGCGCTGAGATGAAAGCGGCCATGGAAGGCGGGCACGCACGCAACCTGCCGGTGTGGCTGGTGGATCGCGAAGTGGGCACCACGCTCAAGCGCGCCTGGCGCAGCGTCGGCTTCTGGCAGCGTTTCGGCCTGATGGGCGGCCTCTTGGCCAGTGTCTTCGACAAGGACGACATCGCTGAAGAGGACATCGAAAACCTCAAGCAGAACGATATCCTGGAAAGCGCCTTCAGCGATTTCGCCAAGGGATCGCAGCCGCTGTATCGCGCGCTGATCGGCGAACGGGATGAATACATGGCCGCCCGCCTGCGCGAAGCGGCCATGCGGGCGCCCGGCGTGCAACGCGTACTGGTGGTGATCGGCGCCGGTCACCTGAAGGGATTGGTCGAACAACTAGGGAGCCAGCAGCAAGATCCCACCACGCTTGCCGATGAACTCGCCGTCGTGCCGTCTGCGGCGCGTTGGCCGAAATATCTTGCCGTGGGCCTGGTGCTGGCCGTATTCGGGTTGATTGCCTACGCCTTCACCCGCAATACCGCCGTGGGCTTTGCCGCGCTGCGCAGCTGGATCCTTTTCACCGGTTGCCTGGCCGCGGTGGGCGCTTTTGCCGCAGGGGGGCATCCCTTGAGCGCACTGGCCGCCTTCATCGCCGCACCGCTCAAGCCCTTTCGCCCAGGCATTCCCGCCGGCGGCATCAGCGCCATGACCGAAGCCTGGGTGCGCAAGCCTCGCGTAGGCGATTTCGAGACACTGGCCAACGATGTGTCGCACTGGAAGGGCTGGTGGACCAACCGCGTGGCGCGGACACTTTTGAATTTCTTCTTCGTCAGCCTCGGCACCCTGGCCGGGGAGTACCTTGCCGGGTTCCACATCGTCAAGTCGCTACTGTAGAAAACTAAGGATTGTCGGTTATCCGGACCGCCCCCTATAATCAACGGGTTTTTAATCCCGGTCGCAGGCCGGTCTGACGGGAATCCCTATGAAGCGATTGCAAGTGCTTGGCCTGGCCGTGACGGTCGCCCTCCTGGCGGCCGGCTCCGCGCATGCCGCGGGCGACAAGGCCAACGGCCGCAGCCTGGTGTACACGTGTGCCGGCTGCCATGGTGTTCCCGGCTACGAGAACGTCTACCCCACCTATCACGTGCCGCGGATCGCCGGCCAGAACGAGCAGTACATCATCAGCGCGCTGCACGAATACAAGTCCGGCGACCGCAAGCACCCGACCATGGGCGCCCAGGCGCAGAGCATGTCCGACCAGGAAATCGAGGACATCGCAGCCTACCTTTCCAGCATCACCAAAAAGTAAAGCGCCAAGGACCCAAGCATGAATCGTTCGATCAGTCTGCTCGTCGCTGGCGTTGCCCTCGCCGTTTCCGTCCAGGCGTTTGCCGCCGGTGACATTGAGAAGGGCAAGGCGAAAGTCGCCACCTGCGTGGCCTGCCACGGCCAGGATGGCAATTCCGTCGATCCGCAATACCCCCGCCTGGCCGGCCAGTACGCCGACTACCTCGCCATGGCCCTGCACGAATACAAGGATGGCCGCCGCGGCAATGCCATCATGAAGGGCTTCGCCGCCCAGCTGTCGGACGAAGACATCAACGATGTCTCGGCCTACTTCGGCTCGTTGCCGACCAAGCTTGACGACCTGCACAACCATATCCAGGGCGCGCAGTAAGCGCACTGGCAGGCCCTTAAGAAAAACCCGCCTCGAAGGCGGGTTTTTTTATGGCGCGTCGCCGGCATCGCGGCGGCGGGCGTGATCACACAGCCGCTGAAGCGCCCTTCGCCGAACCTGCGTAGTAGGGATTTTCGCCTGATGCGTGGTCGGTGGCGTCGCGCACTTCGGTCACCTCCGGCACCCGCTCGCGCAGGGTTTTCTCCACGCCCTGTTTCAGGGTGACGTCCACCATGCCGCAGCCGTGGCAACCGCCGCCGAACTGCAACACCACTACGCCCTCGGCGGTGACTTCCTTCAGGCTGATACGGCCGCCGTGCGAGGCCACCATCGGGTTGATCTCGGTGGCCACCACGTACTGCACGCGCTCGACCAGCCCTGCGCCCTCGCCGGGCATCTCGCCCTTGATGCGGGGAGCGCGGATGTTCAACTGGCCGCCCGTGGCGTTGGTTTCGAAATCGATGCTGGCAGGATCAAGCCAGCGCACGCTTTCACCTTCCACGTAAAGATGGAAACCCTCGCACTCGACGGTCCATTCATCGCCGGTAAGCTCGGAAGGTTCGCAAAATTCCAGGTCGCAGGTGGCCGAAGGGCTGCCTGCATCGACCACGCGCAAGCGGATGCCGAGGCCTTCGATGTCCTGCTGCGCAATGAGCCGGCGGAAATGGCCCTGCGCGCGTTCGGTGATGTCGATCATGGGAACTCCGTGCCGCCGTGGGGAGCCGGCGGGGATACCCGACCATTTTAGTACGGATTCGATCCGGGCGCACATGGTAAGTGCTTTACTTTTCACGGCCGACCTTCGACCCTTTGCGCCTCACTAGCCAATCGGGAACCTCCATGTCGATCACCCAGCTCGCCGAAGCCTCCTGCCAGCCGCGCAAGGGTGCCGCCGACGCGCTCGACGACAAGGCGGTATCCACGTACCTTGCCGACCTGCCCGGCTGGCAGAAGACTGCCGATGGCAAGGCCATCGTCAAGGATTTCCGTTTCAAGGACTTCCACCACACCCTGGGCTTCATCAATGCGGTGGGTTTCATGGCCAACACGCAGGACCACCATCCGGACCTGGAAGCCGGCTACGGGCATTGCAGGCTGCTGTGGTCCACCCACGACGTGGGCGGCCTGTCACTGAACGATTTCATCTGCGCGGCCCGCGTCGAACGCCTGCTCGCCGGTTGACATGGGCTCGACCTCGCGTCGCGTCCTGGCGGCCGCCGTGTTCCTTGGGGCCGCGGCCCTGGCGCTCACCCTGCTGCCGGGGCTTTCGACCTGGCTGACCTGGCGGGAACTGGCGCAAACGGCCCAGGCCGACGCCGCCAGCTGGAGCCGCCAGGCGTCGCCCTGGCACTGGACCATCCGCCGTCCCGAAGACCTCGTCGCCGGCCGCGTCTTCGGCGAAGTCAGCCAGGCGACGAGCCCCGACGGCCTGGTGCTGCGCAGCGAAGAGAGCTCGCCTTTCGAGATGGGGCTGCCGCTGGCACGGACGGCCGACCTGACGCACGCGGGCCGGCTGCATATCCTGATGAAGCCCGAGGCGCCGGTATCGGTGCAATTGGTGGTGCGCGAGCGCCTGGACGGTCCTGCGTTTGTCAGCGACGCCGTTCTCGGCTCGACGGACCTGGCGCTGGACACACCATCGCTCAACTGGTCGGCCGACGGGCATCCATCGGTGCCACCGACGCGGGCGGCGATGCTTCGGCTGCGCCTGCAATTGCAGCCGGGAAAGGCCGTGGTTTTCTCCGGCGCGTCGCTCGAACCGATGGCACCCGTCGCCCGGCCCACGCCAGGCACGCCGCCACGCACCCATTCGCTGGGCGCATGGATCGATGCCGCCAGCCGCCTGGACTCCAGGCAGATCCCCTGGCTGGTACCGACGGCAAGCCAGCGCGCGGAAAACCTCCTGCACTGGCGCGACCGTGCCCGCGACGCCATCCCGGCCGCCATCGTCGGCAGCGGCGCACCGCATCCGGGCCTGCCCGCCTGGGCCAGCCAGCGGCTGGCGGCCGTCCTGGTCATCTTCTACGTGCTGGCCCTGATCTGGCTCTGGCGCCGCCCACCCACGCGGCCGGGACTGCGCGCCGGCATTGAAACCGCGGGGCTACTGGCAGGTCCCTTGTGGCTGGTGGCGGGGCTCCATTTCGGCACGGCCGACATTCCCTTGCCCGCCGTCGCCTGCGTCGCGGCACTCGCCTTCGGGGCCTTGCTGGCCTGGCGCGACCGGCATGCACCCTACGGATTGCGGCTAGCCACCGGTGCCGAACGATGGCTCACGCCCTTCCTGCTGCTACCGGTGGCCATCGTGCTGGCAATGGGAGCCGAGCGCAATTGGACCGCGCCGGACCAGTTGCGGGTGCTCACCTACATTGCCTGGGCGTTCGTCCAGCAGTGGCTGCTGCTCCAGCTTGTGGGCCGGCGCCTGCACCGGCTGCTGCCGCCCGCAGCGGCGATGTTCGTCACCGCGTTGGCTTTCGCCCTGCTGCACACGCCCAACGGGGCGCTGATGCAGATGTGCTTCATCGCCGAGCTGTGGTGGGCCTGGTGCTACTACCGCGGGCGGACGCTGGTACCGATCGCGGTGGCCCACGCCGCCTGTGCCCTGGTGCTCGAGGCAGGGCTCGCCGGTAGCTCGTACCTCCGGTCGCTGGAAGTCAGCGCGCGGTTTTTCCTCTAGGCCGGCCGCGGAGCTTGTCCAGGAAGTCCTTCAGTTCGTCCGGAAGGGGGGCTGAGAACGCGTAGGCCCGGCCGTCCAGTTCGAACGACATGAGCGAGGCATGCAGGAACATTCGCTTCAGGCCCTGCTTGCGGAAGCGCTGGTTGGCCTCGGCATCGCCGTATTTCGGATCGCCCGCCAGCGGATGCCCCACGTGTGCCGCGTGAACGCGGATCTGGTGCGTCCGTCCGGTGCCCAGGGTCGCTTCCATCAGCCGTGCGCCTGGGTATTGCTCGACTTCGCGGAAAAAAGTGAGCGATGGCTTGCCTTTATCGGACACTCTTACCATCCGTTCTCCGCCCTGGAGGATCGATTTCTGCAGCGGCGCGTTGACGTCGAACTTCGCCCGCGAGGGCGCGCCGGTCATCAGGCACAGGTACTGCTTGGTCACTTCGCCCTCGCGGATCAGGGCCTGCAGGCCCGTCAGCGCAGGCCGGGTACGGGAAAACACCAGTACGCCGCTGGTATCGCGGTCCAGGCGGTGGACCAGTTCGAGGGATTCC
Source organism: Pinirhizobacter soli (assembly GCF_015905305.1). Taxonomy (GTDB): domain Bacteria; phylum Pseudomonadota; class Gammaproteobacteria; order Xanthomonadales; family Rhodanobacteraceae; genus Pinirhizobacter; species Pinirhizobacter soli. Next base: position 587,649 of record NZ_JADZLQ010000001.1, read on the forward strand.
TTCGGCCGGGCGGCGCGCAGCAGTTCGATGGCGCCGTGGCTTACCCCGCTGCCGCCGTGGCTTGCCACCCCGGGCGGCTTGTCGATCACCAGGAAGTGCTTGTCCTCGAAGATCACGGCATCGGCGACCTCGGCCACCTGCCCGGCCGGGGCCTCGCTCGACTCCCTTTCGGCCACGCGAACGGGGGGAATGCGCAGCATGTCGCCGGCCACCAGGCGGGTATCGGGCTTGGCGCGCTTGCCGTTCACGCGCACCTGGCCGGTGCGCAGGATGCGGTAGATCAGGCTCTTCGGGACCCCTTTGAGGATCGTCGCCAAGGCATTGTCGATACGCTGGCCATCGCGCTCCGCGCCGACCTCCAGCTGTCGCACGCCGTGCGAGCCGTCTTGGGAAGTTACCGTCTGCATTGAAAAAATCCGAATTAGATAGGATACTCGACCAGCGCTACGTAGCGCCGAAGGGCTTGCCCCGGAGGCAATACGCCCGCCCGTCACGCCGGCGAGGATTGCGTCGGCAGGCCATCAGTCAGGCGGCCGGTCGCCATTCCCTTTCATCGTAACGGTTCGGGTCGCGGTTGTCCGGTGCCTTGTCGGGTACGGGCTTAGATCTGCGTTGGCGCGAAATGCCAAGAATCACGCCGGAGCCAGCGACGGCCCCGGACTTTTGCCGCTTTACCGCTGCGGCGCGATCCCCGGCAGGCCGCCATGTGGCGCCACCGAGGCACGCGACGCGCGGCAAGCCAAGGAACCCACAATGAAACGTATGTTGATCAACGCGACTCAGCGTGAAGAGTTGCGTGTGGCCATCGTCGATGGCCAGAACCTTTACGATCTCGACATCGAGATCCCCTCCCGCGAACAGAAAAAAGCCAATATTTACAAGGGCCGCATCACGCGGGTCGAGCCCTCCCTGGAAGCCTGCTTCATCGACTACGGCGCCGAGCGCCATGGCTTCCTGCCCCTGAAGGAAATTGCCCGGGAGTATTTCAACCCCCAGGCAGAGGGCAAGTCCAACATCCGCGACCTCCTGCGCGAAGGCCAGGAAATCATCGTCCAGGTCGAGAAGGAAGAACGCGGCAACAAGGGCGCTGCCCTCACCACGTTCATCAGCCTGGCCGGCCGCTACATGGTGCTGATGCCCAACAACCCCCGTGCCGGCGGCGTCTCCCGCCGCATCGAGGGCGAGGACCGCCAGGCCCTGAAAGAGGCCATGGACCACCTCAGCGTCCCCGACGACGTGGGCCTGATCGTGCGCACCGCCGGCATGGGCCGCGACGCCGAAGAGCTCCAGTGGGACCTGGACTACCTCCTGCAGCTATGGAAGGCCGTCTCCGCCGCCGCCAGCAGCCAGAAGGCCCCCTTCCTGATCTACCAGGAATCGAAGCTTTTCATCCGGGCGCTTCGCGACTACCTGCGCAACGACATCGGCGAGATCCTCATCGACGAGGAATCCCTCTTCAACGATGCGCGCGAGTTCGTCCAGCAGGTGATGCCCAACAACCTGCGCAAGCTCAAGCTCTACCAGGACCCCACCCCGCTGTTCTCGCGCTACCAGATCGAAACCCAGATCGAGAACATCTTCGCCCGCAGCGTGCGCCTGCCCTCCGGCGGCTCCATCGTCATCGACCAGACCGAAGCCCTGACCGCCGTGGACATCAACTCCTCCAAGGCCACCAAGGGTTCGGACATCGAGGAAACGGCGTTCAACACCAACTGCGAAGCGGCGGTGGAAATCGCCCGCCAGCTGCGCATCCGCGACGCCGGCGGCCTGATCGTCATCGACTTCATCGACATGGACAGCCCGCGCCACCAGCGCGAGGTGGAAGAAAAGCTCAAGGACGCCCTGAAGAACGACCGCGCCCGCGTCCAGATCGGCCGCATCTCGCGCTTCGGCCTGCTGGAAATGTCCCGCCAGCGCCTGCGCCCGAGCCTGGGCGAAGCCACCCAGATCGTCTGTCCGCGCTGCGAGGGCCACGGCCACATCCGCAGCGTAGAGTCGCTGGCGCTCAGCACCCTGCGCCTGATCGAAGAACACGCCATGAAGGAAAACACCGGCCAGGTGCTGGTGCAGGCGCCGGCAGCGGTGGCCAACTTCATGCTGAACGAAAAGCGCGCCTCGATCGTCGAAATCGAACTGCGCCACAGCGTGCACGTGGTGGTGGTGGCCGACGAACAGCTCGAAACCCCGCACATCGAGATCCAGCGCATCCGCGAGGCGGATATGGGCGAGCACAGCAAGCCCAGCTACGAACGTACCGTCACCGTCGAAGCCGCGGCTCTGCCCAAGATGGGCCAGGCGCTCGGCAGCGGCGAACAGCCACTGGTCAGCGGCGTGGTCCCGGCAACGCCGGCACCCGTGCGCGACGACCTGGCCGAAGCCGCTTCCGCCCCGGCGGCGCCCGCGCCACGTCAGGTTGCGCCACGTGCTTCCACGCAGGTAGCGGCCACTGGTGGCGGCGTACTTTCCCGCATCCTCAGCTGGTTCCGCCCGGCCCCCTCGGCACCTGCCCAGCCCCAGCCCGAAGCACGCCAGGCGCGCGGCGAACGTGGTGAGCGCGGCAGCCGCCAGGGCTCCGAACGCCGTGACGGTCGCGGTGGCCAGGGCGGCAATCGCCAGAGCGGTGGCGGTCAGCGCCAGCAGCCGCGTCGCGAAGGCGGCGGCACCAAGGACGCCTCCGCTGCCAACGCCGGCCGCCAGCAGCCCCAGCAGCAAGGCCGCAACAAACAGCAGCCCCGGCCCGATGCCGCCCCGGCCCGTGAGGGCCGTCAGCCGCAGGCCGGTGGTCGCGGCAACAACGCCGGCCGCCAGGGTCCGATGGAAGGTCCCAAGGACGATCCACGCAAGCAGCAGGCCGCCACCGAGAAGGCCGAGCGTCCGGCGCAGCAGCCCCGTCAGCCCCGTGGCGACAAGCCCGCGGCGCCAGGCAGCGCGGAAGACATCCAGCTGAAGGTCGCCCCGACCCCGGTGCAGGAAGCCGGCGACACCCTGGTCACCCAGGATGTGGCGACCGCGCAGGCGCCGCCGGGCTCCGAAGATGCAAAGGACACCGAGGGCGGCCAGCGCCGTCGTCGTGGTCGCCGTGGCGGTCGCCGCCGCCGTCGCCAGGACGACACCCAGGCCGGCGGCGTCGCCGGTGCACTCGATGCCGACCTTGGCGATGACGATACCGACGGTGACGACGAGATCGTTGCCGCGCCGGCCGTTGCCGTGGAAGAGACCGCCGCCCGCGCGCCCCGTGCCGATGAGCCGGCGCTGGAAGCCGCGCCCGTCGTCGAACGCCCGACCCACGCCGACATCCGGCCAACGCCCGTGCGGCAGGCTGCCGATGACGCACCGCTGCCCGTGGCGGAGCCGACTCCGCAGCACCATTCGACGAACGCCTTCAACCTGCCACCCTTGCCGCCGCTGCCGGATCTGCCCCCCGTGGCGGCACCGGAACGCGGCATCGCCGCGGCCCACGATGGTTCCGTCCCCATGGCCCATGCCCCCTCGCCGATCGCCGAGGCCACGCATGACCGATCGGAGACCGTCGTGTCCACACCGGTGGTAGCGCACGCCGAGGTAGCCAAGCCGGATGTGATCGAAGCCCGCGAACACAGAGACCGCACAGTCGCCGACGTGGACGCCGCGGCACTGGCCGCGCGTATCCCGGAGCCGACACCTGAACCTGTCGCTGCACCCGCACCAGTCGTTGCGCCGGCACCGGTTACTCCGGCCGCCCCCGTCGCTGCGACGACGCCGGTTGTCGCGCACGTGCCGGTTGCCGTTCCTGCGCCAGTGGCGGCCCCAGCACCGGCTACCCCTGCGCCCGTTGACACGCATGCTGCCGCGGAACCCACCGTCTCGCCGCTTACCGACGATGCTGCCGCAGCGCCTGCTTCCTCGACGCCGTGGATCAGCCCAAGGCAGGGCGACCTGCTCGGCCGCTCCGCGGCAGCTGCCGTCGACACTGACGACAACAAGCACGCCGCACCATCGACGGCCAGCACGCCGGCCCACGCCGCACAACCCACGCCGATGCCAGAGCCCCGCGCCGGGGAAGACGCCGATGACACCGAGGACAAAGGCGAGGAACCGCCACTTCCCCGTGCCCAGGGCGACGACCACCGCCACTAACGGCCTGCCAACACACAAAAAAACCCGCCAACTGGCGGGTTTTTTTTTGTCCCTCCGGATGAACCGGGCGACTAGCTCCCTACATGATGATTGCTGGTGTCGAGCAGTGAATGCACCGTCATCATGTGGGCAAGCCCCACGATGTGATCGACACGCAGCTTTTCCATCAATCGCTGCTTGTAGGTGCTGACTGTCTTCGGACTGAGATTCAACCGCTCGCCAATGGCCGTGAGCGGCATGCCGCGCACCAGCATCATCGCTACTTCCATCTCGCGGCTGGAAAGGGCATCGAACGGTGAATCGGTACCATCGAGCGTGGCCAGGGCAAGCTGCTGCGCCACGGCGGGTGCGAGATAGCGGCGCCCCTGCGCGACCTGACGGATGGCAGCCAGGAGCTCGGCGGCCGAACAGCCCTTGGTGAGGTAGCCCAGCGCCCCGGCGTCGAGCAGGCGCTTGGGGAAGCGCGCGTCATCAACGACCGTCAGGATCACCACGTGGGTGCGGAGCTTGGCACGGATGACCCGCTCGGTCAGTTCCACGCCACTCATGCCCGGCATGTGGACATCGACCAGGGCGATCTCGGGCTGAAGGTTGCGAATCAGCCGCAAACCTTCCTCCGCGGTACCGGCCTCGCCCTGTACGCGCATGTCCGGCTGTTGTTGCAGGATCATCTTGAAGCCGGTGCGTACCAGCTCGTGATCGTCGATGAGAATGATGTTGATCATGAAATCCTTCCTGGATGCTTCGTCCCTGATGCGGCAACGCGGATCATGGGTGGATCCGGCTCACGAACCTACAATGCCAGATTCCGCTGAAGCTGCGCCACTGCGCAATCATTGATCCCTTGCAAGCTGAAAGCGTTTTCTCGATAGCCAAATGAGCAACCAAGTAAAACAAGGCAAGGAATTCTAACTTTCTCCCCATCGGATTACGTCCTGCGGTAATCATTGGAAATCAAGATCACGGCTGAGCCGGATCGTTCCGTATCGATGACAACGTTTATCCTACAAACATTTCGGACTTTGACGGGTTAATACGCCAATCCGACGTCGAATGCTTACGAACGATATGACAAACGTCGTGACAGTCCCTGGATGGGCCGCTGCCCATGGTGTGTGCCCGGAGTCGGAATCGAACCGACAAAGTCTTTCGACTGAGGGATTTTAAGTCCCTTGCGTTTACCAGTTTCGCCATCCGGGCCAAAAAAGAAGGCGCATCCAGCATACGCTGGAGCGCCTTTGAATCGAGCGATGGAGGCCTGGGTCGGAATCGAACCGGCGTACGCGGATTTGCAGTCCGCTGCATGACCACTCTGCCACCAGGCCATCGCTGTTGCGCATCGCCGAGAGGGTATCCTCACGGCCTTTAAAAAACAAAACCCCGGGGACCCGAGGTTTTGATTCGAATATGGAGCGGGAAACGAGACTCGAACTCGCGACCCCGACCTTGGCAAGGTCGTGCTCTACCAACTGAGCTATTCCCGCGTCGAAGTCCCGCTATTCTAGAGGAAAGCGACCATGTGTCAACCATCTTGCAGCAACTTTTTCAGGTGTCTTCGCGGGCGCGGCGGTCGTCGCGCAGGCTCGGCCACGCCGCGCGCAGGTAGCCCAGGCCCGACCAGATGGTCAGCACGCCGGCGACCACCAGCAAGGCCTCGCCGATGTGGTACAGCCGCAAGGTTTCCGCATCGTGCTGCAGCAGCAACACCACCAGGGCGATGATCTGCGCCAGCGTCTTGACCTTGCCGATGAAGGCCACCTTGACCTTGCCGTGCTCGCCGATCTGCGCCATCCATTCGCGCAGCGCCGACACGCTGATCTCGCGGCCGACGATGATCGCGGCGGTCACCGCCATCAGGATGCCCGACCAATTCCCCAGCGGGCCATCGGTGGAGCTGCGATGGGATTCCACCAGCAGGAACAGCGTGACCGCCACCATCAGCTTGTCGGCAACAGGGTCCAGGAAGGCACCGAAGGCGGACGTCTGGTTGAGCCGGCGCGCAAGATAGCCATCGAGCCAGTCGGTAAAGCCGGCCAGCAGGAAAACCACCGCGGCAGTGAGGTTGTGGCCGCGGAACGGCAGGTAGAACACGATGACCATCACCGGAAGCAACATGACCCGGAAAAGGGTGAGCCAGGTCGGCAGGTTGATGCGCATGGACAGTTCCGGATGACAGGTGGTGAGTGTCTCACATCACCGGGGGTAGTTAGGGATGCAGGGTGGCGTAAATGCGTTCGGCGAGGCTGCGATCGATGCCCTTGACCTGGGTCAGTTCCTCAACGCCGGCGGCCTCCACGCCCGACAGGCCGCCGAAGGCCTTGAGCAGGGCCGAGCGGCGGCGGGCACCCACGCCGGGCACGTCTTCCAGCGTGCTGCGTTCGCGGGCCGCCTCGCGCCGTTTGCGATGGCTGGTGATGGCAAAGCGATGTGCTTCGTCGCGCACCGCCGCCACCAGGTGCAGCGCCGGCGACGCATGGCCCGGGTGCAATTCACGCCCGCTCTCGGCAAGGATCAATGTTTCCTCTCCAGCGCGCCGGCCGGGACCCTTGGCCACGCCCACCACGCGGATGTCACGGACATCGAGCGATGCGAGCACCTCCATCGCCTGGGCCACCTGCCCCGCGCCACCGTCGATCAGCAGGATATCCGGCCGCACGCCGCCCTCGACCACCTTGCGGAAGCGCCGGGTGAGCGCCTGGTGCATGGCGGCGTAGTCGTCGCCCGGGGTAATGCCGGTGATGTTGAAGCGGCGATAATGCGATTTTTCGGCGCCTTCCGGTCCGAAGACCACGCATGACGCCACCGTGGCCTCACCCATGGTGTGGCTGATGTCGAAGCATTCGATGCGCCGCGGCGGCGCGTCCAGGCCCAGCAGCTTCTGCAGGTCGTCGAAGCGCACACCCAGTGTCTGCCGGCTGGCCAGGCGGGAGGTGAGCGCGGCAACGGCATTACGCTCGGCCATCTCGACGAAACGCGCACGCTCGCCGCGTACGCTCGACTTGATCGATACGCCATGGCCTGCATGGTCGGCCAGTACCTGGGCAAGCGTGTCAGGATCTTCCAGGGCGACGTCCAGGATCAATTCGCGCGGCACCTGCCGCTCGAGGTAATACTGGGCAATGAATTGCTCGACGATATCCGCGGTGGTGGCATCGATCGGCAGGCGCGGGAAGAAATCGCGCGAACCCAGGCTCACGCCATCACGGAAAAACAAAACGCTGACACAAGCGATCCCGCCTTCCACCCGGCAGGCGATCACGTCCATGTCCGCGCTGGCGCCCTGCACGAAGTGCTGGGCATGCAGGCGGCGCAACGCCGCCACCTGGTCACGCAGTTGGGCTGCGCGTTCGAACTTCAATGCCGTGGCCGCCTTTTCCATCGATCCGGCCAGTTCGTCGATCACCGTGCTGCTGCGACCCTCCAGGAACATCTGCGCATGGCGCACATCAACCTGGTAGTCGTCCACGCTGATCAGCTTGACGCAGGGCGCACTGCAACGGCCGATCTGGTGCTGGAGGCATGGGCGCGAACGGTTGCGGAAATAGCTGTCCTCGCACTGGCGCACGTGAAACAGCTTCTGCATCAGGTTCAGGCTCTCCCTGACTGCGAAGGTGCTCGGATAGGGACCGAAATACTTGCCCTGGCCGGTCTTGCCGCCGCGATGGAAGGCCAGGCGCGGGTAGTCTTCGCCGGCGGAAAGATAGATGTACGGGTAGCTCTTGTCGTCGCGCAACATGATGTTGTAGCGCGGCTTGAGCGACTTGATCAGTTGCGATTCAAGCAACAGCGCTTCACCCGCGGTACGCGTGAGCGTGACCTCGACGTGGGCGATCTGCGACACCATGGCCGCGATGCGCGGCTCCATGCGGGGCTTCAGGAAATAGTTGCCCACGCGTTTCTTGAGGTTCGCCGCCTTGCCCACGTACAACAACTCGTTATCGGCGTCGAAGTAGCGGTAGACGCCGGCCGAGGTAGTCAGGGTGCGGACGAAGGCCTTGCCGTCGAACGGCGGATGCGATGCAGGCTCCATGGCCCATTTTACCCTGTCCGGGAACGACTTTCCTTAAGCGCGGAGTTTGGACCTCAACCCCCGGCAAGGAAGCGATGGGCGCGCTCGAGGTCGGCCGGGGTATCGATGCCGGGCGGGAAGGCCTCGGGGGACAGCCGCACGGCAATGGCATGGCCGTTTTCCAGCACGCGAAGCTGCTCGAGCGATTCGGCTTGCTCCAGCGGGGTCTGCGGCAGGTTCGCGTACGCCCGCAGGAAGCGCGCGCGATAGGCGTAGATGCCGATATGCCGCAGGAAGGGAATATCGGCCGGCAAGGCATCACGCCCGCCTGCGAAGGCATCGCGGGCCCAGGGCAGCGGCGCGCGGCTGAAATACAGCGCGCGGCCGTCGGCACCACGCACCAGCTTCACCGCGTTGGGGTCGAACAATTCCTCCACCGAGGTCACCGGCGTGGCAAGGGTGGCCACCGGCGCATCGTCCAGGGCCAGGGCCCGGGCCACCGCCTGGATCCCGGCAATGGGCGCAAAGGGCTCGTCACCCTGCAGGTTCACCACGATCGTGTCATCGGCCCAGCCGAGCTGGTCGACGCATTCGGCGATGCGGTCGCTGCCGGAGGCGTGGTCGATGCGGGTCATGCAAACCGTGACTGGCAGCCCCTGCAATGCCTGGCCCACGCGTTCATCATCGATCGCCACCGCCACCTGCCCTGCCCCGGCCTGCAACGCACGGCGCGCCACGTGCCTGACCATCGGCTCGCCGGCGATATTCGCCAGCGGTTTGCCCGGCAGCCGGGTGGAGGCATAGCGCGCGGGAATGACCACCACGAACGGGAAGTCGACCATCGTCAAGGCACCTGTGCCAGGTTGAAGCCGCACTCGCGCGCAAGATCCATGAAGTTCGGAAACGACGTGGCGACATTCTCGCAATCGCCGATGGTGACCGGTGCCGATGCCACCAATCCCGCCAGCACAAAGCTCATGGCGATGCGATGGTCGCCCACCGCTTCCACTCGGCCCCCGCCAAGGCGCCCGCCATGGATGGTGGCGCCGTCGGGTGTTTCATCCACCCTGATCCCAAGGATGCGCAAGCCGGTCGCCATGGCAGCGAGGCGATCGGATTCCTTCACCCGTAATTCGGCAGCACCGGAAATCGTGGTCGGGCCATCGGCCATCGCCGCCGCAACGAACAAGGCCGGGAATTCATCGATCATGTCGGGCACCACGGCCTCCGGGATCACGGCTCCCTGGAGCCTAGCGTAGCGGACGATGAGATCGCCCACTGGCTCCCCGCCGCTTTCCCGGCGGTTTTCGATGACGATATCCGCGCCCATCAGGCGCAACGCCTCGAGCAGGCCCGTGCGCCGGGGGTTCAGGCCCACCGAATGCAGGCGCAAGGCGGAGCCAGGCACAATGGATGCGGCGACGACGAAGAACGCGGCGGATGAAAAATCCGCCGGCACGTCGATGTCGGTGGCGCGCAGGCGATGACCGCCGGCAAGCGTCGCCTTCCCGGGGGAAAACTCGATCGGCCAGCCGAAAGCGGCCAGCATGCGTTCGGTGTAGTCGCGCGTGGGATGCTGCTCGATCACGCAGGTTTCGCCATCGGCATAAAGCCCCGCCAGCAGCACTGCGGATTTCACCTGGGCACTGGCCACCGGCGGCTTATAGCGGATGCCCTTGAGCTTCGCCCCGCCATGGACCCGCAGCGGTGGCTTGCCATCGTGGGTATCGATGCGCGCACCCATGCTTGCCAGCGGGTCGGTGACGCGGCGCATGGGCCGCGAGGACAGCGACGCATCGCCCACCAGGGTGGAGTCAAACGCCTGCCCGGCCAGCACACCGGCCATCAGCCGCATGCCGGTACCGGCGTTGCCGCAATCAAGGGCACCGTCACTGGCACGCAAGCCGTCGATCCCCACACCGTGCACAATGCGCACGCCAGGCATGGGCGTTTCCATGAGCACGCCCATGCTTGCGAACATCTTCGCCGTGGCACGCGTGTCCTCGCCTTCGAGGAACCCGCGGACGGTGGATGTGCCATCGGCCAATCCGGCGAACATCATCGCGCGGTGGGAAACCGATTTATCGCCAGGAATGGTGAGCTCACCCTTGAGCGGCGCATGCACCGGACGGCTGGTCCAGTCGATCGAGGTCACTTCAGGTGCTCCAACAGGCGATCCAATTCCCCGCGGCTACCGATGCTGATGCGCACCGTCTGCCCAAGTCCATAGCCTCCCATGGGCCGCACGATCACACCGGCGGCGAACAGGCGGGCCTCCAGGGCGCTGGCATCACCGCCGATGTCCACCAGCAGGAAGTTGGTCTGCGAAGGAAACACGCGCAGGCCGCGCGCTACGAGTTCCCCGGCAAGCCACGCGCGGTCGCTTGCGTTGGTATCACGCACACGGCCTAAGTGGGCTTCGTCGCCAAGCGCGGCTTCGGCGGCAGCCAGGGCAATGCCGTTGACGTTGAACGACTCACGAAGACGTTCAAGCACCGCGGCGATGGACGCGTCAGCGGCAAGGTAGCCCGTGCGCAGGCCCGCCAGCGCGTAGGCCTTGGAGAAGGTACGCGTGACGACCAGGTTGCGATACCGGTCGAGCAGGTGCATCGCCGTGGAAAGCCCGGGACGGTCGACATACTCGTGATACGCCTCGTCCACCACCACGATCACATGACCCGGTACGCAGGCCATGAAAGCCTCGAGCTCGGCGTCGCCGAAGGAGCTTCCCGTCGGATTGTTCGGGTTGGCCAGGTACACCAGCCGCGTGTCGGTGCGGATCGCCGCGGCCATGGCATCCAGGTCGTGGCCGAAAGGCGCCTCGGGGTGGTCGGACGGCAATGCGGGCACCGCAATGCCCTGTGCGCCCGCCGCCGCGGTGGCGATGGGAAACACGGCAAACCCAAATTGCGAATACACCACCGAGTGCGCAGCATCGGCAAAGCATTGCGCCAACAGCATCAAGAGCTCATGCGAGCCGTTGCCCAGCACCAGTTGGCAGGTTTCCACGCCCAGACGATCGGCCAGCACCCGCTTGAGCGAAGCACCGACCGGATCCGGATACCGCCACATCGTCCCCACCGCTTCGCGTGCAGCGGCAATCGCCGCCGGACTGGGGCCGAGTGGATTTTCGTTGGAACCAAGTTCCGACAACGCAGCACCGAACCGCTGCCTCAAGGTCGGCAAATCGTGCCCGGGATCGTAGGCACGCAGTGCCGACACGGCGGCATTGGCAAGCAAGGTTGCGTCGAAACTCACGGCAAGGCCACCGGATAGGCGCCCAACACGCGCACATCGGCAGCGGCGGGTTCCATGTCCTTCAGCGCTTCCTGGATGCCTTCGTCCTCGACATGGCCGCTGATGTCGATGAAGAACGCGTACTGCCATTTGCCCGTGTGCGAGGGGCGTGACTCGATGCGGTTCATGCTGATGCCACGCTCGGCCAGCGGACGCAGGATGTCGTACAGCGCGCCGGGCTTGTCGCGCACGCTCACCAATAGCGAGGTTCGGTCGTTGCCCGACGGCGGGAAGATGCCGCGGCCGATCACCAGGAAACGCGTGGTGTTGTCGGCGCGGTCCTCGATGGGACCTGCGATGGTCTTCAGGCCATAGACGCGCGCGGCCGTCTCGCCGGCGATCGCCGCCGCTGCTTCGTCGCCACGGGCCATGCGCGCGGCTTCCGCGTTGCTGGAAACGGCAATGCGCTCGGCCTTGGGCAGGTTGATGCGCAACCACGCCTGGCACTGCTGCAGCGACTGCGGATGTGAATACACGCGCTGCACATCGGCAAGCTTGCCGCCCAGCGACAAGAGGTTCTGGTGCACGCGAAGTTCCACTTCACCGCAGATTGTCGCCTTGGAGGCCAAGAACATATCCAGGGTGACCTGGATCATGCCCTGGCCTGAGTTCTCCACCGGCACCACGCCGAAGTCGGCGTTGCCGGAGGTCACTTCCTGGAACACTTCCTCGATGCTGCCCAGCGGCAGGCCGTAGGCGGCGTGTCCGAACTGCTTGCGCACGGCCTGTTCGCTGAAGGTGCCCTCCGGGCCCAGGAAACCGATCTTCAGCGGCTGCTGCTGCGACAGGCACGAGGACATGATCTCGCGGAACAGCCGGACCAGTTCACCATCGGGCAACGGACCGTCGTTACGGTCGATCACACCACGCAACACCTGGGCCTCACGCTCGGGTCGGTAATACTCCACCGCGGCCTTCAGCGGGCCCTTGGCCCGCCCCACCTGCTGGGCCCAGCGCGCGCGCTCGGAAATCAGCTGTTGCAGTTGGTGGTCGATGCTGTCGATGCGCACGCGCGCTTCGGCCAGCGTGGCCTGTTTGTCGGTGGTCGGCTTGCTCATGGGATTCCTTCCTGCTTATTGCTAACCGTGGCGTCGGGCGAAGTCGCTCATGAAAGCCACGAGGGTTTGAACCGCGTCAAGGGTGACGGCGTTGTACAACGAGGCGCGCATGCCGCCCACGGCCTTGTGGCCCTTGAGCGCCAGCAATCCCACTTCGAGCGACTCGGCGAGGAACGCCGCATCGAGCGAGGGGTCGTGCAGGGTGAAAGGCACGTTCATGCGCGAACGCGCCGCGGGCTCCACCGGGCAACGGTAATACCCGCCCGAGCCGTCGATGGCGGCATAAAGCGTGGACGCCTTGCGCTGGTTGATGGCGTCGATCGCCGCCAGGCCGCCCTGCTCCTTCAGCCATCCGAAGGTGAGGCCCGCCAGGTACCAGCCCCAGGTGTTGGGGGTGTTGAGCATCGAATCGTTCGCCGCGTGCTCGGCGTAGGAGAAGATCTTCGCCATCGGCTGCGTGGCGCGCGAGAGCATGTCGTCGCGGATGATGGCCACCACGAGGCCCGAAGGCCCGATGTTCTTCTGAGCGCCGGCGTAGATCATCGCAAAGCGCGAGACATCCACCGGGCCTGAAAGGATGCTCGAGGACATGTCCGCCACCAGCGGCACGTCACCGACATCGGGGACATCGTGGAACTCAACACCATGGATGGTCTCGTTCGGCGTGTAGTGCACGTAGGCCGATGAAGGCGACAGGTCCCAACGTTCGCGCGGCGGCAGCTTCAGGTAGTGATCGTCTTTCGAGGACGCCGCCACGTGCACGTCGGCATAGGGCGCTGCCTCGCGCACGGCTTTCTCGCCCCAATGCCCGGTCACCACGTAGTCGGCACGCTGGCCGGCCCGGGCAAAGTTCATCGGCACCAACGGGAACTGCAAGGTGGCGCCGCCCTGCAGGAACAGCACGCGGTAGTTGGCGGGGATCGCCATCAATTCGCGAAGGTCGGCCTCCGCCTGGGCTGCCAGGGCGATGAAATCCTTGCCGCGGTGGGACAGCTCCATCACCGAGGCGCCGGTGCCGTTCCAGTCGAGCAATTCGGCACGGGCACGTTCAAGCACGGGTTGTGGGATGGCGGCGGGGCCGGCGCTGAAATTGAAGACCCTGGACAAGACGCCAGTCTCCTTGGGAAGAGTGAATGGACTTAACCGCAGTCCTGCATTATGCCGCCCTGCAGCATAACGACAACCGGGCAACAACTGGTTTCGTCAGAAACGAACCAGCAGCACCAGCGCGATGCCCAGCGCAAGCAGCGCCGCGGTAAGGATCAGCCACCACACTTCGCCGCGCGGGCCCGCGATTTCCTCGGGCAGCGGTGGTTCTTCCACCGCGGCAGGCACGGCGACCGGGTCGGGCATCCAGCCTGGGGCGTCGATGACGAAACGGTGGGCGCCTACGCCGATGTGGTCGCCCGGCTGCAGCACGGCGCGGCGAATCGAAATGCCATTCAAGCGAACCACGTAGCGGGTGGGTACGCGTTCGGCGTCCAGCAGCAGGCAGCCGCCGTCCCAGCCGATGGTCAGGGTGCCGGCATCGCCCTGCGGGAGTTCCAGCGGGTGGTCGCCCTGCGGCCCCAGGATGAGCCGCGCACCGATACCCAGCACCCGACCCGACAGCGGCCCGGCCAAGGCACGCAACGCGGCGGCACCGGGACGGATGTCTTCAGCGTCGACGCATGTGCGCCCGGATACATCCTGGTCGGCGCGCAACAACATGCGGCACTCGCCAACGCCAAGATGATCGCCCTCGCGCAGCAGCGCACGCTCGCGAACGGGACGCGCATTCACGTAGACGCGCCCGGCGCCAGGAAGGACTTCCAGTACCAGGCCACGGCGATCGTCGTGGATCACCAGATGGTGATCGGCCACTTGCGGTTCGGCCAGCACAAGGTCGTTGTCGTCGCTGCCGCCTATGCGCAACACACCAGCCGACCAGTGAAAATCCCCGCGGGCCGAATTGGCGAACTCAATGCGCATGCGTGTGTCTGGATGGCGTGGTGGGGATCGTAACAGATGAGCCGCGCCTCATTTGCTACGATGCGCGGCCCTGTTGGCAACGAAGCTTTCAAATCCATGGCACGCATCGACATCCAGCGCGATCATCACCTCGAAGCCGCCCAGGCCCGCGCCGTCGTCGACAAGGTCGCCGCACGGCTGGGCGAGAAGTTCGGCACCACCTCGCGCTGGGAAGGCGACACCTTGCGCTTCGAGCGCTCAGGCGTGAAGGGCGGCATCACACTCGAGCCCGCCCTCGTGCGCGTACAGGCTGAGCTTGGCATGCTGCTCAGCCCCATGAAGGGCATGATCGAGCAGGAAATCCGCCAGAAGCTCGATCAATACTTCGCCTGAGCCCCCAAGGCTTTGACCTAAGCCGCCTTCGTGCAATAATAGTGGGCTATTGCGACCACTTCGGCCGCACATCGAACCGGGTCACATGGCAAAAGACGACGTCATCGAAATGGAAGGCACGGTCCAGGAGACCCTGCCCAACACCATGTTCCGCGTGCAGCTGGAGAACGGGCACGTCATTACCGCCCATATCTCGGGCCGGATGCGCAAGCACTACATCCGCATTCTTACCGGCGACAAGGTGAAGGTGGAAATGACCCCCTACGACCTGACCAAGGGCCGGATCACCTACCGCATGAAGTAATCCGCCATCTTCCACCGGCGTTGCCGGGGATGATGGTCAAAAGAAAGGCCGCGCATTGCGCGGCCTTTTTCGTATTCCGGCAAGGGGCGTGACCTCGCGGCCTCCCCGCCCCCATGACGCCTTAGGCTTCCGCCGGCACCGGCTCCGCTGCCTCGGTGGCGACGGTAAGCTCGCCATCGACGACGTCCAGGCTCACCTTGCCGCCATCGGCAAGCTTGCCGAAAAGCAGTTCATCGGCCAGCTTCCGCTTCACCTTGTCCTGGATCACGCGGGCCATCGGGCGGGCACCCATCTGCGGGTCGAAGCCGTTCTCCGCCAGCCAGCGGCGGGCATCGGAGGAGACGTCGACACTGACGCGCTTCTCGCCCAGCTGGGCTTCCAGCTCGATCAGGAACTTGTCCACCACGCGCAGGATGTGCTCGAAATCCAGCGGATTGAACTGGATCACCGCGTCCAGGCGGTTGCGGAATTCCGGCGTGAACAGCCGGCGGATCGTTTCCATGGCATCGAGCGAGTGGTTCTGCTTGACGAAGCCGATCCCGCGACGCGCCGCCTGCTGGGCGCCGGCGTTGGTGGTCATCACCACGATCACGTTCTTGAAGTTCGCTTCGCGGCCGTTGGTGTCGGTAAGGACGCCACGATCCATGACCTGCAACAGGATGTTGTACACATCCGGATGGGCTTTCTCGATTTCGTCCAGCAGCAGCACGCAGTGCGGATGCTTGGTGATCTGCTCGGTGAGCAGGCCACCCTGGTCGAAGCCGACATAGCCCGGGGGCGCGCCCACCAGGCGCGATACCGAATGGGCTTCCATGTATTCGGACATGTCGAAGCGGACCATCTCGATGCCCAGCTGCATGGCAAGCTGGCGGGTAACTTCGGTCTTGCCTACGCCCGTGGGGCCGGCCAGCAGGAAGCTGCCGATCGGCTTGGCCGGGTCGCCCAGGCCCGAGCGCGCCATCTTGATCGACGAGGCCAGGGCCTCGATCGCCGCATCCTGGCCGAACACCACCATCTTGAGGTTGCGTTCGAGGTTGCGCAGCACGTCGCGGTCGGATGCCGAGACCTGCTTGGCCGGGATCCGCGCCATCTTGGCCACGATGTATTCGATTTCCGACACGCCGATCTGCGTTACCCGCTCGCCTTCAGGCAAGAGGCGCTGACGGGCGCCGGCCTCATCGATGACATCGATGGCCTTGTCCGGCAGCAGGCGGTCGGGGATGTGCTTGACAGCCAGGTCCACCGCGGCCTTGAGCGCATCGGCGCTGTATTCCACGCCGTGATGCTCCTCGAAACGACTCTTAAGGCCCTTCAGGATCTCGATGCTCTCGGCCACCGTGGGCTCGACCACGTCGATTTTCTGGAAGCGACGGGCCAGGGCACGGTCTTTCTCGAAGACACCGCGAAATTCCTGGAAGGTGGTCGAGCCGATGCAGCGAAGCTCGCCTGCGGCCAGCATCGGCTTGATCAGGTTCGAGGCATCCATGGTGCCACCCGAGGCGGAACCTGCACCGATGATGGTGTGGATCTCGTCGATGAACAGGATGGAATTGGGCTGCTTCTTGAGCTGCGCAATCACCGCCTTCAGGCGCTTTTCGAAGTCGCCGCGGTACTTGGTGCCGGCAACCAGGGCGCCCAAGTCCAAAGCCCAGATGGTGCAGTCTTCCAGCACCTCGGGCACGTCGCCTTCGACGATGCGCTTGGCCAGGCCCTCGGCCAGGGCCGTCTTGCCCACGCCCGCCTCGCCCACGTAAAGCGGGTTGTTCTTGCGGCGGCGGCAAAGCACCTGGATGGTGCGCTCGACTTCATCCTTGCGCCCAATCAGGGGATCGATCTTGCCCTGCATGGCCAGTTCATTGAGGTTGGAGGCATATTCGGCCAGCGGGTTGGACTTGCCCTCCCCGCCTTCCTCGCCTTCGCGCTCGCTCGCGGCCGGGGCCACGGCGGGGTCGTCGCCGATCTTGGCGATGCCATGGGAAATGTAGTTGACCACGTCCAGGCGGGTGATTTCCTGCTGGTGCAGGAAATACACGGCGTGGGAGTCTTTTTCGCCGAAGATGGCGACCAGCACGTTGGCGCCGGTCACTTCCTTCCGTCCGGAAGACTGCACGTGGTACACCGCGCGCTGCAGCACGCGCTGGAAGCCCAAGGTGGGCTGCGTGTCGCGCTCGTCGCCGGGTGCGAGTACCGGAACCGTCTCGGCGATGATGCGCTGCAGGTCCGCGACCAGGCGCGGAAGATCCACGCCACAAGCTCGCAACGCGGCCAGCGCGGAGGAATTCTCTGACAGGGCAAGCAACAGGTGCTCGACCGTCATGAACTCGTGGCGCTGCTCACGGGCTTGCTTGTAGCAATGGCCAATGGTGACTTCGAGATCCTTGCTGAACATACGGAACGTCTCCGCTGATGTCTTGGGCGGCCATGCAAAAGGGATGCCGCATGCCCGGTAGATGGGGCTCCCTTACAACTTTTCCATAGTGCACAACAGAGGATGCTGGTTACTGCGCGAGTACTCGTTCACCTGCGTCACCTTCGTTTCGGCCACTTCGCGGGTAAATACCCCGCAAACGCCCTTCCCCCGGGTGTGGACGTGGAGCATCACCTGCACGGCGCGCTCCTGGTCCATGCCGAAGAAGGACCGCAGCACCTCGATGACGAAATCCATCGGGGTGAAATCGTCATTCATCAACAACACCTGGAACAACGGCGGTCGGGCTACTTCCGGCCGCGCGGTATCGAGCGCAAGGCCGTGTTCCTGGCTGTGTTCTTGTTCGTTTTCGGTCGGCATGGGCACGTGGGTCAGCTTTGGTCCAAGTATATGCCGCAAGCGCTGGTGCGCGCCGCGTGAATGGGTCAGGTGATGGCACAATAGGCGTTTTTCCAGTGGCCTGAACTTCCAATGATGCCTTCCCCGCCCGGCAACGACGTCTGGCGTCCACATGTGACAGTCGCCACCATCGTCCATGACGGTGAGCGTTTCCTCATGGTCGAGGAACGGGTAAACGGCAAAATTGCCTACAACCAGCCCGCTGGCCACCTGGACGAGGGTGAATGCCTGACTGCTGCCGCCCGCCGGGAAACGGTCGAGGAAACCGGCTGGACGGTTGAGGTGGAGCATCTGGTGGCCATCGACCAGTGGCGCAGCCATGAGCATGGCGACCAAGTGTTGCGGTTTACCTTCGCCGCGCGCGCCCTGGGACACGACGATCGCCCGCTCGACGCCGGCATCGAGCGCGCGCTGTGGCTAACGCGCGCCCAGATCGGCGCCCTGGGCGCGCAACTGCGCAGCCCGCTGGTGGAATCGAGCATCGACAAGTGGCTCTCAGGCTCCCGCCTGCCGCTTTCGATCATCGGCAACCTGCTACCCGGGCAGCCGGGATGAAAGTGATCCTGGGCATTTCCGGCGGCGTGGACTCTTCCGTGGCGGCCCTCCTGCTGCAACAGGCGGGGCACCAGGTCGAAGGCATGTTCATGCAGAACTGGGAAGAAGACGACCGCCAGGGTCCATGTACGACCGACCAGGACCGGAAAGACGCCGTCGCCGTCTGCGGCCGGCTGGGCCTGCCTTTCCATGCGCGGAACTTCGCCGCCGAATACTGGGACGGCGTGTTCGAGCATTTCCTGGCCGAATACCGGGCCGGGCGCACGCCCAATCCGGATGTGCTGTGCAACCGCGAGATCAAGTTCCGCACCTTCCTGGACCACGCCCGCGCCCTGGGAGGCGAAAAGATAGCCACCGGCCACTACGCCCGCGTTGATTTCCACGACGGGCGCTACCGCCTGCTGCGCGCCGTGGACCGCGCGAAGGACCAGACCTACTTCCTGCATGCGCTGGGCCAGGAGCAACTGGCCGCCACCCTGTTCCCGGTGGGCGAGATCGAAAAGCCCCGCGTCCGCGATCTGGCGCGCGAGGCCGGCCTTGGTACCGCGGCGAAGAAGGACTCCACCGGCATCTGCTTCATCGGCGAGCGCGATTTCCGCAGCTTCCTGGCCCAGTACATCCCGGCAAGGCCTGGTCGCATGGTCACGCCTGACGGAATCGACGTGGGCGAGCACCAGGGCGCGATGTATTACACGCTGGGCCAGCGCAATGGCCTGGGGATCGGCGGCCGGCGCGAGTCCGGCGGCGAGCCGTGGTACGTGGTGGGCAAGGACGTGGCCGAAAACACGCTGATCGTGGCCCAGGGCGGCAGCAACCGCTACCTGGCATCGCATCGCCTGGAAGCCAGCGGCGCCACCTGGGTGGCGGGCGTGGCCCCGGCAGAAGCATTCGCCTGCACCGCCAAGACCCGCTATCGCCAGGACGACCAGGCCTGCACCGTCCGCGCATCGGGCAACCATCTGTTCGTCCAGTTTGACCAGGCACAGCGCGCCGTTACCCCGGGCCAATCGGTGGTCTTCTACGATGGTGAAGCCTGCCTTGGCGGCGCCGTGATCGAAGCGACCGACGCCGCCTACGGCGGCCTGGCCACCCCTACGCAAGCTAAGGTTTCCGCATGAACGAAGAACGCGTCCTGGCGCTGGCCGGCCTGTTCCAGGCCACCGCGCTGGTACAGCAACTGGCCACCGAAGGCCGGGCCGACGATGCCGCCATGGAGGCAAGCCTTGGCAGCGTGTTCCACCTGGATGCAGATACCGTGGAGGCGATCTTCGGCGGCGTCAGCGGCGTGCGGCTGGGCCTGCGCACGCTGGTGAGCCAGCTTGAAGACGCCAGCGCCCGCGATATCGCCGTGATGCGCACCACGATCACCGTGTTGCGCCTGGAACGCACGCTTTCGCGCAAGCCGGAACTACTTGCGCGCCTGCAGGAAGGCATCGTCGCCGCGCGCCGACAGGTGGAGCACTTCGGCATGGCCCATCCGAACGTGGCAGCCCGCCTGGCCGAGCTCTATGCCAGCACCCTGTCTACGCTCAAGCCTCGCGTGATGGTGACGGGCATGCCTTCGCATCTGCAGCAGAAGGCGGTGGTCGACCGCGTCCGCGCCGCCCTGCTGGCAGCCGTGCGCGCGGCGGTGTTGTGGCACCAGCTCGGCGGCCGCCAATGGCACCTGGTGCTATACCGGCGCCGCGCCAGCATGATCGCCCGCGGGATGCTCACCGGCGCCACCCTCGACAACGGGGGTTAACCCTGGCATCCGCCCGGCCAGATTAACCAGCAGGTCGCCCAGTCCAGCCAGGTCCTCGCCCCAGGCCGTGGCACTGCGCCAGTACAGCGCCACCTCGCGCCCTGGCGCCTGCCCTTCCACGCTTACCAGCGAAACGTTGGGAATCGACGCCAGGCGATCGTGGGCCAGCACCGGCACCAGCGTGTAGCCGCCGCGCACGGCCACCAGGGTCGCCAGGCTTTCCAGGCTTACGTCCTGGATGCGTTCGCCGCCCTGGGCACCGGCATGGCTCTCGGCCATCAGCGTGGCCTGGGCCGGGTCCAGCGACGCCAGCGATACGCTCGTGTTACCTGCCGCCGGATGATCGGCATGCATCAGCAGTTCGTAGGGCTCGAAGAACAGCGTTCGCTGCGATAGGCCCGGCACGGTGGTTCCCGGCGGCGCCAGCACCGCATCGAGTTCGCCCTCGGCCAGGCGCCGTAGCAAGCCCTTGGGCTTGCCTTCGCTGATGGTGAGCCTGGTTTCGCCAAAGCGCTGCGGGAACGGCTCGATCAACTGGGGCAGCAGGTAAGGGCCCAGGGTAGCCGGCACGCCCAGCCGCAACTCGCCGCCAAAAGCGATGCTCCCGGCCAGCGCCCCGGCCTGCAACCGCTCGGCGCCGGCCAGCACGTCGTCGATCAGGGCAATCACCCGCGCACCGCCGCCAGCCAGGGCAACGCCGCGCCCGCCACGCTCGAACAAGGTGATGCCCAGGGCCTGTTCCACCTTCTGCACCTGGTGGGAAAGGCCCGAGGCGCTGATGTTCATCAGCCGCGCGGCCGAGATGAAGCTTCCTTCACGCGCCACCGCCTGCACCAGCGCCAGGTCGCGCAGCGATACCGCAGAAAGTGCCGTCGAAATCATCGAACGCTGCATGCCATCAAAACCGTTTGTGCCAGGAGACCCAGGGCCCCATCCTTCGCCGCGGAAAATCACGATCCTCTCAAGGCGGGCATCTTAGCCGCCCCAAGGCCAGGGTCGGCGGCGCCACCCTCACGTCCGGTCATGGTTTTGGGCGATAATTACCAACTTTGACGGGCCGTACGCCCAAGGCGTCTCCCCAGCCAGCATCAAGCCAGGAGCAAGCAATGAAAGACTCGTTCTCCGTCCGGGACAGCATCGAAGTCAACGGCAAGCGCCACGCCATCGCCAGCCTTACCAAGCTGGGTGAGCGATTCGACCTGAAGCGCCTGCCCTACTCCATGAAGATCCTGCTTGAGAACCTCCTGCGCGCCGAGGACGGGGTGAACGTCACCTCGAAGGAAATCGAGGCGGTGGCCAACTGGAACGCCAAGGCCGAACCCGATACCGAAATCTCCTTCATGCCCGCCCGCGTCGTGCTGCAGGACTTCACCGGCGTGCCCTGCGTGGTCGACCTTGCCGCCATGCGCGATGCGGTGGTGAAGCTCGGCGGCGACGCCACCCAGATCAACCCGCTGGCGCCGGCGGAACTGGTGATCGACCATTCCGTGCAGGTCGATGCCTTCGGCTCCTCCAGCTCGCTGGACACCAACGTCGAGATCGAATTCGAGCGCAACCAGGAGCGCTACAGCTTCCTGCGCTGGGGCCAGAAGGCCTTCAACAACTTCAAGGTGGTGCCGCCGCGCACCGGCATCGTCCACCAGGTGAACCTGGAGAACCTCGCCCGCGTGGTCTTCACCGCGGATGTGGATGGTGAAAGCTGGGCCTACCCCGACACCGTGTTCGGCACCGACTCGCACACCACGATGATCAATGGCATCGGCGTGCTTGGCTGGGGCGTGGGCGGTATCGAGGCCGAGGCCGCCATGCTGGGCCAGCCCTCCTCGATGCTGATCCCGCAGGTAATCGGCTTCAAGCTCTTGGGCAAGCTCAATGAGGGCGTCACCGCCACGGACCTGGTGCTCACCGTCACCCAGATGCTGCGCAAGCTCGGCGTGGTGGGCAAGTTCGTTGAATTCTTCGGCGACGGCCTGGCCGCCCTGCCGCTGGCCGACCGCGCCACCATCGCCAACATGGCCCCGGAATACGGCGCCACCTGCGGCATCTTCCCGGTCGACCAGGAATCGCTGAACTACCTGCGCCTGTCCGGCCGCGACGAACACCAGATCACGCTGGTGGAAACCTATGCCAAGGCTCAAGGGTTGTGGCACGACGCCAACACCCCGCACGCGGAATTCACCGACACGCTGGAACTGAACCTGGCCGACGTTCGCCCGTCGATGGCCGGTCCCAAGCGTCCGCAGGACCGCGTGCTGCTTGAAGGCGTGCAGCAGAGCTTCCTCGATGCCGTGGGCCCGCTCACCGCCAACCGCAAGCCGAAGAGCGAATCCACCGAACGCTTCGCCAACGAAGGCGGCGCCACCGCCATCGGCAACGAGGCTAACAATGTGGGCAACGGCGGCGTCACCGTCGAGAAAGACGGCAAGAGCTTCAAGCTCAACGACGGCGCGGTGGTGATCGCCGCGATCACCTCGTGCACCAATACCTCCAACCCCGCCGTGATGATCGGCGCCGGCATCCTGGCCAAGAAGGCCGCCGCGCGCGGCCTGACCTCCAAGCCGTGGGTCAAGCCCTCGCTCGGCCCGGGTTCGCTGGTGGTCACCGATTACCTGAAGAAGACCAACCTCCTGACCGAGCTTGAGAAAGTCGGCTTCTACGTGGTCGGCTACGGCTGCACCACCTGCATCGGCAATTCCGGTCCGTTGCCCGCCGAGATCAGCAAGGGCATCGCCGAGGGCGACCTGGCCGTGGCGTCGGTGCTGTCGGGCAACCGCAACTTCGAAGGCCGCGTGCATCCGGAAGTGAAGATGAACTACCTGGCCTCGCCGCCGCTGGTAGTGGCCTATGCGCTGGCCGGCACGCTGGACATCGACCTCACCAACGACCCGATCGCCAACGGCAGCGATGGCAAGCCGGTCTACCTGAAGGACATCTGGCCGTCCAACCAGGAAATCTCCGACGCCATTGCCAGCTCCATCAACGCGGACATGTTCAAGGCCAACTACGCCGACGTGTTCAAGGGCGACAGCCGCTGGAACCAGATCGCATCGCCCGATGGCGCGCTGTACCAGTGGGACGATTCCACCTACATCAAGAACCCGCCCTACTTCGACGGCATGAGCGCCGAAGCCGGCGAAATCGAAGACATCCACGGCGCCAGCGCCCTGGGCATCTTCGGCGACTCCATCACCACCGACCACATCTCCCCGGCCGGCTCCATCAAGAAGGATTCCCCCGCCGGCGCCTTCCTGATGTCGCGTGGCGTACAGCCGAAGGATTTCAACTCCTACGGTTCGCGCCGCGGCAACGACGACGTGATGGTCCGTGGCACCTTCGCCAACATCCGTATCAAGAACCTGATGCTCGATGGCGTGGAAGGCGGCTTTACCCGCCACGTGCCCACCGGCGAAACCATGCCGATCTACGACGCGGCCATGAAGTACAAGGCCGCCAGCACGCCGCTGGTGGTACTGGGCGGCAAGGAATATGGCACCGGCTCCTCGCGTGACTGGGCTGCCAAGGGTACGTTGCTGCTGGGCGTCAAGGCGGTTATCACCGAGAGCTTCGAGCGCATCCACCGCTCGAACCTGGTCGGCATGGGCGTGCTGCCCTGCCAGTTCATGGACGGTGAAAACGCACAGACGCTGGGCCTGACGGGCGATGAGACCTTCGACATCACCGGCCTTGACGGCGGCAAGAGCACCCGCGCCACGGTCACTGCCACGTCGAAGGACGGCAAGAAGAAGCAGTTCACGGTGAAGGTACTGCTGCTGACGCCGAAGGAACGCGAGTTCTTCCGCCACGGCGGCATCCTGCAATACGTGCTGCGCCAGCTGGCCAAGCGCTAAGACCAAAAGCCCCGCGAAAGCGGGGCTTTTTATGGCGCTAACGCGACCACGTGGCCGAATAGCACAACCATCGCGAGCCTTCCCGGCGCCAGGCCGTTTCCACGTGGTAGATCCCGCCTTCATCAGGGATCAGGCCGGTGCTGCTGGTCAAGGTAACAGTGAACGTGGCCACCAGGCGCTCGCCACGCTTTTCCACGCCCACCGGTCCCATCGTCACGCCAAGATGGGCTCTCCGCAGGGCCGCCAGGCGAACCATGCCTTCCAGTCGCCGGCGGTCGAGTTCGCCGCCGTTGCCGTCGAAATCATCGGTGAGCGAGGCCACGGTGTCGCCGGCCTTGCCCGCTTCCACGGCCGCCTTCGTGGCGCCGATGGCCTGGCGTACCTGTTCCTCGTCGGACCCGCGGTGGCAGGCGGCCGCCAGGGTCACCAGAACTCCGATGGCGAGCGTCTTCCAGAACCTGCCAGACATGAGGAATCCCTCGTTGCAGTGCGGCTTGCCGCTATACGCGGGCGTATGCTCCAATGCCTTGATACTACGACGGCAGCATGCCGCGAGCGCAACCCCATGGAGAGCTGGACCAAGCATGAGTAACGACCGCCCGTGGCTGGACAACTATCCCCCCGGCGTGCCGGCCGACATCGACATCACGCAGTACCGCTCGATCGTCGACGTGCTCGAGGAATCCTTCGAGAAATACCGTGATCGCCCGGCGTTCACCAGCTTCGGTAAAACCGTCACCTATGGCGAGATCGACGAACTGAGCAACCAGTTCGCGGGGTATCTCTCAGGCGAACTGAAGCTGGCCAAGGGCGATCGCATCGCGATCATGCTGCTCAATGTCATCCAGTATCCGGTGGCGCTGTTCGCGGCGCTTCGCCTGGGCCTGGTGGTGGTCAACACCAACCCGCTGTACACCCCGCGCGAGCTCGAACACCAGTTGAAGGACTCAGGCGCCAAAGCGCTGATCGTGCTGGACAACTTCGCCGCCACCGCGCAGGAAGCGCTCAAGCACGTGCCAGTACCGCACGTGATCACCACCGGCATCGGCGACCTGCTCGGCATCAAGGGCGCGGTGATCAACTTCGTGCTCAAGCACGTTAAGAAGATGGTGCCAGAGTTCCGTATCGACGGCGCCGTGCGCTTTGGCGATGCGCTCTCCCGCGGCGGCCGCCACGAGACCACCTCGCCGGATGTCTCGCGCGAAGACATCGCCTTCCTGCAGTACACCGGCGGCACTACGGGCGTGGCCAAGGGCGCGATGCTCACCCACGGCAACATGGTGGCCAACATGCTGCAGGCCGGCGCCTGGTTCGGCAAGCAGATCCGGCCGGGTGAGGAAACCATCATCACCGCGCTGCCGCTGTACCACATCTTCGCGCTGACCTGTAATTGCTTCATCTTCCTGCGCTTCGGCGGACGAAGCGTACTGATCACCAATCCGCGCGACATGCCTGGCTTCGTGAAAGAACTCTCCAAGGTGCGCTTCACCGCCATCACCGGCGTCAACACGCTGTTCAACGGGCTGGTGCACACCGAGGGCTTCGACAAGCTCAACTTCTCCTCCCTGCGCATGAGTTTCGGCGGCGGCATGGCCGTGCAGCGCGCGGTGGCCGAGAAGTGGCAAGCGATCACCGGCTGCCCGCTGATCGAGGGCTACGGCATGACCGAAAGCTCGCCGGTGGCCACCATCAATCCGATGATCGAGGGCGCCAGCTTCTCCGGTTCCATCGGCATGCCGGTGCCATCCACCGACATCAGCATCCAGGACGATGACGGCAAGCACCTGGCGATCGGCGAGATCGGCGAGATCTGCATCCATGGCCCGCAGGTGATGAAGGGCTACTGGAATCAGCCGGGCGAGACGGCCAAGGCCATCAGCAGCGATGGCTGGCTGCGCACCGGCGACATCGGCCGCATCGATGAAAAAGGCCTGGTGTATATCGTCGACCGCAAGAAGGACATGATCCTGGTTTCCGGCTTCAACGTTTACCCGAACGAGATCGAAGACATCGTGGTCCGCTGCCCGGGAGTTCTCGAATGCGCCGCCGTCGGCGTGCCCGACGAGCACTCCGGCGAGGTGGTCAAGCTCTTCGTGGTAAGGAAGGATCCCTCGCTCACCGAGGAAACCATCAAGGCCTGGTGCCGGGAATACCTCACCGGCTACAAGCGTCCGAAGCTGATCGAATTTCGCGACAGCCTGCCCAAGTCCAACGTGGGCAAGATCCTCCGCCGCGAATTGCGCGACGAAGAAAAGAAGAAAGCAGGCTGAAGCCAAGCACCCGGATGCCATCGGCGTCCGGGTCAAGCAGGCTAGTCGTCCGACCAGGTCTCAAGCGTATCGGCGTAGCCGCCCAGGAGATTCCACAGCGGCTCCTGCTTGTCGTCGGGAATATGCGTGTAGGCCATGCCCACCTGCCGCGCCGACACGCGCGTGACCTGCGCTTCCATGTGGATGTGCAGGTCGCTGCCGAAGATCATGTCCAGCACCCATGTCTCGCCCACGTCGCCGCGCCAGCCCAGCGGCCGGCGAAGCAGCGCGCCGGTGGCGGAAATATCAACCAATTCCGTCGGGTGCGCTTCTGCGCCCCGGCTCATCAGCACGGCCGTCTCGACTTTCATGCGCGCGTGGCGCAGTCGAAGCTTGTCGCCGTTGTCGTCCTTGTTGCTCAATGCTGCTGTCTCCACGTCGGCTGCGTCTCCGTACGTAAGGCCAATCGGGTGTCCCACCGTACCTGCCCTATTCGCGTGTCTTCAACACGCCGGCACGTACCAGGCTCCCCGCTCCGAACTTCTCGTTGATCCGGTCCTGGATCCGATCGGCCTGCGGCGCACTGGCCGCCGGCTGGAACAGATCATTCTGCGCCCGTTCACCAAATCCGGAAAGTCCGACACCCAACAAGCGCAGCCGTGGACGCGGCTGCTGGGTCCACCACGCATGCAGCAAGCGGCGTGCCAACTGATGGATATCCTGTGTGGCATAGCCTGCCACCGGCAACTGGGCCTGGCGGGTGTAGGTGGTAAAGGGCGGCTCGCGCAATTTCACCGTCACCGTGCGTCCCTTCATCTGCCGGTCGCGGGCACGCCGGGCGACCTTCTCGCTCATCCGCAACAGCCATGCCTCAGCCATGGCGAGGTCGGCGATATCCACCTCGAAAGTGTTCTCCGCGCTGATGGATTGCTCGGCCACCTCGCGGTGTACAGGGCGCTCGTCCTCGCCCCTGGCGAGCGCCTGCAGGCCGGCGACCTGGCGCCCCAGGGCCCGCTGCAGCCTGGCCGGATCACACCGCACCAGTTCGCCGATGGTGAGGATGCCGATTCGGTGCAGGTTTTCCTCGGCGACCTTGCCCACCGTCCACAGGCGCCCGACCGGCAACGGATCGAGCGTGGCCCGAACCTCCTCGGGCCGGACACGCAAAAAACCGTCAGGTTTTGACAATTCACTGGCAAGCTTGGCCACCAGCTTGTTGGTCGCCATGCCCACCGAGGCATTAAGGCCCGTCCGTTCGCGGATGCGCAGCTTGATCTGCCGGCCGATGGCCTCGATGGACGCGAACAACCGCAGGCTGCCGGTCACGTCCAGGAAGGCCTCGTCCAGCGACAGTCCCTCGATGTCGTCGGTGAATTCGCCGAAAACCGCGAATACCTGGGCGGAAATCTCCGCGTAGCGATCGTGCCTGGGGAAAATGAATACCGCCTGGGGGCAAAGGCGCTGGGCCCGGGAGGTCGGCATCGCCGAGCGCACGCCGTACTTGCGCGCCTCGTAGTTGCAGGTGGACACCACCCCTCGCCCGCCCAAGCCACCCACGATCACCGGCTTTCCCGCAAGCGTGGGGTCGTCGAGCTCCTCCACGGAGGCGTAGAAGGCGTCCATGTCCACGTGGATGATCGCGCGCTCGGTGGCCATGGCGGCTATTGTGCCCATCTGGCCCGCCGCTGTCGGCGCTGGACTTGGCCGCTTGCAGGCGCTACCCTAAAGCCCATCGGGTAGTGACGTGGATGCGCAAGGCGGTAGCCAGCGCGGTTTACCGTGTGTCCTCCACTTATCTCCTGCAAGCTGATCGAAACCCTCGTTTCGATATCCAGCTACGCCTTCGCCGCATGGGCTCATGACGCGAAGGTGCGATACGGTCGGTGATCGGCCCAGAGCGGACAGAATAGGCCCCATGGCCCCTTTCGTCGCACGCGGTCCGACGACGACGACACGAAGCCCGTCCGGCAACACCCCGGATGCGTTGCGGCAACGCCGCACGTGACACCTTTGTCCTGCCGCCACGGCGGCGTCTTTCGAGTCCAGATGAGCATCGATCCAGCTCAGCCCATGGCTAGCAAGCCAACCAGCGATCCGTTCGCGCACCAGCCCCAGCAGCAGGAAATGCCGCTGGCAGTCGTGCGTGGCCAGGCCGTGCTTCAGATGCCGCAGGATCTGTATATCCCGCCTGATGCGCTGGAAGTGATCCTGGAGGCCTTCGAGGGCCCGCTGGATCTGCTGCTGTACTTGATCCGCCGGCAGAACCTGGACGTCCTGGACGTCCCGATCGCCGAGATCACCCGCCAGTACATGGACTACATCGACATGATGCGCGACGTCATGCGACTGGAACTGGCGGCCGAGTACCTGCTGATGGCGGCGATCCTGGCCGAGATCAAATCCCGTCTGCTGCTGCCCCGGCCGCCGGCCGAGGAAGGCATCGAGGAAGACCCGCGCGCCGAACTCGTCCGCCGCCTGCAGGAATACGAACGCTTCAAGAAGGCCGCCGCCGACCTCGACGCGCTGCCACGGCTCGAGCGCGATACCGTACCGGTGCACGCGGAAGTCGGCGAGCGGGTAGTGGTGAAGCTGCCGCCGCCGCTGGACCTGCGCGAACTGCTGCTGGCCCTGCGCGACGTCCTGCAGCGGGCCGACCTCTTCACCCACCACGCCATCGCGCGCGAACCGTTGAGCGTGCGCCAGCGCATGGGCGACCTCCTGAACGCACTTGGCGATGGCAGCTTCCACCGCTTCGAAACCATGTTCGACCCCACCGAGGGCCGGCTGGGCGTGGTCGTCACCTTCCTTGCCATGCTTGAGCTGGCCAAGGAATTGCTGGTGGAGATCGTCCAGGAAGAGCCCCTCGGCGCCATCTACGTCAAGACCAAGGTCGCCGACGCCGCCGCCATCGAACTGCCCGAAGAGGACCAGGCGAGCGCCTGACGGCGACGCCTTCCTCCACATTCCAGGAAACCATGGAACAAGAACAGCTCAAACCGATCCTCGAGGCCGCCCTGCTGGCGAGCTCGCAGCCGATGACGGTGCAGCAGCTCGACGGTCTGTTCGTCGAGGAAGACGACGTCGGCCACGAGGAGCTCTCCCGCGCGTTGGAATCCCTGCGCGAAGACTGCGAAGGCCGCGGCATCGAACTGGTGGAAGTCGCCTCCGGCTTCCGTTACCAGGTCCGCCAGCGTGAACATGCCTTCATCTCGCGCCTGTGGACGGAGAAACCCAGCCGGTATTCGCGCGCGCTGCTCGAAACGCTTTCGCTGATCGCCTACCGCCAGCCGATCACCCGTCCGGAGATCGAACAGATCCGCGGCGTCGTGGTATCGAGCAACATCATCAAAACGTTGGAAGAACGCGAATGGATCCGCGTAGTGGGCTACCGGGACGTCCCGGGCAAACCTGCCCTGTTCGGCACCACACGCATCTTCCTCGACTACTTCAACCTGAAGTCGCTCGATGCCCTGCCTCCCCTGTCGGAAATCCGCGACATGGAGGATCTCAATCCGCAGATGCGCCTGGACGGCGACGAGCGGGCCCTGCCCGCCCTCACCGCCGACGCCGATGCATCGGATGACGAAAACCAGGCAGTGGCCGACGCCGCTGCCCACTCTGGCGACCTGGCTTTTATGCCTGCCGCCGACAACCAGGAGCCGGCCGACGCGCTGGCCTCCGATACCGATGAGCCGGCCGATGACATCGCCTCGGCTTCCCCTACTGCCGACGAGGCAGAACCCGCAGGCGTCGACGATGACGCCGCAACGCAAGACACCGAGGAGTACCGCGCATGAATGCGCCGCAGCGATCCGTGCTATCCCTGAAACGTGACGTCAAGCCCGAAGCGGCTGGACTGGAAGAACGCCTGCACAAAGTGCTGGCCAATGCGGGCCTGGGCTCGCGCCGGATGCTCGAACAGCGCATCCAGGCCGGCGAGATCGAGGTCAACGGCGCCGCCGCCGGCATTGGTTCGTCGGTCCACGCCGGCGACCGGGTGGTCATCGACGGCAAGCAGTTCGTGGTGTCCACCGACTCGCGCAGCGACGCCGAGGTCATCATCTACCACAAGCCCGAGGGCGTGGTGACCACGCGCGAAGATCCCGATGGCCGTCCCACCGTCTTCGAACAACTGCCGCGCCTTAAGAATGCGCGCTGGGTCGCTGTTGGTCGCCTGGACATCAACACCACGGGCCTTTTGCTGCTCACCACCGACGGGGAGCTCGCCAATGCGCTGATGCACCCGAAGAGCGGCCTGGAGCGTGAATACCTTTGCCGCGTACATGGCGAGGTGCCCGACGAAACCATCGAGCGCCTGAAGTCGGGCGTGGAACTGGACGACGGCCCTGCCCGCTTCGACGACATCGGCGTGATCAGCCGCGGCGGTAGCCATAGCTGGTTCCGCGTGGTCATCCGCGAAGGCCGCAACCGTGAAGTGCGCCGCTTGTGGGATTCGCAAGGCTTCCTGGTCAGCCGCCTGAAGCGCATCCGCTACGGCAGCGTGGAACTGCCGCGCGCACTGCGCCGCGGCGACACGGAAAACCTCGGCGAGGACGCCGTCAAGGAAATTCGCACCCGCGCAGGCCTGGGTGATCCGGCTCCGGTGCTCACGCTCAGTCCCGTGCTTCATCAGCGCCGCGCCCCGCGCAATGTAACCGAGTACAAGCCCGAAGGCCGCGGTACCAGCAGTGCCTGGAACAGCGCCAAGGACGAAGCCCGCGAGCTTTCCGCCTACGACCGCATCCGCGATGAGCCCTTCCGCCCGGGTCCGGGTGGCAAGCGGCGCAAGACCGGCGCGCCTGGCGCCGGCGGTCCCCGTCCTCCGGGCCGCGAGGTCAACGGCAACGTCGACCGCCCGGCCCGCCCGCAGGGCCAGCGCCGTGGGCGCGTCGCCCCGGGTCAGGAACTGCCTTCGATGCGCACCTGGTTCGCCGGTGACGCCCGTGGCAACACCGCGGGCGGTCCAGCCGGCGGCGGTGCCCGCCCGGGTGGCCCGCGCACCCAGCAGCGCCGTGGTCCGAATCCCGGCCAGGGTGGCCAGGGCCAGGGTGCGGGCTCGCGCTACGCGGACAACCGCGGCAACGTGGCCCCCGGTTACGGCGGCAACGACAACCGCGGCAACACCAACGGCCCGCGACCGGGCAATCGTGGCCCGCGTCCGGGCGGCACCGGTGGTCCGGGCGCCGCCAATCGCGGCCCGGGCGGCCAGAACCGTGGTCCGGGCGGCAATCGCGGGCCGGGCGGCGGCAACCGTGGCCCGCGTCCGGGTGGTGGTGGTGGCGGTAACCGTGGTGGTAGCGGCGGTGGTGGCGGCGGTGGTGGCGGCGGTGGTGGCGGCAATCGCGGTGGCAACCGCTAGACATTGCATGGGGAAAGCCATCGGCGGACCCCGTTCACTCCATGCGTCGCTATCGCATGACGTATCGCCGGCCGCTATCGGCCGCTTGACGTGGGCGCTGGCGTAGGCGCCTGGCCTACGGGATGACCGGCGGCATCAAGCTTGTGGCCTTGTGCGTCCAGTGCATGGTCGTTGGCGTGTTCCAGGCGGCGGGTAACGCCGGGCGCATCGCCCTGGACGGGCGCAGCCGCCGTCGATGAAGCAGCGGGCTTCGACTTGCCATGATGCTTGGCAGCTGCCTGATCCATGGCGCGGATCAACCCTGGCGGATCCGCCAGGGTTGATGTTGCGACGACGGCAAGCGCCATCGTTGCGAGCTTGACGAAGACTCCCATGCACGTGTCCTCTTCGATCCCGGTGTGTCGCCCCGCCAGGACGCAAGCATCGCACGCCGCTTGAAGTGGCGTGCGTGAATCCTTTCGGCACTCGACACTCCGGAGGGCGCGGCGCACCATATACCGGTCACGCATCGACCCTGCGCATTGTCCCCGACCCCGCACTTCCGAACGCTCGCCCTGATCATCGCCAGTGCGCTCTTCATGGAGCAGCTCGACGGCACGATCCTGGCCACCGCATTGCCGTCGATGGCCCAGACCTTCGGCGTGTCGCCGCTGATGATGAGCGTCGCACTCACGTCCTACATGTTGAGCCTGGCGGTGTTCATCCCGGCCAGCGGCACCGTGGCCGACCGCTATGGCGCCCGGCGCGTCTTCTGCGCGGCCATCGCCGTGTTCACGTTCGGATCGATCCTTTGCGCCCAGGCCACCACGCTACCTTTTCTCGTGGGTGCGCGGCTGATCCAGGGCATGGGCGGCGCGATGATGGTGCCCGTAGGGAGGCTTGTCCTGCTTCGCGCGGTGAGCAAGCAGGATCTGGTCTCGGCGATGTCGTGGCTGCTGGTACCGGCGATGATCGGCCCGGTACTGGGCCCGCCACTGGGCGGACTGATAGTGCAGGTGTTGTCGTGGCAGTGGATCTTCTACGTCAACCTGCCGATCGGGCTGATCGGCTTCGTGCTGGCGGCGCGAATGGTGCCGGACGTGCGCGGCGAAGTGCGCCACCGCTTCGACATGCTGGGCTTCTTCCTCTCAGGTCTTGGCCTTGCGTGCCTGGTGTTTGGGCTGGAACTGGCCTCGCGCGGCATCGGCGGCCTTGGCGTGTCGGCGGGCCTGCTCGGTGGTGGCGCGTTGGCCATGGTGGCGTACGTGATGCATGCGCGCCGCATCGAGCATCCGATCCTGGACATTTCGCTGCTGCGCTTCGACACCTTCCGATTGTCGATGATCGCAGGCTCGCTCACGCGCATCAGCGCTGGTGCGTTGCCGTTCCTGTTGCCACTGATGATGCAGCTGGGTTTTGGCATGTCTGCGGCGAAGAGCGGCCTGATAACTTTCATATCCGCCGCCGGCGCGGTGCTGATGAAAACCACGGCCAAGCCGTTCCTGCGCCGCTTCGGCTTCCGCAACGTGCTGGTGTGGAATGGGATCTTCAGCACCCTGATGATCACCGCATGCGCAGCTTTCCGACCCGGCTGGTCGTTGACGGCGATCTACCTGGTCCTTGGCGTGGGCGGATTCTTCCAGTCGCTGCAGTTCACCGCGTACAACACCATTGCTTACGCGGAGCTACCAAGTGAGGCGTTGAGCGCAGCCACCAGCTTCTACACCACGTTCCAGCAGCTGATGCTGTCGCTGGGCATTTGCGTGGCAGCCGGCGTCCTGCACGCGAGTGTGCAGTTGCACGGCCGCGAACATGCCGTGCCGGGTGATTTCTCGGTAGCGTTCCTGGTAATCACGGCGATATCGATCCTTTCCGTGCCAGTCAGCGCACGGCTTGCCGCCAACGCAGGCATGGAGATGAGCGGGCATCGCGCCCGCCCACCCCGCGTACGCTGACGAGGCCTGGCTAGATCATGCCCATTAGCAGCAGGATCACCAGGATCAGGACGATCAGGCCCAGGCCGCCCGTCGGGTAGTAGCCCCAGCCGCGGCTATAGGGCCAGGCCGGTGCTGCGAACACGGCCAGCAAGACGATCAGCACGATCAACCAGAGCATGAAGGCTCTCCTGCATTGAAGTTGCTGCAGCATGCCGTGGCGGCGCGTGTGTCCAGCGTAGCCCGCAGGTGATGGCGATCTTCAGAAAGGAGTTCGCCCCGCAAACGGCGCGACGACATGGGCTTCGAGGGGGAGGAGAGCCAGATGTCGCTAAAAACAGCGCCGCTGCGGAGCGAAGGGCCCGCCGACCCAGGGGGAGGGGTTGGTGGCGAGCAGGCGGATTATGGGCTTACGGTTTGATAAGCGCCAATATATATTGTGATTGGTACTTATTCGGTAATCGACTATGTTCGACCTGCGCCAGCTCCGCTATTTCGTCGCCGTGGCCGACACCCTGAGCTTCACCCGCGCCGCCCAGGCGCTGCACATGTCCCAGCCGCCGCTTTCGCAGCAGATCCAGGCACTTGAGGCGGGGCTGGACGTACGACTGTTCGACCGTACTCGCCGCCGCGTGGCACTGACCGAGCCCGGACGACTGTTCCTGGTGGAAGCCCGGAAGTTGCTGGCGCAGGCCGAAACGGCGCGGCGCGTGGTCACTGACGCCGCTGCCGGCTTTTCCGGGCAACTGCGGCTGGCCTACGCCGTATCGGTGTCCTTCCACCCCGCCCTGCCCGAGGCCCTGCTCCGCTTCCGTCAGGAGACCCCCGGGGTCCGCCTGGCCTTAAGCGAGATGTACACCACCGAGCAATACGACGCCCTGGCCAATGGCGACATCGACGTCGGATTCCTTCGTGGCGCCCCGCGTACAGCCCTGCAGGCAAAGGCCTTCCGTCTGGACGTGGTCGACCAGGAACGCCTGGTAGTAGCCCTGCCCGCCGCCCACCCGCTGGCCGGCAAGGCATCGCTGCGGATGCGCCAACTGGCCGACGAAACATTCCTGGCCCAGCCCCGGAAGCTGGCCGTCACGTTGTATGACCGCCTGATGCACCTGTGCACCAAAGCCGGCTTCCAGCCGGAAGTGCGGCAGATCAGCCAGCAGGTAAGCTCCCTGCTGTCGCTGGTGGCCGCAGGGCTAGGACTGGCCCTGGTCCCCGTCTCCCTGTGCGCCGTACGACTGTCCGGCGTGAGTTTCGTACCAGTGGACGACGCCGACGCCTGGCTATTGCTGGCGGTGGCCAGCCGCGCCGACGACCCTTCACCGGCCCTGGACGCCTTCCTACGCACGGTTGCCGCATCGAAACAGTCACTTGGCTTGCCCTGACGGCACAACGTGGCTATAATTCCGGTTTTCCATTGTCCATAAGTTTCCCAGGAGCTTGCCGTGAAGGTGCTGTCATCCCTGAAGTCCGCCAAGCTGCGGCACCGTGACTGCAAGGTCGTCCGTCGTCGCGGCAAAACGTTCGTAATCTGCAAGAGCAACCCGCGCTTCAAGGCTCGCCAGCGCTGATCCACCAGCAGCGGCGAACGAAGGAAGACCGCTCCGGCGGTCTTTTTTTTCGGCTCGCCTTCGGCATCGCGATGAAAGCGGTGCTCGGGCGTGGTCGCAGGAGCCGGGGGCGATCAGCCTCGTCGCTCCGGTTACACCGGCGCTTGGGAGAAGAGGCCGCTGCGCGGCTTTTTCTTATGGCTGCGCCCCGGCGCGCCCGCGCTGCGGGCGGGGGTTTTCGAGGCGGCCTGCGGCCTTCGCGAAAACGGCCGGCTGAAGCCGACCCCCTTCGGGCCTGTTCCGCCCGCACCGCTCGGTTCCACAAGTCGCCGACGAGGCTGATCGCCCCCGGCTCTGGACACGATGCCCGAGACTCTGACGGGGAGCTGTGGGGCGGTGGCGCGATGCGAGCCGTACGTGCATACCGTCAGGCCCCACGCGGCCCTGACTGAGTGGCTGTGTCCATCGTGCCCTCTCCTCGCGAACCTCACCGTTCGGGCGTGGTGGGGCGAGTGGGCGGCGCCCAGCGGCAGCGCTCCGTGCGTAGGCGAAGGGCTTCGGTCGGAAAAGGCCCGCAGGGGGCCGGCCATGGATGGCCGGCCGTTTTCGCTGAGCCAGGATGGCGAATCGAAAACCCCCGGCCGTAGCCCGCCCCGATGGGGGCGCAGCTCCCGAGGGTCGCCGCAGCCCGGAGTGCCGCCGCTGGGCCCCGCCCGCTCGCCACGCCACGCCACGCCCGAAAGCGTCAGGTCTCGTAGCGAACGCCAGTGATCTCGTAGCGCTTCACGCCGTTCGGGGCGGTGAATTCGAAGTTGTCGCCTTCGCTCTTGCCGATCAGTGCGCGGGCGATCGGTGAGGACACGGCGATCAGGCGCTGTTTGATGTCGGCTTCGAGGTCGCCGACGATTTGGTAGGTCACGGCGTCCCCGGAGTCTTCGTCTTCGAGGTCGACGATGGCGCCGAAGACGACGCGGCTGCCGGCCGAGAGGCGCGAAGTGTCGAAGACCTCGGCGGTGGAGAGTGCGGCTTCCAATTCGTTGATGCGGCCCTCGCAGAAGCTTTGTTGTTCGCGGGCGGCGTGGTACTCGGCGTTTTCCTTCAGGTCGCCGTGAGCGCGGGCCTCGGCGATGGCCGCGATGATGCGCGGGCGGTCGACAGACTTCAGTCGCTCCAGCTCCGCGCGCAGGCGCTCGGCGCCCTTCTTGGTCATCGGTGCACGACTCATGCGTTCAGTTCCTTGTGCAGTTCCTGCAGGCTGTGCACGCTGCCGGCACCGTGGAAGTCCAGCGAGTGCACCAGTGCGCGCGCGCCCGCCACGGTGGTTGAATAGGTGACGCGGTGCTGCAGGGCCTCGCGCCGGATGGAGAACGAATCGGAGATGGCCTGCTTGCCCTCCGTCGTATTGACGATATAGACGATCTCGCCGTTCTTGATAAGGTCGACGATGTGCGGCCGGCCCTCGAGCACCTTGTTGATGCGCTCGCAAGAAACATCATGGGACGAGAGGAACGATGCCGTACCTTGCGTCGCCACCAGGGTGAAGCCGCGGCGGATGAGTTCCTGGGCGATCGGCAGCAGGCGATCCTTGTCGGCATCGCGCACGGAAAGGAAGACCTTGCCGACGGCGGGCTCGCGGATGCCCGCGGCCTCGTGACCACGCGCGAAGGCGGCGCCGAAGGTGCGGCCCACGCCCATGACCTCGCCCGTCGAGCGCATCTCGGGGCCGAGGATCGGGTCGACATTCTGGAACTTCAGGAACGGGAAGATCGCTTCCTTCACCGAGTAGTAGCTGGGGATGACTTCGCGCAAGGTGCCCTGGTCGATAAGTGAACGGCCGGCCATCGCCCGGGCGGCGATCTTGGCCAGCGACACACCGGTGGCCTTGCAGACGAACGGCACCGTGCGCGAGGCGCGCGGGTTCACTTCCAGGATGAATACTTCATCGCCCTGAATGGCGAACTGGGTGTTCATCAGGCCAACGACCTTCAGTTCCTTCGCCAGCAGCTTCACCTGGCGACGCATTTCATCCTGTACTTCCTGGCTGAGCGAATAGGCGGGCAACGAGCACGACGAATCGCCCGAGTGCACGCCGGCTTCCTCGATGTGCTCCATGATGCCGCCGACCAGCACATTGCCGTCGGCGTCGGCAACGATGTCGACGTCCACCTCCACCGCGTGGTCGAGGAAGCGGTCCAGCAGCACCGGGGAGTCGTTGGAGACCTTCACCGCATCGCGGATGTAGCGCGAGAGATCAGCGTCGCTGTAGACGATCTCCATCGCACGACCACCGAGCACGTAGCTTGGGCGCACCACCATCGGATAGCCGATCTCGCGGGCCAGGGCCAGCGCTTCTTCGGCATGGCGGGCGGTGCGGTTGGGCGGCTGGCGCAGCTTTATGCGCTCGATCAATTGCTGGAAGCGTTCGCGGTCTTCGGCGAGGTCAATCGAATCGGGGCTGGTGCCGATCACCGGGGCGCCGGCGGCTTCGAGCGCACGGGCGAGCTTCAGCGGAGTCTGTCCGCCGTACTGCACAATGATGCCCTTGGGCTTTTCAAGATCCACGATCTCCAGCACGTCTTCGAGCGTAAGCGGCTCGAAGTACAGGCGGTCGGAGGTGTCGTAATCGGTGGAGACCGTCTCGGGGTTGCAGTTGATCATGATGGTTTCGAAACCATCTTCACGCAGCGCCAGCGACGCATGCACGCAGCAGTAGTCGAACTCGATGCCCTGGCCGATGCGGTTCGGACCGCCGCCGAGCACGATGATCTTGTCGCGGTTGGTGGGCTGCGCCTCGCATTCCTCCTCGTAGGTGGAATACATGTACGCGGTAGTGGTGGCGAATTCAGCAGCGCAGGAATCCACGCGCTTGTACACCGGGCGCACGCCCAGGGTATGGCGCAGGTGGCGCATGGTGTTTTCGTCACCATCGACCAGTTCTGCCAGGCGCGCGTCAGAGAAGCCCATGCGCTTGAGCTCACGCATGCGCGGCGCGTCGAGGCTGGATACGCCAAGGCGCTGCACTTCGCCCTCGGTCATCACGATGTCCTCGAAAGCGGCGAGGAACCATGGGTCGATGTGGGTGAGCTCGTGCACTTCCTGCAGCGACAGGCCGGCACGGAAGGCGTCGGCCACGTGGAACACGCGATCCGGGCGCGGTTCGCGCAGTTCGCGCTTCAAGGTGAGGAAGCCTTCCTCGCTGCCGATATCCAGGCCCGTGGGGTTCAGGCCCGTCTTGCCGATCTCCAGGCCGCGAAGCGCCTTTTGCAGCGACTCGGAGAAGCTGCGGCCCATGGCCATCACCTCGCCCACCGACTTCATCTGGGTGGTCAGGCGGGCATCGGCGGCGGGGAATTTCTCGAAGGCAAAGCGCGGGATCTTGGTGACGACGTAGTCGATGCTCGGCTCGAACGACGCCGGGGTTAGGCCACCGGTGATGTCGTTCTTCAGTTCATCGAGCGTGTAACCCACCGCAAGCTTGGCCGCGATCTTGGCGATCGGGAAACCGGTGGCCTTGGACGCCAGCGCGGATGAGCGCGATACGCGCGGGTTCATTTCGATCACCACCACGCGGCCATCGCGGGCGTTGATGCCGAACTGCACATTGGAGCCGCCGGTATCCACGCCGATCTTGCGCAGCACCGCGATGGAGGCATCGCGCAGGCGCTGGTACTCCTTGTCGGTGAGCGTCTGCGCAGGAGCTACGGTGATGGAATCGCCGGTGTGCACGCCCATCGGATCGAAGTTCTCGATCGAGCACACGATGATGCAGTTGTCCGCCTTGTCGCGGACCACTTCCATCTCGAACTCCTTCCAGCCCAGGACCGACTCCTCCACCAGCACTTCGTGCACGGGCGAGAGTTCCAGGCCGCGGCCGACGATCTCGATGAATTCCTCGCGGTTGTAGGCGATGCCACCACCGGAACCACCCAGGGTGAAGCTCGGACGGATGATGGTGGGAAAGCCCACAGTGGCCTGGATCTCGTGCGCCTGCTCGATCGAGCGGGCGACGCCAGCCTTGGGGCAGTCCAGGCCGATATCGGCCATGGCGTGGCGGAACAGGTCGCGGTCCTCAGCCATGCGGATGGCTTCGCGCGAAGCGCCGATCAGTTCGACGTTGTACTTGTCGAGCACGCCGTGGTCGGCAAGATCCAGCGCGCAGTTCAGGCCCGTCTGGCCGCCCATGGTGGGAAGCACCGCGTCCGGGCGTTCCTTCTCGATGATGCGCTCGACCGTCTGCCAGTTGATCGGCTCGATGTACACCGCGTCCGCGGTGTCGGGGTCGGTCATGATGGTGGCGGGGTTGGAGTTCACCAGCACCACGCGGAAACCTTCCTCCTTCAGCGCCTTGCAGGCCTGTGCGCCGGAGTAGTCGAACTCACAGGCCTGGCCGATCACGATGGGGCCGGCGCCGATGATGAGGATGGTCTTGATGTCGTGGCGCTTAGGCATGGTGTGCTGTATCTCCGGGCGTGGTGGCGGTGGCTTGGCGGGACGGTGCGCGGTTGCGTCTTATCCGGCTTTCTCGCGCTTGGCCTTGTCCATCAGGTCAATGAATCGGTCGAAGAGGTAACCCAGGTCGTGCGGGCCCGGCGCCGCTTCCGGATGGCCCTGGAAGCAGAAGGCCGGGCGGTCGGTGAGCGCGAAGCCCTGGAGCGAGCCATCGAACAGCGAGGTGTGGGTGACCTTGGCATGCGGCGGCAAGGTGGAAGCGTCCACCGCGAAGCCATGGTTCTGCGAGGTGATCAGCACGCGGCCGTCATCGTGGTCCTTCACCGGATGGTTGGCGCCGTGGTGGCCGAACTTCATTTTCAGCGTCTTCGCACCGATGGCCAGGCCCATGACCTGGTGCCCAAGGCAGATGCCGAAAGTGGGCACGCGGGCGTCGAGCACCTGGCGCGTGGCCTCGATCGCGTAATCGCAGGCTGCCGGATCGCCCGGGCCGTTGGACAGGAACACGCCATCGGGCTGCATGGCCAGCACCTCGGATGCCGGTGTTTGCGCCGGCACCACGGTGACCTCGCAACCGCGCGCGGCCAAAAGGCGCAGGATCTGGCGCTTGGTGCCGAAGTCCCAGGCCACGACCTTCAGGCGCGAAGGCACGCTGTGGAAGGCGGTGGCGTCCAGGTCGTAGTGGCCATCGGTCCAGGTGAAGCGGTTCTTCGTGCTGACCACCTTGGCCAGGTCCAGGCCGTTGAGACCCGGGAAGGCGCGCGCCTTGGCCAGGGCGGCATCGGCGTCGATGGCGTCACCGGCAACGATGGCGCCAGCCAGGGCGCCCTTCTCGCGCAGGATGCGGGTAAGGCGGCGGGTGTCGATGCCGGCGATGGCCACGATGTTGTTGCGGGCCAGGTACGAGGGCAGGCTTTCCTCGCTCCGCCAGTTGCTGGCCAGGCGAGGTACGTCGCGAACGATCAGGCCGGCGGCGTGCACGCGGTCGGATTCGGCATCGACCTCGTTCACGCCGGTGTTGCCGATGTGGGGATAGGTCAGGGTGACGATCTGCTGGGCATAGGAGGGATCGGTGAGGATCTCCTGGTAGCCCGTCATGGCGGTATTGAAAACCACCTCCCCGACCGTCTCGCCAAGGGCGCCGACGGCATGGCCGTGAAAAATGCTGCCATCTTCGAGGGCAAGCAGAGCGGGAGTGAGCATGGGACCGCCTTTTAGGTGCAGCAAGGTCCGCAAGCCTGCCTGGGGCGGCTCGAGGACCTGGGGAAGGATGTTGCTTGGGCGGGTGCAAATGATACGTTCCCGGCCCATTTCTGTCCACCGCGCTGAACCCGCTTGCGCGGCCGCCGCTGGCGGTACAATGCGTCCGAAGCGCACTGCCGGTACCTAGATGAACGCCATCCTGCTCGACCCTGCCCGTCTGGATCGTCCCGATACGACGCTGCGGCACGACCCGTTTCCGTTCATGATTGCCCACGGCCAGCTGCCCGAAGAAGCCCGCGGCGAGCTCGACCGGGACTTCCCCCGGTACTCCAGCGCCGGGTTCTTCCCTTATGACGCCAGCGACTGCGGCCCCTCGGTCAATGCGCTGATCGACCGCATGACCTCGGGTGATTTCGCCAATGCCATCGGCAAGCGCCTGGGGATAGACAACCTGGGCCATTACCCCACCCTGGTCACCCTGTGCCGGCTGCTGAACAAGCGCCACGGCACCATCCACACCGATTCGAAAAGCAAGGTCGCCACCGCGCTCATCTACCTCAACGCGCAATGGCCGGACACCAGCGATGGCTGCCTGCGTTTCCTTGGCAAGATCGACGACATCGACAGCATGGTTTCGCCGGAGCTCAAACCGCTCTACGGCGAATTCGCCGTGTTCAAGCGGGCGGAAAACTCCTTCCACGGCCACCTGCCCTACGAGGGCGAGCGCCGCGTGATCCAGGTGGCGTGGCTCACCAGCGAGGAAGAAAAACTCCGCAAGACCAAACGCGGCAAGTTCAGCCGGGTACTGAAGAAGATCTTCGGCTCGCTGGACAAGAAGGTCGGCGCCGGGCGCGGCCGCAACGCCTCGCACCCGGACTGATCCTCAGCGCGATAGATACCAGCCGGCGAAGACGGCAAACACACCGTAAAGAAGGCCCACCGGCACCAGCCACCGGGCATTGACCGCGCCGCGCCGGAACATCACCCACAGGGCGATCACCGCGATCATGGTCACCACGCCTGCCGCCATCAGCGGCACGTCGAACAGCCAGGGCGTGGCGAACAGGGCAAGGGAACTGGGGATGGTCGCCTGGATCATCATCGCGCCGGAAATATTGGCAAGCGCCAGGCGCTCCTTGCCCTGCCGCACCCAGATCACCGCGTTGACCGTTTCAGGAAGCTCGGTGGCCACGGGGCTCAGGACCAGCGCCACCAGGTGGGGCGAAAGATGCAAGGCTTCGCCGATGGCCTCGAGCTGGCCGACGAACACGCGCGATGCGATGGCGATCACGGTGAGCGCGAGCCCCGCCTGGAACGCCACCCAGGCCATGGACGGATCGTCATCGCGTGGACGGAATTTCAGCGGCTCCAGTTCTTCGTCTTCCGGCGCCGTGTCGTCGTCGCGCATCTCGCGCCACACATAGGCCGCATAGGCCGCCAGGAACACCACGCCCAGCCATGGCTTGATGGCGAAGGCCACCAGGCCCAGGCCGCATTTGACGATGAAGATTGCCAGGAACCACGACTGGTCGCGCGCCAGGCGGCGGCTGTCCACGCGCAGTACCTGATCGGCACGGGCGAGCTTGCGGCGGCAGCTCCACAGCGAAATGCCCACGACCGCGTAGGCGATGGTGGCCAGCACCAGCGGGCCGCCCAGGGCGGCGCCAACACCGATGTCACGGGCTTCGGGCGTCTTGCCGAAGACCACGGCCACGAAGGTGACCGCACTCTCGGGCAAGGCAGTGCCGAACGCGGCAAGCACGGTGCCGGTGGCCGTCGCCCCGAGCTTCAATTTGCGCCCGAACCATTCGATGCCGTTGACGAAGTATTCGCAGGCGAGATAGATCGCCACGGCGGCGCCGAGGAAGAGCGCGAGGGTCATCAGCATGGAATTCGACTTCGCCGGGCGGACCGTAAGAACCAATGGCACAACGACGCGGCTCGCCCGGCACGGGTGAACACGTCGATGGCCAAAGGTCTCGCCGGGCGGGTTGCCGGGCAACCGGCAACTGCTGTTCGCGCCATGCGGCAAGCCGCAAGTGTGTTGACGCGAACTCCTCAGGGGGAACGAGGATGGCTACTCCCCAATGACATCGGGGGAAGGTTAGCGGGGATGGTTGCCCGAGGCAACCGCAGGACGCGCTACGCGATCAGCCGCCGCCGATGACGTGGTCGATGGTCCAGGCCCCGGGGGCACGCCCGGTCAGCCACTTGGCCGCTTCCAGGGCGCCACGGGCGAAGATTGCCCGGTCGGTGGCGCGGTGACCCAGTTCCAGGCGCTCGCCGCCGGACATCAGCCAGGCGGTGTGCTCACCCACGATGTCGCCGCCGCGGACCACGGCAAAGCCGATCGTGCCGCCCTTGCGCGCGCCTGGGCGGCCTTCGCGCGCATACACCGCGGCATCGGCCAGGGTGGTACCGCGCGCGCCTGCGGCGGCTTCCCCCAGCGCCAGGGCGGTACCGGAAGGCGCATCTTCCTTGCGTCCGTGATGCGCCTCGACGATGTCCAGGTCCCAGTCGGGCAAGGCGGCCGCCGCTTCCTTCAGCAGCCGCGTGAGCACCGCGATGCCAAGGCTGAAATTCGCCGCGCGGAGAACCGCGATGCGTTCGGCTGCCCGCACCAGACGTGCTTCCAGGGCGGCATCGATGCCGGTGGTGCCTGTCACCAGGGGAATCCCATGGGCCTGGCAATGATCCAGCGCCGAGGCGAGCCCCGCCGGGCCGCTGAAGTCCACCACGATGTCGATGCCCGTGGCGTCATGCCAGTCGCTGACATAGCGCAAGCCGGTGCCTGGATCGCGCACGGGCTTGCCTTCGTGCGGCGAACCCGCCGTCACCATCGCACGCGCCAGTTCGAAGCGGTCGTCCGGGCCCACCAGACCTACAAGGGCGCGACCCATGCGCCCGGAGGCTCCGTTGATGGCAATGCGGATCGGTCGGGTCATGTGCTTGGGAGTCCTGGCCAAATGGAAACGGGTGGCTCACGCCACCCGTCCAGTGTGCCGCGTCAGGAGGTGACGCGCGACCAGAATTGCTTCACGCCGTCGATGAAATTGCTCGACCGCGGGGTATGCCGCCCCACTTCGGCGCCTTCGAAAGTGGCTTCCAGCTGCTCGAACAACTCGCGCTGTTCGCGTGTCAGGCGCACGGGTGTTTCCACCACCACGCGGCAGACGAGATCGCCGGTGCGGCCGCCACGGACGGACTTCACGCCACGACCGCGCAACTTGAACTGATGGCCTGTCTGCGTTTCCGGCGGCACCGCGATGGGCACTTCGCCATCGAGCGTGGGCACCTGCAACTCCGCACCGAGGGCGGCCTGCGAGAACCGGATCGGCACTTCGCAGAAGAGGTCGCTGCCCTCGCGCTGGAAGATGGCGTGTTCCTTGACGCGCACTTCCACGTAGAGGTCGCCGGCAGGCGACCCGGCGGGACCGGCTTCACCCTGGCCGGTAAGGCGGATGCGATCGCCGGTATCGACACCTGCGGGAATGCGCACGCTCAACGTGCGCTCTTCCTGCAGCAGTCCCTCGCCGTGGCACTTCTTGCAGGGTTTCTCGATCGCCTGGCCACTGCCGCCGCAATGCGGGCAGGCCTGTTGGATGGAGAAGATGCCATTCTGCATGCGCAC
Organism: Pinirhizobacter soli; assembly: GCF_015905305.1. Classification (GTDB taxonomy): domain Bacteria; phylum Pseudomonadota; class Gammaproteobacteria; order Xanthomonadales; family Rhodanobacteraceae; genus Pinirhizobacter; species Pinirhizobacter soli. Next base: position 632,101 of record NZ_JADZLQ010000001.1, read on the forward strand.
GCGGCCGTGGCCAGCGCAGGTTTTGCAGGTACTGACCTTGCCGTCTTCGGAACCTGAGCCGTTGCAATGCTGGCAGTTCACCTGCGTGGGGATCTGGATCTTCTTCTCGATGCCGAACACGGCTTCCTCGAGGTCCAGGTCCATCATGTAGCGCAGGTCGCTGCCGCGGCGCGCGCGCTGGCGCCCGCCACCGAAGATATCGCCAAACATATCGCCGAAGATGTCGCCGACATCACCGAAGCCGGCGCCGCCGCCACGGCCGAAGCCGTTTTCGAAGGCCGCATGTCCATGCTGGTCGTACATCGAACGCTTCTGCGCGTCGGAGAGTACTTCGTAGGCCTCCTTGGCCTCCTTGAACTTTTCCTGGGCGTGCGGATCGTCCGGGCAGCGGTCGGGATGGCACTTCATGGCCACGCGACGAAATGCCTTCTTGAGCTCGGCTTCATTCACCGTGCGCTCGACACTCAGCACTTCGTAGTAGTCACGCTTGCTCATTGGTTCGGTAATCCATGTGCGCCAATGCGCCGGTCAGTGCCGCAAGGTGCGAAAAGGCGGCGAATCATAAACGGATCGGCGGACGGCGATCACTCACCGTCCGCCTGGGGTGCTGCTTACTTCTTGTCGTCTTTGACTTCGGTAAATTCAGCGTCGACCACATCGTCGGGCTGGGCCGAACCACCACCCGGGGCCGACTGGGCCGACTCAGGCGTGGGGCCGGCCTGGGCCGCGGCGTAAAGCGCCTGGGCCACCTGCTCAAGCGCGGTGATCTTCGACTCGATCAGGTTCTTGTCGTCACCTTCCTTGGCTTTCTCAAGGTCGGACACGGCGCTGTCGATGCCGGCGAGCTGGTCGGCCGGGATCTTGCCGCCATGTTCCTTCAACGCGCTGCGCGTGGCATGCACCAGCTGATCGGCCTTGTTGCGCGTGCCCACCAGTTCCTGGAACTTGCGGTCTTCCTCGCGGTTGGCTTCGGCGTCGGCCACCATGCGCTGGATCTCATCGTCGGACAAGCCGGAACCGGACTTGATCTCCACGCGCTGTTCCTTGCCGGTCTTCTTGTCCTTGGCGGACACGTGCAGGATGCCGTTGGCATCGATGTCGAAGGTGACGTCGATCTGCGGCTGGCCACGCGGGGCCGAGTCGATGCCGGCCAGGTCGAACTTGGCAAGTGACTTGTTGAAGCGGGCCTGGTCGCGCTCGCCCTGCAGCACGTGCACAGTCACGGCAGTCTGGTTGTCGTCGGCGGTGGAGAAGGTCTGCGAGGCCTTGGTCGGGATCGTGGTGTTCTTCTCGATCAGCTTGGTGAACACGCCGCCCATGGTCTCGATGCCCAGCGACAGCGGGGTGACGTCAAGCAGCAACACATCCTTCACCGTGCCGCCCAACACGCCGCCCTGGATGGCCGCGCCCACGGCGACGGCTTCATCGGCGTTGACGTCTTTGCGCGGTTCCTTGCCGAAGAAGTCCTTGACCGCTTCCTGCACCTTGGGCATGCGGGTCTGGCCGCCGACCAGCAGCACTTCGTCGATGTCCGAGACGCGCAGGCCCGCATCGTTCAGGGCGGTGCGGCACGGATCGATGGTGCGCTTGACGAGGTCTTCGACCAGCGCTTCGAGCTTGGCGCGGGTGAGCTTGATGTTCAGGTGCTTCGGACCCGACGCATCAGCCGTGACGTAAGGCAGGTTCACGTCGGTCTGGTGCGAGGAAGACAGTTCGATCTTCGCACGCTCGGCGGCGTCCTTCAGGCGCTGCAGGGCAAGGTGGTCCTTGCGCAGGTCGATGCCCTGCTCTTTGTTGAATTCATCCACAAGGTAGTCGATGACGCGCTTGTCGAAATCTTCGCCACCCAGGAAGGTGTCGCCGTTGGTGGCAAGCACTTCGAACTGCTTCTCGCCATCGACTTCGGCGATCTCGATGATGGACACGTCGAACGTGCCGCCGCCCAGGTCGTACACGGCGATCTTGCGGTCGGCGCCCTTCTTGTCCAGGCCATAGGCAAGCGCCGCGGCGGTGGGCTCGTTGATGATGCGCTTGACGTCGAGGCCGGCGATCTTGCCGGCGTCCTTGGTGGCCTGGCGCTGGCTGTCGTTGAAGTAGGCAGGTACCGTGATCACCGCTTCGGTGACCGCCTCACCGAGATAGTCCTCGGCGGTCTTCTTCATCTTCATCAGCACTTTGGCCGAGATCTCCTGCGGCGCCATCCTCTTGCCGTCGCCGGTCTGCACCCAGGCGTCACCGTTGTCGTGCGCGGCGATGCCGTAGGGAACGATGTCGAGGTCTTTCTGCACTTCAGCGTCGGTGAACTTGCGGCCGATCAGGCGCTTCACCGCGTAGAAGGTATTCTTGGGGTTGGTCACGCTCTGGCGCTTGGCCGGTGCGCCTACCAGCACTTCGCCGTCCTTGGTAAAGGCCACGATGGACGGCGTGGTGCGGTCGCCTTCGGAATTCTCGATCACTCGTGCGGTCGAGCCGTCCATGACGGCGACGCAGGAGTTGGTCGTACCAAGGTCGATACCGATGATCTTGCCCATGTTTCGTTGCTCCGGATTTCAAGGCGGCCCCCGCGGCCGCGACTAGGTCAAATAAGTGGGGCCCGAGCCCCTCGATTCAATGCTTTAGCGTCGACATGCCGGCGCCTTTGGAAAAACGGTCTATTCCGCTTCCTTCGCCACCGCCACCAGGGCCGGACGCAGCAGGCGATCGTTCAACACGAAGCCCTTCTGCAGTACCGCCACCACCGTATTGGGCTCGAACTCACGCGACTGGACCATGCTCATGGCCTGGTGGTGGTCCGGGTTGAAGGGCTGGTGGAGGGGATCGATCACCTTCAGGCCATGGGTCTGGCCGAGCTTGTCCAGCGACTTCAAGGTGAGCTCCATGCCTTCGCGCAACGTCGCTGCGTCCTCGGTCTCGATCGCCAGGCCCCGGTCCAGTCCGTCGAACACGGGCAGGAGGTCGGCCAGGATCTTCTCGTTGGCGAAGCGGCGGGCCTGGTCGAGGTCCCGCTGCAGGCGGCGCCGCTGGTTCTCGATCTCGGCCCGCTCGCGCAGGACGATCTCGCGCATTTGCGCCAGTTCGCCTTCAGCCTGGACCAGGCGGATGGTGAGCGCCTCGATCTCGGCGTTGCGCTCGTCGCCGCCGGTGGCCGCGCTGTCTTCCGGCGCCGGGTTAGGCGCGTGCGGGTCGGTGTTTTGCATGCTGACTCCAGATGTCGACGTAAAAAACCAGGGGCAATACCACCCGGGTGTGTACATTCGCGGTAAAAACCGCCTCCCGCGGCGGTTATGAGGCCGTCGCGGCCCGATTCAAGGCATCGGAGAGCAAACTGGCCGTTGCCTGTACCACGGGAATGACGCGTTCGTAGGCCATGCGAGTGGGCCCGATCACGCCCACCGCGCCCAGTACCCGGCCCTGCGCGCCGTAGGAGGCGGTGACCACGCTGCAACCGTCGAGGGCCGAAAAACCTGACTCCTCGCCGATGAAAAGCCGCACCCCAGGCGCCCTGGCGCACACTTCCATCAATTGCAGGAGATCGCGTTTCTGCTGGAAGGCATCGAAAAGGTCGCGCAGGCGCTCGATGTCGGCCAGCTCCGAATACCCCATGAGGTTGGTCTGACCGGTTACCAGCACGTCGGCCGCCCCCTCAGGGGCAAAAGACGCCGCCGCCAGCTCCACCGTGCTGGTGAGCAGCCGGTTCAGCTCACTGCCGGCGGCACGCAACTCGCCCAGCAGGAAGCTGCGGATATCGTCGATGCGGAAACCGGCGAACTGATGATTAAGGTATTGGGCTGCCTCTTCGAGCTGGCCCGGCGACAACGGCTTGGTGAGCTGGACGATGCGGTTCTGCACGTGGTTGTCGGAGAACTGCAGGATCACCAGTACCCGATCGTCGGGCAAGGCCACGAAATCGATGTGCCGAAGCGGGAAGTCGGCCTGGCGCGGCACGCTGACCACGCCGGCAAAGTGCGTCATCGCCGACAGCAGGTTCGATACGTTACCCAAGAGGTCGCGCGTGGTGGTCTGTTGCGGCGGAAGCTGCCGCTGCAGGATGACCATTTCCTCGCGCGGCAGCGGCTTCAGTTCAATCAGGCTGTCGACGAACAGGCGCAGGCCACGTGGCGTGGGAATGCGGCCGGCGGAGGTATGCGGTGAGGACACCAGCCCTGCGTCTTCCAGATCCGCCATGATGTTGCGGATGGTGGCGGGGCTTACTTCCAGGCCCGACGATCGCGAAAGAGTGCGCGAACCCACCGGTTCCCCATCCACCAGGTATTGGGCGATCAGCGTCCGCAGCAGCCGGCGCGCCCGCGCATCGAGTTCGGTACCTTCAGGCGGGATCGTGGACACGGTTTGGGCGGGTATCTGGCGGTGGATGGGAAGGAATAGTTGACCTTAGCTTCAATAAGGCCGTAGCGGGAGACTTGCAATAGGCGGCGGCATTGTCGCATTCCGTGCGACGGGAAGGCAGCTACAATCGCTGCAACCCAACCGGCCGCACCCCACCTCCATGCTGACATCGCTCTATGTTCGCCAGTTTGCCGTGGTCGAGGAAGCGGAAATCGCCTTCGGGGCGGGACTTACCGTGGTCAGTGGCGAGACGGGCGCGGGCAAATCCCTGCTGGTGGATGCGCTCATGCTGCTGGCCGGCGGGCGTGCCGACAGCGGCATGATCCGCGCCGGCAGCGACCGTGCGGAGCTGTCGGCCGAATTCGACCTCGCCGCCCTGCCCCTGGCCCTCGCCTGGCTTCGCCAGGAGGAATTGGACGATGGCCAGGGCTGCCAGTTGCGCCGGGTGATCCGCGACGGCAGTTCACGGGCGTGGATCAATGGCCGGCCGGCAAGCCTGGCCCAGCTGTCGGAACTGGCCACCCAGCTGGTGGAGATCCACGGCCAGCACGAGCACCAGGCGCTGCTTTCGCGCAGCCACCAGCTCGCCCTGCTCGATGCCTACACCGGCAACGAAGGGCTCCTGGCGGAGGTTGCCGCCACCGCTGGCGCCTGGCGCGATGCAGGTTTACGGATCAAGAAGCTTTCCGGCGGCGACGACCGCGAACACCGCATCGAGATACTCGGCCACGAAACAGCCGAGCTTGAACGATGGGCGCTCGATCCGGCGGCCTTCGAGGAACTCGAAGCCAACCATCGCCGGTTGGCCAACGCCGGGCGGCTGGCCGAGGGCGCCTCGGCCGTGGTCGAACTGATCGACGGTGAGAGCGAACTGGCGATCGGCCGTGCCCTGCTGCGCGCGCAACTGGAATTGCAACGTCTGGCAGAGATCGACCCCCGCCTGGCGCCGCAAGTGGAACTGATCGACAACGCGCAGATCCAGCTCGGCGAAGCCGTCGATGCCCTGGGCCGCTACGCCCAGGACGTCGACCTCGACCCCGAGCGCTTCGCCGAAAGCGAGACACACCTGTCGCATCTGCACGACCTCGCCCGCCGCTACCGCCTGCCGATGGCCGAGCTCGGCGCCAAGGCCGTGGAACTGCGCGAGGAACTCACCTCACTTGAAGGCGCAGGCGAAGCCCTGGAAAACCTCGGACGCGAACGCGACAAGCACATGGCCGCCTGGACCGCCGCCGCCGCCTCGCTATCGAAGGCGCGCCGTGCCGCGGCCACCCGGCTGGGCGATGAAGTGACTGCGCTCATGGCAGGCCTGGGCATGGCCGGAGGCATTCTGCGCATCGAACTGGCCGACGAAACCGGCACCGATCCGGATCCGCAAGGCCGCGAGCGCTGCGAATTCCTCGTCAGTGCCAATCCCGGGCAGCCGCCCCGCGCTCTGCGCAAAGTAGCCTCGGGCGGCGAACTGGCGCGCATCAGCCTTGCCATCGAGGTCGCCACCCTGGGCAGCGACACCATCGGCTGCATGGTCTTCGATGAAGTGGACACCGGCATCGGCGGCGCCGTGGCGGAAGTGGTCGGCCAGAAATTGCGCGCGCTGAGCGAACGTTGCCAGGTGCTCTGCGTCACCCACTTGCCGCAGGTAGCGGCACAGGGACACGCGCATCTGCGCGTGTCCAAGTCCACCGACGGAGCCTCCACGCGCACGGAAGTGGACGTACTGGACACCGCCGGCCGCCGCGAGGAACTCTCGCGCATGCTCGGCGGCGTTGAGATCACCAAACAGACCCGGGCCCACGCCAAGCAGATGCTCGACAGCGTCAAGAGCTAGCCGGCAAGGCCCCGCTCGCTGGCCATGCGGTAGAGATCCAATTCCGATCCCGCTCCCAGCTTGTTCATGACGCTGGCGCGGTGGATGTAAACCGTTTTCTGGCCGATCCCCAAGGCCGCGGCGACCTGCTTGGGCGCCCTGCCCGAAGCGAGCAACAGGAATACCTCGCGCTCGCGGGCGGTAAGCCTGTTGATCGGGTCGAGCGTTTCCGGCGCCCGTCCCGCGCGCTTCTCCTTGAGGTCGGAGCTTAAGTATTGCTCGCCGCGCATTACCGCGCGCATGCCGGCCACCAGTTCCTCGGGCGCCACGCCCTTGGTGACGTAGCCCGACGCGCCACGGCGCAGGGCCTCGGAAACATAGGGCTCGCCGTCGTGCATGCTCAGCACCACGATACGAGTATCCGGCGCCACGCTGCGCAGATGCTCGATCAGCGGCAGGCCGCTACCGTCAGGCAGGGAAAGATCAACCGCGACGAGGTCCGGCCGATGCAGGGCAACCGCCTCCACCGCTTCGTCGGCGTTGCGGCACTCGGCGATCACGTCGAGGTCTGCCTCCATGTCGATGAGGCGCTTGAACCCTTCGCGCACGATAGCGTGGTCATCGACCAGGACGATGCTGTACATGCTTTGTACTTTACGCAGGTTCTCCCGCCGACGCGAATATCCTCATAAGATCGCCACCATGCACGCGAATCGATCCTGGGCCAGCTCCGGCCCCTTCCTCGGCCTGGTCTACTTCCTTGCCTGGGTGGCGTTGTGGCCCGGCCACCAGCCTTATTGGGTACTACCCTTCGGCTTCCGCTTCGGCGTGCTGTTGCTTTCCCGCAGCCGTGCGTGGCCGTGGGTCATCGGCGCGGAACTTGCCGCCAGCGCGTTCTGCGACTGGCGCGCGGGAAGCCATTTCGGCGTGCTCGGCTTCGTCGCCGGCGACATGCCCGAACCCCTGATCGTGGCCTTCACCCTGTGGCTGCTCCGCCGCGCCCACCTGCACGCGAGCCTCGACGATCCCGATGGCGTGGCCCGCCTGCTGCTTTCGGCCATGCTCACCGCGCTGGCGGCGACCGTGGGCAATGCCACGATCCTTGCCGCCCTGCATCCGGCATCGGCCTTCCAGGCCTTGACCGATTCGCTCGGCAGCGACCTGTTGGGTTACTACCTGGGCGTGCTGCTGGTGGTGCCGGTACTGGTGTTGCTGGTACGCGAACGCCCCGGCCGCCAGGCCATGGCCGCGCTCGCCATCGACGGACTGCTGGTGTTGCTGCCGGCGCTGGCGATCCTGATCACGCTCACCGAATACTCCCCGCACGCCCAATATGCCCGCGTGCTGTCGCTGGCCCCCGGCCTGTTCTTCGCCTTCCGCCATGGCTGGCGCGGCGCCACGCTGTCGATGCTGATCATCAGCGTCGGCCTGAACCTCACCGAGAGCATGACCGGGCTTGGCGCCCCCACGGCGGCGGCCCACCTGTTCATCGCGGTGGCGGGCACCGGTACGCTGATGCTAGGCGCCGCCACCGACGCCTTGCGCCACAGCAGCGAACGCGTGGCCCAGCAGAACTCCCACCTGGCCGAGGCCAACCGCCGTCTGGACAAACTCGCCCGGCAGCTCCGGGACGCCGCGCGCGGCAACCTGCAGGCAGAAGAAACCCAGCGCCGGCACATGGCTCGGGAACTGCACGATGAGCTGGGCCAGAACCTCACCGCCATCCAGACCCATCTGAAGCTTGCCCAGGGCCGCTTGCGTGATGCGGGGCTGGACGACATCAGCACCTCGATCAACGGCATCCTGGGCTTCATGCGCCGCGCCCTGCACCGCATGCTCGACAGCCTGCGGCCTTCGGTCCTGGACGAATTTGGCCTGGACCGTGCCCTGGACGAAGGCCCGCTGCGAGACATGCTGGCCGCCGCAGGCGTCGCCTATCACTTCGACATGGTGGGCGACCCCCGCACCCTCGACGACGACACCCGCACCGCGATCTACCGCATCGTCCAGGAGAGCGCCACCAACGTGGTCAGGCATTCGCACGCCCAAAACCTGCTGGTGCGCCTGCGCATTGGTCAGCGATCCGGAAGCACGCTAGCCCTTTTGAGCGTTCAGGACGACGGAGACGGCCTACCAGCAGAACCGGTCTTCACGGGCGGCCGCGGCCTGAAAGGCATGCGCGACCGGATTACCGCGCTCAGTGGCAGCTTCCGCATTCAGCCTTCAGTTAAAGGCTTGCATTTCAAGGTTTTGCTGCGGAGCGACGGCGTCAACGTGAAGCCGGCGCCGGACAGTCTCGTGTAGGAAAAACCTTATAGGAATTATTCCGATACCGGGAAAGTGAAGAGCTCGTTAGGATGCCGCCATCGATGTGGGGGAGCCACTGTCGAAAGACAGTGAGCCCAGATCGCTCGTGGGGACGGGCGATCTGATGAGGCGACAGGATGTCAGCCTCGCCGGTGAAGTCGGCCGCCGAAGCGAACGAGCAACTCGTTTGCAATGGCGCTGGATATACCGGACAGCCGTTGGTGGGCAGGAGCCCTCCGGCGGCTTTTTTTTGCTTGGTGTTGGGGGTGGGGGGGGGTGGGGCGCGGGGGGGGTGTGACCCTGGTCGCTAAGTCCTCGTCGGGCTGCGCCCTCCTGCGGAAGCGCTCTCAGGGTCACACCCCCGCCACTCCCCTCCACTCGGCCGACAAGCCGACCATCGCTTGCGCAACGCGTTGACTGAGCGACCTAATCGCAGGCCTTCGTACCCTGCTCTCCCCACAGCCCGCCTAGCGTCCGGGGGAGCGGTTGGGTGGCGGCGTTTTCGTCACGCTTCCGCAGGAGGGCAAAGCCCGACGAGGACTTAGTGACGAAAACGCCGCCACCCGGCCGCTCCGAACCGCCACGCTACAGGCCAGCTAGCGGCGCTTCTTGGGGCGGACGTAGAGGACCAGGGAGTGGTCTTCGATGACGTAGCCGTGTTTCTCGGCGATCTCGTGCTGGAGGCGCTCGATCTCTTCGCTGACGAACTCAATCACTTTTCCGCTGTCAACATCGATCATGTGATCGTGGTGCTTGCCGCGGTCCAGTTCGTAGACGGCCTGTCCACCCTCGAAATTATGCTTCATGAGGATTCCGGCCGCCTCGAACTGGGTCAGCACCCGGTACACGGTGGCAAGGCCGATGTCCTCGGCGTGGGACAGCAGGTGTTTGTAGATATCCTCGGCGGTCAGGTGGCGCGCCTCGGAATCCTCGAAAATCTGCAAGATCCGCATCCGGGGATGGGTGACTTTCAGGCCCGCCTTGCGCAATTCCCTGGTTTCCTGATCCATCTGTCTCACCCCTCTTGAAAGCACGGTGCCTTAAGGCGCTTAGTGTATCATCCAACGCTTTACGATCCGGACGCACTACGCATGCAAAAGCTCCTCCGCACGCTGGGCATGGCAATCCTCGCCTCCTCGGTTGCCGCCTGCGGGCTCGTTTACGTTCCCGACGTGCAGCAGGGCAACCTGCTCGACAAGAAGACCGTCGAGCAGCTCCAGCCGGGCATGACCAAGCGCCAGGTGCTGGTGCTGATGGGTTCGCCCTCGGTGAGCTCGCCGTTCTACCAGAACCGCTGGGATTACGTCTCCACCGTGGCCCACCGCGGCGGCACCATGAAGGTCCGGACCTTCAGCCTGGCCTTCAACAACGACGTGCTGGTAAGTACCAAGGGCGATTTCTTCGCCGCCGACGCCGAGGCCATCCTGAAGGACCAGAAAAAGTACCACCAGGATTACCCGACCACGGAAACCAAGGGCGACAAGAATACCGATCCGGATGCCAAGAAGAGCGACGACGGTGGCTTCGGCAGCGGCAGCGACGACGACAAGAAGTAAGGCGTCAGCGCCCTGAAGCCCGCCGACGGCGGGCTTCCTTCGGATCGAGGGTAAGCGGGCGGTAAACCTCAACCCGGTCACCATCGGCCAATACGTGGTCGCCTTGTACCCGCCGGGAAAACACCCCCAGTGCTGCGGCAGGCGACCAGCCGGCCAGGGCCACCGCCTCAGCGGCGGTAGTGCCCCGGGGCACGGTAAGCGCCAGCACCTCCTGGCGATCAGGGAACGCCCGCGCCACCTCGATGGCGATGCACTCAACCATAGATGCGGGCGGCCTCGGCGCTGAAGTCGTCCACCATCCTTGTGGCCAGGGCCTGGAACCCCATCTTCAGCACGCTGCTGCCGATTCCGGCGTATTCGAAATCCAGCAGCAGCCCTACCTTGCAGCCGTGCTCGCCCAGGGCTGTGAATTCGAACAACCCTTCCAGTGAAGTAAACGGCCCCTCGACGAAATGCATCGCAAGGCGATGGGGCCGCTCGGGGGTATTGCGGGTGGTGAACGACTGGCGGATACCGGCGAATTTGAGGTCCAGCCGGGCCACCAGCACGTCACCATCGCGCTCGATCACGCTGGCGGCGTCACACCAGCCGAAGCGCTTTGGGTATGCTTCGACATCGTTTACCAGGTCGAACATCTGCGCTGGCGTATAAGGCACCAGCGCGCTGCGGCGGATTTCGGTCACGGAACCACGCATCCTTTTGGGAGCGGCCCAAGGCCTGCCCCACCATGAAAGAACACCGATTTTAGCGAAGATGGCCAAGCAAAAAGACAAGGACAAGGCAGCCGGGGGCACGATCGCCCTGAACAAGCGCGCCCGTCACGAATACCACATCGACTCCCGCCACGAGGCAGGCATCGCCCTGCAAGGCTGGGAACTGAAGGCGCTGCGCGCCGGCCGCATCAACTTCACCGACAGCTATGCGGTGGTATTGGGCCGCGAGCTGTTCCTGGTCGGCACCTCCATCCCACCGTTGATCCAGGCCTCCAGCCACGTCATCGCCGAGGACCGCCGCACGCGCAAGCTGCTGCTGCACCGCGCCGAGATCGACACCCTGATGGGGTTCGTCGAGCGCAAGGGCTACACCCTGGTGCCCACCGCCATGTACTGGAAGGGCAACAAGGTGAAGGTGGAGATCGGCGTGGCCCGCGGCAAGCAGGAACACGACAAGCGCGCCTCGGAGAAGGAGCGCGAGTGGAAGGTGGACAAGCAGCGCGTGATGCGTGCGCACAACCGCATGGGCTAACGGCCCGTTCCGCGACTAGCTGAACGGAGCTGCGGCGGCGCTTGGGTAAACACGCCGCGGCCCTATATACTGGCAACGGCTTTCAAAGCTTTCCCCGGGGGTGTCCTGGCTTCGACGGGGGTAGTGCGATCGCCTGGTGCATGCCGAGGGGGTGACTTTCCTCGTTAAACCAGTCGCAAAACCCATAATTGCCAACGATAGCAATTACGAAGTGAATCAGGTGGCTCTCGCCGCCTAATTCTGTGGCCCCATAAAGGCCCTTCCCCGAACCGGTCTTGTGCTCATGCTCGCCGGTGTAGGGTCATTATCATGAGACAGTCCAACGTTGCCGGCCCGGCGGCTGCGGATTAAATCCAACGGGCTGGTTACCTGGTGCGCTTAGCACGCCGTGCTGTCAGGTAACGAGATCCAACGGTGAGCTAAGCATGTAGAACTGGGGGTTAAACGCCTTCGGACGCGGGTTCGACTCCCGCCACCTCCACCACGTTAAGTCAAAACCCCTTGCTCATCGCAAGGGGTTTTTTCTTGCATGGCGTTCGTGACTTTACGCACTCATGCACCAGAGGGAACTTTTTCCCGACCGGGAAGCCGTCCGCGCAAGATGGGACCAGGCATGTGCAGAACTGCTTCGGGCGTGCCGGCAACAGCGCGACTGCCAAGACGACGCCGCCGGAGCTTTTGAAACTTGGGTCTTCTCCGCCCAACCCACGATCGCCTATCTCGTGATCGAGGCGGACGGCGCGGCCTCTTGGGCATTGGGCGACACGCCGCTGCTCGAGCCCATTGAGAAACCACATTTTAAGTTGACCGGCGACAGGTTGACCGTCTTCTCGGATGGCGACGAGCGATCCTTTCCCGTGCCTACGGAGCGAATGGCATCCCTGCAGGCTTTGCGGCGCCGGGGCGTCGTCCTGGGTGGAGCCCAGCCAATGCGACCCCTGGTACGTCGCATGTACTGATTCCACTGTCTTTTCTCCGCGCAACCTTTCCGGCCCGTAGGCGCACTCACCTGTTCTACCGCGGGAGCCGGCCGGTACCCGATATGAAGGTCAAGTTTGCCCATCAGCTGCGTGCGATTGCCGCGCTGTCGGTCGTTTTTTACCACTACTGGGGCATCTTTTTTTCGCCTGCCGTGCGCGCGATCATCGGCGTGCCGGCAAGCTTTGTACCGGTAAAACCCTGGTACACGCAGCTCGTCATGTCGCCTGGACAGGGCGGGCTTCTCTACGGCGTTTTCGGCGTCGGCGTTTTCTTCCTCATAAGCGGGTTTGTCATACCCATTAGCCTGCGGAACATTTCGACGGGCGCCTTCCTGGTGAGGCGGTTCTTTCGCATCTACCCCGTCTATTGGTTCTGCCTGCTGATAAGCCTTTCCATGTACTTCATCTGTTCCTGGTATTGGCACACGCCTTTGTCGGACAGGATCAGCTTGAAGTACCTGCTGGAGACCCTGCCACTGCTGCACAGCGTGACGGGCATCCCTTCCCTGGATTTCGTCTGTTGGTCGCTGGCCGTGGAAGTGAAGTTCTACGTGATCTTCGCGCTGGTATTGCTGGTCGGCGGAAGGAGCGCCCATAAAGTGCTCGCGCTATCGATCGGCTTTCTGATCCTGTGCTGCCTGGCGGCTTTCCTTGCCGCGCATGGCTCGAACCCGGCATCCATGATGTCGCTGCTGACGTCGGACATGAAGTTCATGACCTTCATGTTCCTGGGCTGCCTGTTCTACTACGTCCTGTATGACGAGCTCTCAGTGCCGGCCGCGCTGGGCTACGGAGCCATCATCTACGTCCTGTTCCTGATGATCACCTCGTCGTACGAGGGCAGCATCGGTGGACCGCTTGCGAGGAATTACACCTACGCGCTGGTTCTATTTTCCATGTGCTATGTGCTCAGGAACAGGTTCCGGAACAACAGGGTCCTGGATTTCGTGGCGGACATCAGCTTCCCGCTATACCTGCTTCACTCGACGATCGGATATGTCGTCATGTCCATCCTGATCGACCAAGGTGTTTGGTTTACGCTCGCCTGGGTCATCAGTCTTGGCCTGGTCCTTCTTGTCGCATTCGGTGTCCATAGGTACGTCGAAGTTCCCGTCAACGCTTTTGGAAAGAAGGTATCGAACCTCGCGGGAAGGTCGCCCAAGCCAGTGCAGAGGGACACTCTTTCACTCGAAGGCTCGCCCTGATGCCAGGCACCGAACGCGCTGCAGGCGGACGTCCAGACGTCCGCCCGATCTTGCGGCTTGACACGCAAGGCGACCCATGTGAACCATGCCGGACCCCACCCCCGGATTTCGTCATGCCCGCCCGTCCACCGCTCGCCATCGTCTACGAGCACCCTGAGTGGTTCAAGCCACTCTTCGCCACGCTTGATCGGCGCGGCATCCCCTACCGCGCCATCCGATTCGAAGACCACCTGTTCGACCTCGCCGACCGCACGCCGCCGGCGCCGGTGATCTTCAGCCGGCTGGCCATGAGCTCGTTCCTGCGCCAGGACGAACACCCCATCTTCTATGCGCAGGCGCTTTACGCGCATTGGGAATTGAATGGCGCCCGGGTGATCAACGGCACCCGCGCGCTCAGCGTGGATGCTTCCAAAGCCCGGCAGATGGCGGTGATCCAGGCCCAGGGCTTGAGCATTCCCGCCACGCGCGTGGTCCATCGCCGGGCGGACCTGGAAGCGGCGGCCCAGGGGCTGCGGTTCCCGGTGATCGTGAAGGTGAACATCGGCGGTTCGGGCAGCGGCGTGGTTCGCTACGACACGCCGGACGAGCTTCGTGCGGCGGTCCTTGCCGGCACCACGCCGACGGGCATCGACGGCGTTTGCCTGGTGCAGGAATATGTGCCGGCACGCAATGCTCAGGCAGTGCGCATGGAAACGCTCGACGGCAAGTTCCTTTATGCCATTGCGCTGAACACCGACGGCGGCACCTTCGACCTGTGCCCAGCGGACTTCTGCCTGGTCGACAAGCCGACGGTAAGCGCGGTTGAATTCAAGCCCGATGCCGAAACCATCCGCGAAACCGAAGCCATCGCCCGCGCATCGAACATGGACATCGGCGGCATCGAGTTCATGGTGGACGACCGTGACGGCACGCGCCGCTATTACGACATCAACGGCCTGTCGAATTTCGTCGCCGATCCGCTGAACGTGCTGGGCTGGGACCCTCACGAGCAGCTTGCCGACTACCTGCAACAGGCCATCCACACGTACCAGGGGAAAGCCGCATGAAGTACGGATTCTGGGCGCCGGTCTTCGGCGGCTGGCTGCGCAATGTGCGCGACGAAAACATGGAAGCCAGCTGGGACTACTTCAGTCGGCTTTGCCGTCGCGCCGAGGAGATCGGTTACGACCTCACGCTGATCGCCGAGCTCAACCTCAACGACATCAAGGGCGTCAAGGAGCCCGCCATGGACGCCTGGTCGAGCGCCGCGGCGCTGGCCGCCGTCACCAAGCGGCTTGAAATCATGGTGGCGGTGCGTCCGAACTTCCATCACCCGGCGCTGTTCGCCAAGGCCGCGGCCAATATCGACAACATCTCCAACGGCCGCCTGGCGCTGAACGTGGTTTCGTCGTGGTGGGCCGATGAAGCCACCCAGTATGGCCTGCAGTTCGACCAGCACGACGATCGCTATGGCCGCACGGCCGAATGGCTGACGGTGGTCGATGGCTTGTGGTCGCAAACGCCCTTCAACCACCAGGGCGAGCGTTACCAGCTTACCGACGCCATCTGCGAGCCGAAGCCGAAGTCATCGCCACGGCCCACGATCTACGCCGGCGGCGAATCGGAAGCGGCGAAGAACCTCATCGCCAGCCGCTGCGACGCGTATGTGATGCACGGCGACGAACCTGAAGTGATCGCCGAGAAGATCGCCGACATGCGCGCGCGCCGCGAGAAAACCGGCCTGCCACCGATGATCTACGGCATGGCCGCCTACGCCGTCGTCCGCGACAGCGAGAAGGAAGCCCTGGCTGAAGTCGAACGCATCACCACGCTCGACCCGGATGCCCCGGGCTTCGCCAATTTCGACCAGTGGCTGTCGGGGACCCAGCTCGAGCGCGAGCTGAAGATCCGCGAGTATTCAGTGTCCAACCGCGGCCTTCGACCAGGCCTGGTCGGCACCGCGGCGCAGGTGCGCGATCGCATCAAGGCCTTTGAAGATGCCGGGCTTCACCTCCTGCTGCTGCAGATGAGCCCGCAGCTGGAAGAAATGGAGCGCTTTGCCGCCGAGGTGATACGCAGGCACTGAACTACGGAAGGTTCAGACCTTCCTGTAGCGGAAGCACTCCTTCACGTGGTCGTTGACCATGCCGGTGGCCTGCATCCAGGCATAGACGATGACGGGGCCGACAAACTTGTAGCCCCGTTGTTTCAGCGCCTTGGACATGGCCACCGAATTTTCGGTCTGCGCCGGCACCTGGGCCGTTGATGTCCAGCCGTTGCGAAGCGGCTTGCCCCCGGCGATGCCCCAGGTGAATTCGGCAAAATCCTCGCCCGCTTCCTGCATGTCGAGGAAGGCCCGTGCATTGCCCACGGTGGCGGCGATCTTCGAGGCCGAGCGGATGATGCCGGCGTTGGCCATCAGGCGGTTTACGTCGCGCTTGCCGTAACGGACGATCTTTTCCGGGTCGAATCCGTCGAAGGCCTCGCGGAACGCGTCGCGCTTGTGCAGGATGGTCTTCCACGACAACCCTGCCTGGAAACCGTCCAGGACCAGCTTCTCCCAGAGCGAGCGGCTGTCGTGGATGGGCACGCCCCATTCGGTGTCGTGGTAGTGGCACATCTTTGGATCGATACCCGCCCACGCACAGCGAACGACTTCCTTAGCCATGGCTTCCCAAATCCCCACACCGATATCGGCAATGGCTTGCATTGTAGTGCCTCGGCCCAGCTACCATGAGGGCGCTTTCCAAGGGGATGCGAGAACGGCATGCGCAGGGCATACCAAACACTGGCGGGGCTCGTCATGGGCCTGGCTGCCAACGCTTACGGAAGCACCCTGGTGGTGCACGTGGATGATGGGCACGGGCGTCCGGCCGATAGCGCGGTGGTCACGCTTCAGTCTCCCGGTGGCGATGCGGCCGCGGCCGTGCCCGCAACGGCCACGCACACCATCGACCAGCGCAACGAGACCTTCATACCTTACGTGGAGGTCATGCGACCCGGCGAACAGGTGGTCTTCCGCAATTCGGACAACACCCGCCACCAGGTGTATTCGTTCTCCGAGCTCAAGCGGTTTGAATACGTGCTGCGCCCGGGCACCAGTTCCCCGCCGCTGACCATCGAGGGCAGCGGCATCATCGCCGTGGGCTGCAATATTCACGATGAGATGATCACCTACCTGTTCGTCACCAGCGCACCGGCGCGCGTGACAGGCAAGGACGGCAACGCGCAATTCGAGGGCCTTGCGCCCGGCAACTACCAACTGCGCGTCTGGCACCCGCAGCTCAAGCCCGGCGACCAGGGCGCCCGGCTGGAAGCGGTCGTCGCGGAGGGCAGTCCCGCCGCACCGCTGAATGTCCACCTGACCTTGCTCCCGGATCCGCGGGCCAGCATGGACCGCGAGCACATGGGGTACTGACCGGCCATGCCACACCTGGGCTTCCGCCTGCGGGTTGCGCTCTTCTTCGTCGCGACCATCATCGCCGTGCAGGCGCTGACGGCGGGCCTCGGCTATGAGGTAGCGCGCCGCGAGCTGGTACGCCAGGGCGGCACCCAGCTGGAAGCGAACTCCAACGCCTTCGTGGCGCAGATGGACGACATCGCGACAAGGGTGGCCTCGTCGGTCCAGGTGCTCTCGCAAGACTACGGGCTGCGCTCGGCCATTGGCGAGCAGGACCACGGCACGGTGCTGTCGATCCTGCGCAACCATGGCCGCCGGGTCGGCGCCACGCGCATGCAGCTGGTGGGATTGGACGGCAAGGTCCAGGCCGACACGGCGCATCCCGGAGCGGCCGCCGCGCCGTTTGCCAGACCCACCCTGTTGCAAGGCGCCTTCGATGGCCGCAAGGCAGCGGTCGTGGCGGAGGACGGCGCGGTGTTCTGGCAGGTGATCGTGCCCATCTATGCCCCGCAACCGGCCGGCCTGGTCGTGGCCAGCGTTCCCATCGACGACAAGCTGCTGTCGCATATGCAGGAGCTCTCCACCCTGCCCCGCGACGTGGAAATGATGACGCGGCCAGCGGGCAAACCGTGGTCGGTGGTGGCCCACGGCGGAGGCGAGGCGCGGCTGCCTCCCGGGTTCTTCGCCGGCAACGACCATTTCCCGGATGCACCCGTGCTTGCCCAGTCCGGCGGACGCGAATACCTGGTGCTGGCGCGCAGTTTTCCCCAGGCAGCGGGCGATCCGGAGGTTGCCGCCGTGCTTGGCTATTCGCTGGACGAAGCCTTGCGCCCGTATCGTTCGGTATGGCTTACCTGGGCCGGGCTGCTGGTGCTGGGCCTGGTACTGGGAGTGCTCGGCTCGCTCTTGATCGCCCGCAGTGTTTCCAGGCCCGTGGAGGCACTGGCCGCCGCGGCCCGTCGAATCGAAGCGGGCGATTACCGGGCGCCAGAGGGCATACGGCGCAATGACGAGATCGGCCAGCTCGCCACCAGTTTCCAGGCCATGACCGCGGCCATCGGCCAGCGCGAGGAGCGCATTCGCGAGCAGGCGCTGCACGATGCGGTGACCGGGCTTCCCAACCGGGTGGCCAGCCAGGCGGCGATCGACCGCCCCCGCGCCACCTCCGAGGCGACCCTGGTGATGCTTGGCATTACCCGCCTTCCGGACATCATCAAGACCGTGGGCCATGCCCTGGGCGACCGGCTGATGCATGACGCAGGCCGCCGCCTGTCGGACCTGGCCGGATCGCGTTTCGTCGGGCGCGTGTCCGATACGCAGTTCGTGCTGTGGCTTCCCGATGCCGGCCGTACCCGTGCCACGGAGCTTGCCTCGCGCCTGCTCGATGCCCTGGGCCGACCCTTCGTCGAAGGCGACTTCAGCATCGACATGGGGCCGGCCATCGGCATCGCCTGTGCCCCGGGGGACGGTGAAGACGCCGCCACCTTGCTGCGCCATGCGGAGGTCGCCCAGTTCGCCGCGGCAGGGTCCGCGCGCGGCCTGGCGTTCTACGATGCCGCCACCGACCCGCACCGCCCCGATCGTCTGTCGCTGATGGGCGACCTGCGCGAAGCGATCGACCAGGGCCAGCTCGCCCTGCACTACCAGCCGAAGCTGGACCTTGCCAGCGGACGCGTCATGGCGGCCGAAGCACTGATCCGCTGGCAGCACCCGCGGCGCGGCCTGGTGCCACCGGACGCCTTCATCGGCGTAGCGGAGGAAACCGGCAACATCGGCCGCCTGACCCGCTGGGTGATCAACGACGCCCTGGCCCGCGCCCGAGCGTGGACCGACGCGGGGCATCCCATCAACATCGCGGTGAACCTTTCCGCGCGCGACCTGGAAGACCCCGACCTCACCCGCCGCATCGGCGACCTTACGGCCCTGCACGGCGTGCCCACGTCGATCCTCACCCTGGAGGTCACCGAAAGCGCCGTGATAGCCGATCCCGCCCGCGCCCTTCAGGAACTGCGTCGGCTTGCCGATCTAGGGTTCAAGATCGCCGTGGATGACTTCGGCGTCGGCCAATCCTCCTTCGCGTACCTCCGCCAGATGCCTATCCACGAACTGAAGATCGACAAGACCTTCATCCGCAACGTAGCCCACGACGAGGGCGACCGCGTGGTGGTGAGGTCAATCGTGGACTTGAGCCATCGGCTGGGCCTGCGCGTCACCGCCGAAGGCGCCGAAGACTCAGCCGCACTGGACTACCTGCGTGAAGTCGGCTGCGACTGCGCCCAAGGCTTTCACATCGCCGCTGCCATGCCGGCCCCGGCCTTCGCCGAACGCTTCCTGGTCGACGGCTCGACGGCATGATGGCCCCGGCCAGCGTTCGCGGCGTCGTCCTCGCCGGGCTCGCGTTCGCTGGTAGCGCGGCATCGGCACAGGACGTGAAAATCCATGCCTTCCTCGATGGACGCCTGGTGGATGCGCCCTCGCCCACCAGCTTTACCGAAGGCGGCTACGGCAAGACGCGCTACGGCAGCGGCGACACCCGCCTGCAATTTGGTGGGGGCGGCCTGATCGTGACGGCCCAGGCCACTCCTTCGCTATTGGGCCTGGTGGACGTGCAGGCGCAGACCACCGATCACCGCATGCTGGGCCTGGTGGAAAGTTACCTACGCTATCGCCCCGTGTCGCTCTCGCCATGGCGCTGGTCGCTGCAGGCCGGGGTGTTCTTCCCGCCGGTGTCGCTGGAGAACGACGGCATCGGCTGGACCAGCCCGTGGACCATCACGCCCTCGGCGATCAACAGCTGGGTGGGGGAAGAACTGCGCGATGTCGGCGTGCAGGGACAACTTCAGTGGCGCGGCCAAAGCAGCTCACTTGCTGCCACCGGCGCGCTATTCCGTCGCAACGAGATCGCAGGCAACATCCTGCCCACCCGCGGCTGGTCGCTCAGCGACCTGACCTACGGCCTGGGCGAACGCATCCGCCTGCCGGACCAGCCCAGCGAAAATGGTCAAGCGCCCACCGAGCGCTACGATCCCTTCCGCCGCGTCACCAACCAGATCGGCTGGCACGCGGACCTCACCTGGCGCGCGCCGGGCAATACGCGCGTGACCCTGCTGCGCTGGGACAACGGCGCCGACCCGCATGCATGGGTGCCCTATGAAGGCGGGGACCGCCTCTATGCCTGGCGAACGAAGTTCTGGTCGCTTGGCGCCACCACACAATCGGGCCCCGTCACCTGGATCGCGCAGGCCATGGAGGGCGGTACGCTGGCGCTGCCCGGGACTCGTCACGTGCAGACACACTTCCGCTCCGCCTTCGTGCTGGTGGGCTGGAACCAGGGCGCCTGGCGGCCTGCCTTGCGCTTGGAACACTTCAGCACCGACAACGACTCCAGCTTCGGCGACGGCGGCGAGCACGGCAACGCGGTGACGGCGGCACTGGCGTGGCGTCCGCACGACTGGCTGCGCATCACCTATGAATTGATGCGCGTGGACAGCTACCGCTCGTACCTGGCAAGCACGGGCCAATCGCCCAGCGTCAAGGCCACCCAGATGCAGGTAAGCGCGCGCCTGTTGTATTGACCGGCCTTGCCCGAGGGGGGCACCATCGGTGATCCCCGCGCCCAAAGGCATCCCCATGCGCTGCAAGCCCTGGCTCATCATCCTCGTCGCCGCGCTTGCCGCGTGCAGCTCCAGCCACAACGACACCCAGGCTCCGGCGGCCGCATCCACCGCGCCGGCCAAGGCTTCAACCGCGCCGCCGCCCCCGGTTCCGGCGGTGCCGCCCGGCTCGCATACGTTCCAGGCGGCTATCAACGCCGACGACTTCTCAGCCCACCTGCGTACCATCGCCTCGGACGAATTCGCCGGCCGCAAGCCCGGCACCATCGGCGAACGCCTGACCACAAACTACCTGGTGGAGCAGTTCAAGCGCATCGGCCTTACGCCCGGCGTGAAAGGCGAATGGTTCCAGGCCGTTCCGGCCGTCACCACGACCTTGGAGCACCAGGACACGCTCAAACTTGATGTCGCCGAGGGCGGCGGTACCGAATCGTTCGCCTTCGCCAAGGACATGGTGGTCGCCACGCTCAATGCATCGGCCCACGTGGAACTGAAAGACTCCGACATCATCTTCGCCGGCTACGGCGTGGACGCGCCCGACCAGCAGTGGAACGACTTCGACGGCGTAGACGTGAAGGGCAAGACGGTGGTGGTGCTGGTGAATGACCCGGGCTGGAACGGCACCGATAAAGCGCTGTTCAAGGGTCGGGAAATGACCTACTACGGCCGCTGGACATACAAGTACGAAGAGGCTGCACGCAAAGGCGCCGCCGCCGTCTTCATCGTGCACCAGACCGAACCGGCAGGCTACGGCTGGAACGTGGTGGAATCAGGCTTCTCCATGCCGCGGCTCGACCTTCCGGTGAGCGAAGACCCGGCCCCCCGCATGCCCATCGCCGGCTGGCTCACCCTCGATGCCGCCAAACGGCTCTTCGCCAAAGCCGGCAAAGACTTCGACGCGCTTTCAGCCCAGGCCAACCAGCGCGGTTTCAAGGCCGTGCCCCTGGATGCGAAGGCGTCCATCACGCTCGACAGCACCATCGGTACGTCCATTTCCAGCAACGTCATCGGCGTACTGAAAGGCAGCAAGCACCCGGACGAAGCCATCGTCTACACCGCGCACTGGGACCACCTGGGTACCGATCCTTCGCTCAAGGGCCACACCATCTACAACGGCGCGGTCGACAACGGCACCGGCATTGCAGCGATGCTGGAGATCGCCGAGGCGTTCGCGGCGAAGAACCCGCACCCGGAGCGCAGCATCGTGTTCGCCGCAGTGACGATGGAAGAATCGGGGCTGCTGGGCTCGAAGTACTACGTGGCGCACCCGGTGTTCCCGCTGGCCAAGACGGTGGCCGACATCAACATGGATGCGATAGACATCATGGGCCCGACGCACGACATGTCGGTGGTGGGCCTGGGCCAGTCGCAGCTCGATGATGTACTGAAGGATGTCCTTGCTTCCCGTGGTCGCGTGGTCAGCGGTGACGACGCGCCGGAAAAGGGCCACTACTTCCGCTCAGATCATTTCAACTTCGCCAAGGCCGGCGTGCCGGCGCTTTCCGCCGGTGGCGGCGTGGACATGGTCCAGGGCGGCAAGGCGGCCGGCGAAGCCGCCGTGGCCGACTACGTCGCCCATCGCTACCACCAGCCGGCCGACGTCTTCGACCCTCGCTGGGACTTCACCGGCGTGCTGCAGAACGTGCAGGCCTATTACGACGTGGGGGCGAAGCTGGCCGACAGCGACGTGTGGCCAGCGTGGAGCGAAGGCAGTGAGTTCCGCGCGGCGCGCGAGGCGATGCTTGCCAAGCCTGCGGCGAAGGCGAAGAAGAAGCACTAGAAGTTCCACTGCAGCTGCACACGCGCCACGTTGGCCCGCACCCGCGGGTACGGCGCCTGGCGCGTGTTGGTGCGGCGCATGTTGGCGTAGGCAACGGCGATTTCCAGCGCATTGGACGGCTGCCATTCCACGCCAGCTTCCAGCTCGTCGACCAGCATGCGCGGGGCATTGGTGTCGAACTTCGCCGCGCCCCGGTATGTTTGCCACTTCAGGTAAGGCGTCAGCACGCCATAGGCGCCCGTGCGGCGCAGCATCGCCTGCACGTAACCGCCGCGAAGCGAGCGGGTACGGATGCGCTGCTGCGCGACATCCAGCTGCGGTCCCTCACCGACCGTCCACTCCGCCTGCAGGCCGAAAGGCTGCGGATACCAGATCACGTGGGCGGCGACCCGGCGATCGGTGGAGCCCTGGATGCCAGCATCAACCGCAGGGGTAAACGAAGTGCCATCGATCTTGATCGACGTCGGCGTCCCCACCCGGTACTGGCCTGCATAGGCATCGGCGCCCACTTGCACGAACTGTCCAGAAGACAGCTTGAACGGCCAGGTGGCATGCAACACCACATGGCGCCGGTCGTTGCCCTCCGCGCGGTTGGCGCCCTGGCCGTTATAGACGCCCAGTCCAAGTACGCCATAGTCCCCGCTTCCCTTCAGCCCCGACTTGGTGAGTTCGCCAAAGCGCTGGGCGGCAACCTTCGGAGAGTAATAAAGGAACACTCCAAGATCGCGCTCGTCGCGCACGCCGGCATTGAGCGCGTCGGCGCGATCAGGTGCCAGGCGGTTCTGGCTCGACTGCAGGTTCTCAAAGCCATAAGGCACTTTCGACTGCCCGGCGCGCAAGCGCCATTCACCGGCGCGGTCAAGATTGATATCGGCATAGGCATCGCGTAGCTGGCCGAAGTTGGATGTCGATGAACCCGTGGGCGTACTGCCGAAGTCCGGCTGCAGGTAGACGAATACGCGCTCGCTCACCTGGCCGCTGATGACCAGGCGAACACGTCGCAGCCCAAACGACTGGTTCGCACCCAGGAACCGATCTCCCGGCGTCGCCAGCCGAGCTTCATCACCTGAAAGCACCTGGTTGTAGCGCATCTGCACATAGCCGCGAAGCTGCAGGCGTTCATGCCAAGGCCCGACAGGCGGCTTGACCGCCGCGACCCTGGCCGTGGAGGCCGAGACGGTTGTCTCGGCGGGACGGTGGTCGCCGTCGGCCGGGGCGGTGGCCGCAGACGGCGCAGCGACGTTCGCTGTGGCGTGGCTCGTGGCAGCGGGCTCGTCGACCTTGCGAAACGCTCCCAGCCGGGTCCGGCCGGGGCCCGGTTCGGCGAAGATCTGCCGGGTCTTTTGATCGACGTAAAGCTCAACGTCCGCCTCGGCGGCATTGACGTTCGACATGGCGGCCAACAGGCCCACGGCCAGGATGCTTCGTTTCATGCTCACGTTCCTTGTGTCAACGGCGTCGCCTATCCTGGCGACAAGGGCGGACGGTACGATGCGGATGTTTCGGCGTAGTGACAACGAGCGCAAAAGGCTGCGAAAACAATCGCAGCAGAATCAGCGGTTTATACATTTTGCCGAAAATTCATAGTTCAAACCCACCGTTCCTGCGGCGATAATCCGATCTCGGCCGCCCTAGGGGAATCCATGGCGCGCCGGCCAACCCCTTCCCAATAAAAAGATCCACGCCGATGCCCACCGCCTCCCAGCGCCTGCCGCGCCGCGCCCGCCTTGCCCTGTCCCTCGCCGCCGCCTTCGCCGTACCTGCGTTCGCCCAGGACACCGCCACCGCCCCGCGCGCGGACAAGCCCGCCACCTTGCAGACGATCACGGTAACGGCGGAAAAACGGGTGGAAGACATGCAGAAGGTGCCGATCTCGATGACGGTGCTGCCGGCGGACAAGCTCGAGGCCTTCGGCCAGGCCGGTGACGGCGTGCTGCAGCTGGCTTCGCGCGCGCCCAGCGTCTACGCCGAGACGTCCTACGGAAGGGAATTCCCGCGCTTCTATATTCGCGGCCTGGGCAACAGCGACTTCGACCTCAATGCCTCGCAGCCGGTGTCGATGGTGTACGACGATATCGTGCAGGAGAACCCCATCCTGAAGGGCTTTCCCCTGTTCGACCTGGAACAGGTCGAAGTACTGCGCGGTCCGCAAGGCACGCTGTTCGGACGTAACTCCCCGGCGGGCGTGATCAAGTTCGAATCGCGCAAGCCCACGCAGGAAACCACAGGGTACGCCCGTGTGTCCTATGGCTCGCTCGGCACCGCCAACGCCGAGGCCGCCATCGGCGGCGCGCTTTCCTCCGCATGGTCGGCACGCATCTCGGCGCTCGCCCAGCATCGCGACAACTGGATCGACAACACCTTCAAGGGCAAGAACGACGACCTGGGTGGCTACAACGACCGCGCCGTGCGCGTGCAGGCACTGTACGAACCCAATAGCGATTTCAACGCGCTGATCAACGTGCACGCCCGATGGCTCGACGGCAGCGCCATGGTGAACCGCGCCAACGCCATCGAACTTGGCGAACCCAGCTTCGTGCCCGGATTCGACCGCGACAAGGTGGCCCAGGACGGCAACAACAAGCAGCACCTGTTCACCTGGGGCAGCAATCTGCACCTGAACTGGAAGCTTGGCGACTTGAACCTGACCTCGATCACGGGCCTGGAACGCGCCACCACCTACAGCCTGGGTGACGTCGACGGCGGCTACGGGGCCGTATTCGCGCCGCCCAGCGGCCCAGGCGTGATCCCCTTCCCGTCCGAAACCGCCGACGCGCTGCCGAAGGACCGCCAGATCACCCAGGAAATACGCCTGTCCAACGACCAGACCGAGCGCCTGAAGTGGCAGACCGGCGTGTATTACTTCGATGAAGATATCGCCATCGATAACTTCTCGTACGACACGCTGGCCAACCACGCCCTCAACGACTGGGCGCAGCAGTCCCAGCGCACCAAGGCATGGGCGGTGTTCGGCTCGGCCGACTACGATGTCACCGATCGCTTCGACATTCGCGCCGGCGCCCGCTTCTCGCACGACAAGCGCGATTTCTCGGCCAGCCGCGTGTTCGGTTTCGATGGCCCGCTTAGCCCGCTCACCGCCAAGCCCACCGATGCCCGCTGGAGCGGCGACATCACCGGCAGTTACGCCATCAGCGACAAGACCAATGCCTACGTGCGCGTGGCCAACGGCTTCCGCGCGCCCAGCGTGCAGGGCCGCCTCACCTTCGCCGACACCATCTCCACGGCCAAGCCTGAAACCATCACTTCGTACGAGTTCGGCATGAAGACGCTCGCCGCCGACGGCAAGCTGCGCTTCAACGCCGACATCTACAAGTACAACATGCACAACGAACAGCTCACCGCGGTGGGCGGCGCCACCAACGTGACGCAGCTGCTCAATGCGAAGAAGACCGAAGGCTACGGTGCCGAGTTCGATGCCGAGGCTTACCTCACTCCGAACTTCATCGTCACCGCCGGCGGCAGCTACAACCATACGGAACTGAAGGACCGGAACCTTGCTGTTGCGATCTGCGGCTCAGGCTGCACGGTGCTCGACCCGCTCAACGCCCAGGGCAACGCCCTGATCAATGGCAACGTGCTGCCGAACTCGCCCAAGTGGATCGGCACCTTTACTGCCCGCTACGGTATTCCCTATGGCGACAACGGCGAATTCTTCGTCTACACCGACTGGAACTACCGCAGCGAGATCAACTTCTTCCTGTACGACTCGGCCGAATACCGTTCCAAGGCGTTCCTCGAAGGCGGCTTGCGCCTGGGCTACAACTGGGACTTCGGCAAGCGCGAAGTGGCGCTTTACGGCCGCAACATCACCGGCAAGGAAGTGATCACCGGCGCGATCGACTTCAACAACCGCACGGCGTTCGTCAACGACCCGCGCGTGATCGGCATCGAGTTCCGCGCCGAACTGTAAGGAGCCCATCGGGGTCAGAGTGATTACACTGACCCCGATCGACGACACCGCTTTAGATCACCGAAGCCTTGCCGCCATCCATCGGGATGATCGCGCCGGTGACATAGCTGGCGAGGTCCGAGGCGAGGAAGAGCGCGACGTCTGCCACTTCCGAAGGCTCGGCCATTCGACCCATGGGGATCTCGCGCAATTGTTCGGCGAGGAGGTCCTCGCGGTCGCGGCCCGTGGCGCGAACCGAAGCATTCAGGCCCTCCTCCACCCGGCCAGTCCTGGTCAGATCCGGGTTGATCGCGTTCACGCGCACACCACGCGCCGCATACGCCTTGGCGTAACCCACGGTGGTCAGCATCAAGGCGGCATTGGCCGATCCGCCAGCGATATGCATGATGTTGGCCCGCCGTCCACCCTGCCCCACGATGTTGACGATGCTGCCTCGGCCGCGTTCGGCCATGCCTCGAATCAAGGGCTCGATGGCATTGACGTAGGTGTAGTACTTCGCGGCGAAGGCCTGTTCGAATGCGTGCAGGTCGAGCTCGTCTGGCGGATAGCGCCGCGCGGCGCCAGCGGAGTTGACCAGAACATCGACCGGGCCCAGTTCGTGCGCGATTCGCGCGAGCGTTTCGCGCGCCGCTACGGCGTCGGAAAGATCCGCATCGTAGATGGCCAGGTCCAGGCCATGGCCGTGCAAATCCCCCTGGGCAAGCTCCAGGTGTTCCCGGCTGCGGGAAATGCCCGCCACGAGGGCTCCTTCCCGGGCAAATGCCGTTGCGCAGGCCAATCCGATGCCTTTACTGGCGCCGGTGACCACCACGATGCGCCCTTCCAGACCGCTTCGCATGCCTTTTCCCCGGTCGATATCACGCCCCGAGCATGCCCAAATCGCCCCTCGAATGCCAGATGCACCAGTTAACTTTCTGGTTTGAAAGGGTTTTTCAAATATAGGCCATTAGTCATGGTGACTTTTTCAAAAAATTCCTTGACGGCTCGAAACATGGTGTTATAGTTCACTACAACACCGGTCACCCACAGCACCACCAGAGGACATCACCATGAACCGCATCAACGCCACCGCCGCCGTCGCCTCCCTGCTGATCACCTTCGCCAGCGTCGCTGCCGTCCGTGACACCACCAACTACGCCGCCCCCGTTGCCCACGTCGCCGCCGCTTCCGCCGCCCGCTTCATCAACGGTATCGAAGTGACCGACCTGGCCCCGATGACGGTCACCGCCACGATCACCACGCTGGCCCCCATCGTCGTCACCCCCGACGCCGAGTAACGCAGCTTCCTTCCGCGGAGAACACCCATGAAAGCGCCGAACCCCATCGCCATGGCCGTCTCGACCCTGCTAGTCGGAGCCACCCTGTTCGCCTTGCGCTCCGCAGACATCGAATTCCCGGCCCCGGCCCAGCCGCTGGCTTCCGTCATCGACGGCATCAAAGTTACCCAGTTCCAGACCATCGTCGTCCGCCCGACCGCAGCCCAGATGGGCGCGACAGGCGCACTGCACCGGGGCAATGGCGCAAGCGCGCTGGCCCGTGATGCAAGCGACCAGGCCCTGGGAATGATCGGATCACAACTGGCCATGCCCTACTATTCGTTTGGCACGGCACTTCGCCCCGCAGGCAAGGAATAACCCATATGACCGTTACCTGGAACGACAGCGTCCCGATTTATCGCCAGCTGCACGAACGCGTGGTGGCGATGATCCTGGACGGCGCCCTGAACGAGGGCGACCCGCTGCCGTCGGTGCGCCAAGTGGCAGCGGATTTTTCCATCAATCCGCTGACCGTCTCGAAGGCGTACCAGGAGCTGGTCGACGAACAACTGGTTGAGAAACGGAGGGGATTGGGCATGTTCGTTATCGATGGCGCTCGCGAAGCGCTGCTTAAATCCGAGCGGGAGCGTTTCCTGCGCGAAGAGTGGCCGATTGTGCTGGCTCGACTGCAGCGCCTTGGGCTGGACCTCAAGACCCTGCTGCGCGACCTGCCTGAAGGCGGCAACGCGAAGGAGACCCCATGAGCACCGTCATCAGTGCCAACGGCCTGTCCAAGACCTACAAGGACTCCAGGGCGCTGGCCGGCGCCAGCTTCCAGATCCAGTCCGGCCGCATCGTCGGACTGATCGGCCCCAACGGGGCGGGCAAGACCACGGCGCTGAAGGCCATCCTGGGCCTGACCGATTTCGACGGCGAGCTTTCCGTGCTGGGCATGGACCCGCGTCATAGCCGCGGCAAGCTGATGGAGCAGGTGTGCTTCATCGCCGATGTGGCGGTGCTGCCGCGGTGGCTGTGCGTGAAGGACGCCGTGGATTTCGTCGCCGCCGTGCACCCCCGCTTCAGCCGCGCCAAGTGCGAGGCCTTCCTGGCACGCACCAAGCTGACGCCGCGGATGAAGGTCAAGCAGATGTCCAAGGGCATGATCGTGCAGATGCACCTGGCCCTGGTGATGGCGATCGACGCCCGCCTGCTGGTGCTGGACGAACCCACCCTGGGCCTGGACCTGCTCTACCGCAAGCAGTTCTACCAGAGCCTTTTGGAAGATTACTTCGACGAGGACAAGACGATCCTGATCACCACGCACCAGGTGGAGGAAATCGAACACATCCTCACCGACCTGATGTTCATCCGCGACGGCCGCATCGTGCTCGATGCCGACATGGACGCCGTGGGCGAACGCTTCTGTGAAGTGATGGTGGGCGCCGAACGCGCCGCCGAGGTTCGCGCGCTCAAGCCGCTCGACGAACGGCAGGTGTTCGGCAAGAGCATCTTCCTGTTCGATAACGCCGATCGCGGGCATTTGTCCACGCTCGGGGAATTGCGCCGGCCGTCCATCGCCGACCTCTTCGTCGCCACCATGAAGGGAACCTACGCATGAACACCCTCTACTGGCTCGTCAAACGCGAAATCTGGGAACACAAGGGCGGCTTCATCCGCGCCCCCCTGATCGGCGGCGCCATCTTCCTGGTATTGAACCTGATGACCCTGATCGCCGGGGAAGTCGTCTCCGGGCAGAACATCCGCTTCGGCGGCAATTCCATCCGCGAACTGGGCCGGATGCTCGACGAGAAGCAGCTGGCGATGGTGGGCATGGGCCTGGATACGGCCATGCTGTTCTCCACCGCGATCATCTCGGTAGTCATGGGCTTCGTGGTGTTCTTCTACTGCCTGGGCGCCCTGTACGACGATCGCCGCGACCGCAGCCTGCTGTTCTGGAAATCACTGCCGATCAGCGACACGCAGACGGTGCTGTCCAAGGTGCTGGCTGCCACCATCGTCGCCCCGGCCGTGGCCTTCGTCACCGGCGTCGTTGCCGGGGTCATCACCCTCTTGATGTATGCCACTGTGTTGTCGATGCATGGCCTGGGCGTGTGGCAGCTGTTGACCCTGGCCCATCCGTTCCGGGTGATCGCCAACCTGATTGCCAGCATCCCGATGTACTTCCTGTGGGCACTGCCGACCGTGGGCTGGCTGCTGCTGTGCTCGGCCTGGGCCAAGTCCAAGCCCTTCCTGTGGGCGGTGGCGATCCCGGTGGTCACTGGCGTGCTGATCTGGTGGGTGCAGCTGATGGGCCTGTTGCCTTCGAGCAACTTCTACTGGAGCCAGTTCCTGCCGCGTCTGTTGGGTAGCGTGTGGCCGGGCAGCTGGTTTGCCGCCGCCCACCACGCCAGCAACAACGTCAGCCTGGGCATCGGCCTGGATGGTGTGGAAAACCCGGACAACCCGATGGTGCAGTTCCTGAGCCTGGGTAACCTGTACGCCACGCTGGGAACCACCACCGCCTGGATCGGCCTGATCTGCGGCGTGGCGCTGATTGCCGGCGCCGTCTGGATCCGCCGCTGGCGCGACGATACCTAGCGGGCACTGAAATCTAAATGCTTCCAAACCGCCGGTTAGCCGGCGGTTTTTTTTTGGAAGCTCGCCCAGGCATTCCGGACAACCATGAGGCGGAGGACAACATCCTAACCGCTGCACAGGTACTTGAATGAAGCTCGACATCCAAACTCTCCCCCTCTCCACTTCCTCGAGGACGGATTCCCCTACCCCCTCCTCTCCATATGGTCCTGGCGTATTAAGCAATGTCGTGAATACGTGCGCGACGTCCCACCCAACGGGCGTGGCATGCGGCAGCCAGATACCTGCTGCAAATTGCAATCACTTCGACACTGAGCCCTATCGAACAAATTCAACGAGAAACTATGAGTTTGAGACGCAGCTTGGCAAGGCTCTCAAATCGGACCCAAGGCTTGTAGACATCGCCAAGCGCATTCGTTCACTGACCGGTGCGCCCAGCTACATAGCCGCGTTCGACGAACATGAACGTGACGAGATCCGCGGCATGAAGCACATCGGCGGCGCCCATGAGCTCAGCGAGGACATCGACACGCTCGACGCCCACGTCCTGGCCACGCTTATCAAAGCCGAACGGCGGGAATACAACATCGATCGATCGGCCACGGAATATCGCGACAAACGCTATATCGTGAATCTCGATCGTCGCCTTTGCATGTTCAATGCGGCTCCCAAAGACAACATCATTGCACCGTGGAACACGCGTGACTTCGACCTGGAGATCTACAAGGTCACCCAACCCGAGCAGTACCCCGCCCGTCTGTCCAACCTCATCGCCGACCGGTGGACGGCATTGCTGGCGACGAAACCCGACCCGAATAAATTCGTCCAGGACGATCTGGGCCTCGAAGGCCTTGATGCCAACGCCGGCGTCTTCCACGTCCTGGGTTCCCTCGATGAGTCAGCGCGAAAGACCCTCTTGTGCGATGACTTGCGCATTCCCTGGAGCACCGAAGAAGACATCCTGGACGAAAATGACAACTGCCCAACCAGCCCGACACGACTGACCAATCCTTTAGGGTCCCAGTTTCGCCAGCACAAGACGGGGGCCCGTTCGAACGTGGTGAGGTACCACGATCCGGCCGATCCTGTTGTCAATGCGTGGGTCGTGAAAGCGATGGAATTGGGCAAACCGGTCATCTCCGGCCCAAGTGGCCATACGCTTCGCTATCTGAATCATTACGCCATGTGCAAGGAGATGGTGGGATATAGCAAGTCGGGTGTCGCGGATTGGCCAACACTGGCCGAGGCGCGGCTTGTCATGCTCGCCAATCTCATACCGCCGAAGAATCATCATTCTTTTCACGAGATCATGCTTGCCAGCGTCGGCGTCACTGACGGCACTGAAACCCTTCGTTACCAGCATATGGAAGACTACGAAGACCTCGCTTCCCACCCCATCGGCCGGGACGCACTTGACGTTGCTTCCATGACACCCGCACGTCCACCCGATAGCTGAAGAAGAAACCAGTACACGCTCCATCTAAGGCAGGTGCATCGAACATCGGACACTCCGTCAGTAGACTGGAAACCACGCAACACAACATCCGAGGTGGACGATGCTCCTTGCAACCGGATTGCCCCCCGCCCTGCCTAATGGCCCGCGTTCGCCCGGCGGCGAGGCACGCAGTGACGGACCGATGGCGATCCCGCCTTACGCCGTTTCGAACCAACCTGTCCTGGGGCTGCACCGTCCGGGCGCTGCAGCATCAGGCAACATCCACCACGCAGGCAACCGCCCGGCCTTTTACCTGGACAAGGAATCGGCGAACCGACTGCATCGCGCGCCCATATCGCCCGGACCTGCCAAGCCGTATCGGGGTTTTTTCAGGCTGCATCAGTCACTCAGACATGTCTGCATCGCCATCAACATGACGATGAAAGCCGTCCACCACGTCGATCCACTGGAAGTCCAGGCCAGCGTGATCGGTGACAGGCTTCACCTGTGCTCGAACTTCCACGTCGAAAAAGTCGTCGACTCGCTGCGGGCGGCATTTTGCGATGTCCTTCCCCCCGACAATGCCGTACGCCGGGTCCCGCGCGACATCCGCGACTGGGACCAGGTGATTACGGCCCGGCGATGGCGCCACGTGCAGAAGTTGAAGGAGACCTTCGCTTCGGAAAGAAGTATCGCCTTGACGATTGAAAAGGCATCGCGGGAGATCGAAAGCGGCATCGGCCTATGCAAAGGTACCAACCTTTCCACGATGGAGATAATCCACCAGTGCGCCTCAGGATTCAGGACCATCCTTGCGGTATTGCAGGACCTTCGAAACGTTGGGCATTCCAACCACGTGGAGGTGTGCTACCCGCTGAGCGACCCCAGCCTCGGCGAGACGTTGCCGCCCGGCATCACACAAACCATGCACGCTGAGCAGTGCATTGAAGAATACGTCGCCACGCATAGTGATCATGTCTACGGGGAAGCCACGCGAACGCTTGGCCTTCATCAAGGCAAACACGTTGTCGTTCCCATGGCAGGGCGATTCGTTCCGTGCGCGCCCTGCGCTGAAGTCGAACATCATGCAATGAGGGAGGGCGGTTTTTTCGACCCCGCTCGAAACCGCTTCGTGCTATGCCGCAGCACAAGTCGAATCGGTCGTGCCTTTCCGCGCGAGGTGCAGCATATTGCGCTACACGTGCTATCGCCCGACGATCCATTCCGCGCCCAGGAGCGCGCATCCTGGATTCGCGATCAATTCACCCAGGGTGGCCAGGATCTGATCTCGCATGGCGCCCCCGTGGTCCTGGACTATTCGCTCGATACCGACAGCGAGAGTTCGTGTGACGAGGGCGGCCTTTGAATCAGGCCGAAGCGCAAGCCCGCCTCGAACGGTTAGGACAAGCGTAACCTGAAAGATTGAAAGGCAGTTGCTGGGTAAAGTGCCGAGCTTTTGAGGTGCCCCATGCAAACATCTGTCCGTTGCGACACCCCTTCATTCGCACGTTCTCGCGGACTTGACGATGGAATTCCTGGCTCAGCGGGACGCAAGGCTTTTCAAGGCGTAGGCAACATACCGGCGGCGCGCCGCAACTATCCTGACAACGGCACTGGTGCTTCATCCGCGCGTCTTTTGGCGCGATTGGCAACAAGCCTTCCGAGCTGGCCGAGTGATCTGCGAATCGATCTGCAGGATGGGCGGGCAACACGAGCGATCGGCGCGTCGGGTGCAAAAAAGGTAGTGGCTATCCATGTGCGTGGTGATCGCTGCTTTTCGAACAATCCCGAAAGCACGCAGAAGAATAATCCGGGCATGGTTTTTACGAACTGCCTGCTGGGGCTTCTGGAAGATCACGAGCAAAGACAAGTGCTGGGCTTGCCGGAAGCGAACCCGCTACCCGTCGATGAGGTACTGGACGAAAAGCTAAGGCTCATGCTTGGTGGACAGTTACACCGTCTCTTGCAGAAAGACGTGGACATTTCACAATGGGCCCGTAGCGACGGATTGCGGTCGCTCGCAACGCAGGCCGTGATCGATCTTGGGCTGATCTTGTCGACCTTCGCCGCCATCACCGGTGTCAGTTGGGCAGGAGCGCCCACGATTGCAGATATTCAGGTACCGGGACTGCCCGTGGCCACTGCCGCGGGGGGCGGCCCCATGGCAGCGATGCTCCTGATGGGGTCGGTCACGCTGGGTATGTTGGCCAAACTTTATCAGGCGCAGCATCAACAGCCGATGGATGCGAATGCCGCGCTTATCGAACTTTTGTTCGGCGATCGACTAGACGAAAAGCAGCGCGGTATTTTACTTGAGAAAGTCGGGCCCTACATGGCCAGCCTTACGCCGGCTTTATTGGTTACGAACGTATACAAACGGCTGGACGCTTCGCCGCCAACGCAGGACGTCGAAACAACACTTCGGCGCTTGCCGGTGGGGGACTGGGCGCGGGCGGCCGAACACAACTGTCACTCTTTCGACCCCGGTAGCATAGGCAGGCCCAGCGACATGGCTACTGCTTTTGAAATCTTTGCAAGCGCGCTCTGGGGTTCACAGGCCGGTTCCGGAAGGCCTGTCGCCGAACGCATCCTGAATGCCTTCGGCTTACAGGTGCCGGTGCGTGCGAGCTACACCGAGAAAAGTCATGTCAGGCAACTGAACTCGCTAAAAAATCAGTTGGAGAAGTCTGACGACAAAGCACAGAACCGCGAACTGAAGCGGGCTATCTGGAATATGGAGCACGACGCCGCCATGATCCGAGGCGCCTCGGCCGAAGAGATCGGAAAATTCCGTCAGCAGCGCGAACACCACGAGCGCAAGAATGAGCTGAGTAGCATGGGGCGCGATGGTTACGTTGAGAGACATCGCTTGCACGATACGCAAAATACCGCGCGCGATCATAGAATTTCTCCTTCTGGCAAACCCGGTAGTAACTCCGTAATAACTGTCGATCCGCTCCATGCATCCACGTCATCGATAGCCATCCAATCGCATGACGCGAGGAAAAACGAAACGTCAGCGAGTGGCGTTCATCGGTATATGGTTAGCGGGCACCCCGATATTTATCCGGGGGGTCTCGCTGGAGCGCTTACCGCCCCAGGCGAGCCGGTGTCATCCTTCGAAACGACATCGTCTATTTTCACGGGTGCAACTTCCGCGGCGCTGCGACCCAAGCCCATCAGCCCCCAGGCGGCCGCACCCGCAACACTAGTCAATGTGGCCCTGCTATCGGGTCGCGCCTACCAGCTTCGCATGCGCCAGAAGGCACTGGAGGAGGCTATCCCCGGATGGATGCTCGCCGAGCCGGCGGAGCAGGAAGAGGCAAGGAAAAGCCTGGCGGCCTATGCTGCGGTGCAACCCGCATTGACCCAGTTGGAAAAAAACGTAGCGGCGCTACCCAATGACATGGCCGACTATCTGAAACAGCATATCCGTCTCCACTTTGGATTGGATGTCGACCCACGCGAAGCCACGCTTCACTCACAGACCTGGCCTACCCAAGAGAACTGGAACATGGGCTCGCACCCTGTGCCGGCATATCACCCGCGCGCTCCGCAAAAGACCAACGTCAGTCGCACCTTGTGGGAAGCTGCCCAGGGCAACTTTCAGGATGACGAAGGCTTGTCCGAATTTCGGCGTGGGAACTTGTCCGCACAACACGTGTCGATTTCCCAGGGTGCGGCCAACACCGCGGTCACCGGTCGGAGCATCCGTGAATGGACAACGCTCATTCGTCAGGAAGACCTCGGTAACGAGGCGCAGGTCCGTCTCGATAGACTCCTGGATTCAGCGAAGCCAACGTTGCTTGGCAGCTATCCGCTGGCACTGAAGGCAAGCCTGGATATGGCGGTGCTGAGTGATTTCCCCTCAAGTTCAGCGGAGCTGTTGCGAAAAGTCCTCGAAAAACCTCACGAGCGCCCGACAACGCTCTCGGGGCGCCAATGGCAGGTCAGTCCTCTACGGCTGTTCGGCACGGAGCTGGAAGCCTTTGTATTTCATACGGGCGGGCTCGGAGGTGATGGGCGGGGCGATACCCACGCCGATGGAGGCGTGCTCTATCTTCCCAATCAGTGCCTGAAGGCGTTCTCCTCCGCGACAGAGCTGGGGGATATCGTTGAAGAAAATATCGGTACGCCAAGCGGGCGCATACTTCTGGCAGAACGCGCTCCACTGGATGTGCGGGAGTCATTCATTCGCAGGGCCGAAGTAGCCGCCGCATCAGGCGACATGCGCAACGGCCAGGTCGAACTGGGCCAAAGTCTCAAGGGCACCCTTTGGGATGCCATGTATGCCCGCGAGCAGGCATTTCGCAAGCGCAATCTCAAGACGCTTGTCAAACCCACCGCAGACGTCGATCGCGATTCCACGATTGCGCAAAATATGGCCCTGTATCAGGCGGTCATGGGGATGATCAGTTCATTCAGCGGCCTGCCGCTCATAGGCCCGGCGTTCATCGGGCCCAACCTGGCGGCATTCGCCAGTACCGCCATGGAATATACGCAGTTACGGCGGCAAGAAGGAAGCGAGGCCGCCGCCGAACTCTTGCCGGATCTGCTCGCTGGCCTGTTGTCGGCTGTCGATTTTGAACCCGAAGCACCCCCACGGAACGGGGTGCGTGGAGGAAAGACATCCGCGTTACCACGATACTTCAAGGTCCCCAACGCGGAGCAAATGGGATTACCGCCCGTCGACGCAAATGGGCTAATGAAGGTGAATCAGCGAACGTACGCGCGCATGGACAACGACGATATCGTCGAAGTGGACGCCAGTGAGCCCGAACGCCCGCGTCTTATGGCCCGGTGGCAAGAGGTGGCGGTACGTGGTCCTGAGTTGCTACGTGGAGCGGACGGCCGCTGGAGTCCGAAACCTGACAACGTCGATAGTCTGACTTCGGCGGAGCTTTTCAAGCGCATGCTCCCGGAAGGACAGGCCTCCTGGTCCAGCAAGCACATGCAAGATCTGATCGATGACCTTAGCCTCGATCGGCCCACGCTGCGTGGGATATGGGATGGTGAATCGCCGTCAAGCCTGCTGTCCGAACATATGCAGCGATATCAGAATCTGCTCGACCTCGACGCGCTACCCGATGTGCTGAGCAACGATTTGTCCCCGGTTCCACAAAGCATGCAGGGTGTTATCGCGCAGGCCCTGGCAGACCGGAGCGGACATCCTCTCGAGGTGTACATCTCCAACGGCAATGGCGCACCGGTTCTGAAAGTACGCTACGAGCCGACTGCGACAACCGTGGCCAATGCTTCGCCGGTAAAGGTCCTGCACAGAGCAGGCACTGAATACGTCCCCCTGGCTGCTGGCGCCGGGAATCAGAACGTCCCAAACCGGCTCTCCTTGTTCGATGCCGTCATCGACGCATTACCGACGTTTGGGGTTAACGAAAGTCTGCAGGGGGCGAAACAGAAGCCGGTACGCCGAGGCCAGGCGGTGACCGAGGTCATCAGCCACATCAAGAAGAAGCGCGCGACGTTCCAGAATATGTGCTTGCGGCAAGTCTCTACCGGAGCGGCGTCTATGGACGCGTCGACCGGCAGGCCATCGCAGGTACTGCGCGTCTTTCCTTCGATTCCCGCGGATCTGTTGCAACGAGTATCCGCCGAACTGGACGGCGCTGGCGGCACTGCAGGGCCATTTGATAGCGGAAAAGCGGGGAGTGTCGTGGCCGATCAGTACGCCAAGGCAAGGCGTCATGATGTTCTGTTCCGGTTGCAGAACGGCCCTCATACGAAGCATAGCGAAGCGGCCTACCTCAATATTCTCGTTAACGATCCGGCATGGCCGAGGAATTTGGCGGTGGAAGTCATTCCCGCCGCTGTAGCGATGAATGATGGCTCCTTGTATCGGATTAAGAATAAATCCACCCATCTCTATGGCGACGTCTCCAAGGAATCCCGGCGGTTACAGCTATACAGGCGCCCGGATGGCACTTACGCGCCTATCGCGAGCGACGGGCCCGAACGGGGCAGTGTTCCTGTTTTCGCCGGTGGCGCGCCCGACGATCTGGGTAGTGCGGTGCTTCAAGCCATGACATCCGACGAGCGCAGCGCCTGGACTTCCGTCCATGAAAGACGCGACGTCAATGGCTGGGTAGCCGCGCGCGCGCGTCGCCTCGATAGCGGAACGCTCGATGCCAGGATGGGGCAGGAGTCGACGGCATTGAAACCGATCATGCTGTCCGGTATCACGCCGGACTCGATTTCGCTAAACGACCGGCAGTTGGGTCAGGACGGCACGTATGAAGTGAATGGGAAAATCTATCTTCGTGCCTATGATCAAACCTATCGTTTGAAGGCGGAATCCGACCGCGCCGGGCATTACCGGGTGATTTCCTCCGGCTCACCGGAAAGCCTGTCTCCATCCTCCACTTATTCAGGGTTGGATTTCGCACCATTGATTGGGCGCGACCAACATGGCGTCTGGAGGCTGGATACGAAAGACCGCCTGTGGACGTTTCATAAGTTGGGTTCCATTACGCAGGGCGTGGATACCACCCAGGCGCGTGCCGTGCTGGATATCACGGGTGTATCCGCAAAGCAGCTCAAGGACATTCAGCTCGGCAAGAGAACGCCGTCGCCCGAGCTTGACGATGCGATCACCCGGGCTCGCATGCGCAGCGTCATTGCGCGCCTGTCGCGCGATGCCGATCATTTCAACGAGCTGCAAGACCCCACGCCCGTCCTTGCAATGCTGACGAAATTGGACGGTTGGCCCAAGGACACCGCCATCGAGGTGTCCGATCAGGATGGCCATGTCACCGTATACGGCCAACCAGGCACCACGAAGGCCGTCCGCGTGGCGCTGGACGACTTGCAATCGCCAGTGCTGGAAAGCCTTGGCGATCTGTTCGGTACGGCTTTCATGGGCAGCATCATTAAGGAGCCCACCACGCCTTCCCTCCTAGACAAGCTAGGCAAGCAGTTGAGCAAGATGGCCGGAAAGTACCCGAACACGCTTCTTCTTACCTGGTATGGCCAATCGGAAGAGCCTCAATCCATGCTCGAGCTCCAGTTGATGCGCGCATCCCCGGGGCTGACACGACGTGCCGCCGAGCAGATCCTCCTCGACGCGAAAATTACTCGCAAAGCCGACCTGATGCCGAACGGCCGGCTGGCCAGCAACGTAAAAAAGCGCTCGCTCGATGCGTCGGAGATGACGCGTGCCCAACGCCTGGCCGAGGCAGTGCGAACGGGGCGCGTCGTTGCGGCGAGCGAAAGAAGCATCGTCGTGGACTTGTTGGACCGTCTACCAGGATGGGAGGCCGATCTGGCCGTGAATGCCGACGGCGATATGGCGTTGTACCAGGGCGACGGGTCACGGCTTATTCGTGGCGATGGCGACGGATATCAGGTTCTCGGTTCGAACATGCGCGTACTGAACGAGGCTGGTGATATCTATGCAGCCATCTGGTTCGCCCTGACGCCGGCCGACCGCGAGAAACTTGGGCCGGACGCTACCAATGCCGATGCCCTGAGGGGGGCAGTATGGAAACAAGCGGAACAGGACAAGGCTATTTTCCAGCGTCACCGCGAGACTGCGGATGAAGCAGACGGCGCTGTAGCGAGCTTGTGTCGCGTGCGCCGAATGCTAGGCGCAGCAGATGGCTGCCCGTCAGGCGCCGCTGACGCCATTTCTCCGGAAGCATACGATGCGAAAAGTGTGGTCGCGGCTGCTCAGGCGTCCATAGTCACCCCCCCAAGGCA
Organism: Pinirhizobacter soli; assembly: GCF_015905305.1. Classification (GTDB taxonomy): domain Bacteria; phylum Pseudomonadota; class Gammaproteobacteria; order Xanthomonadales; family Rhodanobacteraceae; genus Pinirhizobacter; species Pinirhizobacter soli. The sequence goes on from NZ_JADZLQ010000001.1 coordinate 671,251, forward strand.
GCGGCCCTCTTCTTCGTCGTCTTCGACCTCCGGAAGTTCCGTTCGCAGTCAAAATGTAGGAAATAGCAACTTTGCCGCGATTGTCGTCGCCGACGCTATCAAGCTGCCTGGCCGTCCTGACACAGTGATGTTCGAAAAGATCGCGGACACATACACGGCGATACAGCAAAATGCACTCGCGAGTCGAAGCAGTGGCGCTAAAGAGAGTCCGGCTTACCTCATTTTTGCTTCTAACTACGACGATAAGAAGTTTGCCAAGCCTAAGGAGGGAGAGACCCTCTTCCAACAGGTGGTTCGCCTCAACAATGAAGGCGGCATGGAAGTTGAAGGGCGTCATTTCAAATACCACGTAAAGGTCGCAAAAGAAAAACCAGCAAAGAACAGACCGTCGGATACAAAAGCGGCGCCTCGTGAACAGAACCAGGTTCCAAAAGACATACTGGCCCTGGACAGGCCGTCCGATACGGAAGCGGCGCTTCTTGAATATGTGGTTGCCCAAATGGAGGTATACGTAGGCTCGAAATTTAAAGCACCCAATGCCGACTTGAGCGGCAAGTTGATTATTTACACCGAGTTGACACCGTGCGCCTCTTGCCAGAACATCCTCGGACAATTCAAGAGTTACTTCCCGAACATTGAATTGGGGGTCTATTTTTCCTTCAAGGGTGACCGCGAGCGAAGCCGTACGCCGCTGGCTCAGGCCGACATACACCAGTGGAAACAATCATGACGATCAATTACACGACCATCGCCATGCGTCCGGTACTCTATCCAGGGGTTAAACCTGAAGAAGCGCAGTGGAACTCTATCGCTCACCTGCTCGATGACGCTGAAGCATGGGTAGCCCCCGGAAAGCTGAAAGGCATGGCGGATCATGAGATTCTCCACGCGTGGCACAAGGTATGCCCGAATCATGAAGTCCCTCCCGCGTTAGCAGAATTTCTGTATCGCGCTGGAAAGGATGCGCCGTTCATCAATAGCGATTTTGAAGACAGCTATCGTCCGGAGCATTACGAAGTCAATCGTGACTTCGCGGACAGGTTTCTGAGTGAGTTCCCATCAGGCGATGCATCCACGGTTTTGCACCGCCATGGGGAAGATGGCAAGCCATCTTCATCCGTTGTTGTCATCGCATGCAACGTCCAGGGGCAGGACTATTACTGCGTAGACGTAGCAGACAACGATCCGACGGTTTTTTGGATCCATAACGATCATGGCGATTTGAAGGAAGAAGCAACGACCATGCTCGATTTTCTTAGGTTGGAGCTGATCAACTACTGGCTGAAGGTTCAATCAAGCGGTGTATAGATGCGAACCATCGTCGGCCGCATGTTGGGCTCTAAGGACCACAGAAATGCTTCCAAACCGCCGGTTAACCGGCGGTTTGGATTCTGAGCCGTACAGCACGGACTTGACGGGAAACTACGAATTCGAGATGCGAATTAGGTCACAGGAGCTGTCGCTGTCGGTATTGAGTGAATAGTCCAGCACAACGGCAGCGCCGTGCGAGATCACTCCCTGGACGGCGCCTGAGTTATCCGCCTCCGCCACCACCCTCGCGAATGCCACCCTTGGTCAGGGCAAGGGGATCGAGCAATTCCTTTAACGCCTCACGTGTCAGTCCGGTCGTCTGCTCGGCGACGTCCAGGATGGGTCTTCCCTCCTTGTACGCCTGCTTGGCGGTCGCTGCGCCCTTTTCATAACCGATCACCGGGTTGAGCGCGGTGACCAGGATGGGGTTCCGATCCAGCGCCAGCTTGATCCGCTCCCGGTTCACGGTGAAACCCGCGATCGCCTTGTCCGCGAGCAGACGCGATACATTGGCCAGCAGCTGGATCGACTGCAGCAGGTTATAGGCGATCACCGGCAGCATCACATTCAACTGGAAGTTGCCTGACTGTCCGCCGATGGTGATCGTGGCATCGTTGCCGATCACCTGGGCCGCCACCATCGCCGTGGCTTCAGGGATCACTGGATTGACCTTGCCGGGCATGATGGAAGACCCGGGCTGCAGCGCCGGCAGTTCGATCTCGCCAAGGCCGGCCAGGGGACCTGAATTCATCCAGCGAAGATCATTGGCGATCTTCATCAGCGACACGGCCAATGTCTTCAACTGGCCGGAGAGCTCCACCGCGGCGTCCTGCGAGGACATGCCCTCGTAGAAATTCGTCGACGATTCGAACTTCACGCCGGTCAGCCGTTTCAATTCCAACGCCACAGCGGGCCCGAACTTAGGATCGGCATTGATGCCAGTCCCAACGGCACTGCCACCTTGCGGCAGGCGGCGCACTCGCACAAGCGTGTCGCCGATGCGTTCCCGGGCGAATGCCACCTGGGCCGACCAGCCGGACAGTTCCTGCCCGAAGGTCACAGGCATGGCGTCCATCAGGTGCGTGCGTCCTGTCTTGGCCACGTTGCGAAGTTCGCGGGCGCGCTTGTCGATGATTTTTTGCAGATGCGCCAGCGACGGCAGCAGCCGTTCGTGCACTGTGAGTGCGGCGCTCACAAGAATCGCCGTAGGAATCACGTCGTTGGAGCTCTGCCCGTAATTGACGTGGTCATTCGCGTGCACCGGCGTACCTGCCTTGGCAGCGATATGGGCAATCACCTCGTTGGCGTTCATGTTAGAACTGGTGCCCGAGCCCGTCTGGAATACGTCGATCGGGAAGTGCGCGTCGTACTGGCCAGCAGCCACCGCCTCGGCGGCCTCGCGGATCGCCTTCACCTGCTTTTTCTTGAGATATCCCAGCTTGCCGTTGGCCTCGGCGGCAGCCGCCTTGACCAGGCCCAGGGCACGGATGAACTCCCGGGGCATGGGCAGGCCCGAAATGGGGAAATTGTCGACGGCACGCTGGGTCTGGGCGCCATAGAGCGCATCGGCCGGGACGTTCAGCTCGCCCATGCTGTCGCGTTCGGTGCGGAACTTGGTCATACGGGGCATTCCTGAAGATGGGACCAGGCCTTGAGTATAGGCAGGGCCCAGGCTAAAGCCGCGTGGAGGCAGCACGGGTATAATCGCCGGCTGACCCACGAAAACGCCCGGACGCCGCCATGTCGCATGCCGCCCTCACCGCCCTTTCGCCGCTCGACGGGCGCTATGCCTCCAAGGTGGAGCCGCTGCGACCGATCTTCAGCGAATACGGCCTGATGCACCGGCGGGTGCACGTGGAGATCCACTGGTTGCTCGCCCTGGCCGCCCATGCCGGCATCGTGGAGCTGCCTGCCTTCGGCGAGGCAGAAAAGGCAAAGCTGCTGGCCATTGCCGATGGCTTCTCGCTCGATGACGGCGCCCGCATCAAGGCCATCGAGGCCACCACGAACCACGACGTGAAAGCCGTGGAGTACTTCATCAAGGAGCGCATGGGCGACGACGCCTCGCTAGCCCAGGCCCGCGAGTTCGTGCACTTTGCCTGCACCAGCGAGGACATCAACAACCTGTCCTATGCGCTGATGCTCCGCGACGCTCGCGACGAGGTGCTGCTGCCGGCCTTCGACCAGGTGATCGATACGCTACGCGCGCTTGCCCATCAGCAGGCGTCCTTGCCGATGCTCTCGCGCACCCACGGCCAGACCGCCTCGCCGACAACGCTTGGCAAGGAACTGGCCAACGTGGTGGCGCGTCTGGTGCGCCAGCGCGACCAGCTGGTGGAGGTGGAGATCCCCGGCAAGATCAACGGTGCCGTGGGCAACTTCAACGCACATGTGGCGGCCTATCCGGAAGTGGACTGGCGAGCCCTGTCCAAGGGCTTCGTCGAGCAGCTTGGTTTGTCGTACAACGCCTACACCACCCAGATCGAACCCCACGACGGCATCGCCGAGTTCTGCGATGTGATCCGCCGCGCCAACGTCATCTTGATTGATCTGGCCCGTGACATCTGGGGCTATATCTCGCAAGGCTACTTCCGCCAGGCATTGAAGGCCGGCGAAGTCGGATCCTCGACCATGCCGCACAAGGTCAATCCGATCGACTTCGAGAATGCCGAGGGCAACTTCGGCGTGGCCAACGCATTGCTTGGCCATTTCGCCGAGAAGCTCCCGATCAGCCGCTGGCAGCGCGACCTTACCGACTCCACCGTGCTGCGCGCCCTGGGCACGGCGTTCGGGCACACTCTGGTGTCGCTGGAATCGCTGCGCAAGGGCCTGGGCAAGCTCACCATCAACGCCGACCGCCTGGCCACCGACCTCGATGCCAGCTGGGAAGTGCTCGCTGAGGCGGTGCAGACGGTGATGCGCCGTTATGGCCTGCCCGAGCCCTACGAACAGCTCAAGGCACTGACGCGCGGCCACGGCATCACGCGCGACTCGATGCGCGAATTCATCGGTGGACTGGATCTTCCCGAGCAGGCCAAACAACGGCTGCTGGAAATGACCCCTGGCACCTACACCGGGTTGGCCTCGGAACTGGCCAAAGGCATCTAGCGGTCAATCGACCTCGTCCGATCCCTCGTTCACGCCCTCGAACAGGAAGGTGGACAGATACCGCTCGCCCGTATCGGGCAGCATCGCCAGGATCACCACCCCGTCGCCGGCATCCTTGGCCACTTCCAGGGCCGCAGCCATCGTCGCGCCGGCACTGATGCCCACGAAGATGCCCTCCTCCTGCGCCAGGCGGCGAGCCGTGTCACGGGCAACGACGTCATCGACGGTGAGCACTTTGGACGCCACTTCGCGGTTAAGCACCGAAGGCACGAAATCCGGCGTCCAGCCCTGGATCTTGTGCGGCTGCCATTCCTTGCCGTTGAGCAGCGACGCGCCGGCAGGCTCGCAGGCAATGAGCTTTGTTTCCGGCCGCGCCACCCGCAACACCTCGCCAACGCCCGTCATCGTGCCGCCGGTACCCCAGCCGGTCACGAAGTAGTCCAGACGCTTTCCGGCGAAGTCGCGCAGGATCTCCGCCGCCGTGGTGCTGCGGTGATAGGCGGGATTGGCCGGGTTGTCGAACTGGCGGGCGAGGAACCAGCCGTGTTTGTCCGCCAGTTCCTGGGCCTTCTTCACCATGCCGCTACCGCGGGCCGCGGCGGGCGTGAGCACCACCTTGCCGCCGTAGGCGCGGATCAGCTTGCGCCGCTCGATCGAGAACGTTTCGCTCATCACCGCCACGAAGGGATAGCCACGCGCCGCGCACACCGCCGCCAGCGCTACCCCGGTATTGCCGGAGGTGGCTTCCACCACCGTCTGCCCGGGCTTGATCGCGCCGGTTTTCTCCGCATCCAGGATGATCGCCAGGGCCAGGCGGTCCTTCACCGATCCGGCGGGGTTGAACGCTTCCACCTTGGCGTACAGGGTGATGCCGGCAGGCGCCAGTCGATGCAGCTTCACCACGGGCGTGTTGCCGATGGTGTCCAGGATGCTCTCGTAGATCATGGTCGTTTTCCCGGGGACGTGGACCTCCGATATTGCGCCGCATCCTCCTCCCGGGGCAACCGGCCCAACGGCTAGAATGAAAGGCATGGCCAAAACCTCCCTACCCATCGAAGTGCGCGGCGACAACCGCCAGCGCCTGGGCATGCCCCCCGCCGAATTCCTGCGCGACTACTGGCAGAAACGTCCCCTGCTGATTCGTAACGCCTTCCCGGCTTTCCAGCCGCCGCTGCAGCCGGACGACCTGGCCGGTTTGGCTATGGAAGAAGCCGTACTGGCCCGGCTCATCACCCACGACGACAAGCGCGACCGCTGGACCGTGCGCAGCGGGCCGTTCAACGAAGAAGATTTTGCCTCCACGCCGCCGCGCGGCTGGACCCTGCTGGTGCAGGATGTCGACAAATGGGACGCCGACGTCGCCGCCCTGCTCGACGCCTTCGCCTTCCTGCCCAGCTGGCGCGTGGACGATGTCATGGTGTCCTACGCCGAGGACGGCGGCGGAGTGGGCGCCCATGTCGACCAGTACGACGTGTTCCTGTTGCAGGGCATCGGCCAGCGCCACTGGGCGGTCAGCAACGACCCGGCGGCGCCGAAGGACTTCCGCCCCGACGTCGAACTGAAGCAGCTGGCGATCTTCGAGCCCACCCACGAATGGCTGCTGGAACCCGGCGACATGCTGTACCTGCCGCCCGGCGTGCCACACGACGGCGTGGCGATAGGCAACTGCATGACGCTCTCGATCGGCATGCGCGCGCCCTCGAAGGCAGAGTTGACCGGGGACCTCGCCGACTTCATCGCCGAGCGCCTGGCCGACGACGACCGCTACACCGATCCTGACCTTGCCCCTGCCACGGCGGCAGGCGAGATCGATTCGGCTGCCCTCGTCCGGGTCCGCGCCGCCGTGCCCACCGCCTCGGCGCTCGATGACGACACCCTGGCCGACTGGTTCGGCCGGTTCATCACCCGGTATCGAAGCGCACAGACGATTGCGGGACCTGCGCGGGCAATGACCGTTCCCGCCCTGGAAAAACACCTCGCCGCCGGACGGGAGTTCCTTCGCCATCCCTGGGCGCGGTTGGCCTGGGTCCGCCATGGCCGCCATGCACGCCTCTTCGCCAGCGGCCACGCGTACGACACCAACACCGGCTTCGCGCGCGCGGTCTGTGCAAACCCACGGATTGACGCCAAATCCCTGGACGGTGCGGACGTCGACGTCCTGCTGGCGCTGGTCAACGATGGCGTCCTGGTCCCGTCCCGCGGTCGCTAGGCCGTCCACCCTGATCATCCCAACGCCAGGAGCAAGCATGGCCGCCGAACCCATTGCCTCCGCCCCGACGCGGGCCGCCGCACTGGCCAGCCTCCTGGCCAGCGCACGGCATGAGGCGTCGATCCTCGAACATCACCTGGAAAGCGACGTCCACGATGACGAAGCCGTCCTTGACGCCTTGCGCTCCCTGGCCGCGTCCGGCCGCGGGGCCCGGATCCGCATCCTGGTGCAGGACGCCTCGCGGCTGCAGGTCGAGGCACCCCGCCTGCTTGCCCTGGTCCAGCGCATGTCCAGCGCGATGTCCATTCGCGTGCCCTCGGAGGCGGCCGACCTTGCCTACGCATGCGCCTACACCACGGTCGACGCCGGTGGCCTTCTGTTCAGGCCCGAGGCCTCGCGGCACGACACCCGCGGGCCTTCCGGGGAAGTGGGCGAACGTGCCCGTTTACAGGGGTATTTCGATGCCATGTGGGAACGCTCGCAGCCCGCGGCGGAACTGCGCCGGATCGACCTGTAGAGCGCGTCCCAAGGTTGGCGCGACGCAGCACGAGGGGGCTATACTTAAGGAATTCTTTATGCCGCCAGCCCGCGCCCACACGGTTAGGTCTTGGCGGACATCCTAAGTCGTGTTGGCCGGTGGTGACGTGAGCACAAACCTGATCCGCGAGTTCTTCGATTCCTCCCAGCTCGCCGGCGGCAACGCCGACTATGTCGAGCAAATGTACGAGTTCTGGCTGGCGGATCCCTCCTCCGTCTCGGCCGAATGGAACACTTACTTCAAGGCGTTCAAAGGCCGCGAGGCCGGCGACACCCCGCACTCCGCGGCCATCGCCCGCATCGAGGCAGCCCAGCGCCAGCGCCGTACTGCCGTGGCCCCCGCGGTCAGCGCCGGCGACGATGCCCATGCCCGCAAGCAGGCCGGTGTCATCCGCCTGCTCACCGCCTATCGTTCCCGTGGCCACCTGGCCGCCGATCTCGACCCGCTCGGCCTTGCCACCAAGATGGACGCGCCGGACCTGGGACTGGCCTTCCATGGCCTCACCGAGGCCGATCTCGACACCGAATTCGACTGCGGCACCTACGCCGGCGGCGGTCAGCGCCTGAAGTTGCGCGAACTCCTGGCACGGCTTAAGAAGGTCTACACCGGCACCATCGGTGCCGAGTTCATGTACATCAGCGACCACGACCAGCGGCGCTGGATCTACTCACGGCTGGAAAAGGCCAACGCCGACGCCGGGTTCGACAAGAAGGAAAAGATCCGCCTCCTGGAGGCGCTCACCGCCGCCGAGGGCCTTGAGCGCTACCTGCACACCAAGTACGTCGGCCAGAAGCGCTTCTCGCTGGAAGGCGGCGACAGCCTGATCCCCATGGTCGACGATGTCGTCCGCGCCGGTGGCGACAACGGCATGCGCGAAATCATCATCGGCATGGCCCATCGCGGCCGCCTGAACGTGCTGGTGAATATCCTGGGCAAGCCCCCGCACCAGCTCTTCAACGAATTCGAAGGCAAGTTCGACCACCCGGACGATCCGCATCACTCCGGCGACGTGAAATACCACATGGGTTTCTCCGCCGACGTCAAGACACCCAAGGGTGGCGTGCACGTGGCGCTGGCCTTCAACCCGTCGCACCTGGAAATCGTCAATCCCGTGGTGGCCGGTTCCGTGCACGCGCGCCAGTCGCGCCGCCGCGATGCCGAGCGCCGCCAGTCGCTGGCCGTGCTGGTGCACGGCGATGCCGCTTTCGCCGGCCAGGGCGTGGGCATGGAACTGTTGAACATGTCGCAGGCGCGCGGCTTCGCCATCGGCGGCACGCTGCACATCGTGATCAACAACCAGGTGGGCTTCACCACCTCCAACCCGCAGGACGCCCGCTCCACGCTGTACTGCACCGACCTCGCCAAGATGGTCAATGCCCCGGTGTTCCATGTAAACGGCGACGATCCGGAAGCCGTGCTGCAGGTCACCCGCCTGGCCTACGAATTCCGCAAGGAATTCAAGAAAGACGTGGTGATCGACTTGGTCTGCTACCGCCGCCATGGCCACAACGAGGCGGACGAACCCGCAGCCACCCAGCCGTTGATGTACCAGGTGATCCGCAAGCGCGCGACCACCCGCGACCTCTACGCCCAGCGACTGGTCGAAGCCCGCGTGATCGGCGCCGACGATGGCCAGAAGATGCTCGACGACTACCGTGCGCGCCTGGAGGCCGGTGGCTCGTTGATCGCCCTGGACGAAACCCCCGAACGCGACATTCCCGTCGATTGGTCCCGCTTCGCCGGCAACACCCTTGCCACACCCGCCGAGACCGGCGTCAACCGCAAGAAGCTGGCCGAGCTCAGCGCCACGATCCTTGATATCCCCGCCGATATCACCCTGCACGCGCGCGTGGCCAAGATCTACGAAGACCGCCGCAAGATGGCCGCGGGCGAGCTACCGGGCGACTGGGGCTTCGCCGAGAACCTGGCCTACGCCAGCCTGATCGACGAAGGCCACGACCTGCGCCTGGTCGGCCAGGACGCCGGCCGCGGCACCTTCTTCCACCGCCATGCGGTGCTGCACGACCAGAATTCCGACAACACCTACCTGCCACTGTCGAAAGTGCGCAAGGGCGCGCTGGTGGACGTGATCGATTCGCTGCTGTCCGAAGAAGCCGTGATGGCTTTCGAATACGGCGAAGCCACCACCTCGCCGGATCAGCTGGGCATCTGGGAAGGCCAGTTCGGCGACTTCGCCAATGGCGCCCAGGTGGTGATCGACCAGTTCATCAGCTCCGGTGAAGCGAAGTGGAACCGCCTGTGCGGCCTGGCCCTGTTCCTGCCCCACGGCTACGAAGGCCAGGGTCCGGAGCATTCCTCCGCCCGCCTGGAGCGCTTCCTGCAGCTGTGCGCCATGGAGAACATGCAGGTCTGCGTGCCCACCACACCAGCCCAGGCCTTCCACATGATCCGCCGCCAGCTGGTGCGCCCGGTGCGCAAGCCGCTGATCGTGATGACGCCGAAGTCCCTGCTGCGCCACAAGCTGGCGGTGTCGTCGCTGGATGAACTTGCCACCGGCCAGTACCAGCTCGTCATCGGCGACCAGCAGAAGCTTGCCGACAAGAAGGTCAAGCGCATGGTGCTGTGTTCGGGCAAGGTCTATTACGACCTGCTCGACGACGCGGGCAAGCGCGGCCTGAAGGACGTCGCCATCGTCCGCGTCGAGCAGCTGTATCCGTTCCCGCGCGCCGAAGTGTCCGCGGAACTTGCCAAATACACCGGTGTGAAAGAAGTCATCTGGTGCCAGGAAGAACCCATGAACCAGGGTGCCTGGTTCCAGATCCGGCATCACCTGCAGGCCTGTATCGATGCGAAGCAGAGCCTTTCCTACGCCGGCCGCGCGCGCTCGCCGGCACCGGCCGCAGGCCACCTGAACACCCACGTCGCCGAACAGGCGGCTCTCGTCGAACAGGCGCTCGTAGCGCCCGTCGGCACCGATCACGCAGCGGAGTAAGGCAAGCATGTCCATCGAAGTCAAAGTCCCCGTCCTGCCCGAGTCGGTCTCCGACGCGCTCATCGCCACCTGGCACAAGAAGGTGGGTGAAGCCGTCAAGCGCGACGAAAACCTGGTGGACCTGGAAACCGACAAGGTCGTGCTGGAAGTGCCCTCGCCCGTCGACGGCGTGCTGAAGGAGATCAAGCAAGCCGAAGGCGCAACCGTCAACAGCCAGCAGCTGATCGCCGTGATCGAGGAAGGCGCATCCGCCGCCGCGCCGGCGAAAGAAGCCGCACCCGCCAAGGCCGAGGCACCGAAGGCCGAGAAGGCTGCCGCACCCGCCGCCAAGGCCGGCAACACCGACGAACTCTCGCCCGCCGGCCGTCGCGTCGCCGACGAAGAAAAGATCGATCCTTCCAAGGTTCCGGGTACCGGCCGCGATGGCCGTGTCACCAAGGAAGACCTGGTCAACTATTCCAAGTCCGGTACGGCTGCAGCGCCCCCCGCGCCCGCCGCCGCGCCCACCCCGGGTTCGCGTCCGGAAGAGCGCGTGGCCATGACCCGCATCCGCTCGCGCATCGCCGAGCGCCTGATGCAGTCGAAGAACTCCATCGCCATGCTCACTTCGTTCAACGAAGTGAACCTGGCCGAGGTGGTGAAGCTGCGCAAGACGCTGGGCGAGTCGTTCGAGAAGGCCAATGGCGTGAAGCTCGGCTTCATGAGCTTCTTCGTCAAGGCCGCCACCGAAGCGCTCAAGCGCTACCCGGTGGTCAACGCCTCGGTGGACGGCAGCGACATCATCTATCACGGCTTCCAGGACATCTCCATCGCGGTCTCCACCGAGAAAGGCCTGGTCACGCCGGTGCTGCGCGACGTGCAGGACATGTCCTTCGCCGATGTCGAGAAGGGCATCCTGAATTTCGCCAAGAAGGCGCGCGACGGCAAGCTGGGCCTGGACGACCTCCAGGGCGGCACCTTCACCATCACCAACGGCGGCACTTTCGGTTCGCTCTTGTCCACGCCCATCGTGAACCCGCCGCAAAGCGCGATCCTTGGCATGCACACGATCAAGGAACGCGCGATCGTCGAGAACGGCCAGGTGATCGCGGCGCCCATGATGTACATCGCGCTGTCGTACGACCATCGCATCATCGATGGCCGCGACGCGGTGTTGTTCCTGGTGGACATCAAGAACCAGCTTGAGAATCCGCAGCGGATGCTGCTTGGTCTCTAGGCGCGCCCCGCGCCTAGAGAAAATAGGTAAAGGGGTGGCCCTGGCGCTGACCACCGCGCCAAAGCGCAGGGCTCCCCGAAACCTTTAAAACGCGAGCTTTCACCCCATTTGTAGTGCAGAAACCGCTCGGGCCCAAACGCCCGGCGACACCTTCCAAAGGATTAATAGCGTCATGACCGACAAATTCGACGTCATCGTCATCGGCGGCGGCCCTGCCGGCTACCACGCCGCGATCCGCGCCGCGCAGCTGGGCCTGAAAACCGCCGTGATCGATGCCTTCGTCGGCAAGGACGGCAAGGCTGCGCTGGGCGGTACCTGCCTCAATGTCGGCTGCATCCCCTCCAAGGCGCTGCTCGATTCATCCAAGCAGTTCTACAACATCGCGCACAACCTGCCCGTGCACGGCATCACCGTTGAAAATGCCAAGGTGGACCTGGGCACCTTCATCGGCCGCAAGGACAAGATCGTCAAGCAGTTCACCGGCGGCGTGGCCCAGTTGTTCAAGGCCAACAAGATCGTCAGCTACTTCGGCACGGGTAAGCTGCTGAAGGGCAACAACGTTCAGATCACCGGCAACGATGGCGCCAAGCAGACCATCAGCGCCACCAACGTCGTGCTGGCCTCCGGTTCCGTGCCCATCGAGCTGCCGTTCGCCAAGTTTGACAACAAGTACATCATCGACAATGCCGGTGCGCTGGACATCACCGAAGTGCCCAAGCGCATGGGCGTGATCGGCGCGGGTGTGATCGGCCTGGAACTGGGCAGCGTATGGCGTCGCCTTGGCGCCGAAGTCACCGTGATCGAAGCGCTGCCGGACTTCCTCGGCGCCGCCGATGCCGATATCGCCAAGGTCGCGTTGAAGGAATTCAACAAGCTCGGTCTCAATATCAAGCTCGGCGCCAAGCTGTCCAAGGCGCAGGTGAAGGGCTCTGAAGTGCACCTCACCTACAACGACAAGGACGGCGACCACGACCTCGTCGTCGACAAGCTGCTGGTAGCCGTGGGCCGCCGCGCCTACACCGACGGCCTGCTGGCCGACGACGTCGGCGTGAAGATCGACGACCGCGGCCGCATCGAGGTCGACGAACACTGCCACACCGGGGTCGATGGCGTGTGGGCCGTGGGCGACGCCGTGCGCGGTCCGATGCTGGCCCATAAGGGCTTCGAGGAAGGCATGGCGGTGGCCGAGTGGATCGCCGGCAAGTCTGGCCACGTCAACTACGACACCATCCCCTGGGTCATCTACACCGAGCCCGAGATCGCCTGGGCCGGCAAGACCGAAAAGCAGCTGAAAGACGAAGGCATCCCCTACCGTTCCGGCAGCTTCCCGTTCGCCGCCATCGGCCGTGCCGTGGCCATGAATGAGGCCATCGGCCAGGTGAAGATGCTCGCCCATGCCGAAACCGACCGCATCCTGGGTGTGCACATGGTGGGCCCGGGCGTGTCCGAGCTGATCGCCGAGTGCGTGGTGGCCATGGAGTTCAAGGGTTCGTCAGAAGACCTTGCCCGCATCGTCCACGCGCACCCGACGCTTTCCGAAGCGGTGCACGAGGCGGCGCTGGCCGTGGACAAGCGCGCCATCCACAAGGGCAACTGAGCGCCCGACGCTAGCCAACAAAGCCCGCTCGTGGCGACATGAGCGGGCTTTTTCGTTTCCAAGACCAGGACAGTCCATGCACGCCATCACTTCGCTCTGCGTCTACTGTGGCTCAAGCGCCGGCACGCGTCCGGAGTATGCCGAGCGCGCCTTCGCCTTCGGCGAAATGATCGCCCGGCGGGGCACGGCGCTGGTGTACGGCGGTGGACGCGTCGGCCTGATGGGCAAGGTCGCCGACGGCGTGCTGTCGGCCGGTGGTCGCGCCATCGGCGTCATTCCCCGCCACCTGATGGACAAGGAAGTGGGCCATACCGGCCTTACCGAATTGCACGTGGTGGAAACCATGCATGAGCGCAAGACGCGCATGTATGAGCTCTCCGATGCCTTCGTCGCCCTGCCCGGCGGCTTCGGCACGCTCGATGAAATGTTCGAAATGCTCACCTGGGCGCAATTGGGCCTGCACACTTACCCCTGCGCCTTCCTCGGTACCCGCGGTTTCTATACGCCGCTGGAACAGGGCATCGACCACATGGTGGAAGAAGGTTTCGTTCGCATGGAGCAGCGCCAGTCGCTATGGTTCGGCGAGGATCCCGAAGCGATGTTCACGTGGATGGAAAACTACGAAGCCGTGTATACGCCCAAGTGGCTTCCTGGCGAAGCGGGCGATCACGCCTGAAGGACTCCGACCAATGAAACGATTTCGCGCATTCCGCATCAACAACGACGCTAACGGTTATCGCGCCGGCCTCACCGACATATCAGTGGCTGATCTTGTCGAGGGTGAAGTGCTGGTCAAGGTCCAATGGTCGTCGGTGAACTTCAAGGATGCGCTGGCAGGCACCGGCAAGGGAAAGATCCTCCGTCAGTTTCCCTTGAATGGCGGCATCGACGTGGCCGGCCACGTGGTGGCATCGGCCGATCCCGCCTTCCAGGAAGGCGATGCGGTGCTGTGCACGGGCTGCGGGCTATCGGAAACCCGTGACGGGGGCTATGGCGAATACGTGAAGCTTCCCGCCGAATGGACGATCCCGCTCCCCGCCGGCCTTAGCACCCGCGAAGCGATGGCCCTGGGCACCGCCGGCTTCACCGCGGCGCTCTCGCTGCTGCGGATGCTCGACAACCGCCAGAGCCCGACACTCGGCCCGATCGCCATCACCGGCGCCACCGGCGGCGTAGGCATGCTGGCCATCGATATCTTCAACCGGGCGGGTTTCGAAGTTCACGCGATCTCAGGCAAGCCCGATCGCTTCGATACCCTCAAGGGCATCGGCGCCACGCAGTGCATCGACCGCCACCACCTGCAGTTTTCGGGCAAGCCGCTCGATTCAGGCCGCTTCGGCGGAGCGCTGGACAACGTCGGCGGCGACATGCTGTCCGGCTTGCTGCCGTTGATCGCGCCCTACGGCAATGTCGCCAGCTGCGGCCTGGCCGGCAGCCCGGCGCTCGCCACCACGGTGATGCCCTTCATCATTCGCGGCGTAAGCCTGCTGGGCATCGCCTCGGCCGGCACCGCCCGGGACATCCGCCAGGAGATCTGGCACCGCCTGGCGGGTGACTGGAAACCGGCCCACCTGGACACCATCGTCACCCGGGAAATCACCCTGGACGAGCTTCCGGGCGTGTTCGGGGGCATGCTGGAGGGCCAATCCTTCGGTCGCACCGTGGTGCGAGTGGCTGAGGATTGATGAATCCGCCACGACCCGTAGAATGCTCAGGAAGTACTAATCACCACCGGACTGGCCGACCGCAAGAAGTCGCGAGCGGCTACCGGAAAACAAGCGTCCCTGGGGAAATGCATGGCCCGTATCCTGATCGTCGACGATTCGCCGTCGCAACTGCTTGGCATCAAGCGCATCGTCGAGAAACTCGGGCATGAGGCGCTCACCGCCGAAGATGGCGCCGCCGGCGTGGAAGCGGCCAAGCGCGAACTCCCTGATCTCATCCTGATGGATGTGGTCATGCCCAACCTCAACGGGTTCCAGGCCACGCGCACCATCTCCAAGGAGCCGACCACGGCCCACATTCCCATCGTGCTGGTCACCACCAAGGACCAGGACACCGACAAGGTCTGGGGCATGCGCCAGGGCGCCAAGGCTTATGTGGTCAAGCCAATCAAGGAAGAAGAGCTGGTTTCCACCTTGAAGGAACTGCTGCCAGGGTGACCTGTGCCGAAGGGGTCAGAGTAATTGCTCTGACCCCCACCCTGTCGCCGGTATCTCAGGCTCGCGGGTCGAAGTCGGCAAACGCTTCGCGGTAGGCCTGCAATGCCGCCTTCTGTTCGATATTCACCGCCACCGGCACGCGCACTTCCAGAGTAACGATCTGGTCGCCCGGATGGGCGCCGCCAGGCATACCGCGTCCCTTCAGCCGCAGCTTGCGGCCGCTCTGTGAGCCCGCCGGGATGCGCAGGTCCACGCTGCCGGCAAGGGTCGGCACAGCCACCGTGGCGCCCTCGGAAGCCTCCCAGGGAGCGATCGCCAGGGTCGAATGCACGGTGCGGCCTTCCAGCCGGAAACGCGCATCGTCCTTGATGCCAATTTCGAGCAGGAGATCGCCCGACGGGCCACCGCCGGACCCCGGATGTCCCTGGCCGGCCAGGCGGATCACCTGCCCCGGCTGGATACCAGCGGGAATCCGTACTTCAAGCACGCGGTCGCCACCGGAGGCGCCATTGAGCGCCACGCGCGTCTTGCCACCGCTGAAGGCGGTCTGGATGTCGGTGTCGATCTGGGCCTGGATGTCTCGTCCGCGGCGGGCTTGCGGCGCACCCCCGCCACCCCGGCCGCGCCCGAAGAGACTTTCGAAGAAGTCACTGAAATCGCCGCCGCCGGCGCCGCCCATGTCGCCGAAGTCAAAACCCTGGCCCTGCTGGCCCCAGCCCGGCGGTGGCCGGAACTGCTCGCCCGGACGGTAGCCGCCGGCGCGAACCTGATCGTAAGCCCGGCGCTTCTCCGGATCTTTCAGCGCCTCGTTGGCTTCGTTGACCGCCTTGAATTGCTCCTCGGCGTTCGGTTCCTTGCTGCGGTCGGGATGGTATTTACGCGCAAGCTTGCGATACGCCGCCTTGATGTCGGCGTCGCTGGCGTCAGGCTCGACCCCGAGCACTTTGTAGTAATCCTTGAACTCCACCTTCGCTCCCACGAATGTAACGGCGGCCCACCCGTCGCCAGTATGCAGCCAAAGATGATGCCACCTTGAACGTATTCAAGACATTGGCGGCGAAAACTCAGCCCCGTCCGAGCCTCATCGCCGCGACCGTGGCGTGACGCCGATTCCCTGGGTGCGCAATCGCTCCTTGCGATGACTGGACAAGGCGCGGGATCACTCCCGCGCCTTATCGGCGGCCGTTATCCCTTACTGCAGTTCGTCACTGCCTGGCGCCGCGATCGATGACGGCTCTTCGCCTTCATCGGGCAGCTCGCCATTTTCTTCCTCGGCATCGAGCCGGACCACGCTCACCAGGTTTTCGTCAGACGGCAGCTTGATCAGGGTAACGCCCTGGGTATTGCGGCCCAACTGCGACACCTCGGCTACTCGTGTGCGCACCAGGGTGCCCTGGTTGGAAATAAGCATGAGTTCGTGGGCATCGGTTACCTGCACCGCGGCGACCAGGCCGCCGTTGCGTTCGGAACACTGAATGCCGATCACGCCCTGGGTGCCACGGCCCTTCTTCGGGAATTCGGCCAACTCCGTACGCTTGCCATAGCCCCGTTCGGTGGCGGTGAGGATGTCGCCCTCCTGCGCCACGATCAGCGATACCACGGTGCTGTCGTCGGCCAGGCGCATGCCGCGCACGCCGGTGGCGGTACGGCCCATCGACCGCACGGACGCTTCGTCGAAGCGTACCGTCTTGCCGTTGGAGGCGAACAGCAGCACATCGCTGTTGCCGTCGGTCAGCGCTACGTTCACCAGCGCATCGCCATCGTCCAGGTTGATGGCGATCTTGCCCTTCTGCAGCTGGAAGGCGAATTCGGTGAGCGGGGTTTTCTTCACCGTACCCTGGCGGGTGGCGAAGAAGACGAAGCGGTCTTCGGTGTATTCGCGCACCGGGAGCACGGCCTGCACCTTCTCGCCCTCGCCCAGCGGCAACAGGTTGACGATGGGTTTGCCGCGGGCCCCGGGGCCCGCCTCGGGCATCTGGTAAACCTTCAGCCAGTACACGCGGCCGGTGCTGGTGAACGTAAGCAGGGTGTCATGGGTGTTGACCACCCACAGCTGCTGGACGAAATCTTCGTCTTTCAACGCCGAAGCCGAGCGACCGCGACCGCCGCGACGCTGCGCGCGGTAGAGGCTGGCCGACTGGCGCTTGACGTATCCCGAATGCGACAGCGTGACCACCACGTCTTCCGGAGCGATGAGGTCCAGGACGTTCAAGTCTTCCTGCGAATGCTGGATCTGCGTGCGGCGTGCGTCGCCGTATTCCTCGCGGATCACTTCCAGCTCGCCGCGGATCACTTCCAGCAGGCGCTCGGGGCGCTCCAGGATATCGATCAGCTTGCCGATGGCTTCCATCACCTGGCGGTATTCGTCGGAGAGTTTTTCCTGCTCCAGGCCGGTAAGGCGATGCAGGCGCATGGCCAGGATTTCATTGGCCTGCACTTCGGACAACTGGTAGCCGTCGTCCTTCAGGCCGTCGCGCGGATCCATGTCTTCGGGGCGGGAACTCTCCGCGCCCGCGGCGGTGAGCATGGTGCGCACCATGCCCGGATCCCACTTGCGGGCAACCATGCGCTCGCGCGCCTCGGCGGGCGACGCGGAACTGCGGATCAGTTCGATCATCGCATCGATGTTGGCCAGGGCAACCGTGAGGCCTTCCAGGATATGGGCGCGGGCACGCGCCTTGCGCAGTTCGAAGATGGTGCGGCGCGTGACCACTTCACGGCGATGGCGGATGAAGGCCTCGAGGATTTCCTTGATGTTCAACAGGCGCGGCTGGCCGTCGAGCAAGGCCACCATGTTGATACCGAAGGTGACCTGCAACTGTGTTTGCTGGAACAGGTTGTTCAGCACCACGTCGCCCATGGCATCGCGGCGGATCTCGATCACCACGCGCATGCCGTCCTTGTCGGACTCGTCGCGAAGTTCGCTGATGCCCTCGAGCTTCTTTTCCTTCACCAGCTCGGCGATCTTCTCGATCAGGCGCGCCTTGTTCACCTGGTAGGGCAGCTCGTGGACGATGATCGTCTCGCGGCCATTGGCCTCGGTTTCGATTTCGGCTTTCGCGCGTACCAGCACACGGCCGCGGCCGGTGCGGTAGGCCTCGACGATACCCGCGGCGCCGTTGATGATGCCGGCGGTGGGAAAATCGGGGCCCGGAATGAACTTCATCAGGTCGTCGATACTCAACGACGGATCGTCGACGAGGCCGATGGTGGCGTTGATGACCTCGGTGAGGTTGTGCGGCGGGATGTTGGTGGCCATGCCCACGGCGATACCTGACGAGCCGTTCACCAGCAAGGTGGGCACGCGCGAGGGCAGCACCAGTGGCTCGTGCTCGCTTTCGTCGTAGTTGGGACCGAAGTCGACGGTGTCCTTGTCGATGTCGGCCAGCAGTTCATGCGTGAGGCGCGACATGCGCACCTCGGTGTATCGCATGGCGGCGGCGTTGTCGCCATCGACCGAACCGAAGTTGCCCTGGCCGTCGACCAGCATGTAGCGCAGCGAGAACGGCTGGGCCATGCGGACGATGGCGTCGTACACCGAGGCATCGCCGTGCGGATGGTATTTACCGATCACGTCGCCGACCACGCGGGCCGACTTCTTGTAGGGCTTGTTCCAGACGTTGCCCAGTTCGTTCATGGCGAAAAGGACGCGCCGGTGAACCGGCTTCAAGCCATCGCGGACATCGGGGAGGGCTCGGCCGACGATGACGCTCATGGCGTAATCGAGGTAGCTCTGCCGCATCTCGTCTTCGATGTTGACGCGGATGATTTCGTTACCGAATTCTGCCATCAAACGGCTTCCAGGCTGGTTGTGCGGGGCCCCCACCACGGCCCAGGACAGGCGCGGGCGACAAGCGGAAAATGCATCATGCAAGTGTACCACACCGGGTGATTAAAACCCAGTATTTAACCCAACAAAATCAATAGATTACGGTTGGCTTTTGGACTTGCTGAAAAGCGCCGCGCGGGCACTGGCGAAATTGAACGCCGCACCCGCTGCCGAGCCTGCCGCCACGGCGACCGCGGGCCAGCGCTGAAGACCTTCGAAGAGCTTCAGGACAATCACGTAGACCCCCAGGTTCACCGCCGCACCCAGTGACATCAACACGACCCAGCCGAACCATTCGGCGTGAACAGAACGCCCACTGCGGCGATGGCGAAAGGTGACGTGGCGATTCCACCACCAGGTGAAGGAGGCTGCGAAGGTGAACGACACCGCACGGGCCGGATACACGTGCCAGCCCGCCCAGGCCACCAGCCCCTGCACGATCGATGCGTCGATGGCCAGGCCAAGCAAGCCGCCTGCCGCGAAGCCCACCAGTTCCTGGCGCAGGCGGGTCATCCGCCGAAGACGGCCTGCATTTTTGCCTGGTCGGGATGTTCGATCACGCCGCGCTCGGTAACCAGGGCATCGATCAGGGCGGCCGGGGTGACGTCGAATACCGGGTTCCAGGCGTCAGCCCCCTCCACCACCGTACGCGTTCCCGACATCGACAACAGTTCGGTGGCCTCGCGCAGCTCGATCTCGATGTCGTCGCCGTCGGCGGTGGCCATGTCCACCGTGGTGGACGGCGCCACCACCATGAACTTCACGCCATGGTGCCGGGCGGCAATGGCCAGCTGGTAGGTGCCGATCTTGTTGGCGGTGTCGCCATTGGCGGCGATGCGGTCGGCGCCCACCACGACCCACTGCACCGCGCCCGACTTCATCAGGTGGGACGCCGCCGAATCCGCCACCAGCCGCGCGGGAATACCGTCATTGACCAATTCCCACATGGTCAGCCGCGCACCTTGTAGCCAGGGGCGAGTCTCGCCCGCGAACACCTGGGCGATGCGTCCTGCGGAAACGCCGGCGCGAATCACGCCCAGGGCGGTACCGAAGCCGGCCGTGGCCAGTGAACCGGTATTGCAATGGGTCATCACGCCCGACCCCGGGGTGATCAGGGCCGCGCCGAACTCGCCCATGCGCCGGTTGGCGGCGAGGTCCTCGTCCTGGATGGCCTGGGCCTCGGCCTGGAGCGCCGCGGCATTGGCACCGAGGTCCAGGCGAGATTTCATGCGGTCCAGCGCCCACATCAGGTTGACCGCCGTGGGCCGGGCCGCCCGCAACATGGCCATGGCCGCCGGCAGCGGTTCGCCACCGCGCGCGGCCAGGACCACGCCCCATGCCGCGGCGATGCCAATGGCGGGAGCGCCGCGAACGGCCAGGTCCTTGATCGCCATGGTGACGTCGCTGGCATTGCGACACTCGATCCAGACCGACTGGGCAGGCAATTTCCTCTGGTCGAGGAGGCTCAGGTAGTCGCCGTGCCACTGCACGGCGCGGATGGAGTCGTGGGCGTTGGCGTTCATGGACACATTATGCGCGATCGCATCGCGCTTACCCACTGCCTTGTACCTACAAAAAAACCCGCACCCGCTGACACGCAATGGAGACACGTCGTCGCGGCATCAGTGGCATCGTCATCAGACCCCACTGACAAGGACGACGTCCAATGGATGCACACGGAGATGACAGTCGCAACGCGCGGCGCAAATTCCTCACCCGCAGCGCCACGCTCGTTGCGGCGGGAGCGGCGCTGCCGGCATTCCCGGTGTTGGCACGCAAGCGGGACGACGAAAATGCGGTTGCGCCTGCCAGCATGTCCACGCTCGCCCCGCTCCCTCGACGTAACGTGCACGGCGCTTTTGGCAGCGCCGCCATGGCTGACCTGCGCTCCGCTGTCGGCGCGATGATGGCGCTCCCCCCGGAAGATCCACGCAACTGGTATCGACAGGCGATGATCCATGTGCTGGATTGCCCGCACGGCAATGCGTGGTTTTTTCCCTGGCATCGAGGCTATCTCTACTGGTTCGAACGCATTGCGCGCAAACTTACGAGGCAATCAGGGTTCGTGCTGCCCTACTGGGACTGGACCAGTGCGTCCGACACGCCCTTGACGTTCTTCCGTGGCGACCTGCTCGATACCCAGTCCCCGGGCTATATCCACGACTTCCCCACCTTCGACCGCACGTTCCGCGGACCCATGGAGACGTTCTGGGGGAACCTCACGCAGAGTCGGCGACGGCAACTTGAACTGCGCGGCATGGCAAACTTCGAGTCGTTCTGGGCGGCCGTACACGCCTACTTCGGCCGCAGCACGAGGCGCCTGCTCTCCGCCGCCAACCGCCAACTCACCGGCGCCGCCCTCGAGGCGGTGTCGCGTCCCAACCTGGTCAACGCGCTGGCGCCGACCAGCTTCTTCGAACTCGGTGGCACTCTGGTCGCGCACCATAGCGATATGAGTGGCGTGCCCGGCATGGTCGAAAGCCAGCCGCACAACCTTGTCCATGACGCCGTTGGCGGCTACATGGGCGACTTCCTCTCAGCGTCCGATCCGGTGTTCTGGATTCATCACGCCAACGTCGACCGGTTATGGGACGTCTGGATGGAGCGCCGGGGGCTGGTTGCCCAGGACGGCCCGCCAGCGTGGATCAACGAACCTTTCCTGTTTTTCTGTGACGAGGATGGCCAGGCAATTGATGGCATTGCTGGGAACTATGTCAGCAGCAGCAGGCTCGATTACAGCTTCGAGGCAACAGCACCCATCGACACCGCACCATCGCGCCCGCCCAATGCCGAGTGGCCGGCAACGTTCCCATGCCAGCTGCAATCCACGAACCTCTCGGTCAATGGCAGCGTCACGGCCAGCGTCGAGCCAGGCAAGGCTGCCTGCGATGCTTTCGACCGGTTCTGCCAGACGGCCATCCTGATCGACCTGGATCGTCCACAGGATCAGCACGCCTGGCGATTCAAAGTTGAAATAGGCGTCGAGGGCAGCTCGTTCTCCACCAAGCACTGCGGGTATACGGCGTTCTTTGGTTCCATGCGTGCGCAAGGCCCGGGTATGCGGCATCGCGGCCAGCTGAAGCTTGGTACTGCCGGCGGCATGAGCGAGCTCATGGCCGAAGCCGGCAGCGGCCCACACCGGTTCACCATTACCGTTCGTGCGCAGCGCGTGGGCAATGATTCACCCACGGAAGCCCTCAAGGTGTATGGCGTGACGCTGATTTCAGTCTGATGCCATCGGACGGTACGGTGGCGACAAGCTCGCCGCCGTACTGTCCACTGCCTTGCACCTACAAAAAAATCAGGGTCCGCTGACGCGAAATGGGGACATGTCGTCGCGGCATCCGTGGCATCGTCATCAGACCCCACTGACAAGGACGACGTCCAATGGATGCACATGGAGATGACGGTCGCAACGCGCGGCGAAAATTCCTCACCCGCAGCGCCACGCTGGTTGCGGCGGGGGTGGCGCTGCCGGCACTACCGGTGTTGGCACGCAAACTGAGCGGTGAAGCTGCGGTTGCTTCAGCCGGCATGGCCACTGCGAACCCCCTCCGTCGCGCGAACGTGCACGGTAGCGACCGCTTTTTGGCCATACAAAACATGCGCTTAGCCGTCAAGACGATGCTGGCGCTTCCCCCCGAAGATCCACGCAACTGGTATCGCCAGGCGATGATCCATGTGCTGGATTGCCCACACGGCAATGCGTGGTTTTTCCCCTGGCATCGAGGCTACCTTTATTGGTTCGAACGCATTGTGCGCAAACTTTCGTTCAATCCAGCTTTCGTGCTGCCCTACTGGGACTGGACCAGCGCTCCGGACATGCCCCCGTCGTTCTTCGGTGAATTCCAGGGCGACCAGCTCGATATCGAGTCCCCAGGCTACATCCACGACTTCCCCACCTTCGACCGCACGTTCCGCCGACCCATGGAGGCGTTCTGGGGAAGCCTCACGCAGAATCGGCGACGGCAACTTGAACTGCGCGGCATGGCAAACTTCGAAGCGTTCTGGGCGGTCGTACAGGACTATTTCAACCGTGGTACCAGGCGCCAGCTCTCCTTCTTCAACCGCCAGCTCACCGGTGACGCCCTCGAAGCGGTGTCGCGTACCACCCTGGTCAACGCGCTGGCGCCGACCGACTTCAACGAATTCGGCGGCAGCCTGATCGCCTACCACAGCGGCATGGATGGCGAGCCCGGTATGGTCGAAGCCCAGCCGCATAACCTTGTCCACCGCGCCATTGGCGGCTACATGGGCAACTTCATCGCAGCGTCCGATCCAATGTTCTGGCTTCATCACGCCAATGTCGACCGGTTATGGGACGTCTGGATGGAGCGTCAGGGGCTGGTTGCCCAGAACGGCCCGCCCGCGTGGCGCAACGAACCTTTCCTGTTCTTCTGTGATGAGGACGGCAGAGCAATCGATGGCACTGCCGGGGACTATGTCAGCAGCAGCGGACTTGGTTACAGCTTCGAGGCAACAGCGCCCATCGCCACGGCGCCATCGCGCCCGCCCAATGCCGCGTGGGCGGCAAGGTTCCCATGCCAGCTGCAATCCACGAACCTGGCGATCAATGGCAGCGTCACGGCCAGCGTGGAGCCAGGCAAGGCTGCCAGCGATGCTTTCGCTGAGAACTGCCAGACGGCCATCCTGATCGACCTGGATCGTCCACAGGATGAGCAAGCCTGGCGTTTCAAAGTTGAAATCAAGGTCGACAACAGCTCGTTCTCCTCCAAGCACGGCGGGTATACGGCGTTCTTTGGTTCCATGGGTGCGGAAGGCTCTAGTATGCGACACCGCGGCCAGCTCAAGATTGGCATTGCCAACGGCATGAGCCAGTGCCTGGCAGAATCCGGTAACGGCCCGCACCGGTTCACCGTCACCGTTCGCGCCGAGCGCGTGGGCAATGGTTCACCCACGGAAGTCCTGAAGGTGTATGGCGTTACGCTGATTTCAGTCTAGTGTCATCGGACGGTACGGTGGCGACAGCATGGCCACCGTACCGTCACATCCGTGATCAGCGCGCCCGCAACCAGTCGTGGATGGCCGGGGGAACCTCGCGTTGCGCGCGACCGGAAACATAGATGCCGATATGCCCGCCCTTGAAGGCAAGCTCGGTGTAGTCGGCGCTTCCAATCGCATCACGCAAAGCGCGCGAAGACGCCGGCGGCACCAGGTGGTCCTGTTCGGCGTAGATGTTGAGAATCGGCTTGGTCAGCGTGGCAAGGTCCACGCGTTGGTCACCAAGTACCATCTGGCCTTTCACCAGCTTGTTGGCCTGGAAAAAATCGGTGGTGAATCGGCGAAAGGCTTCACCCGCCTGGTCGGGCGAGTCGAAGATCCATTTTTCCATGCGCAGGAAGTTGGCTACTTCCGCCGGCTTGTCCAGGATGTCGACCATGCCGACGTACTTCTGCTGCATCAGCCGCCATGGCTTGAGCGTCAGGAACACATGGTTCATCAACTCGGCGGGGATATTGCCGAAGCTTTGCACCATGGCGTCGATGTCGATGTTGCGTGCCCAGTGCGAAAGCATGCTGTCGCCGGCATGGAAATCGACCGGCGTGACCATGGTGATGAGGTTGCGCACTTTCTCCGGATGCAGCGCCGTGTAGCAAAGGGAGAACGTGCCGCCCTGGCAGATGCCCAGCAGGTTCAAGGCCTCGCCGCTGTGCCTTGCGCGTATGACGTCGACGCATCGATCGAGGTAGCCCAGGATGTAGTCTTCCAGGTCCAGCCATCGATCGGCGGCATCGGGAAAGCCCCAGTCGATCAAATATACATCCTCGCCCTGCGCCAGCAGGTTGCGCACCAGCGAGCGGTCGTCCTGCAAGTCCACCATCCACGGCGTGTTGACCAGGGCGTAGCAGATCAATAGCGGCGCGTTGCCCGTGGGTGGTTTTTCGCTGCGGAAATGCCACAGCGTGAGCTTGTCTTCGCGGTAGACCGCCTCGCGCGGCGTACTGCCGTAGCTCACTGGCCGCTGTTGCCACGCGCCCAGGCCATCGACAACCTTGCGTTGGAACGCGGCCAGTTCCTCGTGCAGGCGCGCAGGATCGACAGGAAAAGGAAGCTCCATGCTCAGCGCCCGGCCTTGCTGGCAAGCGGAGTTTTTCCAGACTTTGTCTTCGATGGGCTTGCCGCGCCCGTTTTTCGGGTTGCCTTCTTCTTCGCCGAAGCTGCTTTCGGTGCCAGCTTCATCTGCGCGGCGCTTTTCTTCGCCGAAGGAGATGCTGGCTTCACACCAGGCGTCACCGCGGCGACCTGCGCACGAAGGGAGGCGATCTCGCGCCGCATGTCCTGGATGCTGCGGGACAGCGCATCGATGTCGCCGCGACCGGGCATGCCCATCTGTTCGCCGACGCGGGCGAACAGATCCTGCTGCATCGTTCGCACCCGCACCTGGGCATTGGCGAGGGCGCCGTAGGTTTCGCGGAATTCCTTCGACAGGGCAGCGTCGTTATAGGCTTCCTCGGCCACTTCTACCCAGGTGTCGTAGAGCGAACGCATCGTGGGCACATCACTCTTGCCCTTACCCGCCATCCGCTGTTGCAACGAAGCCAGGCCCCGTGCCTGCACCTGACCCAGCAGGGCCTGGTAACGCTGCTGTTTGGCGGCCAGGTCGGCGAGCGCCTCGAACAGGGCCTGCTGGTCGGCGTGGGTCGCCGCGTTCGGGCCGGCCGCCGCATCTCCCAGCCATTCCCGCGTGGCATGCACCCAAGCCTGGAAGCGCTGCTGGACGTCATCACCCGACAGCCGGCCAAAAGCCGGGGGCGGTGTCCACGCCGGCACATCGGGTGCCGCCTTGGCTGCGCTTGCGATATTCGACTGCAGCCATCGGGTGTAATCGTCGATGCCCTCGAGCATGCGTGCCACGGCGGCCTTTTCGTCCATGCCGGGCGTGGCCTTGGGGTCGACCTGGCGCAGCCAGGTTTCCCAACCATCGCGCAGCAGCGACTGGTAGGCATCGAGAAAATCGGGAGCGGGCCGTGTCATGGAGTGATCATGTCTTGAAAGTCACATGCTAACAAACGAAAAGCCCGGCATCTTGCGAAGCCGGGCTTTCCTTTTACCGGGAGACAACCGTGGTTAGACGGCGGCTTCGTCTTCGGTGACAGCCTTCATCGACAGGCGGATGCGGCCCTGCTTGTCCACTTCGAGCACCTTGACCTTGACCAGGTCGCCTTCCTTGAGCTTGTCGGAGACTTTCTCCACGCGCTCGGAGGAGATCTGCGACACGTGCACCAGGCCGTCCTTGCCCGGCATGATCGTGACGAACGCGCCGAAGTCCATCAGCTTGGCGACCTTGCCCTCGTAGATACGGCCGGGCTCGACGTCCGAGACGATCTGCTCGATGCGCTTGCGGGCAGCTTCCGCCGCTTCGCGGTTGACCGAGGCGATCACGACGTTGCCGTCGTCGGTGATGTCGATGGTGGTGCCGGTTTCTTCGGTGATCGAGCGGATGGTGGCGCCGCCCTTGCCGATCACTTCGCGGATCTTGTCCGGGTGGATCTTGATGGTGAGCAGGCGCGGGGCGTACTCGCTCATTTCCGAACGGGCTTCGGAGAGGCACTTGGCCATCTCGCCCAGGATATGCAGGCGGCCACGCTTGGCCTGGGCCAGGGCGGTGCGCATGATTTCCTCGGTGATGCCGTCGATCTTGATGTCCATCTGCAGCGCGGACACGCCTTCGGCGGTACCGGCAACCTTGAAATCCATGTCGCCGAGGTGATCTTCGTCACCCAGGATGTCCGACAGCACGACGAAGTCGTTGCCTTCCTTGACCAGGCCCATGGCGATGCCGGCGACCGGCGACTTCAGCGGGACACCCGCGTCCATCATGGCCAGCGACGAACCACACACCGAAGCCATCGACGAGGAACCGTTGGACTCGGTGATTTCCGAGACCACGCGCACCACGTACGGGAATTCCTCGATGCTCGGCTTCACCGCCTGCACACCGCGCTTGGCGAGGCGGCCGTGGCCGATCTCGCGACGCTTCGGGCTGCCGACGCGGCCGGTTTCACCCACCGAGAACGGGGGGAAGTTGTAATGGAACAGGAAGGTATCCTTCCACTCGCCTTCCGGCGCGTCGATCAGCTGCGAATCGCGCGTGGTGCCGAGGGTGGCCACGACCAGCGCCTGGGTTTCGCCGCGGGTGAACAACGCCGAGCCGTGGGTACGCGGCAGCACGCCGACGCGCACAGAAATGGCGCGGACGTCGTCGAGCTGGCGGCCGTCGATGCGCACCTTGGTGGTGAGCACACCGTCACGCAGGGTGCGGTATTCCACTTCGCCAAAGGCGGCGCTGATGTCGCCGTCCGTCCAGCCATTGGCTTCGGACTGCGCGGCCAGGGCGGCCTTCACCTCGGACTTGAGGTTGGCGACGACGTCGCGGCGGGCGAGCTTGTCGCGGATCTGGAAGGCTTCGGCAAAACGGCTGCCGACGGCGCCCTTCACCGCTTCGATGGCCGAGTTGGCGGCCGGAGCTTCCCACTTGAACGTCTTGACGCCGGCTTCGGCGACAAAGGCATTGATGGTGTTGATGGCGGCCTGCATTTCGCGATGGCCGAACATCACCGCGCCCAGCATGACGTCTTCGGACAGCAGCTTGGCTTCCGACTCCACCATCAGCACCGCGCCGGCGGTACCGGCAACGACGAGATCGAGATCCGACGTCTTCAGCTGGGCAGCGGTGGGGTTGAGGATGTACTGGCCATTGGCGTAACCGACGCGGGCGGCGCCGATCGGGCCCTTGAAGGGCACGCCTGCCAGCGACATGGCGGCCGAGGCACCGATCAAGGCCGGGATGTCACCGTCCACTTCCGGGTTCAGCGACATCACCTGGGCGATGACCTGGATCTCGTTGCGGAACTCTTCGGGGAAGAGCGGGCGCAGTGGGCGGTCGATCAGGCGCGAGGTGAGGGTTTCCTTCTCCGTCGGACGGCCTTCGCGCTTGAAGAAGCCGCCCGGGATGCGACCGGCGGCGTAGAACTTCTCCATGTAGTCCACGGTGAGCGGGAAGAAATCCTGCCCCTCGCGCGCCTTGGGCGCTGCGACCACCGAGACCAGGACGACGGTGCCGCCCATGGAGACAACAACCGCACCGGACGCCTGGCGGGCAATTTCGCCCGTCTCCAGTGTGACTTCGTGACTACCGTACTGGAATGACTTGGTTACTTTTGCCACTGGGTATCTCCTCGTCCTGTTCGGTTAACGGCGCAGGCCGAGGCGTTCAATGAGGGTCTGGTACCGCGAGCTGTCGCTGGTCTTGAGGTAGCCCAGCAGGCGTTTGCGCTGGTTGACGAGCTTGAGCAGGCCGCGGCGGGAATGGTGATCCTGCTTGTGCGTCTTGAAATGCTCGGTCAGGTGTTCAATGCGGGCCGAGAGAAGCGCGACCTGGACTTCCGGCGAACCGGTATCGTTGGGCACGCGGCCATAGTCGGCGATGATCTTGCCGGTCTGTTCTGCGGTGAGCGACATGTGTATCGATTCCTTAAAAGCGACTGCGAAACTTGCGCAACGTTACCCGTGGATAACGTTGCGCAAGCTTCGCAAGATGATGAAAGCCAAGGGTGTTAAGCACGATATTGTAACGGGCGAAAGCCTTGCGCAACAAGGCCTGGGGACAGAAGGTTCATGCAGGGTCCGGGAGGTTCAGCCCCCGCTGGGAGCGCAGGATGGCATCCGCGCCGACCTCGCCGACGGCCATCAGCCGGCCGTTTTCGCTGAAAACGGCATAACGGCCCGGATCGACCGCCATCGGCACCGGCTGCCCGAAGGCGAACACCCTGCCCTGTTCAGCGTCCAGCCGTACCGACGGCAAGTGGGCGAGCGCCGCCTCCACTGGCAGCAGGCAGGCGTCCAGCGGCTCCGGGCCCGCCGCAGCGGCAGCTTCCAGGTCTTCCATGGTGACCATCTCCGGATCCGTGAACGGATCGACCCAGAGCCGGCGCAGTGCCGACAGGTGGCCGCCGCAGCCTAAGCGTTCACCCAGGTCCACGGCGATGCTGCGGATGTAGGTGCCGGAACTGCATTCGACGTACAGGCGCAGGCGGTCACCCTCACGGGCCAGCAACCGGAGGCTGAACACCGTGACCTGGCGGGGCTCGGCAGCCACCGGAATGCCCTCGCGCGCCAACCGATAGAGCGGTACGCCATCTTTCTTGATCGCCGAATACACCGGGGGCACTTGGGTAATGGAGCCCCGCAGCGTGGCCAGGGCGGCCTCCAGGGCGTTGTCGCCGAAAACGGGTACATCCTGGCGGCTGGTGATGTCCCCTTCGCCGTCGGCCGTGCTGGTGGTGATACCGAGGGTGATTTCCGCCTCGTAGGCCTTGCGTGCACCCAGCAGCAGCCCGGCAAGCTTGGTGGCTTCGCCGAAACACAGCGGGAGCAGGCCCGTGGCCAGGGGATCCAGGCTGCCGGTATGGCCGCCCTTGGCCGCACCCACCAGGCGGCGTGCATGCTGCAGCGCCGCGTTGGAACTCATGCCCAATGGCTTATCCAGCAACAGGATGCCGTGGATATCGTGGAACTTCGGATGCGGCTTGCGGCGGGAACCCATGCGGCAGGTTACTTACCGTCTTCGGCTTCGTCGGTGCCGGATGCTTCGCTGCCGGGTTCGGGGATGTCGCCGGACTCACGCAGCAGGCGCTCAACACGCTCGCCCAGGTCCACCGATTCGTCGTACTTGAAGCGCAATTCCGGCACGCGGCGCATCCGCGAGCCCTTGGAGAGCTCGCGGCGGAATTCCTTGGCCATGTCCTTCAGTGCCGACATCGCTTCCTTGGAATCTTCCGGGCGCAATGCGGTGATCCATACGGTGGCCCAGTCGAGGTCACGGGTGACCTCGACGTCGGACACGCTCACCGACGGCAGGCCGTGGTCACGGACCGCGGCATGGACCAGCGAGCCGAGCTCACGACGGAGTTCGGCGGAAACGCGGTCGGTCCGCTTGAAGTCGCGCGCGGGCATTACAGCGTACGCGCCACTTCGATGCGTTCGAAGCATTCGATCTGGTCGCCGACCTTGACGTCGTTGTACTGGCGCACGGCGATACCGCACTCCATGCCGTTGCGGACTTCGTCCACCAGTTCCTTGAAGCGGCGCAGCGATTCGAGCTCGCCCTCGAACACCACGACGTTGTCGCGGAGCACGCGGATCGGCTTGGAGCGCTTGACCGAACCCTCGGTGACCATGCAACCGGCCACGGCACCGAACTTGG
Source organism: Pinirhizobacter soli (assembly GCF_015905305.1). Classification (GTDB taxonomy): domain Bacteria; phylum Pseudomonadota; class Gammaproteobacteria; order Xanthomonadales; family Rhodanobacteraceae; genus Pinirhizobacter; species Pinirhizobacter soli. The sequence continues at coordinate 701,401 of NZ_JADZLQ010000001.1, forward strand.
AACTGCGGAAGACGTCGCGAACCTGCGCGATGCCGATGACTTCCTCGCGGATTTCCATCGCCAGCAGGCCCGAAGCCGCCTGGCGTACCTGGTCGATCACGTCGTAGATGATCGAGAAGTAGCGCACGTCCAGGCCGCTGGTCTCGATCACCTTGCGCGCCGAGGCATCGGCACGGACGTTGAAGCCGATCACCAGCGCCTTGGCGGCAGCGGCGAGGGTGGCATCGGATTCGGTGATGCCACCGACACCAGAGGCGATCACGTTCACGCGCACCATCTCGTTGCCGATCTGGGTGAGCGAGTCGCGCAGCGCCTCGACCGAGCCCTGTACGTCGGCCTTGACCAGGATGTTGAGCACCTGCTGGCCTTCGCCCTTGCCCATCTGCGCCATGATGTCTTCCAGGCGGTTGGACTTGGTACTGACAAGACGCGTTTCGCGGCGCTTCTGCTGACGCTCGGCCGCCACCTGGCGGGCCAGGCGTTCGTCTTCCACGGCCACGAAATCGTCACCGGATTCCGGCACGCCGGAAAGGCCAAGCACCTGCACGGGAATGGACGGTCCTGCCTCGTCGACCTGGCGGCCGGATTCATCCACCAGCGCGCGCATGCGGCCATATTCGATACCGCAGACCAGGAAGTCGCCCTTGCGCAGCGTGCCCTGCTGGACCAGCACGGTAGCCACCGGGCCACGACCACGGTCGAGGCTGGATTCGATCACCACGCCCGAGGCACGGCCATCGGCCACGGCGCGAAGCTCCATGACCTCGGCCTGGACCGAGATGGCATCGAGCAGTGCATCGATGCCCATACCGGTCTTGGCCGATACCGGCACGAACTGCGTGTCGCCGCCCCAGTCTTCGGGAATCACTTCCAGGTTGGCCAAGCCCTGTTTGACGTTGTCCGGGTTGATGCCGTCCTTGTCCATCTTGTTCAGTGCGACGATCAACGGCACCTTGGCCGCCTTGGCGTGCTTGACTGCTTCGATCGTCTGCGGCATCACGCCGTCGTCGGCCGCCACCACCAGCACGACGATATCCGTGCTCTGCGCACCGCGCTGGCGCATCGACGTAAACGCCGCATGGCCCGGGGTGTCCAGGAAGGTGACCACGCCCTTGGGCGTTTCGACGTGGTACGCACCGATGTGCTGGGTGATGCCACCGGCTTCGCCCGATGCGACCTTGGTGCGGCGGATGTAGTCGAGCAGCGATGTCTTGCCGTGGTCGACGTGACCCATGATGGTCACCACCGGCGGACGGGGCAGCTTTTCGCCTTCCAGCTCGGCGGTCTGGGTGTGGGCCTGCAGCGCCGCCTCGGCATCGTCATCGGACGCGCGCACGGCGGTATGCCCCAGTTCCTCGACGACGAGCACCGCGGTGTCGTGGTCGATGGTCTGGTTGATGGTGGCCATCACGCCCATCTTGAACAATGCCTTGACCACCTCGGCGCCCTTCACCGCCATCTTCTGGGCGAGATCGGCAACGAGGTTGGCGTCGGTCACCACCACGTCGCGGACAACGGCGGCGGTGGGACGGGTGAAGCCATGCGGGCCACCGGACGAAGCACCACCGCGCGGGGCCTCGACGCGGCCACGGGTCTTGCCACGCGCGCCCTTGCCGGAGCGGCGGGCGCGGTCGGCTTCGGACAGGTGAAGTTCGCCGGCAGCAAAACGCTTGCCGCCTGCCTCACGGTCACCACGGCCACCGCCACCGCCACCATGACGGGGTTTGGCATTGCCGCGTGAATCGTTGGATGCGGCCACGGCGCCGGGAGCCGGGCGGGCGCCGGCGGCAGCGGCCGGACGCGGGGCCACGGCCGGCGGCACCACGGGCGCGGGTGCGGCGACGACAGGTGCGGGCGCTGGCGGTGGAGTCGGCTTGATCACGCGCTTACGCGGCTCATGCACGCGCGGCAGGATCAGGCCGAAGGAACTGTGGTCGGTGCTGGAACGTTCCGGCGCCGCGGGAGCGGCGGCAGCCGGCGCAGCCGCGGGGGTCGAAGCCTCCACGGCGGCAGCCTCGACAGGCTCAGCGTTTGCGTTCGAGGCAGCGCGGGAGGCTTCGGCGGCCAGGCGCGCAGCTTCGGCGCGTTCGGCCTCGACACGACGGGCTTCCTCGGCGGCGGCCTGGGCCTCGGCGGCACGGCGCTGCTCGGCCTCGGCGCGGGCAGCCTCTTCCTGCTCCTGCTGGACGCGGGATTCGTGCAGCTTGCGGGCGGCTTCCTCGCGCTCGACATCGACGCCGGCGTCGTCGCCGATGGTGCCCCGCTTGACATAGGTGCGCTTGGCGCGGACCTCGACGTTCACCGTCTTGGCCGCACCGGCGCCACGGCCGGATCCGGTATTGACCTTGATCTCGTTGACCGTACGGCGCTTGAGGGTGATCTGGCGCGGGGCGGCGTCCTCGACTTCGGCCGCGGCCTCACCCTTGCCATGAGTGCGGCGCAGGAAGCCCAGCAGCTTCACCTTTTCGGTGCTGCTGATCACTTGGCCTTCGTCGGAGAATTTCATGCCCGCCTCGCCAAGCTGTCCAAGCAGCTTGTCGACCGGCATGCCCAATACCTGGGCCAGCTGTTTAATCGTTACATCGGACATCGTTACTTTTCTCCGCCAAACCCGCGTGCCGTCCGCGCAAGCCCAAGGCTTTCGCGGCTACCTCCATCCTTGGGGGAAGACCCTTGCAGGCCCTCCCGCCGATGCCCGTCCCGGGCATCGCCTTCCGCGGTCAGCCGCCCTGTTCCAGGCGGGCAATCATCGGTGCGCGCGCGGCCATGATCAGCTGCGCTGCGCGTTCTTCGTCCATGCCTTCGATATCGATCATTTCATCTACCGCGAGGTCCGCCAGGTCGTCCAGGCTGACCACGCCGCGTTCGGCAAGTGCATAGGCCGTGGCCTCGTCCATGCCGTCGAGCTCAAGGAGCTCACCGGACGGACGGTGTTCGTCGATGCCTTCTTCCACCGCCAGGGCTTCGGTAAGCAGCGCGTCGCGCGCACGGGCGCGGAGTTCCTCGACGATATCTTCGTCAAAGCCTTCCACCGCCAGCAGTTCCGCACTGGGCACGTAGGCGATTTCCTCGACCGAGGAGAAGCCTTCCTGCACGAGGATATTGGCGATTTCCTGATCCACCTCGAGCTTGTCCATGAACAGCGCGAGCGCGGTTTCCTGCTCGGCTTCGGTCTTGGCGGTGACCTGGTCCTGGGTCATCACGTTCAACTGCCAGCCGGTGAGCTTGGATGCCAGGCGCACGTTCTGGCCACCGCGGCCGATCGCCTGGGACAACTTGTCCTCGGCCACCGCGATGTCCATGGAGTGCTTTTCCTCATCCATGATGATCGACTGGACTTCCGCCGGCGCCATCGCGTTGATCACGTACTGGGCCTGGTTGTCGTGCCACAGGATGATGTCCACGCGCTCGCCATTGAGCTCGTTGGAGACCGCCTGCACGCGCGAACCGCGCATGCCGATGCAGGCGCCGATGGGATCGGTGCGGCTGTCGTGGGCCACCACGGCGATCTTCGCGCGGTCGCCCGGATCGCGGGCACAGCCCTTGATCTCGACCAGGCCCTGGCCGACTTCCGGCACTTCGAGCTTGAACAGCTCCATCATGAATTCCGGGGCGCTGCGCGAAACGAACAGCTGCGGGCCGCGAATCTCCGACTTCACTTCGTAGAGGTAGCCGCGCACGCGGTCGCCGACACGGGCCGATTCGCGGGGAATGGTCTTGTCGCGCGGGATGAATGCCTCGGCATTGCTGCCCAGGTCCAGGTAGACGTTGCCCCGCTCCACGCGCTTGACGATGCCGGTGACCAGCTCGCCCACCCGCTCACGGAAGGCGTCCACCACCTGGGCGCGCTCAGCTTCGCGCACACGCTGCACGATCACCTGCTTGGCGGCCTGGGCTGCGATACGGCCGAACTCGGCGTTCTCGATCTGGTGCTCGATGGTGTCGCCGACCTCGGCGCCGTCCTGTTCGTCCACGGCGTCCATCAGGCGTACCTGGTTGAACGGCGATTCCATCTCACCGTCGTCCGCGATCACTTCCCAGCGGCGGAAGGTCTCGTATTCACCGGTGTTGCGGTCGATCGACACGCGGACGTCCGCATCCTCGTCGGGATAGCGCTTCTTGGCCGCCGAGGCCAGGGCTGCTTCCATCGCATCGAAGATGACATCACGGTGTACGCCCTTCTCGTTGGCGACCGCGTCCACGACCAGCAGGAGTTCTTTGCTCATTGCCGCTGCTCCAGGGATGCCATCAATGCACCCCAATCTCGTTATTGACTGTTCTTTACGCCCTTCTTGGGCTGCGGCACGTAGCCGAGCGCTGCCCAATCGGGAACCACGCGAGCGCTTTCCACTGCGTCGTGCGCAAATTCGATACGGCCGGTATCGGTGTCCAGCGCGATACGCTCGCCTTCGACCGACGCGACCTTGCCGCGAAGGCGGCGACGGCCCTCCAGCGGCGACTTCAACAGCACCTTGACCTCCTGCCCTGCCACCTTGCCGAACTGAGCGGCAGTGAAGAGCGGACGGTCGATACCGGGGGAGGAAACCTCCAGTACATAGTGTCCGGGAATCGGGTCTTCAACATCGAGCGTGGCTGACAGCTCGCGGCTGGCCGCCTCGCAATCGTCGACGGTGACCTCGCGGCCCTCGACATCCAGATAGACGCGCAGCGTACTCTGCCCATGCGAGGGCAGGAATTCCACGCCGATGCACTCCACGCCCTGATCGGCGAGGATGCTGCTAAAACGTTGGGCAAGTGCCTGTGTATCCACGTTTCCTACTGTTTGCCTTGGTTTTTCCGGTCTTCAGAAACAAAAAATGGGCTCCAGCGGCCCATTCCCTTACTACGCCGATGTATCCGACTCTTCCCAATCCCCATGATAGCAAGATCGGGAGACGCATCCGTGCGCCCAACAAAAAAGCCTCACAAGGAGGCTTTCTCGATAAGAAAGGTCCTGGTAGCGGGGGTAGGATTCGAACCTACGACCTTCGGGTTATGAGCCCGACGAGCTGCCAGACTGCTCCACCCCGCATCAGAGTCCGCGAAGTATACGGACATGGCCTGAATGTTGCAACAGCGTGCATGAACGTTGTCGCGGGGGAATCGGCGGGAGTCGCTTTCGTCACTAAGTCCTCAGTCGGCTTTGCCTCCCTGCGGAAGCGTGACGAAAGCGACTCCCGCCGACTCC
>NZ_JADZLQ010000001.1:706598-2199122 GCF_015905305.1 Pinirhizobacter soli
GGGGGTTTGTTTTTTCCTCACTCCGCTGCTGGGTGGACGCCCCCCCGGCGCCCCCCCCCCCCCCCCCCCCCCCCCCCCGACTCCCTCGGACGTAACAGTGTCATGCGAAGCAGAGCACGTGCGCTTGCGGTAATTGCGATCGGTGGACACTGATTTCCCGGCCGGAATTTTCACAGCGCGGAGAGCGCCCCCGGAACTCGCGCGACCCCTCTCCTATTACGAGGGATTACTCCTCAAGGTAGCCACATGAGTCGGAGGGGGCGGGGGAGCCGCGGGGCTCTCCCTGAGAACGATTCCGCAGGACGGCGAAGCCGGACGAGGACTTAGTGACCAGGGAGAGCCCCGCGGCTCCCCCGCCCCCTCCGACTCATGTGGCGTCCGTCAGGCCGTAATCCCGAAGGCGCGCTGGCACCATGCAAACAGGGGGCCCCAGGCGATGCCGAGAGCCAGCAACGCGAGGGCGTTGAGTGACAGGACGAAGCGTAGCGGCATGTCGGGTTGGGCGCGGACGTCGGTGCCTTCCACGGGGGCGTCGAAGTACATGACTTTGACGACTCGCAGGTAGTAGTAGAGGCCGATGATGGCGAATACGGCGCCGACCACTGCCAGCCAGAGGAAGCCGGCGTCGATGGCGGATTGCAGGACCAGCAGTTTGCCGAAGAAGCCGAACAGTGGGGGTACGCCGGCCAGCGAGAACATCACGAGCATCATCAGGAAGGCGAACCACGGGGAGCGCTGGTTCAGGCCCTTGAAGTCGTCGATTTCCTCGCATTCGAAGCCGGCGCGGGACATGGCCAGGATGATACCGAAGGCTGCCGCCGAGGTGAGCGCGTAGCTGATGGCGTAGAACATGGCGGCCGAGTAGCCCGCGGGGTTGGCCTCTACCAGGCCCAGCAGCAGGAAGCCCATGTGCGAGATGGTGGAATAGGCCAGCAGGCGCTTCAGGTTGGTCTGCACGATGGCCAGGAGGTTGCCGATGGCCAGCGACAGTACTGCCAGTACCGCCAGCATCATTCGCCACTCGTGGGCGTAGGCGCCGAGGCCGGAATCGAGCAGGCGGTAGGCCATGCCGAAGGCGGCGATTTTCTGGGCGGTACCGATGAAGATGGTGACGGCCGTCGGCGCGCCCTGGTACACGTCGGGAATCCACATGTGGAAGGGTGCGGCGCCGAGCTTGAAGCCGATGCCGACGATGGCGAAGACCACGCCGAACAGCATCAGGTTGCGCCACTCGACGTTCTGCACGTGCAGGATGGTGGCAAGGTCCAGCGAATGCGTGGCGCCGTAGATCATCGACATGCCGTACAGCAGCATGCCCGAGGCCAGCGCACCCAGCACGAAGTACTTGATGGCCGCCTCCGACGACAGCTTCGAATCGCGGTTGAGCGCCACCAGGGCGTACGAGCTCAGGGTAAGCAGCTCCAGGCCCAGGTACACCGTGACCAGGCTGCCGGCCGATACCAGCACCATGATGCCGATCACCGCGAACAGGGTAAGCGCGTAGTACTCACCCTCGTTGATGTTCCTGTCGCGCAGGTAGCCGCGCGAGTAGATGAACATCAACGCCGTGGTGAGTAGCGAGAACACCTTCAGGATCTCAGCCACCGGGTCGCGAATGAACATGCCGCTGAAGCCCGACACCGCCGTGGCGGGCTGGCCGTCGATCACCAGCCACGCACCCACCAGCAGCACGATGATCGAGAGCCAGTGGATGGCTACGCGCTGGCCACCCTTGAGAAAGGCATCCATCAGCAGGATCACGCAAGCCGCCACCGTGAGGTAGGCCTCGGGAAGCAGGATCAGGAAGTCATTGAAAGTCGGCATGGGATGTTCCATCAAACCTTGGAGTACGCCAGTTTCTGGACCAGCTGGCCGACCGATGCGTCCATCAGGTGGACGAGCGGCTGGGGCCAGATGCCGAACAGCAGGACTGCGGCAGCGAACGCCGCAAGGACAAAGGTCTCGCGGGCATTGATGTCTTTCATCTCGGCCACGTGGTGGTTGGTGACCTCACCCCACAGCACGCGCTTGACCATCCACAGCGTGTACGCGGCGCCGATGATCAGGGTGAACGCGGCGAACAGCGCGATCCACGGGTTTGCCTGGAAGGCGGCCAGGATCACCATGAACTCGCCGACGAAACCGCTGGTGCCCGGCAGGCCGCTATTGGCCATGGCGAACAACACGTAGAACAGGCCGAACCAGGGCATGACGTTGATCACGCCGCCGTAGTCCTTGATCTGGCGCGTGTGCATGCGGTCGTACAGCACGCCGATGCAGGTAAACATGGCGCCAGAGATGAACCCGTGCGAGATCATCTGGATCATCGCGCCCTGCATGCCCAGGTGAGCCGCCTGCACGTTGTTGTGTTCGCGCACCAGCATGAAGGCGATGAAGATGCCCAGGGTGACAAAACCCATATGCGCGATGGACGAATACGCCACCAGCTTCTTCATGTCTTCCTGGGCCAGGGCCACGTAGCCGATGTACACCACGGCAATCAGGCTAAGCACGATCACCAGCGGCGCGAAATGCTCCGACGCATCGGGCACGATCGGCAGCGAGAAACGCAGGAAGCCGTAGCCGCCGATCTTCAGCATCACCGCCGCCAGCACCACCGAGCCTCCCGTAGGCGCCTCGACGTGCGCATCGGGCAGCCACGTATGCACCGGCACCATCGGCACCTTGATGGCAAAACCCAGCAGGAAGGCGAAGAACAGCCAGGACTGCTCGGTCATCGACAGTGGCAGGTGCGCAAGCGTAGCGATATCGAAGGTATGCGCCTTCGAATACAGGTAGATCAGCCCCACCAGCATGAAGATGGAGCCAAAGAACGTGTAGATGAAGAACTTCAGCGTGGCGTACACGCGCCGCGGGCCGCCCCAGATGCCGATGATGATGAACATCGGGATCAGCATGGCCTCGAAGAACACGTAGAACAGCAAGGCATCGGTGGCGCAGAACACGCCCACCATCAGGCCTTCCAGCACCAGCATGGCAGCCATGTACTGGTGCGTACGCACCGCGATGACCTCCCACGCACCCACGATCACCAGGATCGTGGTGAAAGAGGTGAGCGCGATCAGCGCCACGGAAATGCCATCGACCGCGAGCGAGTAGTGGATGCCGACGCTGGCGATCCAGTTTAAGTTCTCACCCACCTGCATCGTGCCGGTGGAAGGGTCGTACACATGGACCAGCGCCAGGCTCGCGGCGAAAGTCGCCACGGCCACGAGCAGGGAAATCCAGCGCGCGGCATTCGGGCGTTGCCCGCCGGCCAGCAGCACGGGAACCGCGCCGAGGATGGGGAGCCAGATCAGCAGGCTGAGCAAGTGGTTGGACATGGATGCTCTATTCCCTGTGGCTCAGCCCTGCCCGACCAGCCAATACCCGCCCAAGAGCAGGATAAGGCCGAGGATCATGGCGAAGGCGTAGTGATAAAGAAAACCTGACTGCAGGCGGCGGCCGCCCGAAGCGATGCGCTCGACCAGGCTGGCCGAACCGTCGATCAGAACGCCATCGATCACGGCAGCATCGCCGCCGCGCCAGAAGGCACGGCCAAGCTTGACACCGCCCTTGGCGAAGATGGCGAAGTAGACCTCGTCCACCCAATACTTCTTGTCGAGCACGCGCCAGATGGGATGCAGCGCACGCTTGATCGAGTCGGCCAGCGCCGGCTTGAACAGGTAGATGACGGTGGCCACGATGAAGCCAGCCAGCGCCAGCAGGAATGGCAACTGGATGAAGCCGTGCAGCGCCGCGGCGGTGGCGCCGTGGAAGTCACGGGCCAGCTCACCCAGCACATTGTTCTGCTCTTCCACGTGGATGGCCTTACCGAACCAGCCGCCGTACAGCATTGGGCCCACGGTAAAGAAGCCGATCAGCAACGACGGGATCGCCAGCAGTATCAGCGGCACGGTGACCACCCACGGCGACTCGGACGGCGCGTGCTCGAGCTCGCCCGGCGTGTGGTGCGAATCTTCCTTGTGTTCGTCGGCGGCATCGTGACCGTGCGCGTCATGCCCGGGGTCAGAGTGAATACTCTGACCCCCAACAACCGCAGCGTGCCCATGCGCGGCATGGCCATGGCCATGATGGCCGACGACGGTGAAGCGCTCGGCGCCATGGAACGTCATGTACAGCAGGCGGAAGCTATACAACGAGGTCACGAACACGCCCGCCATCACGCAGAAGTAGGCATACCCCGCGCCCCAGCGATGGGACTCGCCCACCGCCTCGATGATGGCGTCCTTCGAATAGAAACCGGCGAAGAACGGCGTACCGGCCAGCGCCAGCGAACCGATCCACATGGTGATCCAGGTGACCGGCATGTACTTGCGCAGGCCGCCCATGTAGCGCATGTCCTGCTCGTGGTGCATACCGATGATCACCGAGCCCGCCCCCAGGAACAGCAGCGCCTTGAAGAAGGCGTGCGTCATCAGGTGGAACACGGCGCCGCTATAGGCCGACACACCCAGGGCAACTGTCATGTAGCCCAGCTGCGACAGCGTTGAATAGGCGATCACGCGCTTGATGTCGTTCTGCACGATACCGATCAGGCCGGTGAACAGCGCGGTGGTGGCGCCGATCACCAGGATGAACGAAAGCGCGCCTTCGCTCATCTCGAACAGCGGCGACATGCGCGCCACCATGAAGATGCCCGCCGTCACCATGGTGGCGGCGTGGATCAGCGCCGAGATCGGCGTGGGGCCTTCCATCGAATCGGGCAGCCACACATGCAAGGGCACCTGGGCAGACTTGCCCATCGCACCGATGAACAGCAGGACGCCGATCACCGTTGCCGCAGGCCACGCGTGGCCACCGACCACCGTGATGGCGCGGCCGGTCAGCGCGCCGGCGCTGTCGAACGCCGTGGCGTAGTCAAGCGTATTAAGGAAATACAGTACTGCGGCGATGCCCAGCAGGAAGCCGAAATCGCCAACGCGGTTGACCACGAACGCCTTGAGGTTGGCGTAGATCGCCGTCGGCTTCTTGTACCAGAAGCCGATCAAGAGGTACGACACCAAGCCTACCGCTTCCCAGCCGAAGAACAGCTGCATGAAGTTGTTGCTCATCACCAGCATCAGCATCGAGAAGGTGAAAAGCGAGATGTAGCTAAAGAACCGCTGGTAGCCCGGATCGTCGGCCATGTAACCGATCGTGTACACGTGCACAAGCAGGGACACGAAGGTCACCACCACCATCATCATGGCGGTGAGCCGGTCGACCATGAAACCCACGCTCACGTGCAGGTTGCCGGCCTGGAACCAGGTGTAGACATCCTGGTTGAAATTCTTAGCGTCCCCCGACACCAGCTGCCACAGCACGTGGATCGAAAGCGCGCAGGCGATGCCCACGCCCAGGATGGTCACGCAGTGCGAGCCAACGCGGCCGATCACGCGGCCGAAGAGTCCAGCCAGCAGCGCGCCAACCAGCGGCGCCAGGGCGATGGTGATCAGGACCGAAAGTGAAAGATCCATGTGCGTCAGCCCTTCATGCTGTCGATTTCGGCGACGTTGATCGTGCTGCGGTTACGGAACAGCAAGGTCAGGATCGCCAGGCCAATGGCCGACTCGGCCGCGGCCACGGTAAGGATGAAGAACACGAACACCTGCCCCTGCACGTCGCCCAGGAAGCGCGAGAAGGCCACGAAGTTGATGTTCACCGCCAGCAGCATCAGTTCGATCGCCATCAGCAGCACGATGACGTTCTTGCGGTTGATGAAGACACCGGCAACCGCGATGCAGAAGAGCACCGCGCCGAGCACGATGAAATGCGCGAGCGTGATCACGGCGAGGTCTCCTGCGACGGGGCAACGGGGGGAACGGTTTCCGTGGGCATCGTTTCCGAAGCCATCTTGACGATGCGCATTCGGGTACGCGGGTCGACCGCCACCTGCTCGGCCGCGGACTGGTGCCGCACGCCACCGCGATGGCGCAAGGTCAGGGCCACGGCGGCCACGATGCCGACGGTAAGGATGATGGCTGCGATTTCGAACGGCAGCAGGAACTGGGTGTACAGCGCATGGCCAAGCCATGCGGTGTTCGAAAGCCCCGCCGCCGCGGCGGGGTCTTCGCCCATGACGTGCAGGCCCATCGCCCGCACGCCGATCATGCCGATCATCTCGGCCAGCATCACCAGCGCCACGATGATGCCCACCGGCAGGTAGCGGGCGAAGCCCTCGCGCACCTGCTCCATCTTGATGTCGAGCATCATCACCACGAACAGGAACAGCACCATCACCGCGCCGACGTAGACCACGATCAGCGCAATGGCCAGGAATTCGGCTTCCGCCAGCAGCCAGATGCAGGCCACGGAGAAAAAGGTAAGCACCAGCGAAAGCACCGCATGCACGGAATTGCGCAGGGTGATCACGGCAAGGGCAGCGCCCACGGCAACCGCACCGAAGGCGTAGAACATGATGAGTTGGATCAGCTGTGGATTCATGTGGTTGTCCTCAGCGGAAAGCCGCGTCCTGGGCCCGTGCAGCGGCGATGTCTTGCTCGAAGCGATCGCCGATGGCCAACAGCTGCAGCTTGTTCACCACGTTCTCGCCGCGGTGCTCGAAGTGGTACTCGTGCACGTGCGTCTCCACGATCGAATCCACCGGGCAGCTTTCCTCGCAGAAACCGCAGTAGATGCACTTGAAGAGGTCGATGTCATAGCGCGTGGTACGGCGCTGGCCGTCCGATTCACGCGGGGCCGAGTCGATGGTGATGGCAAGCGCCGGACACACCGCCTCGCACAGCTTGCAGGCGATGCAGCGTTCCTCGCCGTTGGCGTACCGGCGCAGCGCATGCAGCCCGCGGAAGCGGTTCGACTTGGGAATGTGCTCCATCGGATAACGGACGGTGTACTTGGGCTTGAACATGTAGCGGATGGTCAGGCCCATGCCCTTGAACAACTCGATCAGGAGCAGGCTTTTGAGATAGTGCGTTATGCGAGACATGGTTTGCTTCAAGCCCCCGTGCCGATGGTGACCCAGCCGTAATATTTCATGAGGCCGGCGACGAAGACCCAGACGATGGTGATGGGAATGAATACCTTCCAGCCCAGGCGCATGATCTGGTCATAGCGGTAGCGCGGGAAGCTGGCGCGGAACCAGAGGAACAGGAAGGAGAAAAGGAAGGCCTTGATGAACAGCCAGATGAAGCCGCCGGTCCAGATCCAGTTGATCCAGCGCGGGGCATCGGCGGTGATCCAGCCCTGCAGGGGCGACAGCCAGCCGCCCATGAAGAAGATTGCGGCCAGGAAGCTCACCAGGATCATGCTGGCGTATTCGGCCAGGAAGAAAATGGCGAACGCCGAGCCTGAATATTCCACGTGGAAACCGGCGACGATTTCCGACTCGCCCTCGGCCACGTCGAATGGCGCGCGGTTGGTTTCGGCAACGCCGGAGATGAAGTAGATGATGAACACCGGCAGCAGCGGCAGCCAGTACCAGTCGAAGAAGCCCTTGTTGCCCGCCTGCGCGTGCACGATGTCGGTAAGGTTGAGGCTGCCGGTAAGCACCAGCACGCAGACGACCGACATGCCCATCGCCAGCTCGTAGCTGATCACCTGCGCCGCCGAGCGCATGGCGCCCAGCAAGGCGTAGCGGGAGTTCGATGCCCAGCCAGCCAGGATGATCCCGTAGACGCCCAGGGACGTCATGGCCAGCAGATACAGCACGCCGGCGTTGACGTTGGCCAGCACCATCTTCTCGCCGAAGGGAACGACCGCCCACGCCGCGAACGCGGGCACCAGGGCCAGCATCGGGGCAAGGTAGTAGAGGAACTTCGAGGAATTGGTGGGAAGGATCACTTCCTTGATCAGCAGTTTCACCACATCGGCGAAGGCCTGCAGCATGCCCAGCGGACCGATCTTGTTCGGCCCCATGCGCACGTGCATCCAGCCGATGACCTTGCGCTCCCAGTAGACGAACATCGCCACCGCCAGGATCAGCGGCACGACGATCGCCAGGATGTAGAGCACCGGAAGGAGCAAGTGCGTCCAGAATTGATCGAACATGCGCTTAAGCCTTGCTCAGGGTGAGGGCTGCGCCATACGGCGGCAGCATCGCGGTTTCGTCGTGGCCCGCTTCGATCCAGGCAGCACCAGCCGGCACGGCGCCGGAAACGACCACCGGCAACGGATCGGAGCTACCCACCCGGACGGTATCGCCGTCGGCCAGGCCCGCGGCTTTCGCATCGTCCGCGTGCAGGTACACCGCAGGCTCGCGGTTGAGCGGATGCGCCGCCAGCGCCGTGGCGCGGCGAAGCACCGCATCGCTGCGGTAGATCGGCAGCGTGGCGATGCGGGTGAGGCCACTGCCCTGCTTGGCGGTGAGGTCGGCCAGCATGGCGCGCGGATTCGCCGTGCGCTCGCCGATGGCAGACCTGAGGCCAGCAAGGTCGTCGAACTCGAAGCCCGGCACGGCAAGCGTTCCACCCAGGGCACGCAGTACCTTCCAGCCTGGGCGGCCTTCGCCCGGCGCCTTGGCGCCGGCGGCGATAGCCTGCTCCAGGCCATCGACGTTGGTGAGGCTGCCGTCGTTCTCGGGAGCCAGGGCGATCGGCAGGATCACGCTTGCCACTTCCAGCAACGACTTGCTGGCGTAGGCCGAACAGGCCACCACGGCCTGCGCGTTGTCCAGTGCGCTGAAAGCGGCAGCGCCATCGGCGAAATCGTGCTGCGGCTCGATGCCGTACAACAGGTAGGCCTTGCGTGGCTGGGACAGCATGGCGCGGGCGTCCAGGCCACCGTTGCCCGGCAGCACGCCGACGCGTGCCAGGCCCACGGCGTTGGCACCCACCGGGATCTCGTTATAGGCAGCGTCCGCGGCAGCGGCGATGAACTTCGCCACGGCACGCAGCCAGGACGCCTGCGGATGAAGCGCCGCGGCCTCGCCCAGGATCACCACCGCATCGCCGCCCTTGAGGGTGGCGTATGCGGCGCGGACATCGTCGTCGGCCTTGACACCGTTGATGGCATCGGCCAGCGCACCAGGTGCGGCAGCGCCGTCATCGACAGCGGCGCGGGCAAGGGTAAGCAGTTCCGCCACCAGCGCGTGCGGCGCGGCCACGGCTTCGCCGGCCAGCGGATAGTTGAAGTCGAAGTGCACGGGGTTCACCGCGTACACCTTTGCGCCCTTCTTCACCGCCTGGCGCAGGCGATGGTTGAGCAGCGGCATTTCATGGCGCAGGGCCGAGCCCACCAGCAACGCCGACTTCACCTTGTCCAGCTGGCTCACCGGCAGCGCAAACGGCGTGGCCGTGGCGTTGTCGGCAAAGTCGAGCTGGCGCAGGCGATGGTCGAGGTGCGCGCTGCCCAGACCGCGGGCCAGGCGCACCAGCAGATCGCCTTCTTCATTGGTGGTGGCGCCATGGGCCAGGATGCCGAGATCGGCGCCGGGTGTTTTCTTCAGCGCCTCGGCGGCAACCGCCAGGGCATCGTCCCAGGTGGTGGTTGCCCAGGCACCGTTACGCTTGACCATCGGCGCCTTCAGGCGGTCATCCGCGTACAGGCCCTGATGGCTGTAGCGGTCGCGATCGGACAGCCAGCACTCGTTGATGTTCTCGTTGTCGCGGGGCACCGTACGCAGCACCTCGCCGCGGCGCGAATGCAGCCACAGGTTGGAACCGAGTGCATCGTGGTAGCCCACCGACGGGCGGGCGATCAGTTCCCAGGCACGCGCCTTGAACTGGAACGGCTTGTTGGTGAGCGCGCCCACCGGACAGACGTCGATGATGTTGCCCGAAAGCTCGCTCTCGATCGTCTTGCCGATATACGTGCCGATCTCGAGGTCTTCTCCGCGGCTCATGCCACCCAGTTCGTAGGTGCCGGCGATCTCGCTGGTGAAGCGCACGCAACGGGTGCACTGGATGCAGCGGGTCATCTCGGTGGCGACCAGCGGGCCGAGATCCTCGTCGGAAACGGTGCGCTTGCGTTCGTTGTAACGCGATACCGAACGGCCGTAACCCAGCGAGACGTCCTGCAGTTCGCATTCGCCGCCCTGGTCGCAGATCGGGCAGTCCAGCGGATGGTTGATCAGCAGGAATTCCATCACGTTGCGCTGCGACTTCAGCGCCTTGTCCGAGCGCGTGAACACCTTCATGCCCTCGCCCACCGGCGTAGCGCAAGCCGGTGCGGGCTTGGGCATCTTCTCGATCTCCACCAGGCACATGCGGCAGTTGGCGGCGATGGGAAGCTTGCGGTGGTAGCAGAAACGCGGGATCGGGATTCCCGCGGCGTCGGCCGCGTGGATAATCATCGAACCCTTCGGTACCTGCAGCGAGCGGCCGTCGATCTCGATGTTGACCAGATCGGGCGCTGTGTTGTTGGCGGGCTGCGCACTCATCAGGCGGCCACTCCACGGTTTGCTTGGGCGAGCATGTCTTCGGTCTTGGAACGCTTGTGGGTGACGAAATATTCGAACTCGTCCCAGAAGTGATGCAGGAAGCCCTGCACCGGCCATGCGGCGGCTTCGCCGAAGGCACAGATGGTGTGGCCTTCGATCTGGCCGGCCACGGCCTTCAGGCGATGCAGGTCGTCCTGGGTGCCCTCGCCTTCGACGATGCGGGTGAGCACGCGGTACATCCAGCCGGTGCCTTCGCGGCAAGGCGTGCACTGGCCGCAGGACTCGGCCTTGTAGAACTGCGCGATGCGCTGGCAGGCCTTGACCATGCAGGTGGTGTGGTCCATGACGATCACGGCACCGGAACCCAAGCCCGAACCTGCCTTCTGCAGGCTGTCGTAATCCATGGTGCACTCGGTGATGAGCGACGCGGGCAGCACCTTCATCGACGAGCCACCGGGAATCACGGCCTTGAGCTTGTTGCCGTTGCGGATGCCGCCGGCCATTTCCAAGAGCTCGTTGAACGAGGTGCCCAGGCGAATCTCGTAGTTGGCGGGCTTCGCCACGTGGCCGGACACCGAGAAGATCTTCGGGCCGCCATTGTTGGGCTTGCCCAAATTCAGGAACCAGTCCGCGCCATGGCGCAGGATCGCCGGCACCGACGCATAGGTTTCGGTGTTGTTGATAGTGGTCGGCTTGCCGTACAAGCCGAAGCCTGCCGGGAACGGCGGCTTGAAGCGCGGCTGTCCCTTCTTGCCTTCGAGCGACTCCATCAGCGCGGTTTCTTCGCCGCAGATGTAGGCGCCGGCGCCCAGCGCGGTGTAGATGTCCACATCGAGGTCGCCGCCCAGGCCCTTGCCCAGCAGCCCCGCGGCGTAGGCTTCCTTCAGGGCCTCTTCGAAATTCTCGAAGGGCTCGTGGTGGAATTCACCGCGCAGATAGTTGTAGGCAACGGTGGAGCCGGTGCAATAACAGGCGATGGCCAGGCCCTCGATCACCGCATGCGGGTTGAAGCGCAGGATGTCGCGGTCCTTGCAGGTACCGGGTTCGGATTCATCGGAATTGCACAGGATGTATTTCTGGCCCGGCGCCGTTCGCGGCATGAACGACCACTTCAGACCCGTAGGGAAGCCTGCGCCGCCACGGCCGCGCAGCGAGCTTTTCTTCAGTTCGTCGATGATCGCGCCCGGATCCGGGCGCTCGGCCAGGATCTTCTTCCAGGCTTCGTAGCCGCCGATCGACAGGTAGTTGTCCAACGCCCACGGCTTGTCGAAGTGGAGCGTCGTATAAACGACCTGATGCTCCAGGGGTGCGGGACCGACGGGACCGGTAGTGCTTGCCATCTGCCTTCGCTCCTACTTCAAACCGTCGAGGATCTCGTCGACTTTCGCCGTCGTGAGATTCTCGTGGTAGTGACCGTTAACCACCATCATCGGCGCGCCGCAGCAGGCCGCGAGGCATTCTTCTTCGCGCTTCAAGTAAATGCGGCCGTCGGCCGTGCTTTCGCCGGTGCGGATGCCGAGCTTGCCTTCGCAATGGCGCACGATGTCGTTGGCGCCATTGAGCCAGCACGAGATGTTGGTGCAGACGGCCACGTTGTTGCGGCCCACCGGTACCGTCTCGAACATCGAGTAGAAGCTCGCCACCTCGTAGGCCCATACGGCCGGGAGGTCGAGGTACTTGGCGGTGGCGGTAATGAGCGTATCGGTAAGGAAGCCGCGGTTCTGCTCCTGGGCCGCCATCAACCCCTGGATCAGCGCCGAGCGCTTGCGGTCCGGCGGGAATTTCGACACCCAGTGGTCGATGTGATCGCGGGTGTGCTGCTCGAGCACCGCGATCGGATCGACATCCTTGACCTCGGCGTAATGTCCTGTTGCTTTCATGTTCTTGTCCCGTCGCCCTTAGCGATCGACTTCGCCGAAGACGAGGTCGTAAGTGCCAATCATGGCGACCACGTCGGCGAGCATGTGGCCACGCACCACCGCGTCCATCGAGGACAGGTGGGCGAAGCCCGGTGCGCGCAAGTGCACGCGGAAAGGTTTGTTGGCGCCGTCGGACACCAGGTAGCAGCCGAATTCACCCTTGGGTGCTTCCACCGCCTTGTAGGTTTCGCCGGCGGGCACGCCGTAGCCTTCGGTGAACAGCTTGAAGTGGTGGATCAGGGCTTCCATGTCCTCCTTCATGTCGGCGCGGCTGGGCGGCGCCACCTTGAAGTTCTGCACCATCACCGGGCCGGGGTTGGCCCGCAGCCACTTCACGCACTGCTTGATGATGCGGTTGGACTGGCGCATTTCTTCCATGCGTACCAGGTACCGGTCGTAGCAATCGCCATTGACGCCGACGGGGATATCGAAATCCATCTCGGCGTAAGACGCATACGGCTGCTTCTTGCGCAGGTCCCAGGCGATGCCCGAACCGCGCAACATGGCGCCGGTCATGCCCCACGCCTGTGCCTTCTCCGGCGAAATCACGCCGATGCCCACCGTACGCTGCTTCCAGATGCGGTTATCGGTGAGCAGGCTTTCGTACTCGGCCACGCGCTCGGGGAAGTCGTCGGTGAACGCGTCGAGATAATCGAGCATGGAGCCTTCGCGCCATGCATTGATGCGCTTCAGATCCGCGCCCTTGTGCCAGGGGGATTCGCGGTACTGCGGCATCTGCGTGGGCAGGTCGCGGTAGACGCCGCCCGGGCGGTAGTACGTGGCGTGCATGCGCGCACCGGACACCGCCTCGTAGCAATCCATGAGCTCTTCGCGCTCGCGGAAGGCGTACAGGAACACCGCCATGGCGCCGAGGTCGAGCGCATTGGAACCGACCCACATCAGGTGGTTCAGGATGCGGGTGATCTCGTCGAACATGGTGCGGATGTACTGCGCGCGCACCGGTGCCTCAATACCCATGAGGTTTTCGATGGCGCCGACGTAAGCGTGCTCGTTGCACATCATCGAGACGTAATCCAGTCGATCCATGTAGCCGATCGACTGGTTGAACGGCTTGGACTCGGCGAGCTTCTCGGTGCCGCGGTGCAGCAGGCCCACATGGGGATCGGCGCGGACCACCGTTTCGCCATCCATCTCCAGCACCAGGCGCAGCACACCGTGCGCGGCCGGATGCTGGGGGCCGAAGTTCATCGTGTAGTTGCGGATTTCCTGCATGTTCAGTTCTCGCGCCAGCGGTCGGCGGCTTCGGCACGGGCCTGGTCGAGGTCGGCGTCGTTGCGGATGGTGCGCGGTACCAGCACGCGCGGCTCGATGGATACCGGTTCGTAGATCACGCGCTTCTGCTCGGGGTCGTAGCGCACCTCGACATTGCCGATCAGCGGGAAATCCTTGCGGAACGGATGGCCGACGAAACCGTAGTCGGTGAGGATGCGGCGAAGATCGGGATGGCCTTCGAAGATGATGCCGTAGAGGTCGAAGGTTTCGCGTTCGAACCAGTCGGCGCCCGGCCAGATGCCGGTAAGCGAAGGCACCACCGGCAGCATGTCGTCTTCGCAGAAGATACGCAGGCGGATACGGCGGTTGTGTTCGATCGACAGCAGGTGGACCACGGCGGCAAAGCGGCGCGGCTGGCCTGTTTCACGCGGACGCTCGGCCCAGTTGAAACGGCCCATGGCCTGGCCTTCGACGCCGCGCGAGAAACCCTCGCCCTGGGCGGTGTCGGTATCCCATTCGGTCTGGCCGTAGCCCAGGTAATCGACGCCGCAGGTGTCGATATAGACACTGAAGCGGAATTCGGCCTCGTCACGCAGGGCCTTGGCCACCGCCAGCAGATCGCCGGCGGCGACTTCGGCGGTGACTTCGTTGCGCACCACGGTGACGCGCAGCGTATCGCCGAAGCGCGCAGCAAGGCGGCCGACAAGCGGGGTCTGGAGGTTTTCGCTCATGTGCGGTCCTTCAGCGCGCGATGGTGTGGGTGCGGCGGATTTTCTTCTGCAACTGCAAGATGCCGTGGATCAGGGCTTCGGCCGTGGGCGGGCAGCCCGGCACGTAGATGTCCACAGGCACGATGCGGTCGCAGCCGCGCACCACGGAATAGGAATAGTGGTAATAGCCGCCGCCGTTGGCGCACGAACCCATGGAAATTACCCACTTCGGTTCGGGCATCTGGTCGTAGACCTTGCGCAGCGCCGGGGCCATCTTGTTGACCAGGGTGCCGGCCACGATCATCACGTCGGACTGGCGGGGGCTGGGACGGAAGATCACGCCGTAGCGGTCCAGGTCCAGGCGGGCGGCGCCAGCGTGCATCATCTCAACCGCGCAGCAGGCAAGGCCGAAGGTCATCGGCCACATCGACCCCGTGCGCGCCCAGTTCATCAGCGCATCCACGCTGGTGGTGGCGAAACCGCGCTGGACGATCGGGCTGTCACCGTTCGGCCGCAGGATGTCGTCGACGATATTGAGCGGCGGCGGGTTGTGCATCACCCGGTCGATGCTGGACATCACTCCCATTCGAGCGCTCCCTTCTTCCAGACGTAGGCGAAACCGATCACCAGCAACAGCAGGAACAGCCCCATCTCCACCAGGGCGATCACGCCGAGGTCCGAGAACACCGTGGCCCACGGAAACAGGAAAGCGATTTCCAGGTCGAAGATGATGAAAAGGATGGCGATCAGGTAGTACCTGACGTCGAACTTCATGCGAGCGTCTTCGAACGCCTCGAAACCGCATTCATAAGGAGCGAGCTTTTCGGCAGTGGGCCGGCTGGTACCGGCCAGCAGGCCGATCACCAGCAAGGCAATACCCAGCCCGATGGCAACGGCGATGAACAACAGGACGGGCCAGTATTCGGCGAGCACGGCAACACGTACCTCCGCGCCTTGGGGACTTCGGCGCATCAGTGACCACTCGTGGGGCGAGCAGTCTGGTCAAGGAGCCCCGGCGGCGGCACGGCCGAGCGCAAGGGACATCCACCATGGAACGGAAAGAAAACGATTAACCGTCCCATTGTACCAGTCGGTACAGGGATTCAGACAAGGCTTAAAAGGGTAATCTTCCCGTGGTGCGGCAATTGACCTTCAATTACATCGTCTGCGTCGGCCGCTCGGAGGCCAGCATGCCCGCCAGGATATTCTCGATGCGCGCACGAGCGGCCTCGCCATCGGATGTTTCGTTGAACTGCACGCCGATGCCGGCCGTGCGGTTGCCCTGTGCGCCGATGGGGGTGATCCATACCACTTTGCCGGCCACCGAAAGGCGTTCGGATTCGTCGATCAGGGTAAGAAGCAGGACCACTTCGTCACCCAGGCTGTAGCGCTGGGCTGTGGGGGCGAATATGCCACCGCCCTTCAGGAAAGGCATGTAGGCCTGGTAGAGCGCGGCTTCATCCTTGATCTTGAGGGAAATGATGCCCTGTCGGGGTGCGGCGGAGACGTTCATGCGAATCCCGAAAAGGTGGGGCAAGGCCTCATGCTAGCGACCCGGCGCCGCGCGGAGCAAGCTCGGCCCATCCCCAGTGGTCGAATATCCACGGCGAGCGGAGGGGCAAGGAGAGTTTCACGAAACCTCCACGTTCCAGCAGGGGGTCGTGCAGGACCCATCCCTGCCGCGTGTGTTCCAGCGGGGCATCGCGCCATCGCCAGTGACTGCTCCCCTGCCCCGATACCACCAGAAGCTGCAGGCCCGGCCTGATCCATACCGGCGGATGCCAGGGCAAGGCCGCTTGCGGCGGCGTGGGCAAGGCGAAGGTTTCATCCGGCTGGACCATGCCAAGCATGCGCTTACCGCTGAGGCTCAGCTGGGTGCGGTGCTCACGTACGGCGCTGCGCTTGCCCGCTTCGATCGTCGGCGTCAACGGCAGCCTGGCGGCAGCGGTACCCACATCGACCCGGCCGTGGATCATGTAGGTGACGACGTGCGTCTCCGGCGCGGCAGCCCTCGCCGCCAGGCGGGCCATCACATGGGCGCTGCCGTGGTCGGGATGGCGGTCGCCCAGGGCGGGCAACACCATCAGGGTGGGAGCGGTGTCGGCGACCACCGCATCGATCGCCGCTATCGCGGCGGAGGCATCGCGCGACAGGCAACCGGTGACGTCCATGTCGTGCCAGCCCAGGGCGTGCAGTGAGGATTCACTCACTCCCAGTCTCGCCAGCGCCGCGCGTACCTCGCCCCGGCGCCGCGTTCCCCAACGTGCCCGGGCCTGCGCATCGATGACGATGCGGCGTTCCATATAGCGCTGCGGCCAAGGGTTGTCGTCGCCGTCGGTGAGCAACAGCACGTCCACGCTCCCGCCCGCGCCCAGTACCGCCTGGATCAGGCCACCCACCGCCAGGGATTCGTCATCCGGATGGGGCGAGACCACCAGCATGCGCACGCGCTCGTTGAGCGGCGGCAGCACTGTTCCCACGCGTGCGGTGGCTGCGCCCAGCCCATCGAAACGGCCATCGGCGGCGACGCTTATCGCCATGCGGACAGCAACTCCAGCATGACCAGGTCCGTGCGCAGCGGCCCCCGCAAGGCTTCGCGCGCGCGATTGGCCGAGGCAAACCAGGCGTCCAGGGCGAAACCGTCCAGCGCGCTGCCCAGCGGTGCTTCCCCGCCCTGCGCGCGGGCCCGGGACTCCTCAGCCACGGCCTGGGCCGCGAACCAGAGGTAGGCCGGCGGCGTGGCCGCCTGCCAACGCCGGGCTATTTCCATCGGATCGCCGCGGCCCGAGGCCAGGGCCCGAAGGTCGTTGCGGACTTCGTGGCGGGCCTTCAGCTGCCCTTGCGCCGCCCACGCGCGGGCTTGCCCCGGATTGCCGTTAGCGGCGGCAAGCGCCGTTGCCGCATCGGACACACCTTCAGCTTCAAGCCACGCCATCGCCATTTCAGCCGAAGGCAGGTTGAAATCCACGCGCTGGGTTCGACTGCGGATCGTCGCCGGCAGCCGCCATGGGGCATCGGCCACCAACACCAGCAAGGTTTCGCGGGACGGTTCCTCGAGGGTCTTGAGCAAGGCATTGGCGGCCGCCGTGTTCATCGTATCGGCCGGATCGATGCTGGCGACCTGCCAGCCGCCGAACTGGCTGGACATGGCCAGGCGCTGCGAGAGCTCGCGCACCTGGTCGATGACGATTTCCGTGCGGGGTGTACCGTCCTTGCGCAAGCCAAGGCCGATGGTGGCGCGATCGGGATGGGTGCCGGCCGCGTACAGCAGGCAGGCCTTGCACCGTCCACAGGCATCGCCATCCACGGGTGCCTGGCACAGCAGGGCCTGGGCCAGGCGATCGAGGAATATGCGCTTGCCCAGGCCGGGCGGACCGGCCAGCAACAGGGCGTGGGGCATCACCCCGCGCTCGCGACGGCCTTTGAGCAGGGTCCAGGGTTCTTCGTGCCACGGCATCGGTGTCATGGCTTGCATGATGCCACCTGCATGTGCAGGGAACGTCACTGGCATCGATGCAGCTGGTAACAGGCCACGGCGCGGTTGTGTTCGGCAAGCGACGCTGAGAACACATGGCTGCCGTCGCCACGCGAAACGAAATACAGCTCGCTGCCTGCCGCCGGATGGGTAGCAGCTTCGAGCGCGGGCTTGCCCGGCATGGCGATGGGCGTCGGCGGCAGGCCGGCGCGGGTGTAGGTGTTGTACGGCGTGTCCTGGCCCAGGTCCGCCTTGTGGATGTTGCCGGCGTAAGCGGCGCCCATGCCGTAGATCACCGTGGGATCGGTCTGCAGCAGCATGTGCTGTTGCAGGCGCCGCACGAACACCCCGGCGATCCGCGGGCGCTCGTCGGCACGACCGGTTTCCTTCTCCACGATCGAGGCCAGGATCAGTGCCTCGTCCGCCGACGCCAGCGGCAGGTCGGTGGCACGGTTCGCCCACGCCTGATCCAGTGCCTTGGCCATGGCGGCATGGGCACGCTTCAGGATATCCAGGTCGCTGTCGCCCTTGACGTAGGCATAGGTCTCGGGAAGGAAGCGTCCTTCGGGAAACTGCCCCGGTGCGCCGATCTGCTTCATGACGTCGTCGTCGGAAAGGCTTGCCGCCACCTGCGAGAGCTTGTCGCCGCGCGCAAGCGCATGCCGCAGGTCGAGGAATGTCCAGCCATCGACGATCGTCACGTAGCGCTGGATCACGCGACCGGCCGCCATGCTGTCCAGCAAGCCGCGCGGCGTGGTGCCCGGCATGAGCGCGTACTCACCTGCGTGCAGGCGTCCGGCCACACCCATCTGTGCCGCCAGCGCCCGCCAGTACCAGGGCGACGCGCGGGTGATGCCACGCTGGCGCAGGTCCGCCACGATGTCACGGAAACTGGTGCCGCGACCCACGTCGATGGTGTCGCCGGCCGCCGGAATGGCGAGCGGAGCACGGGTGAAGCGCACGTAGTCGAAACCGAGGAATCCACCGGCCACGAGGATCAGTACGACGACGGCAAGTAGCGGGCGCAGCAGCGCGCGGCCGCGTGGATGCTTCATGGTTGCTCCGCAGGACGCAAGGGTGGCATGCCGGCGGTGGTCCATGCCGCCTGCAGGGCTCTTACCACCGGACCTGTCGCATAGTGCCGGTCGCCGATGGCGCGAACCGGAAGCATGCCGCGAACGGAGGACGCAAGGAATACCTCCGAGGCCGACGCCAGCATGGCTCGGTCGATATCGGCTTCGACCGCGTCCGGCAGGCTTGCCATCGCCAGGCGCCGGCCCACGCCGGCCACGCCGCAGCGATGTAGCGCCGGGAACATCGGTACACCATCGACGACCAGGCCGATCGAAGCCGCGGTGGTGCTGATCACCCGGTCATCCATGTCCAGCATCAGCCCATCGATGAAGGAAGGATCCTCCCACTCGGCACGCGCCAGCACCTGTTCCAGGCGGTTGAGGTGCTTGATGCCGGCAAGCCTCGGTTGCAACGACCAGCGCGTGGAGCATTCGAACAGCGCCACGCCATGGGTCGCCATGAAGGGATCGGCGTGATGCACGGGTGACGCGACCACGATCAGGCGTCCGGAAACCGTCGCCTGGCGTGCATAGCCCCTTGGACCACTGCCCGCTGTCCAGGTGATGCGCACCACGGCGTCATCCAGGCCATCGGCGGCGGCGGAAACTTCATCGGCGAGCATGGCAGACGCTGGCTGCGGCAGCTGAAGCCTGCGGCAGCCTTCCTCCAGCCGCTCCATGTGCCACGTCCACAATGGCGCCCTGCCCGCCACCACGCGCATGGTTTCAAACAGGCCGTCGCCGTACGCCAGGCCGCGGTCGCCCACAGGCAGTTCCGTGGCCGCCCGTCCGTCCACGCGCCAGCGGGCCGGATCGTTCACGACAGGTCGCCGAGTGTCCGCAGCATGCCCCGCGCCTTGGCCCGGGTCTCGGCAAGCTCCCGCTGGGCGTCGGAATCGGCGACGATGCCGGCGCCGGCGCGCAGGCTTAGCCGCGTGCCTTCCAGCGTCATGGTGCGGATCAGGATGTTGAGGTCCATGCTGCCGTCGCGATCGAGATAACCCATGGAACCGGTGTAAGCGCCGCGCCCTACGCCTTCGATCGAAGCGATGATCTGCATGCAGCGCACCTTCGGACAGCCGGTGATGGTGCCGCCGGGAAACGTGGCCGCGATCACCTGCCCCGGTGTCACGCCCTCGCGCAGCCGGCCACGCACGTTGCTGACGATGTGATGCACATGGGCATAGGACTCCACCGTCATCAGTTCATCCACCTCGACGCTGCCCGGCTCGCAGACGCGGCCCAAGTCGTTGCGCTCCAGGTCGATCAGCATCACGTGCTCGGCACGCTCCTTGGGATGGGCGTGCAATTCCTGCACCATGCGTGCGTCATCGTCGTTGGCGTGGCGCGGGCGAGTGCCGGCGATCGGCCTCACCTGTACCACCCCGTCGCGCGAGGACACCAACCGCTCGGGCGATGAACTGACGATGGCCCATTCGCGCCATTGCAGCAGGCCGGCGAATGGAGCGGGATTGGCCGCTCGCAGTGCCGCGGCGAGCTGCGCCGGCGGCAGTGGTTCGGCGAACCGCGCGCGCCATTGCCGGGAAAGATTCACCTGGAAAATATCGCCCGCGGCAAGATGCTCGTGGATGCGTGCCACGCCGTCGATGAACCGTGCCGCTTCGTCCTCGTCGATCGACAAGGGCGCAGGCAACGGTGCCCAGGACCGTTCATCGCCGGCCTGGTCCAGATCCGCGGCCATGTCATCGATGAGCGATGCGTAGCGTTCCTCAGCCACCAGGATGGTCTGGTCGAGCTCGTGATCGACGATGATCGCGGCCGGGCAGCGCAGCGCCATCGCGATCGGCAGACTTCCGGGCGCGGCGGGAAGCCAGAGGCTGGGCTCCACTTCGCGGGCCAGTTCATAGCCCAGGAATACCATCCAGCCACCGGCAAACGGCAGGCCATCGGTGCGCGGCTCGGTGCGCTGGTCGCGCCAGGCGTCATCGAGCGCGTCGAGGAAACCACGCGTGAGCACGCGCTCGCCCTCGCGGACGATGCCATCGCGCCCCAGGCAAAGCTCGCCCTGCGGGAAGGCGAAGAGCAGGTCGTAGCGCGCCTGCGCCGTGCCTCGCACGGCGCTATCGAGCAAGCCCGGGTAGCGTTCAGGCCACGCGGCGGCCAGCGCGAGCAGGTCGCGGCGGCCGGCCAGTTGGCGGGTAACGTGCGCCACGGCCAGCCGCTGCTTCAGGCGCGCCGGAAGGCGAGCGTGCCGTTGGTACCGCCGAAGCCGAACGAGTTGGAAATGACTATGTCGAGCTTGGCCTGCCGCGCGGTCTTGGGTACGAAATCGAGGTCGCAGCCTTCACCGGGTTGCTCAAGGTTGATCGTCGGCGGGATCACGCCATCGCGAATGGCCAGCAGCGAGAAGATGGCCTCGACGCCACCGGCGGCGCCCAGCAGGTGCCCGGTGACCGATTTGGTCGAGCTCATCGCAAGCTTGTAGGCGTAGTCGCCGAAGATCTTCTTCGCCGCACCCACCTCGGCCAGGTCGCCGACGGGCGTGGAGGTACCGTGCGCGTTGACGTAATCGACGTCGGTCGGATTCACGCCGGCATCGTGCAGTGCGTTCTTCATGCACAGTGCCGCGCCGTCGCCGCTGGGTGCGGTGATGTGGTACGCGTCGCCGCTCATGCCGAAGCCGACGATCTCACCGTAGATATTGGCGCCGCGCGCCTTGGCGTGATCGTATTCCTCGAGCATCAGCACGCCGGCGCCATTGGACAGCGCAAAGCCGTCGCGACCGGCGTCCCACGGGCGGCTGGAACCGGCCGGGTCGTCGTTGCGCGTGGTCATGGCACGCGCCGAGCAGAAGCCGGCCATAGCCGTGGGCGTGGTGGCGAACTCCGCGCCGCCGGCGATCATCGCATCGGCATCGCCGTACTGGATCAGGCGCATGGCCATGCCGATGTTATGCGCAGCCGTGGTGCACGCCGACACCAGCGCGATGTTCGGACCGGTCAGGCCCAGGTAAATCGAAAGGTGGCCCGAGATCATGTTGATGATCGAGCTGGGTACGTAGAACGGCGAGACCTTGCGCGGACCGCGTGCGGCCAGTTCCAGGGCGGTGGACTCGATGGTGTCCAGGCCGCCGATGCCGGCGCCCACGGCCACGCCCACGCGCTCGGCGTTCTGTTCGGTGATGGTGAAGCCGGAATCGCGGAAGGCCTGCATGCCGGCGGCTATGCCGTAATGGATGAAGGGATCCATCCGCTTGACGTCCTTGGCCGGTACCCATGCCGAGGCGTCGAAATCGTGGACTTCGCCGGCGATGCGCGTGGCATAACCGCTGGCATCGAAATGGGTCACCGGGCCGATGCCGCTGCGGCCCTCGACCACGTTGGACCAGGCGGTGGCGATATCGTTGCCGACGGGCGAGACGATGCCCATGCCGGTGACAACCACACGTCGTTTGCTCATGCGTGAACTTCCTTAAGCGTGCCAGTCCCGTAACCATACGCATGCGCAGGTTACGAAATGCAGAAACGAAAACTGCGCCCTTGTGGCGCAGCGTTCGATGGTGCTCGATGATGGCTGGCCCATCAGGCAGGCCGGCCAATCAGCGGACGATCAGTCCTTGGAGTGGGCCTTGATGTAGTCGACGGCCTGCTGCACGGTGGTGATCTTCTCCGCTTCCTCATCAGGGATTTCGGTCTCGAACTCTTCCTCGAGCGCCATGACGAGCTCGACGGTGTCCAGCGAATCTGCGCCCAGATCGTCGACGAACGACGCATTGGCCGTGACCTGATCTTCCTTGACGCCCAGCTGTTCGATGACGATCTTCTTGACGCGTTCTTCGATGGTGCTCATGGTTACCAATACCTCCCGAGGGAAAAAGCCGGCGGCATTGTAGTGGCTAACCCCGAGGGGCCGCCAGCGCCCGCCGCCAGCACTGAAATGTCCGCGAAAGCCCATTGGGCCGACGCGAAAGCGTGATTGTCCACTAAAATCCGCCCTGAGGCGAATCGGCAGCCATGCCGCCTGCCCGTTCACCCCTAGGGCATGTACATACCGCCATTGACGTGCAGCGTCTCACCGGTGATGTACGCCGCCTGCGGCGAGGCCAGGAAGGCCACCGCATGGGCGATGTCCGAGGCGTCGCCCAACCGGCCCAGGGCGATCTGGCCCATCAGGCCCTCGCGCTGCTCGCTTGAGAGGGCGCGCGTCATATCGGTATCGATGAAGCCCGGAGCCACCACGTTCACGGTGATGCCGCGCGAACCGATTTCCCTGGCCAGGGATTTGGAGAACGCGATGATGCCCGCCTTGGCGGCCGCGTAGTTCGCCTGCCCCGGGTTGCCGGTGACACCGACCACCGAGGCGATGGAAATGATGCGGCCCTTGCGCGCCTTCATCATGCCGCGAAGCACCGCTTTAGAGGTGCGGAACACCGACGTCAGGTTGGTGTCGATGATGACATTGAAATCCTCTTCCTTCATGCGCATCAGCAGCTGGTCGCGGGTGATGCCGGCGTTGTTCACCAATACCGAGATCGCGCCGAAGGTCTTGCCGATTTCATCCACCAGATTCTCGACGGCGGCGGGGTCGGTCACGTCCAGGCGGCGGCCATGGCCGCCGGCAGCAGCCATGCGCTCGCCGATGGCTGCGGCGCCAGCATCGCTGGTGGCGGTGCCGATCACGGTGGCGCCGGCCTGGGCGAGCGTGTCGGCGATGGCGGCGCCGATGCCGCGGCTGGCACCGGTAACCAGGGCGATCTCGCCGGCGAGGGGCTGGGTCATGGTGATGTTCCTTCGGGGATGGGGTGGATCAGGCCAGGGCGGCGGCGAGGTCGTCGGGCGTGCCGATGGGGCGGGCCTCGATGGCCTTGTCGATGCGCTTGACCAGGCCCGAGAGCACCTTGCCGGGGCCACACTCGACTACCCGGGTGATGCCCGCGGCGCCGAGAGCCTGTACGCACTGGGTCCAGCGCACCGGCAAGTACAGCTGGCGCTGCAGGGCTTCGCGGATGGCGTCGACGCCCTGGTGCACCTGGGCATCGGCGTTCTGCACCACCGGGATGCGCGGTTCGCTCCAGGCCACCGCGCCCATGCGCTCGCCCAGGCGGTCGGCGGCCTCGCGCATCAGCATGCTGTGCGACGGCACCGAAACGGCAAGGCGAATGGCCTTCTTTACGCCCAGCTCCGCCAGGCGCGCGATGGCGCGATCCACGGCGGGGGCGTGGCCGGCGATCACCAGCTGCCCTGGAGAATTGAAATTGGCTGGCGCGACGATCTCGCCCTGCGCCACTTCGGCGCACACCTGGGCGATTTGTTCATCATCACCGCCGATGATGGCGGCCATCGCGCCCACGCCTGCAGGCACCGCCTGCTGCATCAGGCGGCCACGCTCGGCCACCAGGCCCGCGGCATCGTGCAATGACAACGCGCCGGCACAGACCAGGGCACTGTATTCACCCAGGCTATGGCCCGAAAGCATGGCGGGCACCGCGCCGTCCACGGACTGCCACACGCGCCACGCGGCAACACTTGCCGCGAGCAATGCCGGCTGGGTGTTCTCAGTGCGGTTCAGTTCCTCTTCCGGGCCCTGCTGGGACAGCGTCCAGAGGTCGCGGCCGGCGCCTGCGGAAGCTTCGTCGAAGGTCGCCTTCACTTCCGCATGGGCGGCGGCAAGCTCGGCGAGCATGCCCACGGCCTGGGAACCCTGTCCGGGAAATACGAAGGCGAGCGAAGCAGTGGTCATGCGGTGGCCTGGCTGAAGGTCAAAACGCGGATGGTGCCATCGAACGGCCGGATGCGCGAGGGTATGGAGTGCACATGCTCAACGCACCGAACGGACGCGCGAAAACAAGGCGGCGCGTTTCCGCGCCGCCTTGTCGGTCAAAACTGGCAGCGGAGAGCGACAGCCCTCCGCTTGGGATCAATCTTCCTCGACCACCGGGCCGGCGGTCTGGATGACCTTCTTGCCGCGGTAGTAGCCATCCTTGGTGACGTGGTGGCGCAGGTGCACCTCGCCGCTGGTGGGATCGGTGGACAGCTGCACGGTCTTCAGCGCGTCGTGCGAACGGCGCATGCCGCGGGTGGACGGGGTCTTGCGGCTCTTGGCAACGGCCATGATCTATCTCCAGCGAAAACTAGCGTTTCTTGAGTTCGCCAAGAACGGCGAACGGGTTATCGGTACGGCTATCCGACGGGGGTTCTTCGTCGGGAGCCACCAGTTCTTCGGGCAGCGTGCTGTCCGGATTGACCGGGACCAGCGGCAGCGCCAACAGCAATTCATCCTCGATGACCGCAGCCATGGCCACGCGTCCATCGTCTTCCACCAGCAAGGCCTCGTAACCGGGCGGCATCGCGGCTTCGTCGCGCTCGTCGGTAATCAGGCCAAGACGCGTGTCGATCACCACCGGCAACACGAACGGCTCGAGCGTGCGCTGGCAGGTCACCGTGAGAGGCGCGTTCGCACGGATGGCCACATACGCCACCCCGAACTCGTCCCGACCGAAATCCACCGTGTAGGCTACCTCGCCGTCCGGCGCCGCGAGCACCTCCACAAGGCGGGTAAGACCCGACACCGGTAGAGATCCTTCGAAGCTGCGCCGCGCCGTCACCATGCGCCACACATCCAGGGACGAGGGCAAAGTCACGGACATAATCGGGAAATGGTAGGCAGCGGGCGCCAGGAAGTCAACTATTCTGAAGCACTTGCGGCTTAAGCCACCCCTTGGGTTTTGCAGTAACGGCCGGCCTTGCGGCAGACTTGGCCCCTGCCTGACGCCTGGGGCGCGAATTCAGAGGATACACCCGTGAATGTCCCTGCCCCGGCGATCCTCGTCGGCATTTTCGCCGCGCTGCTCCTGGCCGGATTGGCCGCCATGGTCAGCCAGGGGCGGGCACGCCGCCGCCAGCGCACGTTTGCAACGCTCCTGGACCATGCCGACCGCCTGGAGTCGGACCTGAAGGAATGCCGGATCCGCCTGCAGCGCGCCCACGCCATGATGGCCGAGACCCCCGACCGACCGGCGGCCGGCGAACAGCAGGCCCGCCATGCGCTCGATTCAGGCTTGCGCGCCCTGCTCCAGCAACGCATCTGGATTCGCGACGAAGCGCCCTCGGCCAGCCAGGCCGACCTCGATAGCGCCGTCCAGGCCCTGGCCAAGGCGCGGCAACGCATTGAACCGGGCCTGCGTGACCTGTACGAAGCCCAGCATGCGCTGGACGTGGCCGTGCGCGACCATATCCGGCCCTCGCCCGGCTAATTCCCGGCGGCGCCAGCCGGTGCACCTTGGCCTGTCGCCGCCCTCACCGCTTCGGTCACGAACACGCACTGATCGGTATTGGCCGGCGGCAGCGGGCCAGTGGGCACCTGCGCCAGGTAGTAAGCAATGCGCTTGCGCCCTTCGAAGAGGTCCAGGCGGCCGACAGGCACAGGCTCCGCCACCCGTGAACAAAGCGAAGTCCACCATGGCAGGCGCTCACGCTCGCGAAGCGAGGTCTCATCCACCGCCAGCACGATGCTCGCGCCCTTCATCGCTGCCAGTCCTGCTTCATCCAGATGCCAGGCTGCCAGTTGCGGCGCCCGGCCATGTTTGCTGTTCAACGGGCTGTCCAGGCTGCGGACGGGGCGATCCAGGGCGAACGACAATTCCGCCGCCAGCATGAAATTGTCGGCCACCGGGATGGCGGAGGGATGGGCAGCCAGTAGTGGCGCCATCGACGCGGCGGCTTCCTGCCAGCCGGTGAAGTTGGCCGGGAATGCCTTCCAGCCAGCCAGGCGCTCAGCGCCCGCTGGCGACGAAGCCGCGGCCAGGTAGATGAAGCCGGCAAGCAAACCAAACACCGCCAGACCGGCCGTGGCCATCAAAAACCTGCGATCCACCCCGCGCCACAACGCCGGAAGCACGGCAAGCAAGGGCAAGTAGCCCGGCAGCGGCCAATGCGCGCGGAAGCGCAGGTCGTCGGCGAACAGGCCCAGTACGAACCAGGCCACGATGAAAGTGATCGACAAGGTGGCGATGATGTCCCACGGGGCCTGCGCACGGCGTCGCCACGCCTGCCACGCAGCCCACAGCAGAAAGCCATAAAGCAGTGGCGTGCAGGCCAACGCCTGCTCCAGCGGCTGCACCAGGGCGTCGGCGTGGAACTGCCAGGGATTGCGATCGACCAGTTGGAAGGCCAGCCCCACGCCCGATTGGCGAAGGTTGTAAAGGACGATCGGCACCAGGCCCAAGGCGGCGATCGCCATGGCCAGCCAGAATCCGGGACGCAACCATCGCGCACGGCCGCGCAACGTAAAGGTGAACAGCAACAAGCCGGCAAGCATCGGCATTGCCGCCCGGTAATGCGCCAGCCACGCGATGCCCAAGCCCAGGCCCACCAGGCACCAGTCGCCCCACCGGTCCCGATCGAAGGCACGGACCAGCCCAAGCGTGGCCAGGGTGATCCCCACGGTCAGCGGCACGTCGGGCAAGGCCAGTACACCGAGGCTTCCCGCCAGCGGCAAGGCAAGGGTAAGCAATCCCGCCTGCCACCCCTGGCGACGGTCGCCGACATGGCGTGCCAGGGCCACCACCAGCCACGGCAGGCAGGCACCGACCAGCAGGAATACCAGCCGCATGCCCAGCAGTCCATGCCCCAGTACATGCTCGCCGGAGGCGATCATCCACGCAGTGAGCGCCGGCAGGTCGCTATAGCCGATGTCCAGGCGACGGCTTTCCATCCAGTAGAAGGCTTCGTCGCCAAAGGGCGACAGGCGCGCGGCGATGACGAACTTGACCACCTGCACCGCAAGAAAGGCGACGAGGAATGCGTCTCGCCAGCCATCGCGGGCGGCCACTACACTGGTCCGGTCATGGCCCGGGCCCCGGTCCATCCTCACAGGCTGCCTTCCCCGCACATGTCCGCACCCGAACCGATTCGCGATAACACGTTCAAACGCCGGCTCGACGCCGGGATCGAACAGGTCAACAGCGTGCTGCTGGGCAAGCCGCGCCAGGTGAAGCTGGCCTTCACCTGCCTCATCGCCCGCGGCCACCTGCTGCTTGAAGACGTACCGGGCGTGGGCAAGACCACCCTGGCCCATGCCCTGGCGGCCACCTTCGATCTCGATTTCCAGCGCATCCAGTTCACGTCCGATCTCCTGCCGTCCGACATTATCGGCGTCAGCGTGTACGAGCGCGATGGTGGCACGTTCCGATTCCATCCGGGCCCGATCTTCACCCGGCTGCTGTTGGCCGATGAGATCAACCGCGCTTCGCCGAAAACACAAAGCGCATTGCTTGAAGCGATGGCCGAAGGCCAGGCCACGGTGGACGGCGTCACGCATGCACTGCCCCAGCCGTTCTTCGTGGTGGCCACGCAAAACCCGCTCGATCTCGCAGGCACCTTTCCCTTGCCCGATTCCCAGCTCGACCGCTTCATGTTGCGCGTGAGCCTGGACTATCCCGATGCCGCCGCCGAACGTGCGCTGCTGTCCGGCGCCGACCGCCGCGACATCCTGGCCCAGCTGCAGCCCACGCTCGATGGCGCGGCGCTGGACATGTTGCACACCCAATCGCTGGCAACGACGGTGAGCCCGGCATTGCTCGATTACCTGCAGGCCCTGCTGGCGGCCACGCGCCGGCACCCTGATATACGCGTGGGCCTGTCGCCGCGCGCGGGGCTTTCCCTGCTGGCGGCCAGCCGGGCCTGGGCGCTGGCTAGCGGGCGCGATTACGTCCTTCCCGAAGATATCCAGGCCCTGTTCGTACCTGCCGCCTCGCATCGGCTTATCCCCGGAAAGGGTGCCCATCGCGAAGCCATTGCCCGCGCCATCCTGGCGGAAGTCGCGGTCGGATGACCCGCGTTGCACGGGCATGGTCGGCCGTGCTGCGCAGGGCCGAACGACGGCTGCCGTCGCTGACACGGCTACGCAGCCCCGAAGCCTTGCCCATCGTGCTGCACCGCCGCCGCATCTACATCGTGCCCACCGGCTTCGGCCTGGGCTTCACCGTGCTTCTTGCGGTGATGGTGCTTGGCGCGCTGAATTATTCGAACAACTCAGCGCTGCTGCTCACCTGCCTGGTCGGCGCCGCCGCCGCCGGTAGCATGCTGGTGGCGTTTCGAACGCTTGATGGTATTGCCCTGACGGCCATCCGCGCGCAGACCGTCGTTGCCGGCGAAGACGTGCCGTTGACGATCGACATCGCCCCGGGAAAGCGCACGCGCAGCTCGCTGCAAATGGATGTCGCAGGCCGCCGCCTGGCCTTCGCCGTCGTCTCAGATGTGTCCGTCACGCTGGAACTTGCGCTGCCCACCGAACAACGCGGCTACATGGCGATGCCACGGATGCGCTTGTTCACCACCTGGCCGCTAGGCATGTTCCGCGCCTGGAGCTGGCTGCATCCCGAACACAAGGTATTGGTGTATCCGCGGGCCGAAGCCTTCGGTCCACCTCCGCGCGATCCTTCACTCGATGCCGATCGCGGACGTCCGCATCCGGGTGACGAACCGGCAGCGCTGCGCATGTACCGTCCGGGCGACCCGCGCCGGCAGATCGCCTGGAAGCTCAGCGCGCGGCACGAATTCCTGCTGGTGAAGGACATGGAGCAACCCGCGCCCGAGGCCGAGTGGCAGCTCTCGTGGCAATCGATGCATGGCATGGACAACGAGTCGCGCATCGCGCGCCTGGCGCGCTGGGTCAACGAAGCCCACCTCGCCGGCTATCGCTGGAGCCTGGCACTGCCGGACCGTCTGTTCGATGTCGCCCAGGGTGATGAACATTTCCACCGCTGCATGACCGCCCTGGCACTGCAGCCATGAACTTCCTCTACGCGCTCACCCATAAGGTCCGCGAGGCACCGATTTCGGCCGGGACGTTCAACCTGGTCTGCATCACCATGGCCTGCGTGGTTGCCGTCCATGCCTCGCACCTGCCGATCTGGTTGACCCTTTTGCTCGGCTTTGCCCTGCTGGCCAGCCATTGGCGGCGGCGGCACCGGCCGGGCAAGACGCCCATGTGGTTGAAGCTTCCGCTGACACTGGGCCTGCTGGCAGGCATCGTCGTCTGGTATGGCAACCTCTTCGGCCGTGAGCCGGGCAGCGCCTTCGCGGTGGGCCTCTTGGTATTGAAGACGTTCGAATGCGAGACCGTGCGCGATGTGCGTGTTGCAGTCGCCTTCGCCTGCTTCGCGCTGATGGCGGCGTTGCTTTCCGACCAGGGCCTGGTGGTGACGGTGGCCGTTGCCCTGGCCATCGTGCCGGCGCTGATGAGCCTGCGCTCGCTGGAGCCCGGCCAGGCGCAGCGCACGATCACCCAGGCGGCGTTGCCGGCACTGGGACTGCTTGCCGCCGCGGTACCGCTGGCCCTGCTCGCCTTCCTGTTCGTGCCGCGGCTTTCCGAGCCGCTGTGGGGTGCGCCGGCGGCCGACACGGCGAAACCGGGGTTGTCCTCGAGTATGTCGCCGGGCGACCTTACCGAACTGCTGACCGACGATTCGGCCGCCATGCGCGTGTCGTTCGATGGTGTGGCCCCCGGCCCTGACCAGCGCTACTTCCGCGCCTTCGTCATGTGGAATTTCGACGGCCGGCGCTGGGACCATGGTTACGGCCGCCGCGGCGAAGTGGCCGGTTTGCTGCCACAGGGGCCGGTGGCAACCTATGAAATCACCCTGGAAGCCACCCATCGACGTACCTTGCCGGCGCTGGACGTGCCCATGGCCGCACCAGAAGGCGCAAGGCTATCGGCCGACCGCGAATTGTCTTCCAACGACCGCATCGACGATGTTCGCCGCTACCGCCTGAGCTCCGCGCTGGGCTACGGCCTGCAGGCCGACCTCGATGAGAACACGCGACGGCTGGGCTTGCAGCTTCCACCCAACTTCGATCCCCGCGCACGCGCGTTGGCGCAGCAGTGGCGCCTGACCTTCGGCCAGAACGACGAAGGCATCGCCCGGGCGGCACTGGGGCTGTTCCACGATGGCGGCTTCCGCTACACGCTGGCTCCCGCCCCGTTGGGGCGCGACAGCATCGACGATTTCCTCTTCAACACCCACGAGGGGTTCTGCGAGCACTACGCGTCGGCCTTCACCTTCCTGATGCGCGCCGCCGGCATTCCGGCACGCGTGGTCACCGGGTACCAGGGCGGTTTCTACAATCGCCTGGGGCAGTACCTGCTGGTGCGGCAATCCAATGCCCATGCATGGTCGGAGGTGTGGCTGGCCGGGCGTGGCTGGGTGCGGTTTGACCCCACCGGAGCCGTACGGCCCGAACGCATCGCCGCCGATGGCACGAGCGCCGGCGATGGCAGCGGTCCCTGGTACCAGCCGGCGTGGCTGCAGGCCGCGCGCAATCGCTGGGACATCGTCAACCGCTTATGGGCCCAGGGCGTTACTGGCTTTGACGCCCTGCGCCAGCGCAGCCTGCTGCAACCTTTCGGCGTGCGTGAAGCACCACCTTCCATGCTTGTGACCATTCTTGCCAGCGGCATCTGCCTGCTGGCGGCCATCGGGCTGGGCTGGGCGCTCTACCGACGCCCGGAAGGCGACGTGGCCCAGCGTGCACTGGCAAGGTTGAAGGCAAGGCTTGAGCGCCGTGGCCTGGCATCACGGGCGAGTGAAGCGCCTGGGCATTATTTTTCACGTGCAGCTCGTTTTTGGCCTTCACAACGTAAGGAATTGGAAAGTCTGGGCACCCTATACAACCACCTCACTTATGCCCGTAGCGAACCGGCACCTGAACTGGCACGTCGATTCGCAAGGATGGCTAGGGAATTCCGACCGCCGCGCGTGGTCAAATAGCACCGTCCCCCGGATCGTTCGCGATCCGCTACCCACAGGGAGTTGAAACCATGTCGATCACCAAGCCGTTGTTGCTCGCGGCGGCCACCGTAACGTTAGGCGCCTGCGCCACGATCCCCAAGCCACTGGAAGGCAACTTCGCACCCGTTACCACGGCCGGTGCGCAGCAGGGTGGCGCCGGTGGTACCAAGGTTCGCTGGGGCGGCGAGATCATCAAGACCGAACCCGGTCCGCAGGAAACCTGCTTCTACATCCTGTCGAAGACCCTCGATAGCCAGGCGCGTCCCACGGGCGACAAGTCCGATAACCAGGGCCGCTTCGTCGCCTGCCGCGAAGGTTTCTACGATCCGGAAGTTTTCACCCGCGGTCGCGATATCTCCGTGACCGGCACCATCCATGGCACGGTCTCGCAGAAGGTCGGCGATTTCGACTACGCGTACCCGCGTGTGGAAGCCGACGTGGTCTATCTGTGGCCCAAGCGAGTGATCTACAACTACCCGCCGGGTTACTACGACCCGTTCTGGGGCCCGGGCTTCGGCCCGTACTGGGGCGGTCCGTACTGGGGCGGCTGGGGTGGTTACGGCGGTTACGGCTATTACCCGCGCCGGGTGATCGTGGTACCACGCCCGGTGCCGCGCCGGTAGCGCAATGGGCAAGCAAAAAAAAGCCGGCGAAAGCCGGCTTTTTTTATGGCGTGAACCTTTTCATGCTTAGCCCGGTGGCCAGGTCATCCGGCGCCCGGCAAGCAGATGGACATGCAGGTGGAATACCGTCTGCCCGCCGTCTTCGTTGGTATTGATCACGGTGCGATAGCCGTTCTTTTCAA
This sequence comes from Pinirhizobacter soli, assembly GCF_015905305.1. Classification (GTDB taxonomy): domain Bacteria; phylum Pseudomonadota; class Gammaproteobacteria; order Xanthomonadales; family Rhodanobacteraceae; genus Pinirhizobacter; species Pinirhizobacter soli. Next base: position 738,904 of record NZ_JADZLQ010000001.1, read on the forward strand.
AGCCCTGCTCCCTGGCATAGCGAGCTGCGGCCAGGAGCAGTTTGCCCAGCAGCACGGCGTCGTCCGCGGTGGCATCGCTCAAGGTAGCGATGGCCTGCTTCGGGATGAACAGGACGTGCACTGGAGCCTGCGGATTGAGATCGCGGAAAGCCAGCACGTCGTCGTCTTCGTAGACGATGTCGGCGGGGATTTCGCGACGGACGATCTTGGCGAAGATGGTATCGGTCATATCAGGGGTTTTCCGATGAGGTCAGGAGCCCAGCACCTGGCGGCTGCCAAAAGCATGGGCCAGCGTGCCACGGTCGACGAACTCCAGCTCGCCGCCCAGCGGCACGCCATGGGCAAGGCGGGTGACGCGGATGCCGGCGGCGCGCGCCAGCTGGCCAAGGTAATGCGCCGTGGCCTCGCCTTCGACGGTGGGGTTGGTGGCAAGGATCATCTCCTCGACCTCGCCCTCGCCCAGGCGCTGGGCCAGCATCGGCAAACCCAGTTCCTCCGGCCCCAGGCCATCGAGCGGCGAAAGGCGACCCAGCAGGACGAAATACAGGCCGCGATAGCCGGTGGCCTGTTCGATGGCGACCAGGTCCGACGGCGACTCCACCACGCACAGCACGTGTTTGTCGCGGCTGGCGCTGGCGCACACCGGGCACACCGGTTCCTCGCTGAAGGTGCGGCAGCGGCTGCAATGCCCGACATCGCGCATGGCGGCCTCGAGCGCCGCGGCCAGGCGGAAACCACCCTGCCGTTCGCGCTCGAGCAGATGGAAGGCCATGCGCTGGGCGCTCTTGCCGCCTACGCCAGGCAGGCAGCGCAAGGCGTCGATCAGTTCGGCAAGGAGTTTCGAACTGCTGCTCATCAGTAGGTCAGAACGGCAGCTTCATGCCGGCCGGCAGGTTCAGGCCGGCGGTGACGCCGCCGAGCTTGTCCTTGCTTACCTGGGCGATCTTGTTCACCGCGTCGTTGAAGGCGGCGGCGATGAGGTCTTCGGTCATTTCCAGGTCGTCGGCAACGAGCTTCGGATCGATCTTCACCCGGCGAACCTCGTGGGCGCCGGTCACGATCACGGTGACCATGCCGCCACCGGCGCTGCCGGTGACTTCCATGCGGGCGATTTCTTCCTGCGCACGCTTCATGTCTTCCTGCATGCGCTGGGCCTGCTGCATCAGCTGACCGATTTGTGCCTTCACGTCATTGCTCCAGGGGCTTGATGGATTGGGGTATGACACGTGCGCCGAAATCGCGCTGCAGTGCCTGTACCAGGGGATCGTTGCCGATGGCGTCCACTGCATCGGCCTGGCGTGCATCGCGCATCTGGGCGGCGCGGTCGGCCGGTGTTTCGCCGGGGGCGTGGTCGGCGATGAAGCGCAGGCGGATGCGCCTGCCCACGGCCTTGGTGAGCCGCTCCTCCATCTGGCCGGTGAGCGGTTCCACGGCCAGGTGCATGTAGGCGGGCTTCAGTACCAGCGTCATGGTTTCGCCGTCGACGCCGCGCATCGATGCGTTCTGTGCCAGCTGGCCCAGTGGTCCACGCAGGTTCGCCCGCTCGATCAGCGTGTGCCAGTCGGGGATCTCTCCGTCGGCGGCCGCGGAAGATACCGGGGCGGTTGGCGCGGGCGCGCGTGGCGGTGGCTGGGGGTCAGAGTCATTACCCTGACCCCGGCTCGCTGGCGATGAAGCCGGCGGCGGCGGGCGCGTACTTGCCGCCGGCGCCGGGGCAGTCGCCGCATGGCCGCGGGACGTGCCGCCACGGCTACCCGTGGCATCGCCAGCGGGCATCGCCGGCGCGCGTCGCGGCGCGGGTGCGGCTTCGCCGTCAGCCGGGGCAAACGCCAGCATGCGCAGCAAGGTCATTTCAAAGCCGGTACGCGCATCCGGGGCAAGGTTAAGGTCGCGGCGGCCGGTAGTGGCGATCTGGTAGTACAGCTGCACGTCCTCGGCCGACAGGCGTTCGGCCAGGGCGGCTTCGGCGGCATCATCCAGCCCGTGGCCCGCCACCAGCTGCGTCATCTGCAGCCGGTGCAGGACGCCTGCGATGTCGTCAAGGACACCGGCGAAATCCGGCGAGAACGAGGCGATACGATCGCACTCGGCCATCAATGCCGGGCCATCGTTGGCCGCCAGTGCCTGGAGCAGGCCCACCACCTGGCCGCGATCGACGCTGCCCAGCATGGCGCGCACGTCGGCGGCCTTCAGCGCGCCGGCACCATAGGCGATGGCCTGGTCGAGCAACGACAGGCCGTCACGCATCGAGCCGTCGGCGGCGCGGGCGATTTCATCCACGGCCTCGTCCTCGAAGGCAATGCCCTCGGCACCGAGAATATGCAGCATCTGCCCACTGATCTGGTCGGGCAACATGCGCTTCAAATTGAACTTCAGGCAGCGCGAGAGCACCGTCACCGGCAGTTTCTGCGGGTCGGTGGTGGCGAGCAAAAACTTCACGTGCGGCGGCGGTTCTTCGAGTGTCTTCAAGAGCGCGTTGAACGCGGGCTTGGACAACATGTGCACCTCGTCGATCAGGTACACCTTGAAGCGGCCGCGGGAAGGCGCGTACTGCGCGTTCTCGATCACCTCGCGGACATCGTCCACGCCCGTGTTGCTGGCGGCATCGATTTCAAGAAGGTCCACGAAGCGGCCGGCGTCCACCGCGGTGCATACGGAGCACTCGCCGCACGGATCGGACGATTCGCCGCGTTCGCAGTTGAGCGACTTGGCGAAGATGCGCGCGATGGTGGTTTTACCCACGCCGCGGGTACCGGTGAAAAGGTAGGCATGGTGCATGCGCCCGGATTCGAGCGCATTGGTGAGCGCGCGGACCACGTGTTCCTGGCCCACGAGTTCGGCGAATTTACGGGGGCGCCACTTGCGCGCCAGAACCTGATAACTCATGCCTTCACTACCTTGGGGCGACAGTGGATTGTGCCAAGGAGTGGCTTGGGATGCGAACGCCCAAAAAGGTGGCGGCCCTGCCAGCCACACCCCGGCACCCGAATCATTCGCTACCGTTGCTTCCTTCCGGACCTGGCGGAGTTTACGAACTATCGTCGCGGGGGGACCGTCAGGGCCACCGTATTTCGGCCAATCGACTTGGCGGAGAGAGAGGGATTCGAACCCTCGATACGCTTTTAAGGCGTATACACACTTTCCAGGCGTGCTCCTTCAACCACTCGGACACCTCTCCACACGCTTGACGCGTCTTCCCTGCCCGCTTCCGTGCCGGCAAAGAAGCGGAATTGTAATGACACGCGGCACGGGGCACAAGGCGGACCTAGCCCGCATCGGTCCTCGGCGGCAGCGGATCGGGCAATGCAAGGGATTCGCCCGGGTGGGCGATGCGCCAGCCCAGGGCTTCAAGCTTCCGCCCGTCGTCCTGTGAACCGTAGTGGTAGGCCACCATGCGCGCCCGGAGGTCCGTGTCGTACTCGCGCGCCAGGTCGTCGGCACCGCTATGCGAGGGATTGCCGACCAAACCGCAATCGTGGGCGACCAGCTCGCCGTGTGCGGCAACCACCGCCAGCGTCTCGGGAATCGGCCGCGTATCGCCGGTGTAGACGAAGCTGCCGTGCAGCGCCAGGCCGTAGGAGGTGCCCGCGCGATGATGGCGCGTGGCAAAAACGTCAAACCACTGCCCTTCATGCCAGAAGCCGCGCGAACAGGGCACAAGGCTGAACGCCTCCCACCAGTTCACCCCGCCTTCGGCCAGCACGCCCGGATAGTCGGCAATGCGCCCCTGCAACCAGGGCACCAGGCTTGCGTGCAGGAACAACTTGCAGCGCCCACGCAGTGCTTGATCGAACCATAGCCGGATGAACAGGCGCTCCAGGCCGCCCACGTGGTCAAGATGCACATGGGTGACGTAGATCGCCTCAGGCAGCGCGCCGTAGGCCGCCTGGTAGCGATCAAGCGTATCCGGGCCGCAATCGATCAACAGCCGTGGCCGGCCATCGTGTTCCAGGACGACCGAGGACGAACCCAGTTCCACGGCGTGGGCGGCTCCGGTACCGAGAAAACGCAGCTGCCAGCTCATGCGCCCAACGTCCTTTCGTAGCGATAGACCAACGGCTTCCACACCTCGGTGTCGAAAGCGTCCTTGCCCGAGCGGGCCGCGCCTACCTTCAAGAGTGAACGGCGAAGCCTGTCGAGGTTGTCTTGCTGCCAGGACAAGTGTGGCGCGCGCAAGCGGCCACGGTCGAAATCGATGAGGTACAGGCCTTCGGGGTTGACCAGGATATTGTGGGCATTCAGATCCGCATGCCACACACCCTCGCGGTGGAAGCGCGCCACCAGCGCGCCAACCTGTCCGGCAAGCTCGGTATCGAGTGCATGCGCTGCGACTTTTTCAGCCAGGGTCAACGCGTGGGGAATGCGCAAGGTCACCAGGTCCGCGCTGTAACGCAGGCCATGCCGGACAAATCCCGCGGCAAGCGGGGCCGGCACCGGCAGGCCCCGGGCCATCAGGTGCGCCAACAAACGGAATTCCCGGAAACTGCGGGTGCGGTCGACACCGAGCCACAGGTAACGGTCGCCCAGTAGGTTGGCCACCATGCCGCCCCTGCGGTAATGCCGAAGCACCGCTTCGCCAGCGCCGGTGCGCACGATGCTCACGCCGCCGCGGCCGCCGGCGGCCGATGCCAGTGCGCCCTGGCCCTGCCACCAGGCCGGCTCGAACCATCGGCGATCCACCGCAGGTACCAGCGCTGCATCGAAGACGATGCCGCCGCCCTGGTCGGCAAGTACGCGCTCGTCTGTCATCATCATCGACTGCACCGTTCGATCCGCCGCCACTGTCACCGGAAGGTGAGTCTAGCAATGCCAAGCCCCGTCAACGCAGTCCCAGGCAGCCTTTGCCTGCTTCGCACCTCCGCCATCGGCGATGTCACCCACGTGGTGCCGCTGGTGCACACCATCCAGGCCGCATGGCCGGCCACGTCGATCACCTGGATCGTGGGTAAGCTCGAACGCAAGCTCGTGGGCGACGTCCCGGGCGTTCAATTCATCACGTTCGACAAGGGCAAGGGCCGCCAGGGCATGGCCGAGGTGCGCCAGGCGCTGGCCGGCCGCCGCTTCGATGCACTGCTGCACATGCAGGTGGCGCTGCGCTCGAACATCCTTTCATTGGCGGTGAAGGCCAGGCGACGCGTCGGCTACGACCATGCTCGCTCGAAAGACCTGCACGGCCTGTTCGTCAACGAACGCATCCCCTCGCGCACCGGCGAGCACGTGCTCGACGCCATGGGCAGCTTCATCGAGCCCCTGGGACTGAAGCAGACCGAAGTGCGTTGGGATATTCCCATCGACGAGGAAGCCCATGCGTGGGCGGCTGAACAATTGCCGGGCGACGAGCCATCGCTGCTGGTGAGCCCGATGTCCAGCCACACCGTGCGCAACTGGCTGCCCGAACGCTATGCGGCGGTGATGGACCATGCGCACCAGCGCGGCTTCCGGGTGCTGCTTACTGGCGGCCCGTCGGCGCCTGAGCGGGAGCTCGCCGACCGCATCCTTGGCAAGGTCAGGCACGCGCCGGTAGACCTCACAGGCCGCGACACCTTGAAGCGCTACCTGGCGCTGCTCTCACGCGCGCCGATGCTCCTAACCCCCGATTCGGGCCCCATGCACATGGGCAACACCGTGGGCACGAAGATCCTGGGCTTGCATGCCGCCAGCAACCCGCATCGTTCCGGGCCGTACTCCGACCGGCGCTGGTGCGTGGACAAGTACGATGCCGCCGCGCGGAAATTCCTGCGCAAGCCGGCGAGCGACATTCCATGGGGAACGAAGATCGAATTTCCCGGCGTCACCGACCTCATCGAGGCCGATGAAATGATCGATCGCTTCGAGGCGTGCCGGGAATTCCTCGGGCTTTAGGTCTTACTTGGCGCGGTAATCCTTGTAGGACTTCTCTTCCACCAGCTGTGAACCCAGCTTCAGGTTGATCTCGCGCTTGATCGCGGCGCGTTCGTCGTTCTCGAAATACACCGAGCGCGCCAGCTTGATGAAGGCGGCATCGAACTCCTGCGCCGACTCCTTCACCCGGATCTCGTCTTCGATGTCCCACAGCCTTTCGTTCACGGCGAGCAGCCGTGCACGCTCGGTCGAGATGTCGGTGTGTGACGCCGGCGCGTTGCCCCAGGTGGCGTTAAGCAATTCCAGCTCGTTGCGCACATTGGCCAGCTTGCCCGCATCCTCGATGCGCTGGGACTTGATTTCCAGGATGGTGATCTTGTCGATCAGTTCGCCGAACGAGACGGGGGTTTCGATGAGGCTCATGGCCATGTCCTTGGGAGCGTAAGACGGCAAGGGTAACAAGCGATACGGGGCCTTGTCGCCCGCGCGACACTGCCATCACGCAGCTTTATCCACCGTGGCCTGGACACTCGCCACGGAGCGATCAATGCAGAGCCCGCAGATCCCGGAGAAGCCCGGCCTCACCCCGGCCAATCCAGAAGAAACACCCAGTGCGCCAAAACCCGAGGTTCCCGCACCGGGTCCGGATGTAGTTCCTGAGGAGCAGCCCATTCACCCGGACAATCCCGAGGCACCGGGTACGCGTGAACCGCCAGACCCAGGAGTCGAGCAGGCGGCGCTGGCCGCCCGTATTCCCTGACAAAGAAAAAGCCGCCCCAAAGGGCGGCTTTTTCATGGCTTCCTTGCCCCTCAGGCGCCTTAGGCGGCCTTGGCAGCGTCAGCCAGGCGATGCTCTATGGTGGCGCCGGTGCTGATCTCGATCTGGCGCGGCTTCATTGCCTCGGGCACTTCGCGCTTGAGGTCGATGGTAAGCAGGCCATTCAAGATGCTCGCGCCCGCCACGCGCACGTGGTCGGCCAGCTCGAAGCGGCGGTTGAACGGACGGTAGGCAATGCCGCGATGCAGGTATTCACCTTCGGCTTCGACCTTCTTTTCGCCCGTGACGATCAACAGGTTCGGCTGCTGGGTGATGGTGAGGTCGCCTTCAGCGAAGCCTGCCACCGCCATGGTGATGCGGTAGGTGTCCTCGCCGGTCTTGAGTGTGTCGTACGGCGGCCAGTTGTCGTTGGGCTGGGCGCGGTTGGCGGTCTCGAGCAGGTCGAACAGACGGTCGAAACCGATGGAAGAACGGTACAGCGGGGCAAAATCGACGGTACGCATGTGGGTCACATCCTCAACTGAGCAATGGAAAGCAAAAACCCCTCGTGGGGCATGGTTGGCCGGCCCCGAAGGCACCGGCTCCCGCTATTTAGGTGCGGCCGCGCCGCGTTCAAGGGCTCGGCGCCGGACCGCGACCGGATGCGCGAGGTTCTTGGCCATCGAAGTGATGCACATCTGTAACATCGGTCGAACTGCCTAGATGCGCACTGGAGAGGCTTTTGGATGCCCGTAAATTCTTACGAATTGGCGTGTTTGCGCGTCCCATTGCGGCATCTTGCTATCCCGCTGGAACGGGCCATGGAATGCTCATAAACGGCAAGTTCTTGCGGCTTTCGCAAGGCTGCCGCTAGACCTTCCGGCAAGTCGCGGCGCCTGCTGGCGCAGGCGTAGAACGGTGGTAACCAAGCTGCTGGTGCCTTCCCATGGACATGCCGGTACGCCGGTCCATCACGATGGACTGGGACAACTTCCATCCCGCCCGCACCCAGGGCCTGACCCACGATTTCATCGACCATCCGTTGCTCGCGCCCGACGAGCTTGCCCAACTTGGCAAGCGCTGCCGCGGCACGACGCGCTGGTTCTCATTCAACAACAACGCCACGCCAGGGTCGAACTTCGACGAAGTGGGCAAGCTCTTTCCGAACAACCGCTCGATCGTGGACTCCATCCACGACATCAGCAACGCCAAGGCATGGGTGCTGCTGCGGCACATCCAGGCGGACCCGGTCTACCGCACGCTGATCGACGAGGCGATGGATCCCATCCGCGACCATCTCGAGGCGATCGACCCTGGCATGTACTACCGCGCTGGCTGGATCTTCGTAGCTTCGCCGCATACCGTCACGCCGTACCACATCGATCGCAACAATGGCCTGCTGCTGCAGGTGCGCGGGCACAAGACGCTATACGTCTGGGATCCGGACGATGAATACGTGTGCAGCGAACGCGCCCGGGCAAGCTTCCACGCCCGCCACGACCTGGCCCTGGTGCAATGGCGCGAGGAGTTCCGCGAGCGCGCACATCGCTACGACCTGGCACCCGGCACCGGCGCGTACATCCCGATGACATCACCGCACATGGTCGAGACACTGGACGAATCGTCGATCACCGTGAGCTTCACCTACAGCACGGAAGCGACGCGGCGCGAATCGATGATGCACTTCGCCCATGAGCTTGCCAGGCGCGCCCATGTCACGCTGCCGCCCGTAGGCAGCGACCCGCTGTCGGACCGCGCGGCCTACGCGTTGACCGCGCTATCGGTGGCGGTACACGGCCCCGGCAGCCATCCACCGGCATGCCCGTCGCTCGCCCATCGTACGCCGTACGCCGTGGCGGACTAGAACCGCCATCTTCAAAGAGGGCGTTTCTCGCCTGGCACCGTTGCACGCACCGATATCTCTGCGACATCAACGCCGAGCGGCGTGCCCTTGCTGAAGGGTTCGGAGGGCGTCAGTTCCAGTTGCATGGCGTCGGGCTGGCGGGCGATATCGCGCCCAACGTACGCGGTTACCGACTGCTCGCCCTGCCCGGCTGGAAGGACCAGTGCCTGGGCGTGTCCGTCCACCACCAACGCCACGGTTCTGGGTGATGGCGACGCGGCGTAACGGATGGTCACCTCGTAGCGACCCTTGTCGAGCGCGGCGTGCCACTGCAACTTGTACACGGTGTCGGGATCTTCATACCCGTAACCGTTGTAGTTGAGGAACTTCTCGGCGTCCGCTCCAGGTAATGTCACCACGCCATTGACCGGGGCGCGCACATCCTGCGGGGTGACGCGCAGGGGCCGCGCCAGGGACAGGGCGATCACTGGCTCAAACGCATTCGCCGCCTGCCTCGCGAGCAAGCTGCCGGCCTGGATGTCGAGCCCATCGCCCTTATGCGTGGCCTCGATGGCAACGGCCTTTGCTCCACCAAGCACCCGCATATCGCCAAATGGCGACCCGACCACGCCCGGAAGATGCAATACGCCATCGGCCGGCGCCTGGTCGATGAAAAGGTAAACCGTGTCGCGTCCCGTCGTGGCATGGCCGAAATCGAGCTTGCCGAACGGCGATGCCCGCGTGCCATACACCGCCTCGCCGTTGGTCTTCATCCAGGCCCCGATGCCGCGCAAGACGTCGGCTTCGAACGGCACCACGCTGCCATCACCCTTCGGCCCGATGTTCAGGATGTAGTTTCCACCCGCACTGACCACGCGCACCAGGCGGGCGATGTTCTCGCGCACCTTCGCCTGCACATCGCCGCGTTCCTGCCAGCTGCGATAACCCCAGGTTTCAGGGAACATCGACGCCGGCGACTGCCAGGGTTCTTCAACGCGTACCTTGGGCTCCGCGTTGTCACCCATCACGGTGAAATCGCCCTGGTGGTTCCACACGCGGCCGGAGACCATGGTCTGCGGCTGCAGCGCGTGTACGGTTTCTTCAAAGTGCCGGCTTTGCGCCGCCGTGGGCTTGCCCATATCGAACCAGATCTCGGCGATCGGCCCATAGTTGCCCAGCAGTTCCTTCAGCTGCGCCACGTTGAAGGCTTCCTGCCCCGCCGTGATCGGATTGCTGTTGCCCTCGATATAGGTGTTGCCGCCCGGATGGTGCCAATCGATGGTGGAGTAATACACACCGAAGGCCAGCCCTTCCTTCTTGCAGGCCTCGGCCAGCTCCTTCACCACATCGCGCTTGAATGGCGTGGCATCGACGATGTTGTACGGCGTGACGCGCGTATGGAACATGTTGAAACCATCGTGGTGCTTGGACGTGATCACGATGAACTTCATGCCCGCCGCCTTGGCGAGCCTGGCAATGGCGTCGGCATCGAAGTCGACCGGATTGAACGAGGCCGCGGTGGCGGCATAGGCTGCGCCGTCGATTTTCCCGTTGGCGAGAATCTGCTCGCTATAGCCGTTGTCGATGCGCTTGCCCTGCCACTCGCCGCCCAGGGCGGAATAAAGCCCGAAATGGATGAACATGCCGAAGCGGCGGTCCTGCCACTGGGCAATGGTGGCCGCACTGGGCCGGTGGGTGCCCAGTGGGCGGGGGACGTCCTGCACGATAGTGGTGGCAGCCAGGCCTTGGCAGCACAGGGCAAGGAGGGAAGCGGCGACAGCCGCGCGAACGGTGGTCTGCATGGTTCATTCCGGTCGTGGAAAGGCGCCCGCTTACGTCCCTCAACGCGCGAGCCGTAAGGAGTGTGTCCAGCATGCGCCGTCTTGGCAACCCCTCTTGTCGGGCCAACGAGTGATAATCAGCCACCCTAGCCTTCAAGCCCCGTCTTCCATGAGCGATACCAGCCATCGCGTCCACGGCCTTGCCGGCGACGACCTCGAACCGGACTGGCCCGCGCTCACCCTGGATGAACTGGCGGCGCTAAGCATGGACTACCCGCATCTGGCGCCGCCATTGGCGATCACATGGCACAGCCCGCGGCCGCTCTCGGCGGCGGCCCTGGTGCGCCACGGCCAGGGCACGGTGTTCGTCAAGCGACATCACCGCCAGGTGCGATCGATCCAGTCACTGGATATCGAACATCGCTTCATGCATCACCTTCGCTCGCGAGGCATGCCCGTACCCGAGCTGCTCACCGATACGATCGGACGCACCGCGGTGCAGGCTGGTGACTGGGTCTACGAGCTCTACGAGGCGATCACCGGCGATGTCTACCGCGAAGCGTTCTCGTGGTCGCCGCTGGACAACATCGCCCACGCACGTACTGCCGGCCACATGCTGGGCAAGCTGCACGAGGCTTCGGAAGGTTTTGCCGAACGCGACCGCGGCACGCATATCCTGGTGGCGCGAAGTGACCTGATCCTGGCGGCTGATCCCATCACGGCGCTTGAAAACCAGTTCGCCGAACGCCCCGCCTTGCGCGACTACCTGCGCGAGCGTCCGTGGCGCGATCAACTTCGCACAGCGCTTGAACCATGGCATGCACGCGCCCGCGACGCGCTGGCCGCAAAGCCCACGCTATGGACGCACGGCGACTGGCACGTATCCAACCTCGGATGGAGCGGCGCGGACGCCAATGCACGGATCACCGCCGTCTTCGACTTCGGCCTGTCGGCACCGACCTTTGCCCTGTTCGACCTTGCCACGGCCATCGAACGCAACGCGATTGCCTGGCTCGCCCTTGGCGAACCCGGCGCTGCGCACGTGGACATCGCCCTGGCGCTGATCGAGGGCTATCGAAAGGCGCGGCCGTTATCGGCCGGCGACATCGCCCTGCTTGCCGACCTGCTGCCCATCGTCCACGTCGATTTCGCGCTCTCGGAAATTGAGTATTTCCAGGCCGTCACCGGCGCACCCGCCCATGCCCAGGTGGCTTACGAGACCTTCCTGCTGGGACATGCGGCGTGGTTCCACAGCCCGGAGGGCGAGGCGCTCCTCACCGCCATTCGACAACATCCGGGCAATTCGTGATCTAATTGGCGGATTGAAGCGGGGGTGCCTGGCGTACAGTCAGGCTGAGAGAGTCCCTTGGAACCTGACCCGGTTAGTACCGGCGTAGGGAGCTTGATAAGTCGCATCGCCAGGACGGCGATGCGGTTTACCGTCGCTTCGTTTTGCCCGAAGACGACGATGACCCTACTCCGTACCCCGCTCGCCCTTGCCCTGTTTTCCGCCCTCGCCGTGGCCCATGCCGCGGACGCGCCGGATGCGCCCTCGGTGGCGCAGGCCAAGAACCTTGCCACCGTTGACGTCAATGCCACCGTCGACAAAGGCTATCGCGCCAGCGACGCGCAACTGGACACCTTCGGCAGCTTCGGCTCCGCGCCGCTGCACGACACGCCCGCCTCGATCCTGGTGATCACCCGCGACCAGATCGACGACCGCCAGCCGCGCTCGTTGAGCGAACTTGTTCGAAGCGACGCAGCCGTCGGCGACAACTACGCGCCGGTGGGGTACTACCAGGACATCGCCATCCGCGGCTTCCCGCTGGACCTTGCCACCGCCTTCCGCCTTAACGACCTCACGATTTCCGCTGAGCAGCTGGTGCCACTGGAAGACAAGCAGCGCGTGGAAATCCTCAAAGGAATTGGCGGCCTGGAAGCCGGCGTGGTGGCCCCGGGCGGCCTGGTGAACTATGTCAGCAAGCGGCCTGCGGACGTCCATACGGCCACCATCGGTACCGATTCCCACGGCTCGACGTATACCGCCATAGACCTGGGTGGCTGGCTTACACCGGCGTTCGGGCTGCGCGTAAATGCCGCGCACGAGACCATGCACTCCTACGTGGATCACCTTGACGGCCGCCGCAGCTTCATCTCGCTGGCGGCCGACTGGAAGATCAACGACGACAGCAAGCTGGAACTGGACACCGACTACCAGACCAGCGGCCAGCGCTCGGTGTCAGGCTACCAATTGCTTGGCGGAACCACCCTTCCCCCGCATCCCAGCCGCACGCAGCTGTTGGGTTACCAACCCTGGCAGCGTCCGGTAGGCATCAACGCCAGCAACACCACGCTGCGTTATAGCTACCGTTTCAGCGACGACTGGACGATGCGCCTTTCCGCCGGGCACAGCCGCACCCGGATCGACGACAACGTCGCCTTCGCCTATGGCTGCTTCTACGCGGCAAGCTGCGCTTCGGGCGCCACGCCAGGATATTTCTTCGCCCCCAACGGCGACTACGATATCTACGATTTCCGCAGCCCCGACGACACTCGGCAGAACGACGAAGTGCGTGCTGTGGTCGCCGGTAGCTTCGATACCGGTTCCATCACCCACGAAGTGAACATCGGCGCCAGCGCCTTCCGCCGCACGATGGACCAGCGGCCGTATGTCTACGATTACGTCGGCACGGCGAATATCGACGAAAAGAACCCGCCCTACTTCGACCCCTCGCCCAACCAGCCGGGCCCCTCGGCGCGCACCCTCACCAGCTGGCAGCGCGCCTTGTTCGCCGTGGATCGCGTGCACTTTTCGGACACCTGGCAGGCCATCGCCGGCGCCCGTTTCGTGCGGCTGAACGAGCGCGAGTACGACGATACCGGCGTGCTTTCCCGTGAAACACGCCTGATCAAAGTCCTGCCGCAGGCGGCGCTGATGTGGCAGCCGACCGCCCCGCTGACGACCTACGTAAGCTTCAGCAAGGGATTGTCGCTGGGCGCCGCGGCGCCCTATTGGACCACCAATGGCGGCACCGTCCTGCCGCCGCTGTTGTCCCGCCAGCTCGAAGCCGGCGTGAAATACGCCTTCAGCGACACGCTGGATCTGCAAGCGGCGGTGTATCGCATCAGTCAGCCCTACCAGTTCGCTCGGCCTGACGACTCGGCTACCGGCTTCACCTTCGTTCAGCAGGGCAACGAAGTGCACACCGGCGTGGAGTTGAACGCCGCGGGACGTGTCACGGAGAATTTCCGGCTGACCGCCAGCATCAATGTAATCCGTGCCCGCGCCCAGGACACAGGCATACCCTCGTACGAAGATCACCAGGTGGTGAACGTGCCGCGCCTGCGCTCGGCCGTCTACGCCGACTACCGCCTGCCCTTCGTGCCGCGCCTGAGCCTGCTGGGCGGCTGGCGCTATGCCAGCCCGAACGTGGCCACGCCCGACGGCGCCACGCGCGTGCCGGCCTACCACGTGTTCGACGCGGGCCTTCGCTACGAGGCACAGCTCAACGGCCATGCACTCACCTGGCGCCTGAACGTGGACAACGTGTTCAACCACTTCTATTGGCGGGACACCGGCACCAGTGGTGGCGACAGCTACCTGTTCCCGGGCATGCCGCGACTGGCACGGTTGTCGGTGACGTATGACTTTTGAGCTTTCCTGGTTTGAAATGGCATCCGCAGTCGTCAGCGCGGTGGCGGTATGGCTTACCGCGCGCCGTCACCCATGGTGTTGGCCGGTGGGCCTGGTGTCGGTGGTGGCCTATGCGTGGGTATTCATTGATGCGCGGCTTTATTCCGATGCCTTACTGCAAGGCGCGTTCGCGGCCTTCATCGTGTACGGCTGGCGGCGATGGTTGAACAACCTGGATGACGACGGCCGCGTTCGCGTGGCGCCCTTACCGGCACGCGAAGCGTTATGGCACATGGGCCTGGGCGTGGTGGGCGCCGTGGCACTGGGCGCATTCATGCACTACCGCACCGATGCCGCCCTGCCGTGGCTCGATGCGGCACTCGCGTCCTTCAGCCTGGTCGCCCAATGGTGGCAGGCGCGCCGGCACACCGCCGCGTGGCCGTTGTGGATCGTGGTGGACGTGATCTACGTGGGCGAATACGTCTACAAGTCGCTTCTGGTCACCGCCGTGTTGTACGCAGGATTCGTGGCGCTGGCGGTGATGGGATGGATGGCATGGCGGCAGGTGACACGTGCTCGACCCGTCCTTGAAATACAACTGAAATAATTGAAATTAAAGGATTTTTTACTTAAGTAAAGCCACGCACGGTCGATAAACGGGCGAGCCACGTACTCCCCCGATATTCCCTCCCCAGGAAACCGATCGTGCCTTTTCCCAGCTTCAAGCTCCCCACCCTTCCCCGCCTTACCGGCCTTCGCGTCACCTTCGTCCTGCGCATCGCCTGCTTCGTGGTAGTGATGGCGGTATCTGCCGCCATCGGCATGACCGCCATGTCCCGCGCGGGCGATGCTTTGCGCACGATGTACAGCTCCGAACTTGCCACGGCCAGCGTCGTGGGCCGCATGATGAACGTCTACCGCTCCAGCGCCCAGGAAGTGCAGGAGTCGCTGCAGATGAAACTGCCTTCGCGCTCGGAAAGCGCGGCCGGCGTGATCCACACCAACCAGAAGCTCATCTCCCGCATGTGGGATGCGTACCTGCAGATCAGCGGCGGCGTGCCCAAGGGCGACGACTACACTTCGTTCGCCAGCCACAAGGCATCGATCGACAAGTTCTTCGACCGCATGGCCGAAAAACTCACCACCGAGAAATACGACGAAGCCAGCGAAGTGCAGGACGACCTGCTGGGGCCGGTCTACATCACCTTGCAGACCGACGCCGGCAACATCCTGGACAAGGTCGCCGTCGACGGCGCGCAGCGGTTCGAGCAACAGGTGCACCAGGTAACCGTGGCCCGCTGGGCCATGCTGGGCGCCATCGGCATCGGTTTCGTGGTGGCCCTGCTACTGGACGTGCTGCTGCTCCGCCGTGTGTTGCGCGGTGTGCGTGCGGCATCCACCGTGGCCGAAGGCATCACCTCAGGCCGTCTTGGACAGGCAACCACCCAGGACGGCAACGACGAACTGGCCGTGCTCTCACGCTCGCTGGCTACCATGGACGACAAGCTCCAGGACATCGTCACCGGCCTTCGCGGAAGCTCGGGCACCGTACGCAACATCAGCCGGATCATGTCCGGCGGCAGCGAGTCGTTATCGCACCGCACGCAGAGCCAGTCGGCGGCGCTCGAGGAATCCTCAGCCCAGCTGGCCAGCCTTTCCGATGCCATCGTCCACCACGCCTCGCTCACCCAGGCGGTGGATGGCGAGATCAAGCAGTTGGGCGAGAAAGCGCGCGATGGCCGCGACATCGTGGCGCGCAGCCTGGACGCCATGGCCCAGATCAAGGGCGGCAGCGCCCGCATCGCCGAAGTCGTGGAGATCATCCAGGCCATCGCCTTCCAGACCAACCTGCTGGCCTTGAACGCAGCCGTGGAAGCCGCGCGCGCCGGCGAACAGGGACGCGGGTTCTCGGTGGTGGCGGCTGAAGTACGCAGCCTGTCCCACCGCTGCGCGGACTCGGCCAAGGAGATCCGCGCGCTGATCGATGACAACACTGACCGCGTGGAAGCCGGCGCCGTGCTTGCCGCCCAGTCGCGCGCCTCCTTCGACGACATCGTTACCGGCTTCGCGCGCGTGGCCGATCACTCGGCCACCATCGCCATGGGTAGCAAGCAACAGACCGTGGCTTTGGCGCAGATGGGCGCCGCCTTTGGTGAGTTGAACACCATCACCGGACAGAATGCTGAGCTGGTGGATGACATCCAGGCTGCGGCGGCCAGCTTGCATCGGGAAGCTGGTGGGTTGGGAAATCTTGTTGCGTTCTTTGCAGCGGAGACGACGGTTGCTACCGCGTATGTCCAGATGACCGGCGAGCCTGCGATGGCGTAGAAGACGCTTCCTTGATGGCGACACGCGTCGTTATGTGTCGTCTGGAATTGAGCATCGTTTGATGGGTTGTGTAGGGCTATTTTGCGACGATTCGCATATGGAGTCGCTGCGCAGAAACCGGGATCATTTGCGTGTTGCCGGAAGGTCCGGCAACCGGGTGTCGAAGCCCGGGGAATGACCGGGTCCCGCAGCATCGTCTGCGGGACCCGGGGTTCACCGCCATACGGCGGGCGACCAGGCGGGCGTATGCCCAGCCGTCATTCCCGGTCTTCGACCCTGGCTCGCCCGCCACCCCTACCCTTTCTTGAAACGGGGACCGGGCGACGAGCCACGGTGGCGAATGAACGTACTCGGCGACATGAAGCAGTCTGGTTAACCGTTATTCCAGTGGCGGAAGACCAGGCTAGGGTGTAAATGCCGAGGCGTTCATTCGCCTGATCCGTGGGCGCTCAACGCTGGACGAGCGCCTGCATCTGCGCAGGATAGCGCTCACCCTGCACTTCGAACCCATCGATCGCCTCGGCTATCTTCTTTAGATCACCCGACGTCAACTCGACGCGATCCGCACCCAGGTTTTCTTCAAGCCGATGCAGCTTCGTCGTGCCCGGAATGGGAACGATCCAGGGTTTACGCGCCAACAACCACGCCAGTGCGATCTGCGCCATCGTCACCTGCTTGTCGGCGGCGATGCGGCCGATGGCCTCCACCAGCACCAGGTTGGCCTTGCGCGCTTCGGGCGAAAAGCGCGGCGAGACACTGCGAAAATCCGTAGCATCGAAGCTGGTGGTGTCGTTGATCGCACCGGTAAGAAAGCCCCTGCCCAGCGGGCTGAACGGTACGAAGCCAATGCCGAGTTCTTCCAGGGTGGGGAGAATTTCCGCTTCCGGTTCACGCCACCACAGGGAATATTCACTCTGCAACGCAGTCACTGGTTGCACGGCGTGGGCACGGCGGATGGTCGCGGCGGCGGCCTCGGACATACCGAAGTGCTTCACCTTGCCCTGTGCGATCAACTCCTTCACAGCACCGGCAACATCCTCGATGGGAACATTGGGGTCCACACGATGCTGGTAAAGAAGATCGATGACGTTCGATTTCAGCCGCTTGAGCGACGCATCCACGACATTGCGGATAGTCTCCGGCCGGCTATCCAGGCCCTGCTTCAGCTCCGCGTTCTTGAAGCCGAACTTCGTGGCGATCACCACCTCATGGCGCATCGGCGCCAGGGCTTCGCCCACCAGTTCTTCATTGACATAAGGCCCATAGACTTCCGCGGTATCGAAGAAGGTGACGCCGCGCTCGAACGCCGTGCGGATCAGCTTGATGGCTTCCTTGTTGTCGGCGGCCGGGCCGTAGCCAGAACTCATGCTCATGCAGCCCAGGCCAAGGGCTGACACTTGTAGGCCGCTGTTGCCGAGGGTTCGTTTTTGCATGGGAATTCTCCGATAGGGGTGGCGGGGTCCCAAGAAGTCTATGGGCGCGGCCGGCTTCGAATTAGCCCCTGGGAATTACTAGGATCTATATCCTGGATTCATGAATAAGCGATTGCCGCATGCTTATCCACGCGCCTATCCTATGAATCGGCCATTTGAGGCCACTTTTTCCAGCCGGTCATGAAAGGCGGTCATAACCCATGCGCAAGGATTTCCACGAACTGAGCGCCTTCCTTGCCGTCGCCCGGGAGTGCAGCTTCACCCGCGCGGCCAAGAAACTGGGCACCACCCAATCGGCGCTCAGCCATAGCGTACGCAAGCTGGAAAGCCGACTGGGCGTGCGCCTGCTTACCCGCACCACGCGCAGCGTGTCGCCCACGGAAGCGGGCGAACGGCTGTTGGACAACATTGGCCCGATGTTCGACGACATCGAAGCGGAAGTCGCAGCTTTAAGTTCCTTCCGCGAAAAACCCGCCGGCATGATCCGCATCACCGTGTCGCAGCACGCATCGGCCACGGTGATCCAGCCGATGCTCGCACGCTTCCTGCCGAACTATCCGGACATCAAGATCGAAGTATCGATCGACAACCAGCTGGTGGACATCGTGGCCGACCGCTTCGACTTCGGCGTGCGCATCGGCGAGCAGGTCGCCAGCGGCATGATCGCCATGCGCATCGGGCCGGACTTCCGCATGATCGTGGTGGGGTCGCCCTCGTACTTCAAGGATCGGAAGCCGCCCCTCACCCCGCAGGACCTGGTGTCGCACAACTGCATCAACGTGCGCTTGCCCTCGTACGGCGCGCTGTATCCGTGGGAATTCGAGAAGGATGGCCGCGAAATCAAGGTGCGCGTGGAGGGCCAGCTGATCATGAACAGCGGTCCCCGGATCCTGGATTCAGCCATTGCAGGCCTTGGCCTTGCTTGGGTTCCCGAGGACCTCGCCAAGCCGTATCTGGACGATGGACGATTGATCGCGGTGCTGGACGAATGGTGTGTGCCATTTCCGGGTTATCACCTGTATTACCCGAACCGGCGGCATACGTCGTCGGCCTTCACGTTGTTTATCGAGGCGCTGCGGTATCGAGGGTGATGATCTTCACGCGGCATCCAGTAAGGAAACTCTCGCTTTCATGAGTACCGCAATCATGCTGTTCCGCCGCGACTTGCGGCTGTCTGACAACACCGCATTGGCTGCCGCCTGCAGCGAGCATGCGAAGATTCTCCCGCTCTACATCCAGGCGGACCGGGAAGAAGCCCCGTGGGAGATGGGAGCGGCAAGCCGATGGTGGCTGCATCATTCGCTAGAAGCGTTGCAGGCGGACCTCCATGAGCAAGGGGTGCATTTGCAGCTTGCGCAAGGCGAGACACTACACGTGCTGCGCCAGGTGATCGATCGTAGCGGCGCTGAAGCGGTCTATTGGAACCGCCAATACGAGCCGGCGGCCATCGCACGCGACACCCACGTCAAGGCGGCTTTGCAGGACGCGGGTGTCGCCGTACACAGCCACTCGGCCAACCTGTGGTCCGAACCCTGGCAGGTGAAAACCCAACAAGGTGAGCCGTACCGCGTCTTTACGCCGTACTGGCGCAACCTGCGCCAGACGATCAGCACGCCATCGCCACTCGCGGAACCTGAGAAGGTTCAGTGGGCGGAACTATCCGGGGGTCTTCCGCTGGAAGCGTTCGGCCTATTGCCTCCCGTGCGCTGGGAAAAGGGCTTTGGCGAAACATGGCAACCCGGCGAACGCGGCGCCAACGAAGCACTGGAACTATTCTGCGACGACGCCCTGGGTGACTACGCCACCGGACGCGACAAGCCCGCGAGGCACGGCACTTCTCGGCTATCGCCGCACCTTCATTTCGGTGAGATCTCGCCGCAGCAGATCCATCGCACCCTACACTCGCAGCTGCAACGCGTGGACGCGCGCCGTCGCCCGGTTATCGAGCCTTACCTGCGCGAGCTGGGCTGGCGCGAGTTCGCGCATCACTTGCTGTACCACTTTCCGCACACGCCCACCGAAAGCTTCAACCCCCGCTTCGCCAAATTCTCCTGGGCCAGCGAGGACGAAGCGCAACTTGAACGTTGGCAGCAAGGCCGCACCGGCATCCCACTGGTGGACGCCGGCATGCGGGAGCTATGGCACACCGGCTGGATGCACAACCGCGTGCGCATGATCGTGGCAAGTTTCCTCACCAAGAACCTGCGTCAGCACTGGCTCACCGGAGCGCGCTGGTTCTGGGACACCCTGGTGGACGCGGACCTGGCCAACAACACGCTCGGCTGGCAATGGGTGGCTGGCTGCGGGGCAGATGCGGCGCCGTATTTCCGGGTGTTCAATCCGGTAACGCAGTCGAAGAAGTTCGATCCCGAGGGCGCGTATCTGCGCAAGTGGTTGCCCGAACTGGCCAACCTGCCTGTCGATCTGGTGCACGAGCCATGGAAAGACGAGTCGGCACGCAAGCGCTCGGGATATCCGATGCCTATGGTTGAGCTGGGCGCATCACGCCAAGATGCATTGAACGCGTTTCAGTCGTTGCGTGGGCGGTGAACGCCTCTGGCAAGTTCAGGTGGCCATAGCTCCGGATGGGCTTCACACAACGGGTTCAATATCTCAAAAATCAGAGCGCCCATAACCTTGCCTGCAGCTTTCCGGAAGCGGTTGAACTCATCCTCCGGAAGCACATTCTGAACATGCCCAACTGTTTCATCCAAGATCTTCAGGCAATCGCGCATCCGCGCGTTCACTTCGCCAGCCAGCGCGTTGTCGAAAATCATCAACTTGAATCCTCAAAAGCCAGACAGGTGGTCATTCGCTCCGCACCGATCGCGGCAGCCTGCCTTCGAAGCATAAGAGCATCGCTCTGGACAATTCCAGTCCATAAATTCTTGAAGATGGGAAAAGAGGCAGCTGACCAGCAGCAAAGGGCTGCTCTAGATACCAAACCCACCACAGCACCGGCTGCACGCAGGCAGAAGCCCCCCAGCCTCGCTAAGCGCCGTCCGCAGCGCTTCTATATTCGAGTGATTCCAGATGCCCTCAAGCCCGGCATCCCGAACATTGGCAATCGGAAACCGATAGCACCGTCCATGCACGGGTACTGATTCACCATCAGCGTCGACCATCAGAATGCGAAAGGCATCGTGGCAGCGACGGCCAACGAACTGCGAGGGATGGTGATAGTAGATGTCCAGGTCCGCCTCGCTCGTGCGATCAGGCTGGATCGTGACGCTGAACGGCCAGGTCGTGGCCTTTATGTCGGCCAGTTCGTCGGCCAGGCGGACGATGTCGATCGTCGTCGGATCGGATTCGAAGCTGTTCGAAGGTGTGGCGGGATAAGTCGCGCCATAGAGCATGTTGTGTTCGTTCGCCATCGCTGGCGTCACGAAATTATTGTGGATCAGCCCGACATGCTTCAGTGGTAGATCACTGATGTCGGTAAGGAAGGTCTTCAGGTGACCGACGTTGTGTTCGCTGATCGTGCAGAAGACGGAGATCTCGGGCGCATCCTGTAGCCCCGCTACGGCCCTGATCCCCTCCACCGCGCGCGCGAAGCTGCCGCTGTGGCGACGGATGCGATCATGCAGGGCCGCAGGACCATCAAGCGAAACGAACAAACCGCGGCAGCGCCCTCCCCCGAACTCCGCCGCCCGTTTCGGCAGCAGCAGCCCATTGGTGGTGACCGTCGCATACAAGCCCAGCGCAGAGGCATAGGCCAGTGCGTCACCGAGCGGCCGCCAGGCGAGCGGCTCGGTAAATGCGAAGCCCAGGCGCGCCTCGGGGCAGAAGGCCGCCATATCGTCGGCGATGCCCTGGAACAGGTCCCAGGGCATGGACTTCGTCCGTGCCCCCATCAGGTTGGCGCCGAAGTTGGTCTCGCTATTGCCGGTGCCGACATCGCACATGAGACAACGCAGATTGCAGAAATTGTTGACCCCGAGAACGACATGCCCGGGCCGCGATGCCGTTGTGAGGCGGGCTGCCGGAAATGCCTGGGCGAGTGCGTTCATTGCGGGTGGATTTCCTCGAACGGCATGAGCGTGACTACGCCTGATCCACGTATGTGCCGTTCTCGGGGAATATGGTTACTTCGCGCCGTCGATGGGCATGATGTCCGGGCAGAAAAAAAGCGCCCACGAGGGGCGCTTTTTCTTTGTTTCTGCCGGAGTGGTTGGGAGACGCTAGACCCCACCCCTACCAACGCTTTCAGGCCCCAAGTCGGTGGTTTGGGTTGTGACCCCGATTCTGAGACCCCGGCTTGGCTTCGGCAAGCCGTCACCAGCGGACGCGCCAGCGACCACCCCCTGTACAAGTGGCGCAATGGTTGAGGAGCGTCCAGTCGTCTTTGCCTTCGAGTCGAATCAATCCCTTCCGGGCCTTGTGGGCGCTGTGTGCCGACTCCCAGTTGTTATGGCCGCAATCGGCAACCTGAACCAGGACGTCGTAGCCGGGCTTAGAATGGGTTTTCTTGTAGAACCGGGTTTCCCCGGGCTGAGGTTCGGGACTCTCCTCCCCGGCATTGGCCTCACCAGCCTCCTCCGGTTCATCGACAGCGTTTCCCTCCACCTCGTACCCGCCCTTCATCTGGGCAATGACTTGGTGGAGAGCCTTTATCTCTTCCCGCAATTCTTCGTTTTCTTTCAAAAACTCCTGGGCGAGGACCAGCTCCTCCGCTGTGGACTTTCCGTCCTCCTCCAGCTTCCGGATGCGCATCCTTGCCCGGTGGCTGCGAATCTCCTGGATTTCAAAGGGAGGCTCGACGCCAAGGGCCGCCGCGCTCATTACGGTCATGCGAAGCTGGTCCCTCAACTTCTCCATCCCCTCGCCATCCCTGTCGAGGTTACTCAACCGGTCGGGGGTCCAGACCCGTCCCGGCACCCTATGCTCGACTGTGCCCTTCAGAACGGGCCAATAGAGGCGCACCGCGCCGTTGAAGCAGGACAGTCTGCTGCCAACTTCGTCCGTTAATCCCCAGCTGGCTTCCTCACTGAGGCGGACCAAGGTGGCGAGTGCCGAGAGGTCCCGGGCAATTTGCTTGGACAGCCCCGGCCATCGCTCTTCACCTTCATCGACCGAAACCGCCACGATAGGCATGGTCCGGCGAGGCGACAGGATGCTACTGGCCAGCCTGATGCCGTCGGCCTCCTCGGTAAAGTCGATGACACCACCAGCGCCCAGCTTCGTGGTTCCCAGGCTCCAGTCATCACGGAGGCCACGAATCTTGTGGATGATTTCGGGACACCGTGGGACAACGAACCCGGGCCGGATGATGCTGTGGCTGTTCCGCGCCGCCAAAGTCAGATACACAACTACCCTCAGTGAGGAACGGACAACCCGGAGGGCCGTCCTGAAGGTATGCCCGTCGTATGTGGGCTCCTCCAGAATAACTTCCCTGAGATCGCCCTGGTCGTTCGAGAAGAACGCCTGCGTTACGGAGCCGGTCTGCCCCTCGGTCTTCGAGACAAACGTTGACTTGTCGGCAGAGAGGTCGGCGACCCCTTTTCTGTTGAGCCAAGAATCGACCACCGAATCGATTTCTTGATAAAGCACCCGCCCCTCTGCCTCGTTGAGGTCCGGAATCTCCATCAGGTACGCCGAAAGGTGTTGCATTTCCATTCCCCGCCTGTCCGCATTGGTACAGGCATAGCGGCAGACTCCAGAGTTCCTTTAGATTCACCCTCGCCTTACGATGTCAGAAAACGTGCATCGAAAATTGCGGATGCCACATTCGGTCGTCCCAGGTTCTGGAAACGGGCCAAGGAGGCTTGGGCGGGATGCCAGCGAGGATCTAACCCTTCCGGGGTGCCGTAAACCTGAAGCCAGTCCCTACCCCGTAAGCTCGGGTAAACTCCGGCGGTCAACAGGGGGAGGACAGGGATATGCCAGTTACCGCGCTTACGCCGGTCAAGCAGTTGAATCTTGATTTGAGCAACTACCGGACCTTACCGCAGCCAGATGAGCGCAGCGCCGTCGAAGCGATTATCGCCACGAACCCAGATTGGTTTTGGGCATTGACCCAGAGCCTGCTCGATGATGGCTACCTGCCCACGGAAAACATCCTGGTGCAGAAGGAAGGAACGGGCCCGCGCGCTGCCCTTGTCGTCAAAGAAGGAAACCGTCGCATCTCTGCCCTGAAGCTCATCCATGGCTTGATTCCGACGAAGGGCCTCCCGGTTCCCGCAAGCATTCTGGGCGCCATTCAGTCCTTGCCAAGGGGTTGGAAAAAAGATAACGCCAACGTTCCAACGGCCATCTATGGCCCCGACGAAACCGAGGTCGTCAACCGCATCCGCAGCCTGACCCACGGCAAGGGTGAAAAGGCAGGACGCGACAAATGGACGGCAGTGGCAAAGGCCAGGCACAACCGGACCGAGAACGGAACATCCGAGCCAGCCCTCGACCTTCTTGAAAAGTACTTGAATAAGGGCAAGAACCTCACTGCCCAGCAGGCTCAACGGTGGGCGGGTGATTTCCACCTTACCGTCCTTGAAGAGGCGATGAAGCGCATCGCAATCCGCTTGGGCTGTGCCAACAGCCCCGATGTTGCCAAGACTTACCCGAGAATCAAGAACCGTACCGAGCTGGAAGAAATCATCAAGGATATCGGCCAGCAGGAGCTGGGCTTCGACACCATCCGCAAGACAGATTTTGCATCGGCCTATGGCATTCCGCCGCTGCCGGACAAGGGTGGTTCGGGAGGAACTGCTGGCGGGGGCGGCAACCCTGGGGACGGAACCAAGGGCGGCAAATCTGGGGGCGGGACTAGTGGCGACAACTCCGGAGGGGCCAATGGTCCTGGAGCGGGCGGCGCTCCTGGGCAGGGAAAAGGCCTCAAGGCCGTTGCAATGAACGACCCTCGGCGGGTCAAACGTGTCCTTCGGGCCTTCACTCCCAGGGGTAAAAACCGTGAAAAGGTTGTGTCCCTCCAAAGCGAGCTACTGGAGCTCAACCTCGATAAAAACCCGATTGCTTTCTGTTTTCTGCTTCGAAGCATGTTTGAGGTGTCAGCAAAAGCCTATTGCACCGACCACAAGGCTGCTGGCCTCAAGGCGGCCAAGGACGGGCGGGATAGGCCGCTGGTTGAAGTCCTCCGGGACATCACCAAGCATCTAACGAATGACAAGAACGACAAGGAAGCACTCAAGCATCTCCATGGGGCCATGACCGAACTTGGCCGCAATGATGGACTCCTATCCGTGACATCTATGAACCAGCTTGTCCATAACCCGAATTTCTCCCTGCGGTCCGGCGACATCGTGGTGTTGTTCGGAAATGTCTTTCCGCTCCTTGAAGCGATGAACTGAGGCGGCGGTAGCCATGGCAACCCGATACCACACACCACTCCGCTACCCAGGTGGCAAGCAGAAACTCACCCCCTTCGTGGTAGAAGTCCTCGAAGCCAACAACATGATTGGGGGTGAGTATGCAGAGCCCTATGCTGGTGGCGCCGGGGTGGCTCTGGAGCTTCTCCTACGGAAGCATGTGCGCAAGATTCACCTCAACGATTCGGCGTTGCCCATCTATGCTTTCTGGCGCTCGGTGTTGAAGGAAACCGATGCCCTAAACAGCATGATTGCTTCGGCATCCCTGACTGTGAAGGAATGGAGGAAACGGCAAGACATCGTCCGGAACCCAAAGGGGCACACCCTCCTTGAGGTCGGATACAGCGCCTTTTTCCTCAATCGCTGCAACCGCTCCGGTGTTCTGTCAGGCGGCGTCATTGGAGGCCTCGACCAGACCGGCAACTGGAAGATGGATGCCCGATTCACTCGCAATGAGCTTATCCGGCGCATAGAAACCATCGCGGACCGTAAATCTTCCATCGTGGTCAAGAACTGGGATGCCGAACGATTCATGACGGACCACGTAGGCGGCCTTCCGGATGACACGTTGGTGTACTGCGACCCTCCGTATTTTGAGAAAGCCAGCCGGTTGTATCTCAATTCATATGGACCGGATGACCACGAGCGCATCGCCAAATACATCCAGGCAAAGGTGCGACACAAATGGATGGTTTCGTACGACAGCGCGCCTGAGATTCTGGCCTACTATAAAAAGCGCCGGTCGTTTCTGTACGACCTTCAATACAATGCCTCAAGGGTATACCAGGGTCGTGAGGTCTTCATTTTTTCCGACGACCTCAGGGTACCCAAGGTGTCGGAACTCCCCTATATCGACGACGCCCTTTTTGATAACAAAACACGCCTGAGGGCTCGCAGAAGCAGCCGTGCGGCGGCGTAGGCGAGGCCTTGATGTCGGCCAAAAACAAGGGCCCAATCAGGGGCCCTTGTTGAATCGGTCGTATTGGCAGCCGGTCTATGGGCGGATTTGCCGCTGACCGAATCGTTCTGCCATCCGGAATAGCGGTCGGTGAAAAGTTCAGGCGAGGCGCCCGAGATCCTTCAGCATTTGATTGCTAGAACCAAACAGCGGACGTGGTCCCTATGAGCGGCATGTAGCAGGGCGGTCCATAGGTCCGCAGAGGCCCGGACGTGCGGCAGGGTGAGCAAGCCCTCAACCGTGAGGTGGTCACCGTTTCAGGCGGCGTCTTGCAGTTGGCGTTGCAACTCCATGTGCATGGGTGGGCCTCCTGCTCAATGTAAGAAAACGCATATAAAAACTGGCTGCTGCGACACTCTGTTGTACTAGGTTTTGGGTGGGGTCAAGAGGGGCTTGGAAGGGGGTTCCAGACGGGGATGATGTCGATTGAAGAGAGAGATGGCTCTAAATTAGCTTGGTTTCATGGATTTAAATAAATATGCATTTGCGATAACACTTCCCTTGCGAGTCAATAAATCCGCGTCTAGACTGAAATAGTCAATTACAGGGGAGACAGACATGGCTGTCGCATCGAGAAAAGCCTCCGTACGCAAGACGGCGAAGAAAGCTGCAAAAAAGGCCGTCAAGAAAACCGTCAAGAAGGCCGTCAAGAAGGCCGTCAAGAGAGGAATCGCGAAGAAGGCCGTCAGAAAGGCGGCGGCGAAGAAGACTGTTGCCAGAAAGACGGCGAAAAAGGCGGCAAGAAAAACAGCCAGAAAGAGCGCCGCACGCCGGTCGGGCGCCTCTACGAGTTCAAGGGACGGCTCAGGCAACGGCGGCGGGCCGAAAAGGGTAGGCTGATGGAACTGAAAAAAGCCTGGGAGAACCGAGATCTCTTTACCAGCAAGGCAAGTGAGATAACCCGTCAGCTTGGGTTCTCGGGGATTGCCGTTATCTGGATTTTCAAGAACGGGGGCACGAGCAATCTAGTGCCTGACGACCTCGTCCTCCCCCTCTTCCTACTTGTCCTGACGCTGCTGGCCGACTTGCTCCATTACATTGCCGGAAGTCTGGAGTGGCAGCTGTTTACCAGCCGGCAGGAAAAAAAGACCGGCGCAAAAGAAGGAACCGACAACATTGCCGATGCCCCGGCCTGGCTCAATTATCCACATACGTGCTTTTTCTATTCAAAGCTTGTCCTGCTGGTCGCAAGTTACGCCGTGCTGATACACGCAATGAGTGCAAGACTTTAAGGGTTACCGAGTTTCCTTCGTATCTTCGGACTCAGTTGCGCCCACATCCAGTCTCCCCAACCCCGGGTATCGGAGACAGGCAAGAGCAGCGGTAACCACAACCCCATCGTCCGTTTCCTGTTGATACGCACTTTAACTGTAGCCACCGCCCGCAATGGAACTCCGACTACCACCTTTGGGGTTCGCAGGAAATTGCGAAAAGATGTCCGAACTGTGAGGCAGTGCACATCCATCGATGGATGACACGTTTGTAGGCATTCGCCTACAGCGCCCGGGAACCACGTTTGGTATATCTGCGCGGCATCCGGACGCCTGTCCAGGATGTTTCGGCACGGTGGTCAAGCGCAGGGGAAAGAAATGAAGCTGATTCTAAAAGGCGTTCTTACGCTTGTACTCGCTTGTGTGGTCGATTGGGCGGCTGCATCTGCTGCCTTTTCGCCCGCATCTGGTTCCTCAACGGCCGGCGCCAACTTCATACCCGTAAGACAAAGTTTGAGCGTTCCACACGCTGGCACCTCATCGATGGCAGGAACGACACCACCGGTCGGTCCTCCTTATTGGGGTGCACCGTATATGCAATACGGATACAACAACAACGGACCGTTCGGCGACATCGGAACAGCAGTTGCCGCATGGTGGGCTGATTATCAGAACGTTTATCCGAGTGCTTTTCCTGGCTGCTCGTACACGCAGACAATGACAGACCCGTATACCCCTGATAACGCTGACGGCATATTTGGTGAAGTTGTGACGATGCCCCTTGTCGGCTCAACCTGTGGCGGCTGGGGGCGAGTCGTTGCCACGTCTTACAATACTGACCCAGCTCGAAACCTCGGTGGTTCAGACTGCTCTTGCGGTGAAGGTGACGCATCCGCTGACACAAGTACAGGCACTGAAAATTCAGGAAATGAAGATGCGATGGGCGCGCCTCTTGCGGGCGACCCCATTAACGTTGCTACCGGCAACAAGGTTCTACAGGCCACCGATTTCAATGCGCGCGACTGGTTGACCTTTCGAAGGTTCTACAACAGCGACCCTTCGGTTGTTTCAACCAGCATGGGAATGCGCTGGCGCCACTCCTTCGACAGGTCCCTGACAGTCATGAGCGGCAGTGCTGGGCCTTCAGCGGTCAGCGCTTCACGCCCTGATGGCCGTTCAGAAAGGTTTACGCGGTCAGGGGCCGAGTGGAACTCCGATGTTGACAACCCAGACACGCTTGTCGAGACCGACGACGTCAACGGCACTCCCACCGGCTACACACTCAACGTCGCCTTGCTGCATCACATCGAGACCTACGACGCGTCCGGACTCTTGCAATCCGTGGCCGACGAAAACAGTCAAGGGATTGTTCTGACCTACAGCACCACCTTGACAGACCCGGCTGTTGCACCCAAGTCTGGCCTTCTTCTCGTTGCCACAGCTTCCGATGGCCGGGCACTCAATTTTACGTACGACAGCGCGGGTCATCTTCACCAGATGACGCAGCCGGATGGCGGCACGTTCGTCTACGGTTACGACAGCACGGGCAACCTGACCACCGTCCAGTACCCGGACACGAAAGTCCGCCAGTACCTCTATAACGAGCAGAATCTGACAGGTGGCAACAACCTGCCTTCGGCCATGACGGGCATCATCGACGAGGCGGGCGGCCGGTTTGAGAGCACGTCGTTCGATGGCCTCGGCCGGGCGACATTTACGTCCCTCGCCGGCGGTGCCGGGCAAACCACCATCAGCTACAACGCTTCCTCTTCTGGCATTACCTTTGCCCTGGGCGGCGGCGCAACGCAGACATTCCTGGCTCCCAATGGACATATCCGCACCGCCAACTACGATGCGACCTGCAAGCCGGCCTGTGGCACCCAATGGCAGAGCCGCACCTACGACGCCAATGGGTATCCGTCGAGCTATACGGATTTCAATGGCAACTTGACCCAGGTTACCTACTCTTCCTCCGGCCTTCTCGCAGAGATGGTTGAGGGGTCGGGTACCGCAGTTCAGCGGACCACAGACGTCGTCTGGGATAGCACCTTCCGTCGCCCGACACTTCACACACTCAAGGACGCGGCCGGAAATCTGGTTACCAAGCGGGAGTGGATCTACAACCTCCGTGGGCAACCCGTCGCCCAGTGTGACATCGACCCCGTCAAGGCAGGCACGTATGCCTGTGCCGCCACAGGGACGCCGCCCGATGGTGTAAGGCGGACGACGTACACCTACTGCGATGCAATTTCGGCGAACTGTCCGCTGATTGGACTTGTCCTGACCATGGATGGCCCCCGGACAGATGTCACGGACGTCACGACTTACTCCTATTACACATCCAGCAGTATGACGGGTTGCGGGACACCCGGCGCGGCATGCCACCAGGCGGGCGACCTGTACCAGGTCAACAACGCGCTGGGCCAAAAGACAACGATTGCATCCTATGACGCAAATGGGCGCGTCACCCGCATCACCGACCCCAATGGCACCAACACAGACTTCACCTATACGCCGCGCGGATGGGTGCTGACAAAGACTATCGGTGGCGCCGTGACAACCTATGGCTACGACGCCATGGGAGACATCAATAAGGTAACCGACGCGGACAATGTTTTCGCTACCTACACCTATGATGCGGCCCACCGGCTCACCGACGTGACTGATGCGCTGGGCAGTCATGTTCACTACACGCTGGACGCCGCTGGAAACCGCACTGCCGAAGTGACATACAACACGACTGGCGCGGTGGTCCGCAAGGTGACGAGGGCATTTGATGTTTCGGGCAAGCTTATCGGCGTGACGGATGGCCTGAATCAGCAGAATTTCCGCGCCGACTACGCTGACAGTTATGACGGAAATGCAAACCTCGTGCACTTTTCTGATGCGCTGGGCGTACAGGCCAACCA
Source organism: Pinirhizobacter soli (assembly GCF_015905305.1). Lineage (GTDB taxonomy): Bacteria > Pseudomonadota > Gammaproteobacteria > Xanthomonadales > Rhodanobacteraceae > Pinirhizobacter > Pinirhizobacter soli. Next base: position 768,921 of record NZ_JADZLQ010000001.1, read on the forward strand.
GGCTTTCGACGCACTCAACCGGGTCAAGGCTGTCACCAACGACTACAACGGCACCAATGCTTCCACCAAAAATGCGCAGACCTTGTATGGATATGACGCAAAAGATGCGCTGACGAGCCTGACTGATGCGGCTGGCCTGACAACCATGACGCCATTGGATGGCCTTTCCAATCCCACCAGCACCACAAGTCCTGATGCCGGAATGTCGAGTGAGACATTTGATGCGGCGGGCAATGGACTGGTGCACACCGACGCCCGGGCCATCACCGCAACCCGCGCGTACGATGCCCTAGGCCGACAAACCTCGACATCCTATGTGGATACGTCGCTGAATGTCAGCTACCACTATGACGAGGCCAACTCGGTCACCGGGTGTGTGAATTCAGAGCCAGTCGGAAGGCTGACACGTGTGGTCGAGCTCAATGTGACCACGACCTACTGTTACGACGCACGCGGGAACGTCACCTCAAGGTTCCAGGCGCTCGGCACAAATACGGACAAGACGTCCTTTGCCTACACCTCAGCGAACCGAGTCAAGTCTCAGACCTATCCGGACGGCGGCATGGTCGTCTATACGCGGGACGCGAATGGAAGGATTGCATCCGCGATGTTCACCCCGTTCGGGGGTGCCGCAACGACCGTTGTTTCGGGCATCACCTACCTGCCCTTCGGCACGGTGTTGTCGTACCAGCTCGGAAACGGCCAGACGGTTGCACGCACATATGACCTAAACTACGAGGTGTCAGATGTCTCCAGTCCGGCGTTCTCACTTCACGTCGCGCGTGATGCCGGGCGAAACATTGTCGCCCTGGGGCAGTCTCCCGGTGCAACACCCGCCGATGAAACGTTCAGCTATGACGCGCTCCATCATCTGACGGACCTCTCGGACGGCGGCTCTCCGGTCGAGGCCTATACCTACAATGCCTCTGGTGACCGGTTGTCCAAGGTCGCGGCAGGCCTCGCTACCGGCACCTACGGCTACCAGACCGGGACGCACCGGCTCAACGTGGTCGGGTCGGGGGCCAGAACTTTCGATGCTAACGGCAACACGAGTGCCGTGGTCGCAGCCGGACAGAACCTTGGTCTTGGGTACAACGGCCGGAACCGCCTCACGGTCGTCCAGGCGGCCGGGCAGACAGTTGGTACGTACATCTACAACGCCTTCGGCCAGCGTGTCAGCAAGACTGCGACCACTCCTTCCTCAACAACCGAGCGGTTCAACACCGGGGTGTCGGGAGAGCTGCTTTCCGAGCAGGGAACCGCCAACCGGGACTATGTCTGGGTCGATGACCTTCCCGTTGCGTTGTTCGATTCCGGGTCCCAAGGCACTTCCATCTCCTACATCCATGCCGATGGCCTCAATACACCGAGGGCCGTCACGACGGGAACGACCGTGGTGTGGCAATGGCCCTACCAGGGCAATCCGTACGGCGAGCAGCAGCCCGCCGGAGGCCTGACCCTCAATCTGCGTTATGCAGGCCAGTACTTCGATGTGGAGTCCGGTCTTGTCGACAACGGCCAACGGACGTTTGAAGCCGCCACAGGACGGTATCTGCAGAACGACCCCTCCGGGTTCAATGGCGGCGTCAATCTTTACGCATACGCCATGCAATCTCCGCTCAACTTCATTGACCCGACAGGCGGGGTTCCACGGAGTGTTTCATGGGCTGGATGGGGTGCAGCAACGGGGGCCATTGTCGGCGGCGGCTTGGCTATCGGCGCCGACTATGGGACCGCCGGCCTAGCAATCCCTGCAGACGGCGCAATTGTCGCTGGAGGCGCCGCAGTCGGTGCCGCTGGTTTCGGCGCCCTGGGGAGCTTTGCCGACTGGGTAGAAGCGCAGGCCAACAATCCCGTCTATGCCAAGCCGCCTGAGAATGCTTACGATAAGGACGGTCCAAAAGCGCCCGGGCTGCCGACACCAGAAGACGGATACGTTCCGCCGAAGGGTGGCCCGCAGTGGGTACCGAATCCCAACCCTGGCCGGGGTGGCTCTGCATGGGGATGGCTCGACAAGAGCGGTAAGGTGTGGTGCCCGTCGGGACCCGGTGGCCGAGCCCATGGTGGTCCACACTGGGATGTACAGACACCCGGCGGCGGAAATAAAAACATCTTCCCGCAATAAAAACATCCTCCCGCAAAGGTAAGTATTCGGATGAAAAACATGCAGGTCATCGATGATGCCATCAACTGTACCTACAGCATTTTTGCCCTCACGGATAAGGAGTTCGAACTGATATTTCCGGACGGCCGAGATATCGAGTTTGCAGATGAGCTTTTTGAGCGTCTTGGCGATGACCTTGCGGCTAGAGTGATCAACCCGGCATGGAGCCGCCCCGTTGCCAAGGCTGAGGCAAACGGCATCCATGGGACGATTTTTTATCAATGTCCAGAGAAAAAGCAGTTCTATCCAACAAGAAAATCCTTGGAATTTAAGCAGCATGGAGATGACCTTTAGAAGTGAGCCACTCCCCAAAAAGGGTATGCGCCAGTGAATGACGGCTAGGAAGGGCTCCGGAACCCCGGTCCGGCTCAGGGCGGCTGACTGTGGGGATGACTCGACACCTTGGCCGGGATGCGAATCTGCACTCTAGCGGTTGGTCTTCTTGTCGCCCTTGGCAGTTCGCTCTCCGTTGCCGGATGTGGCCCCAAAGGCGCCATTCGCCGACAAGGTTCGCGAGGACAGCGTCTTTGAAATCATCTGGGGTGTCCGGAATATGGGGGCGCCTTCAATGAAACCCCGGCAAACTACCTAGATCTCGCCAAGCGTCACTTTGCGTACCGCTCGACCCCGTGCGCCATAGACCCTATTGAGTACAGGTCAACAGGTGATGTGGTCGTCGTTTGCGCCCAGTTCGACAGCGCCTCACCCGATTGGGACGGCAAGACCGATGCGGCCAGGTATGGCGACCCGGCGGCCTCGTGTGACCCGATTTGTGACCCTGGACGTTATGTCTCCGCCAACAAAAAAGCCCTGCACTTGCAGGGCTTTTTCGCGTCTGGCGGAGAGGGTGGGATTCGAACCCACGTTAGGCCTAAACCTAAACCGGATTTCGAATCCGGCGCATTCGACCACTCTGCCACCTCTCCTTTGGTCGTCGAGCACGGGCATGCCGCGTCGAGCTCGCAATGATACGGGGGCGGGTGATCCGTGACAACTCCCGGGCGGTGGGGCATCCTCCCCTTTGGGCGGGGATTTCCGCCTGTAAATGAATGAAACGACGCTTCCATGATCGAATTTGGGCACGGCACGCACCCGGGGATGGCCCGGTCGCGCAACGAAGATACCTACTACGCGGACCCTGCCCTGGGCCTGTTCCTGGTGCTGGACGGCATGGGCGGGCACCGGCATGGGGAACTGGCCTCGGCCAGTGTGCGCGACGGCGTGGTGGAGCGGGTGACACGGGGGCAGTCCCTACTGTCGGCGCTGACGGCCGCCAACGATGAACTGCTGATGCATACCCGCAACCTGCCTCACGCCCGGCCGATGGGCAGCACGGTGGCCGCGGTGCGCCTGACGGACGGTGGCTGGGAGGCCGCCTGGGTAGGCGACAGCCGCATCTATGTCGACGACGGTGAACTCTGCCGGCTGGTCCATGACGGAAAGCTGGCCGAGGCCCTGGCGGAAAAAGGCGAGTGGCCGGAGTCACGCGATACGGTCGCCCCGCGCGGGGTGATGAACCAGGCGCTGGGCGTCACCGGCAACGAGCAACTTTATGTGCAGATGTGCCGGGGTACCTGGACGTCGGGCATGCGCTTGCTGCTGTGTACCGACGGGCTTACCGAAATCGTGGATGATGCAAAGCTTCAAGCCATCGGCACGCGCACGGAGCTCGGCGCGCAGGAAGCGGTGGAGCAAATGATCCTGGCGGCGCTCGATGGCGGAGCCCGGGACAACGTCACCGCGATCCTGGTGCGGCACGGCTGAAACACCGCGGCTAGGCCACCGACTGGCCAGATTCCACCGATTCATCGACCAACGTACGCCACACCGTGGCACCATTCGATGCCTTGTCGATCGCCTGCAGCCGCTGCTCGTGCAGCGCAGCTTCCGCTTCGTTGGCACGCAGCACCTTGGGCCGAGCTGTGATGGTGAAGCCCTGCAGCGATACGTGGTTGCGCGAAGGCGCGCCAGCGTCGAAGGCCAGGTCCAGCACCACCTGGCCGGTGGTCATGTACAGGTACACATCCGCCAGAAGCTGCGCGTCCAGCAGGCCGCCGTGGAGGTCGCGATGGGTGTTGTCCACGCCCAAGCGCTTGCACAGTGCATCCAGGCTGTTGCGCTGCCCGGGGTAGCGTTCGCGCGCCATCACCAGGGTGTCGAGCACGGTGGCGTGATCGGTCACCTTGCCGTAGTCGCCCGCCATGGCAAGCTCGGCATTCAGGAAGCCAACGTCGAAGCTGGCGTTGTGGATGATCAGCTCCGCGCCCCTGATGAAGTCCAGGAAATCGTGAACCACCTCGGCGAATTTCGGCTTGTCGAGAAGGAACTCATCCTCGATGCCGGTCACGGCGCGCGCACCTTCGTCGATGGCGCGCCCGGGGTTCAGATAGGTATGGAAGGTGCGGCCGCTGGGCCGGCGCTCAAGCAACTCCACCGCGCCAATTTCGATCAGGCGATGACCCTGGCGTACTTCCAGGCCCGTGGTTTCGGTATCAAGGACAATCTGCCTCATGCGGCCACACCGCCGTCCTTGAACACCAGCGCCTGCTCGCGCGCGGCTTCGTCCACGCGCTCGTTCTCCACGTGGCCGTTGTGTCCCTTCACCCATTGCCAGCGAACGCTGTGCGGCGCCTTGGCAGCGGACAGGCGTTGCCAGAGATCCTGGTTCTTCACCGGCTTCTTGTCGGAGGTTTTCCAGCCGTTGGCGATCCAGCGGGGCATCCAGTCTTCGATGCCCTGCATCACGTAGCGGGAGTCGGTGGTCAGGCGTACCTGGCAGGGGCGCGTCAGTGCCTCCAGGGCGCCGATGGCGGCCATCAGTTCCATGCGGTTGTTGGTGGTGGCCGGATCGCCGCCGGCGACCATGCGCTCGGTAGTGCCTGCGCGGAGCAAGGCGGCCCAGCCACCGGGGCCCGGATTACCGAGGCAGGCGCCGTCGGTGAATGCTTCAACTTCGTTCATGCTTTCCTTCATGCGGTAGTTCAGCGCGCCGCGCGGCGCGCGCCAGATACAAGGCTACCGGACTGCACCGGTGCGTTGACAGCCTTGATCACGCGTAGCGGTGTGGCGGCGACGCGCTGTTTGCGTGCCAGCAGGATGTACGCCCCGCCCGCCAGGCTGCTGCCCTCGCCCGTGGTGATGGACGGCAACACCTGGCCGGCACGGTGCACGGCAATAACGTGCAAGTCCGCACGGCCACAGGCCGAGCGCAGCATCACTGGCTGGCGCAGGCTGGCCCGGGTGCCACGGGCGCGCCACTGGAACCACGGCGCCCAGGCGCTCACCGGGTGAACGCCGGTAATCGCAAGGAAGCCGCCGGGCGCGAGCACGCGGGCGGCCTCGGCGATCAGGTCGTCGCCATCGGGAACGATTTCGACGGCGTGGCGCAGCACCACCACGCCGAACGCGTCGTCCTGGAATGGCAGGGGTTCGTTGGCGCGAGCCTGTACGTCGCCCTGCCAGCCGCCGCGCGCCAGGTGCAGGCGTGCCCAGCGTCCGAGCAAAGGCAGCGGCGGTGGGACGATCTCGGGCACCGGTGCGATGTGCAGCGCGTGGTCGCCGGTGGAGCGCGCCAGTTCCGGCGCCAGCACCGCCGACTCGCTGGCCAGCAACGCGCGCATGGGCGGCAAGGCGTAGAGGTCGGGGGGCAGCTGTGGCATCGGCGTGGGTGCTTTGGCAAGGACGGACTCATGTCCTGGCGCCAAGTGTATCGGCTCCGACGCAGGATTCGGCGACCTGAACGGGTTAACGTGTTGATAACAAGAGGCCTGGCGGGGCGCTGATATAGTCCGGCGGCCCCGCGGCCAAGGCCGCCCGTCGAGTGCTCGTTTTGCGTCCTGAACCGATCCCGGCGCTTGTCGACAACTACATCTGGCTTCTTGCCGACGCGGCCGGGAATGCCGCCGTGGTGGATCCGGGTGAGGCCGCTCCCGTCGAGCGCGTGCTGGCCGGCCGTGGGCTGACCCTGCGAAGCATCCTGATCACCCATCATCACCCCGATCACATCGGAGGCATCGCGGAACTGTGCCTGGGACGCAACGTGGAAGTCATCGCCCCGATCGACGAGCGCATCCCGCACGCCAATCGTCGCGTGGGTCACGGCGACGTGGTGACGCTTGCCCTGCCCGCCGCGCGCTTCGAAGTGATGGCCGTGCCCGGCCATACCACCACCCACATCGCCTATGCGGGCGAAGGCTTGCTCTTCTGCGGCGACACCATGTTCAGCCTGGGCTGCGGCCGCCTGTTCGAAGGCACGCCGGCCCAGATGCTTGATTCCCTCGATCACCTGGCCACGCTGCCCGACGACACCCTGGTCTGCTGCGGCCACGAATACACCCAGACGAACGCGCGCTTCGCGCTGTCCATCGACGGCGACAATGCCGCGCTGAAAGCACGCGCGAAGGACGTCGACGGCAAACGCTTGCGCGGCGAGCCGACCGTGCCAAGCACCATGGGCATGGAGCGCGCGGCCAATCCTTTCCTGCGCACCGATAGTGATGCCATCGCCGCCTGGGCCGCCCGCCAGGCTGATGCCCACGATCGCGTGTCCCGCTTCGCCGCGCTGCGCAACGCCAAGGACACCTTTCGATGAACCATCCGTTGCGCACCGCCCTGGCCGCTACCCTGGCGACGGCCCTGGCCGCCTGCTCGTCCACTGCACCGGTGATGCCCAGTGCACCGCCGATCAACATAACGCCCGCCATGCACCCTGCGCCGCCGTTGATGGCGACGCCTGCACCGGCGGCGCCGGTGGTGACGGACTTCTGGGGTGAGATGCGCGCGAGCTTCCAGATGGATGGCTGCGATTCCGACGACGGCGTGGCCCGATGGGCGCGCACCTTCACCCAGCGGCCGGATCGTTTCGAAGAACAGCTCGCCGCCGTGTTGCCCGTGGTCGAGTACGCCAAGGAGTCCGCCCAGGCCCACGGCGTAGCCGGCGAATTCGCGCTGCTGCCCTGGATCGAAAGTTCGTTTCAGCCGGTCAAAGGCAAGAAAGGCCGCCCGGCGGGGATATGGCAGATCGTGCCTTCCACCGCGCGCAGCATGGGCCTGCCGTCGCGCAAGGGCTACGACGCACGGCTGGACACCGCCGCCTCCACCGATGCGGTGATGAAGATGCTGGCCGGCTACCACGATGAACTGCACGACTGGCGCCTGGTGGCCATGGCCTTCAACGCCGGTGAATTCAACGTTCGCAAGGCCGTGGACAAATATGGCGTGCCGCCCGCGCAACCAGCGGTGCCGAAGATGCCCATGAAGGCGGTAACACGCGAGCATCTGACCAAGCTCCTGGCGATCGCCTGCGTGGTGCGTCAGCCCGAACGTTTCCGCGTGCGTCTGCCGCCCGTGGATGCAAAGCGATCGCTTGAGAAAGTGACTGTGTCCGGCACAAAGACCGTGGGCCAGGTGGCGGAGCTGTCGTCGATGCCGGTGGACCGCGTACTGGCGCTCAATCCCGCGCATACCTCGGCCAATGCCCAGGCCAATACCACGATCCTGATGCCATCGGCGGCAGCCGAGGCTTACCGCGAGGCAGCCGCCAGCGGACGCCAGCCGAGCCCTGCCAGCATCGCAGCACCGGTGGACGACACCGAAGCACAAGGCAAGACCAGTGGGAAGCCGCGTTCGGTGAAAGTGGCCAGTGGCCAGACGCTGTCGCACGTTGCCCACGCCAACAAGGTAACGGTGAAGCAATTGATGGCCTGGAACCACCTGACCAGCGACAAGGTGAAACCGGGACAGGTGTTGCGCCTGTCCCCGTGATACCGCCCCGTTAGAGGCGGTCTTTGGAAATCTTGACCTCGGTCTTGGCCTTCATTGCCTCGATGAAGCCCAGCGTCTGCGCGGCGGACACGGCCTGCCCCATCTGCTGGCGGAAGCCTGCACGCTCTTCGGCGGTGATCTTCGAGGTATCGCCATCGACGACCTTGTCCACGGCCACCAGGGTGTAGGCACCCTTCTCCATCGGCACCGCCACCAGCGCGGGCTTGCCGTCGGCGGGACGCGACTGGGCGAAGATCGCCTGTACCACCGCGGGCGGCTGGTCCTGTGCGCCACGGGTGACACCGGCGACAGTCTTGACCTGCCCGTGGGCGGCATTGGCGATGGCGGTGAGGTCTTCACCCTTCTGCGCGCGGGCAACGAGGTCGTCGGCCTGCTTTTTCGCCTGCGCGATGATGCGGTCGTCGATCACGGCCTGGCGCACGGCAGCCTGCACGTCGGACAAGGGCTTGGCCACGGACGGCGTGTGCTTGTCGACGTGGATCACCACGCCATGGTTGTCGCCGAGGTCGATCAGGCCCGAGCTGTTGCCCTGTACCAGGACGTCGTCGGAGAACGCGGCGGCGACCACCTTCGGGTTGGCAGCAATGCCCTTGCCACCATCACGGCCGAACGGCTCGGTGACCTGCAGCGGCAGCGAGCTGGCCTTGGCGGCAGGCTCCAGCGACGAGGGACTCTGGTAGGCCTCGTCGGCGAGGTGACCGGCAACTTCGTTGTACTTGCGCCCGTGTGCGTCGGCGGTGGCCTTGGCCAGGATATCCCCGCGCACTTCCTCGAACGGCTTGGCTGCGCCGCTGCGGACATCGCGCAGGTAAATGATGTGGTAACCCTCGTCCGGCGAAAGTACCGGCTGCGAAATCTCGCCTTTCTTCATGGCGAACAGCGCAGCGTCGAACGAGGCATTGGCCACGCCCTTCTCGATGAAGCCGAGGTCGCCGCCCTGGCGCTTGGAACCCAAGTCGTCGGAATTCTGCCCGGCCAGCGTGGCGAAGTTCGCCGGGGTGGCCTCGGAGGCGATCTTGCGCGCCTTCTCCAGCGCCGCCTTCTGCTGCTCGGGCGTTGCGTTCTTGGGCACGTTCACCAGGATGTGCGACACCTCGCGCTGCTCAGGCTGCACGTAACGCGACTTCTGCTGCTCGTACAGGCCACGCAGGTCCGCATCGCTCGGCGGGGCGTCGTCTTTCAGATCCCGGGCGTTGACTTCGATGTACTGCAAGGTGACCTGCTCGGGCGTCATGTACTGCGCGCGGTGCGCGTCGTAATAGGCCTTGAGCTCGGCGTCGGAGACATCCGTGCTCGGCGCCGCCGGCGCGGGGATATCCACCAGGCGCACATCGCGCTTCTGTTCGGTCAGGCGCAGCACGCGATCGATGTCGGCATCGGTCACCAGCACGCTCTGGCCGATGGCATTGGGAAGGAGCTGGGTTGCCATTTCCTGGCGACGCTGCGCCTCGAAAGTGGCCGCCGAGGTGCGCGTGCCCGCAAGGTACGCGCTATAGGCTTTCTGGTCGAACTTGCCGTCGCTCTGGAAGGCAGGCTCCGCCGCGATGGCACTGACCACCTGTGCGTCGGTGACGGTGAGGCCGAGCTTGCCGTTGGCCTGGCGGAGCACCGCCTGGCTGATCATCGCATCGAGGATCTTCTGCTTGGTGGCCGGCTGCTCAAGATAGGTCGGATCGTAACGATCACCCTGCTGCGCCATCATCTGCTCGCGGATGTTGTTCACGCGCTCCTGGTAGTCCTGCTGCTGGATTTCCGTGTCGCCTACTTTGGCGAGGTAGCTGGCGCGATCGCCTTGCAGGTAATTCTCGATGCCGAAGAAGGCAACGGCGAAGACGCTCACCCCGAGCACGACCATCGTCGGCCAGCCTTCCATCTTCGTACGCAATGAATGAAGCATCGGTTTCGCTCGCAAGCAGGACATAAAACAAGGGCGCCACGCGGGCGCCCTTGAAGGGTATGGCGGAGTGGACGGGACTCGAACCCGCGACCTCCGGCGTGACAGGCCAGCATTCTAACCGACTGAACTACCACTCCGCGACTTTTTGGTGGGTGCTGAGGGGATCGAACCCCCGACCAGCGCCGTGTAAAGGCGACGCTCTACCGCTGAGCTAAGCACCCAGGTCAAAGGCAGACCTGACTACTTAGTTTAGGTGATCTTTCAGCGCCTTGCCAGCCTTGAACGCCGGGACCTTGGAGGCCGGGATCTTGATTTCTTCGTTGGTACGCGGGTTGCGGCCGGTACGCTCGGCGCGCTGACGGACGGTGAAGGTGCCGAAGCCCACCAGGGAGACGTCCTCACCCTTGTGCAGGCTGGCCTTGACGGCATCGATCAGCGCTTCGAGGGCGCGGCCGGCGTCGGCCTTGGACAGCTCGGCGCGCTCGGCGAGATCGGCGATCAATTCAGATTTATTCATTGGTTATTTCCTTATCACGTGAAAGAGTCCGCGGTGTATTCGGGACGAGAAGCATGCCTGGGCTACTTGGACGGCCAGCGGTTCGCGAAGGGAACGTCGCGGGCCGCTGTTGCGCTTGCTGCGCGGGCGCTTGGTGCTAGCGGTCGGACCTTTATACCAGCGGCCTCCGGCACCCGCAATACGAGATGTACCAACGCTTTCAGCCCACGTGCACGTTACGCGCAGGTGATGGCGGACATGTTGAGGGAGGCATGCCGTTGGCATGCCTCCCTTTTTTCCGGATTTGCCAGAACCGTCTATCAGTGCGTGAGCGACGGTGCTGCCTTTCCTTCGTCCTTCTTGCCATCCACCGTCGTGCCATCGCCGGTCTTCACCTCCAACGGGGTGGGCGGACGCTCCAGCGCGATATTGAGCACCTCGTCGATCCACTTCACCGGGATGATCTCCAGCGACCCGGTGATGTTGTCCGGGATGTCGGCCAGGTCCTTCTTGTTCTCGTCCGGGATGATCACCGTGGTGATGCCACCACGATGGGCTGCCAGCAGTTTTTCCTTAAGCCCGCCGATCGGCAGCACGCGGCCACGCAGCGTGATTTCGCCGGTCATCGCCACTTCCGAACGCACCGGGATATGGGTGAGCGTGGACACCAGCGCCGTGCACATGGCGATGCCTGCGCTGGGGCCGTCCTTGGGCGTGGCGCCCTCGGGCACGTGGATGTGGATGTCCAGCGACTGGTGGAAGTCCGGATCGATGCCGAGCGACGATGCACGTGCGCGCACCACCGACAACGCCGCCTGGATCGATTCCTTCATGACATCGCCCAGCTGGCCGGTATGCACCAGCCTGCCCTTGCCCGGCAGCACCGAGCTTTCGATGCTGAGCAGATCGCCGCCGACCGACGTCCAGGCAAGCCCGGTTACCAGGCCCACTTCGTTCTGCAGTTCCGCGCGGCCGAAGTCGAAGCGACGCACGCCCAGGTATTGGTCGAGGTTGGCCGATTCGACCTTGGCCTTGCCGGCAACGACCAACGGCTTCACCGTCGCGGATTTCGCGGCTACTTTGCCCTTGGCCGGTTTCTTTGCCTTGGCCGACTCGCGCAGCGTGATTTCCTTCACCACCTTGCGGCAGATCTTGGAAATCTCGCGCTCGAGATTACGTACGCCCGATTCGCGCGTGTAGTAGCGCACGATGTCGCGCAGCGCGTCTTCCTTCACGCTGAGCTCCTCGGGCTTCAGGCCATTGGCCTTCAGCTGCTTGGGCAACAGGTATTTCTGCGCGATGGCGAGTTTTTCGTCCTCGGTGTAACCGGGGATGCGGATCACTTCCATACGGTCGAGCAGCGGGCCGGGGATGTTCAGCGAATTGGCCGTGGCGATCCACATCACCTCGGAGAGGTCGAGGTCGACTTCCAGGTAATGGTCGTTGAAGGCATGGTTCTGTTCCGGATCGAGCACTTCGAGCAGGGCCGACGACGGATCGCCGCGGAAGTCCATCGACATCTTGTCGATTTCGTCCAGCACGAACAGGGGGTTCTTCGTGCCGGTCTTGTTGAGGTTCTGCACGATGCGACCCGGCATCGAACCGATGTAGGTGCGGCGATGGCCACGGATTTCCGCTTCATCGCGCACGCCGCCCAGCGACATGCGGACGAACTTGCGGTTGGTGGCCTTGGCGATGGACTGGCCGAGTGAGGTCTTGCCCACGCCCGGCGGGCCGACCAGGCAAAGGATCGGGCCCTTCATGGCGTTCACGCGCTGCTGCACGGCGAGATACTCCAGGATGCGCTCCTTGACCTTCTCCAGGCCAAAGTGGTCGGCATCGAGCACTTCCTGGGCGAGCGCGAGATCCTTGCGGACCTTGCTGCGCTTCTTCCACGGCACGCCGACCAGCCAGTCAAGGTAATTCCTGACCACGGTGGCCTCGGCAGACATCGGCGACATCTGCTTGAGCTTGTTGAATTCGTTCTTGGCCTTGGCAAGCACAGCCTTGGGCATGCCGGCAGCTTCGATTTTCTTTTGCAGTTCCTCGATCTCGTTGCCGCCCTCCTCGCCTTCACCCAGTTCCTTCTGGATGGCCTTCATCTGCTCGTTGAGGTAGTACTCGCGCTGGCTCTTCTCCATCTGCGACTTCACGCGGCCGCGGATGCGCTTCTCGACCTGCTGCAGATCCATCTCGCCATCGACCAGGCCAATCAGGAGCTCCAGCCGCTGGCCGACATCCGCGGTTTCCAGCACGCGCTGCTTGTCGGCCATGCGCACGGAGAGGTGTGCGGCAATGGAGTCGGCCAGGCGCGACGGATCGTCGATACCCGAAAGGGTGGCCAGGATCTCCGGCGGCAGCTTGCGGCTTTGCTTCACCAGCTGCTCGAAGAGCGACACCAGCGAACGGGAAACCACGTCGAGCTCGCGCTCGTTGCTGCTGTAGATGGGCTCGATCACGCTCGCCTGCGCGCTGAGCATGCCCGACTCATCCACGTAATCGTGCACGTCCACGCGCGACTGCCCCTCCACCAGCACCTTCACGGTGCCGTCGGGGAGCTTGAGCAGCTGCAGCACGCCCGCCAGGGTACCGGTGGTGTGCAGGTCGGCGATTTCCGGATCGTCGATGTCCGGGCTCTTCTGTGCCACCAGCAGGATCTGCCGCTCGCCTTCCATCGCGCGCTCAAGTGCACGCATGGACTTGTCGCGGCCAACGAACAGCGGGATGACCATGTGCGGGTAAACCACCACATCTCGCAGCGGAAGGACCGGCAGGACATCCAGGGCGGCACCGCTGGTGGGAACGGGTTGGTTCTTTGCCATCTAGGGCTCCATGGGATTAGGCCGGGGGCTCTTTGGTTCCGACACTGAACCGCGCGCCCCATGATCGTCAAGTGGTGGTGGCGCGCATGCGACTCAAGGCCGCGGGGCCCAAGAAAAAGGCCCCGGTGAAACACCGGGGCCTTCAAGGAGTTGCCGATGCAAGCTGATGTTTACGCGGCGTCCCCGCCACCTTCCGCACCGCCGATCGCCCGCTGCTGCTGCAGGTTGCCGCGGTAGATGAGGTAGGGCTCGGCCTGTCCGTCGATCACCGCGTCGTCTACCACCACCTTGCTTACGTGCTCGAGCGAGGGCAGTTCATACATGGTGTCGAGCAATACCTGCTCGAGAATGGTGCGCAGGCCACGGGCGCCCGTCTTGCGCTTCAGGGCGCGACGGGCAATGGCGGCCAGCGCCTCCGGACGGAACTCAAGTTCCGCGCCTTCCATGTCGAACAGCCGCTTGAACTGCTTGGTAACGGCATTCTTGGGCTCGGTGAGGATCTTCACCAGGGCCGGTTCGTCCAGTTCATCGAGCGTGGCGACCACCGGCAGGCGGCCGACGAACTCGGGAATCAGGCCGAAACGCACAAGATCGGCCGGTTCGACTTCCGACAACAGCTTGCCGACGTTCTCGGTGCGCTCCTTGCTACGCACTTCGGCGCCGAAGCCGATACCCGTGGTGTCCGAACGCTGCTGGATCACTCGCTCCAGGCCTGCGAAGGCACCGCCGCAGATGAACAGGATATTGCGGGTGTCGACCTGCAGGAATTCCTGCTGCGGGTGCTTGCGACCGCCCTGCGGCGGCACCGAGGCCAAGGTACCCTCGATGAGCTTGAGCAGCGCCTGCTGCACGCCTTCGCCCGACACGTCACGGGTAATCGACGGGTTTTCGCTCTTGCGGGAGATCTTGTCGATTTCGTCGATGTAGACGATGCCCGACTGGGCTTTCTCGACATCGTAATCACACTTCTGCAGGAGCTTCTGGATGATGTTTTCGACATCCTCGCCCACGTAGCCCGCTTCGGTAAGCGTGGTGGCGTCGGCGATGGTGAAGGGCACGTTGAGCAGGCGCGCCAGCGTTTCAGCCAGCAGTGTTTTGCCCGAACCGGTGGGCCCGATCAGCAGGATGTTGGACTTGCCCAGTTCGACTTCGTCGGCCTTCTGGCGCGATTCGATGCGCTTGTAGTGGTTGTAGACCGCCACTGACAGGGCTTTCTTGGCGCGCGTCTGGCCGACCACGTACTGGTCGAGGGTCTCCATGATCTCGCGCGGCTTGGGTAGCTGCGTGCGACCGGAGGCGGCCTTTTCCTCTAGCTCTTCGCGGATGATGTCGTTGCAGAGTTCAACGCACTCATCGCAGATGAATACGCTGGGACCGGCAATCAACTTGCGCACTTCATGCTGGCTCTTGCCACAGAAGGAGCAGTAGAGAATCTTGCCGCTGTCGTTGGAACGGCTCTGCCGCTCATCGCTCATGCTGTTGGTCCTGCGTCGGATCGAGGTACGTCTTGAGAATAGCACAGGGTCCCAACCCTGGGACCAGGGTCGGGAACCTGCCTTAAGTTACGAAAAATTAAGCAGATTTAATGGTTTCAACGGTCCGCTTTTCGAGCACGGAGTCGATCAGCCCGTAGGTCCGGGCGTCGGCTGCGCTCATGAAACGGTCTCGCTCGGTGTCATTGGCGATCTGCTCGACGGGCTTGCCGGTGTGCTGCGCCAGGATGGCATTGAGGCGCTCGCGCATGGTCAGGATCTCGCGGGCGTGGATCTCGATGTCGGTGGCCTGGCCGGAAATGCCGCCAGCCCAGGGCTGGTGGATCATGATCCGCGAATGCGGCAGGGAATAACGCTTGCCCGCCGCACCGGCCGACAGCAACAGGGCGCCCATGGACGCCGCCTGGCCGATGCACATGGTGCTGACATCGGGCTTCAGGAACTGCATGGTGTCGTAGATCGCCAGGCCCGCCGTGACCGAACCGCCGGGGCTGTTGATGTAAAGGTTGATGTCCTTGTCGGGATTTTCCGACTCAAGGAACAGAAGCTGGGCCACCACGACGTTCGCCATGTAGTCGTCGACGGGACCGACCATGAAGATCACGCGCTCCTTCAGCAGGCGCGAGTAGATGTCGTAGGAGCGCTCGCCGCGGGCGGTCTGCTCGACGACGATGGGCACCAGGTTGAGGCTCTGGATGGGGTCCATGGACATGAAAGTGCGCTCCGGTGAGGTTAGTGCCCTAGCCTAAAGATCGGCGGTTCAACCGCCGACCGGGCGCATGACCTCGTCAAAGCTCAGGGATTGCTCCGTGGTCTTGGCATGATCGGCCACCCACTCGGCTACCTGGTCTTCCATGACGCGGTTCTGCAGGCCCGACATAAGCTGGGGATCACCGTTATACAACTCAATGACCTTCTCGGGCTCTTCGTACGTCGAGGCAATGGTGGTAAGCATCTCGGCCATGCGGCTGCGGTCGATGCGGATTTCGTTCTTCCGGGCAATTTCACCCATGAGCAATGCGGCCGCCACGCGCTTGCGGGCAATGGGCTCGGCGGCGGCGACGAGCTCTGCCGGCGGCTCCTGGCCACGCGGCACGCTGCCTGCTGCCATCGAGCGGGCTTCGCCCTGGGCCATCAGGTTGGGGACGTCCAGGTTCGGGTAGGCATCGGCAAGCTTCTCGGCCACTTCGGCCTTCAGGCGACCCATCAGGGTGCCCTTGAGCTCGCGCTCGAGGTTGGCGCGCACTTCCTTGCGGAAGGTTTCGATGTCGCCGTCGACCACGCCGAAGGCCTTGACGAAGTCGGCATCCACGGCGGGCAGGTTCGGTGCCTGCACCTTGATGATCTTGATGCTCACCTGGGCCTTCTTGCCGGCTAGATCCGTATTACGGAAATCGGCCGGGAATTCGATCTCGGTCGTCGCTTCGTCACCCGCGCTACGGTTGGTGAGGGCCTCGTCGAGCGCCTTGAACAGGTTGCCCGAGCCCAGCACGCTGCCGGCGCGCTCCAGGCCCTCGGCCGGGAAGCGGTAATCGCCCGCCTGGGCTGAGTACTCGAACATCACGAAGTCCCCCTCGGCCGAGGCCCGGGACACTTCGTCGAAGCTGCGGCGCTGCAGACGCAGGGTCTCGATCATCTTGTCGATGTCGGCGTCGGACACCACGGCGACCGGGCGGCTGATTTCCAGCGCGGCGACGTCGATTTCCGGGAATTCCGGCATGATTTCGAAGGTGGCGGTGTAGGCGATCTCGCCATTTTCGGCGTTGCCGGTGGTCTCCACCGATGGATTGGCGATCGGACGAAGGTTTTCCTTCTCCACCGCCTCGCGCAGCGTGCTGCCGATCAGCTCGGAAAGCGCCTCGCCGTGGACCTGCGCGCCGAAGCGCTGCTTGATCACGTTCAGCGGCACCTTACCCGGGCGGAAGCCCTTCAGGCGGACCGTACGGCCCATTTCCGCAATGCGCGCACTGACCTGCGACTCAAGGCGATCGGCCGGAAACTTGACCGTGATCTTGCGCTCGAGCTTGCTGACGTTCTCAACCGAAACCTGCATGACGACTCCTGCGAAACCACCTGCTTGTGCAGGCGCTAAAGCGGCCCAGGGCCGCCGTGTGTGTATATGAATAAATTCAATCACTTACGTTTAAGTGGTCGTTAAACCACCTCGAAGTGACCTTCACCCCAGCCGCTTAGGATATCAAATCCCGTATTTGGCGGGGCGTGGGGCGGCGGAGTCGCCCGAAAATCCATCACCGGCAATGCGGGAGGATCCGCGCGGGGAATAATGGTGCGAAAGGGGGGACTCGAACCCCCACGGGTTACCCCGTCAGAACCTAAATCTGGTGCGTCTACCAATTCCGCCACTTTCGCATGGGGCGAGGAGCAAGGACGATTTCACTCCGCCGGCGCCGCGATTCTAGGGGCCGCGCCGTGCAGGCACAAGGATCGACTTACTAGCCCCCGATCGCTTTCACCAGTGGATCGAGGAAGCGCTGCAACATCCAGCCTGCCAGCGCGAAAGAGCCACCAAGGATCGCGATCAGCAGGCCAACGAGGGCTCGTAACACCCATGCCTTGCTCGCCATATGCGAAAGCCTCTCGTCCATGCGCGCAAGCGTTTCGTCGATTCGCGCCACGGCAGCGTCCAGGCGCGAGATTGAAGACTTGATATCAGCGATGTCTGTTTCAGCGAAAGCCCAACCTTCTGTAGGCGTCGCAAGCAGGTCTTCTACTGACTGAAGCATCCCGACCCGTGAAGTGTGTTTTCACCCCAAGTACCCACGGAAGTGGAAACCAAAGTATCCGGCTCACAATGCCGCGCTTCGAACTGGCGTGTTGCCTCGCTTCTTTCGCGTGGTTCACTTCGCTACTCCCTGGTCCCCGCGAGGGCCTGGGGCCGGCAACCAGCCAGCAGGTCGAGCTCCGGCCGGTATGCCGCCGTACGGGCGTCGAAGAAGCCCAGGAGGGTATGGAAGACGTTGTCCTGGCTCGCCGGCTGCACGCGTCGCTGCGCCATACAGTCCAGCTGCACGCCGGCATCGCGCACCCAGCCAGGCGACAGCCACATCAGCATCGGAATGTGCTTCTGCTGCGTTGGCGCGGTGTCCCAATCCGCGCCATGCAGGTAGATGTCGTTCTCGCCCAGCGATTCGCCGTGGTCGGAGAGGTACATCATCGCGCTGTCGACCTCGGGGGCGGCCTTCAATGCATCCACTACCCGCCCCAGGATGTGGTCGGTGTAGAGGATGGTGTTGTCATAGCTCGCAACGACCTGCGCATAACTGCAGGTCTGCACCTCGGCGGTGTCGCAACCGGGCTTGAAAACATTAAAGGCGGCCGGGTAACGCTGGAAGTATGCCGGGCCATGGCTGCCCTTGATGTGCAGCACCAGCAGTGCAGGCGAGCGCATCCGTGCCAGGCGTTCGGGAAGATCAGCCACCAGCACGTCATCGAGGCAGCCGTTAGCGTCACACAGGCCGGCCACTTTGCCGTCGGTGAGGTCGTCGTTGGGCACGCGCAGACAGACGTCCTTGCAGCCTTCGTCGTTGTCGCGCCAAAACACGTCCACGCCGGCATGCTGCAGCACATCCAGCGCATTCCAGTGTGCCTTGGCCACGGGCTTGTCGAATTTCTCGCGTGTCATGTTCGAGAACATGCACGGCACCGACACCGTGGTCGCCGTGCCGCACGACCAGGCATCGCGGAAATAGATCGCGCCGACCCGCTTCATCTCGGGGTTCGTCTCGCGTGCATAGCCCTGCAATGACTGGTTTTCAGCCCGCGCCGTCTCGCCCACCACCAGCACCACCACCCGCTTGCGCGCCGCCATGGTGGCATTGGGCGCAAGCGTGGCATCGGTGCCGATCGGCGTCATCGTGGTCTTCGGGCGGAATACATCGCGCTGCAAATAGTGGAACGTACCGCTGAGGGCCGCGTATGGATTGAACACTTCGTACATCACGCGGTGGTTGCGCTCGAAATAGACGTAATTGCGGCCGGCGAGCATGGGCGGCACGAGCATCAGGGTGGTGGCTGACAGAACGATGCCAGCGCGCCAGCCAAGGCCATGCCACTTCGGCATGAAGCGAACCGGGATCAGCAGGACAAGCACGGCCGGCAACAGGCCGAACAGGGCAATCCAGCCCACCGAGCCTGTGGTGATCATCCCCATCGCCTCGGCGCGCCGCGTCTCGAAGATGCTCTGGATGATCTCTTCGTTCAGGCGCACGCCGAAGGTGTCCGCATAGTAGGCACTGGCTGCCGACACGAGGATCAGCACGGCAAGCAACGCCTTGCCGATGCGCGGCCACGTGAGCAGGGCGAGGGTCAAGCCGAGGTTGCCAACCAGCCGACAGCACACCGTCACACTCAGGGCATAAAATCCCGACGTGCCCCGAGACGCCTCAAGGGCCTCGTGCACTTCCTGCCAAAGGCTATGGTTGAGCGCGATGAAGATATAGACGGCGACGACGGCGCAAAGCCCCCAGGCCGGCAGCGCCCATTTCGCTCGGCGTGCGACCGGGCCGTCTTGGATAATCATTCGGCATCCCTTCTCGCGTTAGCCATGCAAAAAAAAACACCTGGATTTCTCCAGGTGTTTTTACGTTGGTGGGCCGTCAAGGATTCGAACCTTGGACCAATTGATTAAGAGTCAACTGCTCTACCAACTGAGCTAACGGCCCTTTGAAACATTTTACCAAAATGGGGTGGACGATGGGACTCGAACCCACGACATCCGGAATCACAATCCGGTGCTCTAACCAGCTGAACTACGTCCACCGTAAAACTCTTCGTGTGGCGCGCCCGACAGGAATCGAACCTGCAACCGTCGGCTTAGAAGGCCGATGCTCTATCCGGTTGAGCTACAGGCGCAGACTCTTACACGGAGCGAACGCTTGGTCGGGGCAGAGGGATTCGAACTCTCGACATCCAGCTCCCAAAGCTGGCGCTCTACCAGGCTGAGCTATACCCCGACATTCGAAACCATCGTTCGCGACCGCGAAACAAGCCTTCAAATGTTAAGGGTAGCGACACACCCCGTCAATCCAACTGCCTGAAACCCGGACACCACATCGAACAACTTTTTACCGATGGCCCTGCTTAGAAGCCACCAACGAGACGAAAACCACTCGCCTCGCCTACCTTGAAAAAAAATGGTGCGCCCGGAGAGATTCGAACTCCCGACCACCAAGTTCGTAGCCTGGTACTCTATCCAACTGAGCTACGGGCGCACTAAAACGATTTGGTTGACCCGCGCCTGAGGTGCCGGTCAACCAAGAAGCGGAATTATTCAGGGTTACACCCGATGCGTCAACACTTTTGGTGAAATTTCTTTGCATCGGTACGGAAACAAAGTGCCAAAGCAAAACGGCGACCCTTCGGTCGCCGTTTCCTGATCAGCTTTGCGTGGCAGGTTTGCCCAGCGTGGACCCCGCATCACCCTTGGGCGGCGGCGGAGGCGTCGGGCTGGGGTTGTCCTTGCGCTCCCAGTCGGCAGGCGGACCGGGCTCACGGCCATTCATGATGTCTTCGATCTGGCGTGCGTCGATGGTTTCGTACAGCAGGAGAGCGTCGGCCATCTTGTGCAGCTTGTCGATGTTGGTGGTGAGCAGTCCCTTGCTTTTCGCGTAGGCGCGGTCAAGGATGTGGCGCACCACTTCGTCGATCTTGCGCGCTGTTTCGTTGGAGACGTTCTTGTGCTGGGTGACCGAACGGCCCAGAAACACTTCGTCTTCGTCCTCGCCGTAGGACATCGGGCCAAGCTCGTCGGACAGGCCCCACTTGGTGGCCATGTTGCGCGCCATCTTGGTGGCCCGTTCGATGTCGTTGGACGCGCCCGTGGTGACCTTGTCGGCGCCGAAGATCAGCTCCTCGGCCACGCGGCCACCGTACAGCGAGCACAGCTGCGACTCGATCGCCACGCGGTTCATGCTGTAGCGGTCGCCCTCGGGCAGGTACATGGTGACGCCCAGCGCGCGACCGCGCGGAATGATCGTGACCTTGTAGACAGGGTCGTGCTCGGGCACCAGGCGACCGATGATGGCGTGCCCGGCTTCGTGGTAGGCGGTGAGCTTTTTCTCATCGTCGCTCATCACCAGTGAACGGCGCTCCGAGCCCATCAGGATCTTGTCGCGGGCGCGGTCCAGATGAAGCATGCGCACGTCACGACTGCCCTCGCGAGCGGCGAAAAGCGCTGCTTCATTGACCAGGTTGGCCAGGTCCGCACCGGAGAAACCAGGCGTGCCGCGCGCGATGGTCATCGCGTCGACGTCCGCCCCGGTGGGCACCTTGCGCATGTGCACTTTGAGGATCTGCTCGCGGCCCTTCACATCCGGCAGGCCCACTACGACCTGGCGGTCGAAGCGGCCCGGACGCAGCAAGGCCGGATCGAGCACGTCGGGACGGTTGGTGGCGGCGATCACGATGACACCCTCGGTGCCTTCGAAGCCGTCCATTTCCACCAGCAGCTGGTTGAGCGTTTGCTCGCGCTCGTCGTGACCGCCGCCAAGGCCCGCGCCACGATGGCGGCCCACGGCGTCGATCTCGTCGATGAAGATGATGCACGGCGCGTGCTTCTTGGCCTGCTCGAACATGTCACGCACGCGGCTGGCGCCAACGCCCACGAACATCTCGACGAAGTCGGAACCGGAGATGGAGAAGAACGGCACCTTGGCCTCGCCGGCGATCGCCTTGGCAAGGAGGGTTTTGCCGGTACCGGGCGGGCCCACCATCAGCACGCCGCGGGGAATCTTGCCGCCGAGCTTTTGGAACTTGCCCGGATCGCGCAGGAACTCGACCAGCTCGCCCACTTCATCCTTGGCCTCGTCGCAGCCGGCCACATCGGAGAAGTTGACCTTGACCTGGTCTTCGCCCTGGAGCTTGGCGCGCGAACGGCCGAAGCTCATGGCGCCGCGTCCACCGCCACCCTGCTGCATCTGGCGCATGAACCAGATCAGGACAGCGACGAAGATGATGATCGGCAGCCAGTTGATCAAGAGGCCCAGCAGGCTGAAGCCGCTGTCAGCCGGTTCCTGGCGGACATCGGCGCCCTTGGCGTTCAACTGCTTGACGATGTCGTTGGTGCTGGTGCCCACCGCCGGGATCACCGTGCGGTAGGAGTTGCCGTCCTTCAGCTTGCCGGTGATGGTGGCAGGCACCGTCGCGGTGATCGTGCCATTGGCAACGTTGCCGTTGTCCACCGCCTGGGCGAAGGTGGAATAGGACATGTCCGTCGATGAGCCGCTATGCGGGCTGAAGCTCTGGAACACGGTGAGCAACACCACCGCGATGATCAGCCAGAGCAACAGGTTTTTTGCCATTTCATTCATGCGCGGTTCTCGCTCGGTTGCCGGCCGGGGGATTTCAAACCCACGGCAAGCGCATAGACCTCACGGGAACGGGCTCGTGAGGCCTTCGGTTTACGCATCGTCACGCGACTGAAGTCGGCGCGCAAGTTGCGCAAGTACTCATCGAACCCTGCCCCCTGGAACAACTTGACCAGGAAGGCCCCCCCAGGCTTGAGCCAGTCGAGGGCGAAATCCCGGGCCATGTCGGCCAGGTCCATGGCGCGGATCTGATCGGCCAGGGCTACACCTGACATATTGGGGGCCATGTCCGACAGCACAAGATCGACTTTCTGCCCTTCCAACATGGTTTCAAGGGCACGCACCACGCTTTCTTCCCGGAAGTCGCCCTGGAGGAAATCCACCCCGCCCAAACCCTGCATCGGCAGGATGTCCATGGCCACCACGGCTCCCGTCTCACCCATGCGGCGACGCACCAGCTGCGACCAGCCCCCAGGGGCAGCGCCAAGGTCGACCACGCGCATGTTGGGCTTGAGGAGCTTGTCCTTGTCGATCAATTCCTCGAGCTTGTACACGGCGCGCGAACGCACCCCCTCGGCCTGGGCGCGTTTGACGTAGGGGTCGTCGAAGTGTTCCTTAAGCCACGAGGAACTGCTTTTACTGCGGGCCATGGGGCGGGACTTGGGGGAGCGGCGTGGAGGCCATGATACCCTTAGCGGTCACGCCCCCGCACTTCGAACCTGAACACATGCCCCTCTCGCCAAGCCAGCGCCGTTACCTGAAGTCCCTCGCCCACGACCTGCCGGCGGTGATCCTGCTCGGCAACAAGGGTGCCACGGAGGCTGTGTCCAAGGAATTGGGCCTGGCCCTGGCTCATCACGAGCTGGTGAAGATCAAGCTTTCAGGGGGCGACAAGGATGAACGCCAGGGGCAGCTCGACACCCTGATCGCAGCCACCGGCGCCGAGGCCGTGCAGCAGATCGGTTCGGTCGCGGTGATCTTCCTGCGCAATAACGACGATCCGAAGATCGCCCTGCCCCGCTAAGGTGCCCAGCCGCGATGGAACTGTCGTTCGAGCATCCCGGTAGCTATCTTTTCGCCCGCCGTGTAGGCCCGGGCCTGGTTACCATCGTCGACCGCGACTTCCACCGCAGCCTGCTGCTGGCGCCGGACCAGGTGGTCGAAGACTGGCCGGTGACCGACGTGAAGACGGCCACCGTGGCCGACATGCAGGCGGTGCTGGCCCTGAAGCCGGAAATCTTCCTGCTGGGCACCGGCGAAAGCCAGGTGTTCCCTTCGGCGCAGATCATGGCCACGTTCCTGAAGCTCGGGATCGGCATCGAAGCCATGACCAATGCCGCCGCAGCACGGACGTACAGCCTGCTCGCCGGCGAAGGCCGCCGCGTGGTGGCCGCGTTCGTGCTTGAGGGAACCTGACCCCTACTTCGAGGGCGGCAGGTAACTGAGCGGATCCACCGGATTGCCGTCCTTGCGGATCTGGAACTGAAGCTCGTCGCGCGAAGCACCGCTGTTGCCCATCTCGGCCACCTGCTGGCCCGACTTCACGTGCTCGCCTTCCTTCACCAGGCGCTTGCGGTTGTGGCCGTAGGCGGACAAGAAGGAATCGCTGTGCTTGATGATCACTAGCTCCCCATAGCCGACCAGGCCATTGCCGCTGTACACCACCACGCCGTCGGCTGCGGCACGAACCGAATCGCCGCCCTTGCCAGCGATCTCGATACCAGGAATGGCGTCGCCCGCACTGAATTTCTTGATCAGTGAACCATCGGCCGGCCAGCGCCAGGTGATGCCGCTGGCTGAACGCGTGGCGCCGGAGGCGATGGTGGGCGTTGAGGCATCCACGCTGGGCGCAGGCGCTGCCACGTTCGGCGGCGCACCCTTGGCCGCCTGGGTCGGCGTGGCTGGCAGCGTGCCGACACCCGCCACCACCACGGTACTGGCCGCCGATACGGGCGCATCGGGCGGCAACGGCGGCGGGGGTGCGGGTTCATCACTGGCGGGCTCGAACACTGGCGCTGCGGCCTTGCCGGCTGACGACGCCGGCGGCGGCACCGCGGCAACCACGGGCGCCGCGCCCTGCGAAGGCGGATTTCCATGGACGGGCGGCGGCGGTGCAGCAGCCAGCGCGGACGGAGCGTGCGCGGTAGCTGGCGCCGCGGCTACAACGGTAGCGCGGTGGTCAGCGGGCGAAAGGCGTAAATCCTGGCCAGGCCAGATCGTGTACGGCTCGGCGATGTTGTTCCACCGGGCCAGTTCGCGGAAATCGACCTTGTTGCGGAAGGCGATGCTGTAGAGCGTGTCGCCCTTGGTTACACGGTAGCTGCCGCCCGGCGGCGGGGGCCGCGAAGCCGGCGTGATGACCTGGGAGCCCGTCTGACCGGAAGGCTCGAAGACCACGGAGCTGCGCTGCATGTCACAGCCGGCGAGGACGACGAGGGCGGCACAGGGCACGAGGCGAATGGGGTGCATGCGCACAAGCATACCCATGCAGGGTGTCAATGCGCCACGTACCACCACACACCAAGGCCGATGAGCGTCACGATGGCAAGCCAGCCGATCCATTCGACATGCTTGTGCAACATGCGCTCAGCGCGCTCGCCGAACACGCGGATCAGGATCGCCAGCAGCCACACGCGCTTGCCACGGCCCACCAGCATGCACACCAGGAACGGGATCACCGGCACGCCGACGATGCCCGAGGCCCAGGTGACGAATTTCATCGGCACCACCGGCTGCAGCGCGGCCAGGGCCAGCACCAGCAGCAGCGCCAGCCAATGCGCGCTCATCTTTTCACGAAGGTTTTCAACGCCGGTATTGATCGGCGCAAGAAGGTGCAGTGAATCGAGCAGCGGCCGCAATGCCTCGAAGGCGTAGTGGCCCAAGGCATAACCCACCAATGAGCCCAGGAGCGAAAACAACAGGCTGACATTGGCATAGCGGAAGGCGCGTTCGCGGCGCGCCAGCATCATCGGCGCCAACATCACTTCGGGCATCACCGGGAAGATGAACGCCTCCACGAAGCTCAGCAAGGCCAGGTAGCGCTCGGCATGGCGATGCCTCGCCCAGCCCAGGGCGCGTTCGTAGAGCTTGCCGAAAAGACGCATGCGGTTCCCTAAGCTTTGAAAAGAAAAATCAGCCGATGCCACCGAGAAGCGGCACGAAGCTCACGGAACCGAGTTCTTCCTGGGTAAAGTCGCCATCCTCGCCCATGCGCAGGCGCAGCAACATCTGCTGGCTGGGCGAGCCTACCGGTGCCACCAGCACGCCACCGGGGCGCAACTGGTTCAAGAGCTGCAGCGGGATGGAATCGCCGGCGGCGGTAAGGATGATGGCGTCGAAAGGCGCTTCCTCGGGCCAGCCAAGCTTGCCGTCGTCATGCTTGGAACGCAGGTTCGTGATTCCCAGCTGGCGGAATCGGCGGCGCGCCTGGCGCAGGAGTTCCTCGATGCGCTCGACGGTGTACACCTGCGGCACCAGTGCAGCGAGCACGGCGGCCTGGTAGCCAGAGCCCGTGCCCACTTCGAGCACCCGGTCGGGTATGCCATGTTCGATCAGCGCCTGCGACATCCGCGCCACGATGTATGGCTGCGAAATCGTCTGGCCATGGCCGATCGGCAGCGCGGTGTTTTCGTACGCGCGCGAATGCAGGGCCTGGTCGATGAAATGGTGCCGGGCAAGGTTCCGGATCACATCGATCACGCGCTTGTCGGTAATGCCTTCTTCCACGAGCTTGGCGGCCAGGCGGTCGCGGGCGCGCTGGGAGGTCATGCCTTCGCCACGCAAGGCCGAGGGCGGCAACGAATGCATGTTCATGCCGCTTCGTCCTGGTCTTTCTGGGTGG
Source organism: Pinirhizobacter soli (assembly GCF_015905305.1). GTDB lineage: Bacteria > Pseudomonadota > Gammaproteobacteria > Xanthomonadales > Rhodanobacteraceae > Pinirhizobacter > Pinirhizobacter soli. The sequence continues at coordinate 794,743 of NZ_JADZLQ010000001.1, forward strand.
AAAGCGCCTGCATCCAGCTGGCGACTTTCTCCAGCGCCTGGAAACGGGTGAGGTCGACGTGGATCGGCGTGACGGAAACGAAACCGCGTGCCACGGCGTCGAAATCCGTGCCGGGGCCGGCATCGGCCGCGTCGCCCGCCGGGCCGATCCACCAGATCGGGCGGCCGCGCGGGTCGGTCTGTTCGATGCAGGGCGCCGAGCGATGGCGCTTGCCCAACCGGGTGACCTCGAAACCCTGGATCTCTTCCCAGGGAAGATCGGGCACGTTCACATTGAGGATGGTGTCCGCGGGAAGCGGATCCACCAGCAGCCGGCGGGTAAGCATCAGCACGGCCTGGGCAGCCGACTCGAAATGCTCGCCGCGATGGTCGCGGCTGGCCAGCGACACGGCGATGGCCGGAAGGCCCAGGAAACGGCCCTCCATGGCGGCGGACACGGTGCCTGAATAGATGACATCGTCGCCGAGGTTGGCCGAGTTGTTGATGCCCGAAACCACGATGTCGGGCTCCACTTCAAGCATGCCCGCCAGCGCCAGGTGGACACAGTCGGTAGGCGTTCCGGCGACACGGAAGTAACCGTTGTCCATGCGCGTGACACGGACCGGCTGATCCAGCGTCAGCGAGTTGCTGGCACCGGACCGATCCCGGTCGGGTGCGACCACCGTGACCTCACCTAGCGCCTGGAGCCGTTCGGCAAGGATGCGGATACCCGGGGCATCCACGCCATCATCGTTGCTTACGAGTACGCGCATCGTATTCCGTGGAGTAAACCTGCCAGCCCGCAACGGGCCGGTTTGATCCTGTCGAGTCTACCCGAGCGCGCCGATCGATTCACGGCCGTCGACGTGGCGTGAACGATGCTTTGGGCTAGCATGCGGCCATGAACCGCAGGCCGAACAAGAGCGTGACCGACGATGACGCCCTGCTCTTCCGCGAGGCCATCGGCGAGGTCCGCCGTTTTAACGACGCACCGCTACCGCCGGCCGCGCCCCGTCCGGCTCCGCGGGCTCGCCAGTTCGAGGCCGACGAAGCCGCCGTGCCGAAGGAACTGCTGGACCTGGCCTTCGACCCGGCCCTGATGGAAATGGGCGAGGAACTGTCGTATTTGCGCGATGGGTACCCTCCGAAACTCTTGAAGCAATTGAAACGCGGCCAGTTCAGCGTGCAGGACGACATCGATCTGCACCAGATGAACCTGGCCGCAGCCCAGGCGACCATCCTCGACTTCCTGGCCCATGCGCGCCGCGAAGGCATCCGCTGCGTGCGCATCGTGCACGGCAAGGGCCTGCGCTCGAAGGCGCAGGGTCCGGTGCTGAAGATGATGACCGACCGCATGCTCCGGCGCCTGGACGACGTGATCGCCTTCGCCTCGGCGCGGCCGATGCAGGGCGGCACCGGGGCGGTTGTCGTGTTGCTGAAGGGCCGCTAGGCGGGAAAGTTCACGCCTGGGCTACTTCGCGCAGCACCGTGGTGGCATAGGCACCCGCGGGCAAGGTAAACGAAACCTCGAGCGCATCGTCCTGCCACTGCCAGGCCAGCCCTTCCGGGCGCAAGCGCAAAGCGCGCCGTTCCTGATCCATGCCGGCAGCGGCCAGGCCCTGCGCCAGGTCGTTGTCGGCAGCAGCGATGCGCAACTCAAGTTCCGCTGCAGCGCCTGCGGTGGGCGGCTCGCCGCGTCCCCACAAGGGTCCCGACGGATGGATGTCGAAGCTCGCCAGCCGTTCGGCAAGGGCATCGCTCATCGGCTCCGGGCCGAAGAACGAACGGGAACCCGCCAGCGCATAGACCTCGCCATCGATCGGCGTCGCCCATTGCCCGGACATCACGCGTTCGGCAAGCACGGCGTTGAACAGCTGCGATCGCGCGGCCGAGAGAAGCATCGAGCGCTTGCTGCGGTCCACCCGGCGCCCGGCGAACATCGCGCGGGCCTGGCCGATATTCCCGGCTTCGCGGCCGAAACGCTGTTCGCCGAAATAATTGGGCACGCCCATCGCGTCGATGGCTTCCAGGCGTGCCTGGGCGATCGCGCGGTCACCCTCGATGCCGCGTACGGTGATCACGAAGCGGTTGCCACGCAACGCGCCTCGCTTGATCTTCCGTCGCGTGCGGCCAAGGCTGCGCACCGTCACCGACTCGCCGCCGAAAGCGCTCCAGTCCGGCTCGTCCTTGCCCGGCAACTGCACGCTGATCGCCTGCACGGTGACGGCATGGCGATCTTTCAGGCCAGCGAAGCCGACGCCCGCCACGTTCGCGCCTGCGAACCTGGCCAATTCCTTGGCCACCCACTCGGTGTTCTCGCCGCGCTTTTCCACTTCAAGGAAGACGTGCTCGCCCTCGCCATCGGGGCCGTAACCCAGGATTTCCTCGACGCGGAAATCCATAAGGGAAGAACGCAGGCGACCGGTCAACGCCGGGCCGCCGTGGGCAAAGGGAAGGTCCAGGCTCATGGGCTCACAACAGGAACAGGGTGGCGAGCCCCAGGAAGATGAAGAAGCCACCGCTGTCGGTGGTGGCGGTGATCAGCACGCTTGAACCAAGCGCGGGATCGCGGCCGAACCAGGTCATCACCATGGGGATCGCCACTCCCATGAAGGCTGCCAGCAAGAGGTTCAATGTCATGGCTGCCGTCATCACCAGCCCCAGCGCCATGTTGTCGTAAAGCAGCCAGGCCACCACGCCGATCACGCCGCCCCAAACCAGGCCGTTGACCAGCGCCACGCCCAGTTCCTTGCGCCACAGGCGGCGCACGCTGGACACGCCCAGCTGCTCCAGCGCCATGGCACGGACGATCATGGTGATGGTCTGGTTGCCCGAGTTGCCGCCGATGCCGGCGACGATGGGCATGAGCGCCGCCAGCGCCACGAGCTTCTCGATGGAATGTTCGAAGAGGCCGATCACCCGCGAAGCGACGAAGGCCGTGACCAGGTTGATCGCCAGCCACGCCCAGCGGTTGCGCACCGAGCGCCATACCGAGGCGAAAATGTCTTCTTCTTCGCGCAAGCCCGCGCGCGAAAGCGCCTCGGCCTCGCCTTCCTCGCGGATCAGATCGACCATGGCATCCACGGCGATGCGTCCCACCAGGCGGTGGTTTTCATCCACCACGGGCGCTGTGACCAGGTCGTAGCGTTCGAAGGCCTGGGCCACGTCGTAGGCGTCGTCTTCGGGGCGGAAGGTGTTGACGTCCGGCGCCATCACCTCGTGCACCATGCGCTCGGGGTGGTTCACCAGCAGCCAGTGCAGCGGCAATACACCCACCATCACATGGGCGCTGTTGACCACGAAGAGTTTGTCCGTTTGCGCAGGGAGTTCGTCGAAGCGGCGCAGGTAACGCAGCACCACCTCCAGGCTGACATCCTCGCGGATGGTCACCATCTCGAAGTCCATCAGCGCGCCGACCTGGTCGTCGCTGTACGACAGCGCCGATTGCACGCGCCGGCGTTCCTCGGCATCCAGGCTGGCCATGACTTCCGGCAGCACGGACGTTGGGAGCTCATCGACGAGGTCGGCCAGTTCGTCCGGGTCGAGATCCTCCACCGCCGCCAGGATCTCCCGATCGTCCATGTCGGCGATCAGCGACTCACGGACGGAGTCGGTGACTTCCAGCAGGATGTCGCCGTCACGATCGGCCTTGACCCGCTGCCAGGCATCCAGGCGCTCGGCCAGCGGCAGGGCCTCGAGCACGTTGGCGATGTCGGCCGGATGCAGCCCGTCTAATACTTTCTGCAATTCCGCCTGGACGGCCGGATCGTCGTGGCTGCGCTCAAGGAGGTCCTGCACCCTTTCCACGCGCTCGTGCAGACGGGTGGTGTGACCGGGACGCAGCTCCGCTTCGGTCACAGCGGCGTTACCAGCACCGTGGCCATGGCCGCGATGCCTTCGCGGCGTCCGGTGAAACCGAGTTTTTCGGTGGTGGTGGCCTTGACGCTGACACAATCAAGTTCGCAGCCCATGGCATCGGCCAGCAGCACGCGCATGGCGTCGGCGTGCGGCCCCACCTTGGGTGCTTCGCAGATCACCGTGATGTCGGCATTGCCCAGGCGATAACCGCGCTCTTCGAGCATCTGCCGCGTGGCGCGCAGGAAGGTCCGGCTGTCCGCGCCGCGCCAGCGCTCATCGTTCGGCGGGAAGTGCCGGCCGATGTCGCCCAGGGCCAGGGCGCCAAGCAGGGCGTCGCAAAGCGCGTGGATTACCACGTCGCCATCGGAATGCGCGATCACGCCGTGGGTATGCGGCACGCGCACGCCCCCCAGCATCACGTGGTCGCCAGGGCCGAAGGCGTGTACGTCGTAACCTTGTCCAATGCGCATCAGTCGAGCTTCCCTAGCAGGTACTCCGCCAGCGCGAAATCCGCCAGCGTCGTCACCTTGATGTTGTCCTCGGCGCCCTCGACGAGCAAGGGCGAGAATCCGGCCAGTTCCATGGCCATCGCTTCGTCACTCACCGGCTTTCCCACAGCATGGGCCTGGCGCAGGGCTTCGGCCAGTTCGCCGCGGCGGAATACCTGCGGGGTGAATACCCGCCAGCGCCGTTCCCGGGGCTCGGTGCCCAGCACCCGCCGCTCACTGTCCACCAGCTTCAGCGTATCGCGCAACGGTGCGCCCAGGAGGCCGCCACCGAAAGGCACCGCTTCGATCACCAGCCGCTCGATGTCCGCAGCGCGCACGCAAGGCCGCGCGGCATCGTGCACCAGCACGAAATCCTGATCCTCCACCGGAGCCGCCTCGATGCCGGCGAGTACCGAATGGCTTCGTTCGGAGCCACCAACCACGGTAAGTATGGGCTTGCCGTGGATCGACCGATAGCCGGGCCAATAAGGGTCATCCGGGCCCAGCGACACCATGATGCCGGCGATGCGCGGGTGCACCGCCAGCCTGTCCAGGGTGATATCGAGCATCGACCGGCCCGCCAGCGGCTGGTATTGCTTGGGCCGGTCGCCACCGGCACGGCTACCGACGCCGGCGGCCGGCACCACGCACCAGAAGGCGTCCATCAGTGGCCGCCGCTGGATGATGCTGCCGGCGGCGTCGCCGGCGGCGGGGGCGGCACCGTGGTGGGCGTACCCGGCTCAACCACCTGGTAGAAGGTTTCGCCAGGCTTGATCAGCCCCAGTTCCGACCGCGCGCGGGCCTCGGTGGCCTGCTCGCCGTGCTTGAGATCTTCAACGTCCGCGGCCAGCGCGGCGTTGCGCTGCTGCAAGGCATCGTTGGCGTCCTTCTGCTGCTTGACGCTGGCGCGCAACGCGTCGACCTCGTGCATGCTGCCAGCGCCGACCCACAGCTTCAGCTGCAGAGCGATGATGAGGATGGCAAGCGCGAGGCCGATCCAGCGCAGCACGGGGCGGTCGTCAGCCGGGCAGCTTGGACAGGCTCGGGAAGGCTTCCCGGCCGGCGTAGCGGGCAGCGACGCCGAGCTGTTCCTCGATGCGCAGCAGCTGGTTGTACTTGGCCACGCGGTCGGTGCGGCAGAGCGAGCCTGTCTTGATCTGGGTCGCCGTGGTGGCCACCGCGATGTCGGCGATGGTGGTGTCCTCGGTTTCGCCCGAGCGATGCGAGATGATCGCGCCGTACTTCGCCGCATCGGCCATGGCGATGGCTTCGAGCGTTTCGGACAGCGTGCCGATCTGGTTCACCTTGATCAGGATGGCATTGGCGATGTGCTTGTCGATGCCTTCGCGGAAGATCGCGGGGTTGGTTACGAACAGGTCGTCGCCCACCAGCTGCACGTCCTTGCCGATCTTCTCGGTGAGCAGCTTCCAGCCATCCCAGTCGTTCTCGGCCATGCCGTCCTCGATGGAAACGATCGGGTACTGCTTGGCCCAGCTGGCCAGGAGGTCGACGAATTTCGCCGGATCGTACTTCTTGCCCTCGCCTTCCAGGTCGTATTTGCCGTCCTTGAAGAATTCGGTACTGGCCACGTCCAAACCCAGCAGGATGTCCGAGCCGACCTTGTAGCCGGTGGTGTGCACGGCTTCCAGGATGGTGTCCAGCGCCTCGATGTTCGACTTCAGGTTCGGCGCGAAGCCGCCTTCGTCGCCCACCGCGGTATTCATGCCCCGGCCCTTGAGCACGGACTTGAGCGCGTGGAAGATCTCGGCACCGGCGCGCAGGGCCTCGGCGAAGTTGGGCAGGCCCACCGGCAGGATCATGAATTCCTGCACGTCGACGTTGTTGTCCGCATGGGCACCGCCGTTGATGATGTTCATCATCGGCACCGGCAGGGCTCCGGCGCGGTCGCGCGCCAGGTACTGCCACAGCGCCTGGCCGTGCGAAGCGGCCACCGCGTGGGCGGCGGCCATGGAAACGCCCAGCAGGGCGTTGGCGCCAAGCTTGCCCTTGTTCGGCGTGCCGTCCAGGGCGATCAGCTTGGCATCCAGACCCTTCTGGTCGGCGGCATCGAAGCCCACCAGGCCGCTGGCGATCACGCCGTTGACGTTGGCAACCGCGTTGCGCACGCCCTTGCCGCCGTAACGGGACTTGTCGCCGTCGCGCAACTCCACCGCTTCACGCGAACCCGTCGAGGCACCGCTGGGCACGGCGGCGCGGCCAAAAGCGCCATTGCCGAGCACGACCTCGGCCTCGAGGGTGGGATTACCGCGCGAGTCAAGAATTTCGCGGGCGTGAATGCGGGTGATATCGGTGGTCATGCGCTTCCCGAGGTATGAAAAGATCGATACATGATGGCCCTGCCGACCGGTGATTTGGTAGGTGGCCGCTTAGGTTGGGTCCCCCGCGCCCCATGGCGCGCGTTTTAGGCGTGGTCGCGGAAACCGCGCTTCTTCACCACCTGGTCGAGCTCCATGAGGGTTTCGAGGAGTTCTTCCATCTGGCCGAGCGGCCAGGCGTTCGGGCCGTCGCTCAGGGCCTTGGACGGATCCGGGTGCGTTTCGGCGAAGAGGCCCGAAACGCCCACCGCCACCGCCGCGCGAGCCAGCACGGGAACGAATTCCCGCTGGCCGCCGGAGCTGGTGCCCTGCCCGCCGGGCAGCTGCACCGAATGGGTGGCGTCGAACACCACCGGGCAATCGGTTTCGCGCATTACCGCCAGCGAGCGCATGTCCGATACCAGGTTGTTGTAGCCGAAGCTTGCACCGCGCTCGCAGACCAGGATCTGGTCGTTGCCGACATCGCGTGCCTTGGCCACCACGTTCTTCATGTCCCACGGGGCGAGGAACTGGCCCTTCTTGATGTTCACCGGTTTCCCGGCGCGGGCAACGTTCTGGATGAAATCGGTCTGGCGGCAGAGGAAGGCCGGTGTTTGCAGCACGTCGACCACCGAGGCCACTTCGTCCATCGGGGTGTATTCATGCACGTCGGTGATGACGGGCACGCCGATCTGCGACTTCACCGCGGCCAGTACCTTCAGGCCTTCTTCCAGGCCCGGGCCGCGGAAGCTCTTGTCCGAGGAACGGTTGGCCTTGTCGAAGCTCGACTTGAAGATGAAGTTGATGCCAAGGCGGCCGGTGATTTCCTTCAGCGTGCCGGCGACGTCCAGTTGCAGTTGCATCGACTCGATCACGCAGGGACCGGCAATAAGGAACAGCGGCTGGTCAAGGCCAACCTCGAACCCACAGAGCTTCATGCGGCGGTCTCCTGCACGGCGGCCAGGCGCTCGCCCTGGCGCACGGCCTTGTATTCGCGGGCCGCGCGGACAAACCCAATGAACAGCGGGTGGCCATCGCGCGGCGTGGAGGTGAATTCCGGATGTGCCTGGCAACCTAAGAACCACGGGTGCTTCTGCTGCGGCAGCTCGACGATCTCCACCAGCAGGTCGTCCATCGACTTGCCCGAGATCACCAGGCCCAGGTCTTCGAACGGCTGGCGATAGCGGTTGTTGAATTCGTAGCGATGGCGATGGCGCTCGCGGATGATGTCTTCGCCATAGAGCTCGCGGGCCAGCGTGCCGGCCTTCAGGCGGCATTCCTGGGCGCCCAGGCGCATGGTGCCACCGAGGTCCGAACGCTCCGTACGCATTTCCACTTCACCGCTGGCGGTGGTCCATTCGGTGATCAGCGCGATCACCGGGTCCACCGCGTTGCGGTCGTTCTCGGTGGAATCGGCCTGGGGGAGCCCTGCGATATTGCGGGCGAACTCCACCACTGCCGCATGCATGCCGTAGCAGATGCCGAAGTACGGCACGCCGTTTTCGCGCGCGTAGCGGGCGGCCAGCACCTTGCCTTCGAAACCACGCTTGCCGAAGCCGCCGGGAACCAGGATGGCATCGGCATGGCCAAGCGTTTCGCGGGCGCCGCGGGCCTCGACCTCTTCGGAATCCACCCAGGACAGGTTCACCCGGGTGGTCTGCTTGATGCCGCCGTGGCGCAGGGCCTCGCCCAGCGACTTGTAGGCATCCTTGTGCTCGACGTACTTGCCGACGATGGCGACGGTGACTTCGTCCTTGGGATGCTCAACCGCTTCGACCGTGCGCTTCCAGGCCGAAAGATCGGCCGGACGGGCATCGAGCCGCAGCTGGTTGATGACCAGGTCGTCCAGGCCCTGGTCGTGCAGCCACTGCGGCAGCTTGTAGATGACGTCCACGTCGATGGCGCTGATCACCGCGCGCTCGGGCACGTTGGTGAACAGGGCGATCTTGCGGCGCTCGCCTTCGGGCAGGGGTTGTTCGGAACGGCACAACAAAATATCGGCCTGGATACCGATGGAGCGCAATTCCTTCACCGAGTGCTGGGTGGGCTTGGTTTTGATCTCGCCGGCGGCCTTGATGTAGGGGACCAGGGTGAGGTGCATGAACAGGCACTTGTCCGGGCCGTGTTCGATGCGCAGCTGGCGGATGGCCTCCAGGAATGGCAGGGACTCGATGTCGCCCACGGTACCGCCGATCTCCACCAGCGCCACGTCGAAACCACGGGTGGCCTCGTGGATGGCGTGCTTGATTTCGTCGGTGATGTGCGGGATCACCTGCACGGTGGCGCCCAGGTAGTCGCCGCGGCGTTCCTTGCGGATCACTGATTCGTAGATCTTGCCGGTGGTGATGGAATTCTTGCCGGTGAGACGGGTTTTGACGAAGCGCTCGTAGTGGCCAAGGTCCAGGTCGGTTTCCGCGCCGTCGTCGGTGACATACACCTCACCGTGCTGGAAGGGGCTCATCGTGCCTGGATCGACGTTGATGTACGGGTCGAGCTTCATCATGGTGACGGAGAGCCCGCGCGCCTCGAGAATGGACGCAAGCGAGGCCGCCGCGATGCCCTTCCCGAGGGAAGACACCACGCCGCCAGTGACGAAAATCAGGGGAGTCATGAGTCGCAGCCGTGCTGGAAATTTGTATTTTAGCGGAAGGTGGTGGTGGGGGCGAGGGGCAGTTGGTTTCTGGCCGTTCCGGGGGCCGTTCAGCTAGCATCGCGGCCATGGATAGCCCTCCCTCCCACGCCGCCCGCCTGTCGGGCCTGCGGCAGGCCATGCGACGCCACGGCGTTGCGGCCTGCATCATTCCCAGTGCCGACCCCCATCTTTCCGAATATCTGCCCGCCCACTGGCAGGCGCGTGCCTGGACTTCGGGCTTCACAGGCTCCGCCGGCACCCTGGTGGTAACCGCGGAAGACGCCGGTCTTTGGACCGATTCACGGTATTTCTCGCAGGCCGAGCAGGAACTGGCCGGCTCCGGCGTCCGGCTGGTGAAGCTGCAGGTGGCGCACACCGGCGAACACGTGGCGTGGCTTGCCGGTGTCGTGGGCGAAGGCGACACGGTCGCGGTGGCCGGCGACAGCCTGTCCCTGGCCGGGCGCGAGCAGCTGCGCCGCGCACTGGCGGCCGACCTTCGTACGGACCTGGACCTCCCCGGGGAAAACTGGTCCCACCGGCCGCCGCTGCCCCGCGCGCCGGTGGTGGAGCACCCGATCGAGTACGCCCGCAGTGCCCGCGACGAGAAACTCGGCCGGGTCCGCCATGCGATGAAGAAGCTCGATGCCAGCTACCACTTCGTCTCCACCCTGGACGACATCGCGTGGATCACCAACCTGCGCGGTAGTGACGTGCAGTACAACCCGGTGTTCCTGGCGCATCTCTTGGTGGGCCCTTTGCGGGCGACGCTGTTCGTTGACCGCGCCAAGGTGGAACCGGCGCTGCTCTCGCGCCTGGCCGCCGACGGCTTCGATATCGCCGATTACGCCACCGCCGCTTCCGCGCTGGCCGGGTTGCCTGACGGCAGCCGGCTGCTGGTGGATCCCTCCCGGGTGGTATGCGCGCTCATCGACGCCATCGGCCCTGATGTCACCCTGGTTCACGGCGCCAATCCGTCCACGTTGCTCAAGGCACGCAAGCACGCAGCGGAGCTTGACCATATCCGCGAAGCCATGCGCCATGACGGCGCAGCCCTGGCGCGCGGCTTCCACCAGATCGAAACCCGTCTGGCCGCCGGCGACACACTTACCGAGGTCTCCGTCGACGAGATCCTCCGGCAGGCCCGCGCCGCCAGCCCGAGCTTCGTTGGCGAAAGCTTCGCCACCATCGCCGGCTACCAGGCCAATGGCGCCCTGCCCCATTACCGCGCGACGCCCGAGCATCACAGCACGCTCCGCCCGGCCGGCCTGCTGCTGATCGACTCCGGCGGCCAGTACCTGGGCGGCACCACCGACATCACCCGCGTACTGGCACTGGGCGAGGTCACCGACGAACAAAAGCGCGATGCCACCCTGGTATTGAAGGGCATGATCGGCCTCAGCCGCGCGCGCTTTCCCGCCGGCGCCAGCGGACCGCAGCTCGATGCCCTGGCCCGCGCACCGCTCTGGGCCGCCGGCATGGACTTTGGCCATGGCACGGGCCACGGCGTGGGCTATTTCCTTAATGTCCACGAAGGTCCGCATGGCATCCGCCCGCCGGTGCAGGGCGGCGCCCTGGTGCCGCTGGAACCGGGCATGATCACCTCGATCGAGCCGGGTCTTTACAAGCCGGGCCGGCACGGCATCCGCCACGAGAACCTGGCGGTGGTGGTGGAATCGAACGAAACCGAGTTCGGCCGGTTCCTGGCGTTCGAGACCCTCACTCTGTGCCCGTTCGATCGCCGCGCACTGGAACCTCGCCTGCTCGATCCGGCCGAGCGCGCCTGGCTCGACGACTACCACGCCTGCGTGCGCGCCGCCCTGGCCCCGCTACTGGACGGCGCCGAGCGGGCGTGGCTGGAGTGGCACTGCGCACCGCTTGCAGCCTGAATCGCGACGAATGAGACCGGCAACGCCCATAGTGGCGCAGCCGTATTGACGACAGGCCCGTGGCCAACCCATCCTGCCCCGCTGAATCACCTTAGAGCACCCTGGTATCTATGACTTCCCGCTATAACGCCGCCGACATCGAAGTACTGTCGGGCCTGGATCCGGTCAAGCGCCGCCCGGGCATGTACACCGACACCACCCGGCCGAACCACCTGGCCCAGGAAGTGATCGACAACTCGGTGGACGAAGCCCTGGCCGGGCATGCGAAATCGATCGAGGTCACCGTGCATGCAGACGGTTCGGTGACCGTGGTCGACGATGGCCGCGGCATGCCGGTGGACATCCATCCGGAAGAAGGCGTGCCCGGCGTGGAATTGATCCTTACCCGCCTGCACGCTGGCGGCAAGTTCTCGAACAAGAACTATGCATTCTCCGGCGGCCTGCACGGTGTGGGCGTGTCGGTGGTCAATGCGCTGTCCACGAGGGTGGAAGTGACCATCCGCCGCGACGCCCAGGAATACCAGGTGGTATTCGCCAACGGCGACCGCATCAGCGACCTTGAAGTGATCGGCACGGTGCCGAAGAAGAAAACCGGCACGACGCTGCGCTTCTGGCCGGATCCGAAGTACTTCGACTCCCCGCGCATCTCGCTTCCCAAGCTCAAGCACCTGCTGCGCGCCAAGGCGGTGTTGTGCGCCGGGCTATCGGTACGCCTTACCGACGAAGCCAGCGGCGAGACGATCGACTGGTATTACGAAGACGGCCTGCCCGACTACCTGCGCGGCGCCTTGAATGGCAATGAGATCCTGCCGCCCACGCTTTTCGTCAACCACCTGGCCCGCGAAACCGAAGGCCTGGACGTGGCCCTGGCCTGGTTGCCGGAAGGCGAGCTGGTGCAGGAAAGCTACGTGAACCTCATTCCCACCTCGCAGGGAGGCACGCATGTGAACGGCCTGCGCACGGGCCTTACCAACGCCATCCGCGAGTTCTGCGACCTGCGTAACCTGCTTCCGCGCGGCGTGAAGCTGGCACCGGAAGATGTCTGGGAGCGCCTGTCGTTCGTGCTCAGCATCAAAGTGCAGGATCCACAGTTCGCCGGCCAGACCAAGGAGCGGTTGTCCTCGCGCAACGCCGCGGGCTTCGTCGAGAACGTGATCCACGATGCCTTCAGCCTGTACCTGAACCAGCACGTGGACATCGGCGAGCGCATTGCGCAACTGGCCATCGAGCGCGCCAGCGCGCGCCTGAAAGCCGCCAAGCAGGTGGTACGCAAGAAAATCACGCAAGGCCCGGCGCTGCCCGGCAAGCTCGCCGACTGCGCCGCCACGGACCTTGCCCGCACCGAGCTTTTCCTGGTCGAAGGCGACTCCGCTGGCGGCTCGGCCAAGCAGGCGCGCGACAAGGACTTCCAGGCCATCCTGCCGCTTCGCGGCAAAATCCTGAACACCTGGGAAGTCGAATCCGGTGCGGTGCTGGCGTCGCAGGAAGTGCATGACCTGGCCGTGGCCATCGGCTGCGACCCGGGCAAGAGCGACATTTCCGGCCTTCGCTACGGCAAGGTGATCATCCTGGCCGATGCCGACAGCGACGGCCTGCACATCGCCACCCTGCTCTCGGCGCTGTTCCTGCGCCACTTCCCGGCCCTGGTGCACGAAGGCCATGTGTTCGTAGCCATGCCGCCGCTGTTCCGCGTCGACGTGGGCAAACAGGTGTTCTATTGCCTGGACGAAGACGAAAAGCGCGCCATGCTCGAGCGCGTGGAGCGCGAGAAGATGAAGGGCGCGATCAGCGTCACCCGTTTCAAGGGACTGGGCGAGATGAACGCGCCGCAGCTGCGCGAGTCGACCATCCACCCCGACACCCGCCGCCTGGTGCAGCTCACCGTGGACGCGGCCGACGGCACCCAGGGTTTGATGGACATGCTGCTGGCCAAGAAGCGTGCCGGCGACCGCAAGGCCTGGCTCGAGGAGAAGGGCGACCTGGCCACCCTGGAGGTATGACGCCATGAGCCTGGTGCCACCGATCAACCTTACCCGCTGGATCGACGAACACCGCCACTTGTTGAAGCCGCCGGTCGGCAACAAGTGCATCGTCGATGGCGATTTCATCGTGATGATCGTCGGCGGCCCCAACGCGCGCACCGATTACCACCACGACGAAGGCCCGGAGTTCTTTTACCAGCTCGAAGGCGAGATGGTACTGAAGGTGCAAGATGATGGCGGCGCCCGGGATATCCCCATCCGTGCGGGTGAGCTGTTCTACCTGCCGCCGCGCGTACCGCACTCGCCGCAGCGCATGCCCGGCTCCGTTGGACTGGTGATCGAGCGGCGGCGCCTGGCGAACGAGCAAGACGGCCTGCTGTGGTTCTGCGAACGCTGCAACCACAAGCTCTACGAGGAATACTTCGTCCTGGACAACATCGAGCGCGATTTCCCGCCAGTGTTCGACCGCTTCTATGGTTCGGTACAGGCGCGCACTTGCGGCGCCTGCGGCCATCTCAATCCAGCCCCGGCGCGCTACGGCTAAGACCCGCGCGCAAGCCAGCGCATGGCCATCCGCCGCAACGACTCATCCGCCGACGCATCGGCGGCGATATCGGCGATCGGCCACCAGCCAAGGGCCAACGATTCGGAGCTAACGGCAAACTGCTCGCTTCCCCGTGCCCGCACCACGTAACGCACGTCGTAGTGCCAATGCGCAGGCTCCTCGCCTCGCGCGGGGATCAGGTGGCGATCGATGTCGAAGACACCGCCCTCGATCGCCAGATCGGTCAATCCCGACTCCTCTTCCGCCTCGCGCAAAGCCACCTGGGCAAGGTCGCTGTCGCCATCAGCGTGGCCGCCCAACTGAAGCCAGCGGTCGAGCTTTCGATGATGGGTCAGCAACACGCGCTGCCCATCACCGCTGACAAGCCACGCAGAGCCGGTGAAATGCGCGTCGCTTCGCGTGCGCTCGAAGGCGTTGGGCTCGCTTGCCAGTTGGACGAAAGCGTGGCCCTGCTCACCGAAGGGTGAAAACTCGTCAGCGGATGTCATGCAGTTGGGTGGATGCTTTGTAGGGGAACAAGAAGAGCCTGTAGGAAAAACTACTAAAAAAAGAGCGATACCTGACAGCGCCGTCGTGCAATCGAAGCCTAGCATCGAACCGCCGGGTGGAACCGGCACCGCGCACCGCGCGGCACATCGACCAGGGAGAGATGCTCTTGATCCGTTATGCCATCGCCGCTTGCGGCCTACTGGCCGCACCCGTTGCCCTCGCCACGCCACACGACACGTCCGACGTGAACTGGACCGGAAGCCTTGCCTCGCTCAACGGCGCCACCCCAGCCGCCGGACGACTGGTGGTACAGCCTTACGTGTTCTATTCGGAAACCCGCAACGCATTCGACAACCACAGCGACCGGTACGCGGTAACGCCCTCGCGCAGCTGGCGCTCGATCGCCGTGGTGACCTACGGCATCACCGACCGCTTCGCCGCCACCATCACGCCCAGCGTCTCGCGAGCCAGCAGCGCCGGGCAAAGTACCGACGGCATCCGCTCGGGCGATACGTCGATCCGATTCCAGTACATGCTGCAGGCGCCCAACGCCGACGGCACGCGGGCGGCGTTTTCGCTCATTGCCGGCCATCGTTTCGCCGTGGGCCGCTACGACCGCCTGGGCAGCAACGGCTTCAATGGCGGCGGAAGCGGCGTGGAAGGCAACAATTTCGCCGCGCTCTACCAGCAGTGGTTCTGGCTCGGCAGTGGGCGCCCCCTACGCGTAAGGGCCAATCTCGGCTGGGCGCCCCGCCCAGGTCATGTCTCGCTGCGCGGCGCAAGTGTCTACGGTACCGGTCGTGGTTTCGTGGGTTCCGCCAACCCCGGAAGCAACGTCAACGCACTGGTGGCTGCGGAGTACAGCATCAGTCGTCGTTGGGGGCTGGCCATGGACCTGGGCTGGTCGCACGACTCCGACACACGCGTGCGTGGCGTGGACGGCCAGGGGTTTGCGGTTTCTTCCAGCAGCGGGCCGTCGGCGCGTTGGTATGCCTCGCCCGCGGTCGAATACCACCTGTCCAGCAGCGTCGGCTTCATCGCCGGAGCCGAATTTGCCTTCGCCGGACGCAACAGCGGGGCCACGGTAACACCGCAGGCATCGGTGGTCATGGTGTTCTGAAACCAGGCCATTGCGCCGCACCGCAACTTGTACGGGGCCCCCGCGACCGGTATGGTTCAGCGTCGATGCCATACCGCCGGGTCGCATCAGCCTCTAATAATAATGACCAGCAGTAGGGGATATCCATGCTGAAAAACCTGTTAGCGACTCACGCCATTGAGTCGTCACCCCATGTGGACGCGGGCGAGCACATCAGCACCGGTGCGCATGCCCAACCGAACCTCGTCCGCGTGCTCACGGCAAAGCACCTTGTGTTGCTCGGCGTCGGCGCGGTCATCGGCGCGGGCATCTTCGTCATCACCGGCCAGGCCGCCGCGCAGCACGCCGGCCCCGCACTTGCCATCAGCTTCGTCATCGCCGGTATCGCCTGCGCCCTCGCGGGCCTGTGCTACGCCGAATTCGCAGCGATGCTGCCGATCTCCGGCAGCGCTTATTCCTACTCCTACGCCACCCTCGGCGAGTACGTGGCCTGGTTCGTCGGCTGGAACCTGGTTCTCGAATACCTCTTCGCCGCATCCACGGTGGCGGCGGGCTGGTCGGGGTATTTCAATGAACTGTTACGGCTGATAGGAAGCTGGACCAATACCAACATTGCCCTGCCCGATGCGCTGGCGTCCGCGCCCTATGCGTTCGTGGAAGGCCACATCCAGTCGACCGGCGCATTGGTGAACCTGCCTGCGGTGCTGATCGTGGCAGCGCTTTCGGGCCTGTGCTACGTCGGCATTACCCAGTCGGCCTTCGTCAATTCCATCATCGTGGCGATCAAGGTCACGGTGATCCTGCTGTTCATCGCCGTCACGGTGCACCTGATCAATCCCGACAACTGGCACCCGTTCATCCCGGAGAACGAAGGCCCCGGCGTATTCGGCTGGAGCGGCGTGTTCCGCGCGGCCACGCTGGTGTTCTTCTCCTACATCGGTTTCGACGCTGTCTCCACCGCCGCGGGCGAGGCGAAGAACCCGCAACGCGACATGCCGATCGGCATCCTGGGTTCACTGGCGGTCTGTACCGTGCTGTACATCGCCATGGCCCTGGTGCTCACCGGCATTGCCCCCTTCCGTGAACTGAACACAGCCGAGCCCGTGGCCACCGCGCTCACCCACTACCCGCAGCTGGCATGGCTCAAGACCATCGTGGTGTTCGGTGCCATTACCGGCCTGTCGTCGGTGATCCTGGTGATGCTGATGGGCCTGCCGCGCATCTTCTTCTCCATGTCCCGCGACGGCCTGCTGCCGCCGGCACTGGGCAAGGTGCACCCGAAGTTCCGCACCCCGTACATCGGCCAGGTGATCGTCGGCGTTGCCGCCGCGGTGCTTGCCGGCCTGTTCCCGGTGAGCGTGCTGGGCGAGCTGGTATCCATGGGCACCCTGCTGGCCTTCGCCACCGTGTGCATCGGCATCCTGGTGTTGCGCTATACGCAGCCCCAGTTGAAGCGCAGCTTCCGCGTGCCGTTCGTATGGCCGGTGTCGATCCTGGGTGCGGTGATCTGCCTCTATCTGTTCTGGCAGGCCTTCGAGGAACACTGGCGGCTGATGCTGATCTGGATCGCCTTGGGCCAGCTCATCTACATCGGTTACGGCTACGCACACAGCAAGCTCCGGCCGAAGAACGCGTAAACTCCTGTCCCGGGGGCCGGCCAAGTGCCGGCCCCTCTTCTATTGGCCGTACCCGTCGAAGGTTTCCATGCTTTCCCAGCTCCTCGCCCGCAAGACCAACTTCACTGATGCCGAAGACGTCCATGGCCCTGGCCTGCGTCGCACGCTCGGGCCTTGGGGACTGACGGCGCTGGGCATTGGCGCGGTGATCGGCGGCGGCATCTTCGTCATCACCGGCCAGGCCGCGGCCGAACACGCCGGGCCCGCGGTGATCCTGGCCTTCATCTTCGCGGCGGTCTGCAGCACCTTCACCGCGCTTTGCTACGCCGAATTCGCAACCCTCATCCCGATCTCCGGGAGCGCCTATTCCTACGCCTACGCCACCCTGGGCGAACTGATGGCCTGGTTCATCGGCTGGAACCTGGTGCTGGAATACGGCGTGTCGGCGTCGGCAGTGGCTGTCAGCTGGACGGGGTATTTCGTCAGCCTGCTTGAGCACATTGGCGGCGTGCTGCACATGGACCTCACCATTCCCAAGGCGCTTACCAGCGCGCCCCTGATGTTTACCGCCGACCACCACCTGGTGACCACCGGCGCCATCATGAACCTGCCGGCGGTGGTGCTCACCCTGCTGCTCACCTGGCTTTGCTATGTGGGCATCAAGGAATCAAGCTGGACCAATTCGGCCATGGTGGTGATCAAGGTGCTGCTGATCTGCCTGGTCATCGTGGTGGGCTGGCAGTACGTGGAGCCTGCGAACTGGCATCCGTTCATCCCTGAGAACCAGGGCGGCAACAAGTTCGGCTGGGCCGGTGTCCTGCGTGCATCGGCCATGGTGTTCTTCGCCTACATCGGTTTCGAGGCAACGTCCGTGGCCGCGCAGGAATCGCGCAATCCGCAGCGTGACCTTCCCATCGGCATCCTGGCGTCGCTGGGTATTTGCACGGTGCTGTACATCGCCATGGCCGCGGTACTCACCGGCCTGGTGCCGTTCATGCAACTGGGCACCGATGAACCGGTGGTCAGCGCCATCCGCGCTCACCCGGCCCTGGGCTGGCTGCGCTGGATCGTCGAACTCGGCGCCCTGCTTGGCCTGTCATCGGTGGTGCTGGTGATGATCATCGCCCAGCCGCGCATCTTCATGATCATGGGTCGCGACGGCATGCTACCGCCGGTATTTGCCAAGGTGCACCCGCGCTACCGCACCCCGCACCTGAACACGCTGATCACCGGAGCGGGCATCGCCTTTCTGGCGGCGATATTCCCGCTGGAGCTCCTGGGCGACCTGGTGTCGATGGGCACGCTGATCGCCTTCATGGCGGTGTGCATCGGCGTGCTGATCCTTCGCAAGACCCAACCCGACCTCCCCCGGACCTTCCGCGTGCCGGCGGCACCGGTGGTCTGCACCCTGGGCGTCCTCAGCTGCGCGGCGCTCCTGTACACCATGGGCACCCTCAACTGGAGTCTCATGGGCATTTGGACGGCGATCGGGCTGGTGATCTACTTCGGATATGGGCGTCGGCACAGCCGTCTGCGTGCCGAAAACGTCCTGCCCGGTCCGTCAAATCAATGACTTGTGTCGGCTAACCGGCCGACCGTATGGTTTATTCGATAAAGCCTGATAAATATACTGCAAGCCGCTGAAATCAAACGATTTCACAAAGCTTTCGAATGGTTTTGTGCGCCGGTCGATGGCGGCCAAGGGGAGAAAGAGTATGATCCTTCCTCCGAGGTTGATCACTTGGCAGTGGGCCCCGGATTGCCACCCGGCGCGTGCAGGCGGGTCAGCTCCTCAGCCTGGCGCGTCGGGTAGCATTTTCTAGTCTTTTTATGCGCAGCGCGCGAACAAAACCGCCTTTTGGCGGTTTTTTTATAACTAGCGCACGAACATCCATGCTTACACGCGCTTACATGCACTTCGTGATGGAAGATCGCGCAACGGTACTTAGGTTCACGTTGCGCGCAAAAGCATCAGGCAACCTTCGGCGCGTGCGAGATGCACCAGCCCTTGCCGGCAACAGCCTTCCCCGGGAACAACTGGCACGGGCCAAACGCATCGGTGGCCTTGCCCTGGAAGTACCGGCAGTTCGTACACACGTCGCCCGGCTTGCGCGTGGCATTGGTGGATTTGGAAGCGTCCTCGACATAGTTGAGGGCAGCAGCCGTGGGATCGGCGGATGTCAGGTGCGGAAGATCTGCAGCGTGGGCAACTTCGGGCAACAGGCCGACCACGGCAGCGGCGGCGGCAGTACCCGCGGCCGCCTTGAGAAAGCGGCGGCGCGACTCATTACTATGTTCGTGATGCGGCATGGGTAGCTTCTCCAGCGTTGGGTCCCGCGCAACGCGCGGCCTGCGGCGGAATATACGCCATGACAGCGAACGTTTCATGAGTCGTGAGAATGGCTCGTATTCCTCGCCGGCCGGCCATGGCCGGCGTGTTATCATCAACAATCGTTTGGACGTCCAAATCACATGACCGCCAGCATCGACATGAGCCTGCTTGCCCGCCACGCCGACGAGATCGCCGACGCCGCGCGCGAGCTGGCGGCACTGGGCTGGACACCGGCCACCAGCAGCAATTTCTCCATGCGCCTGGACGACGCCCACGCGGCGATCACCATCTCGGGCAAGGACAAGGGCCGCCTTTCCCGCGGCGATATCATGGTGGTGGATTTCCACGGCAATGCCGTGGGCAGCACTCACCGGCCCAGCGCCGAAACCGGCCTGCACACGCAGATCTACCGCCGCTTCCCGGAAGCTGGCGTCGTGCTGCACACTCATTCGCGCAACCAGAGCGTGGCCTCGCGCCTGTTCGCCCAGGGCGGCGCCGTGGTGCTGGAAGGCTGGGAACTGCAGAAGGCCATTACCGGCTACACCACGCATGAAAGCCGCCTGGAAGTGCCGGTATTTCCCAATACCCAGCATATGCCCGAGCTTGTCGCGCGCATCGACGCCTGGCTTGATGCAGGCAAGCCGCTGCATGCTTACCTGATCGATGGCCACGGCATCTATACCTGGGGTCGCGACATGCCCGAAACCCGCCGCCACCTGGAAGCGCTGGAATTCCTGCTGGCCTGCGAACTGGACTTGAAGAGGTTGTCATCATGAGCCGCCTGCGCATTTACGCCGATAACGCCCACGACTCGGCTCTCGCCGACATCCGCGACCACGACGCTATCTCCGCGGAACTTGCCAAGGTCGGCATCCGTTTCGAAGCCTGGGAAGCCGCCCAGCCGATCATCCCCGGCGCAAGCCAGGAGGAAGTGATCGCCGCCTACCAGGGCGACATCGATCGGCTGATGCGCGAGGAAGGCTATCGCGCGGTCGATGTCATCAGCCTCAAGCCCGACCACCCGGACCGCGCCACGCTGCGCAAGAAATTCCTGGACGAACACACCCATAGCGAGGACGAAGTCCGCTTCTTCGTCGCCGGTGCCGGCCAGTTCACCTTGCACATCCAGGGCAAGGTCTACGAGGTGCTGTGCGAGGCAGGCGACCTGATCGGGGTACCCGACGGCACGCCGCACTGGTTCGACATGAGCGAATCACCGTACTTCGTTGCCATCCGCCTGTTCACCAATACCGAAGGCTGGGTGGCCAATTTCACCGGCCAGGACATCGCCACGCGCTTCCCACGCATGGATCCGCACCCGTCCGCGCCCAGGGCCGCCTGATGAGCGCGATCCACGCCATCGTCACCGACATCGAAGGCACCACCAGCTCCATCGATTTCGTCCACGACATCTTGTTCCCTTACGCCCGAGAACGCCTGCCGGCGTACGTGGAAACGCATATCGATACGGCGCCGGTGCAGCATTGGCTCTCCGAGGCCGCGCGCGAGGCAGGCCTCGTGGAAGCCAGCCGGCACGATGTGGTGGACCTTCTCCTGCGCTGGATAGACGAAGACCGCAAATCCACGGCGCTCAAAGCGCTCCAGGGCATGATCTGGAAGGACGGCTACGAAGCCGGCGATTACCGGGCCCACGTCTATCCCGATGTCCCCACGGTGCTGGCCAGCTGGCACGCGGCAGGTATTCCCCTCTACGTGTATTCGTCGGGCTCGGTGCCTGCACAGAAGCTGTTCTTCCGTTACAGCCAGGCGGGTGATCTTTCACCGCTGTTCTCCGGCTACTTCGACACCACCACCGGCCCCAAGCGCGAGGCGGCCTCGTACGCGGCCATTGCCCAGGCCATCGGTAAGGAACCGTCCGGCATCCTGTTCCTGTCCGACATCGAGCAGGAGCTCGATGCCGCCCGCGCGGCTGGCTTGCAGACCGCCTGGCTGCTGCGCAAGGACCCCAAGCCCGCGCAGTCGGCGCATCCGGCCTTTGCCCGCTTCGACGAGATCATCGTCTGAAACCCTCCGCGCGCCTGTTGCTGGTGGCCTTGCTGGCCTTCGTCGGCGGCGGGCTGGCCATGCATGTGCTGGCGCATTTCCACTCCGCCAGCGTGGCTGGCGGGCACATCCCGTCCAGTGCATCGCCAGCGGTGGGCGCTGCCCCGGCAACCTCGGCCGCGCCGCCGGCCGGAGCATCGACCGTGGCCGACGAGGGCAGCGATGTCGACAGCGCCGACGACGGCGAGGATGACAACGCAGACAACTGGCCAGCCGATGCCCCTTCCCCCGAACAAGTCCTCTACGCCCAGCCCCGGATGATGGAAAAGTCCGTCGGCGAACTCACGCCACGCGTGCCCGGCAAGCCCAACCTCTGGGTGATCGCATTCGCCGGCGACGGTGGCGAGGACGTCTTCCGCAACGAGGCCGAATATGCCCAGCACCTCTTCGCACGGCGCTTCGATGCCCAAGGCCATGTGCTGGTGCTGCAGAACAATCCGGCCACGCTCAACACGCGCCCACTTGCCACCTGGAGCAACCTGGAAACCGGGCTCGACGCCATAGCCTCGCGCATGGACCGTGGCCAGGACATCCTGCTGCTCTACCTCACCAGCCACGGCACCGAAGACCACACGCTGTTGGTGGACATGAATCCCCTGCCCCTGGACCAGCTCGATCCGGACGGCCTGGCGCAGATGCTCGCAAGCCGCCACATCCGCTACAAAGTCGTGGTGGTGAACGCCTGCTACTCCGGCGGTTTCCTGCCGTCGCTGCGCGGTGATGGAACGGCTGTGCTTACGGCCGCGCGAAGCGATCGAAGCTCGTTCGGGTGCGGATCGGATTCAGACATCACCTACTTCGGCCGTGCGTGGCTGGTGGATGGCCTGAACCAGACCGACGACATCCTGGCCGCCTTCGCCAACGCTAAGAAGGAAATCAACCAGTGGGAGCAGCGTGACAAGCTCACCCCGAGCGAACCGCAGCTCGACCTCGGGTTCGGCATCGAAGCCCAACTGGAAAAATGGCGGGCCGGCCACAAGGCGGGCCCCACCATCGGGTTCAGCGCGGCGAAGTAGCGTGCCGCTCGGCCAGCACCGCGGCCACGGCGGAAAGGTCCAGGCCGCGATCACGAAGAAGCACCGTCAGGTGAAACACCAGGTCCGCTGCTTCCCCCAGTAAAGCGCCGTCGTCCTGGGCGACGCCAGCCAGCGCCACCTCGACACCCTCCTCACCCACCTTCTGCGCAATACCGCGGGTACCGCCATCGAACAGGGCGGTGGTGTAGCTACCCTCGGGCCGTTCGGCATGGCGGCGCGCCACCAATGCGTCGAGCTCGGCCAGGAAGGCCAGCGGCGGACGCACGCCATCGCCGAAGCAGCTGGATGTACCTCGGTGGCAGGTAGGACCCGCAGGTTCCACACGTGCAAGATAGGTATCGCCGTCGCAATCCAGATGCAGGTCGACCAGGCGCAACACGTTGCCCGAGGTCTCGCCCTTGGTCCACAACCGCTGCTTGCTGCGGCTGAAAAAAGTGACCAGGCCACTGGCTTCGGTTTCCTTCAAGGCGGCTTCGTCGACGTAACCAAGCATCAGCACTTCGCCCGTTCGCGCGTGCTGCACCACCATGGGCAACAACCCGTCGCCCTTGGCCCAATCTGGTTGCACGGTCATGCCCTTATCTCCACGCCGGCGCGGCGCAACTGGTCTTTCAGATCGTCGATGGCGATGGTGCCTGCGTGGAATACGCTGGCAGCAAGCGCGGCATCGACGTCCGCATGGGTGAACGCGTCGATGAAGTGCGACGGTGTTCCCGCCCCGCCGGACGCCACCAGCGGTACCGGGCACACCTCGCGTACCGCTTGCAGTTGCTCGATGTCGTAGCCCTGGCGCACGCCATCGGAACCCATGCAGTTGAGCACGATCTCCCCCGCTCCGCGGTCGCAGGCTTCGGCCACCCAGGCAAGCGTGGTGCGGGCCAGTGCCTGCGTCTTCGAAGGATCACCCGTGTACTGGCGGACGCGCCAGGTACCGTCATCGTCACGCAGGCTGTCCACGCCCACCACCACGCACTGCACGCCGAAAGCAGTGGCCAGTTCGTCGATGAGGTCCGGGCGCTCCAGCGCTGGGGAATTTACCGATATTTTATCGGCGCCGGCATGCAGCACTTCGCGGGCGCCCTCGACGCTGCGGATGCCGCCAGCTACGCAGAACGGGATGTCGATGACGCGGGCCACGCGCTCGACCCAATCGCGGTCCACCCGACGCCCTTCCGGGCTTGCCGTGATGTCATAGAACACCAGTTCATCGGCGCCTTCGTCGCGGTAGCGCAAAGCCAGCTCGACGATGCCGCCAACCACGGCATGGTCGCGGAAGCGCACGCCCTTGACCACCTGGCCATCGCGCACGTCAAGACAAGGAATGATGCGGCGTGCCGGCATGCTCAGGCCTCCACGCCGCCGGCTGCCACGAAGGCATCGGCCAGGGCCAGCGAGCCCTGCAGCAGGGCACGCCCGACGATCACACCGGCGATGCCCGCTGCCGCCACCGCGGCGACGTCGGCGGCCGAACGCACGCCGCCCGACGCCTGCACCTGCAAGCCCGGCGCCAGCGCGGCCAGGCGCTGGTATAGGGTGAGATTTGGGCCGGCCATCATGCCGTCACGATCGATGTCAGTGCATAGCAGATGCACGGCGCCCGCCTTGGCGAACAGCGGCGCCAGCACCTCCAGGGTGGCGCCTGCCTGCTCAGTCCATCCTGCGTGTGGCAGCTGCCAGGCACCCTCGCGCCAGCGGGTATCGAGCGCGATCGTCAGGCGTTCAGGCCCGAACCGCGCCAACCAGCCGGACACCGTATCGGGCTCGCGTACGGCGATGCTGCCCACCACCACCCGCGCCACACCCAGGCCAAGCAGGCGCTCGATGCCGGCGGCGTCACGCACGCCGCCACCGGCCTGCAGCTTCAAGCCGGCCTTGGCGATCGCCTCGATATAGGCGAGGTTGGCAAAGCCGCCATCGCGTGCGCCGTCGAGGTCCACCACGTGCAGCCACGTGGCGCCCGAGTCGCGATACTGGCCGGCCAGGACAGCAGGATCGACGTCGAAGTTGGTCTGTTGTGCGTAATCACCCTGGCGCAGGCGGACCACGCGCCCCTGGCGAAGATCGATGGCAGGAATGACTTGCGTCGTCATAGGTCGAGGAAGTTGGCCAGGAGGCGCGCACCGGTGCGCGCGGAACGTTCCGGATGGAACTGCATGCCGAAGAAGTTGCCGCGGCCGATCACGGCCGAGAACGGCTCGCCGTGCGTACTGGTGGCAAGCGTGTGTTCACCCGCCGGCAGCGCAAAGCTGTGCACGAAATAGGTCCAGGCATCCTCGCCGATGCCACGAAGCAGCGGATGCGGTTGCGTCGGCTGCAGGGTCGTCCAACCCATGTGCGGAATGCGCAATCCTGGGGTCGCGGTGAAACGGCGTGCCCGGCCCGGCACCACGCCCAGGCATAGGGTGTCACCCTCGTCGGACGACTCGCAAAGCAGTTGCATGCCCAGGCACACGCCCAGCACCGGTTGCGCCAGGCCGCGCAGCACCTGAACCAGGTTCGCCTCGCGCAACCGCGCCATGCCGGGCGGCGCGGCGCCCACGCCTGGAAGGATCACGTGCGAAGCTGCGCGGATGCGTTCCGGATCGGCCGTGAGTTCCGCCTCGGCCCCCAGGCGCAGCAAGGCATAACGCACCGACCCGATGTTGGTGCCGCCGGCGTCCACCAGCACCACGTCGGCCATCAGAGAGCTCCCTTGGTGCTGGGCAGATCCGCGCCTTCGCGCCGCAGTGCCTGGCGCAGGGTCCGTGCCACCACTTTGAAACACGCCTCGACCATGTGGTGCGCATTCTCCCCACGCACCGTCAGGTGCAGGTTCGCACCCAGCGTCTCGCACAGCGAACGGAAGAAGTGCGGTACAAGCTCCGTAGGCACCTCACCGACACGTTCGCGCGGGAAGTTTCCCTCGAAAACGAAATACGGACGGCCGGAGAGATCGAGCGCGGCGCTGGCTGCGCTTTCGTCCATCGGAAGGGTGAAGCCGTAGCGACCGATGCCGCGCTTGTCGCCCAGTGCCTGGCGAAGTGCCTGGCCCAGGGCGAGTGCGCAGTCTTCGATCGTGTGGTGCTCGTCGATATGCGTGTCGCCATCGCAATCGATAGTCAGGGCGAAGCCGCCGTGCTTGCCGATCTGCTCGAGCATGTGGTCGAAGAAGCCCAGCCCCGTGCGCGCATGTGGCTCGGTGGCGCGATCAAGGTCGACGCTTACGCGGATATTGGTTTCCTTCGTCCGGCGCGTGACGCTGGCCGTGCGTGGCGAATCCAGCAGCGCGTGCGCGATGGCGGGCCAGTCCAGGCCGTCTTGGCCGATGCGCAGGCCGCGAACGCCCATGTTGGCGGCGAGCTGCATGTCGATATCGGAGTCGCCGACCATCATCGACTGCGTGCGGCTCCAGCCGTCATCGCCCAGGTATGCGCGCAGCATGCCGGTGCCTGGCAGGCACGTGGGAACACCATCGCCCGGCAGGTTTTCGTCGATGAATACGTCGCGAAAAACGACGCCCTGGGATGCAAGCAAGCCCAGCAGAAGCGCCTGCGGACCGGCGAAGCCTTCGCGCGGGAAACCCGGGCCGCCAAGCCCCGGCTGGCTGGACACCATCACCAGGTCGAAGCCTGCACCCACGAACTGCTGCAATGCGTTGAGAACGCCTGGAACCAGGGCCAGCTTGTCGTACGCATCCACCGGGCCCTTCGCGGGCCTGGCGACGATGCAGCCTTCACGGCCGAGGAACAGGATCTTGCCGCTCATGCCGGCACCGCGATGGTGGCGAGTATGTCCCATACACGGTCGTTGTCTTGCGGACGGCCGATGGTCAGGCGAAGTGCGTCGTCCAGTCCCGTATAGCGGCGCACGTCGCGCACCACGATGCCGGCGGCCAGCAAGGCCGCCTGGCTTGCAGCGACATCATGCAGGCGAACGGTCAGGAAGTTGGCATCGGAGGCCATCACCTCACGCACTGATGGCAAGGTCCGCAATCGTCGGGCCATGCGTTCGCGCTCGTGGCGGATCGTGCCAACGTGCACGAGTGCTTCGTCGAAGGCAGGCGATGCCAGGGCCTGCAAGGCGGCGTCGGTGCACGGGGTTGCCAGCGGGTATGGCGCCATGATCCGGCGAAGCAGCCCTACCAGGCTTTCATCGCCGAGCAGGCAGCCGATGCGCGCACCGGCCAGGGCGTAGGCCTTGGACAAGGTGCGCAACACGCAAACATGGTCATGCTGTTGCACCAGGGTCGCGGCGCTGCCCTGCCCGGCGAATTCGATATACGCCTCGTCCACCACCAGCACGGCGCGGCCCGCCAGCGCCTTCGCCAGACGCTCGATGCCATCGCGCGGCACGAGGGCGCCCGTAGGGTTATTCGGTGAACACACGAACACCAGGCGCACGGATGGAGTCACCGCGGCCAGCAAGGCGTCGATGTCGAGTGAGAAATCCGTCGGACGCAAGGGCGACTCGATCACCGTCGCACCCTGCACGCGCGCGCACACCGCATACATGCCGAAGGTCGGCGGTGAAATCAGTACCGCGCTTTCCCCCGCAGCGCAAAAGGCACGCACCAGCAGATCGATCGCTTCGTCGCTGCCGCGGCTCACCAGCACCTGGCCCGGGGCAACGCCGTACAGCTGGGCCAGTCGTTCAACCAGCGCCTTGGGCTGCGGGTCGGGATAACGGTTCAAGCCCAGGCCATCGTCCCAGGCCGACTCGTTTGCATTGAGGAACAACTCGCCACCTGCCGCTTCCATGCGCGCGCTGGAATACGGCACCAGTGCGCGCACGTCGGCTCGTGCCAGGTCCAGTACGCTCATGCGGCCACCTCGCCCAGGGCATCCAGACGCAGCGTTACCGCCAAGGCGTGTGCGTCCAGCCGCTCTGCCGCGGCAAGCGTGACGGCGCACGGACCGATCGCGCGCAAGCCCTCGGCAGTGAGTTCCTGCACGGTCACCTGCTTGACGAAGCTTGCCACCGATACGCCGCTGTAACTGCGGGCATGGCCATACGTAGGAAGGACATGGTTGCTGCCGCTGCAATAGTCGCCGATGGATTCGGGTGTCCAGCGACCTAAGAACACCGAGCCTGCGCTCTGCACCGAGGCAAGCCAGCTACGCGCCTCCTCCACCTGCAGGATCAGGTGCTCGGGCGCGTAGCGATTGCTGACTTCGATGGCCTGGTCGATGTCGCGCACTTCGATCAACCGGCTGTTGGCAAGCGATGCGCGGGCGATATCGCTACGCGGCAGGAGCGGTGCCTGGCGGTCGACCTCGCGCGCCACTGCGTCGAGCATCCGGGGCGCATCGCTCACCAGCACCACTTGCGAATCGACCCCGTGCTCGGCCTGCGAAAGGAGGTCTGCCGCAACGAATACCGGGTCGGCATCGCCATCGGCGATCACCAGCACTTCGGAGGGACCCGCCGGCATGTCCATGGCAGCGCCAGCGGGATCGGCGGCGACCTGGAGCTTGGCCTCGGTAACCCAGCTGTTACCCGGGCCGAACAGCTTGTCGCAGCGGGGAACGCTCGCCGTGCCATAAGCCATTGCGGCGATCGCCTGGGCGCCGCCGAGCTTGAATACCCGGTGCACGCCGGTCAGGCGCGCGGCATACAGCACGGCATCATCGCAGCGGCCGTGCTCCTGCAAGGGCGTGCATAGCACCACCTCGGCGCACCCGGCCAGGCTCGCCGGGATGCCCAGCATCAGGGCCGTGGACGGTAGGGGTGCGCCGCCGGCAGGCACGTACAGGCCTACACGCTGGATCGGGCGAAGCATCCGCTCGACGCAGACACCGGGCGCAGTTTCCACCGACACGGCCGTCGGCGCACCCGCGCGGTGGAAAGCTTCGATGCGGGAAGCGGCCTCGGCAATGGCGGACTTCAAGGCGACATCGAGCCTTGCTTCGGCGTCGATGAATTCCTGCTCGTTTACTTCAAGCACAGCAGGCTTGTGGCCGTCCAACCGCTCGGTAAGCTCGCGCAGAGCGTCGTCGCCGCGACGCCGCACATCGGAAATGATGGCCGCCACCCCGCCCTGCAACGCCGCCGAGCGCGATTGCTCAGGACGGGCCAGGGCCGCGTCACGGCCAGCGTCGTCGAGGGTGTTCCAGTCCACGCGCTTCATGCCAGCATCTTCTCCACCGGCAGCACCAGCATGTCGCGGGCACCGGCTTTCTTCATTTCTTCCAGTTGGCGCCAGCTCACCGCACCGGCGCACAGCGCCTGAAGCACTACCTGGCCGGGCTCGCCGTCGACCTGGGTGAGCGTGGGCCGCGGCATCCCGGGCAGCAGGCGGGTGATGGCATCCAGGGCGTCGCGCGGCGCCTGCATCATCACCAGTCGCGAGTCGCGCACCTGGATCACGCCGTCGAGGCGGCGCAACATCAGTTCGGCAAGGTCACCCCGTTCGTCGGTGGGAAGCGTGGCGGGGCCGGCGAGGACCGCCTGGCTTTCCATCACCACCGCCACTTCGCGAAGCTGGTTGGCGTTAAGCGTTGCGCCGCTCGATACCAGGTCGCAGATGGCGTCGGCGGTGCCCAGGCGCGGGGCGATTTCAACGGAACCGGCGAGCATCACCACCTTCGCTTCCACGCCGTTCTCGCGCAGCCATTCGCCCAGGAGGCCAGGGTAGGAAGTAGCGATGCGCAGGCCGCCCAGCTGCGAGGGATCGGTGTAGGCGTCTTCCTGCGGCATCGCCACCGACAGCCGGCAGCCACCAAATCCCAGCGGGCGCAGCTCTTCGATGCGCGGCACCGAGGAATCGGCTGTCAGCTGGAACTCACGCAGGACATTGCGCCCGACGATGCCAAGGTCGCAGACGCCTTCTGCGATCAGGCCCGGGATGTCGTCGTCGCGCACCAGCAACAGATCCACCGGCTCGCCCTCGCCGAAGCAGAACAGCTTGTCGCGGCTCTGACGGAACTTCAGGCCGCAACGCGCCAGCAGTTCCTGGGCAGGCTCGGTGAGCCGGCCGGATTTCTGCATGGCGATGCGCAAGCGGTCGCGGGGCTTCATGCCGATACCCCGCGCTCGTTGAGCGAACGTGCAGCGGCGGCCATGTAGCCGCCGCTGCCCTGATTGAGGTAGCGCGCGACGCGGCCGATGGTGGTGATGCTCACGGAGGTTTTCTCGTGGATGGCGCGGTAGGAAAGGCCTTCAAGCAGGTAAGGGACGACCCGCCAGCGGTCCACCAGCAGTTCGATTTCCGCCGGGGTGCACAGGTCGTGCAGGAAGGCCTGCATGTCGTCGACCTTCCCCAAGGCCACCAGGGCCTCGCAAAGGCTGCGCTCGGCATCGCCGGCCGTGGTCTGGGGATCGAGGGAGCGTCGCTTCATAATGTATTAACGCGTTAGTACGATAGGACAAATGATGCCATGACTGGCCCTACCCGGCAAGGCGCTGAAACGTGTGTGGGTCGCAGTAGGCCTGCGACCGGGCCCGGCGCCGGGGCTTAAGCCACCAGGACGCCGCTGGCGACGATGTCGCAGATACGCTTCACATCGCCGTCCATCGCGCGGTCGCGCTGCATGAAGGCGATCTGCCCGCGGAGCTTCTCCAACGCCTCGCGCACGGCGGTACCACCGTGGAAATCCCCCGCTTCCGCAAGTGCTTGCATCAACTGCCTGACCTCACGCTCGAACTGCGGGTAGTGCGGCGAATCCTGTCGCGGGGCACCGTTGATCTTCCCTGCCAGGGCTGCCCAGTCGCCGCTGATAGCCAATTCGCGTGCCGCGTTGAGCATGTCCTGGCGGTACTGCAGGGCCTGCGCGGCGGTATAGAGCTCCATGGCCAGCACATGGCCGAGGTCCTCAGTCATCTCCAGCACGTGGCGCGCCTCGTTGGCGCCCATGGAGACATGGTCCTCGGCATTGGCGCTGGTGGGCACCGAGTACACCGAGGCCGGATGGGCGCGCGTGGCCAGGTCGTTCACCAGGGCCGCCGCGGTGTACTGCACGATCATGAAACCTGAATCGGTGGCGTCTTCATTGCCGATCAGGAAGGCCGGCAGGCCGTCGTTATTGGCCGGATCCACGAGCTTCGCCGTGCGGCGTTCGGAAATGGATGCCAATACCGGGATCGCCGCCTTCACGTAGCTCATCGACAAGGCCAGCGGCATGCCATGGAAGTGGCCGGCGGAGATCACCTGATCCTCGATCACCTGGGCATTCTCCGCATCGGGAAAGACCAGCGGGTTGTCGGTGACGGCGTTCAACTCGATGTCGAAGACACGGCAAGCCTGGTCCCAGGCATCGCGCACGGCGCCGTGTACTTGCGGGGCGCAGCGCAGGCAATAGGCGTCCTGCGGCTGGTGCTTCTTGCCACCCTTGAAGGGCAGGAAGCGGCTGTAGAAGGCTTCCTTGCCGTGGCGCTGGCTGGCGGGCACGTAGTCCCAGCTGATATCGAACCGATGCGCCTGGCCTTCGGGCGTGCTCCAGGCATCGGCCAGCCACGGACGGAACCTCGGCACCAGGTGGTAGGCGATATCGGCCAGGGTGGAGCCTTCGAGCAGCTCAAGGAAACGGCTGGCCGTGGCCACCTGTCCCGGGTGCGGGCGCAGTGCATGCACCTCCGGCGCGAACGCGCGGGTGCGTCCGGCAAAGGCGTCGAGCGTCATTGCCGCGGCGAGGTCCGCGGTGTCCATCAGCATCTGAAGGCGGTCCAGTGCCAGCACACCGCAAGCCAGCATCTGCGTGGTGCCGTTGTTGAGCGCCAGGCCTTCCTTGAACGACAGGCGCACCGGTTGCAGGCCAGCGCGGACGAGCGCCTCGGCACCGGGCATGCGCTCGCCCTGGTAGAACGCCTCACCGCCACCGAGCAACACGATGGCCAGGTGCGACAAGGGAGCAAGGTCGCCACTGGCACCGACGGAACCCTTCTCCGGGATCACCGGGATGATATCGCGGTTCAGGAGTTCGGCCAGTGACTCAAGCGTGCTGACCCGGATGCCCGAATGACCGCGCATCAGGGTGTTCACGCGAATGACCAGCATCGCGCGGACGACCTCCGGTGCGAACGGCCGCCCCACGCATACCGCGTGGGTGATGATCAGGTTGTGCTGCAGTTCCTCAAGCAGGCTTCCCTCGTGGTGTTCAGGGTTGCCGCCAGACAGCTCGTCGCGCACGCGGTGGGCGCCCAGGAGCTTGTCGGCATTGCTGCCGAAGCCCGTGGTGACGCCGTAGATGGGCTCGCCGCAGCTCACTTTCTCGGCGAGAAAATCCGCGGCGCGGCGAACCTTCGCCAACTGCCCGGAGTCCAGGCGGACGGTCGCACCGTGGCGCGCGACACGCACCACGTCGGCGCGGGTGAGGCTGGCGCCGTCAAGGAGGATGCTCGTGTTGTCGTTCATGCGGTTACCAGGTGCTTAAGGCTTTGATGACTGGTGCAGGCTGATGTCAGCCTGGGCCAGTTCCACGCGCAGGGCTTTGATCAATTCGGTACGGGCCACTTCGAACTGATCCTCACGGCGAAGGTCCTTGACCGTGACCACGTTGCGGGCAAGTTCGTCCTCGCCCAGCACCAGCACGAAGCGGATACCGGCGCGGTCGGCATACTTGAACTGCTTGCCGAGCTTGCCGCCCTCCATCACCACCTCGGTGGCGATGCCGGCCTGGCGAAGCTCGGTAGCCAGGGCGATGTAGTGCGGCAAGTCGGCGGCGTCCATCTGCGTCACCAGCACATCCACGGTGCTCTGCGCGCGCGCGATGAGACCGGCGTCGCGCAACTGCCAGAAAAGGCGGGTCAGGCCGATGGAGATGCCCACGCCGGGCAGGTGCGATTTGGTGTACTGGCCGGCAAGGTTCTCGTAACGGCCGCCCGAACACACCGAACCGATATCCGGATGATCGTTGAGCGTGGTCTCGTAGACGGTGCCGGTGTAGTAGTCCAGGCCACGGGCGATCGACAGGTTCAGCACGAAATGGGTATCGGGCACGCCGAAGTCGCGCAGCAGGCCGAGCACTTCCTTCAGTTCCGCCCTGCCCTGTTCGAAGGTTTCACCCCCGCTGCCAAGCGCGTCGAGCTTGGCAAGAGCATCGGCAAGCGAGGTCGAGCGCACCTGGACGAAATCCAGGATGCGGTCGGCAGCTTCGTGGCTCAGGCCGAACGCCTCGCCGGTGAGGGTGTCGCGCACGTATTGCGGGCCACGCTTGTCGAGCTTGTCCACCTCGCGCAGCACCAGCATCTGCTTCTCGGCATCGTCGATGCCAAGCCCTTCGAAATAACCGCGCATCAACTTGCGGTTGTTCATCTGGATGGTGAAGGCGCCGACGTCCAGTTCGCGGAACACGCTGTAGATCACCGCGGGGATCTCCGCGTCGTAACGGACCGAAAGCGCGTCCTTGCCGATCACGTCGATGTCGCACTGGTAGAACTCACGGAAGCGGCCGCGCTGGGCGCGCTCGCCGCGATAGACGCGCTGCATCTGGTAACGGCGGAAGGGGAAGCTCAAGTCGTGTTCGTGTTCGGCCACGTAACGGGCCAGCGGCACCGTGAGGTCGAAGCGCAGCGCAA
This sequence comes from Pinirhizobacter soli, assembly GCF_015905305.1. Lineage (GTDB taxonomy): Bacteria > Pseudomonadota > Gammaproteobacteria > Xanthomonadales > Rhodanobacteraceae > Pinirhizobacter > Pinirhizobacter soli. The sequence goes on from NZ_JADZLQ010000001.1 coordinate 827,575, forward strand.
GCTCCGGGCGGTCCTTCTCTTGCGCCAGGGCGCCGGTGGATTGAACGAAGTACACCTGGCGCTCGGTCTCGCCGCCGGTTTTGGTCAGCAGGACGTCGGAAAACTCGATCACCGGGGTTTCAACGGGCAGGAAACCGAAGCGCTCGTAGTTGCGGCGGATGACGTCGAGCATGCGCTGGAAAGCGATCTGGTCCAGCGGGAGCAGCTCGAGCACGCCGGGCATGGTGCGGGCCTGGGTCAGTGCCATGGAATCCTCGGGAAGAAGGCGGTTTCAAAGGGGCGAAATGCAGCCGCCTAGGTTACCAGATGAGGCCCGCGCCGCCGCGCGACACGCCATCCCCGGGGCCTGCGACTGGAACTGTTGCCAAGCCCCGGCCGGCCCATTAACATACGCGGCTCGCTGTCGGGGTGTAGCTCAGCCTGGTAGAGCGCTACGTTCGGGACGTAGAAGTCGCAGGTTCGAATCCTGTCTCCCCGACCAAAATAATTCCCGTTGTATGCAGTATCGAAGAAACCGGCCGCGGCCGGTTTTTTCGTTGATGAGATTCGGAAGTGGCGATGGCGTCGAAGATCAAGGGCGCTTCGTTCGGCTCTACAGCCGCTCCGCTTCACTTCACTGCCGGCATGGGGAGGGATGACCGGCCCTTCGGCCGTTCGCGCTGCGCGCGTCGAACGAAGGGTTCGAATCCCTCTCTCTCCGCCAGACACAAAAAAACCCCCTTGCGGGGGCATTTTTGTGTCTGGCGGAGAGAGAGGGATTCGAACCCTCGATAAGGCTTTTGACCCTATACTCCCTTAGCAGGGGAGCCCCTTCGGCCTCTCGGGCATCTCTCCGTGAACATGGGCCTTCGGGTGTTTGGTCCGAAAGAGCCGCCAAGGATACCGACCTTGGGAGCGTGCGACAAGCCTCAATGACCCTAGCCGACCTCGCCGTCGGAAGGATCGTTCTCGTTCTTGATGCGCTGGTAAATCTCCTCGCGGTGCACCGCGACATTCTTCGGAGCATTGATGCCAATGCGCACCTGATTGCCCTTCACACCGAGAACGGTGACGGTCACCTCGTCGCCGATCATCAGGGTTTCACCGACCCGGCGGGTCAGAATCAACATGATAGTTACTCCATTTACTCAGGTCATTGGCCAGCCACCGGACGACGACTCACCCCGAGATCGTCGCTCGACGGTTCGACGTACCGCCCGGGCCAGGGACCTTAACCCTGTCCGGCTCAACACACTCGGATAACCAGCGGCCAATCACGACCACTCGACTCGACACCCCCCCACTGCGGCGGCATCGATAGTCGGGTGATACTAACGAGCCGAAGCGGGGTGCGCAACGCAAACAACGTACCAAACCGCCGACGGTGTACCGCGGGAACGTCGATTCCCGGTTATCTTCCTTTCAGCCGACGCGCGTGGCAATCCATGCGGGCAACTCTGCCAGGGCCTTGACCAGCGCCGGTCCATCCGTTCCACCGCCCTGGGCCATGTCCGGGCGGCCGCCGCCCTTGCCGTCGATCGCCGCCGCCACATGGGCCACGAGATCGCCGGCCTTGATCCGTCCCAGCGCCGATCCGCCGACACCGGCGACCAGCGAGGCCCGGCCGTCGGCCGCACCGGCAAGGACGATCGCGCAGTCGGCAAGTTCCTGCTTCAGGCGGTCCAGCGCGTCGCGCAGGGCCTTGGCATCCAGGCCCTCCAGGCGCGCGGCAACCACCTTGATTCCCTTTACCTCCACCGCCGAGGCGGCCAGGTCCGCGGAAGCTGAACCGGCGGCCTTCGCCTTGAACGATTCAAGTTCGCGCTCGAGCTTTTTCTGTCGATCGAAAAGCTGGCGGAGTTTTTCCACCACTTCGTCACCACTGACCGACAGCAAGGCCGACACCTGGGCCAGCCGGCGCTCCTCGTCGGCCACGAAGGCCAACGCACCGTCACCGGTCACCGCCTCGATGCGGCGCACGCCCGACGCCACGCCGCTTTCGCTGATGATCTTGAACAGCCCAATGTCGCCGGTACGGCCGACATGGGTGCCGCCGCACAGCTCGGTGGAAAATTCCCCCATGCGCAACACGCGTACTTCGTCGCCGTATTTCTCGCCAAAGAGGGCGATGGCGCCGAATTCGATGGCATCGTCGTAGCCCATCTGGTGTACCTCGGCCTCGGCATTGCCACGCACCGAGGCATTGACCATGGCCTCGACCTGCGCAAGCTCCGCCGGGGTGACGGGTGCAAAGTGCGAGAAATCGAATCGCAGGCGGTCGGGCGCGACCAGCGAGCCCTTTTGCGCCACGTGTTCGCCAAGCACGGTGCGCAGCGCCGCGTGCAACAGGTGGGTGGCCGAGTGGTTCAGCACCGTGGCCCGGCGGCGCTCGACGTCGACGCTGGCAACCACGATGTCGCCCACGCGTAGCGGTTGGGCACCCTTCCAGCGACCGACATGACCGAAGAACACGCCGCCGAGCTTGCGCGTGTCGGCGACATCGAATTGCCCGTCGCCGGCATTGAGCCTGCCGGTGTCGCCCACCTGGCCGCCGGATTCGGCGTAGAACGGCGTGCGGTCCAGCAGCACCGTGGCTTCCACGCCATCGTCCAGGACGCCAATGGATTTGCCCTCGCGCACGATGGCAACCACCTTGCCGCCTTCGCGTTCGAGCGCGTCGTAGCCCTCGAATACAGTCGGCGCCAGCGCGCTGGCCACGTCCGCCGGCAGCTGGCCCTTCGATTCGAACTGGCTGGATTTGCGAGCCAGGGCGCGTTGCTGTTCCATGGCCGTTTCAAACCCTGCCATGTCCACCGACAAGCCCCGCTCGCGGGCAATGTCGGCTGTGAGATCCACCGGGAAGCCGTAGGTGTCGTAAAGCCGGAATGCGTCCTCGCCCGGTATGCTGCCATGGGCCCTGCGGGCTACCTCGTCGAATAGGCGCATGCCCTTTTCCAAGGTTTCGCCGAACCGCAGTTCCTCGGTGCGCAGGGCCTGTTCCACCAGTGCGCGCTTGGCCGGCAGTTCCGGGTAGGCCTCGCCCATTTCCTCCACCAGCGGCGCGACCATCTTCCAGAAGAAATCGCCGCGCACGCCCAGCATCCATCCATGGCGCAGTGCGCGGCGGATGATGCGGCGGAGTACATAGCCCCGGCCTTCGTTGGACGGCAATACGCCATCGACGATAAGGAACGAGCAGGCGCGGATATGGTCGGCAATCACGCGCAGCGACTTGTTGGCGAGATCGGTGGTGCCGGTGAATTCACCCGCCTTGCGGATCAGGTGGGCGAAAAGGTCGATCTCGTAATTGGAATGGACATGCTGGAGTACCGCGGCCAGGCGCTCCAGGCCCATGCCGGTATCGACGCACGGTGCGGGCAAGGCTGAGAGCGTGCCATCGGGCGCGCGGTCGAACTGCATGAACACCAGGTTCCAGATCTCGATGTAGCGGTCGCCGTCTTCATCGGGCGAGCCCGGGGGGCCGCCGGAAACGTCCGGACCATGGTCGAAGAAAATCTCCGTGCAGGGGCCGCAGGGGCCGGTGTCGGCCATCTGCCAGAAATTGTCCGAGGCATACGGCGCGCCCTTGTTGTCGCCGATGCGCACAATGCGCTCGGCCGGCACGCCGACGGTCTGGTTCCAGATCCGGTAGGCCTCCTCGTCGGTGTGGTACACCGTGACCCACAGGCGATCGGCCGGCAGCTTGAACACACCGGTGAGCAATTCCCAGGCATAGGCAATGGCGTCTTGCTTGAAGTAGTCGCCGAACGACCAGTTGCCCAGCATCTCGAAGAAGGTGTGGTGGCGCGCGGTGTAGCCCACCGCGTCCAGGTCGTTGTGCTTGCCGCCGGCGCGCAGGCAGCGTTGGACGTCAGCCGCGCGAACGTATCCGGGCTTTTCGCTGCCCAGGAAGACATTCTTGAACGGCACCATGCCTGAGTTGGTGAACAGCAAGGTCGGGTCGCTGGCGGGCACCAGGGACGCGGACGGGACGATGGTGTGTCCCTTGCTGCGGAAATACTCAAGGAAGGTGGAGCGGATCTGCGCGGTTTTCATCGGGGACGGTAGGGCCATGCCTTGGATTTCGGTCGCCACGGGGAGTGGCGGCGGCAGGACACTAGCCGGTCGGACCCGGTCAATCGTCGGCTGCGTCGTCCACTTCAGCGTGGGTGAGACTACGTACTGTGGCGGCCGCGAAGCCGCGGCGCAAGAGGAACTGGGCCCGGCGGCCGCGTTCGGCGTAGTCGGCCGTGGGACCACCGTAGCGGCGACGCAGGATGTCGGCGGCCAGTTCGTGCCAGTCGACCTCTGCTTCGTCCAGAAGGCGCCGGGCTACGGCCTCGCCAATCCCGTGGTTGCGCAATTCGGCCCGGATGCGGGCCGGACCGTACCCATGGCTGGCGCGGTTGCGCACCAGCATGGAGGCGAAGCGGTCGTCGTCCTGGTAGCCCTGCTCGCCCAGGCGCCCGATCGCTTCAGTGGTGTCCTGGCGGTCGTAACCACCCTGGCCGAGCTTCCGGGAAAGCTCACGCCCGGAATGTTCGCGCCGTGCCAGCAGGCCCAGGGCCTTGTCGTACGCCGTGCGTTGGGGCTTCTCACCCTTCGCAGGCTTCCCCGGTCGCTCGCGACGCGGCATGGCAGTTCCTTGAAAAATGAAGAAGCCGCGCACGGGGCGCGGCTTCTTCAAGGTTAATGCAAGAGCACGCCTGTGTATCAGGCCTCTTCGAGGGCCTCTTCCGGTGCCGCGCCACGGGGAGCGGGCTTGACCAGCAGGCGCGCACGCAGCTCCGTATCGACCTCGTTGGCGATGGCCGGGTTGTCGCGCAGGAACTGACGCACGTTTTCCTTGCCCTGGCCGATGCGGTCGCCCTTGTAGCTGTACCAGGCGCCAGATTTGTCGATCAGGTTCTCGCGCACGCCCAGCTCGATGATCTCGCCTTCGCGCGAGGTGCCCTCGCCATAGAGGATTTCGAATTCCGCCTGGCGGAACGGCGGCGCCACCTTGTTTTTTACCACCTTTACGCGGGTTTCCGAACCAATCACTTCGTCACCCTTCTTCACCGCGCCGATGCGGCGGATGTCCAGGCGCACCGAGGCATAGAATTTCAGCGCATTGCCACCGGTGGTGGTTTCCGGCGACCCGAACATCACGCCGATCTTCATGCGGATCTGGTTGATGAAGATCACCAGGCAGTTGGTTTTCTTGATGTTGGCCGTGAGCTTGCGCAGGGCCTGGCTCATCAGGCGGGCATGCAGGCCGACGTGGGAGTCGCCCATCTCGCCTTCGATTTCCGCCTTGGGCGTGAGAGCGGCGACCGAGTCGACCACGACAATGTCCACGGCGCCGGAGCGGACCAGCATGTCGGCGATTTCAAGCGCCTGCTCGCCCGTATCGGGCTGGGAGACCAGGAGGTCGTCGACCTTCACACCGAGTTTTTCGGCATAGGACGGATCGAGGGCGTGCTCGGCGTCGACGAAGGCCGCGGTGCCTCCAGCGCGCTGGCAGGCGGCGATGACCTGCAGGGTGAGCGTGGTTTTACCCGAGGATTCCGGGCCGTAGATCTCGACCACGCGGCCGCGCGGCAGGCCGCCGATGCCCAGCGCGATATCCAGGCCCAGGGAGCCGGTGGACACGGTGTCGATGGTGTCGTCGGGGCGGTCGCCCAGGCGCATGACCGCGCCCTTGCCGAACTGCTTTTCGATCTGGCCGAGGGCACTGGCGAGCGCCTTGCGCTTGTTGTCATCCATCGTTTGCATTCCCGCGTGAGGTCGTTTGATGTAGGTGTATCTTGCGCCGCGGCGATCTCAGGGACTGCGATCCACCAGGACTAAATTCAATTATCCCATACCCATCCGGGTTTGCCCTGGCGGATGTGGCCTGTTAACCCGTCAGGGCAAGCAGCATGCCTTCGAGGGCGGCGCCCACGGTCTGCCGGCGCACCGCTTCGCGGTCGCCGTCGAAATGGAACAACTTGGCATGCGCATAGCCGCCACGCCGTTTCCAGCCAATCCATACCGTGCCGACGGGCTTGTCGGGCGTGCCGCCGGAGGGCCCTGCGATACCGGTAACAGCCACGGCAAGGCCTGCGCCAAAGCGCGACAAGGCGCCGGAGACCATTTCCGTCACGGTCGATTCGCTCACGGCGCCCGTGGCCTCTAGCGTGCGCGGGTTCACCCCGAGCAGGGCCTCCTTGGCTTCGTAGCTGTAGGTAACCACGCCGGCATCGAACCAGGCGGAACTACCGGGAAGATCGGTGAGGCTCTTGGCGACCCAGCCGCCAGTGCACGATTCGGCGGTCACGACCATCAGGCGGCGCTCCTGCGCAGCCACGGCCACCTTGCCGGCCAGTTGGTACAGATCGCCATCGGTGGGAATGGAGGGGTGCTCCATGCGAGACTTTCGCTTTTGCGGGGAAGGGAACGCACGTTCTACTCCCCCATCACCGTATCGCCAAGACTTGACGCCATGACGCAGGACGCCACCTCGCACACTCCCTTCATGCGCCAGTACCTGGCCGCAAAGGCCGAACATCCGGATGTATTGCTGTTCTTCCGCATGGGCGACTTCTACGAGCTTTTCTACGATGACGCGCGCAAGGCCGCGCGACTGCTGGACATTACCCTCACCCAGCGCGGCCAGTCGGCCGGCGCGCCGATCCCGATGGCGGGCGTCCCCTACCACGCCGCGGAGAACTACCTGGCCCGCCTGGTGAAACTGGGTGAATCGGTGGCGATTTGCGAACAGGTAGGCGATCCGGCGCTGTCGAAGGGGCCGGTGGAGCGCAAGGTGGTGCGCATCGTCACCCCGGGCACGGTCACCGACGCCGCCCTGCTGGAAGACCGCCGCGACAACCTGTTGCTGTCCATCGCGGCTGATGGCGCGCGTTACGGCCTGGCCTGGGTGGACCTGTCCACCGGCCGCTTCCTGTTGAGCGAAGTCAATGGCGCCGAAGGGCTGGCCGCGGAACTCGCCCGCCTGGCGCCGGCCGAGACGCTGGTAGGCGAAGATGTCGCATGGCCCCGGATGGTCAGCAGCTTGCCTGGCCTGCGCAAGCGCCAGCCCTGGCACTTCGACGGCGCGGCAGCCCTGCGTGAACTGTGCCGTTTCTTCAAGGTGCGTGATCTCTCCGGATTCGGCGTCGAAGGCATGCCCGTCGCGGTGGCCGCCGCCGGTTGCCTGCTCGGCTACGTGGAGGAAACCCAGAAGAGCGCCCTGCCCCATCTTTCGGGCATGGCAGTGGAAAGCGCCGGTGAAACCATCGCCATGGACGCGGCCACCCGGCGCAACCTGGAAATCGATACCCATCCCACCGGCCGCACCGAGCACACCCTGCTCGGCGTGCTCGATGAAACCGTAACGCCCATGGGCGCGCGCCTGCTCAGGCGCTGGCTGAACCGCCCGCTGCGTTCGCAACCCCTGTTGCGCGAACGCCACCAGGCGATTGCGCTTCTTCTCGATACCCGCCGGCACCTTTCCCTGCGCGAACGCCTGCGCGGCATCGGCGACCTGGAACGCATCCTGGCCCGCGTGGCTTTGCGTTCGGCCAGACCGCGTGATCTATCGACCCTGCGCGACGGCCTGCTTGCGGCGCCCTCGTTGCGTGATGAAATCGCAGCGCTGGACAGCCCGTTGCTGCATGCCCTGGTGTCGCGCATCGGCGAGCATCACGAACTGGCAGCGCTGCTGCAGCGCGCGGTGATCGAACAACCGCCGGCGCTGATCCGCGACGGCGGCGTGATCGCCGACGGCCACGATGCCGAGCTGGACGAACTGCGCCGCTTGTCCACGCATGCCGACCAGTATCTGGTGGAACTGGAGGAGCGCGAGAAGGCCGCCAGCGGCATCACCTCACTGAAAGTGGGCTACAACCGCGTCCATGGCTACTACATCGAGATCGGCAAGGGCCAGAGCGGCCGCGCACCCACGCACTACACGCGCCGCCAGACCACCAAGAACGCCGAGCGCTACATCACCGAGGAACTGAAGGGCTTCGAGGACAAAGTGCTGTCGGCCAAGGAACGCTCGCTGATGCGCGAGCGCGCCCTTTACGAGGCGCTGCTCGATACCTTGATCGAGCAGCTTGCACCCTTGAAATCCGCAGCCTCCGCGATGGCGGAACTGGACGTGCTGGCCAACCTCGCCGAACGTGCCGACGTGCTGGACTGGGCACAGCCGGAACTGACCGAACGCGACGGCCTGCGCATCGTGCGGGGCCGCCATCCGGTGGTTGAAAAAGTACGCGACGACCCGTTCGAACCCAACGACCTGTGCCTGGACGACTCCCGCCGCATGCTGGTGATCACCGGGCCGAACATGGGCGGTAAATCCACCTACATGCGGCAGAACGCGCTGATCGTGCTGCTGGCGCATATTGGCAGCTACGTTCCCGCCGCCGAGGCCTGCCTTGGCCCGGTGGACCGCATCTTCACCCGCATCGGCGCCGGGGATGATCTTTCGCGCGGCCAGTCCACCTTCATGGTGGAAATGACCGAGACCGCCAACATCCTGCACAACGCCACTGCGCAAAGCCTTGTGCTGATGGATGAAGTGGGTCGTGGCACCAGCACCTACGACGGCCTGGCGCTCGCCCGCGCCGCGGCCGTGCACCTGGCCGCGACCAGCCGCGCCTATACCCTGTTCGCCACGCACTACTTTGAACTGACCGCGCTGGCCGGCGAGATGCCTTGTGTGGCCAATGTCCATCTGGACGCGGTGGAGTACGGCGACCAGCTGGTGTTCATGCATGCCGTGAAGGAAGGCCCTGCCAATCGCAGCTTCGGGCTGCAGGTGGCTGCGCTAGCGGGCTTGCCACCCACCGTCGTGGCCGATGCGCGGCGTTACCTGGCGGCCCTGGAACAGGGCCAGCAGATCGCCCACGCCAGTGCGCCGCCGGTGGCAGCCCCTACCCCGCAGATGGGGCTGTTTAGCCCGCCGCTGCCATCAGTGGTTGAAGAATCGCTGCGTGCGCTCGATCCTGATGCGATGACACCACGCGATGCACTGGACGCCCTGTACCGGCTGCATCGCCTGGCACGCGGCATTTGATCGAAAGGCGCCAGGGTAGCCTCACTCCGACGCCTTTGCTTCTTCAGCGCGTGGACTTGCGCATCGCCCGCTCCTCGATCCATTCGTAGATCACTGGCAACAGCAGCAATGTGAGCAGCGTGGACGTTATCAGCCCGCCCACCACCACGGTCGCCAGTGGCCGTTGGGTTTCCGCGCCAACTCCGCGCGAGACAAGCATCGGCAGCAGCCCCAGAATGGCCACGCTTGCGGTCATCAGCACCGGCCGCAGGCGAAGCGCCGTGCCCTGCAACACCGCCTCGCGTGGCGACAGCCCGCGGGCCCGTTGCTGGTTCATGAAGGTCACCAGGACGATGCCGTTGAGCATGGCCACGCCGAATACAGCAATGAAACCGATGGCCGAAGGCACCGACAGGTACTGGCCGGTCAAGGCCAGCGCCACTACCCCGCCGATGGCCGCGAATGGCACGTTGGCGAGGATCAGCGCCGCGATCTTCAGGGAATTGAACGCCGCGTAGAGCAGCAGGAAGATGAAGAAGATCGTCGCCGGGACGATCAGTGCAAGCCGACCCAGCGCGCGCTGCTGGTTTTCGAAGGCGCCGCCCCAGGTGGTGGTGAAGCCGGGCGGAAGCGTCATTGCGGAAAGCGCCACGTTTGCATCGGCGACGAAGCCATCAACATCCCGGCCGCGCACATCCATGGTGATTACCGCATAGCGTTGCAGCTGCTCGCGTCGGATGAACGAATAACCCTCGGCCAGGTCCACCGACGCCACCTGCGCCAGACGGACGATCGCTCCGGTGGGCGTGCGCAGCGGCAACTGGGCGATGGCCTCGGGTGACGCCTTGTCGCCTGGGGGAAGCCCGACGGCGATATCGAAGCGGCGGACGCCTTCGATTAGGCTGGACACGGGTTCGCCGCCGATCCCCACGCGCACGACCGAGAGCACATCGTCGGCATTGAGGCCGTGCCGGGCCAGCGCGTCGCGATCGACGGCGATGCGTAATTGGGGCTTGCCGGCGTTGGCTTCCAGCGCAAGGTCGGTCACGCCGGGCACGCCCTTGAGGATCTCCTTCGCGCGTGCCGCGAGGGATTCGATCTGGCCCAGGTCATCGCCGTAGATCTTCAATGCAAGGGTGGCCCGCACCCCGGAGATGAGTTCCTCCACGCGCGACTGGATCGGCTGGGAATAGCTGACCACCGCCGTGGGCACGGCTGCCTCGATCACCGCCTGCATCTGCGCCTCGATCGATTCGAGCGTGCGTCCCGGCGCCCACTCATCGCGTCCTTTCAACGGCGTGAATATCTCCATGCTGTTGACGTCCACCGTCTCGCCTTTCTCGGCGCGCCCGATCATGGCAAGGGTAGTTTCAACCTCGGGAATGCCCGCTTTGACCGCGTCGGCGATCCGGCGCGAGACGGCGATGGATTCGTCCAGCGACGCAGAAGGAATCGAGGTAACGCGCCAGATGATCGATCCCTCGCGGAGCGTTGGAATGAATTCCTTGCCCAGGAAGGGAAATAGCGCCGCGCAACTGGCCAGGCCAGCAACGGCAGCGACGACCACGATGCGCCGGTGGCGCAGTGCATAGCCAAGCAGCGCCGCATGGACACGCTTGAACCACGCCATCATCCGCGTGTCTTTTTCCTCGCCGGGCCGGAGCAGGAAGGAAGCGAGCACCGGTACCAGGGTCAGTGCCAGCACCAGCGAGCCGCCCATGGCAAATGCGATGTTCATGGCCATCGGACGGAACATCTTGCCCTCGAGCCCCTCGAGGCTGAACAGCGGCATGAAGACCACGATGATGATGAGGATGGCGAAGGCCACGGGCGCTGCCACTTCGCGGCTGGCCTCTAGCACAGCGGCGGTGCGGTCGATCGTTCCACCGGCGGCGCGCTGCTCGGCGAGCAAACGATAGGCATTCTCCACCACCACGATGGCCCCGTCGATCATCATGCCGATGCCGATGGCAAGCCCAGCCAACGACATCAGATTGGCCGATAGTCCGGCCTGCCCCATGCCGATGAAGGCCATCAGCATGGCCAACGGAAGGGTGACCACGACCACCACCGCGCTGCGTATCTCCCCAAGAAAGAGGAACAGCACCACGGCAACCAGCACCGTGCCCTCGATGAGGGCGCGCACCGCCGTGCCCACGGCCGCGTCGACCAGGTCCGTGCGCTGGTAGACCGTCGACACACTAACCCCGTCGGCAAGCGTATCGGTCACCCTGGACAACCGCGCGCGGACCGCTTCCACCACGTTCCGCGCATTCTCGCCCGTGCGGGCCAGCGCTTGCCCCAGCACCACTTCGCGGCCATCACGGGTGACCGCGCCGCTGCGCGGGGCGCCCGCTTCCACCACCACAGCGACGTCGCGCATGAACACCGGCGCGCCTTCGGCGGTCTTCAGGACGATCGCGCCAATGTCATCGCCGTTGCGGAGCAGCCCCAGGCCACGCACCAGGTATTGTTCGCGCCCCACGTTAAGCACATTGCCACCGACCTGCGCATTATTGGCCTCAAGCGCGCGGGCGATGTCACCGAAGCTCAGGCCGTGGGCCACCAGTTTCGAAGGGTCCACCCGCACCTGGAACTGCTTCTGCTGGCCTCCCCACGACGTGATGTCGTCAACGCCGGGCGTTGTGCGCAATGCCAGCCGTATGGTCCAGTCCTGCAGCGTACGCAGGTCCATGTCACTGGGGGAGTCGCCATCACCACTGCGCTCGACGGTGTACCAGAGCACCTGGCCCAGCCCCGAGCTGTTGGGCCCGAGCTCGGGCTTGCCATAGCCAGCGGGCAACTCGGCGCCAACCTGCTGCAGGCGCTCGTTGACAAGCTGGCGCGCGAAGTAGATGTCGACCGCATCGTCGAAATTCACCGACACGTAGGAAAGGCCGAACAGGCTGACCGAGCGGATTTCCTGGACATCGGGCAGGCCGGCGAGGGCCGATTCGACCGGGGTGGTCAAGAGCTGCTCGACGTCCTCGGCGGCAAGCCCCGCGGACTCGGTGTACACATTCACCTGCACCGGGGTGACGTCTGGGAACGCGTCGATCGGAAGGCGCATCAGGGTCCTGACGCCGAAGGCGGCGACCAGGGCGAAGGCGATGAGCACCAGCAGGCGGTAGCGCAACGCGAAGGAGACGATCGCCCCAAGCATCATTCTTCTCCCAATTGCGAGCGCAGCAACCTGGCCTTGAGCTCGAATGCCCCGCTGGCAACATAGGGCGCACCCACGGCAAGGCCATCGTCGACCGGCGTCCAGCCGCCGCGGCTGGCCCCAGTCTTCACCGCGCGCGGTTCGAAGGTGTCGTTGCCGACGGGCACGAAGATGAAGCTTGAGTCCTTGATGAGCACGACGGCTTCGGTTGGTACTGCCAGCACGGCGCGTGCCTGCCCGACGGCAATCCGCGCATCGACCAATTCGCCCGCATGCAGGGCATCGTCGGCATTGTCCACGCGTATGCGCACCGGCACCGTCCTTGAGGTTTCATCGGCCGTATGGGCACGTTGCACCACGCGTCCAGCCAACTCGCGACCACCGACCAGGATGCGTGCAGATGCGCCGGTGTCGATGCGCGACGCATCCGACGGGACCACGCTGGCTTCGACCCATACCGAAGACTCGTCAGTGACGGTAAGCAACGTGCGGCCAGGCGCCACGCGCTCGCCAACCAGGAAATCATCGGTGGTGACCCTTCCCTTCGATGGCGAGTACAAAGCGAACCGGCCGTCGGCGCTGGCCGAACCGGCTTTGAGCAATGCGGATAACTGGCCCGGGGTCAAACCATAGGCAAGCAATTTCGATCTTGCCTGGTCGCGCTGGACCTTCGCCGTGAAATAGCGCCGCGCCGAAACCGCCTGCAGGCCCAGTGACTGCACGCGTTGCCAATCCTGCTCGCCCACGATCAGATCGCCCTGGGCCTGCGCCACTTCGATGCTGGCCAGCTCCACCAGGGGCTGACCCGCGGCCACTTCATCACCCAGGCGCGCTCGCCGGGCTACCACCTGCGCTTCCACGCGCGAGGTGACCAGGGTGCTGGCGTAGGCATTGGCGCGCACCTGGGCAGGTGCGCGCAATTCCTCGGCAAGCATTCGCGCTGATGCCTTGCGGACCACGATATTGGTGGACTTCACTGCCTCTGCATCCAATTGCAGCGGATTGTCCTCGGCCGCCCGGGCCGTCGACAGTAACAACGCGGCGATCATTGCCACACCGGTCATGCAAGCTTTCATTCGGTCGCTCCATCGTTGTCGCCGATCCATGCCATCAGTTGCCCGGACGCGGCCAGGTAGTCGAACCACGCCTGCACGGCATCACCTTGCAAGCGCGTCACCGACAAGGCGGTATCGAGTGATTGCCGCAATTGCAGCAGGTAGTCGGACGTGGTTATTTCGCCCGATTGCCAAAGGCGCTCGAGGATCGCCACGCGATCGTCGAAGGCGGCAGCGCGCGTGCCGCCGACGGCCGCGGCGGCCTCGCGCAGCGCTACATAACTCGTCCGCGCCGCCAGAGCGTCGGCGTCGGTGCGCATCTGCAGCGCCCGTACCTGGGCGCTGGCGGCGGCGGCCTCCGCGCTGGCGGCCGCCACCAGGTCACGGCCGTTGTTGCGCACCGGTAACGGAATGGAGACATTCAGGCCAATCAATGAATCATTTCGCCGTCCTGCGCGCGATGTGCCGGCGACGAGGCTAAGCGTGGGATCGGGACGACGCGCACGGTCGGCGACGGACACCGCCGCATCGGACGCGTCAGCCTGGGCCCTGGCCTGGGCAAGTTCGGGTAACGTGTCGATCATTGCTTGCTCGGTTGCGGGCGCCGGCAAACGACCGGCATTGATCACTGCATGCAAGGGCGCGGCGGGCACCGGCGCCACCGCCACGAGGTTGGCCACCGCGGCGGCTTCGTCTGCAAGCCTCGCGGCCTGGTCCACGCGTGCTTCGGCCAGCGCAAGGGAGGCAAGGTCGCGCTCGGGCGGCCCCACGTCGCCCACGGCGAGCTGTCGCGCGGCCAGTGCATCGAATCGTTCCAGGACCTGCACGCGGCGTTCACCAACCTGGCGCGCCAGCGAAGCAACATTCACCGCGGCGGACGTCTTGAGCCAGCGCAAGGTGACGTCCCGACGGGAGCGCTCGTAGCCGGCGCTGGCAACGCGCACGCCAGCATCAGCCTGGCGAGTTAAGGCCTTTCGTTTGCCGGTCACGTCCAACGTGATGCCCACGCCAACGCTCCGCTGCTGATTGTCGGCGTTCTGGATTCCTGCCTGCAGCTGGGGGTTGTATACCGGCAATGCCCCGGCGCGCGCGCGGGCGCGCGCCGCGTCGAGCATGGCACGAGCGGCCTCGACATCGGGACTGGACAGCCACAACGCACGAGCGGCGTCACGCACGGCGGCAGGCGCCACCTCGGATGGCTGGGGAAGGGACCCAGCCGCTCGCGCGAACGACGGGGAACAAGCTATCAAGGCGGCGCACGCGTACGCCGCAGGCATCAAGGCTCGCAAGGTATCTCTCCATCAAAGGGTGAAAGCGGCCGGGGGACCGAGGCTGATACGCCTAGACGATGGGAGGCCGGATCGGTGGATCGGTGGCGCGCGCGATGTAGCCCGAATCACACGCAGGATCGGTGCCCGCGGACGGCGCGGCGAGCAGCCGCGCGGCGAAGGCGCAAGCCGGCATGGCAGTCAAGCCGCAGTCGGCGTGGCAGCCGGTTTCACCGGTGGCGCAAGGGGTGTCGGCCACGATTGCCACGGCCGATGCACCATCAAGCGTGTCAGCGACCAGGCAAGTCGTACGGGTAAGCACGCCGTGGCCGGCAGCCAGCAAGGCAAGCAGGAACATCATCTGGAACCGGAACCAGAGGCCGCGTCGCATGTCGGGGCGATGAAACATCCAGGGATCTTATTGAGCGCCCGTGCCGTTAGACAATCACAATTTGCTCAATCCCTGATGGACTTCTTCAACCTCTGCAGGAGACGTCGGTCTTGCTTGTCCGGACGCCCTGGCGGACGTGGCGCGCCGGCATGCTGGCGACGCAGCGCGACCTCGGCCTGGCGGCGGGCTATGCTGCGTTCAGTCTCCACGTAAAGCAACGCGGCGTCGGGTGCCGGGCCCCTGCGCTCGGAAACGGCAAGTACCCGTACTTCGATGCGCTCGTTGCCCCGCGTCAACTCGAACACATCGCCGGCACGCACGGATCTGGCGGGTTTGACGGCGTGCCCGTTGAGATCGACCTTACCGCCATCGATCGCTTGCCTGGCGATCGAACGCGTCTTGTACATGCGCGCAGCCCAAAGCCACACGTCGGCACGTACCACACCATCTTCAGCGGCCGGGCTGGACGTCATCGCATCATCATCAACAAGGCGTTGCCGGCGGTGATGGTGAGCAACGACAACGCGATGCCCGCGCCCAGCACCGTGTTCCCCAGCCGCGGTTCGAGGTTGTACTGATCGGCAAGAATCGCGGCGGAAATCATCGGGGCCATGGCGGCCTGCAGCACCGCTACTACCAGCACCACGCCACCGTAACCACAGGCAAGTCCCAGCAGCAAGACCAGCACCGGGGCCAACATCAGCTTCCAGGCAAGTCCCAGCACAAGCGCGCCTGCTTGCCCAGCTTCCAGATGCAGGCGGAATTGCAGGCCCACCGAGAACAACGCCAGTGGCGTAAGGGTCCCTCCCACCTGCTCGAGCGCACCCTCAACGGTGGCCGGCCAGCCACCAAGCATGCCGATGGCCACGCCAAGCAACAGGGCCAGGAAGGCCGGGAAGGTGAACAGGCGACGCGCCATCACGGCAACCGACGGCTTCGAGCCGGAATACAGCGAGGCCACGGCGATACCTCCGATGGCCAGCAGGGGGAACGTTCCCAGTTGATCGGCCACCACGGCCACGGAAAGCCCCGGCGTGCCGTGCAGCGCCTGCATCATCGGGTAGCCCATGAACGAAGTGTTGCCAAGTCCGCACACCAGGGTGAGGCAACCGATGCGCGCTCTTGACCATCCCAGGAACCGACCCACCGTGGCGAACACCAGCCAGGCGCCGAAGAACACTACATAGGCACCGGCCGCAGGCAACCACAGCGATGGCTCAGGATGCAGGCGCGGAACGAGAGCCAGCACCAGGGCCGGCAGGGCGATATTGAGGACCCACCAGTTGATGCCGGGCACGATGCCCTCGGGAAGGCGGGCGAAGCGGCGGCACGCGATGCCCAGCAGCAGGCAAGCGAACAAGGTGACAAGGGGAGACATCAACCCATTATGCCAGTGCGGCGATGCCACTCATCGCGAGGGGAGCCGGATGATGTCCATCCCAGCTCCCCCCTAAGCGTGGGCGTATCAGCCCAATAACACACGGTTCATGCGGCGGACAAAGGAGGCGGGATCTTCCAGTTGCGCACCGGCGGTAATCTCCGCCTGTTCGAGCAGCAGCGCGGCAAGATCACCTGCCTTCGCATCGTCGCCCTCACCTTCCAGGCGCTGGACCAGCCGATGGCCAGGATTGATCTCCAGCGTCGGCTTGGCCGAGGGCATCTCGTGGCCGGCCTCGCGAAGCAGGCGCGCCAGGTGCGGGGCCATGTCGAAATCGGCCAGGGCCAGGCACGAGGGCGAATCGGTAAGGCGTGCCGACACGCGCACATCGCCAACACGCTCGCCCAGAAGTGCCTTGATGCGTTCGACCAGCGGCGCCGCCTGCTTGGAAGCCTCTTCCTGCTTCTGCTTGCCCGCTTCGTCCAACGGGAGTTCGCCCTTGGCCGCACTCTGGATCTTCTTGCCGGCGTATTCGGTGAGGTTGCCCAGCATCCATTCGTCGATGCGGTCGGACAGCAATAGCACCTCGATATCGCGGGCCTTGAGCACCTCCAGCTGCGGGCTGCCGGCAGCCGCGGTATGACTGTCGGCGGTGATGGCCCAGATCACGTCCTGGCCCACCTGCATGCGGCCGATGTAGTCATCGAGCGACACCACTTGGGCGGCACCCTCGCCCTTGGTCGAAGCAAAGCGCAGCAGCTTGGCAATGCGCTCGCGGTTGGCGCTGTCTTCGACGATGCCTTCCTTGAGCGTGTTGCCGAAAGCTTTCCAGAAGGTGGCGAATTTGTCGGCGTCGTCGCGGGCGAGTTTCTCGATGAGATCAAGCACGCGCTTGACGCAGGCGGCGCGGATCTTCTCCAGCTGGCGATTCTGCTGCAGGATCTCGCGGCTCACGTTCAGCGGCAGGTCGTCGGCATCCACCACGCCGCGCACGAAGCGCAGGTAGTTGGGCAACAGTTCGTCCGCGGCGTCCATGATAAAAACACGCTTGATGTACAGCTTCAGGCCCTTGCGCTCGTCGCGGCCGCCCATGGCCAGGTCGAATGGCGGCTGGCTGGGGAGGTAGAGCAGCGTGGTGAAGCTCTGGCTGCCCTCGACGCGGTTGTGCGTCCAGGTGAGCGCATCGTTGAAATCGTGACCCAGGGATTTATAGAAGCCCTGGTATTCGTCCTCGGTGATCTCCGACTTCGGGCGCGCCCACAGCGCGGAAGCGGCGTTGATGGTCTCGAACTCGCCGTCTTCGGGCTTGCCGTCCTTGTCCTTCGGTACGCGGATCGGGAAGGCGACATGGTCGGAGTACTTGCGAATGGTCTGGCGCAGCGTCCACGGGCGGAGGAATTCGTCTTCGTCAGCCTTCAGGTGCAGGATCACCGTGGTGCCGCGGGCAAGATCGGCTGCATCGTCGAGCGTGTACTCGCCCTTGCCGTCGCTTTCCCACTTCACGCCCTCGTCGCTGCCGGCGCGGCGGCTGAGCACAGTGACCCGATCGGCCACCACGAACGCCGAATAGAAGCCCACGCCGAACTGGCCGATCAGGCGGGCATCGTTTTTCTGCTCGCCCGAGAGCGCTTCCAGGTAACGGCGCGTGCCGGAGCTGGCGACGGTGCCGATGTTGGCGATCACCTCGTCGCGGCTCATGCCGATGCCGTTGTCGCGCACGCTTACCGTGCGGGCGTCGGGGTCCCAGCTGACCTCGATGCGCAGTTCGGAATCTTCCGCGGCCAGGGAGGGATTGGCCAGGGACTCGAAACGCAGCTTGTCGCAGGCGTCGGAGGCGTTGGAGATCAGCTCGCGCAGGAAGATCTCCTTGTGCGAGTACAACGAATGGGTGACCAGGTGCAGGACCTGGGCGACTTCAGCTTCGAAGCGGCGGGTTTCGGTACCGGTGGTCATGGGTGATATGCAACCTTGCAGATGTTGATGAAAAGAAGAGGCCGCGGCGCCTGGCGAATCGCCGCGGCCCTTCGGTACTGTTGGCCCGCTAGTTTACGCCGCGCGCTGCAGGGCTGCGATGCGCTCGGGCAGCGGCGGATGGCTCATGAAGAGCTTCTTCAGCCCCTCGGCAAGCGGCCCGGCGATGCCAAAGGCCGCGATCGTCTGCGGCAAGGTGGACTCGCCGTGGTTGGCGGCCAGGCGCTGGAGGGCCGAAACCATCGATGCGCGGCCGGCGAGGTTCGCGCCCGCGGCATCGGCGCGGAATTCGCGCCAGCGCGAGAACGCGGCCACGATCATCGAGGCAAACAGACCAAAGACCAGCTGCAGCACCATCACCACCACGAAGTATCCGATGCCGCCACCGCCATCGCGATCGCGTCCGCCGGACATCCAGCTGTCCACCACGCGGCCGACGATGCGCGCCAGCACGATCACCAGCGTGTTCAATACGCCCTGGACCAGGGTGAGGGTCACCATGTCTCCGTTGGCGACGTGGCCGATCTCATGGCCAAGCACCGCGGACACCTGTTCGCGGTCCATCTGCTGCAGCAGGCCCGTGCTGACCGCCACCAGCGCGCTGTTGCGGCTCATGCCGGTGGCGAAGGCGTTCATCTCCGGGGCGTCGTAGATGGCCACTTCCGGCATGCCGATGCCGGCTTTCTCCGCATGTCTGCGCACGGTGGCCAGCAGCCAGCGCTCGGTGTCGTTGCGCGGTTCGGTGATCACCTGGGCGCCGGTGGACATCTTGGCCAGCCACTTGGACATGGCCAGCGAAATGAACGCGCCGCCCATGCCGAAGACGGCGGCGAAGGCCAGCAGTCCGCCAAGGCCTACGCCCTGGCGCGCTGCCCATTCATCAATGCCGAAAAGGCGGCAGACCACCGACAACAGCAACAGGACGGCGATGTTGGTACCAAGGAAAAGGGCAATGCGAAGCACGTGGTTTTCTCTCCTGCGTCCGTGGATAGAGGGAAGACCATTTCTGTGGGCTGCGGTTCCTCGTTTCAAGGTGAATGCCCTTCCCCATCTTGCTGTCGCGGCAGGTAAAATTGCCCGATGAGCTACCGCGGCCGCTTCGCCCCCTCGCCCACCGGCGACCTCCACGAAGGATCACTGCTGGCCGCCGTGGCCAGTTGGCTGCGGGCACGCCAGCAAGGCGGGACATGGCTTGTGCGCGTGGACGATATCGACCCGCCGCGCGAGGTGCCTGGGTCGACGGCGTCGATCCTGTCCACCCTGGCGTCGCTGGCGCTGCACCCGGACGAACCGGTGTGGTTGCAGTCGACGCGCGAAGGCGCCTATCGCGATGCTTTCCAGAGCCTGCGAGCTGGCGGGCTGGTGTACGAGTGCTGGTGCTCGCGCGCGGATCTCGCTGCCGGTGGCGGCGTCCACCATGGTTCCTGCCTGTCGCCGCCGCGCGACAGGCAGCCCGCCTGGCGCCTGCGCGTTGGCGATGCGGTGATCGCCTGGCACGACTTGGTGGCCGGCAGGCAAACTTGGCCGGTGGCCGATGGCGGCGATTTCGTCGTGCTGCGTGCCGACCGCTTGTGGTCGTACCAGCTTGCCTGTGCGGTGGATGACGCGGCGCAAGGCATCAGCGAGGTGGTGCGCGGGCGCGACCTGATCGACTCCACGCCACGCCAGATCCTTTTACAGCGCCTGTTGGGCCTGCCGGCGCCTGCGTATGCCCACCTTCCCCTGCTGGTGGATGCGAGCGGCGGCAAGCTTGCCAAGTCCACCCGAGCGCCTGCCGTCGACGCCGATGGCCTGCCGGCCCTGCGCCGGACGCTCACGCGCCTGGGCCTCCCCGGCGCGCCCGATTCGGATGCCGCCACGATGCTTTGCTGGGCCTTGCCACGGTTTGACCTGGCTTCACTCACGGGCAAAGTAGCCATCCATATGGCCGAACCGTTATAACGTCGGATCAACCGGCGTTCGCCGGACCAAACATTCCTAGGAAACAGCTCCAATGACGCAACGCACGGCCCTGGTCACCGGCGGCACCGGTGGCATCGGCACCGCCCTGGTCAGGCATCTGATCGACCAGGGGCATCGCGTTGCCAGCAATTACCGCGACCGCGACAAGGCCCAGGCCTGGGGCCAGCGCATGCGCGAACTCGGTTACGAAGTCACCCTGGTGCATGGCGACGTTTCGGACAACGCCTCAAGCCAGGCCATGGTCGAGGAAGTGGAGGCCGCCCTCGGGCCGATCGACATCCTGGTCAACAACGCCGGCATCACCCGCGACAGCACCTTCCATAAGATGGACTACCAGCAGTGGAGCGAGGTGGTGCAGACCAACCTGAACGCCTGCTTCAACGTCACCCGGCCGATCATCGAGGGCATGCGTGCGCGGCGCTGGGGCCGGATCGTGCAGATCAGTTCGGTGAACGGCCAGAAGGGCCAGTACGG
The DNA here is from genome assembly GCF_015905305.1 of Pinirhizobacter soli. GTDB lineage: Bacteria > Pseudomonadota > Gammaproteobacteria > Xanthomonadales > Rhodanobacteraceae > Pinirhizobacter > Pinirhizobacter soli. The sequence continues at coordinate 848,241 of NZ_JADZLQ010000001.1, forward strand.
CCAGGCGAACTACGCCGCGGCCAAGGCCGGCATCCACGGTTTCACCATTTCCCTGGCGCTGGAAAACGCCCGTTACGGCATCACCGTGAACACCGTGTCGCCCGGCTACATCGCCACCGACATGGTCAAGGCCGTACCTCTGGAAGTGCGTGAGAAGATCGTGGCGCAGATCCCGATGGGCCGGATGGGCCATCCCGATGAAGTTGCCCGCGCGGTGACGTTCCTCACCGCGCAGGAATCGGAATGGATCACCGGCGCCAACCTCGCCATCAATGGCGGGCACTACATGGGCTGGTAGCGACGCTACACCCGTTACCTGGCCAGGAGTTTTTCCAGGATCTTGCCCACCGCCGCAAAGGCGAAGGTGCCCGTGACATGTGTGGCCGCGCCCAGGCCGCCGCCACAATCGAGCTTCAGCGCATCGCCGCCTTCCGGGCGGGTACCGCACACGCTGCCGTCCGCCTGCGGGTATTGCACGTTCTGCAGCGAATACACCGCCGATACGCCGAAGTAGCGATCGGCGTTTTTCGGGAAGCCGAACTCCTGGCGGAGTTTCTTCCGGACCAGGCTGAACATGGCATCGTGTTCGGTGCGCGAGAGGTCGCGCACGCGCACCTGGGTGGGGTCGGTACGGCCACCGGCCGAACCCACCGTCACCGTGGGGATCTTCCGCCGGCGGCACCAGGCGATGGCTTCGACCTTCACCCGGAACGCATCGCAGGCGTCGAGCACCGCGTCGTAGCCGCGACCGAGGAGTTCATCCAGCGTGCCGGTGGTGAGGAACTGCTCCACTGGATCGACCACGATATCCGGGTTGATCGCGCGCAACCGCTCGGCCACCACCTGCACCTTGCTGCGGCCGTACTGGCCGTCCAGGGCATGCGACTGGCGATTGGTATTGGAAAGGCAGATGTCGTCGGCGTCGATCAGGGTGATCCTTCCTACGCCTGACCTTGCCAGTGCCTCGGCCGCCCACGAACCCACCCCGCCCACGCCCACCACGCAGACATGGGCCTCAACCAGGCGGGAAAGGGAGCCCGCGCCATACAGGCGCTCGATGCCGGCGAAGCGTTCGTACGCGGTGGCGGCCGGGGGCGCGAGGGCCAATGAGGGAACTGACATCAGGGTATCCGCTTAATGCATTGAATGGATTATATTTCAAAGCGAAAGTTACGGCGGTCGGATATGCTTGGCTTCGTTGCTACGGAGGGAAACCATGCGAGCCATCATCCTTTTGGTCATTGGTCTGGCCGTTGGCGCCATCGCCGCTTCCTATGCGGCCAATACGATGGCGGCGCGCCATGCCTATACAAGGGGTGTCATGGCCATCATGGGGCACCACGTCTCGGCACTGGGAGCCCAGGCCAAGGCCGGCCAGTGTCGTGCCGACGCAAGCCTGGACCACCTCCGCCGCATCAATGGCGCCGCCGCCGAAATTGAACCGGCCTTCGCCGGCGCCGATCCTGACTTCTTCAAGCATGCCCATGCGCTCACCGATGCTGCGGCCACCACCCTTGCCAACCCGCCCGCGGACTGCCCGGCACTGAAGCTGGCGATGGCGAAAGTGGGGGAAACCTGCAAGAGTTGCCACGAGCTTTATCGCTAGGCATTCCCAAGGAAGCCTTGCCCACGGATGAAACCGCCCGTCCAACGCTCTTCCGGGCCGCTGCGCTTCCTGCGCATGCGGGCGTGGCTGCTGTACCGCGCGCTGACGCGGTTCGAGACCACGATGTTCGCGCGCACCCGCTACTCGCAACCGAAGATGGTGGCGATCGGCGTGGTCGGCGCGCTCAGCCTGATGTTCTACTACCCGATCTGGGCGTGGCTGTTCCCGCAGCCCTATGAGAATTTCGGCCTGCGCCTGGCCTGTAGCGTGCTGTTCGTCCCGCTTGCCCTGCTGCCGTGGTGGCCCCGGCGCACCCGTGCGTGGCTGCCCAGCTACTGGTACACGGTGATGACCATCTGCATGCCCTTCTTCGTGGGCTACATGACGCTGCGCAACGGCACGGCCGTGTGGCTGATGACCCACCTGGCGGTGATCATGCTGCTGATGATGCTGTTCGACGTGTCCAGCTTCGTGCTGGTGTTCGTGGTCGGCAGCCTGATGGCCGCGGTGGCCTACCTGGTCACCCCTCACCTGCCCTTCAACTCGGCAGCATTCATCGAGTACATCCCGCTCCTGATGTTCGCCATGGCGGGCGGTGCGGTGTGCACGGTGTCCGCGTCGATGGCCGAGCAGAACCGGCTGGACGCCCTCACAGCCGCGTCGAACAACATCGCCCACGAACTCCGCACCCCGCTGGGCTCGGTCCGCATCGCCGCCCAGGCCGTGCGCCGTTACCTGCCGGATCTGCTGCAAAGTCACAAGATGGCGCTCGAAGCGGGCCTGTCGGTGGCCGAATTGCGCGGCAACCACCTGATGGCGCTGGAACGCAGCATCGGCATCATGGAGCGGGAGGTGGAGTACTCCAACACCATCATCGACATGCTGCTGCTGGCCGCCCGGCCGATCGGCGAGGTGCGCCCGACGGAGCTTTCCGCCCTGGCATGCGTGGAACAGGCGCTCAACCGGTATCCTTACGGCTCCCGGGGCGAACGGGAGCGGGTCCGCCTGGAGGCGGCCGGGGATTTCCTGTTCATGGGCGTGGAAAGCCTGCTGGTCCACGTGATCTTCAACCTGGTGCGCAATGCCCTTTTGCACACCGGGCGCGCCGGCAAGGGTGTCATCCGGATCTATATCGAGCCGGGTGCCGAAGACCACGTGATCCGGGTCCACGATACGGGTCCCGGCATCCCGCCGGACGTCCTGCCGCGCATCTTCAACCGATTCTATTCACATTCGGACGATAAACATGGCGTGGACGGCTTAGGGATCGGGCTCGCTTTTTCCCGCGCAGCCATGGAGCATATGGGCGGGACCATCCGATGCAGTTCTCGCTGGGGGGAATTCACCGAGTTCACCCTGACCTTTCCTCCACCCGATCCCGAACGGCAACCATGACGCTCAACGTGCAGGGTGATATCCAGCCCTTCCACTTCCCGACCACGACGGTCCTGGTGGACGACCACGAGGAATACCTCGATGTCGTGCCGCTTTTGCTCGACCCGATGCTGCGCGTGCGGACGTATTCCTCACCGCGGCAGGCGTTGGCGACGCTGGGCAATAATGGCAGCCGGCCGGTGCCCGGGGGTGGCTGGCTGTACCGCTGGAAGGATCGGCCGTCGGATACGCAGGAACTGGTCGCACTGGATATCGATTCCATCCACCGGGTGGTTTACGACCCGGAGCGTTTCGCCGAGGTGTCCGTGGTCGTGGTCGATCAGGTCATGCCCGAGATGGACGGCATTACATTTTGCAAGCGTTTGCCGAATCCGCATGTAGGAAAAATCTTGCTTACGGGCCGGGCCGACGATGCCACCGCGATCGAGGCCTTCAATGCGGGGATCATCGACCGGTTCATCCGCAAGAACGATCCGGCCGCCATCGACAAGCTGCAGACCGCCATCGTGGAACTGCAGCGCCGGTACTTCGACCGCGCCAGCGCCTTCGTGGCCGAGACCCTCGCCCTGGGCAACTTCCGGTTCCTGCGCGACCCTGCCTTCCGCGAAGTACTGCAGGGCATTACCGCCACCTTCCAGCCGGTGGAATGCTACGTGCACTGCAATCCCACGGGCCTGTTGCTGCTCGACGCCTGGGGCATCGGTCGCTTCCTGCTGGTACAGACCGACGAAGACCTCCGCGCCCATTACGAGATCGCCGCCGACCTCGGCGCCCCGCCCTCCTTGCTCGAAGCCCTGCGTGGTGGCGAGGCGCTGCCCTGGTTCCCCTCGCGCGACGGCTTCTATCACAAGAGCCTGGAAAACCCGGAAGCCAGCCTCTATCCATCCACGGCGATTTCCGGCGAGCAGTGGTACTACTACGCGTTGATCGACCACGTTGAACGCTTCCGCCTGCAGCACGTGAAGTCGTACCGAAGCTGGCTGCGCGAGCAGGATCTCAACGCCTCCATAAGCCACGCGCCGAAGCTGATCTGAAGTTAAGGCCGCGCTGACCGCGAAACGACAAGTTACCGTTTTTTTACCCGGAAGAAAACGCAAGCGATGCGAATCGTCTGATATTTTACCGGTTGCAATGGAAATCGTGGCTGATCAATATCGGCAGAATAGCGATTCCATCACAGGCTACTCACTCCATCTGCAGTGATTGTGACGTAGTTCGCTGCCATGATGGAGCCATCGGGCCATCCGCTGCTCTCTCCAACACCGCCGGTCCAGGCAGGGCTGGTGCACGGTCCCGCACATCCGCGCTGCGGTGCCGTTCAGACAGGGATGTGCCCTATCCCCGGCAACCGAGAGGCCAACATGACCAACGTTTCCCCGATCCACCGTTCCACTCCCGTGGCAGCACCGGCGCTTCCTTCTTTCGTCACCCGCCGCGTCGAGCGCTTCCATACCCAGCGCGTGGCAGTGGACTGGGGCGGCCGGCACATCCTGCGCGGCCGCCATCCCAAGCCCGGCGACCTGATGCTGCAAAGCAACGACTACCTGGCCATCGCCGGCCATCCGCAGATTGTCGAGGCCCAACGTGAAGCCCTGGCTACAGGTGGGCTGGGCATGATGATGTCCGCGCTGTTCATACAGCACGAAGACGAACCGATGCACCAGGTGGAAGCGGAACTTGCCCGCGCCGTGGGCACCGAGTCGGGCATCCTGGCCCAGTCGGGCTTCGCCGCCAATGTCGGCCTGATCCAGTCCATCGCCGACGAGCGCGTACCGGTGTACGTGGACATGCTCGCCCATGCGTCGCTGTGGGAGGGCATCAAGAGTGCCGGCGCCAAACCCGTGCCGATCCTGCACAACGACCTGGGCCACCTCGAGCGCCATGTGTTGCGGCACGGCCCGGGCATCATCGTGGTCGACTCGGTGTACAGCACCAACGGCAGCGTTGCCCCCATTGCCGCCATCGCCGACATCGCCGAACAGTTCGGCTGCGTATTCATCGTCGACGAATCCCACTCGCTGGGCACCCATGGCGCCCGCGGCGAAGGCCTGGTGGCAAGCCTGGGACTGAACGACAAGGTGCATTTCGTTACCGCCAGCCTGGCCAAGGCCTATTGCTCGCGTGCCGGCTTCATCGGCTGCGGACATCGCTTCAAGGACTACTTCGGCTGCGAGGCACTGCCGGCGATCTTCAGTTCATCGCTGCTGCCGCACGAGCTGGCCGGCATGGCCGCCTCGCATCGGGTGATCCAGAACGAAGGCTGGCGCCGCGCCCGCCTGCGCCAGGTCACCCACCAGGTGCGCGACGCACTGACGGACCTGGGCTATCCCATCGAGGATGGCACAGAGCAGATCATCGCCTTCGAAGCCGGCGCGGAACTGCTTACCGGGCGCGTGCGCGACGTGATGGAAGAACACGGCATCTTCGGGTCGGTGTTCAGCGCGCCAGCCACCACACTCAACCGTTCCCTGTTGCGGCTGACCTTGAACGCCGGCATGAGCGAGGCGGATGTCGACCGCCTGATCGATACCTGCGCGCTCATTCGCGACAAGCTCGATATTTCCTCGTGGAGCGCGCACAAGCGTGCCGCCCGTCGGGCAAACGATCGCGAACTGGAAAACGTGGCCTGACAGGGGAAGGAAAGCCCCTGGACGACGGCCAGCCGGTGCGGGACAGGGTCAGCGGATGCTGACCCTGCCGCGCAGGATGTCCCAGAACATCACCCAGTCGCCCGCCAAGCTGTAGAACGGGTGGCTGAAGGTGGCCGGTCGGTTCTTCTCGAAGAAGAAATGGCCGACCCAGGCGCAGCCATAGCCCGCCAACGGCACCAGCCATAGCCAGGCCATGCGCCCGGTCGATGCTGCCAGCGCGAGGATCACGATCACCAGCACGCTGCCGGCGAAATGCAAACGCCGGCTGCGCACGTCACTGTGCTCGGAAAGATAGAACGGGTAGAACTGGGCGAAGCTGGCAAAACGCGCCATCACGAAGCTCCCTTACCAGGCTCGTTTGTACTGGACCGGTGCCTGGATAGTAACGCCCAGCTCCGAAGCCGCGCGACGGGGGAAGTACGGGTCGCGCAAGAGTTCCCTGGCCAGCAGGACGACGTCCGCGGCACCCTCCCTGATCACCGCATCGGCTTGGGCTGAGTCAATGATCATGCCCACTGCGCCCGTGGCGATGCCCGCTTCGTGGCGAATCCGCGAGGCAAAGGGAACCTGGTAGCCAGGCCCCGCGGGAATCTTCGCGTGGGGCACGTTGCCGCCGGACGAAACGTCCACCAGATCCACGCCCAATGCCTTGAGCATGCGCGATAACTCGACGCTCATCGTGTCGTCCCAACCACCATCGGTCCAGTCCGTTGCCGACAGCCGCACCCATACCGGCAAGGTTTCCGGCCACACCTCCCGCACCGCGCGAACCACTTCCCGCAGCAGCCTGGTGCGTCCTTCAAGGTCGCCGCCCCACCGGTCCGTCCGATGGTTGGAAAGGGGCGAGAGGAATTGATGCAGCAGGTAGCCGTGCGCGGCGTGGATTTCCACCAGCTCAAAGCCAGCAGCGGCCGCACGGCCGGCGGCGATGCGAAACGCCTCGATCACCGCTTCGATACCGGCCTCGTCGAGCTCGGCCGGCACGTGCCAGCCCTCGTCGAAGGGCCGGGCCGAGGGCGCTACCGTCGGCCAGGGCGATTCGTCCTTGCCAAGCGGACCACCGCCTTGCCAGGGCAGCTGGGCGCTGGCCTTACGCCCGGCATGGGCCAGCTGCACGCCGACATGGGCGCCCTGCGAACGTATGAATGCGGTGATCGGCTGCCAGGCCGCCACTTGGGCATCGTTCCAGATGCCGGTGTCGCCGTGGGAGATGCGCCCTTCAGCCGACACCGCGGTGGCTTCGGTGATCACCAGGCCCACACCGCCGACGGCGCGCGAGCCCAGGTGCACCAGGTGCCAGTGATTGGGGAGTCCGTCCGTGGCGCTGTATTCGCACATGGGCGACACGACGATGCGGTTACGCAGGCGCAGGCCGCGTTGCTGCAGCGGTTCGAACAGGGACATGGATATTCCTCAACCGAGGTAAACATCCAACGTGCCGCTACAGTCGACCCATATCAAGCATTCGCAACAACTTTCGCAAAGCGCTGCGCCACCTCGTCGGGTTGTTTCATCCATTCGAAGTGTGCGGCGCCCGCGCCCGGCGTACCCGCCAGCACGTCCACCTGTGCCTGGGCATGGGGCATCTTTCCCAGCAGGAAGTCGATCGATGCTGCCGGTACCAGCCAGTCGCCGGTCATTCTCAAGGCCAGCACCGGTGCGCGCTGGTTGGCGAGAAAGCACTCAAGATCGTCGTTGATGCCGAAGCCGCCGTAACGACCGGTGCGCCCCGTCGCCGCCCAATCGCTGATCACGCCACGGGCCTCGTTACCGCCGAAGCCGATACGGCGGCCAGGCAAATATCCGACCAGGCGCGCGAGCCAGGGCGCCGCCAGGTAGGCCAGTCGGACCCAGTTCGGATGGGCGAAGCATCGCCAGTAAGGGGCGCCGCTGGCGGCCAGGAGGATTCCGGCCGGGGACGCAGGCGCCCGTGATGCCATCAGGCACGCAAACTGCCCGCCAAGGCTATGGCCACCCACCCACCAGCGGCTACCGGGCCATGCCGCCGCCGCGACGGATGCCGAGCCATCGATATCGTTGAGCAACTGGCGATATCCCCAGTCACAGCGACGACCAGCGCGCCGGTCACTGCTACCCAGGCCACGCCATTCGTGCAGCGCCACGCCCACACCGAGCCCTGCCACGGCCTGGGCAAGCGGCAGGTAATGCCGGGCAGGCACGCCGAGGGCCGGCAGCCACAAAAGGTAGGGCGAACCGGGAAGTGGCGCGGGCGCCCGCACCAGGATCAGTTCCGCCGATGCCCTGTCGGTACTGGTCACGGGTATCACGCAAGGTTCGATAGTCGATGCAGCCAAGCCTCAAGGCCTTATGGTCGTGTCCATGAAAAAGGCCGGGCGTCGCCGCCCGGCCTTCTTGTCCTGCATGACGCCTATGAATCAGACGGCGGAGACTTCTTCAGCCTGCTCGCCCTTCTGGCCCGGCACCACCTTGAAGCTGACCTTCTGGCCTTCAGCAAGGCTCTTGAAGCCGTTGCCCTGGATGGCGCGGAAGTGTACGAACACATCCGGCTTGCCACCCTCGCGGCTGATGAAGCCGAAGCCCTTGGCATCGTTGAACCACTTGACAGTGCCGATCTCACGATCCGACATAAAACACTCCAATACGAGACGAGTTACACAACAATTAAGCCGGCCACGGGGGCCGGCGACTTACCACACGAAATCAGGCGGCCTGAACTTCTTCGGCCTGGGGGCCTTTCTGCCCGTCCACGACCTTGAAGCTGACCTGCTGGCCTTCGGCGAGGGTCTTGAAGCCGTTGCCCTGGATCGCGCGGAAGTGCACGAAAAGGTCTGGACCGTTGCCGCGACTGATGAAACCAAAACCCTTGGCATCGTTAAACCATTTAACGGTGCCGAGCTGACGTTCTGACATGCTTTTACCACTCCTGGAACGATTTACTGAGCTCAACCGTGACCTTGTTCCAAGGGTCGAACGGCCGACTTACTGGGTGTGCAAGAAACGCAAGGAGCGAAGCGATGTGGCAGATCTTGGATCAGCGCATCGGGACAGGACGATCCCATCCCCGGCAAACACAGTCCGGGCATCATACCCCCCCTGCGGCGAAATAGCGATGCCGGCAGGATGTCAAGCCAACACGCCCCGTTCACCGGTGCGGGCCGCATGCTTTGCCCCGTTCACTGGAAAGTCCCGCCGTACGGGACGGTGCGGGTAGCCATTTGAAGACCAAAACGACAAAACGGGGGTTCACCATGAAAAATTTGACCAATAAGCTCATTGTACCGCTTGGCCTGGCCGGCCTGATCCTGGCCGGTTGTACGCACCAGGCGACCAAGCCGACGACCTCATCGACCACCTCCAGCACCACGACCAGCAGCACCGCGGCGCCGGCCACGCGCAGCACGACATCGACCACTGGCAGCCCGCACGGCACCGGCAACACTGTCCGCAAGGCCTCGTCTTCGGTTTCGGACGCCGGCCTGCCCTCGAGCACCGGCATCCCGGCCTGCGATGATTACCTGGCCAGCTACCGCAGTTGCCACCGGGCGGCGGCAATCTACCCGGCCGACCAGATCGATTCCCGCTACGACCAGATGCGCCACACGCTGCTGCGCGATTCGCAAGATCCCGATATCCGCCCGCAGCTGTCCAACCGCTGCAATTCACTGGCATCGAACCTGAAGCAGGCGCTGCACGGCAAGAGCTGTGCGCCCGATGCCGCCCCGGCGAGCACCTCGCCTGCTGCTGCCGGCAGTGGAGGCTAGGCAGCCATCCCCCCGTCCCCCACTGGAGGAATTGCCCATGAAGATCAAACCCACCACCGGCCTGCGCGCCCTTGCCCTGGCCACCTCGCTGCTTGCAGCAAGCGTGGCCATCGCCCAGACCGACACGTCGCAGCCGCCGGTGCCACCGCCTCCGCCGACCGCCCCGGCACCGCCGGTCCCGCCGCCTCCCCCGCCGCCTGCCGACCAGCCACCACCGCCGCCAAGCGACGCGCCATTGCCGCCACCGCCCCCTCCGGGTACCGCGCCGGCTCCTGTTACCCAGGCCCCACCGCCGCCTGCCGGCGCTGGCATGGCGCCTCCAGGCGCCCAGGTGGAAGTGCGCAACAGCCAGCCGCAAGTGGCCACGGTAGGCACGCCGCCGGATTTCGCCACGCTCGCCAAGAGCGGCAAATCGATCAGTGAAGCTGATGCCGCCGCCTATCCGGCGCTGGCCAACGACTTTCAGTTCGCCGACAAGAACCGCGACGGGCGGATCTCCAAGTCCGAGTACGAACGCTGGACGCAGGGAAAGTAAACGCGATGGAACAGGCCCCGGGATGATCCGGGGCCTGTTCCACATTCTCCCCAAAGAGCGTTCGCTACACTCTTCCTTCGCGTGCTTTTTATAAAAGTGATGGATTGAAGGGAGAGCACCGTATGAAACATACCGCCACCACAGCGGCGTTAGGCGCTGCTGCGTGCCTGGCGATGGGCCTTGCCCGCGCACAAAACCCCAGCCCGCTCGATATCCGGGCCTGCTCTGCCATCGAAACCGACGCCCAGCGCCTTGCCTGCTACGACAAGGCCGTGGGCCGGCCCAACCTCGTCACCGCGCAGAAGAAGGGCAATCCCGAAGCCACCCGCGACCTGGCGAGCTTCGAGGCCGCGCACCGCGATGTGGAGGGTACCGGTGCCATCGGTGAAGGCGTGGTTGCGCCCGTCTCGCTGCTGGACAGCCGCTGGGAACTCTCACCTGAATCGAAGCTCGGCACGATGAACCTGCGCGGCTACAAGCCGACTTACGCGTTGCCGGTATTTGCCAGTAGCGACCAGAACCAGCGGCCTTCGAGCCCGGCGCCCAACCACACAGTGAGCCAGGACCAGGGCCTGGACAGCGTGGAGGCGAAGTTCCAGCTCAGCCTGAAGACCAAGGCGTGGCAGGGCGTGTTCGGCGACGTGGGCGACCTGTGGGTCGGTTATACGCAATCGTCCCGCTGGCAGGTCTACAACAAGGACCTCTCCCGTCCCTTCCGCGAAACCGACTACGAACCCGAGGCACTGCTGGCATTCGACACCCACTACCAGGTGCTCGGCTGGGAGGGCCGGCTGCTTACGATTGGCGTGAACCATCAATCCAACGGACGCGCCGATCCGCTCTCGCGAAGCTGGAACCGCGTGGTGGCGGACGTCGGCTTCGAGCGTCCAGGCTGGGTAGTGATGCTCAGGCCGTGGTGGCGTATCCCGGAGGATCGCAAGACCGACGACAACCCGGATATCTCCGACTACATGGGCCGGGGCGAAGTGCAGGTGATCCGCGAATGGAATTCCAACGAGTTCGGCCTGACGGCGCGGCATTCCTTCCGCGCCGGGGACCGCTCGCATGGCTCGTTGCGCTTCACCTGGAGCTTCCCGCTGGTGGGCAACGTGCGCGGTTACCTGGAAGCCTTCAACGGTTACGGCGAGAGCCTGATCGACTACAACCACAGCGCCAACTACCTGGGTCTGGGCGTGTCGTTGCTCGACTGGTACTAAGAGGGTGGAAGGATGGGGGTCAGGATAAATATCCTGCCCCCCAACTACCCTGACCGCGTGCTTAGTGGTGATGGCCGCCCACGCCATGGACATGGCCGTGGCTCAGTTCCTCAGCGGTCGGCTCACGCACATCGGCAATTTCAACGGCAAAGTGCAGGGTTTCACCGGCCAACGGATGGTTGCCGTCAACCGTGACCTGGTCGCCTTCGATCTTGGTGATCGTGACGTTGATCGCGCCGTGGTCGTTGCGGCCCTGGAACTGCATGCCGGCCTGAAGATCCTCCACACCCTGGAATGCCTCGCGCGGCACCACCTGGACGAGCTCGTCGTGCTTCACGCCATAGCCTTCGGCGGGTGCGACGTCGACATTCAGCTTGTCGCCCTTCTCACGCCCTTCCAGCGCGTTCTCCAGGCCCGGGACGATCTGGCCTTCGCCATGAATGTAGGCCAGCGGCTCACGGCCATCGGAGCTGTCGATCACCTCGCCGGCATCGTTGGTGAGGGTGTAATGGAACGATGCAACGGTGTTCTTGGCGATCTTCATCGGATGGCTCTGTGCCTTGGGGGATCGATAAGGCTAAGTGACACAGCGCGCAACTGCAAACCTCGCCGCTACGCCGGCTTGCCGCCCAATACGCCGGGGAGGTCCCGGGCGATTTTTTCCGGCGTGTCGGTGGGCGCGTAGCGGCGCACGACCTGGCCTTGCCGATCCACCAGGAACTTTGTGAAGTTCCACTTGATCGCCTCGCTGCCCAGGATGCCCTTGCCTTCGTGCTTGAGCCAGCGGTACAGCGGATGGGCCTGGTCGCCGTTAACCTGGACCTTGGCGAACATCGGGAACGAAACGTCGTAGGTGAGCGAACAGAAGTCGCGGATCTGCGCCTCGTCACCGGGCTCCTGGTGGCCAAACTGGTCACAGGGAAAACCCAGCACGTCGAACCCTTGGCTTGCGAAGTCCCGCTGCAGCTGCTCCAGGCCCGTGTATTGCGGCGTGAAGCCGCACTTGGAGGCCACGTTCACCACCAGCAGCGCCTTGCCTTCGAACTCCCCGAGCGAGCGCTCGCGACCGTCGATGTCGCTGGCGCTGAAGTCGTAGATGGAAGCCATCGGTAGTCCCCGCGCGTATCAAGATACGGAAGTCTAAACCCTCGCCGGCCATCCATGCAGGTTAAGATCCGTGGATGACCGACCACCCCGCTTTGATCACCCTGAAAGCCGTCGCCAAGTCCTACCGCGTGCGCGGCCGCGACATACCCGCCCTGCAGCCGACGGACCTGGCCATCGATGCGGGCGAGGTGTTCGGCATCATCGGCCACTCGGGTGCGGGCAAGTCCACCCTGCTGCGGCTGATCAACCTGCTGGAGCGGCCCACTGCGGGGCGCGTGGTGATCGAAGGTGCGGACGTCACCGGCATCGACGGCGCGGCGCTTCGCGACCTGCGCGCCGGTATCGGCATGATCTTCCAGCATTTCAACCTGTTGTCCTCGCGCACCGTGCGCGAGAACATCGCCTTTCCCCTGCGCCTGCGGCCAGGCATGGATGAGGCGGCCATCAACCTGCGGGTGCAGGAACTGCTCGAGCGCGTGGGGCTTGCCGGGCACGCGGACAACTACCCTGCCCAGTTGTCGGGTGGCCAGAAGCAACGCGTGGGCATCGCGCGCGCCCTGGCCAACAAGCCGCGGGTGCTGCTGTGCGACGAGGCCACCAGTGCGCTCGATCCACAAACCACCGCCTCGGTGCTGGACCTGCTCCTGGACATCAACCGGGAGCTCGGCCTTACCATCGTGCTGATCACCCACGAAATGGACGTGATCCGCCGCGTCTGCGACAGGGTCGCCGTGCTCGATGCCGGGCGCGTGGTGGAACTGGGCAACGTGGTCGATGTCTTCCTGCACCCTGAGCATCCCACCACGCGGCGCTTCGTCAGCGAGGCAGAGCATGGTGATGAAGGCGGCCCGGACTACAGTGGCGTGGCAGGCAACCTGATGCGCCTGTCGTTCCGCGGCGAAACCACTTACGCCCCGACGCTGTCGGAAGTGGTACGCGACACCGGTATTGAATACAACCTCCTGTCCGGGCGGATCGACCGTATCAAGGACATACCCTACGGCCAGCTCACCCTGGCCATGCGCGGGGAACGCATGGATGCCGCCGTGGCGCAGCTTCGCGCCGCGGGCGTGGTGGTGCAGGAGATCGCCCGATGAATGCGCCTTCGCTGCTGCAACAGTGGTTCCCCAACATCACCGACTGGACCGAAATCGGCCAGGCCTGCATCGATACCCTGCTGATGCTCGGCGGCTCGCTGCTGTTGACGGTGGTGATCGGCCTGCCGCTGGGCGTATGGCTGTTCCTGGCCAGCCGCGACCAACTGCATGACAGTCCGCGCAGCTATGCAGCGCTATCGCTGGTGGTGAACGTGCTGCGCTCGATCCCGTTCATCATCCTGATGATCCTGCTGATGCCGCTCACATTCTTCCTGATGCGCGCAACGATCGGCATCCGCGGCGCGATCCCGCCGCTGGTGATCGGCGCCGCGCCGTTCTTCGCGCGGCTGGTGGAAAGCTCGCTGCGCGAAGTGGGCGCGGGCGTGGTCGAAGCCAGCCAGGCCATGGGCGCCACCACCGGGCAGATCGTGCGGCGCGTGCTGCTTCCGGAGGCCCGCGCCGGCATCGTCGCCGCGATCACCGTGACCGCCATCGCATTGGTGGGCTATACGGCCATGGGCGGCATCATCGGCGCCGGGGGGCTTGGAAGCCTTGCCTACCAATACGGTTACCTGGGCTACAAGCCCGACTACATGCTCGTGACCGTCGCCTTGCTGGTACTGCTGGTACAGCTGCTGCAGATGCTGGGCGACGCCATCGTGCGACGGATGTCCCATCGCTAGGCAGCCTTTGCCTTCCGGACGTCTGGAAGGCTATGCTGCCGCACCGCAACAAAACACGGACATGCACCGATGAAGACCCTCCTGCCCCTCCTTGCCGCCACCCTGCTGGCCCTGGCCGGTTGTGGGCAGAAGGCCGCCGACGATACGCATCTTTCCGTGGCCGCCACCGCGGTGCCGCACGCTGAAATCCTCAATGTGGTCAAACCCCTGCTGGCCCGTGACGGCATCATCCTGGACATCAAGGTATTCGCCGACTACGTGCAGCCCAACCAGCAGGTGGCGCAGAAGCAGATCGACGTGAACTATTTCCAGACCGAACCCTATCTGGACCAGTTCAACCGTGAACGCGGTACCCACCTGGTGACGGTGGTCGGCGTCCATATCGAACCGTTCGGCGCCTATTCGCACAAGTACAAGTCGATCGCCGAACTCCCCGACGGCGCCAGCGTGGTGATCCCGAACGATCCGAGCAACAACAGCCGCGCGCTGCTGTTGCTGGCGAAAAACGGGCTGATCACCCTGGCCGACCCGAACGACCGCCTGGCAACGCTCAAGGACATCACGGCCAATCCGAAGAACCTGAAGTTCCGTGAGATGGAAGCGGCGATGCTGCCGCGCGTACTGGGTGAAGTGGATCTGGCCCTGATCAACACCAACTACGCGCTGGCGGCCAAGCTCGACCCGGTGAAGGATGCGTTGTTGATCGAAGGTAAGGATTCGCCCTACGTCAATTTCCTGGTTTCGAGGGACGACAACCGCGACGATCCGCGAGTACAGAAGCTGGCCAAGGCGCTGACCAGCCCCGAGGTCAAGGCGTTTATCCAGTCGCATTACCAGGGCGCGGTCCTACCCGCCTTCTGACATGCGAAGGCCCTCTACGCTGTTCGGCCCGTTGTTTGCGCTGCTGCTCGCCGTGCCCGGGATCGGCGCGGCCCAGGACCTGCGCATCGAGGGCCTGGGACAATCCCGCGTACTGACGGCAGCCCAGTTGCGCGCACGCCCGGACGCCCGCGACATCCTGGTTCCCGACGACCCGGTGTACCACCGGGACATGCACTACCGGGCGGTGCCCTTGCGCTCGCTGCTATCGGGCCTGACCGCCGATGCGCATGTGCAGTTCGTCGCCACTGACGGATTCACCGGCGAAGTGCCGGCGCACCTGGTGGTCGACGCCGGTCGCACCGCCGGCTGGCTCGCGATCGAACCTGAGGGCCATCCCTGGCCTCCGGTGGCGTCGGGCAAGCCATCGGCGGGCCCGTTCTATGTGGTGTGGACCGATCCTTCGGCGGCCGGCGTGGGCCGCGAACAGTGGCCCTTCCAGGTAGCCATCGTTCGCGTCACCACCAACCTCGACACCCGTTTCCCCGCCATGCTGCCGGATCCTGCTGTGCCCGCGGACGCACCGGCCCGGCGGGGCTTCGCCGTATTCAAGAAGGATTGCGTCACCTGCCACACGCTCAATGGCCAGGGCGATGCCAGGCTTGGACCGGACCTCAACATCCCACATGGGCCAACCGAATACCTGGGCACCGCCTACCTGAAGAAACTGGTGCGCAACCCTCAGGATCTGCGCCACTGGCCAGAGGCGAAGATGCCGGCCTTCGACCAGCGTACGCTCAGCGATGCGGATCTTGACGACCTGGTGGCTTACCTCAGCCACATGGCGTCGCGCAGGTCGAAGTAGCCAGCGCTTCAAGTTCAGCCTGGCGTGCCTGTTTCGGCTTCCTGGCCAGCGCTGCGACGCGCGCATGGAAGGCGCTCCAGTTGCCGTGGACCTGGGCGAACAAGGCGGTGAAAGCGGGTACCCATTGCTCGTACAGCCCAAACGGCAGCAGGCTGGCGTTGTTGAGATCCCCCGCCACCCAGGCGTCGTAGCGCTTGTCGCCTGCGAAGTCCGCATCACGCCAATGGGCGTAGCGTTCACGGAAGTCGGCAAAGGCGGCGCGTTTCTTCTCTGCCAACGCCGCCGTGTCGCCACCGCCAGCGTAGATATCGGCCAGTGACTGCCGGAAGTCGATCACCAAATGCGTAAAGGCCGCTTCCATCCGGTCTCCACGTGGATCCACCGGACCCAATCCCCTCGCGTGGCGCCAGTCATCCAGTCCCTGCCGCTGGACGAACGTGGCATAAGACTCGTTGAAGGCTGTGTCGCCGGCCACGTAGACACGCTGGTGGGCCAGTTCGTGGAACACCTCGCCGGCCAACTCGTCGTCGTCCCAGCGCAGCATGCTGCTGAGCACCGGATCGTCGAACCAGCCAAGGGTGGAATAGGCAGGCACGCCGCCCACGCTCACATCATTGCCCTGCGCACGCAGTCGATCGGCTTCACGCGTGGCCTGCACCTGCGAGAAATACCCTCGGTAGGCAACACAACCGGCAATGGGAAAACAGTGATTGACGGCCTTGATGGAATAAGCCGGCGTGGCGAACACATTCCACACCACGTAGGGGCGGTGAAGATCCACGTATCGGGTGTAGCTGCCATTGCGCGGCAACCCCAGCGCGTCGGAGGCGAAGCGTCGCGCCTGCAGGGCAAGTTTCAACCGGTCCGCAATGGCTGCATCGGTAGCCGGATCGGCAAGCACATGATCGATCGGCTGACGATGCACCAGCAACGAAGCCTGCCCCCGTGCCACATGTGCGTAATAGCAGCCTCCGGGCAACAACAGCACTGCCGCCAGCAGACATGAGCGGAGCGTTTGCGCGCTCCGCGTCATGCGCCGCCGTCAGTGGTCGCTGCGGTTGTTGTCGCCGCGGTTGTTGTCGCCGCGCGACCCGCCGCGGTTGCCGCTACCGTTGCCATGGTCGCCGCCCGACGGACGTGATCCCGATGGCCGGCCACTCTGGCCGGAACCACCCGGACGCCCCTGCCAACCGCCCTGGCCATTGTTTGGGCGTCCCTGCCAGCCGCCAGGCCGCCCATTCCCATCATTGTCCCGGCCTCGCCATCCACCGGGAGGCGGACGGCGATCACCGACCGCACCGTCATGGCGATCGCCCGGACGCCCGTTCCATCCATCCGGGCGGCCATGGCCGTCGTGATCGCGATCACGCCAATTGGACGGACGGCGATAGCGGTGGCCATAGCCGTCGTCGACCCAGATGGTCGAGACGCCAAAGCCGCCACCGTAGTAATCGTCATACCCGGGATAGTAAGCCGGATAGGCCGGGTACGGGTTTGAGTACACCGGTGCGGATTCGCCGATGTAGGCGCCGCCGCCGGAACGGACGTACGCAGGCTCGTAGTAACAGGCCGACAACGCCCCTGCCATCACGGCAAGCGCGGCACAACGCCAAACGGTTTTCATCTCGACACCCTGTCTGCTTTACGCCACCAAGCTGCGCTGGCGGCGTTGAATGAGTCCTTAAGTTGGCGCGTGCCGGCTTCCGGTAGATGCCTGCCGTTCAGCCCTTGCGCTTGGCCTGCTCGCCACGCTCGTGCGCCTGGTTGGCATAGGTGGACTCCGGCGATGGCACGGGCGGCGCCTCGTGCGCCTCGCTTGCTGGCGCGGGACCTGCCGCACCGCCTTCGCTGGGCCAGGACGGCCCCTGGCGGACGCGTTCGCGCTTGGCATCGAGCAAGGCCTGGATATTGGCCACGGCTTCCTCTTGCGTAATCAACGGAACGTGCTCGGTCTCCACGCCTAGTTCGCTTGGACGCGGCGGAACCGCTGCCGCTTCGGCAGGGCGAGGCGCTGCGGGCTTGGCCACTGCCTTGCGCGGTGCGGAAGCGGGTTTCACCGCCGGAGCGGGAGCAGCCTTCTTCACTTGCGCCACGGCGGGCTTGACGGTTGCCGCCGGCTTGGACTGCACGGCGGCTGTCGGCTTCACCGATGCCTTCTTGACCGGAGCCTTCTTCACCAGTGCCTTCTTCGCTGGCGACTTGGCCACGGGCGCCTTGGTAGCGGCAACCTTGCGGGCTGGCGCCTTGCGCGGGGTGACTTTCTTCACTGCCTTGCGAGCGGCACTCTTGGTCGGCGGCAATTTCCTGGCCGAGGATTTCTTCGCAACTTTCTTCGCCGGCGCCTTGCGTGAGGCAGCCTTCTTCACGGCGGCCTTGCGCGGGGAAGCCTTGCGAGCGGCTGTCTTGCGGGCGGTTTTCTTCGCAACTTTCTTCGCTGCGGCCTTGCGGGCCGCCGGTTTCTTCACCGCGGCTTTCTTCGCCGTGACCTTCCGTGCCGTTGACTTCTTCGCAACGGCTTTCTTTGCCGCGACCTTCCGTGCCGCTGCCTTCTTCGCAGGCTTCTTGCGGGCGACGGCCTTCTTGGCGAGGGTCTTCTTTACGGCAGTTTTCTTGCCGGTTGCCTTCTTGCCAGCCTTGCGTGCCGCGGATTTCTTCGCGGTGGATTTGTGGGTGGTTGCCATGCGTTAGCTCCTCGTTCCGGTCGGGTCGCGCGACGCGCCTGGCTCACCGTGTACAGGCTTCGCGCTCTTGCATTCGGGAATAAAACATCCCGTTCGTGATGTACGCGTGCTGCATCATCTCGCAAGCGCGTGTGGAAGTCACATGCGATCTTTATGGATTGAGCAGCGTCTGCACGAAATGACCGACCAGTCGCGGCTCCACCACAAGGGTGGCCGCCACGCCATATGCACCACCCCACAGATGCGCGCTGTGGTTGACGTTGCCGCCGCCGCGACGCTCCATCACCACCGAATACACCACGTAAAGCACCGCATAGACGATGGCGGGCATCGGGATGATGAACATCACGCCGATCATCGACCACGGCCGGAACAGGATGTAGGCGAAAAGGATGGCCGATACCGCGCCGGAGGCGCCAAGGCTGCGGTAATTGGGGTCTTCCCGGTGCTTGAAATAGCTGGGCAGGATCGAGGCGATCAAGCCGCCCACGTAGAACAACACGTAGCCCAGGACGCCTAGTTGCGCCGTGTAAAACCGCTCCAGGAACCCGCCGAAGAAAAACAGGGTGAGCATGTTCACCAGCAGGTGGTTGAAGTCGGCATGCACGATGCCGTAGGTGACCAGGCGCTGGTATTCGCGGCCGCGGGCCACGGCGGGTGGCCAGAAGATCAGGCGGGCCATGAGCCGGCCATCGCGCAAGGCCATGAACGAGACGACGCCGGTGAGCGCGATGATGATCAGGGTGATGGGCATCGAGGCCATGGTACGGGTGGATCTCCTTGTCAGGCGCGGCATAGTGGCGTCCCGGACCCCACGTTGTCGATACGCGACGTTGACGCCGGGCCGGTAATGGTCAGCGCATCCGGTTGACTGGGCAGGCGATGGACATCAAAAGCGGTCACCCCTTCTGGCCACTGGAGCATGGCCTGATCGGCGCGTTTCCCGCCCTTTCGGGCGACCTGTCGTGCGACGTGGCCGTAATAGGCGCTGGTATCACCGGCGCGCTCATCGCGCGCGAACTTGCCGCTTCCGGGCTGGACGTGGTGGTGCTGGACCGGCGTGAAGCCGGCTGGGGCAGCACGTCGGCTAGTACCGCATTGCTCCAGTACGAGATCGACACCGACCTGGCAGAGCTTCGAGGCATGTACGGCCAGCGCTTTGCCGACGAGGCGTATCGGGCCTGCAGCGAGGCGATCGATGATTTCGAAGGCCATGCCCGGGATGTCGATGCCGATGTCGGATTCCGGCGTACCGGAAGCCTTTACTTCGCGTCCTCGGCAAAGGATGCGGGTGATTTTCCGGGGGAGTTCGCCGCCCGGCGCGAAGCGGGACTGGCCACGGAGTGGCTGGACGCAGGCGATGTCGTGGAACGCTTCGGACTCAAGGCGCCGGCGGCGATGTGGACACCACAGGCGGCGGTCGTGGATCCCTACCGCTTTTGCCGCCATGCCCTGCGTCAACTGGTCGACCGCGGTGCCAGCGTGTACGACCGCACCGAGGTGACCGGCTGGCAGGATGCCGGCGGCGGTTGGCTGGACCTGGCCACCCGTGCCGGTGCGCATGTCCGCTGCCGGCACCTGGTGATCGCCGCCGGCTATGAATCCCAGCGCTGGCTGAAACACCGCGTGGCGCGCAACCACAGCAGCTATGCGCTGGTAACCGAGCCGGTGGGTCACCTGCCCTTCGCCCTGGACAGCAACGTGGCCTGGGAATCGGCCCGTCCCTATCTCTACCTGCGCAGCACCGATGACGGGCGCGTGCTGGTGGGCGGTGAGGACGACAAGCTGGACATCGCCAGCAAGCGCGACGCCGCCCTGCCGCGCAAGGTCGACCGGTTGCTCGAGAAGTTGTCCCGGCTTGCCGGTGGCCAGACCTTCGAAACAGGATTTGCCTGGGCGGGGACGTTTGCCGAGACCACCGACGGGCTGCCTTACATCGGTGCGCTTTCTGACGGTGACCCGCGCGTGCACTTTGCCATGGCCTATGGGGGCAACGGCATCACCTACAGCGTGATCGCGGCCGACATCCTGCGCGA
This sequence comes from Pinirhizobacter soli, assembly GCF_015905305.1. Taxonomy (GTDB): domain Bacteria; phylum Pseudomonadota; class Gammaproteobacteria; order Xanthomonadales; family Rhodanobacteraceae; genus Pinirhizobacter; species Pinirhizobacter soli. Next base: position 868,676 of record NZ_JADZLQ010000001.1, read on the forward strand.
GGCGATCCACGGGCGCGCGCATCCGCGTGCCGCGCTGTTCGGCTTTGGCCGCATCGGGCGATAAGGCAACGCCGCCACGCCACGCCCCAGGCATAGCGGTTAAGATAAACGGCTCGTGTCCCCACCACGGCGCTTCCCCATGCCCCATATCCGTTACCAGCAGCTGGACGTCTTTGCCGCCAGGCCGGGCGGTGGCAACCAGCTTGGCGTTGTCATTGATGCCGAAGGCTGGGCCGACGACGCGATGCAGGCCTTCGCCCGCTGGACGAACCTGGTCGAAACCACCTTCCTGATGCCGCCGACGCAACCGGGGGCCAGTTATCGCGCGCGCATCTTCACCCCGCGCAAGGAAATTCCCTTCGCCGGGCATCCCACCATCGGCAGCGCGCATGCCGCGCTCGACGCCGGGCTCTGCCGGCCGAGCGCCGACGGCCTGCTGCACCAGGAATGCGGCGCCGGGGTGTTGCCGATACGCGTGGAAATCCATGACGGTGAGCGCGTGCTGTTCGTGCAGTCGCCGCCGGCTCGCGTGGTACCCGCGCCGATCGGCCAGAGCGCGCTTCGCGACGTGCTGCACGGCATCCAGACCGGCCCCCTGCCGCCCGCCTTCGTCGAGGGCGGCCGCCGCTGGTGGGTTGCTGAATTCGCCGACGAGGCCGTGTTGCGCCAGTGGCGTCCAGATCATGCCGCCATCGGCATGCTGGCGCGCGATACCGATAGCCTGGGGCTGTGCGTGTTCGCGCGCAGCAGTGAACCGGGCGTCGAACTTGCGGTACGCGCGTTTCCTTCAGGCGTGGACATCGTCGAAGACCCCGCCTCCGGCGCCGCCAACGGCTTGATCGCGGCCTACATCGCGCATGCGGAGCCTACCGGCGAACTGGCCCGTGGTTATCGGGTAAGCCAGGGGCGTGAAGTGGGACATGACGCCAGCATCACCGTGCGCATCGACGGCGCATCGATATGGGTAGGCGGACAGACCAACACCATCATCGATGGCACCGTGGACTGGCCGCACGCATGAACCAGGGCACGGGCGCGGCGATCTGGGTCGATGCAGACGCCTGCCCGGGTGTCATCAAGGAAATCCTGTTCCGCGCCGCCGAACGGGAAAAAATCAGCGTCACCCTGGTGGCGAACCAGTGGTTGCGGACCCCGCCGTCGCGCTACATCCATGCCGTGCAGGTGCCCGGCGGCTTCGATGTGGCCGACGGCGAGATCGTTCGCCGCGTCGCGGCAGGCGACATGGTGGTGACCCAGGACATCCCGCTGGCGGCGCTCGTGCTGGAAAAAGGTGCGTTGGCATTGAATCCGCGCGGTGAACTCTATACCCGCGAAACGATTACCCAGCGCTTGTCGATGCGTAATTTCATGGAGGAATTGCGTGGCACGGGCGTGGACACCGGCGGCCCGGCGGCATTCAATCAACGCGACCGCCAATCTTTCGCCAATGCCCTGGACAGCTGGCTGGCAAAGCGGCCGCGCTGATCCACGGCCAGTCTCGCTACAGCTCGCGCAAGACGCGGAAACCCACGCGGGCGCTGCGCGTATCGGCACCGGCACCCTGGCGGAATGCCGAACGCAGCATGTCCGGCGCACTGCCCCAGGAACCGCCGCGGATCACCCGTCGTGTGCAACCGGGGTTGTCCCACGCGCTGCCATCGCGCGGTGCCCGGATGTAGTTGTCGTGCCAGCAGTCCTGGACCCATTCCGATACGTTGCCGCCGATGTCGTACAGGCCGAATGCATTGGGCGCAAAGGATTGCACGGGCGCAGGCCCCCAATAGCCGTCGCGATACCCGGGCATGGCGTTGCTCCAGCGCCTGCCGCTGGCCGTGCGGTCGCCGCTGCCGGTGATGTTCTCCACGCGGCTGGTGGGACTGCCATCACCCCACCAGAAACGCGTGGTGCTGCCGCCGCGTTCGGCGTATTCGAACTCCGCCTCGCTGGGCAGCCGATAGCGCTGGCCGCTGCGGCTGGCCAGCCACGCGACAAAAGCACGGGCGTCGTTCCATGACACGTTGATCACCGGCAGGCCATCGGCCGCGGGCTTGCCTACGTAGTCCGACATCCAGGTGGCCTGGGCGTCGTCGCGCAAGCCGCCGCTGGCCTCGTCGTAAATGCTCGAACCGCCCAGCTTCTGTGAATCGGGCACATAGCCGGTGGCCCGGATGAACTCGCGGAACTGGCCCACGGTCACTTCGCTTCGCGACAGGGCAAAACCCTTGGCCATGTCCACGGTGTGGCGCGGCGACTCACTCACGTCGTGGCCTTTTTCCTCGTCGACCGAGCCCATCTGGTAGCTGCCGGTGGGCAGCACCACCATCGCCGGGCCCTGCCCGCCGCTATCGACAAAGCGATCGCTGAAGACCTGGCCGGGCTTGTAGCTGGCATACAGGCGGGCGTTGGTCATGCGCTCGTTGAATTCGTCCAGGCCAGCCAGGTCCGGGCTGATGCCCTGGGCCTGCTTGGCCAGCCTTGCCGCCAGGGCCTGGTCGCCGGCATCAAGCGCGGAGCGTGCCTGGGCCAGCAGCCCTTCGGCGCTCTGGCGCCGCATGCCTTCCACCCGGCCCCTCGTGTCCTGCAGGGCCTGGGAGTCGGGCTGGATCGCGGCAGCGTCGGCCAGGGCCTTGTCGGCACCGGCGAAGTCGTTCTTCGCCACGGCCGTCAGCGCCTGGTCGAGCACGACGCGCTGCACCTGGGCCATGCCCTGGCTCGCCACCGCGTTGCCCGGATCCATCGACAGCACCTGGCGATACAGGTCCAGCGCGCTGCCGCCAGCGGGAGATGCCGCCTTGTCCTGCCGTACGAGATCTGCCGCTTGCGCCAGCAGGGGTTGCACCTGGTCCAGGAGCTTGAGCTTGTCGTCCAGGGCCACCGTATCCGCAGCGCTATCGGGGATGGTCTTGAGCGCCTTCACGCGCTCACGCGCGGTATCGCCGTCGCCCAGCGCCAGCGCCTGCTCGGCTTCGGCCAGCAATCGGGCATGGACCTCGGCCACGCCGGCCTTGCCCTTGACGCTATCGCCGTTCGCCTTGAGCACTTCGTTGTACAACGCCAGCGCGCTATCGGCCCCGCCAGTGAGGTGATCGGCGGCCAGGGCCTGGGTGGCGCGTTCGAGCAGCTTCTTCGATTCGGCGCTATCGGGTACGGCTGCGCCTTCCGGCGCGGGCGCCGGTTCACGCCGATGGGCGGCGATCACCGCGGCCGACGCGAGCATCAGGGGCGGACCTGAATCCACCTCGGAAACCAGGCGGGGAGCGGCTTGCGGCCGCTGATCGAACCCCATGTTCGGTGCCGGCGACGCGGACGGCGCCACGGCGGGACCCTGCAACTGTGACGAAGTACGCAGCAACCCGGGAAAAAAGTGGTAGGAAAGTCCAAAGCACAGCACCACCAGGCCAAACCCGCCGCCTAGCGCGCGCTGTCGTCGGACGGTCTCGGTGCTGGGCATGGTCTTCGGGCGTCCCGGGTGGCGGCCTGCTATCTTGCGCCGTCACCATAGGCAATCGACGCACACAGGGCAACGGGCGGTGCCCGCGCGCACAGGCCCAGGTTCACCAAAGGATTCAAGATGGATGCACTTTCGCCGGTTCCGGCCGCCGACTGGATCGACAATGCGGCGGCGCTGGGCGCATGGCTGGGCGATATTCCCGCCGATGCCGCGGTGGGCATGGACACCGAGTTCATGCGCCGCGACACTTTTTATCCGCAGCTTGCACTGCTGCAATTGTCATACGGCGGTCGCCATGCCCTGGTCGATCCCCTGGCTTTCGACGCAGGCACCCTGCTTGACGACACCTTCGGCAAGCGTGCGGTCACCAGCATCATGCACAGCGCCAGCGAAGACCTCGAGGCGTTGGCACCGCTCTTGCCGCGCGGCCCGCATACGCTTTTCGACACCCAGATTGCCGCCGCCTATGCCGGCATGGGTGCAGGCCTCTCCTATCGCGCGCTGGTGGCCGCGGTCATCGGCGACGACCTGGACAAGGGCGAGACCCGCTCGGACTGGATGCAGCGCCCGCTCACGCCCAGCCAGCTGGCCTACGCCACGCTGGACGTGGTGCACCTGCATCGCATCCATGCCGAACTCGTCTCACGCCTGCAGGTACGTGGCCACTTCTCCTGGTTCGAGGAAGACTGCCGCCGCCTGCTGGCACGCGCTGCCAGTGCCGGTGACGACCAGCCCCAGCGCAGCGTGCGTGCCGCTGCGGAATGGCCCAATGAACGACAGGCCCTGCTCCGCCGCATCCTGCGCTGGCGCGACACCACCGCGCGCAAGCTCGACCGTCCGCGCCCGTGGCTGCTCGATGAAACCCTGGCGTTGAGCCTTGCCAACAACCTGCCGCACAGCCAGGCCGACCTCGATACCCGCGGCCGCGGCCAGCGCGCATTGCGTTCGGCGCAACGGCAGGAATTGTTCGAGCTGTTGCACCAGTCGGTGACGCCTGATGAAGTGGCCGCGACGCTGCCCATCCCGGGACATCCTTCCGGCGAGGCGAAAAAAGCCATCACCGCCATGAAGACCGTGGTGGACGCCATTTCACTGGAACTGGACCTGCCGCAGGGCCTGGTCTGCGCACGACGCAACCTGGATGAATACGTGGTGTCGGGCCAGTGGCCCGACGGCCTCGCTGGCTGGCGGCGCCAGGCGCTGGAACCGAAGCTGGCGCCGCTGTTGCCGTAAGGCCCCAGCCGGCTCCCCTTCCATCGTCGCCCCGCCCGCTGCTAACATGCGGCGCTCAAGTGGGGCGGTAGCTCAGCTGGGAGAGCGTCGCGTTCGCAATGCGAAGGTCGGGAGTTCGATCCTCCTCCGCTCCACCATATTCAAGGCCCGGGTCATTCCCGGGCTTTTTTTTGCGCCAGGCCGATTACTTGATTCGCGTGAGGTCGGCCTTGAACGCCGTCACCCATGTATGGCCGCCGTCCCGTGAGTAGGAAATCTCAAAATGATGGGCGTCGGCCTTGATGTTCGACCAGACGCCGCGCACCAGCACCGTGCGGTCCTTGTAGACCGACGTGCCGTAGAGCTCGCCACGACCGTCCTTGAAGGACCCAATAGTCGGAGCTTCGACCTTGCCGGACTCGCTGTCGATATAGGTCTGGCTCCATTGCCCGGCCTTGGGGTCATAGACGAAGAGCGTCGCGCCTTCCCAATGTCCGTTGGGGCCGTCAGCCTCGATTTCCTCGAGCCACGCCCGGCCGTTCCAGACCGGTCGCGCTGTCTTCGTGCCATCCATCACCACCGTATGGGTGCCGCCATCGAACGGGTCTAGCACTTTCGTGGCATGGGTATGCCAGGCGCCGCTGGCGAAGTCGAAATCGTGCGAGCCGTCCCGGGGCGATTCCGCCCTCGCGTTGAAAGACAGACAAGCGATCGTGCCGGCCACCATGACGCCACGCAATAGCTGTTTCCACATAACAAGCCCCTCCGTAATGATCAATCCGCGGGAGCACTTTAGGGAAAGCCTGTGGCGGCACAAAAGGGCCAATCGCAGGAATTGAAGGTGGTCCACTTCCTCTGCGGCCGTCCTTAGGTACAGGCCGCCTGATTGGCCCGCATGTTTTCCAGCGAAGTGGCGCCTATGTTCCCGGGTATCGCTGCAATAACGTGATCCGCCTCTGGTTTATCAACCCTCAGGTGGGCCTTATGAGCAAGCGTAAAAAAACCTGGAAAGCCCGGTTGTTGTCAGCTGCAATCGTCCTGGCCGCAGCGGGCCCCTTAGCGGCCGCGGAACCCGACGGTCAGCACGACTTCGACTTCCATTTCGGCACCTGGAAGACGCACGTGTCGCGGCTCATGCATCCGCTGACGGGCTCAACCACCTGGACTGCGTACGACGGTGAGTCAGTCGTTCGCAAGGTATGGAACGGCAAGGCCAGCATTTTCGAACTGGAAGTCGAAGGCCCGGCGGGCCATATCGAAGGCGTCGGGCTTCGCCTGTATGATCCGAAGTCGCATCAGTGGAACCTGAACTGGACGAACAGCAGCGTCGGCATGCTGGACGGCGCGATGATCGGAGAGTTCAAAGGTGGCCGCGGGGATTTCTATGGCAACGACACGCTTGATGGGCGAAGCATCCTGGTGCGCAACAGTTTCTCCGACATCACACCCAACTCTTCCCGATTCGAGCAGGCGTTCTCCGACGACGGCGGCAAGACCTGGGAGACGAATTGGGTCATGACGTTTACCCGTTAGCGATGACGGCTCGCAGACAGCGCTTCGGCCAATGCCTCGCCTACTCCCAGGATTTGTTCGGGCTCGGCAGCACCAAAGCCAAACACGAAGCCATGACGGTCCACGGATCCGTGGTAGTAGCGGCTGAGCGTGTGCAACCTGATCCGCTGTCGTTGGAGAAGTTCGGCAACCGCCTCGGCATCGATGTCCTCTGCAACGGTCGCTGACATGTGCATGCCGTAGGCCGAAGGCAGCGGCGTGAGCTTGGGAACAAGCCCAGCCAGCATGCTGACCAGCGCCTCGCGCCGCTCGCGATAGCGTTGGCGCATGCGCCGCACGTGCGCGGCGAGGTGCCCTTCGTCGATGAAGCGGGCGACACCAAGCTGGATGGGCGTGGGGCAGTGCCAATCCATGCAGTTCTTCGCGGCCACCAGGGTGGGCATGGCCCACGCCGGCGCCACCAGGTAACCCAGGCGCAGCGAGGGCAGCATGCATTTGGAGAAGGTACCGACGTAGAAAACGGTGTCGGCGTGTTCGGGCTTGCGCAACACTTCCAGCGGGCTTCCTTCGTGGCGGAATTCACCGTCGTAGTCGTCCTCGACGATCACCGCGCCGTGTTGCCTTGCGAAGTCCAGCAAGGCCTGGCGCCGCCGCGGTGACATCGATACGCCAAGAGGGAACTGATGCGACGGGCAAAGGCAGATCACGCCGGCATTCGTGGGCAGGCGATCGACCATCAGTCCTTCATCGTCGACGGGCACGGGCACCAGGGTGGCGCCTGCCGCGGCAAAGGCCACGCGCATGGGTGGGTAGCCTGGGTCTTCCACCGCAACGACGGTCTGGCCCGGCGTCACCAGCACGCGTGCAAGAAGGTCGAAGGCCTGCTGTGCACCGGAGGTCACCAGGATGTCGTCGGCGCCGCACACCACGGCACGCATCAAGGCGATGTGGCGTGTGATCGCTTCGCGAAGCTGGTAATTGCCCTGGTTGCCTTGCGGGCTTTTGTAGCGCGCCGGGCGCTTTTCCAGGCCGCGCAGCTGCCCGGACATCACCCGCCGGAAGATGTCGAAGGGAAAGAGCCGCGGATCGATCAATGCCGGCCGGAAATCCAGGCTTGGAGCGGAGGCCGCCGTGGTATCGGGCGTGTCGCGCCAGAATCCCATGGCGGAGGTTACATCCTCGCGCAGCCAGAAAGGATTGAGCGCGGGATGGGACGTGGCCGGAACGGTGGCCGGCCTTTTCCCCCGCGATATTGGTGGCGCATCGGCGACAAAGGTGCCCGACCCTTGCCGGCTCACCAGCAGCCCTTCGTTCAACAGCCGGTGATAGGCCTGCACCGCCGTGTTCCGCGAGACGGCGAAGTAGTCGGCCGAAGCACGCGTGGCCGGCAGCTGGGTGCCGGGATGCAGGCGCCCATCGGTGATCGCGGCCTTGAGCTCTTCATACAGCGTACGGCCCGATGCGCGCGTCCCGCGTCCGGCGATGTCCAGCTTGATCTCGAACAGGGCATCCATGACATTTCCCGGAGCCTTGGTGATGCTCCTGCAGCGCGATGGTACCCGCCGCACACCGCAAGTTCCTGCCCCACGCCATCCCTGCGCGCCACTCGTCCCTGCAGCGCTTTGCAGCCGCCATCCATCAGACGGCGCTCGTTAGGTATATTCGGCAAAGTTGGCTTGGGTGTTGCAGACGTGAGACTTATGACCCACGTTTTAATTGCAGTCGTGGCATTCTTGTGAGGGTAGCGGCGGACCACAACCATCAAGCTAGGGGCGATTGGGCGTGAAGGGAAGCACGGAGGGCGAAATTGTCAGGGCGGCACCCTGGGTGTGGGGTCAGCACGTTGCTATCGCCGCTGCCTATGGGGTGATCTATCAGGTCGCCCTGTACGTTTCGTTTCCGCAGTTCCTGCTCACCACGGGCCTGCGCCTGGCCTGCCTGCTGCTGCTGCCAATGCGCTACTGGCCGGCGATTGCCATCGGCGAGGGCCTGCCGCTAGTTGAGAACGCCGTCCTCTGCGCCGACAAATTCGGCATTCCCTGGGCAGTCCTGGCCTCGTTTCCGACGGTGGCCTTGTGGATGCCGTTCCTGAAGCCCTTGCGCGAGCGTTGGCCCTTGCACGACGCCGAAGGTCGGCTGAGGATGCCGATGATCCTGGTAGCGACGCTGGGCGCCGCCTTGATCACGGCCGCCATCACCACGGCCACCTTGCAAGCGGCGCTACTGCATTCGCCAGGCAAGTGGCCAGACATTTCCCCGATGAAATTTTTCTTCGCCTATGTGCTCGGCGCCTATCTTGGAGCGCTCACTCTCACACCCGTCATCCTCGCACTCCACGAACGCACGCGTGCGCTTGGCGACGCTCCCTTGAAGCTCTCGGTGATCTGGCACAGTTCCCTGTTCCGCGACATCTTCTGGTGGGTATTTCCGGCGCTCGCCTGCATGGCGTGGCTTGCCGCCACCACCCACGACGATACCCTCCGCCAGGCATGCCGTCTTGCCCTGCTCTGGCCGGTCCTGGGCCTGGCATGGCGCCACGGGTGGCATGGGACGGCGGTGGGTGGCATGGGGGCGAGCCTGGCCCTGGCCTTCACCGCCAAGGGCCTGCTCGACCCGGCAACGATCCAGGTTCAAGTGGTCCTGGCGTTCGCGCTCTCCGGTACCTTGCTGGTGGGCACGCGAAAAAAACAGACGCTTCGGGCCGAAGCCCGGCCCGAGCGTTCCTGACCTTCTTAGCTTTTACTGGACCCGGATCGAGCACTGCGCCGGGTTATCGCATTCGCCTGGGGCAAGCATCATGCGGGCCGAGCCATCGGGCTGCGGGGCCACGATCACCGTCACGGCATCGTCCTGGTAAACCTGCTGCGTGGCAGCCGGCACGGTGTTATCGGCCACCGTGACCCAATTGGCCGCATCCACGCCGATGGGCAGATCCAGGACGGTATCGGGGTCGGTGTAGGCAACGGCGCCGCGGACAGTGCCGGCGGCATCGTTGACCTGGACGTAGCGCACGCCCTGCTTTTCGAAGACGTAAACGTGATAGCCCGGACTGGCGCTGACGTCGGAAGCATTGGGCCAGGACTGGCCCAGTCCCGTCGTAGGCGACGCAGCGGCAAAAGCCGAAGCGGATGCCAGCAAAAGGGTGGATACGAGGGCACGGCGATAGATGGAACGCATGGCAACACTCCGGAGCTTAGGTTGGGTTGGGAACTGCGAACCTAGCCTAGCGCTCCTGAGTGGAAACCTGTGTCACCCGGCGGCGGCCCATCGCACCGGGTGTACCATGCGCGATGTCGAAAAGTGGCCGGCCCATTCGACGCATGCGTACTCCCCCACCATGGACGCCGAATGACCGACCATCCCCTTGCCGATCGCCGCTGGCTGGCCCTGATCCTGCTTTGCCTGGGTGAATTGATGATCGTGCTGGATACGACCATCGTGAATGTCGCCCTGCCCTCCATCAAGGCGAGCCTTAGCTTCGATGAAACGGCGCTGGCCTGGGTGATCAATGCATACATGCTCACCTACGGCGGATTCCTGCTACTGGGAGGACGCCTGGGGGACCTTTACGGCCATCGGAAGCTGTTCCTGCTGGGCATCGGCCTTTTCGTGCTGGCGTCACTTGCCTGCGGCATGTCGACCACGCGAACCGTGCTGGTGGTGTCGCGCGCCGTGCAGGGCATCGGTGGTGCGGTCGTTACCGCGGTGGCGCTGTCGCTGATCATGGACCTGTTCCCTGCCCCCGCCGACCGCGCCAAGGCGATGGGTGCCTATGGTTTCGTCTGTGCCGGCGGTGGCAGCATCGGCGCCATGCTGGGCGGCGTGTTGACCAGCGCGCTGAGTTGGCACTGGGTATTCCTGGTGAACCTGCCGATCGGCCTGCTGGTGATCGCCTGGTCGTGGCGGCTGCTGCCAGTGGTGCACACGCCGCCAGCCACGCGGCACCTGGACCTGGTTGGCGCGGTATCGATTACGGCTGCATTGATGCTGGCGGTATACGCCGTGGTCGGTGGCCGCGAGATGGGCTGGCTTTCGGCTCATACGCTCGGCTTCGGCGGCATGGCGGTGCTGCTGTTCATTGCCTTCCTGGTGAACGAATCGCGCGTACGGGCGCCACTGGTGCCCTTGGGCCTGTTCCGCCTGCGCAATCTTTCCATCTCATCGATCGTGGGCGTCCTTTGGTGCGCCTCCATGTTCGCCTGGTTCTTCCTGTCCGCGCTTTACCTGCAGTTGGTGCTGGGCTACGACCCGATGAAGGTGGGCATGGCGTTCCTGCCGGCCAATGTCCTGATGGCCGTATTCTCGTTGGGCCTGTCGGCGAAGCTGGTGATGCGCTTTGGCGTGCGCAAACCGCTGGTGGCAGGGCTTGTCCTGGCAACGGTGGGGCTGCTGTGGTTTGCCCGCGCTCCGGTGGAAGGGAATTTTCTCATCGATATCCTGCCGCCCATGCTCCTCCTGGGCCTCGGGGCCGGCATCGCCTTCAACCCGGTGTTGATGGCCGCCATGAGCGAGGTGGGTCCCAGTGACTCGGGCCTGGCGTCGGGCGTGGTGAACACCGCATTCATGCTGGGCGGCGCGCTGGGCCTGGCGGTGCTGGCGAGTGTCGCGGCGGTGGCCACCGACCACGCCGGCACGGACTCGCCACTTGTGGCCCTGACCACGGGTTACCGGCTGGCCTTCCTGATCGGCGCGGCCTTCGCGGCCCTGGCCGCGGTGATCGGCGCCTTGTGGCTGCGCGAAGCCGCCCCCAGTACTGGTGCCGCACCCGCGGTGCACTGATGCACTCCATACAAGGCGAACTCATGCACGCTGAAGCAGCCCACGCCGGACCGGTCGTGTCGATCAAGGGAGTCGGCAAGACTTACAAGAGCGGCCACACTGCGCTGAAGAACATCGACCTGGATATTCGCCGCGGCGAGATTTTCGCCCTGCTCGGCCCCAACGGCGCGGGCAAGACCACCCTGATCGGCATCATCTGTGGCATCGTCCGGCCCACCAGCGGTACCGTCACGGCCGACGGCTTCGATGTGCTGACCGACTTCCGCCGTGCGCGGGAGGCCATTGGCCTGGTGCCGCAGGAGCTGTCCACCGACGCCTTCGAAACGGTATGGTCGTCGGTGAGCTTCAGCCGCGGGCTGTTCGGCAAGCCGCGCGACAATGCGCATATCGAGAAAGTACTGCGCGGGCTATCGTTGTGGGACAAGAAGGACGCCAAGATCATGACGCTCTCCGGCGGCATGAAGCGGCGTGTGCTGATCGCCAAGGCGCTGGCGCATGAGCCGCGCATCCTGTTCCTGGACGAACCCACCGCGGGCGTGGACGTGGAGCTGCGCCATGACATGTGGGAGATGGTCCGCGCACTGCGCGAAACAGGCGTTACGGTGATCCTCACCACGCACTACATCGAGGAAGCCGAGGACATGGCCGATCGCATCGGCGTGATCAACAAGGGCGAGCTGATCCTGGTGGAAGACAAGGCCACGCTGATGCGCAAGCTGGGCAAGAAGCAGCTCACGCTCACCCTGCAGGCCCCGTTGGAGGCGATTCCCGAGGCGCTGGCCGACCTGCCGCTCACGCTTGCCGACGACCGCCACTGCCTCACCTATACCTTCGACACCCAGGCCGAGGAAACCGGCATCGCCGCCCTGCTCCGCCGCCTCAACGAACAGGGCATCGATTTCAAGGACCTCAAATCCGAGGAGAGTTCGCTCGAGGACATTTTCGTGAGTCTGGTACACGGAGCTCGCGCATGAACGTCCATGCCATCGCCGCCATCTACCGTTTCGAAATGGCGCGCACCTTTCGTACGCTGACACAGAGCATCGCGTCGCCGGTGCTGTCCACGTCGCTGTATTTCATCGTCTTCGGCACCGCCATCGGCTCGCGCATGGGCCAGATTGGCGGCGTGAGCTATGGCGCCTTCATCATTCCCGGCCTGATCATGCTGTCGCTGTTGAACGAAAGCATTTCCAATGCCTCGTTCGGCATCTACCTGCCCAAATGGTCAGGTACCATCTACGAGTTGCTCTCGGCGCCCGTGTCCGCCATCGAAGCCATCCTCGGCTATGTGGGCGCGGCGGCCACCAAGTCGGTGCTGCTGGGCATCCTGATCCTGGTCACCGCGCGGTTCTTCGTGCCGTACCACATCGAACACCCGTTCGTGATGGTTGGCTTTTTGGTGCTAACCGCCGCCACCTTCAGCCTGTTCGGTTTCATCATCGGCCTGTGGGCGGACGACTTCCAGAAGCTGCAGGTGATCCCGCTGATGGTGGTGACGCCGCTTACCTTCCTGGGTGGCGCGTTCTATTCCATCAGCATGCTACCGCCGTTGTGGCAGAAGATCGCCCTGTTCAACCCCGTGGTGTATTTGATCAGCGGCTTCCGCTGGAGCTTCTACGGGGTATCCGACGTGAGCGTAGGCATCAGCCTGGTGGCGACCTTCGGTTTCCTGCTGGCGTGCGTGGCGGTGGTGTGGTGGATCTTCCGTACCGGGTGGAAGCTGCGCTCCTAGATCACAGGTATTCCACGGTGACGGCCGCCACGGCGGCCACGGAGCCGGCAACCACCGGCTCGCCGGGAATTCGCCAGTAGCCGGCCCTGAGCTTAAGCTCGGCAGCGCCGCCAGTCACGGCCTGGGTACGCACATTGCCAACGCCATTGGCGCCGACCGTGGCGCCGTCTGCCGACTGCAGTTCCACGGCCACGCCGGTAGCGTCGCCGGTGTTCTTAAAACGCGGCGGAGCCTTGGGTTCGGAGGTACCGGTGAAGGTAAACCGGGCCTGGGTAGTCGATGACGAACATTTTTCCAGCGAAAGTGAGAAATCCGTGAACCTGGCCGCACCGCTTGCCGGGAGCTCCTTGCTGCCGATCGGCGCAAGCAGCACCTTGCGCTCGTCGCTGCCCAGTGACCAGTCGCATGTCGGTTCCTGGATCGTTCCAGTCAGGTTGAACTCAACGCTTTGCGCCCACGCTCCGGTGGAACCGGCCGTAAGGGCAAGAAGAATCGTTCCAGCAATGATGGCGGCTCTCACGGCGATACCCGTTAGTTATAGGTGACAGTGATCGTGATAGGCGCTTTCACGGTCCCGGCGGCGACCGTGGCCGCCGATTGTTTGAACTTCGCCTTGAAGGTGTACGTGCCGCCGCCGGTGTTAGGATTGTAGTTCACCCGCGTACCCGCCGGCCTGATGACTCCGTTCAGGGCACTGCGCAAGTCGATGCCGATGCCAGCGACGCCTTTGAACAGGTTCGAATCGGCGGCGTCGGCTTCTCCCGAAACATCCATGCGTACCGCGGTCACCAGCGGATCGCACCTTTGTATGGTTACCGGAACGTCGACAGCTGTCGTGGAATAGCTCCCGGTGAACAATGCCGCGGAGTAGGTGCCAAGGTCTACATCGGCGACAGTGAATTGGCAGACACCGGGCGTAATGGTGCCGGTGAGGTTGAAGTTCAACGTCTGTGCCTGGATGGCGGGAATGCAAAACAGAAGGCCCAGCGAGATGACGATGCGAATCCGGTACATGACTGTTCTCGTGATCAGTTGTAGGTGAAGGTGAGGGTTACGGGGATGCTCACAGCCCCATAGGAAGTAATTGCCGACACGCGTGAAAAGCGCGCGTCCAGGTCGTAGTTCTCAGACGTGGACGGCCAGTTGATGACGGAGCCGGGACTCATGCGAACGGGAACGGCGTCCCTGTTTTGCATTTCCACCGCCAGACCGGCGATGTTGTTCACCCGCCAAAGCGCCGCGTTGTTCGGATGTTGCGTACCGGCGAATGTCGTGTGGATCGTGCTGATGTTGGACGTGCAACTGGTCCGGACGATGCGCACTCTTTGCCACGGCGTCTGCGGTGTGGTGGCGAAATCAGGCGCCGCGTAGGTACCCAGATCGACGTCGGCGACACTGAAGGCGCAGGTGCCTTGCGCGAACGAGCCTGTGAAGTTGATCGTAAGGTCCTGGGCGCGGGCGGGAGCCGCAAGAACACAGGCCATGCCCAGGCCCAAGGCCATCGCAAAAGAAAAAGCGTTCATGCCGTGGTCCTCATGCGCAATGGATGGATCCGCTCAAACCCTGGCGTGCCGTACACACCCGGATAGCGCTTCACGGCCGCGGTGGGGTCTACGGTGAGCAGGCATGGTGCGTCGTAGCGCTCGACATCGGTCGCCTGGGATTTCGCCTGCGGCGGAAGCGTCACGCTTACCCGGCATTGCTCATCGGGCGCCTGGCCCCACTTGACCACCAACCCGCCCGACGCTGGCATGTCGCGTACCATCAGGCGGCTGGCCTGGCCGGCCACGCCCACGCTTTGGCCCTGTGCATCGAATATGTCGGCACCGAACGGCACGGGCCTGCCGTCGGCCAGCTTCGTGTCGATGATCGCCGCCCGGCCCGAAACCGTCTCGTAGGTAAGCTTCACCACCGAGCCCGCGCGCGGCGCGACGCGTTGCGTGGTGGCCTTCAGTTCGACATTGGTCGACGTACCCTTCGGATCGAGCGTTACCGTGTTGATCTCATAGGGCTGGAGGGCCACCACCACGGCATAGCCCTTGCTGTCCACGACCGAGCCCTGCCCGCCTTCCACGCGCGCTCCGGCGGCATCGGGCGCGTGTACCAGACCCACCGTCTCGCCCAAAGGCGGCGTAAAGGTCCATCCACCGCCATGCACGACGACACTGCCAATGGCACTACCGTTGACCTGCTGGTAGCCGGATCCGCGGCTGTAGCCGGCGCCAAGGTTGACGCTTGAGCCCACGCGCTGGCCGCTCAAGTCAAGCGCATTGCTGCCGTTGGTGCGGCCCAGCGAGCCGTTGTAGCTGTAACGATTGTCCTCGCCCGCCTGGCCGGAGACCGTGGCGCGGGCGCTGCTGTTACCGCTGCTGTCCCGGTCGGCCATGGCGATGAGTTGTGGCGTCTGTAAGCCGCGGCCCAGCGGCAGCGAGAAGGTCAGCATCAGCCGCGTGTCGCGACGACCCAACTGCGATGCCGTGACGGTATCTTCCGCACCGGGAATAAGGTCGAGCAAGGGGCGTCCCCGGACGCCGGTATCGAGGGTGCGCTGCGCGCTAAACGAGTAGCTTAAGTCTTTAAAGCGATTGCTGTAGCCGGCGCTGAAGTCGACCTGGCGCTGCCCACCGCCCCAGTATTCGCGCACTGCGCCACTTAAGTAGAGCTGGCCACCGTTTTCGCCCAACCGCTGGTTGATGTTGGCGCTCAGACGGCTGCGTTCACGCGAAAGGATGCTGCCATCCACGCCGCCGGCGGCAAGGTCGCGCATGATCACCGAGTCGCGGAAGCCGACATAGCCTTCGGTGGAATAGCGATAGGCCGCCAGCGCGAAGTCGGTTCCGGTATTGACGAAATTCTTGTTGTAGCCAAGCCGGAGACTCATGCCCTGCGTCGCCGATTGCCCGGGTGTCTGGTTCCGCGAACGGGTGGCATCGAGTGAAAACGCGCCGACGCTGGTATTGAGGGCCGCTCCCACCAAGGTGGCGCGATAGCCGTTGGCCACCGTGCCGCCTGCGTAGCCGGTGACGCGGTTGGACAGGCCCCGCTGATAGGTTCCCTGCAGGAAGAACGGCTGCGCGCTGAGATCCTGCTCCTGCACACGGCCCGTGGCCAGGTCCCAGCGCTGCTGGCCCGGGCGCAGTAGCATCGGCACCGCCGAGAACGGCACCACGAAGCGGCGAACGCGGCCATCGGCCTCGTTTATTTCGACATCCAGGTCGCCACCGTAACCGGTGGAGTAAAGGTCGTCGATGGCGAAGGGGCCGGGCGCCACGCTGGTTTCGCTGACGATGTAGCCACGCTGGCGAACAACCACGCGCGCGTTGGTATCGGCAACGCCACGCACCGTCGGCGCGAAACCACGCATGGACTGCGGCAGCATGCGGTCATCGGTGACCAAGCGCAGGCCGCGCATGCGCACGCTGTCGAACATGACGCCAGGCGTGAAGGTATCGCCCGCGATCATCTGGGCTTGCAGCTGCGGGATGTCATGCTGTGCGAACGTCGCATTGGCGCGGTATTTGCGACCCGATGCGCTGGACCAGTTCAGTGCGGCCTGGTGGCGTATATGCCACGAGCCCAGGTTCAGGGCGGTATTCATGCCCAGGTAACCACGGGTAGCGTTGTCAGCCTGCCCCTGGCTGCGGTACATGTTCGCCATGTAGCTGCTGGTAAGGGCATTGATGCCCGCATCCCATTGCGAAGGATCCACGTAGCCACGGGCCGAGCGCACGGTATAGACCTGCGGGATCGTCAGGCCCAGCGACTGTTCGGACAGATCGAAGCTTGCCGTGGCCCCGGGGATGTAGTCACCGATAACGTCGCAGAACGTGCCTGCGGGTATCGGCTTGGCCGCCGGGTTCTCCTTGTCGGCGGCAACGCTTGCAAGGTCCACTCCCAGCTCGCCAAGGAGCTTGGCCGTATAACACGGCTGCGCGGAATCCTGGCCATCGACGTCACGCAGGACGATCTCCTGGCGCGCCTGCCAGATGCGGTTAACCATGACGTCGCCGCGGTAGTTGCCAGCCAACGCCGCGTCGCTTCGCGAGAAGCGCGACAGGTCGACCTTGGGCGCGGTACCGGCGGGGAAGAAATCAGCGTCGAAACTGACGTCCTCAGGCGCGTGCGCGGCCGGAGCGGCTGCCGCGCTGACCTGGTGGGTCAAAGCCGCCAGGATAAGTGCCGGCAGGCATGCCCAACGCAAGCGCAGGCACGGTATGTGCGAGTGGGTGCGGTACATGGAAGCAGCTCCGGAAAATTCAGGGCGCCAGCTCCCACCACGCTGCCAGAAGCAGCGCGTCGGGGGAGGGCTTCGGGAACGGGCGCCGGGTGGCGCCCGCGATCTAAGGATTAAGCAGGGCGGTCATCGGCGTCACCGCGCCATAGTCGGTAATGATCGAGAACGCGACCTTGGCGTGGGCAGGCTTTGCCGACAATGCCGACATGGCGAAGTCCGTGCTGCTGCCGGGCGCAACCATGCCACCGTCGGCGCTGGCCACTTCCTTGTCACCGGACTGCACGGCCACGCGGGTAAAGTTCACGTGGTACGGCGTCGGATTGCTTACCTCCACCGCCATGCCCTTGCCATCGGCAGCGGGCTTGAGCTTCCAGGTCAACTTATCCGGCGCATCGGTCACGTTGCCGGCCAATCCCTGTGGCCGGAAGAACATCTTGATCCGCGTACGGAACGCGAACTGCAACATGTTGCTGTCGCCTGAAGCGGAAGCTGCCGCCTTGGGCGGCACTTCCAGGACATTCACCCAGAACAGGGTCTCCTTGTCCTTGGCCAGTGCTTCTTGCGTATACATCACACGCACTGACTGGCCCTTGTCGGGGTCCATGCGAAAAATGGGGGGCGATACCGTAAACGGTACCTTGGCGGTATCGGGCGTCGATTTCTCATCACCATCGTCAAGCCATACCTGCACTATGGCAGGCTTGGCACCTTCGTTGGTGAGCTTGATCGTAACTTCCTTGTCCTGGGCCGGGTATACCACGCGTGTGCCGCCGATGACGACGCTGGCCTGGCCGGCACCGGAAAACATTCCGGCAAACAGGGCGAGGGCTGCTATCGCGTGGCGCATCTTGCTAGTCATACATCACCTCAAGGATGGTGGCAGTTCCGGCGGTCCATGCGGACCGCCGGAATGGCTTGCGGGTTGGCTTACTTGTATTCCACCGAGTAAACAACGCTGGTGCTGACCAGGCCGGCGGTGGCGGCGCCGCCGATGGCCTTGTACTGAGCGGCGTACGTGATGGTGGCCGTATCACCGACCCAAGCAGACGAGAAGCTATTGCTGCCATCGGCCAAGTTGATCACTGCATCGGCAGCATCCAGCAACTGGATGTTGGTGTTGGTGGCTTCGCCAGGCAGGGCATTGGTCAGGGTGCCGGTCGTAGCGTCCACGCGCGGGCTGGTGGCCAGGAACTTCATCGAAGCGACCTTCGTGGTGTCGCAGCCGGTATCCTCACCGCCAATGACGACGTTGAACGATTTCTTGCCGGCGACCGCGCCGTCGGTAGCGAGGGCGGACGTATTCACCGCGCTCAGCGCAACGATGAAATTATTCGCGCCACCGTCGGTGCCGGCACCGCCTTTCACAGGACAGGTGTCGTCGGTGACGGTGCCGGTGAAGGTGATGGTGCCGCCGTTGAAGGACTGTGCATTGGCATGGCTGGCAAAGCCCAGGCCCATGGCCAGGGCGATCGCGGCCGCAATCTGAAGCTGCTTCATAGTAATGATTCCTGGGAACAGGTAAGGAAAAGGGAGAAATCCACAGCAGCCCGCTTCCGTGCGGCACCACTAACCGGCTCATGCCGACCATGGCTACCACTGTGGTAACGCAGTGTAGGAATTCCCTTACTTACCGCCCATGGAACAATGCTCAATGTTCCAAAAATCACTCAAGCCGCACGTTTTTTACGCCTGCGCCGCAATCTGCCGTATCGCCCGCTCGAACACCTCGACGGGCTGCCCGCCCGAAATCAGATGCCGGTCATTGATGACTACCGCCGGAACGGCACGTATGCCCTGCCCCATGAAAAACGCCTCCTGGGAGCGAACCTCAGCGGCATATTGATCACTGGCCAGGACAAGCCGGGCCGTTTCGACATCCAGGCCCGTCTCGTCGACGACGCGCAGCAATTCGGCCGGGTCGCTGACATTGCGACCATCGGTGAAATACGCAGCAAAGAGCGCTTTCTTCAACGCCAGCTGCTGCGCCTGGCCGAGCTCGCCAGCCCAGTGCAGCAGGCGGTGGGCGTCGAAGGTGTTGTAGATGTTCGAGCGCTTCGCCATGTCGAACCTGAAGCCCAGTTCAGCACCGCGGTCAGTGATCGCCTTGCCGTTCTGGCGGATCTGCTCCGGCGTGCTGCCGTACTTCTCCACCAGGTGCTCCACCGCGTCCTGGCCTTCGGCCGGCATCCCGGGGTTGAGTTCGAAGGGCTGGAAACGGAGATACACCTCTACCTCGTCGCCCACCCGCGCCAGCGCCTGCTGCAGCGCATTGAGACCCACCGCGCACCAGGGACAGGCAACATCGGAAACGAAATCGATCTTCATGCGGGTGGACATGATCTGAAAGGCCTGTATGGATCGCTAGAGAGGCGATCGCTCGCACTAGTAAATCAAGGCGGCGGCCCCGGTTTCAAGCCATCGGCACGGCAAAGTGGCTTTTGGCACCTTGTCATGGCGCGTCGCCGGGTTCGTGCTCCTCCAAGGGCTGCGCATGGGCGTCCGGGCGGATCCGCTCACCGCGGGCAACGGCTAGGCCATGGGTCAGCTCGGCACCCAGCAGCACGATGATCGAGGCGTAATAGACCCAAGTCAGCAGCACCACGATGGCCCCGGCCGGCCCGTACGCGCCGCCGATGCGCGCCTGTTCGATGTAGATGCCGATGACGTATTTACCGGCCAGGAACAGCACCGTGGTAAGGATGCCGCCCCGTATCGCATCACGCCAGGGAATATCGGCATCGGGCAGCACGCGGTACATCGCGCCAAAGGCCACCACGAACACCGCCGCCGAGATGCCGTATTCCACCCCGGTCAACACCTGCATGTTTGCCGGCATCACCGCATGGATCAGGCCGCTGACCACGAAGGAGATGATCAGCAGGAAGATGATGCCAATGATCAATCCGAAGGCCCGCGCACGGGTGCGTAACCAGCCCACCACCGCCGCGCCGGGCTTCACCTTCAACTTCCACACGCGGTTGAGCGTGGATTGCAGCTGGGCAAATACTGCGGATGAGGAAAAAAGCGTGATGCCTAGGCCGACCAGGCCCACCACGTTGCCAAGGTGCGGGCGCTTTTCAGCGTTGTCGATCACAAGCTTCACCGCACCGGCCGCCTGCGTGCCCACCACGCCAGTCAGGGCATCGACCAGCTCCTGCTGCCACTGGGCCTGCATCGCCGCGACGATCCACAGCAGCAGCACCAGCAGTGGAGCGAAGGAAAGCGCCGAATAGAATGCGAGCGCGGCGGCGCGCGTCATCAGCTCGTCGTCGTCGAAACCGGCGACGGCGGTCTTGATCGTGCGGACGGCCAGCTTCCAGAGGTTCATGGGCCAAGCATAGCCATCGAACCTGATCAAACCGTGTAGGCGGCTCTTTGCAGCTGGTCGAGCGGCAGGGGCTTTGCGAACAGGAAGCCCTGCATGGCCTGGCAGCCGTGGTCGAGCAGCCAGCGGCGCTGGGCGGACGTTTCCACGCCTTCGGCGATCACCAGCAGGTCAAGGCTGTTGGCAAGGAACAGGATGGATTCGCAAAGCGCGCCGTCGGTGCGGTCGTGCGGCAGCTTGCTGACGAACGACCGGTCGATCTTCAGCTTGTCGATCGGCATGCGGCTCAAGTAGTTGAGGCTTGAGAAACCGGTGCCGAAGTCATCCAGGGCGATCGTCACCCCCAAAGCCTTTATCTTGCGAAGGGTCTCGATGGCGCGTTCGGGCTCCGTCAGGAACGCGCTCTCGGTCAGCTCAAGCTCCAGGTAGCGTGGCTCCACGCCGGTTTCGTCCAGCACGTCACGCACCAGGCCAATGAGGTCGTCATGAGCCAGCTGGAACGCCGACAGGTTCACCGCCATGCACACCGGATGGCCCATGATCGAGGAAATCGCCGCCTGGTCGCGGCAGGCCTGGCGCAGTACCCAACGGCCGACGTTGACGATGGAGCCGGTTTCCTCCAGCAACGGAACAAGCACGTTGGGGCGGCTGAGCTCACCTGGCCCCGACGGCCAGCGCAACAGGGCCTCGACACCGAATACCTCCGATTGCACGCCGCGGTGCTGGGTCTGATAGTGCAATTCCAGCTCGTCGTCGAGGGCTTCCTCGGTAAGCCGCGACACCACCGCCAACCGTGCCAGCGCCGTATCGTGCAGCGCGGCGGAATAACGACGCCATGTGTGCCGCCCCATGCGCTTGGCGTGGTACATCGCGGTGTCGGCGTTGCGGATCAAGGTGTTGGCATCGTCGCCATCTATTCCCAGGTAAGCCACGCCGATGCTGCAGGACAGGTGCTGTTGCATGCCGGCGACCATCAACGGCCGTTCGATCGCGGCCTTGAGCGCAGGGATCACCGGCGGAACAACGCCGTCTGCTTCGTTGCACGGGACCACAGCGACGAACTCGTCACCGCCGAAGCGCGCCACGTACCCGCTTGGGCCCACCGCCTGGCGCAAGGTCGAACTTACCTGGCACAGCACTTCATCACCCACCAGATGGCCGAGCGCATCGTTGATGTACTTGAAATGATCCAGGTCGATGAACAGCAGCATCAGTTGCCGTGAATCTTCCCAGGCCTGCGTGATCATGGCCGAAACGGCATCGTGCAGCGCGCGGCGGTTGGGCAGGCCGGTAAGTTCGTCGTGCATCGCCTGGTAGTTGAGCTTCTGCTCGTAATGGCGCTGGTCGGTGACGTCGCGGATGATCACCTGTACGCCACTGCCGATCGCATCGCGGTACAACGACACGGACAGTTCCGCTTCGAAGGGCGACCGTCCAGGTGGCGATACCTGGGCATCGATGCGTGTCGCGGCCAGGTCTGGTGCGTCCAGTACGTGGCGCAAGTCACCGTCGATGTACTGGTAAACCGATGCGCCGACCAGTTGCCCGGCGGAACCGAGCAATTCCTCGGCCAGGAGGTTGGCGTAGGCGATGTTGCCGTTGCGCAACAGCAGCAAGGGCAGCGGCATATGCGCAAGCAGCCCGTGATACGACTCCTCGCTCTCGGCCAGGGCCGCCCGCGTGGCCACGATGGCGGTCTGGTCCATCATGCCGCCGATGGTACGCACGGCCTTGCCGTTATCGTCGCGCAAGGCGTAGGCGCGGCCGAACACGTCGGCATAGCTGCCATCCTTGCGCCGCAAGCGATAAGCACCGGCCCAGGTCACGCCGGATCCGGCGAAGAATTCGTTCAAGCCGCCGACGATGCGCTCACGGTCGTCCGGATGCACGCGCGAACACCAGGCCTCGAAGCCGTTGTCTTCTTTGCGCGCATAGCCAAAGCCGGCGTAGAACGCCTCGCTCCACCATGCATCACCCGTGACCAGGTCCATGTCGAACACCGCATCGTTGGTGGCCCTGGCAAGCATCTGGAAACGTGCGTTGCTCGATGCCAGCTCCCTTTCCGCGGCCACTTTCGCGGTGAAGTCCATGCCCACCACCAGCTGCGCCGCACGACCGGCGAACTCGATCTCGGACCCTGAACAGCGCATGTGAAGGAGGCGGCCTTCGCGATCACGATGCAGCGAGATGGGGTTGGCGCGATCGCCTGCATCAGGCTTGTCCACCGCGCGATCCAGCTGCGGCGGTTCGGAGGTCGGCCGAAGAGCCTCGATGCGCAGGCGAAGGAAGGCCTCGCGTTCGTAGCCGTACGTCGCCACCGCAGCATCGTTGACGGCCAGGACCGCATGCGACTGCATGTCGAATACCCAGGCGGGCAATGGACTGTGATCGAACAGGAAGCGGTACTGCGATTCGCTCTCGCGCAGGCGCGCCTGGGTGTGGCGCAATGTCGTCACCTCGCGGATGGTTCCCTCGATCCGGCGCTGTCCGCCCCCTTCGCCCTGGCGCCGCGCACGCAAGTGCATGAATGCGACGTCGCCATTGGCGCGGATCACCCGGTATTCGCATTCGAAGGGACCATCCTGGTGCATGCATTGCCAGAACCACGACGACACATCCTGCCGATCATGCGGATGCACGCGCGCCAGGTAGCCTGCGATGGTGTTGACCCTTTCCCCTTCAGCAAGGCCCAGGATCGGCGCCGCCTCACCCGACCAGGCCAGCCGGCCGCTGGCAAGGTCCAGCTCCCAAAGGCCGACGTCGCCGATGCGCTGCACATTGTCCAGCTGTTCGGCCTGGCGGAGCAGGAACGCCACCAGTTCCGCCTGCCTGCCCTGGGCACGCAGCACATGGCGCGAGCCCACGGCGATAAGGCCCAGCAAAAGCACCATGCCCGCCAGGGCTGGCCACGCCTGGCTGCTCCACATGCCCAGCGCGTCGGCGCGGGACATGCTGGCGAAGACGGCATAGCCGAAATGAGATGAAGAACCCGAACCGTAGAAGCGGCCATCACCATCGTCGCGTGGCAGGCGTTGCCCCGGATGCATGTGTCGCAACCAGTCGCGCCCGAGGGCTACTGCCTGTACTCCGCCTTCACCAGTGCGAGTCACCAGTACGCCGTCGCGGTCGAACACTTCAAAGGCGCCCGTGGCGCCGAAAGGCGAATTGAGCAGATTTCCACGAATCGTCGACGGGGCGATCTGCGCGCCGACCCAGGCGGCGGGGTGGCCTTCCATCTGCAATGGCAGGGCGGCAACTACACGCAGCGATGCACCGTCGGAACCTTCCGGCGACGAGGCAAGGCGCAAGGCGATACCACCCAGGTCCGCCGCTGGGCGCGAAGTGACGCGCGACCAGTCGTCGCCGCTGCGTCGATCGGATCCTGCCAGCACGTGGCCGTTCGCATCGAGCACGACAAGACGGTCGAGTTCAGGATGCCGGGCCTTGACTCGCGCCACCGCCGTGGCGAGGTCTCCCTGGGGGTTACGGGCAACCTCGATCAATGCCTGCAAGGGGCCTTCGGTGCTTGCGACCTGCAGATCGGTCAGGCGCACGATGCTGGCGGCGGCCGAGTTCACCCGGCGCGTGGCATTGGCCACGGTATTGCGCCAGGCGATGAATTGCACCATGGCCACCAGCACGATGATGCCAGCCGCACAGGCAAGCGCTGCCATCAGCATCAAGCGCCGGAAACGCAATTGCTGCTCCGGGGCGCTTTCGCTCCTGGCCACGCGCAGGCTATCCATCAGGGACGATACCTCGCTCCGGCTCGCCTACCCCTTCGCCTCAACCGGCTTGCGCGCGGTCATGGCCCCCTGTAAACAGCGGCCCCCATTGCTGGCCCAACCCCTGCGGCCGACCATATCGGGGCTACCGTTGTGTGGCAATGGCAGGACATGCCCGGCCGAAGAATCGGCCGAATTTGCACATAGGTCGCTCCCGCTACACTACCGGCCATGCAATCGCCCCGCAAACCCGGACAGGCCCGCGCCGTCCAGTACATCGCCCTGGCCCGCAGCACCCTGGTCACCCTGCTGGGGCTGATGCTGGTATTCCGTGCCGTGGCCTCGCCGGATCCCACCTGGCGTGTGGCCGGGAGCGCCCTTGCTTTCGCCCTGGTCCTGCTGGGCACCCTGATGGGCGCCCGGGCGATGCGCCGCCTTCAACAACTTCGCGCCGGGACCGGTCCGGGAAATACACCCGGCACCTAATCGGCACTGGCGCAAGATGCTGCAACTCCTTAAGTACACGGGAGTTCTGCCGATAATACAGATAAGTTCTCAATATCAGCATGCTAGTTTGTGATCAAAATCACAGACTTTTGTATCTTTTCCTGCACGCGCGGGCACAATAGTCACGACGGGTCACACGGGGGCGCCACGGGGGAACGGGGCGCCTTGGACATTCGCATCGGCGCGGGCATCCGTGGCGGGCACAGGCGGGAAAAACGTGAAGCGGAAGAGCAGGCGGATCGCTCCGGGCTGGCAGTGGCGTCGCATCTGGTTTGCGATGCTGCTGTTGTGCGCCGGATTCGACGCCCTGCACGCCCAGGAGCTCAGTGGCGCGTGGCGGGAAGTACGTCCCGGAGACACGCCCGAGCAAGTGATTTCCGAGTTCCGCGAAGGCCACCTGCTGCCGTTTTCGCCCTCGCGACTGCAGTTATTCCCCACCCAGCGCGATGGCGCCTGGGTCGTGTTGCAGATGCAGCCACCCTATATCGCCGACGACCGTGTGCTGCACGTGGACACGCCGCCAGCTGGAGCGGTCAGCTTTTACCCCGGCGGGCGCGCACCTGTGCGCATGGCCATGGACGACTTCTCCAATGTGGTCCACGGCCACGGGCGCCTGGCCTTCGCCTTCACCGCCGGGCAACGGGCGGCCGACCCGATCCTGCTGAAGTTCGAACCGGCGCGAAGCATGCCCGCCCCGGTGACCTTCCGCATGCAGTCCTGGCCCGACTACCTCGATACCGATGCCGGCTGGCTGGTGTTCGCCACCAGCTGTTTCGCGGTGATGCTGGCCATGGCGGCGATGGCGCTGTGTTTCGCGCTGATGCTTCGCGACATGCTGTTCGCCTGGTATGCCGGTTACCTCATCTGTTACGTGCTGATCCAGGCCACCCAGACCGGTTTCATCTACCACCCGCTGGAACTGCAATTCCTCTCGGGGCTGGGCGCGGTGATCGCGGGAGCCACGGTGGCGGTCTCGGTGAGTTTCGCCGCGATCTTCCTGCTGCGTTTTGCCGAGATCCGGCAATACGTGCCCCTGCTGCGCGTGCCGATCCTCGCCCTGGCCTTTGGCATGCCCCTGGTGGCCCTGGCCCGGTTGACCGGCATCGAAGCACTGATGAGCAGCAGCCAGCTGCTGACAGGACCGTTGCTGATCCTGGGCTCTGCCCTGCTGCTGTTGGCCTCGGTGATCGCAGCCGTACGCGGATCGCGCTATGCCTGGTTCTTCCTTGTCGGGTGGACGCCGTTGCTGGCGCTGACGTCGCTGCGCGCCATCCAGGTCAGCGGGTTGCTGGCCGACGCCTTCTGGCTGTCCGACGCGCCGCTGGTCGCCGGGGCCTTCGAGGCGGTGGTGCTGTCCGTGGGCCTCGCCGACCGTGCGTTGATCCTGCGCCGCGACCGCGACCGCGCCCAGGTGCTGGCCGACAACGACGCGCTGACCGGGGTGCTCAACCGCCGCGCGTGGAACGAGGGCGCCGATGCGCTGCTGGCTTCCAGCCCGCCGCGGCCATTGAGCGTGCTGTTCCTGGACCTTGATCACTTCAAGGAATTGAACGACTGCCAGGGCCATGCCGCCGGCGACCGTGCACTGATCGCCGTGGCCGATGCCCTGCGGGCGGAATTGCGCCCCGGCGACCTGCTGGGACGTTACGGCGGCGAAGAATTCGTAGCGCTGCTCGACGGCGTGGACGCCGACAACGCGGTGCATGTGGCGGTGCGGCTGTGCCGGCGCGTGCATCGACTGGAATTGAACGTGGGCACCAGCGGCAACCTGCTGACGGTGAGCATTGGCGTGGCCATGCGCAACGCCAGCGACAGTGTCGACGACCTGATCGAACGCGCGGACGCGGCGATGTATGCCGCCAAGCTTGCCGGGCGCAACCGCGTGATGCTTGAAACGCAGCTGCGCCCAGGCGCCAACCGCCGCCGGCCGACCACGCAGCGCACCGCGCAGTCGGAATAAGCTTAAGCCAGCTCTCCGGCGGCGGCCACGATGTCCGCTTCGCCCGGCAGTACCAGCAAGGCAGCGCCGGCCAGCGGGGTGAACGTATCGGCACCGACCACGCGGCGAAGCGGCGTGGCCCCGAAACCGCCCTCGACGATGGCCGTGATCACGCCCTCCCCCACGCCAGCGCTGCGACGGCCTTCGTCGACCACGATGATGCGCCGGGCGCTGGCCGCCTGTGCGGCGATGAAGGCGTTGTTGAGCGGAGCGAGCCAACGCAGATCCACCACGCGGACCTTCCAGCCGTGCGCGGCCTCGATGTCCCGGGCGGCACGAAGGCTCATCGGTACGCCATTGCCGAAGGTGAAGATCACAAGATCCTCGTGGGCCGGGTCGTAGACGCGGCCCTCGCCCAGTTCAAGGGCGTGACCTTCCGGCGGATAGGCGAACTGCCAGCCACCGTCACCGGGCTGGTAAAGATCCTTGGTCATGTACAGGGCGATCGGCTCCAGGTACGCGCACACGCGTCCATCCACGCGGGCAAGCGCGGCAAGGGTGCGGAGCATGGCCACGGCATCGTCGCCACGGCTGGGACAACCCACCACCAGGCCCGGGATATCACGCAGTGCCGCAATGGAGTTGTCGTTGTGGAAATGGCCGCCGAAGCCCTTCTGGTAGCCGAGCGAGGCCACGCGCATGAGGATCGGGTTGCGGAACTGGTCGTTGGAGAAGAACTGCAGCGAAGCAGCCTCCCCGCGGATCTGGTCGCAGGCATTGTGGAAGTAGGCCAGGTACTGGATCTCGGGGATCGGCAGCATGCCCATGTTGGCGTAACCCTGGGCCAGGCCAAGGATCATGGTTTCATCAAGCAGGGTGTTGAAAACCCGCGCGTTGCGAAACGCCTTGTGCAAGCCTTTGGTCACCGTGTACACACCACCCTTCTGCGCCACGTCCTCGCCGAACAGCAGGCTTTCGGGGTACTTCGCCATCAGTTCGTGCAGGGCCTGGTTGATCAAGATGGCCAGGTGCCTGGGCGGTTGCGCCTCGGGCAACTTCGCAGTGCCCCCGAAGGCGGCCTCGCGGCGTTGCGGGTCCGCCGCGCGTGTCGCCTCGGCGCGCACCGCGTCGGGCGAATAAGGCGCCAGCGGTGCCATCACCTGGGCTAGGCTGCCGATCTTCGGCCGGCGATCGGCTTCCTCGGCAGCGGCGAAACAACGCTTGCGAATCGCTTCGTAGAAGTCGATCAGGCCCGCACGATCGAACAGTCCCGACTCCAGCGCGATGGCTGCCGAACGAAGCAGCGGATCGGTGGCTTCCAGCGCATAAAGTTCTTCCACCGACCGCCATTCGATCTCGAAGTCGGTACCGGCGTGGCCCATCACGCGGGTAGTCTTAAGGTGCAAGAATGTGGGGCGGCGCGTGCGACGGCAATGTTCCACCGCACGCTCGACGTCGGCGTAGCCAGATGCCAGGTCCAGGCCGTCGGCCTGGAAATAATCCAGGTTGGCGCGATGCTGGAAGTTGCTTTCCACCCAGCCACCCGGCGTCTTCACCGAGATGCCGATGCCATTGTCCTCACAGACGAAAAGCACCGGCGCGGGAAGCTTCTGGTAGGCCGTCCAGGCCGCGGTGTTGAAAGCGGTCTGCGCCGTGGCGTGGTTGCTGGACGCATCGCCGAACGAGCAGATGGCAATCGAATCGTCGGGGATCGGCAAGGCATGGCCGATGCGCCGCGCCTGCTCGATGGCCACTGCCGTACCCAAGGCCTTGGGCAGGTGCGAGGCGATGGTGGATGTTTGCGGCAACACCCACAGCGGTTTGCTGCCCCACACCTTGTGCCGGCCACCGGAGGCCGGATCGTCGCTGCTGGCGGCAAAGGACAATGCCGAATCCATCACCGGATCCATGCCCGGAAGCTTGCGGAAACGTTCGGCCATGAAACCGCCGCTGCGGTAATGCAGGAAGGCTGGATCGGTATGGCGCGTGAGCCGCGCCACCATCGCATTGCCTTCGTGGCCGGACGATCCGATGGTGTAGAACACCTTGTCTTTCACGCGCAGTACCCGGGCCATGAGGTCGAGGTGGCGCGAGATGAGCTGCGATTCGAACAGATCCAGGAAACCGCGTGCGCTCAGCCGGCTACCGGGCAGTACCGGGTCGTCGTCATGCGGCACCTGACACACATCGCCATCGAATTGCTGCACGTACTCGGCGAAGTTCGCGTCAACGATTTCGGCGCGGTTGAAACCCTTGTGGCGGGCGGGAATGACAAACTCGGTGGCCATCTTATGCTTCTTGTTCAGGCGTGTTGGCGCATGGAAGTGTAGCCAGGCTGCGCCGCGACGCGGTCGAGCTGGTCAAGCAGCAACTGCAGCTTGTAGCAGTTTCCGGACGTGCGGTTGCCGTACACGGTAAACATCAGTGGGCTTCCTGGCGAATACTGAGGAGGGCCGCTCGGGCGAGGTCTTTCTCGCGGCCGAATGAGCGCAGGATGCGCACCTGTTCGGCGCGCGTGGGAATCATCACGGCGTGGCCGAGCACATCCACCGGCGTCACGTTCCGCGCACGCACCGGTTGCCACCCGGTGCCGTCGACATGCAGCTCGAGCCCGCCCATGATTTCCACGCGCCAGGGCTCGAAGGCAAAACGTCCGTACCGCGAACGGAACAGGTCGCTCACATCCGACGGCACCACCGGCAGGCGCTGGGAAGCCCAGCATGCCAGCAAGGTATCGGCATCGCGCACGCTGGTCATGACGTCGATGTCGGCGACCTCGACGTCGGCACCCACCAGCCACGCGGCGGCGCTGCCGATGATGGTCCACTTGTCGCGGCATCGCAGGTTCAGCTCGCCGGCAAGTGCAGCCAGCTGGCCGCGCAATGCTGCGTCATGGCCTGGGTCGTGCGAAGCGATCATGCCGCGGCGCTTTCGAACATCAGAATGCGTTGATGCCGGTGACCTCGCGGCCGACCACCAGCTGGTGCACCGTCTCGGTGCCTTCATAGGTGATCACCGATTCAAGGTTCAGCGCATGGCGGATGGCGGAGTGTTCGGTGGTGATGCCCGCGCCGCCCAGGATGTCGCGGCAGGTGCGCGCGATATCGATGGCCATGCGGCAGTTGTTCCACTTGGCCAGGCTCACCTGGGTCGGCTGCATCTTGCCCGCGTCCTTCAGACGACCCAGTTGCAGCGACAGCAACTGGGCGGAAGTGATCTGCCGGGCCATCTCCGCGAGCTTCAGCTGCACGGCCTGGTTGGCGGCGAGCGGACGATTGAACAGGATGCGTTCCTTCGAATACTCAAGCGCCTCGCCGAAGCATGCGATGGCGGCGCCGATCGGCCCCCAGGTGATGCCGTAGCGGGCCTGGGTGAGGCAGCCCAGCGGACCTTTGAGGCCCTTGACGTTGGGCAGGCGATTGGCGTCGGGAATGCGCACATCGTCGAAGAACAGGCCCGAGGTAACCGATGCGCGCAGCGACATCTTCTTGTGCACTTCCTGCGCCTTGAACCCTGGCGTGTCGGTGGGCACGATGAAGCCCTGGATGCCTTCCTCGGTCTGCGCCCAGACAATTGCGATGTGGGCAAGGTTGCCGTTGGTAATCCACATCTTGGCGCCGTTGATCACCCAGTCGCCACCATCCTTCTTCGCGGTGGTCTTCATGTTGGCCGGATCCGAGCCGCCGTGCGGTTCGGTCAGGCCGAAGCAGCCGATCACCTCGCCCCTGGCCATCGCGGGAAGGTACTGGCGCTTGTGCTCTTCCGAGCCATAGGCGTAGATGGGATACATGCACAGCGAGCTCTGCACCGAAGCAAAGCTGCGCAGGCCTGAATCGCCGCGCTCCAGTTCCTGGCAGATCAGCCCGTAACTCACGGCGTTCATGCCGGCGCAGCCGTATTCCTCGGGCAAGGTGGCGCCGAGCAGGCCCATCGAGGCCATCTCCGGGATCAACTCGGTCGGGAAGCGCGCCTGGTCGAAGCAGTCGCCGATGATCGGCAGCACCCGCTCGTCGGTGAAGCGGGCCACGGTGTCCTGCACCATGCGCTCTTCGTCGGTGAGCAACGAACGGATATCGAAAAGGTCGAACGGATCCAGGCGGGCGGCCATGGTCTACTCCAATGGAACGGGCAATCCGCCCATTCTAGCGGGCGGGACCCCCGAAGATCACGGTGTGGTGCGGCAAAAGTCCAGCGCGCGGGCCACCACATCAGGATCGGCAAGGATCGCGTGGTGCCCCAGGCCCAAAGTCCACAGGTGCTCGGCACCGGGCCAGAGCCGGGCATATTCCTCACCCTCGGAAAACGGCACGTCGGCATCGTCGCGGTCGTGGATCACCAGGACCGGCTGGGCCAGCGATGGCAGCAGCGGTGCGGCCTGCAGGTCGGCGATCGGAACGCCGGTGCGCTCGGTGAGCTGTGCATGCAGCGGCTCGCGCAGGCGCGGATGCAGCCGAACGAGGTCCGCGAAGCGCGCCACGGCGGCCACCGGGTCGATCGAAGGCGAGATCAGCACCGCCCGGCGCGCGGCCAGGCCCTGGGACAGCGCCAGGCTTACTGCCGCCCCGCCCAGGGAGTGCCCGACCACGGCCGCCGCCTCGCCAAAATGCTGGCCGACGCCGCGCAAGGTGGCGATGAATTCCGGCAGCGTCACCAGGTGGCCACCGCTGTGTCCATGGGAGGGCTGGTCGAACGCCACCGCGGCCATGCCCGCCTCGCGCAGGGCCAGCGCCCAGGGCTCAAAACGTAGGCCAAAGCTGGACCAACCGTGGGAAAACAGCACGAACGGCTGGCGTACCGGGTCGCCCCAGGTGTAGGTCGCCACTTGCACGCCATCCACAGTGATGTCGCGGCGGACGGCCTGGCTATCCGGGGCGGCAGCGCGTGCCCGGGTGCGGCTGCTGGCAAACGGGGTGCAAAACAGCCGTGCGGCATGGCGCAGGGTATTGCCCGGGGCGAAACGGCTGCCCAGCGTATAGCGGGCGCGCACGGCAGCGAGCTTGACCAGGAAGCCAGGCCCGACACGGCGGGTCTTGCGGGATGTCGGATGGGGAGTCATGGCGGCGAAAGATACCACCGGCTCCGGGCCGTGCTGCGCCGCAATGAGCGCCGCCCTCGCCAAGGGGCTAGAATACGCCGCTGATGACCGCCCAAGACCCACCTTGCGCGGTCTTTTTTTAGTCTTATCAACCACCTGGCCGCCGAATTTATAACGGCCATCATCCGCGGGACGCCCATCCCCATGGCGTCCTGGCCACTGGAGTTCGAAGTTCGATGATTTTTGAGACCATCGCCAATACAGGCCACGAGGAAGTCGTCTTCTGCCACAGCAAGGACGCGGGCCTGAAGGCCATCATTGCCATCCACAACACGGTCCTCGGACCGGCGCTTGGCGGCTTGCGCATGTGGCCTTACAAGAGCGAGCAGGATGCGATCAACGACGTGCTGCGCCTGTCGCGCGGCATGACCTACAAGAACGCGGTGGCCGGCCTGAACCTGGGCGGCGGCAAGGCGGTGATCATTGGCGATCCGTCGAAGGACAAGTCCGAAGTGCTGTTCCGCGCCTTCGGCCGCTTCGTCAATTCGCTCAACGGCCGGTACATCACCGCCGAGGACGTCGGCATCGACGTCAACGACATGGAACACGTGTTCCGTGAAACCGAATACGTCACCGGCGTGCACCAGGTGCACGGCGGCTCGGGCGACCCCTCACCCTTCACCGCCTACGGCACGTTGCAGGGCCTGATGGCCGCGCTGCAGTTCAAGCACGGCAACGAAGACGTGGGCAAGTACAGCTACGCGGTGCAAGGCGCCGGCCACGTCGGCTCGGAGTTCATCAAGCTGCTGCGCGAGCAGGGCGCGAAGGTGTTCGTCACCGACATCAACAAGGATGCGGTGCAGCGCTGCGTGGACGAACTGGGCTGCGAAGCGGTGGGCCTGGACGAAATCTACGACGTCGACGCCGACGTCTACAGCCCTTGCGCCCTGGGCGGCACGGTGAACGAGCAGACCATCGACCGCATCAAGGCCAAGATCATCTGCGGTGCGGCCAACAACCAGCTTGCCACCGACGCCATCGGCGATGAGCTTTCACGCCGTGGCGTGGTGTATGCCCCGGATTACGCCGTGAACGCCGGCGGCGTGATGAACGTCTCGCTGGAAATCGACGGCTACAACCGCGAGCGCGCCATGCGCATGATGCGCACCATCTACTACAACGTGGGCCGCATCTTCGAGATCGCCCAGCGCGACGGCATCCCCACCTACAAGGCGGCCGACCGCATGGCCGAGGAGCGCATCGGCATCATCGGCAAGATGCGCCTGCCCCACATGGGCAATGGTGCGCCGCGCTTCCAGGGCCGCATGCGCGGCCAGTAAGGCAGGCACGCCCCCGCGTTGAACCTACCGCCGGGCATGCCCGGCGGTTTTTTTTGCGATCCAGGCGCACTTTCACGACCCGGGCGAAGCAACCTGCTATACTGTTACCGTCATTCGCGCAAGCTGTAAGTAACTGCTTATTCGGATGTTTTCGACCAGGGGGCCCGCACGGCGGGTGCGGTACACAACCAGCAACTTTCGATCACGACATGCAGCTTTCTTTAGCGTCGTCGTCCTCGCATGGTGATCCATCGGGCGATGTGGGCCAGGAAAGAAAATGTAACGACGGAAGGGAATACCGAGCATGAGCACGATCCCGGCAGAAGCCCTCAGCAACGACGACATCCTGGCCCGGCTGAAGGATGTCCTGCACGAAACCTTCGAGATCGATCCGGCGAAGGTCACGCCCGAGGCGCATCTGTTCACTGACCTGGAACTGGACAGCATCGATGCCATCGACCTTGCCATCCAGGTCCAGGACATGACCGGCGCGCGCATCAAGCCCGAGGACTTCAAGAGCGTGCGTACGGTCGGCGACGTCGTCGCCACGGTTCGCGCGCTGATCGAGCGCTGAGCAACCGGTGTGATGTCGCCAGCAGAGCGCGTCGACGCGCCAGCCTTCGCTCCCTGCGCCGTGGTACCGATCTACAACCACAAGGACACCATCGCCGCAACGGTACGTTCGTTGCGTGGCCACGGCCTTGATGTTGTCGTGGTGGACGACGGCAGCAACCAGGCCACGCGCGAGGTGCTCGATGAGCTTGCCCGGCAAACGCCCGGCATGCGCCTGATCCGCCTGCCAGGCAACCAGGGCAAGGGCCGCGCGCTCTCCGCGGGCCTGCTCGCGGCGCGTGAATCAGGCTTCACCCATGCCTTGCAGATCGACGCCGACGGCCAGCACGACGTCGCCGACGTGCCGCGCTTCCTTGCCGCCGCCCGCGCCGCGCCCGAGGCGATGATCTGTGGGCGCCCGGTGTACGACGACTCGGTCCCGCGCGCACGGCTCTACGGCCGTTATCTCACGCACGCCTTTGTCTGGCTGGAAACACTCTCCTTCCAGATCCAGGACTCGATGTGCGGCTTCCGCCTGTACCCACTGGGTGAAACCTGTGCCGAGATCGCCCGTGCGCCGTTCCCCTCGCGCATGGACTTCGATACGGAAGCCGCGGTGCGCCTGTTCTGGCGTGGCGTGCCGGTGCATAACCTGCCCACCCGGGTGATCTATCCGGAGAACGGCCTGTCGCACTTTCGCATGTGGCGCGACAACGTCCGTATCACCGCCATGCACACCCGCCTGGTGCTGGGCATGCTGCCCCGTGCGCCACGGCTGATCTGGCGCGCCGCGCACAGGAAAGCGGCATGAAGCGCGTGGTCGTTACCGGCATCGGCGGCATCACGCCACTGGGATCGGACTGGACCACCATCGCCGCCCGCCTGCACGAGGGCCGCAATGCCGTGCGGCGCATGCACGAGTGGGACTTCTTCGATGCCCTGAACGGACGGCTGGGCTGCCCGGTCGATGATTTCGTCGTGCCGGATTGGCCGCGCCGGCACCTGCGTTCGATGGGCCGCGTGTCGCAACTGGCCGTGGCTGCCAGTGAAAAAGCGCTCGCTGATGCGGGCCTGCTGGGCGATCCTTCCATCGCCGACGGCCGCATGGGCGTGGCCTATGGTTCCTCAGGCGGCAGCATCGATCCGGCGCGCACGATCGGCCGGATGCTCGAAACCGGCTCCATGCAGGGCGTGACGGCCACCAGCTACATCCAGATGATGGCGCACACCACGGCCGTGAACGTGGGTGTGTTCTTCGGCCTGAAGGGCCGCATCATCCCGACCTCCAGCGCATGCACCTCGGGCAGCCAGGCCATCGGCTTCGGCTACGAGGCCATCGTCCACGGCAAGCAGCGCCTGATGCTCTGCGGCGGGGCGGAAGAACTCTCAGGTCCCGGCGCTGCGGTGTTCGATACCTTGTTCGCCACCAGTACGCGCAACGATACGCCGGCGCTTACGCCGCGGCCGTTCGACCGCGCGCGCGACGGCCTGGTGGTCGGCGAAGGCGCAACCACTTTGTTGCTGGAAGAACGCGACCACGCCCTGGCGCGCGGCGCGCGCATCCATGCGGAGGTCGTCGGTTTCGGTTGCAACTCCGATGGGCAGCACATTACCCAGCCCACGCGCGAGACGATGGCGGTGGCGATGCAGATGGCACTGGCCGAGGCCTCGCTCACTGCCGGTGCCATCGGCTATGTCAGTGCGCACGGCACCGCAACCGACCGCGGCGACGTGGCCGAAAGCCACGCCACGGCCAGCGTGCTCGGCGAGAACGTGCCGGTCAGTTCGATGAAAAGTTATGTCGGCCATACCCTGGGTGCCTGCGGCGCGCTGGAATCGTGGTGGGCGATCCAGATGATGCGTGAAGGCTGGTTCGCGCCCACCATCAACCTCGACGACCCCGACCCCGAGTGCGCGGCCCTGGACTACATCCGCGGCCAGGCGCGCCTCATCGACACCGAGTACGTGATGAACAACAACTTCGCGTTCGGTGGCATCAACACCTCGCTGATCTTCAGGAAG
The DNA here is from genome assembly GCF_015905305.1 of Pinirhizobacter soli. Classification (GTDB taxonomy): domain Bacteria; phylum Pseudomonadota; class Gammaproteobacteria; order Xanthomonadales; family Rhodanobacteraceae; genus Pinirhizobacter; species Pinirhizobacter soli. The sequence continues at coordinate 904,041 of NZ_JADZLQ010000001.1, forward strand.
CACCCCTGATGAACCGGGTGGTGGTCACCGGCATGGGTGCCGTCTCGTGCCTTGGCATCGGTCGGCGCGTCTTCTTCGATGCCCTGCTGGCCGGCCGTAGCGGCATCGGCAAGGTCGCGGCGTTCTCGGAACTTGGCATGACCTGCTGCACCGGCGCCGCAGTGGATGCCACGGGCCTGCCGGAGCTTCCGCGCAAACTCCGGCGCTTCCTGTCCACGCCGGCCACCTACGCCTGGCACGCCATGCGCGAAGCCATCGACGAAGCGAAACTGGAACCTGCCAGCCTTGCCAGCCGGCGCTGCGGCGTGGTCATGGGCGGCAACGCCGCGCTGAGTGAGCACGAGGCAGCCCTGGCCCAATACCACGCCCGCGGCATTGGCAGGCTCTCGCCCTTCATCGTGCCGCGCTGCATGACCAGTGCCCTGCCCGCCAGCCTTGCGCACGCCTTCGGCATCGGTGGCCGCAGCACGCTGGTCAGCGCCGCCTGTGCCAGCGCCGCGCATGCCATCGGCCAGGCCATGGAACTGCTGCAGGCCGGCCGCCAGGACGTGGTCATCTGTGGCGGGGCCGAGGAACTGGACCCAAAATCGGCCATGGGCTTCGACACCATGGGTGCATTGTCCGTCACCGGTATTTCCCGGCCCTGGGATACGCGGCGCGACGGCTTCGTGCTGGGCGAAGGCGCCGGTGTGCTGGTGCTGGAGACACTCGACCACGCCCGGGCGCGGGGTGCCGTCATCCTGGCCGAAGTCACAGGCTACGGCGCAGCTACCGACCCGCACGACATGGTCGCCCCGGATGTCGACGGTATCGTCGAGGCCATGCACCAGGCGATCGAGCAGGCGCGTGTCTTCCCGGGTTACATCAACGCGCATGCCTGCTCCACCGAACAAGGCGATGCCATGGAATGGCGGGCCATCGAGCGCGTCGCCGCCAGGCACGGCCGCGCAGTGCCGCCGGTGTCCAGCATCAAGGCCGCGATCGGCCACGCTCCCGGGGCATCGGGTGCCTTCGACGCCATTGCCTCGATCGCGATGCTTGATGCCCAGGTGGTGGTGGGTGCGGCGGTGGACATGCCCGATGCGATATTCGCCGAAGCCCCGATCGTCTTCGCCAAAAAAGCGCTGGTCTTCGACCACGTACTCTCCAACAGTTTCGGTTTTGGCGGAAGCTGCGCCAGCCTGATGTTCGCCCGCGCCGCCGCATGATCGCCATGGCCGCCCCGGACCGTCGCACCGACGCCTGGGCGTGGCGATTCGTCGGCACCGCACTCAGTTTCGCCTTGTTCGGCATCGGCGGCATCGTGCTGCGCGTGCTGGTGCTGCCGGTGCTGTGCCACTGGCCGGGTGTGGCCGAGGCACGGCGCTTGCGCGCGCGGCGTGCGATTCAAAAGGCATTCTGGGCCCACGTGCGGTTCATGGCCCGCACGGGCGTCCTCGACTATCGGTTCGAAGGCGTCGAGCGACTCGGCCGCCCGGGCCAGGTAATCATCGCCAACCATCCTTCGCTGATCGACGTGGTGTTCCTGATCGGCCACGTCCGCGACGCCAATTGCGTGGTCAAGCACAAGCTTTGGAAGAACCCATGCATGCATGGACCGATCGTCACTGCGCAGTACATCAGCAACGACGGCAGCGCGCAGATGCTGGACACCGCCGCCGAGGTGCTGCAACGGGGCGAGACGCTGATCGTCTTCCCCGAAGGCACGCGCACCACGCCTGGGCAGCCGCCGGAGTTCCACCGTGGCGCCGCCGCGATCGCCCTGCGCGGCGCACGCATCGTCACGCCGGTGTATATCTCGGTAACACCCACCACCCTGACCAAGGCGGAGCCGTGGTATCGCATCCCCCTGCGCCGGCCCTGCTTCAGCCTGCGCGTGGGCGAGGACATCGATCCTGCCGTGTTCCGCGACGCAGCGCCGATGCCGATCGCCTCGCGCCGGTTGAACGAGCATCTGCACCGGTTGTACCAGCGGGAGCTTGGCTTGTGACGCTGCATGAAGGCCAGGCGCGAGACCGCCATGCCGATGTGGCTGCGTGCATGCGCACCCATCCGTGGGTCGCAGAGGCCCGGACCTCGGGCTCCCAGGCGCCACGACCAGGCCTCGCCATATGGTTGAACGACCGCGGCATCGCGCACCTGTTGCAGCACGGCCGCGCGGATCTGCTTGCCCTGTTCGACGCGCACCGCGCAGCCAATGGACCATGGCCCGAAGGCGAGCCTTGCGCCTGGCGATTGTTCGACCAGGATTTCCCCATGCCTAAAGGCTCGTCACTGGACGAGGAAATCGCCCGGCCGCCGCCCCGCGAACCGCTGCTGCTGGGCGAACACGCCACGCCCTCCGGCCATGTATTCGAACTGAAACTGCCGCTGGACCTGGCCCTGTTCGACGACCATTTCCGCTCAGCGCCGGTGGTGCCTGGCGTGATGCAGGTGGCGTGGGCGCTCGCCTTCGCCGCCCGGCATTACGGTCCGATGGCCTGCGGCACGATGGACGCGGTGAAATTCCGCCGGCTGGTTCGTCCGGGCGATCGCCTGCAGCTTGAGGTGACGCACGAGGCCGCACGAGGCCACCTGAACTTCACCGTCCGCATCGGCGGCGTCCTGTGTTCGTCGGCGCGGCTGCACGTGGTGCCCACTGAAGGCGCCGACCATGCGGGCTAGCGGTGTGCTTCGGGTCGAGATACCCGTGGAGGTGCCTTTCTTCGATGTCGATTCGATGGACGTGGTGTGGCACGGCCACTACGTGAAATACCTGGAACTGGCCCGTTGCGCATTGCTCGAACGGATCGGCCACGACTACCGCCAGATGAAGGCCTCCGGTTACCTATGGCCAATCGTCGACCTGCAGCTTCGCTATGTGCGTGCGGCCCGTTTCGGCCAGCGGCTGATCGTACGCGCCGACCTGGTCGAGTGGCGCAACCGTTTGAAGGTGCACTACCGCGTGCTCGACGCCGAAACGGGCGAGCGCATCACCCTCGCCAGCACCGTGCAGGTGGCGGTGACGGCATCCTCAGGCGAACTGCAACTGGAATCGCCGGCGGTTTTCGTCGAAGCGGTGGAGCGCGCCCTGGTTGCGGCCCGCGGCAACGAAGGCACGCCAGAATGAACCACTGGAGCATCGCCGACCTCGTCCCGCACACCGGGGCCATGGTGCTGCTGGACGAACTCCTGGATTTCGGCACCGACCATGTCGCCTGCGCCCTGACCGTGCGTGAAGGCGCGATGTTCGTCGATGCCCGCTCGGGCTTTCCCGCCTGGGCTGGCATCGAACTGATGGCACAGGCCATCGCCGTCTGGAATGGCTGTACGGCGCGCACGCAGGGCGAAGACGTGCGGGTGGGGTTCCTGCTGGGCACGCGAAGCTACCGTTGCACGGCGGTGAGCTTTCCCATCGGGGCGAAGCTGCGCGTGCTGGCCGAGCGTAGCTTCAACGACCCGGAAGGCATGGCCGCCTTCAACTGCTCGATCGAACACGGCCACACGCTGGCGCAGGCGCGCCTGACGGTATTCAGCCCTCCCGACGCGGCGGCGCTATTGTCACCGGACCATCCGCTCCTTGAACCCGGGCATTCATCATGACGCAAACCATCCTGGTCACCGGCTCCAGTCGTGGCATCGGCCGCGCAATCGCGCTACGCCTGGCCGAGGCCGGCCATGACATCGTCGTTCATTGCCGTTCACGCCAAGACGAAGCACTCGCCGTCCAGGCACAGATACATGCCCTGGGGTGCACCGCGCGCGTACTTCAGTTCGATATCGCCGACCGCGCCGCCACGGCCGCGGCACTGGAAGCCGACATCGCAGGCCATGGCGCCTATTACGGCGTGGTGTGCAATGCCGGCCTCACCCGTGATGGCGCCTTCCCCGCCTTGAGCGGCGAGGACTGGGACAATGTGCTGCGAACCAACCTCGATGGTTTTTACAACGTGCTGCACCCCCTGGTGATGCCGATGATCCGCCGTCGCGCACCGGGGCGCATCGTCTGCATCACTTCCGTGTCGGGCATCATCGGCAACCGCGGCCAGGTCAACTACAGCGCGTCCAAGGCCGGCGTGATCGGCGCGGCCAAGGCCCTGGCGGTGGAGCTGGCCAAACGGCAGATCACCGTGAACTGCGTGGCGCCCGGGCTGATCGACACCGACATGGTGGACGGCGAGGTTCCGATGGAAGCGATCCTGGCGATGATCCCGATGCAGCGGGTGGGCACTCCGGACGAAGTGGCCAGCGCCGTGCGCTTCCTGATGGGGCCCGATGCGGGATACATCACCCGCCAGGTGATCGCGGTCAACGGCGGTCTTTGCTGAAAGAATATCTGCTGTTGCGGCGGCGGACCCAGGCCCTGCGCTAGGCTTGGGCTATGCCGACAACCTTGCGACAACGTCTAGCCGCGCTGACTGAATCGGACCGGACCGCCGACGTCGTCCGCGTCCTGCTGGCGCTTATCGGCGTGCTGGCGTGGTGCGTGGCGCGCAATGAACATGCAGGCACGGTCCCAGCGATGCTTGGCGTGATCGCCTGCGCCCTGGCCGAAACCGACGATGCATGGCGCGCGCGGCTGCGCGGCCTGCTGGTTACCCTGGCCTGCTTCGCGGTGGCAGCAGTCACGGTGCGGCAAACCATTGCCCTGCCCTGGCTGTTCGCCCTTGCCCTGCCCGCGGGAACGTTCGTATTGGTCATGCTCGGCGCGGTCAGTGGCCGCTACGCCACGATCGCCGCGGCTACGTTGATCCTTTCGGTATACACGATGATCGCGTCCGATCCGTCGCAGGCCACGGGCGGCCCGTGGCTCGTCACGATGGCGATGCTGCTCGGCGCCGCCTGGTATGGCCTGCTGTCGCTCACCTGGAGCGCGCTTGCGCCGCAGCGGGCATTGCGCCTGTCATTGGCGCGGCTATTTGAAGCACTGGCCGCGCAGCTGGACGTCAAGGCGGCACTGTTCGAACCGGTCAGGGACCTGGACCGTAGCGCGCTCGACATCCAGCTGGCCTCGCTATCGGCGCGGACGGTGGATGCGTTGAACGAGACACGCACGGCCCTGCTCGACCGCCTCGGCCGCCGCCAGCCGAGGGGCCGCATGGCCGCGCGGCTGCGGTTGTACTTCGCAGCCCAGGATATCCACGAGCGCATCAGTTCCTCGCACTACCCCTACGAGAAACTGGCCGACGCGCTATTCCATAGCGACATCATGTTCCGCTTCGGCCGACTGATCCGCCTGCAGGCCATGGCCTGTCGTGCCCGCGCGGACGAGATCCGGCGTACCTTGCCGCCCGGCTCCCTCGCCTTGCCGCGGCATGCGCTGGAAGACGTGCGCAGCGCCGTGCAGCTCGGCGCCGGCACGCGCGATGCAAGCATCGATGAAGCCCTGTCCGGATTGCTGCGCAACGTCGAGCGCCTGCAGGAGACGCTCGCCTCGGGCAACGAGGCGGCATGGGACACCGACTACGCATTGCAGAATCCCGATCCTCCCACCTTCGGCGAAGCGTTGGCACGGATCCGGGTCCAGGTAACCCGTCGCTCGATGCGATTTCGCCATGCGGTACGGCTCTCCTTGGGCCTGCTCGCCGGCTACTTGTTGTTGCTCGCGGTGCACCCGAAGCACGGCTACTGGATCCTGCTGACCACCTTGTTCGTGTGCCAGCCCGGCTACGGCGCCACGCGGCTGCGCCTGCTGCAGCGCGTGGCCGGCACCGCGCTTGGCCTAGTGGCAGGTTGGACACTGCTGCACGTGTTGCCCGACGGCGATTGGCGCCTGCCCGTGGTGGTGGCCACCGGCGCGGGCTTCTTCGCCTTCTGGCGCAGGCGCTACACCCTGGCCACCGCCACCATCACCCTGTTCGTGCTGCTTTGCTTCGACGAACCTGGGGCAAGCTACGACGCGATCGCGCCGCGCCTGCTCGATACCCTGATGGGCGCGGCCGTCGCGGCGACGGCACTGCGTTTCATCCTGCCCGATTGGCGTGGCCGCAGCCTGCCCGATCTCATGGCCGATGCTCTCGCCGCCGATGCGGCCTACCTTCGCCACATCGCCATGCAGTACACGCGTGGCCGCCATGACGACCTCCCCTACCGCGTGGCCCGCCGCGATGCGCACAACGCACTTGCTGCGCTGGCCGGATCCATCAACCAGATGCTGGCGGAACCTGCACATACCCGTCCGGCGACGGAGGCTGCGTTGCGGCTCATGACCCATTCGCAGCAAGTGCTGGCCCATTTGTCCACGCTGGGCGCGCACCGGGAAGCCCTGCCCGACGGGCCGGAAGGCGCCATGGCCCGGCGGGCGCTCGAACAGGTGGCGGACGGCTACGAGCGACTGAGCCGCCTGGCGCGCGAGGGCCAACCCCTGCCGGCGGCGGACACCGCCTGGCTCGGGTCGCTTGATGCACAAGCAAGCCAGGCTGCCGGGCTGCCGCGCCTGGTGGGCATGCAGGCCCTGTTGCTGGCGAAGGCACAAGCAGGGTTCACGGATATAGGCGCAGCATCAGGCTGACCGCACCCGTTGTGCGTTGCGCCAAGGCCCCCGCCGGCCCGCGCGCTACCATGGGTGGCTTTTCAATGTATCCAGGAGCTTTGCGCATGCGTCCGTTCCCCCTCGGCGACGATCTCGACACCCTTCGCGAAAGCGTCCACGGCTTTGCCGAGAAGGAAATTGCCCCCCGCGCCGACCGCATCGACCGCGACAACGCCTTTCCCGACGACCTGTGGCTGAAATTCGGCGAAATGGGCCTGCTGGGCATGACGGTCCCTGAGGAATTCGGCGGCAGCAGCCTGGGCTACCTGGCGCACCTGGTGGCGATGGAGGAAATCTCCCGCGCCTCCGGCTCCGTGGGCCTGTCCTATGGCGCCCATTCGAATCTCTGCGTGCAGAACATCAACCACAACGGCAACGATGCGCAGCGTCGCAAGTACCTGCCGAAGCTTTGCAGCGGTGAATGGGTGGGCGCACTGGCGATGAGCGAACCCGGCGCCGGCTCCGACGTGGTGGGCTCCATGAGCTGCCGTGCCGAAGAGAAAGACGGCGTGTGGGTGGCCAACGGCAGCAAGATGTGGATCACCAATGGTCCGGACGCCGACGTGCTGCTGGTGTACATGCGCACCGCGCCGCGCGCGGCGGGAAGCCGCTGCATGACGGCCTTCATCATCGAAAAGGGCATGAAGGGTTTTTCCACCGCGCAGAAGCTCGACAAGCTCGGCATGCGCGGGTCCAACACTTGCGAGCTGGTGTTCGACAACTGCGAAATCCCCGCCGAGAACATCGTCGGTGAAGTGAACGAGGGCGTGCGCGTCTTGATGGGCGGCCTGGATACCGAACGCCTGGTGCTGTCCGGCGGCCCGATCGGCCTGATGCAGGCGGCCATGGACCTCACCCTGCCCTACGTGCGCGAACGCAAGCAGTTCAACGCGCCGATCGGTACCTTCGGCATGATGCAGGCGAAGGTGGCGGACATGTACACCGCGCTGCAATCGTCGCGTGGCTTTGCCTACATGGTGGCGCGCCAGTTCGATGACGGTATCCGCTCGCGCATCGACCCGGCCGCGTGCCTGCTCAACGCCAGCACCAATGCGGTGAAGGTGACCCTGGAAGCGATCCAGGCCTTGGGCGGCAATGGCTATATCAACGAATTCCCGGCCGGGCGCCTGCTGCGCGACGCCAAGCTTTACGAGATCGGCGCCGGCACCAATGAAATCCGCCGCATGCTGATCGGCCGGGAACTGTTCCACGGCAAGAGCTGACCGCTAGAAGGCCATGTTGTAACTCACCATGGCCAACTTCGAACTGTCGCGGTCGCCAAAGCGCTGGTCCAGCGACATCTTCAGGCCCGAGCGCGGCGTCATGCTCCAATCGAGCGCGGCGCCCACCAGGGTGGCGTTGCGCGCCAGGCCAATGCCACCGACCGGACCCCACGAGTCGATCCCCGTGAAGCGGGCGGCGAAGACATCGCCCTGGGTGGCGAAGGCATGCTGCCAGGCCACGTGGCCGTTCAGGCTTACCCGGCCGCCGGAAGGCAGCAGCCAGTCGCGGCCTGCGCGCAGGCCCATGCCTGCCTGCCAGCGCGAAAGCACCTGGCCATCGGCGGTCAGGCCGAAGCCTGCGGCGCCGGTTTCGCTGAAGCCGCCGCGGTCGATGCGGTCGTATTCGAGGTCGGCATAGGGAGTGATCGATACGGCGCCTGAGGAAAGGCGCATGCCGCTCTCGCCGTAGGCCACCGCGTAATGGCCTTGCGAACTGCTGGACACGCCCGAGGCCACTTCACCCAGCTGCACGCTGCGATACATCGATTCGCGATACTGGCCCACGCCGACGCGGCCCACCGCGTAGTAGCGATCGCGCACGGTGCCAAGGTACGCCGAAGCCTCGGTGGCGTGGCTGCGGCCCTGGTCCACGCTCTCGGCCAGCTGGCCCAGTCCCTGCGACTGGCTGAGTGCGAAACCGACGATGCCATTGACGCCAAGCTTGTGGTCCTGGCCCACCATGAACCCGGAGACATCCACTCCCACGTTGCCGTAACCGCTGCGGCTCATGCCGCCGCTGTAACCCAGGCGCTGGGTCCAGGCGCCGGCGAGCTGGTTCGAGGCAAGGTTGGCCATGCGGCTGGACAGCGCCTGGTTGCCTTCGTCGATGGCTTCCATGGTCATCGCCGCACTGGCAGCATGCAACTGGCCGGACAACGACGCCAGCGACTGCTGCGCCACTTGCGCGGTGGGCGCTTGCTGGATCATCGCCGCGCCCAGCAAGGTCGTGGTGGACACGCCCGAACCCGGGGTCTTGGCCGCCGCATCGAGCTGTGTAAACGCACCTTCCACACGCTGTGCCGAACCCAGGGTCACCGGATTGGCGCTGACGCCGGTCACCTGCGTGACGTTCACCCGGGTTGCGTCGATCCAGACCTCATTGGCGGCATAGACCACCGAGGTGTTGACCATCACGTTGGGCGCCGAGCCGACACTGGCGAACGTGCCGGTGACCCCACCGAAAGCGGTCAGGACCTGCTGATGCGAAGAACTGACGTAGCCCTGCGTGGCTCCGGCGAAATAGAGGTTGCCTCCAAGCGAGGCAGTACCACCCACCTGCAACACGGCCCCGAGGTAGGTGGAGAGGGTGGCGCCGGCGGACTGGTTGAAATCGCCACCCACCGTCACGTTGCCCTGCATCTTCACGGTGCCCTGGTTGAGCAGGTTGCCGCCCACGCCACTGCCTGATGCACCGCCAAGCTCAAGCGTGCCCAGGCCTGCGGTTTGAACGGTGCCGGTGAAAGGCTGCAGCGCCGTCAAGGTGCCACCGTTCACGGTGGTCAGGCCCGTATAGTTATTTGCGCCGTTGAGCGTCAGCTGGCCGGTCGTTCCGTTGACCACGAGGTTGCCGTCACCGCCGATATCGTTACCCCAGACCGACTTGGTAGTACCGATGTTGGCCGTGAAGTCGCCCCAGTCGAACTGGGCGGGCCCGAGGATCGCCTTGCCGACATTGAGCGCGCCATATCCGAAGGTCGAGTCCGGCCCCGTGGTGCCAAGATCAGTCGCGGTGCCAAGCAGGGTCTGCCGGACGTTGTCGTTGGTGAAGTACGGGAACGCCGACCAGACCACGGCCGCTGCGCCCGTGACCTGGGGCGCTGAAAGCGACGTGCCCTGGTAGACGAAATAGGTCTCGCTGCTCTGGGTGTCGTTCTGGCCGCTGACGATGACATCGCCGGGAGCCGCCAGGCAGTAACTCATGGCCACGCCGCACTGGTTCGAATAGCTCGCCAGTTGGGTCGGGTTGTTGCTGTCCAGCGCCACGACGGTAAGCCATCCGCGTTCAAGGTCCGCGGCACGCGATGGCAAGGCCGCCGTGTCTGACGGATTGGCCTTCGAATCGTTGCCCGCGGCAAACACCACCAGGCCGCCGCCGGCGATGAATGGTGCGTAGGCATCGTGGAAGCTTTGCGTGGTGGTAGTGGCGGAGGCGTCCCAGTACAGGCCGCCCCAGGAATTGTTCATCACCTTGACGCCGTAGGTGCTGAGCTTCTGGCTTACGTCCCCGAGGTCGCCGGCGTCGGTAACCTGGTTGCCGTTGCCGCTGCCATCGTCGGTCGGCTCCTTATCGTCGATGATGCGCGCCGAAATGATGGTGGATTGCGGTGCGATGCCACCGGCGAACTTGCCGAACGGAACGCCCGCGGCGATCTCGGCCACGGCCGTGCCATGTCCGACGACGTCGTCGACACTCAGGTTGTCAGGGGGCGAAGTGACGAAATTGAGGTTGGCGGTGACCCGCCCTGCCAGCGCCGGATGATTGCGCGATACGCCGGTGTCGACGATCCCGATCACAACGCCCTGTCCCTTGAACCCCGCGGCCTGGGCAACGTCGGCATGCGTCAGTGCAATTTGCGCATCAACCGGCGGGTTGGGCACCGTGGGCGGTGTGACCGGCGGCGTGACCGGCGGAGTCAATACGTTCGAAGGCTTGCTTCCGCCACCGCCCGAACAACCGGCCAAAGCGAGTGCCATGCACACGGCAACGGCGAGGTCCTTGCGGACCCAGGTGTTTTCTTTGCCCACCATATTTGAATTCCCCTTGCGTTTTCCGGGCTTCGATGCCACTTACCCCCGTGTTGGGGTGATATTCGCATATTGTCGTTAAATATCAGCGACCGAATGCACGTTTGCCGCATCAAGACCCCGCTGCGATAATCGGAAGTTATAGATGGCGCCCCGCTGTCAACTGGAGTTCCCCTGATGAGCGACACGAACGTGGTCATTGCCGGCGCTCGGCGCACGGCGATCGGTTCCTTCCTTGGCCAGTTCACCGGCGTTCCCACGCCCACGCTTGGCGCCACGGCGATCCGTGCCGCGCTGGACCAAGCGCAGGTTCCTGCGGCCGATGTAAGCGAGGTGATCATGGGTTGCGTACTGCCCGCCAACCTCGGCCAGGCTCCTGCGCGCCAGGCTTCGCTTGCTGCCGGCCTGCCGGTGGGCACGGGCTGCACCACCATCAACAAGGTCTGCGGATCGGGCATGAAGGCGGTGATGCTGGGACACGACATCATTCGCGCCGGCTCCGCCACCATCGTGGTGGCCGGCGGCATGGAGTCGATGACCAATGCGCCGCACATGGTCAACGCCCGCACGGGTATCCGCTACGGTGACGGCCAACTGGTCGACCACATGGCATGGGACGGCCTGACCAACCCGTACGACGGCAAGGCCATGGGCGTGTTCGGCGAATCGTGCGCCGACAAGTACCACTTCACCCGTGAAGAACAGGACGCCTTCGCCATCGCTTCGGTGGAACGCGCCAAGGCTGCCCAGGCCGATGGCAGCTTCGCCGAAGAAATCGTCAAGGTGAGCGTTGCCGGTCGCAAGGGCACGGTGGATGTCGACACCGATGAACAACCCGGCCGTTCGGACGTGGCCAAGGTGCCGCAGTTGAAGCCCGCCTTCCGCAAGGAAAACGGCACGATCACCGCGGCCAGTTCCTCGTCGATTTCCGACGGCGCCGCGGCACTGGTGCTTACCTCCGAAGGCGAAGCCAACCGCCGTGGCCTGGATGTGCTCGCCACCATCGTCGCCCACGCCACGCATTCGCAGGAACCGGAATGGTTCACCACCGCTCCCGTCGGCGCCATCACCAAGGTGCTTGAGAAAGCCGGCTGGAAAGTCGACGACGTCGACCTGTTCGAAGTGAACGAAGCCTTTGCCGTGGTACCGATGGCGGCGATGCGCGAACTGGGTATTGCGCACGACAAGATCAACGTCAACGGCGGCGCATGCGCGCTCGGCCACCCCATCGGCGCCAGCGGCGCGCGCGTGCTGGTGACGCTGATCCACGCCCTGCGCAAGCGAGGCCTGCACCGGGGCGTGGCGTCGCTTTGCATCGGCGGCGGCGAAGCCACCGCGGTGGCGGTACAAATTCCGTAGGTGAAGATCAGGTGCACGTGGCGCGAACACGCCACGTGCACCTGAGTCGTGCCCGCAGGCACGATGTTTTGTCCGCCTTTAATGCGCCCTGAAGACACATCCGCGTAGCGGTGGCTTATCCACGATAGCTGCGCTATTAATACGCCCGCCAAACGGCATTCCACGGCTAAGGAGATATACCAATGACTGTTACGCGTACCCTACTCGCCTCCGCCCTCGTCGCGTTGCTGGCGGCATGCAGCAACGGCGCGCAGGATTCCGCGCAGGATGCCCAGAAGCAGGCTGCCGATGCCCAGCAGCAGGCCGACAAGGCCCAGCAGGCTGCGGAGTCCGCGCAGAACCAGGCCACCACCCAGGCCGCGCAGCAGGCCCAGAGCTCGGCCGACCAGGCCAGCCAGGCGGCCAACCAGGCCTCCGATGCCGCTGCCTCCGCCGGTACCTCCGGTGGCGCGATGTCCTCGATGTCCAAGGACGCCGCCAGCAATGCCGCCGACCAGGCTGGCAAGGCAGCCGACAACGCCAAGGACGCGGCCGACAATGCCAAGTCGTCGGCTGACGACGCGAAGAAGAAGTAAAAGCTTCGCGAAACCAAGGGCCGGCCGCCTAGCGCGGCCGGCTTTTTTTTGCCCGAGCCCCGCGCATCAGCCACTTATGCTGCACCGCCACGACCGCGCGGCCGCCGGCACCGCTATGATTACCCGCTGCCCACCAGCGCGGCCTACGCATGCCCATCATCACTTCGCAGCTTGATCCGCACTCTCCCGATTTCCTTGCCGCCAGTGCCCACATGCAAGGACTGGTCGACGACCTGCGCACGCAACTGGACCGCGTGGCTGGCGGCGGTGGCACCAAGGCGCGCAAGAAACACGAGGCCCGCGGCAAGCTCCTGCCCCGTGAGCGGATCCGCGCGCTGCTCGATCCCGCCTCGCCGTTTCTAGAACTCTCGCCGCTCGCCGCGCACGGCATGTACGACGACGCCGCGCCCGCGGCGGGCCTGGTCACCGGTATCGGCCGTGTGCACGGGATCGAGGTATTGGTGATTGCCAACGACGCCACGGTGAAGGGCGGCACCTATTTCCCTGTCACCGTGAAAAAACACCTGCGTGCGCAGGAAGTGGCGCTGGAAAACCACCTGCCCTGCGTCTACCTGGTGGATTCGGGCGGCGCCTTCCTGCCGCTGCAGGACGAAGTGTTCCCCGACCGCGAACATTTCGGGCGCATCTTCTACAACCAGGCGCGCATGAGCGCGCTGGGGATCGCCCAGGTAGCCGTGGTGATGGGCTCGTGCACCGCCGGCGGCGCTTATGTGCCGGCGATGAGCGACGAGACCATCATCGTGCGCGAACAAGGCACGATCTTCCTGGGCGGGCCGCCCCTGGTGAAAGCCGCCACCGGCGAGGTAGTTGACGCCGAGGCCTTGGGGGGTGCCGACGTACACACGTCGGTGTCGGGCGTGGCCGACCACTTCGCCGAGAACGATGCCCATGCGCTGTCGATCGCCCGCGACGTGATTGCCAGCCTCAATCGGCGCAAACATGTGCGCCTGGCCGTGCGCACGCCTGTCGAGCCACGGTATCCGGCCAGCGAACTCTACGGCGTGATCCCCGCCGATACGCGCCGCCCGTTCGACATCCGCGAGCTGATCGCCCGCATCGTCGACGGTTCGGAATTCCACGAATTCAAGGCGCGCTACGGCAAGACGCTGGTCACCGGTTTTGCGCACATCCACGGTTATCCGGTGGGTATCGTCGCCAACAACGGCATCCTGTTCGCCGAGTCGGCGCTCAAGGGCGCGCACTTCATCGAGCTTTGCAACCAGCGCAACGTGCCGCTGGTGTTCCTGCAGAACATCACCGGCTTCATCGTGGGCCGCAAGTACGAGAACGCCGGCATCGCCAAGGACGGGGCCAAGATGGTTACCGCGGTTGCTTGCTCGCACGTACCCAAATTCACCGTGGTGGTGGGCGGCAGCTTCGGCGCCGGCAATTACGCCATGTGCGGGCGCGCGTACGGCGGCCGTTTCCTGTGGATGTGGCCCAACGCGCGCATCAGCGTGATGGGCGGTGAACAGGCAGCGTCGGTGCTTGCCACGGTGCGCCGTGACGGCATCGAGGCTGGCGGCGGCAGCTGGAGCAGCGACGACGAGGAAGCCTTCAAGGCCCCGGTGCGCGACCAGTACGAACGCCAGGGACACCCGTACTACGCCAGCGCGCGGCTGTGGGACGACGGCATCATCGATCCGGCCGATACCCGCAGGGTGCTGGGCCTGGCCATCTCGGCCACGCAGAATGCGCCGGACGTGGAAGGCAAGTTCGGCGTTTTCCGCATGTAGGCAGGCGTGCTAACCTCGCCGGTCCATGTCGACCACCGACGCCCCGCGACAGGTCTACACCCCCACGACGCTCAACCGCCTCGTGCGCGACCTGCTGGAAGATGTCCTGCCGCTGGTGTGGATCGAAGGTGAGCTGTCCAACGTGTCGCGCCCGGCGTCCGGGCATATCTACTTCACGGTGAAGGATGCCGGCGCGCAGATCCGCGGCGCGATGTTCCGCATGAAGGCAGGCCAGCTGCGCTTTCGCCCCGTCGACGGCATGCACGTTCTGCTTCGTGGCCGGGTGGGCCTGTACGAGGCCCGCGGCGAATTCCAGCTGGTGGCCGACCACATGGAACTGGCCGGTGAAGGCGCATTGCGCCGCGAGTTCGATGCGCTCAAAGCCAGGCTGGCCGAGGAAGGTCTGTTCGATGCCGCCCGCAAGCGCCCGTTGCCACCGATGCCGCGGCGCATCGGCATCGTTACCTCACCTTCCGGCGCGGCGGTACGCGACGTCATCAGTGTCTTGCGCCGGCGCTTCGCACTGGTGGAAATCGATATCCTGCCCTCGCCCGTCCAGGGCCGCGAGGCACCGCCCATCCTGCGCTCGATGCTCCAGCGCGCTGCGGCCAGTGGCCGCTACGACGTGATCCTGCTCACCCGTGGCGGCGGTTCGCTCGAAGACCTCTGGGCCTTCAATGACGAATCGCTGGCCCGTGCCATCCATGCCAGCGAAGTGCCGGTGGTGTCGGCCGTCGGCCACGAGGTGGACTTCACCATCGCCGACTTCGTCGCGGATCTGCGTGCCGCCACCCCGTCGGCCGCGGCGGAACTGCTGGTGCCCGACGAGGCCGATCTCTTCCGCGTCCTCGACCGCCAGCGCGATCGCCTGGCCACCTTGCTTAGCCGGCGCCTGCGGCACGCGCAGCAGCGCACCGACCATCTCGCCACGCGCCTGCAGGCGCAGCGTCCGCAGGCGCGGCTGCGCCGGGATGCCGAGCGCATGGCCGCCCTGGACAGGCGCCTGCGCCTCGTTGCCACGCAACTGGGCGGCGCCAATCGCCATCGCCTGGCACGCCTGCAGGCACGTTTGCTGGCAAGGCATCCGGGCCGCTTGCTCGACCTGCAACGCCAACGTATGCGGGCCCTGCAAGACCGGCTACGCCAGGCCATGCAACATCGCCTGGAGCGCGAGCGTACGAATTTGCGCCAGCAGGCGCGCACCCTGCAGGCGGTGAGCCCGCTGGCCACGCTCGACCGCGGCTATGCCATCGCCTTCGATGCCAAGGGACTGGTGCTCAGGCGCGCCGCCGATGTCGCACCAGGTGACGCCGTGCGCATCCGGCTGGCCGATGGCGAATTCCCCGCACGCGTGGATAAAACCTGACACGTTGCCCTCGCATGGGGTGACCTCACGACCATTGAACGCCTGCCGCGCCACCATGCGGCGGTGCAAACACGCCCGGAGCCCACCATGCTCGATGCCCACTACCCTTGCTACATTGCCAACAAGGCCGTCACCACCAAGACGCGCATGAGCGTCATCGACAAATACAGCGGCGAGGTGGCCTCGGAAGTTTCGGTGCCGAGCGATGCACAGGTGGAGAAGGCCATCGCCAGCGCAGCGGCCGCCGCACCTGCGATGCGCAACTTCAAGCCCTTCCAACGCCAGGCGGTGCTCGAGCATTGCGTCAGGCGCTTCACGGAACGACGCGATGAACTTGCCTATGCGCTATGCGTTGAGGCAGGCAAGCCGATCAAGGATTCCGTGGGCGAGGTCACCCGCTTGATCGAAACCTTCAAGATAGCAGCCGAAGAAGCCGTGCGTATCAACGGTGAAACGTTGAACCTGGAAATTTCCGCGCGCACCGCCGGCTACCACGGCTTCACCAGGCGCGTGCCGCTGGGGCCGGTGTCGTTTATCACGCCGTTCAATTTTCCGTTGAACCTGGTGGCGCACAAGGTGGCCCCGGCGATCGCGGCCGGGTGTCCTTTCGTACTGAAGCCCGCCGAGCGCACGCCGCTCGGCTCGTTGATCATCGGCCAGGTGCTGGCCGAAACGGACCTGCCCAAAGGTGCGTTCTCGGTGCTGCCGCTCGATGGCGCCCATGCAGGCCCGCTGGTCACCGACGACCGCTTCCGCCTGCTCTCCTTCACCGGCAGCCTGCTGGGCTGGGATTTGCGGGCCCGTGCAGGGAAGAAGAAAGTGACGCTGGAACTGGGCGGCAATGCCGCGTGCATCGTCGACCATACGCAGGCGGGGCAACTGGGCGCGGTGGTGGATCGCCTTATTTTCGGCGCGTTCTACCAGTCAGGACAAAGCTGTATCAGCGTGCAGCGCATCTATGCCCACGAGTCCATTTATGATGAGCTGCGCAAGCGCCTGGTCAATGCTGCAAAAAAACTTAAAACCGGCGACCCGAAGAAGAAGGACACCTTCCTGGGCCCCATGGTCGACGAGGCGGCGGCCAAGCGTCTTGAGGGCTGGATCGCCGATGCACGCAAACACGGTGCGAAGGTGCTGTGTGGAGTCAACCGCAAAGGCAACA
This sequence comes from Pinirhizobacter soli, assembly GCF_015905305.1. Taxonomy (GTDB): domain Bacteria; phylum Pseudomonadota; class Gammaproteobacteria; order Xanthomonadales; family Rhodanobacteraceae; genus Pinirhizobacter; species Pinirhizobacter soli. The sequence goes on from NZ_JADZLQ010000001.1 coordinate 920,799, forward strand.
TGCTCGATGCCACGGTCGTGGAAGGTGTAAACCCGGACCTGGATCTAAGCCGCCGTGAAGCCTTCGGCCCGGTGGTGCTGCTGGCACCCTATCGCCACTTCGACGACGCCGTGGCCGCGGTCAATGCCTCGGACTTCGGCCTGCAGGCGGGCATCTTCACCCAGGACCTGGACCACGCCATGCGTGCCTGGACGGAGCTTGAGCAAGGGGGCGTGATCGTCAACGACGTTCCGAGCTTCCGCGTCGATTCCATGCCCTATGGCGGGGTGAAGTCGTCGGGCATCGGCCGCGAGGGCGTGCGCTATGCCATCGACGACATGAGCGACCTGCGCCTGATGGTGATGCGCGAGTCCGGCTGGGCCTCGCCCGCCGGATAAGCCCAAGGTAAGGCAAAGGCCTTAAACTCTAGCGCCCTTCCCTTCTGCCGAGCGCGCATGGAAACCACCGACCGTCGCCAGTTCTGGTGGTTCATGCTGCTGGCCCTGGTGGTGCTGGCCGCGGGACTTGGCCTGCGCGACCCATGGCCGCCTGACGAACCCCGCTTTACCCTGATCGCCCGGCAGATGGTCGAGTCGGGCCAGTGGCTGTTCCCGCACCGCGGCATAGAGTTGTATTCGGACAAACCGCCGTTCCTGATGTGGCTGGAAGCGGCGGCATTCACTGTCACCGGCCAGTGGCGCATCGCTTTCCTGTTGCCATCGCTCATCGCCGGCATGGCCACCCTGGCATTGACCTGGGATATCGGCCGCCGGCTATGGAACCCACGCGTGGGCCTGTACGCCGCCATCGCGGTGCTTGCCACGGTGCAGTTCGTCGAACAGTCCCACCGCGCGCAGATCGACCCGATCGTGATGTGCTGGATCACCCTGGGCAACTGGGGCATCCTCCGCCATTGCCTGCGCGGCCCGAACTGGCGGGCGTTCTGGCTGGGCTGCTTCGCCGCGGGCCTGGGCGTGATCACCAAGGGCGTGGGCATCCTGGCCCTGTTCATGCTGGTCCCCTATGCCGTGATGCGCCGCCGCGGTTGGCCCGGCGTGACGCAAACGCACGGCGACGTCTGGCGGTGGGCCGGCGGCGCACTAGCGTTCTTCCTGGCGATCGCGGTGTGGCTGGCACCGATGCTGTTGCATGCGCTGGCAGCACCGGGTCCAGACTTCCATGCCTATGTGAATGACATCCTGTTCCGGCAAACGGCGGGGCGTTACGCGGCATCGTGGCAACACCACGAGCCGTTCTGGTATTTCCTGCCGGTGCTGGTGGTGGAATGGTTTCCGCTGTGCCTTGCGTATCTACCGATGCTGCCGCGCTGGCGCGAGGCCTTTGCCGGGCGCGAAGCACGCGTGGTCATGCCATTGGCGTGGGTGCTGATCGTGCTGGTGTTCTTTTCCATCCCCAGTGGCAAGCGCGAGGTCTACCTGCTGCCCGCGATCCCGATGATGGCGCTGGCGCTGGCGCCATATCTGGAAGAAGTGGTGAAGATGCGCTGGCTGCGCTGGTTGTGCGTGGGCCTGGCGGTACTGGCTGGCATCGTGCTGTTTGGTGGCGGTCTGTGGGCAGTGTTCGGCCATCCGAAGTTCGCCGAGCGGGTAGCCGACCGCAACCTCGTCGACGGCGGCCGGCATTTCTGGCTGGCGGTGGCCACGATGGGAGCGCTGTTGCTGGCCGCGGCTGCGTTCTTCCGGGCAAGGCGCGGCGCACTGGCGCTCGTGGTGGGCATGTCGGCGGCCTGGGTAGCCTGGGCCTTCGGGGTGTATCCGCAGTTCAATCCATCCGAATCCACGCTCGCCATGATGCAGCGCGTGGACGCAACCATCGGGCCTCAGGGCCAGTTGGGATTGGTCGGTTGGCGTGAGGAGCACCGGCTGATGTCGCCACGCACGCCCACCGATTTCGGCTTCAGCCGCGGCTTCAACGTGCAGATGCGCGATGGCCTGGCTTGGCAGGGGAAGGATCCGGCGCAGCGGTGGATCTTCGCCGGTGATTATGCCCTGGGCCCGTGCATCGACAAATCCAAGGCCGTGGACCTGGGGCGCGTCAACCGCTACGACTGGTGGCTGTTCGAAGCCTCGGCGGTGATCGAAGGTTGCGACCCGATGAAAGGCTCCAACGAAACGGAAGGCCCCTGACGGGGCTCAACCGTCCCGCGGTGTCTTCTTCGTGCGCTCGACCATGCGATTGAAGCGGCGGATGGTGCGGTTGCGGTTATGGCCGCGGCTCATCGACTGGTGCGGGATGATGTTCTTCTCGCCGAAGCCGTCGATCATCAGCAGGTGCGGGCCGCCGCGCGAGTCCGAACCGTACACCACGTTCCAGGCATGCAGGTCGGCTGCAATGGTGTCGTGCTCGAGCAGGCGCGCCAGGAAGTCGTCCAGCGCGGCTTGTACCTGCGGCGTATAGCCATCGCGGCGCACCCAGGCATCGAGCGTCGGCGCCAGCGAACCATCGGGCGCAACCACTTTTTCCACCACCTGGCCCAGGCCCATATCGGTGAGCTCGATGCCCACGACGCGGGCCAGCGGCGACACACCGTGGGGCGACACCGCATACGAGGTGACGAATTCGCGGAATTCGCGGATATAACCCTTGTAGTACTTCGCACGCGTCAGGCGCCGGTACCACGGCCCGTTCTCCCAGCGCTCGACGATGGCGTCCTGCCGCATCACCTTGATCAGCAAGTTGGCTTGCGCCGGGTGCTGATAGACATACCGGATATGGCCGGTGGCCACGGGCGCAAGGCCGCTGAGCAGGATCATGATGCCGGTCCCATGCGAAGAGAAAGGAACATTCTCGCATCTTGGGTAACCCCGTTTCCTCCCCCGCTACGTTTCATCGTTACCCACCAAGGAGGTAAAACGATGAAAACGCACGCCCTCGCCCCGCTTTGCACCGCGATCATGCTGGCCCTGGCCGGTTGCGCCACATCGCAGAATCCCGCCCAGACCGCGCCGCCAGCGTCCAGCGACGCCAGCCAGGCGTCGCCTGCCCACGACAAGGCCGAAAAGGAGCCCGTGGTCGAGGAAAGCCGCGCCGTGTATACCCCGCCACCGCCGCCGCCCAGCCAGCCGGTGAGCCGGGGTGAGTCCCTGGCGGCCATCGATGTGATGGCCAAGCGAGCGCCCGCTTCGATGTCGTTGCCGGCACCGGCACCTTCTGCGCAAGGCTATGTGATCATGCAGATGCCGATGGCCGGCGACATCGACCGCGAGAACTACACGCACTTCAAGGACAACGGCCTGCAGCAGGTGGCCGAGCAGCCGGTGTCCACCTTCGGCCTGGACGTCGACACCGGCGCCTATACCAATGTGCGCCGCATGCTGGCGAGCGGCAACCTGCCGCCGGCGGACGCCGTGCGCGCGGAAGAATTCATCAACTACTTCGACTATGGCTATGCGCCGCCTTCCACGCGCGATGACCCCTTCAGCGTCACTACCGAGCTTGCCCCGGAACCGTGGAATACAAAGCGCGAATTGCTGATGGTGGGCATCCAGGGCTACCGCGTGCCCGGCGCCGAGGTACCACCGGCCAACCTGGTGTTCCTGGTCGACACGTCAGGCTCCATGGACGAACCCGATAAATTGCCCCTGTTGAAGGCGTCGCTCAAGCAACTGGTGCCACGCCTGCGCCCACAGGACCATGTCTCTCTGGTGACCTATGCCGGCGAGGCCGGCGTGGCGCTGGAATCAACACCCGGCAACCAGCACGCGAAGATCCTTGCCGCCATCGACGCCCTGGGCGCCGGTGGTTCCACCAATGGCGGCGCCGGCATCGACATGGCCTACGCCCAGGCGAAGCAGGGCTTCATCAAGGGCGGGGTGAACCGCATCATCCTGGCCACCGATGGCGACTTCAACGTGGGTACCACTGGCATAGAAGCGCTTAAGACGCGCATCACCGAAGAGCGCAAGGGCGGCGTGGCGCTATCCACGCTCGGCTTTGGCCAGGGCAACTACAACGACGCCATGGCCGTGCAGCTGGCCGATACCGGCAACGGCAACCATCACTACATCGACAGCCTTGCCGAAGCCCGCAAGGTGCTGGTGGATGAGATGTCCTCGACGATGATGATCATTGCCAAGGACGTGAAGATCCAGGTGGAATTCAACCCCGCCGTGGTGAAGGAATATCGCCTGATCGGCTATGAAAAACGCGCGCTGGCCCGCGAGGACTTCAACAACGATGCGGTGGATGCCGGTGAGATCGGTGCGGGCGCCAACGTGACGGCGTTGTACGAAGTTACCCTGGCGAACGCCGGCGGTGCCCGCGTCGACCCGCTGCGCTATGGCCCGGCACGCCCCGAGGCGAACGACAAGACCGGCCATGGCGAACTGGCCTTCCTGCGCATCCGCTACAAAGCACCCGACGGCAACACCAGCAAGCTGATCGAACGACCGCTCCCGGCAAGCGTTGCGGCCGCGCCCAGCGAAAGGTTGCGTTTCGCCGCTTCCGTAGCCGCGTTCGCCGATGCCTTGCGTGGTGGGAAATACATCGACGGCTGGGATTACGCGAAGATCGCAGCCCTGGCCAACGGTGCGCGCGGTAGCGACGACATGGGCTACCGCGCGGGCTTCGTACAGATGGTGCGCAGTGCTGGCGGCCTGTCCGCCACGGCCCAAGGCGGCGGCACGGACGGCAACGAGGCAACCGTGTCGCGTTGATTGCCGCCGGACACCGGCATCGACGCCCACCAGGGGCCGTCGATGCCGTAATCTCCTGGGCCATGGACCGGCCCACCGACGACGATGCCGCGCTGATGCTGGCCTGGGTGGCTGGCGACGCGGCGTCGTTCCCACTGCTTTATTCCCGGCAGAAGGACCGCCTGTACCGCTTCATCCTGCGCAGCGTGCGTCAGCGCGAAATGGCCGAGGAAATATTCCAGGAAACCTGGAGCCGGGCCATCGCCGCGCGGGAGCGCTATCAACCCGGTGCGCGGTTCTCCACCTGGCTGCTGCAGATCGCCCACAACCTGATCGTCGATGCCTTCAGGCGGCAGCGCCCGGAGAGCACCGGTGAAACCTATGACGCCGCCGTGGCCAGCCATCCGGGCGACGAAAGCAACCAGCCCGAGCACGCACTGTCGGATTTCCAGCAGCGCCTCCGCCTGCAACAGGCCATCGATGGCCTGCCAGGCGAACAACGCGTGGCTTTCCTGCTGCGCATGGAAAACGAACTGACCATCGAGGAGATTGGCGAAGTCACGGGCGTGGGCCGCGAAACCGCCAAATCGCGACTACGCTATGCCATGAACCGCATCCGCGAGCTTATGACGCCATGAGCAACCAGCTGCCCCCCTTCGACGACGAAGAACGCGAGCTTGCCCGGCTGTACGGCAAGCTGCCGCGCGCGACGCCGTCGCCAGCGCTGGACGAAGCCGTGCTGCGGCAGGCGCGCGAGGCAGTGCCCGCGACCGATGCTCCGGCATCGAACCCGAAGAGCCGGCCGCGTCATGGGCTTCGTTGGGCCGGCGCGTTGGCCGTCGCGGCAAGCCTGGTGCTGGCAGCCAACCTGGCCTGGCAACAACGGCAGCTGCCCGCGCCACAGGCTCGCCTGGAGTCGGCCAAGGACAAGGCCGAATCGGCGCCAGCGGTCTCTGCCGGGGAAAACGCCACCGCACTCGGGATGGGCGGCGAGCCGCAACCGGCGCCCGCCGTTGCGGTTGAAGGGGAAGTCGCAGCACGCAAGGCCGCGCAGTCCGAACCTGTAGGCGAGAAGGCGGCGACCCTCAGCCAGGCACGTGAACTCGCCAAGGCCGAACGGTACGTAGCCACCCTTCCCCCACCTGCAGCCCCTCCTGTTGCACCTTCTGTTGCCGCGCAAGCCAGGCATGCCTCGACAGCACCGCGCGCCGTCAAGACTCCGCCACCGCCGGAGGCCGATCAGGCGTTGCCGGAGCTAGCTAGGACCGCTCCTGCACAGCAGCCACCCGAATCACGGGCACCGCCCGCCACGGCCGCGGATGCCTTGGCGAAAGCGGCCGCACCCGCACCCGTCGTTGCGGCAGCACCGGCACCGCCTCCCCCCCCCGCCGAGATCGGATCGCCGCCCCCTCCCGTGGCCGCTGCATCCCCTGAACTTGCCGAATCCGCGCGTGCGTCGATCGACCAGCGCCCGGCCCTGGAGGAGATCAGCGTCGTCATGGGCTCCCCCGGCGACGCCGAACCCAGGCGGCGTGTAGCTGCCATCCGTCAGATGCTTCGCGATGGCCATGAAGCCAGCGCGCGCAAGGCTTACGCGGATTTGCGCCGGGATTTTCCAGGTTTCGTCGTTCCCCGCGACCTTGCGCCGCTTGCCAAGTAGCCCCTGCGCCGATTGAATACCCCAACCTTGCCCCCATCACCGGAAGGGCACGAAGGCCAGGAACAGACGATGAGCGACGCTGCACCGGGCACACCGGAAAAAACCCGCCGGCTGGGCGCCTTGCGCAACCTCTGGCCATATATGCGCCCGCACCGGGCGCTTGCCGGTGGCTGGCTGATATTCCTGGCTTTGTCGTCGGGGTCGACCCTGGTGTTCCCGATGGCCGTCCGCCAGATGATCGACCACGGCTTCGCCGCGTCCAATTCCGGCGCCATCAATCGTACCTTCGGCCTGCTCTTCCTGGTGGCCGCCGTGCTGGCGGTGGCAACGGCGGCGCGTTTCTTCTGCATCACCCTCCTTGGCGAACGCGCCCTGGCGTCACTGCGGAAGAATCTCTACGACGGCGTGATTCGACTGGACGTCGGGTTCTTCGAGCGCACGCGCGTAGGCGAACTTACCTCGCGGCTGTCGGCGGACACCGAAGTGGTGCAGGCGCTGATCGGCTCGGGTATCTCGGTCGCCTTACGCAGCATGGTTACGCTATTGGGTGCGGCGGTCATGATGGCCATCACCATCCCTCGCCTGGCAGGCCTTACCGCCCTGGTCATCCCCGGCGTGCTGCTACCCATCCTGGTCTTCGGCCGCCGCGTGCAGAAGCTTTCGCGTTACAGCCAGGACCGCCTGGCCGACGCTTCGGCGATCGCCAACGAAACGCTCAATGCAGCCACCGCAGTGAAGGCCTATCACCGCGAGGACATCGAAAGCCGTCGCTACTCCCATGCCGTGGACCGCGCCCTGGATACCGCGCGCAAGCGCATCGGCGTGCGCTCGCTGCTGACGATGGCGGTGATCGTGCTGGTATTCGGCGCGATCATCCTGGTGCTATGGGCCGGCGCGCGGCAGGTGCTTGCCGGTGAACTCACCGCCGGCGTGTTGAGCCAGTTCGTACTGTATGCGGTGTTCGCCTCAGGCTCGGTGGCAGGCCTTGCCGAAGTGTGGGGCGACGTACAGCGTGCCGCTGGTGCCATGGAACGCATCGGCGAGCTGCTGGCCGAAAAACCCGGCATTGCCGATCCGGCGCAGGCGGTGGCCCTGCCCAGCCCAGTGCGCGCGTCGCTGCGCTTTGACAACGTCACCTTCCACTACCCCACGCGGAGCGACGTCCCGGCGCTGAAGGATTTCTCGCTTGAGGTGAAGCCTGGGGAAACCGTAGCGCTGGTGGGCCCTTCCGGGGCCGGCAAGAGCACGGTGCTGGCCCTGCTGCTGCGTTTCTACGACCCGCAGACCGGCAGCATCCGCCTCGATGGCGTGGACTTGCGCGCACTCACCCTGGCGGACCTTCGCGGCACCATCGCCCTGGTGCCCCAGGAAACCGTGATCTTTGGCGGCAGCGCCGCGGACAACATCCGATTCGGCCGCGAAAATGCCAGCGATGCCGATGTGCGCCAGGCCGCTCGCCTGGCTGAAGCGGACGGGTTCCTGAGCGCCCTGCCCGATGGCTATGACGCTGCCATGGGCGAGCGCGGCGTGCGCCTGTCGGGCGGCCAGCGCCAGCGTATGGCAATCGCCCGGGCGATCCTGCGCGATGCCCCGTTGCTGCTACTGGACGAAGCCACCTCGGCCCTCGATGCCCAGTCGGAGGCCGCCATCCAGCAGGCGCTCGAACGCCTGGAGCAAGGCCGGACCACGCTGGTGATTGCGCACCGCCTGGCCACCGTCAAACGCGCCGACCGCATCGTCGTCATGGACGGCGGCCGCATCGTTGCACAAGGTACGCACGAAAGCCTGTTGCATGAGGGCGGCCTGTACGCAGAGTTGGCGCGACTGCAATTCGTCGCTTAGGTAATCGGCGATAGACATGCGTCGGCCGACATGCCGACGCATGACGTCTCTGTCAGCTTTTTCCTACAACAAGCCCCGGCCATGCCCGGCATGAAAGACCGGGAGAATCCTGCTTAATGCTCCTACGGAAGCGGCCGTGATACGGCCCGTTAATCATGGAGCAAGCATGCCACTCTTCCAGCGCACCACCCTGGCCATCGCCCTCACCGCGGCACCGTTACTGGCCATCGGCCAGGGAACGGAGTCCCCTTCCGGCGGCCATGCCCCGACCGACGTTTCTTTCTCCGCAAGGGCGTGGGCGGATAACGAATACCTCGCCGACCGCGACGCCGGTCAAAACGCGGCACGGCGATGCACGAAGGCAAACGGGAATGTCATCTCCGTGCACAGCGAAAGCACATACATGTTGGGCGATGGGACCTGGCAAGCCACGGCTAGGGCCATCTGCCGGAAGGATTAGTTTTCCTGTCAGCGACCGATGGACTTCGTATCGATGGCCGCAAGCGCCTGGACGATCGCGGCAACCTCGGCTTCGTCGGTTCGCCATTCGCCGGCATCCATGCTCAAGCCAACCCCCTTGGGCTGGCGCGACGGCAAGCGCTGCTTGGCCGACGCGTGGAACTCGTGCAAGCCTGTCAGGCGCGCAAGCTCGGCGACGTTACCCGACGTTACGCCGGCGCCCGCCATGATCGCGATGCGTTGGTTGGCGCGCGAGGCCATCGCGCGGATGACCGACGCACCCGCGTGTGCGTGCGCCCGGCTGCCGGAAGTGAGGATGCGTTCGCATCCGGCAGCGATGACATCATCGACGGCCGCCACCGGGTCGGCGCTGACGTCGATGGCGCGATGGAACGTCACGCCCATGGGGCCTGCCGCCTCCACCAGTTCCCGGCAACGCGCATGCACACGGCCGGCTTCATCGAGCGCGCCCACCACCACGCCGTCGCACCCCAGCCGACGGCAATGCGCGATGTCGGCGTGCATCAGGTCCCACTCGTAGGGCGCGTAGACGAAGTCGCCGGCGCGGGGCCTCACCAGTACGTACAGCGGAAGCGCGATCGCGTCGCGCGCTATGGCGATGGTGGCATGCGAGGGCGTGACGCCGCCTTCAGCCAGCGACGCGCAAAGCTCCACGCGGCCGGCACCGCCATCGCGAGCGGCGATCGCCGATGCCACCGAGTTGGCCGCCACTTCCAGCAGCATGGTCAGTAGCTGCTCTTGCCTGGGATCAATGCATCCTGCTTCACCGCATCGCACACCGCGTACGAGAACCCCTTCTGGATGGCCCAGGCTCCCACTTCGCCAGCGCGGTTCATGGCCAGGAAGCCGACCTGGATCTCCTTGGCCGTGGCCGGCTTCTTGCGGATGATGCGTTCAACGGCCTCGCGGCAGGCGTCCTGCGGCGAACGTCCCTGGCGCATCAATTCCACCACGAGAAAACTGCCGCAATTGCGTATAACTTCCTCGCCGACGCCAGTGGACGTGGCCGCGCCCACCTCCCCATCGACATAGAGCCCCGCACCGATGATCGGGCTGTCGCCTACCCGTCCGCGCAGTTTCCAGGCCATGCCGCTGGTGGTGCATGCACCGGAGAGGTTGCCGTGGGCGTCCAGGGCCAGCATGCCGATGGTGTCGTGGTTGCGTGCACCGCCCGGGAGGTTGCGGAAATCCTTCACCTCGCTGTTGATCGACGGGCTGTATTTGGCCGTCTTCAGCCACTCTTTCCAGGCCTTTTCCGACTCGGGCGTCAACAGTTCCTCGCGCGGGAAACCCTGTTCCAGGGCGAACTGCAAGGCACCCTCGCCCACCAGCAGCACGTGTGGGGTTTTCTCCATCACCGCACGCGCTACCGATATGGGATGGGCGATGTGTTCGATGGCGGCCACCGCGCCGCAATTGCCGGCCTGGTCCATGATGCTGGCGTCCAGACTCACATGGCCATCGCGGTCGGGATAGCCGGCGCGGCCCACGCTGTGGTTGCGAAGATCAGCCTCCGGGATGCGCACGCCGGCTTCCACCGCATCGAGGGCAGTGCCCCCAGCCGACAGTACCTTCCAGGCCTCCTGGTTGGCGGCCACGCCGAAGTCCCAGGTGGACACGACCCGTGGCTTGCCCACGGCGGCGGCGGGCACGCTGCGGGCCACGCCACCTCCGGTGGCCAGGACAGCCGAGCCCAGCATTGATGCCTGGATGAAGCGTCGCCGATCGGTCATCTACCCATTCCTTCTGTTTCAAAGAAAAACAAAAGCCCCGCGCATTACGGCGCGGGGCTCGTGTCTTCAGACCTTGCTAGTCGTTCAGGCTGGCGTGACGTTAGACGCCTGCTTGCCTTTCGGACCCTGGGTAACCTCGAAGGTGACCTTCTGGTTCTCCTGAAGGGACTTGAAGCCATTACCCTGGATCGAGGAAAAGTGGACGAAGAGATCCTCCCCACCACCGTCGGGCGTAATGAAACCAAAGCCCTTCGCATCGTTGAACCATTTAACCGTACCAGTCGCCATTGCTAAAACCTCTGCATCATTGACTAAAAATGCACCCCTGCAATTGGGTCCGATCGTGTTAGGCCCCCGCCTGCCCCCCTGGTGCAGGCAAAGTATCACCATGTTTGCTGGCAAAACACAACATGTTCTGCACGGGTGATTCCTAGGAATCGACCAGCCCGGCCAGGATCGCCGGTACCGCGGCGGTGGCCGCGGCCAGGTGGGCGAAGATTTCCTCGATGCTTATCTCGTCCTCGTCCACCACCCCGGCCGCCCAATTGGCCACCAGCGCCAGGCAGGCATATTCAAGGCCAAGTTCGCGGGCCAGCACGGCCTCGGGCATGCCTGTCATGCCCACCAGGTCGCAGCCATCGCGCCGCATACGGGCAATTTCGGCACGAGTTTCAAGCCGGGGACCCTGGGTGGCGCCGTAACAACCGCCATCGACCACGTCGATACCTGCCGCGGCAGCAGCGGCCACCAACGCCTTGCGCAGGGACGGGGTATAGGGATCGGAAAAATCGATGTGGCGAACCTCGGCACCCTCCACATCGCAAAAACTGGTCAGGCGGCCGTGGGTGTAATCGATGAGCTGGTCGGGAACGACCACGGCACGGGGCCCCATATCGTCCCGGATGCCGCCCACGGCGTTTACGCCGATCACCCGGCTGGCACCGATGGACTTGAGTGCCCAGACATTGGCGCGGTAATTCACCCTGTGCGGAGGCAGGCTATGGCTTTCCCCGTGGCGGGCTAAGAATGCCAGGCGCTTGCCGCGGAATTCGCCGACAACGATGTCACCCGATGCCTTGCCGTAGGGGGTGTCCACCGCGTGGCGCGAGGCATTGCCAAGGTCCGGGAACTGATACAGGCCACTGCCGCCGATGACGGCCAGGTCGATGCTCATGGAGAAACCTCATCGGCGAGCGCGTAAATGGCAGGCAGGTTACGAGCCTGTTCGTTCAAGTCCATGCCATAGCCGAACACGTAGCGGTCCGGTACAGCCACGCCATTGAAATCCGCTTCGATGCCTTCGGCACGACGGCCATGCAGCTTGGTGCACATCACCGCCACCAGCACCCGCTTCGCGCCCATGCGCAGGCAGGCATCGCGCACGGCCTTGAGCGTATGGCCTTCGTCGAGGATGTCGTCGACCAGCAGCACGACGCGGCCCGCCAGGGGTACGACAGGCTCGCGCAGCCAGTGAAGCTCGTGGCCGGTGGTACCGCCCCGGTACCGCGTGGCATGCACATAGTCGAATTCGAGGTCGGTCCTGATGGACAGCGCCAGTTGCGCGGCGAACACCAGCGCGCCATGCATGACGGTCAGGAAGACCGGCCGCTCGCCTGCCAGCGCCAGGTCGATCTCGCCGCCCATGCGCGCGATCTGGGCCTCGACGGTGGCACGGTCGAAGAGAATATCGGCAGTGGCCACGGCTTCGGCCAACGGGGGAATGCTCATGCTGACTCCAGGGCAGTAACACGCGCGACGAAACGGTCGCGTTGGGGATTGTCTTCCAGGCCTTCCCAGGTGGCGCCGATGGTGGCGCGCAAGCCGGCGATGGGGCTGGCGGTGTCGGCCGGGCGATCGGCCACGGCGGCGATCGCCTCGGACACGACGTCCGGGAAACAGGCCAGCACCAGGTCGCAGCCGGCATCGAGGTGGGCGTGCACGCGGTCGGCCACGCTGCCATGGACTTCGGCCGCCTTCATGCTGATGTCGTCGCCGATCACCGCACCGCGAAAACCCAGTTCAGCGCGCAGGATCGACTCGATCCACACCGGCGAGAATCCGGCGGGCCGGTGGTCCACCGCAGGGTAGGTTACGTGCGCCACCATCACCGCCTCCGCGTGGGCTTCGATCGCCTCGACGAAGGGTGCCATGTCGGCCATGTCCAATTCGCTACGACTACGCGGATCCGTGGCCGCCGCCAGGTGGGTGTCCGCCGCCACCGAGCCGTGGCCCGGGAAGTGCTTGAGCACCGCCGCCATGCCGGCCAGGTGCATGCCGCGCACATAGGCCTGGCCCAGCTCACCCACCACGGCCGGGTCCGCATGGAAGGCGCGATTGCCGATGGCGGCGCTGCCACGGGCAAGGTCGAGCACGGGGGCGAAGCTGAAATCGATACCGGTGGCGCGCAGCTCGCTTGCCATCACCCAGGCGTGCTCCTCGGCCAGGCGCACGGCCTCGGCCGGGTCGCGGTCGTAAGCCAGGCCAAGCGTGGACAGCGGCGGCAGCCGGGTAAAGCCTTCGCGCAACCGCTGCACGCGGCCGCCCTCCTGGTCGACGCAGACCAGCATGTCCTCACCGCCAGCCTCGCGGATGGCATCGACCAGCGCGATCACTTCGTCACGGCTGCCGGTATTGCGTGCAAAGAGGATCACGCCGCTGACGTTCGGCGCGCGCAACCATGCTTTCTCCTCGTCCGAAAGCGTCGTGCCGGCAACGCCGATGATCAACATGTGGCGGCCTCGCCCGAGCGTTCGGTATCGGTCCACTGGGTGAAGGGATGGTCGACCAGGAATACGTTGTAATAGCGTTTCTCGTCGCTGACTTCGCGGCCGAGCCACGACGGGCGGGGAATGTCTTGGCCTGCGTGGTCCAGTTCGACTTCCGCTACCACCAGCCCGTGGTTGGCGCCGGCAAATTCATCAATCTCGAACATGGTGCCCTCGACGTGGACGTGATGGCGGGTTTTCTCCACCTTGCCATCGCAAAGCGTATCGAGCATGTCGCGGGCATCGGCCAGGGGAACTAAGTATTCGAATTCGTCGCGCTCGATGCCGCGCACGGACGACTTGATGTTGAGCCACGCCTGGTTTCCGGCGATGCGCACGCGCACCGACGCGCGTGCATGCCCGGCCATCAGCGCGGCCACGCCCATCAGATAACCCTGCGCCATTGGCACGCTCGACTCGATGCGTTCGCGCCAGCCTTCGCCTGTAAGGAGAAACTTGCGTTCGATTTCCTTGCCCATGGAAAGCCTTCTAGCGTTCGAAGAGCGCGATCGATTCGACGTGCGCGGTATGCGGAAACATGTCCATCACGCCGGCGCTGGAAAGCCGGAAGCCATGCTGGTTGACCAGGATGCCGGCATCGCGGGCGAGCGATCCGGGATGGCACGACACGTACACCACCCGCCGCGTCGACGCGCGCGGGAGATACTCAAGCACCTTGTCCGCGCCGGCGCGGGGCGGATCCAGCAGGACGGTGTCGTAGTCGGCCTGGGCCCAGGCGGTGGCACGTTGGTCTTCGAAGAGATTGGCTACTTCAAATCGCGCATTGCCGATGCCATTGCGCGTGGCATTGGCCGCGGCGCGCTGCACCAGGCCATGCTCGCCCTCCACGCCAGTCACCTGTGCCACGTGGCGGGCGATGGGCAGGGTGAAGTTGCCCAGGCCGCAGAAGAGGTCCAGTACGCGGTGGTGTGGCTCCGGAGCCATCAACTCGAGCGTGCGTTCGATCATCCGGCGGTTCATGCCGGCGTTGACCTGGACGAAGTCGAGCGGCTCGAATGCCATGTCCACGTCCTGCCCGGGAATGCCGAACGACAGCTGGTGCCCTTCCGGCCACAAGGCATGCACGCTGCTGACGCCCGACGGCTGCAGGTAGATGGCGAAACCGTGTTCCTTGGCGAAAGCCACCAGGGCATCGCGGTCGCGCTCGGACAACGGGGAGAGGTGCCGGAACACCAGGGCGACGTCCGCATCGCCGGCGGCGAATTCGATCTGCGCGATATGGCGCGCGGCATCCATGCCCGACACCAGTTCCGCCAGCAGGCCGACCTTCGGGCCCAGGGCCGGATGGATCACCTCGCAGCGCTGGATGTCGGCGACGAAGCGCGGATTGGATTCCTCGCGAAAACCCACCAGCACGCGTTCCTTCTTCGCCACATGGCGCACCGACAAGCGACCCTTGCGGCGGTAGCCCCAGGCCTCGTCGGTGAGCGGCGACAGCCATTGCGCAGGTTCCACCTTGCCGATGCGCTGGAAGTTGTCGGCCAGCACCTGCTGCTTCATCGCGATCTGCGCGGCCGGCTGCATGTGCTGCAGGCTGCACCCGCTGCAGGCGGCGACATGGATGCAACGCGGTTCCGTGCGCTCAGGTGAGCGGGTGATGATTTCGGCAACTTCAGCTTCGTCGTAATTGCGGTGGCGCTTGCGCATGCGCAGGCGCACCGTTTCGCCGGCAAGGGCGCCGGCGACGAAGACGGCCTTGCCGTCGATGCGGGCAACGCCACGGCCATCGTGGCCGACGTTGACGATGGTGGTTTCGAACTCGGTCATTGCTTCTTCAATACGGGCCCCGGCATCTGGAAACCAGCGGCCGGAAGGCTAAGAGGGACTAAGGAAACGGGCGACGGCTATTTTCGGTGCCATTGACCCGCGGCATCACGATAATACCAGCCAGCGGGAGCACGCTCGATCCAGCCCCGGGCGAAGGTGGCACGCACCTGCCCTTCCCATTCGGGATGGCCGTTGGCATTGGCTACTTCCCGGTACAACGCGGCGCGGTCGCGGTTGTCCTCGACGACCCAGGCGCTGGCCTGGGCGCGCTGTGCCAGCGCAATGGCATTGGCATCGCGTACGGCCAGGTCGCCATCGGCGGAAAGGCCCACGCCGCCGCTGTCCAGCAAGGCCTTCAGGCCGTCACGCAGACGGCCCTTCATGCGATCGCCGATGGCCTGGGTGGTGGCCGTCTGCACGCGGATATCGGGGGTGTCGGCGGCATAGGCTGCCGGGATCAGCAGGTCCAGCACGCTCGCTGACGGCTGCACGGGTTTTTTGTCCGTGGCGGGCGCGGGCTGCTTTGGCGGAGCCTGCGTGTCTTCCAGGACATTGCCGATGAACTGGTCGGCAGCCTTCTGCGCGGCCGCCTCGGGAAAGTACACGTTGATGGTGACGCAGCCAGCCACGGCCATGATTATGGCCAGGATGGCGCCGGTGAACGTTCTGCGCATGCGCTTTGCTCCGGTGGGATCAGTCGATGACCGGGCCGCCACCGTGGATGGCCGCCTGCAGCCGCCGTACCAGGGTGGGCCAGTCCACTTGCGACTGGTGGCCGACGATGGTCAGGCGCGGCAGGCCGCTGCCCTCGACGATAGTGTAGCCCTCTGCCGCTGGCCGACCATCGGCCAGGCCCGTCATGCGGCAGACATCGCCGCGCAGTTCGCAGCCCAGCCCCAGGCGGCGGTAGCTGAAGCTCCGGAAGAGCTTCATCACCTTGCCTTGCAATCCGCCAGCGGCCACGCCGCCGCCGACAGACGTGAGGTTGTCCACCGCGCGCTGGCTTATCTTGCCCCCGGTGTCGGCGTGCAGTTGCGCGGTAAACGCAGCGGGCTGCCAGCCGACCATGCGCAGGCCACCGACGTTGCCGTCCATGCGCCCGGTGATGTTGCCGAAGTCGAACACGCCAGTGACCAGGGCGAGGTCGAGCTGGCGCAGGGCGACATCCGCGGTAAGCACCGGCGTGCTGCCAAACGGCTGCTGCAAGGTCAGTTGGGTGACGTCGACGAATCCATCGAACACATTGATCGAAAGGCCGCCGGCAAGCTCCAGGCGGTCGCCGTCGTAACGCAACGATGGCGCTGCGCCGGCCAGCGTGCCGTGGAATTCTGGCCAGCCCAGCGCGCGGGAAAGCGCGGCCATGTCGACCTGCGTAAGTACCAGCGACGCGGTGGTCGGCTTGCCCGGCTGCCAGGTTGCCTCACGAACCGACAGTGTGCCGTCCAGCACCGGCACCTGCAGTGGCCGTGTCAGCCCCAGTACGCCGTGGTCGCTCTGCCAATGACCTACGGCTGCGCCGTTGGGAATGCGCCAGACATCGAGCGACGACCAGCCCAGGGTGGTCGCCGGACGCGTCTGCCCGGCGGCCCAGTCCAGGCCCCCGCGCAGGCCTTTCGCGCCGAGTTGGCCACCGGCCAGGGCGACGTCCATGTGCTGGGTATCGAAGCGGAACGAGCGCAATCCCGACGGAGCCAATGACAGCGCTCCCTGCATGGAACCTGCGATGCTGATCGCCGGGACGCCCAGCCAGGCGCTCAGGCCCTTTCCATAACGATCATAGGCCGCGGGGAAATGCGCCTGGATATCATCAAGTTGCAGGCCCATGGCCTTGCCTGGGCCGAAGCTGGCCGAACCGTCCAGCGTCAACGCATCCGGGTCCACCAGGTGCAGCCGGCGCAACTGGGTACTGCCGGCAGCCTGCTCCAGGTCCGCCGACAACATCACCGGATGGCCGGGTAGTTCAGCGTAGAGGTCGCCAAGCAACAGCTTGCCGCCACGAAGACTGCCATCCAGGCCCAGGCGCGTGGCACGGCCGGTGGTATCCACGCTGATGCGGCTGTTGGCGGCAAGGTTGTCCGCAGCCAGGCGGCCGCCGGGTGCGTCGAAATCGATGCCTGCCACGTCAAACTGGCCGGCCGCCTGCAGGCCATCGTCGCGCAGGTCCACGGCAAGGCTCGCATTGATGCTGCCCGCCTTCGGCTGCACGGCCGAGGCGGCAAGCGCCCCCTTCAGCCATGCCGCCGGAAGGCTTTCCAGGTCGATCTGCAGGTGCGTGGGCTGGTCCAGTGGCATCGCCAGGGCACCGCGCGCGGCACCCTGGGCAATCGTCGCCTGCAGCGTATTGGCGGCCTCGTCCCACTGGACCCTCAGGCGCGCGTCGCCCAGGGCACCACCGGGAGCACGGGCGAGCTTCAGGGACGTATCGAGCACCAGCCGGCCGGCCGCATCGCGTTGGAAACTGCCTTCGCAGGCCAGGGGAAGCTTCCGCCAGCCCAGCGCGGGAATCGTGGCCTCCTGGCTTTGCACATGCACGCGGAGGCCTCCGCCGGGCTCGTTTTCAGCCCACACTGACAGGCCGGCCAGGTCGATTCCGGGCACGCTTAGGTGGTCCGCCGCCAGTTGGATGCCTGCCATAGCTGGCATCGGACACCCCACAAGCATTACAAAGACCATCCAATTGAGAATTCGCGCGATTGATCCAGGCCTCATGTCCACCCATTCTGCCAAAGCCAGCTGAACGATACGGATCGTTGATGCTCAAGACGCAAACCGCCACATCGGCGCGTGCGCAGCCCCAGCAAGGGTTGCGGGTGCTGGTGGCCGACGACGACCCCACCACGCTCGACTTCTGCCGTGCAGCGCTCGAGGCGCTGCATTGCCACGTCACCGCGTGCATCAGCCACTCCGAAGCGGTACGCCAGGCCACGACCCGTCGCTTCGACCTCCTGCTGCTCGATTGCCGCATGCCCGGCGGCGGCGCAGCCAGCATCATGCATGCGTTGCTGCACCATCCCCATGCGGCTTCCGCCCGGTCGCCAGCAATCGCCACCACGGCGGGTGCGGATGCCGCCACGCGGCAGCACATGCGTCAACTGGGCTTCGTCGAATTGCTCGGTAAGCCCTTCGAGGTGGCGCAGCTGCGCGCCCTGCTCAACCGTTTCGGCCGCTCCCCGGCACTGATCCTGGACGATGCCGAAGCCATTGCCAGCAGTGGCGATGCAACGATCACTCGCGCGCTGCGCGGGCTCCTGCGCGATGAACTGGCCCAGCTGGCGCAGGAATTCGACACCCTGGTGCTGGACATCGACGCCTTCGGCGACCTGCTGCACCGGTTGCGCTCGGCCTGCGGTTTTTGCGGCGCCATGCAACTGCAGCACCTGACGATCGACCTGCAACGGACGATCCGTGCCGGGCACATACCCGCCCGGGACGACCTCGAAGCCTTCCACCGCACCCTGATGGCAACGATCGCCGCACTGAAGCTCGACGGCCACGAGCAGGGTCCCCCGGCTGCCGCCTGAAGAACCGATAACGATGTCCTGGCACGGGGCATGCCGTGCCAGGACATCGCTGGCCATCAGGCCAAGGGGACCTGTGCCAGCTGGGCCAGGCGCCGCACCGCTACCGAGGCGATGGGATAGTCGGCATTCTGGCTGAGGATCTCGGCCAGCATGCTGCGGGTGTAGCGCAGCGTTGCATCGTCGCGGTCGAGCCACGCCTGCACGGCGTTCTCGCCAGGCCGTGTGGCGCCCAATGCCAGCACCTGCACCGCCAGGGCGCGATGCTGGGTGTTGAGTTCGTCCAGCAGCGAGCCGCGTGCCTGCGCGTGCCAATGGCCATCCACCGGCAGCGCCTCGATCTGACCGCGCAGCCACTCCAGGTCGAGTGCTTCACCCAGCTGATAGAACACGCGGGCCACGGCATCGATCGGCTGCCCGCTCTGCTGGGCAACCTCCACCATGTCGAAAGCGGCGCGAAGCACGGGCACCCGGGCCATGCGCAGGGCGAGCGCCTCGGGGAAGCCCATGCCAGCCCACTTCTCCTGGCTGGAGGAGAAATCCCCGCGGCCGGTGTTGGTAAGGACCCCGGGCATGGCCTGGCGCAACGCCAGCACCGATGCCTGGTAACGCTCCACGTTGGCAGCGATGTCCAGTGTGCCGCCGGGGCGGTTGAGCAACCAGCGCGTCAGGTGCCGCAGCAGCGACCAGATCTGCAGGATGGCGTCGATCTGGGTGTCTTCGGCCACCTGGCTGTCCAGCGCCTCGATCTCGCTCCAGAGGGTACGCACGTCCAGGATCTCGCGGGCCGCGGTATAGGCCTTGGCGATCGCCGCCGGGCCCTGGCCGGTATCTTCCTGCATGCGCATCATGAAGGTCGCGCCCATGCGGTTGATGGTGGAGTTGGTCACCGCGGTGGCGATGATCTCCCGCTTCAGGCGGTGGCGCTGCATGTGCTGGGCATATTTCTGGTGCAAAGGCTCCGGGAAATAGCGCACCAGCTCGCGCGAAAGGTAGGGATCTTCCGGGACATCCGAATCGAGCAACTGCTGGAACAGGCGGATCTTGTCGTACGACAGCAGCACGGAGAGTTCAGGGCGCGTCATGCCCTGCCCGCGCGTCTTGCGCTCGACGAGCTCCGCATCGGACGGCAGCGATTCGACGCCGCGGTCGAGGGTGCCCTCGGCCTCAAGCGTGCGGATGAAATGAGCCATCGATCCAAGGCGGCGCACCGACTGGTGCTCCATCACGGTGATGGCCTGGTTCTGTCGGTAGTTGTCCCACAGGACGAGCTTGCCGACCTCGTCGGTCATCGCCGCCAGCTGCTGGTTGCGTCCCTCGAAGGTCAGCTCCCCGCGCTGCACGGCATCGTTGAGCAGGATCTTGATGTTTACCTCGTGATCGGAGGTATCAACGCCGGCGGAGTTGTCGATGAAGTCGGTGTTGAGCAGCACGCCCGATTGCCCGGCCTCGATGCGGCCCTTCTGGGTCATGCCCAGGTTGCCGCCCTCGCCGACGATCTTGCAGTGCAGTTCGTTGCCGTTCACGCGCAACGCGTTGTTGGCACGGTCGCCCACTTCCTGGTGGGTCTCGCTGCTTGCCTTGACGTAGGTACCGATGCCGCCATTCCACAAGAGGTCCACCGGTGCCTTCAGGATCGCGCTCAAGAGGTCCACCGGCGCCATGTGCGCGGCATCGCCCTTGATACCCAGCACCGCGCGCACCTGCGGCGACACCGGTACCGACTTGGCGTTGCGCGGGAACACGCCGCCGCCCTCGGAGATCAGCGACTTGTCGTAGTCGTCCCACGAGGAACGCGGCAAGGCGAACAGGCGCTCGCGCTCTACGAAGGAACGTTCTGCATCGGGATTGGGATCCAGGAAGATGTGGCGATGATCGAAGGCAGCCAGCAGGCGGATGCGCCGTGAAAGCAGCATGCCGTTGCCGAACACATCGCCGGACATGTCGCCCACGCCGACGGTGGTGAAATCCTCCGACTGGCAGTCGCGCCCGAGCGAGCGGAAGTGGCGCTTGACCGATTCCCACGCACCCTTGGCGGTGATGCCCATGCCCTTGTGGTCGTAGCCGTTGGAACCACCGGAGGCGAAGGCG
Source organism: Pinirhizobacter soli (assembly GCF_015905305.1). GTDB lineage: Bacteria > Pseudomonadota > Gammaproteobacteria > Xanthomonadales > Rhodanobacteraceae > Pinirhizobacter > Pinirhizobacter soli. Next base: position 941,310 of record NZ_JADZLQ010000001.1, read on the forward strand.
TCGTCAAGCCAGAAGCCGTGTTCGGTGGAGATGGCGTTGGCGATGTCCGAAAACGTCGCCGTGCCCTTGTCGGCGGCGACCACCAGGTACGGATCGTCCGCATCGTGGCGTACCACGTCGTGCGGCGGCACCAGCTTGCCTTCGACCAGGTTGTCGGTGATATCGAGCAGGCCGCTGATGAACATGCGATAGCAGGCAATGCCTTCGGCAAGCTGCGCGTCACGGTCGCCGCCCACGGGCGGACGCTTGACCACGAAACCGCCCTTCGAACCCACCGGCACGATCACCGTGTTCTTCACCATCTGCGCCTTGACCAGACCCAGCACCTCGGTGCGGAAATCCTCGCGGCGATCGGACCAGCGCAACCCGCCGCGGGCGACCGGCCCGAATCGCAGGTGGATGCCTTCCACGCGCGGAGCGTAGACGAAGATCTCGCGATAGGGCACGGGCTTGGCAAGGTCCGGCACCTGGTGCGAGTCGAACTTGAACGACAGGTACGGGCGGAAGGCGCCATCGAACTGCTGGAAGAAGCTGGTGCGGATCGTGGCGTGGATGAGCGCCACGAAGCTGCGCAGGATGCGGTCTTCATCCAGGCTCGAGACATTCTCAAGCAGCATCCCCACCACTTCCTCCACCGCGGCGAATTGTTCGTCGCGCGGTGAGCCAAGCGAATCCACCAGGCGATCGATCGGACCCGGCTGCATGGCGGAGGCGGATTCAGGCAACAGCACCTGCATCTCGGTGGTAAGGGTGGCCGCGGCGCGCGCGCGTTCATCGGGGCCAAGCGTGGTGCGCTGCGGATCGAACTTGGCGTTGAACAGCTCCACCAGCAGGCCCGCGATGGCCGGATGGCCATTGAGGGCGTCCTCCATGTAAGCCTGCGAGAAGGTCACTCCCGTCTGCAGGAGGTATTTGCAGTAACTGCGCAGCACCGCCACCTGGCGCCAGCCGAGCTTGGCACCCAGCACAAGCCGGTTGAAGCCGTCGTTCTCGGCGTTGCCGCGCCAGATCTGCTCGAAGGCGTCTTCGAACAGCGCGCCCACCTGGGCCACGTCGAAGGCAAGCGCGCCCACCGGCTGCACTTCGAAATCCTGGATGAAGAGCGGCGCATCGCCCACGCGCACTTCGTACATGTGCTCGGTTAGCACGCGAAGGCCGAGGTTTTCCAGCAACGGCAGCACTTCGGACAAGGCGATATCCGAACCGCTGCGGTAGATCTTGAAGCGCAGTTCCTCCGGCCGTGCGGCCGGGTGATAGAACGACATGCTGATGGCGTCCGGGCCCTTCAGGCCCGACAGCGCGCGCACGTCGGCCGCGGCAACCGGGGCCGCCACTTCGTCGACGTAGCCTGCGGGCAACGCCCGGCCATAGCGGTTGGCCAGCACGATGCCCGGCTGCTCGCCAAGGTCCGCCACCAGGCGGTCGCGCAGGTCGTCGTGCCAGTTGCGCGCGATCGCTGCAATGGTGGTTTCCAGCGCCGTGGTGTCGTACACCGGGTGGTCACCGATGCGCGGGCGCACCACCACGTGCAGGCGCACCAGCGCCGCCTCGCCCATCAATACGGCCGAATCCACGTGCTCGCCATGCATGGCATCGCGCAAGGTCGCTTCGATGCGCTCGCGCACGGCGGTATTGAAGCGCTCGCGCGGGATGTACACCAGGCAGGAGAAGAACCGGCCGTAGCTGTCGCGGCGAATGAACAGGCGCGTGCGCGCCCGCTGCTGCAGCTCCAGGATGCCCGAGGCCAGCGCAAACAGTTCGTCGGCCGAGCACTGGAACAGTTCCTCGCGCGGCAAGGTGTCCAGGATGTGCCGGAGCGACTTGCCAGAGTAGGAGTCTTTCTTCAGGCCCGAGCGGTCCATCACCGCATCGCATTTGCGCCGCACCAGCGGCACCTGCTTCGGACGCGCCATATAGGCGTTGGACGAGAACATCCCAAGGAACCGCTGCTCGGCCACCGGCCGGCCCTGGGCATCGAATTTCAGCACGCCCACGTAGTCCATGTAGCCGGGGCGGTGAATCGGCGAGCGGGCATTGGTCTTGGTCAGGATGATCGCGTCGGTGGAACCGGACTGCGGCAGCTCGCTGGCAACGAGCGAGCGCAGCGAGCGCGGGGCCAGCGAGCGGTCAGCGGCACGCAGGATGCCAAGCCCCGAGCCCTCCACCGAACGGAGCACTTCGTCGTCGGCGGTCTTCACCACCTCGTATTCGCGATAGCCCAGGAAGGTGAAGTGATCTTCGGTAAGCCAGCGCATGAACTGCGTGGCCTCGTCCACTTCGTCGGCCGACAGGGGCAATGCACGGTGTGGAAGGTCCTCGGCGACGGCCAACGCCTTCTGGCCCATGGCCTGCCAGTCGTCCACGGCCTCACGCACGTCGGCCAGGGCGATGTCCAGTTCCTTGCGGACGGTTTCCAGGCTTTCACCATCCAGGCGGTCGATCTCCAGGCGCATGAACGATTCGCCCGATGCGCCATCGGCGCCGAGCGCGGCGATGCTGCCATCGGCGGTGCGGGTCACCGGCACCACCGGATGGATCAGGGCGTGGATGGCGGCATGGTTGGCCGCCACCATGCTGGCGGTGTCGACCAGGAAGGGCATGTCGTCGTTGACGATCTCGATGATCGTGCGGCTGCCACTGGCACCGGGGTTGAACACCCGCACCAGGGCCTGCCCCGGCGATCGCTTCGCGGCAAAGGCCAGGAATTCGCCGATCAGCGCGGCCCAGCGCTCAGGGGTATGCAGGCCCAGGTCCGACTGGGCGATACGGGAAAAGAACAGGCCGATGAAGAACCGCGCCTGGTCCGCCGTGAGCTGCGACTTGCCTTGCTTGCTGAATTCCTCGATCACGAGGGCTGGGAAGCTGCCGTCCTCGGCTGCGCGAATCGCGTTCATGAGCTGGCTGTCGCCTTGATGGGGGAAGGGAAAGTTATCCGGCGAAGCATACCGCCGAGACTGATGACAAGGCCACTTCTTGTGTTCCCGCAATGCGGCATTTTCAGCTTGCTTTCATGACATATCGCACCGCGTCGGCGACGCTCACGGGGTACCGGGGAACACCGCCGATGCCACCGCAAGCTTGTGCATCGCGCCAACGGGGTTGGAAATAGGCTCCCTATAGCATTGACTCTTCACGTCAATAGTTTTTAAACTGAGCGGTACAGTGAATCGGTACCCCGTCTGCCCGGTGGCGCAGGCGCCCGATCCATGCCCTTCCCGATATCGACAGGCATTGCCCCGAACCATCGCCAATTCTCGCCGGAAGGGCCATCCGGCACAGGACGACACGGCTTGTCTTGCGATAACTGTTATATGAGCGCGCCTGCCCCCTACCCCAGAGGGCGGATGTGGAAGAACAACCGCACAAGAAAATGAACGGAGTCCCCATGAAGCCCCTGCCCCTGCGCACATCTTTGTTGTGCTTCGGCCTCATCGCGCTTTCTGCCTGCGGCAAGAAGCAGGAAGCGCCCAAGGCACCGCCCACTCCCGAAGTTGGCGTGGTTCAGGCCCAGCTTTCTTCCGCTCCGCTCGTGCAGAACCAGGTCGGACGCCTTTCGGCGTTCCGTACCGCCGATGTGCGCGCACGCGTGCCGGGCATCCTGCAAAAGCGCGTCTATAACGAAGGCTCCGACGTCAAGGCCGGCCAGGTGCTCTTCCTTATCGATCCGGCCCCGCTTCAGGCGGAACTGGACCAGTCGCAGGCGAACCTCGCCTCGGCCCAGGCCACCGCGCTGAACAACAAGGCCGCCGCCGACCGCGCCCGCGGCCTGATCGGCAAGAACTACGTGTCGCGTTCGGACCTGGACACCGCCGTGGCCAACGAGCGCACCGCCAACGCCGCGGTGAAGCAGGCCCAGGCGGCCGTGCAGACCGCCCGCATCAACCTGAGCTACACCAAGGTCGAATCGCCCATCGACGGCCGGGCCAGCCAGCAGCAGGTGACTGAAGGCGCGCTCGTGGGCCAGGGTGATACCACCTTGCTGACCACGGTCGACCAGGTCGATCCGCTCTATGTGAACTTCACCGTGAGCATCGGCGACCTCGCCACCATGCGCCGCGCCGCCGCCACCGGCGGTGTCACCCTGCGCGACCAGGACAAGGCCACTGTCACCATCACCCTGCCCGACGGCGGCCTCTATGACGAGAAGGGCACGCTCGACTTCTCCGATACCCAGGTGAACCCCAGCACCGGCGCGGTGAGCCTGCGCGCGGTCATTCCCAACAAGGACCGCACCCTGCTGCCGGGCACCTATGTGACGATCGCCGCGGACCTGGGCGAACAGAACAAGGTGTTCCTGATCCCGCAAGCCGCCGTGGTACGTGACACCAAGGGTGCCTACGTGATGACGGTCGGCGGCGACGGCAAGGTGGTCCGCAAGAACATCACCGCAGCGAACACCAGCGGTGGCAACTGGATCGTCACCAACGGCCTGGCCACCGGCGACCAGGTCATCGTCTCTGGCCTGCAGACCGTCAAGGAAGGTGGCCAGGCAAAGGCCTCGCCTTACCAGCCAAGCGAACCCAGCCCGTTGCAGCGCCAGACGGCTGCGTCCACTGGCCAGGCCGGCAAGCAGTAAAGGGGACACGACATGCCGAGTTTCTTCATCGATCGCCCTGTATTCGCATGGGTGATCGCCATCCTCATATCCCTGGTGGGCACGATTTCGTTGCTCAACATGGGTGTGGAGTCGTATCCCAACATCGCCCCGCCGCAGGTGACGGTCAACGCCACCTATCCGGGTGCGTCGGCGGACACCACGGAAAAGACGGTCACCCAGGTGATCGAGCAGCAGCTGACGGGTATCGACCACCTTCTGTATTTCTCCTCGTCGTCCAGCTCCGCAGGCACGGCGTCGATCACGCTGACCTTCCAGACCGGTACCGATCCTGACATCGCGCAGGTGCAGGTGCAGAACAAGGTCTCGCTGGCCACGCCCCGTCTGCCGACGGAAGTCACCCAGCAGGGTGTGGTGGTGGCGAAGTCGAATCCCGACTTCCTGATGTTCCTGGCGCTGACCTCCGACAACCCGGACATCGACAACGCCCGCCTGAACGACATCGTCGCCGCGCAGGTCAACGAGCAGGTGGGCCGTATTTCGGGCGTAGGTTCCACCCGCCAGATCGGCGCCGAATACGCGATGCGTGTCTGGCTCAACCCCGACAAGCTGCAGGGCTATGGCCTTTCCGCAAGCCAGGTGCAGCAGGCCATCGCCAACCAGAACGTGCAGTTCGCCGCCGGCGCCCTGGGTTCGGATCCGGCCAGCGATGGCCAGGGCTTCAGCGCCACCGTGTCGGCCGAGGGGCGGTTCTCAAGCCCCGAGCAGTTCGGCCAGATCATCCTGCGCGCCAACCCCGACGGCACCTCGGTCAAGCTTAGCGACGTTGCCAAGATCAACTTCGGCGGCCAGACCTACGGCCTGGGCTCCACGCTCGATGGCAAGCCTTCAGGCGCGCTGGGCGTGCAGCTGTTGCCCGGCGCCAACGCGCTGGATGTTGCCACCGCGGTACGCGGCAAGATGGCCGAACTTGCCAAGAGCTTCCCGCCGGGCGTGACCTGGCAGGCACCGTACGATTCCACGCCGTTCGTGCGCATCTCGATCAAGGAAGTGATCGAGACGCTGATCATCGCCATCGTGCTGGTGTTCGGCGTGATGCTGCTGTTCCTGCAGAACATCCGCGCCACCATCATCCCCACGCTGGTGATCCCAGTGGCATTGCTGGGCACCTTCGCAGGCCTCCTGGCGCTGGGTTTCACCATCAACCAGCTCACGCTGTTCGGCATGGTGCTGGCGATCGGCATCGTGGTGGACGACGCGATCGTGGTGATCGAGAACGTCGAACGCATCATGACGGAAGAAAACCTTCCGCCAAGGGAAGCCACGCGCAAGGCCATGGGCCAGATCACCGGCGCGGTGGTAGCGATCACCGTGGTGCTGGCCGCTGTGTTCGTGCCTTCCGCCTTCCAGGCCGGTGCCTCGGGCGTGATCTACAAGCAGTTCGCGCTCACCATCGCCGTGTCGATGGGTTTCTCCGCCTTCCTGGCGCTGTCCTTCACGCCAGCGCTGTGCGCCTCGATCCTCAAGCCTACACACGAGCACAAGAAGAACTTCGTCTATCGCGGCTTCAACGTCGGCTTCGACAAGGTCAACAAGATCTACCGGGGCCACATCGGTGGCGCGGTACGCAGTGCGCCGTTGTGGATGGTTGTGTTCCTGGTGATCTGCGTGCTGTGCGGCTGGCTGTTCAGCCGCCTGCCGACCAGCTTCGTGCCCAGCGAAGACCAGGGTTTCGCCCTGGCCATCGTCTCGCTGCCGCCCGGTGCCTCGCTGCAGCGCACGCAGAACGTGATGGGACAGATCCGCGAGAAGCTGCACGGCAACCCCAATGTCGACCGCATCTTCCAGATCTCCGGCTTCAGCTTCGTCGGTTCGGGTGAAAACACCGGCATGGCGTTCATCCGCCTGAAGGATTGGGACGACCGAAAAACCACCGCGGATGAATTCATCCAGCAGGCCAACGGCATCCTGCATGGTATCCGCGACGCGCAGATCTTCGTGGTGAACCTGCCAACCATCCGCGGCCTGTCGCAGTTCGGCGGTATCGACATGTGGCTGCAGGCCCGCGCCGGCCAAAGCCGTGACGAACTCACCGCGGCGCGCAATACCGTGCTTGGGGCTGCCTCGCAGGATCCGAACATGGTGGCCGTGCGTCCGAACACGCTCGAAGACGCGCCGCAGATCCAGCTGACCGTCGATCGCACCCAGGCGCAGTCGATGGGCCTGTCGGTCAGCGATGTCTATACCGCCATCCAGCTCACGCTGGCGCCGGTGTACATCAACGACTTCTCCTATGCCGGCCGCGTCAAGCGCGTGCTGATGCAGGCAGACACCCCCTACCGCATGGGCCCGGATGCCTTCGGCCACATCTTCACGCCGAGCACCCTGACCACCACCACGTCCACGGGCTCCACCCAGGCGACGCCGCAGATGGTGCCGCTGTCGAACGTGGTGTCGGCGAAGTGGCAGATGGCCTCCCCCGCCCTTAGCCGCTACAACGGTTACTCGGCGGTGGAAATCGTCGGCAGCGAAGCCCCGGGCCATTCCACCGGCCAGGCCATGAACGCGCTGTCGGGCATCGTGGATTCGAAGCTTCCGCCAACCTTCGGTTACGACTGGACGGGCCAGTCCTATCAGGAAATCCTCTCGGGCAACTCGGCAACATTGCTCATGATCCTGTCGATCCTGATTGTGTTCCTGTGCCTTGCCGCGCTGTACGAGAGCTGGTCGATCCCGGTGTCGGTGCTGCTGGTGGTCCCCCTAGGCATGCTGGGCACGGTGGTGTTCTCCATGCTCCGCAGCATGCCCAACGACATCTACTTCAAGATCGGCCTGATCACGGTGATCGGCCTGGCAGCGAAGAACGCGATCCTGATCATCGAGTTCGCGGTAGAGCAGCAGGCCCAGGGCAAGACCTTGCGCCAGGCAACCATCGAAGCCTCGCACCTGCGACTCCGCCCGATCCTGATGACCTCCATCGCCTTCATCCTGGGTGTGTTCCCGCTGTTCGTCTCGTCCGGTGCCGGCGCCAATTCCCGCCACTCCATCGGCACAGGCGTGATCGGCGGCATGCTGTTCGCCACCTTCCTGGGCCTGCTGCTGATCCCGGTGTTCTACGTCAGCGTACGCCGCCTGCTGGGCGACAAGCTCGACGAGGTATCGCACAAGCTGCCCCATTCCCGCGACCACACGGAGCACGGCGAAGGCGACCACGACGGCAAGGGCCCGAACGATCCGCACGCGCCGAACGTGGGCGACACCAGCCACCTGGACCCCGGCCCCCGAGGCTAAAGTCCACGCGAGACCCTCCGACCCCGGCTTACGCCGGGGTCTTTTTTTTGCTCGGCGTTGCCGCGGCGCTCGGGCGTGGTTGCAGGAGCCGGGGGCGGCGACCCTCGTCGCTCCGGTTGCACCGGCGCTTGGGAGAAGAGGCCGCTGCGCGGCTGTGTTTGATGGCTGCGCCCCGGCGCGCTCGCGCTGCGGGCGGGGGTTTTCGAGGCGGCCTGCGGCCTTCGCGAAAACGGCCGACCGAGGTCGTCCCCCTGCGGGCCATTTCCGCCCGCAGCGCTCGGTTCCACAAGTCGCTGACGAGGGTAGCCGCCCCCGGCTCCGGACACGTCCGAGACGGCGTGCGGGGAGAGCATGCCAAATGCCAGGCAGCGCTGCCTGGGCTTTCCCATCGCAAACCTCAGGCTCGGGAGAGCCGGCGGGGCTTAGCGGCGGCGCTCCGTGCGAAGGCGAAGGGCTTCGGTCGGATCAGGCCCGCCAGGGGGCCGGCCATGGATGGCCGGCCGTTTTCGCTGAGCCATGGATGGCGAATCGAAAACCCCCGGCCGAAGCCCGTCCCGATGGGGGCGCAGCCTTAAGACACCGCCGCGTAGCGGCCTCCTTTCCCCGAGGGTCGCCGCAGCCAGGAGCACCGCCGCTAAGCCCTGCCGGCTCTCCCCGCCCTGATGCAGCGCGTCAAGGCTGTTGCGGCTGCTGGCGATATTCTTTGTGGCAGACCTGTGCTGGCCATTTCATTCATGCGATCGCTGCCTCCGCTCAATCCGTTGCTTGCCTTTGAGGCGGCATCGCGCCATTTGAGTTTTACTCGCGCGGCGCGCGAGTTGAGTGTTACGCAGGGTGCCATCAGTCACCAGATTGCTACGCTGGAGGAGTACTTTGGCGCGCGATTGTTTGAGCGGCGCAGCAATCAGTTGGTGCTTACGCCTGCGGCGCAGGCTTATGCGCAGGCCCTGCAGGGGGCGTTCGAGGAGATGCGGCGGGCGACGTCCGCCTTTTATGCGTCGGCGTCCATTCGCTCTACGCTTACCATCAAGGGTTATCCCCTGTTGCTCAGTCGGTGGCTGACGCCGCGACTTCCTGCCTTCAGTCGCCAGTATCCCGATATCGATGTGCGCCTGATGTCGGTGTCGGGCGCGAGCCTGGTGGACTTCGAGAACCAGGGCATCGATGTGGGCATTCGCTATGGCAGCGGTCGCTGGCGTGGCCTTACCAGCCACCTGTTGTTCGCCGACGAGCTGGTGCCGGTGTGTACGAAGGAGCTTGCCCAGAATCTGTCGCTGCACGATGCGCCCTCGCTTGCCGGCCAGGTGTTGCTGCAGACGCATGCGCGTGCACGCGACTGGCCTGACTGGTTTGCCTGCGCGGGCGTCGACGATGCGCAGGCCTTGCGCAAGCTGATGTCGTTCGAGGACCTGGGAATCGTCCACCGCTTCGCCATCGAGGGCAGCGGCATTGCCATCCTGCAGAAGGCCTACGTGGACGACGACGTCCGCGAGGGGCGCCTGGTGGTGCCCTGCGGACCGGTGCTGCGGCGCGAGCTGGGCTATCACCTGGTAACGCCCAGCGACCAGCGGCGCGAGGCCAAGGTGCAGGAATTCTCCGACTGGCTGCTGGCGACGATCTAGCCGGCAAGGTGCCTGTCGAAGAAGGCGAGCGTGCGCGCCTGGGCCAGTTCGTAGGCCGCCTGGTTGAAGGTGGGACGCTCCTCGCAGCCGAAGCCATGGTGCGCTCCGGGATACAGGAAGGTTTCCACCTGTGGCTGCGCAGCGCGGATGGCGGCCACGTCATCCATCGAGATGGAATGATCTACTTCGCCGAAATGCAGCTGCACGGGAATGCGCGGTGTTTCATCGCGATCCGCGGCGATGCCGCCGCCATACCAGGCCACGGAGGCAGCGAAGCGGTCGCTGCGGGTCGCGCCCCACCAGGCCACGCGACCACCCCAGCAGTAGCCGATGATGCCCACCCTGGGTGCATCGAGTACTGCGCGCGCGGCTTCGACGTCGAGCTCCGGGCCACCGGACGGCAGCCGTGCGCGTAACTGGAACCCATGCTCCAGGTCGTCCTTGCCGTAGCCAAGGTCAAGGTCGCGTTCCACACGGTCCATCAGCGCGGGACAAACCACGGCCACGCCGGCCTTGGCGAACTGGGCACAGGCGTAGCGCATGTGCCCATTCACACCGAAGATCTCCATGCCCACCACCAGATGCATGCGCGGATGCGCCGGCCCGTCGCGCCACGCCTTCAGGCGATGCCCGTCGGCGGCAGTCAGTTCGATCCACTCGGCCATGGTTTGCTCCTTTAGAACTTGAAGGCGATGGCGCCGCCGATGACGGTGGCGTTTGGATATTTTGCCGCGCTGAACACGCCCGGATGAATCAGGTACTGCACATCGGGCGTGATGAACATCCACGGCGTGAGCTGGATCTTGTACGACAGGTCGATGTAGCGCTCGGCGCCGATGTAGCCGAAGCTGGGCCGGCGCTCGATCTGCGCTTCCAGCTTGCGATGGTTGAGGTTCGATTTAGCCCAGCCCAGGCTCAGCACATCGTCGGGCCGGCTGGCGAATGGGCCCTGGAAAACGAAACCGGCCGAGTTGTAGCTCTCGATGATCGAACTGCTGGCGTTCGCCTGGGTCAGGTTGAGGAACAGCACCAGCCCGCGCCTGGCATCGGGGCCGATGCCGTACACCATCTGGTCCACGGCCAGCCAGCCACTGTCGCGGCCGGTGTGCATGATCTTGGGGTTCACCACGTCCGGCGCCTCGCTGGTGTCGTAGTAGGCGCCGATCTTGTAGTGGCCCACCAGGCCCTGCTCGCCCAGCGATGCATTCCACCCGAGCTCGGATAAGTAGATCTCACCCGTCCGACCCTCACGCGATAGCCTGAAGCCCTGCTTCTCGTCGGTGAATCGCGTGGGATTGACGTCGAACACGCCTACCTTCAGGTACACATCCTTGGTAATGAAACCGGTGACGCGTGCGCCAAGCTGTGCGCCCGGGGGGTTCTGGAAACCGCTGGTATCGGCCGCCAGCGAATTGGGATGTCCGCAAAATCCCTGGTTGAGGAAACTGCACAGGATCGCCGTGTAGTCGAACTCCGCCGCGGCGGGAAACCAGCCCAGCTGGTAGCTCAAGCGCCCCTGGTAGAAGTTCTGCCGGAAGCTCATGTTGGCGAGGCGGAAATTCTCGCCTTCGCCGTAGTTGCTGTCGATGGTGACGCGCACGCCGGCAAGCGTTGAAGCGTTGGCGCCATAACGGTCGGATACGGCGAAGGTGAAGATGCCATTGTCGATATCGACGAGCTTGTGCATGTCGAAATTGGCACCGAGCAGGATCTGGTTATTGGTCTCGGTGCCACGCTTCACGCCACCGTGCACGATGTCGGCCGTCTGTACCTGATAGCTGGAAAAGATATCCACGCCCTCGCGGGTAAGCTGCGTGCGTGCACCACCCCAGTCGCCGGTCATGCCTGGCTGGTGCAGCCAGTCCATGGTTGGCGTGGGCGTGGGCGGATCCTGATCCAACTTCGCTTGTGCCGATGTGTCCTGCGCGTACGCCCCGGGCGCGGCGAACGCCAACAGCATGGGCCATGCACGCGCAAGTGCGCGCATCGCCGGCCATCGACGGGGTTTGCTGCTGTTCGATTGTTGCATGGCCATCCCTCCCGGATGAAAAGGTCATCGGTCGCTTGGCGTGCCTCGTGTCCCTGTCACTTGCCGGTCGTCCTTCATGCCTGGACCGTCGATGGGAGGTGTGCCAATCGTGTTTTCTTGTGCGCGGGCAAGCCGGCCCCGTGCCGCGTCGCGCGCGGTTCTCGTCGTCGTTGCGTGGTGATTTGGGCGCGGCCTTTCGCGGCCGCGATGCTAGCTGCCGTTCATGGCCGCCAGCGCCTGTTCGGACTTGCGTTCGTAATAGCCCCACAACAGCCGGAGCAATCGCGGATTGAAGGTGCCGCGTGCACAGTCGGCGGCTTCTTCGGGCTTGAGTTCCAGCGCGCCACCAAGCACTTCGGCTTCCACCTGCTTGCGCGAATTTTCCTCGAAAAAGGTGCTGCGGAAGAAGGCGATCTCGGCCGACTCGCCCACCACCACGCTGCCGTGCCCGCGTTGTTGCACCACCGCGTGCTTGCCCAATGCCGCCGACAGCGACGCGGCCTGGGCATCGGTCACCACCAGGCGCGGATCGTCCCAGGTGGGCACGCCCGTATGCAGGAAGGCGCCGTGCAGGAACACCGGCTTCACTTCGCGCCCAGCGATGCCCAGCAAGGTGGAGTGCTCGCCGTGCAGGTGGGTCACGCTCATGACTTCGGGGCGGTCGCGATGGATCTGCGTATGGATGCGCCACTCCAGCGGCACCTCGCCACCGGGATGCTCCAGGATCTCGCCGTCGATGTGGAAGACGAATACGTCCTCCGGCTGCACCATGGCCTTCTCCGACCCCGCACCCGGGCTCAGCAACACCCGATCGGTGCCGGGCACGCGGATCGACACATGACCGAACATGCCGATGGAACCCTGCAGGTTCAGCATGCGGCACATCACGGCGGTCTTGCGGCGAAGCTCGGCCTCCGATTCGACGGGAGTGGCGGTGGTGGCATCGGCCATGGATCGGTCCTCGGTCATCGTGAAAATTCCGGCGCGGTCGCGGCGGTCTCGTGCAAGCGCAGGCCACGGAACCGCCGGTAGCAGAAATAAAGCAGGGCGAATGCACCCATGGCACCGATCGCCAACGGCACCAGCGGCGCCAGGAAAAGCTTCGGCAGGGGTGTGTGCCGGGCGATCAATGCACCACCAGCCACGGGCCCGAGCGTGGAGGCAATGCGACCCACGGCGCTCGCCCAGCCGGCGCCCTTGGAACGAATGGTGGTGGGGTAGATCATGCCGGTGACCGCGTTCATGCCCAGCTGGCTGCCCAATACGCAGGCTCCGGTGAGGAACACCGCGAAGGTAAGCGCCACATGCGACAGGCCGGGCGTGCCGATGGATGCCACCACAGGGCAGCCGAGCAGGAAATAACCGGCAATGGCGACGATCCCCCAGCGGTCGATCATGCGGCTGATGGCAAGGCCACCCACGATGCCGCCGACGTAGTAGGCAGCCTGGGTCACCGCCGTCTGGTTGGCGGTAAGGCCCTCGGCGCGGAACAGGGTGGGCATCCAGCTGTTGACGAAGAAGTTCACCACCAGCGCCGCAGAGAACAGCAGCCACACCAGCACGGTGATCCAGGCCAGGCCATCAGCGAACAGCAACGCGGGCGAGAACGTGTTGGCACCGTCGCGCGGCGCGGTCATCACCAGCCGGGTTTCAGGGGTGATGGCAAGGTCGGGCCGAAGTGCCGCGGCCAGTCGCGTGGCTTCCGGGCCACCGCCCTTCTTCGCCACCAGAAATTTGATCGACTCGGGCAACAGGAAGTACAGCGCCACCGCCAGCAGCAGCGGCGCCACGCCACCGACGACGAAGAAGGCCTGCCAACCGAAGCGGGACAAGGTAGTGGCCACCACGGAGGGAAGGATGCCGCCCACCGCCAGGCCCATGAACATGATGATGATCAGCGTGGCACGAAGCCGACGCGGCGCGAACTCCGCATTGAGCGCCACCGTGTTGGGCAGCAGGCCGCCCAGTCCAACGCCCAGGACGAAGCGCAGCAACAGCATCACGGTGAGGTTGGGCGCGAACACGGTGGCGAGGCTAAACAAGCCATACACCACGGTAGACACGATGATCGCCACGCGCCGCCCATAGCGGTCGCCCACGTAACCAAGCAAGGGCCCGCCCAGGGCCATGCCCACCAGTCCCGCGCTGAACACGGGGCCAAGATCTGCAGGCGGGAAATGCCATGCGCGGATCAGTTCCGGTGCGGCATAGGACATGGCGGCAAGATCGAAGCCGTCGGCGCACTGCACCAGCAGCGACAGCACCACGATGCGGATCACCAGCGAGCCGATCTTCTGGCCGTCGACCAGCTCATCAAGGGAAACGACACCCGGCATCTTCATGCCGTCACCGCCGTGCCTGCGGGCGCCGCCTGGTCGAGGAAATGCCAGACGTTGCCGGCGATGATCGCCTGCGTGGCCTCCGGGGGCAGCGCGGCCGCTCGCACGGCCTGCACCGGGTCATCGTCGCCCAGGCCAAAGGGATAGTCGCTACCCATCAGCACGCGATCGCTACCGTGCTTGTCCACCACCAGGCGCAGGCTATCGCCGTCGAAGGTGAGCGCATCGACGTAGATCATCCGCGCGTAATGGCTTGGGCGGTGCGGCGTGTTCACGCGCATCTCCGGCCGCACCTCGTGCCCCTTGTCCACGCGGCCGAGGATCAGCGGGAAGGCACCGCCGGCGTGGGCGAAACAGATGCGCAGGCGGGGCAACCGCTCCAGCACGCCACCCACGATCAGGCGCGTCATCGCCAGCCCCGTCTCCAGCGGATTACCCACGATATTCGGCAGGTAATATGCATTGAGCCGGTCGCCGCCCACCAGCGGTTGCATCGGGTGCACGAAGACGGCCATCCCAAGGTCGTCGCACGCCTGGAAGAACGGGAACAGCGCAGGATCATCCAGGTCGCGTCCCGCCGGACAGCTGCCGATCTGCACGGCACGGATCTTCAGCACTTCGCGCAGGTGTGCAAGCTCGTCGATGGCCAGCGACACATCCTGCAAGGGCACCGTGCCCATGCCGGCGAAACGGTCCGGACGCGAGGCCACCAGCGATGCGATGTGCTCGTTGAGGTACCGCGCCACCGCCTGTCCCGCCGCGGGCGGCGACCAGTAGCAACTGAGCATCGGGATCGGGGAAATCACCTGCAACTGCACGCCCGTGCGATCCATGTCCTGCAGCCGGCGCTCGAGCGACCAGAAGCGGCTGTCGAGCTTCATGATGGCGTTCTCGCCCATCATCAGCGCCGCCTTGCCATCCTCGTCCACTGGCTGCAGGCGAGGCCAGCGCCCGGCGCCATACTGCCCCGCCCAGTCAGGCAAGCTTCCCGGCGGCGGGATGATATGGGTGTGGAAGTCGACGTTCATCGCTGCATGTCCTGTGTGTCCGCGACTTGTCCGGCCGCCATGTGGCTGACCAGGAAGGCAAGCGATCGCTCCCTGGCCAAAGCGGCAGCGACAGGCTCGTAGAAACGGCGGTCGTTGCAGCTGAAGCCATGCTCAGTGCCGGGGTACATGTAAATGGTCAACGCTGGCTGTGCGAGACGAATCTTCTCCACGTCCGTGAGCGGGATGTACTCATCGTGTTCGGCAAAATGCAGAAGCACCGGTGCCCGCGGCGTTTCCGTGGCATGCGCGGCAATCTGCGCACCGTAGTAACCCACGGCGCAGGCAACTCCTTGCAAGCGGGCAGCGGCAAGATAAGCCAGGGAGCCGCCCCAGCAATAACCAAGCGTTGCCACCGGTCCGTGCGCCAGCACGGCATCAATCGCCGCCTGTACATCCAGCATGGTCTGGTCCATCACCAGCCGCGCGCGCAGCTGCCTGCCCTTGTTCATGCCGGCTTCGTCGTAGCCCAGTTCCACGCCGCGTTCGACACGGTCGAAGATGGCCGGTGCGATCACGTGGTAGCCATCGCCCGCGTATTGCCTGGCCATGTCGCGGATATGCGCATTCACTCCGAAGAACTCCTGCAGCATCACCAGCGCGCCGCGTCGGGTGCCTTCGGGCGCGGCAACGAAGGCGGAGAGGTCATGGCCGTCGCTGGCGGTGATCTGGATGGTCTGGCCCATGGGCGTGACTCCGTGCATCAGGAAAAAGAAAGTCCGGAGATCCCGGCGCGCTCGTCCCAGCCGCCGGTCACGCGCTTGCCGATGAGATCGCGCAGGGTTTCCGAAGTGCCGCCGCCGAGCGTGCCATAACGCGCGCCGCGATAGAGCCGGGACACCACGCTGTCGTCGGTAAAACCGAAGCCGCCGTGGATCTGCACCGCTTCGCTGGTGACATCCAGCGACATCTCGTTGCAGCGGATCTTGGCCGTGGCGGCCAGCAGCGGATCGGGGAACGGGTCGGCCGACAGGCAGGCACGATAGAGCAGGCCGCGCGCGGCTTCGATGGCGATGTACATGTCGGCCAGCTTCCAGCGCATGCCCTGGAATTCACCGATGTGGCGACCGAACGCGCGACGCTTGCCGGCATAGGCTACGGCTTCGTCGAAGGCGCCTTCGGCCAGGCCTAGCGAAATGCTTGGGTTCAGGCACCTTTGCGTGTTGAATGCCGACAGCAACGACTTCAGGCCCGATTGCCTCACCACCAGTTGGTCGAGCGGAATCTCGCAATCGGTGAAAGTCACTTCGTGCAGGTTCTCGCCACCCAGCGTATGCACCCGGGACGTGAGTTCAAGCCCAGGCGTGCCCTGCTCCACCAGCGCGCAACCGATGCCATCGAGCCCCGGCTCGCCATTGACCCGGGTGAACACCACGAACAGCCCGGCTTCCTCGGCGCGGCTGATCAGCGACTTGGTGCCGTTGATGATCACCTTGTCGCCGCGGATGTCGGCATTGGTGGTGTAGGCGGCAACGTCGGTGCCGGCGTGGGGTTCGGTGAGGCAGATGGACAGCACGCAGTCGCAGGTACACACGGCCGGAAGATATTGCTGCTTGATGCGTTCGGGGGCGAAGGCCGAGATCACCCTCGCCTGCGTGCCCACTTCGCCCAGCACCGCCATCGCGGTGATGTAGCAGCCCTTGGCGATTTCCTCCAGCACCAGGGCGGTGTCGAACACGGGCAGTTCCGAGCCACCGTACTGCTTGGCCACCGCCATGCCCAGCACGCCGATGCCGGCGAGCTTGCGCATGTTCTCCCAGGGAAAGGAACCGTCGAGCAGCTCTTTTCCCCGTCCCTTGAATTCGCCCTGCACCAATTCGCGTACCTGGTCGATGCGATGGCGCTGTTCGCGGCTGAGCGCGATGCCTGGCGAAGCCACCAGGCGTGCTTGTGCGATATCAGACGTCACTGGCAACCACTCCGTCGACAAGTGCCTGGATACTGGTAAACACCTCGGCACCCACGTCGCGAAGCGCGCGGGTCTTGGTGGCCATGCTGCCGGTGCCGCCGTGGACCATCGCGCCGGCATGGCCCATGGTCACGCCTTCAGGCGCCGAAGCGCCGGCCAGCAACACGAATACCGGTTTGGTAAAACACGAACGCGCCATGGCCTGGGCCAGTTCCTCTTCCTCGTCGCCGCCGATCTCACCCAGCACCAGCACAGCTCGCGTATCGGCGTCATCGTGGAAGAACGGCAG
Source organism: Pinirhizobacter soli (assembly GCF_015905305.1). Lineage (GTDB taxonomy): Bacteria > Pseudomonadota > Gammaproteobacteria > Xanthomonadales > Rhodanobacteraceae > Pinirhizobacter > Pinirhizobacter soli. Next base: position 958,390 of record NZ_JADZLQ010000001.1, read on the forward strand.
CAGTTCGGCGAAGCGCATGCCCTTGGCCGCATCACCGCCCACGCCTACCCAGGCCGACTGGCCGATGCCGCGGCGGGCGAGCCGGTGGCATACCTCGTAGGACAACGTGCCGCTCTTGGACATCACGCCAAGGGACCCTGGAAGCAACGACACATCAGGGATGAAACCGAGTTTCATGCGCCCCGGTATGGCAATACCGGGCGTGCTGGGACCCACCCAGTGGGCGCCGTGCTCCCGCACCTTCGCCACCGCCACCAGTGCATCGCGCACGGGCATGCCTTCGGAGGGGGAGACGATAAGCCTGATGCCCGCATCCAGGGCCTGGGTCACCGCACCGAGCACGTCCATCGGCGGCACCAGGGTGATGCTGGCGGTGGCGCCCGTGGCTTGCACGGCCTGGGCGCAGTCGTCGAACAGCGGTATGCCGATGTCCTCGCGGCGACCGCTGACACCGGCGGTGCCCGCAACCACCTGCGTGCCGTAATCCTTCATAAGCCGCGCGTGGCGGGAACCCATCCTGCCGGTAGCGCCCTGCACCACCACCTTCATCGCAGGGTCCAGATGAAAAGCGTTCATACGGCCACCCCTGCGCGTTCGATGGCACGTTGCAGCGCACGGTCGAGGTCGTGCTCCACTTCGATCGGACGGCCGGACGCCTCGATCCGCGCGCGCGCCGCCTCGAAGTTGTTGCCGATCAGGCGTGCGACCACGGGCACCTTCAGTGCAGGTACCGCGTCCAGCGCTTCCAGCAGCAGGCGGGCAAATTCATCCAGATCGGTGATGCCCGCGAAGACATTCACCAGCACCACCGCAAGCTCGCGGCCCAAGGTGAACTGCCGAAGTACCTGCACCAGGCGCTCGGGGCTACCGCGCAGCTGGCCAGTGCGAACGTCGCAGAAATTGAACGGACGCCGCTCCGCCTGGAGCATCTCGTCGATCAGCATCATCGACAGACCGGCGCCGGTGGTCAGCAAGCCGACCTGGCCACGCGGATCGATGCACACATAGTCGAAATCGTGGTCAAGCTTGAAGAGAGGTTCGCGGTAGGCATCCGCGCGAGCGCGCAGCACTGCCTCCACCGCCGGCTGCCGGGGCAACGCGTTGTCGTCAACGATCAGCTTCATGTCGCCGGCGATCCAGCGGCCATCGGCCGTCACGAACAAGGGGTTTACTTCCAGCAATGTGGCATCGAGTGCCAGGAACATGCCAGCCAGCGCTTCGAAGGCCTCCAACAGGATGTCATGAAGCTCCGCCGGCTCGCCGTCCACCAGGCTGCATGCCGCTGCGCCGAGCGAAAGCGCGTCCGGCGCGGCCAGTGCGTAGCGCACCTGGTCGGCATGTTCCTCGATGTCCACGCCACCTGCCGTGGCCAACATCAAGCGCACCGCGCGTGCCGAGGCATCCACCATCAACGCCAGGTAGATCTCGTGGATAAAGTCGATCCGCTCTTCCACGCGGAAGCCGGAAACCGAGCGTCCCTTGATCACGTCCCCAGCATGGCCCGTAACAAAATCTGCCACATCCGCCGGCGTAGCCGCGAAACCCACGCCACCAGCCTTGCCCCGCCCGCCCACCGGCACCTGCGCCTTGACCACCCAGGGCCCACTGCCCACCAGTTCGATCGGACCGGAGCGATCGATCGCAACAAAGCGCCCTTCCGGCACCGGTATGCCCCGACCCTGAGCAAGTTCCTTCGCATCGTGTTCAAGCAACAGCACCGTCGGTCCATCCTTCATGCGTTTCCGGCAAATCTCACCGTGGCAACGAAGGTAGGCAATCCCACGACATTTGCCCACGGACGATTTGACATCGCCTCATGAGGAAACTTCATGAGGCCGTTGCGCATCGGCGCTCGGACGCGTCGCAGGAGCCGGGGGCCGTTGCCCTCGTCGCTCCGGTTACACCGGCGCTTGGGGGAAGAGGCCGCTACGCGGCTTTTTCTTATGGCTGCGCCCCGGCGCGCCCGCGCTGCGGGCGGGGGTTTTCGAGGCGGCCGTTGGCCTTCGCGAAAACGGCCGGCCGGGCCGGCCCCCTTCGGGCCTGTTCCGCCCGCACCGCTCGGTTCCACAAGTCGCTGACGAGGGCAACGGCCCCCGGCTCTAGACACGTCCGAGGCACGCTGACGGGAAAGCTGTGCGGCGGTGGGCGTGATGCGAACCGCACGTGCAGACCGTCAGGCGCCACGCGGCAGTGGCCTTATGTGCCTCCCCCGCGAACCTCACCGTTCGGGCGTGGCGGGGCGAGCGAGACCCTCGACTTGCCTCAGCGCAACCCGGTCTCGTTGCGAGCGATGATCAGGCGCTGGATTTCGCTGGTGCCTTCGTAGATCTCGGTGATCTTGGCATCGCGGAAGTAGCGTTCCAGGGGCATTTCGCGGGAGTAGCCCATGCCGCCGTGGATTTGGACGGCTTGGTGGGCGATGAACATTGCTGTTTCCGATGCCACGAGTTTGGCCATGGCTGCTTCGTTGTTGAAGCGCCCGCCTTCGACCTTTTCCGATTGCGTCTTGGCCCAGGCTGCGCGCATGGTCAACAGCATGGCGGCATCCAGGCGGCATTTCATGTCGGCAATCTTTGCCTGTGTCATCTGGAAGCTGCCGATCGGCTGGCCGAAGGCCTTGCGCTCCTTTACCCAGGTGATGGTGGCTTCGTATGCCGCGCGGGCGATGCCCACCGCCTGCGAAGCGATGCCGATGCGGCCGGCGTCCAGCACGCCCATGGCGATGGAGAAGCCCTTGCCCTCGGCGCCGAGCATGTTTTCCTTCGGGCACACGTAATCGTTGAATTCGATCTCGCAGGTGGCCGAGGCGCGGATGCCGAGCTTGGGTTCGGTCTTGCCGGCGTGGAAGCCCGGGATCTTGGTGTCGATGATGAAGGCTGAGATGCCCTTGGCGCCGATCCCCGGCTGGGTGACGGCGAACAGCACGATATAGCGGGCCACGGGGCCGGAGGTGATCCAGCTCTTCTTGCCGTTGATCACCCAGTCGCCGTCGGTGTTCTTCACCGCGCGGGTGTGCATGTTCGATGCATCGGACCCTGACTGTGGTTCGGTGAGCGCGTAGGCGCCGATTTCCTCGCCCGAGGCGATGGCGCGCACGTATTTCTGCTTCTGCTCTTCCGTGCCGTTCTTCAGGATGCCGTTGCAGAACAGCGAATTGTTTACCGACATGATGGTGGCGTGGGCGGCATCGGCGGCCGAGACCTCGATCACTGCCAGTGCATAGGCCGTGGTATCCATGCCGGCGCCGCCGTATTCCTCGGGCACCTCGATACCCATCAGGCCCAGCTGGCCCATCTCCTGGATGTTGGCCAGGGGGAATTCCCCCTTCGCATCAAATTCGGCGGCCACGGGGGCGATGCGCTTCTGCGCGAAATCGCGCGCAACCGCCTGGATCGACAGCTGGTCGTCGGTGAAACGGAAATCCATGGAACTCTCCTGCCTCTTAGCGTTAAGCCGGGGCGACACAATCCCCGCGCAGCCGCCTATTCTAACGGTCGTTCCAATCCCGGGCGCGGTGCAGCGCAACAATGCGCCTTGACGCGGGGGCGGGTGGGGCCTAGCCTTTACCATCTTTATATCGCGATGAAAGGATAGGCCTTGGATCTCGCCACCGCCTCCGGGGTGCTGCGCCTGCTTGCCGACGCTACCCGCGTCCGCCTGCTGGCCCTGCTCGAGCGCGAGGAACTGACCGTGGCCGAACTCGCCGCCATCCTGCACCTGGCCCAGCCCCGCGTGTCCACGCACCTGGCCAAGCTCAAGGAAGCCGGGCTCGTCCGTGACCGTCGGGCTGGCGTATCCGCTTACTACCGAGCCAACGCGGAGTTCGATCCGCGCATGCACGGCCTGATCGCCGCCCTGCGCGAAAGCATCGACGACGCCATGTTGCGTGCCGACGCCGCCCGCCTGCCCACGGTGCTGGCCCAGCGAGCCGGGGAAGCCGGGTGGGCCGATACTGTGGCCGGCGACATGGAGCGGCATTACTCCCCCGGTCGCACCTGGGAAACGCTCGCCCGCGCCCTGCTGCAGTTGCTCGAAACCGGCGACGTGCTGGACATCGCCTCCGGCGACGGCGTGACCGCCGAGTTGCTGGCACCGCATGCGCACTCGGTGACCTGCGTGGATTCGAGCCTGCGCGTGGTGGAAGCCGCCCGCCAACGCCTGGCGCCCTTCGCCAATGTCCAGGTGATGCAGGGCGACATGCATGCGCTGGATATCGCCGACGGCAGCTTCGATTTGGTTTTGCTGCTGCACGCCCTCACCTACAGCACGCAGCCACAGAAGGTCTTCGCCGAGACCGCCCGCGTGCTGCGCCCCGGCGGCCGCGTACTGGCCGCCACGCTCGGCCAGCACGACCATCCGGCGGCCGTAGAGCCTTTCGACCACCGCAACCTCGGCTTCAGCACCGAAGCGCTCGAGCAGATGGCCGTGGATGCAGGGCTGTCGGTGGTCAGCGCCACCAGCATCAGCCGCGAACGCCGCACGCCCCATTTCGAGGTGTTGAGCCTCGTTGCACGCAAACCCGCTTGAGGATGTACCCGTGAGCAATCTTCCCTGGCTTTTCCCCGACCGCGTGGCCCAGCTCGAAAACGCCCTCGCCTCGCGCATCCTGGTGCTCGATGGCGGCATGGGCACGATGCTGCAGGGCCATCAGCTGGACGAAGAAGGCTATCGCGGCGAGCGCTTCGCCGAGGGCTTCGATGCCCACAACACACATGGCGAAAACTGCGCCTGCGACCTGAAGGGCAACAACGATCTGCTCACGCTCACGAAGCCCGAGATCATCCAGGGTGTGCACGCGGCCTACCTTGCCGCTGGTGCGGACCTGGTGGAAACCAACACCTTCAATGCCACCCGCATCAGCCAGGCCGACTACCACCTCGAGCACCTAGTGCCCGAGCTCAACCGTGCCGGTGCCGCCCTTGCGCGCGCCGCCTGCGATGCCGCCAGCACGCCTGAAAAACCCCGCTTCGTGATCGGCGTGCTCGGGCCCACCAGCCGCACGGCTTCGATCTCACCGGACGTCAACGATCCGGGCTATCGCAATGTGAGCTTCCAGGAACTGGTGGACAACTACACCGAAGCCGCCGGCGCGTTGATCGATGGTGGCGCCGATACGATCATGGTGGAAACCATCTTCGACACCCTCAACGCCAAGGCAGCGCTGTTCGCCCTGTCCGAGCTCTTCCGGGCTCGCGGCGGCCGCATGCCGGTGATGATCTCAGGCACCATCACCGATCGCTCCGGGCGCACGCTGTCGGGCCAGACCGCCGAAGCGTTCTACTACTCCGTGGCCCACGTCGATCCCATCTCGGTAGGCTTCAACTGCGCGCTCGGCGCGGATGAACTTCGCCCGCACGTGCAGACGCTCTCGTCGATCGCGCTCACCTACGTGAGCACGCATCCGAACGCGGGCCTCCCCAATGCGTTCGGCGAATACGACGAAACGCCCGAGCAGATGGCCGCCACCATCGGCGATTTCGCCCGCGAAGGCCTGTTGAACCTGGTCGGTGGCTGCTGCGGCACCACCCCCGCCCACATCAAGGCCATCGCCGACGCCGTGGCCCCCTGTCGTCCCCGCATGTTCGAGGCAAGCCAGCAAGCAGCATGAGTACCCTTCGCCACACTCGCCTGAGCGGCCTCGAGCCGCTGGTCATCACCCCGGACCTGCTCTTCGTCAACGTCGGCGAACGCACCAACGTCACCGGCTCCGCCCAGTTCCGCAAATTGGTGAAGGAAGGCCGCTACGAAGAAGCAGTCGATGTCGCCCGCCAACAGGTGGAGAGCGGCGCGCAGATCATCGACGTCAACATGGACGAAGGCCTGATCGATTCGGAAGCGGCGATGACGCGCTTCCTGAACCTGATCATGTCCGAGCCCGACATCGCCCGCGTGCCGGTGATGGTCGATTCCTCCAAGTGGACGGTGATCGAGGCGGGCCTGCGTTGCCTGCAGGGCAAGGGCATCGTCAATTCCATCTCGATGAAGGAAGGCGAAGAAACCTTCCTCGAGCATGCCCGGCTGGTGCGCCAGTACGGCGCCGCCGTGGTGGTGATGGCCTTCGACGAGGTCGGCCAGGCCGATACCTGCGAGCGCAAGGTCGATATCTCTTCCCGCGCCTACAAGCTGCTGACCGAAAAGGTCGGCATGCCGCCGGAGGACATCATCTTCGACCCGAACATCTTCGCCGTGGCGACGGGCATCGAGGAACACAACAACTACGCCGTGGACTTCATCGAAGCCACGCGGGAACTTAAAAAACGCTTTCCTTCGTGCCACGTCTCCGGTGGCGTATCGAACGTGTCGTTCGCCCTCCGCGGCAACAACCCCGTGCGCGAGGCGATCCACTCGGTGTTCCTGTACCACGCCATCAAGGCCGGCATGGACATGGGTATCGTCAACGCCGGTTCGCTTTCCATCTACGACGACCTTCCCGAGGAACTGCGCGAGCGGGTCGAAGACGTGGTGCTGAACCGCCGGCCCGACGCCACCGACCGCCTGCTGGAGATCGCCGACCGCTACAAGGGTGGCAAGGCCGAGGCCGTGGTCGAGACCGCCGCCTGGCGCGAAAAGCCCGTGCGCGAGCGCCTGTCGCACGCCATGGTGCATGGCATCGACCAGTTCGTGGTGGAAGACACCGAAGAAGCCCGCCAGCTTTCCTCACGTCCGCTGGATGTGATCGAAGGTCCGCTGATGGACGGCATGAACATCGTCGGCGACCTCTTCGGCGCCGGCAAGATGTTCCTGCCCCAGGTGGTGAAGTCCGCGCGCGTGATGAAAAAGGCAGTGGCCCACCTTATTCCCTTTATCGAGGAAGAGAAGCTGCGCACGGGCGACGCCGGCAAGAACAACGGCACGATCGTGATGGCCACGGTGAAGGGCGACGTGCACGACATCGGCAAGAACATCGTAGGCGTGGTGCTCCGCTGCAACAACTTCGAAGTGATCGACCTTGGCGTGATGGTGCCCGTGCAGAAGATCCTGGACACCGCGCGCGAAGTGAAGGCGGACATCATCGGGCTCTCTGGCCTGATCACGCCTTCGCTTGAGGAAATGAGCCAGGTAGCCCGCGAGATGCAGCGCCAGGGCTTCGAGCTGCCGCTGATGATCGGCGGCGCCACCACCTCGCGCGCGCATACGGCGCTGCGCATCGAGCCCCACTACAAAGCCACCACCGTGTGGGTGAAGGATGCCTCGCGCGCGGTGGGCGTGGCGCAGTCGCTGGTGAGCAAGGAACTGGTCGACGAGTTCATCGCCAAGGTGCGCAGCGAATATGCCGAAGTGCGCGAACGCCACAAGGAGCGCGGCACCGGCAAGCCGCTGGTGCCGATGTCCAAGGCCCGTGGGCAGCGTTTCAATGGCGGCTGGGAGTCGTACACGCCCCCTGCCCCGCGCAAGGCTGGCATCACGGTCCTGGACAACTACGACCTGGCCGAGCTCGTGCCGTATATCGACTGGGGTCCCTTCTTCAATGCCTGGGAACTGGCCGGCCGGTTTCCCGCGATCCTGGACGACGAGATCGTCGGGCCTCAGGCGCGCGAACTCTTCGCCGATGCAAAGGCGATGCTGGACAAGATCGTCTCGGAGAAGTGGCTCACCGCCCGTGGCGTGATCGGCTTCTGGCAGGCCAGCGGCGTGGGTGACGACGTGGAAGTGCGTGGCGAGGATGGCAAGAAGCTGGCCATGCTGCGTTTCCTGCGCCAGCAGGTCGACAAGCCGGCCGACCGCCCGGACTTCTGCCTGGCTGATTTCGTCGCCCCGAAAGACACTGGCGTGGCCGACTGGGTAGGCGGCTTCGCCGTCACTTCCGGCCATGGTATCGACGAACACGTCGCGCGCTTCGAAGCCGACCACGACGATTACTCGTCCATCATGCTCAAGGCCCTGGCCGACCGCCTGGCCGAAGCCTTCGCCGAACGCCTGCACGAACGCGTGCGCCGCGAGTTCTGGGGCTACGTGCCCGATGAAACCCTGGATAACGAATCCCTGGTGGCCGAGAAATACCGCGGCATCCGCCCGGCCCCGGGCTACCCGGCCTGCCCCGAGCACACCGAGAAGGCCACCCTATTCGACCTCCTGGATGCACCGGGCAACACCGGCATCGAGCTCACCGAGGGCTTTGCCATGTACCCCACGGCGGCGGTCTCCGGCTGGTATTTCTCCCATCCGGGCAGCCAGTACTTCGTGGTGGGCAAGCTAAGCCGCGAACAGGTAGAAGACTACGCCCGCCGCAAGGGCTGGAAGCGCGAGGTGGCCGAGCGCTGGCTGGCACCCTACCTGGACTACGACGTGGACTAGGTCACCTCGTTGGGCACCTGGTGGCGCAGCCGCGCCTCGCGCATGTGCACCCAGAGGTTGTAGACGGACACGAATGCCGGGAAGAAATTGGACAGGATGCCCACCGAGTCGTTCTTGCCGAAGATGAAATAGGCCAGCAGCAGGGCCGAACCCACCACCGACAGCCACCAGAACGACAGCGGCATCACCACCCGCTTGTATTTTCGGGTGTAGTACAGCTGGACGAACCAGCGACTGGTGAACATCAGGGAACCGGCAAAGCCGATCACCTTCCAGGGGGTGAAGGAGAAATGGGACAGGGCGGCCAGCACGTGCTGCCACTCGCGGAGAAAATAGTCCATGGGGTCGGCCACCTGGAAAAGTCGGCCATTTTACCCACGATAGCCCCGGGATGTTGACCGCCCGCCCCGCTCTGCGTAGAATTCCGCGCTCCCGGCGGGCGGTTAGCTCAGCGGTAGAGCACTGCCTTCACACGGCAGGTGTCACAAGTTCGATCCTTGTACCGCCCACCATACGAATCGACGAAATGGCCCCCGAAAGGGGGCTTTTTCGTACTCCGGTTAGCGCACAGCAGCGAACCGTTCACACGGCAGGTGTCACAAGTTCGATCCTTGTACCGCCCACCATACGAATCGAACGAAAAAGCCTCCGAAAGGGGGCTTTTTTGTTTTCGCTTGGAAAACGGACAGTGCGGATGAACACGTCAGGCACTGCACCCTTGCCGGGCCGACCACCACCTGGCGACGGCCCGGGCTGCTTCACGCTAGCCCAACGCGTTCATCCGCTCACATGGCTCGCATGGCCGGGCCCTGTTTCATGAAAGGGTAAGGGTGGCGGGCGAGCCAGGGTAGAAAACCGTGAACAGACGGCCGGGCATACGCCCGCCTGGTCGCCCGCCGCGAGACGGTAAACCCCGGGCCCCGCAGACAACGCTGCGGGGCCCGCTGTTCAACGGGTTTCTACACCCGGTTGCCGGTACCCCGGCAACCCGTTAATGATTCCGTGTCACACACGAAGGGTCCATACGAATCTTCTCAAAAGTGATGTCGACATGAACATCCAACGATGCTCAATCCATGTCCTGGAAGAAGCCTCGGTAGACGAGTTTGTTCGTTCGCCGCCCACAACGAACCCGTCACGCTCGCTTCCTGACGAGGCCTGCAAGCTCGACTCACCTTCCAGACGGAATGACTGCATGCCTGCCGATGGCATCCAACGAAGCGATGGTGATGCCATCGCCCAGTTTCGCAACTACGTGCAGCAGACTGGCTTCCCCTGTCTTGCCGCCCGCACTGCCACGGACAATGACCACGTGCACTTCTTCGTAGCGGGAAGCCTTGCATCCTCCGACGCCGATGAAGCGATCGTGGCGCAGGCACGTGCGTTCGCGGCGGATGCGGGGTCGTCGAAGGGATTCCACAGCATGGCCCTGCTCTTCCCGAGCACGCCGCCCATGGATGAAGTGGCTTTCGAACAGGCGCTGTGGGCGCGGCTGCAAGCCTTGCACGCGATGGATGCACGCACGGCGCAGTGGGATCCATCGGTAAGCGATGACCCATCCTCGCCGAAGTTCAGCTTTAGCCTGGGCGGCCATGCCTTTTACGTGGTGGGCCTGCATCCGGCGTCAAGCCGGCGCGCGCGGCGTTTTCCCCAGGCCGCGCTGGTATTGAACCTGCATAGCCAGTTCGAAGCGTTGCGCGCTGAAGGTCGCTACGAGCGGTTCCACGACGCCATCGCGGAGCGCGACGTCAAGTTCTCAGGTTCGGCCAACCCGATGTTGGCTACCCACGGCGAAGGCCTGGAAGCGCCGCAATACAGCGGGAGAGAAGTGGAAGCCAACAACTGGCGTTGCCCGTTTCACGCATTTACGCCAGCGAACTAAAGTCCGAGAGGCCGCACCGCTTGTCCGGGTTGGCAACGCCGGCGGCGTGAGCTGACTATATTTGTCATTTCACAAGCTCCACTGTTGCGTTAAACGCGTTCTTGTCTTCACTCTTGTAGAACTTTTCGATCGAAGCTTTTTGTCCGCAGTAAGCAACGTCGATAGGCATCGTCAGACAAGTTAAACGATCGACCCTCTCGCCACTTAAGACGTCGCCATTAACTCCCGTTCTAGAAACCAGATAGCCATCTCGATAAAATTTCACCTGCACAACGCCGGTATTCCAACGGCAAGGGTCCGGAAGGAATCTATCCATAGCAATTTTTGCTATGTAGCTATCCCCTTCCTTATCTACTTCCTCAGAAGTAACTACCTGCTTTACCCGCTCATTGCCGGCAGGAAGGCTGATTGGTGCGCAACCTAGATTCCCAACGGACCAGATTGCGTCCACCTCTACACGATTTACCTCAGACTTTTCTACGGTAATTCTGAGATTTTTCGTAATTTGGGAATTTGGATTGAGGATGGGACTGGGCGCCGGCCTGTTATCACACCCACAAATACCACCCGTCACCAATGCGGCGAATGCAATTACCTGAAAGCGCGCTTTCGGCCGCGGCCGCATTGTCGCGCAGCCATTGGATGCTCCGTTCCCCTGCATATCCACTCCGGTGGCCTATCCGTGTTGCCTACCCCTAGCCTCAGGTGCAGGCTGCCCCGCCCGCCAACGGCTTGGTCGCCACGCGACCAGAATGGCTCACCAGCAGCTGCGACCCGGGAACACTGGTGGTATTTGTACCAATGCTGTCGCTGGGCGAAGCCTTCGCACAGACCGTCACGGTCATGTCAGCGGTCAGCGCCGTGGCCGCCAGCAACTCACCGCGCCCGTTGTATGTAAGCGGCCCGGTGGATGAAGCACGGATCGACGCGGCATCAGCCACCAGCGTCACCCGCACAAGTCGCGCGACAGCATCGGTGGCCGTCGGATCGTACGCGGTATTGGGCTTCACGGCGGTGTAGATCACCCAGCCGTTGTCATAGTTGCCCGTAGTGGCGCAAGTATTGTCCGTGGTGGTGGCGCGCGGACAGATCGATATGTAGGAACGAGTGGATGCCGCCTGTCCCCGGGCGAAGGTGAGGTCCGCCATGATGCTGTTGGACTGGTTGGCAACGCGGTTGCGCTGCATGAACTTGCGCATGTTGGGTACGGCCACCGCCAGCAGGATGGCGGCAACGATCACCGTCACCATCAGCTCGATCAGCGAAAAGCCTCGCTGCGATTTAGCCGCCATGAGCTACTCCTTCGCAATTGTCCCGCACCAGCCCTTCCTGCACGCTTTTGGCTTCGATACGCTGTTTGTCGTTCAGCGCCGTGGCGGTATTGGGATCGGCCGGCTGGGTAGCGGTGCCGTTCTGTACCACCACGCCATTGGTCAACAACGCCTGCAGGTTGCGCCTTGCCGTATCGCAGGCGGTGCGCCGGTAGGCCGCATCGGCGGCGCTAAGGTTGGCGCCGCTGCCGGCAGAGGCCGCCGGCGCCGGTACCAGCGGAGCGGCCGGGTCGTTCTTCAGCTGCAGGCGACTGGCCTTGACCTTGGCCGGCGGCTGCTGGTCATAGTGGGTCACGCCCGAAGCGTCCTTCCACTTGTAGACCTCCTGCCCCGCCGACACGCCAGCCCACAGGGAGAACGCCACCATCAGACCTGTCGTTGCCCAACGCATGTCATCGGCCCCAGCAATTGAGGGTGTCGGCCGTGGTCGAACTGTTCGACGCCTGCACGCCAGCGCGGTTAAGGCTGAATTGGGTGCACTTGTCCTTCAGCTGCGCACCGATGGCCGTCGCCTCCAGGGTGTAAGCCACGGAGGTCGCGCTGATCGGGTCGGTGATCGTGTAGAACTGCCCGGCCATGGTCGAGGTGCCGTTGAGCGAGGCCAGCGAGGTGGCGTACTTGTTGTTGGAGAAGTAGTAGCGCTCCTGGCGCGCGGCGAGGTCCTGCAGCGTGCGCGTGGCATCCACGCGGTGCGAACGCAGCACGTAGGACCGGTAGGACGGCAGGGCTATCGCCGCCAGGATCGAGATGATCAACACCACGATCATGAGCTCGATTAGGCTGAAACCGCGGGAACGTGGCATGGTCATCCTCACTGTTGATCCACCGGCTCGCGCCAGGAAATCTGGTGACTGTTCACCGGGCTGATGGTCCCGACATCCTTGCAAACCACCTTGTCGCCGATCTGCATGCAGGCGGTGACCTTCGTCGCGCCGGACCCTGGCGTGGTGTGCAGGCTGGGCGCGGACGCCTTGCCCTTGCCGATGGTGGTCTTCTTGTACACCTCGCCCGCCTTGCCGCCACTTCCTGCCGCGCTGCCAAAGCTGGCCGCATGGCTATCGGCGGTACCGGTGATGTAATTCAGCGCATACAGGTAGCTGGTACCGGATACCGAGCTCGGATTGCAATCGGAGCTGTTGGAGGCGTCCTTATCCGCCTTGGTCGGCGGCACGTAGGTGGGCGTCAACAGGATGCCGCCGAGCAAGGTCTGGCTGTTCACCACGCGCTCGGAGGGCACCAGTGCACTGGCGGTGCCATCGCCCGGGGTCAGTGCCAGCTTCCAGCCGGAGTACGTGAAGCAGAACGGCGTGGTGGTGGATTTGGCCTGCAAGGCCGACGTCAGGCTCGCAAGCGTGGTGGCACCTGCGGTGGTGGCGCCGAGCGTTCCGTCGGTTAGCACTTGTACGTTGGTGGATACGAACAGGCTCGCATCGCTGACCGCCAGTGTCTGGCATGCGGCGTTCAGGCCCAGCAGCAGGCTATTGTCGGAAATACCATAGATGTACTGCTGCTGCGTGCCCTGGGAGGTCGTGGCCGCATCGTCCGCGTCGGTAAAGGCGCGTCCTGAACCGAAGTAGATGAAGTCGCGTCCGGACGGATCGCGGGCCAGGGTTGGGCGTACCGTTACCGGCGTGCCGCCGTTGTAGATCTGCAGCAGGCCCTTCCAGGCACTCGGCAAGGGGCTTTCCACGCCAGCTGAGGTGCGCAGGTCGATCTTCCACAGTCCGCCGCCAAAGGCACCGCCGACAGCCGACGGATTGGTCACCACGCCGAAGTACATGCCCTCGGCGCTGTTATCCAGGTCGTAGTCGGAGGACACCATGTCGCCGGCAAAGCTGCTGGCCGGGCCGTTGGAGAACTGCTTGGCGAACGTCGCCTCGGTGGTGCCATTGCCAACCAGGCTCGACAGATCGTAGATATAGGCATTGAGCGGGATGGTGGGCGAGCCCTGCACCAGCTTGCCCGGCCCGCCGTTGTCCACGGGACCGGTGCCGAAGCCAAGGAAGAACTTCAGGTTGCCCGATGAATCCTTTTCAATGGCGATAGCAGGCGACGGCGTGGTGAAGGTGGGGACCGACGACTTGCCATCGGCGGAGAACGCGATGGACGGGATCTCGCCCAGCACGATCGGCGGCTGCTCCGGATCGGTGATGTCCATGATCACGTAGGACGAATTGGAGGTCTGCACCGTCGACGGGCACGACGCGGCGGCAGTGCCGGAGCAGCCGAGCGTGTTCACGCTGATCGGGCCGCCACCGGTGCGGAAAGGCACCACCATGATCGTGCCCCAACCGCAGACATGGCCCTGGGCGTCGACATTGGGCGTACCGCTGCTGCAGCCGGTGGCCGTGGCGTTACCGAAGATCTTCACATCGCTCACCGTCGGCGAGCCGTCCACGTAGAACACGTGCGAGTAGCTCTTGTCCGCCACCCAGCGCAGATGCGCCAGCAGGTTGCTGGGTACATACGCCCAGGCTTCCTGGCCCAGCGCCCAGTTGTTGCCGGAAGTCGATACCGGCGAGCCGGTCGTGCCTGACGGCAAGGTGCGGGTAAGGGTCGGCAAGGTAGCCGCGGTGGTTCCAGCGGCGGGTTGGGCTGCCGTATAGAACCCGGCGTTGAAGGCATGCAGCATGCCGTCGTTGGCGCCCACGTACACCATCTGCCGGCGATGCAGGTAGTTGGTGCGGAAGGCCAGGTAGCTATTGTCGTTGTAGAGCAAGTCGAACGATTCCGCCGGCACGCTCACTTCAATTGGCGAGGAATTAACGATGTCGCCAAGCCGGTAGGTACGCGCGGAAGCTGTGACGTTCTGCAGGGGCACGGCGCCGCCGCCGGAACTGCGGCTTCGGAAATCGTCGGTATCTTCCAGGCCGCGCACCCAGTTCACCATCGCCGCAGCCCTGGTGCTGCTGATCTCATTGAGCAGGCCAAAGTTGCCGATGCGGTAATTCAGGCCCAGTAGCGTCTTCGCCGTCGTGCCGCACAGCCCCGTGCCGGTCACGGCCGTGTAAGTGGTGTTGTTGCTACGTGTCACCGAATTGTCGCTGGTGATGCAGTCGCCGGTGGCATCCGTCCAGACGAAGGGAACCTGCACGCCCGTGGTGATGGCACCGGTCGCCGAACCGTTCTGCATGACCTTGCCGGTCAGGATCGACAGCAGATTCTGCGGTTGCACGCCCACGGTGGTGAAGATATAGCGCTGGCCACGATTGGCCGCCGAGTCCGCGGCGTCGCCGTAGTTACGCTGTATCGGGATGTTCGTCAGCGCTGTCGCATCGGCCGCCTTGGTGGGGTCGTAATAGGGGTTAAGCAGATCAGCCGCGTCCCACACCGGCGTTACCGTGTTCGACTGCGTGCAATTTGGATCGGTCGCCGGATCGTTGCCCGGGGGTGCCGTGCAGCGGAAAGTGGCAAGTGTGGCGGAGCCTGCCGCCGCGCTGGACGGACGGCCGCTGGCGATGTACGCCGCCGACGAAGACAGCACCTGGTTGCCCGCGGAGTCCTTGAAGCCGCCCTCGCGCAAGAAGCCCTGGGCATCGGTCCAGAACGACCGCAGGCTGCCCGTCCATGCCACACCGTCGAAGAGGCTGTAGTACTTCACCTGGTAGGCCAGGCCGTTGCCGACGAAGTCGTTGCTGGAATCGGCCAGGCCCGCATTGCCGGTGTCGTTGCCGCTGCTGGCGGCGATGGCCTGGAACACGGCGTCGAGCTGGTCCTTCAGCTTGCCCGCGTTGCGCGCGAAGAAGTAGTTTGCAGGGTCGGCCCCGGCAGCGAGCACCGGTGCGGTGCCGTTGAAGCCTGAGTACTTGGCCGCGTACCACAACGGAGTCTGCAGGGCGCTTACCGACGCAGCGGAACTGGCGGTAAATGTAGTGACCTGCGGATTGGAGTTACAGACCGAATCAGCGAGGTTGTTACAACCGAAGGTCACGCCGCTATTGTTGAACTCCGTCACGCCATCGGCGGTGGTGCCCGCCAACTGGTAGCCGATGAACATGCCGCCGGAGCTGTAGCCCAGCCACTGGTTGCGCATGATCAGCGTGGTGGCGGTGGGCGTGTTCTTGAGCGTACCGTTGGTGTTGCAGGCACTGCCGCTTGTGCCTGCGCCGGTGCCGCCGCTGATCGCACCAGCGATCACGATAGGATCACAGATGGCCACGCCGCCGGCCTTCACCGTCGAGGGCATAAGGCAGCTGCTGCCCACGCAATAGGAAATGACGTTGGTGGCGTCCTGGTCGTGGTCCGAGCCGTACTGGGAGTCTTCCCACACGAAGTAGAAGCTGCCCACGTTGGGATAGGAAGTCGTCGGCACCAGCCCGTACGTGGTATTGCCGTTGAGGTTCTGGCGCGAGCCCAGCGACACCGAGCCGATATAGCAGCTGGAATACGTGCCCACGCCCGCCGGGTCGGCACGACAGGTCGGCGAGACCGAGATGTTCTTCGAACCCACGGGAATCGTGAACGAAGGCAGGTTGTCCGACAGCGAAATGCCGTAGGTCTTGACCCGGAAGCTGCTGTCCACCTTGCCGTCGGTGCGGATCAAGGTGGTCCAGGCGCCGTAGCTCAGGCCCGCGATGAAATACGAACCGCCCTGCCCGGGCGTTCCCAGGCACACGCCCACCAGGGTCGACATGTTGCCGATGGTGGCCGGCGTACAGATGGAGATATCGCTGAAGTTGCCTACGGACGTGAGCGTGCCATTGGTTGGCGCGCCGGTCAGCGTGGACGTGTTGTAGTAGGTCGAAAGCAGGTAGTTGCCGCTTATTCCTTCAAGTGTTTGCACCTTGTTGGTAAGCGTCGCGGCCGAATTCATGTTCTCCACGCTCGATACGTTTTCGCTATCGAAGCTGTTCAGGCCGCTGCTGATGACCACGATCGAGCAGGTGGCGCAGGGCTGGTTGCGCGGCTTCGTCGCACCGCTATCGGTGCCATAGGGGTCAACCCATGCCGGCGTCGGCAGCGTGGTGTCGCCAGTCTGCGAAGGACCTGTGTCGCCAATGATGTACCGCAGGGCATCGGCATACATGCTGGCCAGAGGATTGCCGAAGTCCGGGCACATCGTGGCGGTGGTCTGGATGAAATAACTGCGGGCGCCCCAAGCCGTATTGGTAGGTGAATAGCAACCCGTAGTGCCGGTGGTGCCGTAATCGGCGCCCGTCCAGCCAACGATCTGCAGCCGGTCGAGCGTGATCACGATACCTTCGTTGGTGTTGGTGCCCTGCTTGTAGCAGAAGGTACCGTCGGCATTGCTGAATTCATCGCCGGTGGCGCAACCTGCAACCGTGGTGTCGTTGTAGGCGAGCTTGCCGATATTGCGCCGCAATTGGCCACCCTTGCGGGGGGTTTTCCAGCCATTGGTGATCAAGCCGAAACGCTTGGCGGTGGTGTTGTCGTTCTTGCTGTATTTCTGCAGCAGTCCTTCGGGCTTCAAGCTCGTGCCAGTGGTAACGCAGAACGCCTCGGTTGGGCTGCCGTCCTGCTTACATACCGTGACGCGTGCGGTGTAGTCCTTGTTGGCGCCGCCACTCTTCGGACGGTTGCTGTCGCCTTCGCCGGCGCCGTTCCACTGGCACTGCAGCTTGGCGGTGGTGGCCCAGTCCGGCCACTGGCCACCGGCCACGCGGATCACCGGCGCCGGCGTAATGCCCGACGTCGTGGTGGTGGGCGTGGTAAAGGCGCCGGTCTTGCCGTTGGAGACGTTGCAGAACGTGGCGGCACTGGTGAACGGCGTGTAGTTGCCGATGTCGCTGCCGGTATAGACCTTCGCCCAGGCGTGCAGGTCGTCGGGGATCTCCGCGCGCTCGAGCACCGTGGAAGCGGCGGTATCGGTGCTGCGCGTGCCGCCGTAAAGCACCCAGCGGATGATGTCCAGGCGGCTCATCGCCACCCAGTTGAGGAAGTTGCCGCTCCAGGGCCCAAGCGAGGCCGAGCACGCATGCGCCGTAGCGGAGCCGGTGGCGCTGAACGTGCCGCCGGCGTAGGTGTAGCAGAGATTCGGATCGAAGTAGCCGTTGTAATCGAAGTTGTTCTTGTAGGTGGTATCCACCGTACCGTCGTTATCAAGGTCGGTGTAATCAGGGTAGGCCTTGTTGAACAGCTGCTCGTCGCGCGACATCACCAGCATGATCAGCGGCGCCACCTTCGGCGCGGCGGTGGCCACGGAGCCCGGTGGGAAGGCCTCGTAGTTGGACATCGTCATCGACGTAAGGTCGGAGATCTGGCCGGTGGTGGCTGCGGACTGCGCCCACAGGGCTGCGCAGGAGAGCATCCCGATCAGCAGGCAGGCGACGGTCGCCTGGTATGAACGCTTGAACCTGGCCATGGATTGCCCCTGTTACTTGATGACTTGGTTGTATTGGGTAATCGTGGTCGCCGTGCCGCCACCGGGCACCACCGACGCACTCTTGATCTGGAAAATCATCGAACCGCCGCCGGTGGCCGAGCCCACGCCCTTGCTGGAGTAGCCTTGCGCCTGGGCACCGCCGGCACCGGCGCTGACCACCGAACCGTCCTTGACGATGGCGATCTTGGTCACCGCCTGCTGGGCAGTCGTGCAGGTATCGGACGTGGTGGTGCACGTTGTCAGCACCACGTCGGTATCCCACAGGGAAGGATCGTAGTAATACCCCGCGGCGCGGGTAACGCAGGTGGGATCGGTATAGAAATTCATCGGGCTGCCGCACTGCTTCTGCAGGCCGCCGTTGGCCGGGTCCATCTTCGTCAACCACAATGGGGTATTGGCGAAGGTCACCGCGGGGTTGAAGTCGGTGATGGCGATCGCACCACCCCAGGTGGTGGGCCAGCCGCGATAGAACACGTGCTGGTCGAACAGTGCCAGGGGCACCGCGCGCGCAGCCTCGGAGGTCTCGAAGGCCTGCTCGTGCTTGGCCGTGGCGTTGACCAGGTTCATTTCAAGCAGGGTGCCGCGCATGGCGATGATCGCCACCAGCGACAGCATCACCAGGAAGATCAGGCCCACCAGCAGGGCGGCGCCCTGTTGATGGCCCATGCGACGAAACCGGAGCATGTCGTGCTTGGTCATGGTCAGTTCTCGTTCCGGTTGCGCAGTTGCACCACGAACTGTTGCACGGCCCGGGTGTACTGCCAGGGCTTGTCGCCGAAAGGGGTGAAGTTGGCGCAGGCCGTG
The DNA here is from genome assembly GCF_015905305.1 of Pinirhizobacter soli. Lineage (GTDB taxonomy): Bacteria > Pseudomonadota > Gammaproteobacteria > Xanthomonadales > Rhodanobacteraceae > Pinirhizobacter > Pinirhizobacter soli. The sequence goes on from NZ_JADZLQ010000001.1 coordinate 977,045, forward strand.
ACGTCCGTGCCAGCGGCGGCGATCTTGTACGTGCAATCCGAACTCAATTTGTAGGTAGCTTCGTGCGGCACGGCAATGTCGCGCACGGGCGACACAGCCACCACGCTGACCGCCACCGACACCACGCGATCCCAGGCGTTGGCGGCGGTGACCGCGGATGCCGTCATGTAACTGGTAGGCGCGGGTGAAGTACCACCGGACACCGAAACACCATAGGCCACCTTCATCTGTTCCACGCCGTCAACGACTGCTTCGGAAACGAATGTGCCATCCGAGCGCAGGTACTGACGCATCAGCGTGGGCAGCGGCGCGCCGTTGTCATCGGTGGCGGCACACGCCGCTCCCGCTGGCGCGCTACATGGACGCAGGTAGTACATATCCACGCGATACGGGTATACGTACTGGCGGATGGAACTGGAATTGGTCGGGGTGGTTGGAACCGGGCTGTTGGCAAACAGCGTGGCTTGCCCTCCCACCGCTGTCACCAGGTATACCTGGTTGGGATTGGCAGCGATGGTGGCGGCCTCGGCCGGGACTGGGCCCGGTGAGAGGATCTGCGTGTCGACGTAGCGCATCACGATGACGTCGCTGCCCTTGACGTAGTTCGCCGCGGTGCCGATGCAGGCCGCGCCCAGGGGAAAGGTCGTCGAACCGCTGTAGCCGAATACGCTGCCGCCACCGGTGCTGTTGGGCGCCAGGGACGTCGCCCATGCCTGGGTGCAGCTACCGCCCGCCGAGGTGATCGCACCCGTCGCGGTGGAATTGATGTTGATGTCGGTATAGGCGTTACCGCCCCAGAAATCGGCCATGCGCAGCGACCAGCCGAGGCGGTCGGAGGCCACGCGAATATTCTGCTGCAGGTAGTTGGCGCCGGACTGAAGCTGGTAGCCCTTGCGATTGGCAATGAACAGGTTGATCAGGCCACCGACCACCACGATGCCAAGCACCACCGCGATCATCATTTCGACGAGGGAGAAACCCCGCTGCCTTACGGGTTTGGCCGTTCGCGTCATGGTCATGGCAGGTAGTCGAAAGAGTAGCTTTCGTTATTGGTATCGGTGCCGGTGCTGTCGCGGCTTTGCGACAGGCCGTTCCACGTGGTGGTGATGGTGAGCGTGCCGCGCGTGGTGCTGGGCGTGATCGAGGCAATGCCCACGGTACCTACGGGCACGGCCAGCGTGCTGCTGATCTGGTTGATCCAGTTGGTAATGTCCGCCGCGGCAACCCTGCACGGGTCATCGCCACACTTGCTGGCATCAGGAATGCCGCTGGTGTACTTGTAGTAACTGGCGCTGACATCGCCATTCTTGGCGGCAATGAGGCTGGCCTGGCTGACCCCGAACACGCCGGCGGGGTTCGCCCGCATGGCGTCGGCCAGGCTGCGGGACTGCAGCACCGCCACGGTTCGTGCACCGGCTTGCTTGGTGAACTGCGCGCCCTTCAGCTGCATCAGGGCGAGACCCAGCACGCCCACGCTGAAAATCACGATGGCGACCAGAACTTCGAGCAATGAGACGCCACGCTGGACGCGCGACGACGGCGACTTTGCCACGGTGCTTCCCCCAATCCCTTTCCGACGCATACATCCTGTCTTAAGGTTCCGGCAGGGCGCCAGCGCCGGGCGACGAGCGGTTAGATTCCGCCGACAAACGGTATACGGCCGGTTCACCGCCCCCGGGCGTCAATGGCCATGAACCCGCCGCCGAGGAGGCAGCCCCATGTCCAGCCACGACCGCAAAGACGTCCACCACCCCGACCATGGCCAGCCGACCCATCCAGAAACGGCTGGGGAAAAAGCCCGGCGAAAGCTCCAGGAGAGCGATAACCAGGACCAGGCCCTGGAAGAGACGTTCCCCGCCAGCGACCCGGTGTCCCCCTTTGTGCCGGCCAAGCCCCTGGATTAACCTGAACAAGGGTTTGGATTGTCCCGCCGCCGTGACGAGATGGTCACAACCCGATGGTTAACTTGCGCGGCCTTCGAACGCCCTGGAGTTTCAAGCGTGCTCGCGCAATACGTCGCCCCAACCCGATTGGGGATCGCCCGGATTATCCGCCATGGCCGCCAGTGGCGCGCCCTGATCAACGATGCCGAATACGGGCGCCATGAAACACCCGAGGCCGCCGTGAACGCGCTGCGCGAAGGTGAGCCGTCGGCCCGCGTGCCGGGTCTTCCCGAGTGGCGCTTCACGGACGATCACCCGCTGGCCAGCCTTCCCAATCCGCGCGCGGCCTAGCGCTCCCGGCGCTTGTGCAGCCCATGCTTCTGCGCCTCGCGGGCTTCGCGCCAACCCTCGCTGAGCGCCAGGGCTTCTGTTTCGTAAGTGAAGCTGCCGCTATCGCTGGTGGCCAGGATCGTGTGGCCGTCGTCGTTGAGCACGGTGTAGCTCCAGCCGTAACGGATGCTGCCTTCATCCGAGCGCGGGGCACGGACGGTGATCAGGGAATCGTCTTCACGGGTCATCGGACGTCTCCATAGGAGTCGGCCGGCATCTTAGCGCCGCGACGGGCGAAGGTTGGATGAAGCCGCTCAGGCGTGGTCTTGCAGGGGCGAATAGTCCGGCTCATTGGCCGAAGGGTCGCACTTGCCAAGCAAAACGGCCACGTGGTCGGCATCGATCGGGGCCAGGCGCGGGAAGGTGGCGTTGACCAGGGCGGCGACCACCGGCGATGGACTCTGGCCCAGGTGCTGGTGGAAGAGATCGTACAGCTCGCGCACCATGCGCAATCGCTGGCGGCTGACATGATCCTGGCGAGCCTGGTCGGCGTTGGATTGCACCCAGCTGCCGACGTCGGTGCGAAGGCCCATCAAGGATGCCCGCAGCAGATCGGCGTACTCGGCCCGGCTGTCCACCTGCGGAATCCAGGTGCCGCGCGTGGCCAAGTAACCCTCCACCGCCCGGCCGATTTCGCCCTTGGCACAGGCCTGCTCGAACAGGTGCGTGTCCATGCGCATCAGGGTGTCGATCGCATGCAGCACGGCACGGCCATGCAGGCCGGCGTCATCTGGCGAGGCCCACTCCAGCCCGTCCCGGTCGGTAAAGGCGCGTTCGACGATCCAGAACACGTCGAAGGCCATCAGCCGCTTCATTTCCTGGCTCATCCCGGACAAATCGCCGTCGAGCAGGTGCCAGGCTTCGATGGCGTATGGGTTCGCACCGAAGCGGGTCAAAGCCGAGGTCAGTTCGCCGCGTGGATCGAGCATGTCCGCGTGCTCGCCGAAACCGGCCGAATACTCAGCCAGTGCATCGTTAAGCCACGCCTCGGTGCTGCCGTCCATGCTTTCCCCGTGTCATTCCGGTCTACTCACAGGTATCGGCGGTGGGTGGGGATGCTTGAGCCAAGCGAAAGGCCAGTGAAACCTGAACGGGCTTGGCACGCGTCGTCAACGCACCGTGTCGGCAACCGTTTTTTCATCCTGCCGCGGACACAAGGGTCCGCTGTTACTGGAGGAGTGACAAATGAACCGCATCACCCGAACTCTCGCCCTGGCGGCTTTTGCCGGCCTTGGCCTTGGCGCCACCGCCTATACCGCGCCGGTGCAAGCCCGCGAGGTGGTGGTCGTTACCACCCGCGTCGCCCCGCCACCGCCGCGCTTTGAACGCGTACCGCCGCCGCGTGCGGGTTACGTCTGGGCGCCGGGCTACTGGCGCTGGAACGGCGCACGCCATGTCTGGATCGGCGGCTACTGGGTCCGTGGCCGTCCGGGCTATCGCTGGGCTCCGCCACGCTGGGACCATCGCGGTCCGGGTTGGTACTACAGCCGCGGCGGCTGGGTGCGTTGATCTAGCCGCCCCCTCACCCCCTCGTCACCGGCGCTCCACGGCGCCGCGTCCAGCCTCCGGACACGGAACGTCCGGAGCACCCGGACGAGGGAGGCGGTGAATGAACGAAATACCTGAGTCCAAGGGCGTTGCAGCGCCCGGCAAGCAGAAAGGCGGTATCGGCTACGTCGTGCTGTGGTTGCTCGGCGTGCCCATCCCCGTGCTGATCCTGATCGCGCTCCTGCGCGGTTGCGCCTGATCCCCAACGCACGGAGATATCCCATGGCTTACGTAGCAAATTCCGCGACTGACGTCGTCGTCACTTATCCGCGCCTGTCCTGGCGCGCCATCATCGCCGGCTGGCTGGTTGCCACGGCGGTAGCTGGATTACTTTATGTAGCGGGCATGGCCCTGGGTTTTGCGGCCTTTGACGCCACAGACCTGGCAAGCACCGCCAAAGGCGTAGGCATCGGCACGGGCATCTGGTTCGTATTGACCTGGGCTGCCGCCCTGTTCCTTGGCGGAATGGCGGCCAGTTGGTTCGACAACCAGGTGGATCACACCATGGGCGCGTTGCAGGGCGTGGCCGTTTGGGGCCTTTCCATCACCGCAACTGCGTTGCTCATTTCCATGGGGCTGGGTCATGCAGCGGCAGGTAGCGTTGCCATGGCAGCGGCCAGCCACGACAACAACACGCGTGGTGGCAATACCGCTGCGATCGTCGCCAGCGGCCCTGCCGCCGAAGAAGTTGCCATCCTCGACGAACAGGTTCACCAGGCGCTTCGCGGCGAACGCAACGACTCGGCTGTCACCGCCGCCTTGCTCGCCGGCCACGACGATGCCGCGCGACGGTTGATCGAAGCGCGAGGACCTACCGGCGCCGAGGCGCAACGCCTGCTCGCATCGATGGCGGCGCAGACCCAGGCTGCACGCAATACAACCCTGGCGCAGGCTGATCGCGTGGCGCACTACACGTCGCTTGCGATGTGGGTGTCGTTCCTGAGCGGTTTCCTGGCGTTGCTCGCCGCGGCTGGCGGCGGGTGGATGGGAGCAAACAACCTGCACCGGGTATTTCACCTCAGGCGCTATGAAGGCCGGCCTGTTCGGCAGGTTGTGAGCTAAATAGCCGTCGTAAGGGACTCATGCGCCGCCGATAATAGTCGGCGCATGAGTCCGACATACGCAAGCATCGCCACACGGCAGTATTGTCGTCCCTCCGTGCGATCGACAGGCCGCCATCATGGACGCGACCAACTCAAATATTCCTTGCAGGGAACAGCCATCGACGGTTGACGAATTCCTCAAAGCACATAACTATCCGGGCATGGACGATCGCATGGCCCGAATGGAAGTAAACATCGCCTACATACGTCGTGATGTAGACGAGCTACGAGTCGATTTTGGCAAGATGTGGCACACCATTCAGGCCGAATCATCCAAGCGGCAGGAACAGTTCACGGAACTGCGTGGCGAGATTGGCAGCCTGCGCCATGAAATGGGTGACATGCGCCTGGCTATAACCGCCATGGATTCACGCCTTGACCGGAAGCTTGAGCAACACTTGCTCAAGTTGCAATCGCGCATGCTGTGGACTATCGGTGCGACGGTCGGCCCCATTGTGCTCGCGTGGTTCATCCAGACATTCCTGCCTGCCCTCAGAGCCTCAGGGGGTTGATTGTCCACGCCGGCGGCGCACCCACGAGGGCGCCACCAAAGTCCCACGCCGCACGGCCACCACCACCAGCACTACGGTGAGCACGCTGCAGCAGGCCAGCGCAACCACTGATGCCTCGGCGCCGAAGCTGCCGCCGGTTAGCCAGTCCGGCCCGGAAATGCGCGGCGCGATCCAGCCCTTCTCCGCGATGCCGGAAACCGAAATGCCATACACCGAGCCTTGCATGATGTTCCAGGCCGCATGCAGACCCATGCAAAGCCACAGCGAGCGGGTCACGTTGTAGAGCATGCCGAACAACAGGCCGGCTTCGATGGCGATGGCCATCGCACTCCAAAGCGTGGCGTTCGGGTTACCCAGGTGTGCGGCGCCGAAGAACAACGCCGAGATCACCAGCGCGGCCCACGTGCCCAAGCCCTCTTCAACGATCCGGAACAGAACACCGCGGCAGACGATCTCCTCGGTAATGCCCGGGGCAATCCCCAGCATCACAATCTGCGCTAGCCAGGCAACATCATTGTTGTAGCCACCGATCTGGTAGCCACCGGCCAGCGCGATCACGCCGACGATCGTGCTGAAAAGCAGCGCGCCGGCCGCCAGGCCCGTCAGGATACCCACCGGCGCGCGCGAGGGCGCCAGTTCGGCGATGCGTCGCTTCTCGATGAAGCGCACCAGGATCCAATACGACAATACGAACGGGATGATCATCACCAGCCGTCGCAACGTGGATGCCGGCGTTATCGAATCCAGCCCCGCACTGGGCAGACCGACTAGCTTGAGCGCGAAGTTGAACAACGTGAGCGACGCTGCCAACAAGGCCGCGAATATCACGATCCGCGCCAGCGGAGAATCGATCAGCCAGCGCTTCCAGGCAGGACGCGCGTCGATCGGCAGCGGCGGCGGAACGTCCATCACGTAGGTATTCATCGGTTTCCCCTGGCCTGGATGGCCTCGCGCAAGGCTATCTTCCACGCCGCGGAAAGCCAAGGCACGGTGCCATAGGTCATGGTGAACGGCGACCGGCGAGGCCGGTCGCCGTGTCTTCGTCAGAACATCCAGGTCAGGCTCAGGCGAGCAGCCTGATCGGTGGCGTGGCTGGCGAACTGGCCACTATAGGTGGCATCGACCGATACCTTCGGGGCCACCAGGAAGCTGACGCCACCCGTGAAGGCCGCCGCGTTTTTCGCCACCGGCACGCCAGCAATGGTGAACGATGGACCGCCCGCTACGTAACGCATGCTGTTCATCGGCGTGACATCGCCCCAGGCGTGCTGCCAACCCAGGCTCACAATCGCGCGCAGGCCGCCATCGTCGTTGAGCTGGAAGTTGCCACGTGCGCCCAGCGTACCCACGGTGATCGAGCTTCCCTCGCCATCGACATTGAAGGCGGCGACACTGCCGTGCTCGTGGATGGGATCGGTACTCAGATGGTCATAGGCGATATTGATGAATGGTGCGAGCGACGAATGGCCAATGCCGACCTCGTAGCTGCCCTCCAGGTAGCCCTGGCTGGTGTTGGCGTCGTAGCGACTGCCCGCCGAGCCACGGATATTGTCGACCGCGATGAATCGATTGGCCGTCACCTTCTGCCAGCCGTATATGGCCCCGGCCTGCAGGTGGAAGGCATCGAGGCGGAAGTCGGCGTAGAGGCCCGCGTAGCTGTCGACGTGGCGGGAGGATGTATCCGGCGTCCAGCTGCGCGCCGTGCCCTGGCCTTTTGCCACGAGCGCACCCACGCGGCCGGCGCTTCCTATGCTGGTATCGGCACCAAGCGCGATACCGCTGCCATTGGCCGAGAGCTCCGTGGCATTGCCATCGCTGTCATGGTCACCCCAGTGTCCCCACACGGATGTCCATACCGATCCGCCCTCGGCGGTGTTAGCCTCGCTTCCGCTGGCCTGGCTCGTCGTTCCAGATAGATGTGCATTGACGGCATCGCGGACGTAGCGGTCGTTGTCCAGGATGGCCGTGCGCGTGCTGGCGTGGATGTCCGCTTGCAGCTGCTGGAACGCCGCAGCCGCGGTGGGTCGGTCCAGGATCACGACGGCGTCGTAGACCGGATTGCCAGGACCCAGTTGTTCGGTCGCGGCGGCCACGGCCTGACCGTTTCGGGTGGAAGCGGTGGATGGGAAAGTCACCGCATTACGCTGTAGCGAAAGCCCCACGCTGGTGGCGTCGTACACAAGCGTGGGATTGACGAAGGCGAAGTTGGAATTGACCAGTCCGAACTGGCCACTAACGCCGCCGTTCGCGGTGAGGATGCGATAGTCCGCATTGGCCTGCCAGTTGCTCGACGGCATCACGAGCAATGCACTGCCCGCCAGCGATGCCTTGCCGCTTACCGCAAGCTGGCTGCCCGTACCGTCGGCGGCAATTTCCACGATGAATTTGCCGCTGGCGTTCTGCGTGAAGTTGCCATCGATGGTCAATGTGCCGACCGGGTTGCCAGGATGGATGACGCCGTTGTTGGTCACGTCGCCTTCAATGGTGCCACTGCCCAGCAAGGTGCCTCCTGCCTGCACCGTAACGTTACCGCCCAGCGTGGCCGAGGGCGTCGTTGCATTGCCCACTGCCAGTGAACCATCTTCGATGGAGGTGGTTCCGGCAAATGCATTCTGCCCGGTGAGGAGCAGCATGCCTTGCCCAGTCTTGGCGAAGGTGCCCGTACCGGTGATGCTGCCCTGGAACGTGCCGTCGACTGCCTGGTTGAAGACAAGTGAGCCGTTGTCGAGGATCGCACCTTGCAGGCTCGTGGCATTTCCCGCAAGCGTGCCCGCGCTGATCGTGGTGCCACCGGCATACGTGTTGGCGCCACTCAACGTAAGCATGCCGGCGCCCTGCTTGGTGACCGAACCCGTGCCGGAAACGATGCCGGAGAACGTGCCATCGCCGGCCTGATCGAATACCAGCGCTGCGTTGTCGGTGATATTGCCTTGCAGGCTTGAGCTGTCGCCCTGCAGCGTGCCCCCGCTGATGGTGGTGCCACCGCTATAGGTGTTGGCGCCGGCAAGCACCAGCGTGCCGTCACCGAGCTTGGTCACCCCGCCTGCGCCGGTAAGTGCCTGCGACACGGTGAAGGTATTGCCGGTATCGGCGATATCCAGCCCACCACCGGCCGCGCCAAGGGTGATCGCGCGTGCCGTCGTGTCGAATGCAGTGCCAGTAACGCGCAGCGTGCCGCCCTCGAAGTCGATACCCGCCGAAGGCGCACCCAGGTTCGCATCGGACGATACGGATAATGTGCCCTGGGTGAGTTGCGTTGCCTGCGTGTACGCATTGACGCCATTGAGCACGAGGGTTCCAAGCCCCGTTTTGTTGACGCCGGCGCCCACGAGCACGTTGTCGATCGTGGCCGTCCAGTTGGCGCTTCCCGCGCTGCCGTCGCCCACCCGGATTTCGCTGAGCGGTGTCTGCGTCGCGCTGTCCAGCGTCAGGGTATCGCCATTGAGGTGGTAGCCGTCGGTGGCGAACTGGATGCCCAGCGTGGGCACCGGCCGCGTGCCACCGGCGTCATCGACTGTCACCGTGCCGGCGTCGCCGCCAAAGATCACGAACGCATTGACGGGTACGCGCACGCTGGTGACAGCGCCTTGTGCGTCTGTCCAGTTCGCATTCGCCTGCGCCCAGACGCCATTACCGCCCCCCATCCGTGTGGCGCTTGCCAGGCCGTTGGCATTCCAGAAACTCAGCGCCATGCCGGCGGTGGTGATCAGGTTGACCTGCTTGCTGCCAGTGAGGTACTGGATCGTATAGCCACCGGCGGGCGGGGTTATGCCTCCGTTCGCCTGTGTCAGCGTGCCGGTGTAGTCGAAAAGATTGTACAGGCCAGGCCCAAAGCCTCCGGCGTCCCTTGGGTTCAGCGCCGCGCCTTCCAGCGTCAGGTCGCCATTGACCTGCACGTTATGGCCCTGCCCTGGCGTGTTGCTGTTTACGCCTGGCACGCCGAATGAAAAATCGAGCTGGCTGCCTTGTTCAGCCAGGAGGTTGCCGTTGACGGTGAATATGCCCACGGGATTGCCCGGTGCAAGATGTCCGCCTGATTGCACGACCACATCGCCGTTGACCTGTCCGAAACCGCCAAGCACCCCTGTATTGGCCACCGTAACATCGCTCTGGACGCTCGCCAACGCGTGTGCCGCATCACCCACCAGCAGCGTGCCTGCCGTCACCTGCGTGGGGCCGGTGTACGTATTGCTGCCATTGAGCGTCAGGGTGCCGCTGCCGGATTTCTGCAGACCGCCTGTTCCCGCAATGACGCCGTCGTACGTGCCTGCGCCAACGCCCAGCGTATTGCCGCCCAGCTGCACCTGTCCGCCGTTGCCGTTGAAATTGCCCAACGCCTGGTTACCGGCGGCGGAGACATCCAGGACACCATTGCCGTTCACGGTGACGTCGGAGTTAGCCGCGAGGCTTCCGCCAGCACCCAGGATGAGAGCGCCGTCATTGACGGTGGTGCCACCGGAGTAGAGATTGGTGCCGGACAGTGTCTGCGTGCTTGCGCCATCCTTCACCAAGGCGCCCGAGCCGATGATCGTACCGGCGTAACTTCCGTTGCCTGTTCCCGTCAATGTCAGGGTGTTGGGCCCCAGATCCACCGTGCCACCCGCGCCATTGAGCAAGCCCAGCGATTGATCGCCACTGCCGGAAAGATCAAGCGTCGTCCCTGCGGCCAGTCCCACGCCAGCGGAGCTGGCCAGGCTGCCGGCAGGCCCGATCTTGAGCGTACCGTTGTCGATCAACGTGATGCCGGTATACGTATGGGCGCCATCAAGCGTCAGCGTGCCGGCACCGTCCTTGGTGAGCGAGCCTGTGCCCGACACTACGCCTGCGAACGTACCATCCGTTCCCTGGTTGAATACCAGTGACCCGTTATCCGTGATGTTGCCCTGCAGGCTCCCCGTGTCGCCTTGCAAGGTGCCGGCGCTGATCGTGGTGCCACCGCTGTAGGCATTGGCGCCCGCAAGCACCAGTGTGCCGTCCCCGAGCTTGGTCAGGCTACCCGTGCCCGTCAGCGGCTGCGCGACGGTAAATGTGTTGGCGGCGTCCGCGATGTCGAAGCCACCGCCGGCTGCGCCGAATACAATCGCTCGCGGCGTGCTGGTGTAGGCGGTACCGGTGACCTGCAGCGTGCCGCCTTCAAAATCGACGGCATTGCCAGAGCTACCGAGGTTCGCGTCGGACGATACCGAAAGCGTGCCGGCGACCAGCTGCGTGCCTTGCGTATAGGTGTTTGCCCCGTTTAATACCAATGTGCCATCACCCGTCTTCTGCAAGCCATTGCCTGCAATGGCGTTATCGATGGTGGCGGTCCAGCCGGCGCTGGCTGCACTTCCATCGCCCACGCGGATTTCGCTGTATGCGCCCGCCGAGGGCGCTACCAGTCCCAGCGCATCGCCGTTGAGATGATAGCCGTCGCTGGCGAACTGGATGCCTTGCGTCGTCACCGGCTGTGCACCGCCCGCGCCATCGACCGTGACCGTCCCCGCGTTGCCACCGAAGATGACGAATGCATCCGCTGGCGAACGCACACCGGTGATGCTGCCCGTCGCATCGGTCCAGTTGGCATTGACTTGCGACCACACGCCACTGCCGCCACCCATCTGCGTGGGGCTGGCCAGCCCGTCCGCGTTCCAGATGTTCAGATCGATACCCAGCGCATTGATCAGGTTGATCTGCTTGCTACCCGTGAGGTTCTGGATGGCATAGCCCACTGGCGTGGAAATGCCGCCGTTGGCCTGCGTCAGCGTGCCGGTGTAGTTGAACAGGTTGTACAGGCCCGGGCCGAAGCCGCCCGCGTCGACGGGCGTGAGCGCCGCGCCACTCAAGGCGAGGTTGCCGTTGACCTGAACGCCATGGCTTGCGCCGGGTGTGTTGAAGTCGGGGCCGGGCGCCCCGAAGGACGCGTCGATCAGGCTGCCTTGCGCCAGCGTCAGGTTGCCGTTGACGGTGAACGTCCCCGACGGCGCTCCGGGCGCCAGATGTCCGCCGGCAAGCACATCGATGTTGCCATCGACGTGCCCGAAGCCGCCAATGGATCCGGTGGATGCCACGCTGACATCGCTCTGAATGCCGGCCGCGCCATGCGCTGCATCGCTGCCAATGACCAGCCCACCGGACACGACTTGCGTTCCGCCGCTGTAGCTGTTGGCGCCGTCCAGCACGAGGTTGCCCAAGCCCGCCTTGATCAGACTGCCGTTTCCGGTGATCGCTCCGGCGAAGTTGCCGCTGTCGACCGTCAGCGCGCTGCCGCCGCCCAACTGCACCTGGCCTCCCGTGCCACCCAGGTTTGCAATGGACTGGTTGCCGCTGGTGGAGAGATCCAGCACGCCACCGGTTAGGGTAACCGGTGATCCGGCAGCCAGCGACCCGCCGGCACCCAGGGCGAGCGTGCCATTCTCGATGAGCGTGCCGCCGGCATAGAGGTTTGCGCCGGTCAGCGTTTGTGTGCCCGAACCATTCATGACCAGCCCGCCGCTGCCGGCAAGCACACCGCCGAACGTAGCGTTGCCGACACCATTCAACGTCAACGTGTTCGCACCCAGGGCGACGGTGCCGCCAGCACCGTTCAACAGGCCCAGCGTCTGGTTGCCCGCCGCGGAGAGATCGAACGTACCTCCGGTGGCCAACGTCACGCCGCTGGATGAGGCGATGCTGCTTCCCGCAGCCAGCGCCAGAGTGCCCGCATCGATCCGCGTGTTGCCCGTGTAGCTGTTCACGCCGCCGAGTGTCAGCGTGCCGGCACCGGACTTGGCCAGATCGCCGGTGCCACTGATGACGCCTGCATAGAGGCCGTTGCCGGCCTGGTTGAACGCCACGGTGGCGTTGTCGAGGATGTTTCCCTGCAGGCTGGTGGTATCGCCCTGCAAGGTACCGGCGTTGATGGTGGTCCCACCGGCGTATGTGTTGGCGCCCGAAAGGGTCAACGTGCCCGCGCCCTGCTTGACCAACCCCCCGCCGCCGCTGATGACACCACTGTATAGCGTGCTGGCCGCACCACCAGCGGTGAGCGTGCGTGCGCCGAGCAGGATCTGGCTGCCACTGGCGCCCGTCAGGTCGCCGATGGCCTGGTTCGCCGTGGCACCGGAAATGTCCAACGCCGTGCCCGCGCCAAGCGTCAGCGCGCCGGTCGCCGCCAATGAACCGCCGCCGGCGATCGACAGGACGCCTGCACTGACGGTGGTGCCGCCGATATACGTATTTGCGCCGGCCAGCGTTAGCGTGCCCGTGCCTTGCTTGACCACTCCTCCCGTACCCGAGGCGCTGCCGGCAAACGTCGTGTTATTCGCATCACCCGTTGTGAGCGTGCGCGGGCCCAGCGTGACCTGGCTGCCTGCAACACCGGTTAGCGATCCGATGGTGGCACCTGACGCGGTGCCAGAGATATCGAAGATAGCGGTGGCGCCGGAGAGGTTCACCGGCCCCGTCAAGGGCAACGCGCCCGCCGAAGCCAGGGCCAACGTGCCGGCGCTGATGGTGGTGGGACCGGTGTAAGTATGGGCGCCCGTGAGGGTCGTGACGCCTGAGCTCGATTGCGTCAGTCCGCCGGAACCTGAAAACGTGCCTGACAGCGTGAAATTGTTGGTGCCCGCGATCGTGAGGCCACCGGTACCGAGCGTCATGTTGTTGGCGAGCGTGAGGCCACCGGTGCTTGCGGCGATGGCGCCGCCATTGGCGCTGACGGCATTCGTGCCGAAGACGCCGCCGTTATTGAAATTGACCAGTCCTCCATTGAGCGTGGCGTCACCGCTTACCAGCGGTCCCTGCAAATTCCACGTACCGCTGTTGACGCGAAGATGCTGGAAGTTGATGTACGTGCCGCTGGACAAGGTGCTGATCGCGCCGCCCGTTCCGCTACCGGTGCCCGAGGAGGGCAGTACGTTCTGCAGCACCAATGTGTTGTTGCCGCCGGCGCCGCCGTCGACCACGCCGGTGGGCGCGAAGCCGAGGGTCACACCCACCAGCCCGAGGACATTGAGGTCCAGGCCGATGCCGCCTGCCAGATTCACCGACGATCCGGAAACGGCGGTGAATGTATTGGTGCTGTTGATACCCATCGACACGCCGCCGTTGATCGTACCGGCATTGGCAAAGGTATTACCCGTGCCCGGCGTCTGGGACGCCTGAAAGCCGACGCGACCATTAATGGTACCCGTGTTGACGAAGTTGACCTGCGCGCCGCCGTAGGCCGCGACCACCGGAATGTCCGACGGTATGAGTGAGACGCCCAGCAGCGCGTTGCCGCCGATCGTTCCCGCATTGGTAATATTGGTGACGCCGCCCGTGCCGTTCTGCGTCGCCAACGCCATGCCGGTGAGGCCGTTGATGCTGACACCGAGAAGGCCCGAGGTGCCGTTCATCACGCCGGTGGCCTGGTTGTTCACCGTCACCGTGCTCGCCGCACTGTTACCGATGAACGTTCCCGATGACAGCAGGCTGAGCAGGCCGAGCAGGCTTGGGTCGATAGTTCCGGCGTTGTTGAGGGTGGTGTTGTTGCCAGTAAGCGTCATCGCTGTGCCGCCAATGCCCAGGAGCACCCCCGCCGACCCGCCCGCCTGCACGTTGACGGTCAGGTTGTTGGCGGTGGCCGCATAGCTGGGTGCAAGGATATTGGCCGCGCCAGTACAGGTGACGGTTGCACCCGCCGTTGGATTGGCAGGCGTGCAGGCAGCGTATGCCCTGCCGCCCAGCCAGGGCGTGGCCAACACCATGGCCATCGCCAACGGCTTCAACCACAACCGTGTCGACAGACACCTACCACCCGCAGCCTGGCTTCCATTGCGTTGCGTGGAAAGCTCCGACGCCACCTGCAGAACACGGAGAGCACGATTCCATACGAGCCGGTAGATGCGATTCAAGATGTTTCTCCTGACATGGGTGGTTAGCACGGCTTCCAGGCACGCGTTGGCCATAAAGCGCGCACGCTCATCCCCAGGCCGCATCACGCCTCACTGGAAAGCGGGTGCAGCGACCTTCGAACGAATGCAGGAACGACGTTCCGGCAACATGCGTGCTTGATGGTTCCCCTGGTTTTCCTCTACCGCGAAAGTCCGAACGTGATCCCCTTTGTTCGAATTACTTCGATGACGTGAAGTGCTTTCTGATATAGAGCGAACGCTGCTTGATCATCGCGACCGTACAATCTGCGCCTCTGCAGAATCGGTGGAAACGTGCACTGCCGGATGCACGGAATTAGCACATTTCATAGTTATTACTGCGCTTAATCGGCACTCACGTCGATGAAACGTATACGCGAGGCGGGCAGGACTCTTCACGTGAATGAGGAGCGTAATAACCGTCGTTGGCTAGGCATTTTCTGGAGTCGAATTAACAGCGCATAGTCATACAATTGGATTTCCCGACCTGCCACGAATTAAATTCGTGAAAAGCATTCGATTCGAAACAAATGTCGGCAACGCCCGGCATCTATCCAGGCGGGCCAAGGAGGTGTCGGTCAGCAAGTGCAAGCCAACCGTCAAGGGATCGATGAACCGCTGGGAGCATCACGACGACCGGCCGAAAAGCCAGAAGCGCATGGGATGGCGCCAACAAAAAAGCCCACCTTGCGGTGGGCTTTCTGGGCTTGCCGGGGGACGCCTGCGGGCAACCCTGGAGCCATCATTGGTGCCGGAAATAGGAATCGAACCTACGACCTACGCATTACGAATGCGCCGCTCTACCAACTGAGCTATTCCGGCGAAGAGGCGAAATTTTAGGGGGCCGAGCCTTAGGAAGCAAGCCTCAACCCGCGGCCATGCGCAGTTCGCGTGGCAGGGCGAAGGTGATGTTCTCCGCTTCCCCGTCCAGTTCGCTCACCGTGCCCGCGCCCCAGGACTGCAGGCGGGCGATCACTTCCCTGACCAGTTTCTCCGGGGCGGAGGCACCGGCGGTTACTCCCACGCGGCTGGCGCCTTCCAGCCATGCCTGCTCGATGTGCTCGGCGCCGTCGATCAGGTAGGCACGCACGCCCTGCTTCTGGGCAAGCTCGCGCAGGCGGTTGGAATTGGAACTGTTGACCGAACCCACCACCAGTACCAGGTCCACTGCGTCGGCGAGCCGGCGCACCGCATCCTGGCGGTTCTGCGTGGCGTAGCAGATATCGTCCTTGCGCGGCCCTTCGATGGACGGGAATTTTTCGCGCAGCGCCTTGATGATGGCGATGGTGTCATCGACGCTTAAGGTGGTCTGGGTGACGAAGGCGAGCTTTTCCGGTTGCGCCGGGGCAAAGCCTGCCACCTGCTCCACCGATTCCACCAGGTGGATGGTGCCGGTGTGGGCGCGGTTCCACTGGCCCATGGTGCCCTCGACCTCCGGATGGCCACCATGGCCGATCAGCACCACGTCGTAGCCGGCGCGTCCCAGGCGGGCGACTTCCATGTGCACCTTGGTCACCAGGGGGCACGTGGCGTCGAATACGGTGAGACCTCGGCGATCAGCTTCCTCGCGCACCGCCTTGGGCACGCCATGAGCGCTGAAGATCACCGTGGCGCCGTCAGGGACGTCGGTGAGTTCCTCGACGAAGACGGCGCCGTCTGCCCGAAGGCGCTCCACCACGTAGCGGTTATGCACCACTTCGTGCCGGACATAGATGGGGGCGCCGTAAGATTCCAGCGCACGATCGACAATGGCGATGGCGCGGTCGACGCCGGCGCAGAACCCACGGGGATTGGCGAGGAGGATATCCATGGCGGCGATTATCGCACGGTGGTGGTTTTCTTCCCCTGGAACAGGCTGCCCAGCACCAGCAGCACCGCACCCACGGAAATGGCGCAGTCGGCCACGTTAAATACCGGGTAGTAATAGGTACGCCAGTACACCTCGATGAAGTCGGTCACCTGGGCCGCATGCAGGCGGTCGATCAGGTTGCCCACCGCCCCGCCGATCACCAGCGCCAGCGGCAGGGCCGATTTCCAGTCGCCGCGGGGTGTTTTCTTAAGCCAGGTGGCCAGGGCAACGCTTATCACCACCGCCAGCAGCACGAAGAACCAGCGCTGCCAGCCCGACCCCGTGGCCAGGAAGCTGAAGGCCGCGCCCGTGTTGAAGGCCAGCGTCCAGTTCAGGAACCCCGGGATCACCGGGTGCGGGGTGCCGGCGGGGGCCAGCGCCTGGAGAGCCCAGAACTTGGTGACCTGGTCCAGCACCAACACCACCAGCGACAGCCACAGCCACGACAGGGCGCTGGCCGGCTTGCCCGTCCTCAGAACCACTGACGCACCTCGCCGGGGCCTGTGACGTTTTCAACACAGCGGCCGCATATCTCCGGATGGTCCGGATTCACGCCGACATCGAGGCGAAGGTGCCAGCAGCGGATGCACTTGGAGGCCGTGCGCACGCTTGCCGCGAGCCATGCTTCGCCCTCGGCCAGTTCCACCTTCACCGCATCGGCGGGCTTGGCGGCCAGCGGCGCGAGGGTCAGTTCGGAGGTGATGAAGACGAAGCGGAGTTCGCTGGCGGCCGGGGTGTAGCGGGCCAGCAGCGCTTCGTCCAGGAACACGTCCACCTGTGCTTCCAGCGACGCGCCGATGTCACCGGCCTTGCGCATGCCCTCGAGCACGCGCGAGGCGCTCTCGCGGATGGTGAGCAGGTCCGTCCAGTAGCGGCGCTGCGCAGGCGTTGCCTGCAGGCCTTCCAGGCCTTCATACCAGGTCTCGAACAACACCGATTCGCTGCGCTCGCCCGGCATCGACGCCCAGATTTCCTCGGCAGTGAAGCTGGTCATCGGCGCCAGCCACCGCACCAGTGATTCCAGGATGCGGTACATCGCGCTCTGTGCGCTGCGGCGGCCGGGGCTCGCCGTCGGCATGGTGTACAGGCGGTCCTTGGTGATATCCAGGTACAGCGCGCCCAACTCGTTGGTGCAGTAGTTCTGCACGCGTTGCACGACCTCCGGGAAGTCGTAGCGATCGTAGGCGGCAACCACCGCCTGCTGGGTGTCCACGCAGGCCTGGATCGCCCACTGGTCCAGCGGCAGGCAATCGGCCACGGGCAGCAGGTGCTGCTTCGGATCGAAGCCCTCGAGGTTGCCCAGGAGGAAGCGCGCGGTATTGCGGATGCGGCGATAGGTATCAGCCACGCGTTTCAGGATCTCGTCCGACAGCGACATCTCGTTGCGATAGTCGGTGCTGCAGATCCACAGGCGCAGGATGTCCGCGCCCATGGTCTTCATGATGTCCTGCGGCTCGATGCCGTTGCCGAGCGACTTGGACATCTTGCGACCCTGCGCGTCCACGGTGAAGCCGTGCGTGAGCACTTCCTCGTAGGGCGCGCGGCCGTGGATGGCGGCGGAGGTCAACAGCGAGGAATGGAACCAGCCGCGGTGCTGGTCGCTGCCTTCCAGGTACATCACCTTGTAATCGCTGGCCGCGCCCGCCTGCAGTTCCGGACGCGCACCGACCACGGCGAAATGGCTGACGCCCGAATCGAACCAGACGTCCAGGACGTCGGTGACTTTCTCGTAGCGGTCGGCCTCGTGCCCAAGGAGGTCATGCGCGTCGAGCGCGAACCAGGCATCGATACCGCCCACTTCCACCCGCTTGGCGACTTCCTCGAGCAGTTCCACGCTGCGCGGATGGGGCTCGTGCGTCGCCTTGTCCACGAACAGGGCGATCGGCACGCCCCAGGTGCGCTGGCGCGAGATGCACCAGTCCGGGCGGCCGGCGATCATGCCCGAGATGCGCTCTTCGCCCCAACCGGGGATCCAGCGCACCTGCTTGATCGAATCCAGCGCCGTGCGGCGAAGGTCGGCCTGCTCCATCGAGATGAACCACTGCGGCGTGGCGCGGAAGATCACCGGCGAGGTTTTGTGGCGCCAGCAATGCGGATAGCTATGCGTGAGCTTGGCCGAGGCCAGCAGCATGCCGGTGCCGCCCAGCGCGTCGACGATGAGGTCGTTGGCCTTCCAGATATGCAGGCCGGCAAGTTGCAGGCTGCCAAAAGGCGGTACATCAGCGCGGTACACGCCGCGGCCGTCGACATAGTTCAGCGGTCCGATGCCGTAGCCCTGGGCTACGGCGAAGTCTTCCGCGCCGTGGTCGGGCGAAGTGTGCACGGCGCCGGTACCGTCTTCGTCCGACACGTGCTCGCCCATCACCACCGGCAACTTGCGGTCGTAGAACGGGTGGTGCAGTAGTTCGTTCTCGAGCACCGCACCCTGCACGCTGCCGAGCACGCGCACCTCGCTTACGCCGTAACGCGCCAGGGCTTTCTCGGCCAGCGCCTCGGCTAGCACCAGCAGCAGGCGGCGACCATCGACTGCCGGGCCTTCCACCAGCACGTAAGGGATCTCGGGCCCAAGCGCCACGGCCTGGCTGGAGGGCAGCGTCCACGGCGTGGTGGTCCAGATGGGGATGGCGACGATGGCGTCTTCCGAGGCCACGCCGAACTTCGCTGCCAGCGACTTCGGCTCGATCGCGGCGTAGGCCACGTCGACGGCCGGGGATGTTTTATCGGCGTATTCGATCTCAGCCTCGGCCAGGGCCGAGCCGCAGTCGAAGCACCAGTACACGGGCTTGGCGCCGCGCACCACGTGCCCGTTGGAAACGATGCGTGCCAGCGCGCGCAGCATGTCGGCTTCGTACTTGGCATCGAGGGTGCGATAGGGATGTTCCCAATCGCCCAGCACGCCCAGGCGCTTGAAGTCCACGCGCTGCAGGTCGATCTGTTCCAGTGCATATTCCCGGCACTTCTGCCGGTAGGCCACGGCATCGAGCTTGTCGCCGACCTTGCCGAATTTCTTCTCGATGGCAATTTCGATCGGCAGGCCGTGGCAGTCCCAGCCGGGAACGTACGGCGAGCGATTGCCGGCCAGGAGCTTGGACTTGACCACCACATCCTTGAGCACCTTGTTCACCGCGTGGCCAAGGTGGATCACGCCGTTGGCGTAAGGCGGGCCATCGTGCAGCACGAACACGCGGTCGCGATGGGCGGTCTTGGCCTGGATCTGCTGGTAGCGACCAACCTTCTCCCAATGCGCCAGCCAGCCCGGCTCGCGCTTGGGCAGGTCGCCGCGCATCGGGAAATCCGTCTGCGGCAGGTTGATCGTGTTCTTGTAGTCCTGGCTCATGTCGGCAACCGGTAATGCGAAAGGATCGTCATGCGTCGACGAGGATGGGGTTCATGCCCAGCGCCTGGCGCGCGTGGGTCTCGTCAAGTTTCATTTGTGCGGTGAGGGTGTCCAGATCCGCAAACTTCTGCTCGTCGCGAAGCTTGGTGACGAACTCCACCGCGATGCGGCGCCCATAGAGGTCGCCGGCAAAATCGAACAGGTGCGCCTCGAGCAAGGGCTCGGCCACGCTGTTCACCGTGGGCCGCACGCCAAGGCTCGCCACGCCAGGCCAGCTGCAGGGGCCTTCGCCCACGCCGATGCGTACGGAAAAAATGCCCTGGATTGGACTCACCCGTTTACGAAGGTGGATGTTCGCGGTGGGAAACCCAAGGGTGCGGCCCAGCTTGTTGCCGTGTTCCACGTGGCCCTCGATCACGAACGGCCGCCCCAGGAGCGGAGCGGCCTCGGCAAAGCGGCCTTCGGCCAGCAGCGCACGGACGCGTGAGGACGACACGCGCACCTCGTCGATCTGAACCGGTGGCAAGGCATGGGCGGTAAATCCCAGTTGCTTGCCCATGGTTTCGAGCATGGCGAAATCGCCCCGGCGGCCGTGGCCGAAACGGAAGTCGCCACCCACCCAGACCTCGCGAGCGTTTATCCGCCCCACCAGGATGTTCCTGATGAAATCTTCCGCTGACATGGCGGTGAGCTTCTGGTTGAAGCGAAGCATCAGCACGGCATCAAGGCCTGCCGCCTGCATGCCCTGGACTTTCTCGCGCATGGTGGACAGGCGCGGCAAGGGCTGAGGCGAAAAGAACGCGCGCGGCAGGGGCTCGAAGCTGATCGCCGCCGCCGAAATGCCCTGCGCCACGGCGCGCCCGTGCACCGTGCCCAGCAACGATTGGTGACCACGATGAAGCCCGTCGAAAGCACCGATGGCAACGATGCTGCCACCGGGCGCAATGGACGGTCCGGAGCTGTCACGGAACAACCGCAGGGCCATCGTTCAGCGGGCCCCTGGCAGGCCGGCAACCGGCATGGAGCTTGGGAAAAAGGTCATCCAGCCAGTATAGCCGCAGCGTTGCGGCGCACAACGCGCCTTAGGTGTCAGTGCTCGCGCAGTTCCCTCATGCGGAAGCCCAGGGCGAACAGGGTCACCAGGTAGCCTGCCCCGCCAGCAGCGATCAGGGCGGACAGCCAGCCCACGCGATGATGCACATCCATGCCCGGCCACGCCGGCGCCAGATAAAGCCCCAGCGCCAGCACGGCGATCATCACGGCACAGGACGCACCCAGGCGGCCCAGATGACGACCCCAGCCCGGCTGGCGCACGTACACCCCGGCCTTGCGCAGCCAGTACCACAAGAGCGCCAGGTTCACGTAGCTGGCCAGCGCGCTGGCCATCCCCAGGGCCATGTGCAGGCCCGGAACCTTCGACAGCCCCTCCAGCCACGATCCGGCCTTGATGTCCTCGGGCGCCCAAAGGGAAAAAAGCAGCAGCAGGAACAGTCCGTTGAAAACCATGTTCAGCACCAGCGAGGCCACGCCGGCCCGGACCGGGGTTTTGGTGTCCTGGCGCGAATAGAACGCCGGCAGCAATACCTTGACCAGGGCGAAGGCCGGCAGGCCGAACGACAGCGCGGTAATCGACAGCGAGGACATCCGCGTATCGAAGGCGGTGAACTTGCCATGCTGGAACAACGTGGCCACCAACGGTTCGGACAGCAGCATCAGCGCGAACATGGCCGGCACCGCGATCAACAGGGTGATCCGCAGACCCCAGTCCAGAGCGCGCGAAAACCCCGCGCTATCGGTGGCCACGTGGTGGCGCGACAGCGACGGCAGGATCACCGTGCCCAGGGCCACACCGAACACGCCCAGCGGAAGCTCCAAGAAGCGGTCGGCCTGCGACAGCCAGGTTTGCGAGCCGTTGATCAGCAACGCCGCGACCACCGTATCGAGCAGCAGGTTGATCTGCGCGACGGACGAACCGAACAGGGTCGGCACCATCAGCTTCATCACCCGGCGCACATCCGGATGCGTCCAGCCCCAACGCGGCAGGATCAGCAAATCGAGTTTTGCAAGGCTCGGCACCTGGAACAACAGCTGCAGGATGCCGGCCGCCAGGATCGCCCAGCCCAGCGCCAGGATAGGCGTATGCAGGCGCGGTGCCAGCCATAGCGCGCCGGCGATCATGCACAGATTCAGGATCACCGGCGTCAACGCCGGCATGGCAAAGCGATGGAAGCTGTTCAATGCCCCGCCCGCCAGCGCCGTCAGCGAAACGAACAGCAGGAAGGGGAAGGTCAGGCGCAACAACTGCACCATCAAGTCGTACTTGACCGGATCGTCATGGACGAAGAGATCGGTGAGCTGGGGAGTGAAGATCAAACCGAGCGCGGTGACCACCAGCAACACGCCGCCGAGCGTGCCGGACACCCGCGACATCAGCTCGCGCAGGTCCGCGTGCGGGCGGGTTTCCTTCACCTGGGTGAACACCGGCACGAAGGCCGTCGAGAACGATCCTTCGGCAAACAGCCGGCGCATGAAATTCGGGATGCGGAAGGCCACCCAGAAGGCATCCGTGGCGGCGGTGGCACCGAAGGCGTAACTGATGGCCTGGTCCCGGACCAGCCCCAGCACACGGGACACCATCGTCATGCTGCTGAAGGAAAGCAGCCCACGGAACATGCTGGGGGACTTCATGCGACGGTCGCGGCCTCTATGAATCGGGAATCCGCGGCCAGACGGCACGGCGGGCGTCATAGTCTGACAGGGCACCCACCTCACATGACAGGCAATTCTGTGGCAAAATACTGGCCTTCGGCCCTGCCGGCAGGTTCCTGCCCGTCCCAAGGCCGGTAACGTCATCGGCCTAAGCTGTTGACGCAGCGGCGCATTGGCGCCACAATTAGCGTCTTTTTCAAGCCCAACCTACAGATTCGGAGTTTCCCTTGGCCAACATCAAGTCCGCGAAGAAGCGTGCGCGTCAGTCGGAGCAGCGCCGCCTGCGTAACGTCTCCGCGCGTTCCATGGTGCGTTCCGCACTGAAAAAGGTGGTCAAGGCAATCGAAGCCAAGGACAAGGCAGCCGCCACCGAGGCGTACGCCACCGCCACCCCGCTTATGGATCGCTACGCCGCCCG
Organism: Pinirhizobacter soli; assembly: GCF_015905305.1. GTDB lineage: Bacteria > Pseudomonadota > Gammaproteobacteria > Xanthomonadales > Rhodanobacteraceae > Pinirhizobacter > Pinirhizobacter soli. Next base: position 999,664 of record NZ_JADZLQ010000001.1, read on the forward strand.
CGGCCTGATCCACAAGAACAAGGCCGCCCGCCACAAGAGCCGCCTGAACGCCAAGATCCGCGAACTGGCCTAAGCCTCTCTCGCGCTCCGAAAAAAACCGGCCGCTGGCCGGTTTTTTTTGCTCGTGCGTTTCGCGGGGAGCCGGAGAGCGGCGGAGCCGGGGGCGGTCATCCTCGTCAGCGACTTGTGGAACCGAGCGTTGCGGGCGGAAAAGGCCCGAAGGGGGCCGGCCTCGGTCGGCCGTTTTCGCGAAGGCCGCAGGCCGCCTCGAAAACCCCCGCCCGCAACGCGCGCGCGCCGGGGCGCAGCCATAAGAAAAAGCCGCGCAGCGGCCTCTTCTCCCAAGCGCCGGTGAAACCGGAGCGACGAGGGTGACCGCCCCCGGCTCCGCCGCTCTCCGGCTCCTCGACCAAGCCCGAGCGCAGTCAGCCTTCGCGCATACGCACGTCAGCCGAGGCCTCTTCGGCGTCGCGGGCTGCGGCCCGGGCTGCATCGAAGAACTGCTGCACTTTCTGGCAGACGTCCCAAGTGCCTTCGCGGGAGATGGCGGAGATGAGGAACCAGGGGTCCTTCCATTCCAGGCGTTCGACGATCTCTTTGGCGCGTGCATGGCGCTCGTTTTCGTCGAGGACGTCGGCCTTGTTCATGACCAGCCAGCGGGGGCGTTCCAGGAGTTCGGGGTTGAACTTGGCCAGTTCTTGTTCGATCGCCCTGACTTGCTCCACCGCGTCGCCGCCGTCGATCGGGGCGATGTCCACGACGTGCAGCAAGAGGCTGGTGCGGGAGACGTGGCGGAGGAATTGGATGCCCAAGCCTGCGCCGTCGGCGGCGCCTTCGATCAGGCCGGGGATGTCGGCCACGACGAAGCTTTGGTCGGTGCCGATGCGCACGACGCCCAGGTTGGGGTGCAGGGTGGTGAAGGGGTAGTCGGCCACGCGCGGCGTCGCTGCCGACACGGCGCGGATGAAGGTGGATTTGCCGGCGTTGGGGAAGCCCAGCAGGCCGACGTCGGCCAGCAGTTTCAGTTCCAGCTTCAGCTCGCGCATGTCGCCCGGGGTGCCCGGGGTGGATTTGCGCGGTGCACGGTTCACCGAACTCTTGAAGTGGATGTTGCCAAGGCCGCCACGACCGCCTTCGGCCACCAACAGGCGCTGGCCGTTGACGGTGAGGTCGCCGATGACCTCGTCAGTGTCGACGTTGGTTACCACGGTACCTACCGGCACGCGGATGTCGGTGTCTTCGCCGCCCTTGCCGTACATCTGGCTGCCCATGCCGTTCTGCCCGCGCTGGGCGCGGAAGGCACGCTGGTGGCGGAAATCGACCAGGGTATTGAGGCCTTCGTCGGCAATGAGCCACACCGAACCGCCACCGCCGCCGTCACCGCCGTCGGGGCCGCCGAAAGGAATGAATTTTTCGCGGCGGAAGCTGATGCAGCCGTTGCCGCCGTCCCCGGCAATGACCTTGATGATGGCTTCGTCGACGAATTTCATGATGGAGAGCAACCTAAAAGTGGAAAGGCCAGAAACGAAAAGCCCCGCCGGTGGGCGGGGCCATCGCTTCGAAGCCGGCGGCGATTTACGCCGTGACGACGTCGACGAACTTGCGACCCTTGTCACCACGCGTCTTGAACGCGACGGTGCCATCGACCAGGGCGAACAGGGTGTGGTCGCGGCCGAGGCCGACACCGACACCTGCGTGGAACTTGGTACCGCGCTGGCGGACGATGATGTTGCCGGCTTCGACAGCCTGGCCACCATAGATCTTCACGCCCAGATACTTCGGGTTCGAGTCGCGACCGTTGCGGCTGGAACCTACGCCTTTCTTATGTGCCATGACTTAATTCCTCCGGCCGATCAGGCAGTGATGCCAGTGATCTCGATTTCGGTGTAATGCTGACGGTGTCCCATCTGCTTCTTGTGGTGCTTGCGGCGGCGGAACTTGATGATGCGGATCTTGTCGTGGCGGCCGTGGGCGCGCACCTTAGCGGTGACGACGGCACCGGCGACGACCGGGGCACCTACGGTGATCGAATCGCCTTCGCCAACCAGGAGGACCTGGTCGAAGTTGACCGTACCGTCGACTTCGGCGTCGAGCAGCTCCACGCGCAGGATCTCGCCCTGCATCACGCGGTATTGCTTGCCGCCAGTCTTGATGACTGCGTAACTCATGGAAATAGCCCTTGTGTAGTTCTTATTTGGGTGCTGCGAGCCGGCGACTATACACGACCGTGTCCGCCAGGGTCAACAACCCGACTGTTTTTAGGGGCTTAGGTGCCACTGGCAGGGGTGGAAGACCCGGATGAATCGGTCTTTTTCGCCGGTTTTTTCGCCGGGGCCTTGGCCGGCGCCTTGGTCGAGCCCTGGCTTGCCGGCCTGGCGGTCGACTTCGCCGGCGTCTTGGAGGCTGGCTTCTTGGTCGATTTCTTGTGGCTGGAGGCCTTGCGGGTGGGCTCCGGTCCCGAGGCGACCTCCGGCGGCACCATCCCGGGCTTTTCCTTGGTGCCCGGGCACTGGCCCTCGGTGTCGAGCTGGCCCTTGGCCTTCAGTTCCCCCACCAGCTGGTCGCGGCGCTTTTCGCCCCATTCGCGGGTGACCTTCACGTTCTCGGCGAACACCTCGGGCATTTGGGCGATCACCTTCTGCCCCAGGGGGGTGCGATAGAACTTCAGCAGGCCGTCGATTTCTTCCCCGGTGAAATGCTTCTGGTAGGCCGGGATCATGGCGTCGAGCAATTCCTGCCGGTTACCGTCGTTGATGAAGCCCGACCACACTTCGTCGCCGATGCAGGGGCGGCGGGCCTTCAGCGCCGTGGCCATCTGCTGGTTCATGTCGCTAAGGCTTTGCGGCACGCCCATCAGCACGATCAGGTCGTGTACCTGGGTGGCGGTGGCCGGGGCCCCGGACGATACCGGGGCGGGGGCGGCGACGGGGGCGCCAGCGGCCGCCCAGGACAACATGGCCAGGGCGAGGCCCGGGATCAAACGCAACGCCACACGCATGGGAGCTTTCCTCCGGCTCAAAGTCAGCAAACACAAGGCGCCGGAGTGTAGACCACCGGCCCGTGACGGGCATTAAATTCTCCTTCGACGGAACGTGCTCCGCCGCTTGCTATCATGGGGTTTTCTCCCCATCTAAGGCGTCATGGATACCATCCGCATACGCGGCGCCCGCACGCACAACCTCAAGAACATCGACCTGGACCTCCCGCGCGATAAGTTGATCGTGATCACGGGACTGTCCGGCTCGGGTAAATCCTCGCTGGCTTTCGACACCATCTATGCCGAAGGCCAGCGTCGTTACGTGGAGTCGCTTTCCGCGTATGCCCGGCAATTTCTGTCGATGATGGAAAAGCCCGACGTCGATCATATCGAAGGCCTTTCGCCGGCCATTTCGATCGAACAGAAATCGACCTCGCACAACCCGCGTTCCACCGTGGGCACCATCACCGAGGTCTACGACTACCTGCGCCTGCTCTATGCACGCGTGGGCACGCCGCGCTGCCCCGACCATGGCATCGCGCTGGAAGCGCAAACGGTAAGCCAGATGGTGGACAACACCCTGGCCCTGGACGCCGACACCCGCTGGATGCTGCTGGCCCCGGTGATCCGCGACCGCAAGGGCGAACACGTACAGGTGTTCGAGCAGATGCGCGCCCAGGGTTTCGTCCGTGCGCGCGTGGACGGTGTGGTGTACGACCTGGACGCCGTGCCGCCGCTCACCCTGCGCCAGAAGCACACCATCGAAGCGGTGATCGATCGCTTCAAGCCGCGCGCGGACATCAAGCAGCGCCTGGCCGAGTCGTTCGAAACCGCGCTGCGCCTGGGCGACGGCATCGCCATCGTGGTCAACATGGACAATGCCAAGGCACCCGAGCAGCTGTATTCCTCCAGGTTTTCATGCCCGCTGTGCGATTACTCGCTCCCGGAGCTCGAGCCGCGGCTGTTCTCGTTCAACTCACCCACCGGTGCCTGCCCCGGTTGCGACGGCCTGGGTGTCACCCAGGTATTCGATGCCACGCGCGTAGTGGGCCATCCGGAGCTGAGCCTTGCCGGCGGCGCGATCCGCGGCTGGGACCGGCGCAACGCGCACTATTTCCAGCTGATCATGTCGCTGGCCAAGCACTATGGCTTCGATCCTGACGAACCGTGGCAGGGTCTTCCGGCCAAGGCCAAGCAGGCCGTGCTGCATGGCTCGGGTAAGGATGTGATCGCCTTCCGCTACCTCACCGAACGAGGCGGCAAGGTCACCCGCGAACATCGTTTCGAAGGGATCCTGCCCAACCTCGAACGTCGCTACAAGGAAACCGAATCCGCAGCCGTGCGCGAGGAACTGGCCAAGTACATCAGCGACCATCCCTGCCCCGATTGCGGCGGCCAGCGCCTGAACCGTTCGGCACGCAATGTGTTCGTGGCCGACCAGCCGTTGCCGTCGATCACCGCATTGCCGATCGACGACTCGCTCAAATTCTTCGGCACGCTGAAACTCACCGGCTGGCGCAACGAGATCGCGGTGAAGATCGTCAAGGAGATCAGCGAGCGCCTGACCTTCCTGAATGATGTGGGCCTGAACTACCTCACGCTCGATCGTCAAGCCGATTCGCTCTCCGGCGGCGAAGCGCAGCGCATCCGCCTGGCCAGCCAGATCGGCGCGGGCCTGGTGGGCGTGATGTACGTGCTGGACGAGCCCTCCATCGGCTTGCACCAGCGCGACAACGAGCGCCTGCTGGGCACGCTCACGCGCCTTCGCGACCTCGGCAACACGGTGATCGTGGTCGAACACGATGAAGATGCCATCCGCGCCGCCGACCACGTGCTGGACATCGGCCCGGGCGCTGGTGTGCACGGCGGCGAGATCGTTGCCCAGGGCACGCTTGCCAACCTGCTCAACTCGCCGCGCTCGATCACCGGCCAATACCTTTCGGGCAAGCGCGGCATCGCGGTTCCCGAAAAGCGGCGCCGAGCCAAGGACGACTACTGGCTAGCACTGCGTGGCGCTACCGGCAACAACTTGAAGGGTGTGGACCTTGAGATCCCCACCGGCACGTTCACCTGCATTACCGGCGTATCGGGCTCGGGCAAGTCGACGCTGGTGAACGACACGCTGTTCGCGCTAGCCGCCGCCGAGCTCAACGGCTCGTCGATACAGCCGGCGCCGTACGAATCGATCGAGGGCCTGGAACTGTTCGACAAGGTCGTGGACATCGACCAGTCGCCGATCGGCCGCACGCCGCGTTCGAACCCGGCCACCTACTCGGGTCTGTTCACCCCGCTCAGGGAATTGTTCTCGCAGGTGCCCGAGTCGCGTGTCCGCGGCTACCTGCCCGGCCGTTTCAGCTTCAACGTGCGCGGTGGACGTTGCGAGGCCTGCGAAGGCGACGGCATGATCAAGGTGGAGATGCACTTCCTGCCGGATGTGTACGTGCCATGCGACGTGTGCCACGGCAAGCGCTACAACCGCGAAACGCTGGAGATCCACTACAAGGGCCACACCATCGCCGACGTACTGGCGATGACGGTGGAAGATGCCTTGAAGCTGTTCGAACCGGTGCCGGTGATCGCGCGCAAGCTCGAGACGCTTCGCGCAGTGGGCCTTGACTACATCAAGCTCGGACAGAGCGCGACCACCCTCTCCGGTGGCGAGGCCCAGCGCGTGAAGCTGTCCAAGGAATTGTCCAAGCGCGATACCGGAAGCACGCTGTACATCCTGGACGAGCCCACCACGGGCTTGCACTTCCACGACATCGAACAATTGCTCGACGTGTTGCACCAGCTGGTGGAACAGGGCAACACCGTGGTGGTGATCGAGCACAACCTGGACGTGATCAAGACGGCCGACTGGGTAGTCGATCTCGGTCCCGAGGGTGGTGCCGGCGGCGGTCGCATCCTGGTCAACGGCACGCCCGAGACGGTGGCGGCCACGCCGTCGTCGCACACGGGCCGGTTCCTGAAATCGCACCTGGCAACCCAGGCGAAGCCGGCAGCAGCAAAAAAATCCGGCAAGACCGCCGTCAGCAAGGGCACCGCAGCGAGCAAGGCCACCACGACAACACAGGCGGCCGAGAAGAAAAGGAAGACCGCGTGACCGAAGGTGCCGTCGATGACACCCCGGGCCTTCTCCACCGCGCACCGATTCTCGTGCGCTGGAGGGACCTCGATGCCTTCAACCACGTCAACAATTCCAGCTACCTCACCTACCTGGAAGAAGCCCGCCTGCAATGGCTGCACCACGTGCCAGGCTGGTACGACGAGAACGCCGTGCCGGTGCTGGCGGCAAGCTCGCTCAACTACCGCGCGCCCATCGCGTGGCCCGCGGAGCTGGCGGTAGAGCTTTACTGCGAACGGCTTGGCAACAGCTCGCTCACCATCGCCCACCGCATCGTCGACATCGCCGACCGCCATCGCCTGTACAGCGATGGCAACGTGGTACTGGTATGGATGAATCCGCACGACGGCAAGCCGGTGCCGTTGCCGGCAGGTATTCGGAGGGCGGGCGAGCGCGCGTTGGCCGACTGACCTGATGCTTTTGTTCATGGTCGGTCGCTATGATCGGCGGACCCGCCACGAATGGAGTTCGTCCGTGATCAAGCGACCGCTTGCCTGCCTGCTTGGCTTCCTTGCTGCCACCCCGGTGGCGTTCGCCGCCGACGGCGTGAACCTCACGATCTATCGTGCCGATGGCGCGGAATTGTTCGGCGTCCAGGCCAATGGACCGGTGCAGGACGGCTACGCCGTGGTGCACGAGAAGCGGGACATCGCGCTCACCGGCGGCACCCAGGACATCGTGCTGGGCGGCTTCCCCTATTTCCTCGATACCGAGGCGTTGTCCCTGCGCTTTTCCGGCAAGGCACGCGTCGCCTCGCAGCGGCTGACGTCGGCTGCCGGCGGTAATGCCACCCTGGCGGCCATGGTGGGCAAGCAGGTGACCGTGATCGGTACCGCCGGTCAACCCATCACCACCGGCACCCTGTTGCGTGCAGGCGATGGCTTGCAGCTGCGCGATGGGACGGGCTCCACCATCGTGGTCCGGGATTTCGCAGCCGTGTCCTCGCATGGCGACTTCCCCGACACCGGCGCCACGCTTACCGTGCGCGTAGCCGACGGCAGCGCCGGCAACGATGCCGCCGCGCTCGATTACCCCACCCAGGGTTTAGGGTGGCGCGCCTCCTACATCGGCACACTGGCAGCCGGCAGCAGCTGCCGCATGAGCTTCCAGGCACGCGCCAGCGTCGCCAACCGCAGCGGCCGTGACTGGACCGATGCCCAGGTCAAGCTGGTGGCCGGTTCGCCGAACATGGAGAAGCCCGTCGCCTATGCCAACGCGGCGCCAGCCCCGATGATGCGCAAGGCGGGATTGATGGCGATGGACTCGTCGAGCACCGACGTACGCCAGCAGACCCTTGGCGACTACCGCACCTACACCTTGCCTGGTGCTGTATCGCTGCCCGACGGCAGCATCAGCCAGGTGCCGCTATATGCCACACGCGACGTGGCCTGCGAGCGCGAGAGCGTCTACGAGTTGCCCGGCACGGGCTTCCAGTCGGGCCAACCGATGATCAACCGTTCCTTCAACCTGGGTGATAGCCAGGAAGTGACGAGCAAACTTCGCTTCGACGCCTTCGACACGCTGCCGGCCGGCTACCTGCGCGTGCTGACCGTCGACCGCGACGGCAACGCCGAGCTTCTGGGCGAGACGCGCATGGCCGACACCCCCAAGGGCGAGAAGGCCAATGTCGTGCTGGGCAATGCGATCGACCTGCGTGGCAAGAACGAATTGACCACCTTCAATGTCGACCAGGCTGCGCACCGCATGGATGAAGGCCGCCGGATCACCCTGAGCAATGGCGGCGACGAAGTGAAGACGGTCACGGTGATCGTCCATCCCTATCGCTGGAACCACTGGAAGCTCGTTTCGTCGTCGGCAAAACCCACCAAGCAGACGCCGGACACGCTGGAGTTCCACGTGGACGTACCCGCCAATGGCAAGACGACCCTCGACTACGCGGTAACCTATAACTGGACGGCCGCCGACGCTCCGGCGCATTGACCGGTATCCACCCTTAAGCCACAGCGACCGACCGTACGCAAAGGACCCGCCCCATGCTCGACATCCTTCCCCAAGACGACGGCATCGTCGAAATCCGCCTGGCGCGGCCGCCGGTCAATGCGCTGAACGTCGAACTGGTTCGGCTGCTGCGCCAGACGATCGAAGAATGCCCGGCGCAGGGAACCCAGGGCATCGTGCTGTCGGGCACGCAGGGCATGTTCTCCGCCGGCGTGGACGTGCCTTCGCTGATCGGCGCGGACCGTGCCACGGTGCGCGAATACTGGCGGGAATTCTTCCTGCTTTGCGGCGCCCTGGCCAACTCGCCGCTGCCGCTGGCGGCAGCCGTCACTGGGCACAGCCCCGCCGGCGGCGCGGTGCTGGCGCTGTTTTGCGACTACCGCGTGATGGCGCACGGGCCCTATCGCATCGGCCTGAACGAGGTACAGGTAGGGTTGTCGGTACCTGACGCGATCCAGGTGGCGCTGCGCCGCGTGGTGGGTCCCTATCGTGCCGAGCGCCTTCTGGTGGCCGGAGCCATGCTCGATGCCGAGCAGGCGCAAGCGGTGGGATTCGTGGACGAACTTGCCGGCCTGGAACAGGTCACTACCCGCGCCCACGTCTGGCTACGTGAACTGCTTGCGCTTCCCCGCCAGGCGATGCTGCGCACACGCGCACTGGCGCGTGCGGACCTTGCCGCTACCTTCGCCGATGTCGACGCCCTGCCACTGGATGGGTTCCTGGATGATTTCTTCAGCGAGGAAACACAGGCCACGCTTGCCGCGCTGGTCGCGCGACTGAAGAAACCGCGCTAACCGCGCGCGACGGGGCGGTCCGGGTCGCTCGACCAGCCGCTCCAGGACGGTGCGAACAGGCGCGAGCCTTCCAGGCCCGCCTGGGCCATCGCCAGCACATTGTGGCAGGCCGTGACACCCGACCCGCACATGTGCACCACGTCGCCCGGGTGGCGGCTTCCCAGCAGCGCTTCGAACGACTGGCGCAGTTCCGCGGAAGTCCGCCAGCGCCCGTCGGCGAGGTTCTGTTCGAAGGGACGGTTCAGCGCGCCGGGCACGTGGCCGGCCACCCTGTCGATGGGTTCGACCTCGCCCAGGTAACGCGGGCGGGCGCGGGCATCCACCAGCACCGCGTGGTTCTCCGCCATCAGGTGGGTAAGTTCGTCGGCATCCACCAGCAGGTCGGTATCGAAGGCGATATCTACGTGGGTGTCCGGGGGTTTCGGGATATCGGTGGACAGGGGTTGCCCCGCCGCTGTCCAGCCCTGGATCCCGCCATCGAGCACGGAGGCCGGGATGCCTGACATCACCAGCAGCCACCACAGGCGCGCCGCCGCCAATGCGCCGCCTGCCCCGTCGTAGGCCACCACGTGCCGGCCCGGCAGCCAGCCCCACGCCGACAGGCGCGCGGCAAACTGGGGGGCCGTCGGCAGTGGATGCCGGCCGGCGTGCTCGGCACGCGAGCCATGATCGGAAAGGTCGCGATCAAGATGGGCGTAGACCGCGCCGGGCAAGTGGCCGGCCTGGTAGGCGGCCTCGCCCGCTTCAGGGTCGGCAAGCTCGAAACGGCAGTCAACGAAGAGGGGGCTTTGCAAGCCTGCCGCGGTGCCGGCATCGATTACAGGTGCAAGGCTCATGCGTGTCCCATCCGTCGCAGCAGGTTCAATACGATAGCCGCCGTCGCACCCCAGATGCGATGGCCGGCATGGACGAATTCGACCATATCCCGCCGGTGGCCACGATAGTCCATGGTATAGCGGCGCAGGTTTGCAGGATCCACCAGGAAGGCCAGCGGTACCTCGAAGATCTCTGCCACCTCGCCCGGCGCCGGATGCAACCGCGCGTCGGCGTCGATCCGCGCCACCACCGGCGTGATCACGAAGCCGCTGATGGTTTCGTATCGATCGAGGAAACCCAATGGCCGCACCGCCGAACGGTGCAGGCCGATTTCCTCCTCGGCTTCGCGCAGGGCTGCATCGACCACGCTGGCATCGCCCTCATCGACGCGTCCACCGGGAAGCGCCACTTGTCCGGCGTGTTCGCTCAAGGTGTGCGTGCGCACGGTGAGCACCAGGCGCTGCTGGCGATCATCACGGAAGCCCAGCATCACCGCTGCCGGCGCGCGCGGCGACTGGCCCAGGAGGTCGGCCATCTCGGCTTGGTTCCATCCTGGACCTGCCGGCGGCGCGTCGAGCGGAAGCAGCGCGCGCGCCAGTGAGTCGCGATCGCCGTCCATCAGTGCGTTTCCCGCGAAGGCAATATGTTGTCCATCAGATGGCGGCGCTCGCCATCGCTCATGCTGCGCCAGCGTGCAATCTCGTCGCCCGTACGCAGGCAGCCTTCGCAAAGGCCGCGCGCATCGAGCCGGCAAATGCCGGTGCAGGGTGAAAGAATGGCTTGCGCAAGAGAGTCGGTCATCGACCGGGAATATTATCGCGTTTCGCCTAAAGGCGCGCTTACTGCTTGATTTGCAGCAATTCGATCTCGAAAACGAGGGCCTCGTTCGGGCCGATGCGCGGCAACTCGCCACGCTCGCCATAGGCCAGCGATGCGGGGATTACCACGCGCCAGGTATCACCCACCTGCATGCGGGGAATGACATCCTGCCAGCCGCGGATCACCTGGTTGACGGTGAAAGTCACCGGATTGCCATGCGCCCATGAGCTGTCGAATTCCGTACCGTCGACCAGCGCGCCGCGGTAATTCACCGTGACGGTGCTATCCACGCGGGGATGCACGCCACCGGTGCCGTTCTTGATCACCGCGTACTGGATGCCCGATGGCAGCGTGACAACACCAGGCTGCGCCTTGTTGCGCGCCAGGAATTGCGCGCTCTTGCGGGCGTTTTCCTGGCCGATGCGCTGGAACTCGGCCAATGCATCGTTGTGCTGGCGGGTGTCATAGGCGATCAGCTGGTCGTGCATCTGCTGCATCGCCACGGCGGGGGTGCGCTTGGCGTAGCCGTCCTGCAACGCGCGCACCAGCGTGGCGATATCGACATCCGGGCTGCCGTCGCGGGCGAACTGCGCACCGATCTGGTAGCCGATGGCGTAGGACAGCTTGCCCTTCTCCACCGCCACGGTGGCCGGTTGTGCCGGCGCTGCCTTCGATGCGGCTTGCTGGGCGTGTACGGGGGCCGTCCCCAACACCAGGCAAGGCAGCAACCAACGCAGTCGTGACATTCGAACCTCCACTTTCGCCCTTGGGGGCGACGGCACAGCATAAGCGATCCGTCGATGCTCTTGGAAAGCTTAAGGGCCGGAAGGTTCCCGCCGTCCGGTCCCCGGCGCTACCATCGAGGGCTATTTCACCGGAGAGAAGAGCATGGCCTTCCGTAACGTTCTCGTCGCCGACCGGGGCGCGGTCCGTACCCTCACCGTCAACCGCCCCGACAAGCTCAACGCGCTCAACCGCGAGACCCTGGGCGAACTCACCCTGGCATTCGCCCAGGCCGCGCAGGACGACGCTGTACGCGCCGTGGTGCTCGCCGGCGCCGGCGACAAGGCCTTCGTGGCTGGTGCGGACATCAGCGAAATGAACGGCCTCACACCAGCGCAGGCGCAAGCGTTCTCACGGGCCGGACAACGCCTGATGACCTCGATCGAGCGCCTGGGCAAGCCCGTGGTGGCCCGCATCCAGGGCTTCGCGCTGGGTGGCGGCATGGAACTGGCCATGGCCTGCCACCTGCGCATCGCCAGCGAGAAGGCCCGCTTTGGCCAGCCGGAAGTGAACCTGGGCCTGATCCCGGGCTTCGGTGGCACCCAGCGACTGGCGAGGCTGGCTGGCCGCGCCGCGGCGCTTGAACTGTGTCTGCTGGGCACGCCCATCGATGCTGCCCGCGCGGCGGTCCTGGGCGTCGTCACCCGCGTGGTCGCGCCCGAGGCGCTGGATGAGACCGTGGCCCAGGTAGCCGACCAGTTGGCGGCCTCCGCGCCGTTGGCGATGGCGGGCATCCTCAACGCCGTGTTGCAAGGTGGCGAGGCCGGCATCGACGTCGGGCTCGAATTCGAAACCCAGGGCTTTGCGCTGGCCTTCGCCACCGACGACATGCGCGAAGGCACCGGCGCCTTCCTGGAAAAACGCAAAGCCACCTTCCACGGCCGCTAACCCGCGGCACCTGGCGTGCCGCGTGCGATTTTAGTGATGGCTGCCGCGGTACTTCAGTTCGCCTGCCGTGACGCGGAGGTCCAGGCGATTTTCCGGCGGCGCCAGCGGACAAGTGGCATACGGCGTGAACGCACACGGCGGGTTATACGCCTGGTTGAAATCAACCACCACCTTGCCGTCTTTCGGCAGGCCCGTGGTGATGAACCGCGCCGCGCCGTAGGTTTCCTTGCCGCTGGTGCGATCGGCGAAGACGAAGAACAGGGAATCGGCGTCTTCCTGGATGGGATACAGCTCGAAGGTATGGCCATCACGGGTGAACACCGCCTTGCCAGGCACTTTCTCCTTGTTCACGGTACCGAGCACCGAGCCGATTTCCAGCTCGTGCGGCGGATCGAATGGCACCCAGGTAGCCTCCACGCGCCAGGAGGCGTCGATCGGGAAGTAATCAAGGCCCAGGAAACCTGTACGGGTGCCGGCCTTTTCATCCTTCACCCTCAAGGCCTTTTTGCCATCGCGGTCGATGATGAAGAAGCTGGCCGATCCGAACGCTACCGTGGTGGGCTTGCCGGTGGCGTGCATATCATCGATGAGCGGCGCGCTGGCCACGTGCTTGCCATCGATGGTGGCGCCGCTGCTTCCAGCCAGCGTGATGGAAAGCGAGCCATCGGCCGCCTGGGTCACCGTACCCAGGTGGGCGGGGCCGGCATGCAGCACGATGTCGTTGTCGGCTGCCGAACCCACGCGGTTGGCGCCTTCCTTGAGCCACTCCAGGCCGATAAGGCTCAGCCAGCCATCGGGAGCCGTGAGGTTGGCCGCGCGCGTCGCCTGCCAGGCCTGGGTCTGGCGGATGAAGTCTGGGTCCGCCCCGGCGGCACTCGCTGTTCCTGCGGCAAGGACTGAGGCGATGGCAAGGGAGCGGAGCATGGGTGGCGCCTTGGAAAGGGTAGAAGCCTGACAATGAGGCCTCAAGCCGCCTTGATCAAGGGCGCCTGTCACGAATAGCCATCTAGACGGCTTTAGCGCCCACGCATGAAGAGCTTGTCCAGTTCCGTCAGCGACAGCTGGATCCAGGTGGGCCGGCCATGGTTGCACTGGCCCGATCGCTCGGTGGCTTCCATCTCGCGCAGCAGGGCATTCATCTCCGGGATGCCCAGCCGTCGGCCGGCGCGCACCGAGCCATGGCAGGCCATGGTCGAGAGCAATTCGTTTTCCAGTTCCTCAAGGCGCCGCGAACTGCCATGGGCGGCAAGCTCGGACAGGACATCGCGCGCCAGCTGGCTGACGTCGGCACCCTCGAGCAGTGCGGGAATGCGGCGCACCACCACCGCCGAGGGACCGCTGCGCGAAAGTTCAAGACCCCATTCGGCCAGCGCGTCGGCGTGTTCCTCGGCCGCGGCCGCTTCCTTGGCACCCACAGCGATCGACAGCGGCACCAGCAGCAACTGCGAGCGCAGAGCGCTGGTGATACGCCCGTTCTTGAGTTTCTCGTAGGTGATGCGCTCGTGCGCTGCGTGCATGTCCACCAGTACCAAGCCCTGCTCGTTCTCGGCCAGCACATACACCTGCTTCAGCTGCGCGATGGCAAAGCCCAGCGGCGGTGCCTGGCTGTCGTCGGTATCGGGCAACGGCACCTGCACGGCGGAGGCCGCGTTGCCGAACAATGCGGCGTACTCGGCAAGCGGTTCGTCGCGCACACCAAGGGTGAGGCGCGGCTGGTTGAGCGGCCGTGCGCCCCATGGCATCGGCGAAAGGCCTGGCTCGTTCGCCGCGCCCGTCAACGCCGGTGTCCACGATACGTTGGGCGCCGATACCACGGCCTGCACTGGCGCCACGCCGGCCCGGGTCTGCGCCAGTGCCTCGTGCAAGGTGCGGTAAAGGAAATCGTGCACCAGGCGCTGCTCGCGGAAACGCACTTCGCTCTTGGCCGGATGCACGTTTACGTCCACGCCGGCGGGATCGAGGGTGAGGAACAGCACGAACGCCGGATGGCGCCCATGGAACAACACATCCGCATAGGCCTGGCGCACCGCATGCGCCACCACGCGATCGCGCACGAGGCGGCCGTTGACGTAGAAGAACTGCTGATCGGCCTGTGAACGCGAAGCGGTGGGCAGACCCACCCAGCCTCCCAGGTGCAAGCCCGCGGCCGAGTGGTCCACGCGCAGGCTTCGCGAGGGAAATTCCTCGCCCAGTACCTCCGCCACCCTTGCCAGGGCACCGGCCTCGTCGCGCGCTGCCTTGATGATGCGCACCGGCCGCCCGTTGTTGCTGAGGCGGAACTCGACGCCTTCGCGCGCCAGCGCCAGCGACTTGAGCAGGTCGTCGATATGCGCGAACTCCGTGCGCTCGGCACGGAGGAATTTCCGGCGCGCCGGCACGTTGTAGAAAAGATCGCGCACCTCGATGCTGGTGCCCTGCGGATGTTGCGCCGGCCGCGCCTGGCGCAACTTGCCGCCATCCACTTCCAGGCGGAAGGCGGCATCGGCGCCGCGCTGGCGGGAGGTCAGCGCCACCCTTGCCACCGACGACACCGACGCCAGCGCTTCGCCGCGGAAGCCCATGCTGGCTACGTGCTCGAGGTCGTCGAAACTGCCGATCTTGCTGGTGGCATGCGAGGCCACGGCAAGCTCCAGTTCGTCGTGGGCGATCCCGCCGCCGTCGTCGCGCACACGGATCAGCTGGGCGCCGCCCTGCTCGATGTCGATCTCGATGCGCCCGGCGCCTGCGTCAAGGCTGTTCTCGACCAATTCCTTGACCACCGAGGCCGGGCGCTCGATGACTTCGCCGGCGGCGATCTGGTTGATCAGTTCAGGGGGAAGCGCGCGAATGGATGCCATCGGCGCAGGATAGCAAAGGCCGTCAGGATGACGGGATGGCCAGCACCGTGCCTACCCTTACCCCGCTGTCGGGAATCTGGTTGACCTGCCGCAGCGAGCCGACGCTGACGCCGTACTGCTGGGCGATGCCGCGGAGCGTCTCACCCCGCTCGACACGGTGCAGGTCGCGCACATTGTCGTCGGCGCGCGCAATGTTTGCCGCCTTGGCGGTTCGTTTGGCCGCATTGTTGGCGGCCTTGCTGGCCGCCGTGGCAGTACCGACCACCGGCGACGCCTGGATTTGCGAGGCTGCCTCGACCATCGGCTCAGCCTGCTTCGCCATGGCCACCAGGGTGTTGCCGTTGCGGCGCGCGGCCTGGGCGGCGAACCAGGTACCCGGGGGCGGCGTGGTGGCGAAATAGTTGCGGATGCCGCCAAGCACCGCCGTGGCCAGCGATTGCCGGTGGGCGCTGCTACGCAGCTTGGTTTCTTCGGAGGGGTTGGTGATGAAAGCCGTCTCGACCAGGATCGAGGGCACATCGGGCGAGCGCAACACCACGAAATTGGCGCGCTCGACATAGCCGCGGTGGGTAGGACCGAGCTGGCCGACGGCCTTGAGCACGTTGTTGGCGATGGCTTCGGAGGCCTGCATGGCGTAGCCCTGCTGCAGGTCCAGCAGTACCGCGGCGAGCGTGTCGTCCTTGTCGTCCAGTGACACGCCGCCGACGAGGTCGGCGCGGTTTTCCCGGTCGGCAAGCCACCGTGCGGCTTCGCTGGTCTTGCCACGCGGCGAGAGCACCCACACCGACGAGCCCTTGGCATCGCTGTTCTTGAAGGCGTCGGCGTGCACCGAAACGAAGAGGTCGGCGTTGTGTTCGCGGGCGATCTGGTAACGGCGCTTCAAGGGGATGAAGTAGTCGCCATTGCGCGTGAGTACCGCCTGCATGCCCGGCTGTGCGTTGATCTGCGCGGCCAGTTCGCGGGCCACGTTCAGCGTGACGTCTTTCTCGAGCAGGCCCGTGGCCCCGCGGGCGCCGGAATCTTCGCCACCGTGGCCGGCATCGACCGCCACCACCACCTTGCGTTCGCTGGAGGGCATCGACGCCACGGGAGCGGATGACACCGGCGCGGTGCGCCCGCGCTTGCCCGTGGAGGCCGTGCGTAGCGGCTGGGGATCGCGGACCGCGGCGGGCGCCGCCGTGTCATCGCCATCGTCGGAACTGTCGTCGTCGCTGGTGCCGGCGTTCTTCTGCCCGACCTTAGCCAACGCTGGATCGCCCGGGTAAAGATCCAGCACCAAGCGGTAACCGTAGTCGCCCGCGGGCTTGACCATGAAGCTCTTGGGCTTGGCTGTGGGATCCACATGCGCGACCAGACGCGCCGACTTGCCCGTGGTATCGAGCCCCTTGAACAGGCCCTGCGCTCCTGGCGCACGGAAACTCCCGGCGAGGCTTCCACCTGGAAGCTCGATCACCATGTCGCCCGGCTTGTCGCCCGGGGAAACCCTGTATTTGCCATTGTCGGAGAGATCGAACACCACGCGCGTGTATTCAGGGCCGGCCCAGACGCGGGCCGCCTTGATATCGGTGGCGACGGCGGGTTGGCTTGCCATGGTGGCAAGGCAAGCGGCGGCAATGGTGGCGATAATTCCCCTCATGGCCGGGATTGAACTGCAACGGTCAGCCGAAAGCAAGAGGAATTCCCTGAAAAATCCATAACCTGCACATCATTCGTCAGCGTTCGTGCAGGAAGTGTCGCCAAGCGACGGTTTTCGATCAGGAGTCGCCGGGCCGTCGCAAGACAGTTTGCGACTAAAAAACAATCACTTAATCCCTTCCAGGAAGCGGTCGCCCCGCTTTGTGGCCGATTCGAGCCGCAACCGACGCCCCTCGCCGTCGTGGGCGAGGCGAAGATGGACATCGGCCGTCGGCAAGGCTCCCGCGCCCCGCTCTGGCCACTCCACCAGCACCAGCGCGGCCTCATCGGACAACGCATCGAGCCCCAGCCATTCCAGTTCACCCGGATCGGCAATGCGATACAGGTCCAGGTGCCAGGCGACGTGGCCGGGAAACTCATAGGATTCCACCAGGCTGTAGGTCGGGCTCTTCACCCGTTCGCCCACGCCCAGTGCCCTGAGGAATGCACGGGCAAAGGTGGTCTTGCCGGCACCTAGGTCGCCGTGCAGGTACATCACCAGGCCGCCGTCGACACCCGTGGCCAGCGCCTGGGCAATGCCTTGCGTTGCGGCCTCGTCGGCCAGGATGAACTCACGCATGGTCGACGCCGTTGAGGACCGCGCGCAGGGTGTCCAGAAGGTCCGTGGCCGCAAGCCCTATTTCACCACCAGTCGCGGCAAGGTCGCCGGCGCGCGCGTGCACCGAAGTACCCAGGCATGCTGCGGCGAAGGGGTCCTCGGCATGCTGCCCCAGCAAGCCCGCGATCACGCCGGTAAGGATGTCGCCCATGCCGCCGCTGGCCATGCCGGGGTTGCCCCAGGGGCACACCTGAAGGCGTCCGTCCGGTGCGGCGACGATGCTGCCGGTGCCCTTGAGCACCACCACTGCCTGGTATTTGCCGGCAATCGCCGCGGCGGCGGCGAAGCGGTCGGCCTGGATGTCGCGGGTGTCGCAGCCCAGCAACCGACCGGCTTCGCCCGGGTGCGGGGTAAGGATGGTCGGCGCAGTGAAACGGCGCGGGTATTTGGCCAGCATGTTCAGGCCATCGGCATCGAGCACCATGGGCTTGCCGGCGTCGAGCGCCGTCAGCCACAACGCATGGCCCCAGGAGCCCTGTCCCAGCCCCGGCCCCACGGCCAGCACACTCGCTTTCTCCAGCGGCTGCTCGAGCGACTGCGGGCCGTCTGCGGCACGCGGCATCAGCTCCGGCCGCGCCGCGTGCAACGCCACGATGTTCTCCGCGCGCGTAGCGACACTCACCAGTCCCGCACCCACGCGCAACACCGCGCTTGCGCACATCAGCACCGCACCGCCCGTGCCATGGTCGCCGCCGATCGCCAGCACATGGCCGTACTGGCCCTTGTTCGACTGCCGTGGCCGGCGCGGCAGCGCCTGCGGCTGCATCAGGATGGCCGAAGGACGCTGATCGGCGATCACGCGATCGTCCGCGCCCAGGCTCGCCAGTTCCAGCACGCCGACATGGTCGGCCGCATCCTGGGTGAACATGCCGCGCTTGTGCGCGATGAAAGTGACCGTAGCATCGGCGCGCACGCAGCGGCCTGCCGTGGTGCCTGTGTCGGCGGAAAGGCCGGAGGGAATATCCACCGCCAGTACCGGCAAACCAGCAGCGTTGATCGCGTCAATGGCCTCGGCCATGGCATCGCCTGGCGGCCGCGACAGGCCCGTACCCAGCAAGGCATCGACCAGCACGTCGGCACCGCCAAGATCGAGCCTTGCCGAGACATCGCCGCCGCCTTTGACGAAACGGTCGTGCGCTGCCCTGGCGCCTTCCGTCGCAGGCGGAACCACGGCCACCACGCGTGAGGGAAGTCCTTCCTCACGTGCACGCAGCGCCAGCAGATAGCCGTCTGCGCCGTTATTCCCCGGGCCACACAACACCACGATGCGCCGCGCCTCCGGCCATCGCCGCCGCAAGGCACGGAAGGCGGCATCGGCGGCACGCGCCATCAAGGTGGGGGAATCAACTCCCAGGATCTGCATGGCCTGGGCGTCGATCGCATGCGATTGGGCCGCGGTGAACAGTGCCGCGGCAAGCGTTGGCGTGGTCATGGCGGCTATTATAGGGAGGCTGGCCGTGACGGTGACTGCACAACGGACCTCAAGCGAAGGGGTGGCCGGCCCGATTCACTACAATGCGCCCATGGACTACCGGAAGCTCGCCGACGACATCAGGCTCTGGGCACGTGAGCTCGGCTTCGCCGAGGCCGGCATTTCCGGCACGTCGCTTGGCGAGGACGAAACCCACCTTCTGCGCTGGCTGGACGAGGGACACCATGGGGAAATGGAGTACATGGCGCGCCACGGCTCCAAACGAAGCCGTCCGGCGGAACTGGAACCCGGCACGCAAAGGGTGATCTCGGTACGCATGGATTACGTGCCCCCGGGCACGCAACACGCGTGGCCCGTGATCGCCGATGGCGAGCTGGGCTACGTGGCCCGCTATGCGCTTGGCCGCGACTACCACAAGCTCATGCGCAACCGCCTGCAGAAGCTCGCGCAGCGCATTGGCGAGGTGGTGGGCGATTTCGGCTACCGCGCCTATGTGGATTCCGCGCCGGTGCTGGAGAAAGCCCTGGCACGCAACGCGGGACTGGGATGGATCGGCAAGCACACGGTGCTGATCAATCGGCATGCCGGTTCCTATTTCTTCCTTGGCGAGCTTTATACGGACCTTCCCCTGCCCGTGGACACACCGGCCACGGCGCACTGCGGGACCTGCCGCCGGTGCATCGACATCTGCCCGACGCAGGCCATCGTGGGACCGTACCGGCTGGACGCGCGGCGTTGCATTTCGTATCTCACGATCGAACTGCGCGGCAGCATTCCTGAGGACCTGCGCAAGCCCATCGGCAACCGCATCTTTGGCTGCGACGATTGCCAGTTGATATGCCCGTGGAACAAGTTCGCCCAGGAAACCACCGAACCTGATTTCGCGCCACGGCATAGCCTGGATGGCGCGAAGCTGACATCACTGTTCGCGTGGAGCGAAGAGGAATTCCTCTCGCGCACCGAAGGCATGGCGATACGCCGCACCGGTTACGAAGGATGGTTGCGCAATATCGCGGTGGCGTTAGGCAATGCGCCGACATCCGATGATGTCGTGGGCGCGCTTGAAGCGCGCCAACTCGATGCATCGGACATCGTGCGCGAGCACGTCGCCTGGGCGTTGGCCGAGCACGCCGAGCGTTAGCTGCGCGCGGCGATTTCCGCGATCAGTGCCTGGGTGGAAGCGTCGAAGCTCGGGTCGGGCTTGCCCGCCAGCGCCGGCTGGATCTGCTTGGCGATCAGCTTGCCGAGCTCCACGCCCCATTGGTCGAACGCATTGATGCCCCACAGGTGGCCAAGCATGAACACTTTGTGTTCGTACAACGCGATGAGCGCGCCCAGGGCTTCGGGCGTGAGGGCATCGAGAAGGATCACCGTGCTCGGACGATCGCCTTCAAACGTACGCTGGGCAGCGATCGCCTGGTTGCCGTCCTTCGATTCGGCCAGGACTTCCTCGGTGGTCTTGCCCAGTGCCAGCGCCGCCGCCTGGGCCAACAGGTTCGACAGCAGCACGCGGTGGTTTTCTGCCAGCGCATGGCCTGGCTTGACGATGCCGATAAACTCCAGCGGCACGATGTCGGTGCCCTGATGCAGCGCCTGGAAATACGCATGCTGCGCGTTGGTGCCGATGCTGCCCCACACCACCGGCACCGTGCGCCCGCCGACATGCTTGCCCTCCGGCGTGACGTGCTTGCCGAGGCTTTCCATCTCCAGCTGCTGCAGGTAGGAAGGAAGGTCGATCAGCGGATCCACATAGGGCACCACCGCACGGCTGGTGCTGCCACGCACGTTGCGGTTCCATATCTCG
Source organism: Pinirhizobacter soli (assembly GCF_015905305.1). Taxonomy (GTDB): domain Bacteria; phylum Pseudomonadota; class Gammaproteobacteria; order Xanthomonadales; family Rhodanobacteraceae; genus Pinirhizobacter; species Pinirhizobacter soli. Next base: position 1,020,190 of record NZ_JADZLQ010000001.1, read on the forward strand.
GCGATGGCCAGTTGCACGGGCAGGTTTTCCTGCCAGGGCGTGCTGCGAAAATGGTCGTCGATCATCGCGGCCCCTGCGAGCAACGCGCGGAAGTGCTCCATGCCCACGGCAAAGGCGATCGACAATCCTACCGCTGACCACAGCGAAAAACGGCCACCGACGAAGTCCCACATCGGCAGCACCTTGTCGGCGGGAATGCCCCAGTCGGCGGCAGCCTTGGTGTTGGAGCTGACGGAGAGGAAATGCCCGGCGGCCTTCTTCAGGTCGCCGCCGTAGACGGTGGCGATCCAGTCGCGCAGCACGTTGCCGTTGAGCAGGGTTTCCTGGGTATTGAAGCTCTTCGATACCAGCAGCACGATCGTGGTCTTCGGATCGAGCGACTTCATCAGGCCAGCGGCGGCGTGGCCGTCGACGTTGGTGAGGAAATGACTGCGAAGATGAGGCACGTGGAATTGCGCCAGCGCATCGACCGCCAGGCGGGGGCCGAGATCGGAACCGCCGATGCCGATGTTGACGACGTCGGTGATGGTGGCCGGCAAGCCTGCTTCAGGGCCCTTGCCCGCGTGTACGGCGCCGACGATCGACTCGATGCGCTTGAGCGTGGCCTCGATTTCTTCCAGGTCCGCGGCGGGCGCGGGGGACTTCAGCTTCGAGCCACCGGCGCGCAGCGCCGTATGCAGCACGGCGCGGTCTTCGGAAGTATTGATGTGCGCGCCTGAGAACATGGCGTCGCGTGCAGCTTCCCAGTTCGTGCCCTGCACGTAGGCGCCCACGGCGTCGAGCGCGGCCAGGTCGAGCTTCTGGCGCGAGAGGTCCAGCAGTACCGGCCCGACCCGCTTGCGCAGGCGGTCACCGCGCGCCTTGTCCTTGAGCAATTCCCGCAGGTGGGTATTGGCAAGACGGGAAGCGTGCTCGGCGAACGATGGCACGCGATCGGTGATGGCATCCATGGGAGGCTCCGGACAGTGACGGTAAGCCTCCGATGGTAGCGCAGCGAAGTTGACGAAAGCGTGGCTTAAGCGGCCTGCTTGGGGATCGAGTGATTGGTGTGCGTGATGCGGTTGTCGCGGTCGACGTACACCATGGTCGGCTTGAACGCGGCAAGCTCGGCCTCGGAGAGGCCCACGAAGGCAGCGATGATCACCAGGTCGCCGGGCGCGGCGCGATGTGCCGCGCTACCGTTCACCGAGATGATCCCGGAGCCTTCCTGGGCCCGCAGCGCGTAGGTGGTGAAGCGCTTGCCGTTGTTGATGTTCCAGCAGTGGATCTGCTCGTACTCGCGGATGCCCGACGCGTCCAGCAGGTTGCCGTCGATGGCGATCGAACCTTCATAGTGGAGCTCGGCGTGGGTCACCGTCGCGCGGTGGATCTTGGCCTTGAGCATGTTCAGGTGCATGGGAAAGTCCGGGTGTGCGGGTAGGCGTTAAAAGTTGCGCAGTGTATCGGCACGCGCTGGCGAAAGGTTAAGCAGCGCCTTTCGGGCCAGAAGATGGGGCTGGGGCCTTGCCGATCAAGGGGATATCAGTCGAACGACAGGTTGTCGATCAGGCGGGTGGCACCCAGCCGGGCGGCGGCCAGCGCCACCAGGCCCGTCCGCTCGTCGTCGGCCGGCTCGGCGAGGTCTTCTTCCCGGCGGATCACGATGTAGTCGGGTACGAAACCCGCCCGTTGCAGGCGGGCGGCCGCGGCCTGCTCGATGGCCAGGCGGGCATGGCCCTGCCCGAACAGCGCCTTCATCTGCTTCAACGCCGCAGCGAGCTGGGGCGCGCGGGTGCGCTCGGCGGGTGTGAGGTACTGGTTGCGCGAACTCAGCGCCAGGCCATCGGCATCGCGGAGGGTCGGACCTGCCATCACCTTCACCGGCAGGGCCAGGTCGCGCACCATCCGCTCGATCACCTTCAGCTGCTGGAAATCCTTCTGGCCGAACATTGCGATGTCGGGCTGGACCAGGCTGAAAAGCTTGTTCACCACGGTGGCCACGCCGTCGAAATGGCCGGGCCGGTGGGCGCCTTCCAGGGTTTCGCTCACGCCCGGCACATGGATGCTGACGCTGTTTTCGGGGCCGAACGGGTAAATCGTGGACACCTCCGGTGCGAACAGCAGGTCGATATCGAGCTCGGCCAGGCCCGCCTGGTCCTGCGCCATGGTGCGTGGGTAGCGCTCGAAATCCTCACCCGGGGCGAACTGGGTGGGGTTGACGAAAATGCTCGCCACCACGCGGTCGGTACGGGCACGGGCCAGCTTCAGCAGCGAGTGATGGCCCGCGTGCAGGTTGCCTAAGGTGGGCACGAAGCCGATGGTCTGGCCTGCCTGGCGCCAGCCGCGGACCATGGCTCGCAGGGCGACGGCGTCTTGCACGGTTTGCATAGGATTCTTCTAGAAGCTGTGTTCGGGAGCAGGGAAGGCGCCACTGCGCACATCCTTGATGTAGGCCTCGATCGCCGCTGCGACACTGTCACGCCCGGCGAGGAAATCCTTGCTGAACCGGGGGCGCTTACCGGCCGTAAGGCCGAGCATGTCGTAGACCACCAGCACCTGGCCGTCGCAGTCGGCACCCGCGCCTATGCCGATCACGGGAATCTCAAGCTCCGCGGTGATGCCGGCGGCCAGCGCCGAAGGCACGCATTCCAGGACCAGCATGTCGGCGCCGGCCTTCTGCACGGCGTGGGCATCGGCCAGGAGGCGCGCCGCGGCTTCTTCACCCTTGCCCTGCACCCGGTAGCCACCGAACTTGTGGACCGATTGCGGGGTCAGGCCCAGGTGGGCGCACACCGGGATGGCCCGGTCGGCCAGGGCGCTGATCACCTCGCAGATATGCCCGGCGCCTTCGATCTTCACCATCGCCGCGCCGCCCTCGGCCACCAGGCGGGTGGCCGTGGCCATCGCCGTGGCCACGTCGCGATCGCTCATGAACGGGAGGTCCGCCACCAGCAGGGTGGATTTCAGTCCCCGGGACACCGCGGCGGTGTGGTAGACCATGTGCTCGACCGTCACCGGCAGCGTGCTGCCGTGCCCCTGCACCACCATGCCCAACGAATCGCCCACCAGGGCGACGTCGATCCCGGCGGCCTCCAGCTTCGCGGCAAAGCTCGCGTCGTAGGCGGTCAGCATGGTGATGCGTGTTTTCGCCTGCTTCATGGCCCGCAAGGCGGGTACCGTCACGGCCTTGCGCTCGGGAGCATTCGGATCTTGCGCGTACACGTGGCGCTCCGTCATGAAGTTGAAACTTCGATTATCCTGCCGCAACGCAGCAAAGCTCAAGGACGGACTTCGATCAGTCCAGGCGCCGGCAGCCTGTAGCGTCCACCCGGGCCAGCAGGGACGCCACGGTCCCCTGCCCCGGGATCACAAGAAAAGGGTCGATATCGGCCAGCGGCAGCAGCACGAAGGCCCGGCTTCCCATGCGCGGGTGCGGAATCTGCAGATGCTCCGTATCGCACACCGTGTCGCCATGGAGCAGCAGGTCCAGATCCAGCGTGCGCGGACCCCAGCGCTCGCCCGGACGCATCCGGCCGAAGGCGCGTTCGGTGGCAAGCAGGGCCTTGAGCAGGTCCGGGGCGGTAAGCCGGGTGCGCAGGCGCACCGCGGCATTGATGTAATCGGGTTGGGGCACCGGCCCCCAGGGCGGGCTCTGGTAGTCGGCCGAGCGGGCCAGTAGTTCGCAACCGGGCAAGCCGCCCAGGGCCTGGACGGCCTGGGCGACGGTGGCGCGGGAATCGCCCAGGTTGCTGCCCAACCCGACGTGGGCAAGCACGGACACCGACATGGTCAGGATTCGGCCTTGCCGCCCTTGGGTCGACGCACACGCCGGCGGCGGCGCACGGGCGGACGCTCGGGCGTCAACGGCTTGTCGTCGGGCGAGGGTGGCAACGGACCGCCTCCCAGGGCCGTGGCCAGCATCTCTTGCGGCAAGGCCTGGGCGTGCTGCCACCATGCACCCAACTGCGCCATGGCGGCCGACTCCGGGGCCCTGAGCAGGAGGAAATCGAACGCCGCGCGAAAACGCGGGTGGGCCATCAGGCGGAACACGCGCTTGCGCTGCACCTGCTCGAAGCGCGGTTGCAGGGCCCAGATCTCTTCCATGGTGAGGGTGAAACGGCGCGGGATCGCCACGCGCTGGCACTGCTCGCCCACCACTCGCACCGCGGCCCGCTGCCAGGCCTCGGTAGGTTCGATGCCGCGGGCGATCCAGCCCAAGGCCTGATCGCGCACCTCGCCCCACAGCAGCACGGCGAACAGGAAGGCCGGGGTGACCGATTTATCTTCCTTGACGCGGGCATCGGTGTTGGCCAGGCCCTGCTCCACCAACGAACGAAGCGCCTGGTCGCCACGCTGGAGCGCGCGCGCAGTAGCCGGGAACAGGAACTTCAGCAGGCCGCAAGCCTCGAGCATGCGGAAGCTCTTCAGCCCATGGCCGGACAGGAACATTTTCAGCGATTCGTCGTACAGGCGTGCCGATGGAGCCTCGGCCAGCAGGTAGCCCAGGTTTTCAAAGGGCGCGGCCGCAGCCGGGTCGATCCGGAAATTGAGTTTCGCCGCCAGCCGGGCTGCTCGGAGCATACGCACCGGATCCTCGCGGTAGCGCAGTTCCGGATCGCCGATCAGGCGCATGCTGCGATCGGCCAGATCCTGCATGCCGCCGACGTAGTCGCGTACGGAAAAATCGGCGATGTCGTAGTAGAGCGCATTGACCCGGAAGTCGCGGCGGACGGCGTCTTCCTCGATGCTGCCCCAGATGTTGTCGCGCACGATGCGGCCATCGACGATATGGCGGTCGCCACCCTCGGCACCTTCCTCGCCCAGGCCGCGGAAGGTCGCCACCTCGATGATCTCCGGGCCGAATACCACGTGGGCCAGGCGGAAGCGCCGGCCGATCAGGCGGCAGTTGCGGAAGAGCTTCTTGACTTCGTCAGGCGTGGCGTTGGTGGCCACGTCGAAGTCTTTCGGGTGACCGCCTAGCAGCAGGTCGCGCACCGCTCCGCCCACCAGGAACGCGGAGTAACCGGATTCATGGAGGCGGTAGAGCACCCGCAGCGCGGCCTTGGAGATGTTCTTGCGCGAGATGGAGTGCTGCTCGCGCGGGATGATCCGTGGCGCGGTGGCGGCGTCGTTCCTTGGGTCGGAGTTCAAGCGTTGGTGGTCCTTGCGGACGCCCCGCGCCCGACATTTTCTTAATGTAACCAAACTTGCCGCCGCTTACGATGGTCGGCTTGTGACGCCATTGCCGGGCGGATGATTTCCGTTATACTACCGCGCTTCGTCGTACCCCGCTCCCTTCGTCTAGTGGCCCAGGACACCGCCCTCTCAAGGCGGGAACACGAGTTCGAGTCTCGTAGGGAGCACCACTTACCGCTTGCTTGGCGTCCGCATGACCTTTGTCGTCACCGACAACTGCATCAAGTGCAAGTACACCGATTGCGTCGAAGTCTGTCCAGTCGATGCCTTCCATGAAGGCCCGAACTTCCTCGTCATCAATCCTGACGAGTGCATCGATTGCACCTTGTGCGAACCCGAATGCCCGATCAATGCCATCTACCCCGAGGACGACGTCCCCGGCGGCCAGGAAGGCTTCGTCGCGCTCAACGCTGAGCTCGCCAAATCCTGGCCGGTGATCACCGAGCGCAAGGATGGCCTGCCCGATGCCAAGGAATGGGAAGGCAAGCCGGACAAGATCGACCTGCTGGAAAAATAAAAAAACCCCGCTCGATGCGGGGTTTTTATTGTCGGCAACCCGTTGGACTTACTTGGTCAGGCGGCCGCGCAGCGACTCGATCACCTTCGTCACGGCGGCGCCGTCACCCTGGGCACTGACCTGGCTACCCGTGCCGCTGGCCACCACCGAGACGGTGAGCTTGCGGGCATCGGGCGAGGACGCATCGGTGGATTCCTTCGACTTGCCGTTGAACATGCGCTTGAACATGCCCGGCTTCTTCGCATCGATGGTCTGCTGCGACACGGCCAGTTCGTAGGTGTGGGCGTTGTCGTCGTGCGCGGTGACCTGACCCAGATCGCCAGCATTGAACGACTCGCCCACGCGCTTGTAGACGTCATCCACGGTGCCCGGCATGACGAAGCTGTCGGTGGTTTCACGCGGCCGGTTGGCCTGGCCCGCACCCGGTTCCGGGATCACCAGGGCAGCGCTGGTCGAGGGCGTATCAAGGCCCGGCGGAATCTCCAGCGGGCTCTCCTGCTGCGCCTTGTCCCAGGCCTTGTGCGAGCGGAACATGCCGCAGCCGGTCAGGAGGACGGCGGACATGGCCACGGCGGGCACGGCCAGGAGGAGCGAATTTTTCTTCATGAAGAGGTTCCGTAAGGGGAAAAACGCCTGCGTTGAATCAGGCCGCAGTCGCCAATGGTGCCAGAGAGCCGAGCATTTCGCGCAAACGGGCCCGGTCAGGACCCTCCGCCAGCGCCACCAGCGGCAGCCGCGGGATGTCCAGGCCCAGCCCCAGCTCCGCCAGCCCCGCCTTGACCGCGATGGGGTTGGGCGCGCAATTAAGGGCCTCGACGAGCCTTGCCAGCGAACCGCCGTAGGCCCCGGTGTCGCCCGCCCGCGAGGCGTCGCAGAACGCCCTGAAGGCCCGCGGCACCAGGTTGGCAGCGACCGAGATCACCCCGGCAGCGCCCGACAGCATCGCCTGGTGGCCCGTACCGTCGTCGCCGGACAGATAGACGAAATCCGCGCGCACAAGTTCCGCAATGGCCGAAATACGTGCGGCATCGCCCCGGGCCTCCTTGATGCCGATGATGGCCGGATGGTCGCGCAGGATCGCAGCGGTAGCAGGCTCGATGTCGCACCCGGTGCGGGAGGGCACGTTGTAGAGCAGCACCGGCAGGCCGCCCTGGTCGGCCACTTCGGTGAAATGGCGGCGCAGGCCTTCCTGGGTGGGGCGCACGTAGAACGGCGCCACCACCAGGGCCAAGTCGGCGCCCAACGACTTGGCGCGTCGGGTCAGGGCGATGGTTTTCGCCGTACCAGCCTCGCCGGTACCGGCGATCACCGGCACTCGGCCGGCAATGCGGTCGACCGCGAACGACAGCAGCTGGTCCCATTCCCCGTGCTCGAGGAAATGTGATTCACCGGTGGAACCGGCCACCACCACGCCTTGCGTGCCGCCCTCGAGCTGGTACTCCAGCTGGCGGCCGAAAGCTTCAAGGTCGAGTTCGCCGGACACCGTGAAAGGCGTCACCAGCGCGCAGATACTTCCGGAAATGGTCAACTTCAAGCCCAACGGGAAAGGAGAAACGAACACCCTGCATGTTACTTGCGGGGTCCTCGCGCGGGCAAGTAAGCTGCCCGGAGGCCAAGGCCGCGCTTCGCACGGCCCCTTTAAGTCAGGTAGTTCATCTTGAATCCTTCCGCGCCGCGCGCAGCTCCTTCGGACAACCACCTGCTGATCCAGACCCTGTCCCCCGCGCAGCGCGCGCCCCTGCTGGCCCTCACCCGCCGTATCGCCGATTCCGGCTGCAACCTGGCCGACGCCCGGGTTTCCACCATCGGCAGCGACACCTCGGTGATGCTGCTGGCCTCCGGCGCATGGGACGCGGTGGCCAAGCTGGAGACGGCCCTGGGCAAATTCGCCCGGGATGAAGACGTCCAGCTGATCCACTACCGCACCACACCGCGCGAGCCTGCGGCGCACCTGTTGCCTTACCTGGTGGAAGTGATCGCCGCCGACCGCCCCGGGATCCTGGTGAAGATCGTGGAATTCTTTTCGCGGCGCGACATCAGCACCGAGCAGCTCACCTCCATGCGCTACCAGGCCATGCAAACCGGTGCGGACATGTTCCAGGCGCAGATCACCATCGGCATTCCCTCCGAGACGCACATCGCCGCATTGCGCGACGATTTCCTCGAGCTGTGCGACGGGCTCAACCTCGATGCGATCATGGACCCGGTCAAGTTCTGAAAAACCTCTTGCCAAGAACCCGCGTTAGGGGTATCCAAGCATCATGGTAGAAGTAGGCAAGAAAGTCGGAGCACTGAAGGGTCACACGGGAAGCGGCCAGTCGCTTTCCCTGTCGTCGCTAAAAGGCAAATGGGTGGTGGTTTACTTCTACCCGAAGGACAGCACGCCCGGCTGCACCACCGAGGCCCAGGGCTTCCGCGACGCCTACGACGAATTTAGCGAACGCAACGCCGAAGTCATCGGCGTGTCACGTGATTCTGAGAAATCACATGCGAACTTCGCCTCCAAGCAGTCACTGCCATTTCCCCTTATCGCCGATACCGACGAAACCTGGTGCAACGCCTTCGGCGTGATCGCCGAAAAAGTGCTGTACAGCAAGCGCCACATGGGCGTGGTGCGCTCCACCTTCCTTATCGATCCCGACGGCAAGCTTGCGCATCAATGGCGCAACATCAAGGTTGCCGGTCACGTCGACGCCGTGCTGGAAAGGATTCCGCCACGCTAACCCTCCGCACCACATCCCAACGCAAGAGGTCGCCCACGCATGACCGTAGCTAAGCGTATCTATGCCCTGGATACCAATGTGCTGCTCCACGATCCGACCTCCCTCTACCGCTTCGAGGAACACGACGTCTTCATCCCGATGACGGTGCTTGAAGAACTCGACGAAAAAAAGAAAGGTGCATCGGAAGTTTCGCGAAACGGGCGCCAGGTCAGTCGCTTCCTCAACGAACTGATCGAGCAAGGCAATGGCCACGGCATCGCCGACGGCATTCCGCTGCAAAGCCCCGGCGGGCTGAACCTGAAACGTGGCCAGGCGGTAGGACGGCTGCATTTCCAGCAGCGCACCACTGCCAACAACGGCAAGGCCGACAACCAGATCCTGGCATCGGTGATCGACCTGCGCGATGAGAACCCCGATGCGCTGGTGATCCTGGTCACCAAGGACATCAACCTCCGCATCAAGGCCACCATCTTCGGCATCCACGCCGAAGACTACGAGAACGACCGTGCGCTGGACGACTTCGCGCTGTTGTTCACAGGCGCTGAGGAAACCGGCGAGGATTTCTGGGATGGCCACCCGGAGGTGCGTTCCTGGACCGAGCGCGGCCGCACGTACTATGAATTGACCAAACGCGAAGACGAAGACTGGTATCCCAACCAGTGCCTGTATCTTCCCGGCGAGAACTCGGTCGAACTGCGCGTACTCGAACTCAACGGCGATCGCGCCACGCTGGTGCTGATGGACGACCACTCCCACGCCAACCACGCGGTGTGGGGCATCGCCGCGCGCAACCGCGAACAGAATTTCGCCCTGAACATGCTGATGGACCCGGACGTGGATTTCGTCACCCTGCTGGGAACCGCCGGCACCGGCAAAACACTCCTGGCCCTGGCCGCGGGCCTGGCCCAGGTGATGGACCAGCAGCGCTACCGCGAGATCATCATGACGCGCGCCACGGTATCGGTGGGCGAGGACATCGGCTTCCTGCCCGGCACCGAGGAAGAAAAGATGACGCCGTGGATGGGCGCGCTTACCGACAATCTCGAAGTGTTGGCCAACCCCGAGGAAGGCGGCTCCTGGGGCCGACAGGCCACCAACGACCTGCTCGCCTCCAGGGTGAAGATCCGCTCGCTGAACTTCATGCGCGGCCGTACCTTCCTGTCTCGGTACCTGATCATCGACGAGGCGCAGAACCTCACGCCCAAGCAGATGAAAACATTGATCACCCGTGCTGGCCCCGGCACCAAGATCGTCTGCCTGGGCAATGTGGAGCAGATCGACACGCCCTACCTCACCGAAACGACATCGGGCCTCACCTACGCGGTGGACCGTTTCAAGCAGTGGGCGCATTCGGGCCATATCACCCTGCGGCGCGGCGAGCGCTCCCGCCTGGCCGACTTCGCTTCCGAGGCGCTGTAGCCCTAAGGATCGAAGGGTTTTCCCGGGTAACGCCCCCGCGGTCCCAAACGGGCCGCGGGGCCTTTGGCGCCGATCAGGGCCCATGCAGCGTTATCATGGACACCGGCAGCCCCGATTGAACCGGGGCCCAGTCGCCCTGACCTTCCCTATCGCCCCTTCAGGTCCCCCGAGCGCTCCGATGAATCTGCTAGGCCCCCGTTTCATCATCCTGTACGTGCTGCTGGCTTTCGCCCTGTGCGTGCTGCTGGTGCACCTGCGCGGGCGTTCGCGGCTGCGCTTCGACCGCCAGCTGGTGGACCACTCGGCGATCTTCGCGCCGTACAACCTTTTGATGTACGCGTTCTCGGCAGTGCCTGCGCGGCCGATCCTCGATCGCCGCGGCTTTCCGCAGCTCGACCCGCTGCAGCAGAACTGGCAGGTGATTCGCGATGAAGCGATGCACCTTTTCGACGAGGGTTTCATCAAGGCGGCGGAGAAACACGCCGACGCCAGCTTCAATTCGTTCTTCAAGCAGGGCTGGAAGCGTTTTTACCTGAAGTGGTATGGCGAGCCGCTGGCCTCGGCCGAGACACTGTGCCCGAACACAGTGAAGCTTCTCAATTCGATCCCCAACGTCAAGGCGGCGATGTTCGCCCTGCTGCCTCCGGGCTCGAAGCTCAACCCGCATCGCGATCCGTTCGCAGGGTCGCTTCGCTATCACTTGGGCCTCATCACCCCCAACTCCGACGATTGCCGCATCTTCGTCGATGGCCAGATGCATAGCTGGCGCGACGGCGAGGATATCGTCTTCGATGAAACCTACGTGCACTGGGCGGAGAACCGTACCGACCAGACGCGCGTGATCCTGTTCGCCGACGTCGAGCGTCCGCTGCGCACGAAGCTGATGAGCGCGATCAATCATCGCGTGGGCGCCTTCATGGGTTCGATCACCGCCTCGCCCAATGCCGACGACGGAAAGGAGTCGGTCGGATTCGTCAACCGCATGTTTGCGCTCAACGCACGCGGCCGCGCACGCTCAAAACGCTTCAAGAAGAAGAATCCGAAACTCTTCCGAGCCATCAAATACACCGGCATCGTGCTGGCGCTATGGGTGATCTTCTTCGCGCCCTACCCCTTCTACAAGGGCTAGCGTCCGGTCATAGGCCGTCAAGCCTAGATGCCAAATTCATCGCCAAGGCCACACCATCGGCGGATCAGATGATGAGGCCGCCGCCATGGGTTACCTGAACGAAGGACACTGGACCCGCCAGGCCCCGGCCCCCGGAAAAAGCCAGGGCCAGTTCGTCCGCGAGGAGAGCCGGTTCCGCCACTGGGTGACCGCCGACGGCAGCCCCGGCCCGACCGGCGACGGCGGCTTCCGCGCGGAACCTGGCCGCTACCACCTGTACATCGCCCGCGCCTGTCCCTGGGCCCACCGCGCGATGATCTTCCGGACACTCAAGGGCCTGGAGGACATCATCGATTACTCGGTGGTGCACTGGCTGATGGGCGAAGACGGCTGGACCTTCGAACCCGCGCCCGGCGTCACCGGCGACAAGCTGCATGGCACGCGCTTCCTTTACCAGCTGTACCAGCGGGCCGATGCCACCGTCACCGGCCGTTCCACCGTGCCCGTGCTCTGGGACCGCGAGCGGGACACCATCGTCAGCAACGAATCGGCCGACATCATCCGCATGTTCAACAGTGCCTTCGATGGCGTGGGCGCGAAGCTGGGCGACTACTACCCCGGCCCCCTGCACGAAGACATCGACGCGGTGAACGCGCGCGTCTACGACACGCTCAACAACGGCGTGTACAAGGCGGGCTTCGCCACCACGCAAGAGGCGTACGAACTTGCGATAGGCCCGTTGTTCGACACGCTCCACTGGCTCGAGGAACGCCTGGCCGACCGGCCCTGGCTATGCGGCGAGCTACAGACCGAGGCCGACTGGCGCCTGTTCACCACGCTGCTGCGTTTCGACCTGGTCTACCACGGGCACTTCAAGTGCAATGTGCGGCGCCTGGTGGATTACCCGCGCCTGTGGGAATACACCCGCGCGATGTACCAGCAACCGGGCATCGCCCAGACGGTGGACATCGAACACATCAAGAAGCATTACTACATGAGCCATCGCCAGATAAACCCCACCGGCATCGTTCCCGTGGGCCCGGATATGGACCTTGCCACGCCCACCGACTGGGGGCGGCCCCGCGTGGTGGTGGATTTCGGCCAGCCGGCATAAACGGCGGCTTGACCCTTCGGCGGCTATGCTGGGAGCCTTGCCTTCTCCTAAGCCCCCACCATAAGGATCAACGCGATGGAACTTGGACTGATCGGCCTCGGCCGCATGGGCGGCAACATCGTGCGCCGCCTGCTTCGCGACGGCCACCAGTGCGTGGTGTATGACGTCAACGCCCAGGCCCGCGAATCCTTGGCCAAGGACGGTGCCACCGCGGTCAATTCCGTCGAAGCCCTGGTGCAGACGCTCAAGGGGCCGCGCGCGGTGTGGGTGATGCTCCCTGCCGGCGAGATCACCGAGACGACCATCGCCCAGCTGGGTGGCTTGCTGTCCGAAGGCGATACCGTGATCGACGGCGGCAACACCTTCTACCGCGACGACGTTCGCCGCACCAAGACACTGAAAGCCAAGGGCATCGACTACATCGACGTGGGCACCTCCGGTGGCGTCTGGGGCCTGGAGCGTGGCTATTGCATGATGATCGGTGGCGACAAAACCCAGGTAGACCGCCTGGATCCGATCTTCGCAACGCTTGCCCCGGGTAACGGCGACATCCCCCGGACCTCCGGCCGCGAGGGCCGCGACGCCCGCGTGGAACAGGGCTACATGCATACCGGTCCCGCGGGCTCCGGCCACTTCGTCAAGATGGTCCACAACGGCATCGAATACGGGCTGATGCAGGCCTACGCCGAGGGCTTCGACATCCTGCGCAACCGCGACCAGGCCACGCTGGCCGAGGACGACCGTTTCGACCTGGACGTGGCGGACATTTCCGAGGTGTGGCGCCGCGGCAGCGTGGTGTCCTCGTGGCTGCTGGACCTGTGCGCCAGCGCCCTGGCCAAGGCACCGCAGCTGGATGGGTTCTCAGGCTTCGTCGACGACTCCGGCGAAGGCCGCTGGACCATCAACGCCGCCATCGAGGAAGCGGTGCCCGCGGAGGTCTTGAGTTCCGCCCTGTACGCGCGCTTCCGTTCGCGCCAGGAGCACACCTTCGCCGAGCGGCTGCTGTCGGCCATGCGGCTGGGCTTCGGTGGACACGTGGAAGGCCGGGGCGCCCCGCCCAAGCAGGGCGAGGCTTCCTGATCAAGGCGTTAGCGGGTACAGGCTCATTGGGGCTCACCCCCTGAGACTTACCCATGGCACCATTCGGGGCTTGAGCATCACGGATTGCCATGCCCCCGATGACCCTGCAAGCCAATTACGAACAGATCCCGCTGCGTGAATATGCCGAGCGCGCGTACCTGGATTACTCCATGTACGTGGTGCTGGACCGCGCCCTTCCCTTCCTGGGCGATGGGCTCAAGCCTGTCCAGCGCCGCATCATCTATGCCATGAGCGAGCTCGGCCTCGCCGCCACGGCGAAGCCGAAGAAATCCGCCCGCACCATCGGCGACGTGATCGGCAAGTTCCATCCGCACGGCGATAGCGCCTGCTACGAGGCCATGGTGTTGATGGCCCAGCCGTTCTCCTACCGCTATCCGCTGGTGGACGGCCAGGGCAACTTCGGGTCGCCGGACGATCCGAAAAGCTTTGCCGCGATGCGCTACACCGAATCCCGCCTCACCCCGATCGCCGAGGTACTGCTGTCGGAGCTTGGCCAGGGCACGGTGGAATGGGTACCCAATTTCGACGGCACCATGGACGAGCCGTCCTGGCTTCCGGCACGTGTGCCGCATGTGCTGCTCAATGGCTCCATGGGCATCGCGGTAGGCATGGCCACCGACATCCCGCCGCACAACCTGCGGGAAGTGGCCAGCGCCTGCATCCGCCTGCTGGATGATCCCGACGCCACGGTAGCGGACCTGTGCGAACACGTGCTGGCACCGGACTACCCCACGCCCGCCGAGATCATCACCCCGCGCGCCGAACTGCTCTCGATGTACCAGACCGGCACCGGCTCCCTCCGCGCGCGGGCGATCTACCGCCGCGAGGAAAACAACATCGTGATCACGGCGCTGCCGCACCAGGTATCGCCCTCGAAGATCCTCGAGCAGCTCGCAGCGCAAATGCGCGCGAAGAAACTGCCGATGATCGAAGACCTGCGCGACGAGTCCGACCACGAGAACCCGATCCGCCTGGTGCTGGTGCCGCGATCCTCGCGCATCGACGCCGATGAATTGATGCCGCACCTCTTCGCCACCACCGATCTTGAGAAGAGCTTCCGCGTCAACCTCAACATGATCGGCCTGGACGGGCGCCCGCAGGTGAAGGATCTGAAGATGATCCTTACCGAATGGCTGCGCTTCCGCACCGATACCGTCACCAAGCGCCTGAGCCATCGCCTGGCCAAGGTAGAGCGCCGCCTGCACCTGCTCGAAGGCCTGCGCATCGCCTATCTCAACCTGGACGAAGTGATCCGCATCGTCCGCACCGAGGAAGAACCCAAGCCGGTCTTGATGGCCCGCTTCCGCCTTTCCGAAGAACAAGCCGACTACATCCTGGAGACCCGCCTGCGCCAGCTGGCCCGGCTCGAGGAAATGAAGATCACCGCCGAGGCGGACCAGCTCGAGGAAGAACGCGCGCGCATCAACGTGCTGCTGAAGTCGCCGGCGAAGCTGAAGGGCCTGATCAAGGAAGAACTCCGCCACGACGCTGAAAAACACGGCGACGAACGGCGCTCGCCACTGGTGTCGCGCAACGCTGCGCAGGCGTTGGACGAAAGCGCCCTGGTGGTATCCGAGCCGGTCACCGTGGTGCTGTCGGCCAAGGGCTGGGCACGGGCTGCCAAGGGCCATGACATCGACGCCGAAGGCCTGTCCTACCGCGAAGGCGACAGCCTCCTGGCCGCGGTGCGTGCGCGCACCACGCAACAGGTGGCCTTCATCGACTCCACCGGTCGCAGCTATTCCACACCGGCCCACACGCTGCCTTCCGCGCGCGGCAACGGCGAACCCCTCACCGGCCGCTTCAGTCCGCCCGCGGGCGCTCGCATGGACGCGGTGGTCGCCGGCGACAACGACACGCGCCTGGTACTGGCTACCGACTTCGGCTATGGCTTCGTCACCCGCTTCGAGGCCCTCACCGGCCGCAACAAGGCCGGCAAGCAGATCATCAGCCTGGCGGACGGTGCACGCGTGCTGCAGCCGGCGATCAGCGCCGATCCGTCACGCGACCGCATCGTGGTGGTCACCACCGAGGGGCACCTGTTGATGTTCTCGGTGGCCGAACTGCCGGAACTGGACAAGGGCAAGGGCAACAAGCTGGTGGAAATTCCCAAGGCGAAGCTTTCCTCGGGCGAAGAGCGCGTAGCAGGCGTAGCCGTGGTCGCCGAATCGAAGGGCGAGGTCACCCTGTACGCCGGCGCCCGCAAGCTCACCCTGCGCTGGGCGGACCTGGTCGAATACGGCGGCAACCGTGCCGGCCGCGGCGGCCTGCTGCCCCGCGGCCTGCGCCGTGTCGAGCGGATCGAGACCACCAGCTGATGGATCGCGCAGCGCTCGGGGTCGAAATCGCCACCATGATCGCGCGCGGCATCGGCACCGATGTCGCCGTGGTCACACAAGAATCGAGCCTGCGCGACCTGGGGGTAGATTCCCTCACCGCGGTATCCCTGTGCATGGACATCGAGCGCCAGTACCAGGTGCAGATCTTCGAGCCCACGGTGAGCCGCGACCTGCGCGTAGGCGAGATGGTGTCGATGACTCTTTCTGCACTGGAACGCCGCCACCTGGTGGACGACATGCGCCCGGCAGGCTAGGCGGTGCGCTTTAGGACACTCCCAGCGCGGCATGTTCCGCTCTTCCTACAGAACACGCCGCGCACCAACCCGCTATCACTGATCGACGCACCCACCCGCCGCAGCACCTGCAGCCTGCTTACCCGGCACAGCCATATCCGTCACCCGGAACGGCAGCACAGGCGGCGTTGTTCCCACCACCGCGGCAGGGCTACCCAGCGAATTGAACTGCGAATTCACGACCAGCAACCGGGAACCACAGAGGGCTGCGCCGGTAGGAAACGCAAACGATGCATGCATGGTTTCCCGGCTGACCAGGACCTGCGTGAAATCGTGTGACATCGTCAGCGTCTCGACGCTACCCGGTATGTTTTCCACGGCATACAAGGTCTGCCCCGACAGCACCAGGCCATCCGCCGTGCTCAGCACATGGGGCGCCACGTCGATACGCCTAATGCTCTTGTCGGCCACGCGAATCCGGAACAGCGCGTTGTCGTTCCGTTTGCCGATAATCAGGTATTTACCATCCCCGCTTGCCGTGATGCCGTTGACGTTGATCCCGTCCGCACCTTTGGCCGTGCGATACCTGACGATCGTTCCGGAAAAGTCGATGAACCGTTCCAGGGTGTAATGGTGGTTCTGGATGTTGAACTTCCACAACACGGCGGCAACCGAGTCGGTGATGTAGATGTCGCCGTTGGCGGTTACCACAAGATCGTTGAGAAACGTTTCGGCAGGTGCCAGGCCATTTTGTGTCTTGCCGAGCAAGCGTGCCGTTTTGGCGTCATAGACGAAGGCCTGGCCGCTTTGCCGCCCCAGGACGATAAGTCGGCCACCACTGAAGGCAACGCCCGTGACGATGTTGCGGCCATCGGCGCCCGCGGGCGAAAAGACCTCGACGGGGGCATCATTGCCGACGATGCCGGTGAAGATCGTGCCGTCCTTGACCGAGCCGACCCAGAACCGACCGCTCGCCTGATCGATGGCGATGCTTTCCGGAAAAACCTGGTCTCCAGCGAGGGCATAGCTGGTGTCGGGCGGGACAATCCCGGCATGGGACGGGGGAACGATGATCGCGCCCAGTGCGAGGAGTAAACCAAGATGGCGTGATAGGGAGCGACTGCGTGCGGGGAGTTGATACATGGCTGTCTCCATTCGTTGGGGGCTGAAAGCCGCTGTCGGCGGCACGCACGAATGGTGGGCTTGTTCTGGACAGAAGCCGATAGGGGTCTTCCACCGCGCTTTGTAGGCGCAGTACTACGCAGAAACCTGGCCGTGATCCGGGGCATCTCCCATCGGCGCATCGACTCGATTTCGTAGAGCGCATCTTCCGTCGCCGGATCGCCCAGGGCATGCCACTCCCTTGTTCGCCTATGTGGGGCCTAGTACCTACTAAATGCCCAGCTCTGCATGCGACCGTCCTTGTAGGGCATCACGCCATGGAAGGGACGCGGATCGCCGTCGAAGATCAGCGGCAGGAAATGCCGGTCGCCTTCCCACATAGGCAGGTCATACATCGATTCCAGGGGCACCCATTCCAGGGTGCCCTCTTCGTTTTCGCCGTGTGCCTGGCCGGTGAAACCGTCGATCAGGAAGATGAAGCCGAGCCAGTCCTCGCCCTGCTTGCCGAAGCCCGGCCAGTTGATGGTGCCGCGCAACTGCATCGAGGTGCATTCGATGCCCGCTTCCTCGGCGATCTCGCGGCGCATGCACTCGGCGATGTCTTCGTTCAGTTCCATCTTGCCGCCCAGGCCGTTGTACTTGCCCAGGTGCTGGTCGTCCGGTCGGGCATTGCGATGCACCAGCAGCACGCGCTTGCCGTCGGCGGAGAGCACATAGCCCAGGGTGGCGGCGATCGGGGTGTAGGGCATGGTCTGGCCAGGCACGGAAACCCTAAGTTTACAACGCCCCCTTGCCAGCCGCCCGGGCGCGCCGCCACAGTAGGCGCATGACGTTCCCGAATCCCCCCGCGTCGACGCGACGCCTGCCCCGCCGTCTCGCCGCGTGCCTTCTTGTGCTGCTCGCCATCGTTCCCGCCGCCCATGCCGTGCAAAGCCAGCGCATGGTGTTCGAGGATCTAGGGTTCCGCGTGATCCGCGTGGACCTTCGCGCCGACAACCTGGAACTGCACTGGAAGGACGGCTCGGGCCAGCCCTTTGGTGATATCGAGTCGCTCCGGGCCTGGGGACAGTCCCGGGGCCGCCACCTGGCCTTTGCCACCAACGCGGGCATCTACGATCACAAGTTCGCGCCGCTGGGGCTGTACGTCGAGGACGGCCGCCAGCGCGTGCCGTTGAACCTGGCGCGCGGCAATCCGGCGTCGGGGAATTTCTCCCTGCTGCCCAACGGCGTGTTCGCCATCGACGCGCAGGGTAAGGCCCATGTGATGACCAGCGAAGCGTGGAAGTCGGCGGCCATGCCCACTCCACGCCTGGCCACGCAATCAGGGCCCATGCTGCTGATCGATGGATCAGTGAATCCTGCGTTTACCGATGCGTCGGAAAGCATGAAATGGCGAAGTGGCGTCTGCGCGGTGTCGGGCGATGAAGTGGTATTCGCCGTATCCGAGTCGCCGGTGAATTTCCACGCATTCGCCCGGCTTTTCCGCGACCGGCTGCAATGCCGCGACGCCCTGTTCCTGGACGGCACCATTTCGCAGGCTTATATCGACGGTCAGGGCTATGCTGGTGCGCCTGCCTTCATGCTCAAGCCCTACGCCGGCATGTTCGCCGTATTCGACAAGGCGCCATGAACCGCGGCGTCGCCCTGCCCGCCTCCACGGCCTCCCGCCGCCGACGGCGCTGGCCGAAGGTCGTGGGCACGCTGCTGGTGCTGGTGTTGCTGCTGGTGGCCGGCGTGGCCTGCTACGGCTGGTGGCAATTGTCCGGCAGCCTGCCGCAGCTTGATGGCCATCGCCGTGTCGCAGGCCTCGGCGCGCGCACTACCATCACCCGCGATGCCCTGGGCACGGCCACCGTGGAAGGCGCCAATCGCCGGGACGTTGCCTTTGCGCTTGGCTTCGTCCATGGGCAGGAGCGCTACTTCCAGATGGACCTGCAACGGCGGGTGGCAGCAGGTGAGCTGTCCGAGCTTGTCGGTGCCGGCGCTATCGACCGGGATCTCGATGTCCGCCGGCATCGCTTGCGCAGCGTCGCGCAAGCCGCGCTCGCCCAGCTTCCCGAAGACCAACGCTCGATGCTCGATGCCTATCGCGATGGCGTCAATGCCGGCCTTGCGGCGCTGCGCGTGCCGCCCTTCGAATACCTGCTGCTGCGCCAGAAGCCTACGCCCTGGCGTAGCGAGGACAGCCTGCTGAGCACGGCGGCGATGTACCTGGATCTCAACGCCAACGGCGAGAACGAGCGTGAAATGGCGCTGGCACAGTTGCAGGCAACGTTCCCGCGCGTGGTGGTCAGCTTCCTGACCGCGCCCGACGGTCGCTGGGAATCGCCGATGCAAGGGGTGGCATCGCCACCGGCCTATATGCCCGAAAGCACGGACCTGGACCTGCGCCATGCCGATGCAGGCATCACTCCTGCGCCCGCCGCCAGCGTATCGCCTGAAGCGGGCAAGCCAGGCAGTAACAGCTTCGCGGTGTCGGGCAAGCTCACCGGCAGCGGAGCCGCGATCGTCGCCGGCGACATGCACCTGGGCCTGCGTACCCCCGACATCTGGTTCCGCGCACGGTTGCGCTACCCCGACGCCAGCGCACCCGGCGGCATGCGCGACCTCAACGGCGTCACCCTGCCCGGCACGCCGGCGCTCGTGGCCGGCTCCAATGGCCAGGTAGGGTGGGCTTTCACCAATAGCTACGGCGACTGGGCCGACTGGGTACGCGTGCCGAACGAAAAAGTCACCCACTACGACGAAGTGATCCATGTGCAGGGGGCAGCAGACCGCCACCTGGATGTCGCCCAGACCCGCTTCGGTCCGATCCTCGCGCGCGATGCCGACGGCGCGCCGCTGGCGTTGTCGTGGATTGGCCAGTTGCCCCGTGCCTACAACATGGCGTTGATGAAACTGGAGCAGGCCCCGAACGTGGACGCGGCGCTTGCCATCGCTCCGCTTGCCGGCATCCCGCCGCAGAATGCCCTCTTCGGCGATACCCGGGGCCACGTGGCATGGACCATCGTCGGCAACAGCATCCCCGTGCGCTCGGATTACAACGCGCTGCTGCCATCGGACTGGTCCATGCCCGGCAGCGGCTGGGCGGGTTTCCTGGCGCCCGGCGATTACCCCCGCATCACCGGTCGCGACCGCCTGTGGACAGCCAACAACCGCGTGGTGGCAGGCCGCGACCTCGCCGTGCTGGGCGATGGCGGCCATGATGTCGGCGCCCGCGCACAACAGATCGCCGACGACCTGGAAGCACGCGCCAGCTTCGCGCCAGGTGACATGCTGTCGATCCAGCTCGACGACCGCGCGGTATTCCTCACCCGCTGGCAACAGCTGTTGCAGGCGACGCTTAAGCGCAGCAACGACGAGGGCCTGTCGCAGCTGCGTGTACTGACCGAACGATGGAGCGCGCGGGCGGACGTCGGCAATGTCGATTACCGGCTGGTACGCGCCTTCCGTGACAATGTGCGCGCCGCCGTCCTTGCGCCCTTCGTCGAGCGGGTGGCCAGGCGCTTCCCGGGCTTTGCCTGGCCCCATGACATCAGCACCGAAGCTGCGGTGTGGGCGATGGTGCAGCAACAGCCGCCGAACCTGCTCGACCCCCGCTATGCCGACTGGAACGACCTGCTCCGGGCCGCCGCGCAGAAAGTCGTCGATGACCTGGGCAGCCAGCCCGGCGGCCTTGCCGCGCGCACCTGGGGCGAAGCGAATACGGCTGCCATCGTGCATCCGCTTTCGCGCGCGTTGCCGCCATTCTTGGCGAGGTTGATCGACATGCCGCGTGAACCGTTGCCCGGCGACCGCGACATGCCACGTGTGCAGGCGCCGGCCTTCGGTGCCTCGGAGCGCTTCGGCATCATGCCCGGCCACGAGGGCATCAGTTACCTGCAGATGCCCGGCGGACAGTCGGACCATCCGCTGTCGCCCTTCCACGGCAGCGGGCACCGCGACTGGGTGGAAGGGCGAGCAACACCGCTGCTTCCGGGACAGACCGCGCACACGCTGGAACTTGACCCTTAAGCGAACATCCGCTGCATGATGTCGCGGTAGAGGCCTGGCAAGCGTTCGAGGTCGGCAATGCGGACGCATTCGTCGACCTTGTGGATGGTTGCGTTCACCGGCCCCACCTCCACCACCTCCGCACCCATCGGCGCGATGAAGCGTCCGTCGGATGTGCCGCCGCCGGTGCTCTGTTCGGGCGCTTCGCCACGCAAGGCACGGCAGGCCTCCACCGCCACCTCGCGCAGATGGCCGCCGGCAGGTGTCAGGAACGGCGCGCCTGACGTGGACCACTCGATGGACGCATCCACGCCGTGGCGGGCGAGGATGGCTTCGGCACGAGCCTGCAGGTCGGCCGCCGCGCTCACCGTGCCATAACGGAAATTCACCAGCGCCACCAGTTCGCCGGGGATCACGTTGTTGGCGCCGGTACCTGAGTTGAGGTTGGAAACCTGGAACGAGGTGGGCGGAAAATCCTCGTTCCCGTTGTCCCAGTGTTCGGCTGCAAGCTCGGCCAGGGCCGGCGCGAAGGCATGGATGGGATTGAGGGCCTTTTCCGGATAGGCCACGTGGCCCTGTATGCCTCGTACGCGCACGGTTCCGGACAACGATCCGCGCCGGCCGACTCGGATGAGATCGCCCAGTGCCGCTTTCGCCGACGGCTCGCCCACAACGCAGTAGTCGATGCGCACGCCTTCAGCCTGGAAGGTTTCCACCACGCGCTTGACGCCATCGACCGCCACGCCTTCCTCGTCGCTGGTGATCAGGAGCGCAACGATTCCCGGGTGATCCGGGTAGGCGCGGACGAAGTCTTCCAGCGCCACCACCATCGCCGCTACCGAGCCTTTCATATCCGCAGCCCCGCGGCCATACAGCAGGCCATTGCGAACGGTCGGTTCGAACGGTGGGCTGGCCCAGGCGCCATGCGGACCTGGGGGCACCACGTCGGTGTGGCCTAAAAACGCCAGCACCGGGCCATCCGTACCGTGGGTGGCCCAGAGGTTGTCGACCTCACCGAAACGCAGGTGCCGGCACATGAAGCCGGCCGTGGCGAGCCTTTCTGAAATCATCGCCTGACAGCCTTCGTCAGCCGGTGTCACGGAGGGTCGGCGGATCAGTTCGCAGGCGAGATCAAGGACATCGGGCATGGCAGGGTATCGTTCGCGGGACTAGCGTCACAGCCTAGCCGTGGTCCTCGCGCATGCCAAGGAAAGCCAGCATGCCGCCTAAACACACGAGGAAGCGGAAGGCGCTGGCGATACCGTTCCATTGCGACGACATCCACATGCCGAACCACTCGCCGCCCACAGTCATGAAGCCGACCAAGTAAAGCGCAGCGCCCAGCGCCAGGCCAAACACCGCGGCGCGGCGCGCCTGAACGAACACCGCCGTTGGCGCATGGCGCGCTTTCCACATGCGCCACGCGCCGAGCCAGGTAGCCGCGGAGGCGACTACCTGGGTGGCGATGACGAGGGCATAAGCCAGGTGATGCGCCCAGGGCGCCGTGATGGCACGGTACTGGATACCCGAGTCGGGGAAGATCGTATCCATCGACAGCACGTGCCGGACGAACTGGAAATTCACGTTGTAATCGGTGAGGTTGCCGAAGGCGAATAGCCCGAGCATGAGCCCCATCGAGGCCGTGCCGAGAATCTTGACCGTGCGCATGCCTTTTCCTTCTGGTTGGATTCCCTGGCTTCGCGTTTGGAACCTATTCCCTGGAAAAAAGATTCTTGAAGCCGTTGTCGGTGAAACCTACCGTCACCGGCTCGCCTTCGCGCAGGACCACCGGCCGCCGGATCAGCGCGGGGTATTCCTTCAGCAGCAAGGTCCACTCAGGATCGCTGCGGGGATCTTTCCGCTGGGGAAGCAGGTTGCGCCAGGTGGTGCTGGACTTGTTCACCAGCTTCTCCCAGCCACCCAGTTCAGCCGCCCAGGCCTTGAGCGTGGCCGCTGGCACGGGCTGCGCGCGATAGTCGACGAAAACATGCTCCACCTCGAAGCGGCCGAGCCAGTTGCGCGCCTTCTTGCAGGTATCGCAGTTGGGCAAGCCGTAAAGCGTGACCGCCGCCATCAGGCGTCGCCCGCGCGCAGCAGTTCGTTGATGCCGGTCTTGCTGCGTGTCTTCTCGTCCACCTGCTTGACGATGATCGCGGCGTAGAGGCTGTGGCTGCCGTCTTTCGCCGGCAGGGAGCCTGCCACCACCACGCTGCCCGCGGGGACGCGGCCATAGCTGACCTCGCCGGTGGCGCGGTTGTAGATGCGGGTGGACTGGCCCAGGAACACACCCATGCCGATCACGCTGCCCTTCTCCACCACTACGCCTTCCACTACTTCCGACCGCGCGCCAATGAAGCAGTTGTCTTCGATGATGGTGGGATTAGCCTGCAGCGGCTCGAGCACCCCGCCAATGCCCACGCCGCCGGAAAGGTGCACGCCCTTGCCGATCTGCGCGCAAGAACCCACCGTGGCCCAGGTATCGATCATGCTGCCGGCGCCGACATACGCGCCGATGTTGGTATAGCTGGGCATCAACACCGCATCGCGCGCGATGTGCGCGCCGCGGCGCACGATGGCGCCAGGCACCACCCGCGCGCCGACCTGCCCGAAGGTGGTTTCGTCCGCACCGCCGAAGCGCACCGGCACCTTGTCGAATGCAGCAGCCACGCCGCCGTCCATCACCCGGTTGCCGTTGATGCGGAAGTACAGCAGCACCGCTTTCTTGATCCACGCATTGACCTTCCAGCCGCCTTGGCCGTCGGGCTCGGCCACCCGGTGTTCGCCAGTCTCCAACAGGTCAAGTACCTGGTCCACCGCCGGGCGCAGGTGCGTGTCGATTTCCGTCTGGGCCAGTTCGTTGCGGCGTTCGAAGGCGTCGTCGATCAGGGTCTCAAGCGTTTGCATCTGCATGGGGTACTTCGGTCCTCGGTGCATGTCCGACATGCCGCAGCAGGGCTTCGCGCAGGATATTCCTGCGGTTGGCCGACAGCGGTTTGTCGTGACGGTCGGTCAGTTGGAAAAAGTCTTCAACGCGCTCGCCGAAGGTGGCGATCCGCGCATCATGCACGCGAACCTTCGCTTCGGCCAAGGCCTGCGCCACCGCAGCAAGCAATCCCGGGCGGTCGGTGCACACGAAGGCCAGCTGCGTGCGCTCGCCAGCGTCGGTAAATTCCACGCGCGGTGCCATCTGGAAATACCGCAGGTGGCGTGACAGTCCGCGCTTGGCAAGTTGCGCCACGCGGTTATCGCTGAGCGCCTTGCACATGCGCGTGCGCAATTCTTCGGCACGCTGCAGGCTGGCCGGCGCCTGGGAGTCGGATTCAAGCAACAGGAAGGTATCCAGCGCCATGCCGGTGGGCGAGGAAAGGATCCGCGCCTCGACCACGGAAAACCGCAGGCGGTCAAGGACCGCCGTGACGGTGGCGAAAAGCCCGTCGCGATCGGGCGCGTAAAGAAACAGCTCCGTGCTGCCGCGAACGGAAAACGGATGGACTTCCACCACCGGCCGCACCTTGCCGGCGCGCAGGATCGCAGCCGTTTGCCAGGCGATCTGCTCAGGCCGGTGGCGCAGGAAGGAGAGCTCGGGGAAATCGGCCCAGACTTTCTCCACCGCCGTCGCACCCACGTCAGGCGATACCAGCATCGCCAGGGCGCGATCGCGGCAGTCACGGGCGCGGGCGTCCACGCGCGGGCTCTGCGCCTGGTCGCTGCGCAGCGCATAGCGGGCGGAAGTGTAGAGGTCGGCCATCAGGCGGTCCTTCCACGCGTTCCACAGCTTCGGACTGGTGCCGATGATGTCGGCGATGGTCAACAGGTAGAGGTTGTCCAGGTGTTCCCAGTCGCCGACCAGGCCCGCGAAACGCTGCACCACGTCGGCATCGGTGATGTCCTGGCGCTGCGCGGTGGTACTCATCAACAGGTGCCAGCGAACCAGCCAGCCCACCAGCGCGATGTCTTCCGCCGGCAGGCCCAGCCGCTTGCCGAAGGCATGGGCCTCTTCCTCGCCCAGCACCGAATGATCGCCGCCGCGGCCCTTGGCGATGTCGTGGAACAGGGCGGCCAGCAACAGCAGCTCCGGCTTGTCGAGGGTTGGCCAGATTTCCACCGCGTAGGGGAATTCGCCATGTGAGCCCGGATCGGCGAAGCGGGCAACGTTGCGCAGTACGCGCAAGGTGTGTTCGTCCACGGTGAACATGTGGAAGAGGTCGTATTGCATGCGGCCGACAATCCTGCCAAAGGCCGGGATGATGGCGGCGAGCAGGCCGTAGCGGTTCATCCGCCAAAGGGCCTCCACCGCCGGCGCGCCGCGGCGCAGGAGCTTGAGGAAGCTCGACAGCACCGAGGAATCGTCGGCCAGCTTGCCATCGTGCAGCGAGACGGCGTGCTGGATGCGCCGCATGGTCTGGGCGGTGAAGCCGGTGATGCCCGGCTCGTCCAGCCGCGCTATGAAGATGTCCACCAATGCCGCCGGCTGCCCGACGAAAAGCTCAGCGTCCCGCAAGGCCAGTCGATTGCCGAAGCGGACGTAATCCTGCCCTACCGCGCGGGGTTCGATCGCCGGCTCGAGCATTTCCTCGAATCGCTCCACCACCTGCACGCCGGCCCGTTCGATGGTACTGGCGGCACGGTAATAGCCCTGCATGAATTGTTCGACGCCGAGGTTCTTTTCGTGTTCGTCTTCAAAGCCCAATCGCGCGGCGATCGCCCGCTGGTAGTCGAAAAGCAGGCGCTCCTCGGCGCGGCCGGCCTCCAGGTGCAAGGCGAAGCGGTAGCGGCGGAGGGTTTGCTCGGCGCGAAGCAGCGCATCGCATTCCACCTGATCAAGGAGCCCTTCCTGGACCATGGCGTCGAAATCCGGCGCATTGGCGAGACGGCGGCCAAGCCAGCGCATGGCGTCGAGCGAGCGCAGGCCGCCGGGGCCGTCCTTGAGGTTGGGTTCGAGGTTGTGCGCGGTGTCGTCGAAGCGCGCGTGGCGGGCATCGCGCTCGCGCAGGCGCACCGCCAGGTATTCGCGGGGCGGCCACACGGCGGGATCTTCAAGGATGCCGCGCAAGCGGGTTTCCAGGATGGGCTGGCCCACCAGGCGGCGGGCGTCGATCAGGCTGGTGAAGACGCTGGCGTCCTGCATCGCCAGCGCACGGCATTCGTCGATCTCGCGCACCGCGTGCCCCGGCTTGATGCCGATATCCCACAAGCAGGCGAAGAAATTCTCCAACGCCCGATAGAGCGGCGGCGAGGTTTCCCCCACGATGGCCAGCAGGTCGACGTCTGAGCGGGGGAACAGCAGGCCCCGGCCGTAGCCGCCTACGGCGAACAACGTGGCGGCGGCAAGATCGCCCAGGCACGCCTTCCACGCATGCACCACGACCTTGTCGATCGCCTCGCTGCGGCGCCGGGACAGCGCCGTGGCGTCACCGCCCTCATCGAAGGCGGTGGCGATCGCCCGTTCGGTATCGCCCAGCAGCTGCCGCAGGGCCCGGCGCGCCTCCGGCGACACGCCTGAACGCGGCACCACGGCCGGCAGACGGGGCAAGGGCGGCAGCGCGGGTGCGGTCATGGGGCCTCGTCAGCGTGGAACTCAAGTTGTACTGCTCTTTCGAACGGGAGGTGCGTCAGGCGGCGTCAGGCCAGGGAGTGAGTATTTCGAAACCCGATTCGGTCACGGCCACCGTGTGCTCCCACTGGGCCGAGAGCGAGTGGTCCTTGGTAACGACCGTCCAGCCATCGGGCAGCTGCTTGGTCTGTGGCTTGCCGGCGTTGATCATCGGCTCGACGGTGAAGGTCATGCCGGGCTTGAGTTCCAGGCCCGTGCCGTTGCGGCCGTAGTGCAGCACCTGGGGCTCGTCGTGGTAGACCTTCCCGATGCCATGGCCACAGTACTCGCGGACCACGGAAAAACCCGCAGCCTCCGCGTGCTTCTGGATGGCTGCGCCGACGTCGCCCAGGGTGGCGCCAGGCTTGACCGCACCGATGCCCAGCATCATGGCCTCGTAGGTGGTGTCCACCAACCGCTTTGCAAGTACGCCGGGGGTGCCGACGAAATACATCCGGCTGGTATCGCCGTGCCAGCCGTCCTTGATCACCGTGACGTCGATATTGACGATATCGCCGTCCTTCAGGACCTTCGATTCGGTGGGGATACCATGGCAGATCACGTGGTTGACCGAGGTGCAGACGGTCTTGGGAAAGCCGCGGTAGCCCACATTGGCCGGAATCGCCTTCTGCACGTCCACGATGTAGTCGTGGGCCAGGCGGTCGAGGTGTTCGGTGGTCACGCCGGGCCTGACGTGGTCCTTGAGCATGGCCAGGACGTCGGCGGCAAGGGCGCCTGCCACACGCATGGCCTGGATTTCTTCGGGGGTTTTGGGGATGACTGCCATAATGGACCCAGATGTGGCCTGTAGACGGGCATTTCCAGCAACTTGCTGCGGATAACGCCGTCCAGCTATAATCAGCGAGTTATGCGCGTCGCCCAACACCCGCGAATCGGGCCCGCGAGCGCATGGCGAAACACGATTGTAACCGCCCGGACGCCCCAATGGTCCGCGGCGCTGCGATCGGCGGCGCAAGCCGCAACCCAACGCCACACACGTGCCGGCACCGTTTTCGGGGTGCTGCGGAGCTCTCCCACCGGAGGCGCCGCGGTCGAAACCGGGGGCACGTGGAGGTCCCAACCCCCTTCGATCCTTAATGGATCGAGCTTCAAAGGAATAAAGAAATGCCCCAGGTCACCATGCGCCAGATGCTCGAAGCCGGCGTCCACTTCGGCCACCAGACCCGTTACTGGAACCCGAAGATGGCCCCGTATATCTTCGGCGCCCGCGGCAAGATCCACATCATCAACCTCGAGAAGACCCTCCCGCTCTTCACCGACGCGATGAACTACCTTTCGGGCCTGGCCCAGAAGCGCGGCACCATCCTTTTCGTCGGCACCAAGCGCTCGGCGCGCGAGACGCTGGCCGAAGAGGCCGCCCGCGCCGGCCAGCCCTTCGTCACCGCCCGCTGGCTCGGCGGCATGCTCACCAACTTCCGCACGGTCAAGCAGTCCGTGGCCCGCCTGAAGGAACTGGAAGCAGCCGAGACCGACGGTTCGTTCGAGAAGCTGGTCAAGCACGAAGTGCTGGCCCGCCGCCGCGAGCGCGACAAGCTGCAGAACTCGCTGGGCGGCATCAAGGACATGAACCGCCTGCCGGATGCCCTGTTCGTGATCGACATCGGCCATGAAGACATCGCTGTTCAGGAAGCCCGCAAGCTCGGCATCCCGGTGATCGCCGTGGTCGACACCAACTACGATCCGGCCCTGGTCGACTACGCCATCCCGGGTAACGACGACGCCATCCGCGCCATCCAGCTGTACGCCCGCGCCGCTGCCGACGCCATCCTGGAAGGCAAGGCCGCAGCGCCGAACGCCGGTGCCGGCGATGCCAATGACTTCGTCGAACTCGACGAGGAAGGCAACCCGGTGGCCAAGGAAGACCGCAAGCCCGCCCCGCGCCGCAACGACCGCGGCGACCGCAACGACCGTGGCCCGGCCCGTAAGGGTGCGCCGCGTGACGGCGGCCGTGGTCCGCGCGACGGCGCCAGCGCCTGATAGATAAGCACCACCCGCGCGCGGGGCGGCCCTCACCGGTCGCTTCGCGCAGCGAAAGCATCTCCCAAGAGGATTTTCCCGTGACCCAGATTTCCGCACAGATGGTGAAGGAACTGCGCGAGCGTTCCGGCGCCGGCATGATGGAGTGCAAGAAGGCGCTCGTCGAAAACAACGGCGACCTCGACATCTCCATCGAATGGCTGCGCAAGAACGGCCTGGCCAAGGCCGACAAGAAGGCCGACCGCATCGCTGCGGAAGGTCGCGTCGCGGCCGCCCAGGCCGGCAACAAGGCCGTGCTGGTCGAAGTCAACAGCGAGACCGACTTCGTCGCCAAGGCCCCGAACTTCATCGCCTTCACCAATGAGATCGCCGATGTCGCGCTGAAGTCCGGCGCAACCGATATCGCTGCCCTCAACGGCGCGGCCTACCCCGCCGGCGGCACGGTGCAGGAAGCGGTGAAGTCGCAGATCGCCACCATCGGCGAGAAGATCGAGCTGCGCCGCATGTTCGAAGTCAAGGCCGACGGTCCGCTGGCCACGTATTCGCACGGCGGCCGCATCGGCGTGATCGTGGCGCTGAAGGGCGGCTCCGAAGAGCTGGCCAAGGGCATCGCCATGCACGTGGCGGCGATGAACCCCGCGCACATCAAGCCCAGCGACGTCCCGGCCGAATTCGTGGCCAAGGAAAAGGAAATCGCCCTCAGCCAGATGACCGAAAAGGACAAGGCCAAGCCGGCTGAAATCCTCGAGAAGATCATCTCGGGCAAGATCAACAAGATCATTTCCGACGTCACGCTGGTCGGCCAGCCGTACGTGCTCGACACCAACATCACCGTTGGCGAGGCACTGAAGAAGGAAGGCGCCGATGTCGTCTCCGTGCTGCGCCTGGCAGTCGGCGAAGGCATCGAGAAGATCCAGGAAGACTACCTGGCTGAAGTTGCCAAGGCGATGCAGGGTTAATGGCACGCCACGCTGAATGAAAAAGGGCCGCGCATGTCGCGGCCTTTTTTTTTGGCGGACCACCGCATGCGCCTCACGCTACAATCATCACGATCAACACCGGAGTACACCATGAGCAATGAAGTGAAGCACCGCCGCATCCTGCTCAAGCTTTCCGGTGAAGCCCTGATGGGGGCCGAAGACTACGGCATCGACCCGAAGGTCATCGGCAGCCTGGCCCGCGAGATCATCGAAGTGCAGCGTGCCGGCGTGCAGGTGGGCGTGGTTATCGGCGGTGGGAATATCTTCCGCGGGGCGGGCCTGGCCAAGGCCGGCATGGACCGCGTCACCGGCGATCACATGGGCATGCTGGCCACGGTGATGAACGCGCTGGCCATGCAGGACGCCATCGAGAAGGCCGGAGGCGACGCGCGCACCATGAGCGCTATCAAGATCAACGAGGTCTGCGAAGACTTCATCCGCCGCCGCGCCGTGCGCCACCTGGAAAAGGGCCGCATCGTGCTGTTCGCCGCCGGCACCGGCAACCCCTTCTTCACCACCGACTCGGCCGCGGCGCTGCGTGCCATCGAAATCGGCGCGGACCTGCTGCTCAAGGCCACCAAGGTGGACGGCATCTACACCGCCGATCCCAAGCGCGACCCCAGCGCCCGCCGCTATGAGCACGTGAGCTACAACCAGGTGATCGAGCACCGGCTGGAGGTGATGGATACCGCCGCCATCGCCCTGTGCCGCGACCACAAGATGCCCATGCGCATCTACGACATGACGGTTCCGGGCAACCTGATGCGCCTGATGCACGGTGAGCACATCGGCACCCTGGTCGACGCCTCCTGACACCCTAAGCCCCCCGCTTGCTATAATCCCCGGCTACCTTGGCTGGCCGGAATCGCCCCATGATCGACGACATCAAGTCCGACGCCCAGACCCGCATGGGCAAGAGCATCGACTCGCTTCGCCACGACCTCATGCGCCTGCGCACCGGCCGCGCCAGCACGGCGTTGGTCGACGGCCTGAAGGTGTCCTATTACGGCGCGGATACCCCGGTGAACCAGGTGGCCACGGTGTCGCTGGCCGATTCGCGCTCGCTCATCATCACGCCGTTCGACAAAAGCCTGGTGGCCCTGATCGAAAAAGCCATCATGGCCTCCGATATCGGCATCACGCCCAATACCGCCGGCACCGTGATCCGCCTGAACATGCCGCCGCTCACCGAGGAGCGCCGCAGGGAACTTGCCAAGCACGTGGCCGCCGAAGGCGAGAACGCCAAGATCGCCATCCGCAACGTGCGCCGCGATGCCCTGCAGCACATCAAGGAAATGTTGAAGGAAAAGCTCATCACCGAGGACGACGAGCGCCGCGCCGATGACGACGTGCAGAAGCTCACCGACCGCTTCGTGAAGGAAGTGGACCAGGTCTGCAAGACCAAGGAAGAAGAGCTGATGGCGCTCTGAGAAGCGCGCCAACGGCTCTTAATTCCTCATGACCGGATCCGCCGCCGGGCGCGTACCGCGCCACCTGGCCATCGTCATGGACGGCAACGGCCGGTGGGCGAAACAACGCCGGCGGCCGCGCAGTTTCGGCCATCGCGCCGGCCAGAAGGCCGTGCGCCAGGCCGTGGAGTTCTGCCTTGGGAAAGGTATCGGATCGCTCACCCTGTTCGCATTCTCCAGTGAGAACTGGCAACGGCCGCCGGCTGAAGTGCGGGCGCTGATGGAACTGTTCGTACGCGCGCTTGAGCGCGAGGTCGACCAGTTGCACCAGAACGGCGTGCGCATCCGCTTCATCGGCAACCTCGACGCCTTCGAGCCGGCCCTGCGCGAGGGCATGCTCAAGGCCATGGCCCATACCCGTGGCAATACGGCCCTGAACATGAACGTGGCGGTGAATTACGGCGGCCGTTGGGACATCGCCCAGGCCGCGCAAATGGCAGTCCACGCCGTAGCCCGTGGCGAGATCGCCGCCGAGGCCATCGACGAGGCCTGGCTCGGCCAGCACCTGTGCCTGGCCGACCAGCCCCCGCTCGACCTCTTCATCCGTACCGGCGGCGAACACCGCGTAAGCAATTTCCTGCTCTGGCAGCTGGCCTACGCGGAACTGTATTTCACCGATACTCTCTGGCCCGACGTCGACCAGGCCGTGCTTGCCGACGCCCTGGCCGATTACGCTGGACGCGAACGCCGCTTCGGCCGCACCGGTGCGCAGGTCACGCGCTCCTTGAAGGACACCCATGCTTAAGCAGCGCGTCGTTACCGCCCTGATCCTGCTGCCGATCGTCCTGGCGGTTATCCTGGCGCTGCCCACGGCCTGGTTCGCCCCGGTGGCGGGGCTTGTCTTCCTGGGCGGCGCCTGGGAATGGAGCGCGCTGGCCGGCATCCGGAACACAGCCCTGCGCGTGGCCTATATCGTCGCGGTCGCGGCGCTTGTGCTGCTGTGCTGGGCCATACGCGGCAACGGCAGCTGGGCCTTTGTGCTGGGCCTGGGCGTGGCCTGGTGGGTGGCCTGTTGCTTCTGGCTGCGGCAATTCAGCTTCGCCGCCGCCCCGAATGCCGAGAACACCTGGCTGAAGGCCGCGATCGGGGTGCTTGTGGTCGTCACCACCTGGGTCGCGCTGGTTTCGATCCATGGGAGCGGCCCGAACGGCCACTACTGGACTCTGCTCGCCCTGGTCATCGTCTGGGCTGCCGACACCGGCGCCTATTTCAGTGGTCGCTTCTTCGGCAGGCGCAAGCTCGCGCCCACCATCAGCCCGGGCAAGACCTGGGCCGGCGTGTACGGTGCCCTGGTAGCCGGCGCGGCTGTCGCGGTGGGTGGTGGATGGCTGCTGGGCGTGCACGATGCGCGCGTGGCCGGCATGGCGATACTGGGCGTGCTGGTGGTGGGCGCATCGGTGATCGGCGACCTTTTCGAAAGCCTGCTCAAGCGCCATGCCCAGGTGAAGGATTCAGGCACCTTGTTCCCGGGCCACGGGGGCCTGCTCGATCGCATGGATAGCGTCTTCGCCGCCCTGCCGGTGTTCGCCGCCGGCACGTTGCTGCTGGGCCTGTGAGCACCATGCGCCGCGTTGCCGTCCTGGGTGCCACCGGCTCCATCGGTGCCAGCACGCTCGATGTCATTGCACGGCACCCGGCACGCTTTACCGCCAGCGTACTGGCCGCCCACAGCAAGGTGGACGAACTGGTCGCCCTTTGCGTGCGTTTCCGGCCCCGGCTTGCCGTGATCGCCGACGCGGCGCTGGAGAACGAACTGGCCCGCAAGCTCCGCCATGCCGGCGTGGACTGTGCCGTGGCCGGAGGTCCCGATGCGGTGACCGCCGCGGCGTCGGGCGAGCTTTGCGATACCGTGGTCGCCGCCATCGTCGGCGCCGCGGGGCTGGAATCCACCCTCGCCGCGGCCCGCGCCGGCAAGCGTTTGCTGCTGGCCAACAAGGAATCCATCGTCATGGCCGGGCCCCTGCTGCTGGCCGCCCTGCGCGAGGGTGGCGGCGACCTGGTACCGATCGATTCCGAACACAATGCGATCTTCCAGTGCCTGCCCGGCGGCCGCCCGGCCCTGGCAGCGGCGGGTGTGCGGCGGATCATCCTCACCGCGTCCGGCGGCCCGTTCCGCGGTCGCACCCGGGCCGACCTTGCGGCCATTACCCCCGCCCAGGCCGTAGCCCATCCGCGCTGGTCGATGGGACCGAAAATCTCGGTGGATTCGGCCACCCTGATGAACAAGGGCCTGGAGGTGATCGAGGCGCACTACCTCTTCAACGCCGCGCCCGACGACATCCAGGTGCTGGTGCACCCCCAGAGCCTGGTCCATTCGCTTGTGGAATACCTCGACGGCTCGGTACTGGCCCAGCTGGGCAATCCCGACATGCGCACGGCCCTGGCGCATGCGCTGGCCTATCCTGAACGCATCGAGGCCGGGGTGCCTCCGCTGGACCTGGCCACGGCCGGGAAGCTGGAATTCGAAGACCCCGACACCGAGACCTTCCGCTGCCTGGCGCTGGCCTTCGCGGCCCTGCGGGCCGGCGGCGATGCCACGGCGATCCTGAACGCCGCCAACGAGGTTGCGGTGGCCGCCTTCCTGGGCGGCACCTTGCACTTCCTGGGCATTGCCGACATCGTCGAGACGGTACTTGCGGAACTGCCGCCCGAACCCGTGGTCGATATCCCGACCCTCGTGGCACGGGACGGGGCGGCGCGGGCTGCAGCGCGCCGGGTGCTCAGCCGCGCTTACTGCTAATATTGCCCGACACTTACGGCGCTTCCTGATACATGAGTCCATTCTTCGGTTCGATATTCTGGTTGGCTGTCACGCTCGGCGTGCTGGTGACCTTCCACGAGTTCGGCCATTACTGGGTCGCCCGCCGCTGTGGCGTGCGCGTATTGCGCTTCTCCGTCGGTTTCGGCCGGGCCATATGGCGCCGGGTGGGTCGCGACGGCACCGAATACCAGATTGCCGCCATTCCACTGGGTGGCTACGTGAAAATGCTCGACGCCCGCGAGGGAGACGTCGACCCGGCCGATCACGGCCATGAATTCACCGCCAAGCCCGTCTGGCAACGCATCGCCATCGTGGTGGCAGGTCCCGCCTTCAACCTGCTGTTCACCATCGTCGCACTGTGGGCCATGTTCATCATCGGCCGCCCGGACATGGCGCCGCTGGTCAGCCCTGATCCCGCCGGCATCGCGGCCCAAGCGGGCCTTCGCGAAGGCGACCGGCTGATCTCGGTCAATGGCAACGAGGTCACCACCTGGAGCACCGCCCTGGAGGCCCTCTCCAACGGCCTGCTCAACCACGAAGCGCTACCCGTGCATGTTCGTGGCCAGGATGGCAGCGAGCGCAACGTGGTGCTGCCCCTGCAGACCCTGGACAACAGCCAGGACATCGGCAAGGGGTTCGACGCCCTGGGGCTGGATGCCTTCCGCCCGGCGATCGTCGATACCGTACGCCCCGGCGACCCGGCAGCACTTGCCGGCGTCAAGGCCGGCGACCTGATCACCTCGGTCAATGGCCAGGCCGTGGGCAATTTCACCGACTTCATGAAACTGCTGCCCAAGGCGGCGGAAAAGAACCCAAGCGTGCAGCTGGGCGTGCACCGCGGCAGCCAGGACCTCACCCTTGCCGTCACCGCCCGCCGCTCCACCGAAGACGGCACCACCCGCTGGATCGTCGGCGTGATGGGCCGCGCCGGCGAGGAAGCCACCGAGCGCTATGCGCTGGTGCCGGCGCTCGGCCAGGCGCTGAAAGCCACCTGGACCAGCACCCAGACCACCTTCAACCTGATCGGCAAGATGGTCTCGGGCCAGGCCTCCACCAAGAACCTTTCAGGCGTCGTCGGCATCGCCGAGGCAGCCAACGATTCGGCCGGCCGGGGCGTGGCCTGGTTCCTCAATTTCCTGGCCATGGTGTCCTTGAGCCTTGCCATTCTCAACATGCTGCCGATCCCGGTCTTGGACGGCGGACACCTGCTGTATTACCTTATTGAGTTGGTCAAGGGCAGCCCGGTCAGCGAACGAACGATGATTGCCGGCCAGTACGTTGGCCTGGCCTTGCTGTTCACGCTGATGGGCCTGGCCTTCTTCAACGACATTCACCGTCACTTCGTATCGTGACCGTGACTTCGGGGCCCGGCGCCAGCGCCATCGGTTTTGCGGCTTTACCATCCTCTTGCGTTGCCGGCCCCGTGCCTGCCACGCGCGAATATCCAGCGCCCGGTTTCGTCGCCGGTCGCCACGATTAACCTTACGGAATCGACGATGAAGCGTATCGCCGCCCTGATCTTGCTCGCCTCCCTCTCTGCGCAGGCCCTTGCCTTTGAACCGTTCGTCGTTTCCGATATCCGCATCGATGGCCTGACCCGCATCGCACAGGGTACGGTGCTGAGCTACCTGCCGATCGAGAAGGGGGACACCCTCACCGACGATCGCGCCCAGGCCGCCATCCGCGCCCTCTACCAGACAAAATTCTTCTCTGACGTAGAAGTTGATCGCCAGGGCAGCATCATGGTGATCAAGGTCATCGAGCGTCCGGCCATCGCCAAGCTCACGCTGCGCGGCAACAAGGACATCAAGGAAGATGATCTGCGCAAGGGCCTGAAGGAAATCGGCCTGTCGGAAGGTGAAACCTTCGACCGCCTGTCGCTCGACCGCGTGCAGCAGGAACTGATCCGCCAGTACTACAACCGCGGCAAGTACAACGTATCGGTCGATCCGCACGTCACGCGCCTGGATCGCAACCGCGTGGCCATCGATATCGAGATCCGCGAGGGCAAGGCCGCCAAGATCCGGGAAATCAACGTCGTCGGCAACAAGGCCTTCACCGACAAGGATATCCGCAGCGGCTTCGAGCAGAACACCTCGAACTGGTTGTCGTGGTATTCCAAGGACGACCAGTATTCCCGCGAGAAGCTCTCCGGCGACCTGGAAAAACTCGGCTCCTACTACATGGACCGCGGCTACGCCGACTTCGGCATCGACTCCACCCAGGTCACCATCGCCCCCGACAAGCGCGAGATGTACATCAGCGCCTCGGTGAAGGAAGGCGAGATCTACACCGTGTCGGACGTGAAGCTGCTGGGCGAGCTCATCCTTCCTGAGGACATGCTGCGCAAGCTGGTCTTCATCCACAAGGGCGAGATCTTCAACCGCAAGGCCATCGAAGCCAGCTCCGATGCGATCAAGGGCATCCTGGCCAACCTTGGCTACGCCTTCGCCAAGGTCACCCCGATCCCGAAGCTCGACCGCGACAACCGCACGGTCGACCTCACGCTCTTCATCGAGCCTGGCAAGCGTGTCTATGTGCGCCGCGTGGTCTTCCAGGGCAACACCCGCACCGAAGACGACGTCATGCGCCGCGAGCTGCGCCAGCTCGAAGGCACCTGGTATTCGCAGGCAGCCCTCGACCGCTCCAAGACGCGCCTTGACCGCCTGGGCTACTTCAAGACGGTGAAGATAGACAAGGCACTGGTGCCGGGCACCGACGACCAGGTGGACGTCACGGTGAAGGTGGAAGAACAGTCCGCCGGCAGCCTGATGTTCGGCGTGGGTTACTCGCAGTACTCAGGCATCATCCTGTCGGCCTCCGTGTCGCAGAACAACTTCCTGGGCACGGGCGACCGCTTCTCCGTCGGCGCTGAAACCTCCGACTACTACAAGCGCGTCAACGCCTCGTACGTGAACCCGTACCTCACCGACTCGGGCATCGCGCTGGGCTACAACGCCACCTACTCGAAGCTGGATTACGGCGACACCGACTTCGCCAACTACACCTACAGCACCACGGCGTTCTCGGCCTATCTGAACATCCCGGTCACCGACTTCGACTCGGTCACCGCCGGCCTTGGCATCTCCAGCAACAAGATCAACACCTCGCCGGGCTTCACCCCGCAGGAACTGATCAACTACCAGAACACGGTGGGCAACCAGACCATCCATTCGTGGACGGCGAATCTGGGCTGGTCGCACGACACCCGCAACGGCTACTGGGCGCCCACGCGCGGTGGCGTGATGAGCATCTCGAGCGAAATCGCCCTGCCCGGTTCCACCGTCAGCTACTACACGATCAACACCGATCTGGGCCATT
This sequence comes from Pinirhizobacter soli, assembly GCF_015905305.1. Lineage (GTDB taxonomy): Bacteria > Pseudomonadota > Gammaproteobacteria > Xanthomonadales > Rhodanobacteraceae > Pinirhizobacter > Pinirhizobacter soli. Next base: position 1,057,156 of record NZ_JADZLQ010000001.1, read on the forward strand.
ACTGGCCGGTCGGCCGCGGCTTCGTGCTGTACCTCGACGGCAAGCTCGGCTACGGCAATACCTACGGCAAGGATAAGGACCTCGCCTTCCCGTTCTGGAACAACTTCTTCTCCGGCGGCGTTCGCGACGTGCGCGGCTTCCAGGACAACACGCTCGGTCCGAAGCTGTGCTCGGGCGTAATGCAGGATCCGAGGTTCCCGAACGATCCGACCAAGCAGGTCAGCGTGCCGCCCGATAAGAAGGGCCAGTGTACCGACAGCTACTACAACTACGCCCAGCCGATCGGTGGCGCGTTCAAGGTGCTCGGTACCGCACAGGTGTTCCTGCCGCTACCGTTCCTGAAGGACGTGAACACCGCGCGCGTGTCCTGGTTCATGGACGTGGGTAACGTGTACTCCGACTTCGGCGCCTTCAAGGCGAAGGACCTGCGCGCTTCCACCGGCCTGTCGTTGCAGTGGCAGGCCCCGATCGGACCGCTGATCATCAACTTCGCCATCCCGTTCCGCGACCAGGACGAAGACAAGCACTACGAAGAGCGCATCCAGTTCACCTTCGGTAGCCAGTTCTAAACCAGCGCTATCGCGCCGACGTACTATCATCGCGGGGTGGCATGGGCGCGAAACCCATGCCACCCTTTCTTTTTTCTCCAAGCCGGGAACGGACCATGAGCGGACCCAGGCCCTATTCGCTGGCCGAGCTTGCACGGATGTTCGAACTGGAAGCCCGGGGCGACGGCGACACGCAGGTGGACGGCGTGGGCACGCTGGCCGCGGCCACCCCCCGCCAGCTCACCTTTCTCTCCAACCCGAAATACACCTCGCAGCTGGCGGTGAGCCAGGCCGGCATCGTGGTGCTGCGCGCCGAGGATGCCGGCGCCCGCCAGGGCGCCAGCCTGATCGCCCGCGACCCTTATGTGGCTTACGCCAAGATCGCGGCCTTGTTCGAACGCCTGCCGGCCTACCCGCCGGGCATCCACCCCAGTGCGGTGGTATCGCCCTCCGCGCGCGTGGCCGCCAGCGCCAGCATCGGCCCCTGCTGCGTGGTCGAAGACAACGCGGTGATCGAGGACGGCGCGATGCTGGGCCCCCATTGCATGGTGGGCGCAGGCTGCGTTGTCGGCGCGCAAAGCCGGCTGGTGGCCCGCGTTACCCTGGTCACCAGCGTGACCCTGGGCAAGCGCGTGCTCATCCACCCGGGCGCGGTGATCGGCTCGGACGGATTCGGCCTGGCCTTCGACCGCGACCACTGGATCAAGCTGCCGCAGCTGGGCGGCGTGCGCATCGGCGACGACTGCGAGATCGGCGCCAACACCACCATCGACCGCGGCGCGCTGGATGACACCGTGCTCGAGGAAGACGTGCGCCTGGACAACCAGATCCAGATCGCCCACAACGTGTATGTGGGTGCGCACACGGCGATGGCCGGCTGCGCGGCGGTGGCCGGCAGTGCGAAAATCGGCCGTTACTGCATGGTAGGCGGCAATGCCGGCATCCTGGGGCACCTTGAGGTAGCCGACCGCGTTACCATTACCGCCAAGAGCCTGGTGACCAGTTCGATTTCCGAGCCTGGTGAATATTCTTCGGGTACCCCGTTGCAGGAAAACCGCCAGTGGCGGCGCAACGCGGCCCGCTTCAAGCACCTGGACGAGTACGCGCGTCGCGTGGCGGCGCTGGAAAAGGATAAGAAACATGAATGAGCAGGGCCCGGGCGTGACACTACCCGTCGACATCGAACACATCCAGCGCTTGCTGCCGCATCGCTATCCGTTCCTTTTGGTCGACCGCGTACTGGAATTCACTGCCGGCGAAACCATCGTGGCGATCAAGAACGTCACCAGCAACGAGCCGTTCTTCCAGGGGCACTTCCCCGGCCACCCGGTGATGCCCGGCGTGCTGATCATCGAAGCGCTGGCGCAGGCTTCGGGCCTCCTGATCCAGCTGACCGCCGCGGCGGGCAGCTGCCTGGAAAACCCGCTCTTCTACCTGGTGAAGGTGGACAAGGCCCGCTTCAACGCGCCGGTGGTACCGGGCGACCAGCTGCGCATGGAAGTTCGCCTGAAGCGGATGATCCGCGGCATGGGTATTTTCGAGGCCCGCGCGCTGGTCGATGGCCAGGAAGTGGCCAGTTGCGAGCTGATGAGCGCGCGTCGCGCAGACTGACGAAGGAACGGCACCAGCCATGATCCATCCGACCGCGCAAATCGACCCCTCCGCCCGCATCGGTGCGAACGTCACCATCGGTGCCTACACCATCGTCGGCGCCGACGTGTCCATCGGTGACGGCACCGTCGTCGGCCCGCACGTGGTGATCGAAGGCCCCACCCGCATCGGCCAGGACAACCGCATCTCGCAGTTCGCCTCCATTGGCGGGCCGCCGCAGGACAAGAAATTCTCCGGCGAGCGTACCGAGCTTGAGATCGGCGATCGCAACCTCATCCGCGAATTCGTCACCATCAACCGCGGTACCGGTGAGGGCGGCAGCCTCACCCGCATAGGCAACGACAACTGGCTGCTGGCCTATGTCCACATCGCCCACGACTGCATCGTGGGCGACCACGTGGTGTTCTCCAACTACTCGGCGCTGGCCGGGCATGCGGAGATCGGCGACTGGACGATCCTCTCCGGATATTCAGGCGTGCACCAGTTCTGCAAGGTGGGCGTGCATGCTTTCATCGGCATGGGCTGCCTGGTGGGCTCGGATGTCCCACCCTTCGTGATGATGGCCAACGAAGCCCGCGGCCGCCCCCGCGGCATCAACAGCGAGGGCCTGAAGCGCCGCGGCTTCGACGCCGCCCGCATCGGGGCCATCAAGCGCGCCTATCGCACCCTGTTCATGGCCGGATTGCCGCTGGCCGAAGCCCGCGAGCAACTGGAAGTCCAGGCACAGGACAGCGAGGACGTGCGCGAAATGCTTGCCTTCCTCGACCGTAGCGAGCGTTCGCTCGCGCGGTAAGGACATGGCGACCACCCGCACAACGGGCTCGCCCGTCATCGCCATCCTGGCGGGAGAGGAATCCGGCGACCAACTCGGTGGCGACCTGATCGCAGCATTGCGCCGCCGCTTCCCCGACGCCCGCTTCGTCGGCATCGGCGGTTCGCGCATGCAGGCCCAGGGGCTCGATTCCTGGTTCGACATGCGCGAACTCTCCCTGTTCGGCTTTGCCGAAGTGATCAAACACCTGCCGCGCCTCTTAAAGCTGCGCCGCGCGCTGGTAAGGCGGCTGATCGCGCTCCGGCCCGACGTGGTGGTCGGCATCGATGCACCGGATTTCAACCTCGGGGTGGAAGAGCGCGTCCGCCGCGCCGGGCTGCGCACCGTGCACTATGTCAGTCCGTCGGTGTGGGCGTGGCGTGAGAAACGCGCCGAGAAGATCGGCCGCGCTGCCGACCGCGTGCTGTGCCTGTTTCCCATGGAGCCGCCGATCTACGCCCGGCACAAGGTGGATGCCCGCTTCGTAGGCCACCCCCTGGCCGACCGTTTCCCCCTGGTGGCCGACCGCATTGCCGCCCGCGTGCGCCTGGGCCTGCCCCAGGATGCCCCCGTGCTCGCCGTGCTGCCGGGCAGCCGCCGCAGTGAACTGGAGCGCCTGGGCCCAGGTTTCCTTGAAGCCGCGCGCAAGGTCGCCGAGGCCATTCCCGCCTTGCGCGCGGTGGTTCCCGCGGCCAACGCCACTGCCATGACCACCATTGAGCAGATGATCGCCCGCGCACCGTTTCCAGGCGTGCCGCCGCTGGTCCTTCAGAACCATGCCCACGACAGCATGCTGGCCGCGGACGTCGTACTGCTGGCCTCAGGGACCGCCACGCTCGAAGCCATGCTGGCCAAGCGACCGATGGTGGTGGGCTACAAGGTGTCGCCGGTCAGCTACCGCATCGCGCGTTTGATGAACATGTTGAAGACCGACGTCTACGCCCTGCCGAACATCCTGGCGCGCGCCTGCGGCCTGGGCCGCGAACGCCTGGTGCCCGAATTGATGCAGGACGATTTCACCACGGAAAAACTCACCGCCGCGACGCTCGAACTGCTGCGCGATCCCGAGCGCCGCGGCAATATCGTGGCCGCCTTCGAATACCTGCACAATGCACTGCGCGGCAGCCTGGAAGGCGATGCCGCCGACCATGCCGCCGAAGCCATCGCCGAGATCATCACACCCCATGCCACGCCGTAGGATTGCCAGCCGCGAACTCGACCCGGGGACGATCTTCGCCGGTGTCGACGAGGCTGGCCGCGGTCCGCTGGCGGGCCCCGTGGTGGTGGCCGCCGTAATCCTGGATGCCACGCATGCGATTCGCGGCCTGGATGATTCCAAGCAGCTCACCGAGGAACGCCGCGAAGTGCTCTACGCGCGCATCATCGAACGCGCGGTGGCATGGTCGGTGGTGTTCGTCGAGCGCGAGGAAATCGACCGGGTGAACATCTTCCAGGCCACCATGCTCGGCATGACCCGTGCGCTGATGCAGCTGGCCGTGCCCCCCCAGTTCGCCCTGGTCGACGGCAATCGCCTGCCGCGCACGCTGCCGTGCCCGGCACGCGCGGTGGTTGGCGGCGATGCCCTGGAGCCGGCCATCAGTGCGGCCTCGATCCTGGCCAAGGTCAGCCGCGACCGCCACATGCACGCGCTGGAACTGGTATATCCCGGCTACGGCTTCGCCCGGCACAAGGGCTACGCCGTGCCCGAACACGTCGAAGCGCTGGGACGGCTTGGCCCCTGCCACGAACACCGCCGCAGTTTCGCGCCAGTGCGTAGCCTGCTTGCACTCGAAGCCATGCAACTGGCGATGGAAGTCTGATCACCGCCATGTCCACGCCCTTCGCACACCTGCATCTGCACAGCGAATATTCGCTGGTCGATTCGACCATCCGCATCAAGGCATTGATCGCCGCCTGCGTACGGGCCGGCATGCCGGCTGTCGCGCTGACGGACGAAAGCAACCTGTTCGCCCTGGTGAAGTTCTACAAGGCCGCCCAGGCCGCCGGTATCAAGCCGATCGCGGGCGCCGATGTCTGGGTGGTGGGCCATGACGATCCCCGCCCCTGGCGACTCACCCTGCTTTGCCAGGACCACGCCGGGTATCTGAATCTGTCCCGGCTCGTGTCGAAGGCCTGGCGTGACGGGCAGCACGGCGGCAAGGCCTTCGTCGAGGCCGGCTGGATGACATCACCGTCCATGGCAGGCCTGATCGCCATCTGCGGCCGCGAAAGCGAGGCAGCGCGGGTGGCGCCTTCCGGTGGCGTCGAGGCCGCGGTGCTGAAGCTAACGCCGCTCGCACGCATCTTCCCCGACCGCCTGTACCTGGAGCTCACGCGCACCGGCCGGGAGGGCGAGGAACTGTGGAACAACGCAGCCCTTGCCGTGGCCGGCGCGATGGACCTGCCCGTCATCGCCAGCAACGACGTGCGCTTCATCGACCAGGACGATTTCGAATCGCACGAAGCGCGCGTGTGCATCAACCAGGGCCGCGTGCTGGCCGATCCGAAGCGCCCGCGCGATTATTCCTCCGAGCAGTACCTGAAAACACCGGCGGAAATGGCCGAGCTGTTCGCCGACGTCCCCGAGGCGCTGGAAAACACCGTCGAGCTCTCCCGCCGCTGCAACCTGGAACTGAAATTCGGCACGTACTACCTGCCGGATTTTCCCGTCCCCGCAGGACACGACCTGGCCAGCTACATCCGCGTCCGCGCCCGCGAGGGCCTGGCCGATCGCCTGGCCGCGCACCCGATGGCCCCAGGTCGCGCGCTGGAGGACTACCAAAGCCGCCTTGAGCGCGAAGTCGACGTCATCGTCAACATGGGCTTTCCCGGCTACTTCCTGATCGTGTCCGACTTCATCGGCTGGGCAAAGGAAAACGGCATTCCCGTGGGGCCGGGCCGCGGTTCGGGTGCGGGCTCGCTGGTGGCCTGGGCGCTGAACATCACCGACCTGGACCCCCTGCAGTTCGCCTTGCTGTTCGAGCGCTTCCTCAATCCCGAACGCGTATCGATGCCCGACTTCGACATCGACTTCTGCATGGACCGCCGCGACGAAGTGATCGACTACGTTGCGCGCAAGTATGGCCGTGACCATGTCAGCCAGATCATCACCTACGGCTCCATGGCCGCCAAGGCCGTGCTTCGCGACTCCGGCCGCGTGCTGGGCATGGGCTACGGCCAGGTCGACAAACTTGCCAAGCTGATTCCCAACCGCCCGCTCGACCTCACCTTGAGCGACGCACTGGGCATATCTGAAAAGTCGAAGAAGGAAACCGAAAGAGTCGTCAAGGATTTCTGCGACCTCTACGACCAGGACGACGAATCGCGCTCGCTGATCGACCTGGCCCTGAAGCTGGAAAGCCTTACGCGCAATGCCGGCAAGCACGCCGGCGGCGTGGTCATCGCACCCACCGCACTGACCGACTTCGCCCCGCTTTATTGCGAGCCGGGTGGCGCAGGCGTGGTCACGCAGTTCGACAAGGATGACGTGGAAGCCGTGGGCCTGGTGAAGTTCGACTTCCTTGGCCTGCGCACGCTGACCATCATCGACTGGGCGGTGAAGGCGATCAACGTGCGCCGCGCCGAGACGGGCGAAGAAGCGCTGAACATCGCAGCGCTCCCGCTGGACGACGCCTTCACCTACGACGAAGTTTTCAAGAAAGCGCAGACGGTTGCGATCTTCCAGTTCGAATCGGCGGGCATGCAGCGCCTGCTCAAAGACGCCAAGGCCGACCGCTTCGAAGACATCATCGCGCTGGGCGCGCTGTACCGCCCGGGCCCCATGGACCTCATTCCCAGCTTTTGCGCGCGAAAGCACGGCAAGGAGGTCGTGGAATACCCCGATCCGCGCGTCGAGCCGATCCTGAAAGAGACCTACGGCATCATGGTCTACCAGGAGCAGGTGATGCAGATGGCGCAGATCGTAGGCGGATACTCGCTCGGCGGCGCGGACCTGCTTCGCCGCGCCATGGGCAAGAAGAAACTCGAGGAAATGGCCAAGGAGCGGGCCAAATTCCGCGAAGGCGCAGCGAAGGACGGCCTGAACGGCGACAAGGCCGATGCCATCTTCGACCTGATGGAAAAATTCGCAGGCTACGGCTTCAACAAGTCGCATGCCGCCGCCTATGCGCTGGTGTCGTACCAGACGGCGTGGCTGAAGGCGCACTACCCCGCCGAGTTCATGGCGGCGACGATCTCCTCGGACATGGACAACACCGACAAGGTGGTGACCTTCCTGGACGAGACGCGCGCGATCGGCATCAACGTGCTGCCACCGGACGTCAACAGTTCCGGCTGGATGTTCCACGCCACGGAGCCGAAGGTCGTGCGCTACGGCCTGGGAGCGATCAAGGGTGTGGGCCAGGGCGTGTGCGAGGCCATCGTCGCCGAGCGGGCCGCCGGTGGGCCGTTTACTTCGCTTGTCGACTTCTGCCAGCGCGTGGGTAGCTCCAAGCTCAACAAGCGCACCATGGAAGCCCTGGTGCAGGCCGGTGCGCTCACCGGCCTTGGCATCAACCGCGCCACCATGATGATGCACATCCCCGAGGCGATGAAGGCCGCCGACCAGGATGCGAAGAACCGCGCCGCCGGCCAGGTGGACATCTTCGGCCAGGCGGCAGGCCAACCGGTGGTGATCCAGCTGTCCGGATCCGTGCCCGAATGGCCGCTCGAACAACTGCTGCACGGCGAGCGCGAGACGCTGGGCCATTACCTCTCCGGGCATCCCACCGATCCCTGGGCCGACACCCTGGCCCAGCTCGCCAGCTGCCCGATCGGCGAGATCGCCCAGCGTTACCAGCCGCCGCGCCCGCGGCGCCAGGATGACGACGAGAACGCCAACCGCTTCCGCCGTACGCCGGAAACGCCCTGGACCGTGGCCGGCATGGTGACCGGCATGCGCAAGCGCGGCGACAGCGATGCCTTCGTGCGGATCGAGGATGGCACCGGGCAGATCGAATGCAGCTTCTTCCGCGAGGTATTTACCGAGGCCTCGCCCCTGCTTACGCGCGACCAGATGATCATCGTCGAGGGCGGCCTGCGCTTTGACGATTTCGCCGGCGGCTACCAGCTGCGGGCGCGCCGGGCCTATTCGCTCTCCGATGCCTGCGAGCACTACGCTCGCCTGCTACGTGTGAAGGTCAACGGCATCGGCCCCGACTTCAACACCCACCTGCGCCACGCCCTGGCCGGCTACAAGGGCGGCCGCACCCCGCTGATGCTGCAGGGCTACCGGAACACGGTCGCCCAGGCCGACATGGAGTTCGGTGAGGAGTGGAAGGTGAAGGCCCTGCCCGACCTCCTCCGGGCGCTGAGGGTGATCCCCGGGGTGCTGGCCGCCGAGCTTCGCCTTGCCAGGCCGCAGGAATAGCCCACGGCGGCCCGGACGGATGGAAAAAGCCGCCACCGCAAGACCATACGGCAGCGCACACCCGCAGGCTTGCCGCCCCGGTATAATTCTCGTTTAGCCCTTTGCGCGTAAACCATGAATCCCAACTTCCTCGATTTCGAACAACCCATCGCCGAACTGGACGCGAAGATCGAAGAGCTTCGCCATGCCAGCCATGGCCAGGCGTTCAACATCGACGAGGAAGTGGGCAAGCTCCGCGAGAAGCTCAAGGTCAAGACGGCGGAAATCTTCCGCAACCTCACCCCCTGGCAGATCAGCCAGCTCTCGCGCCACCCGGCGCGGCCGTACACGCTGGACTACATCAACGGCATGTGCGAGGAATTCCACGAGCTGGCGGGCGACCGCATGTTCGCCGACGACGCCGCCATCGTCGGTGGCCTGGGCCGGATCAATGGCCGCTCGGTGATGATCATCGGCCACCAGAAGGGCCGCGACACCAAGAGCAAGGTCAAGCGCAACTTCGGCATGCCGCGCCCTGAGGGTTACCGCAAGGCGCTGCGCCTGATGAAGATGGCCGAGCAGTTCAGCCTGCCGCTCTTCACCTTCATCGACACCGCCGGTGCATGGCCGGGCATCAATGCCGAGGAACGCGGCCAGTCCGAGGCCATCGCCCGCAACCTGATGGAAATGTCCGAGCTCCGCGTGCCGATCATCTGCACCGTCACCGGCGAGGGTGGCTCCGGCGGTGCGCTGGCCATCGGCGTGGGCGACCGCACCATCATGCTGCAATATTCCACCTACTCGGTGATCACCCCGGAAGGCTGCGCCTCGATCCTGTTCAAAAGCGCCGACAAGGCCAAGGACGCGGCCGAATTCATGGGCCTCACCGCCCCCCGCCTGATGGAAAACGGTCTGATCGACAAGATCGTCCGCGAGCCACTGGGCGGCGCCCACCGCAACCCGTCATCGATGGCCACGCGCCTGAAGGCCGTGCTGATGAACCAGCTCGACGAACTGGAAGCCATGCCGATCGATGATCTGCTGAAAAAGCGTTATGCGCGGCTGCGCGGTTACGGCGCCTACGCCGAGTAAGTGGCATCATCCTAGGCTCGTTCCGCTACGCGCTGAGCCCCCATGGCCACCACCAAGCTAGCCGTCCTGATCGATGCGGATAACGCATCGCCGGCCATCATCGAAGGCCTGATGGCCGAGGTCGCCATCTACGGCGCGGCGCACGTCAAGCGCATCTACGGCGACTGGACGCGCACCAATCTCTCCGGTTGGAAGGATGCGCTCCCGGCGCACGCCGTGCAGCCCATCCAGCAGTTCGCCTACACCAAGGGCAAGAACGCTACCGACTCGGCGATGATCATCGACGCGATGGACCTGCTCTACACCGGCCGGCTTGACGGCTTCTGCCTGGTCTCCAGCGACAGCGACTTCACCCGCCTGGCATCGCGTATCCGTGAATCGGGCCTCACCGTGTTCGGCTTCGGCGAGCGCAAGACACCCGAGGCCTTCCGCATGGCCTGCGACAAGTTCATCTACACCGACGTCTTCATGCGCACTGTGGCCAAGGAAGAGCCCAACCAGGCCCCCGTACAGCGCACGGCGAAGGAACTGCGATCGGATACGAAGCTTATGAACATGCTGCGCAACGCCATCGACGGCGCCTCCAACGACGACGGCTGGGCCTCCCTCGGCGCGGTGGGCAGCATCCTTAGCAAACAGTCCACCGACTTCGATTCGCGCAACTACGGCTATAGCAAGCTCTCCGGACTCCTGAACGGCATTGGCCTGTTCGAGATCGAGGAGCAGCAGGTGGGCAACGGCAAGGCCATCTTCGTACGGGCGAAGCCAAAGCCGTGAACCTGGCGACGGCCCTGGCGGCGCTGCCCGCCGATGCCCCGCTCTGCATCGCCTTCAGCGGCGGTGGCGATTCGATGGCCTTGCTGCACGCGGTCGCAGCCTTGCGGCCGGCGAAGCTGCGCGCCTTGCATGTGAACCATGGATTGCAGCAGCCAAGCGACGACTGGGCGCGGCGCTGTGCATCGTTCTGCGATGGCCTGGGTGTGCACCTCACCGTCGCCAGGGTCGAGGTGGATGTGGCCGGTGGCCAGGGCCCGGAGGCCGCAGCCCGTGACGCACGATATGCGGCCTTCGCCGCGCAGCTTGGCGAAGACGAAGTGCTCCTGCTGGCCCATCACCGCGGCGACCAGGTGGAAACGGTACTGCTGAAGCTGCTGCGCGGGGCGGGTCCGGCGGGGCTCGGCGGGATGCCTTCCTCCCGTCCGCTCGGGCCGGGTCGGCTGCTGCGACCCTTGCTCAACGTGCCGCAGGCCGAGCTTCGCCAGTACCTCGATCGCCATGGGCTCACGCCCTTGGAGGATCCCTCCAACACCGACCATGCGATGGCCCGCTCATACCTCCGCGCCGAAATCGTGCCGCGCCTGGCGCGGCACTGGCCCCAGGCCGCCGAGAGCATCGTGCATGCGGCGAACGCGAGCCTGGCTGCCGCGAATTTCATCGAAGGGAACTGGCGGCAGGCCTGGCAGGCCCTGGACCGCGGCGGCGCGCTGGATGCCACCGGCTGGCTGGCCCTGCATGAAGCCTTGCGCGTGCCGCTGCTCGAAGCGTGGCTGCACGGGCGAGGCTTGCGCGCACCCACCACCGCCCAGCGCCGGCAGCTCGAGGCACAGATCGCCCACGCCGCGGCCGACCGCCTGCCCTGCGTGGGCTGGCGGGACACCGAGGTACATGTATGGCGTGGCGCGCTGCACGCGGTGCGCCGCCATCCGCCACTGCCGGCTCATTGGGAAGCCCCCTGGAGCGGCGGCGCGCTTTCCGTACCCGGCGGCGCCACCTTGCAGGCCGAGGCCGGATCGAGCCTCCCCGGACTCACCGTGCGCCTGCGCCGCGGGGGCGAGCGTATCCGGCCGGCCGGCGAGGCCCATACCCGGGAGCTGCGCGACCTCTTCCAGCGCGATGCGGTGCCGCCCTGGCGGCGTCAGCGGCTGCCGCTGCTTTTCGTCGGCCCTGAACTGGTGGCGGTACCCGGACTGTGGTGGTCCGATCAGGCCCTGCCATGGATCCAAAGCGTGCACGTTACGCACGTAAACGATTGAATCCAAGCCGCTGCTGAGCTAGTTTGTCGCCCATGTCGACTCCCCCTGCCACGCCGTCCGTCGCTGAATTCGAACACTCGCTGGACGAACTCGAACAACTGGTCACGCGCATGGAAGGCAACGAGCTTTCGCTCGACGAGTCACTGTCCTCCTTCGAGCGCGGCATCGGACTGTATCGCACCTGCCAGCGCGCGCTGGAACAGGCCGAACAGCGGGTGCGCCTGCTGCTCGATCCCGACGCGCCCGACACCGCCGAACCCTTTGAACCAGAATCATGAGGCCGCGCCGTCGATCGACACCCTGATCGCACGCGCCGACCAAGCCCTCGCCCAAGCCCTTCCCGCCGAACACCAGCCACCCGTCGAACTGCATCGCGCCATGCGCTATGCCGTACTGGGTGGCGGCAAGCGGCTACGCCCGTTGCTGGTCTACGCCGCCGGCATCGCGCTGGGCGCTAACCTGGATGCACTGGACGCCGCCGCCTGCGCGGTGGAATTCATCCATGCCTATTCGCTGGTGCACGATGACCTGCCGGCAATGGACGACGATGCCCTGCGCCGCGGCAGGCCTACCTGCCACATCGTCTTCGGCGAAGCCATGGCAATCCTCGCCGGCGACGCCCTGCAGGCGCTGGCCTTCGAGATCCTGGCCGATGCGGCCGACATCGACGATGCGGAAACGCGCTTGCGCATGCTGCAGGTGCTCGGCCGCGCCTGCGGCGCCGAAGGCATGGCGGGTGGGCAGGCATTCGACCTGGCGGCCGTAGGGCATCGTCTGGATCTTGCCGAACTCGAGCGCATGCACGACTACAAGACCGGGGCGCTGATCCGGGCCTCGGTGATGCTCGGCGCGCTAGCCAGTGGCTGCCGCGACTCAGCGACGCTCGATGCACTGGACAGGTTTGGCCGTGCCGTGGGCCTGGCCTTCCAGGTACGCGACGACATCCTCGACGTCGAAGGCGACGCCGCCGTGATCGGCAAGACTCAAGGCAAGGATGCCGCGGCCGACAAACCTACCTTCGTCTCGATCATCGGCATGGACGCTTCGCATCACCGCCTGGACGAACTCGTCAACGAAGCGCTAACCGCGGTCGAGCCGTTGGGCGAACGCGGCAATACCCTTGCCGCGCTCGCCCGGTTCGCCGTCGAACGCGTCAGTTGACCAGGCGCAGGGCGAACGGGTAGCGGTACGACCCGGACGAACTCACCCGCGTGGCGGCGATGATGCACATGACCAGGTTGAAGATCCAAAGCACCCAGGTCAGGAACACGCCGATGATGATGATGGTGAGGATCCAGCAGATCACGTAGCCGATGATCACGGTGATCTGGAAGTTGAGTGCTTCCTTTGCCTCGGTGATCAGGTAGGCCTTCTCGGGGCGGTCCTTGTGGACCAGCCACACGATCAGCGGCACGATGAAACTGAAGAGAAACCCTGACAGGTGCGTCAGCATGGCCAGGTTGCGGTCGTCGGCCGCGGCCGATGGTGGAGCGGCCTCATACGGTGGCGGCGTGGACGGTGGCACCTGGTCCGGCGGTATGCTCATGGCTATTCCTCCCCGCGATCATTCGCCCAGCCACTGTCGGCAACCGCTGGCCCCCTGTCAAGGCGCAAGGGTCACTCCCCGGCGATGGTCATCCGTTCCACCAGGATCGATCCGGTCAGCACGTGCGAGCGGTGGTCGACGTCGTTGCCCACCGCCACGATGTTCGCGTAAAGGTCGCGCAGGTTCGCCGCGATGGTGATTTCCTCGACCGGGAACTGGATTTGTCCGTTTTCCACCCAGAACCCGGACACGCCACGGGAGTAGTCGCCGGTGATGATCGACACGCCCTGGCCCATGGCCTCGGTCACCAGCAGGCCCGTACCCAGGCGGCGCAGCATGCCGGCGAAGTCGTCCTCGCCGGTGCTCACGATGAGGTTGTGCACGCCACCGGCATTGCCGGTGGATTGAAGCCCCAGCTTCCGGGCCGAATAGCTGCCCAGGATGTACCGCTGCAACACGCCGCCGGTGACCAGGGCCGAATCGGCCGTGGCGGTACCCTCGGCATCGAATGCGCTCGATGCCAGGCCGCCCTTCAGATGCGGCCGTTCGTCGATGGCGAACCATTCGGGAAGGATCTGCTTGCCGGCATGGTCGACCAGGAAACTGGCCTTGCGGTACAGCGAACCACCGCTGACCGCGCCGATCAGGTGGCCGATAAGCGAGCGGGCCACCTCCGGCGCGAACAGCACCGGCGCCTGGCGCGTGGACAGGCGCCGTGCGCCAAGCCTGGCCAGCGTGCGTTCGGCGGCTTTACGCCCGATCGCCGCCGCATCGCCGAAGCGGCGCGCATCGCGCACGCTTTCATACCAGTAGTCGCGCTGCATGCCTTCGTCGTCGCCGGCGATCAATGCCACCGACAATCCGTGCCGGGTGCCACGCTCGCGTCCGACGAAGCCATGGGAATTGGCGTAGACCGAGATGCTCTGGCCGGCGCTGACACTGGCGCCGTCGGAATTGGTGATGCCATCGATGGCGCGGCCGCCCTGTTCGACCTCGATGCCCAGCGCGATCGCCGCTTCCACATCCAGGTCCCACGGGTGATAAAGATCAAGCTCGGGGAACTGCGTGGCCATGCGCGAAGCGTCGGCGAGGCCCGAGAAAGCATCGGCTTCGGTGTAGCGGGCAATGGCGCAGGCCTGTTCGATGGTGGCCTGGATCGAATCCGGCTGCAGGTCCGCCGTGCTCGCCGAGCCCTTGCGCTGGCCGAAATACACCGTGAGGCCGAAACCGCGGTCCCGGGTGTGCTCGACGGTCTCCACCTCGCCCAGGCGAACGTTCACGCTCAGCCCGGTGTCGATGCTGGCCGAGACCTCGGCCTGGCTGGCGCCAGCCGCCAGGGCGCGCCTGATGACGTCCTCGGCGAGGTTGGCCAGGCGGTCGGAATCTTGCAGGCTGGTGTCGGCGACACGGGCGACTTGGTTCACTACGTAGGTTCCTGCTTGGACGACGGGGTAGAATAACGGGCCACGGCGTGCCCTGCCCGACCCGACATGGGGTCCGGCCCAGCCGATCAAAAGCGCAGCAGCGCCTCGGAACCCCCGTCATGACTGTCATCTGCGGCCTCTACCGCCACTACAAGGGAAATCTCTACAGCGTGCTGGGTACCGCCCGGCATAGCGAGACCATGGAGGAACTGGTGGTCTACCGCGCGCTATATGGCGACCACGGCCTGTGGGTGCGCCCGGCCTCGATGTTCGCCGAATCGGTGGAGGTGGCCGGCGAGTGCGTGCCGCGCTTTGCCCTCACCGAAGAGAACGAAGGATCCGCCTCGTGAGCAACGACACCGACATGACCGATACCGGCGAGGACTTCGGCCCCACCCGCACCCAGCAACGCCGCGATGCCCTGGCCGTGCTCGCCTTTGCCACCCAGCTGTGCGAATTGCCGGCCACGCGCGTGGGCAAGATGAACCTTCCCGACGACGTCCTGACTGAAATCGGCCACGTGCGGCGCATCACCGCCCATGGCGCGCGCAAACGGCAGCTGGCGTACCTGGCCAAGATCATGCGACGCCACGACGACGCCGATTTCGACGACGCGCGCGCGGCGATGGGCGAGAACCGCGAGCGCCAGCGGCAGGAAACCGCCGCGATGCACCGGCTGGAAAACCAGCGCGACAAGCTCCTGGCCGATGACGACGCGCTGGCGCCGTTCATCGCCGAACATCCCGGCGTCGACCGCCAGCATCTGCGTTCACTTATCCGCCAGGCGCGCAGCGAACGCGAGGCCAACAAGCCCCCGCGCGCCTACCGGGAAATTTTCCAGATGCTCAAGGATCTTTCAGGCGCCGGTGATGCCGACGCCGAAGACGACGCGCCCGAAAGCCGCGTACAAGCCAGCGACGAACTCTAAACCGCGACCCGTTTTCAGGTAGCGGTGCCGCCCACCGTCATGTTGTCGATGCGCAAGGTGGGCTGGCCGACGCCCACCGGCACGCTCTGGCCATCCTTGCCGCACACGCCCACGCCCTCGTCGAGCTTCATGTCGTTGCCGATCATCGACACGCGCGTGAGTGCCTCAGGACCGTTGCCGATCAAGGTGGCGCCCTTCACCGGCCGCGTCACCTTGCCGTCCTCGATCAGGTAGGCCTCGCTGGCGGAGAAGGTGAACTTGCCGTTGGTGATGTCCACCTGGCCGCCACCGAAATTCACCGCGTACAGGCCGCGCTTGACCGAGGCTATGATCTCCTGCGGATCGCGGTCGCCACCACGCATGTAGGTGTTGGTCATGCGCGGCATCGGCAGCTGCGCGAACGATTCGCGGCGGCCGTTGCCGGTGGACTTCACGCCCATCAGGCGCGCATTGAGCTTGTCCTGCATGTAGCCACGCAGGATGCCGTCCTCGATCAGCATGGTGCATTCGGTGGGCGTGCCCTCATCGTCGATGTTCAGCGATCCGCGGCGGCCATCGAGCGTGCCGTCGTCGACCACGGTCACACCCTTCGCCGCCACGCGCTCACCGATGCGCCCGGCAAACGCCGAACTGCCCTTGCGGTTGAAGTCACCCTCCAGGCCGTGGCCGATGGCTTCGTGCAGCAGGATGCCAGGCCAGCCCGGTCCCAGCACCACGGTCATGCCGCCGGCCGGCGCATCCACCGCTTCCAGGTTCACCAACGCCTGGCGTACGGCCTCGGCGGCGAACGCATGGGCGCGGCCATTCTCGAGCAACTGGCGATAACCATAGCGGCCGCCGCCGCCGCTGTGGCCCTGCTCGCGGCGGCCGTTCTGTTCCACGATCACCTGTACGTTCAGGCGCACCAGCGGGCGCACGTCGGCGGCGAGCGTACCGTCGGAGGCCGCGATCAATACCGTATCCAACGTGGCCGACATGCTTACCACCACCTGCTTGACCCGGGGGTCGCGCGCGCGGGCATAGGCGTCGACTTCGCGCAGCACCGCGATCTTTTCTTCGTTGGGCAGGCTCTCCACCGGATCGATCGCCGGATACAGGGCGCGGCCGGTGGCCAGTGCCAGCGGGCGTCCCTGGCCGGCGCCACCCTGGGCGATCGCGCGCGCGGCGCGTGAGGCCTCGAGCAGCTGCGGCAACACGATGTCGTCGGAGTAGGAGAAACCTGTTTTCTCGCCGGACATGGCGCGCACGCCCACGCCTTGTTCGATCGAATGGTTGCCGTCCTTGACGATGCCTTCCTCAAGCACCCAGGACTCGCTACGCGAGTGCTGGAAGTAGAGGTCGGCGGCATCGATCGACGGGCCCATCAGCTGGGAGAACACACGGTCGAGGTCACCGGTGGCAAGGCCACCCGGGGCGAGCAGGCGGCGTTCGGCGAGGGCTAGGGTGGAATCCATCGTCACTTCTTGGGCCATGCGGCTGGGGAAACCGCTTACATGGGGCCTGATGCTGGTGGGTTAAACCCGCCGGCGCAAGCCTCAGGCATCGCTACGGTCGCTTGCCGTCGCCTCAGGTGTTGACCCGACCTCGACCGGTGGCACATCGACGGCTCCAGGCCGTGTCTTGCGGCTGGGCGGCGGTCGAGGCGGTATCGGACGTGCACTGAGCATCAGCGGGCGACGGGCCGCTCGCGCGGCGTTCTCACGGCGAAAGGGCAAATACATGTGCATGGTCCAGAACGCCGCCATGGCGAAGACATGGGCCACGACCAACAGTACTGCCCACAAGCGCTTGCGCTCTTCGCTGACAGCCGTGCCGTATACCAGCGCATGCAGGTATGACACCAGCAAGCCAGCCACCATGACGACCACGGAAATACATGCACCGAGCACCGGCCCCTGCCCGAATTCGGCAACAAGGCCATGCGGAGACAAGTCGCCCGTGGCCACGAGGCCGCCAAAAAGCACCAGCACCCAGGCCAGGCAGAATCCCGTGGCGATACCGAGGCTGACGATTTCCTTCCTGGAATACATGTTGCTTTTCCGTCTGACGGCCAATGTCGGAGGAATCTTTTAAGGATCCCGGCGAAGGCCCCGAGGGGCGTAAGCTGCCATGAGGCTTTGTAGGCCTGCAAGCCGCAATTATTCGTAGGTCTTCGGCGGAGCGCCTTCTTTCTTGTCCACCGGTGTGAAAACCGGCTTGTCCCAACCGCCCTTTACCGTATAGCGCTTGCCTGAGGCTTTGTTCAGGCCGCGCCCGAGCAGTCCCTGCACGGCGAAACCCGCCGCCGCCCCGACCGGCCCGCCAGCCAGGGCACCGACCACCGGCAGGCTGTTGCCCAGGTGAGGCACCACCAGCACCTGCTGGTCGTAATCGCGTGCGCGCAATCCGGTGCGGCCGGTGATGGTGATGTCCGCCGCCGGCCCGAGGATCTGCAGGTTGTTGGTGGAGGCGTTGCCATCGGCCAACTGGAAATCGCCCTTGATCGAATCGAAGGAAAGGCCCTTGCCAAGCACGTCGCCGAAATCCAGCGACAGTCTCCGCGGCAACTCCGACAGCGAGACCAGGCCGAACAAACGTCCCACGCCCGGCTGCACCTCGGGAATCCGCCCCTTGGCCACGTCCACGCGCAGCTGGCCATTCATGTTGGCAAGTGTCAGCGCCGACGGTCCGCCAGCCCAGGTGGCGTCCAGGCGCGCCTGGGTACGGCCGCCTTCGAACAGGCCACCGAAGCCTAAGGCATCGAGCATGCCGCCAAGGTTCTCGGCGGCAAAATCCATCGCCAGGTGCGTACGGCTGGCCGTGGCATTGCCATTCCAGTCGCCGCTGGCGGTGACCTGGATGCTGCTGGACTGGCTGCGCAGCTGGTCGATGTGCATGCCCTTGTCGGTGGGCCAGGTTTCCAGGCGCGCCTCGCCAAGCTTGGCATCGCCCAGCCGCAGGTCGCCGATGAAAAGGTGCAGCGGCGGCACGCTGGCCGGTGCGATGCCGGGCTCGGCAGGCTTCGGTAACGGCGGCACGGCTGCCGTAGCACTCGCGGCGGCGGGCGCCACCACCGATGCTGTAGACGCCTTGGTCCCGGCTTTGCCCTTGGCGGTGGCCGCGTCGTCGCGTGGCCAATAGACACGCGGCAGACGTGCGGTTACCCCGCGGCGCGTGAGATCAGTGGAAGGCACATCGAAGCTGCCGGCGAGGTTGGGGCTGTCCACGGTGATCTTCAGCGCGTCAGCACCCGGGGTGGCCGCCAGGTGCATCTGGCCGAAGTCCTGGCCGAACACCAACGCATGATCGGCATTGATGTCGATGCCATCCAGGCCGGGACCCTGCCCGCCATCGCCAACGCTGGTTGCGTACTGCACCCATCCGGAAACATCCACCACGTCGCCGTGGCCGGCAAAACGCATGCCCTTGTCCGGCAGCGTGGTAGGCATGGAGGTGCCCAGGTTGAAGGTAGCGGCAAACGGCGGCCCCTTGTCGGCGCCCAGGCGCATGCGCGCGCGCACCGCGTCACCCAATGCCAGGCGCAGTTCCGCGCCGTCGGTGGGCAGGCCCAGGTCCACGCTGATCGGCAGCGCCGTGTCGGCCTTCTTCTTGGCAGGCACCGGGAGTTTCAGCTCGATGCCGCGAAGATCCGAACTCACATGCAGCGCCTGCGTGGTCTTGTCGTTGCCTGCACGGGAGACATCGAAACCGACATCGAAGCTGGCGCGGCCATTGGCCAGGTCGCCGAGCCACTTGATGTTGTCGTAACCGGCAACGAGTTCGGCGACGGAAAAATCACCCTGCAGGCGTGCGTTGAAGATCTTGTCCGGATCACCCGTGCCATCGGCCACGCCCAGTGCAAGCGTGGCGGGCCGATCACGGTAGGTTGTCTGCAACGGGCCGGCCTTCATGCCCTTGCCATCGAAGGTAAGCGGCCCGGTGAGCTTGCCCAGCTTCAATCCCCAGGCATCGGCGGTAAGGTCGGCGCCTTTGAGCTGGGCCGTGCCCTGCAGGTTGAAATCCTCGCCTTTCTTCAGCGGCATCAGCAGGTGGAAGTCGAAGCTGGCATCGCCGCCGAGCTTGAGCTTGTCCAGCGTATCGGCGCTGTTGCGCGCCACCGGGCTGTTGCGGACGAAGTCCAGCAAGGACGCCGCCGTACCTCCCCCGGAAGCGCCAAGGTCCAGCACCGAATCGCCGAAGTCGGCGATGGTGGCCTGACCCTTCTCCACGCGCACTTGGCGCCCCTGGCCAGAGGTCACATCCACTTGCATGCCGTTGTCGACGAAGCTCGCCACGGCATTGACGTGCTCGGCCGCGGGCCAGTTGTCGCTGTAATTAAGGTTGAGGTCGCGAAGCACGGCGCGACCTTCGAAACGGCCTTCGTGCCCCTTGAAGGGCCAGTCAGCCAGGCTCCCCCGTACCAGCGCCGCGGCCGATTCAATCGTGCCCGATACCAGCGCGCGGTCGAGCCAGTGGATGGTGCCCTCGGGCATGGAATGGTAGGGCCAGAACAGCTTGGCGGCGGAAACCTGCCCGCCTGAAATACTGGCGTAGAGATCCAGGAACGGACGGCCGCCGGCATCGGGAAAAAGGATCTCGCCACGGGCCTGGCCGGCGAACTGCTCGCCGGTGAAGTCGAGCGTATCCACGCCCAGGTGCCAGTTGCCGTCGTCATGCCAGGCGGCGATATCGCCGTCGATCGCCGACATCAGGAAGGGTTTGCGGAACACGTTGGGAAAGGACACCGTGATGGCCTGGCGTGGCAACTGCAAGGCCATCGCGCTGCCATCGCCGCGCACATCGCCCTGGACGTGGTCGATGCCGGGAAGGCTGCCCACGGCGTCGATGCCAAGGCCCTGGAAACTGGCCGCCACCGAGCGCGCGTCGACGTCGTCACCCCAATGCGCGGTGGCGGTGGTGAGCTTGCCGCGCGGCCGCCCCCCGGCCAGCCACGCCGCCACGCCCGGCGGTGTGGCTGGCAGCACTGCCGCCCAGGGCAGCAGCGGCGCAAGGTCCACTTCGTGGGCCGCGATGTCCAGGTTGCCTTGCGCGCCGATGGTGAGTGTCAGCACGCCCTTGTCGTCGTCGGCCCAGAGCACATGGTCGCCATCGGCGCGGCGCTGGAAATCGACCAGGCCGTGCAGCCCGCTGGTGGCCACGGCCTGGGTGGGCCCGTGCATGGCGAGATTGGCCAGGTCCAGGCGCGCGACGCTGCGCACCACCACGCCACGACGCCAGTCGTTCCAAAGCTGGAAACTGCCGGTACCCGCGCTCACGCCATAGCCATCGACATCCAGGTCGCCGACCATGGCCTTGAGGTCGACATTGTCGCCACGCCCGTAGACCCGCCCGAAGCTGCCGTCGTCGGCGAACAGCCCTACCGCATGCAGACGTCCGGGGCTGCCCACGCGCATCAGGTCGCCGGCGAAACGCACGCTGCCGCCACGCTTGCGCAGGTGCGCCTGCGGGCTGCGCAGTTCAAAGCGGTGACCGGTGCTTTCATCGAGCAGCGACACACCGAAATCACTTACCCAGAGGTCAGCCGACAGATCGCCCAATGAAGCCTGCCGTCCACCACCCGCACCAAAACCGTCGACATGCCACACACCGGCCGTATCACGGCGCAACTGCAGTCGCACGCCCCCAAGGCGCAAGTTCAGCCAATTGCGCGAGCGCATGAACAGCGCACCGAAGTCGAGCTTGAATTCAGCCGTGGGCAACATCAGCGGCGGTGCGCCGTCGACACCCTGCAGGGTGACATCGTGCGCTACCAGTACTGGCCCGGATGGCTGCCAGTGCCCTTCCAGGGTGGCGAAGCGGATGTCGCGGTGCAGGCGGTCGCTAAGGATCGACGCCACGCGCGCGGGATAACGTGCCGCCAACGGCAGCAGCAACTGCCCCAGTGCCATCGTCACGGCGGCAAGGATCAGCACACCGGCGACAAGGCCGATGAGGGCGAAGCGCAGCCGGCGCCAGCGGTGCAGCCAGGGGTGCGTCACCGACGGCACGCCACGGCGCGCGGTCGGTCAGAGCAAGACCACATCGAACTGTTCCTGCGAATAATGTTCTTCGGCCTGGAAGCGTATGCTTTTGGAGATGAACTCCTCCAGTTCGGCCACGGCGGCGGACTCCTCCTCGAGGATGCGGCCCACCACCTTGGGACTGGCCATCACCAGCAGTTTCTCGGCATTGAACTGGCGCACCGCCCGGGTAATTTCCCGAAAAATTTCATAGGTGACGGTTTCGGCGGTCTTCAGCGTGCCCCGGCCGCTGCAGGCGGGGCACGGTTCGCACAACTGGCGTTCGAGGCTCTCGGTGGTGCGCTTGCGCGTCATTTCCACCAGCCCCAGCGCCGACATCGGGTAGACGGTGGTCTTGGCGTGGTCTCGGGCGAGGCCTTTCTCGAGCATGCGCAGCACCTGGCGCTTGTGTTCGTCGTCCACCATGTCGATGAAGTCGATGATGATGATGCCGCCGAGGTTGCGCAGCCGCAGCTGCCGCGAGGCCGCCTGCGCCGCCTCCAGGTTCGTGCGGTAGACCGTTTCCTCCAGGTTGCGGCTGCCGACGTAACCACCGGTGTTGACGTCGATGGTGGTCATCGCCTCGGTCTGGTCGACGATCAGGTACCCGCCGGATTTGAGCGGCACTTCCTTGCGTAGCGCGCGCTGGATTTCGTCCTCGACGCCGTAGAGGTCGAAGATCGGCCGTTCGCCGGCGTAGTGTTCGATGCGGTCGTCGAGCACCGGCATGAACTTGTGCACGAACCTTGCGACCTTCTCGAAGGTTTCGCGCGAATCCACCCGCACTTTCTCGATGCCGTCGTTGAGTGAATCGCGCAAAGCGCGAAGCGGCAGGGAGAGTTCCTCGTAGACGCGCTCGCCGACCTTCGCCTTGACGATGTTTTCCTGCACGACGCGCCAGACCTTGCCAAGGTAGGTGACATCGAAGGCGAGTGATTCTTCCGATTGACCCTCGGCATTTGTGCGCACGATATAGCCAAGCGGTTTTTCCCCCAGCAGGGGAGTAAGGACATCCTTCAGGCGCTGGCGTTCGGATTCGTCCTCGATGCGCACCGACACGCCCAGGGTACGGGCCTGCGGCAGCAGCACCAGGTAGCGGGAGGGGATGGAAAGGTGCGTGGACAGGCGAGCGCCCTTGGTGCCGATCGGGTCCTTGACCACCTGGACCACGATTTCCTGGCCCTCGTGCACCAACTCGCTGATGCTGGGCGTGGGGCCGCCGTTGCCATTGCCGTTGGCTTCGCCTTCGCCGCCGGTCGGCTGCGGCCTGACGATGTCCGAGGCGTGAAGGAAGGCGGCCCGGTCCAGGCCGATTTCCACGAACACCGCCTGCATGCCCGGCATGACCCGTTGCACCCTGCCCTTGTAGACGTTGCCCACATAGCCGCGTTTGAGCGCGCGCTCGACGTGGACCTCCTGCAGCATGCCGTTTTCGACCACGGCCACGCGGGTTTCGCGGGGGGTGACGTTGATCAGGATTTCTTCACTCACCGCATTGATCCTTCTTTGATCCATCTTTATAGCTGCTGGATCAAGAACCTGTCGATGCAGTAATGCCAACCCTGCAGCGATGGGCCGCACATCGGTTATTGTCGGCGCCCATGAAGCTTCTTCTGGTTGAGGATTCGGACCGCCTCCGCGGCACCCTGTCGCGGGGCCTGGCGGCCGCCGGGTTTACCGTGGACACCGCCGCCGACGGCGTGGAGGCGTTATCGTTCCTGGCTGCCTACGAGTACGAACTGATCGTGCTCGACCTCATGCTGCCCCGCCTGGATGGCCTTGGGGTGCTCAAGGAGCTGCCCCGCGGCGGCCAGCGGCCGGGGGTGATCGTGTTGTCCGCCCGCGACGCCGTGGGCGACCGCATCCAGGCACTGGACACTGGTGCCGACGATTACCTGGTGAAGCCTTTTTCCTTTGACGAACTGCTGGCCCGCCTGCATGCGCTGGCCCGGCGTCCCAGGGAGGCCCAGCCGGCCACGCTGACCCTCGGTGGCCTGTCCGTGGATCCCCGGGCCCGCGAAGCCCGTGTCAACGGCCATGTACTGGCCCTCACCCCACGTGAATTCGGCATACTCTCGCTGCTGCTGCGCCACCGCGGGCGCGCCTTCAGCCGGGCGGAAATCCTCGAACGCACAGCCGGCAGCGATACCGGCACCTCGGACCGCAGCGTGGAGGTGATGGTCTTCGGCCTGCGGCGGAAGCTCGACGCGGCGGGCCTACCCCTCTTGATCGAAACCCGTCGCGGCGCCGGATACATCATCCCGTGAGCCGATCCGCGTCGTTGGCGTGGCGGCTGACCGCGCCACTGGCGCTGGCAGTACTGCTGGCGATGGGCGCCGTCGCCCTGTTCATGGACCACCAGGTGGACAGCGAGCTCGATGCCCGCTTCCACGATGCCCTGCTGGCCCAGGCCAAGGCCCTGACCACAGTGGTGGAGTTCGAGGAAGGCCGCCTGGTGGCGTCTTCCAACGGCACCCAACCGTCGCTGCTGGGCGGCGATGCGCCCATTTCATACGAACTTCGCTGCGAGGGGCGTGCGGCTTCGCGCAGCGATCCGGCGCCACCCGCGCCGCCCGGCTGGCCGGAACAGGCCACCACCACGCCCCGTTTCGACGAACTGGACGACGCTGGCGGCACGCAGACGGTGATGTTTCGTTTCGACGCCCCCTACCCGGCCGCCCGCGGGGTGCGTCCGCACGCCACCGCGCAGGCTCCCCGGACCTGCTGGCTGCTGGTCAGCCGCCCACGTCACGACATGGACCAGCTCCTGCTGACCATGGACTGGATCCTGGCCTTGGGGCCGGTGGCGGCCTCCCTGGCCATGTTGCTGGCTGTGCCCTGGCTGGTGCGCCGCGGGCTGGCTCCCCTGCGCACGCTGGCCGAACGCATGCGTGGCATCGGTCCGCAGGCGCCAGCCAGCCGCCTGCCCGAGGCCGGGGTGGAGGAGCTTGAGCCCCTGGTGGCGCGCTTCAACGAGGTGCTGGCCCGGATGGACGAAGTGCTCGCCCGCGAACGGCAGTTTGCCAGCGGGCTGGCCCACGAGACTCGCACCCGCCTGGCGGAACTGCGCAGCCTCGTGGACGTTGAAACGCGCTTCCCCAGTGAACGAAGCCCGCGGGAGGTGATGGCCGAAGTCGGAGCGATCGGCGCGGAACTCGAGGCCACCGTCACCGCCCTGCTGGAACTGACCCGGCTGGAGGCCGGCTTCGAGCCAGCCCGCCGCGAGAGCGTGGACATGGGTGCATGGCTGGCCCGCACGCTTGCCCTGCACCAGGCCACCATCACGCGGCGCGGGCTGGTACTGGACATCGAAGGCTTCGAACCCGGCAGCACGATGATCACCGACCCGGCGCTGCTGGACATGCTCATGGGCAACCTTATTGCCAACGCGGTGAGCCATGCGCCGGAAGCCGGCCGCGTGTCGCTGGCCCGCCATGGCGAGGCCCTGGATGTGTCCAACGACGCGCCGGAGCTTAGCCAGGCCGACGTCGGGCAGCTCGGCCACCGCTTCTGGCGCAAGCACACCGGCGAAGCGGGGCATGCGGGCCTGGGGGTATCGTTGGCGGCCGCGGCCGCGCATGCGCTGGGCCGGAATTTAAGCTTCGAGCTGGACCAGGCCCAGCGGCTGCATGCCCGGGTGCGCTAGCTCAAGGGGCGCGGCGAATACCGGCGGATTGCAGCAACAGATATGTTTCGTGCAACGGCAAGCCCATGACACCGGTGAAGCTGCCTGAGAGATGTTCGATGAAAGCGCCTGCATGGCCCTGGATGGCATAGGCACCTGCCTTGCCGCGATGCTCGCCAGTGGTGAGATATTCGGCGATGGCGTCTTCATCCAGTGTCGTTAGGCGCACCTGTGACGTCGAGGTCACCGAGCGGGCGAATTCCGGTCCCACCAGCCACACCGTGGTTATCACTTCATGCGTGCGACCCGACAGGCGCCGCAGCATGCCGGCCGCGTCATCGTCGTCCACGGGCTTGCCGAACACTTCATCGTCCAACACCACCTCGGTATCGGCAGCCAGCACGAAGTCCGTCGCCGACACCTTGCGCCGCCCTGCCGCGGCCTTTTCGCCCGAGACGCGCGTGACATAACCCAGCGGCGTTTCGTGTGGCTCGCGGACTTCGGGGATGTCCAGGTCCAGCGGTTCGAAAGCGAAGCCGATCTGCGCCAGGAGTTGCCGGCGGCGCGGTGATTGCGATGCAAGGTAAAGCATGTCAGGCCCGATGGTAGGGGTGGCCGGCCAGCAGCGTGGTGGCGCGGTAAAGCTGCTCGGCAAGCACCAGGCGAACGAGCATGTGTGGAAGGGTAAGCGGACCCAGCGACCAGCGCTGGTCGGCGCGCGCCAGTACTTCGGCGGCATGACCGTCGGGGCCGCCGATCAGGAAAGCGAGGTCTCGTCCGGACATCCGCCACGCAGCCAGTTGCGTGGCCAGTTCTTCGCTCGACCACGGTTTACCGCGTCCATCCAGGGCCACCACG
The DNA here is from genome assembly GCF_015905305.1 of Pinirhizobacter soli. Classification (GTDB taxonomy): domain Bacteria; phylum Pseudomonadota; class Gammaproteobacteria; order Xanthomonadales; family Rhodanobacteraceae; genus Pinirhizobacter; species Pinirhizobacter soli. The sequence continues at coordinate 1,082,978 of NZ_JADZLQ010000001.1, forward strand.
TGGGTATCGCGCGGCAAGGCGGCGAGGATCGCCGCGCCCTCGTCGGCCATCGCGCGCGCATCGTCACGGCCCTTGCCACGCAAGCCGGGCTTGAGCTCGATGAGCTCCAGCGGCAGATCGTGCGCCAGGCGTTTACGGTATTCGCCGAAACCTTCAGCCACCCACGCAGGCATGCGTTCGCCAACGGCGATCAGACGCGCCCGCATCAGTGCACGTTAGTCGTTGGCGGCTTCCGCACCATCGTCGCCAAGCGTCCACAGCCGCTCAAGGCCATAGAACTCGCGGATGCGCGGCAACATGATGTGGACGATGATGTCGCCCAGGTCCACCAGGACCCATTCGGCCTCGACCTGGCCTTCCACGCCCAGCGGCATCACGCCCGCTTCCTTGGCGAACTTGATCACTTCGTCGGCGATGGATTTGACGTGCCGGGCGGAGGTGCCCGAGGCAATCACCAGGGTATCGGCGATGGAGGTTTTGCCCCGCACATCCAGTTCGCGGACGTCCTTGGCCTTCAGTTCCTCTAGCGCGTCGATCACTCGCTTGCGCAGGGTCTCGTTGATGTTGGGGGCGTGGGACGGTTTGCGATTGGACTTTTGGCTCAAAAGGGCGGACCTGAAGGGTAGGTGGGCCGATTATAGCCCCGTCCAGCTTCGCCAGCGAAAGGGCCTAAGGGACTTCCGTATAGGGCGCCAACAGGCCGGGCCGGTCCACCACCCCCGCCGGCAGCAGGTAACGCGGCATGCGTCCGGCGGCCAGCAGATCGCGGATGGCGGTGGCCGAGATGTCCAGCGCGGTCACGGTGATCGGGATCACCTGCCCCGCCGGTCCCGCGGGCACCCTTGCGCGCCGGGGCGCGATTTCGTCGGCGAGCTCAGGGTCCAGCACCGGATGTTCGCCTGGCCGGGTCAGCACGCCGACGTGGGCCAGGCCGAAGATTTCACGCCAGCGGTTCCAGCGCGGCAGGCCGGCGAAGGCGTCGGCGCCCACCAGCAGCAGCAGCGGCCGGTCCGGGCCGATCTCGCCGCGGAGCTCGGCGAGGGTGTCCACCGAATAGGAAGGGCCTTCCCGCTCCAGTTCGCGTGTGTCCAGCCGCAGCACGTCTTGGCCGGCAAGCGCTGCCTCGAGCAGGGCTACCCGCTGCGCCGCCGTCGCGCGAGGCGGAGGGCGGTGGGGAGGCACGTGTGCCGGCACCAGGGCGATCTCGGCATCGAGCGCCTCGGCCGCTTCCCAGGCCACGCACAGATGGCCCAGGTGGACCGGATCGAAAGTGCCGCCCAGGATCGCCAGTGGACGCATCGGCCGGCTCAGGCCAGGGCCGCCGTCGCGCGCGGCTCGGCGATCGCCGCCACCAGGCGCTCGGCGGCGCGCCAGGGGTCACCCTGCTCGCGGCCCTTGGCCATGCGGTCGATGGCGGCGGCGCGGGCCAGGCACGCGAGCCAGTGCTCTCGCGGCGCGCGGCGCAGGGCCTGGCGGAAAAGCTGTTCGCGTGCTGGCCACAGGCGCTCGGCCCGGGCCTGCGAAGCGAAGTCGCGGGCATTGGCCAGGCGCATGGCCATCTGCAACTGGTTCACCAGCCAGCCCATCAGCGGGATAAGTTCTTCGCCCTCGGCCTTCAGGCCCGCAAGGATGCGCAAGGCTCGGCCGCCGTCACCGGCAAAAGCGGCGTCGGTCAGCTTGAAGGCGTCGAAGCGGGCGCTGTCGGCCACGTAGCCTTCCATCGCGGCTTCGTCCACCCGCGCGTCGCCGGCCAGCACCACCAGCTTGTCGATTTCCTGGGCGGCGGCAAGCAGGTTGCCTTCCACCCGCTCAGCCAACAGGGCCGCCGCACCCGGCGTGGCCTTCACCCCGCGCGAAGCAAGGCGCGCGCCGATCCAGGCGGCCCATTCGTTCGGCCGCGGCGCATTGAACACCACCTGCACGCCGGCGGCGTCCATCGCCTTGCTCCAGGCGCTTTCATGCTTGCTGCTCCATTCGGTGGCGGTGACCAGCAAGGTGGTATCCGGTGGCGACGCCGCGCAAAATGCCGTGATCGCCGCCCCGCCCTCCTTGCCGGCGCGACCGCCGGGCAGGCGCAGGTCGATCAGGCGGCGCGTGGCGAACAGCGACATGCCCGCGCCGGCGCGGGCGAGGTCGTCCCAGTCGAAGCGGGCGTCGGCCTCCAGCACCTCGCGCTCGTCGTACCCCAGGCGCCGGGCCTGGGCCCGCAGGGCGTCGGCAGCCTCGAGCACCAGTAGCTCCTCGCCGGCCAGGAGGTACACCGGGGCCAGCTCGCTGCCAGCGAGCTGCTTGTGCCACTGTCCCGGACTGAGCGGCATGGGTGCGTCAGTCGGCCTTGGGCGCCGGGGTAACAGCGGGCTGGATCACTTCCGGATGCTTTGCCGCAGCTTCCAGGCGGAACAGGATCGACTGGACCATGTCGTCCACCAGGCTGTTCTGCAGCTGTTCGGTTTGCGCCGCCGTACCGATGGTGTTGAGCGCGTCGTAGCTGAAGTCGCGCGACATATCGATGCCACGCTGCGGGATCACCACGTTGCCCTGGCCATCGGAGAGGCTGAAGTCGACGTGGTAGCGCACGGAATATTCCGTGACGCGGGCCGTGCCGCCGACGGTGAGCGTTTGCGTGCTGAAGGCGGCCGTGGGCACCTTCAGCTCCGCGATACCGGTACCGCCGTGGTCGAGCACGGTGGAACCGGCAAGTTCCAGCGCGCGGCTCAAGCTGCGCTCCAGCTTGCCGCCGCCGCTTACCGTCAGGTGCACCTGCTTCATCGACTCAGGCAGTGCCGCGCTTCGGCGCAGGTGGAAACCGCAGGCCGACAGGGCGGCCAGGGCGACGAGCAACAGCGGGAGGCGGAGCATGCGGAGCATGGAATTCATCCTGCGACGATGTTGACGATCTTGCCCGGGACCACGATCACCTTGCGGATGGTGAGCCCCTCGAGCTGCTTGGCCACGGCCGGATCGGCCTTCGCCGCGGCCTCGGCGTCTTCCTTCGAAGCCGCCGCCGGTACCTCGATGGTACCGCGAAGCTTGCCATTGACCTGTACGGCCAGGGTCAGGGAGTCCCGGACCATGGCGGCCGGGTCGGCCACGGGCCAGGCCTGGTCTTCCAGCACGGTTTCCGCATGACCCAGCAGCTGCCACAAGGCGTGGCTGGCATGCGGGGTGAACGGGTTGATCAGCAGCACCACGGCGGTGAGCGTTTCCTGGCGCACGGCGCGGCCTTGCGGCGAGGCATCGTCGAACTTGCCCAGGGCGTTCATCAGTTCCATGAGCGCTGCGATGGCCGTATTGAAGGATTGCCGGCGGCCGACGTCGTCGCCGACCTTGGCGATGGCCTCGTGCAACTGGCGGCGCATGGTTTTCTGGGCGCCGTCGAGCGAGGCAATGTCCAGCACGGGCGCGGCACCGGCATCGGCATGCGCCTGCACTTCGCGCCACAGGCGGCGCAGGAAGCGGCTCATGCCTTCCACGCCAGCCTCGTTCCATTCCAGCGACTGGTCCGGCGGGGCGGCGAACATTGAGAACAGGCGCACGGTGTCGGCACCGTACTTGCCCACCATCGACTGGGGATCCACGCCGTTGTTCTTCGACTTGGACATCTTCTCGATGCCGCCGATGTGCACCGGGGCGCCGTCTTCGCGCAGGATCGCACCGGTGATGCGGCCACGGTCATCGCGCAGTACATCGACGTCGGCCGGGTTGTACCAGTGCTTGCCGCCGTTGGCTTCGTCGCGATAGAAGGTTTCGGCCACCACCATGCCCTGGGTCAGCAGGTTGGTCACCGGCTCATCGCTGTTGACCATGCCCTCGTCGCGCATGAGCCGGTGATAGAAGCGGAAGTACAGAAGATGCAGGATCGCGTGCTCGATGCCGCCGACGTACTGATCGGCCGGCATCCAGTAATTGACGCGCTCATCCACCATCGCGTTGGCCTTGGGGCTGGTGTAGCGCGCCACGTACCAGCTCGACTCCATGAAGGTATCGAAGGTGTCCGTTTCGCGCTCGGCCGGGCCGCCGCAGGTGGGGCATGTGGTCTTGCGCCATTCCGGGTCGGCCTTGATCGGCGACACCACGCCGCTGAAGGCGACATCCTGGGGCAGCACCACGGGCAACTGGTCTTCGGGCACGGGGACATCGCCGCACGAGGGGCAATGGATCACCGGGATCGGGCAGCCCCAGTAGCGCTGGCGGCTCACGCCCCAGTCGCGCAGGCGCCAGTTCACCCGGCGTGAACCCAGGTGCGATGCCTCCAGCTTGCTTGCGAGGAATTCGAAGGCCTCGCGATAACTCTTGCCGTCCAGGTCGCCGGAATTGACCACGCGCATGTCGCTGCGGGTTTTATCCGAATACCAGTCGCGCCATTGCTTCGGATCGAAGGTTTCCCCTTCCACCGCGATCACCTGGCGGATCGGCAAGCCGTACTTGTTGGCGAATTCGAAATCGCGTTCGTCGTGGCCGGGCACGGCCATCACGGCGCCGGTGCCATAGCCCATCAGCACGAAGTTGGCCACCCACACGGGTATGTCTTCGCCCGACACTGGGTGCACGGCCTTGATGCCCGTGTCCATGCCGCGCTTTTCCTGCGTTTCAAGTTCGGCTTCGGACACGCCGCCCTGGCGCAAATTGGCAAGGAATGCCGCAAGCACCGGGTTCGACTGCGCGGCCTTCTGCGCCAGCGGGTGCTCGCCGGCGATGGAAACGAAGGTCGCGCCCATCAGCGTATCCGGGCGGGTGGTAAACACGGTGAGCGGGTCGCTTTCGCCCGGCACGGTGAACTGGATATCCAGGCCCTCGCTGCGGCCGATCCAATTGCGCTGCATGGTCTTTACCGCATCCGGCCAGCCGGGCAAGGTATCCAGGCCATCGAGCAACTGCTGCGCGTAATCGGTGATACGCAGGAACCATTGCGGGATCTCGCGCTTTTCCACCAGCGCGCCTGAGCGCCAACCGCGGCCGTCGATCACCTGCTCGTTGGCCAGCACCGTGTGGTCGACCGGATCCCAGTTCACCACCGCATTGCGGCGATAGGCCAGGCCCTTCTTCATCAACCGCGTGAACATCAACTGTTCCCAGCGGTAGTAGTCCGGATCGCAGGTAGCGAATTCGCGGGTCCAGTCGTAGGCAAACCCCAGGCGCTTGAACTGCGTGCGCATGTGGTCGATGTTCTGGTACGTCCACTTCGCCGGGGCCGTGTTGTTCTTGATGGCGGCGTTTTCGGCCGGAAGGCCGAAGGCGTCCCATCCCATCGGCTGCAGCACGTTCTTGCCCAGCATGCGCTGGTAGCGGCTGATCACGTCGGAGATGGTGTAGTTGCGCACGTGACCCATGTGCAGCGCACCGGACGGGTACGGCAGCATGGAAAGGCAATAATATTTCTCGCGGGAAGGATCTTCCTTCACCTCGTAGGCGCGTTGCTCGTTCCAGAAGCGTTGCGCGCCTTCTTCCACGGCGGCCGGGTGGTAGCTTGCGGCTTCGCGGGGCGCCTGGTCAGTGTCGTGCTGCATGGATATCCGTACCGGTAAAGCGAAATGGGCTAACGCGACAGGTTAGCCCAAGCCCGGCCCGCTTCGCCATGGCCGCGGCGCTTTTCAGCCCCCGTCGACCATGGGGCAGCCCGATGCCGAACCGGAGGCCAGCGCGCGCGCAGCCTGGACAATGGCACCTGAGAGCCTGCCCAGGGCCTGCTGGTGTGCCTGCACGAGGCCCGCGTAGTCGCTGCCCGCCGGCTCGCTCACCCGCGTGGCGCAGGCAAGGCCCGGACCTTCCGTGCCATCGACCTTGCGCAGCGTCCAGCTGGCTTCGACCGTGGCGCTGCCGCCAAGCTCGGAGTCGAAGCGGCGGATGTCGACCTTGATGCGGATGTCGGTGCTGCCTGGGGGCTTTGACAGGCCGTAAATATCGTGGGTGTTCAGTGCAGAGGTGATATCGGCGGACAACGCGCCGCGCACCTCATCGCCCAGCGGCGCCAGCCAGCGCTGGTTTTCCAGCACCTGCACGTCGGAGGCACCCGATCGCAGCACCAGTTGCGGCAGGTCTACCTGGGGCGGCACCGTCACCGGAAGTACCTCCACCACGAAGCCCGCCGGCGGCGTGGTGGGTGCCACGGCCCGCGGCACCAGCGTGTGGTACTGCGTGGGTGCCGAGGCGCAGCCGGCCAGCATCCCGAGGGCTAACAACGGCAACCGGCGGATCATGGCTTGGCTCCTTGCGGCGGGTTCGTGGAAGTGGCCGGGGCGGCCGGCGGAGGCGAAGCTTGCGCCGGCGCCGCGTCCTTGCCCTTGCCGCGGATCAACGACTCCGGATGGCGGGACAGGTAATCGGTAAGCACCCGCAGCGAGCGGGCCGTGCGCTGCAGTTCCTGCAGGGTCTGGCCAAGGTTCTGCTGCAACGGGGAGTCGTTCGACAAGGCATTGTTGGCCGCGCCAAGCGTCTGCTGTGCCTGCTTGAAGGTCTTGGTGGCCTCCGGCGCCAGGCTCTCATTCACCTGTTTCAAGGTACCGGAAAGTTGCTTCAGGCTTTCATCCAGGTTCTTGCCGATGGTGTCGAAGGGGATCTTCTGGATCTTGTCGACGATGCTGCCAATCTGTTCCTGGATTTTGTCGAAGTCGCCGGACGTCGTGGGCAACTCCAGCGGCTTGGCCGCGGAATCGAATGCGACAGGCTTGGCCTTCGGATCGAAGTCGATGGCGATATACAGCTGGCCGGTGAGCAGGTTACCGGTCCGCGCCTGCGCGCGCAGACCGTGCTCGACCATGCGGCCGACCATCTGCGACCAGTCGGTATCGCCCCTGCCGATCGCCGCGGCCATCAGTTTCTGATGGGCCTTGCCCAGGCGCTCGGGGTACACCACGGCGCCCACGATCACCGGGAAGCGCTGTGTCTGGATGTCGTAGTCGAGATTCAGCGACACCACCTTGCCCACGTTGATGCCGAGGAACTCCACCGGCGAATCCACGCGCAAGCCTCGCAGGGAATGGTCAAAGCGCATGCGGATATAACGCGGTTCGCCATCGGGTGGCGCCATCGCCGAGGCCTGGTCGTTGTAGAGGTCGAAGTCGGTGTTCTCTTCAGCAGGGGTGTCATCGTGCGGACCGTTGGGCGACTGGAAAGCCACGCCGCCGGCCAGCACCGTGGCCAGGGACTGCGTGTTGAGCTTCAGGCCATCGGCGCCGAGTGATACATCCACGCCACTGGCGTTCCAGAAGCGGGACGACTTCGACACGTACCTGTCGTTGGGCCCATCGATGAAAACCTGCAGGCTCACGCCCTTGCCGTTTTCATCGAGCGCATGGGACACCACGTGGCCCACCTGCACGCGGCGGAAATATACCGGTGAGCCGATGTCCAGCGAACCCAGGTCGCCGCTGTGCAGGGTGAAGCGCCTGCCGGGTTGGCCGTGCAGCACCGGGGGCGGCGTTTCCAGGCCCTTGAACTCATCCTGTTCGTCGGTGGAGTCTCCGGTGTCGGCACCGATGAAGGCGCCGGAGAACAAGGTATCGACACCCGATACGCCGCCGATGCCCACGCGGGGCCTGACCACCCAGAAACGGGTGTCCTTGGTGGCGAAACTCTCGGCGTTCTTTTCCAGGTCGATCTTCACCTTCACCTGGCTGTGATCGCGGTTCAGGGCGATCTGCGTGACCTTGCCGATCACCACGTTCTTGTATTTGACCTGGGTCTTGTTGGCCTCCAGTCCCTCGGCGGTCTGGAAGGTCACGATGATGCTCGGCCCCTGCCCCAGCCAGCCGTGCACCAGCAGCGAGGCGCCGACGATGGCCGCCACCAGCGGCACCAGCCAGATCAGCGAGATACCCACGCGGCGCTTTTGCACCACAGGTTCGGGGAGGTCGTCGCGCTCGTCGCGCGGTTGTTCAGGCTCAGTCATCGGTTTCCTTGCGATCCCAGATCAGGCGGGGGTCGAAGCTCATCGAGGCCAGCATCGTCAGCACGACGACCAGGCCGAAGTAGATCACGCCGGGCTTAGGCTCCACCCGGCTCAATACCTGGAAATGCACCAGCGCCGACAACAGCGCCACCACGAAGACATCGAGCATGGACCAGTAGCCCACCAGCTCCACCAACCGGTAGAAGCGCGCCCGCTGCTTCAGCGCCCAGCGGCTTTTTCTTTGGACCGACACCAGCAGCGTGCCCAGCACCAGGAATTTCATCATCGGCACCACGATGCTGGCCACGAAGACGATGATGGCCAGGTCCCACGAGTCGTTGCGCCACAATTCGATCACGCCGGAAAGAATGGTGTTGTCGTCGACGTTGCCCAAGCTCACCGTGCGCATGATCGGTAACAGGTTGGCTGGCAGGTAGAGCAAGGCGGCGGCGATCAACAGCGCCCAGGTGCGCGTGAGCGAGTTGGTCTTGCGCCGGTGCAGCGGCGCGTGGCATCGCGGGCACATGGCGCCCGGCGGCACGTGTTTGGCGCGGCTGACCAGGCCACAGACATGGCATCCCACCAAGCCCCGCTCGCGGGCCGTCACCACGCCCGTCATTCGTTGCTCCCCACGGTTTTGTGCCATAGCTGGCGGGGATCGTGGCTGGCGAAGACGGTGATCAGCAAGGTGAGCACGCCGAACGACCAGATACCCGCGCCGGGCACCACCTTGAAGTAGCTGGAGGCTTTCACCACCGCCACCAGCGTGCCTAGCATGAACACCTCGATCATGCTCCAGGGGCGCACGTAGTGGACCATCACCATGGCCTGGCGGAATCCCGGCGCACGCTCGCCGCGCCGGGCAAAGGCCAGCAGCCAGCCGAAAGTCAGTATCTGCGTCAACGGAAAGAAGAACAGGGTAAGCGCCGCCAGCACCGCCACCACCTGCGACTGATCGTTCCACATGGCGATGGCAGCGCCCCACAGGGTGGTGGTGGCATTGCTGCTGCCCAGGCTCACCTGCACGATCGGCTCGACGTTGGCGATGATGAAGACGATGCCCGCGGCCACGATCAGGGCGAATTGCTTATCCAGGCTCAGCCACTGGTGGCGCTCCAGGATCGCTCCGCAACGCGTGCAATGGGCCACCTCGCGACGCGCAAGGATACGGCGCCGATAGACCGCGTCGCAGTGCTCACAGACCATCAACGGTTGCCCGGGTGTCACATGCATATCCTTGGGTGTCCTTTCCTTTTCCCGCCTATGGTCGCAAATTAACGTGGAGATAGCGCGACGAAGGGTGCGGGAGGTTGCCTGAACGCTCCCCGGAACGGCAAGCCACTTGATATCCTTGCCTGCTTGCCCGACCTATGCGGGCATTCCACAAGCGTTTTTCCGGAGTTCCCCAGTGAGCCAGGCCAGCGAAAATACCTACGTCTTCGACGTCACCACGGCCAATTTCGAGGACGCCGTGCTCAAGGCGTCGCTGACCACGCCCATCCTGGTGGATTTCTGGGCCAGCTGGTGCGAGCCCTGCAAGGCGCTCAGCCCGCTCCTGGATAAACTCGCCGCCGAATACAACGGCGCCTTCGCCCTGGCCAAGGTCGACGTAGACGCCGAGCAGCAGATCGCCGCCATGTTCGGCATCCGCAGCATCCCCACGGTGATGCTGGTCAAGGACGGCCAGGTGCTCGACGGCTTCGCCGGGGCCCTGCCCGAAGGCCAGCTGCGGGAATTCCTTAGCCGCCACCTGCAGCCGCTGGATGCCGCCGAGGACGACACCCCGGAGCCGGCCGCCGAAATCGAGGCCGAAACGCCCGAAGGCGCCATCAACCGCCTGCAGCAGGCCATCGCCGCCGAGCCGGACACTGCGAGCTTGAAGCTGGATCTGGCCGTGGCCCTGATGCACGCCGGCCGCACCGATGCCGCCGCGGCGGAACTGGACGGCCTGCCCGCCAATCTTTCGGTGGACCCTCGCGCCGTACGGCTGCGCAGTGAGCTGGAATTGGCCAAGGCCGCCGCGGGCGCGCCGTCCGCCGCAGAACTGCGCGCCCGCGTCGAGGCCAATCCCGCCGATGCCGAGGCACGCGACCAGTTGGGCGTGCGCCTGTTGCTCGAGGGCGACCCCGCCGCCGGCATGGACCAGTGGCTGGAACTGCTCAAGACCCAGCGCGACTGGAACGACGGCGCGGCGAAGAAGCGCCTGCTGGCTGCCTTCACCACGCTCAACGATGCCGAACTCGTCGGCCGCTATCGCCGCAAGATGGCAAGCCTGTTGTTCTGATGAAACCTGGCACTTTCAGGCGGCTGATGAACCTGTGGCCGCCCTTCCTCTTCAACAGCATCGCCGTGACCGACATCAGCGACGACTGGTCGGAAGTCCGCGTACGCCTGCGTCTTCGTCCCTGGAACAAGAACTTCGTGCGCACGCAGTTCGGCGGCAACCTCTTCGCCATGGCCGATCCGTTCTTCATGCTGATGGGCATGCATCGGCTGGGTGACGACTACTACGTGTGGGACAAGGCCGGCGAGATCGAATTCATCGCGCCGGGCAAGGAAGATGTCTACGCCCACTTCGTGATGAGTGATCAGGCCGTGGAAGCCCTACGCGCCGAAGCCGCCAGTGGGGCCAAGGTGTTGCGGTGGTTCGAAGTGGACATCACCACCGCACAAGGCGACCTGGTAGCGAAAGTGCGCAAGCAGCTTTATGTGCGGCAGAAGCCGAGGGTACGGCCGACGTAAGCCTCGCTAAGGACCTTGCTCACATTGGGTCCTCAAAAAACCCATGTTGGTAATCCGCCATCCGTAGCTTGGCAAATTTGCCAGGACGAAGCGGCGGGAACCGTACGGCGTTCCGTCAGGATGGAACAAGTGGGCGATGATGATCTGGGTGCTGCCTTTGTCCTGCGGCGCATCAAGCAGGAATCTCTCGCTTAAGGCCTCCTGCGCGCCTGTCACCGGATCGGTCTGGACGCTGGGCACTCCTATGTTCACCGCATTCGGGCCATCAAGGCGCCGCCGATATTCACTGCAGGCCTGCATCAGCCCTGGCGATATCCAGCGCTCGACCAGAGCGAATTCCTCGATCGTGACAGCTCCGCGCGCAAGCCGGAAACTCAGTATGGAATTGACAACGTCCATGGGACTTGTCGATGCCAGGGTGGGCATCGCTGCCTGCGCCAGGAGTGGCCATAGTGGCGCCGCCGCCATCGGCACTGTGCAGAGAAGGCCTGGCAGCTTCGCGAGGAATGATGTTTTACGGCGATCCAAGGTTGATCACCCCCGGCAATCAGGCCTTGTTACGATCCGTCTCCAGCGCCCGGTTGATGCGCAACGCCAGCAAGGTGCAGGCCACGCCCGACAGCAGGTAGACGCTGACGGCCCCTAAGCCGAAGCGCATCGACAGGCTCAGCGCCACCAGTGGCGCAAATGCCGCACCGATCAGCCAGGCGAAATCGGACGTCAGGGCCGCACCGGTATAACGGAAGCGCTTGGCGAAATTCGCCGTGACCGTGCCTGCCGCCTGACCGTAAGACAGGCCCAGCAGCGCGAAGCCGATCAACAGGAAGGCATCTTGCGCCGCCCTGCCGCCGCCGAGCAACCAGGGCGAAGCGATGGCGAAGAGGCCGATCAATACCGCCATGGCGCCGAGCATGTTGCGGCGGCCGAACCTGTCGGCGAGGACGCCCGAGGCTACGGTGGCGCCGATGGCAATAAAGGCACCGATGATCTGCACGATCAGGACGTCGTTGATCGCCTGCGAACGGTTCAAGGTGATCCAGGACAGCGGGAAGATCGTCACGATGTGAAACAGGGCGTAGCTGGCAAGCGCAGCGAAGGCGCCGATGAAGAGGTTGTAGCCCTGGGCATTGAGCATCTCCAGGGTGCCGATCGGCTCGAGCTGGCCTTCTTCCATCAGGTGCGTGTATTCCTCGGTGACCACCAGGCGCAGGCGGGCGAACAAGGCCACCACGTTGATCGCGAAGGCGACGAAGAACGGGTAACGCCATCCCCAACTAAGGAAATCTTCGTTCGACAGCTGCGTGTGCAAGAACAGGAACAGCGATGCGGCGATCAGGAAGCCAGTGGGGGCGCCTAGCTGACCAAGCATCGAATACCAGCCGCGGCGGGCCTTCGGCGCATTGAGCGAAAGCAGCGAAGGCAGGCCATCCCACGAGCCCCCCAGGGCGATGCCCTGCAGGAAGCGCAGGGCCGAGAGAATCACGATGACGCCGTAGCCGTTCGAGGTGTTCGCCGGCAGGAAGGCGATACAGACCGTGGAGGTGCCCAGCAGGAACAGCGCGGCGGTGAGCTTGGTGCCGCGGCTCCAGTGCCGCTGGATCGCCATGAACAAGGTGGTGCCGATCGGGCGCGCGATGAAGGCGAAGGAGAAGATGGCAAACGCCAGCAGGACGCCGTCTACCCGGCTTAAGAACGGGAAGAACACCGACGGGAATACCAGGACCGAGGCAATGCCGTAAGTAAAGAAATCGAAATATTCTGAGGCCCGGCCGATGACCACCCCCACGGCGATCTCGCCGGGGGCTACGGCGGCATGGCTTCCCTGGTGCTGGCGGCGGACGTCTTCTTCCGCTTTCTCGGCACCGTGATGAACTTGTGAAATGCTCGGCATCGTGTTCGCCCGGTCGGGGGAGGTGTTGTTTAAAGCATAGCCAAGGATGAACCCGAAGACGCGTCAGCGCCATGGGACAAAGTGTCCTATCGCCCCCGGCGACGGTTTGGCGTAACTTTTACCGGTCCCAAGGGTAATTCCTCCACCATGCGAATGTTCATGAAGACGTTGCGCGGCTTGCCGGTCCTCGCCCTTGCCCTGCTTTTGTCAGGCTGCGATGCCGTGTTGTTCAGCCCTGCCGGCGATGTCGCCAGGCAGCAGCGCGACCTGATCATCATTTCCGTCGTCCTGATGCTCATCATCATCATCCCGGTGATCGTGATGACCTTCGTTTTCGCCTGGAAATACCGCGAATCGAACAAAGCCGCGCACCACGAGTACGACCCGGAGTGGAACCACTCCACGGTGCTGGAACTGCTGATCTGGGCGGCTCCGCTGCTGATCATCATCGCCTTGGGCGCGGTCACCTGGACCAGCACCCACAAGCTCGATCCGTACCGGCCGCTAGAGCGGGTCGACAACGTCCGCTCCGTGGCGCCCAATACCAAACCTTTGGTGGTTGAAGTGGTGGCGCTCGACTGGAAATGGCTGTTCTTCTATCCGGAACAGGGCATCGCCACGGTCAACGAGATGGCCGCCCCGGTGGATCGCCCCATCGAATTCCATATCACCGCCTCCACCGTGATGAACGCCTTCTTCGTGCCATCCATGGCCGGCATGATTTATGCCATGCCGGGCATGGAGACCAAGCTCCACGGCGTCATGAACAAAACCGGCAACTTCGAAGGCATCTCGGCCAACTACAGCGGCGCGGGCTTCTCCGACATGCGCTTTACGCTGCATAGCGTGTCCGATGCCGATTTCGATGCGTGGGTGGCCAAGGCGAAGGCCGATGGCGGCCACCTTGCCCGCGCGGACTACATCAAGCTCGAAAAGCCCAGCGAAAAGGAACCTGTCCACTACTACGGCACGGTGGATCCTGGCCTCTACAACGCCATCCTCAACCAGTGCGTCGCGGCAGGCCAGATGTGCATGAGCGACATGGTGAAACACGAGCAGCACGATGATCACGGTATGGCTGGCATGGCACCTGCCGGGCACCCGCACGAATAGCGGCAGCCTCTTTCGATTGAAGCCTTAGCGAGTCCCGTAATGAACATGCCCGATGCAGAAAAACTGATCTTCGGACGCCTCACCCTCGAGGCGATTCCGTACCACGAGCCGATCCTGCTGGCCACGTTCGCCGGCGTGGCCATCATTGGCGCCGTCCTGCTTGGGCTGATCACCAAATACAAGCTCTGGGGCTACCTCTGGAGGGAATGGTTCACCAGCATCGATCACAAGAAGATCGGCATCATGTACATGGTGTTCGGCGTGGTCATGCTGCTGCGCGGCTTCGCCGACGCGCTGATGATGCGCGCCCAGCAGGCCATGGCCTTCAACGGCAATCCGGGCTTCCTGCCACCGCACCACTACGACCAGATCTTCACCGCCCACGGCGTGATCATGATCTTCTTCGTGGCCATGCCCCTGGTCACTGGCCTGATGAACTTCATCATGCCGCTGCAGATCGGCGCGCGTGACGTCGCCTTCCCGTTCCTAAACAACTTCAGCTTCTGGATGACGGTCGCCGGCGGCGTGCTGGTGATGGCGTCTCTGTTCGTGGGCGAATTCGCCCGCACAGGCTGGCTGGCCTATCCGCCGCTCGCAGGCCTGGAGGCCAGTCCAGATGTCGGGGTGGACTACTACATCTGGTCGCTCCAGGTGGCGGGCGTGGGAACCACGCTGTCGGGCATCAACCTGATCGCCACCATCGTGAAGATGCGCGCACCGGGCATGACCATGATGAAGATGCCCATCTTCACCTGGACCTCGCTGTGCACCAACGTGCTGATCGTGGCCGCCTTCCCGGTGCTCACCGCCGTGCTGGTATTGCTCTCGCTCGACCGCTACGTGGGCACCAACTTCTTCACCAACGGCATGGGCGGCAACCCCATGATGTACGTGAACCTGATCTGGATCTGGGGCCATCCGGAGGTGTACATCCTGGTGCTGCCGGTGTTCGGCGTGTTCTCGGAAGTCGTCTCCACCTTCAGCCGCAAGCGCCTGTTCGGTTACGCATCGATGGTGTATGCAACCGTGGTGATCACGGTGCTTTCGTACCTGGTGTGGCTGCACCACTTCTTCACCATGGGTTCGGGCGCCAGCGTCAACTCGTTCTTCGGCATCACCACCATGATCATCTCGATCCCCACGGGCGCGAAGATGTTCAACTGGCTGTTCACCATGTATCGCGGGCGCATCCAGTTCGAAGTGCCGATGCTCTGGACCATGGGTTTCATGTTCACCTTCGTGATCGGTGGCATGACCGGCGTGATGCTGGCGATCCCCCCGGCCGACTTCCTGCTGCACAACAGCCTGTTCCTGGTGGCGCACTTCCATAACGTCATCATCGGCGGCGTGATCTTCGGCCTGTTTGCCGGCATCAACTACTGGTTCCCCAAGGCCTTCGGCTACAAGCTCGATCCGTTCTGGGGAAAGTGCTCGTTCTGGTTCTGGCTGGTGGGCTTCTGGTTCGCCTTCATGCCGCTGTACATCCTGGGCTTCATGGGCGTGACCCGCCGCATGAACCACTTCGAAGATCCGTCGCTGCAGATCTGGTTCCAGATCGCCGCCTTCGGCGCGGTGCTGATCGCGCTGGGCATCGGCTCGTTCCTGGTCCAGCTGTGGGTGAGCTACAAGCGCCGCGAGGAGCTGCGTGACGTCACCGGCGATCCCTGGCATGGCCGTACGCTGGAGTGGTCCACCTCCTCGCCGCCGCCGGCCTACAACTTTGCATTCACCCCGATCATCCACGAGGCCGATGCCTGGTGGGACATGAAAGAGCGCAACCAGAGGCGTCGCACCGAGGGCTACCTGCCCATCCACATGCCGAAGAATACGAGCGCCGGTATCTACCTCGCTGCCTTCGCCTTCGTGGTCGGCTTCGCCATGATCTGGCACATGTTCCTTATCGCGGGCCTGGCTTTCCTTGGCCTGCTGGTGACAGCGATCGGTCACACCTTCAACTACAAGCGCGATTTCCACATCCCCGCCGACGAAGTGGCCCGCACAGAGACCGCCCGCACGGAGGCGCTTGCCGCCCATGTCTGACATGAACGCCACGCCTTCCGCGGCCCTCGCCGGAAACCAGGACGTCGAGTTCTGGATGAAGGAAGACCACCACCCGGCCAACGGTACGTTGCTCGGGTTCTGGATCTACCTGATGAGCGACTGCCTCATCTTCGCCTGCCTGTTCGCCACCTATGGGGTGCTCGGACGCAGTTACGCAGGCGGTCCCACGGGCGCCGAGCTCTTCGACCTGCCGCTGGTGGCGATCAACACCACCTTGCTGCTGCTCTCGTCGATCACCTACGGCTTCGCCGTGCTTGAGATGCAGAAGGATCGCCGCGGCACGATGATGGCGTGGCTGGTGATCACGGGCCTCTTCGGCCTGGGGTTCCTTGGCATCGAGCTGCACGAATTCTCCGAGCTCATCGGCCAGGGCGCGGGCCCGCAACGCAGCGCGTTCCTGTCGTCGTTCTTTACCCTGGTGGGTACCCACGGCCTGCATGTGACCTTCGGCATCGTCTGGCTGGTCACCCTGCTGTTCCAGGTGGGCCGCTTCGGCCTCACGCCGGCCAACAAGCGCCGCATCCTGTGCCTGTCGATGTTCTGGCACTTCCTGGATGTGGTGTGGATCGGCGTCTTCACCTTCGTTTACCTGATGGGAGCGCTGCCATGAGCGCACATGCCGAGTCGCACGACCACCACGATGACAGTGCGCCGCACAGCACGCTGAAGGGCTACCTGATGGGGTTCTTCCTGGCCGTGTTCCTGACGGCGGTTCCCTTCTGGCTGGTCATGGGCAAGGTGATACCCAACGCACAGACGCTGGCGGTGGTGATCCTGGTGTTCGCGGCCATGCAGATCGTGGTGCACATGATCTACTTCCTGCATATGAACGCCCACTCCGAAGGCGGCTGGAACATGCTGGCGCTGATGTTTACGGCGATCCTGGTAGTGATCACGCTCAGTGGATCCATCTGGGTGATGTTCCACCTCAACTCGAACATGATGCCGGGCATGTCCCACGACATGACCGAGCAGCAGGCCAAGAACCTGCCTTGAGCATGCATGCGCCAGACGACACGAAGACGCCGCGCCGACCGCGCGGCGTTTTCGTTCTGGGGTTGCTAGCCGTGCTTGGCGCGGCGGTGTTCGCGGGATTTATCGCGCTGGGACTTTGGCAGGTGCATCGCCGTGCGTGGAAGCATGACCTTGTTGCACGCGTGGATGCGCGGGTGCATGCGGAGCCGGTGATGGCACCGGACCGCGACCGGTGGCTTGCGGTGAATACGGCGAACGATGAATACCGGCGGGTGAAACTCACTGGTACATTCGCGCCTGAAAAGAGCGTGCGGGTGCGTGCCAGTACGGAGCTTGGCGCAGGTTCCTGGTTGTTGACGCCGATGCGCACGCAGGACGGCAGCGAGGTAATCGTAAACCGTGGTTTCGTTGCGACGACGTGGTGCGGTGGCAAGGCGATCTGTGCATCCGGCCCCACGGGCGAGACAACGGTCGTAGGCCTGTTGCGCATCAGCGAACCAAAAGGCGCTTTCCTGCAGGCAAACGACCCGGCGCATGATCGCTGGTATTCGCGGGACGTTGCTGCCATCGCCGCCGCCAAGGGGCTGGATGCCACTGCACCCTATTTCGTGGATGCCGATGCCGCATCGTCCCCCGGACGGGACGGCAGCGATAGCCCCGTCGGCGGCCTCACCGTGATCGCCTTCCCCGACAATCACCTGATGTACGCCCTCACCTGGTTCGGCCTGGCGCTGATGACGCTGTTCGGCGGCTGGATCGTCTGGAAGGACGAGCGGAAGAAGCGGCGGGATTGAGGAATTTCCCGCTCGATTGCCACGGCATCACGCCATACGCGCCGATTCCGCATCCGCATCGCGCTTGATGGCTTCGATGTTGAGTGCGTGCAACTCGCTTTCATAGTCTTGGCCACCACTTGCCGCGCCACGATGACCTTATGGCACAACACTGCCAACGTCACCCTCGCTGCTTAAGGCGGCGGCTCACTTCGGCGCGGGCCTGCTCAACGGTAAACCCCTTCGAAGGATCGGCGCGCAGTTCGTTGTACGCCGGGACTACTTCTTCTCGAAGCCATCGCTCCATGGCGGCATCGCGCGCTTGCAGCGCGCGCAGGCTGTCGCTGATAACGGCACTGGCACTGGCGTAGCGCCCCGAATTATTGTTCCAGCCTCGTTCGAGCTGGAGCGGAGTGCCTTATAGTTGCCCGCGTCGCCGGGGAGGCGACTCTCAAGGGGAACCCATGCGAGCTGCATTGATGGTGGCCGGCGTCATGCTGGCCTTGACTGCTTTCGCCGAGCCGGCGAAAAAACTCGAAGACATGAGCGACGCCGAAAAGGTGGTCAAGTTCACCGCCTTCCTGGAAGCCCATCCGTTCGACCCGAACGCAGCCGCCGTGCAAGTATGGCTGCTGGATTGGGAGGACAAGAGCAAGGATGTGGTGGACGTTGTCTGTCCGGGTGTCGTCACTCCCTTGATGGCGAAGAAGACGCCCAATGCCTCGCAGCTGATGCGCCAATACATCTTCGGCAGCGCAGCCTCACAGTTGATCGACCCCACGCGGAAGGGCCAATTGCTGACAAACCAGGTGGCCGGCGTACACAGCATGATCCTTGCCTACCGGTCGATGATCGCCGCGCACCCTGCTGATCGCATCCCCTTCATCGACGACTTGTCGCAGAAGGATGAGCAAGGCCAACTTGAGGAAACCCTCAAGCCGATCATCAAGCCTTGCTCGTCGGGTGGTAAGGACTGATCAGCCGGTAAATCTCCGCGCCGCGCCCTGCGCGCGACGCGGAGGTTTCGCTTACTTACCCTCGGGGACGAGGTTCGCCAGCTTGCCCTTCTTGTCGAACTGGCAGGTGAAACTCTTCTTGCCGTCCATGCCCGCGTCGGCGACGCCGGCGATCGAATAGCCCGAGCCACTGTCGGCGGCCTGCACCGGCTGCAGCTGGATGTAGTCGTTCTTGACGTCGAATTTCTTCGCTGCGGCATCCAGGCAGCGGGTGGTGAGTTTGCCCGGATCGGGCCGGTCGGAAGCAAAGGCGTGCGAGGCCAGGACAAGGCCAAGGGAAGTGGCCAGTAGCAGGGCGGGCTTGCGCATGGGGTTTATCTCCGTACAAGGCACGAGGCCGGGGTTATTACCGGCTCGAGTGTGCCTTGCAATTCCTTGCGCCCGGATAAACGGGTAGCCTGGAATAGTTCCTTTCCGTTCAGGTGGGGTCATGCCCCCGGGTGTCGCGTCCCAGAACGGTTGGGACGGAATGGACGCCCCCGGCTTGCGCCGACGAAGCGAGATCGGTCGTTGTCACGCTCCCGACCAGCGTACCCCGGAACATTGTCACCTGCCCGATGCGTCCATGCCGTTCCACAAGACTCGTACACCGCTTACGGAAAAGCAGAAGGAGCGGCGAGCGAGCCAGGGTAGCAAACCGGAGAAGTAGCCGGCCGGACCGAAGTCCGCCTGACCGCCCGCCATAAAAGGGGGAAGCGAAGCGCCGTGATGTCCACGGCGTCCGCCACTTCTTCAGGTTGCTACACCCGGTTGCCGATGTACCGGCAACACGAACATTCTCCTGAATCCGCATCGGCACTTCCATCAGAAGCGTCTCAAAGTTGAGCCCGAATTTCGACCGAAGGAATCGTGTTCTTCCGTCCACGTCGGATTGACTGCCATGCCATCGCTTGAGTCCACATCACAAAGCGGTCATAAAGGCGGCCAATATCGAACGGAAGGACTCGCCGTGGCGTTTCCAGACGATGGCTTTGTCATAGTGCCGGAGCTCATTTCGCTTCAGGCGTGCGATGAACTGATCGAAACCATCTCGACGACAGCTCCGGGCAAACCGGGCTCACGTAGTCTGCTGGGTTTGCCAGCTGTCGATCGAACAGCCGTGGAACTACAACAGCAACTCATCGCCATGGGCTTGATGAGCGAAGCACACCGGGTCGTGCAATGCTCTTTATTCGCCAAGGGAGTGGATGCGACCTGGTCGGTAACGCCCCATCAAGACCTGAGTATTCCTGTCTCTGACCGTGTCGACACCCCTGGCTGGTCCGGCTGGTCAAGGAAAGAGAACGTGTGGTTCGTCCAGCCGCCCACATCGGTCCTGGAACAGCTGATCGCCGTACGCCTTCAACTGGACGATCATGCCTCGGAAACCGGGCCGCTCGAGGTCGTACCCGGAAGCCATGCAAATGGGCGGATGACGAGCGCTTCGGTCAGCCAGCATGCCGCACACAGGGTCAGTTGCACTGTCCCGAGGGGCGGCGTCCTAGTCATGCACCCGCTGCTCATCCACTCCTCCGGCAAGCCACGAGCTTCCATGCCCCGCCGCGTTCTGCACTACCTCTACGGCCCTCCTCTACCCGCAGGTATCTCCTGGGCAAGGTAGTCTTTACACCGGGGACCTCGAGCCGTGCCAGGAGCGTGTTTGAACAGCACAACAATGGAGATGGCGATGGGGATGTCGGCAGCAAAGAAATGGATTGGCGTAGGTGCCCTGACAGCCGCATGCTTCGCGACCGGTGGGTTTGGTCTGGCGGTCGCCTCAAAGAATGACTGCATGAGAGACACATCGCACCAGCTAGTCGTGAATCGTGTCGAGGGATTTACCTTTGACGGACGCACTGTCGGACTCGAGTCTATTCCTGTGAGATCACAGGTGACTTGGCCTTTTGTAGTGGATGTGTACTACGACGTGCCGACAGGTATGCACGCAGCAATGGGGCATGACCGTTATCTCGCGATGCCCTGGGGCACCAGACGACTTTCGCACGAAGTCGTTCATACTCTTTGAAGACTCGTGTCTTTCCGAATGTACCCGTTGAACTGAAGCGAGTAAGTTCAGTTCGTTCTCATGACTTATGAACCCCGGTCATGACACCTTCGTTCGCAACAGCGCTAGTCGCCATAGAGATCCTGCCCTAGGCTTGGTCGGCCAGTTAACGCCAAGACTCAGCCGATACCGAGGCACTCGACGCTTGGCACAGATTGCCAGGCGCATGAATCGATTCCGCGTAACAACCTTCCAGGACAGCTATGACTCCGGATGTTTCCGCTTTGCGTTCGATTGCGCAGACCTACTTCGACGCCGCTTACGAAATGGACGCCGAGAAATTTGCATCCCTATTTCATCCATCGAGTTCGGTGACAAGGATCGGTGATGACGGCAACGTAAGCGTGACGCCGATTGCAACGTGGCTCGCAGCCGTACGCAACATACCCGCGCCAAAGGACCAGGGCTTCGAGCGCGATGACCGGATTCTTTCAATAGATGTCGAGAAGGAGCTCGCGGTCCTGAAGGTAACATTACTAGTCCCGCCGCGTGTCTTCACGGACATGCTGTCATGCCTGAAGGTTCATGGAACGTGGAAGATCGTCCAGAAGGTTATGACGTCGAGCTGATTGAGAACCTATAGGTTCACCGCGTGCAAAATTACCGCACGTTTATCAGCGCCCTGCCCACGCGCATCATGTTGCCACCGCCCGCCTTCAGGGCATCCATGAGAGCGTCATCACCATGCCCGTTCTACGCCTGGAAATGCATCCCGGACGCACGCTTGAGCAAAAGCGTGCCTTCGTGCAGGAAGCCACCCGCGTCACCGTGGAGATCCTGCAATGCCCGCAGGATACCGTTGAAATCGTGATCACCGAAGTGGCGCGCGACGCCTGGGCCAAGGGCGGCAAGCTGCGTTCGGACGGCTGACTTCCGAAGCCGCCCGTCAAAGCAGCTGAAGGCCAAAGGCCAACAGTCCCACCACCAGCACGATGAATACGATCTGTGTGCTAAGCCACAGGCCGATGGTTCGGGTAAGAGCTCCCGCGAAGCCTGAGCCATAAGCGCCTCGGAGCAGCCCGTGCAGGTTGACAGGAACCCACACCGCC
Organism: Pinirhizobacter soli; assembly: GCF_015905305.1. GTDB lineage: Bacteria > Pseudomonadota > Gammaproteobacteria > Xanthomonadales > Rhodanobacteraceae > Pinirhizobacter > Pinirhizobacter soli. The sequence goes on from NZ_JADZLQ010000001.1 coordinate 1,104,530, forward strand.
GCGCCAAAGATTGCAGCGCCACGTAACGGGCCGGGCGCCAGCCAAGCCAGGCCCGTGACGAGAAACACGAAGGCCAGGAACTGCATCGACACCACCAGGTGGTCATAGGCATAGAACTGCCTGTGCCGCGAATAAAGCAGCATCAGTTCGACGGCGAAGATCGGCAGAAGCAGGATGGCCAGCCTGTGCGCCCAGGTGAACACCAGCAGCTCGAAGTACTCCGGGTTGGACAGCGCGCGCTGGAGGCGTCCGCGAGTCCATGATCGAGGATCGGACCAGAAATGTTCGTTCGGCCCGGCCTGTGTTTCTCGGCCCGCACTAGGGCTCGCGACACCGACTCCGTTGGCAATCTGCTCCGGTGTCTTCTCACCTGAAAGAATATCGGCCATCTGGCTTGGCGTTGCCTCGACAACCCGGGTAACAGGCCCTTCATGCACGGTGATCGTCATCCCATGTCCATGGGGCATTCCATGCACGGCAACTTCCATCGACAGCATGAACAGGAAGAGGCTTACCAGGAACAGACGAAACGGCGGCACGTGGCGCATGCGGCGGCCGTCCATGTGATCGCGCGCCAACTGCCCTGGACGAAAGAAGAGAAGCGGCAGCGTCCGGATTAATCGTCCATCGAGATGAACCAGCCCCTCCAAGCCTTCTCGCAGAAGATGCAGGATCGGGCGCTTATGGTCATCGGATGACTGACCGCAGTCCGAGCAATAGCGGCCGTGCAGGTTTGCGCCGCAGTTCAGGCACTCCTTGTCCAGCACCGCGTGCCCTGGATCCTCCATCGGGGCAGACATGCTAGTGACCTGGGTCTTCAACCTTCTGCACGATCACGTCACCTTTGCGCGTACCAGGCACGACGATCCAACCCTTGTTCAAAGTGAGGCTCCAGCCTGCACCCTTCAGCTTCGACGGATCGAAGCCCGCGGCCGAGACGTTCGCCACCTTCTTCTCCTGGTTGACCAGGGCGTCGCCATCCACATCCAGTGCGCCCCATTCATCGGTCAAGCGCATGGTGGGATAGACGATGCCCAAGTCGCCCAGCGGCTGCAGTGTTTGCGGGTTGAACTGGTAGTTGCTGTGCTTGAGTGGCAGCGTCAACACAGGGCCATCGACGAGCTTGGCCTTCAACGCCGCCATGTGCGCGATCTTCGCCTGCTCACGTTTCACCTCGTGGGTGCGTAAGGTTCCGTCATCGTAGATCGCCTCGCGGGCCTTGAGGGTGGCGAACGCCGGCGAAGGAAGCTTCAGTGCCGCACTCAACAACTGGTCCAGCCGCTGGCCGGAGGCGAGCTTGCGGCGCCAGTCGGGATCGGCCTGATCAAGCATCAGGCCGTAGGCGGGACCGGTGGCATAGGCGAAGGAACGGACAAAGCTCGGGACCTCCACGAAAGCGGAGAGGTCGCCGATGGCGTAGCTGATGCGAGCCTTCGGCGTCGGAAGCCCCAACCTCACACCGGTATATTCGGCCACCCCTTCGTTCGACTCGAGCGCGCCCTCGCCTTCTGCCGCATTCGGGAAGATTCGATATCTCTCGCTCCGGAATAAAAGCGCATCGCCGATCGCCACCTTGCGGTCGGCGCTGGTCGTCGCATTCAGCGCCTTGGCCAAGGCACGCCATTCCAACTGCAATAGATATCGCCCTTCCAGGGTGTCCAGGTGCCGGTTGTCGCCTTCGTGCAGCACCATCTTCAGGTCAGGCTGGATACGGTGGAACGACTCGTGCGCGATCATCACGTGTCGTTTTTCAGTGTTCTCCGGCAGGGGCCACAGAATTTCACTCCAGCGGGTTCCCGACCACTGGATCGAAGTATTGGCCATGATCTCCGACGGTGGCAAAACTCCAATGAATACCGGCCCGGAGGCCTTCAACACGCCGCCGGCATCGGCCTGGTTGGCCACCGCGGAGCGATCGGCCGGGTCGACCAGCAGCATCGGACCGCACAGCGTGTGCCCCCACAGGGCCCCCGCATCGCGGTTGCAAATAACCTTGGCCTCGTCGAAAACTCTGGCGGCATCGTCGGGGTTGATGGCCGCGATCGCGGGTGTCGCCGCCAGCCCGGCCAGGCTGATGGACAGGGCAAGCATCCGCGAAATCGAACCACGGGCAGTAGGCATAACGGCACCTCTACGATAAGCGTCGTAGCGTTGTACGACGAGCATCGTACCTTGTCAATCCGGCACGGGAATTTTCAGCGCCGGCCTTCCCATTCGATCCGGGCCTGCGGCGTCACCGTCAGTGCCACGATGGGTTGCCGCCTGGCACTCATCAGGAGGACGCGGTCGTTTTCCTGCACGATGCGGTCGCTCGGAAGCTGCTGGTTCCCGACCGAGGCTTCGATCACCCGTCCCTGCTTGATGCGAAGCGCAAACGACCCTGCGTCGTCATGAGCGTCGACCAGGATCATGGGCCCGAAGGCGCTTGCGTTGTAGACATCGGCCATCGACGGATCGACGAGCCCCAGCCGCCCTGCCCCAAGCGCCAGGAGACAAAGCATCGAGGTTGCGATGGCTGCCAAGCGCAGGCCGGCCGGCAGAGGGCCTGTGCGGTTGACGCCAAGCAGCCGATGGACGCGAGTGGTGAGCTCGCCCTGGCTTGAAATCGCCATGCCCAAATGCGGCGAGACACGGTTTTCCGCCAGGCAAACCAGCGCCTGGGCCAGGCCCGTGGCCGACGCGCCGTGGCGTACCGCCAGGGCGTCGCAGCAGGCCTCGCGCTCCCGCGACACGCGGCCATAGAGCGTCCAGGCCGCGGGATGGAACCACAGAAGCGCAAGCTGCAGGCGCTGCAGCAGGTTCCAGCCAAAATCGCGTCGCCGCACGTGCGCCAGTTCGTGCAGCAGCACGGCTTCCCATTGCGCCATCGACAGGACGCACGCCAGATCGCGCGGTATCAGGAGTACCGGCCGCCACGCGCCGATGATCTGCGGTGTGGCGACATCGGCTATCTGGATGTCTTGCACCCTTACGCTCATCCGATCGCGAGCCAACCGGTGCACCGATTCGACCAGCGCCTCGGGCGCGCGTCTACGATGGAGTCGAGCCACTCGGCGTGCATCCATGGCCAACCGCAGCATCATCAACAATGCCCCGGCAAACCACAGCATGACCAGCGACAGGCAGAGCCAGAAGACCTTGCGATAACTGGCCATGAGTAATGGCAGTTCGGCCGCGGGCGAGCCGGGCAAGGCAGGAACGCCCATGCCTGCGACCGTCCAGTACACGACCACGACGGTCAACACCGGCAGGACAACGAGTGCCGCAAAATGGATGCAGGCCATGCGATGCCGCAAGGCGGCCGTCGCATTCGCCATGACCCGTTCCCAAGCAAGCCAGGACAACGCCAGCAGTCCGCCCTGGACCAGTGCAGCCGCCAATCCCCACACGCCAAGCCGAATCAGGTAGGCGAAGGTGAAGAAGCTCACGACACGTTTTTCTCGAGCTTCTTGATCAGGGCTTTGAGTTGCGCGAGTTCGTCGGCAGCCACCGGGCGCGCGTCAAGCGCCTGCATGGCGAGCGCAAGGGAAGATCCGTCAAAAGCGCTGTCCATCCAGCCGCTCACCAGGTGGTTGAGCGTGGGGCGTTCGGAAACCGCCGCCGCGTAGATGTGCTGCCTGGCATCCTCTGCCCGCGTTACCAGCCCCTTGGCCAGCATGTTCTGCATGATCTTCAGCGAACTGGTGTAGCCGGTTCCGGTCTCGGCATAAACCTCTTCGTGAACGTCACGCACGGTGGAGGGCCCTCGGCGCCAAAGCACTCGCAGGATCGTCAATTCCGCCGCGGTGGGAGCGATTGCTTTCATCGGCGCAGGATGCAGCGGTAATGGGCACGACGCAAGGGGACCGCCAAACGGATTGTTGGCCGACCTCGACACGCGTAAGCTCGATTCGGGTCGATCAGCAACTCTCGTGAGAAGTTTCGAAGCTCCCTCGTCCAGGCGACCGACATGAACAACACACCTGTTTATGAAGTCAGCACCCTTCGGCTCTTCCTTTTGCGTGGCATGTACTTGTTCATTGCCGTGGGCCTGGCACTAACCGTATGGCCGGACATCATCGCGCCGCCTGGAACGGCAGCCAACCAGGAGACCGTGATCCACGCCCTCTTGGGAGGCCTGTCGGTGATGTGCGCGCTTGGCCTTCGTTATCCAGTGCAGATGATTCCGATCCTGCTTTTCGAGCTCATCTGGAAGGTGATCTGGGTCGTGGCCTTCGCGTTCCGCATGTGGCTCCACGGCGGCCTGGACGACTATGCGGCCCAAACACTTTTCGCCTGCATGATGGGCGTGGTGCTGGTGCCCATCGCACTGCCCTGGGGGTATGTATACAGGCGCTATATCAAGGCTCCGATGGAGCCTTGGCGTGCGAAGCGGCCGACACAGTCGCCGTAATATGGCTGTCGAGCTGCCGGTAAAGGGCTTGTAGGGCCGCAGTCTTGCGCCGGATGACGCCACTGGCGTCACCCACCAGTTGATCCGGAGCGAGGTCGCGGCCGAAGAAATGGTTTAGCAACACCTTGGGCGAAGCGTCGAAGCCTTCGGCCATCAGCGCGGCGTAGCGCTTCTGGAAATCGGCCGGGTCGTGAGTGGCCATATCGAACATCTTCGTCGCCCACAGGCCGGCGTACAGGTAATTGGCCAGGTACAACGGGTCTTCGAACATCAGCCGCTTGCCGATCCATGCATGGGCCAGCTCCGGGTCGACGGACGGCCAGATCTCGAAGCGGCGCGTTGTCTCCAATGTGAGCTTGTCCATGTCGCTGGCACCATGGATCTTCCCGGCGACAACGCCGTCGTAGATGCCTGCTTCCAGCTGCGCTTCCTCGGCCGAGGTGAATATCTCGAAGGTCATTTCATCGAGCTGCGCCTGCAGGTAGTGCGCCTTGGCGGCGGGGCTGTCCGCATGCCGGTAAAGGTATTCATAGAACAGCATCTCGTTGAGGATGGCCACGCCTTCCTGCATCCAGCTGGACCCGTGGTTATAGAAGGGCGACACGCCGTGCTCGTTCATCAGTTGGCTGTGCAGGGCGTGGCCGCCTTCGTGGGCCACCACGCTGGCCGCCTTCAGCGTGGGCTTCCATTGGCCCAGGAACAGGCCAGTGGGAACGCCTGGAGCCTCTATGGAGAAGGAATCGTTGACACGGTTCCCCTGCGCGGTGGCCAGATCCGTGCGTTGGTTGGCGGGATCGAGCAGCTGACGGAAATGCTCGGTGTAGTCCCGGCCCAGGGGTGCAAGCGCGAGCGGAATGATCCGGCGCAGTTCGTCGTAGTCGAAAGCCGGCGGCGTGAACCCCGCCAGTGGCACGGCCAGGTCCCAGCTGTGCACCGTCTCCAAGCCGAGCTGGCGTCCGATGTGCGCCGCGCGCAGGCGCTGGTAGTCCATCAGCGCCGAGGCCTGTGCCTGGACGGCCCTGGCCGTGGCGTCGACGTCGGCGCGGTCGAACATGCGGGCGAAATAAATAGCCTCGGGCGCGTCGGCGAAATTCTGCAACCTGGCCGTATGGTCGTTGACCCCGACGATGCCGACCAGGATGGAAGCGTAGGTTTCACCCTGCGCGGCCAGCGCTTGCTCGCGCTGCAGCCACGCGCGCTGGCGCACGTTGCGATCGGGGTCCGTCGCCAATGCGTCGGCGTCCTTACCGGCGTCGAGCTCGCCGTGGCTGCCCAGCACCTTGCCGTAGGCCGTGGCGCGGCGCGTCTTCTGGTAGATGTTCCAGTAGGCGGTGCTGGCCTGGTCGGAAAGGTCATCCATAACTTTCTGCTCACCCTCGGGCAACTCGTGCGGAAGGTTGCGCGTGGCGCCCTCGAACAGCCAGCGGTAGCGGCCCAGTTCGGGCAACGCCGCGACGTCGCGATCGAATCCGTCCTTGCCGAGTTTGCGCAGGGTCTGTTGGGCGCGTGTCACCAGGGTGTCGCGCTCAGCACCAACATCGGAACTTGCCTGGGCCGCTGCCTGGTCGTCGATGTCCCGCGCCGTCTGCAGGTGCAGCCAGGCGCCATGGCGCTGGGCGCGCGAGAGCAAGGCCTCGCTGCGATGTAGATAGTCCAGCAAGGCCGTTGGCGTGGGCGCATCGAGCACCGGCAACGCGGCGATGTCGGTGGCCAGTTGGGCTCGATCGGTTGCTTCCTGGGCCGGGCTGGCGAAATAGGCGCCGCCGTCGATCCGATGATCCTGAGCAAACACCGCGGGGCTGGCGAAAGCCAGCAGGCAAAGCATAGGGAGTGTTTTCATTCGCGCACCCTAACAAGGGAGCACGTGGCTTGCTTTACCAGGATTAGCGCGGCTAGCGCATGGCCTGGCGCCACGCGGAAGGCGTGGTGGCATGCACGGCCCGGAACGAGCGCGAAAATTGCGTGGCACCGGCAAAACCACAATCCAGGGCGATCTCCAGCTGGGGCCGGCGCGTCGTGCGCAGCAAGTGTGCGGCACGCTCCACGCGCAGGCGCCTGACGTAGTCGCCCACGGTGCAGTGATGGAAGCTACGGAAGCTCCGGGCCAGGTGCACGGGATGGCGACCGGCCAGTTTGGCCAAGGTCTCCAGCGTCATGTCCGCAGCGGGATCTTCATGCAGGCGAGCGCGCACCCGTCGCAGCCAGCCTGGCTCGGCATGGGTAAGTTCGGCCAGCCCACGCCCGGTCTCGGCCAGGAGGTCGAGCGCGAGCGCCTGCGCGGACATCGGGGCGAAGACGTCACCGACCGCCATGGCATCGACGATGGCACGTCCCATCGCCAGAAGTCGACGCGAGCGGCGCAGCAACGGACGTCCATCCATCCGCGTGCGGTGTTCGGCCAGAATCGCCGCCAGGTTTTCGTCGACAGCGAAGATCACCTTGCGGGCGCCCACCTGGCCGAAGTGCTGGGCGTGCGCGGCGTGGGCGGGGCAATACAGCAGGTCGCCCGGCGCGTGTTCGTTGCGCATGCCCAGCACGGTTTCCTCGTAGGCACCGTCCAACACCAGGCAGAACCAGGCCTCATCATGCCGGTGCTCGGCCATCTGGCCATTGGGTTGGTACCGCGAAACATGCAGATCAACGATTGAGCCCATTGCCGTCCTCCCCGCAACGATGCACCAGACTATGACGCCGCGAGGCGCTGGCTGGCAAGACACGCGCCATGAGCTTGAAAGAAGCTTGCCCGAAGAAATCCATGGAAGCGACCGCCATCGGGCCGATGCGTCGCGCAGGATCCGGGAAAGGGGTTTCACTTGGCCGAGCGCCACAAGGGAGAAGCGTTATGAAGCTTTGGGTCATTGCCGTGTGCCTGCTGGCGGCATGCGGAAGCGCACATGCACAGACGAATGCTTGGCAGCCCGCAGCCGGGTATACGCAAACACCGATATGGCCAGGACCGCCGCCCGACTCCAAGCCCATGCCCGGACCGGAAGACACGTGGACAAACCAGAAAGATCTGATCGGCGGTAAAACCGTAAGCGGTGTAAAAAACGTATCGCAACCGACGATGACGGTTTATGCCCCGAAAGGGGAAAACACCGGCGCTGCGGTCGTGGTGTTTCCAGGCGGCGGCTTCGAGATACTGGCCATGGACCTGGAGGGCACCGATGTCTGCGATTGGTTGACGGCCAAAGGCGTTACCTGCGTGCTCCTCAAGTATCGCGTGCCAAGCATTCCCTATGAATGGCAGTGCGATTGCCGCCCCCACAACCTGCAATTGTCGATGCCGTCCTTGCAGGACGCGCAAAGAACGATACGGCTGGTGCGCTCCCGCGCCGCGGAATGGCACATCGATCCCCACAAGGTGGGAGTGCTCGGATTTTCCGCGGGTGGATTCCTGGTGGCGGAGGTCAGCACGAACTTCAAGCGCCAGACCTATAAACCGGTCGATGCGGCCGACAAGGAAAGCAGCCGCCCGGACTTTGCGCTGGCGATTTATCCGGGGCATGTGGCGACCGATCGCGACACCTTGAATCCCAACCTGCCGTTTTCGCATGCATCGCCACCGACCTTCCTGCTACAGGCGGAGGACGACCATGTGGATGGCGTGCACCAAACGCAGGTTTATTATGCCGCCTTGAAGAACGCCGACGTGCCCGTGGAAATGCATCTGTATCCCCACGGGGGGCACGCGTTCGGGCTAAGGCCGACGGAGAATCCGATTACGCACTGGCCTGCCCTGGCCGAGACGTGGATGGGCAGCATCGGGATGATTCCCGTGGCCGCACCGTAGATTCGGGCTAGCCGCTTGCCTGGACGGGTAAGCGGCCTGCAACTTCACGGGCCATCTGCCGGCTCTGCATCAGCGCCGTTGCATGCAGCATGATGAACAACGGCACCTGGAATGCAGGGATCAGAATCAATGGCAGGGTTGCCATGGGCGTGGTGTTGAGCTCTCCCGGATGCGCTGCGGCTAGCGTGGCGCTTATGGCGCCAAGGCTGACCGCCACGACAAGATCCAGTATGCCCAGGACGTTCCAGCGGACGAAGGCGGCGCTGGCTGCGAATTCCGGTCGCCGTATCAGTCCACGCACCATCCACGGCGCGGCGAAAGCGACGGCCATATCCCCAAGCCCGGCCGTTATGGCGAAACCCGCAGGCAACACGTGGTTGGCGTACAAGGCAAGGAAGCCGAAGCCCTCCCACCGCCATGCCTGCATACCCGTGATGAGACGCAGATCAAGCGAAAGAATGAATTCGCGGAATGACCGCGAGAGCCGCAGCCATGCAAAGAACAGCAGCAAGGGCGCACTGAAGCCTAGCGCCATGGCAATGGGCGGCTTCCCCGGAGGGCCAAGGAAAAGCCCCTCTGCACCCAGGGATAAGACAAGCACGAACCAAACGGCCAAAACGATGATCATGTTGACGCGAACACCGCGGGATCCAGTTGTCGGCAACCCGGCCGGGTGTTGAAGGGCGGTAGTTTCCATGGGCTCTCCAGTAACTTGCATTTTGCAAGTGTGTGGCGAACGTAGCACTATGACTTGCACTCTGCAAGTAACTTGCCCCTGGGCAACGGAGAACCGGACACGTGAGCACCCACAAGGCCTTCCTGCGCTCCCCCTGCGCCCTCGCCAATTCACTCGACCTGGTTGGCGACAGGTGGTCGTTGCTGGTGGTGCGTGACCTGCTGCAGGGCAAGCACACCTACGGGGAGCTCGCCGATTCGCGGGAGGGCATTCCCACCAACATCCTTGCTGATCGCCTCAAGCGCCTGGAAGCTTCCGGCATCCTTGTAAAGGCGCCGTACCAGGAACGCCCCGTGCGTTACTCCTATACGCTCACCCCGAAAGGAAAGGACCTTGGCAATGTGCTGCTCGCATTCGTGCGCTGGGGCACGCAGCACATACCGGGTACGGTGGTGATGAAGGCAGGCCAGGCGAGCGATGGAACCAAGACGCCGGAGAAGACCTCACGCCACAGGCGCGTGGGAGCGGCTCGATAACGTTCCAGTGGTCCTAATCAAGATCTGCCGTCTTCCGCCAGCGCGCAGGCGTCACGCCGATATGCAACTTGAAAGCCCGCTGGAATGCTGCCTCCGATTGATAGCCGACCATGTCCGCCACGGCGCCGGTGGATGCAGACGGTTTGCGAAGTTCGTTGGACGCGAGCGTCATGCGGATATCGGTCAGGAAATCACTGGCCGAACGCCCCAGCTTCTCCCGGAACAGGCGCACGAACGTCGCCCGGGACATGTTGCAAAGGCTTGCCAGCGAGGGAAGAGTCCAGGGATGCCCTGGGCTGTGAAACATGGCTTCCATCGCGGGGGCCAGGCGTGGGTAGCCGGCAAGGGCAAGCATGCCGGCCGGCGCTTCGCCCGACTCGCTGGCAAAGCGCAAGGTAAGTGCAAATAGCGCGGCGGACAATGCATTGAGCATGGCGCGGCCGCCAAGACTGTCCACGCCCGATTCCTTGCGCATGAGCGCCAGCAAGCCAGCCAGATCCGCGCCTGATTCAAGTGTTTCTCCAAAGCCGTTTTGACCGGACGACCGCACGATCAATCGCTCCGGCAAATAGGTGCGCAATAGGCGCGCGTGCGCGGCGGTGAACACGAAACGGCCGCACAACATGTCCAGGCGATCGCCTTTGCCGATGTTCTCACTGAAGACAAGATTCGCCGCCATGCGCTCGCGAGCAGGCTTGGGGCGAGCGCCGCTGCCATCGTGCAGCGAATGGGCTTCGCCATTGGCCAGCAGAAGAATGTCCCCCGGGGCAAGACGCTGCGCTGCTCCGCCTGCCGGGTCCTCCAGTAAGGCAGATCCACTTACCACGACGTGATACGGGATCTCACCCGCGGCGGAAGCGTCCTGATCGATACGCCAGGGCGCGCTGTAATAACAGCGCAGGTCAAGCTGGCCGCGAACAGGCGTCATTTCCAGCAGGCGGCTTAGCCAGTCCAGGGGCGGGGACACGTGAGGATTCCAGTGAGCCGAATAAGCATGAAAATGATCATTTTCGACATTAACAGGCTCGAATCCCCTACGTAAAGTGCATACCCATCAAGCAGGCGATCCGTCGCCGGCTCCGGGGGTTTCCCAATTCACCCATTCCGACAGGATGAGGTATCGATCATGAAATCGCTCATCAACGTTTTGGCAAATTCAGGGCTTTTAAAGAAGGATCTCGATTACCACCTGGTTCGCGCTTCCACGGTGATCATGTTCTTCTTCTTCGGCTACCAGAAGTGGTTCGAATACGAAGCGCAGACGCTGATTCCATTCATAAGCAATGGCCCGCTTATTTCCTGGATGTATCCGGCGTTGGGCATCCGTGGTGCCAGCTGGTTCCTCGGCGTATCGGAATGGACGTTTGGCGCCTTGATCCTCGCGGGCTTCTGGAGGAAGCAGGATGTCGTGCGGGCATCCGTGCCCGCGAATGACGCTTGATCCATCAGTGATGAGGCGCGGGACCGAACCACGCGGTTAAAGCTTCGGTGAGTCCCGCGTTCGCGTGATCCCCTGCCCAAGCCACATATCCGTCAGGTCGAATCAGCACGACGGAAGGGGCAGCGATCTCACCGAGTACCGGCAGCTCCCATTTGCCGTCATAGCTGGCGTCGACCAACTGGATTCGATCCGCCCACGAGGATTTATCGAAATTCCCCCGCTCCTCGAACTTGATAAGGACCGGCCGGCCCTGGTGCAATAGGGTGAAAACACGCATAGGCCCATCGGCGGTATGCAGGTCCAGGTCGGGCATGCGCCGTCCGAGCAACGGGTGTCCATCACCAAGGTCGTAATGGATGTCCAGACCGGAGAGCATCGCGGCAAAGCGCCTGCGCGGCTCGTTCGTATCAAGCAGTTCGATCATCGTCGCGCGCAGGGCCTGATGACGGTCGTCAGGCATGCTCAGCACCACTTGCGCCACTGTATTACGCAACACACGGGCGCCCACTGGATACCGTTCGGCATGGTAGGTGTCCAGCAGGCTCTCCGGTGATGTTCTCTTCACCACTTGCGCAAGCTTCCACCCCAGATTCATCGCATCCTGCACACCGGTATTGAGGCCCTGCCCGCCCTGCGGGGGATGAATATGCGCGGCATCTCCAGCCAGCAGCACACGGCCCTTGCGGTAAGACACCGCCTGGCGCGTCATGTCGGTGAACCTGGATATCCAGCTGGCACTGCGAAGGCCATAGTCCGTGCCGTACACCGCGACAAGGGCTTCGCGAAGCTCGTCCATACCGGGATCGCCAGCACGTTGGAGAGCCCTTTCGGTCAGTACAACCCGAATCGGTCCACCCTCTTCCGTCCGACCCATGCCGTGGGTGCCATGGCTGTCCCGACGCAGGCCGGCCTCGGGCTCCTGATCCATCTCGACCTCGGCGATCAGCCAGCTTGTCGATGGTTCCAATCCAGTGAAGTCGATGCCCGCGGCCTTGCGGACCACGCTGCGCCCTCCATCGCAGCCGACGAGATATTCAGCCCGAAGCGAATTGCCGTTGGACAGCTTGACGTCGACGCCAGTGTTGTCCTGGGCAAAGCCAACCACCTCGCAACCGCGCAGGATCCGGATGCCGAGCTCTTCGATCCAGGCGGACATGATGCGCTCGATATGGCGCTGCCATAACCCAAGCACATAATTGTGGCGGCTGGGCAGTTCGCTGAAGTCCAGGCAGACCAATGAATGGGGAAATGTCAGGTGGATCTTCCCCTCCGAAATGAATCGTTCGGCGACGCCACGCTGATCAAGAACTTCGACCGTGCGCGAGTGAAGACCTCCCGCGCGCGACCCGTCCAGATCCTGATTGCTGCGTCGTTCAATGACCACGACATCCACCCCGGCCAATGCCAGTTCTGCCGCCAGCATCATCCCTGTCGGACCACATCCTGCAATCGCCACCGCATGCTCGGTCATACTGCTTCTCCGCTACGCAAGCCCTGCTGCTTGGGCGGGAGATTGGGCACTACGACAGGGGCCTTGCCGCAAGTCCCCTGTTTGATAAGATATTGAAACGGGAAGAGGTGGATTTTCGTTGCTGTTTTGGCGAAGGCGGTCTCGTATCGCTCGCGCCGAATGAGATAGCAGCACGGCTGCCGCAAGAACCTGCCCACCCTCCCCGTGACCTCTGGCATACGCCCCCTGTAAACCGGCCACCTACCATCGGGCGATACCGCTCCCCGAAGGGATGCCCGCGACGTTTTCGCCGCGCGGGGGAGCCCCTTGATCGCCGGTGCCGTTGGGGCCGCCCGGCGAGCCCTCGCAGGAGCCATGCCTTGATCGTTTCCACGTTGCGCCACCGTCTTTTGTCCGCGGCGGTCGTTGCCGCACTTGCCGTTCCCACTGGCGTTGCACTGGCCGACGAGCTGCCCGCCGCAGCCGACACGCCCTACAGCGGCAACCTCACGCTAAACGTGGACCTTACCCAGGCCCCGCAGCGGATCTTCCACGTCAAGGAAACGATACCCGTTACCGCGGGCGCGAATATCCTGTACTACCCGAAGTGGATCCCGGGCGAGCATTCGCCGTCGGGCCCGATCCAGAACGTGGCCGGTGTCGTCATCACCGCCGGTGGCAAGCAGATTCCCTGGCGCCGCGACCTGAAGGAAATGTACGCGCTGCACGTGGACGTGCCCCAGGGCGTGTCGTCCATCGATCTCTCGTTCGAATTCCTCTCCCCGGGCGGCGGCGGTTCCTTCGGTGCCTCGGCCTCGTCCACGCCGTCGCTGGTGGATCTTGAGCTGAACCAGGTGGCGTTCTATCCGGCCGGGCACTTCACCCGCCAGATCACCATCGAGCCGACGGTCACCCTGCCCGCCGGGTGGAAATTCGCCACCGCGATGGAAACGGCCAGCCAGTCGGGCGATACCACCAAGTTCAAGCCGATCACCTTCAACAACCTGGTGGACTCGCCGATCATCGCCGGCAAGTACTTCAACCGGGTGGACCTTGCCCCCGGCGCGAAGACTCCCGTGCACCTTAACGTGGTGGGCGACTCGGCCGAGGACGTGAAGCTGACCGACAAACAGCTGGCCGACCAGCGCGCCGTGGTGGTGCAGACCAACAAGCTGTTTGGCGCTCACCACTACGAGCACTACGACTTCCTGCTGACGCTTTCGGACCATACCGGCCACTTCGGCCTGGAACACCATCAGTCCAGCGACGACCGCCTGCCGGCGGAATTCTTCACCGATCCGCAGATGAACAAGCTGGCCGGCAGCTTGATGCCGCACGAGTACGTGCATTCGTGGAACGGCAAGTTCCGCCGCCCGGCGGACCTGTGGACGCCAACCTTCATGGAGCCGATGCAGGACGACCTCTTGTGGGTGTATGAGGGCCTTACCGATTACTGGTGCGGCGTCCTGACGGCCCGCTCAGGCATCTGGACCCCGGCCCAGTACCGCGATTCCATCGCCGAAATCGTCGGCACCATGAGCCACCGCACCGGCCGCGCCTGGCGTTCGTTGCAGGACACTGCGGACGCCGCTCCGCTTACCTATTACGGCGGTGGCGGCTGGGCCAACTACCGCCGCGGCACCGACTTCTACCCCGAAGGCCAGCTGCTGTGGCTGGACGTGGATACCAAGATCCGCGACCTGTCCAAGGGCAAGCACTCGCTTGACGACTTCGCCAAGGCCTTCTACGGCATCGAGAACGGCAGCTACGTCACCAAGACCTACACCTTCGAGGATGTCGTTTCCACGCTCAACGGCGTGCAGGCCTATGACTGGGCCAAGTTCCTGCGCGATCGCCTGGATTACGTCGGCGACACGCTGCCGGAAAAGGGCATCGAAGGCGGCGGCTGGAAAGTGGTGTACAACGACCAGCCCAGCGAATTCGACAAGGGCGCGGAGAAGATCCGCCACGGCGTGAACCTGTCGGCCTCGCTCGGCATTGCCATTTCGGGCAAGGGCGACATCAGCGACGTGCAGTGGGGCAGCGCCGCTTCCAAGGCGGGCCTGGTGCCGGGCCTGACGGTGGTGGCGGTGAACGGCAAGGACTACTCAGCCGATGCCCTGAAGGACGCCATCAAGACCGCCAAGGGCGGCTCGGCGCCCATCGAACTGCTGGTAAAGAACGTCGACGAGTTCAGCACCGTGAAAGTGGATTACCACGGGGGTCTGCAGTACGCCCACCTGGAGCGATCCACTGGCAAGGACCTGATCAGCGACATCACCGCACCGGTGAAATAAGCCGCGCTCGAGCGTTGAGGGTCGGGGTCAGAGTTATCACTCTGACCCCGCTTTTTTGCCGCTTTTGCCGACCCGTATTGCGCCACCGGACGGAGGGGCGGGAGCGGGCGGCGGTCACCCTGGGAGCGCTTCCGCAGGAGGGCAAAGCCCGACGAGGACTTAGCGACCAGGGTGACCGCCGCCCGCTCCCGCCCCTGGCGACGCCAGCGACGCTACGCCTTTCGACCAGCCAACCATTCGCCCTAGCAGCCGGAATTCATCGCGCCTGTTATCTTTCCTCCCGAACGCAGGCTTCTTACCGGGATGTTAGACATGGGGAATCTAAAGGACACCAGGCTGGCTATCGTCGGCCTGGGGTACGTAGGACTGCCGCTGGCGGTGGAATTCGGCAAGAAGTACGACACCACCGGGTTCGACATCAACCGTAATCGCATCGATGAGCTGCGGCGCGGCGTGGACAATACGCTGGAGCTCGATGCTGCGGAGCTGGCCGATGCCGGGCGCCTTACCTATTCCAGCGACCTGGCCGACATCGCCGGTTGCAACGTCTATATCGTGACGGTGCCCACCCCCATCGACCAGGCCAAGCGCCCGGACCTGACCCCCCTGGTCAAGGCCAGCGAGTCGCTGGGCAAGGTGTTGAACCGTGGCGATATCGTGGTTTACGAAAGCACCGTCTACCCCGGCTGCACCGAGGAAGTGTGCGTGCCGATCCTCGAGCGTGTCTCGGGGTTGAAGTTCAACGAGGATTTCTTCGCCGGCTACAGCCCCGAGCGGATCAATCCTGGCGACAAGCAGCACCGGGTCACCAGCATCTTGAAGGTAACCTCCGGCTCCACGCCGGAAACGGCCGATTTCGTCGACGCTTTGTATGGCTCGGTAATCACCGCCGGCACCCACAAGGCGAGCTCGCTGAAGGTGGCCGAGGCCGCCAAGGTAATCGAGAACACCCAGCGCGACCTCAACATCGCCCTGGTCAACGACCTTGCCATCCTCTTCAATAAACTGGGCATCGATACCCTGGAAGTGCTCCAGGCCGCGGGCACCAAGTGGAATTTCCTGCCGTTCCGGCCGGGCCTGGTGGGCGGGCATTGCATCGGCGTGGACCCGTACTACCTCACCCACAAGGCGCAGGAAGTGGGCCACCATCCCGACGTGATCCTTGCCGGGCGCCGCACCAACGACTCGATGGGCCCGTACGTGGCCTCCGAAGTGATCCGGCTGATGGTGCGCAAGGGCATCAATCCGGTGAAGGCGCGCGTGCTGGTGCTGGGCCTGGCCTTCAAGGAAAACTGCCCGGATCTTCGCAATACCCGCGTGGTGGATATCGTCGGTGCGCTGCGCGGCTACAACGCCCATGTCGACGTGCACGATCCTTGGGTGAACAGCGCTGAAGCTGAGCACGAATACGGCCTTACACCCATCGACAACCCTGAAAACGGCAGCTACGACGCGGTGATCGTGGCCGTGGGCCACAGGGAGTTCGTGGCCATGGGGCCGGAAGGCATCCGCGCCTTCGGCAAGGGCCAGAGCGTGCTTTACGATGTAAAATACGTGCTTCCCCGCGCCGCGGTCGATGGGCGCCTGTAGCACTGCCCGATAAGGCTGCCCCATGAAAGTCCTGGTTACCGGCACCGCCGGCTTCATCGGTTCGCACGTCGCGCTACGCCTGCTCGAGCGCGGCGACGAGGTGATCGGCTTCGATAGCCTGAACGACTACTACGACGTCACCCTGAAGAGGGCGCGCCTGGCGCGCTTCATCGACCACCCCAAGTACACCCATATCCAGGCCGACCTTGCCGATCGCGCGGCGGTGGAAGCCGCCTTCGCCGAACACAAGCCGCAGCGCGTGGTGAACCTGGCAGCCCAAGCGGGCGTGCGTTATGCCGCGCAGAACCCCCATGTGTACGTGGCAAGTAACGTCACCGGCTTCCTGCACATCCTTGAAGGCTGCCGCCACCACGGCGTGGAACACCTGGTGTTCGCGTCCACAAGCTCGGTATACGGCGCGGACCTGGCCATGCCGTTTTCCGAGCACCAGGGCACCGAGCACCCGCTTACCTTGTACGCGGCCACCAAGAAAGCCAACGAACAGATGGCCCATGCCTATGCGCACCTGTACCGCTTTCCGTGCACGGGCCTGCGTTTCTTTACCGTCTATGGCCCCTGGGGCCGCCCGGACATGGCGCTGTTCATGTTCACCAAGGCGATCCTGGCCGATGAACCCATCCCCGTGTTCAACCATGGCAAGCACAAGCGCAGCTTTACCTATGTCGACGATATCGTCGAAGGGGTGATCCGCACGCTCGACACGGTGCCGGGGGTGAATCCTGAATGGGATGGCCTCACGCCCGATCCCGCCTCCAGCGGCGTGGCGCCGTACCGCATCTACAACATCGGCAATGCTGAACCGGTTGAGCTGCTGCGCTACATCGAAGTGCTCGAAGCCTGCCTTGGCAAGAAGGCCAAAATGCAGATGCTTCCCCTGCAGCCGGGCGATGTTCCCGATACCGAGGCGGATGTCCGTGACCTGATGCAGGCCGTTGGATATACGCCTAAGGTCCCCGTAGCGGAAGGCGTGGCTAACTTCGTACGCTGGTACCGGGATTACTACGGCGTTTGATCGCCAAAGGCTAGCGTTTGTGATCATCGATTACCTCGACTCGACGTCGCCCAACGACGTCGAAGCCGACTTGTGCATCGTGGGCGCAGGCGCGGCAGGGATCGCCATTGCCCGTAGCTTCATCGGCACCGGCACACGCGTATGCGTGGTGGAGGGTGGCGGTCTTGCGGGTGAAGAACGCAGCCAGTCGCTGTACGAGGGTGAATCGATCGGTTCCACGCCCTTTGACACGTCAAGTTCGCGCATGCGCGTGTTCGGCGGCAGCTGCACGCTGTGGGGTGGCGGTTGCATTACCTTCTCGCGACACGACCTGGCGGAACGCGACTGGGTCCCCGGCTCCGGCTGGCCGCTCAGCTACGATGAACTGGAACCCTGGTACGCGCAGGCCCGCGGCTACCTGGGCATCGATGCGCATGATTTCACCGACGGCAGTTTCCTGACGCCGCCGGCGCGCACGCCATGCAGCTTCGACGAAGGCACGCTGGTGAATCCCGTGTTCGCGCGCAGTCCGATGTTCTTCGGCAAGCATTACCGCGCGCAACTGGACGCTGCCGAGAACATCATGGTGTTGCTGCATGCGAACCTGATGTCGCTCGAGGCCACGGCCGACGGCGCATCGGTAACCCACGCCTGCATCGGCGGCATGGATGGACGCCGCGGCCGCATCACCGCTCGCCAGTACGTGCTTGCTGCCGGCGGCATCGAGAATGCGCGCCTGCTGCTGCTCTCCGATTCGGTTTCTCCCGAAGGGCTGGGCAATGCGCACGATCTGGTAGGCCGCTATTTCATGGACCATCCCAGCGGTAGGCTGGGTGTGGTGGCCACTGACGATCCGGACGCTCTCACCCGCCCCTACGAGCGTCACCTGGGCAAGGCCGCGGCCCCGGTGTCCCCCGAGATAGCGTTGTCGGTGCAGGCCCAACGCGAGCACCAGATGCTCGCTGGCCGTGTGCATCCCTTCCCGATCGAGGGAAAAGTGCCTTTCGGCGTGCGCGCCTTGCGCGAATTCCGCGCCGCGATGAGGCCCCCGGTGCGCGATGAGGCAGAACTGCTTGAGATGCGCATGTGCGAAAGCATGCGCAATGGTCCGATGCTGGCAACCGCACTCCCCGCAGCCACGCCCAACCTGGGCATGCTGGCGCTGCGCATGGGGCTGGGTGCCGGTGACATCGTGCGTGCATTCGCCAAGAAACTCGCCGACCGCCCCACCGTGCGCAGCCAGCATGTGGAATTGATCGGTTACTTCGAGCAGGCGCCCAACCGCGACAGCCGCGTCATGCTCGGTGAGGACACCGACGCCCTGGGCCTGCGCAAGGTGAGCGTGGACTGGCAACTTTCGGACATCGACCGCCATACCATTCGCACGGCGGCCCGCCTGTTCGGCGAGCACCTGGCGCGCACCTGCAACGGCCGCTTCGAGCCGGAACCCTGGGTAGACGCCAACGACGACGCGCCGTTGCCGGTACATGGCACGGCGCACCACCTGGGTACCACGCGCATGGCCGAACACGCCGAGGAAGGCGTGGTGGACCGCGATTGCCGCGTCCACGGGCTGGCCAACCTGCACGTGGCCGGAAGCTCGGTATTCCCCACGGGAGGATGGGCCTTTCCCACCTTCACCATCGTCGCGCTGAGCCTGCGCCTGGCCACCCACCTGCAGGTATTGCTCACCGACTGCAACGTGGCGGGCATTACCTAGTCCTCATGTTCGCCGCCGACACCTTACACGAGGCCGGTTTCACCCGGCCCCGCGCCGGCGAGGCCCTGGTGCTACTGGCATCGGCAACGGACTTCACAGGGGAATTCAACGCCGCGCGGATGATGCTGGACGACAGCGAACGTGCGCGCGCCGGGCGGTTCCGCTTTGCCCGTGACGCCGATACGTACCTGGTGGCCCATGCATTGTGGCGCAGCGCATTGAGCCTGGCGCTGGGCACGCACCATGTGCCGCTTACCTTTTCCGAGGCTGGGCAACCGATGCTGCCCGGCACAGGCTTGGCCACCAGCCTTAGCCATACGGGCCATTTCATTGCCATCGCCATCGCCATGGCCGCCACCGTTGGCCTGGACATCGAGCGCGACCCTCCACGAAGGAAACTGCAGGCGCTGGCGCCGTCGATCTGCACACCGCGCGAGCATGCGGCGGTGATGGCCCTGGCCATCGATACGCGCGAAGACGCCCTGCTTGCCCTGTGGACGCGCAAGGAAGCCTTGCTCAAGGCCTACGGCACGGGCCTGCGCATGGACCCGGCCACGATCGATGCCGACGGCGGCATCGAACTTGCCCACCCCGGCCATGCCACGCTGCGCATCCATGCGCTCGATACCGGCCCAAGCCTGAAAGGGGCGCTTGCCGCTCCCCTGCATCTGGACACGGTAACCACCTTGCCCTTGGCCAGGGTACTGGCCAGGCCAGTCACCCCGGATGGCCTATCCCGCTCTTACGTCCAGCCAATAGCGCCGGGCAGTTCGCACGCGTAGCTTTCCACACACTGCCGGCGGATTCCTTCAAGCCCTTCCCGCGGCATCCCTGGGGACTACCGCATGCTTCGTTTCCTGCGACAGCAATTCGTACGTTGGCTCCTGCTCCTTGGGGTCAGTGAATTCCTTCTTCTGGCAGCGGCGCTGAACCTGGCGACCTACCTTCGTTTTTTCTTGAGCCCCGACGATCTGGCTACCTACGCCACGGCGCTGCCGCAGCGATCGTTGCTGTTCGCCGGCGTGGTGTTCGTGACCATGGCGGCGCTGGGTCAATACCGCGCGCACCTTCGCAGTAGCTGGATCGGGCTGGTGGCACGCCAGGCGCTGGGTTTCGGCATGGGCGGCCTGGCGCTGGTGGTGGTGTTCTACCTGCTGCCGCAGGCCTACCTCGGCCGCGGCGTACTCGGCATGGCCTTGCTGATTGGCTTCGTGCTGCTGGCGGCTTTCCGCACGCTGTTCATGCGCCTGGTGGAAGTGGACGCCTTCAAGCGCCGCGTGCTGATCCTTGGAGCCGGCCAGCGCGCTGGCCAGATCCACACCCGCATGCGTCGCCGCGCCGATCGCCGCGGGTTCTTCGTGGTCGGCTACATCCGTGGCTGCCACGAAGAAAGCGTGGTGCCCGACGACTACATCCTGCATCGCACCGGTTCGCTGCGCGACGTGTGCCGGCGCCACCAGGTGGATGAGATCGTGGTGGGCGTGGACGATCGCCGCGGCAACCTGCCGATGGACGACCTTCTCGACTGCCGCCAGGCCGGCGTGACCGTGACCGACCTCACCACCTTCGTCGAGCGGGAGTCCGGCCGCGTGCAGCTGAACCTGCTCGACCCGTCGTGGCTGGTGTTTTCCGGCGGCTTCAATGCCACCCCGCTGAACCTGATGCTCAAGCGCGGTTTCGACGTATTGATGGCCACAACCATGACCCTGCTGCTGTGGCCGCTGATGCTGCTCACTGCCCTTGCCATCCGGCTGGAGTCGGGCAAGGGGCAGCCCATCCTCTATCGTCAGGAACGCGTCGGCGAACATGGCCGCACGTTCTGGCTATACAAGTTCCGCAGCATGCGCACGGACGCCGAGATGGACGGCGTGGCGCGCTGGGCGACCAAGAACGACGACCGCGTCACCCGCGTCGGACGCATCTGCCGCAAGCTTCGCTTCGACGAACTGCCGCAGTTGTGGAACGTGCTCAAGGGTGAAATGAGCATCGTCGGACCGCGCCCGGAACGTCCGCAGTTCGTCGCCGACCTTGCCACCAAGATCCGCTACTACGGCTTGCGGCACTCCCTAAAGCCGGGCCTTGCCGGCTGGGCACAGCTTTCGTATCCGTACGGCGCATCGGAAGAAGATGCCGCCGAGAAACTCAAGTACGACCTTTTCTACGTCAAGAACCACAACATGTTCCTTGACCTGGTGATCCTGGTCGAGACGTTCGAGATCGTGCTGTTCGGCCGAGGCGCGCGCTGACGATGGCTCAGTCGCGTTCGCCGCGTGGCCGTGTGCTGGCGGCTTTGAGCGAACGGAAGGGTGAGCTGTACCAGTCCACCAGCACGTCGCGTTCGAAGCGCACCCAGGATGGTCCATATTCCCAACGGTCACCTTGCACGGAGGTGGGCTCGCCCTCGATCGCCTTCACATCTTCCCGCGTCATGCCAACGCTCAGCTGCGGCGCCTGCACCGTGGGTTCGCTGTCGGCCGCAGCCGGTTCCGGCGCCGGCTTGCTGGTGTCGGAACCGGATGTCGAGCCGATCGGTCCAACGCCCCAGGCGATCAACGCGATCACCACCAGCGCCACGACCACCAGCAACATCGGTCGCGGCGTGTGCGTGACACGCTCGCGTCGCGGGGGTAGCGGACTGGGTGCGACAGGTTCGGCCGGCGATGGCGCATCGGGCGCTGCCGAACGCGCGCCGACCGGGGCGCCGGGTAGCCGGCCATGCCTGCGATGGAAGTCCATGGCCGCGTTGTACTGCAATACCAGGCGGCCGAAGCGCTCGTGGTCTTCCGGCGCGGCGGCGTCGTTGCGATCCGGATGCAGGATGGAAACGTGGCGGCGGTATGCCTGTTTGAAGTCGGCGAGCTTGCAGCCTGGCGACAAGCCAAGCTGGCGATACAACGCGAGGAAATCGGTCTCGACGGCCAAGCCAGCTCCCCAGGGGTTCGATGGCGGGCACCACGACGTCGATGCGTCCATGCACATGTCCCGCCTGCGGGCGCTAGCGTCGCGCATGCTTACCGCCAGCGCAAGGTGTTTGCTGGCTTTTCTCGCCCTGGGGTGCTTCACCATGATCGCCTCGCCCTTGCATGCTGCACCGGTACTCGGCGCGCATACCCTGCTCGCCCACGGCGAAGGCTTAGGGGTCAGCCCTACCGTCACCGACCCCATCGATACCCAGCCGGGCAGCACCTTGCTGCTGATGAACGGCGGCTACGCCAGCAACGCGGACACGCCCAGCGACAATTACAGGAATCGTTTCAAATCGCTGCAGCGCGCGGTGGCCTTCGGCAACGGTTACGACCGCTTCAACGTTTCCAGCTATGTCGTGGTCGGTGCCAAGGGCGGCCAGGGCCACCGGTTGACGTTCGCCAAGCGCGGCGAGCCGAAGGGCGAGATTTCCGTGCCTTTCATCGAAATCCGTGGCGGCGTGGTGAAGGACATCGCCCAGACTTATGCCGAACCCGGCCTGCAGGTGACCAGCGGCAAGGTGACCACCACCGGGCCTGCCCTGCTGTTGGCCTTCTGGTGGGGCGATGGCGGGGTCAAGCGCATGACCGCCGAGCCTGGCGATGGCTTCGCCATCGTCGACAGTTTCCTGAAGCTTCCCGACGAAAGCGGCGTGCAGTGCGCCGTGGCCTCGCGCAGCGTGGACGCCGCCGGCACCTACAGCGTGACCTGGACCGGAGCACCCGTGCAGGGCGCCATTCTCTGGCTGATTGCTTTCCAGGCACCGCCAGGCACACCGGACGTGCCGCCATCGGTAGCCCGCGCGCACTAGCCCATACGGCCTAGAGGGTGTTTCGCGCCGCCGCGGCAACGTGGCGGGCACCGCAACCTATTCCTTACGGCCATGCCGTTTGACGACTGAACTGCATATGGAAGCCCACGTGCGTGCCCTCGACACTAGCTGCATGCCGCATGCGCGAGAGGGGAAGACCCAGGTGCCAAACACAACCACCGCGCCAGCGACGGAAACGACGTCGCCCCTCTTCGACGTGCTGCCTCCCGCCGGCCTCGGCGCGGCGCCGTCGCATCTTGAGCTCATCCTCGACCCGGCCCTCGCCGCGGCCATCGACAGCGCCTCGGAGCGGCCCGGGTGCTTTCCTGCAACGCAGCTGCGTCGCGCCCTGGCGGCGGTGGATGCCGCGCTCACCGGTACCGATGGCATGCATGCGGGCGAAGCCGGCGATGATGCACACGGTGCGTGGTCGGTCGGCGATGGCACAGAGCCTGCCGCTGATGCGGCGAGCGTGTGGACGCTTCACGGCGATCGCCTGTGCGTGGATTACCGCGCGCCTTTCGGTGCAGAAGCCGCCCGGATCATGGGGCAGGCCACCGTGCACGCCCTGCGCGCGCTCAGTGCCGGCAACGCGGTGGACATCGTCGATCCGTCCGAGCGCAGCCAGATGCTGGGCCAGTGGAACCGGACGGCCGTCTCCCGCCAGGTCACCGACACGGTCCACGGCCTGTTCTCGCAGGTGGCGCACGAGCACGCAGCATCCATCGCCATCGAGGAAGGCGACCGCGCCATTACCTATGCCGAGCTCGACGAGCAGGCCAACCGCGTGGCCGGTGCGCTCATCGCGCGCGGCGTGGGCGTGGGTCAATGCGTGGCGCTGCTGCTGGACCGCTCGGCCGACGCCATCGTGGCCTTGCTGGGCGTGCTCAAGGCCGGTGCCGCCTACCTTCCGCTCGATCCCCTGCAACCTGCTGGCCGCCTTGCCTTCGTTGCCAATGATGCCAAGGCGGCGTTGATCGTTCGTGCCGAAGGCAGCGATCCGCTGGCGGGCGCCGAAGCGCCCGTCGTCTCGCTGGCCGGGCTGTTTGAGAGCTCGCCGCTGTCGACGCCCGTGGTATACGGCAATGCGCTGGCCTACGTGATGTACACCTCCGGCTCCACCGGCACGCCCAAGGGCGTGGAAATTCCCCATCGCGGGATCATCCGCCTGGTGCGCGGCGTCGACTACGTCGCCTTCGGCACGGCGCCGCGCATGCTGCACGCCGCACCGCTTGGCTTCGATGCCTCGACCCTGGAGATCTGGGGCGCGTTGCTTAACGGCGGCACGGTGATCGTGCACCCGGAGAAGATTCCCACGGGCTTGGGCCTGGCCGCGACCATCCGTGGCCACGACGCCAGGATCGCCTGGCTCACGGCGGCGCTCTTCAATGCCGTGGTCGATGAAGACCCTACCCACCTGCGCGGCCTTCAGCAATTGCTGACCGGCGGCGAGGCCCTGTCGCCCGGTCACATCCGCAAGGCCTACGCCGCGCTCGATGACGTGGTGCTGATCAACGGCTACGGTCCGACGGAGTGCACCACCTTCGCCACGACCTGGCGCATACCGCGCGACCTTGCCGATACCGTTACCTCCATTCCCATTGGCCGGCCGATCGCCGATACCACGCTGTACGTGCTTGGAGGACGCGGCCAGTTGCTGCCGGTAGGCGTGATCGGCGAACTGTATATCGGCGGTGCCGGCGTGGCCCGCGGTTACCTGGCCAGGCCCGAACTCACCGCCGAGCGCTTCGTTGCCGATACATTCGGCACCGGCAGCGGCCGGCTCTACCGCACCGGCGACCTGGTGCGCTGGCTCGCCGACGGCAGCATCGAATTCATCGGCCGCGCCGATGGCCAGGTGAAGATCCGCGGCTACCGCATCGAGGTCGGCGAGATTGAAGCTGCACTGTTGCGCCTGGAAGGCGTGCGTGCCTGCGCCGTGGTGCCGATGGACGATCGGGGCCAGAAGCGCCTGGTGGCCTATTACGTGGCGTCCAATCCGTCGGTGGACGCGCGCGGCCTGCGTGCGGCATTGGCCGAAACCCTCCCCGACTTCATGTTGCCTTCGGCATGGATGGGCCTGGATGCCTTGCCGATCACGGCCAACGGCAAGCTTGATCGCCGCGCCCTGCCCTCGCCCGACGCCAGCCGCTCGGAGCTCGCCGACCGCTACGTACCGGCCCATGGCCAGACCGAAGCCAGGATCTGCGCGATCTTCGCGCAAATCCTTGGCATCGATAGTGTCGGGCGTAACGATCATTTCTTCGACCTCGGCGGCAATTCCCTGCTGGCGGTAAAGACACTGGCGCGGATCCATGCCGAGCTTTCCACCCGGCCAAGCATCGTCGACTTCTTCGGCGAGCCCACGCCCGCGGCCCTTGGTGCGCTGATCGACGGCGTCGCGGTGCAAACAACCCCTGAAGCAAGCAACGCCGGCGCCAAGCTTGCCGAGCCGGTCGCCATCATCGCCATGGCCGGCCGCTTCCCCGGTGCACACGACGTGGAGGCTTTCTGGGAGAACCTCTGCGAAGGCCGCGAATCGATCACGTTCTTCGGGCCTGGTGAGCTGGATCCTGCCATTGACGGATCGGAAAGCAACGAACCAGGCTACGTCGCCGCGCGTGGCATCGTCGATGGCGTGGAAGATTTCGATGCCGGCTTCTTCGGCATGTCGCCGCGCGAAGCGGAGCTTACCGATCCGCAGCAACGCGTTTTCCTTGAGTTGTGCTGGGAATGCCTAGAGCGTGCCGGCCATGTGCCCGACAACGCCGGCGGTACGGTCGGCGTGTTCGCCGGCATGCACAACGCCACGTATTTCCAGAAGCACCTGGCCCATCGCCCAGACCTCATCGACAAGCTCGGTGCGTTCCAGGTGATGCTGGCCAACGAGAAGGATTACATCGCGACACGAGTGGCGCACAAGTTGAACCTGAATGGCCCGGCGGTCAGCCTCAACACCGCCTGCTCCACGTCGCTGGTGGCCATCTGCCAGGCTTTCGATGCGCTGCGCCTGGGCCATTGCGACATGGCACTGGCCGGTGGCTCGTCGATCACTTGCCCACCGCGCAGTGGCTACGTGGCGCAGGAGGGCTCCATGCTCTCGCCCGATGGCCACACGCGCAGTTTCGATATCGGTGCCCAGGGCACCGTATTCAGCGATGGGTCGGCCGTGGTGCTGTTGAAGCGCCTGGCCGACGCCCTGCGCGATGGCGATCCGATCATCGCGGTGATGCGCGGTGGCGCGGTCAACAACGACGGCGGCATCAAGGCCAGCTTCACCGCACCGAGCGCCGCCGGGCAGGCAGCGGTGATCACGCGGGCGCTGGATGTGGCGGGTGTCGATCCCCGCTCGATTTCCTATGTCGAGACGCACGGTACAGCCACGCCGCTTGGCGACCCGATCGAAATCGAGGGCTTGTCGCGCGCTTACCGCCGGCACACCAAGGATGCAGCGTTCTGCGCCATCGGTTCGCTCAAATCCAACGTCGGCCACCTGGTCATGGCCGCAGGCGTCGCCGGGGTGATCAAGACATCGCTCTCGCTGGCGTCGCGACAGCTTCCGCCGTCCCTGCATTTCACTGCGAACAACCCGCGGCTGGGGCTGGAAGGGTCACCCTTCGTCGTCAATGCTGCCCTACGTGAATGGACGTCCGATGGCGTGCGCCGCGCGGGAGTAAGTTCGTTCGGGGTGGGCGGTACCAATGCCCATGCCATCCTGGAAGAAGCACCCGAACGCGAAGCTTCCACTCCAGCGCAGGGCCCGCAGCTGCTGGTGCTCTCAGCGCGCAGCGAGGCTTCGCTGCAGGCCGCCGTACTGAACCTTGGCGACCACCTGGCGATGAACCCGGCGATCAACCTCGCCGACGCCGCACACACCCTGGTGGTGGGACGCAAGGTGTTCGCCCACCGCGCCCATGTGGTCGCTGCCAACGCTACCGAGGCCGTCGAACGGCTTGCCGCGGCGACGTTACGCAAAGCCTCGGCCCAGGAACCAGGCATCGTCTTCATGTTCCCGGGCCAGGGCTCGCAGTACGCAGGCATGGGACGTGTCCTGCATGCCACGGACGCAGACTTCCGTAACGCGCTCGATGCCTGCGCACAGGCATTGGAAGAAGAGCTTGGCTTCGACCTGCGCGAGCGCATGTTCGCCGACGACGCCGACGCGCTGCGCGAAACAGGGCTGACGCAGCCGGCGACCTTCGCCATCGAATACGCGCTGGCCCGCGCCTGGATGGCCCGTGGCATCAAGCCGGTGGCCATGCTCGGCCACAGCGTCGGGGAATTCACCGCTGCCGTGCTTGCCGGGGTGATGAGCCTTGAAGATGGCGCGCGCCTGGTGGCCCGCCGCGGCCGCATGATGCAGGCATTGCCTGCCGGCAACATGCTGTCAGTGAAGATGGCCGCGGCCGATCTGCAACGGATGCTTCCGCCGGTGTTGTCGCTGGCTGCAGAGAACGGTCCCACGGCCTGCGTGGTGTCCGGCCCTTCCGACGCCATCGCCCAGCTGCAAGCCCGACTCGAGGCCGATGGCGTGGCCTGCCGCGCCCTGCACACCTCGCACGCCTTCCATTCATCGATGATGGATCCGGTGCTGGGGCCTTTCGCCGCCGAAGTGGCGTCGATCCGCCTTGCCACGCCGTCGATCCGCATCGTCTCCACGCTTACCGGCGACACCCTCACCGACGCGGAGGCTACCTCGGCCGACTACTGGACGCGCCACCTGCGCGGCACCGTACGCTTCGGAACGGCGGTGGCAAGCCTGCTGGAGGAACCGGACCTGGTCTTCGTCGACGCTGGCCCTCGCGGCACGCTGGCCGCGCTCACGCGCATGCAGAAGGCTGCCCGTGGCCGCACCATTGTGGCCAGCCTCGGTGACACGCCCGCCGGCGAACAGGCAGCATGGCTCGATGCCGCTGGAGCGCTGTGGTCCACCGGCATGCCGCTGGACATGGCCTCGCTCGATACACGCGCACGCAAGCTGCGCATCCGCCTGCCTACCTATCCCTTCGAACGCAAGCGCCACTGGGTGGATGCCACCCCGGCGCTTCGTACTGCCATTGAGGCTGCGCCTATCCAGGCCGCCACTTTTGTCCCCGCCCCGACCGCCCTTCCGGAGCCCGTCATGCCCGTCCAGAATTCCCAGCCGAACACTTCATCCGGTCGCGCCAGCCGCCTCATCGGCCAGCTCACCGCCTTGTTCGAGGACGTCTCCGGCGCCGACATGGACGACGTGGATCCGACATCGACCTTCATGGAACTGGGGCTCGATTCGCTGTCCCTGACCCAGGTCGCGCTGCAACTGCAGAAGACCTTCGCGCTGAAGATCACCTTCCGCGAACTGATGGAATCGTGCCCGAGCTTCGAGACCCTTGCCAAGCACATCGATCGCCTGTTGCCGCCGGAAGCCGCGTCTGCCCCGGTGGCAGCGGCAAGCCCCGCAAGCATCGCCAGTGCGCCCGCGGCCATGCCCATGGCCGCTGTATCAATGCCGATGGCGGCCAGCGGCAACCTGGTGCAGGATGTGATCGCCCAGCAGATGGCCATCATGCAGCAGCAACTGGCCCTGCTCTCCGGCGCGCCGATGGCGGCACCGCCGGTCGCCGCGGCACCAGTCGCCGCCGCGCCCGTGCAGCCGGCCGCGATGGCCGCGACCAGCGCTCCGGCTCCGGTCGTGAACACCCCTCCCCCAGCCGCCAACGACGGCCAGGACGAGGAAGCCGCGCTTGCCCACACCAGCTACGACGTGAAGAAGGCCTTTGGCGCCATCGCCCGTATCCACTCGGGCAATACCGATCTCACCGCGCGCCAGCGTGCACGCCTGGAAGCCTTCACCCGCCGCTACATCGAACGCACCAAGGCATCGAAGGCCTATACCCAGGAGCATCGCGACCACCTGGCCGATCCGCGCGTGGTCAATGGCTTCCGCCCCTTGCTGAAGGAAATCATCTACCAGGTGGTGGTAGGCAAATCCAAGGGATCGCGGGTATGGGACCTGGACGGCAATGAATACGTCGATGCATTGAACGGCTTCGGCATGAACCTGTTCGGCTGGCAGCCTGACTTCGTCATCGACGCGGTTCGCAAGCAGTTGGACGACGGCTACGAGATCGGCCCGCAGCATCCGCTGGCAGGCGTGGTGGCCAAGCAGGTGTGCGAGCTCACCGGCTTCGACCGCGCGGCGCTTTGCAATACGGGTTCCGAAGCGGTGATGGGCACCGTCCGCATTGCCCGCACCGTCACCGGCCGCGACACGCTGGTGATCTTCACCGGCTCCTACCACGGCATCTTCGACGAAGTGATCGTGCGCGGCACCAAGAAGCTTCGCTCGGTACCGGCAGCACCAGGCATCCTGAAGAACACTTCCGAGAACGTGCTGGTGCTCGACTACGGCACGCCCGAGTCGCTGGCGATCATCCGCGAGCGGGCTTCCACCATTGCAGCCGTACTGGTGGAACCAGTGCAAAGCCGCCGTCCTGATTTCCAGCCGCGTGAATTCCTGCAGGAACTGCGCGCCATCACTGCCGACGCCGGTGCACTGTTGATCTTCGACGAAGTGGTGACGGGCTTCCGCTCGCACCCGCGAGGCGCGCAGGCGGTGCTGGGCATCGATGCGGACCTTGCTTCCTACGGCAAGGTCGTCGGCGGTGGCTTCCCGATCGGCGTGATCGCCGGCAAGCGCAAGTTCATGGACGCGCTGGACGGCGGCGGCTGGCAATTTGGCGACGCCTCGATCCCGACGGTCGGCGTGACCTACTTCGCCGGCACCTTCGTCCGTCATCCGCTGGCCCTGGCCGCCGCCCACGCCGTGCTCACCCACCTGGCCGACGAAGGTGGCGAGCTGCAAAAGGGTTTGAACGGCCGCACCACGGCGATGATCGACGAACTGAACGCCTTCTGCACCGCGGTGGGCGCGCCCATCAAGCTCACCCACTTCGCCTCGGTGTGGAAGGTGAATTTCATGGAGGAACACCCGCTGCAGGACCTGCTGTTCGCCATGATGCGCAGCCGCGGGATCCACGTGCTGGACAACTTCCCCTGCTTCTTCACCACCGCACATTCGGCCAATGACTTCGCCACCATCGCCACGGCCTTCCGCGAATCGGTGCTGGAACTGCAGGAAGCTGAATTCCTGCCGCGGCGCATCGACGTGCGTTCGCTCGACGCCGACAACCCGCCCGTCGCCGGCGCCCGCCTGGGCAAGGACGAGAAGGGCAATCCCGCCTGGTTCGTGCCCAATCCCGAGGCGCCGGGCAAGTACATGAGGGTGAGTGCATGAGTGCGCAGGACATCATCGCCACCACGGCGGTCGAGTACGACCCGTTCGCCCAGGCAGCACTTTCGAAGGTCGCGCCCACCACGGCGCCACAGCGCGAGATCTGGCTGGCGGCCTCCCTGGAACCGGAGGCATCGCTGGCCTACAACGAGGCGATCTCGCTGCGCCTGCGCGGCGCACTGGATATCGCCGCGCTGCAGGCTGCGCTGCAACGCCTGGTCGATCGCCACGAATCGTTGCGCGCCACCATCAGCGCGGACGGCCAGGAGATGCTCATCGTCGATGCGCTCAGCCTGGCATGCCCGCTGGACGACCTTTCGAACCTGGATGAAGCCGCTCGCGAAGCACAGGTCAAGGCGGTGCTGGCCCATGTGGTCACCGTTCCCTTCGACCTGGAACACGGGCCGCTGCTGCGCACCCAGTTGCTCCGGCTGGCCACCGACGAGCATGTACTGGTGCTCACCGCCCATCACGTGATCTGCGATGGCTGGTCGTTCGGCGTCATCGTGAACGACCTGGCCGCCTTGTACGCCGAGGCCACCGGCCAGGCACCGTCGCCCGGCGCTGCCGAGGCCTTCAGCGATTTTGCACGCGCCCAGGCATCGGGCAGCGATCCTGCCGACGAACATTACTGGGTGGAACGGTTCTCCAGCGGGGCGCCTTCGCTGGACCTCCCCACCGATCGTGCGCGACCGCGGCAGCGAGGCTTTTCCTCGCAGCGGGAAGACCACGCCATTGACCGCGAGCTTGTATCGGCCATCCGTGCACTTGGTGCCAAGCGCGGCGCCAGCCTCTATGCCACGCTGCTGGCCGGGTTTGGCATCCTGCTGCAGCGACTGGCCGGACAGGACGACGTGGTGATCGGCATCCCGACCGCCGGCCAGGCGGCGGGCGGCCATCATGCGCTAGTGGGCCATTGCGTGAACGTGCTTCCGCTGCGTTGTTCGCCGGATCCCGCCACGCCGTTCGAGGGCGTCCTGGCGCAGGTACGCGCAGATCTCCTCGATGCCTTCGAACACCAGCAATACACCCTGGGCAGCCTCCTCGCCCGCCTGGCACTGCCGCGCGACCCGTCGCGCCTGCCGCTGGTAAGCGTGCTGTTCAACCTCGACCAGGCCCTGGATGAGTCGACCGTGACCTTCCCGGGGTTGTCGTTCCAATTCGCCGGCGTCCCCCGCGCCTTCGAGAATTTCGAGCTCTTCATCAACGCCGTGCAGGTTGACGGCGGCCTGCGCCTGGAATGCCAGTACAACAGCCAGCTGTTCCGCGGTGAAACCATCCGTGGCTGGCTCGACGCCTATGAAACCTTGTTGCGGAGCGCCGTGGCGAACGCCACCACGCCCGCGGGCGCACTGGACCTGCTTTCGCCCACCGCGCGCGAATCGATTGCCGCCCTGCAACCGCCGGCCACGCCGTTTCCGCGCCAGCGCCTTGCCCACGAGCATTTCGAACTTTCCGTCGACCAGGCACCTGATCGCGTTGCCGTGCGCCATGGCAAGACAGCCTTGCGTTATGGCGAGCTGGAAGCCCGGGCCAACCGCATCGCGCGCGCGCTGCGCCAGCGCGGCGTGGGCCGCGGCGACCTGGTCGGCATCTGCCTTGGCCGCGGTCCGGACATGCTTGCCGCCCTGCTGGGTGTGATGAAATCCGGCGCCGGCTACGTGCCGATGGATCCGCTGTTCCCGGCCGAACGCCTGGGCTTCATGGCCGAGGACGCGAAACTCGCCGCGCTGATCGCCGACGACACCGCGCCCGTCGGCATCGCCCTGGATGAGGCCCGCGTGCTGTCGCTCTCCCGCGACGCCGCACTCCTGGATGCACTGGATGGTACGCGCCTGCCACGCGACCAGTCCGCCGCGACGCCAGAGTCGATCGCGTACGTGATCTTCACCTCCGGCTCCACCGGCCGGCCCAAGGGCGTGCGCGTACCGCACCGGCCCACGTCGAATTTCCTCGCTTCCATGCAGGAGCTCACCGGCATAGGCGCCGATGACCGCCTGGTGGCAGTCACCACGCTCTCCTTCGATATCGCCTTCCTCGAACTGATGCTGCCGCTATGCGTGGGCGCCACCGTGGTGCTGGCCGGTGCCGACGATGTCCGCGACGGCACGGCGCTGCGCACGCTGGCGGAAGAAAGCCAGGCGACGCTGATGCAGGCCACGCCGGCCGGATGGCGCGTGCTGATCGAGGCCGGTTGGCAAGGTAGCCGTGGCTTCCGCGCCATCACCGGTGGCGAACCGCTCGCGCTGGACCTTGCCGAGGCGCTGTTGTCGCGCTGCGGGCAGGTGTTCAACGCCTATGGCCCCACCGAGACCACCGTGTGGTCGACGTGGTGGAAAGTGGCAGCGCCTCGCGAAGGCATCTGGATCGGCACGCCGATCGCCAATACCCAGGTGCACGTGCTCGACGCGCATGGTGTGCCCTGCCCTCTGGGCGTGCCGGGCGAGATCGTCATCGGTGGTGCCGGTGTCACCCTGGGCTACCTCGACCGCCCCGAGCTCACCGCGGACCGGTTTATTCCCGATACCTCCAGTGAGGATGCCGGCGCCACCATGTACCGCACGGGCGACCGCGGCCGGTGGCTGGCCAACGGCCAGCTCGAACACTTGGGCCGCCTGGATTTCCAGGTGAAGGTGCGCGGCTATCGCATCGAGCCTGGTGAGATCGAGAATGTGCTGGCCGATGCGCCGGCGGTGGCGCGCGCAGTAGTGATTGCCCGGGAAGACCGCCCAGGCGACGTGCGACTGGTGGCATACGTGGTCACCCGCGACGGCGCCGCCTTCGACGAAGAAGCACTGGTGGCGCGGATGAAAACCCGCCTGCCCGACTACATGGTGCCGCAGCACATCATCGACATGCCGTCGATCCCGCTGCTGCCCAACGGCAAGATCGACCGCAAGGCGCTGCCCGCGCCCACCGTGCGCTCGGTGGCGGCCGACACGGTGCGACTGGCGCCGCGCAATGAGGACGAGCTCCGCGTGGCGGCGGCGATGGAGGCGATCCTTGCGCTACCCTCGTTGGACGTGCGCGACAATTTCTTCGCGCTGGGCGGCCATTCGCTGCTGGCCGCGCAGCTTACCGCGCGGCTCAACCGCGAGTTCAGCGTGGCGCTGTCGTTCCGCACGCTGTTCGATGCGCCGACCATCGCCGACCTTGCCCTGGCCGTGGCCAGGCAACGCGACGGTGGCCAGGCCCTGGCGACTGAACCACTGGTGGCCCAGCTCCAGCAGGACCGCGCGCCGTTGTCGTTGATGCAGCAGCGCCTGTATTCGCTGGAAGAATTGCAGCCGGGCCGGGTGACCTACAACGCGCCATCTGCGCATCGCCTGCGCGGCAAGCTGGACGAGGCCGCCTTCGAACGCGCCTTTGCCGCGCTCATTGCGCGGCAGTCGTCGATGCGCACCTCGTTCCACCGCATCGACGATGCCGTCGAGCAGGTGGTGGCAAGGACGGTACAACTGAAGCTGTTCCCCGCCGAGGATCTCTCGGGGCTTGCCGGCGACGAGCGCGAAGAGGTGCTGATGCAGCGCCTGCAGAAACTTACCGACACGCCGTTCGACCTGCGCCAGGGCCCCCTGTTCAGCGCCAGCATGTTCCGCCTGGCCGACGATGAACACGTGTTCTTCTTCATGCCGCACCACATCATCTGGGACGGCTGGTCGTTCGACATCCTGTACAACGAACTGTCGCACCTGTACCGCTCGTTTGCCGAAGGTACGGAGCCCGTACTGCCGGCACTGCCGATCAGCTACGGCGATTTCGCCCAGTGGCACGCGCGCTGGCTGGAGGGTCCCCAGTTCAAGTTGCAGCTTGCGTACTGGAAGGACCGCCTCGCACACATGCAGGGCATCACCGCACTGCCTACCGATTACCCGCGCCGCCCGGGCATGTCGGGCCTTGGCCGCACCGAGTGGATCCGCATCACGCGCGAAACCACCGATGCCATGCACGAGGTGGCGCGCAAGGCCGACGCCACGCTCAACATGACGCTGCTGGCGCTGTACTACGTGCTGTTGTCGGGCATGACCGGCCAGCGGGAACTGGTGATCGGCACACCGGTACGCGGCCGCAACCACACCGAGCTTGAATCGGTGATGGGTTACTTCAACAACCTGCTTCCCCTGCACGTGAACGTGGACGAGAACCTCTCCTTCGTGGACTTCGTCCGGCATGTGCGCGAAGTGGCGATCGACAGCTTCGGTCACCCGGATGTCCCGCTGGAATACCTCCAGCGGGAACTGAAAGTGGGTAATGGCCAGGGAGCGGTGCTCTACCAGGCGCTGTTCTCCTTCCAGGACGCCCGCGGCCGCAATGTCGACTGGGGCGGCCTGGCCCATGAACAGATCCTGTTGTTCCAGAGCGGGGCCACCGAGGACCTGGGGCTCTGGTTCCTGGAAGGTGCTGGCGGCATGGTCGGGGGCGTCACGTACAACGCTGACATCCTGCAAGGGGACACCGCGCGCATGCTGCGCGACCGCTACATCGAACTGATGTCGCGGGTGGACGGCGATCCGATGCAAACGTTGTCCCAGCTCAACGGCGCGGACGTGGGTGCGCAGGCAGTTGCACCGGAGATCGGTGCCCAGGACACCGCGACCAGCTTCGCCACGATGTTCCAGGCGCACGTGGACCGCGCCCCCGATGCCACGGCGCTTACCTCGCAAAGCTGGTCGATCGGCTACGCGGAACTTGACGGACGCGCCAACCGCATCGCCCATTGCCTGCGCAAGCGCGCCGGCACCTCGCGCACCGTGGTGGGACTGGCGGTGGAGTCCGGGATCAACCGCGTCGCTGCCTTGATCGCTTGCCTTAAGACCGGCATCACTTGCGTGTTGCTGGACCCGGCCGACGGCCTGGCCGCGCTGGCCGACCGCATCGCCGACAGTGGTGTCACGGTGCTGCTGGGCGACAGTACGCTCGAAGCACCGCTGCAGTGGTCACGCGGGCGCGCCCTGTGGTTCGACGTGGACAACCTCGAACTGGTCGCCGCCAGCGCCGATGCCCCTGCCGCGGTGCCCGCTGCCGATGACATCGCGATCGCGGGCTACCCGCATGGACACGATGCCCATCCGGAAGCTGTGGGTATCAGCCAGCGGGCGCTGGGCCAGATGCTCGGTGACCTTGCCGCCACATTCGCCATGCCATCGGCCAGCCGGGCCCTGGTCACGGCGCGGCCATCCTCACCCAAGGCCATCGTGCAGCATCTCCTGCCGCTGGCCAGTGGTGCGGAACTGATCCTTGCCACCGATACCGATGACCTGCGGCAACTCGTCGCCAGCCGGCGGCCGGATTACCTCTTCGCAACAGCCGAAGCCTGGGCATCGCTGCAGGCGGCCGGCTGGAAAGGCCAGGCGGACCTCAACGCCGTGTGTACCGGCGGCAGCCTGGCGCCTGAAACCGCGCGCCAGATCGGCGAACGCTGCCAGGCGCTGTGGACGCTCTTCGGCATCACCGGCATCGCGCCAGTGGCTGCCGCGGGCAAGGTCGAGAACCCTGCCGACGGCGCACACGCCGGTCATCCGCTGTTCCATGCCGATATCCAGGTACTGGGTCCGGACGACCTGCCACGCCCCATCGGGGCCCTGGGCGAAGTGGCCATCGGCGGGACCTTGCGCAGTGTGCCGTTTGGCCACCGCGGTGGCGCCCATCCGGCAGCGCCGGGCCTTGTGCGCACCGGCTTCCGTGGCCGCCGCCTGCCCGGCGGCCAGCTTCAGGTGACCGGACCCATGCAGGAACAGGCATGGCGGGCACCGGTCAAACCGGCGCCTTCGGCAACGCCCATGAACCCGGCTGAGGAAAAGCTGGCGGCGATCTGGAAATCGCTGCTGTCGCTGGAAAGCGTGCGTACGGGCGACAACTTCTTCGACGTCGGTGGCCATTCGCTGCTTGCCGTGGACATGGCAACCCGCGTGCAACAGGAAACCGGTGTCCGGCTGAACCTCCTGGACATCGCCAATGGCACCTTGGGGACGCTCGCTGCGGAGATCGCCGCGGCGCCGCCGCCGTCGGCGAAGCCTTCGAAGTCCTCGCGAGGCGGCCTGCTGGGCCTGCTTGGCCTTCGTTGACATGAACACGCGCGTCGGGGGGACGCACACATGACGATGATCGCATGGCTCGCCTGCTGGGGCAGCTTTTTCCTGCTGGCGCATATCTTCGTGGGCTATCCGCTGCTGGTGTGGATGCAGGCCATCCTGCATCCACGTCCGGTCGACAAACAGCCGGTCACGCCCACGGTATCGGTGGTGATCGCCGTGCACGATGGCAATCGCTATATCCGCGGCAAGCTGCGTAATCTTGCTGCCCTGGACTATCCGGCGCACCTGGTGGAGATCATCGTGGCCTGCGATGGCTGCACGGATGTCACCCCGGCGCTGGTACGGCATTGCCGGGATCCGCGGGTAAGGTTGCTGAAATTCGACGTGCGCCGCGGCAAGGCCGCCTGCCTGAACGATGCCGTGGCCGCGGCCACCGGCGACGTGCTGTTGCTTACCGACGTCCGCCAGAAACTCTCCCCCATGGCCCTGCGCGAGCTGGTGGCCAACCTCGCCGACGGCCGAGTGGGCGCGGTGGGCGGCGAACTGCATCTTGAAAACGTGCGCACGGGCTTTGCCAAGGGCGTGGATGCCTATTGGCGCTACGAAAAACTGATCCGCCAGTCGGAGAGCCAGTCCGGTTCCACCATTGGCGTCAGTGGCGCGATCTACGCCATGCGACGCGACCTTTGGGAAGGCCTGCCCCAGGGCACGGTGCTCGACGACGTGCTGGTGCCCATGCAGGTGGCGGCCCACGGTTATCGCGTGGTGTTCGAACCGAAGGCCCTGGCCTGGGACCAGCCGTCGCAGGAGCCGGTCGCTGAGAGCCGGCGCAAGATCCGCACCCTCGCCGGGAATTACCAGCTGGCGCAATTGGCGCCATGGCTACTGTCGCCGTGGCGCAACCCGCTGTGGTTTCGTTTTGTCAGCCACAAGCTTTTGCGCCTGGCCGCACCCTGGCTGGTGCTGCTGTTGACGCTGTCCACGGCGGCGCTCTTCACGCGCAGCCCGCTGTATGCGCTGATGTTCTCCGGATTGGTGGCAGCCGCGCTGATGGTCGCCGCCGGCAAGCTGCTTCCCCCATTTGGCCGATGGCTGCCCGTGCGATTGGCGCTGGCCTTCTATTACCTCAATCTATTCGCGGCGCAGGCACTTTTTGCCTTCGCCCGGAAACGGGGATTGCATTTATGGTAAGCCAGGTGGAAGGCGACGGCCGGGCAACCGGCATCCGCGGCAGGATCGGCGAGATGTGTTACTCCAGCGGCCTGCTGCCGCCGCTGCAGGCCATGCGCGCCATGCTGCAGAAGGAACTGCGCATCCTGGCCTATCACCGGATCATGCCCGTTCCCGATCCGGACACCTATGAATTCGACCTGGAGTTGATCAGCGCCACGCCTGAGCGCTTCCACGAACAGATGTCGCGCATCAAGCGCCACTTCCGGCCGATGCGGTTGACCGATGTGGTGGCGGCGATGGACGCCGGCCAGTCGCTGCCACCCAATGCCGTGGCCATCACCTTCGACGACGGTTACGACGACAACTACCGCTACGCCTATCCCATCCTGAAGGACCTGGGCATACCGGCCACCTTCTTCGTCTCCACCGGCCACATCGATACCGGCAGGCCATTCGGTTACGACTGGCTGATGCACATGATCCTGCTCACGCACGCCCCGCGGCTTGACCTGCCGGAACTGGGCATCGACGTGCCCATGCCCGCCGAACGCGCCCGGCGCCGCGAACTGGGCGGCAATGTGCTGCTGCAGATGAAGAACATCGATGCCTTCGCGCAGGAGGCGTTGATCGCGCGGCTTGAACGCGAGTGGAACCTACCCTGCGACCATACGCCCGACGACTGCCGGCCGATGAGCTGGGACCAATTGCGCCAGATGGCCGCCGCCGGGCTCGAGATCGGATCGCATGGCGTGCACCACCGCATGCTGGCCAAGATGTCCCCCGATGCCATGGTGCGAGAGGTACGCGAATCGAAGGCTACGCTCGATCGCGAGATCGGCGCCGATACCGTGGTGATGTCCTATCCGGTGGGTGGCGACCGCGCCTACGACCGTACGGTGATGGATGCCACCCGGGAGGCGGGTTTCGACGCCGCGGTCTGCTACATCTGCGGCACCAATCCGAATCCCGCCTCCAACCGTTACGCCCTGCACCGCCTGCCGGTAGAGCGCAACATGGGCCCGGGCTGGTTCGCCGCGATGCTGGCATTGCCGAGCCTGATGAGCTATCCCACGCAACACCGGGAGATCGAACGCGAGGCCGAGCCCGCATGTTCGTCCTGATCCTCCTTTACGTGGTGCTCACCGTCATCCGTCCCCAGGATTATGTCCCGGGGCTCGAAGGCGTGCCGCTGCTGCCTGCAGTGCTGGTGCTGGCCTTCGGCGCGTGGGCGGTGGGCAAGAAGAGCTTCGCCGCGCCGCAATTCTTCATCCTGCCGGCCTTCATGCTGGTGCTGATGATCTCCCAGGTCACCAATGGCTGGAGCGGCGGTGCGATCGACGAGCTGGCCAAGTTCGGCCCGACGGTGATCGCGTTCTACATCCTGGCCACCGCCTGTACCTCGCCGCGCCGCCTCACCCTCACCATGGCCACCCTCGTGGTCTGTTCGATGGTGCTGGCCATGCATGGCGTGGGCCAGGCCAAGACCGGCATGGGCTGGACCGGCATCCCCATCGGCGAAGACGGCCGCATCCAGTACGTGGGCATCTTCAACGATCCGAACGACCTGGGCCTGCTGTTTGCAGCGACGGTGCCGCTGGCCGCATACCTGGCCATGCGATCGAAGTTCATCGGCAAGCTGTTCTGGCTTTCCGGGATGCTGCTCATTCTCTACGGCGTGTACCTGACCAACTCCCGCGGCGCGATGCTGGCGGTGCTGATGGTGGCCGGAAGCTACGTGTGGTACCGGCGCGGCGTGGTCACGGCAAGTGTGCTCGGGGTGGCGGGCCTGGCCTGCATGAAGCTGGTGTCCTCGCGCATGGGCGAGCTCGATGCCGAAGAAGAATCAGCCTCTGGTCGTGTGGATGCCTGGTACTCGGGACTGCACATGTTCATGTCGCACCCGACCTTCGGCGTGGGCGCGGGCAACTTCACCGAGTACAACGACCTTACCGCGCACAACTCCTTCGTGCTGGTGCTGGCCGAAACCGGCTTCGCCGGCTTCCTTCTGTGGCTGGCGTTCGTGGGCTACACCTTCTGGATGCTCGCCAATATCCTGCGCCACAAGTTCGATGCGGGCGGCGACGCAGCGCTCGCGCGGCGATGGCATGACGAGCGGATAACTGCCCTGGCCTTGCTGCTGGCGTTGTTGGGATTGTTCACCTGCGCCTTCTTCCTTAGCCGCAGCTACATGATCGTGCTGTATTTCTTCGCCGCCATGGCCACCGGCGCCTACATGGGCGCCCGCGAGCGCTTCCCGGAGCTTCCGGAACTGAAGTTCTCGCGCGGGGGCTGGCGCTGGGTCCCCATTTCCATGGGCAGCATCGCCGCCCTGTTCCTCCTCGTTGCCGTGTTGTTGCGCACCACATGACCGCCTTCTACGAACATGCCTTCCAGCGCGTGCTGTATCCGGCCTACGAAGCTGGCCTTCGCGGCCGCCGCACGCTCGAACACCTGGCGGCCTACCGGCACGACCAGTGGCTCTCCGCTGATGAACTTGCCGGGTTGCAACTGGACCGCCTGCGGCGCCTGCTCGAGCACTGCGAACGCGACGTTCCCTACTATCGCGAGCAATGGCGCAAGATCGGTTTCTCACCGCGGGGCATGCGCGACCTGGAAGACTTCGCCCAGCTCCCGGTGCTGCGCAAGGACGACATTCGCGCGAATTTTTCCGGCCTCCAGGCGGACTCCATGCGCGGGGAATTGTTGTTCAAGGCCACCGGCGGCTCCACCGGCGACCCGCTTCGCTTCGGCTACACGCGCGAAAGCAACGACCGTCGCGCCGCGGTGATGTGGCGCGGTTACGGCTGGGCAGGTGCACGCATGGGCCGCCGCACGCTTTACCTCTGGGGCGGCGCGGTGGGCGACCCCACGCGATCGAAGCAGTGGAAGGATCGCCTGTACAACGCCGCCTTCGCGCGCAAGATCCTCGACAGCTTCCACATGACCGAGGCAAACCTCCACGAATACGCCGAGGCGATCGACCGCTACCGGCCGCAGGTCATCGTCGGCTACGTCGGCCCGCTGGTACGCCTGGCCCGATGGATCGTCGACAACAAGCGCACCGTCTGGCGTCCGTCGGCGGTGATCGGCGGTGCCGAAGCCCTGCACGGATTCCAGCGGGAAGTGATCCAGGAGGCCTTCGGTTGCCCGGCCTACAACACCTACGGCTGCCGGGAATTCATGCTGGTGGCCAGCGAATGCGAAGAGCGGCAGGGGCTGCATGTCAATGCCGACCACCTGGTGCTGGAACTGCGCTCCAGTGAGCGGCCCACGCGGCTGGGATGCTCGGGCGAAGTGGTGGTGACCGATCTCTTCAACTATGGCTTCCCCTTCATCCGCTATGCCAACGGCGACATGGCCACCATGAGCACGCGCGTATGTGCCTGTGGCCGCTGCCTGCCGATGCTCGACAGCGTCGATGGCCGCGTGCTCGACGCCATCATCACCGCCAACGGCCATCGCCTGCCCGGGGAATTCTTCCCGCACATGCTCAAGGACGTCCCGGGCCTGCTGCGTTTCCAGCTGGTGCAGCGTGAACTTGAACGCCTGGAACTTTCCATC
Source organism: Pinirhizobacter soli (assembly GCF_015905305.1). Classification (GTDB taxonomy): domain Bacteria; phylum Pseudomonadota; class Gammaproteobacteria; order Xanthomonadales; family Rhodanobacteraceae; genus Pinirhizobacter; species Pinirhizobacter soli. The sequence continues at coordinate 1,145,255 of NZ_JADZLQ010000001.1, forward strand.
GTGCGCGGAGAAGAATTCAACGATGCCTCGGTGGCCTACATCCGCCGCGAAGTAGCCAAGGTGCTGGGCGACAGCGTCACGGTGGATTGCCGCTTTGTCCCGGATATCCCGCTCACCGCCAGCGGCAAGCACCGGGTGACCATTTGCGAGCTGGACTGCATGCCATGAACATCACGCACTTCGTCGAGAACCTCAACCGTGGTGGCCTGGAGCGGATGGTGCTGGAGCTGGTGAAGCTGCAGCAGGCGCAAGGCCATGCCTGCCAGGTGGTGTGCCTGTACGACGAAGGCACACTAGCTTCCGAACTCGCCGCCCACGACATCCCGGTATATGCCTGCGGCAAGCGCAACGGCCTGGATCTTCGCGCGCTCAAGCGTGCGCGCCACTACGTGCGCGAACACGACACCGATATCCTGCATACGCACAACGCCGTGGCCCACTACCAGGCGGTGCTGGCCACCTGGGGCCTTCGCATCGGCAAGGTGATCAACACACGCCACGGCATGGGCGGCAATCGCCGCGCCGCGCGCCGCGAATGGCTTTACCGCCGGGCGCTGGCGCGTACCAATGCCGTGGTGGCCGTTTGCGAGGCCGCGCGCAGCGACGCGGTGGCCCGCGGCATCGTGCCGCCGAGAAACTTCCGCGTGGTCACCAATGGCATCCGCGTGGATGCCTTCGCCCCGGCCTCCGATTCGATGCACGAGCGCCTGACGCGGATGCTCAACGTGCCGCAGCGCACGCAGATGGTGGGCACGGTGGGGCGCCTTAACTGGGCCAAGGACCAGGTGAACCTGATCCGCGCCTTCGCCCGCGTGCACCGGCGCAAGACCGATACGGCGCTTGTGCTGATCGGCGACGGCGAATTGCGCGAAGACCTTCGCATGCTGGCCTTCGACGAGGGCGTGGCCGGCAGCGTGCATTTCCTGGGTGACCGCAACGACGTGCACGAACTGCTGCAGGGCCTGGACCTGTTCGTGCTGTCATCGACCAGCGAGGGCTATTCCATGGCGTTGCTGGAAGCCAGCGCCACGGGCCTGCCGATCCTTGCCACTGACGTCGGCGGCAACCGCGAGATCGTGCACGACGGCCAGACCGGCCGCCTGGTGCCGGCGGGCAACGCGCCCAAACTCGCTGACGCGATGCTTGCCATGCTGCGCGAGCCGCGCCAGGCACGGGGCCTTGGCGAGGCTGCGCGCACGTGGGTACAGGCCAATGGTTCGCTCGAAGCCATGGCCTTGCACTATGCCCGACTCTACGACGGCGGCAACGGCCTTACGGTATGAAGATCCTGGTATTGACCAACCTGTTCCCCACGCCCTGGGATCCGCTGCGCGGCACCTTCAACCGCCAACAGTTCGAACGCCTGGGCCGGCGGCACGAGGTGGATGTCATCACTGCGGTCGACTTCCGCCAGCGCATGGGCAAACGCCAGCCCTTCGCCGGCGTGCCGGGGCTGCGCTGCGACTATTTCACTTTTTTCTACCCGCCGCGCATCGGTCGCGCATTGCATGCAGCGTGCTGGTGGGCGAGCCTGGAACTGCAGAAGGGTCGGGCGATCCGCCGCGCGCGGTACGACGCCGTGCTTGCCAGCTGGGGTTATCCGGATGCCGTGGGTGCAAGTGTGCTGGCGCGCCACCTGGGTATTCCCTATGCGGTGAAACTGCATGGGAGCGATCTCAACGTGCAGGCCAACCACGCCATGCGGCGCAAGCAGATCCGCTCGGCGCTCCACGGCGCCGGCGCCGTGATCACGGTCAGCGGCGCGCTCGCGGACAAGGCGCGTGAGCTTGGCGCCGATGCATCGAGCACCCACGTGCTCTACAACGGCGTGGATGGCGAATTGTTCCGGCCTGGCCAGCGCGAGACGGCCCGTGAGCATCTTTCGCTTCCCGCCGGCATTCCGTTGGTGCTGTTCGTGGGCAATCTGAAGGACACCAAGGGTTGCAACGACCTTCTCGAAGCATTCCCGGCCGTGCTTTCGCAGCGGCCCGACACGCTGCTTGTCTATGTGGGCGAGGGCCGCGAACAAGCGGTGATGGCTGCGCGCGCGCAAGCGCTGGGCTGTCTGGAGAACGTACGATTCGCCGGCGCCGTGGCGCACGCTGATCTTCCCCACTGGTTCCGCGCCGCCAGCGTGCTGTGTCTGCCCAGCCACAACGAAGGCGTGCCCAACGTGGTGCTCGAGGCCATGGCCTGCGGTACGCCGGTGGTCGCCACCAACGTCGGCGGCATCCCCGAGGTATTGCCGCAACTTGCCGGCATGCTGGTGGAACCGCGCATGCAGCCGGCCTTGTCCGGTGCCCTGCTCGAGGCCCTGGGCCGCGACTGGGACACCGCCGCCATCACCGCGCACGCGTCACATTTCCGCTGGGACGACAACATCGACCGGCTCGAATCGATCCTGGCCACGCTGCCACCCATCCACGCCGTTTCCGCAGGGGCCTCGGCATGACATTGAAACCACGCAAGCAGGACTTTCTCGACCTGCTGCCTCCGAGCCTCGTCGTGACGCATCAGCGTCGCCACGGCGGCGCCCTCTACCTTACTTTTGATGACGGCCCGAATCCCCAGCACACACCGCGCCTGCTGGACGTCCTGGCCACGCACGGAATCAAGGCGAGTTTCTTCGTCGTCGGGCAGAAGGTCGAACGGCATCCGGAGATCGTTGCGCGCATCGCGGCCGAAGGACACATGCTGGGCAATCATTCCTACTCGCACTGGTCGTTCAAGCCGATGACCCAGGCTTGCAGACTGAAGGAAATCCGCCAGACCGACGAACTTCTCGAACCCCATACGGGACATTCGATCCATCGCATGCGTCCGCCCGCGGGGCACATGGCTCCGGCCCTGCTGTGGCATTTCGCCCTGAATCGCCGCAACCTGGTGCACTGGTCGTACGACAGCATGGACTACCAGAAACCCGGTCACGACGATCTCGTGGCGCGCCTGCTCGACGCACCGCCTGCCCCGGGCGACATCATCCTGATGCATGACGACAGCGGCGCGGCGGCGGACGCGCTGGTCGATGTGATACCGGCATGGCTCGAACGCGGATATACCTTCGCGCCGCTACCGGTGCAGGCATGAATATCCTCTATCACCACCGTACCCGCGGACGCCACGTCGAGGGCGTGCACATCCGGGGCATCGTGCATGCGCTACGCGACCTCGGGCACCGGGTAAGCGTACTGTCATTCCCCGGCGCGGACCCCGAGCACGAGGCACCGGCGCATGAACCGGGCAAGCAGGGCCGGTTGGCGGCCTTCATCGCACGGCTTCCCGGCGTGCTGTTCGAACTGCTGGAGCTTGGCTACAACATCATCACCGTGCCGCGCATGGCGCGTGCCATCGCCGCGCACGAACCAGCGTTGATCTACGAGCGCTATTCGCTGTTCCTGTGCGCCACGGTATGGATGGCACGGCGCCGGAACATCCCGCTGGTACTGGAAATCAACGACTCGGCCCTGGTCCATCGCGTGCGGCCGTTGAAACTGAAGTCGCTGGCGCGTCGCATTGAAGGTTGGTGCCTGCGCAACGCCACGGGCCTGGTGTTCATCTCAAGTTATTTCCGCGACGAGGCGATCAAGGCCCACGGTGACATCGCTCCGTCGGTGATCTCGCCCAATGCCGCCGACCTTGCTCGTTTCGACCCTGCGCGTTTCGATCGCCAGGCGCTGCGCCTTGCCCGGGGCCTGGACCAGCGCATCGTCTGCGGCCATATCGGCGTGTTCGCCCATTGGCATGGCGTGGACGGCTTCGTCGAAGCGATCGCCGCGCGCCTGGCCGAGGTGCCGGACCTGGCCCTGGTGTTCGTGGGCGATGGCAAGACGCTGCCGGCCGTGCGCGCGCTCGTTGCCGGCCGTGGCCTGGCCGATCGCGTACTGCTGCCCGGCCGTGTCCCGCACGACGAGATCGCCAGCTGGATCGCCTGCATGGACTACGCGGTGCTTCCCGACTCCAATCTTTACGGCTCGCCGATGAAGTTGTTCGAGTTCATGGGCATGGGCGTGGCCGTGGTGGCTCCCGATTACGCACCCGTCGCCGAGGTGATCGGCGACGGCGCCACGGGATGGCTGTTCCCGCGGGGGGAAACCGCCGCCTGCGTCGAGCGCGTGCTGGAACTTGCCACGCGTGAGGAAGAACGGCGCCGCGTGGGCGCGGCCGCGCGCAGTTATATCCAGCGCGAACGGCAGTGGCGCAACAATGCCGAGCAGTTGCTGAGCCTCGTCGGCGAACGGACGGTCGCATGATGGCCATGATGATCCTTGCCCTGGTGGTAGTGGTTGCCCTGGTGGCCTTGCTCGCCGTGGCCTGGGCCATCCGCGCGCGCAACATGCAGGTATGGCTGGGTTCGTATATCCGGCGTCGCAAGCCTGCCCGCGGCGACGGCCCGACCCACGTGATGTTTGCCTTCGTCGACCATTTCGAACCCAACTGGGGACGCGTGGACATGCCCACCCAGCGCGCCCGCGTGGACCGCTGGTGCACCGATTACCGCGCCATGGCTTCGCGGCACCGCGATGCCGACGGCCGCCATCCGCAACACAGCTTCTTCTACCCGGAAGAGGAATACGTCGAGGAACACCTGGAAAAGATCGCGGGCCTGTGTGCCGACGGCTTCGGCGAGCTGGAAATCCACCTGCACCACGACAACGACACGCCGGAGAATTTCCGCGCCACCATCGACCGCTTCAACCAGCTCCTGCACGAGCGCCATGGCGCCCTGCCGCGCGATCCCGTCACCGGCAAGTTGCGCTTCGCCTTCATCCACGGCAACTGGTGCCTTGACAACTCGCGTGCCGACGGACGCTGGTGCGGCATCAACAACGAACTGGTGCTGCTGCGCGAACTGGGCTGCTACGCCGACTTCACCCTGCCCTCCGCACCCAGCGAAACCCAGACCCGCACCATCAACACCATCTACTACGCCACGGATGATCCGCTCAAGCCCAAGTCGCACGACACCGGTGAGCCGGTGCGCGTGGGTGGCAAGCCCTCGGGCGACCTGATGATCATCCAGGGCCCGCTCGGGCTGAATTGGCGCGAGCGGCGCTTCGGCATCATTCCCCGCATCGAGAATTCCGATGTGCGCCGTGCCTGCCCGCCCACGCCTTCGCGCGTTGACGCATGGGTGGATACCGGCATCCATGTGCAGGGAAAGCCCGACTGGGTATTCGTCAAGGTCCACACCCACGGCACCCAGGAGCGGGACATGGATACGCTGCTGGGCGATGCCGTGCACGCCATGCATGCGCACCTGGAATCGAAGTACAACGATGGCAAGCGTTACATCCTGCACTACGTGACGGCGCGGGAGATGTACAACATCGTCAAGGCGGCCGAAGCCGGCAAGGAAGGCAACCCTAACCAGTGGCGCGATTTCGAGCTTCCCGCGCCACACCACATGCCGATCCGACATCATGCGTAGCGTGCTTATCTGCCACGCTGGCGACACCTTCGACCGCGAGGGCCTGGCGGCGTGGCTGGCGTCGTTCAGTTCCCTCACCGGCATCGTGGTGCTGGAAGAAACGCGTGCGCAGAAGATCGCCCGCTTAAAGCGGGAGCTCAAACGCGTGGGCCCCATCCGTTTCGCCGACGTCGCTGCCATGCGCCTGTGGCAGAAGCTTGCCCATCGAGGCGATGCGGCCTGGATGGCAGCCACTGTCCAGGCCATGCGCGTGCGTTACGGCGTGGCCGGCGACGTGCCCACGATCGAGGCTGCGAACGTCAATGACGATGCAGTGCTCGCCTTCCTTCGCCAGGCCCGGCCCGACATCGTTATCGCGCGCGCCAAACAGTTGCTCAAGAAGAAGACCCTGTCGGTGGCTCGCACCGGCACCTTCGTGATGCACCCGGGCATCTGCCCGGAATATCGCAACGCCCATGGCTGCTTCTGGGCACTGGCACGCCGCGACATGGGCAAGGTGGGCATGACCCTGCTCAAGATCGATGCCGGCGTGGATACGGGCCCGGTGTACGGGCATTACAGCTATGCCTTCGACGAGCGGGCAGAGAGCCACTCCCGCATCCAGTATCGCGCCGTCTATGAAAACCTCGACGCGGTGGCCATGAAGCTCAAGGAGATCGTTGCAGGCTTCGCGCAGCCGGTGGATACAGGCCACCGCGCAGGCGCTGACTGGGGCCAGCCGTGGCTGAGCCGCCATATCGCCTGGAAGCGCGCAGCAAGGCGCGACGGGCACCGCGTGGCCCTGATGTACCACGACGTGGTGGCGCCCGGCGCCAGCGACAGCAGCGGCTTTTCCGGCCCCGCGGCCGGCCGGTACAAGCTCGACACCGACGATTTCTCACGCCACATGAATGCGCTCGAACGCACACGGCTGGACTTCGGCGCGCTTACGCCCTACGCCTTGACCTTCGACGATGGCGGCGCCTCGGCCGGTGCCATCGGCCGCGAACTGCTACGCCGGGACATGCGCGGCCACTTCTTCATCACCACCTCGCGCATCGGCACCCCGGGCTTCATCGATGCCCATGCGTTGCGCGAACTGCATGCCGCCGGCCATGTGGTGGGCAGCCATTCGCACACCCATCCGTCGGAAATATCGCGGCTGTCTTCCGCGGCGCTGGACGCGGAGTGGCTCAGCAGCGTACGCATACTGGAAGGCATTTTGGGATCGCCGGTAACCGTGGCCTCGATACCCGGCGGGTTCTATTCCCCTGCCGTGGCGGCATCGGCGGCGGCGGCCGGCATCCGCACCCTCTTCACCTCCGAACCTACGGTGCGCACGCATCGGGTGGGCGACTGCCTGGTGGTCGGCCGCTATGCGCTGTGGCGCGGCATGGGCGCGCCGGTGGCGGTAGCGTTGGCCAATGGCGATGGTATTGCCAGGATGCGGCAGTGGCTGCTATGGAACACCAAGAAGCCGCTCAAGCGCTTTGCAGGTCCCGTCTACCGCCTGGTGCGGCATCGCATGATGGCCGCGCGGGCCTGAAGGTTATTTCTGGCGTAGCCGGCGCGCCATGCGATAGGCCGCGCGCATGGGCCCGACCATGGCAAAGCGCAGGCGTGCAGCCGGACCGCGAACCAGGTACAGCGACGCGCAATGCGCCTGGTCGGTGGCCAGTACGCGCTTGTACTGGTTGTCGCCGTAGCCGAAGTCGATGGTCTCGCCCGGATGGCGTGCCATGAGGTCCTGCACGGCCTGGAACACCAGCGCCGAACCCACACCCAGCGCCGCGAAGGCCTCGTCGTATCCGGTGTCGTCGAGCAGGTAGCGGCCGCCGAGGCGGTAACCGTGCACGTAGGCAACGGGTCGCTCCCCCAGCAGCAACATGTGCCCGACGATGCGCCCACTGGAAGCGAGCGTGGCGAAGCACGCACGCCTGGCAGGCTCGTTCCAGTCGATCGCCTGGGCGTCGGCGTGCCAGCTGCGGGCATACACCTGGTTCATCAACGCACAGTATTCATCCATCTCCCCAGGCGTGGTGAACACGCGCAGGCGGGCGCCATCGCCGAGCTTCTTGTACACGTTGCGTAAACGGCGTGTCAGGTCGTTGCGCTTCTTCGAGTCCATGCCGGCCAACCAGCCGGCGGCATCGGCCTGCGGTGCAATCGTCCAGTTCACCTGGTCGAGCAGGTTCGCGGCAACGCTTGAAAACCCCCGGCCGGGCCCCGCGAGTGCCTGCATGAAGGTATTGGGAAGCGTCGTCTCCTGGATACGCAACACCCTTGCGCCACGATCGGCCCGCAGCAGCATGGCGATGGCAGCCTCCGCCGCTGCGCGGGATGACGGCTGGGCCACCACCCCGCTACCGAGCAGGCGCAATACGCGCCCCCGATACACCCCCAGACGATGGTCGCCGAAGGCAATCCGTGCGTGGTGGTCTTCGACCAGGAACGGCGCGTAACCAAGCAATCGGCCGCGGTCGTCGCGGGCCAACAGGACATGCGCCCGCGCCCGGTCGCCGCGGCTTGCCAATTCGTAAGCGAGCCAGTCCGGGTGCTGCACGGGCGAGGATGCCGCGCCAGGCATTTCCGCCAGGCGGGCCAACTCGCCATGCATGGCCGAGAGTTCCTGTGCCGAATCCAGCACAAGGCGCGGCAGCCGCGCATCAGAGGTGTAGATCATGGCAATACCCTCGCTGGCCCTTGCAGCATTTTCAGCACCGCCATCAGCCAGCGGCCGGGTGGCCCCAGCCGCCGCGTGATCGCCCCGATCATCAACATGTCGTCGTTGTTCCAATAGCGAACCAGCACGCTGGCGGGCACGTAGACAAAGGTGAATACCGCGCCGCCGACGACGAAGCCGAAGCGGCCGGGAGTGGCCTCCCCGGCAAGCCAGGCCAGGGCCGTGGCAAGCAATGCCACCGCCAGCAGGCGCGACATGGCTGCCAGCGGCATGCCGCCGCGCGTGGCCCGGCGCAGGTAGTACACGGCAAGGGCAAGTTCCGTCACGCGCGTGCCGGCATAAGTGAGCACCGCGCCGGCGAGGCCGAAGGACGGAATCAGCAACAAGCCCAGCAAGGCATTGGCCGCCAGCGCAAACACGGTGATGCGCACACGGTCGGCCTGGCGATCGACCACCGTCTGGAAAGCGGCAATGCCATTGCCGATCAACAACAGGCCGGCCAGCACCAGCGTCGCCTCGATGGCGGGAATGGCCTGCGCATATTTCTGGCCGTACAGCAGCGTCACCAGGCCCGGGGTGGTGACCATGCCGATCCCGGCAATGGCAAGGCCCACCGCCCAGTAGAAGCGCGTGGCCTCGGAAAGGAACCGTGTGGCGTGCTCCTGGCCGCGTTCGCCGTAGGAACGCGCCATGTACGGCAGCAAGGTGGCGGTGAGGCCCACCGAGAACAGCTGCACGGCGCCGCGGGTGAGCGTCTGCGCGATGGCGAAGAATCCCACCGCCGTCGGCGACGCCAGCGCATTGAGCAGGAAGATCTCAATGGTGCCAGCCTTGAGCGAGCCCAGCAGCACCAGCACGGCGGTCAGGCGAAGATGCACGTTGATCCGCGTGCGCAGCGTTGCCGGCACCTCGCCCACTTCGGGCGGACTGCAGTAGCGGCGATAGGCCACGCGGTTGAACAGGTTCAGCATCAGGCAGGCCACGGCGAACAACGCGACGAAGGCAAGCAGGCCCGCGTGCAGCCACGTGGCCGCGATGATAAGCACCACGCCGATCAGGCCCGCCAGCACCGTGGCGATGGCCTCCGGTTCGAACCGCTCCTGACCCTTGGCGATGGCCACCAGCATCGCGTAGTTGGCCTTGGCCACCACCGCCACGGCCACCAGGGCTGTTACCGGCAGCCAGAGGTCGGACCACTCGGTGGGCCGGGTGATCCAGGTACCGAGCACGAACAGGCCGATCACCACCACTGAACTGATGGTCTGCACGCGCCCCAGGCGCCAGGCGATGTGCGCTGCGATCGAACGCGCGCCCGCTCCGTCGGCCTCGGCGATGAACTTGGTGCTCGAGGTGGTCAATGCATGGTTGCTGCAAGTGATCAGCCAGCCGCACAGCCAGATGGTGAATGCGTAGCGGCCGAAGTCCGCCGGCCCCAGCGCGCGGGCGATCCAGATGCTTACCACCAGGCCCAGTGCGTATTCGATATACGTGGACACCGAAACGATGGTGACGCTGCGCAGTACTTCCAGCCGCCTGTTCATGGCGAAGCCCGCCGCGCGGCCATCGGCGAGCCGGACAAACCGGCGCCCGCCGGCTGGCTCATCATCCACTGGGCCACGCCGCTGCCCCGGTTGTTCCAGTTGAAGCGGCGAAGCGTGTCGTTCTGCGCCGCACACCCGGCGGCGTACGAACCGCCAATGGCACGGAAACGCTTTTCGTAGGCCGCGCCGTCCGCGGCGTCCGCATCGAAGTAACGGGCCGCGGCAACCGCCAGGGCCAGTTCCACCGTATGTGCGTCGCTGTACCAGCCTTCCGATTCCTGGATCTTCATCAGCTGCGCCTGGGTGGCGTGGCTGGACGACCAGTACCAGGCGATCTGGCCACCGGGTCCTGAACAGGAATTTCGCCAATCGTGCGGATTCACAAGCATCGCGCCGTCGATCCAGCCGTAACGCTCCAGGTAGTGCCCATAGGCTGCGATCATGGGCGGGATGCGTGCATCGTTGGTGGCAAGCCAGGCATGCCACAGGCCGTCGATGATGTTCTCGCTCATCCACGGCGATGTTCCGCGGACATCGGTAGCCGGGTTCCAGTCGTCGTTTTCGTGCAGGTTCCAGCTGTTGCGCCACGACCCGTCATCGCCCAGGCCATCGGGATTCTTTGCCTGGTGGTCGGCAAGCCAGCCCACGCGCGCACGTATCTGCTCCAGGTAACGCGTGTCGCCGGTCAGTTCATAACCACTGACAGTCTCGATCAGGCCAAGCCCTGCCAGTCGCTCAGTGAAATAAGTGGAGGGCCGCTCATAGGGACCGGGCCGCGTGTTCCAGCCACCGGAATCCCACAACGCCATCATGTTGTCCACGGTGGCACTGTCGTGGGCGCCATCGTCCCCCAACAGGCCCATCGCCAACACGATGGGCTCGACATAAACGTACTTCACGTCGCACGGCTTGCCGCCGAGCGTCCAGCCGCCCGCGCACGATGGATGGATCGCCATGCCGTCGCGCTTGATGTACTTCATATAGAAGCGGTAGCTCTCGGCAGCCGAGGCGAGGTAGTCGGCGCGACCGGTGCGTACGTAAGCCTTGAACAGGGTGGTCGGCCGATCGAACAGCCAGGCCGTCGGATCGTCCGTGGGAAGTGCGCGCGCCCACTGGAACTGGCGATCGACGTAAGCAGCGTACGCCTCGCCGCTGCGTGCCGCCCGCTGCGGCCCGGCGATCAGCGAATCGCACAACCAGGCCGCATCCAGGGTGGCGATCACCGCCGGCACGCGGACACCATGACCGCCATCGACAAGGCCAGTGTCATAGGGAACTGGCGTGAACTGTTTCGCGCGGGGTTTGCCAAGGTCGAAGCTGAAGCGGGTCTCGCCCTTGGCAAGGGCGCTTGAGAACTGCACCCTTACCGCGCGAATGGATGCATCGCCGCCCACCCAGTGCAAGGTCGGCTGCACCGCGGCGGGAATTTCCTCCCCCCCGGCATTGAGCACGCGCAGCAGCCTTGCATCGCGCAGCGCGCCGGGGGGAAACGGAATGCCCACGGATACCAATCGCGGCGTCGTACTTGCGGCATCGCTGTGCACGATGATCGCTTGCGATCCGACGGCAGCCAACGGCAGCAGAAGCAGCAACACGGCCAGCCAACGGATCACCGCTGCCACCTCACGCCGCGCTTGTCAACGGCGCTTCGCGCCGTAACAGCGTCTCTTCCCATTGCAGCGCCGTGGCCACGATGACATCGAGGTCGTCATACCGCGGTGCCCATCCCAGGCGCTGCTGGAGGCGGTCCGAGCATGCGATGAGGTGCGGGATATCACCTTTCCGGCGCGGCAATTCCACCACGGTGAGCGGGCGGGCGGCGGCACGCTGCACCGATTCGATCACCTGGCGCACGCTGTAGCCATGGCCGTAGCCGCAATTGAGCACCAGGCTTTCGCCATCCTGGCGCAGGTGGTCCAGGGCGTTCAGGTGCGCGGCAGCGAGGTCTTCGACGTGGATGAAGTCGCGGATGCCGGTGCCATCGGGCGTGTCGTAGTCGGTGCCGAAGATCGACAGGCACTCACGCTTGCCCACGGCATGCTCGCAGGCCACTTTTACCAGCAGCGTAGCGTTGGGAGTCGAGTGACCGATGCGGCCCGTCGGATCGCAACCGGCCACATTGAAATAGCGCAGGATCACATGGCGCATGGCACCGGTGGCGCAATGGTCGCGCAACATCGTCTCGGACATCAGCTTGGACGTGCCGTACGGGTTGATCGGCGCGGTGGGCGTGTCTTCGTCGGCGATACCCTCGGCGGTGATCCCGTACACCGCCGCGGTGGATGAGAAAATGAACTTGTCCACACCCACTTCCGCGCAGGCGGCCAAAAGGTTCCGCGTGTTGCAGGTGTTGTTGCCGTAGTAGCGCAGCGGATCGGTTACCGAATCAGGCACCACGGTATGCGCTGCGAAATGCATCACCGCGTCGACCTGCCAATCGGTGAGCACGCGCGTTACCAGGGCCATGTCACCGACGTTGCCGACGATGAGCTCGGCGCCCACCACCGCGTCGCGGAAGCCGGTGGATAGGTTGTCCAGCACCACCACGCGGTCGCCGCGCCGGGTGAGCTGCTGCACCACATGGCTGCCGATATAACCGGCGCCGCCGGTGACCAGGACGGTTTTCATGGTTGTACTCCCGCGTGCGCCACCGGGAAGCTGGCACCGAGCCAGTGCTCGATGCTGTCCAACAGGCGGTGGCGATCGCCGGTCAGGATGTAGGTGTGGTCGGTTTCCTTGAGGAAACGCGTGTAGATGCCAGGGTGTTTCACCAGCGGCCCGAACTGTTCGCCGAACTGCCGCTGGTGGTTGAAGTAGTTGCTGATGCCGCCGCTGTAGATCAGGCAGAGTTTCAAGCCCCGATCGAGCATGCTGGCCAGGTCGGCCTTCACCACTGCCTGCGGCAGGGGCGCCACGGAAAACACAGGCTCGGCATTCTTTTCCGCAGCTTTGGGCGCACCACGCGACAGCAGGCGTTTCCAGCGCGCAGGATCGATCAGGCGCGGCAGGTAGTACCGCAGTTTGTAGCCGAGGGTGCGGTAGGCATAACCATCCAGAAATACCGCCCCCGCCACCCGGGCTTCGGTGCAGGCCACCGAATGCGCGTTCTGCGCTCCGGAACAAAGGCCCACAAGGACGAAGCGCGAACACCCGGCCTGCCTTTCCAGGAGGCTCATCGCATCGTCGACGTCCGCACGCACCTGCTCCACGCGGGTACGTGATTCCTGGGAGGCGCCGCTGTCGCCCAGGGTGGACAGATCGAATCGAAGCGTAGGGTACCCGCGGGCATTGAGCCGCCGGGTCATTTCAACATGCAGGCGGAACGGGCCGATGCGATTGACAAGGCCCGCATTGAGCACGATCACGCCTACACCATCACTCGCTGCCGCCGGCAAGCCGGCGATACCCACCAGGTGTCGGGCGCGGCCGAAACGGAAGGCCTGTTCCTGCATCATGCGGCCTCCCGGACGTGGCCCGTCACGGTCTGGATCAGGGGGTGGGACAGGATGGCCATCTCCAGCCGGGCCAGGTCGTCCCAGGGGGTCGGTGGCTGCAGGCTGCGTATCACCGCCTCGCGCACGCTCAGGCTCCTGGGAATTTCCTGGCCGATCGTATCGAGCACCAGCAATGGCACGGGCGATGCCTCCAGCTTCAATTCAACAAGCTGGTGCCGAAGCCGGTCCGAAACGTTGAAGCCCAGCCACTGCGCCGATACATCCGAGACCATGCGCGGCTGGCTGAACCGCTGCGCGTCCATGCCCATCGCCGCCTGCATGGCGTCCAGCCGGGTGACATAGGCGTGCCCGTCCAGGATGGGATCCCAGGCGACGATGCCGGCCAACTGAGCGGCCGACGCCGCGCCAAGGCCGATGTTGCCGCCCAGCCTTGCGCCGAAGGCGGTGACCCGCCCCGCTCCGCTGCGGGTACGCAATTCGTGTGCCGCCAGCACCGTATCGGCGATGCACCGGGCAAGATCGACATCGGCGCTGGCGCCTGCCGAATCGCCGGTGCCGTAGTAGTCGAAGCGCAGCACCGCGACGCCGTCGGCCACCAGCGCCTGGGCCAGCTGGCGGTAAAGCCGGTGGCAGCGGATCTGGTCCTGGCCCAGCGGCGGGCACAGCAGCACGGCCTTCCGCGGATGGCCGCCACTGGCGTGGTACATGCCAAACAGCTCACGCCGCGGCCCGAAGAAGAATGGCAGTTCAGCGTCGTCGTCGATCATCGCCGGTACACCACGCCCACAAAGATTTCGTTTTCGCGATAGCTCTGGCCGGCGGCGTTGCTGTCGCGCTTCTCGCGCGAAATCGCCGCGCGCCAGCTCCAGTGCGATGTAAGGGTGTGCTGGAAAGCCGCGCCAAAGCGCCAGGTCTTGTCGGTGCGGGAAATCACGTTGTAGTCGAGCTTTTCCGCGGTAGCGAACAACGACAGGTCCATCGTCGGCCGCACGCGGTAGGTCAGCGCGGCGCTTCCGCCGCGGCCGGTCTGGTCGAAGGTGTGGTCGTTGATGTACTCGAGCTTGCGGAACATCGGCGAGACGGTGAACGACAGGCGCGTGCCCTGGTAGGAATAACTGGCCTGCAGTTCACGCTGCAGGTACACGTCCGAGTCGACCACGGTATTGCCGACCACGGTGTTTCCGCCAAGGCTGGTCTGTCCTGGCCCCGGCTCCAGGGTGGAACTAAGCACGAATGGCGACAGCGGGGTTGAGAGATCCTGCGCGGCATCGGAGAACTGGTAGGCACCGGAAATGCCAAAAGAACTCCGCGTGGTCGGCTGCCAGCCGATAGCCGCGCGCAGCAGCGGCTTGGATTCGGTGCCGCCGTGATCGAAGTCCAGGCGCGAGTAGCCCACTGTCAGGTCGGCGTCGAAATGCGCCAGCTGGCTGGTGTAGCGCAGGAACCCCTCGTCGCGGCTGTAATTGGAGCCGGCGGCATCGTTCTGGAAGGTCACCCGCTGCGTCTCGACGTTCAACGACACCACGTCGGTGGGACTTATGTCGCGGAACAGCCGGCCAGCCAGTACCCCGCGGGACGAATTGAAATCATCCACCTTCGAGGCGTAGCTGTTGATGTAGTGCAGTTCCACCTGGCCGCGCATGGCATCGCCGAAGCGAAGCTTCAATACGGGCCCCAGGGTCAGCACATTGGTCTGCTGCTGGTTATCCGGCGAGTCGCTGGCCAGCGAATCCACCGGACGGACGCCTGCATAGTCGGCCACGGTGAAGTCCAGCCGGCTGGGAATCACCGTCCAGTTGCCGGTGGCGGCAAGTTCCGTCTGCGTCGTATCGTCGAAGCTGCTGGTGGCGTAGTGGCGGTATTCCACGGTCCCTGCCACGTTGGCCTGGAAAGTGGAGCCCTGCTGCAGATAGGTGAAGTTGGCACCCGGAATGAAAATATTCGCCGACTGTGGATTGTCGGTGGAAAGTGCAACGTTGTTGCTGTGCTCGATGCCCCCGTACAGGGAATAATCGAACTGTCCGGCGCAAACGGCCGTCGGCCCGGCGGCCAACGCCACCAATACCGCACCCGCCACGGCCCTTCGTGCCAGCATGCCCCTGCTCCCTTCCCCTGCCGGCACCCGTCAGGGCGCCTGGTTGAAAACCACGCCGGCGAGCTTGCCCGGCTCGAAGTTGGCCACGGCCGTGCTGATCGCGCCGGGGGTATCGCGGCCGTAGCCGGCCACCACCACCACGAAATCGGCAAGGTCGGCCAGGATGCGTGCGTCGGGCGAGCCCTTGATCGCCGGCCCATCCAGGAACACATAGCGGTCGTTGTAGCGTGAGCGCAGCGAATCAAGCACGGTGCGCATGCGCGATGACGAGAAGTACTCGCTGCTGTTCTCCCGCGCCTTGCCCGCCGGGATCAACCGCAGGCGCGGGATACCGGTGTGGTAAAGGATGCGTTCGATGCCCAGCGATGGATGCTCCAGGTAGTCGATCAGGCCACCGTGGCCGACCTCCACGCCCAGGGCGCGATGCTGTTCGGGATAACGCAGGTTGCAGTCGAGCAGCAGGCTGGTGCGTGCCTCGTCGAAGGCAAAGGCCGCGGCAAGGTTGCGTGCCACGAAGCTGCCACCGGAGCGCGGGCTCACAGGCACCACCAGGGTGACGAAATTCCCTTCGCCGGCAAGCCCGAGCAGGCGCGTGCGGATGTTGCGGAAGGCATCGGACTGAAGCCTCACCGATTCCTCGCGATGGATCAGCCGGCGTTCTTCCAGCTGCAGCGGCGCCAGGGCACCACCCGGTTCCTCCATCCTGGCGATCGAATGGCCAGTACCGCGGGTGAATTCCGCCGAGGACACCACGGTCGAATCATTGGTCGACGCGTTCATACCCACCCCTTCAGGCGAAGCCAGAAAACCACCAGGTACACGACCGCGACACCGGCCACGATGAAACCAAGCAGGGAATTACGTACCCGGTCGCGGCGGCGATCGCGCGGCGTGGGGTAGTAGGGAATGGCGGCGAGCACGGTAAGCCCGGTCCCCTGCTCCAGCTGCCACACCGAGCGCACGCGCGGGTCGAAGCGGGTCACGCCGAAGAGCAGGCCAAAGGGGATGGCCAGCGACAACGCCACACCAGCCAGGCCGAAGTGCATGAAGCGGATGCCGGTGGGCTGCAGCGGCATCACCGCCGGGTTCTGTACCAGGAAGGTCAGGCCGCGCTGCTCGGCATCGAGGTTCATCGACACGCGGGCGCTCTCGCGGCGCTTGAGCAGATCCTGGTAGACGTCGCGGTTCACCGTGTAGTCGCGGGTCAGCTCCGAGGTGACGTTTTCGGAATTGGCGATGCGGCGGCTACGCTCCAGTTCGTTCTGCAGCATTCCCTCGCTGGCGCCGATACGGGCACCGGCGGCGGCCGCCTCGCTGCGTGTGGCAGCCAGCTGCATGCGCAACTGCTGGTACATCGGATTCATCTGGGTGCCGTTGTCCACCGGGATCGGCACGCCGGCCATCCTGGCAGCGTTGCGGCGTGCTTCCTCGCCCTGGGCCTGCACGCGCAGGTCCTGGATCTGGTGGCGCAGGCGGATCACGTCCGGATACGAATCGGTGTAGGTCAACAGCAACGTGTCCAGCTGCTGCTGCAGCGCTGCCATCTGCGTCTGCGCCACGCCCTGCGCGGTCTGCACGGCGTTGACCTCCGACTCGCCCGATAGCTGCGCCTGGATCGCCGCGGCCTGGGAATTCTTCTCCATCAGCATCATGCGCGTGTTTTCGATCTGGTTGCGCAGTTGGCCGATGCGTGCGTTGGTGTCGGTCTCGCTGCCTGGGCGCGCATCGGCGTTGGCGTCGCGATAGGCCTTGAGCTTGTCCTCGGCATCGGTGAGCTTGGTCCGATAGGCCTCGACCTGGCTGTTGATGAAGTCGTAGGCGTCGCGGCTTTCCTGCTGCTTGGAAGCCAGGCTTTCGGAAATGAACAATTGCGCGAACTGCCGCGTCACCAGGAAGGCGCGCCGCGGGTCCGAATCGAAATAGGAGATGGTGATGATGTTGTCGCGCGTGGTCTGCAGGTTCGTGCGCGACTTGATGCCTTCGATGATCTTGTCCTGCTCGATCGGCGTCGGGTTCGTCGCCATCCAGCCGCCGGCCACCAGGATCTCCGACAGCACCTTACGGCTGAAGATCACGTCGCGGGCGATACCGGCGCGGTTCTTGTTCCCCGTGGTCGAGGCTGCGCCCTCCATCAACGGCGTGATGATGCTGCTTTCCTGGGCCAGGATGGTGGTGCTTGCCTCGTATTTGCGCGGCCACAACAGGCCCGTCGCCAGGGCCGCCAGGGCTATGGCGGCAAATACCAGGGCAATGGCCAGCCGGCGACGCTTCGCTTCGCTGACCAGCGCCGGCAACAGGCCGCTCAACGGCATCAGTTCACCACTCATCGGTTTCCCCTCTTCAAAACGCGCGTTGCGGCACGGTGATCACGTCACCGGGCTGTACGGGGTAGTTGTTGGCAAGGTCACCCTGCTGGAGGATCTTCTCCAGGCGAATCGCGTACGACGTGGTCGCCCCCGTCTCGCCGTGGCGGTAGAGTTCCGTGCGATCGGGCGCTGCGAATTCGGTGGTGCCGCCAGCGGCCAGCACCGCATCGAGCACGGTCATGCCCTGCCGGTAAGGAATGGAAATGGGGCTGCGCACCGCGCCGGTCACCCGGACGCGCGAGAGGTATTCGTGGCTGCGCAGGGCGGTAAGGATCACCGCCACCTGCGGGTCACGGATAAACGAAGAGAGCTTCGCGCTGATTTCCGTCGATACGTCCGCGGTGGTCTTGCCGCCCGCCTCGACGTCGCCGATCAGCGGCACGGTGATCTTGCCGTCGGGCCGTACCGGCACGCTAACGCTAAGGTCGGGGTTGTGCCACACCGTTACCTGCAACTGGTCGTCCACGCCGATCAGATACGTATTGACCGCCTGCGTTGCCGAATCCACTTTGGGCGGCGGTTCGGTGGAACCCCCCGTGGCACACGCGGTGAGCGCGCCTGCCAGTCCTACGGTCGCCAGGAAACGGAGCATCTTCATGAGCATCACTGCCAGTGGCTGGAACTGATGTCACGGTAACCAGATGCCCACGGCAAAACGATTCACTACACGGCTGGAAAGGCTCGTCCATGGCGTCTAGTACTTTGGTTGGGTAGACCTTGAACGGCTCCGGCGGCCCGGGAAAGCCACGTTGCTACACTAGGTATTCCCCCAGCCATTGCCTTTACCCATGCCATCGCTTCGCATCAAACGCTACTTGGTCACGGGCCTGCTCACTTTCATCCCGCTATGGGTGACGTGGCTGGTGCTCTCTTTCGTGGTGAACCTGCTGGCCGGCATCGGCGCGCCCCTGGTGGTAGTTGCCATGCATGCCGTGGGCTGGGTATCGCCTGCCACGGAAGCTGCCATCCGCGACAGCTGGTTTACCTGGCTGCTGGCATTGGTACTTACCCTGGCCACGCTTTACCTGGTGGGCCTCTTGGCCAGCCGAGTGGTCGGCAAGCGCCTGATCGGCGCGTTCGATGCCGTGCTCAACCGCATCCCGCTGGTGCAGACAATCTACGGCGGCACCAAAAAGCTGATGTCGGTACTGCAGAACCAGCCCGGCGGCCTGCAGCGCGTGGTGCTCGTGGATTTTCCCCGTGACGGCATGAAAGTGGTGGGCTTCGTCACCCGGGTCATGGTGGAGGAACACTCAGGAAGGGAGATCGCCGCGGTGTATATCCCCACCACGCCCAACCCTACCGGCGGTTACCTGGAACTGGTGCCCGTGGAAGAACTTACGCCTACCGACTGGACCATGGACCAGGCGATGGCCTTCATCATCTCCGGCGGCGCCGTTGCGCCGGACACCCTGCCATCCCGACTGCCCGTGGAAGGACACTGATGCGCCGTATCGCCTTGGCCCCTGCCCTGCTTGCCACCCTTGCCATGGTTGCCCACGCCTGGGCGACCCCTTCCCCGGACAAGGGGACATGGACAACCCCCGCCGAGGCTTCGGCTTTCCATACCACGCCCGACTACGCCACCACGGTGGACTACCTCAAGCGCCTGGTCACGGCTGCCCCGGGGCGCCTTCAACTGATGTCCTTCGGCACCACGCCCCAGGGCCGGCCGATGGAAGTGGTCGTGGCAAGCAATGTCCCTGGCATCACCCCCGCCGTGGCCCGCGAGCGTCACCTTCCTGTGCTGCTGGTGCAGGCAGGCATCCACCCCGGTGAGATCGAGGGCAAGGACGCCGGCCTTTTGCTGCTGCGTGACCTCGCCCTGGGCGGCAAATTCAAAGGCGTGCTCGACCATGTGGTGCTGGTGTACATCCCGGTGTTCAGCGTCGATGGCCACGAGCAGTCGAGCCCCTATAACCGCATCAACCAGGACGGCCCCGAATCGATGGGCTTCCGTGGGCAGTCGCAGTACCTCAATTTGAACCGCGACTACATCAAGGCCGATGCGCCGGAGATGCTCGCGTGGCTTTCGCTCTGGAACACGTGGCTGCCGGATTTCCTGGTGGACGTGCACACCACCGATGGCGCGGACTACCAGTACGACCTCACCTGGTACACCGAGGATCCGCACAAGCTCGATCCAGGCATCGATGCCTGGCAGCGCGCTACCCTGGCGCGGGTGATGCCGGCCTTCGATCGCATGGGGCATTTGAATTCCCGTTATCTTGAATTCAAGGACGGTCGGGACATCACCAAGGGCATCGAGAATTTCGGCTCCGGGCCACGCTTCTCCACCGGCTACGCGGCGCTGCAGAACCGCCCGGCGCTGCTGATCGAAACCCACATGCTTAAATCTTACGAAGTGCGCGTGCGCGCCACGTACGATCTGGTGGCCCAACTGCTGCGGGATATCGCGGCACATCCGGAAGAACTTACCGCCGCCACCACGAAGGCCGATGCCGCCACCGTCGCCCGGGCTTCGAAGTTGAGTGCCAGCGTGCCGATCACCTTCAAACCGGATCCGGCCACCACCACTCGGGCGTTGAAGGGCTACGCCTTCAGCCAGACCAAGAGCGACGTCTCCGGCGACATCTGGGTGCAATACGACCCAACGAAGAAAAAGACCTACCAGATCGAAGACCAGGACGGCCTGCTGCCGGACATAAGCATCACGCCGCCAGCGGCCTACGCCGTCCCCGCCCAGTGGACGCAAGCCATCGCCCGGCTCGACGCCCACGGCATCACCTACCACAGGCTCTTAGCGCCCCTCACCGTCGATGCCGACGGCTACCAGCTGGACAACCCGGTCTGGGCCTCCAAGCCCTTCGAAGGGCATCTGATGCTGCAATCGTTCACCCAGGCAACCGTCAAGCGCCACGTGACCCTGCCGGCAGGCTCGGTGATCGTGCCGATGGACCAGCGCGCCGCCAACGTGGCGATCGAACTGCTCGAGCCCCAGGCACCTGATTCGCTCCTGCACTGGGGTTTCTTCGATGCCACCTTCGAGCCGAAGGAATACGGTGAACCCCGGGTACTGGAGGCCCTGGCCCGCAAGATGATGGACTCCGATCCTGCCCTCAAAGCCGAATTTGAGAAAAAATTGAACGACGACAAGGCGTTCGCCGCCAATGCCCGGGCGCGGCTGTTTTTCTTCTTCGTACGCTCGCCCTGGTACACCGTGCAGGGCGTGGGGGCCTACCCCGTGCTGCGGTTGCAGCAGAAACCGGCGTTACCTTCGACACTGTAGACACCATGACTTTTTGCCTAGTCTCGACCGTCACCCCCGGCCGCCGGGGTCGTTTCCACACAGAGGGACATCCATGACCACCCAGTTCATCAAGCCGCTGGCGCTCGCCGTCAGCCTGGCCCTGGCGGCTACCGCCTGCGGCAAACACGACGATGCCGCCCCCGCCAGCACGCCGGCCCCGTCACAGAGCGCCGCCAGCGCCTCGACCGCCGCTGCCCCGGCCGCCGCCGCGTCCGCAGCCGGCCCGACGTTCAACATTGCCGATATCGACACCTCGATCCAGGCCTGCGACGACTTCAACGGATTCGTGAACTCCAAGTGGATCGCCGCCAACCCGATCCCGAATGACCGCACCCGTTGGGGTGCGTTCGACAAGCTGGCCGAAGCCAGCCTCAACACCCAGCACGATATCGTTGACTCCGCAGCCAAGAACGCCGACAGCGCGGCTGCAGGTTCGGTCGAGCAGAAGATCGGCTGGCTGTATCACTCGGGCATGGACGAAGCCTCGGTCGACCGCGCGGGCATCGATCCGGTCAAGCCGCAGCTTGAGAAGATCGACGGCCTGAAGACCCCGGCCGACCTTGTCGCCTTCATCAACGACAGCTTCTCGCACGGCGACAGCAAGGTGTTCGACTTCAGCTCCGGCGCCGACTTCAAGAACGCCAAGATGCAGATCGGCTACGTGAATCAGAGCGGCCTGGGCCTGCCCACCAAGGACTACTACACCAAGCCCGAGCACGCGGAGCTACGCAAGCAGTACGTTGCATACATCGCCAAGACCCTGCAGCTGGGCGGCGTGGCCGAGGCCGACGCGCAGAAGCAGGCGGACGCCGTGATGAAGTTCGAAACGCAATTGGCGGCGGCCTCATTGGCGCCGGTGGAACTGCGCAAGCCGGAAAACCAGTACCACTTCGTCTCGGTGAAAGATGCCGACAAGATCACCCCGCACTTCAACTGGGAGAAGTTCTTCGACGCCCAGGGCGTGAAGGTCGACAAGGGCTTCTCGGTGTCGCAGCCGAAGTTCTTCGCCGAGTTCGACAAGATGCTGGCCGCCACTCCGGTCAACGATTGGCAGGCGTACCTGCGCTTCCATGCCATCGACGACGCCTCGCCGTACCTTTCGAAGAATTTCCAGGACAACAAGTTCGACTTCTACGGCAAGACGCTCGCCGGCCAGCCGGAACAGAAGCCCCGCTGGAAGCGCGTGCTGACGGCGGTGAACTCGTCCATGGGCGAGGCGCTGGGCAAGCTGTACGTCGACAAGGTGTTCCAGCCCGAGGCCAAGGCCCGCGCGCAGGAGCTGGTGGACAACGTGCGCAATGCACTGAAGGTGCGCATCCAGAACCTCGACTGGATGAGCGACGCCACCAAGGCCAAGGCCATCGCCAAGTGGAACACCTTCCTGCCCAAGATCGGCTACCCCGACAAGTGGCGTGAGTGGTCGGGCCTGAACGTCAAGAGCGACGACTACTACGGCAACGTGATGGCCGCGGCGGACTTCAACTACCACTACGACATCGCCAAGATCGGCCAGCCGACCGACCGCAAGGAATGGGGCATGACCCCGCAGACGGTCAACGCCTACTACAACCCCACCGACAACACGATCAACTTCCCGGCCGCGATCCTGCAGCCTCCGTTCTTCGATGCAAACGGTGACGACGCCATCAACTACGGCGGCATTGGCGCCGTGATCGGCCACGAGGCCAGCCACGGCTTCGACGACCAGGGCAGCCAGTTCGACGGCGACGGCAACAACGAGAACTGGTGGACCAAGGACGACCGCACCAAGTTCGACGCCCGTACCGCCAAGCTCGTGGCCCAGTTCAACGATTACGCCCCGATCAAGGACAAGCCCGATGCGCACGTCAACGGCCAGCTGACCCTGGGCGAGAACATCGCCGACCTCGGCGGCCTGAACGTGGCCTACGACGCGCTGCAGGAAGCGCTTAAGAAGAACCCGAAGGAAGCTGACGAGAAGATCGACGGCTACTCCCAGGACCAGCGTTTCTTCCTGAACTGGGCCCGCGTATGGCGCGGCGCCATCCGCGAGAAACAGGCGCTGCTGTATCTCAACGTCGATCCGCACGCCCCGGCCCAGCTCCGCGCCATCGGCGCCCCGTCGAACATGGAAGCCTTTGCCAAGGCTTACCAGTGCAAGCCGGGCGACAAGATGGTCCGCGACGCCGATCACCAGGTGAAGATCTGGTAATCGAAGCGGCTTGATGGAAGTACAAAACCCCGCCCTCGTGGCGGGGTTTTTTTTGCGGAAATAGGAATCGAAGTATGGCCGACAGGCGCTTGGGCACCACACTTTCAGTCACCCTCACGCAATCCTAGCCACACCCATACTTGCAATCTGAGGTGGTTGGCCTCGGACGGCTGTGGACTAGCCGAGCCAGATATCCGGCAATTGCGGCATATCCAACAGGCGACACCGAACTTCCTACCTGCTGCCAGGTAGGTTCGCTGCATGGCGGTGTTTGTGTCCTGCCCATAAGGCGAACCGGGAAAGCTGGCCCAGCAGCTTTTGCACTTATCGATGGCAAGCGTTAGGCGCCCGGCCCTGATGTCTTCCAGGGCCTTGCACTCGCGAATGACCTGGATGGCCCAGATGTCCTGGCTCACCGGTCCGAAGTCAGGGAGCGCCATCTGCTCCTGATAGGCACGCCAATAGCGGACCATGAACTGGTAGCGGCCGGCGGCATCGGAGTTCATGGCCGCGTTGTGCACCATCGGGGGTTCGGCATAGCTCTTAAACAGCAGCGGCACGGCGGCCGTAGAGCCCACCAGGACGTTGTAGCCGTCGTCCGACCGAGCGAGCAGGTCGCTACCGATCTCCGACCAGGCGGGCGCATATCCAGAAATGTGCACACGTTCTCGCCGCCAGCCTGATCTGCGGCGATCGGGCCATAGCTGGATCCTCGAATAAGTGGCCACCGTCGCAGAGGGGGAGGCTGCGACGATGCCCGGCGCCCCCGATGAGGACGGCGCGGTGGAGGCGGCACCTGGATTCGAACCCGGGACTTCCGGGTTATGGGCCCAGCGATCTGACCGCTGATCTATCCCGTCAAAAACGAAAAAGCCCCGGCTTTGGCGGAGGCTTTGATGAGTGGTTACTTCCTGCGATGACAGGATCGCAGCAGATTATTTATAAGAATCAATGGGGCCACGCGCCTTACGGCAGGTAAACTACTTGCGGCCAGCTGGCACCGCCAGTCGGTATAGGGGAACTAGATGAAGAATGCCTTCAAAGGCCTTACGGACAAGCTCGGTATTGTTCGGACGAGAAGCATCGTCGCGCCATTGCTGTGGCTCACGGTCGCGTTGGGGATCATATGTTTCGTTTGCCACTTACAGCCAGATGAGCATTTGCGATCCCTGAGTCGCTGGTTGTTTGGTGGATCGGCAGTGTTGACCGGAACCGCCTATGTCTTCTGGAGCTTTAAGGACCCCGACCGACTGCAAACAGAGCCATATCGGATCGAGGCATTGAATCTGAATCTCCAGTTCAATGCCCGCCAGAGCCCCAGCCACGATTACACTGCGCGCGTCGTCTCTGAACAGCCTGTCCCAAATCCTGTGATCGAACACGGAGACAACGCATGAAATCCTTCCTTCTAACGGTCGACTACGATCGGGACAGCTATATCGCGCTGCTGGACAGCACTTTCATGGTTCGAAACTGGATGAAGGTCGTGGACACTGGAGTGCTGATTGCATCGTGGCGCACGCCCGTTGAGTTGACGAACTTTATCCATGAGACGTTCCCCACCCGGATCTTCATCATCGTCGACGTTTCCGGTGGAGTAAATTCCTATGGGTGGCTTCCGCCACCGGCGTGGGAGTTCATTAAGAGCCCCGTGGACGCTCATAAGCATATGCCCGATCCGGCTATGCCGCCCCTCATTCCGCCCCTCGTTCCGCCCTTTTCTGGACTCCCTCCGCGGGCGACCCCGGGATCGTTGTCCGACTTGTTAGGAAAGGACTGGAAGCCCGAGTGATTCAGCTTCTAGTTCGCGATGTATTCGAGCATGGCGCCCGCCTCATCTGGGTCCAGAGGCTCGTCAAAAGGCAACTTTAGCCAGGCGGCCATCCGTGGCGGAACTGCAACATCCTCATCGAGGGCCGGTATACCGAGCACACCATCCGCGCCGGGGGCATCGAGCACTAGGTGGTGCGCCAGCCAGGCGCCGCGGTCTTCCGCAGGGCTCGGGCCGCGCACCGCATCTCCCTGCTGCCGAGCGAGACGTGCCGCACTGTTCATTACCGGGCCGCGGCTCCGGGAGTGGGGCTTTCACTGCCGCCGCGGCTGGGTCAACTGGAAGACGTTCACAGCCACAACTGATCGTGGTGCTATCGGGGCTGGTTGTGATGGTGAGACCGCGTGATCGCCAAAATGGCCTCCATTTCTCTACACCACTCCAAGCCAAATGTTCCAGAACTGGTCCTGAGAGCCGCGAGGATGGAATGTACGAAGAATCTTAATGGCAGATTCCAAATTGGCTGCGTAGTAGTTCGCAAGTTTGGTGCGCTGGACCATGACCTCTCGCATTTCACTCCAAGAGACAGATTTCACCAAGCGGAACGCCGTCTCACTCGTTTTCGTTACATCCATCATTGCACCCACAGCCTCCACCAACTCTGCGGCATGCGATCCGAAGACCTGGAATTGGCCCATAAATCGCTCGCACATTGCGGTCTCAATATTTGCCGCACCCAAAACGCCTGCTACGGCAGCCGTACTCTTGTCCTTATCGGCGATATCAATTGCCGACCTAAGGGACGTGGATATGAGGAGGAGAGTTTTGCGCGCGGATGCAATTTCAGGAACGATCGCCGAAGCAACCATGGCAGCCATATCATGGTTCGCCATGTCCGCACGCCGCTCCTCCTGTCGTTGCTTAGCGTTCGCCGCCCAAAGGCCGCCTCCCACCGCTCCTGCTACTCCAACGGTCGCTCCGACGAGAGAGGCCGCGGTGCCCGGCAAGGTCCATCCCAGCGGAATGGTGATGACCGAACCTGCAAGCAGCCCCAAAGCGAAGCTGATCAAAGTATGCGGATGTTCGGCCAGCCAATTACTGCCTGATGCAAAGGCCAGTGCCATGCGTAATCCCCCCTTCCGTGACGACTACCGATCGATGTTATTGAACAACTCATCTCTCGCCGCTCGCAAGGCGGACGCCTCATCAATGCATGCCAGCGATCGCTACACCTCTTTGCGGTCAAAACTCGTCAGCAATAGGCCGAACCAGATGACATCCCCTTAGTTTCCACACGCTCGACATATGGAACAAAGTCCGGCGCGCTGTACTCATTCATGCCTGCACTTCCAATCTCAGTATCCACCCTTCAAGGTGCGCCTAGAGGTGGGCGCGGCGCTAGGGGCGCCTGTTCTGCCGTTCACGGACCCGGTGCAGGGCTGCATGGCGTCCCCGCTCGTGTCGGGTCTTCCATCGATGAACGAACCCGGCCACAAGACCGACCGCCAGAAACAACAGCAGCCCAACGCCGAACGCGACGTTCGTCCACAACCCCAGTTCCGCGTTGTAGGGGCGAAGCAGGAGAGCCAAGCCCATGCGTGATATCCCCATTCACTTCTCTGCACCGATGGTGCTCGCGATCCAGAGGCGCTGCAACTAATGGGCTACAAGAACCCCCTGCTCGACCTGCCCGCCGGCGCCACCCTCACAGCACTGCCAGCTAGGCTGCGTGCACCGCTTGAAGCCCTGATGAGGGACTTGCGTCATCAGGCGAATGATGAGGCCGAGAAGGCCTGGGGCAAGCGCAAAGGGCTAATGGCGGCCTACTGGCGTGCCGTTTCTACATACCCCCGCCACACGGCACACCCACTTTCGAAAAGGAAAAAACCATGGATCCCCCGGTCATGAGACCGAGGACACCGCAAGCAATGAAAAGGTAAGGCGATGAGCGATCGCCAGCTGCTAAAGCTTGAAGAAGTAAAAGCCGGACGGCGCTCAGCCGAAGCGCCATCTACGCTCGCATGACTGCCGGCACATTCGCCAAGCCAGTGAAGTTTGGCACTTCATCGGCGTGGGTAGACATAGAGGTTCAAGGCTGGATCGACTCAAGAATTGCCGAACGAGATAATATGGCCGCCTAGCTATGGGAAACGTCAATGCCACAACAACCGGCGGCTTTTTATAAGTATGTAACGTCGGCATCCGCTCTAGCCATTCTGGGAAACGAATCACTAAAGTGGTCTCGACCCAGTTGTTTTAACGATCCGTTCGATATGAATTTCGATCTTCGTGCGGACTATGACCACGAAGAAGTCCTAGTGTTAGCGACCGACAGATGCTGGGCAAGAGTGAGTGGCCGGGCGGCCAATCCGCCGCAAAACGAAATGGGCCGTCTGCTCACGCGGTTCTCTGATCACTTTTTGAGCATGGGTGAACACAATTTCCGCGACCATATTGCGGTCGGTATTCGCGAATCACTTGTGGGGCTTCCCGGTCTAACCGAACGATTTTGCCGCGACATTAGGGAAGATATGGCGAGGACGAAGATCCTTTGTCTTAGCGAGATCAACGATAGCCTTTTGATGTGGTCGCACTATGCGGAAGATCACCGTGGCGCCGTCCTTGAATTCAAGGATCATCCGGATCTCGACAGCCCCTACAAAGAAGCTTTCCCCGTGGATTATTTGGAACAAGTCCCGATGATAGCTACGACCACTGCTATAGCGGCTATGTTTGCTGGCGATGAAAACGCTTTTGACAGGCGAATTACGCGAAACATCATTGCCGCGAAAGCTTCGGCTTGGAGCTATGAGCAAGAATGGCGAATCGCAACCGGAGCGGGCAGAAATCCGAATGATGACTTCGAGTTTGCGCCGTTTGACCCACGAGAGCTAACAGCGATTTACCTTGGATGCAGGGCTACACCGCAATTCGTCGACAAGGTGAAAGCCCTTGCCGACGCCAAGTATCCGCATGCAGCACTGAGTCGAGCGGTACTCGCCCGTGATCGGTGGAAAATGGCCTTTACGCAGCAGAGCCTTTACGAAACAGCGGAATGATGTCGGCGCCCTTTCGGAGGGTGTCGAGCAGGTCTGCCCAAGCCTGCATCATGCGCGGGCGGTCGGGAAGGTATTGCGAATAGTTATAGTCGACCGGGGTGCTAGCCTAAATGTGGGCCAGCTGGCGCTCGATCCAGTCGGGATTCCAACCGTCCTCGTTGAGGATCGTCGACGCCATCGACCGGAAGCCATGGACCGCCTGAACGTCGCTCGCGTAGCCCATATTACGCAGAGGCATGTTTATGGTGCCCTCGTTAAACGGCCGCGTCAGACCCCGCAGTGAAGGGAAAACATACTTCCCATTGCCTGTCAGGGGACGAAGTTCTTCGAGGATCGCCTGGACCTGGCGCGACAATTCTTTCCCTGGACGACTACCGTGAAGTTTTAGAGAACAACGAGTTCGCGAAAAGCGTCGGACCCGAGATGAATTTTGCTTCAAACGGATTAAGCGAATGAACGCACCAGGCATTGCGCCCTGGTCCGCGTGCCGCTTTCTACACGACAGTGAAACAACGCGGGCTTGCTTCAGCAAGCCGGGCACGTCCATTCGCCCTCATAGCTCGCCGGTCCCTATTTCGAGGTAGGAGTGGCGGGCGAGCCAGGATAGAAGACCGCACATGGACGGCTGGGCTTGCGCCCACCTGGTCGCCCGCCGGAAGGCGGGAAACCCGAACCCCGCAACACTTGCTGCGGGGCCGGACCATGCGACGGGGGCTTCTATTCCCCGGCTGCCGGTACCCCGGCAGCGCGTGCATGATCGCGGGCCCCGCAAGGCGAATCCATACGGATTTTCTCAAAATGAACTCGGCCGACACATCGGACGATGCTCAATCTCAACGCTGGCGACCGCGTATGGCCGTCCAATCGTGACCCACGTATGTCTTTGTAGGGTTCGGGCATGCTACGTTCGGCGGACAGGGGGTCATCGGCTGTTCGCGAGGGCTCAAAAACATGTCCGTTATCCGCGTTCCTTGGCGCAAGAACTTGCGCCTGGCTGCACTCATTTCCCTGGCGGCGTTGTTTGCCGGTGGCGCATCCGCTGCCACGCCGCCCGGCTTCACGCTCGGCTCGCCCAACGTGGCCGTGGCCGATCCGTCCGTGCCGCGCCCAAACACGGCGTCTTGCACGGTGCAGCTCTTCAGCGACTTCACCTTCACCGACTTCTCCAACCACCCCTACACCTATGCGCCGCCCGCCGGCTGCAAGGGACCCTGGTCGAAGGTCGTGCTGGAAGGCGATTTCTCCGTCACCGCCGGGCGCCAGTTCGACCGCACGGCGTCGCTGTGGCTGGCTGGCTCCAACATCTATTTCGGTACCACGGAGGAGCCCTCCGCCGCGGTGGCGCCGAGCTGGCACATCGAGCGCGACGTCACCGACTTCTCAAGCCTTCTAAGCAGCGCGCAGACGGGCCAGGCGGTGCTGGGAAACATCGTCGACGACACCTATACCGGCGTGATCCATGGCTCGGCGAAGCTGGTGTTCTATAAATCATCCCTGCTCGTCCCGGCGGCGCAATCGCCCGATGCGGTATATGCACTTTCCGATGGCGGCGCCGGCAGCCCGGTGAACCTCAACACCGGCGCGGACCTGCTGTCACGGAGCATCACCCTGCCCACCAACATCGAACGGGCCTATGTGGACGTATTCGCGCAAGGCCAGCAAGGCGATGAGTTCTGGTATTCGTGCGTTCCCAATGAAGTCGCCGACGAAGCGGAAAGCTGCGGCGGCGGCGCCTACCGCGAGACACAGGTAAGCATCGATGGCAAGGCGGCTGGTGTGGCACCGATCTACCCGTGGATCTTCACTGGCGGCATCGATCCGTACATGTGGCGGCCCACCACGGGCGTGCAGACGTTGAACTTCCTGCCCTACCGTGTAGACCTCACGCCCTTCGCCTCGCAATTGAACGACGGCAAGGCGCATACGCTTGCGATCGGCGTTACCGGCGCCAACAGTTATTTCTCGGTCACGGGAAACCTCTTCGTTTACCTGGACCACCATCGCAAAGTGGTAACGGGTGCGGTGACCGCCAATACGCTGGCAAGCCAGCCGCCGCAGGCCACGGTGGCGAACAACCTCACCGATACCGATGGCGTGATCGGCGGCAACGTGGTCACCAACGCGTCGCGCACATTCGAGCTCGCCGGTTATGTCGATACCTCGCACGGCCGCGTAAGCACCAGCGTGAAACAGACGGTGGCCTTCGCCAATACCCAGGCCTTCTCCATCAACACCACCACCTACAACCAGGCCATCGACCAGACGACAAGCGTCAACAGCACCACCACCACGCGCGAAGGCATCTTCGGCCTGCCGGTGACGGCCACGTTGACGGCCAGTTATCCCCTGAAGGCCGACTTCACCTACAACTTCGACGACGCCGGCAATTACGTGTCGGCGCCCAGTTCCGTAGCGCAGGGCTTCGAACGGCACTTCATCAAGAAGGCCGGGGGCCTCACCCTCTACCGTACCGACACCAGCAACACCATCCATACCGGTGACACCCTCACCTTCACCGACAACGCTGTCACCGGCCACACCGGCCAGGCCAGCACCCAGGCCTTCCGCTTTGGTGACAGCCTGGGCAGCTGCTACGCCCGCGACATCGGCACCAGCAGCGGCACGCTGGCAAGCGTCGTGGACGGCACCGGCTGCCCGCGCGGGAAGAACCTGCTGCTGTGGTTCACCCATCCTGATGGCTCGCCCGATACCTCGCGGACGGAAACGCCCTATATCTTCTAACCGCAGCAGATCATTGGAAGAAGGCTTCAGACAGGGCCCCGCCAATCGGCGGGGCTCTTCTGTTTGGACGATTGCGCGCGCGTGGCCGGCGGTGCCAAGCTAAGCCACGCGTCGGGCGTGGATGGAAGGGGGCCTAAAGGCTTTGCACTTCGTCGACCTCAATACCCTGCTCGACCAACCATGGGTGTTCGACGAGGACGCCCGCCAACGGCTGAACGCGTGGGATGAAGGCGTGATCATCGCCAACGCCACGGGCGAACTGGTCTATGCCAATCCACCCGCGATGGCGATGCACGGCACGATACGCCTGGGCGCCGTGCCGGACGACTACAGCCTGCTGCATGGCCTGTTCACCGTGGAAGGCCGCCCCTTCCCATCACCCGACCTGCCATTGGTCCGCGCGGTACGCCACGGTGAAACCGTGCTCGAATCGCGTTGGCGCATCCGGCGCCCCGATGGCTCGGTGCTTGCCGCCACAGGCTCCGCCTACCCGCTGCACGACGAAGACGGCAATCGCGTCGGCGGCATCCTGCTTTGTGTCCCGATGGACTCTGCCGGGCAAGAAAAACCCGCTACCAGCTAGACATGGCTCCAGGAAGCCATTGCCAGAACCGCCAGCAACAAAAGGCCGGCGGCCACACGCTGGCTGATCAGTACCCGCCGTTGCTGGGGTGATGAGTCCCCTTGGGCACCCTTCAGCGTTTTTACCGCAGGTAGCGCGCTGGCCTGGACGATAAGCGCCAGCACCGCACATGCCGCGCCGATTCCCAGCACATGAAATCCGGGCGTCGGCGGCAGCCCGCGCAGGGCTAGAAACCACGTAGCCATCCCCAAGCACAGCGTGGCAACGCCCGCGCCAAACTGCGGAAAGGCAAGCTTTTCGACCAGGAGGCCGCCCATGCGGGCGAGCACGAAGGACGATCCGGCCCAGAAGACACCGGTCACCACATGCAACACAATCAACGCGATCACGATCCACTGCATGGTTGTATTCCTCATTTGGATATACAGACTGTATAGTTAATTTTTGGAGTTCGCAACATGGCCACCCGGCCGTACAAGAACCAGTCACGCGAGGAAGCCGCCGCGCAGACGCGCGCGCGCATCGTCGAGGCCGCCCTGACCCTGCTCCGGGAAGGTGCAGGCCCGTCGTTCTCTCTTGAAGACGTAGCGAAGGCGGCGGGTGTGACACGCCTGACCGTCTACAACCAACTCGGCTCACGCCGCGCGTTGCTGGAAGCCGTGTTCGATGATGTCGCCCAGCGTGGCGGCCTGCACCGCATCCCGCAGGCGATGGCGTTGGAGGATCCCCATGCCACCCTCGACGCCCTGGTGAATATCTTTTGCGATTTCTGGAGTATCGACCACGTACCCCTGGCCCGGTTGCACGATGCCGCGGGGTCGGATCCTGAATTCACCGAAAGCCTTGCATCGCGCCACGAGCGGCGACGGATGACCATGTCGACCGTGGTTGATCGCATGGTGAAGCAAGGCGACATCCGTGCGCGTTCAGCCACCGACCTTGCCGACATGCTGTTCGTGCTGACCGGTCTGCCGGTCTATAGCCAGCTTGTGGCAAAGGGCAGAAGCAAGGCGTCAGCCCTGAAGATGATCAAAGGCGCGACGGACGACGCGGTGCGACGGGCCGGTTGACGCCAGTCCATCGCACCGCTGCCGATCAGAACGCCACGGACAACGACAGCCGTGCGCCCTGGTCGGTGGCATGGCTGGCGAACTGGCCCTGGTAGCTGGCGTCGACCGTGGTGTAGCGACCGATGGGGAAGCCAACGCCCAGCGTGGCGACCCCGGCGTTAGCCGCCACAGGCACGCCATCGACATTGAAGCTATCCACGCCGCCAGCGGCGAAGCGCTCGCGTGCCGTCGCGTCGCGGTCGCCTGAGGCGTGCTGCCAGCCCAGGCTTGCGTGCGCGAAGATGCCGCCCGGCGCCAGTTCGAAGCTACCGCGCAGCCCAAGCGTCCCCAGCACCTGGTGGCTCGTCTGGTCTTGGACGACCAACGCGGCATCACTGCCATGCTCGGTAAAGCCATCGGTATGCAGGCGTACGTCAGCCACGTTGAGGAACGGCTCAACCGACGACTCGCCGCCCAGTTCGAAGCGATACGAACCTTCCACGTAGGCTTGCGTGGTCGATGCGTCGTAACTGCCACTCGTGGCGCCGTTGAAATTCCCAACGACCGGGAAGCGGTGGCTGTCCACCTGTTGCCATGCGTGAGCGACGCCTGCCTGCAGGCGCAGGCCGCCAAACGCGGTACCGCCGTAGATGCCGGCATGCGTGGCGGTCACATGCGCCGAGGACTCCAGACCGTCCACACTCAGCGAGTTCTGCCCTGTCCCGACCACCGCACCGACGCGACCATTGGCACCGGCGGCGATATCCGCACCGAGCAGCAGGCCACTGCCGTTGGCCTGCAGGCGCGAAGCATTGTCGTTGCCGTCGTGGTCGCCGCCGTGGCCCCAGGCCGCCGTCCAGGCATCAACGGCAGGAGCTCCGCCGCCGGAAGCGGTGCTGGCCAGATGCTGGTTGATGGCATCGCGCACGTAACGGCTATCGTCCATCAGCGCCGTGCGCGTGCTGGCATGAAGTTCACCCGATACCTGGTCGAACGCCTTCGCGGCGGATGCCGCATCGAGCAAGGTGGCTGCGCTGTAAAGCGGACTGGCAAAGCCCAGGCTCTCCAGCGCACCGGCGGCATTACGCTCATTGGCGGTAACTGCCGTCGAGGCGAAGGCGATGTCGTTGCGCTCAAGCGACAGGCCCACGGTGTTGGCGGTGTACGAAAGCACGGGGTTGAGGAACACCAGGCTGGATGAAGCGCTGGCGAATTGCCCGCTGACGCCCTGCGCGGCAGTAAGGATGGTGTAGTTGGTGCGAGGCGCCCAGTTTCCACCCAGCCCCAACACCAGCGTGCTACCAGCGATGGCAGCCTTGCCGCTAACCATCAGTTGGTCGGACTGGCCCGCGGGTGTCGCGTCGATGGCAAGCGTGCCACCGGCCTGCTGCGTGTAGTTGCCAGCAATGGTGAGCGTGCCCAGGCCCACGCCAGGAGCCACGGTGCCTGCATTGACCACATTGCCGCCGATGCTGCCGCCACCGGTGAGCGTGGCGCCTGCAGCCACCTGCACGTTGCCCGCCAGGCTCGCCGAGGGCGCCGCGGCGCTACCCACCTGCAAACTACCCGCTTGCACGGTGGTGCCACCGGTCGCGGTATTGACGCCCGAGAGCACCAGGGTGCCGGTGCCGGCCTTCTGCCATGCCGCCGCACCGGAGATCACGCCTGCCTGCGTGGCGATGTCCGCGCCGTCCACCTCCAGCGTGGTGTCCCCCTGGAGCACGATCGCATTGCCAATAGACAGGCCACTGCCGTAAACCACCGTCGGACGTACGGCTAGCAGGCGACCCGTGCCCAGTGCGCTGGCGTTGCCCAGCACTAGCCGTGTGTCGGTCGCGGTGGTGTCGCCCGTATAGGTATTGGCGCCCGTGAGCGTCACCGTGCCAGCACCGGTGCCGACCGAGGCGAAGTTCGAGATGATCCCGCCATAGCTGAAGGCGTTGCCGGAACCAGGCGCCACCAGCAACGAGCTGTCGCCGGTGCCACCGGAGATATCTCCGTTGACCACCGCCGAACCCCCAAGGATCTGCAGCTGCGAATGGCCACTACCGAGGTCCACCGCCTTGCCGCCGCCATCGGCAGTGATCGTGCCGTAGTTCACCACCGTCGCGTCCTGCGCGCCGGTCGACACGACGGCTGCGCTGCCGCCGCCTTCGAGCGTGCCACCGGCAAGGTTGGTCAAGGTCACGTTGAAAGGCGTGGCGGCGCCGGTGAAGGCAATGGCCGAATCGCTCTGTCCGCGGATCAGTCCGCTGTTGGTCACCGACGTGTCGGCGAAAATACCCTGCACCGGGATCGGGTTGCCCGTTACCGGATCTTTATCCAGGCCCGCTAGCGTGATGCCGCGGCCGACGCCACCATTGACGTTGTCGCCCTCGATGGTGCCGCTGTTGACGATGCTGCCACCGCCGACGGTAACGCCTTCACTGGTGTCGTTGAAGGCCTGGCGCGAGATGATGGTGCCGGTGTTGATGAGGTTCACCACGCCGTCGATGTCCACGCCATCGCCATCGCCGGTGGTGCTGCCGCCGGTGATCGTCCCGTGGTTGACGACGGTTACCTTCTCCTTGTTGTTGAAACCGTCCAGGTTGATGCCCGAACCACTGTCGCCACGGATGGTGCCGCCGAGATTGTTGGTGACGTTCAGGGTGAACGTGCCATCCGTGCTGGTATCGGTATTGCCGCCAGTGATGCCGTGGCGCGCGCCTTCAATCGTCCCGGTTCCCACCACGGAAGCTGAGCCCGTGGTGGCGTTGACGATGGTGATGCCGCTGTTCGCCTGCAAGTCCACGCCATCGCTGCTGCTGGTGCTGCCGGGGTTGACCGTGGCGCGGATGATACCGTCGTTGTAGACGAAGCCGTTGACGCCGGGACGCACAGCGTCCGCCTCGTTGGCCGTGATCACACCGGTGGCGTAGTTGTAGAGCGTGTTCTGGCCGGTGGTAATGGCGTTGAAGTCGATCGCCTGCGAACCGCCCGCGGAGGCGTTGGCCGAACTCAGCAGGCCACTGTTGTAGAAAGTGATGTTGCTGTTGGCCTTGTTCATCTGGATCACATCGCCATCGGCCGCACTCATGCTGGCGCCGGCGTTGTTGGTGACGGTGAGGGTAAGGCTGCCGGTGTTGTCGCGAATGGCGCGACCGGTACCGGTCTGGGCAACCGTGCCGCTATTGGTAAACGTGGATGAACCGGTAATGGTCACGGCGTTGGTGCTGCCGCCCACCTGCAGCGTGCCGCCCGCCGCCACCGTGCCGGCCTGACCTGCGGCAAGCGTCTGCCCCGCCGTGAGGGTCTGACCATTGGTCACGGTGAAGTTCGCAGCCATCGCCTGGCCGCCCTCCAGCGCCATGAGGATGCCGAGGACGAGGGTGAGCTTTTTCATCGATGCCTGCCAGGTGGGATAAAAGTCCCAGTGTGGGGAGGCATCAATGACAGAATCTTTACCGATTCATGGCATGGCTCCGCCGAGCGACCGCAGGAAATTGTCGACGGCGTTGGTGTACGCACCTGGCTTGCCCAGTGTGATGTTGATGTTGCGGTGGGAAAGCGCTTCTGGCTGCATGCGAACAGTGCCACCCAGCGACGCAACCTTCGCGGCGAATGCGCGCGCCTGCGGGCATGATTCCAGCCGCAGGCTCGAACACACCAGCAACATGGGTGCAGGCCGCGCACCCAGCCGGGCCAATGGCGACACCTGCGACCAGTAGCCAGGATCGTTGCCGAAAGCCTGGTCGTAAAGCGGCAAATGCGGACCGCGCATGATCCGCCCGACATCCAGCGCCGCGCTGTCCAGCGCCACAGTTCCAAGCCACGGCACGGCGCCGGCCTGGCGCACGAGTTCCGGCGACGATGCCAGCAACGACACGATGTGCGCGCCCGCCGAGTGGCCCATCAACACCACGTGGCGCCCATCGCCATGCCAGCGGGCTGCGTGCTGCTGGATGAAGGCCAGTGCGTGCGCCACCTCGCGTGCCTGGGTCAGCGGGTCGGCCTCAGGCAGGAGCGGGTAGTCGATGACAATGAATACATAACCCATCGCGTTGTAGTGCGCGGCCTTGGGTTCGGCCAGGCCAGGATTGCCTTTGTCACCGATGCGCCAGCCGCCACCGTGCACCATCACGATGACCGGTGCCAGCGACCTCGCCGGCACCGTATAGACATCCATCGTCCGCCTCGTCCCCGTGCCCCAGGACTCGTCGCGCAGCACGCTGTCGGCCCGGCCCATGCCGGCGAGCAGGAACCCGCAAAGCAACAGCATGAAAGTGAGGAGGTTTCGGCGGGACATCGTGGTTCTCCGTAAGATGTCAGCGGCAGGCGATGGCTTGGCCCGAGGCGTTGGTGCAGCCACCGGTATGGGTGATGCCGTCTTTGCTTACCGTGGTCTGCCCGTTATAGGTGTTGCCGTTGGCCCCGGTCACCTCGCGCGTGCGTGTCACGCCCTGCCCGGTCGCGCCAGTGGTGGAGCCCTGGTAGGTGCCGCCGTTGGCACCGGTGGCGGTGGTCGTGCGGCTGACACCGGCGCTGCCATCGGCATTGCGGTACGACGACCCCTGGCTGCTGATCGAGCCGCCCGTGGCGCCATTGGCCTTGAAACCGGATTGGTGCTGCATGGAGCCGTCCGCCGAGTGCGTGGTGCTGCCCGCGCGTTCGGCCGTACTGCCATTGGGACCACGCACCGCGCCTGCGCTGGCGGTACGGCGATCGCCGGCACCATCGCCGGTAGTGGTGCGGCCGTGGATACCTGCGGCGCCGCGCGGGCCCCGGAAGCCACCTGCGTGCCCGGCAACGAAGCCGCCGGCAGGGCCACGGGCAATGCCGCCGGCCGCGAAACGGCCCGCGGCATCGGCGGGCAGCGACATCCCGGCCAGCACGGCCAGGGCAACACCACACATCATCATGCGTACCATGGTTCCGCTCCTCGCATCGACGGGGCCGATTGCCCCGGCCACCATGCTGCGCGCTTCCCTTGCCGCGATCCGCAGCCCCGTTGCAAGCGCTTGCAACGGGCTGTTGCCATCCGGGCACCGGGAAACATCCTGTTACAAACGCAGCACTCGTCGCCCCGGTGGACACGGTGCAGAATTCCCCCATGGCCGAAACCCCGCCCCCTGCAAATATTCTCGTCGTCGACGACGATGCGCGCCTGCGCGATTTGCTCGTGCGCTACCTGGAGCAGCAAGGCTTCCGCGCGCAGGCCGTGGGTGACGGCAAGGAAATGGACAAGGCACTCTCGCGCGGCCACGTCGACCTGATCGTGCTCGACCTCATGCTGCCGGGCGAGGACGGGCTTTCGATCTGCCGGCGCCTGCGTGGCCAGGGCGTGGAAACACCCGTCATCATGCTCACCGCCCGCGGCGACGACATCGACCGCATCGTCGGCCTGGAAATAGGCGCCGACGACTACCTGGGGAAGCCCGGCAACCCGCGCGAGCTGGTGGCGCGCATCAATGCCGTGCTGCGCCGGGGCCGCGCACCCGGCGGCGGCCCGCGCATCGACGGCGGCCAGGTTTGCTTCGGCAGGTTCGTGCTGGAACTAGGCACGCGCCGGCTGTTGCGCGACGGCGAACCGCAGCGGCTGACCACCGGCGAATTCGCCGTGCTCTCTGCCCTGGTCGGCCGGCCGGGCCTGCCGCTCACCCGCGATCAGCTGATGAGCGCGGCACGGGGACGCGAACATGACGCCTTCGACCGCAGCATGGACGTGATGGTCAGCCGCCTGCGCCGGTTGATCGAGGAAGACCCGCGCCAGCCACGCTACCTGCAGACGGTGTGGGGGCATGGTTATGTGTTCGTGCCCGACGAAGCTGGCGCATGACATCCTCGACCTCGCTGTTTCGCCGCCTGCTGTGGTTGCTGTTGGCTACGGTGCTGCTGATCGTGGTGATCGGCGCGACGACCTTGCGTTACAGCGGCAGCCGCGTCGCCAGCGACTACGAGGCACGGGTGCTGGCCACCCAGGTACATGCCGCGGATATCCTGCTGGCACAAGGTCACGACGATCAGCTGGCCTCCATGGGCATCGAGCATTCGGCCGCCGCGCCATTGGCCATTCGCCCCGTGCTTCCGATGTTGCGCAACCTCCAGGAGGAGTTACAAGCGCAGCTTCCCGACCGTCAGGTG
Organism: Pinirhizobacter soli; assembly: GCF_015905305.1. Taxonomy (GTDB): domain Bacteria; phylum Pseudomonadota; class Gammaproteobacteria; order Xanthomonadales; family Rhodanobacteraceae; genus Pinirhizobacter; species Pinirhizobacter soli. The sequence continues at coordinate 1,183,588 of NZ_JADZLQ010000001.1, forward strand.
CGCATGCAGGGCCGGCTACGTGCCTTCGTCTGGGTGTCGGCCGCCGCACCCAGTCGAGGCTGGATCGGCCTTTCGCTGCCGGGCTTCCGCGCGCCGCTGTTCCGCACGGCGATCGTCACGGCGGTGCTGGCGGGCCTGCTGGTGTTGCTGATCGCCGCGGCCTATGCACGCAGCCTCACCCGGCCCTTGAAGATGCTGGCCGATGCCGCGGGCGACGTCGTCTCCGGCGGTACCGTGCCACCGATGCCGCCACGCGCGGCGCGCGAGTTCAAGGAACTGCACGCAGCCCTTACCCAGGCCGCAGCCGAACGGCAGCGTAGCCGGCGCGATCGCGACCTGATGCTGGCGGCGCTGTCACACGACCTGCGTACACCACTGGCACGCATGCGCCTTGCGCTGGAGATCGCGCCGCCTGGTGATGCCACGCTGCGCGAAGGCATGGAGGCCGACATAGCGGCCATCGATACGCTGAGCGGGCAATTCATCGATTTCGTTCGCGATGGCACGGAAGAACCCGTGGCCGATGTGGATCTGGCCGCCGTGCTGGCCGAGCTCATCGCAACGCTCGCACGCGACCGGACTCAATGGCTTGTGCAAAGCCCGGCCACGCTCAACGTGCGCGGCCGGCCGATGGCGCTGCGTCGCGCGATGGACAACCTTATCGCCAACGCGCGCAGGCACGGCGCGCCGCCTTACCGCGTGGAACTTTCGCAATCGGCCGGCACTGTGCGTTTCGCCGTCGCCGACCATGGACCAGGCGTACCGGCAGCCTTGCTGCCGCTGCTGGGCGAACCCTTCGTGCGTGGCAACAGTGCGCGCAGCGATGCCCTTGGCAGCGGCCTGGGGCTTGCCAGTGTGCGGCGCGTGGCGATGGCCCACGGGGGCTCGCTTGACCTTGAGAACCAGCCCGGCACCGGATTCCTTGCCGTGCTGACTCTCAAGGCCAGCGGCTGACGGGCAACATCCGCTTACAAATTAACTACACCGGCGAAAAGCCCCGCATGGGCGCCGTGCCTAAAGTGTCCGCACCTCCCCCACTTAAGGCACCTGCCATGCGCCGTAGTTTCATTCTCCTCTCGCTCTGCTTCATCGCCGTCAGCGCCTGCGCGCAGGACAACGGCCGCATGCAGAAGATCGCCCAGCAAATGGCGGAACGCTTCACCAAGGCTGACATCAACGGTGATGGCATGCTCACGCGCGAGGAAGCCAAGGCGATGCCGCGCGTTTCCTCGCATTTCGACGAGATCGATGCCAATCACGACGGGCAGGTGTCACTGGATGAAATCCGCGCCTATGCGGTGGCTACACGCCAGTCCAAGAGCTCGTAATGCCCGCGGGCATGCACCAGCTTGCATATACCGCGCCTGTGCTGCTGGTGCTTGCCGCGGCCGAAGGCATCTACCTTTGGTTGCAGCGATCGGACCGATTTGACTGGCGCGACTACTTCGCCTCGCTGGGCGACGTGATCGGCCGCGCCGTGGTCACGCGCGTCCTGGGCCTGGGAATCGCCGGCTCAGTACTGGCTTTCGTCTTCGCCCATCGCGTGGCGACGGTGCCAATGCACATGTGGTGGGCGTGGCCGCTGCTGGGGGTGCTGCATGACCTCTGCTACTACGCCATGCATCGCGCCGACCACCGCGTGGCCTGGTTCTGGGCTTCGCATGCGGCGCACCACTCCACCAATGGCTTTCACCTGTCCGCAGCCTACCGGCTGGGCTGGACCTCGCGCATCACCAGCAACGCGGTATTCTTCGCACCGCTGGCGTGGCTGGGTTTCCCGGTGCCTGCGATCCTGCTGGTGACGGCGGCGAACCTGCTCTATCAGTTCTGGCTGCATACGGAACTGATCGGCAAGCTTGGCTGGCTGGAGTGGGTGTTGAACACGCCCTCGCATCATCGCGTGCACCACGCCAGTAACGCTCCTTACCTGGACCGCAACTACGGCGGCGTCTTCATCGTCTGGGATCGCCTTTTCGGCAGCTTTGCGGCCGAGCAGGCGGGCGAGCCCTGTCGCTACGGCCTTACCGAGCCGTTGCTGTCGCACAACCCGTTCCGCATCGCCACGCATGGCTGGTGGCTGCTGTGGCGAAAGGTCCGTGGGGCGAGGGGAACGTGGGCCCGAGTCATGGCGGCGATAGGGCCGCCGTGAGTAATTGCGAATGCGCATGAAGTTGCGAATCATTCGTAATTAATGATATCTTGATGGTCTGCCCGGGTTTTACCCGGGTCTTCGGGACCGGAAAGCAGCCTGCAGGCAGTGCGCAACGGACGCGCCGGTCTTCGATTCGACATCCCAGAGCCAGGCCGGCAGCACCGGTCGAGCCAGCGAACCGAACTGACTTGCCAAGGATCCTCCCCGATGCGTTCCCTCGACTTCGTGACCGCGGCGGCCTCGAGCCCCCGCCGCTTGCTTGCTACCGCCCTGGGTCTGGCCTTTGCCGTTCCCGCCACGGCTGCTGAACCTGCCGCCGCGTCCGCGCCCGACGCCCTGGACCCCCAGAAAGCGACCAAGCTCGACGAGATCGCCGTCCGCGCCAATACCGTCAACGCTGCCTCTCCCAAGCTCACCGCCCCGCTGCTCGATACGCCGCGCGCGGTATCGGTGATCCCCAAGGCGGTGATCCAGAGCACCGCTTCCACCACCCTCACCGAGGCCCTGCGCACGGTGCCGGGCATCACCTTCGCCGCCGGCGAAGGCGGCACGGCTGTGGGCGACCGCCCGCTGATACGTGGCTTCGACGCGGTGTCGGATATCTATGTCGACGGCGTTCGCGACTCAGGGACTCAGACCCGAGAAACCTTCGACGTGGAACAGATCGACGTGATCAAGGGTCCGTCGTCGGTATACACCGGCCGAGGGTCGGCGGGTGGCAGCATCAACATCGTCACCAAGGCACCGAAGGCCGAGAACTTCACCGATGCAAGCCTTGGCCTGGGCACCGACAACTACAAGCGTGGCACGCTGGACGCGAACTACCTGGTGAGCGACCACATCGCAGCACGCCTGAACGTCATGGGCCACAAGAACGACGTGCCCGGCCGCGACGAAGTCTGGGGCAAGCGCTTCGGCATCGCCCCGTCGGTCACCTTCGGCATCAACACGCCCACGCGCCTCACGCTCGACTACTACCACCTCAACACCTACGACCTGCCCGATAGCGGCATTCCGCTCGACGGCCCGTACACCACCGGCCCCTTCGCCGGTACCGGTACCGGCAAACCCGCGCACGTGGACCGCAACAATTTCTACGGCTTCGCCGACCGCGATTTCCGCAAGACGAAAGCCGATATCGGCACGGTGCGCTTCGAGCACGACTTCGCCGACACCTTCACCATCCGCAACACCACACGCTATGGCGTTACCTCGAACAATTACATCTGGACGAACCCGGACGACAGCTCCGGCAACCTGCCCTTCGGCTATGTCTACCGCTCGGCCAAGAGCCGCATCGCCGATACCCGCACGGGTGTGAACCAGACCGACCTTACAGGTGAATTCACCACCGGCTCGATCAAGCACAACTTCGCCACCGGCCTGGAATTCGCGCTGGAGAAATCCAACGTCGACCAGTACAACGTGGTGCAACCGCCGGGCCCGGGCATCGCCGGTCGCAACTGCGCGGCCAGCCCGCTCTTCTTGAGCCAGTTCGCCTGCACGTCGCTGCAGAATCCCAATCCGCACGATCCGTTCCTGGGCAGCTACGCACCGCGCAACACGCCCACGCAGAATCGCTCGTTCACCCGCTCGGCCTACGGTTTCGACACGCTCACCTTCAACGAGCAGTGGCTGCTGAACCTGGGCCTGCGCTACGACGACTTCAGCACCCGCGTGTTCGTGCCCACCGGCGCCACGCCGGCGGCGCGCAACCTTCGTTCGGACGTGGATTTCTGGACCTACCAGGCAGGCCTGGTGTTCAAGCCGGTATCCAACGGCAGCATCTATGTTTCCTACGGCACCTCGGCCAACCCCTCGGGCGTGGCTAACGGCGAGGGCAGCGGCGACAACGCGAACATCAGCGTGCAGACGCAGGACCTCAAGCCCCAGAAGAGCAAGAACATCGAAGTGGGTGCGAAATGGGACGTGTTCGATGAACGCCTGAACCTGACTGCCGCCGTGTTCCGCTCGGAGATCACCAACGCGCGCGTGGCGATTGACGCGGCCACCACGGTGCTGGCCGGTACCAAGCGCGTGGAGGGCATCGAACTGGGCCTCACCGGGCGCATCACGGAGAAGTGGAGCGTGTTCGGCGGCGTCACCCACCTGAACCCGGTGCTGGTGGACAACGGTCCGGGTGCGGCGAATATCGCCAACAACGGCAACCAGTTCCCCAACACCGCGCGCAACAGCGGCAGCCTCTGGACAACCTATGCGGTGGCCAGGCGGATCACCGTGGGCGTGGGTGCCTTCGCCATCGACAAACAGTACGGCAACGTGCAGAACACCAAGTACATCCCAGGCTACACACGCTTCGACGCGATGGCCGCCTGGCAGGTGAACGACACCTTGAACCTGCAGCTGAACGTGCAGAACCTCACCGACAAGAAGTACTACGACAAGATCTACAGCTCGCACTACGCCACGGTGGCCCCGGGCCGTTCGGCGTTGATCACGGCCAACATGCACTTCTGATGGCCATCGACGCCGCCAACGCCGCCACGCGAATGCGCGACGCCGCGCGCGGCGGCGACGCGGCGGCGCAAGCCACGCTGGGCCAGTTGTATCTGGACGGCCATGGCCTGCCGCGCGATGCGGCGGAAGGTTTCTACTGGTTCCAGGAAGCCGCCCACCGCGGCGTGCCGATGGCGATGAACATGGTCGGGCGCTGCCATGAGAATGGCTGGGGTACACAGGTTGACTGCGAGCGTGCCGTGGCCTGGTACCGGCGTGCCGCCGACCATGGACTGGATTGGGGTTTCTATAACCTGGCCCACGCCCACGCCAATGGCCGCGGCGCCGCGCACGATGTAACGCGCGCTTTTGCCCTTTTTGCCCATGCGTCATCCATGGGCCATGCGCGCGCCATGTATTTCTTGGGCCATTACCACGAGCACGGTTTAAGCGTGCCGGTGGACGTGGCCCGCGCCTGTGCCTTGTACGAGAAATCAGCCGAATTGGGCGATTACCGCGGGCGCTGTGCCTGGGCGTCCGTCTTGGCCGGCCGCGGACAGGTGGACGATGCCGCCGCCTTGCTGCGGGCCGCGATACCCGATGCACCGGGCCATTTCCTCGAACCGCTGGCTGGCGCGCTTGATGCTTCACCACATCAGGCGTTGCACGATATCGCCACTCAGATCCGTGCCAGCGGACGCTTATAGGAACTACGGGTAGGCAGCACGGCAAAGGTAGGGGGATAATCTACGACCCGAAGCCCCATGAAGTGCCTTAATCGATGTATCAGCCTGGCCAACGTTGGATCTCCACCGCCGAACCCGAGCTTGGCCTCGGCACCATCCTGCGCGTGGAAGGGCGTGGCGTCCAGGTGCTGTTCGCCAAGGCGGGGGTGTTGCGCCCTTACGCATCGGACAGCGCGCCGCTGGTACGCGCAGAGTTCCGCGCCGGACAGCGCGTGGCTGGCAAGGGCGTGGCCTTCCTTGTCGAGCGCATCGAAGTTCGCGAAGGATTGTTCGTTTACCGCGGCGAAGGCCGTGAACTGGAAGAAGGCCAGCTCGACGATGAACAAAGCGTCTCGCAGGCCGACGACCGCCTGATCGGCGGCCGCACCGACCCGGTCGACCGTTTCGACTTGCGCCTGGAAGCGCTGCAACGCCACGCCGCGGCGCGTCGTTCACCTTCGTGGGGATTGCAGTCGGCCCGTATTGGCCTGGTGCCGCACCAGCTGCGCGTGGCTGGTATCGCCGCCGCCCGTCGGCCGCCGCGCATACTGCTGGCCGACGAAGTGGGTCTGGGCAAGACCATCGAGGCCGGCATGATCCTCGCCCGGCAGCTGGCCACCGGACGTAGCGGCCGCGTGCTGGTATTGGTGCCCGACACCCTGGTTTACCAGTGGTTCGTCGAATTGCTGCGTCGTTTCAACCTGGCCTTCGCCATCTTCGACGAAGATCGCTGCGAGGCCATCGAGCAATCCGGTGACGGCCGTAATCCTTTCGAGGACGAACAGCTCGTCATCGCCGATTTCGCCTTCCTCGAACACCATCCCAAACGGGCTGGGCAGCTGCGCGATGCTGCCTGGGATCTGGTGGTAGTGGACGAAGCGCACCACCTGGAATGGTCGCCCGAGGGCGCAAGTCCCCGCTATGAACTGGCCCAGGCCCTGGCCGCGACGTCTCCGGGCGTGATCCTGCTCACCGCCACTCCCGAACAACTGGGCCGCACGGGCCATTTCGCCCGCCTGCGCCTGCTCGATCCACAGCGCTACCACTCGCTGGAAGCCTATATCGGGGAATCGGACGGCTTCCACGAGCTTTCCGAGGTCGCCAACACGCTGGTGGAGGGATCGCCCCTGTCCGCAGCGCAACGCGCCTTGCTTGCCGACCGCTTCACCAACGATGCGGAGATCCTGGCCGCACTGGACAAGAAAGACGCCTCGCGCGAGATCCTGGCCGCCCTGATCGACCGCCACGGAACTGGACGAGTGATGTTTCGCAACCGGCGTGCCGGCATTGGCGGTTTCCCCTCGCGCAAGCCCGCGATCGAGGTACTGGACGCCGACGGCCTCGACGAGACGCACAAGCAGGCGTTGCTGGCGGAATTCCGCGCCGATGCGCAACAACCGCCTGGCCCGATCGAACCCGACTACGCCGACGATCCGCGCTTGGCAGCGCTGGTGCGCCTGCTCGAAACCCACCCCGACGACAAGTTCCTGTTGATCTGCCGCAGCCAGGCGAAGGTGGTTGCCCTGGAAGAAGCCCTGCGCACGCGCAGCGGCGTGGGCGTGGCTCGCTTCCACGAAGGCTTGGGGATCGTGCAGCGCGATCGCAACGCGGCGTTCTTCGCCTCCGAGGGTGGAGCACGCCTGCTGCTGTGTTCGGAAATCGGCTCGGAAGGCCGCAACTTCCAGTTCGCCCATCGGCTGGTGCTATGGGATCTTCCGCTAGATCCGGATCTGCTTGAGCAGCGTATCGGTCGCCTGGACCGTATCGGCCAGAAACACGACATCATCATCCATGTGCCGGTGGTGGCCGACAGCGCACAGCACGTGTTGGCCCGCTGGTATGACGAAGGGCTCGATGCCTTCCGTTCCAGCCCGGCCGATGGCCGCGAGCTGCTGCGCCGTTTTGGCCAGGACTTAGCCCACCTTGCCGATGAACACGCCCGCGGCGTGGACAATCGCGACCAGGAGCTCGAGGGGCTGATCGTGGAAACGCGAGGCGTCCATGCCGAGCTCTCGGCGCTGATCCAGTCCGGGCGCGATCATTTGCTGGAACTGGCCTCCAGCCGCGACCTGCACGCGGACGACCTGGTCCGCGCCTTCGCAACCGACGACGACGATGCCGGGCGCGATGACTTCATCCATCGCCTGTTCGAGCACTTCGGCGTGCATTCGGAGGAACTGGCCCGCGAGGTCACCCTGCTTGACCCGCAATATCTATCCACCGACGGCCTGCCTGGCTTCGAGGACGGCCCGGTATCGGTGACCGGCTCCCGCGAGCTGGCTCTGGCCCGCGAGGAACTGCCGCTGTTGCGCCTTGACCATCCGATGGTGGCCTCGGCCGTCGAGCTGATGGTCGGTGGCGAAACCGGCAACGCCGCTTTCATGGTGGACGACGTGCTGCCCGCGCGCACCGCATTGCTGCAGGCGGTGTACGTGGTGGAATGCGTGGCCGACCGCAAGCTCGACGCGGAGCGGTTCCTACCCGCCACGCCGATCGTCTACACGGTGGATACCCGCCTGGCTGAACGGGCCAATTTCGCGCCGAGTGACCTAGGGCTGCGCCGCGCCGCCGACCGCAACATCGAAGTGCTGCGCTATCGCAAGTTCCTCGCCAAACTGGTGCCGCCGATGCTGGAAAAGGCCGAGGCGCTGGCCAAGACGCACGCGGACAGCCTGGTGGAAGCGGCCATCGAGGCCGCTCGCACCGAACTTGATGGCGAACATGGACGCCTTGCCGCCCTGCGCGCGGTGAATCCGTCGATCAGCGAAGCGGAACTCAACGCCGTCGCCACCGAACGCGATGCCCTGCTCGCCGCCCTGCCCGCGGCGCGCATGCGGCTGGACGCCGTGCGCTTCGTGGTGAGCGGCGATTTCCTGGCGCTTAAATAGGCGTTGCCATGCCTCCGGACTTGCGCACGATCAGCATGGCCATTTCCAGCGCCTGCTCGTAGTTCAGGCGCGGATCGACCATCGACTTGTAGGCACGCTCCAGGCCAATTTCATCGAGCCCGCGCGCACCGCCAGTGCATTCGGTGACGTCCTCGCCGGTGAGCTCCAGGTGCACGCCACCCAGGCGGGTGCCGGCGGCGGCGTGGATATCGAAGGCCTGGTCGAGCTCGCCACTGATGTTGGCGAAGCGGCGCGTCTTGTAACCGTTGCTGGTGGATTCGGTGTTGCCATGCATCGGGTCGGCCACCCACAGCACGCGGCGTCCTTCCGACTTCACCGCATCGAGCAGCGGCGGCAACGCTTCGGCGATGCCGGTGTTGCCCATGCGGTGGATCAGGGTGAGGCGGCCGGGTTCATCGCCAGGATTGAGTACATCCACCAGGCGCATGAGTTGATCGGGCTTCACCGACGGGCCGATCTTCACCGCGATCGGGTTGCGGATGCCACGGAAATATTCGGTATGCGCGCCATCGAGCGCGGCGGTGCGCATGCCGATCCATGGGAAATGCGTGGACAGGTTGAACCAGCCCCACTGGCGCGGCACCTGGCGGGTTAGCGCCTGCTCGTAGTGCAGCAACAGCGCTTCGTGCGAGGTATAGAAATCCACCCGCTGGTAGCTGTTGATCGACTGGCCGGCGAGGGTCTCCATGAAGCGCAGCGAGTCGCCGATGCTCGCCACCATGCGGCGGTACTCGGCAGCCAGCGGGGAATGCTCCACCCAGGCCAGGTCCCAGTATTCGGGATGGTGAAGATCGGCGAAGCCACCATCGATGAGCGCGCGGACGAAGTTCATCGTCATCGCCGAGCGGGCGTGGGCCTTGATCAGGCGACGCGGATCGGCGCGGCGGGCGGCGGGGGTGAAGTCCGGGCTGTTGATGAGGTCGCCACGGAAGGCTGGCAGGGTGACGTCGTCGCGGGTTTCGGTGTCGGCCGAGCGCGGCTTGGCGTACTGCCCGGCGAAGCGGCCCACGCGCAGTACCGGACGCTTCAACCCATGCACCAGCACCAGGCTCATCTGCAGCAGCACCTTGAGCCGGTTGGAGATGATCGAACTGTTGCAGTCGGCGAAGCTCTCAGCGCAATCGCCCCCCTGCAACAGGAAGCGCTTGCCTTCCTGGGCCTCGGCCAGGCGCTCCTTGAGCGCAAGCACTTCCCATGAGGTCACCAGGGGCGGCAGCTGCCCGAGCTCGGCCAGCACATCGCGAAGTTCCGCGGCGTCCTCATAGGCCGGCTGCTGGAGCGCGGTGCGCGCCGTCCAGGATTCCGGGGCCCATTGGGCGGCTTCGTTCACGGGATGCAGTTTCATAAGCGGCTGGCCTGTAGCGGACGTAGGGTGTTGCGGTTGCGGCGGGTACCGGGCAGCAGGGCCCAGATGGAGAGCACGATGAACCAGAGGAGCGTCCAGGCCGGCATCGGCAGGCCCAGGATGGGTTCGATCTTGGCGCATTCACCGGAACCGGTGAATGCGAGCTTGAACATCTTCAGCAGTGGGAATGTGTCCCACAGATAGGCCAGCCCCGGCCCACAGGAAGGCACTTCGGAAGCCGGCAGGCTCTGCAGCCAAAGATGGCGCCCGGCCACCGCGATGCCGGCAAGCCCGCCCAGCAGCACCAGCGTGGCGTACACCTTGCGGCCACCGCGCGCGGGGCCATGCAGCGCGCCGACCAGGAAGAACAAGCCCATGAAGCACACCGCTACGCGCTGGAAGATGCACAGCGGACACGGATCGAGGTTCATCACGTACTGCGCATACAGGGCGAACCCCATCAGGCCGGCACAAACGACGAAACCAAGGGCATAGCGGGAGCGGAAGGACCAGGCGAGGGGATTCATAGAGTCATGATGCAGTGCGGGATAGTCACGTTACGCGCAAGCTGGCGATGAGGGAAGTCCCGCGGCGCAAGCGTTACAGCTGAAACAATCGCGGTAACGAAAAAGCCCCGGCAGGTTTCCCGGCCGGGGCTTTTCGTTTGAAGAACGCTTTTGAGGGCGTTATTCGGCGTCGACAGCCTCGACCTGCGGGCGATCGACCAGTTCCACGTACGCCATCGGCGCATTGTCACCCGGACGGAAGCCGCACTTGAGGATGCGCAGATAACCGCCGGCGCGTTCGCGATAACGGGGACCGAGCTCGACGAAGAGCTTGCCGACGGCCTGCTTGTCGCGCAGGCGCGCGAAAGCAAGACGACGATTGGCAACGCCATCGCTCTTGGCCAGGGTGATCAGCGGTTCAGCGACGCGACGCAGTTCCTTGGCCTTGGGCAAGGTCGTGCGGATCAGCTCGTGCTTGACCAGCGAGGAGGCCATGTTACGGAACATGGCTTCACGATGGCTGCTCGTGCGATTGAGTTTGCGTCCGGATTTTTGGTGGCGCATGGTCTTGTTCCAGTTCTAAAGAGGGCTAAGCGGGCTTAGCCCAGCTGCATGCCGTGCGAGAGGCCCGGCGGCGGCCAGTTTTCCAGTTTCATGCCGAGAGCGAGTCCACGACCGCCCAGCACGTCCTTGATTTCGGTAAGCGACTTCTTGCCCAGGTTCGGGGTCTTGAGCAGCTCCACTTCGGTCTTCTGAACCAGATCGCCGATGTAGTAGATGCTCTCGGCCTTCAGGCAGTTGGCCGAACGAACGGTGAGCTCGAGGTCGTCGATCGGGCGCAGCAGCAGCGGATCGAAACCGCCCTTCTCCGCCTTGCTGGTGTCGCTTTCACGGCGCGAGAAATCGCCGAACACGCCCAGCTGGTCGTTGATGATCTCAGCGGCCTTGCGGACCGCGTCTTCGGCACCGATGGTGCCGTTGGTCTCGATGTCGAGCACGAGCTTGTCGAGGTTGGTGCGCTGCTCCACACGGGCGGCGTCCACTTCGTAGGCCACGCGCAGGACCGGAGCGAACGAAGCATCCAGCTGCAGGCGACCGATCGGACGGGTGTCATCGTCCGGGTGCTGGCGCGCGCTGGCCGGCTGGTAGCCGACGCCGCGACGCACCTTAAGGCGCATGTTGAGGGCGACGTCCTTGGTCAGGTGGCATATCACGTGCTCGGGGTTGACGATCTCCACCGAGTGGTCGACGGCGATATCGCCGGCGGTGACCACGCCCTTGCCCTTCTTCGACAGCGTGAGGGTGACCTCATCGCCGCTGTGCTGGCGGATCGCGACGTCCTTCAGGTTCAGCAGGACTTCGATCACGTCTTCCTGCAGGCCCTCGAGCGTGGTGTACTCGTGGAGCACGCCGTCGATTTCAACTTCGACGATCGCGCTGCCAGGGATGGACGAGAGCAGCACGCGACGCAGCGCGTTGCCCAGGGTGTGGCCGAAACCACGCTCGAGCGGCTCGACCACGACCTTGGCGCGATTCGCACCAAGTTGCTCGACGCTGAGGCCGCGTGGCCGCAGCACACTAGTTGACGAAACTGCCATGCAAGGCTCCGGTGAATTACTTCGAGTAAAGCTCGACGATCAGCGCTTCGTTGATGTCGGCCGGCAGATCGCCACGGTCCGGCACGGACTTGAAGGTCCCCGCGAACTTCTTGGCATCCACTTCGACCCACATCGGGCGGAGGTCCATCGTGTCGTACACGGTGGCCGCTTCCTGTACGCGCAACTGCGTCCTGGCACGTTCGGTGAGGGAGACTTCGTCACCCGGGCGAACGTGGAAAGAGGGGACATTGACCTTCTTGCCGTTGACCACGACAGCCTTGTGCGAGACAAGCTGGCGGGCCTGGGCGCGGGTGACCGCGAAGCCCATGCGGTAGACGACGTTGTCCAGGCGCTGTTCCAGGAGGCGCAGCAGGTTTTCACCCGTGTTGCCCTTCTGGGTCGACGCCTTGGTGTAATAGTTCGCGAACTGGCGCTCAAGCACGCCGTAGATGCGCTTGACCTTCTGCTTCTCACGCAACTGCACGGCGTAATCCGACAGACGGGCGCGCTTGTTGGCGCCATGCTGGCCGGGCTTGTTTTCCAGCTTGCACTTGGAGTCCAGCGCGCGCGCCGGGCTCTTCAGACCGAGATCCGCACCCTCGCGACGGGCGAGTTTGCAGGTAGCTCCACGATAACGGGCCATGGTGGTCTCCTTAGACTCGACGCTTCTTGGGGGGACGGCAGCCGTTATGCGGAATCGGCGTGACATCAATAATGTTGAGCACCTTGTAACCCAGGGCGTTCAACGAACGTACGGCGGACTCGCGGCCCGGGCCGGGGCCCTTGATGCGAACCTCGACCGTCTTCACACCGTAGTCGCCGGCGGCGCGGCCGGCTTTCTCGGCGGCGACCTGGGCAGCGAACGGGGTGGACTTGCGCGAACCGCGGAAACCCGCGCCGCCAGCCGTCGCCCACGACAGGGCATTACCCTGGCGGTCGGTGATGGTGACAATGGTGTTGTTGAAGGAAGCCTGCACGTGGGCCACGGCATCCGTGACGACACGCTTGATCTTCTTCTTGGTTTTAACCGGCTTAGCCATAATGGAATCCGTTACTTCTTGATCGGGCGACGCGGACCCTTACGGGTGCGTGCATTGGTACGCGTGCGCTGACCGCGCACCGGCAGGCCACGACGGTGGCGGAGGCCGCGGTAGCAGCCCAGGTCCATCAGGCGCTTGACGGCCATGCCAATCTCACGGCGGAGGTCGCCCTCGACGGTGTACTTGGCGATCTCGGCGCGAAGCTTCTCCACTTCGCCCTCGCTCAGCGACTTGATCTGGGTGGTCGCGGTGACACCCGCGTCCACGCAGACCTGCTTGGCCCGGCTACGGCCGATGCCGTAAATACTCTGCAAACCGACCCAGACATGCTTCTGGACCGGCAAATTGACACCCGCGATGCGCGCCATGATGTTCTATCTCCGATGCGTTTCGTGCGCGGTAAACGCGCAATTCTAACCTGAATTGAATCAAACGGAAAGCCCTGTGGCCCTAAGGCCACTGCCCTCCACGGTTTTTGGGGGCCTGCGCCGCGTTCAGCTACGGCGCAAGTTGGACTTCTTGAGCAAACTCTCGTACTGGTGGCTGACCAGGTGCGCCTGCACCTGTGCAGTGAAGTCCATCACCACGACCACCACGATCAGCAGCGAAGTGCCACCGAAGTAGAACGGCACGTGCCACAGGTTCTGCATGAACGTCGGTACCAGGCAGACCAGCACCAGGTACAGCGCGCCCACACCGGTAAGACGGGTCATCACGGCATCGATGTACTCCCCGGTGGCGCGACCCGGGCGGATGCCTGGGATCAGCGCGCCGGAGCGCTTTAAATTGTCAGCCGTTTCCTGCGAGTTGAAGACGATCGCCGTATAGAAGAAGGCGAACGCAATCACCAGCACAGCGAACACGAGGTCGTGGACAGGTTCACCCTGGGTCAACGACGTCGTCAGGTACTGCAGCCAGCGGGACTGATGCGACTTGTCCAGCCAATTGGCGGCGGTAGCCGGGAAAAGCAACAGGCTCGAGGCGAAGATCGGCGGAATGACACCCGCCATGTTGATCTTCAGCGGCAGGTGGGAGGTCTGGTTCATATACGCCCGCTGGCCACCCTGGCGGCGTGCGTAATTGACCGTGATCCGTCGCTGTCCGCGCTCCATGAACACCACGAAGGCGATCGTGGCCAGCATCAGTACCACCACCATGATCAGGCGCAGCGGCGTGAGCTCGTTGTTCGAAGCCATGGTCAGGGTATGCGCCACGGCGCCCGGAAGCCCCGCCACGATACCGGCGAAAATCAACAGCGAGATGCCGTTACCGATGCCGCGCTCGGTGATCTGCTCACCCAGCCACATCAGGAACATGGTGCCAGCCGTAAGGCCAACCACCGCCGACATCACGAACCCGGCACCCGGCAGGTACACCACCGGAGCGCCCGAACCCTGGGCCACCTGGCCCTGGAACCCCACCGCCAGCATGAACGCCTGGAAGGCGGCCAGGCCAACGGTACCGAAACGCGTGTACATGGTCATCTTGCGACGACCGGCCTCGCCTTCCTTGCGCAGCTGCGCCAGGGAGGGGATGACCGAGCCCATCATCTGCACCACGATCGATGCCGAGATGTAGGGCACCACGCCCAACGCGAAGATCGAGAAGCGAGCCAGCGAGCCACCCGAGAACATGTTGAACATGCCCATCAGGCCGCCGCCCTGCTCCACCAGGCGAGTCATCGCTTCCGGATTGACGCCCGGGACCGGGATGAACGAGCCCAGGCGGAAGACGATCAGCGCACCAATCACAAAGAAGATGCGCTGACGCAGTTCCGTCAGCTTGCCCAGCGAGCCGAGCGTATTGCCCTGAGCTCCGGCCATGCGACTACTCCACGCTTCCGCCGGCAGCCTCAATGGCTGCCTTGGCGCCGACGGTGGCCAGAAGCCCCGTCGTTTTGATCTTGCGGCCGATCTCGCCCTTGGCGACGATCTTGACCTTCTTGGCGCGGCTGTCCACCAGGCCTGCTGCGTGCAGCGTGACCAGGTCGAACGTGTCGCCCTTGAGGTTGTTGAGCTGGTACAGGAACACCTGCTGGGTCTCGACCTTCTTCAGCGAGCGGAAGCCCACCTTGGGAAGGCGGCGCTGCAACGGCATCTGGCCGCCTTCGAAACCGACGCGGTGCGTGTTACCGGCACGGGCGTGCTGGCCCTTGTGGCCACGGCCAGCCGTCTTGCCCATGCCCGAACCAATGCCGCGGGCCACGCGAAGACGGGACTTGCGGGCGCCCTTGCCGGGCTTGATGTCATTCAGACGCATGATTTAATCCTCAACCTGAACCAGGTAGTAGACCGTGTTGATGAGGCCACGGACCTGGGGGGAATCCTTCAGCTCGCGCACGCTGTTGAGCTTCCCAAGGCCAAGGGCCTTGACGCTCAGGCGATGGCGGCCCTTGACGCCGCGCAGGCCCTTGACCAGACGTACGCGCACGGTGCCGGCGTTAGCGGCGGCTTCGTTCTTCTTAGCCATTACCCAGCACCTCTTCGATCGTCTTGCCACGCTTGGCGGCGATGCGCTTGGGCGAGGCCACGGCCTGCAGGCCCTTGATGGTGGCGCGGACCAGGTTGATCGGGTTACGCGAACCCACGGCCTTGGCCAGGACGTCCTTCACGCCGACCACTTCGAGCACGGCGCGCATGGCACCGCCAGCGATCACGCCGGTACCCTCGGAAGCGGGCTGCATGTAGACACGGGCAGCGCCGTGGTTGGCCTTGATGGCGTACCACAGGGTGCCGTTGTTCAGTTCGATGCTCACCATCTGGCGGCGCGCGCGCTCCATGGCCTTGGAGATGGCGACCGGCACTTCACGTGCCTTGCCATAACCGAAGCCGACGCGGCCCTCGCCATCGCCCACTACCGTGAGCGCGGTGAAACTCATCTGGCGACCGCCCTTGACCGTCTTGGCCACGCGGTTGACAGCGATGAGCTTTTCCAGCATCCCGTCGGAATTTTCACGATCATTCGAAGACATCTTCGTTTCCTGTACGCCCGGGACGTTTTGCCCGGGACTTTCGTTTACGGCTTGGTCGCCGCTTGGAGTTGTATGGAACTTAAGGTGCGCGGCCAGCAGCCCAGCCGTGCCCTGTGATGCGACTACTTAGAACTGCAGGCCAGCTTCGCGGGCGGCATCGGCCAGGGCCTTGATGCGACCGTGGTAGCGGAAACCCGAGCGATCGAAGGCGACCGACTCGACACCGGCAGCCCGGGCGCGCTCGGCGACCGTCTTGCCGACGACCGTGGCGGCCTCGATGTTGCGCTTGCTCTTCAGACCCTCGGCGACGGCCTTCTGCACCGTGGAAGCGGCAGCGACGACCTTGCCATCGGGTGCGAACACCTGGGCATAGATGTGCTGGCCGGTGCGGTGGACGCTCAGGCGATGGACCGCCAGCTCGCGGATGTGCGAACGGGTGGACTTGGCGCGACGCAGGCGGGATTCGTTCTTGTTCATGCTCATTTCCTCGAAAGCGGATAGGCCGATTAGGCCTTCTTGGCTTCCTTCAGGGTGATCTTCTCGCCGGCATAACGGACGCCCTTGCCCTTGTACGGCTCGGGAGCGCGGTAGGCGCGGATCTTGGCGGCAACCTGGCCGACGACCTGCTTGTCGGCACCCTTGATGAGGATTTCCGTCTGCGTGGGGACTTCGATGGTGACGCCAGCGGGCGCCTCGAAGACCACCGGGTGCGAGAAGCCCAGGGTGAGGTTGAGCGACTTGCCGGTCATGGCGGCACGGTAGCCGACGCCGACCAGCTCGAGCTTGCGCTCGTAACCGGTGGACACGCCGGTGACCATGTTGGCCAGGATCGCGCGGGCGGTGCCGCCGAACTTGTGGTCGGCGCCTTCGGTGACCACCACGTGCGTCACGCCGCCGTCGACATTGACGTCGATACCCGGCAGGCGATGGGTGCTCAGGGTGCCCTTGGGGCCCTTGACCGTGATGGCGTCGTTACCGACGGTGACTTCCACGCCCTTGGGCAGGTTGATCGGCTGTTTGGATACGCGGGACATCGTTCGCTCCTTACGCCACCTGGCCGAGGACTTCGCCGCCGAGGCCGCGAGCGCGGGCCTGGGCGTCGGTCAGCAGGCCGGCGGAGGTGGAAATGATGGAGATGCCCAGACCACCCAGCACCTTCGGCAGTTCGTCCTTGCCGCGGTACACGCGGAGGCCCGAACGGCTGACACGGGAAATCGTCTCGATGGCCGGCTGGCCTTCGAAATACTTGAGCTTCAATTCGAGGACCGGCTTGCCGGTTTCGTCAGCCGTGGCGGCGACGTCGAGGATGTAGCCTTCATTCTTCAGAAGGTTGGCAATTGCCACCTTCAGCTTCGACGACGGCATACGGACAACCGGCTTGCCCATGGACTGGGCGTTGCGGATGCGCGTAAACAGGTCGGCGATAGGATCAGTCATGCTCATGGGTAATTCCTGATGAGTCCACCGATATCCGATTGACCGGAAATCTTGAGTTGTATGCCGGCACGCGCCGGCCTGCGAGAACGCAGACCGACGACTATAGCAGGTTTTTGCAGCGAAAAGCTAGCGTGGTTTACCAGCTGGCCTTGCGCAGGCCCGGCACGTCGCCACGCATGGTGGCTTCGCGGAGCTTGTTACGGCCCAGGCCGAACTTGCGGTAGACGCCACGTGCGCGGCCCGACAACGCGCAGCGGTTACGCTGGCGGGAGGGGCTGGCATCACGGGGCAGCTTCTGCAGCTTGGCCTGTGCTTCCATCTTTTCTTCGTACGAAGCGGTGGGGCTGAGGACGAGCGCCTTCAGCTCCGCACGCTTGGTAGCGTACTTCTTGACGAGCTTGGTCCGCTTGATGTCGCGGTTGACCATCGAGGTCTTTGCCATGGTTTGTCTCGCGTTATCAGTTACGGAACGGGAAGCTGAAGGCCTCGAGGAGCGCCTTGGCCTCTTCGTCGGTCTTCGCCGTCGTGGTGATGGCGATGTCCATACCGCGCATCGCATCGACCTTGTCGAAGTCGATTTCCGGGAAGATGATCTGTTCCTTGATGCCGAAGTTGTAGTTACCACGGCCATCGAAGGCGCGACCGGAGACACCGCGGAAGTCGCGGGTACGCGGCAGCGAGATGTTGATCAGGCGGTCAAGGAATTCCCACATCTGCGCACGGCGCAGCGTGACCTTGCAACCGATCGGCCAACCGTCGCGGATCTTGAACGAGGCTACCGACACGCGGGCCTTGGTCGTGATCGGCTTCTGGCCAGCGATCGCGGCCATATCGGCCACGGCGTTGTCCAGGATCTTCTTGTTGCCGGCGGCTTCACCCACGCCCATGTTCAGCGTGATCTTGGTGATGCGGGGAACCTGCATCACATTGTCGTAACCAAAACGCTCGGTGAGCTTTTTGATGACGGATTCTTTGTAAAAGTTTTCGAGGCGCGTCATGACATGTCTTCCTTACGCGTCCACTACTTCGCCGTTGGACTGGAACACGCGCACCTTCTTCCCGTCACCGAGAGTCTTGATGCCAACGCGCGAACCCTTGCCGGTAGCGGAGTTGAACAGCTGTACGTTGGAGATGTGGATCGAAGCCTCGCGCTCGACGATGCCACCGGCCTGGTTGGCCTGCGGATTCGGCTTGGTATGACGCTTCACCACGTTAACGTTGGAGACGACCACACGGTCGCCATCAACGCGCAGCACGTCACCGCGCTGGCCTTTGTTTTTGCCGGTGATAACGACGACGTTGTCACCCTTACGGATACGGTTCATGTCTGGCCTCCGCTCAGAGCACTTCAGGCGCGAGCGAGACGATCTTCATGAACTTCTCGCTGCGCAGCTCGCGGGTCACCGGCCCGAAAATACGGGTACCGATCGGCTCGAGCTTGTTGTTGAGGAGGACGGCCGCATTCCCGTCGAAACGGATGGTGGAGCCGTCGGCGCGGCGAACACCCTTGGCGGTACGAACCACCACGGCGTTGTAGACCTCGCCCTTCTTCACCTTGCCGCGGGGGATGGCATCCTTGACGGTGACCTTGATCACGTCGCCAACCGAGGCGTACCGACGCTTGGAGCCGCCGAGCACCTTGATGCACATCAGTTCCTTGGCGCCGCTATTGTCCGCGGCTTGAAGCGTGCTTTGCATCTGGATCATGGCTGCACCCTCCCGTCAGACAATGTCAGCGCGGGTGATGATTTCCACCACGCGATGATGTTTGGTTTTCGACAGCGGACGGCACTCGGCAATCCGCACCACGTCGCCCTCGTTGGCGCCCGTTTCATCATGGGCGTGCAACTTGGTGGAACGACGGACGATCTTGCCCAGCAGCGGGTGCTGGACCTGGCGCTCGACCAGCACGGTAACCGTGTTGACCATCTTGTTGCTGATCACGCGGCCCTCGAGGGTGCGCGCGGCTTTCTTGTTATCGCTCATATCCGCCGTCCTTACTTCTTGCTGCCGAGCACGAATTTCGTGCGGGCAATATCGCGCCTAACGCGGCGCAGCTGGTGCGGCTGGGTGAGCTGGCCGGAGCCTTTCTGCATGCGCAGATTGAACTGCTCCTTGCGAAGGTCCAGCAGGTGCTTCTTGAGCTCGTCTGCCGACTGGTCTTTGATCTGCTTGGTGGCCATCACATCACCGCCCTGGAAACGAATTGCGTCTGGACAGAGAGTTTCGCCGCGGCCAGGCGGAACGCTTCGCGCGCCGTGGTCTCGTCGACACCCTCGATTTCATAAAGCATGCGGCCGGGCTGGATCGGGGCGACCCAGAACTCGACGCTGCCCTTGCCCGCGCCCATTCGAACTTCGATCGGCTTGCGGGTGATCGGCTTGTCCGGGAACACGCGGATCCACAGCTTGCCGCCTCGCTTGACGAAGCGGGTGATGCAACGACGCGCAGCTTCGATCTGACGGGCCGTGAGCTGACCATGGGTGGTCGCCTTCAGGCCGTACTCGCCGAAGCTGACGAGGTTGGAGGAAAATGCCAGGCCGTCATTACGACCCTTGTGCATCTTGCGGTACTTGGTGCGCTTTGGTTGCAACATGGCAACGCTCCTTACTTGGCAGCCCGCTCGCGATCGCGGCGGTTTTCACCACCCTCGCGACGCGGCGGCTGCGACTGTTCTTCCTTCGACGCCTCGGCCGTAGCGGCCGCGAGGTCGAAGATTTCACCCTTATAGATCCACACCTTGACACCGATGATGCCGTAGGTGGTCTTGGCTTCGGCGGTGCCGTAGTCGATATCCGCGCGCAGGGTATGCAGCGGGACGCGACCTTCACGGCTCCACTCGGAGCGGGCGATCTCGGCGCCGTTCAGACGACCGGAAACGTTGATCTTGATGCCCAGGGCGCCGAGGCGCATGGCATTGCCGACCGAACGCTTCATGGCGCGACGGAACATGATGCGACGCTCGAGCTGCTGGGCGATCGACTCGGCCACCAGCTGGGCATCCAGTTCGGGCTTGCGCACTTCGGACACGTTGATGTGGGTGGGAACACCCATCATCGCGGTGACTTCCTTGCGCAGCTTCTCGATGTCCTCGCCCTTCTTGCCGATCACCACGCCCGGACGGGCGGTGTGAATCGTCACGCGGGCGGTCTTGGCCGGACGCTCGATCTGGATCTTGCTGATGCCGGCCTGAGCCAGCTTCTTGCGAAGCATCTCGCGGACCTTAAGATCGGCCGAGAGATACTTGGCGTAGTCGCCCTTGTTGGCGTACCACTTCGAGTTCCAGTCCTTGGCAATGCCGAGGCGGATACCGGTGGGATGTACTTTATGACCCATCGTCTATTTCCTCAGTCAGTTGCCGACGACAACGGTGATGTGCGCGGTGCGCTTGAGAATGCGCGAACCACGACCCTTGGCGCGGGCGAACATACGCTTCATGGCCGGACCCTCGTCGACGAAGATGCTGGACACGCGAAGCTCGTCCACATCCGCGCCAAGGTTGTTCTCGGCATTGGCGACAGCCGACAACAGCACCTTGCGAACCAGGTGGGCGGCTTTCTTGTTGGTAAAGGCGAGCACGTCGCTGGCCTTGCCCACGGGGAGTCCGCGGACCAGGTCAGCCACCAGGCGAGCCTTCTGCGCCGAAATACGGGCGCCCCGGAGGATTGCTTTGGCTTCGGTGCTCATCACTTACCCTTCTTGTCGCCGGAGTGGCCCTTGAACGTGCGGGTCACCGCGAACTCGCCGAGCTTGTGCCCGACCATGTTCTCGTTGATCAACACGGGCACGTGCTGGCGTCCGTTATGGATGGCGATGGTCAGCCCAACCATTTCGGGCAGGATCATCGAGCGGCGCGACCAGGTCTTGATCGGACGCTTGTTGTTGGCCGCAACCGCGGCATCCACCTTTTTTACGAGGTGCAGGTCGACAAACGGACCTTTTTTTAGTGAACGAGGCATATTGGATATCCGTTACTTGCGGCGACGCACGATGAACTGCTGGGTGCGCTTGTTGCTGCGCGTCTTGTAGCCCTTGGCCGGAGTGCCCCACGGAGATACCGGGTGACGTCCGCCAGAGGTCTTGCCCTCACCACCGCCATGCGGGTGGTCCACCGGGTTCATCACCACACCGCGAACGGTGGGACGAATACCCATCCAGCGCTTCGCGCCGGCCTTGCCGAGCTTACGGAGGCTGTGCTCCCCGTTGCCCACTTCACCGATCGTGGCGCGGCATTCCACCGGCACGCGGCGCATTTCGCCGGAGCGAAGACGCAGCGTGGCGTAGCCCTGCTCACGCGCCACCAGCTGTACCGAGGCGCCGGCACTGCGCGCGATCTGCGCACCCTTGCCCGGCTTCATCTCGATGCAGTGAATGGTCGAACCCACCGGGATGTTGCGCAGCGGCAGGCAGTTGCCAGCCTTGATCGGCGCATCGGTACCCGATACCAGGCGGTCACCCACCTGCACGCCCTTCGGCGCGATGATGTAACGGCGCTCACCATCCGAATACACCAGCAGCGCGATGTGCGCGGTGCGGTTCGGATCGTATTCCAGGCGCTCGACGCGAGCCACGATGGACTCCTTGTCGCGCTTGAAATCGATGATGCGGTAGGCCTGCTTGTGGCCACCGCCGCGGTGACGGACCGTGATGCGGCCGTAATGGTTACGGCCACCGGACTTGGACTGCGACTCGGTCAGCGGAGCGTACGGAGCGCCCTTGTGCAGACCCGGGGTGCGGACGCTTACAGCGTCGCGACGGCCCGGCGAGGTCGGCTTGTGTGTGATTAGTGCCATCTCGAATAACTCCTGGCTCAGGCCTTGGCCGACACGTCGATCGTGTGGCCAGCGGCGAGTCGCACGTATGCCTTGCGCTTACCCTGGCGAACGCCAGCGCGCTGACGGAAGGACTTGGCTTTGCCCTTGCCATTGACGAGGTTCACGTTTTCGACCTTGACGTCGAAAAGGTGTTCCACGGCGGCGCGGACGTCAGCCTTGGTGGCTTCCGGGGCTACGACGAAAACATACTGGTTACCCTCGGCAAGACGGGCGGTCTTTTCGGAAATGTGCGGCGCGCGCAGCGTATTCAGGGTGCGTTCGTTGCTCATGCCAGCCACTCCTCGACCTTCTTGACCGCGTCTACCGTGAGCACGACGTAATCGGAACCGACCAGGCTAACCGGGTTCAGCGCCAGCACGTCCACTACGTGGAGGTACGGAATGTTGCGGGCAGACAGGTACATCGCCTCGGTGGCTTCCTCGGAAACCAGGAGCACGCGGCCGGAGACTTCAAGCTCGGCGAGCTTGGAGATCATGGCCTTGGTCTGCGCCTTCTCGAAATCAAAACCCGGGACGACCTTCAGGCGGCCGGCGCGGTTGAGCTCCGACAACATGGAGCGGATCGCGACACGGTAGGCCTTGCGGTTGACCTTCTGCTCGAAGCTGCGCGGCTTGGCGGCAAAGGTGACGCCACCACCGACGAAGATCGGTGCGCGGTAGTCGCCGTGACGGGCGCCGCCGCCCTTCTGCTTCTTGAATTTCTTGGTGGTACCGGACATCTCGCCGCGCGACAGCTGCGCCTTGGTGCCGGCTCGGCCGCCCGCGCGATACGCGGTGACGACCTGGTGGATCAGGGCGTTGTTCAGCTCGCGACCGAAGACCTCGTCGGACACGGTAAGCGGCTGGGCGCCAATGACATTGAGTTCCATGGCGTTCTCCTCAGCCCTTCGTCGTCGGACGGATCACGACGTCGCCACCGGGAGCACCCGGTACCGCGCCCTTGACCGCAATCAGGTGACGCTCGGCATCGACCTTGACCACTTCCAGGCCCTGCTGCGTGCGGTTGACCGCACCCATGTGGCCGGACATCTTCTTGCCTGGGAACACGCGGCCTGGCGTCTGGCGCTGGCCGATGGAGCCCGGCGCGCGATGCGACAGCGAGTTACCGTGAGTGGCATCACCCATCTTGAAGTGATGACGCTTGATGGTGCCCTGGAAACCCTTACCCTTGGACACGCCCTGCACGTCGACCACCTGGCCCACGGAGAACACGTCGTCGGCCTTGATTTCGGCGCCCACGGCGTACTTGGCGGCGTCGTCGGCCGACACGCGGAACTCGCGGATGACGCGACCCGGCTCGACCTTCGCCTTTGCATAATGGCCCTTCAGCGGCTGCGTCAGCAGCGAGGCGCGCTTGACGCCTGCCGCGAGCTGCACGGCGCTGTAGCCGTCAATTTCGTCCGTCTTCACCTGGGTCACGCGATTGGGCGTCGCTTCAATCAGCGTCACCGGAATCGAGCGGCCATCTTCAGTGAAGAGCCGGCTCATGCCGCACTTGCGGCCTACTAGTCCGATACTCATATGTGTATCCCTTTGTCCGCTCAGCCCAGCTTGATCTGTACGTCTACGCCAGCGGCGAGATCAAGCTTCATGAGCGCGTCCACGGTTTTGTCATTCGGGTCGATGATGTCCAGCACACGCTTGTGGGTGCGGGTCTCATACTGATCGCGAGCATCCTTGTCGACGTGCGGGGACGTCAGGATGGTGTACCGCTCGATCTTGGTCGGGAGCGGAATCGGGCCCAGCACCGTTGCACCGGTACGCTTGGCCGTCTCGACGATCTCACTGGCTGAACGGTCGATCAAACGATGATCGAACGCCTTCAACCGAATGCGAATCTTCTGGTTCGCCATAAAAACCGTGTCCTGTTGTCGAAAGAACGTTATGTATTTCAGGCACTTATCAGTGACCTGATTACTCTTGAAAAGCGTAAGCGACTACCGCCCTTGAGGACGGTAGCCGCCTATCTTACTGCATTTTCCCGCAAATTGCAGGGTTGATGCGTATTACTTGATGATCTTGGCCACGACACCCGCGCCGACGGTACGACCGCCCTCACGGATGGCAAAACGCAGGCCGTCGTCCATCGCGATCGGGTGGATCAGGGTGACCACCATCTTCACGTTGTCACCCGGCATCACCATTTCCACGCCCTCGGGCAGCTCGCAAGCGCCGGTGACGTCGGTGGTGCGGAAGTAGAACTGCGGACGGTAGCCCTTGAAGAACGGCGTATGACGGCCACCCTCGTCCTTCGACAGCACGTACACCTCGGCCTCGAAGGTCGTGTGCGGCTTGATCGAACCCGGCTTGGCCAGCACCTGGCCGCGCTGCACGTCGTCACGCTTGAGACCGCGCAGCAGCAGACCGGCGTTATCGCCCGCCTGGCCCTGGTCGAGCAGCTTGCGGAACATCTCCACGCCCGTGACCGTGGTCTTGACCGTGTCGATGATGCCGACCACTTCCACTTCGTCGCCGACCTTGATGATGCCGCGCTCGATACGACCGGTGACCACCGTGCCGCGACCGGAGATCGAGAACACGTCTTCCACCGGCATCAGGAAGCTCTTGTCGATGTCACGCACCGGCTCCGGAATGTAGGTGTCCAGCGCATCGACCAGCTTGATGATCGCCGGCACGCCGATTTCCGACTGGTCGCCTTCCAGCGCCAGCTTGGCCGAGCCGTGGATGATCGGGGTGTCGTCGCCCGGGAACTCGTACTTCGACAGCAGCTCGCGCACTTCCATTTCCACCAGCTCCAGGAGCTCGGCGTCGTCCACCATGTCCGCCTTGTTCAGGAAGACCACGATGTACGGCACGCCCACCTGGCGCGACAGCAGGATGTGCTCGCGCGTCTGCGGCATCGGGCCGTCGGCGGCCGAGCAGACCAGGATCGCGCCGTCCATCTGCGCCGCACCCGTGATCATGTTCTTCACGTAGTCGGCGTGGCCCGGGCAATCCACGTGCGCGTAGTGACGCACCGCGGATTCATATTCCACGTGGGCCGTCGAGATCGTGATGCCGCGCGCCTTCTCTTCCGGCGCCGCGTCGATCTGGTCGTAACCCTTGAATTCTCCACCGAAGCGCTCGGCGCCAACCTTCGTCAGCGCTGCCGTCAAGGTCGTCTTGCCATGGTCCACGTGACCGATGGTGCCGACGTTGACGTGCGGCTTGGTGCGTTCGAATTTACCCTTTGCCATGACTAAAAACCTCTAAAAAAGAACGGTGTTGGATGGGAGGAGAGCCTTATCAGGCCCTCTTCATGACCTGCTCGGCGATGTTGTTCGGCGCCTCGGCGTAATGGTCGAATTCCATCGTGAACGTGGCGCGGCCCTGCGTGAGCGAGCGGATGGTGGTCGCGTAACCGAACATCTCGCCCAGCGGCACCATGGCGTCGATCGTCTTGCCCGACGGCGTGTCTTCCTGGCCGGAAAGCATGCCGCGACGACGGCTCAGATCGCCCATGACGTCACCGACGTAGTCTTCCGGCGTGACCACTTCGACCTTCATGATGGGCTCGAGCAGTACCGGCGACGCCTTCGCGAAGCCCTGCTTGAACGCCATGGAGGCGGCCAGCTTGAACGCCATTTCCGACGAGTCGACGTCGTGGTACGAACCGAACACGAGCTTGACCTTCACGTTCACCACCGGGAAGCCCGCGAGCGGACCGCTGGTGATGGTTTCGCGCAGGCCCTTCTCGACCGAGGGGATGAATTCCTTCGGGATCACGCCGCCGGTGATGTCGTTGATGAACAGGAAGTCGTCCTTCACGCTCGAATCGGCACGGTCGGCTTCGGTCATCGGGGAGAGCTCGATCACGACGTGACCGTACTGACCCTTACCGCCGGACTGCTTGGCGTGCTTGTAATCGGACTTGACGTCCGACAAGCGGATGGTCTCGCGGTAAGCCACCTGCGGCTTGCCGACGTTCGCTTCCACGTTGAACTCGCGGCGCATGCGATCGACCAGGATGTCCAGGTGCAGCTCGCCCATGCCCGAGATGATCGTCTGGCCGGATTCCTCGTCCGTACGCACGCGGAAGGACGGATCCTCCGCGGCCAGGCGACCGAGGGCAACGCCCATCTTCTCCTGGTCGGACTTGGTCTTCGGCTCGACAGCCATCGAGATCACCGGCTCCGGGAACGTCATCCGCTCCAGGGTGATGATGTGATCCTGCGCGCACAGCGTGTCACCGGTGGTGACGTCCTTCAGGCCAACCGCGGCGGCGATGTCACCGGCGCGGACTTCCTTCAGTTCGTGACGCTCGTTCGCGTGCATCTGCAGGATACGGCCGATGCGCTCTTTCTTGGACTTGACCGGGTTGTACACCGCGTCGCCGGCGTTCAACGTGCCCGAATAGACACGGAAGAACGTAAGCGAGCCGACGAACGGATCGGTCATGATCTTGAAGGCAAGCGCCGAGAACGGGGCGGAGTCATCGGCCTTGCGATGATCTTCCTTCTCGTCTTCGTCCAGGCCAGCCACGGGCGGACGATCGGCCGGCGACGGCAGCAGGTTCACTACTGCGTCGAGCATGGCCTGCACGCCCTTGTTCTTGAACGCCGTGCCGCAGAACACCGGGATGATTTCGCTGGCGAGCGTGCGCGTGCGCAGGCCGAAGATGATTTCCTCTTCAGTGAGGTCACCACCTTCCAGGTACTTGTTCATCAGGTCTTCGTTGGCTTCCGCCGCAGCCTCGATCATGAAGGCACGATCTTCCTGGGCCTTCTCAAGGAGATGGGCCGGGATTTCCTGGTATTCGAACTTCATGCCCTGGGATTCCATGTCCCAGATGATCGACTTCATCTTGACGAGGTCGACCACGCCTTCGAAGTTGTCTTCGGCGCCGATCGGCACCTGCATCGGCACGGGATTCGCACCCAGGCGGGCCTTCAGCTGCTCGACGACCTTGTAGAAGTTGGCACCGGTGCGGTCCATCTTGTTGACGAAGGCAAGGCGCGGCACGTGGTACTTGTTGGCCTGGCGCCAGACAGTCTCCGACTGCGGCTGCACGCCACCGACGGCGCACAACACGAACACGGCACCGTCGAGCACGCGCAGCGAACGCTCGACTTCGATGGTGAAGTCGACGTGCCCTGGGGTGTCGATGATGTTGAAGCGGTGCTCGGGCAGCGAACGGTCCATGCCCTTCCAGAATGCCGTGGTGGCAGCGGAAGTGATGGTGATGCCGCGCTCCTGCTCCTGCTCCATCCAGTCCATCGTGGCCGCACCGTCATGGACTTCGCCAATCTTGTGGCTGACGCCGGTGTAGAACAGGATGCGCTCGGTGGTCGTGGTCTTGCCGGCATCGATGTGGGCCATGATGCCGAAATTGCGGTAGCGCTCGATGGGGGTGGTGCGTGCCACGTCGTCGATCCTCAAAAACGAAAGCGGGTATATGGGGTACCCGCGTGCTGATTACCAGCGGTAGTGCGAGAAGGCCTTGTTGGCTTCCGCCATGCGGTGCGTTTCTTCGCGCTTCTTGACAGCGCCGCCACGGCTTTCCGCGGCTTCCAGGAGCTCGGCGGCCAGCTTGCGGGGCATGGATGTTTCACCACGCTTGCGGGCGGCGTCGATCACCCAGCGCATGGCCAGGGCCATGCGGCGGCCGGGACGCACTTCGACGGGCACCTGGTAGGTGGCGCCACCGACACGGCGGGACTTCACCTCGACCGACGGGGCGATGTTGCCCAGGGCTTTCTCGACCAGGGCGACCGGCTCGGCGTTCTTCTGGCCGATCTGCTCCAGCGCACCGTAAACGATGGCTTCGGCGACCGACTTCTTGCCGGATTTCATCACCATGTTGATGAAACGGGCGATGAGCTGGCTGCCGTGCTTGGGATCCGGGAGGACCAGACGGGCGGGATGTGAACCTTTACGCGACATTATCTGAATCCTTTACTTGGCAGCTTTCGGGCGCTTGGCGCCGTACTTCGAACGCGACTTGCGACGCTTGGTGACGCCGGCGCAGTCGAGCGTGCCGCGCACGGTGTGGTAACGAACGCCCGGGAGGTCCTTGACGCGACCGCCGCGGATCAGGACCACGGAGTGCTCCTGGAGGTTGTGGCCTTCGCCACCGATGTAGCTGATGACTTCATACCCGTTGGTCAGGCGCACCTTGGCGACCTTGCGCAGGGCCGAGTTCGGCTTCTTGGGGGTGGTCGTGTACACGCGCGTGCAGACGCCGCGACGCTGCGGGCTGCTCTGCAGGGCAGGCGAAGCGCTTTTGTAGGTCTTCGGGCTGCGGTTTTTGCGCACCAACTGGTTGACTGTCGTCATGCGAAGCTATTCCTGAGAAACATAAAGGCAGACCGATCAAGCTCGGTCTGCCAAGAAGCGGGAATTTAACATGGGCAGCCCGCACCAGCAAGCTAGGCCCTGCCGTCCTTGTCCCGAACACGAGGCGCATCCATGCGCCTCATTTCGTATGTAACCGAGTAAGGAAACTGCGCCTTATTCGGCGGTATCGCTGCTGACCGGGGCTTCGGAGAAGGACAAGCCGGACGAGGCACCCGTAAGGGTATCGAGGTCCGCTGCCGAGAGCCCGCCCGAGCGGCGGCGCGCGGCGTGATACGCCAGGCCGGTGCCTGCAGGGATAAGACGCCCAACAATAACATTTTCCTTGAGGCCCCGCAACATGTCACGGGTGCCGCGGACGGCCGCCTCGGTCAGGACCCGGGTGGTCTCCTGGAAGGAGGCCGCCGAGATGAACGACTCGGTCGCCAGCGATGCCTTGGTGATGCCCAGCAGGACCGATTCGAACTCGGCCGGACGCTGGTCACGGCTGGCCGCGCGGTTGTTTTCCGCGTTGATGCGGACCCGCTCGACCTGCTCGCCACGGAGGTAGTGGCTTTCACCCGGATCGGTGATCTCGACCTTGCGCAGCATCTGGCGAATGATCGCTTCGATGTGCTTGTCGTTGATCTTCACGCCCTGCAGGCGGTAGACGTCCTGGATTTCCTTGGTGAGGTAGGCCGCGAGCGGCTGCACACCCAGCAAACGCAGGATGTCATGCGGATTCGGCTCGCCGTCGACGACGGTTTCGCCCTTCTCCACATGCTCGCCTTCGAACACGATGACCTGGCGCCACTTGGGAATCAGCTCTTCGTGCTCGTTGCCGTCGACGTCCTTGATCACCAGGCGCTGCTTGCCCTTGGTGTCCTTGCCGAAGCTGACCACGCCCGAGCGCTCGGCGAGGATCGCCTGCTCCTTGGGCTTGCGGGCTTCGAACAAGTCCGCCACGCGCGGCAGACCACCGGTGATGTCGCGGGTCTTGGAGGTTTCCTGCGGGATACGGGCAACCACGTCGCCCACGCCCACTTCGGCCCCGTTCTGGATCGAGACGATGGCGCCGGCCGGCAGGAAGTACTGTGCCGGGATGTCGGTACCGGGGAGCTTGAGCTCACGGCCCTTGGCATCTTCCAGGCGCACGATCGGGCGAAGGTCCTTCGCCTGCGTGCCGCGACGCTTCGGATCGGTGACCACCGCGCTTTCAAGACCGGTGAGCTCATCCGTCTGCGACTGCACGGTGACGCCATCGAGGAAGTCGATGAAGCGCACCACGCCGGCCACTTCGGCGACGATCGGATGGGTATGCGGATCCCAGTTGGCGACCGTCTGGCCAGCCTTGACCGGGTCGCCATCCTTGACGGCGATGGTGGCGCCGTAAGGCACCTTGTAACGCTCGCGCTCGCGGCCGTTGGCATCGAGCACGCTCACTTCGCCCGAACGCGACACTGCCACCAGGTGACCCTGGTTGTGCTGGACGGTCTTGAGGTTGTTGAACTTCAGCGCGCCGGTGGTGCGCACGGTGACGTTGTCCACGGCGGCGGCACGG
This sequence comes from Pinirhizobacter soli, assembly GCF_015905305.1. Taxonomy (GTDB): domain Bacteria; phylum Pseudomonadota; class Gammaproteobacteria; order Xanthomonadales; family Rhodanobacteraceae; genus Pinirhizobacter; species Pinirhizobacter soli. The sequence goes on from NZ_JADZLQ010000001.1 coordinate 1,213,396, forward strand.
GAAGCGGCACCACCGATGTGGAACGTACGCATGGTGAGCTGGGTGCCGGGTTCGCCGATCGACTGCGCGGCGACCACACCCACGGCTTCACCCATGTTGACCAGGTGGCCACGGGCAAGGTCACGGCCGTAGCACAGCGCGCAAACGCCATGAGCAGCCTGGCAGGTGATGGGCGAACGCACCTGGAGCAGCTGCACGCCGGCACGGTCAAGCTTGTCGACCAGGGCCTCGTCGAGCAGCGTGTCGCGGGTGACGATGGGCTGGTCGTCGTCGCCGGGGGCGTAGACGTCCTCCACCACCACGCGACCGAGCACGCGCTCGCGCAACGGCTCGACCACATCGCCGCCTTCGACGATCGGAGTCATGGTGACGCCGTTCTCGGTGCCGCAATCGTGCGTGGTGATGACCACGTCCTGGGCCACGTCGACCAGTCGGCGGGTGAGGTAGCCGGAGTTCGCCGTCTTCAACGCCGTATCCGCCAGGCCCTTACGGGCACCGTGGGTGGAGTTGAAGTACTGCAGCACGTTCAGGCCTTCACGGAAGTTCGCCTTGATGGGCGTCTCGATGATCGAGCCATCGGGACGGGCCATCAGGCCGCGCATGCCGGCCAGCTGGCGAATCTGCGCCGCGCTGCCTCGCGCGCCGGAGTCGGCCATGATGTACAGCGAGTTCATCGACTTCTGGTTGACCGTCTTGCCTTCGGCGTCGACCACCTTCTCGGTGCCGATGCCGTCGATCATGGCCTTGGCGACCAGTTCGTTGGTACGCGACCAGATGTCGACCACCTTGTTGTAGCGCTCGCCGGCGGTGACCAGGCCCGACTGGTACTGCTCCTGGATTTCGACCACTTCCTTCTCGGCTTCTTCCAGGATGCCCTTCTTCTCGGCCGGGATCTTCATGTCGTCGATGCCGATGGAGATACCGGCACGCGTGGCGAAGCGGAAGCCCGTGTACATGAGCTTGTCGGCGAAGACGACGGTGTCCTTCAGGCCCAGCAGGCGGTAACTCTGGTTGATCAGGCGAGAGATGTTCTTCTTCGACAGCTCGGTGTTGACCAGGGCGAACGGCAGGCCGGTGGGGATGATCTCGGCCAGCAGCGCACGGCCCACGGTGGTATCGACCAGGCCGAAGGTTTCGCTGGACTTGCCGGTTTCATCGGTGGACACCTGGCGCAGGCGCACCCTGACCTTGGCGTGCAGTTCCACCGCACGGTTGTCATAGGCGCGACGCACTTCGGCGATGTTCGCGAACACCATGCCGGCGCCCTTGGCGTTCACCAGCTCGCGCGACATGTAGTACAGGCCCAGGACGACGTCCTGGGTCGGCACGATGATCGGCTCGCCGTTGGCGGGCGACAGGATGTTGTTCGAAGACATCATCAGGGCGCGGGCTTCCAGCTGCGCCTCGATCGAGAGCGGCACGTGCACGGCCATCTGGTCGCCGTCGAAGTCGGCGTTGAAGGCGGTACAGACCAGCGGATGCAGCTGGATCGCCTTGCCTTCGATCAGGGTCGGCTCGAACGCCTGGATGCCAAGGCGATGCAGCGTGGGTGCGCGGTTAAGCAGCACCGGATGCTCGCGGATGACGTCTTCCAGGATGTCCCACACCTGCCCTTCTTCACGCTCGACCAGCTTCTTGGCGGCCTTGATCGTGGTGGCTTCACCACGGGCCTGCAGCTTGGCGAAGATGAAGGGCTTGAAGAGCTCGAGCGCCATCTTCTTCGGCAGGCCGCACTGGTGCAGCTTGAGCGTGGGACCGACCACGATGACCGAACGGCCGGAGTAGTCCACGCGCTTGCCGAGCAGGTTCTGGCGGAAGCGGCCCTGCTTGCCCTTGATCATGTCGGCCAGCGACTTCAGCGCGCGCTTGTTCGTGCCGGTGATGGCACGGCCGCGGCGGCCATTGTCGAGCAGCGCGTCAACCGATTCCTGCAGCATGCGCTTTTCGTTGCGCACGATGATGTCCGGCGCTGCCAGTTCCAGCAGGCGCTTGAGGCGGTTGTTGCGGTTGATCACGCGACGGTAGAGGTCGTTCAGATCCGACGTGGCGAAGCGGCCACCGTCCAGCGGCACCAGCGGACGGAGGTCCGGCGGCAGCACGGGAAGCACGGTAAGCACCATCCACTCAGGCTTGTTGCCCGACTCCAGGAACGCCTCGATCAGCTTGACGCGCTTGGTGAGGCGCTTGAGCTTGGTCTCGGAATTGGTGGAGGTGATTTCTTCCTTCAGGCGAATCACTTCGGCCGGAAGGTCGAGCGACTTCAGCAGCTCATAGACGGCCTCGGCGCCCATGCGGGCATCGAACTCGTCGCCGTGCTCTTCGGTGGCTTCCAGGTACTGGTCTTCGGAGAGCAGCTGGCCGCGCTCCAGGGCGGTAAGGCCCGGATCGATCACGACGAATGCTTCGAAGTACAGGATGCGCTCGATGTCACGCAGCGTCATGTCCAGCATCAGGCCGATGCGCGAAGGCAGCGACTTCAAGAACCAGATGTGCGCGGTGGGGCTGGCAAGCTCGATGTGGCCCATGCGTTCGCGACGGACCTTGGCCAGGGTGACCTCGGTGCCGCACTTTTCGCAGACCACGCCACGGTGCTTCATGCGCTTGTACTTGCCGCACAGGCACTCGTAGTCCTTGACCGGACCAAAGATCGCGGCGCAGAACAGGCCGTCACGCTCGGGCTTGAACGTACGGTAGTTGATGGTTTCCGGCTTCTTCACTTCGCCGTACGACCACGAGCGGATCAGCTCCGGCGACGCCAACGCGATCTTGATCGCGTCGAAATCCGGCGTTGCACGCTGCTGGTTGAACAGATTCAGTAAGTCTTTCATGCGAAATCTCCGATGACCGCGCCGATCACTTGATCTCTTCCAGGTCGATGTCGATCGCAAGCGAGCGGATTTCCTTCACCAACACGTTGAAGGATTCCGGCATGCCCGCGGCCATCTCGTGGTTGCCGTCGACAATGTTCTTGTACATCTGGTTGCGGCCCTGGACGTCGTCCGACTTCACCGTGAGCATTTCCTGCAAGGTGTAAGCCGCGCCGTAGGCTTCCAGCGCCCACACTTCCATTTCGCCGAAGCGCTGGCCACCGAACTGCGCCTTGCCGCCCAGCGGCTGCTGGGTGACGAGCGAGTAGGGACCCGTGGAACGGGCGTGCATCTTGTCGTCGACCAAATGGTTCAGCTTCAGCATGTGCATGTAGCCGACGGTGACCGGGCGATCGAACGCCTCGCCGGTGCGGCCGTCGAACAGGGTGGTCTGGCCCGACTCGGGCAGGTCCGCCAGCTTCAGCATGGCCTTGATCTCGGACTCCTCGGCACCGTCGAAGACCGGCGTTGCCATCGGCACGCCTGCCCTGAGGTTGGCCGCGAGGTCGAGGATCTCGGAGTCCTTGAGCGACTTCAGGTTGACCAGGCGGGTGGCGCCCTCGGCACCGGCATCACCGTGGTTGTAGACCTGCTCGAGGAACTTGCGCACCTCGCCGGCCTTCTCGTTGGCTTCGAGCATGCGGGCGATCTTCTTGCCCAGGCCCTTGGCAGCCCAACCCAGATGAACCTCGAGGATCTGCCCGATGTTCATACGCGAAGGCACGCCCAGCGGGTTCAGCACGATGTCCACCGGCGTACCGTCGGCGGAGAACGGCATGTCCTCGACCGGCACGATCATGGAGACCACGCCCTTGTTGCCGTGGCGGCCAGCCATCTTGTCGCCCGGCTGGATGCGGCGCTTCACGGCCAGGTACACCTTGACCATCTTCAGCACGCCCGGGGCGAGATCGTCACCCTGGGTGATCTTGCCCTGCTTTTCCTTGAAGCGCTTCTCGAAGTTTTCCTTGTGGCGCTTGACCTGGTCGGCCGCGCGCTCGAGGAACTCGGTGACTTCCTCGTCCTTGACGTTGACCTTGAACCAGTCGTCCTTCTTCAGCGTATCGAGGTAGGCGTTGTCGATCTCGGCGCCACGCTTGAGGCCACCGGGGCCGGAGTTGGCGACCTTGCCCAGCAGCTGCGTGCGCATGCGGGCGTAGATCGCGCCCTCGAGGATGCGGAACTGGTCGTCGAGATCCTTGCGGATACGCTTCAGTTCGGTTTCTTCGATCTGCTTGGCGCGCTTGTCCTTCTCGATGCCGTCGCGGGTGAAGACCTGCACGTCGATGACGTTGCCGTCCATGCCCGGCGGCACGCGGAGCGAGGAGTCCTTAACGTCGGAAGCCTTCTCGCCGAAGATCGCGCGCAGGAGCTTCTCTTCCGGGGTGAGCTGGCTTTCGCCCTTGGGCGTGACCTTGCCGACCAGGATGTCGCCGGCCTTCACTTCCGCACCGATGTAGACGATGCCGCTCTCGTCCAGACGAGCCAGCGCCTGCTCACCCACGTTCGGGATGTCGGCGGTGATCTCTTCCGAACCCAGCTTGGTATCGCGGGCGATGCAGGTGAGCTCCTCGATGTGGATCGAGGTGTAACGGTCTTCCTGCACCACGCGTTCGGAGATCAGGATCGAGTCTTCGAAGTTGTAGCCGTTCCACGGCATGAAGGCGACCAGCATGTTCTGGCCGAGCGCAAGCTCGCCAAGGTCGGTGGAAGAACCATCGGCCAGCGTGTCGCCCACGGCCACCACGTCACCGACGTTCACCAGCGGACGCTGGTTGAGGTTGGTGTTCTGGTTGGAGCGGGTGTACTTGGTGAGGGTGTAGATGTCCACGCCAGCGTCGTTGTCGCCGACTTCTTCCTCGTTCACGCGCACCACGATACGGGCAGCATCGACCTGGTCGATGACGCCGCCGCGGCGGGCGGACACGGTGACACCCGAGTCACGCGCCACGGCGCGCTCGATGCCGGTGCCGACCAGCGGCTTTTCGCTGCGCAGCGTAGGTACGGCCTGGCGCTGCATGTTGGCGCCCATCAGCGCGCGGTTGGCGTCGTCGTGCTCCAGGAACGGAACGAGCGCCGCTGCCACCGACACCGTCTGCATGGGCGAGACGTCCATGTAGTTGATCTCGCTGGACGGACGAAGCTCGGACTCGCCGCGGAAACGGCAGGAGACGAAGTCTTCGAGGAACGCGCCTTCCTTGTCGAGAGGCGAGTTCGCCTGCGCGATCACGTGGTCGCCTTCCTCGATGGCCGAGAGGTAGTCGACCTTGTCGGTGACCTTGCCGTTGGTGACCTTGCGGTACGGGGTTTCCAGGAAGCCGTACGGGTTGGTCCGGGCGTAGACGGCCAGCGAGTTGATCAGGCCGATGTTCGGGCCTTCAGGCGTTTCGATGGTGCAGACGCGGCCGTAGTGCGTGGGATGCACGTCGCGCACTTCGAAGCCGGCGCGCTCACGGGTGAGGCCGCCCGGTCCAAGCGCCGAGACACGGCGCTTGTGCGTGACTTCCGACAGCGGGTTGTTCTGGTCCATGAACTGCGAAAGCTGCGACGAACCGAAGAACTCCTTCACCGCGGCCGCGACGGGCTTGGCGTTGATCAGTTCCTGCGGGGTCAGGCCCTCGGACTCGGCCAGCGACAGGCGCTCGCGCACGGCACGTTCCACGCGGACCAGGCCGATGCGGAAGGTGTTCTCGGCCATTTCGCCGACCGAACGCACGCGGCGGTTGCCCAGGTGGTCGATGTCGTCGACGGTACCGATACCGTTACGGATGTCGATCAGCACCTTGAGCACTTCGAGGATGTCGGACGTGTCGCCCTGTTCCTTCACCAGGCGCTGGGATTCTTCTTCCTTGCGCTCGGAGAAGTACTTGTGATCGTAGAGCACGCCGGGGCCGACCACGTCTTTGCGGCCGACGCGGCGGTTAAACTTCATGCGGCCGACGCCCGAGAGGTCGTAGCGGTCGAAGGTGAAGAACAGATTGAAGAACAGGTTCTGCGCAGCGTCCTTGGTGGGCGGCTCGCCCGGACGCATCATGCGGTAGATCTCGACCAGCGCCTCGAGCTGCGTGCGCGTGTTGTCGATGCGCAGCGTGTTCGAGATGTAGGCGCCGCGATCCAGGTCGTTGACGTACAGCGTGGCGACCGTCTCGATGCCGGCCTTGCGGAAGGCTTCGAGGTTCTCGACGGTGATTTCGTCATTGGCCGAGGCGATCAGTTCGCCCGTGGCCTTGTCGACGATATCGGTGGCCAGGATGCGGCCGACGGGGTAATCGTCGGGCACTTCCAACTGGGCGATCTTCTCGCTGGCGAGCTGGCGCACGTGGCGCGCGGTGATGCGCTTGCCGGCTTCCACCAGCACCTTGCCGTCGAGCATCAGGTCGAACGTGAGGGTTTCACCGCGCAGGCGCTCGGCGACGAGGTCGAGCGTGATGCCACCCTTCTTGCCCAGGTGGAACACGTTGTGCTCGAAGAAGATCCGCAGGATCTCTTCGTTGTTGTAGCCCAGCGCGCGCAGCAGCACGGTGACCGGCAGCTTGCGGCGACGGTCGATACGGGTGAACAGGGCATCCTTCGGGTCGAACTCGAAGTCGAGCCACGAACCACGGTAAGGAATCACGCGCGCGGAGAACAGCAGCTTGCCCGAGCTGTGCGTCTTGCCGCGGTCGTGGTCGAAGAACACGCCCGGGGAACGATGCAGCTGCGAGACGATGACGCGCTCGGTGCCGTTGATGATGAAGGTGCCGGTGTCGGTCATGAGCGGAATTTCGCCCATGTAGACCTCCTGCTCCTTGACGTACTTGACGGCCTTCTTCGATGCCGGGCTGTCCTTGTCGTAGATGACAAGGCGCACGGTGGTGCGCAGGGGCGCACCGAAGGTCATGCCGCGGTTACGGCACTCGCGTTCGTCGAACGCGGGTTCGCCGAGGCGGTATTCGACGTATTCAAGGGCAGCATTGCCCGAATAGCTGACGATCGGGAATACCGACTTGAGCGCGGCGTGCAGGCCGCGGTCATGACGCTGCTTGGGCGCGACCTCGTCCTGCAGGAACTCCTTGTAGGAGTCGGTCTGGATGGTCAGCAGGTTCGGCACCCCAAGTACGGGGGGACGCTTGCCGAAATCCTTGCGGATGCGCTTCTTCTCGGTAAACGAGTAGGTCATGGTGGGTACCGCCTCGGTTCGCTGTGACGCCGGTGGGTGGACACCGGCAAATGATGAAATCGGACATCGGAGATCGGCAATAAGAAGGCCGTTGCGGCCTATTGGCGATGTCCCATGCCCGACAACATGGGGATGGTTTGGTACGGGTACAACTTCACGGCACGGACAACGGGCAAAGCCCGGGGGTTTTCACCCCCAGGCTCCGCTTGACGCTAAAGCGAACTGACGGCGCGCAAGGCGCCGGTTACTTCAGTTCGACGGTGGCGCCGACTTCTTCCAGGTCCTTCTTGAACTTGGCCGAATCTTCCTTCGAAACGCCTTCCTTCAGAACGCCACCAGCCTCGGTGAGGTCCTTCGCTTCCTTCAGGCCCAGGCCGGTGATGGCGCGGACAACCTTGATGACGTCGATCTTCTTCGCGCCGGCGCTGACCAGCACGACGTTGAACTCGGTCTGCTCTTCAGCGGCCGGGCCAGCGGCGGCGGCGGGGCCAGCGGCCACGGCAACCGGGGCAGCGGCGGAAACGCCGAACTTGTCTTCAATGGACTTGACCAGTTCCATGACCTCAACGAGGGACATGGCGGCAATCTTTTCTACGATTTCTGCAGCGGACATGGGTTAACTCCTGGAATTTTCTAACTGGATATTTTTACGAATTGCCGTTGGCGAAGTGCCTTCAGGCCGCCTGCTTCTGGTCGCGGACCGCACCGATCGCGCGGGCCATCTGCGACGCCGGCTCGGCCAGAACGCGCGCGAGCATGGTGGCGGGCTGAGCGAGCACACCGGCGAGCATCGCCAGTGCCTGTTCGCGGGTAGGCAGCGAGGCCAGCACGTCGACGTGGGTGCCAGGGTAAATCTGGCCACCGATCGCTACGAGCTTGGCTTTCAGCTTGTCGTTGCCTTTGGCGAATTCCTTGATCAGGCGGCCAGCGGCACCCGGGTCTTCCACCGAGAAGGCATACACCAGCGGACCGACGAGCTTGTCGGTCGCGGCAGCGTAATCCGTGCCTTCGACGGCACGGCGAACCAGGGTGTTCTTGGCTACTTTCAAGAACACGCCCGACTCGCGAGCCTTTTTGCGCAGCTCGGTGAGCTGTGCAACGGTGATACCCGCGTACTCGGCAGCAACCAGGGAATGTGCCGTGGCAGCCACGTTCGCCAGTTCGGCAACGACCTCTTTCTTTTGCGCAAGATTGAGCGCCATTGCTTTCTCCGAACCGGAATGCAATGCCGTCCGGGCATTACGTTCCTAGCGTTAAACGAATCCATGCATCCTTGCCGGATCCGCCGGCATCTTTCGATGCCGCCTTGGTGGCCGTTCCAGGTAAACCTGTCCGGGCGACACCATCTGCGCAGGCCGTTGTTCCTTTCCAAGCGAACGTCAATTACAGGGGCAAGCCCCAACCTGCGGTCTTTGACGGCGGCCCCTTTCGGGACTGCCCTCAAATGGGCCGCAACGCCGACATCGGCGCTGCGGCATAAAGCGAATTACTTGGCAGCGGCGGCCAGAGTGGACGGATCCACCGGCACGCCAACGCCCATCGTGCTGCTGAGCGCAACCCTCTGCACGTACTGACCCTTGGCCGCGGCGGGCTTGGCCTTGAGCAGATCCGCGATCAGCGCGTTCAGGTTGTCGGCCAGCTGCGCGGCCTCGAACGTGGACTTGCCGATGGTGGCGTGGATGATGCCGCCCTTGTCGTTGCGGAACTTGACCTGGCCGGCCTTGGCATTCTTGACCGCCGTGGCGACGTCGGCGGTAACCGAGCCGTCCTTCGGATTCGGCATCAGGCCACGGGGACCGAGCACCTGGCCGAGCTTGCCGACGACGCGCATGGCGTCGGGGGTGGCGATGACGCGGCCGTAGTTGAGGTCGCCCGCCTGCATCTTCTCGGCGAGGTCGTCCATGCCCACGGCGTCGGCGCCGGCGGCCAGGGCCGCGTCAGCCTTCTCGCCCGGCGGCACGAACACGGCCACGCGGACGGTCTTGCCGGTGCCGTGCGGCAGCAGCGAGGAACCGCGGACGCCCTGGTCGGACTTCTTCGCGTCGATGCCCAGGCGGACGGCAACGTCCACGGACTCGGCGAACTTGGCCTTGGCGTTGTCCTTGACGATCTTCAGGGCTTCGTCGAGGGAGTAGTTCTTGCCCGGCTGGACAGCGGCCGTTGCGGCCTTCATGCGCTTGGTGATCTTTGCCATGTCTTAACCCTCCACTACCAGGCCCATGGAACGCGCGCTGCCGGCGATCGTGCGCACGGCGGCATCCAGGTCGGCGGCCGTGAGGTCGGCGTCCTTGTTCTTGGCGATTTCTTCGAGCTGGGCGCGGGTGACCTTGCCCACCTTGTCGGTGTTCGGCTTGGACGAACCCTTGGCGGTGCCGGTGAGCTTCTTCAGCCAATAGGTGGCCGGGGAAGTCTTCATGGCGAAGGTGAAGCTGCGATCGGAATAGGCGGTGATCACCACGGGGACCGGCGCGCCGGGCTCCATCTTCTGCGTGGCGGCATTGAAGGCCTTGCAGAATTCCATGATGTTCAGGCCGCGCTGGCCGAGGGCCGGACCCACGGGCGGCGACGGGTTGGCCTGGCCGGCCTTGACCTGCAGCTTGATGTAACCGGTGACTTTCTTTGCCATCTTTAGTTTCCTCGCGAGTGCAGGCGCCGATGAAGGCTCCTCGCTTTTAGGCCATTCCTGGCAGGACAAGGGCCCGCATCCATGACGGGGCCTCTAAACACGGACACGCCGGGGCATGAGCCGCCAGCGTGAACCGGGCATTATAGGCATCCGGCGGCCTTAGTGCAAATCGCGTGCCGGATACGTGATTCGCCGCCGAAAAGGCGGCGAAAGTCAGGCTTTCTCGACCTGACCGAATTCCAGTTCTACCGGGGTAGAACGACCGAAAATGAGCACGGCCACGCGCAGGCGGCTCTTCTCGTAGTTGACTTCCTCGACGACGCCGTTGAAGTCGTTGAAGGGGCCTTCGGTGACGCGGACCATTTCGCCCGGCTCGAACAGCACCTTGGGACGGGGCTTTTCAACGCCTTCGCGGACGCGGCTGAGGATGGCCTCGGCCTCGGTATCCTTGATGGGCAGTGGACGGTCGGCGGTGCCGCCGATGAAGCCCATGACCTTCGGGGTTTCCTTCACCAGGTGCCAGCATTCGTCGTCGATGCGCGGGCCCTTGCCCTCGGTATCGGTTTCGATCTGCACCAGGACATAACCCGGGAAGAACTTGCGCTCGCTGCGGCGCTTCTGGCCGCCGCGCATTTCGATGACTTCTTCGGTCGGTACCAGGACTTCGCCGAATCGCTCTTCCATCGACTCGCGCTTGATGCGCTCGTCAAGGGCGCGCTTGACCTGGTGTTCGAAACCGGAATAGGCGTGAACAACGTACCAGCGGAGGCTCATGCCTTACCTCAATGTCCGAGTTTGAGCAGCCAGTCGAGCACGATCGCCTTAAACAACCAGTCGATCAGGCCCACCAGCAGCGACAGGATGATCACCACGACGATGATCACACCAGTAGTCTTGAGCGTTTCTTCCTTCGTCGGCCAGACGACCTTGCGAAGTTCGAACTGCGACTCGGAAAGAAAATGACGGAGCCTGCGGCCCGGGCCGGTGAAAGCCACGATGGCGCCGGAAATGACGATCGCGGCCAGCACGCCAACCACGCGGGTCAGCTGCGGCGCCTGCCCGTAATAGTAGAACCCGACGATGCCGGCGACCAGCACGATGGCGGCAAGCACCAGCTTGGCGGCATCGGCGGCACCCACGCCCCGGGCTTGTTCGGCCTTGGTATTCATGCGCTTGGGCTGCCGAACCGTGCCTTGTTGGCCACGAATCGCCCGCCTTCATTCCTCGATATGGCACGCCAGGAGGGACTCGAACCCCCAACCTGCGGTTTTGGAGACCGCTGCTCTGCCAATTGAGCTACTGGCGTACGTCTATAAACCTGTAACGCGACGGCGAGCGATGCTTTGCACCGCTCGCCGATCGACCTTTTCCGACCCCGGGGACACACCCCGGAGCCCTATAGCTTACTTGATGATCTTGGCCACGACACCCGCGCCGACGGTACGACCGCCCTCACGGATGGCAAAACGCAGGCCGTCGTCCATCGCGATCGGGTGGATCAGGGTGACCACCATCTTCACGTTGTCACCCGGCATCACCATTTCCACGCCCTCGGGCAGCTCGCAAGCGCCGGTGACGTCGGTGGTGCGGAAGTAGAACTGCGGACGGTAGCCCTTGAAGAACGGCGTATGACGGCCACCCTCGTCCTTCGACAGCACGTACACCTCGGCCTCGAAGGTCGTGTGCGGCTTGATCGAACCCGGCTTGGCCAGCACCTGGCCGCGCTGCACGTCGTCACGCTTGAGACCGCGCAGCAGCAGACCGGCGTTATCGCCCGCCTGGCCCTGGTCGAGCAGCTTGCGGAACATCTCCACGCCCGTGACCGTGGTCTTGACCGTGTCGATGATGCCGACCACTTCCACTTCGTCGCCGACCTTGATGATGCCGCGCTCGATACGACCGGTGACCACCGTGCCGCGACCGGAGATCGAGAACACGTCTTCCACCGGCATCAGGAAGCTCTTGTCGATGTCACGCACCGGCTCCGGAATGTAGGTGTCCAGCGCATCGACCAGCTTGATGATCGCCGGCACGCCGATTTCCGACTGGTCGCCTTCCAGCGCCAGCTTGGCCGAGCCGTGGATGATCGGGGTGTCGTCGCCCGGGAACTCGTACTTCGACAGCAGCTCGCGCACTTCCATTTCCACCAGCTCCAGGAGCTCGGCGTCGTCCACCATGTCCGCCTTGTTCAGGAAGACCACGATGTACGGCACGCCCACCTGGCGCGACAGCAGGATGTGCTCGCGCGTCTGCGGCATCGGGCCGTCGGCGGCCGAGCAGACCAGGATCGCGCCGTCCATCTGCGCCGCACCCGTGATCATGTTCTTCACGTAGTCGGCGTGGCCCGGGCAATCCACGTGCGCGTAGTGACGCACCGCGGATTCATATTCCACGTGGGCCGTCGAGATCGTGATGCCGCGCGCCTTCTCTTCCGGCGCCGCGTCGATCTGGTCGTAACCCTTGAATTCTCCACCGAAGCGCTCGGCGCCAACCTTCGTCAGCGCTGCCGTCAAGGTCGTCTTGCCATGGTCCACGTGACCGATGGTGCCGACGTTGACGTGCGGCTTGGTGCGTTCGAATTTACCCTTTGCCATGCGCGCTAAACCCCGATGGAGTCGATGATAGAAGTGGTAGTAAAGCCAAGATGGTGCTCATGACTGGAATCGAACCAGCGACCTCTTCCTTACCAAGGAAGTGCTCTACCGACTGAGCTACATGAGCAATGCAAAAACCGAAGCAGCAATGGAGCGGGAGACGGGAATCGAACCCGCACAATCAGCTTGGAAGGCTGAAGTTCTACCATTGAACTACTCCCGCCTAAGCGGAAAACCCGCATTCCTTCAACTGCAGGAATGTCTGGTGGAGGGAGGTGGATTCGAACCACCGAAGGCGTAAGCCAGCAGATTTACAGTCTGCCCCCGTTGGCCGCTTGGGTATCCCTCCAACAAAGAACGCCTATTGTGTGGCGGGGGTGCGGGGCTGTCAACATCTCGTGGACGTTTCAGGCGGAGATATCGGTGGTTGCCGGCGGCCGGTGGGCAGCGACTTCGCGCTCCATTTCACGGGTCATTTCGGCCAGTTTCCGCGCGTAAATCTGCAACTGGCGCGCTTCTTCGGATTGCGGAGTCCAGGCGGGAACCGGCGTGGGCCTGCCGTCGGGCGCGTCCAGGGCGACGAAAACCATCACGCAACTGGTGCACAAGCGCTCATCGGAGGCTTTCAGATCCCGGGCGAAGACATCCACCAGCAAGTGCATGCTGGACGTGCCGGTGTGGATCAGCCGGGCTTTGACGGTGACCAGATCGCCGATCAGGATCGGGGCGATGAACTGGATGCCGCTGACGGACACGGTGACGCAGTAGGCGCCGCTCCAGCCCACGGCGCAGGCATATCCGGCCTGGTCGATCCACTTCATGGCCATGCCGCCGTGGACCTTCCCGCCGAAGTTGACGTCGGTGGGCTGGGCCAGGAAACGAAAATTGACGTCGGGTTGTGTGCCAGCCATGACTCTCAAATGCCGTATCGGGATGCCTACATTATGCGACAGCGGCCGCCGGCCCGATGTAAGGTTCCTCGAGACAGGAAACGGGCGCGCAGCCCGGGCCATGACGGCCACCGCCCCGGGGGAGGATCAGGATGATTTTTCGCAGTGTCTCGGCAAGGCTCGCGACCTGGATGCTGTTGGGGTCTGCCTTGGTGCTGGGCGTCACTGGCGCGGCCCTGCTTGAGCATACCCGCCGCCAGGTGCTGGCCCAGACCCATCGTGAGGCGCTGGCGCTGGCCAATGGCACGGCGGCTCGGATCGCGGCACGGGTAAGCGACGCGATGGCCATCACCCGCGTGCTGCATACGGTGCTGCCCGGCCAGGCAGCGGATGCCGCCACCATGTTGCCTGACGTCATGCGTGGACATCCGGATCTCTCGGGCATTGCCGTGTCCTTCAAGCCCGCCACCCACCTGCCCCGCTCTACCCTGCTGGTCATTCGCGACCCTGGCGGCGCCATCCGCAGCCTGGAGCTTCCCCAGGACAAGACCGACGCCTGGTACGCCCAGGGCCTGTCGTGCGCCGACGGCTGCTGGCAGCGCTCCTTCATGGCTGATACGCGAGGCGGCAGCGTCGTCGGCTTCATCCAGCCGATGGAACGCAACGCCGGCGTGGTGGCCTCCGAACTGACCCTCAACTGGCTCCAGGCCCTGCTGGGCAGCCTTCCGGAACCTGCTGGCGGCTATGCCTTCGTGATGGACGAGAACCAGCTGATGCTGGCCCATGAGCGTCCGGGCTTCGTCGGTACGCGGGCCAGTGCGTTCCTGACGAGCTCAATCATCCGCAGCAAAGGCGCCCCCATGCGCCTTACGGCGGAAAATGGTGCCCGGGTCAATGAACCGAGCTGGGCTTACGTCACGCCCGTGGCGGGCACGCCCTGGCAGTTCGGCCTGGTCATCCCCGAATCACGCATCTACGCCGACATGCGCCGCACCTTCCTGACCGACCTCGCCCTGGGCCTGTTCGGGTTGCTGGCGATCTCGGCGCTGATCCTGACCATCAGCCGACGATTGCTGGCACCTCTGTCGGCCCTGACCTTGCAGGCGGAGCGGATCGCCGCCGGCGACCGTGGCCATGCCCTGCCGCCCAGCCCGTCAAGCGACGAGGTGGGGCGGCTGACGCGGAGCTTCGAGGGCATGCGCGTGGAATTGGCCGCCCAGATCGAGGCCGTCGCCGAGGGCAGCCGGGCCAGCGAGCGCCTGGCCAGCGAACTGGACATCGCGCGGTTGATCCAGACCTCGATGCTGCCGCCACCCAGGCACGCCGATGCCGACTTCGAGCTGCATGCCCACCTGCAACCGGCCCAGGCGGTCGGAGGCGACCTGTACTTCTACCTGGTGCAGCCCGATCGCCTGTGGCTGATGGTGGGCGACGTATCCGACAAGGGCGTGGCGGCGGCGCTGTTCATGGCCCGCACCGTCACCCTTGCCCGCAACCTGGCCCGCGACGCCGCCGCGCCCGACCAATTGCTGGCCGAGCTCAACGCGGAACTGGAACCGGATAACGATGCCTGCATGTTCGTTACCCTGGTCTGTGCGACGGTGGATCGCTCCAGCGGCAAGCTCTTCGTGGCCAGTGCCGGCCACGACGCACCGGTGTTGTGCCGGGGCGATACCTGCGTGCCCGTTGCCTTGGAAAGCGGGCCGGCGCTCGGCCTGCAGAAGGACGCCGACTTTCCGCTGGTCAGTACAAGGCTTCTGCCCGGCGACGAGCTGCTGATGTATTCCGACGGCATCACCGAAGCTGACAATGGCTTCCACGAACTTTTTGGCGAATCGCGCCTTATTGCAGCCATGTCGGGCACGCACGAAGCGGGTAGCCGCATCCGCATCGAGCGGCTGCTGGCCGCCGTTTCAGCGCACGCCGGCCACTTCCACCAGTCCGACGATATCGCCTTGCTGGCACTGAACTGGCAAGGTAGGGGCATGCGCACACGATTCTCCCAACGCATAGCGCCTCAGCGCGATGCCGTGTATGCCCTGCTCGATGCCGCCGAGGCGTTTACGAGGGACGCCGGCGCCGCCGAGGAAACCAGGGCCGACATTCGCCTGGCGGCGGAAGAACTGCTGGTGAACATCGTCGACCATTCCAGTGCCACCAACATCGACCTCTCGCTCGAGGCGGTGAACGACGGCTTCGACCTGTGCATCCGCGACGATGGACCGCCGTTCGACCCCTTCGCCCACCCCGAGCCCACCGATCACGGGCAGGTAGGCGGCCTTGGCATCCAGCTGGCGCGCCAGCTGGCCGACACGGCGCATTGCCAGCGCGAGCCAGGCGGTAATGTGGTGAGCCTTCGCTTTGCTTCACCATCCACATCATGAGGAACGGCGCATGAGCCTCACCATTGATCACCAACAGCAGGACCGCGGACTGGCCACGCTTGCCATCGGCGGCCGCCTGGATGCACAGACCGCTCCCGAACTCGATGCGGCCGCCGTCACCGCTGGTGAGGGTGTCAACGACAACGCCACCCTCGTGCTGGACATGAAGGGGCTGGATTACATCTCGAGTGCGGGCCTGCGCAGCATTGCCAAGATGCGCCGTGCCATGCAGGCGCGCGGCGGCACGGTCTTGCTGGTGAACCCGCAGCCGCAGGTGCGCAAGGTGTTCGATATCGTCAAGGCTGTACCGGTGAACGAGGTGTTCACCTCGATCGCGGAACTTGATGCCTACCTGGACACGATGCAGCGCAAGGTGATCGCCGAGAGCAAGGATTCGTAGATCACCAATGCGAAGCGGGCGCCATGAAGGCGCCCGCGTCTTGAGGCCATGACACCAGGGCAGTTACACGTTGAACCGGAAGTGCAGCACGTCGCCTTCCTTCACGATGTAATCCTTGCCTTCCAGGCGCAGGCGACCAGCTTCCTTCGCGCCGGATTCGCCGTTGTACTTGATGAAATCGTCATAGGCGACCGTCTCGGCGCGGATGAAGCCGCGCTCGAAATCGGTGTGGATGACGCCTGCGGCCTGCGGCGCTGTAGAGCCGCGCTTGAGCTGCCACGCGCGCACTTCCTTCTCGCCGGCAGTGAAATAGGTTTGCAGGCCCAGGAGCTTGTAGCCGGCGTTGATCACGCGGTTCAGGCCAGGCTCGGAGAGGCCGAGGTCGGCAAGGAATTCGTCGCGGTCGGCATCGTCCATCTGGGAAAGTTCTTCCTCGATGGCGGCGCACACCGGCACGACTTCTGCGCCCTCTTCCGCGGCGTGGGCGCGTACGCGGTCCAGGTGCGGGTTGTCCTGGAAACCGTCCTCGAGCACGTTGGCGATGTACATCAGCGGTTTCATGGTGATCAGGAACATGTCGCGCACCAGGGCGCGTTCCTCTTCATCCAGGCCCGCGACACGCGCCGCCTTGCCTTCGCTCAAGGCGGCGAACAGCTTGGCCAGCACGGGCTTGCGCGCCAGCGCTTCCTTGTCGTTGGCCTTGGCGGCGCGCTCGGCGCGGTTCAGGGCTTTCTCTACCGATTCCAGATCGGCCAGCGCAAGTTCGGTATCGATGGTCTCGATATCGGCGATCGGATCGACCTTGTTGGCGACGTGGATGACATCACCCTCGAAGCAACGCACCACGTGGGCGATGGCGTCGACCTCGCGGATGTGGGCCAGGAACTTGTTGCCCAGGCCCTCGCCCTTCGATGCGCCGGCCACCAGGCCCGCGATATCGACGAACTCCATGGTCGTGGGCAGGATCTTCTGCGGCTTGACGATCGCCGACAGCGCGGCCAGGCGCGGATCGGGCACCGGCACCACGCCTACGTTGGGTTCAATGGTGCAGAACGGGAAGTTCGCCGCGGCGATGCCCGCCTTGGTGAGCGCGTTGAACAGGGTGGACTTGCCGACGTTGGGCAAGCCGACGATGCCGCATTTGATACCCATGGAAGGAACCGCCAAGGTGAAGTGGGGGCGAAGCGCCTGCGCGCCGTCGCGAAATCTAGGGAAGTTTATCCGCAGCCGTGTGCAGCCGCTTCATCGCCTCGTGGAAATTGCCGGCCACGGCAAGCGGCAACACGTCGAAGGCGCGACCGATGCCATCCATGATGGCGTCCTCGTCGGCTGCCGAGGGGCGTCCGAGCACCCACGGGGTGACCTTGTCCTTGTGCCCGGGATGGCCGATGCCAACCCTCAGGCGGTGGTATTTGCCATGGCCCAGGTGGGCTGCGATGTCACGCAGGCCGTTCTGGCCACCATGGCCTCCGTCGAACTTCAGCCGCACGGTGCCGGGCTCCAAGTCGAGCTCGTCGTGCACCACCAGGCAATGTTCGGGAGGAATCTTGTAGTAGTGCAGCGCCGAAGCCACGGCGATGCCGCTCTTGTTCATGAAGGTGGCGGGCTTGAGCAGCCAGATCGCCTCGCCGGCGATACGCACCCTGCAGGCCTCGCCGTGCAGCTTGCCGTCGAAACCGAATCGCTCGCCATGAAGCGCTGCCAGCGCATCGGCAAACCAGAACCCGGCGTTGTGCCGCGTCCGGAGGTATTCGGCCCCGGGGTTACCGAGGCCGACGATAAGGCGCAGGCCTTCCATGCGTGCAAACGAACGCACCCTGCCCGCACGAAGCGGACAGGGTGCGGCCGATTACTTCTTCTCGGGCGCCGGGGCGGCGGCCGGGGCCGCGGCGTCGCCTTCGACGGCCGGGGTCTCGTCCACTTCTTCGCGGACCGAGGCGACGGTCACGACGGCGACGTCGTGTTCCTTGCCCAGGGCCAGCTCCGGGATCTCCACGTTGGCCGGAAGCTTGATCTCGGACAGGTGGATGATGTCGCCTTCGGTCAGGCTGGTGAGGTCAAGCTCCAGGTACTCCGGCAGGTTGCCCGGCAGGCACGACACGGTGACTTCCGTCAGGTTGTGCGAGATCACCAGGCCAGCGGTCTTCGCGGCAGGCGACTTTTCCTGGTTCAGGAAGTGGATGGGCACCGCGACGCGGACCAGTTCGTTCTCGTTGATGCGCAGGAAGTCCATGTGCAGCATCAACATCTTGAACGGATGCTTCTGCCAGTCACGCACCAGCACCTTCTGGGTCTTGCCGTCGACGTTGAGGTCGAGCACGGAGGAGAAGAACCACTCGTGGCGCGAGGCCAGCAGAACGGTATTGTGCTCGATCTGGATGCTTTCCGGCTCCTGGCCGGCACCGTAGACGACGGCCGGCACAAAGCCCGCACGACGCAGGCGGCGGCTCGCACCTTTCCCCTCGTCCTTGCGGCCCTGGGCCGAGATTACATGTTGGGTTGCCATGGTTGTTACCTTCAGTTTTCACAAGAAGCCACCTCGCGGTGGCCAAGACACTCACCCGCGACCAGGTGAGTGGTTAATCGATGTACAGCGAACTTACCGACTCGCCAAAGGCGATGCGGCGAATGGTTTCGGCCAGGAGCTCGGCGACCGAGAGCTGGCGGATCTTGGCGCAGCGCAGTGCATCGGCGCGCAGCGGCAAGGTATTGGTGACGACCAGCTGATCCAGCTGCGAGCCTTCGATGTTGGCGATGGCCGCTCCCGAGAGCACCGGGTGCACGCAATAGGCCACGACCTTGCGCGCGCCCTTTTCCTTCAGCGCGGCGGCGGCCGCACACAACGTGCCGGCGGTGTCGACGATGTCGTCCACCAGCACGCAGGTCTTGCCTTCGACGTCGCCGATGATGTTCATCACCGTAGCGACATTGGCCTTGGGCCGGCGCTTGTCGATGATGGCCAGGTCCGCGTCGTCCAGGCGCTTGGCCAGCGCACGGGCGCGCACCACGCCGCCCACATCCGGGCTGACCACGATGATGTCGTCCATGCTGTGGTGGCGCCAGATGTCAGCCAGCAGCACGGGTGATGCGTAGACGTTGTCGACCGGGATATCGAAGAAACCCTGGATCTGGTCGGCGTGCAAATCGACCGTGAGCACGCGGTCGACGCCGGCGGTGGCGATCATCTTGGCCACCAGCTTGGCGGTGATGGGCACGCGAGCCGAACGCGGCCGGCGGTCCTGGCGGGCATAGCCGAAATAGGGCATCACCGCCGTCACCGAGGCCGCCGAGGCGCGCTTGAGCGCATCGACCAGCACCAGCAACTCGAAGAGGTTCTCCGCGCTGGGCGCGCCCGTGGGCTGGATGACGAACACTTCCTGCCGGCGGACGTTCTCTTCGATCTCGATCTGTGCCTCGCCATCGCTGAAGCGGCCGATCTGGGCCTTGCCCAGCGGAACGTTCAGGCGCGTGCAAACGTCCTCGGACAGGGCGCGGTGGGCATTACCGGTGAAGAGCATCGGGGTGGACGTGTCCACTTGAGACCTCGTGAGTGATTCATTGCCCAGGACATCCCGCTTGAAGCGGGGCGCCGCGCGACCTTGATTGCGTGATGCCTGATAACCAACGACCAGCCCTTTCGGGATGGCTGGGGCGGCAGGATTCGAACCTGCGCATGCGGGAATCAAAATCCCGTGCCTTAACCAGCTTGGCGACGCCCCAACAGCGTGTTCAATGTTTCTTTTTCTTGTGACTCTTGTGACCCGGCTTGCGCCGGGGCGTATCGAAGCGTTCGAGCGTCATCCGCAGCGGCGAGCGACCCAGGCCGGCGCTGACCCACGCGTTCATCGAGGGATCAACCTGCCGGGCCACGGCCAGTGCCGCGTCGTAGGTCCTCGTCTCGAGGAAGACGCAAGCACCACTTCCTGACAACTGCGCGCGGCCGAAGCCCGAGAGCCAGTCCAGCGCGGCGGCCACCCGGGGGTAGCGCGCGCGAACGACCGGCTCGAAGGCATTTTCGCCTACTTGCCCTGAAACAAAGGCCGAAATTGTCGCTTCCGGGGCCTCCCGTGTCAATTCGGGAGCCTGGAACAGCGCTGCCGTAGGCACCTGTTCGCCCGGATCGACCACCACATACCAGCGCTGGGGCAGCTTGATCGGCCGCACGCGCTCGCCCACCCCTGCCGCCCAGGCCGAACGGCCACGGACGAATACCGGGACATCGGCGCCGAGCTTCAAGCCCAGGGCGGCCAGTTCGTCCTCGCTTAAGGACAGGTTCCACAGCCGGTTCAGGCTCACAAGCACGGTGGCGGCATCGGAACTGCCGCCGCCCAGTCCGCCGCCGGCGGGAATGCGCTTTTCCACTTCGATATCCACACCCAGGCGGCAACCGGTGTGCTCGGCGAGCAGGCGCGCTGCGCGCACCGCCAGATCGGCCTCAGGCTCCACCCCCGGTGCGCCTGCCCCGCGCTCGATGCGGCCATCGTCGCGGACGCGCAAACGGACCTCATCGCCCCATTCGAGCAGGCGGAAGACCGTCTGCAGTTCGTGGTAACCATCGGGCCGGCGACCGGTCAGGCGCAGAAACAGGTTCAGCTTCGCCGGCGCCGGCAGCGACATCCAGTCGCCCGGGCCCAGCGGCGCCAGCTCCCGGCGCATGAAGACACGCAAGCCGTCTGGAAAGCCGTTGTCGCGGTCGCGCTCCAGGGCAAAGGCGAATTCCGGGTGATTCTTGTCGACCGGCACGAAGCCATGGCGGGCGTAGAACGGGCCGTTCCAGCTGACGTCTGCCAGGGTGCCAAGGTCAACCGAGTGGTAGCCGGCCGACCGGGCCCAGGCACAGGCGTGCTCGAGCAAGCCTGAGCCGATGCCCTGGCGGGCATGGCCAGGCAGCACGTCAATCTCGGCCAGGCCGATGGTAGAGCCACCCTCCTCCGCATCCAGCCAGACGAAACCCACCGGTGTACGGTCGGCCAGGCGCGCCACCCAGACCAGTCCCTTGCCGATGGCTTCATGAAGCACATCCGGCGGAATGCTCATTGCCGCATAGAACGGCCAAGCCGCGTGGCTGCGGAAGAGCTCCACGGCCGCTCGCTCGATCGCGCAAAGGGCGTCGATATCGTCATAGACGGCGCGGACGATGGTCCAGGGCGCGTCCGGGGCGGGCGCGTGGGATGAAGGCATGCGGGGGAGCCAGGCAGGCGGAAAGACCGCCAAGTCTAGCGAAACTCCCACCCCATCCGGGCCAGCTTCACCGTATAGGGCGCACGCGTGGCGTAGACCTTCATCGGCAGACGAGGCTGGGCGGCCGGATCCCACTCGGGATAAACGATGGTCCAGCCGTCTTGGACCAGTTCGCTGGGCAGGCCGTCAGCGCCAAAATGGACGTCCGCCGTTTTGCCGGCGGCGCGCACCGCCATCACCCAGGCCTTGAGGTCCGCCAGGGGCACACGAAATCCCAGTGCCTTGTCCATCAAGCTTTCGGCATCCGGACCATGCAGGGGGCCGGATTTGTCGGCCCCTTCCAGCAGCGCGCCGCCGGCATCGCCCGACAGCCGTACCTGGCGACCGGGGAAGGCCACGGTGAAGTCGTAGCGGTCGCCGTCCTGCACCCAGGTAAGGTCGCCGCTGCCGCCATCCTTGCCGTTACCCACGTACATGCGGGCGGTGAGCGTCCAGTGGTCTCGTCCGGAGAGGGCGGTTTCGCGGGTTTCCTGGGCGGCTACCGTGGCAGGGTCGCCGACCATCCGCACCGGGCGCGTGGTAGCGCAGCCGGCCAGCAGAAGCATGCCGGCCAGGGCGGTCAATCTCACCTTCACGGATGAAGCCTTTTTTCCGCGTCGATCAGGGCGGTGTTCTTCGGGTCGAGCTTGCGTACCTGGTCGAAGACACGGCGGGCTTCGTCCTTGTTGCCGAGCTTCCACAGCACCTCGCCCAGGTGCGCGCCGACGTCGCCATCCTTCCGGGCAGCCCACGAGCCACGCAGGGTCTGCGCGGCTACATCGAGGTGACCGAGGCGGTATTGCACCCAGCCCCATGAATCGGCGATGGCGGGGTCGTCTGGATGGGCATCGCGTGCGGCCTTCACCAGCTGCTCGGCCTCGGGCAGATCGCGGTTGGCATCGGCCAGCGTGTAACCGAGTGCATTGCTGGCGTCCACGTCGCCGGGCTTCAGATCCAGGACATGGCGAAGGTCGGCCACCGCGGCATCCACCTTGCCGGCCTCGGCGTAAGCCAGGCCGCGCGAATACACCAGTTCCGGATCATCCGGGGTCACCCGCAGCGCGCGGCCATAGGCATCAGCGGCGTCGGTGAAGCGGCGCTCACGCATGTAGAGCTCGGCATCGACCACGATGGCGCGGCGCAGTTGCTCTGGCTGGTCGGCGTAATCCATCTGCATCTGCTGGGCAGCCGCGTGGGCTTCCTCGGAACGACCCTGCTGCAGCAGCACCACGGCAGAGCGGGCATCGGCATCGAAGGCGTGCGAGTCGCCGTCGGCCACCTGGTCGTACCAGTCCAGGGCTTCGTCCGGCTTGCCAAGCAGTTCCGCCAGCTGACCGGCGAGGTAGGCGGTATTGGCCTGGGTTTCATCCGGGGCGCGCTTGATCTGGGCGTAGATCAGGGCCAGTTCCGTGCGGTCATTGCGCTTGGCCGCAAGGGCGGTGCGGATGGCGAAGGTTTCCGGGCTTTGCGGGCCGTCCTTGAGCAGCTTGGTGGCGGCGGCTTCCTCGCCGGACTGTCCCAGCAGCGTGGCATAGGCCAGGCGCAGGTGGACATCCTTCGGGCTCTTGGCCAGGGCCTTGCCGAAATAGGCCTTGGCGCCAGCCTTGTCGCCCGCCTTGAAGCGCATCTGGCCGGCCCAGGCGTAACTGCGGGCATCGTGGAACTTCGCAAGCGCACCGTCGGCGATCTTCTGCGCGTAGTCGTGGCGGCCTAGCCGGTCACCCAGCTCGCTCATCGCAAGCCAGGCTTCTGAATCGTTCGGCAAGCGGTCGGGCGTGGCCACCGCCTCCAGCATCCGCGCGGCCTGGGCGGAGTCGCGGGCATTCACCAGCACCCGGCCGAAATCGCGCCATGCATCGGCATCATGGGTGTCCACCAACAGCTGAAGCTGCTTGCGGGCCTCCTCGCCCTGACCGCGGTCCAGGGCCAATTCCGCCCGCATCGCCGCAAGTTGGGCGGGCTTTGCGCCAAGCTGTTGCCAGCGGGACAGGGCCCGGTCACTGGCGGCGGTATCGTGGGTGGCCAGCGCCAGCTGGGCGGCGCGTTCGGCCACCGCCGGGTTATCGGAAAGCTCAGCTGCCCGGCCATAGGCGGCCGAGGCGGCGGGCAGATCGGTGCGGGAAAGGGCAAAATCGCCTTCCAGCAACTGCGCCATGACGTCACGCTCCGGCGGCAGGGTGGCCACGGTAAGGTGGTCCAGCGGCTGGGGCGGCGCGGGCTTGGGGGGAGGCAACCGGGTGGCGGTATTTGCGCACCCAACAAGGAGCAAAATACCGCTGGCGGTGGTCACACGTTGCCGCAGTTGCTTGAATCTGGCCTTGCCGCTCCCCACAATTGCTCTCCAGTTGCCATCGGTTCTCGTTGCCGGGGGCAGGTGTTGCCGCCCGCGGG
Source organism: Pinirhizobacter soli (assembly GCF_015905305.1). Lineage (GTDB taxonomy): Bacteria > Pseudomonadota > Gammaproteobacteria > Xanthomonadales > Rhodanobacteraceae > Pinirhizobacter > Pinirhizobacter soli. The sequence goes on from NZ_JADZLQ010000001.1 coordinate 1,236,924, forward strand.
CACAGCTTAGCCTACGCCTTGCAACACGCCATGATTCCCACGGACGCAACCACCACGCCATGCCGCTGATCGCTCTCGGGCTCAACCACCTCACCGCGCCGGTGGCCTTGCGCGAGCAGGTGGCATTCGATGGCGCGCTGTCCTCGCAAGCCCTGGACGACCTCAAGCGCCAACCCGGCGTGGAAGAGGCGATGATCCTGTCCACCTGCAACCGGACCGAGCTTTACTGTTCCGTGACACCAGGCGCGGAGCACGTACCGCAGTCGTGGCTGTCGCACCAGCAACGTATGACCCCGCAACGGCTCGATGAGTTCCTTTACACGCACTTCGAGGATGAAGCCGTACGCCACATGTTCCGCGTGGCGACGGGGCTGGATTCCCTGGTACTGGGCGAACCCCAGATCCTTGGCCAGGTGAAGGATGCCTACCAGATAGCCAGGGAGGCCCAGTCGCTGCGGGCTCCCATGGACCGCCTGCTGCAGCACACGTTCGCGGTGGCCAAGCGCGTGCGCACCGATACGCGTATCGGTGCGCATACGGTGTCGGTGGCATACACCGCGGTGCGCCTGGCCGAGCAGGTGTTCACGGACCTGCGCCAGGCCTGTGTCCTGTTGATCGGTGCTGGCGAAACCATTGAACTGGCCGCCCGCCACCTGGCGGACAAGAAAGTACGCCGCCTGCTGGTGGCCAACCGCACGCTCGAGAACGCCCAGGCGCTGGCCAGCCAGCACAGCGGTTATGCCATTGCCCTGCACGACCTGCCCCGGCACCTGGCCGAAGCCGACATCGTGATCACCTCCACCGCCTCGCGCCAGCCAGTGGTTACGCGGGACATGGTGGCCGCCGCCATCGGCCAGCGCCGCCGCCGCCCGATGTTCATGGTGGACATCGCCGTGCCGCGCGACATCGACCCTGGCGTCGCCACGCTCGACGACGTCTATCTTTACGGTATCGACGACCTTCGCCAGGTGATCGACGAGAACCGCAAGTCGCGCGCCAGCGCCGCGCTCGACGCCGAGGCCATCATCGAACTGCAGGTGCAGCGCTACATGTCGTGGCGCCGGGCCCTGAGCGTGCGCAACCCCGCGCTGGACATGCGAAGCGCCGCCGAAGCCCATCGCGACGAAGTGCTGTTGCGTGCCCAGGCCATGCTCCGCAACGGCAAGTCGCCGGAAGAAGCCCTGGCGTACCTGGCCAATACGCTCACCAACAAATTGCTGCACGCGCCCAGCGCACGCCTGCGCGATGCGGCGCTTGCAGGCGATCTTGACCTCCTGCATGCCGCCGGGCGCCTCTACGGACTGGACGCGGACGAGGCACCTTCCGCATGATGGATGGCTGCACGTCTTTCGATAGCCCCGCATGACACCCTCGATTCGCCGCAAACTCGAAGCCCTCGCCGAACGCCATGAAGAGGTGGGCATCCTGCTGTCGCAGCCCGACGTCATGGCCGACAACACGCGCTTTCGCGAACTGTCGCGCGAATATGCCCAGCTGGAACCGGTGGCCGCCTCGCTTGCCGCGCACGATGCGGCCGAGAAAGAACTGGCCCAGACCCGCGGCATGCTCGATGACCCTGATTTCCGTGACATGGCCGTCGAGGACATCGGCCGGCTGGAAACCCACCTGGTGGAACTCGATGCCCAGCTGCAGGTGCTGTTGCTGCCGAAGGATCCGCGCGACGAGGGCAACCTGTTCCTGGAAGTTCGCGCGGGCACCGGCGGCGACGAGGCGGCGATCTTCGCCGGCGACCTCTTCCGCATGTACACCCGCTATGCCGAGCGCCAGCGCTGGACGGTGGAGATCCTCTCCGCCAGCGAAGGCGAGCACGGCGGTTTCAAGGAAGTGGTAGCCCGGGTGGAAGGCCGCGGGGCCTATTCACGGCTGAAGTTCGAATCGGGCACGCACCGCGTGCAACGCGTTCCGGAGACCGAATCGCAAGGTCGCATCCATACGTCGGCGGCGACCGTAGCGATCCTTCCCGAGATCGACGAGATCAACGACATCGAGATCCGCGATGGGGACCTGAAAGTCGATACCTTCCGTGCCTCTGGCGCGGGTGGCCAGCACGTGAACAAGACGGACTCGGCCATCCGCATCACCCATTTGCCCACCGGCACCGTGGTCGAATGCCAGGATGAGCGCAGCCAGCACAAGAACCGTGCCCGCGCCATGAGCCTGCTCAAGGCGCGCCTGCTGGACGAGGAACGCAGCAAGCAGAGCGCCGCCCAAGCTGAGTCACGCCGGCTGCAGGTGGGTAGCGGTGACCGCAGCCAGCGCATCCGCACCTACAACTATCCGCAGGGCCGCATCACCGACCACCGCATCAACCTCACCATCTACCGCCTGCCCGAAACGCTCGCCGGCGACATGGATGAACTGGTCGATACGCTCACCCGCGAACACCAGGCGGATGAATTGCAGTCGCTGACGGCAGCCTAAGGGCTGGCGGGAATCAGCTTCGCCAGCTTTGCCTTGTCCACGCCGCCGACGATCGGCGCCGCAAGCGTGCCGTCAGGTTTGATCAGGTAAGTGGTGGGCAAGCCCTTGGGCGGATCGAAATCCTTCGGCGGGTCGATCACATCGACCTGGGCGATCGGATAGGACACCGGGTGCTTCTGCACGAACGCTGCCACTTCCGCCTTGTCGGTGTCCTCGAAGGCCAGGCCAATCGCCTCGACATTCTTGTGGGTCTTCACGAAATCGGAAATCTCGGGCATTTCCTTGATGCACGGGGCGCACCAGGTAGCCCAGTAATTCACGATCACCCACTTGCCACGGTGCTGGGCGAGATCAAATGGCTTGCCGTCGAGGGTCTTCACCTGCAGGGTGGGTTTTTCCGGCATGGCCGCAAGGGCAGGGGCGGCGGCCGCAAGCAGGGCAATTCCTGCGGCAAGGTACGGCAACTTCATGAAGCTTTCTCCGTGGGGACGGTGGATTCGGGTATCGGATGGATGTCGGGTGCCGGATACACGGTATCAAGGCGCGCGCCCAGGGTGGCGTCCAGCGCCTCGGCCAGGGCGTCGAGCATGGCCAGCAGCCGTGGCGGCAGGTCGATACGCAGCGCGGCGGCCTGTTCGCGCGGCCGCAGCGGCAAGCGGTAGTGCGTGCAGCGATACACGCGCAACAGTTCGGTACTGTCCAGGCTCCGGGTGAGCATCCAGCCGCCGCCCTCACCACGCTGGACCATGTCGGCGCGGGCAAGGTCGTCGAAATACCGGATGACCGCGTGCGTTTGCAGGTAGGGCTCGGCATCGCGCACGGCGGCCGGGTCGATGCTTTCACCGCAGCGCTGCGCTTCGATGAAGTGCCGCAGCACCACCAGCAGTCCAAGGAATTCCGCACCCTCCGGCAGCATCGACGATGGCGCGTGGTACTCGAACGCCGAGATTGACGCCGCGATCGATGCGCCGAGGATCACGATGATCCAGGACAGGTAAATCCATAGGAGGAAGATCGGTATCGCCGCCAGCGTGCCGTAGATCTCGTCATAAGTGTGCGCGTTGCGCACGAACACGGTGAACCCCCAGCGGGCGACCTCGAAACACACCGCGCCGATCAAGGCACCAATGGCGGTGTGCCGGAAGCGCACGCGGCGATTGGGGATCATCGTGTACATCAGCCAGAGCGTGAGCCCCGTGATGAAAAACGGCAGCGTGCGGAACAGCAGCTGGCTCAGGCCCAGGGTCTGCGCGGCCTCCGACACCAGCGGCAGCGCCGACATATAGGACGAGACGATAAGGCCGCCCACCACCAGGATCGGGCCGAGCGTGAGCGCCGCCCAATACAGCAGCAGGCGGGCACCCCATCCGCGCGCCTTGTGCACGCGCCAGATGCGGTTGAGCCGGTCCTCGATGCTGATCATCATGGTCACGGCGCTGAACAGCATCACCAGCACGCTGATGCCGGTGAGCTGGCTCGCCTTGTCGGCGAAGGCCAGCATGTATTCCTGCACCTTGAACCCGGCTTCGGGCACGAAATTATGGAAGACGAAATCGCTGATGGCCTGGCGCCAGGGTGCGAATACCGGGAAGGCCGACAGGATGGCGAACACGGCGACGGTAAGCGGCACCAGCGACACCAGCGTGGTGTACGACAGGGCGCCGGCCGTCTCGAAGCACTTGTCATCGACGAAGCGCAACCAGGTGAACCGGGCGAAGCTGAATATGCGGTCGCGGTTGTAGCGCGGGAGCATCCGTTATTCCATCGGGCACGCAATGCCGCGCCCATGACAACCTGGGCGCTACATCTGCCAGACTACCGCAGTTTGCATCATGTATCGCCTGTCCCAAGGTCCGCCCATGCCCGCTGACATCCTTGTCCTCTACTACAGCCGAAATGGCCATACCGCCCAGCTGGCACGCCTGGTGGCGCGTGGCGTGGAGGAAATCCCGGGGATGCAGGCGCGCCTGCGCCAGGTACCGCCGGTGGCACCGGTCACCGCGCTTGCCCAGCCGCCGGAGCCGGAGGAAGGCGCACCTTACGTATCACTGGACGACCTTGCCCAATGCGCTGGCCTGGCCATGGGCAGCCCCACCCGCTTCGGCAACATGGCAGCTCCCCTGAAGCACTTCATCGACTCCACCGGTGCGCACTGGGCCTCCGGAGCCCTGGCCGGCAAACCGGCGGCCGTGTTCACCTCCACCAGCACCATGCATGGCGGCCAGGAGTCGACCTTGCTGTCGATGGCGCTACCGCTCCTGCACCACGGCATGCTGCTGGTCGGACTGCCGTATACGGAGCCCGCCCTCACCAGTACGGCCTCTGGCGGTACGCCTTACGGCGCCAGCCATGTCTCCGGTGCCGGTGGCGACAACACCATCACCGAGCATGAACGTGAATTGGCCCGCGCCCTGGGCCGGCGCCTGGCCGACGTGGCGCGACGCCTGGCCGGAACGCCATGAGCACGCCCCGCGAACAGGTGACGGGCCTGGTGGCATGGGCGGCGCTGGTGCTGCTGCAGCTGGCGTGGCACGGCGTCATGTTTCCCCCGAGCCAGGTGTCGCTATGGCTGGTGTTGGGAATCACGCTCGTACCCCTGCTGCTGCCGGTGTTCTCGTTACCGGATAAACGCCGTGCCTTGCTGTGGGTGGGCATCCTCAGCCTGTTCTACTTCTGCCATGGCATCGCCGAAGCGTGGTCGTCACCTGCCGAACGCGTGCCGGCCTTGCTGGAAATCGGCCTGACACTGCTCCTGATCGGCACGCTTGGCGCAGGCGTGCGCCGGCCGAAAACACCCACGCCGGGATAACGGGCGGTGCCTATACTGGACTCCATCGTCAATGGGAGTCTGTACGCATGACGTTTCGCCAGGATGCGCCCACCCTGCCCGATCCGTTGCTGGACGATCCGAACCTGCAGCGGTTGCTGCGCCGGCTGCCGGCGCGCTTTCGCGACGCCATGCTGCCGGACCTGCGGGCATTGGCCACGCATGCCATGCAGGCTTATTCCACGGCACGGGAGTCGTCGCGCTCCGAACCGATATTGACCGCGTTCGATGCCTGGGGCTCACGCGTGGACCGTATCGAACTGACCCCGGCCTGGAAGGCAGGTCCCGATATCACCACGCGCTACGGCGTGCTTGCCGCCGGCCATGAAGCCGATGCACTGGCACGCGTTGGACAGTTCGCACGCGTCTACCTGTACCACGTGGCCAGCGAGTTCTATACGTGCCCCCTGGCGATGACCGATGGCGCGGCCACGGCCTTGAAGGCCTCGGGCAACCAGGCACTGATCGACCGCGCCGTGGGTCACTTCCTGAGCCGCGACGCCGGCAGCCTCTGGCTTTCAGGACAATGGATGACCGAAACCCCGGGCGGTTCGGATGTGGGCCGCACCGAAACGGTGGCACGGCAAGGCAGCGATGGTGAGTGGCGGCTCCATGGGCGCAAATGGTTCAGCTCAGCGGTGGTCGGTGAGGCCGCGCTGGCGCTGGCACGACCCGAGGGCGCCGCCGCCGGGACATCCGCCCTCGCCCTGTTCTACGTCGAGACCCGCGATGCCGAAGGCCGCTGGCAGGGGCTTACCATCAACCGCCTGAAGGACAAGCTCGGCACGCGCGAACTGCCGACCGCCGAGGTGGAACTGGACGGCATACCTGCCCACCCGGTGGGCGGCCTCGACCACGGCGTGAAGCTGGTGGCGCCGATGCTCAATGTCACGCGCACCTGGAACGCCATCTGCGCGGTGGCGACCATCGCGCGCGCCAATGCACTGGCGCTGGACTACGCACGGCGTCGCGAGGCGTTCGGACGGCCGCTGATCGAGCAACCCCTGCACGCGCGCACGCTGGCGACCATGCAGTCCGAGGGCGCGGCGGCATTCGCACTCGCCTTCCTGATAGCCGAACTGCTGGGCAAGGTAGAGCACCAGGAGGCATCCGCCCAGGAACGCGTGCTGCTGCGGGTACTGACGCCCGCGGCCAAGGCATGGACCGGCAAGCTTGCCGTACGCGTGGCCTCCGAAGCACTGGAGTGTTTTGGCGGTGCGGGTTACATCGAGGATACGGGGCTGCCACAGCTGCTTCGTGATGCGCAGGTTTATCCCATCTGGGAAGGCACGACCAACGTCCTGGCGCTGGATCTCATGCGCGCACTGCGCGGCGTGGACGCAGGGGAACTTGCCGAAACACTGGCCGCCCTTTGCCAAGGTGCCGGGGCGAGAGCCAGCTCGCCCGTGCACGAGGCCGTGCTGTCGATGGCGGCCATGCTGGAGGCGGGATCCGAAGCCGCGGCTCGCGCTGCAATTTTCACCCTTGGACAGGCCGCAGCCGCCGCGGCCCTGGCCAGTCAACTGGACGCCGACGACGACCACGGAAATGCGGCGCTGACCCGATTCCTTGGCCTGGGGCTGGTGCACGATCCGGTGGGAGAGTCCGCCGAAGATGCAGCCCTGCTGCACCCTTGAGTTGCCGGTGCCCCCTATGCGGCACCGGACCTTCAGCGAGCACATCCGGCACGGGCTAAACTTGTGCCCTTGGCCAGGAAACCACGCCCATGCAGCATCTCACCATCGTCACCACCGGCGGCACCATCGACAAGATCTATTTCGACGACAAGTCGGACTATCAGATCGGTGCCCCGCAGATCGGCGAGATCCTTACCCAACTGGGCGTGGGTTTTCGCTTTGAGGTCATCCCCATCCTGCGCAAGGACAGCCTGCACGTCACCGATGAAGATCGCGCGCTTATGCGCAGCACCATCGAGGCACAACCGCACCGCCACGTGCTGGTGACGCATGGCACCGACACCATGGTCGAGACGGCCGCCCAGCTTGCCGGCATTCCGGACAAGGTGATCGTTCTTACCGGCGCCCTGAACCCGGCCCGGTTCCAGGGGTCCGATGCCGTGTTCAACGTGGGCTGCGCGGTGGGCGCGGTGCAGACACTCGCCGATGGCGTGTACATCGCCATGAACGGACGCATCTGGGACCCGGCCAAGGTTCGCAAGAATCGCGACGCCAATCGGTTCGAGTCGAACGCCTGAGCATTGAAATCCCGCCGGCATCACGCCGGCGGGATTTCACCGATCGACCCTACGGCGTCCAGGACGCCTTGATGCTGACGCCTGAGTAAGCGGCATAGCCGCGAATCTTGACGTAGTAAGTCCCGGCCTTGGGCGCCGCCACGGTGCACGTCTCGGCATTGCCCGTCTTGTACGGACGGCAATCGTAGGTCGTGGTGGTGGGCGCCGCTCCGAAACGGGTGTACAGGTCGGCATCACCCGTGCCACCGGACATGGCGATGGTGAGATTCCTGGCGCCGGCCGCGATAACCACGGTGTATGTCGTTTCGCTTCCCTTGGCACCGGACAGGCCCGTCTTGGCTACGCCATTGGACAGCGCCGTACCGCCACCGCCACCGCCACCACTACCGCAGGTCACGCCCACACCCTGGAAGGCAGTGGCTACGTTGGCCGCGGAAAAGCCAAGATCCGTCGCGGCACTGGCCACGCCGCATGCGCCGTTGTTGAAGGTCTCGTTCGCACCCCAGTAAAGCGCGTTGGCGCGCGCGAACACCTTGAAGGCCTTCTGGGTATCCCAGCCGCTGGTCTTTGCCAGCAGGCAGAACGCCTTGTTGTAGACGCCACTGGAATAGTGAACGTCAAGGCTGGAGGTGTAGTCAGCGGCGTTGTCGATGGAGCCACCATCCTGCGGCGGGTTGCACATGTAGCGCAGGGCATTGCCGATGCCTGCGCTGGTCTTGACGATGTCGGCGCCGACCAGGAAGTCGTTGCTTCCACGGTCGAAGTATTCCGTCGCCTCACCGGCGATATCCGAGTACGCCTCGTTCATGCCACCGGATTGACCGGTATAGGCGAGGTTGGAATGCTGCTCGGTATAACCATGGCTGATCTCATGGCCGGTAACGTCGATCGCCACCAGCGGGTAGAACGTGCTGGCGCCATCGCCGAAGCTCATCTGGGTGCCGTCCCAGAATGCGTTTTCGTAGCTGTTGCCGTAGTGCACCTTCATCAGCAGCACCTGGTTCAGCGGCGCGGCGCCGGTGTAGGCGACGTACATGTCATGTACGACTCCACCAAAATGGTGGGCATCGTTGATCGGCGAGTACGCACCATTGATGGCATCGCCCTGGCTGGTCGGGCAGGTAAAGCTCCACAGCGTGCCGCCGCTGGTCTTGTGATTGAGGTTATAGGTCTTGACGTTGGCGTTCTGCGCCGTGCACGTGCTGCCCGACTGCGTCACGCGCAACGCGGGATAGTCCGTGCCGTAGGTGTATTGGCCTGTCTTGGCATTGCCGCCCGGACCGGTGGCATCGACCTCGGCATTGGCAAGGCCCTCCCACTGCGCGATCACCTCCCCGGTATTGGCATCGATGATGGCCGTGGGCCGTGATGGACGATCGCCGTTGAGCACGTACGAAGTGAGGTACACCAGGCGCGCGGGCGCGTTGTCCTGGGGATAGACATAGAGGTCGGCGCGAGTGTTCTCGGGCTTCGCCCCCAGCGCTACGAGCGAGGCATTTCGTCGCTGCAACACAGCCAGTGCGGCCGCCTGGTCGAGCTTCGGCGTCACCGACGCAAGCTCCACGGTCAGGCTGGTCGCGACCACGCCCGTCGCCCGCAGCGCATTGCCACGGTCGTCCTGCTCGACGGCGACGGTTTTCCCATACACGGGTACCCCCATGTAGGTCTGTTGCATGCGCACCGTGCGCGTGCCATGCGCAGTAGGCGACGAGTTTTTCTCGACCAGGCCCGACCGGTTGTCCAGGCCCAGCTGGCCGGCGAGGCTTGCCACGGGTGTTGCATTCAAGCTTTGGGCGACCATCTTCTGCTCGGTCGCGGCATGCACTTGCGATGCGGCGGCCAGTGCCAGCGCAACGACCAGTGCATTCGAACGAAATGAACTTGCCATGTGTTTCCTCCCAAGGTAGCGCGCGCACTCGCCTGTTGCGACCGCGACGGCCACATCTCGACATGCCGCATGAAGCGGCTCCGGTGGTTTTTTTATGACCTCCGAGAGGATCAACGACGCTGCCCGGCCCCTCTCCTTCCGGGATAGCGCGGATCCTTCAAGTTGCGTCACCGGCCTCCACCGGCGCCACGGAGTGTCGCGCAGGCTCCCCGCCTGTCGACGCAATTGAAACTAGCAGGTTGACCAAGGTGTACTGTGAGGCAGTTCTCATGTTCGCAAGCTCTTGCTTATTCGGCAATTCCTTGCGAAATCGTTTTCATGGTGCAGCCAAGCAGTTGTATTGAAGCATGTTTGCTCCATTGCCACGAGGCAAACCGAAGCGAAAGAAAAAGCGGACACGCGGCATGCGCGTGCCCGCTTACAAGGGAAAACTAGTTGCAACGCACGCCGACCGCGTCGAATGCGTCAACGACATCATCGACGGAAGAGCCAAGGTCGTTGGCCGCGGCCACTACGCCGCACGCGCCCTGGTTGAACGTGCTATTGGCCGTCCAGTACAGCTTGTTGGCCCGGGCGAAAGCCTCGAAAGCGGAAAGCGCGTTCCATCCTTCGGTTTTGGCCAGCGTGCAGAACGCCTTGTTGTATACGCCGCTGGAAAAATGGTTTTCCATGGGTTTGAAATCGCGCTGATGATCGATGGATCGACCATCGCGCCTGGGTTCGCACATGTATCGCAAGGCAGGCGTGGTCTTGGTGATCTCGGCGCCCACGAGGAAATCATTCGAACCATTGGCGTAAAACTTCGCCGCCTCGCCGGCCATGTCGGAGAATGCCTCGTTCATGCCGCCGGAATGATTGCTGTTGTAGATAAGATTCGAGTTATCCGTTGTATAGCCATGACTTACCTCATGGGCGATCACGTCCAGGGCGACCAGGGGATAGAACACGGTGTTGCCGTCACCAAACTGCATGGTGCGGCTGGCGGGATTCCAGGATGCGTTGTCGTAGTTCCGCGCATAGTGGACCTGCGCAATGAGCGGCGTGGATATCGGCGGCTGTCCGGTGAGTTCGCGATACATGGCGAACACCGCCGAACCGTAGTGGTGGGCGTCATTGAGAGGGCCATAGCCGCCGTTGATGCCATCGCCGATGTTGGTCGGGCAGACGAACGACCATGGCGTGCGGTTGCCGGTATTGGTGGTCTGCCGAAGGTTGACCGTGATGACGCTTTCGTTCTGCAGCGCGCAGGTGCCGTTGTTCGAGGTCACCCGCAGCAGGGGTTTGTCCACGCCATAAGTCACGGTGCCGATCTTGGCGTTGCCGCCCGGGCCGTTAGCCACGTCACTGGCGTGCATCAGTTCGTCCCAGCGCTCAAGCACCGTGCCATCGCTGGCATCGACGATTCCGGCCGGCACCGAGGGATGCTCGCCACCGATACCCACCGATACCCGCCATGCCAGCCGCGCGATGTTGTCCTGGCCGACGTGATAAAAAAGGTCACTGGCGCCCTCGGTGATTTCCGCGCCGCCCGCCAATGACATCCCGCCCAGTAGCATGCCGCGCGCAGCCGCGGCATCAAGCTGCGGCCGCGGCGAGGCAAGCGCTGCCACATCGCGGGTGAAGGTCCCCGTGGCACTGACGATGATTTCATCGCCGTTCGCCACTTCGACCGTGGCGATGCTTCCCAGGATCGGCACGCCGTTCTTCAGCTGCTGCAGTTTGACTGTGCGGGTGCCATGAACCGTGGCCGCCGAAGCCTCGACCCGCCAGTCGGTCCCCAGGTCTGCATCGATGATCCGTGACATGCCGGCCAACTGACTGCCCTGTAGCGAGTCGCCGTCGATGCGTTGGGACTGGGCAGCGTGCAACATGGACGCCGGCAGCGCCAGAGCGATGGCGCACGCACAAAGGGAAAGGCGGCCAAGGGGGCCGCGCGGATAGTTCACATGCATGGGAAGGCTCCAGGTAACGGCGCCACGTCGGCGCCTGCGGGCGACGTTGCCCGCCTGGAAACTCTGGACTTCCGCTACGGGCCGATGCAGCCGTGCACAGCCCTTTGCCGCCGTCGGGAATGACGTCGTCCGGCGTACACGTACAGGAAATACCGGGTAAGCCTAAGCCCCGAGGTTGTCAAAGCATGCCGGTTTCGAGCTTGGCCGCATCCGACATCATCGAATGATTCCACGGCGGATCGAAGACGAGGTCGACATCCGCCTCACTGACCGTGGGGATCAGTTCAAGCTTGGTGCGTACGTCATCGACCAGGATGTCGCCCATGCCGCAACCGGGCGCGGTCAGGGTCATCTTCACGTACACCTTGCGCTCGCCGGCATCGGTGCGCTCGAGAGTGGCGTCGTAGACCAGGCCAAGCTCCACCACGTTGATGGGGATTTCCGGATCGAAGCAGGTGCGAAGCTGTTGCCACACGAGTTTTTCGACGTCTTCATCGCCGGCATCGGCCGGAAGCTCGATGGCTGGGGGTGCGTCCTTGCCCAGGGCGTCGGCGTCCTGGCCCGCGATGCGGAATAAATTGCCCTCGACATACACCGTGAAGCTGCCGCCGAGGGCCTGGGTGATGTACCCGATCTGGCCGGCGGGCAGGGTCACCTGCTCACCCTGGGGAACCATCACCGCCACGCAATCGCGCTCGAGGGTGAAAGGCTCGCTGCTAAGACTGAAACCGCTCATGGAATTCTCGAAAGCCACCAGACCAGCGACGGCAAAGTCGCCCATTATGACGCTACTCACCTGAAAATCGGGCCGCAAGGCACCGATCTCAACCCGGCCCGGTATCATGTCCGTTTGCCGCCAAGCATAAGGATATCGCCCCATGCCGACCCCTTCCCGCTGGATCGTGCCGGCGTGAGTCGCCTGTTCTACGGAATGCTCTGCTGCGTATTGTTCGCCCTGGCGGGCGGCGCGGCGCTATCGGTGCTTGCCATGTTCGCCCAGCCCCTGGGCCGGCTGCTGGGCCTTCCCGCGGGCTTCGCGGCGCATCCGCTGGCATGGCTTGTCCTGCCCGCGGGATGGCTCCTGGGCACAGGCTTGCGGCATTGGGTGCAATTGGGTGCCGTTACCCGCGCGGCACTTGGCGCAGCGTCCCTGGTGATCGCTGCCCTCTATGCCAACTGCCTGGTGACCTGGGGAAGGATCGCCAGCGCCTTCGGCATCGGTTTCGTCCAGGCCATGCGCGATGCGGGCCTTGCCAATACCGTGGGCATGGCAAGGCTTGGCCTGACTGCCGGCGACCACCTGCTCTACGCGCTGGCGCTCGCCCTGGCCGCCTGGGCCGCTGGCCGCGCCCGGCGGCCGGTGGTCAGTCGTCCAGCGCCTTGATACCGGCCACCAGCTGGCCGGCCACGGCCTGGCCGTCGCCATAGAGCATGCGGGCGTTGTCGGCATAGAACAGCGCGTTCTCGATCCCGGCGAAACCCGTGCCCTGCCCGCGCTTGACCACGATCACCTGCCGGCACTGCGCCACGTCCAGGATCGGCATGCCGTAGATCGGCGAGGTGGGATCGGTCTTTGCCAGGGGATTGACCACGTCGTTGGCGCCGATCACCACGGCGACATCGGTGGTGGGTAGTTCCGGATTCACATCGTCCATGTCCACGATAAGGTCATACGGAACGCCGGCTTCCGCCAACAGCACATTCATATGCCCGGGCATGCGTCCGGCCACCGGATGGATGGCAAAACGTACCTTTACCCCCCGGGCGATCAGCAGCTGCGAGAACTCCCATACCTTGTGCTGGGCCTGGGCCACCGCCATGCCGTAACCGGGCACGATCACCACGCGCTCGGCGTAAGCGAGCATTACCGCCGCGTCCGCGGCATCGATCGGTTTCTGCGCACCGGCAAGCGCCGTGGCGGGGCCCGACGCTGCACCGAAGCTACCGAATAGCACGTTACCCAACGAGCGGTTCATCGCCCGCGCCATCAACTGCGTCAACAGCGTACCGGCCGCGCCCACCACGGTGCCTGCGATCACCATCGCCTCATTCCCCAGCACGTAGCCCTCGAAGGCCACCGCCAGGCCCGTGAGCGCGTTGTACAGCGAGATCACCACCGGCATGTCGGCGCCGCCGATCGGCAGCGTCATCATCACGCCCAGGATAAGGGCAAGGGCAAAGAACGCGCACACCAGCGGCATGGTCGGGCCGGAGATGGTCATGAAGCCCGCCAGCGCCAGTGCCGCCAGCAGCACCAGCGCATTGACCGTGCGCTGGCCAGGGAACACGTAGCGACGGTCGATCCATCCCTGCAGCTTGCCGAAGGCGATCAGCGAACCTGAAAAACTCACCGCGCCGATCAGGCCGCCCAACAGGGCCAGCACCAGCTGCGGCATCGATGGCGGCGTGTAATTGGCCGCTACAAACGTGCCGCCGCCCATCAGTTCCACCACATGGCCGCTCACGGCGAGCAGTTCCGCCGCGCCGATCGCCGCGGCAGCGCCGCCGCCCATGCCGTTGTACAGGGCCACCATCTGCGGCATCGCGGTCATCGCCACGCGGCGCCCCGACCACCAGGCGCCCAGGGTGCCCAGCACCACGGCCACCACCATCAGCCAGCGGTTGGCGAGGTCCGGCAGGCAGAAGGTGGCAAGCACCGCCAGCACCATGCCCACGCCGGCCCAGCCGATGCCCCCGCGAGCGGTGCGCGGGGAACTCATGCGTTTGAGACCAAGGATGAAAAGGAGCGCGGCGAGAAAATAGCAGGCCTTGATGGCCATCCCGAGCCAGGCCATCAGTGCTTGCCCCCGCCGGCCGGGGTACTGGACTTGAACATCTCCAGCATGCGCGCCGTGGCCACGTAGCCACCGGCGGCGTTGCCGGCGCCCAGCAGCACGCCGATGAAGCCGATGGCCGTTTCCAGCGGCGTGGTGGCATGCCCCAGGGCGATCATGGCGCCCACCAGCACGATGCCGTGGATGAAATTGGAGCCGGACATCAGGGGGGTGTGGAGGATCACCGGGACCCTGCCGATGATTTCATACCCGGTAAAAGCCGCCAGCATGAACACGTAAAGCGCCACGAAACCGTCCATCGATCCCCATCCGCAGTGGCTCAAGTCCCACCCATCATACGGACTTCCCTGTCAACGCTTACACTGGGTACTGCGTTATTTCCCCGGTAGACGCCATGGAGCAAAAACATGCGCCGCCGCGGGTGCCCTCTGCGAAGGACGAGACAGCCTTGAATGCCACCGGTGCCGTCATCGACGCCGGGTTCGAGGAGCATATCGCCGGGGCCCCTGCCACCCTGGAGGCCTTCCTGGCCCAGGTAGAGCGGCGCGCGTGGCGAATGGCGGAAATGAACCTTGGCAACCGCGAGGACGCCATGGACGCCGTGCAGGACGCCATGCTGCGGCTGGTGCGGCACTACCGCGACAAGCCTGCCGCGGAGTGGTCGCCGCTGTTCTGGGGCATCCTGCGCCGGCGCATCGTCGACCTGCAGCGCCGCCGCAAGGTGCGCTCGGTCGTGGTCGGATGGCTGGGCGGCGGCAAGGACGACGACGGCGATGAACTACCCGCTTGGGAACCGGCCGATACCGGGCCTGGCCCGGCGGCAAGACTGGAAGACAGCCAGGCTTACGCGCATATAAGCCAGGCCGTACGCAAGCTGCCGCGCCGCCAGCGCGAAGCATTCATGCTGCGCGTGCTCGAAGGGCTGGACGTTGCTGAAACAGCGGCCGCCATGGACTGCTCGCAGGGAAGCGTCAAGACACATCTGTCGCGTGCGATGCAAAGCCTGCGCGACCAACTCGAGGAATGGCGATGAACGATCGCTCCGAAGACATTGCACGCCGTGCCCGCGACCTTTACCGGCGTGCCAGCCACGACATCGACCCGGTGATTGCCGGCCGGTTGCGCGCGGCCCGCCGCGAAGCGATGGCAGGTCCGTCGACTTCCACGGCCAGCCGCCTGCTGCTGCCAGCCGGCGCCTTCGCCGTGCTGGCGCTGGCCGCGCTGCTGATCTGGCCCCAGGCGCCGCGCCCGAACAGCGCCATGGCACCCACCATGGCCACGGCCACCCTTGGCGATGCCGATGGCGACCTGCCGCCGGATGCCGATAGTGCGGACCCGGCGATGGTCGAGCATCTGCAGTTCTATGCCTGGCTCGCCGACGACTCCGGCAAGGCAGCGCAACGGTGATGCACCGCCCTGCCCCTTCCTGCCTGCGTAGCCTCGTGGCCGCCGTGCTGCTGGCTATACCGGCCCTGGCCGTACACGCCCAGACGCCACCGCCCGGTCCACCGCCAAGGGCATCGATGGCCGTGCCGGACGCCAACGTGCCGGCACGGCCATGGTCGAGCCTGAGCCCTGCCCAACGCGGCCTGCTGGCGCCTTTCCAGGAGAAGTGGGACACCTTGCCCGCTGGCCGGCAGCAACACCTTCTCGAGCGGGCGGACCAATGGACTCACCTGCCGCCCGACCGCCAGGCAGCGATCCGCGAGCGGGTTGAGCGGTGGCAGGCGATGACACCTGAGCAGCGGGCCGCGGCGCGGCAGAACATGGACCGCTTCAAGGAGCTCACGCCCGAGCAGCGGCAACGCCTGCATGCGGCCTTCGAACGCTTCCGCAATCTCCCGCCCGACCAGCAGGCGGCCCTCGTAGCGCGCTGGCGGGCGCAGTCACCCGAACAGAGGCGCAACGGCCTGGAGAACATCGGCCCCGATGCCGTCGTGCCGCCGCCGCGCGACATGGGCCCCCCGCCCGATGGCGGTCCGCCGCACGGTCCGGATGGACACCGGCCTCCGCCTCCACCGCCCGGCGATGAGCCGTTCTAGCGGGAACTTCGGGCGGCCCATGCAGGCCGCCCGCATGGAACGGATTCAAGCAGCCGACGTTACCTGCCCAGCTACCTGGGTCGCGGTGGCCAATTCATCGTCGGGGCTTTCCAGCAGCGCACCGTCCTTGATCAGCAGCACGCCGAAATTGAGGTAGTTGCGCGAGAGCATTTCCGAAGCATGCAGCGGTGCACCCGCCGCCAGGTCCGTCGGCCCGATCACCGTCACAGCGCCCACGTGTATCTCGCGCCCGGCTTCGGTGGCCTCGCAGTTGCCGCCGCTCTCGGCCGCCAGATCCACCACCACCGCGCCTGCTTTCATGCCCGAAAGCATGGCCCGGGTGATGATCTTCGGCGCCGGTCGGCCGGGCACGGCGGCAGTGGTCACCACCACGTCCACCTGGCGCAAGTGGTCGGACAAGGCCTGCTGTTGCGCCGCGCGTTCCTCGGCCGACAGTTCGCGTGCGTAGCCGCCGGTACCGCTGGCGGTGACACCCAGGTCGAGGAATTTCGCGCCCAGTGATTCCACCTGCTCGCGTGTTTCCGGACGAACGTCGTAGCCTTCGGTCTGTGCGCCCAGGCGCCGCGCGGTAGCGATCGCCTGCAAACCCGCCACGCCTGCACCAATCACCAGCACGCGGCTGGGACGGATGGTGCCGGCCGCGGTGGTAAGCATGGGGAAAAATTTTGGTGCCGAGGTAGCGGCTATCAGCATCGCCCGGTAGCCCGCCACCGCGGCCTGGGAGCTCAAGATATCCATGGCCTGCGCGCGCGTGGTCCGCGGCAACAGCTCCAGCGAATGCGCACGCACGCCCCGGGCGCCGAGTTCCTCCAGCCACGCGGGCCTGGTATGCGAACGCAGCGCACCAACCAGCACGGAACCCGATCGCAAGGCCGCAAGGCTGGCCGGCGACGGCGGCTGTACGCACAAGAGGATATCGGCGCGCGCCGCGACCGCCTGTGCGTCTACGAAGGTGACGTCCGGATAGGCCTCATCGGGGAATCCGGCAGCCAGTCCGGCCGCGGTCTCCAGCAGTACCGATGCACCCGCCGCCTGCCATTTGCGCGCCGTTTCAGGGGTGATCGCCACCCGGCGTTCGCCCGCGGCGGTTTCGCGAAGGGCGGCAACGGTAAAGGCCATGGACCACACTCCCGTGAAGAGGTACCCCGCGCATCGTACAGGAGGTTGCTAAAATCGACGGATGAACCATGAACCCTTGCGTGCCCTGCGGGACCGCCGCTCCGTTCCCGCCAGCCAGCTTGGCGCGCCCGGCCCCGATGCCCGGGCGTTGCGCCAGCTCCTGGAGGTCGCCGTGCGCGTGCCCGACCACGGCAAACTGGCGCCCTTCCGCATGATCCTGCTTGAAGGCGAGGCCAAGCTTGCCTTCGGCGCGCGACTGTCGGCCCTCCTGGAAAGCCGGCCCAACCTTTCCGACGCCAAGCGCGAAAAGGAACGCCGCCGGTATGAATACGCCCCGCTGGTGATAGCCGTGGTCAGTCGTATCGACACCGGCAGCAGCGTGCCCGCCATCGAACAACAGCTTGCTGCCGGCAACGTGGCCCATAACCTGTTGCTTGGTGCCCAGGCGCTGGGTTTCGGCGCGCAATGGCTCACCGGCTGGGCGGCCTACGACGAAGACGTGGCCGCGTTGCTCGGCCTCGGCGCCAATGAGGGCATCATCGGTTTCGTGCATGTCGGCACGCCCGTCATGGAAGCCCCCGAACGCGAGCGCCCGGCCGTGGACGAAGTGGTGTCGTCGTGGACGCCGTAAGCCGCCCCGTTGCCCACCTGGTGGATGGAAGCCTGTACGTCTTCCGCGCCTGGCATTCGATGCCCGATGAATTTCACGACGTCGACGGCGAACCAGTCAACGCCGTGCACGGCTTTACCCGTTTCCTGTGCGAGCTACTGGAGCGCACCCGCGCCGAACACGTGGCCGTGGCGTTTGATGCCTCCCTGACTACGTCGTTCCGCAATGCCATCTATCCAGCGTACAAGGCGAACCGTGAATTGCCGCCGCCAGCATTGGTGCGGCAGTTCGAATGGTGCCGGCGCGTATCCGAGTCTCTGGGCCTGGTAGTGATGAACGACCACGAATACGAAGCGGACGACCTCATCGGCAGCGCGCATTTCTCGCTGCGCGCACATGGTTTCCGCAGCGTCATCGTCTCGGCCGACAAAGACTTCGGCCAGCTTCTGGGCGAGCACGACGAGCAATGGGATTTCGCCAAGAACCTCCGCTGGGGCGCCGCCGGCGTATTCGAGCGGATCGGCGTGCATCCGCATCAGGTGGCCGATTACCTGGCATTGTGCGGTGATGCTGTGGACAACATTCCCGGCGTGCCCGGCGTCGGCGCGAAGACGGCTGCCGCCCTGCTGGCCCATTTCGGCGACCTGGACAGCCTGCTCGAGCGTGTCGACGAAGTGCCGTACCTGCGCCTGCGCGGCGCAGCGGCCTGCGCCGCACGGCTGAAGGAACATGCCGAACTTGCCCGGCTCTACCGGCGCCTTACCCGCATCGCGCTCGATGTCGAGGTTGCCAGCCACGCCGAAGCCCTGCGTCGCCAGGCCGGCGACCTCGCCGGCATCGAGGCCTTGTGCCAGCAACTGCGTTTTGGTCCGCTGACGCGGGCACGTTTGCGTGATCTCGCCGTCACGTGAAACATCCATCATGGGCGGCAGCCGAACGTTCCAGGAGACTCGCATGACGATCGACCATCCCCGCGCACCCGACGACGCCCGGGCCCCTGTTGAAACGCTGTTCGAGGGCCGCTGGTTGTCCATGCGCCGGCGCGGCCGCTGGGAATACGTCGAGCGCAACAACGAGGGCGGCGCGGTAATCATCGTTGCCGTCACCCCCAACGACAACGTCCTGTTCGTCGAGCAATACCGGGTGTCGATCCTCGCCAACACGATCGAGATGCCCGCGGGCCTGGTCGGCGACCTGGAGGCCCATGACACCGAAGACGCCATGGACGCGGCCCGCCGGGAACTGGAGGAAGAAACCGGCTATCGCTGCGGTCGCCTCGAATTCATCCACGCCGGGCCTTCTTCGTCGGGCATGAGCACCGAGATGATTGCCTTCGTCCGCGCCTATGACCTGGAAAAGGTCGGCCACGGGGGTGGCGACGAGACGGAGAACATCCTCGTGCACGAGGTACCCAGGGCCGAAGCCGGCGCCTGGCTGTTCGCCCGGGCCGCGGAGGGGTATTCGATCGACCCGAAGCTGTTTGCGGGCCTCTGGTTCATCGACCACTGCGCCGATACCGGCGCCCCTTGCAACTAGAGGCCTAAAGGTCTGGCCGAACTTGCCGATGAGGAGGCTACGGAGGGCATGTGCCCGCCGCCGTTTCCCCATCGCTCAAGGTTCCAACCATGAAAATCGCCGCCATTGCCGCCCTGCTGTTCCTGGCCCCGGTTGCCGCCAACGCTGCTTGCGCAGCGAAGGATTTCACCGTCGACGGCTTCGCCGTCAAGCTGGTAGCCGGTGCGGGCACGCCGCGCTTCAACATGAAGGGCCAGCTGGTCAACAAGTGCCCGGAAGCCGCCGCCGCCCAGGTGAAGATCGAGGCCAAGGATGCCGCCGGCAACGTCCTGCAGACCAAGCAGGGCTGGCCCGCCGGCACCTCGAACATCGCCCCGGGCCAGAGCGTCGACTTCGACCTCGGCCGCCTGTTCCGCTATCAGTCCGAAATGGCCAACTACACGGTGACGGTGACCGACGTCCGCACCTGGTAAGGCACTACAGCGCGATATAGCGCAGCAACTCACCCGCCGCGTACGCTTGGTCGCGGCGCGGCAACCACACCAGCGCCGAGGCGCTGGCCAGGTTGGAAAGCATGTGCGACTCCTGCCGCGGCAGCGGCACGAGGCGAAGCCGGCCATCGTCGGCCCTGATTTCCATGCGAAGCAGGCGATCACGCCCGGCATCGCTTTCCACGCCCTGTACAAGCTCACCGATACGCCAGGCCGGCATCGCCGCAGCCTCGCCTTCAAGGCGTGCAAGCACGGCTGCCGCATGTACCGCCAGGCACACCAACACGGCGCCCGGGTTCCCCGGCATGCCCATCAGCCAGCTTGAACCCCGGCGGCCAAACCACAGCGGCTTGCCCGGCTTCTGCGCCACTTTCCAGAAGATACGTTCCACGCCGAGCGCCTGGGCCGTCGACGGTATGTAGTCGCGGTCGCCCACGGATACACCGCCTGTGGTGATGACCAGGTCCGATCCGTCCAGCGCCTGCGCCAGGGCATCGCGGACGGCGTCCGGATCGTCGGCCACGTAGACGCGTGCCGGCGCCGGATAGCCTCTCTCGAGCAACCACGCGGTGACCAGGGGGCCATTGGCATCGTGGATGCGGCCAGTAGTCGTGTCGCCGGTTTCACGGGCTACCTCATCGCCGGTCACAAGCACTGTCACCCGGGGGGCCGGGCGCACCTTGACGGCATGTATCCCTGCCATTGCCAATGCACCGAGCAATCCGGCGTTGATGCGCTGCCCGGGACCGGCGACGGTGTCGCCACGTTGCAATTCCTCGCCACGGTAACGCACGTCGTTGCCCGGCGGCACGGGTTCGCGAAGCAGCATGTCGTTGCCCACGCGCTCGACGATTTCCTGCCGTACAACGGCGTCCGCGCCCACGGGCAATGCTGCACCGGTAAAGATGCGGAAAGCGGTGCCCGGGAGCATCGGTGGAATGGTGGCTTCGCCCGCAGCCATGATGCCTGCCACCGGCATGACCACCGGGTGCGTCGCGCTGGCGCCACCGGTCTCGCCGCCACGGATGGCATAACCATCCATGGCGCTCTGGGTGAACGCGGGAAGGTCGACCGCCGCCAGGCATGGCGCGGCCAGTACGCGGCCCAGGGCACGGGCAAGGTCGAGCTCGAACGCAGGCAACGCGCCGACGCCCTCATACATGGCCAGCGCATCGGCCAGGGATAGCAGGCGATGCTCAGGCATAGCCGCCGGGGTGGGCATGGCCGGCGCGGGCGTCGTCGAGCAGGTGTACGAGGCCAGGCAGGATCGCCGCCAGCGATTGTTCCGTTCCGCCACGGCTGCCAGGCAGGGTGGCCACCAGGGTCTCACCGACATAGCCCGCCGTACCGCGCGAGAGCATGGCGAAGGGCATGCGCTGTTGGCCGAAGGCACGGGCGGCTTCCATGATGCCGGGGAGCTCCATGGTGAGCATGCGCGCGACCACGTCCACGGTGATGTCGCGGGTGCCCGCACCGGTGCCGCCCACGGTCAGTACCAGCGGTACACCCGCGCCGGTCAGTTCGGCCAGGACCGAGCCCAGTGCGGTGGCGTCGTCGGCAAGCAGCCGGTAGTCGATGGGATCGAAGCCGGCATCCTGCAGCACCTGCCGCGCCGCCACACCGGCCGTGTCGGGCTTGTCACCCCGCGCCACGGTATCGGAAAGCACCACGATGGCGGCCGCCTTCGGTGCACGCAGGCGGCGACGGTAGTGCGATTTGCCGCCCTTCTTCTGAAGCAACCGGCATGCCTCGATGTGCAATTGCTCGGCTTCGGCGTAGGGCTTCAACATGTCGTACAGCGTGAGCGCCGCCAGGCTTGCCGCGGTCAGCGCCTCCATCTCCACGCCCGTCGGCCCGATGGTTTGCACTTCGGCAGTGACCACCACGTGCCCGTCACCCAGTTCGAAGGTCACCTCCGCGCGATGGATCGGCAGCGGATGGCAAAGTGGGATGAGTTCATCGGTACGCTTGGCGGCAAGGATGCCTGCCACGCGCGCGGTCTTCAGGGCATCGCCCTTTTCCGTGTTGCCGCTTCTGAGCAACTCGATACAGTGCGCCGGCGCATGCAGGGTGGCGGTCGCCTGCGCCAGGCGCAGCGAATCGGGCTTCATGCCGACGTCTTTCATGCTGTTTTCAGATCCTCGTGGGGATGCCCATGGCGATGCGCCGGGTCGTCGTCGAAATCGTCGCGGATGCAACAGCCTTCGACAAAGGCGCTGCTGCCATCGGCATAGAATTCTTCCTTCCAGACCGGCACGTCATGCTTGACCGCATCCACGGCCCACCGGCATGCCTCGAACGCCTCGGCGCGATGCGGCGCGCGCACCACGCAGATGATTGCCAGGTCGCCAATGGCAAGCTTGCCCAGCCGGTGCTGGATGCGGCAGTAAGGCACGCCGAATTTTTCCCGCGTGCGCTCTTCGATCTCGCCGATCAGGCGAGCCGCCACGGCTTCATGCGCGGTGTAGGTAAGGCCGGTGACCTTACGTCCCAGGTGTTCGTCGCGCACGGTGCCGACGAACAGGGCCAGGCCGCCACATTCAGGGTGGTCGTCCAGTTCCAGCAGGACATCGATGGACAGCGGCTGGTGGGAAAGGAAGGCCATGGCCTAGCCTCCCGCCACGGGCGGCAACAGGGCGATGCGCCGATCGGCCGGTAGTGGATCGCGGCGGCGCACGATGGCATCGCCACTGACGCAGGCGCAGGCATCCACGGCACCAGCCAGGTCCGGGCGCAAGGCGCCAAGCGCCGCAATGGCCTCGCCCACCGTGGCGGCGGCGCCCGTCTCCACGGCCAGCTCGGACGTGCCCGCCAGGCGGGCCACGTTGGCGAAGAATTCGAAGGTCACGGCAGTCATGCGTGTTCCATGTTGCGTTCGTCAGCCACCCATCGCATGCATCAGCAAGGGCCGCTCCACCGGCCCTGGCGTCGACGCGTAGCCGGGCTCCTTGTTCCATACCGCGCGGCGAAGCAGGTGGACGATCGCAGGGTCGTCGTCGCCTGCGCGCAGGCTCGCGCCGAGCGGGGTACCGGTTCGGGAGAACAGGCAGGTATAAAGCTCACCCGTGGCGGTGATGCGCAGCCGGTCGCACGATGCACAGAATGGATGCGTCACGGTTGAAATGATGCCCATGGGGAAATGGCCGTCCACCAAGTAGGGACTTGCCGGATCTGGCCCGCGCGGGAGTTTTTCCACTGTATGCGCTGCGCCGATGGCGGCGAGGATATCGTCCTCGCCCACCACGTTCTGGCGCTGCCAATGGCCGGGCGCGTCCAGCGGCATGTATTCGATATAACGCAGGGACAGGCCGCGTTGCATGCACCACTGAAGCAGGGGCAGCACCTGGTGTTCGTTCTGCCCGCGCACCACCACGGCGTTGATCTTCACCGGGGCGCCGGCGTCCTGCAGTGCCGCGATGCCCTTCAATACCGGCGCGATGCCGCGGCCGGTCATGCGCGCGAACGTATCGCCGTCGATGGCGTCCAGGCTGACATTGAAATCGTCGATGCCGGCCTGGACCAGGCGCGACGCCACCGGCGCCATGCGCGAGGCGTTGGTGGTCATGGAAATCCGCTTCAGTCCACGGGATTTCAGATCCTGCAATTGATCCACCACGGCCATGAGGTCCGGCCGCAGCAGGGGCTCGCCGCCGGTGAGGCGGATCTGGGTAATGCCCTGGTCGACGAAGAGGCCCGCCAGCCGCAGCAGTTCCGGCCCGGAAAGAAGTTGCGCCCTGGGCAGCCATGCCGGGTGTTCAGGCATGCAATAGGTGCAGCGGAAGTTGCAGCGGTCCGTCAGGGAAATCCGCAACTTGCGCTTGATGCGGCCGTGTTGGTCGGGCAGCTGGGCGTTCATCGCGTTCATTAACGCACAACTTCGGTCACGGCGACATGATCGCCGTGGGGTAAGGCTGGCCGTTTAAGGGCTCAGTGGACGGTAAACAGCCGGTCGAAGCCGGCGATGCGCAGGGTGTTGCGCAGGTCCGAGCTTGCATTGACGATGCGGATCTCGGCCTGGTCGCCCCCGGCGTGTTCGCGCAGCAGCATCAGCATCCCTAAGGCCGAGGAATCCATCGTCCCCACTTCGCCCAGGTCCACCACGTAGCTGCGGGCGCTGCTGCCCTCGGCAAGGCAGGCGTCGTGGAAGGCGCGGTGCATGGAGAAATCGAAGCGCTCGCCCAGGTGCAGGGTGAGGCAGTTGTGTTCCGGATCGTGGTGGACGTCGAGCGACATGGGGTTCTCCTAATGTCTAGAACAGGTCGATGTCGCCGGCGCTCATCGAGGTTTGCAGCGCCGGGCCGCGCGAACGAAGGCGGGCCTTCTCGCGCTGTTCGGCCAGGCGGGCGCGCATCTTCTGGGCACGGGCGCCAAGCTCGGAGGCATCGGTGGACGCGCAGGCGAGCTCCTCGATGTCGCGGGTGCAGTCGGCGGTGATCTCCTGCAGTTCCACCAGGCGCGTGCGCGTCTGGTGCAGGAGCTGGCTGAGGATGTCTTCGAACTGCAGCGAGCGGATGGTGGTCGATACGTCGGCGCCCAGGCCGCGGTTGATGGTGGCGGCCTCGTCGGCGGCGGCATTGGTGCGCGCATCGCTCTCGGTCAGGTGCACCATCATGCCGTCGATGCCGCCCTTGGCTGCCAGGGCCACGCTCATGTCCTGCGAGGCCATGGCGCCAACCAGCTCGCGCAGCTGTTCCATGGACTTGCGCGAACGCTCGACGTGGGTGCCGATCTTCTCGTTGAACTGATTCGAATGCTGGGCGAGGTTGCGGATCTCGCCGGCAACCACGGCGAAGCCGCGGCCGGACTCACCGGCGCGCGCGGCCTCGATGGCGGCGTTGAGCGCCAGCAGGTTGGTTTCCTCGGCGATGGTGTTGACGTTCTTCAGCAGCGCGAAGACGGCGTCCATCTCGCGGCTCATGCCGTCGATGCGGTAGACGATGCGCAGGCTCTCGCGCGACAGCTGCACGATCAGGCCGACGAAGTGCTCGAGCAGGTCGCCCGTGTGGGAAGCGAAGTCCTGGACTGAAATGCCCTTGCCCGAGGCTTCGATGATCTGGCGCAGCAACGCCTGCTGCATGCCGGTCTTGCGGGAAAGGCCGTCGAAGCCACCGCCTAGTTCCGCCACGGCGTCACGCAGCAGATCCAGCGCCTGGTGCAGCTCGCGGCTGGCGTGGCCCAGTTCGTCGACGATGGCGCTGCGCACTTCTTCCATGGCCTCGCGCACGGCAACCGGGTCGTTGGAGGAAGCTTCAACGACCTCTACGGCGGCCCCGCGACGGTGGAAGAGCACGATCCAGCAGCCGGCCAGCACGGCCACCGCCAGCGGCGCCACCCAGGCGCCGTGGAAGGCCAGCACGGCCACCATGGCCAGGGCGCTGATGACAAGGCCAACCAGCCTGTCGCGGGAATGATTGACGTCCATGATGTTGCCTTTGCAGTTCAGCTCGCCACGCGCGTGGGCGCGGCGGCAATGGGAAGATGGGAGAGCGCCAGGATTCGCGAGGCGATCTGGTCCAGCGGCAGTACCTGGTCGGCGGCACCCGCCTTGAAAGCGGCGCCGGGCATGCCCCAGACCACCGAGGATGCCTCGTCCTGTACCAGGGTCGGCGCGCCGCCCTGGCGCAGCTCGCCCAGGCCGCGGGCACCGTCGTCGCCCATGCCGGTCAAGAGCACGCCGATGGCGGCGGCGCCGACGCCGGCGGCCACCGAGCGGAACAGCACATCCACGCTTGGCTTGTGCCGGTTCACCGGCGGGCCATCGTGCAGGCGGCAGACGTAGCTCGCGCCGTTCCACACCACCAGGAGGTGGTGGCTGCCTGGCGCGATATACGCGTGGCCCGGCTGCACGGGCTGGCCATCGCGGGCTTCCACCACGCGCATGGCCGAGCACTTGTCCATGCGTTCGGCGAAGGGGCCTGAGAACGCCGCGGGAATATGTTGGGTGATGACGATGGGCGGAGCATCCGGCGGCATCGCCTCCAGCACCACGCGGATCGCTTCGGTACCGCCGGTGGATGCACCGATGGCGATGATTCGCTGGCCACCGCGGCTGCCGGCGGCCTGGGTCATCGGCAATACCGCATCGGCGGAGAGGCGCGGCGGCACCTCGAGCCTGGCCACGTCCGTCGAACGGGCCTTGGGCCGCGAGGCGGCTGCCAGCCGGACTTTCTGGCAGATCGCCTGGGTGTTCTCGGGCAGGTTGTTGGCCAGGTCGTTGTCAGGCTTGGCGAAGAAGTCCACCGCGCCCAGCTCCAGCGCGCGCAGGGTGACATCGGCACCGGCCGTGGTGAGGCTGGACACCATCACCACGGGCATCGGCCGCAGCCGCATGAGGTTCTCAAGGAAGGTCAGGCCGTCCATGCGCGGCATTTCCACGTCCAGGGTCAGAACGTCCGGCGAAAGTGCCTTGATCTTGTCGCGTGCGATCAACGGATCGGCAGCCACGCCCACCACCTCGATCGCGGGATCGGAGGAGAGCATGGTCGTCAGCAACTGCCGCACCAGGGCGGAGTCGTCGACGATGAGGACGCGGACTTTTTGCATGGGTTACCGGTGCCTGTGCCTGTTGCAGCTTATGGATTGCCCTGGCGAAGGGAGCTCTTAGAAAAGCTCCACTTCCCCCTTTATCGGATCGTTGGCCAAACGCTTGAGGTAACGCCGCTCGCGCTCGACCAGGGTGGTGTCGTGGACTGCCCGCAGGTGCCGGACCCTGGCTTTTCCCGAATGGGGGAAAAACTGCACCTGGCGGGGATAGACGTCGCCCAGGTCCGAGGCGCACAGGTCCAGCCCCTCGGCCGCCACGTACTTGCGGACGAAATCGATGTTGCGCTGGCCGATGTCGGTCATCGCGGCAAGCACGCGGGCGCCGCCGAAGATCTTCACTTCCAGGTCCTGGCGCTGGCCGCCGGCCCGCAGGATGGCGTTGATCAGCTGTTCCATGGCGTCGTTGCCGTAGCGGGCGCCGCGGCTGACGGTCGCCGTCCAGCCATCGCGCGGGCCGGTGGGCTCGGGCAGCATGAAATGGTTCATGCCGCCGATCCCGCGGCGCTTGTCGCGCACGCAGGCGGAGACACACGAACCCAGCACGGTGGAGACCATCTCCTGCTGGGCGCTGACATAAAACTCGCCGGGAAGGATCTTCACCGTCACGCAGTCCTGCGCCGGGTCCCAGAACCGCCGCACGTGCTCGAAACCGGGCAGCACCCGTTGTGGGTCGAAACCGACGAACGTGCGGGGCGGCGACTGGGGCACGGTGGTCATGCGGTGCGCTTCCGGTAGATGGTGCGTCCCACCAGGTCGAAGTCCTCGGAGAGGCCATACATGGATTCGGAATGCCCGAGGAAAAGGTAACCGTCGTCCACCAGCTGCTGCGCATAGCGCGCGAACAACCGCTGCTTGGTCGGCTTGTCGAAATAGATCACCACGTTGCGGCAGAAGATCGCATCGAAGCGATGCTGCATCGGCCACTCATGCAAGAGGTTCAGTGGAAGTATCGTCACCAGTTCGCGCAGCCGCGGGTGCACGCGGGCGAGCCCGGCGTAGCTGCCTTCGCCGCGCTGGAACCAGCGCTGGCGGCGCGCTTCTTCGACACCCGCCAGGCGATCGATCGGGTACACGCCCTCCCGCGCGGTGCGCAGGGCTTGGGGCGAAAGGTCCGTGGCAAGGATCTTGGCGTCGATGGGGCCGTCGAATTTTTCCAGCGCCTCGGCCAGCACCATCGCCATGGCGTAGGGCTCCTCGCCGGTGGAACAGCCGGCCGACCAGATGCGCAGGCGACCGTTGCGCTTTTCCTTCAGCCAACGGGGCAACAGCTCGTTGGCAATGAAGTCGTAGTGGTGCACCTCGCGGAAGAACGAGGTGACGTTGGTGCTGATCGCGCTTGCCAGTTCGCCCATTTCCGCATCGGGATCCGAACGCAACAGTTGGCAGTACGCGGCGAAGCCATCGAGCTTCAGTGCTCGCAGGCGGCGCAACAGGCGGCCCTGCACCAACTGGCGCTTGTGGTCGCCCAGGCTGATGCCGCAATGGGTATGCACGAACTGACGCAGGAACTCGAACTCGGCATCGCCCAGCACGGGGCCGCCCACGCCCGGGGGCGCGGCGAAATCGCCGTCATCCACGGGGCGGGCACTCACTTAGAATTCCTTCCAGGCGCCGCTGTCGGCCGTCTCGGCCGCGCGCGTGGCACGGGTCGGCTGCGACTGCCGTACTGCTTCGAGGATGGCGCTGACTTCGTTGGCCTGGGCGTTCGCACGCACCACGGGGCTCCTCACCGCCACGGCGGCCTCGGCCTCGTTGCCGAAGCGGAAGAAACCGACCTGGCGGGAAAGCTCGCCGGCCTGTTCCTGCATCGCACGGGCGGCGGCGGCAGCTTCTTCCACCAGGGCTGCGTTCTGCTGGGTCATTTCGTCCATCTGCAGCACGGCGTGGTTGACCTGGTCGATGCCCGCGGACTGTTCGTGGCTGGCCGCGGCGATCTCGGCAACGATGTCGGTGACCTTCTTCACGCTGTCGACGATCTCGGCCAGTGCCTTGCCCGACTGGTCCACCAGTTCCGAGCCGGTACGCACCTTCTCGGCGCTGTCGTTGATCAGGCCCTTGATTTCCTTGGCCGCGCCGGCGCTGCGTCCGGCGAGGTTGCGCACTTCCGTGGCCACTACGGCGAAGCCGCGGCCCTGCTCGCCGGCACGCGCCGCTTCCACGGCGGCATTGAGCGCCAGGAGGTTGGTCTGGAAGGCGATCTCGTCGATCAGGCTCACAATGTCAGCGATCTTGCGGCTGGAGGTATTGATCTCGCGCATGGCGGTGACAGCCTGGGCCACCACTTCGCCGCCGCGCTCGGCCTGTTCACGGGCACCGCGGGCCAACTGGTTGGCGTGGCTGGCGTTCTCGGCGTTCTGCTTCACGGTGGAGGTCATTTCCTCCATGGAAGAGGCCGTTTCTTCGAGGCTGGAAGCCTGTTCCTGCGTGCGCTGGGAAAGGTCGTCATTGCCACGGGCGATCTGCTGCGAAGCGCTGGAGACGGCGGTGGAACCATGACGCACTTCGCCAACGATACCCACCAGGCGCTGGTCCATGCTGCGGAAGGCCTCGAGCAGGCGGCCCAGTTCATCATCACGTCGGGTTTCGATGACATGGCCGAGCTTGCCTTCGGCAATCTCGTTGGCCACCTTCACCGCGTAGCCAAGCGTACGCACGATGGAGCGGATCAACAGGCCCGCCACCAGCAGCGACACCAACAGGCCCAGCGCCAGGGCGGCGATGGAAACCACGCGGATCTTCTTGTAGGTCGCCACCTGGGCATCGAAGATCGCCTGGGCATCGGCGCGCTGCGCCTCGACCAGCTTGGCCAGCGTTTCCTGGCGCTGCATCAGCAGGGGACGCATTTCCAGTTCCAGCGAGTCGCTGGCACCGGCATCGCCCTGCTTGAGCGCATCGACGACATCCGACTTGGCCTGGGCGTAGTCCTGGTCGGTGGAATGCCATTCCTTCAGCGCCGCGGCAACCGTCGTCGACTTGGGATAGGTCTCGAACTTCTTCTTGAGGTCGGCCTGCTTCGCCTGCAGCTTTTCGAATTCGGCCAGTTTCTGCTTGACCTGGTCGGGCTTGGCGACCACGACGGCGGCCTCGCCCAGCACGATGAATTCCTGCAACGTGGCGGTATTGATCTGGCTTACCAGCTGCGCGGGCTCGAGTTCTTCCTCGTAGATCTGCCGCGTGCCTTCGTTCTGGCGGTACATCGAGCCAAGGCCGATGGCAGCGCCACCGACGAGCATCACCACCAGCAAGCCGAGCACGCCGATCAGGCGGTTACGCACGGACAACGCGGGCATCTTCAACTTGAACTTCGGCTTCTTCATGATGGATCCTGTTATGCCACTGCTTTCACGTCGGCCAACGCGGGCAGCGCGGCCTCGAGCATCTGTGCATCCTGCGGTTGCAACAAGCGGTCCACGTCGAGCAGCAACACCATGCGCTCGCCGACGGAGGTCAATCCCTTGAGGTATTCGGTATCCACCGCCGTACCCATGTCGGGCACCGGGCGAATCGCGGCAGCGTCGACGTCGACCACATCGGACACCGCATCCACCACCACGCCGAAATTCTTGCCGGCGACGGTGACGATCACGGTGACGGTGGTGGCGGTGTATTCCTCGCGCACCAGGCCGAAGCGCAGACGCAGGTCAAGCACGGGCACGATGGCGCCGCGCAGGTTCAGCACGCCAAGCACGTACGACGGGGCCTGCGGGATGCGCGTGACGGGTGTCCATCCGCGGATTTCGCGCACGGCCAGGATGTCCACGCCGTATTCCTCGTTGGCAAGGTTCACGGTGAGGTATTGCGTGGCATCCATGGCCTGGTTTGCTGCATCGTTCATCGTTCGTCACCTGCGGAAGCTGTTTGCCCCGCCCCTAGTTCGTCCATCGAGCTATCGGCAGCCTAAGGGCTGCCCTTGAATATTCATGCCGCCTTGCGCCGCGACTGCTGGCGAACCAGCCCCGCGATATCCACGATCAGTGCCACCGAGCCATCGGCGAGGATGGTGGCGCCGGAAATGCCCGACACGCGCCGGTAGTTGGCTTCCAGCGACTTCACCACCGCCTGCTGCTGGCCGATCAGTTCGTCGACGAACAAGCCCAGGCGCGCACCTTCGCCCTCGACCACGATCACGATGCCCTCGCCGATGCCACGGCGTGCGCCAGCGCAGCCGAAGGCGTCGGAGATACGCACGATCGGCAGCCATGCATCGCGGAAGCGGAACAATTCACCACCGCCGGCCACGGACTTCACGCTTTCCGCCTGCACCTGCACCGATTCGACGATCGACACCAGCGGCACGATGTACGTCTCGCCTGCGACGCTGGCGGTAAGGCCATCGATGATGGCAAGGGTCAGCGGCAAGGTGATGGTGAAGGTGGTTCCCTTCCCAGCCACGCTGCGGATCGCCACCGATCCGCCCAGGTCGTTGACGTTCCGGCGCACCACGTCCATGCCCACGCCGCGACCGGAAAGATCGGTGGTGGCGGCAGCGGTGGAGAATCCGGGGGCGAAGATCAGCTCGGAGACATCATCGTCGGAAAGGCCTTCACCGGAGGTCAGCAAGCCGCGTTCGATGGCCTTGCCAACGATCGCCGCGCGGTTGAGTCCGGCGCCATCGTCGGCTACTTCCACCACGATCGAACCACCGCGGTGGAAGGCTTCCAGGCGCAACGTGCCGGTTTCGTTCTTGCCCGCCTCGCGGCGGCGCGTGGTGGATTCAAGGCCGTGGTCGATCGCATTGCGCACCAGGTGCACCAGCGGATCGCCGATCTTCTCCAGCACGCTCTTGTCCAGCTCCGTGGTTTCGCCGCGGAGGTCCAGGCTTACTTTCTTGTCCAGCTTCTGCGACAGATCGCGGACCAGTCGCGGGAAGCGGTTGAAGACATGGCTGATGGGCAGCATGCGGATGCCCATCACGCTCTCCTGCAGCTCGCGCGTGTTGCGCGCCAGCATGGCAAGTCCCGCGCGGAACTGCTCGAGCCCAGATGCATCCACGCCGTCGGCAAACTGGCTGAGCATCGACTGGGTGATCACCAGCTCGCCGACCATGTTGATCAACAGGTCGATCTTTTCCGTGCCCACGCGGATGGACTGGGCATCGGGATTGGAAGCCACCTCACGCACGGCGCGCGGCGCGTCTGGCGTTCCGGCAGCAGGAGCCGGCTGCGCCACGGGGGGCGCGGCTGGCAATTCATTCTTGCGCTCGGTGACGGTGAGCTCGCAGTCGCCATCGACCCAGTCGAACACGGCATCGACCTTGGCGCGGGGAATATCCCCGTGCAGGGTGAGCTGCCACGATACGTAAGCCGATTCGGCATCCATCGCGGCAAGCGTCGGCAGGGCGTCGAGACCAGCAACGCTTTCGAAGCTTCCCAAGGCCGCCAGTTCGCGGAACATGCGCAGCGGCTCGTTGCCGGTCTTGAGCAGGTAATCGAAGGGGCGAAACGCGATGTCCCAGCCGGCGACGCCCGCGGCGGCCGCCTTGGCCGGGCCCGCGGTGGCGGCAACGGCGCCCCCGACCATGGCAGCCAGGGCGGATCGCAGTGCCTCGCTCTCGGCATCGGCGGCAGGTACGCCGGCGGCCGAGCGCTCCAGCATCACGCGCACCACGTCCACCGAGCGCAGCAGCAATTCCACCGTGGCGGCATCGATAGCCCGACGGCCCGAGCGTACTTCCTCGAGCAGCGATTCGGCCACGTGGGTGAAGGCGGCCACGTCCGCGAAGCCGAACGTGGCAGCGCCGCCCTTGATCGAATGGGCGGCGCGGAAGATCGTGTGGATCAGCTCCCCGTCATCGGAACCGGCATCGAGTGCCAGCAACGCGGCTTCCATGGCCGCGAGGCCTTCATTGCTCTCGTCGAAAAATGCCCGATGGAACTGGGCCAGATCCACCTTTGCCATGAGATCAGCCCAGCACGCGGCCGACGGTGGCCAGCAGCTGGTCGGGATCGAACGGCTTGACCAGCCAGCCGGTGGCCCCGGCGGCCTTGCCTTCCTGCTTGCGCTCAGGATGCGACTCGGTGGTGAGCATCAGGATCGGCACTCCCTTGTATTCGGCAAGACTGCGCAGCTCACGCACCATGGCGATGCCATCCATCACCGGCATGTTGACGTCGGCCAGTACCAGGTCGAACTTGCGGCCTTTGGCCGCGTCCACGGCCAATTGTCCGTTCTCGGCTTCTTCCACGTCGTGGCCAGCGCCACGCAGGGTGAAGGCCACCATGCTGCGCATCGAAGCTGAATCGTCTACCGCAAGAATCCTAGCCATCTGCTACCTCGTCAAAAGCCGGCATCAAGCCACCGGCAAGTTCATTGTCTTGTCCAGCCCAAGCATCGCGGCGCCATCACGCAGAACTCCGCTTACGCCGCCCCAGCTAAACGACAGGCCCTGTCCGGTGGCATCGCGCGTGAAAGCACACAGCACCTGCAGGGCCGCCGTATCCACCTGGGCCACGTCGCCGCCATCGATCGTCACGGGGCTTCGGGCCGCCAGCGCCTTGAGCAGACGCTCGCGCAAGGCCGGCGCCTGGGACAGGCGGAGGTCGGCATCGAGGGCGATCGGGGCTAAGGACTTGCGCGAGGCCATGGGAATCCGTGCGTCCCGGGCGGCACCCGGGCTTCTCTTGGAGGGCTTATCGGCGCGCCGGGGTGAAGCTTTAGCCCCGACAAGCACTAAAGACCGCGACCGGTCCGCCGATACCGTGGGGGACAACCCTTCACCCCATGCAGGAACTTGCGACGGTGATCATCCAACCCACCACGATCGCCGCCCAGGTCTGGGCCGGCGCTGCCGCGAGCAGCGTCGGTGAAGCCCTGCGCCTTGGCGCCGTGATGCAGGCGCAGTTGCTGGGATTGAACGACGAGGGGCTGCTGGTACTGCAGATCGCCGGCATGACGGTGGAGGCTGATGCGACGTCCGTGCCGCTGCCCTCGCAATTCACCGTGCGCGTGGCAAGCAATGGCCCCCTGCCCCAGCTCGAAGTGGTGCTCGATGCCGCCAACGACGAGGTACTGATGCAGGCCCTGCGCGACCGGCTGCCGCAACAGGCAGGCTACGCGCCCTTGCTCGGTACCCTCGATGCACTCTCGCGTCGTCCCGCCTCAAGGAATTTGCCGCCGGAGCTACGCACGGCCCTGGCGAACCTCGAACAGGCCATCCCCACGCCTGATGAGCTTTCCGTGCCGGACAAATTGCAGCAGGCCATCGCCCGCAGCGGCCTGTTCTTCGAATCGACCCTGCTTGACGAAGCCCGCGGACAGGACGGCGGCGCGCCTGTGAATAGCGGGCCGACATCATCGGGAACGCCGGCCGGCACGCCGCAGGGCGCAGGTGGCAATGCCAGTCCCGCGCCAAGCTTCGGCCAGGCGCTCGGCCAGTCCCTTGGCCGTTCGCTTGGACAGCTGCTGGGACAGGGCCCAGGAACGACCACCGGCACACCGCCCCGCCAGGCCGATACGCCGGTACCGCGACTGGCGCCGCTGCCACTGCCGGAAGGGACGGCACCTGCAGAAGGCGACGACTGGAAGGCCGCCCTGCTCAAGCTCGTTGCCGCGCTCGCACGGCAACCGGTGCCCGGCACCCGCGTGGCCGCGCAGGACTCGCAGGAGGTGCCTCCGCCACTGCGGCAGCGCGCGCTGCTGACGCAGGCGCGGATGGTGGTCGATGCCGAGGCCGACGTCGACAGCCTGGTCGAGAACCTGCGTGCGAACGTGCGCGGCGCGGTGGCCCGGCTGGAAGTGAGCCAGCTCGAATCGCAACCGCAAGCCAATGCGTGGATGCTGGAACTGCCGGTTCGCGGCGTGCGCGGTTACGACGTGCTGCAGTTGAAACTGGAGCGCGAACCGGGTGCACCGGGCGAATCCTCCAGCGACAGCTGGACGCTGGGCTTCACCATCGACCTGCCCAGCCTCGGACCCCTGCAGGGCGACATTCACTTGCGTGGCTCGCGGGCGACGGTGCGATTGCATGCCCAGTTCGAACCGGCCGTTCGCCAGCTCGAGGCGCAGGCACCGAAGCTTCACCGCCTGATCGAGGATGCCGGCATGCAGGTGGAGCACCTGGCCATCGTGCAAGGCCTGCCCCAGGTGACAAGCCAGCGCAGCGCCGTATTCCTGCAGGCCATGGCATGACCCAGGCCCTGCCCTCGCCACGGCGCAAGGTAACGCTTCGCCTTTCCAGCTCCGCGCGCAGTGCCGCATCGCAGAAACTCAGCCCGGAAGACGTCGAGGGCCTGCTGGCGCGTGCCCACGCCCGGGGGCTGGCACCCAACGTCGATCCGCAGGTGGCCGCCGTGCTCGCCGCGGTGCGGCTACGCGAGGATATTCCCGACCAGCTTTATACGTTGCTGGCCGCGGTTCTTGGCGCCATCCACGGCGCCGGTGAAAGCTAGATAGCAAGAACAGTCAAACGCCGATGGCTGACCCTGGGCTAACCTTCGCCCGAATCCTGGCCAACGCGAAAAAAGACCAAAGCATGGGTGCCGCCGGTAAAGCCCTCTGGTACATCGAAAGCCACTACGAGCAGGACCTGGCCCTGGCGGACATCGCTCAGGTGGTCGGCGTTTCGCCTTTCCATCTGTCGCGCCTGTTCCAGGCGAGCACCGGCAGCCCGATCGTGCGCTACCTGCGCGGGCGCCGGCTGAGCGAGGCTGCGCGCAAGCTTGCTGGCGGGGCCAGCGACATCCTTGATGTAGCGCTTGCCGCGGGGTATTCCTCCCACGGCGCATTTACCCGTGCCTTCGGCGAACAGTTCGGCCGTACCCCCGACGATGTGCGCGAGCGCGGCCTGGATGGCCTGCGGCTGGTGGAGGCGGTCAAGCTCGACGATCCATCCACCGCCTGTGCCCGCGACCCGCGCGTGGCCGACGCCGATACTTTGCTGATCGCGGGCATCGGCGCGCGCCACCGGGGTCCGTCGGTAGCGTCGATACCTTCGCAATGGCAGCGGCTGCTTGGCGAATGCCAGGGTGCCGGCCCCATCGCCTATGGCGTGTGCTGCAACAGCGACGAGGACGGCAATTTCGACTACATCGCCGGTTTCTCCGTGCCGTCGTTCTCGAATATCCGCGCCGGATGGCAAACCGTGCGCATACCGGCGCGGCGCTATTTGGTGGGCTGGCACGAGGGGCACATCAGCAGCATCCGTTCTACCTGGTACTGGCTGTTGAACGACTACCTGCCCAACTCGGGCTTCGCTCTGGCCGATGCGCCGGAATTCGAGCGCTACGACGAGCGCTTTAACGACACCACGGGCAACGGCGGCGTCGAGATCTGGCTGCCGCTGGTCTGATTTAATCCAAATCGAAGGTAAAAATGATGCGATCAATGATTCGATGGCTGGCCCTGGCGATCTTCGTTGCAGGCGTTCCGATGGCCACCTGTGCACAGGCTTCAACGCCGGTTGGCGAACGCCACGGCGCCGCGCACACGCCCGGCGCCGCCGCACGCGATAACGCGCACCGCGATGTCGTGCGCTATACCGTGTGGTACCCGGCGGCCGCGGGCTCAAAAGAAACACCGATCACCGTCGGACCACCCGACGCACCGCTGTTCAATATCGGTTCCGCGGCTGCGGACGCTGCCATAGCCCTCGGCAGGTTTCCCACCTTGCTGCTGTCGCACGGCAACGGCGGCAGTGCGCGGATGATGGGCTGGTTCGGTATCGCCATGGCACGCGCAGGCTATGTGGTGATCGCGGTGGACCATCCGGGCAACAACGGCATGGATCCCATGACGGTAGCGGGAGGCACGTTGATCTGGGAACGTGCTGAAGACCTCAAGGCCGCATTGAAAGCCGTGTTGGATGATGGCGACCTGGCACCTCACGTGGACACCGCGCGACTGGGCGCCACCGGCTTCTCGGCCGGGGGATTTGCAGCCCTTGCCGCCCTGGGCGCGCAAGTGGACATCAACCACTTCATCGCCTTCTGCCGCGCCCATCCCGACGACAGCACCTGCAAGCCTCAGAAGGAGTCGCCAGGGATAACCTTCGAAGACCACCTGAAGGCCGCGTCCACGCCGGAGCTTGCCCCGTTCATGCGCCAGGCGAAAGACAACCACGCGGTACCGGGTGTCCGCGCGATATTCGTGATGGCCCCGGGGATCATCGAAGCCTTCGATCCGGAAGGATTGAAGAACGTGCAGCAACCGGTATCGATCCTGCTGGGCAAGGCAGACGACGTGGCGCAGCCGGCCACCAACGGCGAGCTGGCGGCCAAGCTACTGCCGCATGCATCCATCCATGAACTGGACAAGGTCGGGCACTACGATTTCCTGGCCACCTGCACCCAGGCAGGCCGCGAGCAACTGGGGCCCTTGTGCAAGCATGCGGTAGCGCAGGACAAGACGCACGCCGCCGCCATCAAGCAGGCGTCGGACTTCTTCGCCGCGAACCTTCGCTAATAGGAACCGGGTGGGGCCTTCTCGCCCCACCAGCCTTCGGCGGGCCGCACGCCTTCGCGCAGCGCGCGCAGGGCGTGCAGCTGGCGCAGTGCGAACTGCCTGGCCATGGCCAGGCCAAACCCCAGTGGCGCCTTGATCCGGTCGCGGACCGGTGCGGTGCCGGGATATGCCGGATCCATGTGCAGGTATTTCCTGCATGCGCGGTTGACCTGGTGAACCCGGGCCATGCGCCGCGTGTGGCTGGTGTAGAAGGTCACGCCCAGCGACACCGAGACGCCGTCGCCCGCCGTCACCCATGAGTTGTCCGTGCGCGTGGCATGGGGCGAGGTGCTGGGGAAATACACGCCATCACCCGGGCCACTGTCGAATTCATGCGCCGAATGCCGGCTGGCATCGGTCAACTTCACTTTCTTCAACGTGTGGTTGACGATGAAATCCTCGACCGAATCAGCTGGTACCGCCACGCGGTCGTAGTCATCCCACACCGACAGAACCTTGCGTCCGTGCAGCTGCAGCCAGAAATTATTCTCGCGGTCGATATGGAACGGCGTCACCGACGGCGGCGCGGAAATGAACAGGAAACCGGAAAGGTTGAACACGCCCGGTTGCTCGCGCTCGACGATCTCGCGCACGGTGTCGAGGATCTGATCAAGCAACGCCGCGTAACGCGGCACCGACTCGATGTTGTATAGCGCGATCCAGGAGCCTGTCTCTTCGATGCGGCTGAACACCTCGTCGATGCCCCGGCCGTCGGGATGCTCGCCGGCATGGTCGAACTTCGAATCCTGCTGCATGCCCGGCCGAACGAAACGGCACTTGCCCATGGGCATCATTTCGCGGGCCAGGTTGGCAAGTTCGGGCAGTTGCAACAGGGGATGCTGGTGGAAGTCGTGGCGAAGCCGGTTAATGCGGAAAGTCGAGAATGCCTTCCCGTCCATCGGCTGCACGCGATGGGCCGGAAGTTCCACGGCACCCGAACGCTGGATATTCAAGACTTTTGACCCCGCCGTTGCCCGACCCTCCCCGGGCCGCGTGGACATGATTGGGCAAGAACCTGCGTCCTTCCACACGCCGGATGGACTAGGCCAACGGGGTGGGTCCGGAGCGATACCCTGAAAGGGTCACGTTGCCGGGACGCCAGGCGCCTGGTCGGGCGCCGAGCCACTGGCGGCATGCATGCGCTTGATGCGCACGGTGCTGCCGCCTTCGAACCGCACCACGTATTCGCTTTCCTCATGGGTCTGCGACACCACCGGTATGGCCGGGTCGTCGGCATGTTCGGCGAGCTTTGCCTGCATCATCCGCGCGGCCTGGCCCGAGGGATAGAGCGTCATTGGTGGGCTGACCGGTTCGAAGCTGGTGAACGAATCGCCACACTCGGCGCAGGCACCGGTGACCAGGGGCAGGCGCTTCAAGAAGATGAAGTATTTGTTCTCGTGCTTGATCCAGATCCTTTCCGCATTGCCGCCCACGTAGGTGTTGACCGCACCGGCACTACTCCATACGCGCACGTTGGCTGCCTGCGCGCAGTCGGCCTGCGCGCACTCCTGCAACACCAGGTATTCGTCCGGGTTCAGGTGCACCGGCCGGATGCTCAGGATGTCGTCCTGCTGCAGGGCCTGCGCCGGGAAGACGACCGAGGGCATCCGCGGATCCACCCGGAAATCACTGGAAATGACATAGCCGCCGTGGATGGTGGTGTAGGGCGCGGTGACCGTCACGCGCGGCAGGTCGGTGCTTGGTGGCGCGCCGCTTGTGGTGGACTTAGCCGCGGTGTCCTGGGCGATAGCGGCCACCGGGGCGGCCGCCATCATCAGAACCGCTGCGCCGACGGCTAGGCCGCCGACGCGGCACATGGCCTTCAATTGCATCGTCACGGCTCAACACCCCGCTCGTCGATCGCTATGTCCCTGTCGTGACAGTTAACCACGGTCGCACGATCACCGCCCATTTGATGAAGGAATTTTCATGCGGGGCTTCAGCCCCGCTCTTGCACACGGATCATGTTGCCGGCGGGGTCGCGCACGGCGCAGTCGCGAACGCCATAGGGCTGCGCAGTAGGCTCCTGCACAATATCGGCATCGCTGGCCTGCAAGCGGGCGAAGGCGCCATCCAGGTCGGGCGTGGCCAGCAGGATCGTGCTGTGGGTGCCCTTGGCCATCATCTCGGCGATGGTGCGGCGTTCGTCGTCGGTGATGCCGGGGCTGGCGGCTGGCGGATACAGCACGATGGATGTCGCCGGCTGGCCCGCCGGACCTACCGTGATCCAGCGGTTGCCGCCGTAGGCAACGTCCGCGCGAACTTCGAAGCCCAGCGTATCGCGATAGAAGGCCAGCGAGGCTTCGGGGTCGCTGTGCGGCAGGAAGCTGGCGTGGATGTGGATGTCCATGGTGATCACTCCAATGTGGGGTTGGGTCGGGAGCGATCAGTCTAGGGAAGGCTCAAGGCCGGGCGCTTCTCGATTCCTGATCGGCCGCGTCACCTGTCGCGCCACGCACGAAGGCATGCCCGCCGTCGCCTGCGCCTGCTGGCGTCGATAGGTGCTGGGCGACATGCCTGTCAGCTCCGTGAAGCGCGTGCTGAAGGTGCCCAGCGAGGAGCAGCCCACTTCGAAGCACACGTCGGTAACGCTCACGTCGCCGCGGCGCAGCAAGGCCATCGCGCGCTCGATACGCCTGGTCATCAGGTAGGAATACGGCGACTCGCCGAAGGCGAGTTTGAACTGGCGACTCAAGTGCCCGGCCGACATGGCCACGCCGCGGGCCAGCGCCTCAACATCCAGCGGCTGGGCGTACTCCCGGTCCATCCGGTCCCGGACCCGGCGCAGTTGCGCCAGGTCGCGTAGATGCTGCGCGGTGTCGTCTTTGCCATTCACCGCCAGAGCCTACCAACCCCCCAGGGGTCAGAGTCAATATGCGCGCCAGTCACACAACCACCCTGGCCTCGGCTCCAATGTGCGCGCGGCGCACATTGACTCTGACCCCTAGTGGGGGTTAGTGGCGGGTGCCGCCGTGAAGGCGTTGCAGCAACTCAGCTTCGCTGGGGAAGATGCCGCAGGTCTCGGCGATCTGCTGGGCGCTGGCACCCTGGCGGGCCAGGCGCTGGGCCAGCATGTAGGAGCGGTCGGCGGGCACGACGTCGGCGACGGCGACCGGCACCTGGCGGGCCTGGACTTCCAGCTCGTCGATGCGCAGGTCCAGCTTGCGCAAGGCGCCGACCATGACGTCGGCCGCAAGGTCGGGCTCGGGCGCTACGAAAGCCGGCGCCTGCGCCGGATTTCCGACGCTCAAGTGGCCCAGGCGACGGTAGACGAACACCAGCATGGCCAGCTGGACCAGGGAAATAAGGCCGAATGCGATGGTAAGCGGATAGTTCATGGGACGGCTCCGGTGGGATACGCACACCTAAGCAGAAACCGTGCCGAATGCTTACAAGGGGCACACCCTCAAGATGAGCCCAATTAGCGACGACGTTCGGTATCGGGGTTATCGCGCCGCAGGAATTGATGGAAAGGGGTATCTCGGGGGTTGGGGGCTGGACCACGCTGCCAAGGCGGACGCGAACCAGCACTGGGCGCTATTTCCATCGGACTGAGGTTCGCGGATGACTGCGATGATTGGGATCGGGTCATGCGGATGGCCGCAGAGTGATACTCAGTACGATCACTGTCTAGCGCTCTATGCAAGGCAGCGATCACATCGGATTCGCGCCGGACTGCGGACATGGAACCGGAGCCTCTCAATGCCATGGGGCCTGCGCCGACCCGGACGTCCGTTCCCTGGACGTTGATCGTCCCCTGCCGCGCTTGCCAGTGGATGTTCCACTCCCTCGAACCGCGGTCGAACTTCAGGAAAGCTGCGGCCTGATCATTGCTGGGCCCATTGGCGTAATGCTCGTGGGAGAGAATGGCCGTGACGCGCCGTGGGTCGATGCTCAGGCGACTGAAATCCTCATGATGACGTCCTCCTTGTACGTGGGAGACGCGCAAGCTCTCCTCGTTCATTTTCTCCACCACCACTGAACAACCGCTAAGATCAGGTGTGAAAACCAGCTGCGGATCGCGGCCGTGATCAGGACGCACGGGAATGCCGATGCTCCCTCCTTGGGGTGCCCAATAGGCTTGGATCATCTCGGCACCACCGGTCCCACGATCGCGAACCGCAGCAGCCGCTTGCGAATGTGCCTCCACCACCATGGCCTCGCCTGCGACATCGTCGTGTACGCGGGTCACCGCAAAGTACATCGAGACGCCCGCGCCCAGATCGCGGGCCTCGTTGACGCCCGGGTTGCTCAAGGGCGCCATGCTTAGGGGCACGCCTCTGGTCAGGGTTTCGAATTCCGGCCCGACATCTTCCCAGCGTGCCACGGCGCGTTACCTTGCGAAAGGATCCTGGGTACGAGAGCCTACGCCCTAGGACCAAGAGCGCCTAGCGAATGTTTCGCAATATATCGCCGGCAAACAACGATCCAAAGCAAAGTAGGCGTCGATGGAAGGCCATTACAGCGGCCTTAGAGCCGGCAAAGCCGATCGACGTCGACCAGGGCGACGAAACCATCGGCGCGGGGAATGATGCCGCTGACGGGATCTCCCCGGCGGCTGGCACGGCCTGGCGGCGGGGCGGCGATATCGGCAGGATCCGCCACCAGCATGTCGCCGACGGCGTCGATGCGCATGCCGATGGTTTCCTCGCCGTGCTCGATCACCATGATGCGCTCGTCGTCATGGCCGGTATCGACGGCCACCAGGCCGAATCGACGGCGGCCGTCCAGCACGCTGACGATCTGGCCACGCAGGTTCACCACGCCCATCACCTCATCCGGTGCACCGGGCACGGGCGTGACGTCGCCCAGGCGGATCACTTCGCGCACGGCAGGCAGCGGCACGGCGTAGTGCTGGCCTTCAAGGACAAAACCCAGCCAGACGCTGTCGTCGGTGGAGGCGGCGAGCATGCTCATGGTGCTTCCCCAGCCAGTGTACGGAAGGAATGGATCAGGGCGGGGACGTCGATCACGCCGCAACGCAGTTCGCGCATCATGCCCACCAGCCACGGGCGCGATTGCGTCGGTGTACGCCAGGCGATGCCTTCGGCGTCGAGCACCACCGATTCTTCATAGACAGTGCAGGCCAGGGCCCAGGTGCGGTCGTGCAGTAAAAGCAAAGTGTCTGCTTCAGCTCCGGCCATGTCGGGTGCGAGCAGCGCGGCAAGGTCGATCACGCGTGCCTCGCCACCGGGGTGGCGCCAGTGTCCCAGGCAGATGTCAGGAT
Organism: Pinirhizobacter soli; assembly: GCF_015905305.1. Lineage (GTDB taxonomy): Bacteria > Pseudomonadota > Gammaproteobacteria > Xanthomonadales > Rhodanobacteraceae > Pinirhizobacter > Pinirhizobacter soli. The sequence goes on from NZ_JADZLQ010000001.1 coordinate 1,279,048, forward strand.
CGCCCGGCTCCGGCCTTAGCGGTGGCAACGGCACCATGTGCCGCACCTCGCCCATCGGCAGTGCCAACCGCACTCCGGCGGCCTCGCACAGCAAGTAGCGCGAAGCGTTCTCGGCCGACATCGACTCCGGCGTGGCCGTCAACGGCACGGCCGCCCTCGCCTGTGGCGCGGCGTGTGATTTCGGCGGTGGCTCAACCAGGCTGGACGGCGCGGGTTTCAGCAGCGCGGAGAGATAGTCGGCCACCAGTTCGTCGGCGTCCTGGAAGCTGCGCAGATTCATGCCGCATCCTCCGCGCGTGCGTCGCCGGAGGCTTCATGCGCCGCCTGCAGGACAAGCAGTTCCTGCAACAGTTTGCGATAGGCTTCGCCGCCGCGGCGCGCGGCCGGCCACCAGGCCAGGGGCACGCCGTTGGCGCTGGCCTCGCGGATCTGCGTATCCACGGGAATCACGTTCTGCGTTACCAGGTCGCCGTGGCTCTCGCGCAGTTCCGCAAGACAGGCGCGCGAGGCGTGCGTGCGCGCATCGAACAAGGTGGGCACGATGCGCCGGCGCAGCGGCATGCCGCGCGAGCGTTCGATCATCGACAGGCTGCGCAGCATGCGGCCCAGGCCGGCCAGGGCCAGGGCCTCGGTCTGGGTGGGAATGAGCATGCGCTGGCACGCCGCCAGCGCATTGACCATCAACACACCGAGCGTCGGCGGACAGTCAATCAATACGTAATCAAAATCGTTCGCCAGCATGCCAAGTGACGTGCTCAGTACCAGGCCCATGCCCGAACGGGCACCGAGCTGGCGATCGAGCGTGATCATGGCAGGGGAAGCAGGCAGCACCGAGAGGCGCTCGAACTTCGTCGCCCGCACCAGGCTTGCGGCCTCCACCACGTCGCCATTGACGCCGAACAGATCGTAGACGCTACCGCCGTCGACACCCTCCACGCCCACGTAGCCACTGAGCGATGCGTGCGGATCCATGTCTACCAACAGCACGCGCTGGCCCGATTCGGCCAGCAAGCTGCCAAGCGAAACAGTCGTGGTGGTCTTGCCCACCCCGCCTTTCTGGTTGGCGACAGCCCAGATGCGCATCGTCAGTGGACTCCCAACGACGGGCTGGCAGTCAGCGCAGCAGCGACCGGCGCCACCATGTTGGTACCGCTGTCGCCTGCCTTGCCGGAGGGCGCGGCTTCTGCCTTGACCGGGACCGAAGCCGCCGCATCGTTGGCCTTCACGGGCGTGACTGCGGACTTCGAAGCAGGCGCCGGCGCCTGCGCGAGCTTCCCTGCCACGCGATCGTCGTCGCTGTAGAAGCGCGCCGGCGCGGCCTTGTCGCTCATCACCACGATCAGCACGCGGCGGTTACGGTTGCGGCCGTCGATGGTCCCATTGTCGGCGGCGGGACGGAACTCGCCCCAGCCGATGATACCCACGCGGTGCGGGTCGACGCCGCTTCCGGTGAGCAGGCGCGCCACGCTTGCCGCGCGTGCCGCGGACAATTCCCAGTTCGAAGGAAAAATCGCGCTGGCGATGGGCGTGGTGTCGGTATAGCCCTCGATACGCATCGGGTTCGGGAACGGGGTGAGGATGCCGGCCACATGGCGCAGCACGTCTTCGGCGGGCGCGGAGAGCCGCGCGGCGCCGCTGGCAAAGAGAATATCGGTGCGCACTTCGATCTCGAGCCAGTTGTCGGTACGGCGCACGGCAACCAGGTCCTTGTCGATCAGGGGCTGCAAGGCCTTATGTACCTGTTCGGCGATGGCATCAAGGTTGGCCGCTTCACCTGTCTTCGCATCGGCCGCGTGCAGGTTGTCGGCCGTGGGGCCAGCCTCGGGAGCGGCACCCTCGTGACCGGGCAGCGGCAGGTCGCGCGGCGGGATGGGTACGTCGATGCGCGCCACGGGCGCGGCCTGGGCCACGCGCGACTTGTTTGGCATGGGCACCTGGGCCGAAGGATCACCCGCGCGCGGCGCCTGGATCACCTGGGGCGTGCCGTGGAAGGCTTCGTTGATCGAGGCCGCCATCACCCGGAACTTGGTTTCGTTCACGGCCGAGACCGCATACATCACAACGAACAGCGCCAGCAGCAAGGTAATCAGGTCGCCGTAGGGGATGGCCCAGCGCTCATGGTTGATGTGTTCTTCGTGATGACGGCGCTTCATGGCAGGTAGCCCTGCAACTTGCTTTCGATATGCCGGGGGTTGTCACCCTGCGCGATGGAGACCAGTCCCTCCACCAGCATCTCGCGCATCTGCGAGCGGCCACGGGAAATGCTTTTCAGCCGCGAAGCAATCGGCAGCATCAGCAGGTTCGCCAGGCCAATGCCATAGATGGTGGCAACGAACGCCGCGGCGATGCCGTGGCCGAGCTTGCTCGGGTCGGCGAGGTTCTGCATCACGGCCATCAGTCCCATCACCGCGCCGATGATGCCCATGGTGGGTGAATAAGCGCCGGCGTTCTCGAACACCTTGGCAGCGTCAAGGTCCGAATGCTCGCGCGTGAGCACTTCCACTTCCAGCACGCTGCGCATGGCGTCGGGTTCGGTGCCATCCACCAGCAACTGCAAACCCTTGCGCACGAAAGGATCCGTTTCGCGCTCGATGCCGCCTTCCAGGCCCAACAGGCCCTGGCGGCGCGACACTTCGCTCCAGCTGACGATGCGGCCGACGAGTTCGCGGGCCTCGTCCACCGGCGGCCGGTACACCCACGGCAGCATGACCATGGCGCGTTTGAGCGTTTCGCTCGATGTCTGCACCAGCAAGGCGGCTGCGGTACCGACGAAGACGATGACGAAGGCGGCCGGATTCCACAGGGCGTCGATGGAACTGCCCTTGAGGATGGTGCCGACGATGATGACGACGAATGCCAGGATCGTGCCGCCGAGGCTGACCAGGTTCATCAGGCGAGCCCCCGCGGTGCAGGCAGCCACGACTGGCTGCCGTCGGCAAGCGAGGAAAGATCAAGCACCAGCGCGATGGCGCCGTCGCCGGTGATGGTGGCGCCGGCGATGCCCGGGACATCCTTCAGCAGGCTGCCCAGTGGCTTGGCCATGACGTCTTCACGGCCCAGTACGTCATCGACCAGGCAACCCACGCGCTGACTGCCGATATGCACCACCACCACGTGGCGGCCTCCGGCGGGCGCGTTCGCCCATTGCGCCAGATCGCACAGCGGCAGCGCGCGGCCACGGTGGCTGGCGACGACGCGACCATCCACGACGCTCACCTGCCCGGCCGCCAGTTCGAATACCTCGGCGATGTTCGACAGCGGCAACGCCAGCCGCCGGTTTCCCACGCGCACCATCAGCACGCGCAGGATCGCCAGCGTCAACGGCACCGACAGGCGGATCTCGCTGCCCTGGCCTGCCACCGAATCGATCGCCAGCGTGCCGCCGAGTTCGACGATCTTGGTCTTGACCACATCCATGCCCACGCCGCGGCCGGAGATGTCCGAGACTTCGGCGCGGGTGGAGAACCCCGGGCGGAAGATCAGTTCGAAACACTCGGTGGTGTCCAGGCGCGCGGCCTGCTCTTCGTCAAGGAGACCCTTTTCCACGGCCTTGCGGCGCAGCACTTCCGGATCCATGCCGCGGCCGTCGTCGGCCACGGTGATGATGATGCGGTCGCCTACCTGGGCGGCGGCAAGGCGCACGGTTCCCTGCGCGCGCTTCTTGAACCGGGCACGGTCGGCCGGACCCTCGATGCCATGGTCCACGGCATTGCGCAACAGGTGGATGAGCGGATCGGCCAGGGCCTCGACCACGGTGCGGTCGAGATCCGTTTCCTCACCCTCGGTCTTCAATTCGATGTCCTTGCCCAATTGGCGGGCAAGGTCGCGCACGATGCGCGGGAAACGCTGGAACAGCTTGCCGATCGGCTGCATCCGCATGCGCAGCACGGCGTTCTGCAAGTCCGCTGCGACGCGCTCGAGTTCGGCGACGGCGCGGTTCATCGCCTCGCCCTGCCCTTCGCCGGCCAGCATGGTAAGGCGGTTGCGCACCAGCACCAGTTCGCCGGCGGCATTGACCAGGCCATCCAGGCGGGCGGTGTCGACGCGGACGGTGCTCTCGGCCGTTGCGCCTGCGCGGGCCGGGTTGGCGGCGGCAGCTGGCGTTGCGGCAACCGGCGCTGGCGCGGCCACAACTACCGGCGCAACTGCGGCCGCGGCAGGCATGGCGGCGGGTGCCGCGCCGCCCGGGCCCTTGCCCGACCCATGCAGGGCGTCGAGCATGGCTTCGAATTCATCATCGTCGATGGCGGTGCTGGATGCTGCCTTCGCGGCCGGCACCACCGGTGCAGGGCTCGCCTCTGCCACGGTCGCGTCGACCGTGCCGGGCGCGCCACCGGCGCCGTAGAGGGAATCGAGCAGGGCTTCGAATTCATCGTCGCCGATCGGCGCATCGCCGGTTGCCGCCACGGGCGCGGCGGGCACGTGCGCGACCGCCGCTTCGTGTCCACGACCCGCGCGTGCGGCACAGATCAGGGCCTCGAACTCGTCGTCGATGGGATCCAGGCAAGGACCGGCTGCGGCGACGGGCTCAGGCACGCTCACCGCGTCGACATCCTGCTGCGCCTCAAGGCGGCGCAACAGGCTCGCCGGCGCCTCGCGAAGCGTCTCGCCGGCATCGCACGCGCGCATCATGTCGTTGAGCAGGTCCAGCGACTCCAGCAGCGCATCCATGTGCGCGGAGTTCAGCAACAAGGTGTGGTTGCGGGCCTGGTTCAGCAGGTCTTCGGCGCGGTGGCAAAGCGCCACCATCGGGTCGAAGCCCAAGAATCCGGCGCCACCCTTCACGGTGTGGAACGCGCGGAACACCGCGTTGAGCAACTCCGTGTCGGAGGGTTGCGTTTCCAGTTCCACCAGCTGTTCGCCGAGACGGTCCAACAGCTCCCCGGCCTCGACCAGGAAAACATTGACCAGCTCGCTGTCCAGCTCGACGCTCATCGTTATCCCTTAGAAGCCGAATTCGCTGAGCATGCGATCGACTTCGTCCTGGGCGACCCGGTCGCTTGCGGGCGCGGCGGTCGTGCCTGCAAGGGTGCCGGTCAGGCGCACCAGTTCCAGCAGCGAGGTATCGACCTTGCCCAGGAAATCGGCAACCTTGCGCACGCGCTGGCCGGAGAGGTCCTGCCAGGATTGCGCTTCGACCATCTCGCCCAGGCCCGCATCGGCGGCCACGGAGAATTCGTCCACGTGGGACGCCAGGGCGAAAGCGGCGGCCGAGAAATCGGTGCTGGCCGGATCCACGGCCATCAGTTCGTCGGCCTCGCGCGAGAGCGCCTGGACCTGTGGGCGCAACTTCTCGGAGAAATCAAGGCTGCGATGGGCAGCGGTGGCGCTCATCTCCAGCACGTCGGTAAGGTGCTTGCGAGCATCGCCCATGGTGCCCGGCTCGCCATCGGAGGAAATATCCGAAGACAGGCGGCGCACGGCATCGTGCAGGTCGCGCGCGAGGCAACCCATGGCGCGGAAAAGGTGTTGCTCGCGGCTGCGGATGAGCGTGTCCAGGGCCTGTTCGAAGTCGGCGCGGTCGCCTGAATCGAGCAGTTCGCGTAGCGCCGGGGGCACGTCATGGCCCAGCGGTGAAATCATCGTGTTCATGGCTGTCCTTAGCTCGCGGCCGCGAGGCGTTCGAAGATGCGGTCGAGTTTTTCCTTCAGCGTGACGGCGGTGAACGGCTTGACGACATAGCCGTTCACGCCGCTCTGCGCGGCGGCGATGATCTGGTCCCGGTTGTTCTCGGCGGTGACCATCAGCACCGGCAGGTGCTTCAAGGCCGCGTCCGCGCGAATGGCACGCAGCAGGTCGATGCCGGTCATGTTGGGCATGTTCCAGTCGGTCACCACCAGGTCGAACGGGGCCGCGCGCAACGAGGCAAGCGCGGTGACGCCGTCCTCGGCCTCGGCGATGGCCGTATTGGTGAAGCCGAGCTCGACCAGGAGGTTCCTGACGATGCGGCGCATGGTGGAAAAATCGTCCACCACCAGGATTTTCATGTTCTTGTCCAAAACGTGTCTCCGCGAGGCGTTCGCGCTACTTCTATTCGTCGGTGCTTCTTCAGGCCCGCTCGCGCCAGCCACCCATGCGGGCGCGGAGGCGGATCAGGGCTTGACCATGGATCTGGCACACGCGTGATTCGCTTACCCCGAGGATGGCGCCGACCTCCTTGAGGTTCAGCTCCTGCTCGTAATAGAGCGACATGACCAGCTTTTCGCGTTCGGGCAGGGAATCGATCGAGTCGGCCAGGGCCTCGCGCATGCCTTCGCGCTCGAAGAGCGCATCGGGCCCCTGGGCGTCGGGGTCGGCCACGTCGATGGCCGAACCTTCGTCACCCTCGGGAGCCGACAGCGACAGCAGGCGTGCGCCCGCGGCGTCGGCGAGGATCTGGTTGTATTCGAGCGCATCGATGCCAAGGCGCTTCATCACCTCCGAATCGTCAGCATCGGCGCCGGTCTCGTTCTCGATCTGTCGCGTCACCTCCGCTACTTCACGTACCTTGCGATGGACCGAGCGGGGCGTCCAGTCCGTCTTGCGCAGCTCATCGAGCATGGCGCCACGGATGCGGATGCCCGCGTATGTCTCGAAACTGGCCGCGCGCGTCGGCGAAAAATTCCTCGCCGCCTCGAGCAGGCCGATCATGCCGGCCTGGATGAGGTCGCCCACGTCCACACTTGCCGGCAGGCGCCCCATCAAGTGGTAGGCGATCCTGCGGACCAGCGGGGCGTGGATACGCACCAGCTCATCCGCCGGGATGCGCGAAACCTCCAGGTATTCGGTGGCGACGCTCATGACGGCAACCCTCCCATCGGACGGGGGCGCTCGCTGAAAAAGCCGATGCGACCCTGAGCGCGACGCTCGGGTTCGCCCCATGTATCGACCGCACGTGCCAGATTCTTGAATCCGAGCGCCGAACGGCTGCTTGGCCAGGCTTCGACGACCGCGGTCTGGCGACGGATCGCCTGGCGCAGGTATTCGTCGTGGGGGACCATCCCCATGAAATCGAGTGACACGTCCAGGAAGCGGCCAGTGACCCGGGAAAGCTTCTCGAACAATTGCTTACCTTCCTGGGCGTGGCGAACCATGTTGGCCACGATGCGGAAGCGGGAAACGTCGAATTCGCGCGAAAGCACCTTGATCAGGGCGTAGGCGTCGGTGAGCGAGGTGGGCTCGTCGCAGACCACCACCACCACGTCGTCGGCGGCGGAGGCGAACATCGAGACACTGTCGGACAGGCCCGCGGCGGTATCGACGATAAGGAATTCAGGGCGGACGACGAGCTCGTCGAAGGCGTGGATCACCGCCGCGTGCTCGACATTGGGCAGTTGCGCCATGCGGCGGGTGCCGGAGGTGGCCGGGATCACCTTCAGGCCATGGCGCGACTCAATGATCAGTTCCTCGAGCCGGGCGCTGCCTTCGAGCAGGTGGCCCAGGTGGCGGGTGGGCTGCAGGCCCAGCAGCACGTCGACGTTGGCCATGCCAAGGTCGGCGTCCAGCAGCAGGGTGTCTCGCCCGCCCATGGCCAGGGCCATGGCGAGGTTCACCGCCGTGGTGGTCTTGCCGACACCCCCCTTGCCACCGGCGACCGCGATGGTGCGGCAGGCCTGGCGGTCGCCGATGAAGGCAAGCCCGGCTGCCTGGTGGGCGGCGACGGCGAGGTCGTTGCTGCTGATAGGCGGCGATGACATCTGCAGGTAATTTCCAATTGCAATGTTCATGGGGATTCCGTTGCTTACGCCAGGGCGGCCTGGGCGACGCCGAAGCGGTCGGCCAGCAGGACATCGTCAGGTTCGGCCTGCCCGGTCTTGACCAGCTGGGCGGCGCGCAGGACGAGCTTTCGCGCATCCGCCGTGGCGATGTCTTCCGGTACACGCTGGCCGTCCGTGGTGTAGTCCAAGGGCAGCCGGCTTCGAATCAATGCAGAAAGCGCGCCACCCAGGAGCGGCGACTCGTCAAGCTTGGTCAGGATCACCGCCTGCGGCTTCAGCGGCTGGTAGGCGCGCACCGCATGCTCCATGGCCTGAGCCTGGGCATTGGCGGCCAGCACCAGGCACACGCGCACATCCGAGGCGGTCCTTAGCGTTTCGAACTGGCTTTGCAGGCGCGGGTCGGTGCCGGCAAGGCCGGCGGTATCCACCAGCACCGTGTGGCGGCCGCGCAAGGGGTTGAGCACCGCGTGCAGGCTCGCTGAGTCGTGGGCGGCGTGCACCCGCACCCCGAGCAGGCGGCCGTAGTGCTCCAGCTGGGCCGCCGCGCCGATGCGGTACTGGTCGGTGGTGACCAGGGTGACGTTGTTCGCGCCATGGCGAAGCACCGCGCGGGCGGCGATCTTGGCGATGGTGGTGGTCTTGCCTACACCCGTGGGACCGACCAGGGCGACGACGCCGCCGAGCTGGTCGATCTCGCGGCCGCTGACGGCGATGTGCCGGGACAGCAGGCCCAACGGCAGGTAGCGCGACTGCTCCACGGTCATGTTGGGCGGCAGTTCCGCGGTGAGCATGCGGGCCACATCCGGATCCAGGCCCATGCGGGTCAGCTCGCGCAGCACGCGGGCCTGCAGGGGCTGTTCGCGGTCCAGCTGGTTCCAGGCCAGGCTCGACAGCTGGATCTGCAGCATTTCCTTCAGCTGGTTCAATTCTTCGCGCATGCCGTTGACGGCGATGTCCGGGCCCGGCACGCGGGTGGCGGCGCGGACGGCGTCGGCGACAGAAGCGGCAAGCGCCGCGGTGCCGTAACGGGTCGCCCCGGAGCGAGGAGTAGTGGGCGCAAGGTGACGCTCAGCGGCGGGTTCGGCCTCGGCCTTGCCCCTGGCGGCAGCTTTCGGGGCCGCGATCGGGGGTAGCTCGGCCCGCGGAGCCGGTGCGCTCTCGCGCTCGGCGCCGTGGTCGGCGGCCTCGCGCATCAGCGCCTCGTCGTAGTCGAGCGCCGCGATGATCTCGATACCTTCGGCGATCCGGCGGGAGGACAGGATCACCGAATCCGGGCCTTGTTCCTCACGCACTTCCCGCATGGCCTGTCGCATGTCAGCGGCAACGAATCGTTTGATCTTCATGGCGTGGATCCGGAATGCGTGGCGATGGTCAAGGGGTTGGCGGTCATGGTGCGAACGGCGGTGTTCCGTCGTATGTCGTGGGTTTTCCGTCGTGTGCCGTTCATCGCTCGCCCAAGCCCCTTCTCTAGCGTCCCAATGCCGTTACCAACCGCACGCGGCGGTTGTCCGGCACTTCGTTATAGGCAAGCACGTGCAGGTTCTGTGCCACATGGCGGGTGAAGCGGGCCAGCCACGGGCGCAGGTTCGGGGCGACCAGCAGAACCGCAGGTTCCCCGGCAATTTCCTGCCGGCGGGCAGCCTCGGCGACGCTCTGCTGCAGACGCTCGGCCAGGCCCGGCTCCACCGCCGCGCCGGCCACGCCGCCGCCTTGCAGCGAGCCCAGGAGGATCTGTTCCAGGTCTGGCGCCAAGGTAATGACGGGGATCTCCGAGCCCATGCCGGCGATCTCCTGGACGATCTGGCGACCCAGGGCAACGCGGACGGCGGAGGAAAGCACGCCGGGATCCTGACTCTGGCCCGCATGCTCCGCCAAGGATTCGACAATGCCGCGCATGTTGCGCACCGGCACTCGCTCGGCCAGGAGGTTCTGCAGCACCTTCACCACCACGCCCAGCGACAGGCGCTTGGGCACGAGGTCTTCCACCAGCTTCGGCGCCGTAGCGGCCAGGCGGTCGAGCATCTGCTGCACGTCCTGGTGGCCCAGGAGCTCATGGGCATGACCGCCCAGGATGTGCGAAAGATGGGTGGCGATCACCGTGGCCGGGTCCACCACCGTGTAGCCGAGCGATTGCGCATGCTCGCGCAGGCCCGGCTCGATCCATACCGCCGGCAGGCCGAAGGCAGGGTCGGTGGTGGCGATGCCGTTCAGCGCGCCATGCACGCGGCCCGGATCGATCGCCAGCATCCGCTCGTTGTGGATCTCGGCCTCGCCCATCGGCACGCCCATCAGGCTGATGCGGTAGGAATGCGGTCCTAAGTCCAGGTTGTCGCGGATGTGCACCGCCGGCACCAGGAAACCCAGTTCCTGCGACAGCTTGCGGCGGACCGACTTGATCCGGCCCATCAGCTCGCCGCCCTGGTTCTTGTCCACCAGCGGAATGAGCCGGTAGCCCACTTCAAGGCCGATGGTGTCGACGCTTGCCACGTCTTCCCACGACAGCTCCAGTTTCTCGCCGGACACCGGCGCCTCGGGCGGGGCTTCCAGCGCGCGCCGGGTGGCGGCAGCTACTTCCTGGCGACGTTTGTTCAAGGCCCACGCACCGGCCCCGCAGACGGCGCCGAGCATCAGGAAGGCCACGTTCGGCATGCCGGGGACCAGCCCCATCACCGCCAGCACCACGCCTGCCACCGCCAGCGCCTTGGGCTGGCCGAACAGCTGGCCTACTACGTGCCGGCCCATGTCCTGCGACTTGGACACGCGGGTGACGATCACCGCGGCTGCAATGGAAAGCATCAGGCCCGGCACCTGGGCGACCAGGCCGTCGCCGATGGTCAGCAGCGTGTAGTTGCGCGCCGCCTCGCTGGCGGAGAGGCCGTGCTGCAGCATGCCGACGAAGAAACCACCGACGATGTTGATGATGAGGATCAGGATGCCGGCGGTGGCGTCGCCGCGCACGAACTTCGAGGCACCGTCCATGGAGCCATAGAAATCCGCTTCTTCGCGCACTTCCTGGCGGCGCTCGCGCGCCTGTTCCTGGGTGAGCAGACCCGCGTTCAGATCCGCGTCGATGGCCATCTGCTTGCCGGGCATCGCATCGAGGGTGAAACGTGCGGTCACTTCCGACACGCGCGTGGCGCCCTTGGTGACCACCACGAAGTTGATGATGGTGAGGATGCAGAACACCACCAGGCCCACGGCAAAATTCCCGCCGATGACGAATTCGCCGAAGGCCTCGATCACCTTGCCCGCCGCGCCCGGACCCATGTGGCCGTGCAGCAGCACCACGCGGGTGGAAGCGATGTTCAGCGCCAGGCGCAGCAGGGTGGCGCCCAGCACCACGGTCGGGAAGGCTGCGAATTCCAGCGGCCGCATCACGTACACCACCGCCAGCAGGATCACCAGCGACAGCGCGATATTGAAGGTGAAGAGCAGGTCCAGCATGAACGGCGGCAGCGGCAGCATCAGCATCGCCAGCACCAGCAACATGGCGACCGGTGCGCCGATGCCGCGGCGGGCCATCTGGCCGAATACGGCGAAACCTGAAGTGGACGGGGTAGCCATGGCTTAGTTCTCGTCGTTCATGCGGTAACGGCCCAGGAGGTCGGGATCGACATCCGGGTTGGGTTTTTCAGGCATAGCGTCGCCCTGGGCGAGCGCGGTCTTCAGGCGAAACACATAGGCCAGGATCTGCGCCACGGCCACGAACAGCGTGGCGGGAATTTCCTGTCCTACTTCGGTGGTGTTGTAGAGCGCGCGGGCCAGGGGCGCGGCCTCCACCAGCGGCACCCTGTGCGCGCCGGCCACCGAGCGGATCTGCATGGCGATCACGTCCATGCCCTTGGCCACCACCCTCGGCGCGCGCATGGCGTCCTCGTAGGACAGCGCCACGGCGAAGTGGCTGGGGTTGACCACCACCACGTCGGCCTTGGGGATGTCCTGCATCATGCGGCGGCGGGACATCTGTATCTGCATGCTGCGGATGCGGCCCTTCATTTCGGGGTTGCCGTCACTTTCCTTGTGCTCGTCCTTGACCTGCTGCTTGGTCATGCGCATTTTTTTCGCGAACGAGAATTTCTGCCACGGCGCATCGATCAGGCCGATCAGGCCCAGCACGCAGGCGAAGAACAGGCAGGCCTGGCCGATGGTGCCCAGCGATCGGTGGACGCCGGCGGCGACGTCGCCAGAGCCGGTACCCAGCATGTCGGCGCGGCTTTTCATCATGTACCAGACCAGCACGCCACCGATCAGGACGAGCTTGAGCATCGATTTGCCGAGCTCGACGAAACCATTGGTGGAAAAAATGCGGCCGAAGCCTGCGATCGGGTTCAGCCGGTCGAACTTCGGCAACAGCGCCTGGCCGGAAAAATTAAGGCCGCCAAGCAAGGCGGGCGCCGCGAAGGCGGCGACGATGGTCACGACGAACAGCGGTGCGAGCATGCGCAGCGCCTCCAGTGCGGCGGCGGAGAGCACATGGGAAATGCCGTCGGCGGAGTAGAGATCCTCGCGGTTGTAGCGCACGCCAAGCATCATGATGTTGCGCGCATGCAGGGCCAGCTCGTCGCGCGTGGCAAGGATGCTCGACACGCCGGCCAGCACCACCACGCCGGTGGACAATTCGCGCGAGCGCGGCAGCTCGCCTTTCTCGCGGGCTTCGCGAAGGCGTTTTTCACTGGCCTCTTCTGTGCGGTCCTGGTCGCTCTCCTCGCTCATGGCGAACCTCCGCCGATGAGGCCGCGCATGGTTGCCCAGGCGTCGGCGGAAAGCGCATCGAAGGCGCCGGGAAGCTGGCGCAAGGCCAGCCAGACGGCAACCAGGCCAAGGCTTACCGTAATCGGGAAGCCCACCGCGAAGAGGTTCATCGATGGTGCCGAGCGGCTGATGGCGCCAAAGCCCAGGTTCACCACCAGCAAGGCGGTAAGCGCAGGCAGCGCCACGCGCAGGGCGCCGGCGAACAGGTGCCCGCTCCACGTCAGCACGCCCCAGATGTCGTCGGCGCCTACACCCGGGCCCCCGAAGGGCATGGTGTGGAAGCTGTCGGCCAGGAGGGCGATCAACTGCAGGTGGCCGTCGAGCGCCAGGAACAGCAAGGTGATCATGCCGGTGTAGAACTGGCTCATCACCGACGTCGAGCCGCCGCCAAGCGGGTTCACGGTTTCGGCGTAGGAAAGGCTCATCGAGGTGGAGATCAGCTGCGCGCCGAAGGCCACCGCCTCGAATACCAGTTTCAGCACGAAGCCGATCAAGCCGCCCAGCAGCATCTGCTGCGCCAGCACGCCGATGCCCTGCCCCGACATCGGCTCGAGGCCCACGGGGGCCATCGGCGCGATCACCGCCACCAGTGCCAGGGCGAGGCCAACGCGGATGCGTACCGGGATGGTGGTGGCACCGAATATGGGAGCCACCAGGAACAAACCGCCAACGCGGGAAAGCGCCCATGAGAAGGCGCCGATCCATGCGGTGATCTGGGCGGCTTCGATCGGCATGGCTAGCGCGCCGAGGCCGGCAGGTTTTCGATCAACTGCTGGGTGTACTGCACCAGCGTGTGCAGCATCCAGGGGCCGGCGACCACCAGCACCAGGGACATGGCGATCAGCTTGGGGATGAAACTCAAGGTCTGTTCGTTGATCTGCGTGGCGGCCTGCACCATGCCGATGATCAGGCCCACCGCCAGCGCGGTGAGCAGCAACGGGGCGCCGATCAGCATGGCGATGTACAGCGCCTGCTGGCCGAAATTGATCACGCTTTCCGGCGTCATGTGTAGAAGCTCCCGGCAAGCGTGCCCAGCAGCAGCGTCCACCCGTCCACCAGCACGAACAGCATGATCTTGAAGGGCAGCGAGATGATCATCGGCGACACCATCATCATGCCCATCGACATCAGCACCGACGCCACCACCAGGTCGATGATCAGGAACGGGATGAACAGCAGGAAGCCCATCTGGAAGGCGGTCTTCAGCTCACTGGTGACGAACGCCGGCAACGCCACGCGGTAGGGCACCGCTTCCTTGCTGGCGTAGGGCGCGTCGCCGGCCAGCCGGGTGAAGAGCTGCAGGTCCGGCTCGCGGGTCTGGTCCAGCATGAACCGGTGGAAAGGAGCCGCCGCGGCGGGCAACGCGGCTTCCGCCGTCATCGTGCCGTCCATGTACGGCTTGACGCCGTCGGCGTAGGAATGGTTCAGCACCGGCCCCATCACGAACAAGGTCAGGAACAGCGACAGGCCCAGGATCACCTGGTTGGGCGGCGTGGTGTTGGTACCCAGCGCCTGGCGCAGGAACCCCAGCACGATCACGATGCGCGTGAACGAGGTCATCATCAAAAGGATCGCCGGCAGCACGGTCAGCGCCGTCATCAGCGCCAGCATCTGCAACGACAGCGTCCAGTTCGAACCGCCGTTGGCGGCTGGTGCCACGTTCACCAGCGGAATGCCGACGGGGTCGGCGGCGGCCAGGCCCGGCAGCAGCACCAGGGCGGCAAGAAGGATCCAGCGCAGCGTCTTCATCAGCGCTTGCCCCACAGGCTTAGGATGTCGCGGAAACTCTGTGGCGCGGTGGATGGCGCCGACGCATCCTCGGCGATGGGCGTTGCCAGCACATGCAGCGTGCGCAGGCCCGACGGCGACGCGCCCACCAGGAGCTGCGTACCGCCCACTTCCATCAGCATCACTTTTTCCTTCACGCCCACCGGCATGGTTTCGATCACGCGGATCTTCCGGCCGCCGGGACGCACCCGGGCCTGCGCCCGGCGGGTGAGCCAGCCGGCGACGAAGATCATGGCCACGATGCCGGCCAGGCTCAGCACCACGCGCAGCAGTTCCGCACCCGTATTCATCGGGGCAGGAGCGGCCATGGCGGCGGGAGCGGCCCGCAGCATGCCCGGCGCGACTGCCATCAGCAGGGCGCCGAAGGAGGCAAACACGGTTTTCATCGCAGCTTGCGCACCCGCTCTGCGGGGCTGATCACGTCGGTCAGCCGGATGCCGAACTTCTCGTTGATCACCACCACTTCGCCGTGGGCGACCAGGGTGCCGTTGACGAACACGTCCAGCGGCTCGCCCGCGGCGCGGTCCAGTTCCACCACCGAGCCCTGGTTCAGCTGCAACAGGTTGCGGATGGAGATCTTGGTGCGGCCCACTTCCATGGCCATGGTCACCGGCACGTCCAGGATGACGTCGAGGCTGACGTCGGAGGAGATGCCGGCCTTGGCCAGGACTCCGGCGTTCGACTCGTCCGCAAGGGCGGTGGCTTCACTGTTCATGTGCGCTTCTTCTCGTGGTGGTTCATTGCCGCGCGACGGTTTGCCGGCGGGTCACGAGAAAGGATGCAATGGGTGTGCCAACCCTTATTGGTTACGCCGTGACCGGATCGGGCAGCAGTTCGGTCGGGGGCCGGGTCACCCTCGTGCGCATCAGCTGCTCGAAACGGACCGCCTTGTGACCGTTGGCGTTACCCATCCGGCCGCGGAATACCGGTATGTCCTCGGCGTAGACGGACGCAAATTCCGGCATGGAGATGGGAATGACGTCGCCGGGCCTAAGGTGCAGGAAATCGCCGATGCTGATGCGCGTTTCGGCCATCAGCGACGACAGCTCCACCTCGGCATCGAGGATTTCCTCGTGCAGGGACTGGATCCAGCGGTCGTCGCGTTCGGCGCGGTCGCTCTGCACGCCGGCGTCGAGCAATTCACGGATCGGCTCGACCATCGAATACGGCAGGGTGAGGTGGATTTCCCCGCCGCCGCCGTCCAGCTCGATATGGAAACGCGAGACCACCACGGTTTCGGTGGGGCTGACGATATTGGCGAACTGGGGGTTGATCTCGGAATTGAGGAATTCGAAGTCCATCTTCAGCACCGGGGCCCAGGCTTCGCCCATGGCGGTGAAGATCTCACCCAGCACGATCTGGATCACGCGGTTCTCGGTGGGGGTGAAATCCCGGCCCTCGATGCGCGCGTGGTAGCGGCCGTCGCCGCCGAAGAAATTATCGATCACGGTAAACACCAGGCGCGGCTCCAGCACGCAAAGGGCGGTGCCACGCAAGGGCTTGATGCGGATCAGGTTGAGGTTCGAGGGCACGGCAAGCGAATGCACGTACTCGTTGAACTTCATCATGCGCACGCCAAGCACCGACACCTCGCAGGACTTGCGCAACACGTTGAACAGGTTGCCGCGGAAGTAGCGGGCAAACCGGTCGTTGACCATCTCAAGCGTGGGCAGCCGGCCGCGGACGATGCGGTCCTGCTGGGTGAAGTCGTATTCGATGGCAATGCCCGGCGGCAATGGCTCGTCGACCTCGGTTTCCACCGCGCCGCCTTCCACACCGGCCAGCAGCGCATCGATTTCTTCCTGGGAAAGCAGGTCGCTCATGGCAGGTCCTTTTCAGCTACTGCATTACGAAGCTGGTGAAATACACCGCGTCGATGCCGGGCTTGCCGGTCTTGTCCGCCACGATCTTCTGCACCGCGGCCAGTGCCTCGGCCTGCAGCTTCTGCTTGCCCTTCGCGTCGGTCAGGGTGGTGGCGTCCTGGCCTGAGAACAGCATCACCAGCGCGTTGCGGATCACAGGGTCGGTGTCTTTCACAGCCTGGATGGCTTCCGGATCGTGCGACATCACGGTAATGCCCACCTGCAGGTAACGCAGGGCGCGGTCGTCCTGGAAGTTCACCACGAAGCCCGGATCCAGCGCCTGGTAAAGCGCCTCGCGATGGACCGGCTTGGCTTCTTCGGCACTCTTCTTGTGCAGCAGGAAGAAGCCGCCGGCACCGATGGCAATGACCGCCACGGCGAGGATGGCCAGAAGCCCTCCCTTCCCCTTTTTCTTCACGACCGGGGCAACATTTTCGGCGGTTGCGGACATGGAAACCTCAAGCCTTATAGCTAATGTCGAAAGCGTTCGCGCGGGATATCCGCGCTCGTCATGATGTTCGATGCAAGCCGCGTGCCACGGCTTCAAGGCCTTGCACCATGCGGGTTTGCCTTAAACCAGTCGCGCCGGTTTCCCGGCGCGTGTCGGTATTTTGTTGTTCAAACCATCCTTCGGCTACGCGAAGTCGTCGACCAGGGCGTTGGACACGCGCACGGTGGCGCGCTGTACCTCCGCGGTGTCGCCGGACTCGCCACCACCCTGTGCCACCTGGGCGAACGACTTGCCGTTGCCCTGGCCGTCCTGCCCCGCCTTCTGCTGGCCGACCTGTGTCTGGCCCAGTTGCAAACCGTGGTGGGCAAGCATGGTGTCGAGCTGGGTGAGAGTCTGGTTCACTGCCTGCACGGCGGCCGGGTGCTGGGCGGCGAAAGCGACGTCCACGCGGTTCTCGTGCACGCTGATCTTCACGTCCAGCTGGCCCATGTCCTCCGGATGCAGGCGGATGGACGCTTCCTTGATATCCCCGTGGCTCATCCAGGCGATCTGCTGGCCCAGCTCATTGGCGAAGGCCGGCGTACCCGCCACCTGGGTGCTTTGCAGGGCGGCCGGTACGGGCACCGGGACGGCTGCCTGGGACACCTGGCCGGTAGCCAGCTGCGCGGGATCCGGTAGCTGGGCCGTCGTGTCCGGATCGGTCTTTGCGCCGCTGCCCAGCAACCCTGCCACGGCATCGCCGACGAGGCCCACCGCCTTGCCGATCACGCCTGTGGCAGCATCGGCGACGGTACCGGCCACCGCCCCGCCGAGCGAACCGGTAAGGGCCTGGGCCATCTTCGAAGACGCTGTAATGGCGGCGCCGATGTCATCGGCGATGGTGGATTTGCTGTCGTTCGACGTGGTGGTCGGCGCCGTAGTTGGCATGGTTACCGCGGTAGCCACCGGCGCTGGCTGGGTGGATTGCTGGATCAGCGCCAGCATGGCAGCGGCGATGGCCTGGCCATTGGCAGGGTCGACCGTTGGCTGGGATGGCTGATCGCTTGAGCTCGTCTTGGCATCGACGGCGGGCTGGGTGTCGGCGCTCACCGCCTGTCCCTGTGCCTGGGAGGCAGCGGAAGCCAAGTCAGCCAGGTCCGCGGCAACGCCATCGGTCGTGTCGGTGGCCGTGGCTTCACCATCATCACTCGTGTCGGCCTTCGCGCCCTTGGCCTTTGCGTGATGGGTAGCACTGCCTGCCTGGGTTCCCGGCGGCTGTGCCTTGTCTTGCGATGGCGCGGCATCCTCGTGCGGCGAGGCGTCTTTCTTTGCCGCAGGCGCGGCCGACGCGTGCTTCATCGCGTCGCCAAAGCTCGGTGCGTCATCACGGTCGGGCATGGCCGTCGTTGACCGGGACGCGGGCCGCTGCGGCGCAGTGATCTGGATGGATGGGGGCGTGGAGGCGTTCATGGGCGTTCTCATCGTCGTTAGCCCGGCTTGCGCTTGGTCTGCGAGCGCTCGTCGGCCTGGTTCTGTTCGTGGCGGTCCTCGGCCTTCCGCTCGGCGTCGCGGTAGCGGGTGGTGACGGTATCCAGGGCCTTGGCCCGGCCCCGTGCTTCCATCCACGCCTGCTGCGATGCCGCTACCGCGCGCTCGCGGCGGGCCACTTCGCCCATCTGCTGGACGATGGCCATGTCGATGCGCGCAAGGAAGCTCTGGCGGTTGAGGATGCCGGCAACGTTGCTGCCGGAAGGGATGCTGCCGTAGTCGTCGCGATAGCGACGCAATTCATCGAGCTGTTGCTGGGCCATGGCCAGCTGGTTGCGCTGGTCGGCCATGGCAACGGTGGCTTCCTGCTCGCGCTTTTCCGCCAGGTCCACCACCGGTTGAAGGCGATCGGCACGCGAGGTCATGCGCGCTCAACCTGGGCCACGGCGCCGAGGCCGGTTTCGGCGTCGGCCAGGCCCACCGGCTCATCGGTTTCCTGCTGCAGGAACGCCGACAGCCGCGGGTACAGGGCGATCGCTTCGTCCGTGCGCGGGTCGCTGCCCTTCTGGTAAGCACCCACGGCAATCAGGTCGCGCTGCTGCCGGTAGGCCGAATACACCTGGCGGAAGCGCTGCGCCGAACGCATGTGCTCGCGCGATACCACCGCCGGCATGACGCGGCTGATGGATGCCTCGATGTCGATGGCCGGGTAGTGGCCCGCTTCGGCCAGGTCACGGGAAAGCACGATGTGTCCGTCAAGGATCGCGCGCGCCGCATCGGCGATCGGATCGTGCCGGTAATCGTCGCCCTCGGTCAGCACGGTGTAGAACGCGGTGATCGAACCGGTGCCGGTGGCATCGTTGCCGGCCCGTTCCACCAGCGCGGGCAACATGGCGAACACCGACGGCGGATAACCCTTGGTCGCCGGCGGCTCGCCGATGGCCAGCGCGATCTCGCGCTGCGCCTGGGCATAGCGGGTGAGCGAATCCATCAGCAGCAGTACGCGCTTGCCCTGGTCGCGAAAATGTTCGGCCACCGCGGTGGCCAGCTGCGCGCCACGCAGGCGCGAAAGCGGCGGCGCATCGGCGGGTGCCGCCACCACCACGGCGCGGCGACGGCCTTCCTCGCCCAGGATGTGATCGACGAATTCCTTCACTTCGCGGCCGCGCTCGCCGATTAGCCCTACCACCACCACGTCGGCGTCGGTGAAGCGGGTCATCATGCCCATCAGCGTGGATTTGCCCACGCCGGAGCCGGCGAACAGGCCGATGCGTTGGCCGCGGCCAACGGTCAGCAGTGCATTGATCGCGCGCACGCCGGTATCGAGCGGTGTGTCGATCGGCTGGCGCGACATCGGATTGATCGGCTCGCGGCGCAGCGGCGCGCGCTCGCGCACCATCAGCGGGCCCTTGCCGTCCAGCGGCGCGCCATCTGCGCCGATCACGCGGCCGAGCAGTTCATCGCCCACCGGCACGCCGGAGGTGCCGGCCACCGGGCGCACTCGGGCGTTGGGTAGTACACCGTGCAGCTCGCCCGTGGGCATCAACAGCAGGCGGCCATCGGCGAAGCCGACGACCTCGGTTTCATGTTCGTTACCGTCGGCGCCGGACACCATGCAACGCGCGCCCACCGGAGCTTCGCAGCCGACGGCTTCCAGGGTGAGTCCCACCACGCGGCGCAGCTTGCCCTCCGCCTGCAGCGGGCGAAGATGATCCAGCTGCGCGCGGCGCATGGCCAGCGCATCGCGCCAGCGCTGGTTGCGGTCGGGCGGAAGGGCGATCACGTCGCTCACGCCGCGGACTCCCCGTCCACCCGGTCGTCGCCCAGTACCGCATCGACCACGGTGGCCAGGCGCGAGCGCAGGCGCGCGTCGATGCGCGAATGTTCCGATTCCAGCCGGCAGTCGCCGCGGTCGAGCGTGCGATCCTCCACGATCAGCCACGACTCTTCCGAGCTGTTGCGATGATCGCGCACAAGGGCCGCGTCATCCGGATGCAGTACGACGCGGACATGACGCTCAGACGCCGGCAGTACATGCACGGCCTGGCGCACCACGCCGATGATCTTTTCAGGTGCGAGGGAAATCTCAGCACCCAGCACGCGCTCGGCCACCACGGTGGCAAGCCACGCCAGTTCCCGGGCAACCTCGTCGTCCAGTTCCGCCAGGGGTCGCGCCGCGGCGGCATAGAGTGCCTCCAGGCGGCCGGTCTGTGACAGCAGTTCACGGCGCGCAGTGGCGCGCCCTTCGGCAAGCCCGGCATTGAAGCCTTCCTCGCGAGCCTGCCGTTCGATCGCCTCCAGTTCGGCGATCGTAGGCAATGGCGAGGGCGGTTCTTCCTTGGCGCGGCGCACGGCGGGCTCGCCGACGGGCGGCAGCTCCCAACGCTCGTAGGCAGAGGCCTCGTCGCGTCCAAGGACACTCATCAGACGAATTCCTCACCGCCACCGGTGAGGGTGATCTGGCCGGCATCGGCCAGGCGGCGTGCGCTGGCCAGCACTTCCTTCTGCGCAGCGTCCACTTCGCTTACGCGTACCGGGCCCTTTACTTCCAGGTCGTCGCGAAGCATGTCGGCGGCGCGCTTGGACATGTTGCTGAAGATCTTCTCGCGCATCGCCGGCTCCGCGCCCTTCAAGGCGGTGATCAGCGTGGCGGAGGGGATTTCACGCAGCAGCGCCTGCATGCTGCGATCGTCAAGGTCGGCCAGGTCGTCGAAGACGAACATCAGTTCCTCGATCTTCTCGCCCAGGTTCGAATCCAGCCCGCGGATGGATGCCATCAATTCGGCCTCTCGCGAGGCTTCCATGGAATTCAGGATCGCCGCGGCCGCCTTCAGGCCGCCCACCGTGGCCGACTTCATCTTGTTGCTGGTGCCGGAGAACTGGCGCTCCATGATTTCGTCGAGTTCGTCCAGCGCATGCGGCTGCACGCCGTCGAGGGTGGCGATGCGCATCACCACGTCAGAGCGCACGCGCGGCTGCAGGTAAGCCAATACCTCGGCAGCCTGGTCAGGCTCCAGGTGCGCCAGCACCAGGGCAATGATCTGCGGGTGTTCCTGGCCGATCATTTCGGCGATGGCGCGGCTTTCCATCCACTTGAGCGACTCCAGGCCCTTGGAGCTGCGGCCCAGCAGGATGCGGTCGATCAGGCTGCCGGCCTTGGTTTCGCCAAGCGCGTTCACCAGCACCTTGCGGATGTATTCCTCGGTACCCACGCCCAGCGCCGTGTGCTGGCCCATGTCTTCGGTAAGGCGGCTGATCACGCCGTCGACCTGCTCCTTGGACACGTTCTTCAGCGCCGCCATGGCGGTGCCGACCGATTGCACGTCGCGGGCATTGAGGTGCTTGAGCACCGTGGCCGCGTCTTCTTCTCCAAGCGTCAGCAACAGGATCGCCGCACGCTGGGAACCGCTCAGTAACTCAGCCATCTTCTGCCACCCAGCTCTTGACTACCTGCGCAACCTGTTTGGGATTGTCGTTGGCCATGCGCTTGGCCATGCCGATCTTCTGTTCGTAGGCCAGTAGTGCCGGGGCGCCCTTGCCCCTTGAACCTTGCAGCTGCGGCGAGTCGCGCTCGTCGTCATCCACCATCACCGAAACCGTGGGTACCGGACCTGCCAGTGCCGGCTGCATGACGCCGGAGCCCGGCCGCATCGCCGTGCGCATCATCGGGCGGATGACGAAGAAGGCCACGGCCAACGCCGCCAGCACGCCCAGCGCCTGCTTGATCAGGTCGAGCACGCCCGGCTTCTGCCAGAAAGGAATATCGATGCCCACGTCGTCCACCGGGGTGGCGTGGAAGGCTTCGTTGATCACGCTGACGCTATCGCCACGCGCGGCATCGAAGCCCACGGCATTCTTGGTGAGCGTGGTCATGCGCTCGATTTCTTCCGGGGTGAAGGCAACGCTTGCCGGCTTGCCGTCCTTGCCCACCACCGATTTGTTGTCCACCACCACGGCGACCGTAAGCCGCGACACTTTCCCCGCCGGATCCACCACATGGCTTACGGTGCGGTCGAGCTCGTAGTTGCGCGTGGCGCTGTTGGTACTCTGGCTGGGCTCGGTGGCCTGGGCGGTGGCCGCGGTTTGCGGGCCGCCTGGTTTCTTGCCGGCATCGGGCTTGGCCGCAGTGGCCTGGGCAACGGTGTTGGGTGGCTGGTTGGAGAGCGCCCCCGGGACGCCGCCGGCAGCGGCGCCGTCGTGGCGGGTATCGCTGCTGGTCTGCTCGCTGCGCAGCGCCGGGTTGTCGTGGTTGAACACTTCGCTCGCCTTCTCGGTGTTGGAGAAGTCGAGGTTGGCGAATACCTGTGCGCGCACCTTGCCGGCACCCACGAGCGGGGTGAGCAATTCCTCCACGCGGGAGGCATAGGTGCTTTCGATCTGGTTGGACAGGCGCATGCGCGTGTCACCGAGGGCCGCCGGGCTATCCGGATCGGCGTTGGTCAAGAGCTGGCCCGCCTGGTCGATCACCGAGACGTTGCGTGCATCCAGGCCCGGTACCGACGAAGACACCAGGTGCACGACGGCCGACACCTGGCCGGCATCGAGCGAGCGGCCCGGGTACAGGGCCACCACCACCGATGCGCTGGCCGGGTGGTTGTCGCGAATGAACGCGGAAGGCTTCGGCAGCGCCAGGTGCACGCGCGCACCCTTCACCGACTGCAGGCCGGCGATGGTTTGGCCGAGGTCGTTTTCGAGCAACTGCTGGTAACGGCTCCGCTCGGCCATGTCGCTCATGCCGAAGGGTGAATCCGATTGCGCCGTGGCGCCGCCCTGGGTAGCTCCCTGGGGCAGGCCCTGCGAAGCGAGCTTCAGGCGCATGGCCGACACGTCGGCGGCCGGCACGAACACCGACGCACCGTCGGTGCCGAGCTTGTAGGGTTCGTTGGCCGCCTGCAGCGCCTGGGTAACGGCGGCGGCGTCCCTTTGCTCGAGACCTGCGTAAAGCATGCCGTAGTCGGGCGTGCGCGACCACATCACCACCGCCACGCCAATGGCGACCGCGGCGGCGATACCGGCCATCAAGGTCAGCTGGCGCGCCACCGGGGTGGCTGCCAGGTTCTTGAACGAGGCCAGCCTGGAATCAGGGGCGGTGGCGACGGCGTTATCAGCCATGGTTCAACAAGTCCGTTAGTGGAAGGGTCATGAAAACGTCGCTCAGAACGACATGTTCATGATGTCCTTGTAGGCATCGACCATCTTGTTGCGTACCTGGGTAACGGTGCTCAGCCCGAGGTCGGCCTTCTGCACCGACAGCATCACCTGGGCCAGGTCCACGCCCTTGTCGCCGCGCTCGAAAGCAGCAGCCTGCACACCGGCGGTCTTCTGCAGGTCCGCAACGCTCCCCAGCGACTGCTTGAGCAGCGCGCCGAAATCCGACGGAGCCGCCGTCTTGCCCACGGTGTCGATCTTTGCCGACGGCAGTTCCGTGACGGCCGTCATCCGGCGCATCTGGGAAAGCAGGCTGTTTACGTCGATCGTGGTCATGGCGGTTTTCCGGCGCGCGCTGGCGTTTGGACGGTGCGATGCACGTGGCGTGCCAAGGCGACGATGGCTAAGCGGATGGCCTTGCAAGAAGACAAGAAGGTGGGCAGTGCGTGATCGCCGCACGGCCGATGGGGGCTTTCTCCGGCACAAACCTGTCCTGGGCGGGCCGCCAGGCACCACCAGAAAACGATTGCCGGAGGGTCTTGCCGACGCTGTTACTTCAATGCGCCAACTACCTGCCATTCCCCGGGGCGTACGCCCATTGGCGCACTGCCCACCTTGTTGCCTTCTTTATTCCCTTGAAGGGTGGAAGCTTCAACTTCCGGCCCCCTCAAGCGGTGATCTGTACCGCGTCGTTCAATCCGTACTTGCGCAGCTTCTCCACCAACGTGGTGCGCTGCACGCGCAGCAGCTTGGCCGCGTGGGCCACCACGCCATTGGCCGAGTCCAGCGCCTGGCGGATCAGGCCGATCTCGATCCCGGCCAGGTGGTCTTTCAAGTCCAGGCCACCGGCGGGCAAGGTTGCCGCGTCGTTGCCGTTGGCATAGGTGTCGGCGATCACCGGCTGCTCTTCCATATAGGCCAGCAGCGCCGCGCCGCAGATGTCTTCCACCACCGACGCGCCACGATACTTTTCCGGCAGGTCCGCGGCGCGGATCTCGCCGTGCGGCAGCAGGATGGCCATGCGCTCGACGAGGTTGGAGAGCTCCCGCACGTTGCCAGGCCAGGCATAACCGCGCAGTGCCGAAAGGGCTTGGCCTGAGAACCGGACATTGCCCAGGCCACGTGCTGCCAGGCGATGGTTGAATTCGCCGATCAGCGAGGAAAGATCATCCAGGCGTTCGCGTAGCGGCGGCATCTCCACCGGGAATACGTTCAGGCGATAGAAGAGGTCTTCGCGGAAAATGCCGTTCTGGATCGACTGCTCCAGGTTCCGGTGCGTGGCGGCAATGATGCGCACATCGCAGCGCTGGGGCTTGTTGCCGCCGACGCGCTCGAACGTGCGTTCCTGCAGCACGCGCAGCAACTTCACCTGCATCGGCAGGCTCATGTCGCCGATCTCGTCCAGGAACAGCGTGCCGCCCTCGGCCAGTTCGAAGCGGCCCTTGCGGGTATTGATTGCGCCGGTAAAGGCACCCTTCTCGTGGCCGAACAGTTCGCTTTCGAGCAGTTCGGCCGGGATCGCGCCGCAATTGATGGCAATGAAAGGCTTGTCGGCGCGCGGTGAGCAATCGTGGATGGTGCGGGCTACCAGTTCCTTGCCCGTCCCCGACTCACCCAGCACCAGCACCGAGGAATCGAACGGCGCGACCTGGCGGATCAGGTTGTTGATGCGCTGCATCGGAGCGGAGGCGCCGACGAAACGGCGGTTGGCATTGGCTTCATCGGCCAGCGCCTCGAACGTACGCAGGGCGGCGGCGAGGCGTGCATAGCGCAGCGGGAACTCGACCAGTTCCGCGCCGCGGTGTTCGTTGATGGCAACCAGCTCGGCAGCCATCGGGGCGTCGGCGGCTACCAGCAGCGGCAGCTTCGAGGCCTTGGCGCCCAGCGGGCCCATGGCCACCGACAGCGCATCGTTGCCGCCAATGGAGCCGACGAAGACGGCCATCGCGGCCACTCCATCGACATCGTCATGGCCGACACGGCGCGGCTCGTAACCCATGAAGGTGAGCGCGGCGGCCAGGGACTCGGCGCGGCTGTTATCAGGCTCAACGACCAGAATGATGGAAGACTTCACGACCCTACCCCTTGGTGCGAATGTGATGACCCGTCGGCAATGCCGGACGGGCTCTTGACCCTCTGCTGAATGGGATAGATCAAGAAGCGTGCCATCGTCGGAAATCCGACGCACAACGAAAGCGGCAGCGGCAGAAAAGCGCCACGAACCCCGTAGATTCCTACAACGCCGCCGGAACGGGGCAAGCGCCGGCAAGGGATGGGGCAGAAAGTGACGTAACCGCCAGCAATGACGACACGCGTCGCAAATGTGACGCAGTGTGTCCACAGCGCGTGAAAACGTTTGATGCAAGGCACTTCGGCGGCCGGGAAAAGGCCGGCAGGCACGGCCTGCAGAGCGCTGGGGCGGCGGGCGACGGCGCTTAGCGCACCATCTGCCTGGCTTCGGCCACCTGGCGTCGGTGCTGGCGGAATACCAGCCTTTCCATGGCGTCGCGGACGCCTTCGGAGAGTCCCTGGAAGGCCACCAGGCCCACCTGGGTACCCGGGGCATGGACTACCTGGCCGGGCAACTCCAGGGGCAACGCACGGCAGGCATCGAAGTGGATGCGCAGCATCACCCGCTTGCCCGGATCGGGCAGGATCTTGCGTGGAAGCTCCGCTGCCCAGGCATTGAACCGCACTTCCACGCGGGGCGGCAGGGCGGCCGATGGCAGCGCGAGGCGATTGACCAGCTCGATCACCGCATTGAGCTTGGCATCGATGCGAGTGAGCTCCTGCAGGACAGCACTATCATCTTCCAGGGTGTCGGCGCGGCGCTCGGTGAGCGAACCCACGGTGGTCAGCAGGCTGGCATTGCGCTCATTGAGCAAGGCCAACTCGCGGGCGTCGGGGGCATCCGCCAGGGTGCAGGACGCGTGCAACAGCGCCTCGTAGGCGACCCGGTCGCTGAACTCCCTATAGATGTCCTGGCTCATGCCCTGCCCGCTCCCCGTTCGTTGAGCAGACAATACTCGTTTTGTGACACGGCGCACATATCAAAGGTGGTCCCGCGCTTCCCTTGCGCGGGTCTTTGTCATCGCGTCTATGGCAAGCATGGCCTTGATCGACTTCAACGTAGCGTCGTCAGCGGGCAACGGGCCCTGCAGCAAGGCGGCGCGCTCAGCCTCGAGGGTGGCAACGGCCTGCCAGTCCTGGCGCGAGGCCGCTTCATGCATCGCGCCGGTGATGGCCAGGGCGCGTTCGATCACGTCCACGCTCATGGCGGCGGTGCAAGCAACTGCGAGCAAAGCTCGCCGAGCACGCGGTCGGCCCGGTCCAGCCGGGCAAGGACAGCGTCGATCAGTTCCCTGGTGTGGTCCACCAGGTCGGGCAAGGCTTGTGGCGCGGGAGCTTGCATGGCACTCAGCTGCGGGCGGCAGCCAGGTAGGCGCTGGCTCCGCGGTAACCCTGTCCGCTTTGGCCAAGCTTGCGCGCAACCTCCGCCCGCGCCGTGGCGGCGTGGCCTTCAATGGCACGGTTGCATTCGAGCATGCGGCGAAGCAATTCCACGCTGGTGGCATCGGCCGGATGCCCCAGGCCCAAGGCCTGTGCGCGCTCAGGTTCCAGTGCCGCCACGGCGTCCCAGTCGCCAGAGGACGCCGCGGTAAGCATGCGCTCGCTGGCGGCGACGGCCAGGCGCAGGGCATCGTGGTTGGTGGAGCTCATCAGGCGGCACCCGCCTGCATGGAGGCCAGGTACTGGCTGCGAATTTCGCGCCAACTGTCGCGGATGGGGCTGAGCAGGCGCGCCGATTCAGCCAGGGCGGCATCGTCGTTGTGGGCCTGCGCCGCCAGCAAACGCCGGCCGACGTATTCGTAAAGAGCTTCCAGGCGGCCGCTGAGCTTGCCGCCCTTGGCATGGTCGAGGCTTGCACGCAGTTCAACCACGATCGCCATCGCCTTGGACACGCTGATCGCCTTGCCGCCCAGGTCGCCGCGGGCCAGGTGATTGCGTGCCTGGTTGATGCGCTCGATGGCCGTGTCCATCAGCAGCATGGTCAGCTGGTGCGGATCGGCGTCTTCCACGCGCCCGTGCACCGCGTTCTGCTGGTACATGGCGCTGGCGCTGCGCGGGTAACCGTAGGACATGGCTTATTCCTTAGTTGTTCTTGGTGTACGTCGCTTCCAGCCCAGCCAGTGCCTTGGTCAGGTACGAGCTGGTGGTATTCAACGTCGACATCAGGGTATCTAGCTGGGTGTACTGCGTACGGAGCATCGATTCATACGTGGACATGCGCGAATCGAGCGCGGTCTGCTGCGTGTCCAGGCGCGTCAGGCTGGCGGTGAGGGCCGTGGCGCGGGTGGCGATGATGCCCGAGGACGAAATCAGCGTGTTGGTGGTGGCGGCAAGCTTGGTGCCAATGCCGTTGGTACCGGAGAAAAGATCACGTACTCCGGTGGGATTGCTGGCAAGGGCCGTGCTCAGCTTGCCGCTGTCGAAGGTCATCTGGCCGCTGGAATCACGCGTGATGCCCAGGTTCGCCAGGGTACCGAAGGCGTTGCCCGGCACCGCGCCATTGATCAGGCTGGCTACCTGCCGCTTGACCGAATTGAGCATGCTGTCGCCCAGCAATACGCCGGACGTCTTGGTGTTTGGGTCGTAGCTTTCCAGCGTATCGACGGTGGTCTGGTAGTCGTTATAGGCATCGACGAAATCCGACACATCCTGTGAGATGCCGCTGGTGTCCTGGGCCACGGTGAGCTGGGTGGTGCCGGTGGCCGTGAGGTTCAGCGTTACGCCATCGAGCACGCCGCTGACGCTATTGCTGGCGCTGGTGGCGGGAATGTTATCCACCGTGAGCTTGGCATCCTGGGCAACGCCCGAACCATCGGCGGCAGGCGTCGCCAACTGATTGGCGAGGGCGGTAAGCCCATCGCTGCTGGTGGCGTTGGCACTGATGGTGAAGGCGTTGGCCGCGCCCGTCTTGGTGGAACTGAGCAACAGCTGCGAGCCATTGGCACCGTTCACCACCGTGGCCTGCACACCCGGGTTACCGGTGGCGCCGTTGATGGCGGCGGCAATGTCGGCAAGGCTGGCCGTGGCCGAAACGGCAACGTTGATATTCTTGCCGCCCACGCCGATGGTCAGCGTGCCCTCGCCCACCGCATCCTTGGTGCCATAGGTATTGCTGGTGCGCTTCTGCGCGGTGGCCAACTGCGACACCACCACGTTGTAGCTGCCCGGCTGGGCAGAGGTGAGCGTGGAGGTCGTGCCCACCGAGGTATTCGACAATGTGGCCGAATACGTGCTGTAGGTGGTGGACTGGGAAAGCTTGGTGATCGCGCCGTTGAGGTTCGACAGCGCCAGCTTCAGGGCATTGATGCCCGTCAACTGCGCGTTGGCCTGGGTGGTCTTGGAGTCGATCTGGTTCTGCTCGCCTGCCTTGCGGGCGTTCACCAGCGCGGTGACGATGGAATCGACATCCAGGCCCGAGCCGATGCCCGCGGCGCTGATCAGGCCGGCAAGATTGGTTCCGCTGCTGCCGGAACTGCCCGATGCACCCGATGCCGCCCCGCTACCGCCCGACGAGCTCACATTGAGCTGGCTCAATATCGCGCTGAGGTCGGAGTTTCCAACGGTCGACGTGGTGGTCATGGCATGTCCTGGAGGGCGTTCGTGTCGTTTGGTGCACGAGATGCCGGCAAAACCCACGCCATCAGCGCATGGACTTTGCCGGCATCTTGCAAAGGCGTGGCGGCTTTCGCCGCCACGCCATGCAAAACTTCAAACAGTTACTGGAGGAGCTTCAGGACCTGCTGCGGCTGCGAGTTGGCCTGCGACAGCACCGAGATACCGGCCTGCTGCAGCACCTGGGCCTTTGACAGATTCGCGGTTTCCGCCGCGAAGTCCGCGTCCTGGATCGTGGACTGCGAACTGGTCAGGTTGGCCGATTCGGCAGACAGCGTGCTGATCGTGGACTGGAAGCGGTTCTGGATCGCGCCCAGGTTCGAAGCCAGGTTGCTGACCGAGGTCAGGGCCGTATCGACGCGGGAGATCAGCGCATTGGCGTCATCCACCGTCTTCACGTCGCCGCCGGACAGCGAACCGCTGACCGCACCAGAAATCTCGCCGCCCGAGGAAATGCCCGAAGCGCCCGAACCCGTGCCAACCGTGACGTCCAGCGCGGTGGCGGAGTACAGGTTGATCTTCTTGCCGTCGGCGCTGACCGCGGCGGACACGCCGGAGTTGGAAGCGTTGATGGCGTCGGACAGGTCCTGGATGGAGTTGAAGGTACCGGTCACGTCAACCGTACCGGAGGTGGAACCGGCACCGGTGGCGATCGAGAAGTCACCCGAACCCAGGGTCACCGAAGCGCCGCTGGCGAACAGGGCCGACAGGTCGTCGGTGGACGAGGTGGCGATGGCACCGACCTGGTCGGCGCGGACGCCCTGGCCCAGGGCCACGGAGATGGTCTGGCCGACGTTGGCACCGACCTGGAACGACAAGGAGCTCGTGGAACCGTCCAGCACCTTGGTGCCGTTGAAGTCCGTCTGGTTCGCGATGCGGGTGATTTCCGACAGGCGCTGCTGCACTTCGGTATCGATCGCGGCGCGGTCGGTATCGGTGTAGGTGCCGTTGGCGGACTGCACGGCCAGGTCACGGATGGCCTGGAGGTTGGCGGTCACTTCGTCCAGCGCCGAGCCCGTGGTCTGGGCCAGCGAGATGGCGTCCGAAGCGTTCGACGAAGCCTGGGACAGGCCGCCGATCTGGGTGGAGAAACGCGTGGAGATGGCGTAACCGGCGGCGTTGTCCTTGGCGCTGTTGATCTTCAGGCCCGAGGAAAGACGCTCGGTCGCCTGCGCCAGGGCGCTGGTCGACTTGGTCAGGTTATTCTGCGCGTTCAGCGAAGAAGCATTGGTATTAATAACGAGTGACATTTGATAACTCTCCTAAAGCGGAATAGTTGGCCGGTGCATAACTGTGCTGAGTACATCCCGGCGGGGATTCCACTGTCGGAAATGCCGACCGCCTCGGGGATATGTTTCGGCGCCCTTGCCGAATACTTGAGAGCAAGTGCCGCACACACGGTCCCGGGGGCTGTTCAGCAAGCCGCGTGCCAAGCCCCACGGAGGCCCTGAGGACAGCAGAAAAGCCTTTAAAACAAGCATTGGCAGCGAATTTGCACTCTCCACGCGTTCGCCCCGCGAGCGCCGGTTTTCCGGCGTCGGGGCCCCCGGATATGGCTCCCCCTGGAGTGGTTAGATGACGCAAGAACAAGACGTTTTCGAAGAATCCGCCCTGGCGGATGCCGAAAACACCGACGTCGAACCTTTGACGGAAGGCGATCGCGACGAGGCTACGGCCGAGGTCGTCGAAGCGCCGCCTTATGTGTCGTGGATCGCTCGACGCCGCTTAAGCGACGGCCACCGCGAGGCCGCCATCAGGAGCATGCAGGCGTGGCAGTCGCCGCCCAGCGTGATGGTGCTGGTACTGGACGACGACATCGACCCCATCGCGCGAGGCCTTACCCTGGCGTCGCTCGCCGAACAGCTTTATGGCGCGCGCGAAGTACAGGTATGCCCGTCCGCCGACGTCCACCAGATCGGCAACGCCATCGCCGCCAGTGACTGCGACTGGGTACTGCTGGTGCATGCGGGCGACACGCTCGACACGCTGGCGCTGTACTTGGTAGCCGACCACGTGCGCACGGCGCCGGAGCTACAGGTCATCTATAGCGACGAGGACAGCATCGGGCCGGAAGGCTTCCAGGACCCGATCTTCCGCCCGGACATCAACCTGGATCTCTTGCGCAGCGTGCCGTACCTGGGCCGCTCGCTTGCGCTCAGGCGCGCGCGCCTGCTGGAAATGCATGGTTTCGACGAAGACCACGGCGGCCTATACCTGCACGACTACGTGCTGCGCGTGATCGAGGCCGATGGCCTGCCCGCCGTCGGCCACATCGACGACGTTACCTATCACGCCGCCCTCCCCTTCGCGCAATGGCTTTCACGCGGCGATGTCGCGCCGCAAAGCGCCGCCGTGCTTGACGCCCACCTTGATCGCCTGGGCGTGGCCCACCGGCTGCACGATGGCCCCTTCATGGGCAGTCACCGCGTGGAGTATCTCCATGAAGGCGCACCGCCGCTGGTGTCGGTGGTGGTCACCGCCGGCGACGAGTTCGGCAAGCTCACGGTGCTGATGGAAAGCCTGCTGGGCAACACCCGCTACCCGGCCTTCGAAGTGGTGCTGGTGGACAACGGCACGATAAATCCCGCGGTACGCAATTATCTTGACGGCGTGTCGGCGATGGGCAATCCCGCGCTGCGCGTACATCGCCTGGACGAGCAATCCTCACGAGCCGGGGCGGCCAACGCAGCCTACGGCTCCTTGCGCGGTGAATACTTCCTGTTCCTGGACGTCACCGTGGGCGTGCTTCACGCCGAATGGCTCGAAGTGATGATGCAGCATGCCCGACGCCCGGAAGTTGGCGTGGTGGGTGCGCGCATGCATTCACCCGATTCAAGGGTGGACAGCGCCGGTGTGATCCTTGGGCTCGGCGGCACTGCCCATGCGGCCTTCCGCGGCGAGGCCGCCACCGCCCCGGGTTACATGCAGCGCCTGCAGCTGGACCAGAACTACAGCGCCATCGGTGCCGAATGCCTGCTGGTGCGACGCGACGTGTTCGTGGCGGTCGACGGCTTCAGCGATGGCATCTTTCCCAATCATTACCATGCCGTGGACTTGTGCCTGAAAGCACGTGAAGCCGGCTTCCTGACCGTGTGGACGCCGCACGCGCGCGTGATGCGCGACACCCGCGCCATCGCCGGGCAGAACGCTTTCGTGCAGGCCCTGCGCCAGCTGTCGGACAACGAACACGCCAACCTCAACCGGCGCTGGCAGCCGTGGATGGTTCGCGATCCGGCCTATAACCGGAACCTGAGCATCCTCAACACCAACTTCAGCCTGAACGAACAACGCCATGTGGCGTGGCAGCCGTTTGCCAAGCCGGTATTGCCGCGTGCGGTGGTGATTCCCGGCGATGCCTTCGGCTGTGGCCACTATCGCGTTCGCCAGCCGTTCGCCTCGATGCAGCGCGAAGGCAAGATCGAAGGCCTGGTGAGTGAGCGTTACCTGCTGCCGGTGGAACTGGCCCGCGCCGAAGCCGACACCGTGGTGCTGCAGCGCCAGATGGGTCCCAGCCAGCGCGACCGCGTGAAGGAAATGAAGGAGCTCTCGCGCGCCTTCCGCGTGTTCGAACTGGACGACTACCTCACCCACATCCCGGTCAAGAGCGCCCATTACAAGACCATGAAAACCCCCGACTTGCCGCGCAACCTGCGCCTGGCCCTGGGGATGGTCGACCGCTTCGTGGTGTCCACCGAACCATTGGCCGAGCAGATGTCGCACCTGCACAGCGATATTCGCGTGGTGAAGAACCGCCTGCCGGTGAACTGGTGGGGCAGCCTCACCCCCAGCCAACGCCGCGTGGGCAAGAAGCCGCGCGTGGGCTGGGGCGGTGGCTCCAGCCACCGTGGTGACCTTGAACTGATCGCCGACGTGGTCCGTGACCTGGCCGACGAAGTGGAATGGGTATTCCTGGGGATGTGCCCGGAAAAACTCCGTC
The DNA here is from genome assembly GCF_015905305.1 of Pinirhizobacter soli. Lineage (GTDB taxonomy): Bacteria > Pseudomonadota > Gammaproteobacteria > Xanthomonadales > Rhodanobacteraceae > Pinirhizobacter > Pinirhizobacter soli. The sequence goes on from NZ_JADZLQ010000001.1 coordinate 1,311,832, forward strand.
CCTACGTGCACGACTTCCAGTACGGCGTGCAGATCGAGCTGTACCCGGAGAAGATGGCCTCGCTCAACCTGGATCTGGCCCTGGCTCCGCTCGAAGACAACATCTTCAATGCCTGCAAGAGCAACCTGCGCCTGATGGAATACGGCGCCTGCGGATTCCCGGTGGTCTGCAGCGACATCATCTGTTATCGCGACGACCTGCCCGTGACGCGCGTGAAGAATCGCTACCGCGACTGGATGCAGGCGATCCGCATGCACCTGTCGGACCTGGACGCCACGGAGCGTGCCGGCGACGAGCTGCGCGCGGCGATCCACCGCAACTACATGCTTACCGGACAGCACCTGGAAGACTGGGCCAAAGCCTGGCTTCCCGGCTGACCCCCATTCAAAAAGCGAGACGCCATCATGCATCAGACACCCGTGCACGAGCAGCACAATCCGGACCTCTTGAAGTTCATGCCCACCAACGCGCGCCGCGTGGTGGAAGTGGGCTGCAGCTCAGGCGCCCTCGCCCGCGCTTACAAGGCGATCAACCCCGATGCGCACTACATCGGCATCGAGATCGACCCCAGCTACGCGGAACTTGCCCGCCGTCACTGCGATGAAGTGCTCGACCTCAACGTCGAACAGGCCGACGCCCACACGCTGGGCACCACACTGGGTGGCGATTGCTGGGTATTTGGCGACGTGCTCGAACACCTACACGATCCATGGAAACTGCTTGCCAATATCCGCGCCGTGCTGCCGCCCGACGGCACCGTGGTCGCCTGCATCCCCAATGCCCAGCATTGGAGCGTCCAGGCAAAGTTGTCGTTCGGCAACTTCCGTTACGAAGACTCGGGCCTGTTCGATCGCACCCATATCCGCTGGTTCACGCGCATGACCATGATCGAGATGTTCCAGGGCGCAGGCTTCGCCGTGGAAGATGGCATGGCGCGCATCTTCGACGATCCGCAACGCCATGTATTCCTGCCGATCATCAAGGCCATGGCGGCCGCCGCGCAGGCCGACCCGGAGATGGCCGCGCAGGATGCGTTGGCGTTGCAGTACGTGTTGCGGGGCAAGGCTGCCTGAGGGATTTTCTAAGGCTTTGCCGGCAGTCGGCGATCGGTGGCGATCCAGTTCAGCTCCCAGGTCTTGCCGCCGTCGGCGGAATAGGATTGCTCGAAGCGCGCCGAGTCCGGCGTGACATCGAGGATCACGAAGCGGACAAGGATCGTCCGCCCGCGTAGCGTGTCGGTTCCATAGAACTCGCCGCGGCCGTTCTTGAATTCCCCGACCGAGGGAGGCGTCAGCAGGCCGTCGCCCATATTGGCGAAGTTAAGACCCCACTGGCGCGCCTGGACGTTGTAGAGCCGCAGCGACACCCCCTGGATCCGACCCACCGGCCCTGAGACGTCGAGGTCAACCAGGTTGGCCCGGCCACCGCCCAGGGCATGAATGACCGACGTGCCGTTGAATTCCACCCACGCCGCCTTCGGCGACAAGGGGTTGCGCAGCACTTTCACGCTCGTGGCCCAGGTACCGATCTCCCAGTCGAAGTCATGCGAGCCATCGCGTTCGGTGACTGCCGGAGCGGTGGACGCCGGTTCCGGTTTCGCAGGCGGAGCGCCCGTCGCCGTCGCGCCGACGGCGGTAAGCAGGAAGGGCACGGCCCATGTTCGACTGAGTGTCCGTAGATTCATCGCTCGCTCTCATCAGGATCGACCGCGCCGGCTGGCAGGGCCCGTTTATCAGCCACGAGCCTAGGACCTTGCCTGGTTACGGCAAATGTCCAATCTTCCTGAAATGATTGGAGCCAATTCACGACCGCACCTCGTCTCCGATCCAAAGACCCAATTCCCAAGCATGGCGAAACCGCTTACGCTCCTGGCTTCAGGAGAGGGCAAAAATGACCTGGCAACCGCCTTTCGCGCGCCGCGCCGTGCGTTCCCGGAGTTGGCCTGCTCCGCCATGACCGGGCCAGCCATGCCACATCTGGACACCCTGGAAGCCGAGGCGATCCATGTGATCCGCGAGGTCGCCGCAGGCTTCCGCAAGCCTGTCATGCTCTATTCGATCGGCAAGGATTCCTCGGTTCTGCTGCACCTGCTGCGCAAGGCTTTTGCCCCGGCCCCTCCACCGATACCCCTGCTGCATGTGGATACCACCTGGAAGTTCCGCCAGATGTACGCCTTGCGCGAGCGCGTGGCGGCTGCCCCGGATATCACCCTCCTGGTCCACACCAACGTCGAAGCCCTGGCCCAGGGCATCTCGCCCCTCGTCCACGGCGCAAAGGTCCATACCGAGCTGATGAAGACGGTGGCGCTTAGGCAAGCGCTGGATCGGCACGGGTTTGATGCCGCCATCGGCGGCGCGCGACGTGATGAGGAAATTTCCCGCGCCAAGGAGCGGATATTTTCATTCCGCAACGTCCAGCATCGCTGGGACCCGAAGGCGCAACGCCCGGAGCTATGGCATCTCTACAACACCGGCCTTACCCCAGGCGAGACCGCGCGGGCATTCCCGCTGTCCAACTGGACGGAGCTGGATATCTGGCGGTACATCAGGCGCGAAGGTATCGAAGTGGTGCCGCTTTATTTTGCGACGGAGCGACCCGTCATCGAGCGCAATGGGGCATGGCTGGTCGTCGATGACGAGCGGCTTGTCCCGCGGGCGGGTGAACAGGTTCAAGTGCGCCGGGTGCGCTTCCGCACGCTGGGCTGCTATCCACTAACCGCTGCCATCGAATCGAACGCCACGACGCTCGATGCCCTGATCGACGAGCTGATCGACGCGCGGACGTCGGAGCGCCAGGGCCGCGTCATCGACCGAGATCCGGAGGCATCCATGGAACGCAAGAAGCAGGAAGGTTACTTCTGATGGCGGCAACCGAGACGGACGACCTGCTGCGCTTCATCACCTGCGGCAGCGTGGACGATGGCAAAAGCACCTTGCTTGGCCGACTGCTCCACGATGCGGGCATGCTCCCGGAAGATCATCTGGCCACCCTGGCGTGCGACAGCGCACGACAACATCCCGACGCACCCGGCAAGCTGGACTTCGCGCTGCTGACCGATGGCCTGGCGGCCGAGCGCGAACAGGGCATCACCATCGATGTGGCCTACCGCTACTTCCACACGGCGCATCGGAGCTTCATCGTCGCCGACTGCCCGGGCCACGAACAATACACGCGCAACATGGCCACGGGCGCCTCCACCGCATCGCTTGCCGTGGTGCTGGTGGATGCGCGCAAGGGCCTGCTCGCGCAGACTCGGAGGCATAGCTATATCTGCGCGCTGATGGGCATCGGGCAGGTCATCCTGGCGGTGAACAAGATGGACCTGGTTGGGTTCGACCCCACCGTGTTCGAGGGCATTCGCGCGGCGTACCAGGCCCTGGCCGACCAACTCGGCATCGCCCGCGTCGTGGCCATCCCAGTGGTGGCGACCGATGGCGATCACATCGCAACGCGTTCGCCGCGCATGCCATGGCATATCGGACCCACCCTGCTCCAGGCACTGGAGGAAGCTCCGCTACCGCAGCCTGTTGATGGCGACTTCCGCCTGCCGATCCAGCTCGTGGTGCGTCCTCACCAGGACTACCGCGGCTACGCCGGTATCGTCGAGGCCGGTTGCGTCCAGGTGGGCGACGAGGTGCTGGTCCAGCCCGGCAAGACCACCGCGCGCGTGGCTACCTTGCATGTCGCCGGTGAACCTGCCGACGCCGCGCGGCGGGGCCAGGCCGTGATGCTCACATTGCAGCCGGATGTGCAGGCCGGGCGGGGCCAGGTGCTCGCCAGCGCCGGCGCGCCGTGTCCGGAAGCCTCGCAGTTCGCCTGCCATCTTCTGTGGATGGGCGAAGAGCCCATGCTGCCGGGACGCGCCTACGATCTGCTGCAGGGAACCGGCCGCGTAAGAGCCCGCATCACCGCGATCAAGCACAAGGTGGATGTCCATACCCAGGCGCCCCTGGCGGCAAGGCGGTTGGAACTCAACGAGGTCGGCGCATGCAACCTGGACCTCGACCATGACATCGCCTTCGAGCCCTTCACCTCCAACCCAGCACTGGGCGGTTTCGTGCTGGTCGACCTGCAGAGCCGGGCGACCGTTGCCTGCGGCCGGCTCGATTTCGCCCTGCGCCGTTCAGCCAATATCCACTGGCAGCACATGGACGTGGACAAGGCCATCCGCAGCCATGCCAAGGCCCAGAAGCCGCTGTGCGTGTGGTTCACCGGGCTTTCGGGATCGGGCAAGTCCACGATCGCCAACCTGCTGGAACAGCGCCTCACCGCGCTCGGGCACCACACCTACCTTCTCGATGGGGACAACGTTCGCCATGGCCTGAACAACGACCTTGGCTTCACCGCCGAAGCGCGCGTGGAGAATATCCGTCGCCTGGCCGAAGTCGCGCACCTGATGGTGGACGCGGGGCTCGTGGTGCTGGTGTGTGCGATCTCGCCCTTCGCCGCCGAGCGGGAATTCGCCCGCGAGCGGTTCGAGCCGGGAGAGTTCGTCGAGGTGTACATCGATACACCGTTGGCCGAATGCGAACTGCGCGATCCCAAGGGCCTGTATCGCAAGGCACGGAAAGGGCTGCTGGCCAACTTCACCGGCATCGACTCCCCCTACGAACCACCGGCGGACGCGGACGTCCATCTGATGACCCTGGACGCCTCGCCCCAGCTCCAGGCCGACAGGCTGGCCGCCTGGCTGGCCGGCCGGATAACGCCGTAGGACAGCCACCGCCGGGCGGCAGGATCCCCGGCCACCTCCCCTGATCGGCCGATTCCGTGCATGTTGCGCCACCGCTTGACACCGGTGTCAATTCCGTTACAGGCTAAAGACAGTTCCAATGCGGGGGAGCGCGCTGGACGTGGCAACCAACCATTCCGACCTACTGGCAGGAGTACCGGCAACGCCGTTCCTGGCCGCCGATATTGGCGGCACGCACGGGCGTGTCGCGCTCATGCGCGCATCCGGCGATGGGGCCGGCGGCGTCGAGATGCTGGCCTATCGGGTCTACCCGTGCGCGCAATTCCTGACACTGTCCGAGCTGCTCCAGGCTTTCATCGAGGCTCACGTGCCTGTCCCGGTGAAGCACTGCGTGCTCGCCTGCGCCGGCCAGGTCCTTGGCGATGAAGTGGTGAACGACAACCTTGCCTGGCCCATCCGCCTGACACAGCTGCGCCAGGCGCTGGGCTTTGACCAGGTTGCTTTCCTCAACGACTTCGAAGCGCTGGCTTATGCCCTGGATGGCTCGCTCACCGACGATGGCCACCACCTGTGTGGACCGGACACGCCTTCCAGCGGGCCAACCCTGGTGATCGGACCAGGCACGGGCCTTGGCGCGGCCGTACACGTGCCCAGCCCTGCCGGCGGCTTCGTGCTGGGGACGGAGGCGGGCCAGATGGATTTCGCCCCGAATTCCCTTCGCGAGCGCGAGATCCTCGCGCACATTGCGCCCCATGGTGGCTACGTCCCATTCGAATACATCGTGTCGGGTCCGGGCCTGCTGACCATCTACACGACCCTTTGCGCGCTCGATGGGGCAAAGCCAACCCTGGCGACGCCGGAAGCCGTCACGACGGCGGCCGTAGCAAGCAGCGACGGCCAAGCGGTGGAAGCGCTGGATGTTTTCTGCGCGTGCCTTGGAAGCCTTGCCGGCAATCTCGCGATGGCCTTCATGCCCACGGGCGGCGTGTACCTCGCCGGCGGTTTCCTTTCTTCCATCTTCGAATGGCTCAAGCGCAGCACCTTCGAGGAGCGGTTCCTGCACGGACGCAGCGCGCGAGCGCTGCTGTCGCACGTGCCGGTGTGGGTGACTGAGCACGGCCGTCATGGCGTGCACGGAGCGGCCCGATGGTATCTCCGGCATGGTATGTCGGGTGCCGGAACGCCTTGGCCTGCAGCAGTCGACGGTGCGGCCGCATGAACCGCCGCGCGACATCGGCCATGGTCCTTTGCCTGGCGGTGGTGTGGCTGGCGGCAACGGGCGCGGTGGTTGCGGCGCCTTCCCTTCCTTCCTGGTCGTTGCTGCCGCAGCCGGCAAAGGCCAGCCCCGCCGCCTCGGGTGCGGTAGACATCGGCGATGGTGCCGTGGTCCTGGTCAAGGGCGCCGATCACCAGGAGTTGCAGTCCATCGCCAATCGGCTCGTGCAACGGTTGGCCGATACCCATGGCTTGCACTTGCACGTGGCGACACCGGGCGCCTCCCATCCTTCGATCACCTTTGACGTGAATCCGGGCGCCAACGTCGCGGACGATTCGGGTTACCTCATCACGGTGGACGACGGCGGCATCGTCGTCACCGCACGCACCCCGCGCGGTGCGTTCTATGGCAGCGTTACCGTGTGGCAATTGCTCACGCCACCGGGCTGGACAAGGGGCACACCCGTCAAGGTGACCCATGGCGTCATTGAGGATCACCCACGCTTTGCGTGGCGCGCCATCCTGCTCGACTCCGGACGGCATTTCCAGAGCGTGGCCGATATCAAGCAGCTGATCGACTGGATGTCGCTCAGCAAGCTGAATGTGTTGCTGTGGCATGTGACTGAAGACCAGGGATGGCGGCTGGAGATCCCGAAATATCCCGATCTGACGAAAATCGGCGCATGCCGCGAGGCGGCAGGCCTGGACGCCGAGCTGACCGGTTCGGCCGATAAGCCCTACTGCGGCTTCTACACGGAAGCCGACGTGCGCGAGATCGTCCGCTATGCCGCCGAGCGCTACGTGGACGTGGTACCGGAAATCGATCTTCCCGGCCATTCGCAGGCAGCCATCGCCGCCTATCCGTGGTTGGGTGTCACGGGCAAGCGCCCGGCGGTGTGGACCAGCTGGGGTGTCAGCCCATGGCTGCTCAAGCCCGATGAGAAGACCTTGCAATTCGTCGATGACGTGCTCGACGAGGTGATGCGGCTGTTCCCCTCGCGGTACGTGTCCATTGGCGGCGACGAAGCCGACAAGCAACAGTGGAACGCATCGCCTGAAGTACAGGCGAAGATGCACAAGCTGGGCCTGGCGAACATGGACCAGTTGCAGGGTTGGTTCATGACCCAGATCGCGGGGCATCTCATCGAACACGGGCGCACGCCGGTGGGCTGGGATGACGAGCTGGTCGCCGGTGCGGCGCTTCCGAAGTCGCAAGTGGTGATGTCCTGGCACGGCGACGACAACGAACGCGTAGCGTTGACCGCCCTCCAGCAAGGCCACGACGTGGTCATGACGCCCCAGGAATCGCTCTATTTCGATCACTACCAGTCCGCCCTTCCCGATGAATGGGCAGGACCGCCCCCGCCGGCGACGTTGCGGCAGGCCTACGACACGATCGTGATCCCCAAAGGGGCGAGCTCGGCCGAAGCCAAACACATCATCGGCGTGCAGGGTGGCCTGTGGACCGAGCAGATGCTGACGTTCGCGCACGATGAGCATGCCGTGTTCCCGCGCGTCGCCGCGTTGGCAGAGCTTGGATGGTCGCCGACGGGCGCAAGCAACTGGAACGGCTTCCTTCAGCGCATGCCGGCGGAGCTTGCACGTTACCGCACGCTGGGCATCGGTTATGCCGACACTGCGTTCGCACCCGTCTTCCAGGTAACAGCAGCAGGCCATGACGCTTTCAAGGTCGAGCTTTCCAACCAGGTGGCATTCGGGACGATTCGCTACACGACGGACGGATCGGATCCCACCAACCAGTCGACATCCTATTCCCGTCCGCTTCAATTGACTGGCAAGACGACCTTGCGCGCGGCGACGTTCGCGCCGGATGGCTTCGAATTGGCCGCGCCACGCACGAAGATCCTGGATGAAACCACCCTCATCAGCCGCGACGGCAGTGCACTTGCCACCTGTTCCCACCAGGCACCCTTCCGCCTGGACGGAGGCAAGGCAGCAGGCGCGAGGCGAACCTATTCGCTGGAACTGGGCCATATGTGCTGGCTGTTGGCGCGGGCACCGGTAGATGGCGTCAAGCATGTCGTCCTGACGGCCGAGCGCGTCCCATGGCGCGACGGGGACGAGGCAAAAAATGCCGTGGTGCATCCCAAAGCCAGCGCGGCGGGTGAATTCGAGATCCATGCCGACTCCTGCACGGGACCGCTCGTGGCCCGCTTGCCGCTGGAAGGCGCCGTGCAAGGCAAAGGGCAAGTTCGTATTGAGGGAAAGGTTGCCATGCCGGCGGGGGTCGGCGTTCGTGACCTGTGCGTCTTCACCACCGGCGATCCACGCGATGGCCAGTGGGCGTTGGCGCAAATGGCGTTTTCGAAGTAAGCGGCGACCGGGGCGTTCGTCCCGCGCCGTGGCATTGAGGGGAAAGGCCTTCTCGTGAGGCCATGGTCAGGCAGGCAACACCAACGAGGGTAATGCTCATGTCCACCGTACTTCGCAAGCATCCGCTGTCGTGTGCCATCACCGCGTCGCTTCTCGCCGTCGTGTCGGCGTCGGCAATGGCATCGACCTGGGCCGATAGCCAGCCCTATAACCTGGCTCCGCAGACCGACACGGCGCAGGCGACGCCAGCGACGCCACCGCCCGATAACGGGAAAAATGGCGCAAAGAAAGACAAGGACGCCGTCACGCTGTCGACCGTCGTCGTTACCGGCGTCCGTGCGTCGCAGATGCGCGCCATCGACTTGAAGCGCGATGCGCCGAACATCCAGGACAGCATCACAGCGGAGAACATCGGCGCCCTTCCCGACACCACGATCACCGACTCGCTGCAGCGCGTCACCGGCGTGCAGATCAACCGCGAGGCCGGCGTGGGCACCTCGGTGGACGTGCGCGGCCTGCCCCAGGTCGGCACCATGTTGAACGGTGAAGTGTTCATCACCGCCGACCAGATCGACTCGCAGCAGCCGGACTTCGGCATGCTGCCGTCCACGCTGTTCCATGGCGTGGACGTGGTCAAGTCGTCCACGGCCAACGAGACCGACGCTGGCATCAGCGGCGCCATCGACCTGCATACCTACCGTCCCTGGGATTTGCCCAGCGGATTCACCTACAGTTATTCGGCGGACGGGGAACGCGGCAAGACCACCGAGCATTGGGGGCCCGAGGCCAACGGCCTGATCTCGTTCAACGATCACGGCCGTTGGGGCTTGCTGATCGCCGCCGATTTCTCCAACACCCGGCGGACCAGTTCCACCGAAGGCCTGGACCAGTACGGCGTGGTGCTCAATGGCGAGAACGCCGCCAGCGCCGGCGGTTACAACGGCTTCCTCACTCCGTGGAACGGTGCGCCCATCCCTGGGCAAATCATGCAGAACGCCGACGGCAGCGTGGATGTAAACCACGACGGCAAATCCAACGGCGTATTCATGGGCAGCCAGGATATCGGCCTCAACCAGATCACCACCCAGCGCAAGCGCAAGTCCGGCAATGCATCGTTCCAGATGGATATCGGCAGCGGCTTCAGCCTGACCAGCGACTACTTCTATTCGCAACAGCGCCAGTACGATCGCAATGTCGGCATCCAGTTCAACTCCACCAACTGGCAGGGCGCCACCTATGTGCCGCTGCAATCACGCGACACGGGCCACCCTGCCCTGGGCTCGTACGGCACGCCCGAGCCCGGCTGGGAAGGCAGCAACCTGTACACCACGCAGGTCTACCAGAAGTGGCCCGGCGACGTGGAGTCGTACTCGTCGATCATCCAGAAAAGTAGCGTGGCGAGGAATTTCAACCTGCAGCTGGACTACGACGACGGCGGCCCCTTCACCGGCACCCTGCGCGGCATCCGTGACACGGCCTGGCAGTCCAACCAGGAAACCGACCTGAACATTTCCGATTCGGACGGTGCCCTGTGGCCCAATGTGTTGATGGATGGCGTGCCAGACGACGCAGTGCCTCCGGGCACCATGGTGTACCCGGCACAGCTCGGCGGTAACCGCGTATTCAATGCCAACGGCATTCCGCAGAACACGATCCCGATCACCGCGGACTTCCGCGGCCGCTACATCAAGATCGGCCTGCCCGGAGCGTTGGCTTCCGATTTCGCCAATCCCAACGGCTGGACCATGAAGACGCTTGAGTCCTCCGGCGACTACGACCGCCAGGTGGCGCTCAATGCCGTGCGGTTCGACGGCAAGTTCGATTTCCAGGACGGCATCAAGCTGGAGTTCGGCGTGCGCAACAGCATCCGCAGTGCCGACAACAACGGCTGGACACTGGAAACGCCGGTGTACGCGGGCATGGGTGCGAGCGATCCGGGTGGCTGCCTGGTGCGCTACGTCGGTGCCGACGTGGTGTTGAACAGCGGCGCGTGTACGGCCGGCAACGACCAGGGCTATTTCCGCGCCGGACCGCTATCGGCGCTGCAAATGCCCAATACCGCGGGCCCGCTGTCGAAGAATTTCAAGCAGTACAACAACCTCCTGGGTTCAGGCATCAATTTCTGGGCCGTGAACCCCGACGCCCTGGTCGATCCCATCTCGTACTGGAAGTCGCTCTACCCGGACACCCAGCAGGTGGCCGAGCCCGGAACGACCTGGGGCGTGCGGCTTAAGGAATTGTCCGGTTACCTGCAAGGCGACTTCGAGGGCGACCTTGGCAGCATGCGCTATAGCGGCAATGTGGGCGTGCGCCTGATCCGTACCACCCTGGATGTGTCCCAGCACTTGAGCGGCGACCCTGGCGCGTACGGCAACGAGCCGCTGGATGTCGGTATCGAAAAGACCAACCGCAAGTACCAGGACGTGCTGCCGTCGGCCAATTTCTCGCTGGACATGACCGACAGCCTGAAGCTGCGACTGGCCTATTCGAAGAACATGATGCCGCTGGACCTGAGCACCTGGGGCGGTGGCTTGCAGTTGAACTACAGCTTGAGCGAAACACCCACCGGCCCGATTTTCCGCGTCGCCAATGGCACCTCGTCGGGCAACCCGGACCTCAACCCCTGGCGTTCCACGAACTTCGGTGCTTCGCTTGAGTACTACATCAACCCCACCAGCATGCTGAGCCTGGCGCTGTTTCGCATCAACGTGGACAGTTTCATCAAGAACGGCAGCGTGACCAACTGCACCCTTCCCGACGAGGATGGCGTGGTCCGCGATCACTGCATCGTGATCACCGAGCCCGTGCAGGGCACCGGCAACAGCATCCATGGCGCGGAACTCGACTACCGCCAGGGCTTCACCTTCCTGCCCGGCTTCCTGTCCAAGACCGGCATGGAGATCAACGGCACCTATGCGCCCAGCAATTCGGGCGAGAAGGACCTGGCCGGCAAGCGAATTCCCTTCCAGGATAATTCCACCAAGTCGGGCAACTTCATCCTGTGGTACCAGGACGACCGCTTCCAGGCGCGCGTGGCGTACAACTACCGGTCGCGTCGCGCGGTGATGGACAGCGTGGGCGGCATCACCGGCATGGAGATGTACGAGGCGCCGCAGAAGTACCTCGATGCGTCGATCTCGTACAAGCTCAGCAAGTACGCGGAGATTTTCCTGGACGGCACCAACCTCACCAACGAGTACCAGCGGTACTACCTGGTGTGGCCTGACCAGCCTGGACACTCCACGTTCTCCGAGCGCAGCTTCATGGTCGGCGTGCGGGGACAGTGGTGAGCGGAGCACCTCCGACGCGGAGCGACACCACTTTCCATCGCTCCATTGGGGTGTTCTCCGGCACCGCGATCAACATGACCCAGATGTGCGGCATCGGGCCGTTCATCACCATCCCCATCATGGTGGCGGCGATGGGCGGCCCGCAGGCGGTGATCGGCTGGATCGCCGGCGCCATCCTGGCGATGGCCGATGGCTTGGTGTGGGCGGAACTCGGCGCGGCCATGCCGGGTTCGGGCGGAACGTACGTGTACTTGCGCGAAGCATTCCAGTACCGCACCGGCAAGCTGATGCCGTTCCTGTTCATCTGGACGATGCTGCTGGCCATTCCCCTGCTGATGTCCACCGGCATCATCGGCATGGCCGAGTACCTGGGGTTCTTCTTCCCCAACCTCGGCTGGTGGCCGGTACACCTGATCAGCCTGGCGGCGACCGCCGTCGTCACCTGGCTGCTGTACCGCCGCATCGAATCGGTCCGCACGATCACCATCGCCTTGTGGGTGATCATGCTGGTGTCCGTCATCGGCACGGCCGCGGCAGGCTTTTCGAACTTCAACGCAAGCTTTGCCTTCACCTACCCGGCCGACGCGTTCGGCGGCCATTTCTTCGTGGGGCTGGGTGCGGGGCTGATCATCGGCATCTACGATTACCTGGGCTACAACACCACGGCCTATATCGGCGACGAGTTGCGCGACCCGGGCCGGACGATGCCCAGATCCATCATCATCTCGGTAATGGCCATGATGGTCGTCTACCTGCTGCTCAACATCAGCGTGCTGGGCGTGGCGCCGTGGCAGGAAATAGCCCAATCGAAGTCGGTGGCCTCGCTGGTGGTGGAACGCAGTTGGGGGCACCTGGCCGCTGCGGTGATGACTGTGCTCATCATCGTCACGGCCTTCGCTTCCGTTTACACGGGCCTGCTCGGTGGCTCGCGCGTGCCATTCCAGGCGGCGCACGACAAGGTATTCCTGTCCGTGTTCGGGCGCCTGCACGAAAAGCATGGCTTCCCGCATGTGGCCCTGATCACGATGGGCGTGGTGACGGCCATCGGCACCTTCTTCGACCTGACCGACGTCATCAACATGCTGCTGACGGCCATCATCATTGTGCAATCCATCGCGCAGATCGTGGCGCTGGTGACGTTGCGCAAGCGCCAGCCCAGCCTTGCGCGCCCTTACAGGCAATGGCTTTACCCGGTGCCTTGCGTGATTGCGCTGCTGGGTTGGATCTATGTGTACTTCTCGGCCTCCACCATATCGCTGATCCTGTCGGGCCTATGGATCGTGGCCGGCCTTGCGGTTTTCATGGTCTGGGCGAAGTTCAACCGGTCCTGGCCGTTCGCGCCTGTCGAAATACGCGAAACCTATCTTGGGAAAGAGTGACGCCATGCAATCTTTAACCAGGCACGCGCTTTGGATGATGGTCGCGGTAGCGGTTTCATCCGCACCGAGCGCATACGCCCAAAAAGCCTATACCCCAACCAGGGTCAGCGGCGACGCTGGCTCCATCACCGCCATCGACCGCTGGCAGATCCAGGACAGTTCGAAGGCGCAGCAAGCCGGTACCGACATCTCCTCGACGTCCTTCCACACCAAGGGCTGGTACGCGGTGAGTGGCAGGGCCACGGTGATGGCAGGGTTGCTGGAAAACGGCACGTTCAAGGACGACGTGTTCTATAGCGACAACCTGCGTGCGGTGCAGGTACCCGAGGCCAGCGGCAATCTCTTCGTTACGCCCTGGTGGTATCGCTCCGAATTCACCTTGGCCAAGGGGCCGGCCGGAAGACACACCTTGCTTCGCACGAACGGGATGGTCGCCAGCGCGGACCTGTGGGTGAACGGGCATCTGGTCGCCGACCACGCGTCGGTGGCCGGGGCCTACCCGGTACGCGAGTTCGACGTAACGGCCTGGGTACATGCGGGCGCCAACGTGCTGGCGATGCAGGTACATCCGGGTGATCCCAGGATGAGCCTCTCCATTGGTTGGGTGGACTGGAACCCCACGCCCCCGGACAACAACATGGGCCCCTGGCGTGGCGTGGATATCGTCCAGGCCGGACCCGTGCAACTGAGCTTCCCGCAGGTCGCATCGACGCTGTCGCTGCCTGACCTCTCGCACGCCGCGCTGGACGTAAAGGTGACCGCGAAGAACCTCGACACCGTGGCGCATGATGCGACGATCACCGGCACGGCGGCCGGCGTTCCCCTAAAGCAAGTCGTGCACCTAGGACCGGGGCAAACCCAGGTCGTTTCGTTCTCGTCCAGCTCGACCCCGGGCCTCGCCCTGGATCATCCGAAGATCTGGTGGCCCATCGGCATGGGCGAACACCCGCTCTATCAACTCGACATGACGGCCGCGGTCGATGGGGCGACTTCCGACCGGGCCACGGCGACTTTCGGTATACGCAGTGTCACCTCGAACCTCACCAAGCAGGGCTATCGCCAATTCTTCATCAACGGAAAGCCCTTGCTGATCCGCGGCGGCGGCTGGGCACCGGACATGTTCCTGCGCGACGATCCTGCCCGCATGGAGGCCGAGTTCAGCTACGTGCGCAACCTCGGCCTCAACACCATCCGCAGCGAAGGGAAGCTTGAGAACCAGCGCTTCTACGACCTGGCCGATCGCGACGGCATCATGATCCTGGCCGGGTGGGAATGCTGCGACAAGTGGGAGTCAGCCGCCAACACCGGCGGGCAGCCCTGGGACGCCGCCGATATGCAGGTGGCAGCAGATTCCATGGCAAGCGAGGCACGCCTGCTTCGCAACCATCCTTCGGTGATCGGCTTCCTGATCGGCAGCGACAACCCACCGCCACCGCCCATCGCGAAGGTCTATGTCGACGCGCTGCGCGCCGCGAACTGGACCTTGCCCATCATCTCGGCAGCCGTCCCCAAGGGCACCGCCGAAGCCGGCCCCTCAGGCCTCAAGATGGCAGGTCCCTACGACTGGATACCGCCGGCCTATTGGTACGCCGACAAGCTCGGTGGCGCGTTCGGCTTCGATTCGGAGGTCAGCGCCGGCGCCGTTATCCCGCGAATGGAAGACATACAGCGCATGCTCTCGCCGCAGGAGCAGGAAGCCCTTTGGAAATACCCGGAGGCCAGGCAATACCACGCATCGGCTGATTGGTCGACGTTCGCGGTACTGACGCCGTTCGACAAGGCGCTGGCCCATCGCTACGGGGCACCGACGAACCTTGCCGATTACGTTGCCAAAGCCCAGCTGGACAACTACGACAACACCCGCGCACAGTTCGAGGCGTTCAATGCGCACATGGATGCCGCCAACCCCGCCACCGGCGTGATCTACTGGATGCTCAACAACGCGTGGCCGTCACTGCACTGGCATCTGTACGACTACTTCATGAATCCGGCCGGCGCCTATTTTGGCGCCAAGAAAGCCAACGAGCTGGTGCACATCCAGTACTCGTACGATTCGAAGGACATCGTGCTGGTGAACCACGCGCTTGACGATGTGCACGGCCTTCAGGCGCGCATCCGCGTGCGCAACCTGGATGGCAGCGTGCGCTTTGACAAGAGCCTGAAGGATGTCGATGTGGCGGGGAACCGTACACGGAAACTTCAGACGCTTCCGGCCGTCGCCGGCCTGTCCCCGGTTTACTTCATCGAGCTGGAGCTCTCGTCCTCCGACGGCGCGACCGTGAGCCGCAATGTCTACTGGCTACCCACCGGACCGGATGTGCTCGACTGGGCCAAGTCAAACTGGTACCTCACTCCGGTAACCAAGTACGCAGACCTCACCGCGCTACAGTCCTTGCCCGCCGCGACCAGCCAGGTTCGCGCCACGACCCGGCACGAAGGAAACGAAGATGTCACCACGGTCGAGCTGACGGTACCGGCATCGTCCAGGGCGCTGGCGCTCCAGCAACACGTGTCGATCAGGCAGGGCGCCAAGGGCGATCTTGCGTTGCCGATACTGTGGAATGACAATGACGTCACGCTTTGGCCCGGGGAATCGATCGTCCTCACCGCGCGGTACGCCGCGAAGCAGGGAGTTGTACCGATGGTCGAGGTCAGCGGGTGGAACGTACCGCTCCAGAGTGTTCCGGCTAACGGAACGGGTCATTGAAGACGGAAGGGTTTCCATGGCACGCGTGACCATCAACGATGTCGCCCGGGTCTCGGATACCTCGAAGAAGACCGTCTCACGGGTATTGAACAACGAGCCGAACGTACGCGATTCGGTGCGCGACCGCGTGCTGTCGGCCGTGGCGGAACTCAACTACCGGCCGCTTACCTCCGCGCGCAGCCTGGCAACGAACCGGTCCTTCATGATCGGCCTGCTTTACGACAACTTGTCGCCAAGCTACATCATGGAAGTCCAGGCGGGCGTGCTCGAAGCATGCGAGGCCAGGCAGTACAGCATGATGGTGCAGCCGCTGGTGTCGACGGCACCGGACTTCGTCGACCGCGTCGACGGCATCCTCTCGCGGCACCGGCCCGATGGGCTGATCCTTACGCCACCCCTCACCGACCATGCGAAGCTGCTCGATCACCTGCGCAAGGCCGAGATTCCATTCGCCTCGATCGCCCCGCGCCAGTCCAAAGGTTGCATCGGGGTGATACTGCGCGAGCGCGAAGCCGCGGCGGCGATGGTGGACCACCTTGTATCGCTTGGTCATCGCCGCATCGCACACATCATTGGCCCACCCAAACACGGCGCGGGCATCTGGCGCCTGGCCGGTTACCGTGACGGGCTGAAGCGCGCCGGGCTTGAGGAAAATCCCGCCTACATGATCCAGGGGCAGTTTTCCTTCGAGTCGGGCGTGGCCGCGGCCCGCCAGTTGCTCAAGCTCAAGAAGCGGCCCACCGCCATTTTTGCGGCCGACGACGACATGGCTGTCGGTGCGATCTGGGCGGCCGCGGAGGCTGGGGTTTCGGTACCTGCTGATATGTCCATCTGCGGCTTCGACGACACCACGATCGCCACGCAGGTGTGGCCGCCGCTGACTACCGTGCACCAACCAGTGCACGACATGGGCAAGCGCGCCACTGAGGAGCTCTTGCTTCGCGTGCTTGACAAGGGGGAAGCCCGCATGGTCGAAGTAGGCTACGAAATGCGGGTGCGGGCATCGACGGCGCCCGCACCCCTCACCTAAGTGCCACGCCACCAATCGATAGGAGAAAAGCCCAGATGCCCGCCACGCCTGACGCCAACGCCCCGCGACAGAAGTTCCACTTCATCTCCGGGCTGCCGCGTTCCGGCACCACGCTGCTGGCCGCCATCCTCAACCAGAATCCGCGCTTCCGCGCCGGCATGACCAGCCCCCTTGCCGACATCATGGGCGTGGTGATGGCCGAGGCAAGCAGCAAGAACGATTTTTCGTTCGATGTCTCCGACGAGCAACGCGTGGCCATGCTGCGCGGACTTGTGGAGAGCTTCTACTCGGCCCAGGGCGATGCCAACGTGGTGTTCGACACCAGCCGGCTGTGGTGCAGCCGCATGCAGTTGCTCGAAACGCTATTCCCTGGCGTCAAGGTGATCGCCTGCGTGCGCCAGCTGGCCTGGGTGATCGACAGCATGGAGCGGCTGGTGCGCAAGCAGCCGGTAAGCGTCAGCAAGATATTCCGCTTCGACACCAATACCACCGTGTACTCGCGCGTCGAGGCGCTCACCGATCCCCGGGGCATGGTGGGTTTCGCCTACCAGGCCACCAAGGAAGCATTCTACGGCCCGTACGCGAAAGACCACCTGCTGATGCTGAGCTACGAAAGCCTCGCGGCGGATCCCGTCGCAGCCATGCGCGCGGTCTACAAATTCCTCGACGAGCCCTGGTTCGAGCACGACTTCGACCACATCGAATACAACGCGGACGAGTTCGATGCCCGCGTCGGTATGCCCGGCCTGCACTCGGTCCGGCCGAAGGTCGAGTCGATCGAACGCCAGCCTGTCCTGCCGCGTGAAATCTTCGGACGCTTCGCGAATGAGGCGTTCTGGATGGATCCGAAGAACAACGTCAACCAGGTTCCCATTATTTAGAGGCTGGCGCGGACTACTTAATGTAGTTGAATAAGGTCAGCTGCTGCGCTTTCACGAACACCTGCTGGGACGCACTGAGCGCCGCCGACTGCATCGACAGCTGGCTGATCGCCGTGGCGGGGTCCGCGTCCGTCACCGCCGTCAGGGCGTTGGTGTACGAAACCTTCAGGTCCGCATAAGCCGAACTCTGCTGGTCTAGCGTGTTCATCCGCGCACCCACCAGCACCTGCGTGTTGGTAACGGCCGATTGCGTGGAATCGAGCGATTCGATCTGACGGTTCATCACGTTGTTCAACGAAGCGCCGCTGGCGCCGCTGTTCAACGCGTTGATCATGTTGTTGAGGGTGCCGAAGATGTCCTGGTTCTGGCTCTTGCCCACGGTCACGCTGTCCCCCGCCGCCGGGGTGCCGGTCATGGCGATGGTCATGCCGTTGAAGCTGATGTTGTCCCCGTCCTTGTAGTTGCCGCCCACGGGGTTGCCACTGGTATCGAGCACCGGGTTGCCGCCGGCGTCGGTGGCCGTCCAGTTGCCCGCGCCGTCGAAGTTGATGGTGTAGCTGCCATTGCTGGCCATGCCGTTGGCGTAAGCCGTGGCGTCGGTCACCGAGCTTCCGCCCACCACCAGCGAACCGGTGTTGCCGGAGGCGGCCGTGGCGCTGAAGGTGCCGTTGCCGTTGGCATTGTTCATGAAGATGCTGCTGCCGGTATCGCCGGTGGCGATCTGCAGGCCCGAACCGATCGAGGCGTACAGCTGGCTGTCGGTCCCGGTGTAGCTCACCGAGCCGTCGGCATTCTGGATGAATGGCGTGGACGTGCCGCTGGTGCCGCCGAACAAGGCGTCGCCGTTGCTGTCGGCCGTGTTGCCCAGCTGCATCAGCTGATCACGGATCTGCGAGAGGTTCGTGGCGATGCTCTGGCGGTCAGCAGGAGCCAGGCTGCCGTTGATCGACTGCAATGCCAGGGTGCGCGCGGAGTCAAGGAGGTTCGTGACCGAATCGAGCGTCGTGGTTTCCGTGGACATGCGCGTATTGGCGCTGTCGATGCTGTCGGAATACTGCTGTTGCCCCGCCATCATGTGGCTGAGCGAGATCGCCTTGCCGGCGCCGGTGGGATCGTCGGAGGCAACGTTGATGCGCTTGCCGCTGGTGACCTCGTTCTGCGAGGCGTTCACCGCGGCCTGCTGGGCCATCATCGTCGTCAGTGACTGCTCGTACGACCACTGGGTTGAAATGCGTATGGACATGGCCGTTACCCGATCGCGTTCATTAGGCTGGTGAAAATCGTCTGTGCCGCGGCGATGACCTGCGCGGACGCCTGGTAGGACTGCTGGAATTTCACGAGGTTGGCGCCTTCCTCGTCGATATTCACGCCCGACACGCTTTGCTGCGCGGACACGGCCTGGTCGTGCAGGGCGGTCTGGGTGGTGAGGTTGGTCGCGGCCTGGGCGCCGGCACTGCCGATCTGCGTGGTGAGATTGGCGTAGGCATCCACCACGCTTACCTTGCCGCCGGAGAGTACGCCGGTGTCGGACAGGGCAGCCAGCTTAAGTGCATTGCTGTTGTCATTGAGACCATTGGCATTCTTCGCCACCCCGAAGCTGTCGCCCGTTGCCGGCGTGCCTGTCAGGGTGACGCTCCAACCGTTGGCGGTAATCGGCTGGCCGGAGGTGTAGGTGCCGCCACCAATGGTGGCGCCGCCAGCGTCGGTGATCGTGTAAGCCGTGGGCGAGGTGAAGCTGATCGTGGCACCGGCAAGCACGCCGGCGTTGGTCGGATCGGTGACATTGACCGAGCCCACCTTGGCCGCACCGGTGTTGGCTGCCGCGGCGGTGGTGGTGAGCGCAGCGGCCGCGGCAATGTTCGACGGATCGGTCATCGCCACGCTCAAGGAGCCCGCGGCATTGCGCGTGGGTTGGACCTTGAAGCTGTCACCCGCGGCGGCCGTACCGGACACGCTGAAGGTCATGCCGTCGGCGGAGTACGTGCCGTCAGGATTGGTGGTAAGAGGCACGCTTTGGCCGGCGGTGGTCTTCAGGCTCCAACTGGCGCCGTTGTAGCTCATGATGTAGTCGGAGCTGGTGGTGGCCGACACGTCGCTGATGGTGGCACCGACGGCGGCACTGCCGGTGTTCTTCGACGACGAGGACACTGCTGGCGATCCGACGGAAAAAATCGGCGCGCCCAGGTTGCCGTTCAAATCCAGGCCCTTGGCCTGCTGCGCATTGACACTCGAGGACAACGCCAAAGCCGCCTGGCCTAGCGCGTTCTGCGCCGGGTCCAGGACCGTGGTGCGATAGTCGAGCATGGCGCCCAGGGCGCCGCCGCTCAACTTGGTGGTGATGTCGTTGCCGACGCTGTCGGTAATGTTGGTGCGGGTGGCGTCGTAAGGGTCCGGCGTGGCCTTCAGATCGTACGAGGTGGGTCCGGTGACGACGGTCTGCCCCGCCGTCGTGTAGACGCTCATGGTGCCGTCGGACTCAGCCACCGTGTTGATGCCCACCAGGCCCGAAAGCTGGTTCACCAGTGCGTCGCGCTGGTCGAGCAGGTCGTTGGGCATGGCGCCGTTGCCAAGCTGCTTGATCTGCTTGTTCAACGCGGCGATCGCGGACGTGGCGCTGTTGATGCTGTCGACGGTGCTGCTGATCTGCTTGTTCACCGACAACTGCTGGGCCTGCATCTGCTGGCCGAGCGTGTTGAACATGGTGGCGGTGCTGGCCGCATCCCCGAGCAGCGACTGCCGCGCGGAACTGGTGGACGGCGCGTTGGCCACGGTGCTGAAGGCGGCGTAGAGCGAATCGAGCGAGCCTTGCATGTCGCCGCTTCCACTAAGCACGCTGTTGAGCGTGGTGGTGAGGTCGTTGAACGTGCTGGCGCGGGAGAGGCTGGCGTTGGACGACCACATGGCCGTGGTCAGGTATTGGCTGTACGAGCGCTGCACCGAGGCCACGTCCACGCCGTTGCCGATGGTGAACTTGCCCGCCTGCTGCGAGATGCGCTCGACCTGGGTCACCGTTTGCCGGCTGTAGCCGTCGGTGCCCGCGTTGGCAATGTTGTTGCCGACGGTGGTCAGCGCGATCTGCGCGGCATTCAGCCCCGAGATGCCGGTGGTGAGCATGTTGGCCATGGTTATTCCTTAAGACTCGCCGTTCACGGGATGGCCGCCGAAACGGACTGCTTGAGTGCTTCCAGTGCCTGGCGCATGCCATCGCTGTTGGCGATGGCGGCGACCTTGCTGGCATACGAGGGATCGGTGGCGTAGCCGCCGGCGACCAGTGCCTTGGCATAGCCGTAGGCGTCGTCGCCCTTGCCCACCGCCTGGGCATAACGCGGGCTGTTGGCGATCAGGTCCGCATAGTCGGAGAACGAACCTGACGGTGAGTCATAGGCGCGGAACGCCGCGCGGGTGCGCACCGCCACGCCGCCTTGATATTCCACGGTTGGCACGTTCACCTTGCCGCCATCCCAGCTGGAACCTGCCTTGATGCCGAACAGGTTGAAGCTGGAGTCGCCGTTGCCGGCCTTGGGCATGTGCTTGCCGTACTGGGTTTCAAGCGCGGCCTGGGCCAGCACCACGCGAACGGACACGCCAAGCTTCTTGGCGGCCTCGATCGCGTGCGGGGCCAGGTCCTTGACGAACTGCTGGATGTCCTGCGGCACCCACTTCTTCACCGCCGTGCCCACGGCGCCGACGGAACCAGCCAACGCTGCAACCTTGTCCTGCCAGTCGCTGCCGGTGGAAGAAGCATTGGCGCCCTGGGCGGCCAGTTGCTGCTCGGCGGAGGAACCGCCCAGCTGCTTGACCAGCATGTCGGCAATCCCCAAGCCCTTGCCTTTGGACAAACTCACCGACAACTGGTGGTCGTAGAGATCCGTCCACTGGTCCTGGCCCTGGCTGTCCATCAGGCCATCCGACGGCGTGGCAGCGCGCATGGATTTGAGCATCATCTGGGTGAAGATGGCTTCGAACTGCTTGGCAACCACCGGCAGCGCGGATTTCTCATCCGCCTTTGCACTGGCGCGCAACGCGCCGAACCCGGACAGGTCTGTCCAGGTTCCGACGTTGTTCGCGGTGACGTTGCCGGCGGCCATGGCGTTAGATCACCACCAGCTCGGCATGCAGGGCACCGGACTGCTTGAGCGCCTGCAGGATGGAAATCAGATCGCTGGGACCGGCGCCCACCTGGTTCACCGCGCGCACGATCTGGTCCAGGCTCACGCCCGGACCGAACTTGAACATATGCGCGCCGTCTTCGGAAATGCTCACCGAGGAGTTCTGCACCACCTGGGTGGTGCCGTTGGAGAACGGGCCAGGCTGGCTCACCTGCGGGTTCTCGCTGATCGTTACCTGGATCGAACCATGCGCCACGGCGGCGGCGCTGACGCGCACGTCCGAACCGATCACCACCGTGCCCGTGCGCGAATTCACCACCACGCGGGCCGGGGC
Source organism: Pinirhizobacter soli (assembly GCF_015905305.1). Taxonomy (GTDB): domain Bacteria; phylum Pseudomonadota; class Gammaproteobacteria; order Xanthomonadales; family Rhodanobacteraceae; genus Pinirhizobacter; species Pinirhizobacter soli. Next base: position 1,333,804 of record NZ_JADZLQ010000001.1, read on the forward strand.
ATCACCCGGGGTGACTTCCAGGCCCTGGATGGCACCGAGCCACGCGACGCGCTGGGAAGCATCCGCCGGGCCGCGCACGGCGATCGAACCACCGTCCATCGGCTGGGCGGTGCCGGCGCCATAGGTGCCGTTGATGGCCTGGGCCACGCGCGCTGCCGTTGTGAAATCCGGGGTGTTGAGGTTCAGCACCATCGGGCCGTCCTGGCCGAAGGTCGAGGGCACTGCGCGCTCGACGCTGGCGCCGTTGGGAATACGGCCCGACGAGGAAATATTGATCTGTACGGATGATCCGCTCTTGCCGCTGGCGCTTGCGCCACCGACCACCACGCTGCCCTGGGCCATGCCGTAGACGTTGCCGTCGGCACCGCGCATCGGGGTCATCAGCAGCTGGCCGCCGCGGATGCTCTTGGCGTTGCCGATCGAGGCCACGGTGACGTCGATCACCTGGCCGGGCTTGGCGAACGGCGGAAGGTCCGCGGTCACCATCACCGCAGCGGCATTCTTCAGCTGCGGACGGGCATTGGCCGGTACCGAGATGCCGAACTGCTGCAGCATGTTCTCAAGGCTCTGCGTGGTGAACGGTGCCTGCGTGGTCTGGTCGCCCGAACCATCCAGGCCTACTACGAGGCCATAGCCGATCAGCTGGTTGCTGCGCACGCCCGCCACCGAGGTGAGGTCGCGGATCTTGTCGGCCTGCACCGGCGCCACGATGGTGGCGGCAAGGGCGAGGCCGGCGATGAGCTTGCGCATGAAGGTATTCATTTAAAAGGGCATCCACTTCGAGCTGAAGAAGCGCGAGAGCCAGCCCTGGGTGTTGGCGTCGGCCAAGGCACCCTTGCCCGCGTAGGTGATGCGCGCATCGGCCACTCGGGTCGACAGCACGGAGTTGTCCTGGGCGATGTCCTGGGCGCGGACGATGCCTGAGATACGCACCAGTTCCTGGCCCTGGTTGATGGTCAGCCACTTCTGGCCGCGCACCAGCAAATTGCCATTGCCCAGGCGCTGGGCCACGGTGACGGTGAGCTGGCCGCTGAGCTGGTTGCTTTGCGAACTGGAACCGGAGCCGTCGAAGCTGCGGTCGGCATCGGTGCCGATGTTGGCGGCAACACCGCCGACTTTCAGCGTATGGCCGAGCACCGTCGGCGCATCGATGGAAGTCTTGTCGGTCTTGCTGGTGGCGGTTGCCGATTTCTTGCTGGCCTGGGTGGCTTCCACCAGGTTCACGGTAAGGATGTCGCCCACCCGATGCGCCTTGGCATCGTTGAACAACTCCATGTTCTGGTCGGCCTGGTAGATCGAGCCGTTGCTGGCGGGCGTGGCCACCGGCTCCATCGGCGCGGTGGCTGCCCACTCGGCGTCGTCGTGGGCGCGGGTGTTCTGCATGCCGCAACCGCCGAGCGCGGCAGCGAACGCCAGCAGGCTGCAACGGAGGATGAAGGAGGAAGCGTTCATGATGATCTATCAGGTTTTCTGGCTGATGAACTGGAGCATGTCGTCGACGGCACTGATCGACTTGGAATTCATTTCGTAGGTGCGCTGGGTCTCGATCATGTTCACCATCTCTTCCACCACGTTGACGTTGGAAGATTCCAGCGAACCCTGCAGCAGCGTGCCCATGCCGTTCAGGCCCGGCTGACCGGTCTGCGGCGTGCCGCTGGAAGCGGTTTCCAGGTAAAGGTTCTGGCCCTTCGACTGCAGACCCGCCGGGTTGGTGAAGTCGGCCAGCTGCAGCGTGCCGATGGTGGTCGTGGTGTTGCTACCCGCTGACACGGCTGAAACCGTGCCGTCGGTGCCGATGGTGACCGAGGTGGTGTTCGGCGGCAGGGTGATCGCAGGCTCGATCGGGTAACCGTCGTCGGTCACCAGCTGGCCGTTGTTGTCCGGATGCAGCGAACCGTCGCGGGTGTAGGCCAGGCTGCCGTCGGGCATCGAGACCTGCAGGAAGCCGTTGCCCTGGATGGCCACGTCGTAGGAGTTGCCGGTCTGCGTGAAGCCACCCTCGGTGAAGTTTTTCTGGGTGCCCACCACGCGCACGCCGGTACCGATCATCAGGCCCGTCGGCGACTGCGTCTGCTCGGTGGTCTGTCCGCCAGGCTGCCCCTTGTTCTGGTACATCATGTCCTGGAACGACGCACGCGAGCTCTTGAAGCCCGTGGTGTTGGCGTTGGCCAGGTTGTTCGAGATGACATCCATGCGCGTCTGCTGCGCATCGAGGCCGGTCTTGGCAATCCAGAGTGAGGAAAACATGGTGAACTCCTGTGTACGTACCGCTTAAGCGTCAATTTGCCGACAGCAACTTGATGGACGAGTCGGCGTTGTCTTCCGACGTCTTGATCGACTTCACCGCCATTTCGTATTGCCTGGACAGGGAAATCATCTTCACCAGCTCCGCCGATGCATTGACGTTGCTGCCTTCCAGCGTCCCGGTCGCCAGGCGGACGGTGTCATCGGCCTGCGCCGTGTTCCCATCTGCCGGGTGCATCAGGCCGTCGGAGCCCTGGACCATCGCCGTATCACCCGATACGAGCTTGATGCGATCCAGGGTGGAGACGGTTTCCGGACCCTGTCCCTGGGGTACTGCAGAAATCGTGCCGTCTTCGCCAACCTGAAGTTTTGACGCATTGGCAAGCGTGATCGGGCCGCCGCCGCCGATCACCGGATTGCCCTTGGCATCGGTGAGCGTGCCGTCGGCGGTGAGTTGCAGGTCGCCGGCCCGGGTATAGGCCTCGCTGCCGTCCGGTGCCTGCACGGCGATGAACCCCGGGCCACGCACGGCTACATCGAGCGTGCGGCCGGTGGACTGCAGCGCGCCCTGGGTCATGTCGTTGCCCAGTCCATAGGCCACGGTGTTGATACGGGTCTTTTCGCCATCGCCCAGCACGGGAACGGACGTGAACGAAGTCAGCTCGCTCTTGAAGCCGGTGGTACTGGCATTGGCAAGATTGTGGCTGACCGCGTCCTGGGCCCGCATCATCTGCGAGGCCCCGGTCATCGCGACATAGATGGAATGATCCATGGCTAAAGACCCTTATCGCTTCTTCGCTTAGCGCGAGATCGCGTTGAACAGCGTGCTGGCCAGCGTGTTGTCCACGGTCAATGCCTGGGCATTGGCCTGGTAGTTGCGCTGGGCCTTGATCATGTCCACCAGCTGGCTGGTGGTATCGGCGGTGGAGGAACTCTCCAATGCGCCGGACTGCACGGTGCCGAACTGGCCGGAACCGGAGCTGCCCATCACGGCCGTGCCCGCGTCGGCACTGGCAAGCCAGGTGGTATTTCCGGTCTGGCGCAGGCCCTGCAGGTTGGCGAAGTTGGCAAGCGCCACCTGCCCCAGCTGCGCGGTCTGGTTGTTCGAGTAGTTGGCCGTGACCACGCCCTTCGAATCCACGTCGATCGAGGAAAGCGTGCCGGCCTCGTTGCCGTCCTTGTCCACAGCGCCCGCGGAATAATCCGTGCCGAACTGGGTGGTGTTGCTCATGTTCAAGGTCATCGTGACCGGGTTGGAACCGTTGCCGAAGTTCACCGGGTTGAAGGCCAGGTTGCCGTTGGCGGGCGTGGTCAGCTTGCCGGCCGCATCAAACGTCATCGCTTGCGTGCCGGCGTCCTGGCCGTCCATGAACAGGTGCGCGTCCCAGCTGTTGGTACCGGTCTTGACGTAGTACACCGTGGCCGCGTGCGATCCACCTTGCGAATCGAAGATGTTGAAGGTGGTGGTGTTGTTGTAGCTGTCCGAATCGGACGTGCTGAAGGGCGTGGTGGTAGGGACCGAGGCGCTGGAGGGAAGGTTCGCGCTGATCGCAGCCTTCGTGCTGGCCGTAGCCGCGCTCTGCGCCGTGGTCAGGTTGAGGTTCTTCAGCGTGCTGGTGTCGAAGCCGCCGCCGATGGCGTTGGGCGGATATACCTGCAGGTTATAGCCTTCCTGCGTGAGCACATTGCCCGAGGCATCCTCGTGGAAGTTGCCCGCGCGGGTATAAGCCAGGCCGCTGCCGGTGTTGACGGTGAAGAAGCCGTTGCCGGAGATGGCGAAGTCCAGGCTGTTGGACGTGGTCTCGATGTCACCCTGCTGGAACTGCTGGGCCACGTCGGTCATGCGCGTGCCCGAGCCCACGGCCGTGGCATTGATGTTGTTGCCGGTCACGGCGAACACGTCGGCGAACTCGGCGCGCGAGCCCTTGAAGCCGGTGGTGTTGGCGTTGGCCAGGTTGTTGGAGATCACGTTCAGGTCGGACTGCGCGGCATTGATGCCGGTCAGCGTGGTATTGAGTGCCATGAGTCAAGTTCCTCGGATTCGAAGTCGAAAGTGCGTCAGAGAATTTGCGCGACCTGGGCGAGCGGCACGCCGCCCACGCCAGCCACTTGCAGGTATGTTCCGACGGTCGATCCGCCATACCCCACGCCGGTCACGGTGCCGGAGATGAAGGTATTGGCCGAGGTACCGGCGTCGGTGGCCGCAAGCGTGTAGGTTCCCGCCGCGACGGCTTTGCCACTGTCGTCCTTGCCGTCCCAGGTGAACTGCGAGAGGCCCTCGCTCTGGGTTCCGAGATTGATCGTGCGCACGGGGTTGCCGGACGCATCGGTGATGTTGATCACCACGGCGCCGGCCGTGGCCACGTTGACCGCGCCCTTGGTCGCGGTGCTGCCGTCATAGGCGGTGGTGGTGGCCGGCACCATCACGTTGCGACCGACCAGGCTTGCTGAACTGAGCACCTGGCCCGTTTGCGAGGCGCTGGAGAGCTGGCTGGCCAGCGAGGTCACCGTGGTGTTCAGGTCCTGCGTGGCCGACAGCGTGGAGAACTGCGCCATCTGCGAGGCGAACTGCTGGTTGTCGACCGGGTTGGTCGGGTCCTGCGCCTGCAACTGGGCCACCATCAGCTTCAGGAAGTCACTCTGCGACATCGCGCCGGTCGAGGATGACGACGAAGACGACGACGATGAGTTCGACGTATTGGTGGTGTTGTTGGTATCAACGGTGCTCATGGGAATTCCTACTTGCCGAGGTCGAGGGTTTTCAACATCAGCTGCTTGGCTGTGTTCATGACCTCGACGTTGTTCTGGTACGAACGCGAGGCGGAAATCATGTTGACCAGTTCGTCGATCGGGTTGACGTTGCTGGAGTAGACGCGGCCTTCGGCATCGGCCAGCGGGTTGCCGGGTTCGTAGTGCGAATCCACCGGTGCCTGGCTTTCGCTCACGCCCAGGATCTTCACCCCGCCCATGGCGCTGTCGGCATCGCCGCCTGCGCCGACGCCGCCCATCTGGCGGGCCATGGCGGCCGAGAACAGCGGCGACTTCGCACGGTAGGCCGCTTCCGGGCTACCGGCGACGGTGTCGGCGTTGGCCAGGTTGCTGGCCGTGGTATTCAGGCGCATCGACTGCGCGGCCATGCCGGTACCGGCCACGTCGAAAATATTGAAAAGACTCACGAGCTGCTCCCGTTGATGGCGGTGCGCATCATGCGGATCTGTGCGGTGATGAAGCTCAAGGAAGCCTGGTAGTGCACGGCGTTGCCGGCGAACTGGGCCTGTTCCACCTGGGTATCGACGGTATTGCCGTCCATCGTCGGCTGGGAGGCCACGCGGTAGGCCAGCGACTCGTGGCCCGGGATGGCCCCCATGCCGCCCAAGTCCTTCTCGGACGTCGCCGTCATCTGCAGGCCGCCGCTTTCGCCTGAGCCGGAGGCCGCCGCCAGCGCCTGGCGGAAATCCACATCACGCGCCTTGTAGTCGGGCGTGTCCGCGTTCGCCAGGTTCGAGGAAATGACCTCGGCACGCTTCTGCCACAGGCCGAGGGCCTGGGTATGGATGCCGAACATGTTGTCGGTGAAGTTGCTCATGCGCCGAGCCCCGTGGAATGACGGAGTTCGTTGAGCAAGACCTATGCCATCAATTAACTATATGATTTAACTTGATTTAATAGCTTGGCGGCATTTTTCCGGCGCGACCCGGGCGCCGGAATTCAGGCACTTGGGGGCCTTTAGTTACAACGACGCCCAGCGGACGGGCTCTTCCGCCGGCAACAGCTCCACCACGGCCGCGGCGAGTATGTCGGGCTGGAATTTGGCGATGAAGCGGTCGGCACCCACCTGGTTCACCATCGACTCGTTGAATACGCCGCTGAGCGAGCTGTGCAGCAATACCTTCAAGTGCTTCAGGCGCTCGTCCTCGCGGATGGCGCGGGTAAGCGCGTAGCCATCCATGCGTGGCATCTCGATATCGGAGATCACCATGGCCACGTTGTCGTCGCTGTCGCCTTCGGCCAGCGCCACCAGCTTCTCGTAAGCTTCCTGGCCATCGTTGGCCACCACGCAATCCAGGTTCATCTGGCGGAACAGTTCCACGATCTGCGTGCGGGCCACCATCGAGTCATCCGCCACCAGCACCCGGCGGGGGCGCCGGCGGGCGTCGCCCGGGACGCTGCCGATGCGCGATGAAAGTTCCACCTTGGCAGGCTCGATGCAGGCGAGCACCTGCTCGACATCGACAATGGCCAGCAGGTTGCCGTCCAGCCGTGTCACGGCATTGACACGGGGGCCGTAACCCAACGACGGCGGTGGCGCCGCCATGCCGGCGCCATCGCAATGAACGATGCGCTGCACGTCAGATACCAGGAAGGCCTGCACGCTGCGGCTGAATTCGGTGACGATGAAATGCGCCTCCGGGTGATCGGCCAGCGGCGGATACCCCATGGCCTGGGCCAGGTCGATCACCGGGATGGTCTGGCCGCGGTAGTCGAAACTGCCGGCGATAAGCTCATGCATGCTGGGCATGCGCTCGAGCCGCTGGCGGCGGATCACCTCGCGGACCTTGAACACGTTGATGCCGAAGTCCTGTCCGTCGCCGAGACGGAACATCAGCATGGCCACGCGGTTGTGGCCCGCCAGGCGGGTGAAGCGTTCGACGGTTTCGAGCAGCGGGCCGGCCATGCTTAGGTTAAGTCCATGCTTGGGATGGCGGCTTATCGGCCGGGGACGGGGGAAACTGAAGGCTCGGCTCGCTTGGCATATGCCTTGCTTCCTCAAGTCTCGCGTCCTCGTGTCGATCTATGGGGACACCCTCGGAGCCGTCGTTATCTATGAGCCTTATCTGGAGTCAGCAGGTCGAGCAGATCGCCCAGGCGCTTGCCGCCGGCGATGCGGCCCGCGCCAAGTCGCTTTCCAAGCAATTTCCGCGGGCGGCACGGGCACTTGCGCCGCTGCTGGCCGCGCCGAAGCTGCGCACCGCACCCTCGGCCGCCACCCAGGCGCTCGAGCAGCAGGGCCTGGTGTTGTCCGGGGCCCAGGCGATGGGCACCCAGCTGGTGGAGCTGACCCGCTGCGTCGACGACGCGCGTGACAGCGTCGGTCGTTTGACGGATACCGGCGCCAGGATTTCCACGGCGCTCGATGCAAGCCACGCGGGCATCGCCGGCATCGCCCAGGCGCGCGACCAGGGTTCGAACAATGTCGCAGAGCTCGACGGCCAGCTGCGCCTGCTGCGCAGCGCGCTGTCGGGCATGACCCGCAACCACGCCAAGTTCGCCGGCTACGTCGAGCAGATCCGCGCGCTCACCGCCGCCGTGCAGGACATCGCCCACCAGACCAACCTGGTGGCGCTCAACGCCGCCATCGAGGCCGCCCGCGCGGGCGAGGCCGGCCGCGGCTTCGCCGTGGTAGCCGACGAGGTCAAGCAGTTGGCCGAGAAAACCGCCCAGGCCACCGGCGAGATCGAGCTGGTGACCCACGCTGTGGGCGAATTCTCCGGCCAGCTGGAAGAATCCGTACAGCAGAGCCTGCGCCGCCTGGACCAGAGCAATACGGGCGTTGAGGGCATGCAGGGAGCACTGGCCAAGGTGGCCGACGCCGTGAACAGCACCCGAAGCCAGATCGATGGCGCCCGCGAGGGCTTGGGCGGCTTGCACGCCCGCGTTGCCGCGGTGCAGGCCACCCAGGCGTCGCTCGGTCGCGTGGCCGGCGAAATCCGTCGCCAGGGCGATGGCCTTTCCCGCGCCGCGGTGCTGGCCCACCGACTGGTGATGACACGAATTGACGGCGACGGCGAGCTCGATGCCGCAAGCCTGAGCCAGATGATCCGCGAAGCCAGCCAGGGCATGCACCATGCCGTGGACCTGGCCACGCGTGATCCTTCCGGCATGGATCGCCGCTGGCTTGATACCACCCACCTGCAGCGCATGATCGAACGCCTGCGCAGCCAGCGCGATGCCACGGCGGGGCTCGCCCTGGCCGAGGCGGGTGAACGTTTCACCACGCACAGCCAGGTTTTCGTCAGCCTGCTTGGCGAAGGCAAGCATGCCGAAGCCGGCCAGGCCGCGCCCCAGCTGCATCGCGAGCTCGACGCCATCGTGCAGAACCTTTCCAACGTGCTGACCAGCCAGATCGCATGATCCGCGCGGCCGCCCTTGCGCTTGCCCTGGCCCTCGCCTTGCCCGTCGCGGCGGGTGAAGCGCCGTCGGCGGCGCGCCTGTCGGCCATCGCCACGCAGTACCTGAAGGACAATCCGCCCGTGCCCGGGGCCCGCATGGAGGTAACCTCCGAACCGATGGATACGCGCCTTGCGCTGCGTCCATGCGCCGGCACACCGACGGCGGCCATCCCTGGTGGGCGGGCAGCTGGCCCACGAATCACCGTGGCCATCACCTGCCCTGACGACGGCGGGTGGACGGTTCGCATCCCATTGCGGGTCAAGCAGTTCGTGTCGGTGCTGGTGACCACCCGGCCGCTGACGCGGGGCGATGGCCTGGCCGCCGACGATGTCCACGCCGAGGAACGCGACGTCGCCAGCATGGGATATGGCTATATCGCGAACCTCGCCCAGGTCGAAGGTCGTGCCCTGGCTCGCCCGCTCCGCGCAGGCACCGTGCTGGCCCCGGGGATGCTTGCCGGCCGCCAGGCCGTGCACAGCGGCGACTCGGTGATGATCCTGGCTTCCATCGACGGCATCAGCGTGCGCGCCGAGGGCGTGGCCCTGGGCAGCGGTGACAACGGCGCCCGGGTGATGGTGCGCAATGCCAATTCCGGCAAGGTCCTTAACGCCATCGTGCGCAGCCAGGGCAGCGTCGAGGTAATCCAGTGACCGGCTGCACGAAAATCATGGGCTGAATCGATTCACAATCGTAGCGGCCGAATTCCGCCAGGGGCTAAAGTTCTGGCGCCCCAGGCCGTTAAGGGACGCGAAGGGCCGCCAAGGAACCAAGAATGAACACCACGATCAAGACCGGCATTACGCCGCAGCAAACCCAGCCCAAGGCGCCCAGCGCCGCGGCGGGCCAGCCTGCGTCCGCCGACCAGGTTGCTTCCACCGTGAAGACCAGCGACGACAGTATCAGCCTCACCAGTTCCGCCCAGGCACTGGGCCAAGCCAGCAAGGCGGGCGATGTCATGGACACGCACAAGGTCGAAGCCATCCGCCAGCAGCTTGCCAGCGGCACGTACCAGATCAACCCAGGCGCCATCGCCACGAACCTGCTGAAGCTGGAAGGCCAGCTGGGCGGCCAGTCGTGAACGCCGGCCTGAATGCAGAGATCGCTGTCGCCGTCGAGGCGGTGATCGGCCAGATGCATCAGGCCGTGACCACCCTCCAGCAGGCACTGACCGACGAACGCCGCGCACTCGACGCGGGCTCGGCCGATGCCCTGGACGAAGCCACCAGCTTCAAGCAAAGCCTGCTGCGCCGCCTCGAAGCGCTCGATGTCGAGCGCAAGCACCTGGGCCGCGCCGGCAACATCGACACTGCCCTGCACCCGGCCTGGCCTTCCATCGTCGACGGCCTGGCGCGCTGCAAGGACATGAACCAGATCAACGGCGGCATCGTGAACCAGCGTCTGCGCCACGTGCGCAAGGCATTGTCGCTGCTCACCGGCCGTCCGGAAACCAGTGAACTGTACGGCCCGGGCGGTTATGCCCGCGGTCCCGCGCGCCCGGGGATGCTAGCCCAGGCATAGGCAACAAGCAGAAAAGGACCACGGTGCGCGGCTTGGAAAGGGGCGGGTGCCGTGGGTGACACGAAACCCACCATCGACCGGCCGTCCCCATGTCAGTTTTTGCCAATTCCCCGTCGATGAGCCAGGCACAGGTGCTGCCCGTCGTGAGACAGCCCATCCTGGACCGCCAGCAAGCCCTGTTCGCCTACGAACTGGCCTTCCCGCGTGGCAGCAACACCGACGGCAGCGAGGCCCTTACCGGGCAAACCCTCGCCGCCATCGCCGACGGCAGCCTGAAGCAGCTCGTGCGCGACAACCGCGCCTTCCTGCACGTATCGCGCGAGCTGTTGGTTTCCCATGCCGAAACGCTTCGCCAGAACGCGCGGCTTGGCGTGTGCGTGGGTCCGGCCCTGGCCGGCGACGAAGAAGCCCTCACCACGCTGCGCTGGCTCAAGGCCAGTGGTTGCCTGTTGATGCTCGAAGACTTCCCCGACGACCTGGGTGAAGAACAGCGCGCCGCGTTCGAAGTGCTGCTGTTCATCGTGCAATACGCGATGGTCGCCGTGGATCATCGCGATGTCGAGGCCGCCAACGCGCGCATCGAGTACATCAAGAGCTTCAACGTCAAGGCGATCGCCACGGGCGTGGACACGCCCGAGGATTACGCCCGCTTCATCGATGCACCGGTCGATGGCTTCCAGGGCAAGTACCTGCTCAAGCCGGAGCGTGTGGACGTGCCGCGCATGTCGCCGAGCAAGCTGGGCCTGCTGCGCCTGATCGGCGCCATGAATGAACCGAACAACGGCCCGATCGAACTGGGCAAGATCATCCGCGACGACGCCATCCTCAGCTACAAGTTGCTCGGCTGCGTGAATTCAGCCTATTTCGCCCTGCCCCGCCAATTGAAATCGGTGGAACAGGCGGCGGTATTCTTCGGCGTCAACCGCATGCGCAACTGGATCAGCACCATGGCGCTTGGTGGCATGGACGAGCGTCCGCCCGAACTCCTGCGCCTGGCGCTGGTGCGTGCGCAGATGTGCGAGCGCCTGGCCTCGGGCAAACCGGCATTGAAGGAAATGGCCTTCACCGCCGGCCTGTTCTCGCTGCTCGACACGCTGATGAATGCACCGATGTCCTACGTGCTCGAACACCTGCCGCTGGCCACCGAGATCAACCAGGTGCTGCTGGAGAACACCGGCCCCTTCGCGCCGATCCTCGACCAGGTCCGCCAGTGGGAGTCCGGTGACGTGACGAGCGAGGAAGATATCCACAAGCTTGCCGCGATCTACTTCGAAGCCGCCCAATGGGCCGACCACGTCTACGCCTTCGCCGATGCTGCGGCCAGCTGAAGTGTCCGGCTGCGTCTAGCCCACGAGCAGGTGCAGCAGCAGGAATTGCCACAACAGCAGCACGGCCATGCCGATGATGGATATCAAGGTAAGCGCTATGCCCACCGAGCGGCCGAACGAATAGCCGCTGGCGCCCGACAGCCCAAGGCCATGCAGCACGCGCCCCACCACCAGCACGATGCCGAAGGCATGCAACAGCCACGGCTGGGTCTGGTCCAGTTCCAGCACCAGCAACAGGATCAGGGCAAGCGGGATGGTTTCCACCGCGTTGGCATGGGCGCGGACCGCCCTGGCCATGGCCGGCACGCCGCCATCGCCCAGGCCGATCTTGTGCCGGTTGCGCAACAAGCTTACGCGCAGGAGAAGACCCACTACCCATAACGCGAGCAAGGCCGCGTACAAGCCGGTAATCCGCATCGGTTTGGTTTCCTGTCAGTCCCCTTCGGACCGACAGTGTACCCGCCAGCTGGCCAGTGCAACGCCCGCGGCGCATAACAGCAACCATGCGGCCGACTGGCCGATGCTCACTGCCAGCCACAGCACGCAGGTGATCGCGCCGATGGTAATGGCGGCCGTGCCCAGGGCGAACAACACGTCGTGCTGCATGCGCTGGCGCTGGGACAGCAGGAAAACGCCCAGGGCCACCAGCACGAAGGCGAGCATGCGCCAGGCGACAATCATGCCCGGTTCCTCGGGCATACCCGGGATCACATCCACCAGGGAGCGGTCACCCACTTGTACTTCGAAGCCGGGACTTGGCGCATCCGGGCGCGTGGAGGGCGCCAGGGTGTCGCCATCGATGCGCGCCAGCACGGTGATTTCCTGCAGGGGTATGGTGCTCCATGACACCCGCAGATCGCCCAGGCGCGGGCTGCCGGGGCGAGCGCTGGTGACCAGCGCGCCGTCGTACAGCTGGAAGGTGGCCGCGAAATTCGCCGGCAGGGATTTCATGTCCGGCGCAAGCGCGTTCGAACCCGGCAGCGCATGGAGGATGGCCGGCGACAGCACGAAATTGCCCAGCAACACCTGGCCTGCGTCGAACTGTTTTCCTTCCACGGGGAAGGCGCCGGGGTTGGCGTGTCCGCGCGGCTGGTCGAAGCTCGAGGCATTGACCGGGTGGTCGACCCAGTCGAGCTCATAGCTGGCAATCGAGCCCACGCGTATTTCGCGCCACTGGAACATTTCCACGTGGCGAACCAGTACGGGAGATTCAGCGTGCTGACCGAAAGCATCGTCGCGGGGCGTTTCGACCACCTTGGGCATGCCCGCCACGCGCGTGGTGGCACCGTACTGGCCCGCCTGAGGACGCCCTCCGCCGCCAAGGTCAAGCACGCTGCCAGCGGTGTGCTGGGCCAGCGCCTGGCGGTAGTCGATCAGCGACCGCTCGGCCGTCGCGGAGATGCCAAGCCCGGCCAGCACCAGCAAGGCACCGATCACGCGCACGAGGGTAAAGCGCTGCAGCCAGCGCAGGGCCGGCTTCATGCGTCCATCCCCGCCCCGAGGGCCGGTTTCATGGTTGTGCCTTGCCCGATGGGATTCATCACGTGGCTATGAGTGGTAATCGGCAAGGTGATCGGCGGTCGCGCGCATTTCTTTAACCCGAGCCTGACCTTACTGCACCTTGCCCAGCCCGGAGGGCCGGCGCGGGTCGCTGGCGGCGTCGAGTTTGTTCGCCTTGCGGTCCCAGGTCACCACGTTCATGAAGCCCCACGACGAGCGCACCTTGAGGTTGTGGCCCATGTCGTTGAGCGCCTTGGTGGTGGCCGCATCGAACGTACCGTCTTCCACCGCCACGGTGTCAGGCAGGTACTGATGGTGGAAGCGCTTCTGCGCCACGATGCCCTGGGCGTCCTTGCCGTCGATGAAAGCGAGGATGCCCTCCAGCACCTGGGTGATGATGGTGGAGCCGCCCGGCGAGCCGATCACCGCGACGCGGTCGGCACCGATGACAAAGCTGGGCGACATCGAGGAAAGCATGCGCTTGCCACCCTTGGGCGCATTGGCCACGCTGCCGCGAAGACCAAACGCATTGGGTTCGTTTGGCACCAGGGCAAAGTCGTCCATCTCGTTGTTCAGCAGCACGCCCGTTTTGCCCGCGACAAACGCCGAGCCGAATTCCAGGTTCACCGTAAGCGTGCTTGCCACCATGTTGCCGTCGGCATCGATGATGGAGAAATGCGTGGTGTGCATGCCCGGATCCGCAGCCAGCGCCATGGGCAGCATCGACGAAGGCGTTGCCTTGTCGGGAAGGATGGTGGCACGCAGCCCGTCGGCGTAAAACGGCGACAGCAACATGTCCAACGGCATCTTCACGAAGTCCGGATCGCCCAGGTAATCGTTGTGATCGCGGAACGCGCGGCGCATGGCTTCCAGGGTGACGTGCGTGCGATGGACGATATCCATGCTGGCAAGGTCATACCCGGCCAGGATGTTGAGGATCTCCGCGATCGCCACGCCACCGGACGACGGCGGCGGCGCCGTGACGATCTTGAAGCCGCGGTAATCCAGGTTGATGGGCTTGCGCTCCTTTACCTTGTAGGAGGCAAGGTCCTGGAGCGTCCAGTTACCGCCGGCCGCCTTCGCTGAACCTACAAGTTCCTTCGCGGTGTCGCCCGCATAAAAGCCCTCTACTCCCTTGTCGGCAAGGCGCTCCAGGGTGGCGGCAAGGTCCGGCTGCTTGAACGTCCAGCCCTTCTGCGGCACCGCGCCGCCCGGCAGCAGCAATGCCGCGGATGCCGGGTAACGCGCCAGCACGTCCTTGCGTTCTTCAATGGCACCAAGGAAACGCTCATCGGGCTGGAAGCCGTCGCGGGCAATGCGGATCGCCGGCGCCAGCGACACCTTCAACGGCAACTTGCCGTAATGCTCGGCCATGTACACCAGCCCTGCCGGCTCACCGGGGATACCGGCGGCGAGCGGACCGTTCTCGGCGGTATCGCGGTTGGGCTTGCCTTGTGCGTCGAGGTAAACCTTGGAGTCGACTGCGCCGGGAGCCACCTCACGGGCGTCGATGAAGGTGCCCTTCGCATCGCTGGCTCGATAAAGCAGCGCCATGAATCCGCCGCCTATCCCTGAACTCTGCGGCTCCACCACGGCAAGTGTGGACGACACGGCCACGGCCGCATCGAACGCGTTGCCACCCTTGGCCAGTACTTCGAAACCGGCGTTGGTGGCCATGAAATTGGCACTGGCGATGGCCGCGTGGCCAGGGCGTTTGGCCGTTTCCGCCGGCGCCGCCTGGGCAGCTGCCGCCACGAAGAAGAACGAAGCGGCGGCGACGCGCCAGCCGGGTGCAAGCGTCATGCGCGGATCTCCAACGGGCCAAAGAGGTCAATACGACATGATGCGACGCAGCACGTCAACCCGCGCGTGCCATCAGGTGTTCGTATTTGAGCTTAAGTGCGTCCTGGCCCTCGACGTGGGCAGGGTCCAGCTCGATGCACTCGACCGGACAGACCTCGATGCACTGGGGTACGTCGTAATGCCCCACGCACTCGGTGCACAGGGAGGGGTCGATGACGTAGTACTCCTCGCCCAGCGAAATGGCCTTGTTCGGGCAAACCGGCTCGCAGACGTCGCAGTTGACGCAGGTATCGAGGATCTTCAGTGACATGGGGGCCATTGTACCCGGCCCCCATGTTCGAAGGGGTTACATCTGGACGAAGCGGTACTCGGCGCCCGTGGGCGTGACCACGGCGCCCACGCGGTCCTTGTCGGCGGCATCGCCGATGAACAGCACGATCACCTTCTTGAAGGAGCCGGCCTGGGTGTCCTTGAAGGCCGCGACGATAAGGTCGGCGGTCTTGGTCGAGTCCGGGCCGCCAAAGGCCAGCATGTTGCCCGGCAGCACGCCGCGGGCCGTGGTGCCCTGCACGTTCTCAAGCTGGCGTTCGCGACCGGCCACGGCTGCGTCGTCGTCACCGGCTGGCACCAGGTAGGGATACGGGCGGTCAGCCGTCATGCCCTGCATGTTCGCCTTGACGATGGTGCCCAGGTACTTGCCCCAGGCAGCGGTGTCGGCCGGACTGGTCGGCTTGGCTACCGGGGCCACGGCCGTGGTCGGTGCCGCGGCTTTGTCCTCGTCACCGGAATTGCCGCAGGCGCTAAGGGCCACGACCGTCATGGCGATGGAAGCTGCAAAAATGAGTTTACGCATGGTGGTCACCCCAGTTTGGATATTTCAGACTTGGCTTGATGCAGGCGACGCGACGCGCCAGCGCTGGCGCATCGCCTGTTGTACTGCCGGATGCACGAAGCCGGAGATGTCGCCGCCAAGGCGGCCGATCTCGCGCACCAGCGAGGAGGAAATGAAGCTGTATTGCTCCGCCGGCGTCAGGAACAACGTTTCGGCGTGCGGGATCAGGTGGCGGTTCATGCTCGCCAGCTGGAATTCGTATTCGAAGTCGGACACCGCGCGCAGGCCGCGCAGGATCACCCCGGCGCCGATCTCGGCAACGAAATGGGCCAGCAGGGAATCGAAGCCGCGCACTTCCACGTTTTTCTGATCCGCCAGGGCCAATCGCGCCAGCGAGATCCGTTCGGACAGGCTGAAGCCCGGCCCCTTATTCGGACTTTCGGCCACAGCCACCACCACGCGATCAAACAACGGCGCGGCGCGGGCCACGAGGTCGGCGTGGCCGTTCGTGATGGGGTCGAACGTGCCGGGATAGACGGCAAGGCGCGGATTGGTCATGGCAGGGTCGACGCGAGCATCGGATTAGCTTAGCCGATCAACCCGATGGCGGCGATAGAGGGCAAACACCACTTCCCCCGCGGTGCCCTGGCGATGTAGCAGCCAGCCCGGTGGCGGAGTGAAGGCGCTGCCGCGGGCCGATTCGACATAGATCCACGCATGCGCCCGCAACCACCCGCCAGCCTCCAGTCGATCACCCACCCGCTGCCACAGGTCCAGCGCGAAGGGGGGGTCAAGGAAAACCAGGTCGAAAGGCCGCGGCGGCCGGGCCAGGAATGTCTCCCATGAGGCGTTGATCGCAGTGGCCTCGATCCCCTGAAGCCGCGCCACGTTGGCCTCGATCCCCTGCACCGCACGGCGGTCGGCGTCCACCAGCACCGCGCTGGCCGCCCCACGCGAAAGCGCCTCGATCCCCAGGGCCCCGGTGCCGGCGAACAGATCCAGGCAGTCGGCGCCCTCGATCACCGGGGCGAGCCAGTTGAACAGGGTTTCGCGGACCCGCTCAGGCGTGGGCCGCAGGCCGTCCACTGCGGGCACGGCAAGACGGGAATTGCGCACCTTGCCGCCAATGATGCGCACCCGACCGGGCTGCGGGGAGGCCATCAGCTTGGAGCCCGCTCAGCGGGCGGTGGGAAGGACGGTGCTAGCATCTGCCTATTGTCTTTCAATCCCCTGGTCCATGCTCAAGTTCTGGAAGAAAAAACCCGCCGAGGGCGAGGATGCCTCCGCCCCCGCTGCCGATGCCGCGTCGGTGGATACCGCCTCGGAAACCCTGGCCGAAGCCCTGTCCGAATTGCCGGCGCCTGCCCAAGCCGAACCGGAAAGCGCCGCCATTGAAGAATCCGCACCGGCCGTGCGCCTTTCCTGGCGCGAGCGGCTCGCCGGCAGTGGCTTCGCCAAGGGCCTGGGCTCGCTGTTTGTCCGCCATCCGAAACTCGACGACGACCTCCTGGACGAACTGGAAACCACGCTGATCACCTCCGACGTCGGCGTGTCGGCGTCGACGGAACTGGTGGAAGACCTCCGCGGCCGCATGCACAAGCGCGAGTTCGCCGATGCCGGCGCGCTGCTGGCGGCGCTGCGTCAATCACTGGTGGATATGCTCCGCCCGGTAGAGCAACACCTGGATGTTTCCACCCACAAGCCATTCGTGATCCTCACCGTCGGCATCAACGGCGTGGGCAAGACCACCACCATCGGCAAGCTGGCGCGCCGCTTCCGCGATGAGCACCGCGACGTGGTACTGGCCGCCGGCGACACCTTCCGCGCCGCCGCCGTGCAGCAGTTGATGACCTGGGGCGAGCGCAACAACGTGCCGGTGATTTCACAGGGCCAGGATGCCGACGCCGCCAGCGTGATCTTCGACGCACTGACGGCTGCGCGTTCGCGTGGCACGGATGTGTTGATCGCCGATACCGCCGGTCGCCTGCATACGCAGGGCGGCCTGATGGACGAACTGGGCAAGATCGCCCGCGTGTTGAAGAAGATCGACGCCGAAGCCCCGCACGAAGTGTTGATGGTGATCGACGGCACCACCGGCCAGAACGCCATGAATCAGCTGCGACAGTTCCTGGCCATCGTCGGCGTGACGGGCCTTGTGGTGACCAAGCTCGACGGCACCGCCAAGGGTGGCGTGGTATTTGCCCTGGCGCGGGAATTCGGCCTGCCCATCCGTTACGTCGGTTTGGGCGAGAAGGCCACCGACCTTCGCGTGTTCGATGCCGAAGCCTTCGTCGATGGCCTGTTGCCGGCCGCGCTCGGCGCCTCGTGACCGCGGCCCGACGCTGGCGGCGGAGCCTGGCCTGGTTGGGCCTGTTGCTCGCGCTGCTGGTAGCAGGCGTGGTCATTGCCGTCTACGTCATGCTGCAGCCGGAGCGCTTCACCTCGCTGCTGGCTTCACGCGCCCGCGCGCTCGGCGTGGAACTCACGCTCAGCCAGCCCGCATCGCCCTCGCTGTGGCCGCGCCCGGCGATCGAACTGCAAGGCATCAGTGTCCGGGGTGATGGCGGCGGCAGCATCCTGCTGGCCACGCGTGGACGCATCATCCTGCCCTGGCGGGCGCTGCTGCGAGGCGATACGGCGATCTCGCGCATCGAATTCGACAGCCCGCGCGTCGACCTTGATGCCCTCTCCGCCGCCATCGACGCCCTGCCCCCGGACAACAGCGGCGAGCACCCGTTCCTGCCGACGATCGATACCGGCTTGTCGATCAAGGACGGCACGGTGATCCGGGGAAATGCCGTATGGCTGGACGACGTCGACCTTGATACCGGCGAACTGCGTAGCGGCCGTCCGTTCAACCTGGCGCTGCGCTGCAAGGATGCCTCGGGCCGGCCTCTCTCGCTCGACCTTGGCACCACGCCACGCCTCTTGGTTGACGTGCTGGATCTCAACGACATCACTGTCGCAGCGACCGTGGGCAACGACGTCCGGGCAAACCTCAAGGGCAACGCGCATTGGCGCGGCGGCGCCAACGTGGCGGGCTCGGTGGCCGGCGATCTCAACCGCGGCGGAGAGGCCTATCAGGCGAGCGTGGCGATGAGCCCGGCAAACATGAGCGACCCACTCACGCTGGCGATAAAGCTCGACGGCGGCACCGACCACGCCGACGTGCGCATCGCACCACTGAAGTTGGCTGCCTGGTGGTCGTCGATGGCAGGCAGCGGTCCGCTATCGCTGCCCTCGTTCGATGGCAAGGTGGACGCGGCCAGCGTCGAAGCCGGCCCGGTGAAAATCCAGGGTTTGCACCTACGCAGCGGCCCCGATGTCACGTTGCCGGCACCCGCCTCCACGGCGCCGGCAAAATGAGCGACGTTGCCGCGCAACTCCTGGCCTGGTACGACACCCATGGCCGCAAGAACCTTCCCTGGCAGCACCCGCGCACGGCGTACCGCGTATGGTTGTCCGAAGTGATGCTGCAGCAGACGCAGGTCAGCACGGTCATCGGCTATTTCCAGCGCTTCCTCGATCGCCTGCCCACCCTACCCAGCCTCGCCGCCGCCGACGAAGACACGGTGCTCGCGCTGTGGGCGGGGCTGGGCTACTACCGTCGCGCGCGCTTCCTGCATGCAGCCGCCAAGCTGTGCGTGGAGCGCCACGGCGGCGACCTGCCCACCGGTTTCACCGAGCTTGCCGCCCTGCCCGGCATCGGCCGCTCCACCGCCGGCGCGATCCTGGCCCAGGCGCACGGCCTGCGCTTTCCGATCCTGGATGGCAACGTCAAGCGCGTGCTTACGCGCTTGCACGGCATCAAGGAATTTCCTGGCGACACCGCCACGGAAAAGAAGCTGTGGCTGCTGGCCGAATCGCACACGCCAAACGCGCGGCTGGCCGACTACACGCAGGCGATCATGGACCTGGGCGCCACGGTGTGCGTGCGCACGCGGCCACTATGCGCGGCATGCCCCCTGCAGGCCGATTGCGTAGCGCACCGCGACCACCTGACCACCGTAATCCCCGCGTCCAAGCCCACCAAGGCCATACCCACCCGCGCCACCACCATGATCGTGCTGCGCGATGCACACGGCCGCATCCTGCTGGAAAAGCGAGGCGCCGCAGGCGTGTGGTCGGGCTTGTGGAGCCTGCCCGAAGCCATCGACCTCGAACATGCCGCAGTCACCGCCACCGCGCTTGCCCGCGTCGCGGAATCCCGCGCCCTCACCCCGTTTACCCACGTCTTCAGCCACTACCGCCTGAACGTGCACCCTGTGCTGTTCGACCGCGCGACAGCCACCCCAGGCATCGCCGACAATGACCGCCTTCGCTGGTGCGCGCCCGGTGATGCCGCGGCCCTTGGCCTGCCGGCACCCGTCCGCACCTTGCTGTCACCGCTTTGGGAGATACCCGCATGACGCGCACCGTGCATTGCATCAAGCTCGACAAGGACGCCGATGGCCTGGATTTCGCCCCGTGGCCGGGTGAGCTGGGCCAGCGCATCTACCACCAGGTCAGCAAGGAAGCCTGGGGCCAGTGGCTCGCCCACCAGACCATGCTGATCAACGAGATGCGCCTGTCCCCGCTGGACCCGAAAACCCGCAGCTTCCTGGCCGCGGAAATGGAGAAGTATTTCTTCGGTGGCGATGTCGCCCAGCCCGCCGGATACGTGCCGCCGGAGGCCTGAAGGCTTGACGCCGGGCCGCTCACCGGATTTAATACGCGGCTCACCCAGCAACATTCGTTGCGTACCCATGGCCGG
The DNA here is from genome assembly GCF_015905305.1 of Pinirhizobacter soli. Lineage (GTDB taxonomy): Bacteria > Pseudomonadota > Gammaproteobacteria > Xanthomonadales > Rhodanobacteraceae > Pinirhizobacter > Pinirhizobacter soli. The sequence continues at coordinate 1,353,953 of NZ_JADZLQ010000001.1, forward strand.
GTAGCTCAGTTGGTAGAGCAGGGGATTGAAAATCCCCGTGTCGGCGGTTCGATTCCGTCCCCGGCCACCATTCCAGTAGACATGCTGAACTCGTAGCGACTTTTGCCTACGCGATTTTCGGTCGTCGCGACGCTCGATAAATCCATCGCGTCATTCCAGACAAAAGCCCTCTAGGCCGTCACTCTGTTCGTCATCGCTGCTGTCTTGAAGTCGGCGTGGCCCGTGCTTTTCCCGGGCTATCGAAAAAGCAGCCGTCGCCCGCCGTGCGGGCATTAACGCAGGTGACGCGCCAGGAAGAAGTAGACCAAGTGGCCCAGCCCCGTCATGCCCAGGAGTATGGCGAACATACCCGCTGTCACGTCGCGTAGGTTGAACAACTCCAGCAAGCCAAATCCAATGCCGATCGCCAACAGGACTAATCCCCAGCGAAGCGAGTTCTGCCGGCTGGCGGCGGCTTCGTTTTCCAGCATCAGCGCGAAGTCCTCCGTAGGCCCGTGGATCTGCAGTAACTTGCGTCGGGAATAAGCGTCAACGACGATCTTGATCGTGTACGTCACGCAAAGAAAAAGAGCAATGGGAATGATGACGTTCTTATCCATGAGTCGTTCCGTTATGCCCAAAGGGCCCATGTGAAAGTAGATACGTCCACCCGGCGATCGGTTGCATCTGAAGTCGGTTGCAACCGATCACGGCTGCGCTGTATCTAGTTAGGGGTGAACCGCCCTGAGGCTACCGAATCTCCCGACGCCGACCGCGCGCTGGTCGAAGCGGTATTGGCGCGCGTCCCGCGATCGTTCGAAGAACTCATATCCCGGTACCAGGGACTTTGCTGGCACATCGTCCTGCGCATGGTAAGGAACCCGGAGGACGCGCGTGATATATGCCAGGAGACATTCCTTCGTATATTCAAATACCTTCACCAGTATCGTTTCGACAGCCCACTAAAATCATGGGTGGCCCAGGTCGCCTATTCGGTAGCCAAACGCCATCTGGAGCGAAAACGCATCCCGATCGCGGACGAACCGGACGACCCTGAAGCCGGGTCCTTGCTGGATTCGGTAAGCGATGGCTTTGACCTGGAGGCTGCCAACGCTGACGACCAGATCAATCGCCTTTTACACGCCGCGATTGATGCGCTGCCGGCCTTGCAACGATCATTGTTGACGATGTATCACCTGGACGAACTCTCGATTTCTGAAATAGCGTCCATTACCGGCGTCCCCGAGGGCTCAGTGAAAAGCCACCTTTTTCGATCACGAAAGCGGCTGCGCCAGTGGCTCGAACTACGAACAGGAGTGATCACATGACCAACCAGAGCTTCGACGACGGCGAATGGCAGGCTCAGGAACGCGCCAGGAAGGCCGTGCGTGATGGTGCCGTGTCATCGGGTGACGAGAACGCGGATGTAGCGTATCGGCGAATCGCCCAGGCGCTGCGTGAGCCGCCGTCCATTGGCCTCCCGAGGGAGTTCGCCGCGGACGTCGCGAAACTTGCGTCGTCATCGGCGCCTCCATTTCGTACCAAGGCAGATCCCGAGCTCCGTATCGCCGGCGCCCTGGCGGGCATTCTCGTGGCCTGCTGCGTTGTCGTGGGTTTCCGCTACGCCGGTGCATTGGGTTCGCTACTGGCCTCGCCCCTGGGGGCATGGGGTCTTTCCGCACTGTGCTGCACCGCGGCCGCACAAGGCTTCCAGCTTCTGACCAAACGCATGGCGGGTGGATTCGAGGCGTCGTTGCGATGAGCGCGCCTACGCGCGACGCCTGGCTGGAACTAAGGGAACTCGAACCCATCTTTCACACGGCCGCCTATGGCCCGACGCGACAGGACGCCGAATGCTTCGTCGATGAAAACTTCTGGGAAGTCGGCGGGTCTGGAACGGCGTACTCGCGCGACGTCGTGCTTCAGGTTGTCCAGGAACGGCTGGCCAAGGGCGAGCCAGAAAGCATTCCCCTGGAGGATTTCCAGTGCCGCGAAGTCGGCACCGGCGTGTTCCTGGTGACTTATGTCCTGCGCCAACCCGACCGCCCTACCCGTCGCTCCACGCTGTGGCGCTCTACGCCCGACGGCTGGAAGATGCTCTATCACCAGGGCACACCGATAAACACCCAGCCTTAGTTCACCGACGCATCCGCTTTCACCACCAGCACATCGGCAACCCACGCCTGCTGCCACCTGGATACCTTTTCATCCGGACCCAGCAGCTGGGGCGACACTGGCACCGGGGCAGCAAAGGCCTGCCGCCCATCAATGCACGCCGCATTGGCGGCACCGTAAAGACGCCCCGCCTCTTCCATGACGACCGCAACCAGCACGCCGCAATTCGCACACAACAGGAATTGCGCACGCTTGGACCCCTGCCGGTAGAAGCGAAGTGCGCCCGCCTCATTCTCGAACACCGAAAGCCGCCCCGCCGGATCGGACACATAGGCCGCCCCGTGCATCTGGCAGAACGAGCAATCGCAGGCGCGGGGACTGATCCCCGTAATCTCCCTGGCCGTTGAAAACTCAAGGCCAAGCTGGCCGCAATGACAGCTTCCGCGTAGCACCTGGGTCTCAGCCATGGTCAGAACCCACCCATCATGTTGATCAGCGCAGTATTGCCGACGCCCAGTCTAATCAAACCCTTAAGGCGGCATCCCATCAAGCTCCGCCGCGGCCACGGCCAACCCTGACACCACACCCAGCGATGGATCACCCTTCACCAGTTCGATTTCCGGGAAGCTCTCGCGTACCGCGGCCTGCACGGCGGGCGAACGCGAGGTACCGCCGGTAAGGAATACGCTAGCGGCGACGTCGGAGTTGGCAAGGTCGCCGCGGACGTCGTCGAGGGTGCGCTTCAAGCGATTGATGAAAGGCGAGATCGCATCGATCAGTTCGGGCTGGGTGGTGTCCACGCCAAGGCCATCTTCAAGGAAGCCGAGGTCCGAGTGATGCGTCGCATCGGCCGATAGGAGGATCTTCGTGCGCTCGGCTTCCTGGTTCAGCCGCGTGGTGGCGCCGGGCTTCTGCAGATTGCGCAGGCGCGACTGCCAGGGCTCGTCCACCATGCGGTAATCCTGCTTGCGAAATTCCCGCTGCTTGGGAAGGTTATGCACGCTCGCCGCTTCAACAAAGTGATGCACGGGCACGTTGGCGATGTTGTTGCCCAGGAGCGGCATGAAGGCATGGACGGAGAGGTTTACGTCCAGGTCCGTGCCGCCCTTGGGCAAGCCCCAGCTGCGGGTGATCTCCGGGTGCTGGCCGCCACCGAGTTCGGCGAAGGCGACGTCGGTGGTGCCGCCGCCGATGTCCACGATGAGGGCGCGCTGACGGGTGGCCAGGCTCTTGTGATAGTGCATGGCGGCCGCTGCGGGTTCCTCCAGGAAGGAAACTTCATCGAAGCCTGCCACGGCCGCGGCTTCGCGGAGCAATTCCACCGCCTGCTCGGAGCCGCGCTCGCCCATCGACGAACGGAACTGCACTGGCCGGCCAATCACCGCGCTTCGAACCGCTTCGCCCAGCTGGCGGCTGGCTGTAAGGCGGATATGCTCAAGGATGTGCGTTGCGATGTGCACGATCACCCTGCGCACTTGCGGGTCCATGCGGAAGCCCAGCATCGACTTGGGCGATTCGATCAGGTTGCCGTCGCCGTACTCAAGATAGGCATCCACGGCATCGTCACCAAATAGCGCGTGCTGGAAGCTTTCCAAGGTGGCCGTGGGCGAATTGCGGGCGCGATCTTCCAGCCACTGCCGGCGCACCAGGCGTATCGCGTCACGACGCAGCGCGTCTTCGCTGCGTTCAGCACCGCCGAACTGCCGCAACTGGGTGCGCAGGTCGCGCACTTGCGCCTCCACCTCCGTTTCAAGCGCGGGAGTGAGCGTGAAATCGTTGGGATCAGGTACGATCTCGGGGAAAAATACCGCCGTGCGGAATTGCGCCGCATCGCCGAAACGGATGATTTCCAGTTCGCCATTGCGGTAAGTCGCGGCGGCCGAGTAACTGGTGCCGAAGTCGATGCCGATATGCATGATGCCTGGATCCAACGGCGCGCAAAACGCTTACGCACGCTCAAGTGAGTTCACCAACGCCGCTTGCGACCTGGAGCGTGCCGATCCTCCGGTATCGCCAGGGTAATCAACAATTTTGACGGTCTGGAGAAGGCTTGTCCAGGCGAGCTATCCGACCCCTGCGAAACCTGAGCTTCCTTCGATTGAAAATTACCGCGTAACTTTGAGACAGTTCTGATGGAATTGCCTCGTCGCGTTTGCGAAGATTTATGGGTTGCCGGGTAACCGGTGACGATCGGGTATCAGAACCCGATGTACATACCCGACCACCGCAGGTAGCTCCTGTGGTGGTCGGGGCCACAGCCTTCGGGCAGGCAGCCAGGCGAGCGCAAGCTCGGCCGGTTTATGTGCACGGTTTCTGATCCTGGCTGCCTGCCACCATCCCTACGGCTGGCTCAACAACGGTCCCTGCAAGTACGCCCCGCGACGATCGAGGCCATCTGTCTTCGGGCGGGCAGCCAGGCGGGCGCAAGCCCGACCGTTTATGTTGCGGACTCTGACCCTGGCTGCCTGCCACCACTTTCGTGCCCGGCGCGAGATGGACAAGCGTGACCACTCACGCTACCCATGCCAGAAGTTCATTGGCGAACGTAATCCGCCCTGCTTACTATCCAGGCAAATGCTGGCCGCCGGCCCGCAGTTGGGAGGGTATCCGTGCGCTTCGCATTACTTTTGACCATGGCGTCGATCTGCTTTTGTGTTGGCGCATCCGTTGCGCGTGCAGAAGACCCCCCATCACCCACCAACCGCGCCGAGGCAGTGCAGATCATCGCCGACCTTCGCCACATCGTGACGCCCCAAGGCATCGAGCGGCACGAGAAGATCCGCATCGGCGGCATCGACCAATGGGTGAGCATCCGCGGCACCGACAAGCGCAACCCCATCCTGCTGATGGTGCACGGCGGCCCTGGCTGGGTATCGATGCCCACCAGCTGGTACTTCCAGCGCGGCTGGGAGGAGTACTTCACCGTCGTACAGTGGGACCAACGCGGCGCCGGCAGCACCTACGCCACCAACGACCCCGATGCCGTCGCCCCCACCATGACGCCGGAACGGATGATCGCCGACACCGAGGAAATGGTGAGCTGGCTGCGCAAGGAATTCGGCCGGGACAAGATCTTCCTGCTGGGCCACTCGTGGGGCACCTACCTCGGCCTCGAAGTCGCCCAGCGCCACCCGGACTGGCTGTACGCCTACATCGGCGTCGCCCAGATGACCAACATGCCGCAGAGCGAACGCGAGGGTTGGCAATTTGACATGGACGAGGCGAAGAAGGCCTCCAATGCGCAAGCCATTGCGGAGCTCAATTCGATCGCACCCTACGGCACTGGTTCGAAACCGATCACCGTTGCCAGTTTGATGATCCAGCGCAAATGGCTCAATCAATTCGGCGGCATGGTCTACCAACGAACAGGCGGTCAGGCAGAAGGTGCGGCCATGTCACTATCGCCGGAATACACCGACGCCGACGTGGACAAGGTTGGCGAGGCCAGCCAGTACTCGCTGAATAAACTCCTTGGCAAGGTCATAACGCTAGACCTGAGCCGTATACAGAAACTGGATTGCCCCGTGGTGCTGTTCCTGGGCAGACATGATCACAATGTCTCGTCCAGCCTGGCGGCAGCTTGGTTCGGGAAGTTGCAGGCACCATCAAAGCGACTGGTTTGGTTCGAGAACTCGGCTCATGAGGTGGCGGTGGAGGAGCCCGGCAAAACGCTAGTGTCGTTGGTGACGTATGTGCGGCCGCTGGCGGCCGATGCCCCTGTCCGTTGACGTCAGTCGCTCAAGCCAAGCGTCGAGAACGCGCCACAGTTGAACGTACGCTTCACCAAATCAACCGTCCTTCGGCAAACAAAAAGTCGGTGAGAACTTGATCGTTACGCTTTTCTGGCCAATCCCGCCCTGAAGATGGTCGAACTCGAACTCTGATATTTCAGTCCAAGGCGGAACTATCTTCCGGGGACAGCTGGTAACAGAAATGCGATAGCTTGCCTTGTTGTCCAGGACAAAGGATCCCACTCCATATTCATCAGTGGTCGACTTAAGGAGAAAATTCCGGTGACACACAAAAAAGCACCGATACTTGTATAGCGACAACTCCGCATTAGCCATCGGCTTATCGGTGTCGCGATTCACGACCGTAACGACCACAGTCAAAGCTGGCTTTGCCGTAGCTGCTCCACATGAAGCACTCAGGACAATCATGGCCATGAAGGCGATACGCCAGTTAACCCAACCGTGTGGCATCGATTTCGCTCCTAACTGGACCGCCGTGTTCCGTTACTGCACTTGTCTTCGTCCAATAGTTCCTCTACTTCCGCGCAATCAATGTCGAAAGCATAATTTGAGAGCTCTCCAGTTATCCGTAGGCGGCCGCCTGTCTTCTTCGCATCTAACGAAACCAATTCCACGACTTCGCTCTCAAAAACCTTCTCGGCCTGTAATCGGCAACTGGTTACCGCGTGAAAAATAAGCTTGGCCTCTTTGGATGCGCCGTCATCAGTCCAGAAAAGATCAATGGTTATAACCATACTCGCGTGGTCGAAATGCAACCCTTTAAGTTGGACACCCCAATAATTGTTCAGATTAACGGAAGCCATAAGCGATATCCCTTCACTACATCGTCAAGCATGCAGGGCATGCCGTCATTGAGTCCGGTAGGAGCGCAATACATCCCCGGTCTGCTTGTCTATCAACACTACGGGCGCTCCTCCAATCCTATTGGCGGGTAGTCGATAAGTGACTTCCCATTTGCCCTGACTGTCGGTCACCTGCAGGCAGAGGTCATCCGCCTTGAAGTCGGGATATGTGCGAAAGATGTAGTTCTTCGCTATTTCGGCGACCACTCTTTGCGTGTCGGAGAGGTCAGCACAGCTCGAAGAGGCATTGCTACACATTGGCGCTAACGCCAAGATCAGAAACGATACGAATGACACGTTGGACCACATGTGTTGTTGAAGTTCAGCACAGCACCACAAGGCACAACGATCCTTAGCTCTTCTTTGCTTACCCAACTAATGCGCATCCCCGACCCATTGGTCCGCATGACTTCGTGAACGGCGCCGCCTTCCTTCTTCCGCAAATAGACATGCGAGACGTCGACATCCGTCGCCCCTGTACCAACTATGGATACGAGTGCCTTAACGCTACCGTCTGGGCTAAGTTGTTCCGACTGCACCTCCCCCTTGATGGCAGTATCGTCAGAAGCACAAGCAGTCGTCCCTAAACCTGCAAGAATGAACAGCACTCGACAAAGTAAGAATTCCTTTGATAGCTCCCATGGAGCCATGCCTAGAAAGTTCCTTGTGAATCTCTCAACGGCGATGCATTTTGGAACATCGGCGCATCTTTGGCCGCACCGGGAAGACGCGTCCATGTCACCGGCGCATTCAATCCCGACAAAGACATAAACAAGCGCGCTCGCGCGAAACACTGGTCACCTAAAACCTGAGGCATGTATAAGGCGGAGTTTACGAGCCCAAGCATCGACCCCCGCTCTGCGAGCATAGAAAAGTCACGGAATGCACTTTTCATATCACCAACTTCTATCTCTAGATTTGCCCTCGCCCACAAAAAGCTATTGTCCTCTTGAAACTTCAATGGCTTTCGTGCCGCAGATCTTGCATACCCTATTGTAAATACGTCGAGCAATAGAGACCTCGTTTCATCCTCCCTCAGCAAGGTAGCTTTCCATGCCAACATACTTCGCCGTAACGAGAGGCGGGGCGCTTCTGGCATGAAGCCGAATAGATCCTTCTTACCAAACATAAGAATATACATTATGGCCTTTTCAGGCTCTTCCGCACTCTCGAAGAAATCAGTAGGGTTCACGCCCCTCCAGACATCCGATGGGTTAGCCGCCTTTCTGAATATGTACCAGAGCGCGACCTGTCTAGCACTCCGCTCAGGCGGGGATTTCATAACCTCGTTGACCACCGCGTCCGAGAGGCCATCTACAAGCATGAGTCGGTCGAGGAACTCATAGCTAAACCAGGGGACAGGAGAAGCACACTTTAGCGGCAGAGCATTAGCCAACATAGGTGTGACCGCCAACAAAATTGGAAGAAGATATCGAAGTGGCCTATTTATCTGCATCATCTCGTACCCTCGCCGCTTCATCAGAAGTGCATTTCTTCATACAAGCGTTGAAATTGTTGACCGTGGCCGGTACCAACAATGCGGCACGGACTGCTGGAACTGGAACCAACTTGCTCGAAGAGAAGAGAGCCCCAGCTCCTTTTGTAAATTCCCTGACGGCCTGATTCGTCGAGTTCTCGCCTATCTTAGCCACTTTCTCTGCTTTCTCTGCATATTCGATTGTCGAATTCAACGTGTCTGATCCAGGCTGCTTGCTCTGGTCTCCAGCGATCGCAGCGATCGCTAAACTTGCTGCAGTACACGTCGCCGCACACTGGGCTGGCGTCTTGGCCGAATACTCGACGGCAGCTCGATCAGTACCGATGGCCAACTGCAATGCAGCTGGTTGTTGCAACATGTATGAATATCCCCCTTCAACAGGCACGACAACGTAGTCCGATTTCCCGCTAGAATCATTCATCTTCTTGGCTTCCTTTTCAGCGGCCGCCAGTGTCATTTGCTTTCCATCAGGATCATAAAACCTGAACGGACTTGCATGTGCATACTCGTAGCGATTGAAGTTGAAGACATCGGCTACATCAGGGCGATAGGCATCAGTGCTCAAGAAACGTCCAGATGATGGATCGTAGTAGCGAGCTTGCATGTACACCAAGCCGACTCCAGCATCATTTACATGCCCCGTATATCCAGGCCCATCCGTAGGAGCTCCCAGCGCCTGACCACCGTAGGGACGGTAATCTGCCTCCACAACGACATTTCCAGTCGCATCCGTAGCCGCCAGCACTGTCCCCAGCTCGTTCGTGTAGTAATAAGTGACGGTTTCGGCTGCAGAGATACAAGGCGACCCGAATATCGCACACAGCGCGCTTGCAAAACTGAAGTAAACCGACAACAGGTTTTTCATTCGCATGTCGCTATCGTCCTGAATACGTTTTGGACCGCATAAGTAAAACGGGATGCATCAAATGGAATCGATGTAGATGCTTGTCCGAGCACTCCAGGCCGAACACCCACTTGCATTGCATGCCCTGACTTGGTAATAAAACATCTGCTGCGTGGCAACCCTGGTGTAGAGCTTCGACGTCTCCGGCCCCGTCCAGATCACCGTATACGTGCTGCCATCGGTCGACTCCTGCAGCTGGTAGCTCGTCGCACCACTCGATGCCGACCAACTGATCGTGTATTTGCCCTTCGACGTGGGCAATTGATAGGTGGTTGTGAGGTTCGCCGGTACGGCAGGCATGAGGGTGACGGACGTGTTTGCAGTACCACTGAATGGCCCACACCCGCCTGCATTGCAGGCCTGCACGCGGTACCCGTACGTCCCATTGCCGTTGCCCGAAATCGCCCGGCTGGTGGCGGCGATGTTCTGCAGCGTGGCGAAGCCACCACCATTAAACTGTTCCTGCAGGTTGTACGTTGCCGCACCTCCGACACCTGTCCAGCTCACCGTGTAGGCCCCGTTGGGGCTGGTGCCGGGCGCACTGATGCCCGGAGCGGACGCTGGAGGGATGGTGATGGTGGAGCTAGAGGTAGGCCCATAGCCGCTACAGCCATTCGCATTGCAGGCACGTACGCGATAGGTATAGGTACCGGTGCTGGTGGCGGTATAGCTATATGAGTTGCCGGCGCCGTTGTAGATGGCCCCGTACGCACCGCTATTGAAACTTTGCTCCAGCGAGTAATAGGTCTGGTACGTGGTGGTTGACCAGCCGATGGCAATCGGGCCGGTACTGGTCGCCGGGACACTAATGGCGGCTGGAATCGTAGGGATGTGCGCCACGGTGATCGTAGTCGTCGGACCCGTCCATGCACTGCAACCGTTGGCATTGCAGCTGTGTACCTGGAACTTGTAAGTTCCATCGGCCGGCGCGCTCAAGATGCTACTGGTGGCAGTGCCGCTGTAGAACGCGCCCCAACTTCCTCCATTGACCTGAACCTGGGCCACGTAGCTGGTGGTGTCGCTAGTTGCGCTCCAGCTAACGGAGATACTGGACAGATCGCCGGCCAGTACTGCGCTGATGGACGCGGGAGGAGACGGCGCCGAGGGCGGCGGCTGCACCACGACGTTCACGGTGCTGCTCCACGGACCACACCCCGCGGCATTGCAGGCGGCCACCCGGTAGCCAAACGTCGCCGGGCCGGTATGCGCGGTGCCGTGATTTAGTTCGTTGAGATTGGAGACGGGATTGAAAGCCGCGCCGTTCACCTGTTCCTGGAGTTGGTAAGTAGTGCCTCCGGGCACCGCCGTCCACGTCAGTGTGTACCCCACGTTGACCTGGGCAATGGCCGGGCCGGACAGGTTTGGCGCTACCGTTGGAATGGTGGCGTTGACCGTGCTGGCCACCATCTTCTTGCCAAGGTAGATGTAGTCGGTTCCAGTGACGGTGACCGGGTCGTACTGCCAGAGCAGCTGGCCGGACTGGCTGTAGGCGTAGTAAGTAGGCGTGCCCGACGCTGGCGCCTTCTTCACCCGCCGTCCTTCCGCGTCGTACAGGTAGCTGTCCAGCCCGGTGATCTGGGTCAGTCGATTGGCCTGGTCGAAGACCAGTGCCATGGCGTTCCTGCTGGTCACGTTGCCGCGGTTGTCATAACCGAAGCTCGAGACTGTGCCGGTTCCGCTGGTGATCGAGGCCAGGCGGTTACTGCCGTCGTAGTTGTAGGTATTGGTGACGCCGGCCGTGGTAAGCGTGCGGATGTTGTTGAGCGTGTCGTAAGTGTAGCTTTCCGTCCCACCCCACAGGTTTGACGCGGCATTGGTTAGCCGGTTCAGGCCGTCATAGCCAAGCACCTTGGTCCGCTGACCGGCGTTGGTGAGGTCGGTGATCTGGGTGATGTTGGCATTGGCGTCGTAGGCGAGATCCTCGCTAACTGCGAGCGCGCTGCCTATACCGTAGGCGAAGTTCAACAGCAGATTTCGGCTGGTCTTGTTCTTGTCAGCCAAGTAGCTGGCACCACTACCCAAGGTGAAGGACTTCAGGTCGCCGTCGGGGAAATAGGCGGCACCGATGGCGTAGCTCCCGGCCGCTGTCGGCCGGCCATGAGCGTCGGGCAAATAGTTCACCGCCTTGCCGTCGGGGTACACCGTGCTCGCCAGCGCGCCGTTGATGTCGTATCCGTAGCCGATGGACCAGTTGTAGCCATCAACCGACAACGTCTGGCCGGTCGGCAGATCCAGCTTGTTGTAGCCGTAGGTCCAACCGACCGCGCCGGAGACCGACGTCAGCGGCTTACCAGTGGCGGTGTAGGCCATCGACGAGGCGGCCGTCCCTGCCGGATACGTAATGCCAGTCACCCGGTTCATGGCGTCGTAGCCGCGCGTCGTGCGCGCCGCCGCCGCCACCTGCTCCTGGCCGCAGCCGGTACCGGTGATAGTCTGGCCCGATGCACTCCACGCCAGGTTATTCGCCCCATCGTAGGCCATGACCTCGGAGCCGGATTCCGGCTCGGTAGTACGGCACAGGCGATAGTAGCTGTCATAGACCAGGGACTTGATCACCGGCGTTACCCCACCGCCGGCCTGGGTGATCGATTGTGGGTTACCGAAGACGTCGCGAACGATGGTCTGCACCACGCCCTCGGGCGCCTGCACCTGGGTCGCCGCCTCATACGAAGGCTGGTCGAACACCTGGAAACTGGTGATGGTGCTATTGCCCTTCGGGTCGATCACCTGCTTGCGGGCGCCGGAAAGGTAATTGGTGGTGGTGGTGAGATTCCCCAGCTCCGAAGGCTGGACGGTGCTACTCACCCGGCCCAGGGCGTCGTAGATGGTGGTGATGCCGTCCGTGATGGATGACAGCGCGACCGCACCGTCCACGGGATAGGACTGGAAGGTCTTGTTGCCGCGCCAGTCGTATTCAGTACGGCTGGAGATAGCCAGTGCCCCGTCACCGGCACGGTAATCGACTTACAGAATCGGCCGCATCATGGCGTCGAAGTAAGTGGTCCAGACCTTGGCGCCCTGGTTGACGGTGCGCGCCCAATGAGTGGCGGGTACGCCCAGCACCGCTGTCGTCTGCAGGCTGTAAGCGAAGTGCTTGGGCGCCCAAGCCACGCTGTCACCGGCCGGATAGGTGATGTCCTGGATCCGGCCTATGTTGTCGTAGCCGTAGCTGGTGGTGTTCCCGGCCTGGTTGGTGATCGAGCTGATCTGCCCGTAGTCGTCAACCGCCAGCGACACCGAGGTACTGTCGGGGAAGCCAATTGCCTGCGGAATACCACGCTTATAGCTGGAAAGCGTCGTGGTCTTAATGTTGCCGTCAGTGAAGCTGGCCAATTGGCCCGCGGCATTGAACGCATAGGTCATCAGGAGCTGGCCGAAGTGGTAACGGCGCAGCGGCGTCACCGAGGCCAGGTCGTAATCCATCTGGCTGGCCGTCACTGGTGCGGCCAAACCACTACCGGTCGCCACCATTGTCGTGGGCAGGCCAAGCACCCAGTGCGGCAGGTCGTTGAGGTAGCTGGCTTGTTCGACCAGTGATTGGCTGCTGTTCGCTGACGAAGAACGAGTGGTGGACGTTGGTTGGACGAATGTATTGAAGGCATTTGCCTGCCAGGTATACGTATCACCGCTCACCGAAATGACCTTGGAGGCCATCGGCATGACGCGCTCCATCTGCTCTTTGTTAACCCTCTGCAGTTGGGTACTACCGTATCTGGCCGGCCAGGGGCCAGCGCCCGCAGCGCTATAGTTCATTACCTCCGAACGGATGACTGCGGAACCCGAGGCTCCCGAGTAAGCGTCGACACGATAAAGCAGGCTGCTCGAGGCGTCATAGGCATTACTGAAGGTATAGCGGGTAGCGTGCCCTTCGGGATCAGTGACTTCCGTCCACACTCTGTTTGCGCAGCCGGCGGTGCAATCTTCAGCCCAGCTCTGATTGGGCGCGGAATACGCGTACGACCACGTTCTCGGGGTGGCGATTCCCGCTCCGGAAAGGACCTCGCTATCGATCGACGCCTGACGATAGGCGTGCGGCACCTTGATGATCATCTGCCCGCTACTGGCGTCACAGATCTTCGTTACGTTGGAAAAACCGCGCGTGCGGTTACGGACGTTGAACGTACCGACAAGCCCAGACGGATGCGTGATGGTGGCGGTTGATATCTGCGACGGCGTGATCGGGCCAGGAATACTCACAACCAGGGTAGTCCTCCTGGGCGCCGATCACGGGCGATTGCAGGCCGCCCATGTCGAACATCCATTTCGACCCATCGGGCTGAGTGACGCTGGTGAGTCGCGGAATGCTGGGATCACCACTGTAGTCGTACGACCATTTGCGTGTAGCGCCCAGTGCTGGCTGCACCGTGATCGAACGAAGACGGGTTGACGGGGGGCTGATGTAGTTACCAAAGATATCCTTCTCTGGGCGTTGCCATGTGTCGTAGGCCAGCGACACGGCGCGACCGTCAGTACCCGCCACCGACGTCGGATTGCCATTGCTGTCATACGTGAATGAAATCGAATTGCCAAAGCGGTCTTCAATCTTCGACGCCAGCATCATCGCGATCCTGCGATGCAACGCACCGCCGCCTTCGCGATTCATAGTCGGCGCGTTCTTATAGGCCAGCCAGTCCAGCCAGTAACGAGTCCCGTCCGGCGAAAGCGCCACAAAACCCTGGCCCGGTGCACCGTTTGCCGTCTGCGTGGTGCAGCCGACGACCCAGTTGTCCTTGGTGACAATCGGATAGCTGGTGGGCATCCCTGCCGGTACCGACTGCGGCGAGTTCGTATTCGACGCGTCTCTGAAGAGAAGATCCTGCGAGTTTCCGTCGATGTGCAGTTGATAGCCATGCCACCATTCGCTGCTCTCGTACGTAATATAGGTCTGGTGCGGCCCATTAATCGTAATGTCCGGCATTCCCGAGAAGGAACTGCACCGCTGAGTCGCATCCAGGAACGTCCACGTGGTGCTGGTGAGCGGCGCGGCGTATGTCTCGATGCGGGGCGTCTCCAGCTCCCAGTCCACCATCGCGTTGGTGATGAACTGCTGGTACTCGTAAGATGGAGTGAGATCCGGGATGCGAAAACTGCGGGCCAGCGAAATCGTGGGGCCAGTGCCGGCAACCGTTACATCCGCCTGCAGGAACGAGAGGCCGCCGTTATACGTGCTGATTTGTTCGCCAAAGGGGTGCTCGCCCAGAGGCGAGATTTCCTCGGAGACGCGAATCTTCTTCTTGTATTCGTCTTCCGGGGTGACGTCGGCGAACGCCTTTCCAACCGAACACACAGCCACAGCGATCGCCATATAGGCGAGCAGCCCTTCCTTGCGCATTGATTTCCCCTGAGTGTGTTAGCCCGCGGGCTATGCAAATTCTTACGATGTCGTAATTCTTTGCGCACGGCCGGTTGCAGCGTCTATAGGACTTCTTCCTAGACAATTTCGGCAAATAGCATTCAGGCGGGGATGCTGCGCTGCAGCTATAGCACTAGGACGAATTTCTATTATAGTAAAATACTATTATTTAACTTCGAAATGTCTCGATGCCCCTTACCTCATGGCATTCCCGCTTCGTAATAAGGTGAGTGGATGGACGTGTTACGCCTGAAAAATTCCCGCCTCGGCGTCGAGATCCTGCCCGGGGTGGGTGGGGGATTGGCCCGCTTCGCATGGCATGGCCGCGGCGATCCCCTGGCCCTGATGCGTACCGGCAATCTCGCGCTGAAAGTACCCGGCGGCGGCCAGGACCCGAACCAGCTCGCCTGCTACCCGCTGGTACCGTGGAGCAACCGCATCGCCGAAGGCGGCTTTACCGTCGACGGCCACCGCATCGCCTTGTCGGCAAATCGGCACGACGAACCCTTCCCCATCCACGGCAGCGGCTGGCAGCGCCACTGGCAACCACAGACCGTCAGTGAGCATGAAGCCCTGCTCGTCCTCGACGAAACAACGCCGGACGGCTGGGCCTACCACGCAAGCCTGCGCTATCTGCTGCGCGACGACGCGCTGCATGTGGAATTACAGGTCACCAATACCGGCAAGACGACCCTGCCCTTCGGCCTCGGCCTGCATCCGTTCTTTCCGAGCCACGGCGGCGCGACCCTGTTTGCGCCAGCATCCGAGGTAGGTATCACCGAAGGCGATTCTCCCCTGCCCGTGGCTTTCGTCGAGGTGCCGCCCGCCTGGGATTTCCGCCAGGACAAGGCATTGCCCGAAGGCGTGAATCACGGCTTTCGCGCATGGAACGGCAACGCGGTCATTTCATGGCCGCGCCTTGGCTTGCACCTGCACGTGGAGACCGATGTCGACGCCTTCGTGATGTACACGCCGGCCGGCGAGGACTTCTTCTGTTTCGAACCCGTCGACCATGCGATCAACGCCGTCCATCTGCCAGGCGGCCCGGTCGCCAACGGCATGACCATGCTTGCGCCGCAAACCGGCTTCGCCCGCCATTTCGTCTTCCGCGTGGTGGACGATACCCTTGCCTCAAGTGCAGGGCCTGATCAGGACACCATGGCATGACCCAACGACTCGAAGGCAAGAAAGCGCTGATCACCGGCGCGGGCAGCGGCATCGGCGGCGCCATCGCGGAACTCTTCGCACGCGAAGGCGCCGACCTTGCCCTGCTCGACATGGACGCCGAAGCGGTGGTCCGGCTTAGCCAGGACCTCCATGCCCAGACCGGCCGTCGCTGCCTGCCCTTGCATGCGGATGTCACTGATGCGGCGCGGATCAACGCGTGCTTCGCCGAGACTGTCGACACGCTCGGTCGCATCGACATCCTGATCAACTGCGCGGGCGTGAACGTCTTCCGTGATCCACTGACCCTCGAAGCCGCCGAATGGGACCGTTGCTTCGACGTCAACCTGCGTGGCGCCTGGCATTGCATCAGCGCGGCCCTGCCGTCGATGCTGGCCAACGGCTATGGCCACGTCGTGAACATCGCCTCGGTGCACGGCCACAAGATCATCCCGGGCAGCTTCCCGTATCCGGTGGCCAAACACGGCCTGATCGGCCTGACCCGCTCACTGGGCATCGAATACGCCAGCCGCGGTATCCGCGTGAACTCGATTTCGCCCGGCTTGATCATGACGCCAGCCGCGGAACGCTGGCTGGCCTCCTGCCCCGATCCGGAAGCCGAGCGCCAACGCCAGGCCGACCTGCTGCCTGGCAAACGCATCGGTGAACCTTCCGAGGTTGCCTACACCGCGCTGTTCCTGGCCAGCGATGAAGCGCGCTTCATCAACGCCACCGACATCCTCATCGACGGTGGCCGCAGTCAGCTCTATCACGCTTAAGACGCCTGCCGATTGGAGGTCAGAGTTATAACTCTGACCCCGTTGGCGGCTAGCCGTGGTTTCCCAGCCGCCGCTCGATCTCCTCCAGCGACACTCCGGAAGTCTCTGGCACACGCCGCCAGATAAACACAAACCCCATCGCGCAGATCGCTCCGTAGAACCAGAAACTCCCGGCCGGCCCGAGGTGCGCGTTGAGCCACGGAAAGGTGTACGTAAGCACGAAGCACGCGATCCATAGCGCGAACACGCCAAGCGCCACCGCCTGCGCACGGATGTGCTCGGGGAAAATCTCCGACAGCAACACCCAGGTCACCGGCGCCAGCGTGGTCGCGTACACCGCGATGGCCGCAAGCACCAGCACCAGCACCGGCAAGCCGAGGATATGCATCGCATAAGCTGCACCGATCAGCGCATAGATCACCGTCAGCGCACCGGCGCCCAGCAACATCAGCTTACGCCGGCCCCAGCTATCGACCAGGCGTAGCGCGAGCAGTGTAAACACCAGGTTGACCGAGCCCGTGGCAACGATCGACTTCAGCGTGTCGTTGATATCGAAACCCGCGGAAGCAAAGATGTCCTGCGCGTAATTGAAGATCACATTGATGCCGCACCATTGCTGGAATACCGCCAGCACGATGCCGATCACCAGCACTGGGCGCACCTTCTTCGCCAATAGCGCGCGCATCGGCGTCGCCTCGTGCTCGGTGCGGTTGTCATGCATGGCAGTGAGCACTTCGCTCGCGTAGGCGACGCCGCCGATCCGCTCGAGTACCCGTCGCGCATCGCTGTCACGCCCAGCCTTGCTTAGCCAGCGCGGGGATTCGGGGATGAAGAGAACCAGCAGCAGGAACAGGATCGCGGGCACGCCCTCGCCGAAGAACATCCAACGCCACCCGCTCTGCACATTCCAGCTCTGCAGCAGCGCCACCGCATCCAGCCCGGGCGGCACCGGCCGCGCGATCCACATATTCACCAGCTGGGCGAGCAGCACGCCGATCACGATGGTCAGCTGGTTGATCGCCACGAACAGGCCGCGGTTCTTCGCCGGGCTGACCTCGGCGATATACAGCGGCGAAAGTCCGGAGGCCAGGCCAATGCCGATACCACCGACGATGCGGAAGATGGCAAAGACCGTGACATCGTTCGCCATGGCCGTACCGATCGCACAGGCCACGAAGAGGATGGCCGCGATCACCAGCGCCGGCCGGCGGCCAAAGCGGTCGGCGAGCATGCCGGCCACTACCGCGCCACCGACGCAGCCGACCAGGGCCGAACTCATCAGCCAGCCGGACATGGCCGGATCGTGCACGGCGAAGTACGCTTCGTAAAAGAGCTTGGCCCCGCCGATCACCACCCAGTCGTAACCGAACAGTAGCCCGCCCAACGCGGCGACCAGGCAGATCAACCAGAGGTAGAGTGGGTTCGCCACCGAGGGTTCAACGGCTTGGGTTTGCACCTGCATCGACTCGGTACTCCTTCGGGGCGTGTTGCATCGCAGCGTGAGACTTACTAAAAAATAATATTATATGATCTGAGCTGGCGATCAAGGGACCGGGGAATCAAGTGAATCAAACCAAGACCTCCATGGCCGCGGCCATTCTGGCGCTGCTGGGCACCTCTGGCCTTGCCGCGAAGCCGGCGACACCCACCGCCCCGATCCATTACGACGCGGACCATAAAACCTTCCGCATCGACGCGGGCAAGATTACCTATGCCTTCGGCGTGAACGACGACGGCATCCTGCAGACGCTCTACTGGGGCTCGCGGCTCGCGCCGGACGATGCGGTCGGTAACGCCACGCCTCCGAAGTCGCGATCCGCCTTCGACGCCATCGGCGCCAACACGCCGCAGGAGTATGCCGGCTGGGGCGGTCCGATCACCGTCATGCCCGACCTTAAAGCGCATTTCGCCGACGGCAACCGCGACCTGATCCTTCGCTACGAGAATTACAAGATCGACGACGGTGGCCTGCAGGTCACCCTGGGCGACAAGGCCGCCAAGGTCACCGTGATCCTGCGCTACGTGGCGGACCCCGCCACTGGCATCATCGGTCGTTCGGCCCGCATCGAGAACCACGCCACCCAGGTGATGACGCTTGACCGCGTAGCCGCGGCCAGCTGGAACCTGCCGGCGGCAACCGACTATTCGCTGCGCTACCTCACCGGTACCTGGGCCGCCGAATGGCATGTGCGCACACGGCCGCTCACGCCAGGCGCCACGGACCTTGAAAGCCGTCGTGGCTCCACGGGCGACGAGAACAACCCCTGGTTCGCCATCGAGCGCGGTGGCCACTGGAACGAGTCGCAGGGCCATGTGTGGTTTGGCGCGCTGGGCTGGAGCGGTTCGTGGAATATCCACATCGACCAGGACGTGCTTAACCAGGTGCGTATCACCGGCGGCTTCAATCCCTTCGATTTCAGCTACCGGCTGCAGCCGGGCGAGGGCCTGGATACGCCGGTGTTCTACGCCGGTTATACCGATGACGGCATCGGCGAGGCTTCGCGCCTGATGCACCGGTTCGAAATCACCCGCATCCTGCCCGAAGGCCCCAAGCCGAAGCTGCGCCCGGTGCTCTACAACTCATGGGAAGCTACCGAGTTCAAGGTCAACGAGCCCGAACAGGAACGCCTGGCCGAAAAGGCCGCCTCGCTCGGCGTGGAACGCTTCGTCATCGATGACGGCTGGTTCGGCGCCCGCAATAGCGACAAGGCAGGGCTGGGCGATTGGGTGGTCAATCGGGAAAAATTCCCCAACGGACTGAAGCCGCTGATCGACAAGGTCCATGGACTGAAGATGAGCTTCGGCCTGTGGGTGGAGCCTGAGATGGTCAACCCGGACAGCGATCTTTATCGCCAGCATCCGGATTGGGTACTGAACTTCCCGGACCGCCAGCGCAGTCTCGGCCGTCACCAGCTGGTGCTGAACCTTGCCCGCCAGGATGTCCGCGACTATGTCTTCAATGCGCTGGACAAAGTGCTCACCGAGAACGACATCCAGTTCCTGAAATGGGACTACAACCGCAACTGGTCGGAGCCGGGCTGGCCGCAGGTCGCGCCGGAAGAGCAGCAGAAGGTTTACGTGACCTATGTGCAAAACCTCTACGACATCATGCGCCGGCTGCGCGAACGCCATCCGGGTGTGGAAATAGAGTCGTGCTCGGGCGGCGGCGGCCGGGTGGACCTGGGCATCATGGGCCTGACCGACGAGGTCTGGCCTTCGGACAATACCGACCCTTCCGACCGCCTCTCGATCCAGGACGGCTTCTCCTACGCCTATACGCCGGCGGTGATGATGGCGTGGGTGACCGGTTCGCCGAACTGGGTCAACAAACGCAATAGCTCCCTGGACTTCCGCTTCCTCTCCTCCATGCAGGGCGGTCTGGGCATTGGCGCCAACATCCTGGAATGGACGCCCGCCGAGGACGCTACGGCGCGTAGCTATGTCGAGGCGTACAAGGGCATCCGTGCCACGGTGCAGCAAGGGCTTCTATATCGCCTGCTGTCACCGCAGGAGCGGGCGCCGTACTCGGCGACCGAATCGGTGGCGGCCGACGGCAGCCAAGCCGTGTTGTTCGCCTTTCTGCGCCAGGGCCAGGAGGCGCAGGCCTATCCCACGATCCACCTGCAGGGCCTCGACGCCTCGTCGCGCTATCGCTACCGGGCGATCCATGGCACCGTCGCGCCCGGCACACCCGCTGTCGCCAGCGGTGCGTACTGGATGAGCCACGGTATCGATCTGGGCCTGCATAGCGACTTCGATGCCGCCGCCGTGGTGTTCGATCGCGTGAACGGCGGCCGCTGACCGGCCGCTTTCACCGTCACGAGGTCCCGGATTTCCCGGGCCGGTGATGGACATTGCTGCGCGAGTCGGCCACCAGCTTCAGCATCCCCTGGCGCGCGACCTCCGGCTGGCGTCGGCGGACCGCGTCGTACACCTTGAAGTGTTGCGGTAGTGCCAGCTTGAAATTGGCGGAGTTCCGCGCCGACATCACGAAATAGGTGCCCAGCGCGGTCTCGATCACCGAGAACAGCGACGTCAGCAACCCGTTGTTGGTGGCCCGTAGCAAGGCTTCGTGGAAGGCCAGGTCGGCGGTCGCCCAGGCATCGAGGTCTTCGGCGGCAGCCATGGCTTCGTAGGCGTTCTTGATCACGGTCAGCTGTTCGGGCGTATGCCGGCGTGCTGCCGCGGCCGCGGCGGCCGGCTCGACGATCTCGCGCATCTCCACCAGCTCCTCGACGAAGGTATCCGTCGGCATCGCCGCGCAGCGCCAGGCCAGCACATCGGCATCGAGCTGGTTCCAGTGAATCGCCGCGCGCACCCGGGTGCCCGTTTTCTGGCGCGACTCGATCAGGCCCTTCGCCGAAAGCACCTTCATCGCCTCGCGCAGTGCCGTCCGGCTTACGCTCATGCTTTCGGCCAGCAGTTCCTCCCGTGGCAGGCTCTGGCCCGCCTCGAGTTCGCCGCTGACGATCTGTTGCCCCAACTCCTGGATCACCTGATTGTGCAGGCTGCGCACGACTATGGGTTTCACCATTCGCTATTCTTCCCTATTTGTACTACAAATTACGTATAGCAGGTTGGCACCGGGACGTCATCCGCTGTTTTACCGCGCACGCCTGCATGTCGCATGCGCTGAGACATGCGCCGTCTACGATAAAGCCATGTCCGACCCCTTGCCCACCATACATGTCCATAAGGGGCGCGGCGCTGCCTCCAATCCGGAAGGGCGCTTCGAGCATACGCGGCACCAGGCCGAGGACGATGGCTGGCTGCGCGACGTCGAAGAGGTCCCGCGGCCTATCACCGAGGTACGCGAGGAACGCGCCCGTAGCGTCATCAGCCGCAACGACTCCCCGGACGTCGGCTTCGACCAGGCGATCAATCCCTACCGCGGTTGCGAGCACGGCTGCATCTATTGCTATGCCCGCCCCTCCCACGCCTATCTGAACCTGTCGCCTGGCCTGGACTTCGAAACCAAGCTCTCCGCCAAGACCAACCTGGAAGAAATTCTCCGCGGGGAGCTAGCCAAACGTAACTACATTTGCAAGCCGATCAACATTGGCAGCAACACGGACCCGTATCAGCCCATCGAGAAGAAGTGGCGCCTCACGCGCGCCGCCCTGGCCTTGCTCAATGAATGCAACCATCCGTGCACGATCGTGACGAAGAACTCCCTTGTAGAACGCGATCTGGACATTCTCGTACCGATGGCCGAACGCAACCTGGTGCAGGTGTTCATCTCGATCAACTCGCTGGACAACAAGCTGGCGTCGAAACTGGAACCACGCGCGAGCGCGCCACACCGGCGCATGAAGGCGGTGCAGACGCTGGCAAGCGCAGGCGTCCCGGTCGGCGTGCTCGTCGCGCCGATCATCCCGGCCCTCAACGAACGCGATCTGGAGGCAATCATCGAGCAGGCAGGCGTTGCTGGCGCGAGGTCAGCCGGATACACGTGCGTGCGTCTACCGCATGAGTTGAAGCAGCTGTTCCGGGAGTGGCTCGAGCAGCATTACCCAGACCGCGCCTCACATATCATCAGTCTCATCCAGCAGATGAATGGCGGAAAGGACTACGACTCCAACTTTGCGACGCGCATGCGCGGGCAAGGGGTATTCGCGGACATCATTCGCAAGCGGGTGCAGGTTGCTTCGCGGAAGGCGGGCCTGCACCGCGCGTGGGACACGGTGTTGGATACGTCGAAGTTCGTGCCACCGAGGATTCATTCTCCGCAGGGAGAATTGTTCTGACCCACGGGCTGAACTAGCTGTAGGCCGCTATCCGAACATGCGCAGTTCGCACACGCCGGTACACAGCCACGGTTCCCCAACTAAGCATCACCGCGCCTACAAATACCAGCATGCCCTTCACCGCACCCGGCCACGCCAACCCGAGCAAGGCGAACTGCAGCCATGTAACGAATGGATAGTGCAGTAGGTAAATGCCGAACGCATCGCGGCTGAGCGAGTCGAACATCCGGACCGGACGCGTGGCGAAGCGCAGGAAGATCGCCAATGCCGCGAACGACGAAACCAGGCCTGACACCACGAAGGCCACATCGGTGAACACCACCAGCGCCCGTGAAGGATGCGGGTTGGACACCACCATCACGAACGCCACCACCAGCACCAGGTATGCCACCGGCGTCGCCACCGTCCACCCGATCCAGCGCCGCGCCAATCGGCCGCCTTCTGCGAGCAATCCATTCGCCACGCCGGAGGCGCCCAGCACTACGCCCACGGCGAAGTAGCAGGCATACAACAACACGCGCGAGGTCTGTACGAAGAACGGGCCAGCGTGCGCCCACTGGAACGGATCGACCGCCAAGGCCAGGGCCACGTAGGCGATCGAGGCTACCAGCGCGAACACACCAAAGCAGGCCAGCGGCGCACGCGATGACAACCATTGGCCGATCACGTCCGGAGCATTGGGCGCAAGGCGATACACCAGCGCTGCAATCGCATCAAAAACAAGCAGTACCCAAAGGAACCATGCCGGCCCCGCCGGCCATGCTCCCAGGCTTAGCCATGCATGGACAAATCCCGCTACACCTTCCCCACCGCCTTGCAGGTAAGTCGGGTAGTACGCCAGCGGTGCAACCAGCGCGGCCGCCCAGAGGAAAGGCGCACCCAGGCGCAACAAGCGGCCTCGCACGTAAGGCACCGCTGCCTTCCGTCGCAGCGAAGGCCAGGCAAACAAGCCCGACAACAGGAACATCAACGCCATGAAGAAGGCATCGTTGAAGCCCACGAAAAGATCCACGCCAGCGAAGCGATGCGCGTCGACCACGGGAAAGGCCGTCCACAACCAACTCGGAGCATCCATCGCCGTGGGCGGCGGTGCGTAGGGGTGATAGGCCAATACTGCATGGTGGGCCACCACCAGTAGTGTGATGAAGGCGCGCAGGTACCCTAGCGCCGTGAAACGCGGCGCGGTGTTGCCAGTAACGGACATGTCAGTTCCCCGTAGGTGGTTTTGAAATGCGCCGGCGACGCCGCAGCAAGGCTGCATAGGCCAGCGAAGGCAGCACGACGAGGGCTGCCGTCAACGCAAGCAGGCCGGTGAAGGCCTCCTGCGCGTGATGTCGAAGCATGAAAGCGCCGGCCTGCAGATCGTTGGCATGCCAGGCGACTGCGTGTTCGCCCCAGGCGTAGTCGTGGGCCACGGCGATGGCCCCGGCTGCGGCAGTCCAGCCCACGGCGTAAGCGCCCATGGCGAACTTGCCGATGGCCATCGCGCCAAATCCAAGCACACCGACGCCGAGCGTGCCAGCCGCAACCGCGCCCACGGCTACCGAGCCCACCGACACCAATCCCACTGATACGGCGCCCACACTGATGCCGCCTACCGACACCGCACCGAATGCGAACAACACACCGAAGGCGCGGTCGCCCGCGGCGATCCAGCCGCGGGCCCAACCACCATCGACGGGCGGCGTGCCGAACTGGATATGCACCAGCGGCAGCCCGAGCAACGTCCAGGCGCTGCGATATTCAGCGAAGGCAGCAGGCTTGCCGGCTTCGGGCAGGAAGCTTTGCGGATGCGCACGTTGTTCGGCGGCGCGAAGCACGCGCAATTCCCGGGTAAAGCGCAACACGACCAGGCAAAGCCACACTGCGAACAGCAACGGCAGGCCTATGCCAGCCAGCGCGAACAGCACCGGGTGCTGCAGCCAGAAGCCGCCGGCAAACGTAAAGGCCAGCAGCAATGGGATAAATACCAGCAGGCCCGCCACGATCACGCGCAGCTGACTCCACACCCTTGATCGCTCGCGTGGCGTCACGGCGGCATCCAGGCTTGCCCTCACGCCAAAGTAAGCGCCCACGGCACCGATGGCCGGCCCCGCGAACCACTGCAACGTCGACACCAGGCTCATGGACTTGACCATGGCGCCAGCCTTTGCCGTGGCGGTGGACGTCGCGGTCGCCATGGCCGCCGGGCCGATCGGCAGTGCGGCGATCACCGCGCGGGTGAAGTCCGCCCTTGGCACGCTGCGGGCCAGCGCACCTTCAACGAAGCCGGCGATATGTTCATGCAGCAATTTGCGGCCGCGCGACAAGCGCTGCCTGGCGGCGTCAAGGCTGATGTCCAGCGCATCAGCCACGGCTTCGACGGATTGGTGCTCCCGGTAATACAGCACCAGGGGCTCGCGATAGATCGGCGGAATTTCGCCGATGGCGCGCCAGAGCAAGGTCTGTTCTTCGTCGCTGATCGCACTGTCCACCGGCAAGGGACCGGTGTCGATGGCCTGGGCGGCATCGTCCAGTGCCGAGGCTGCATGCGCCGGTTCACGGCCGGCCTGCCGCAGGCTGCCGTGTGCCAGGTTCCGCGCAATGCCGCACAGCCACGCGCGAAGACGTTCGGGTTCGCGCAGTTCGCGCAGGCTCCGCCACGCCGCCAGGAAGGTCTCCTGGGCGAGGTCTTCGCTCTGGCTGATATTCCCGGTGGCGCTGTAGCCGATGGAACACACCAGCGACTGATACCGGGAGACGATACGGGCAAAGGCCGCGTGGCTACCGGCGACGCTCTGGGCCACCAGGTTGGCGTCGTCGGTGGCGATTGGGGATGGCAGGATCATGGTCATGGCAAGACATAAGTGGCTGCCGGGCGGAAAAGGTGACAACCGCCACTAAATTCCCGTACCCAGGATGTCCCCGCCCCCTCCCCTTTTGCCGATGGTCAGGCGTACTGCGCTTCGCCGTTGCCGAACGACCAGTTTTCCTTCTTCACTTCCACCAGATTGATCATGACATCCTGCTTGCGCACGCCGGTCGACGCGTGGATGCCGTCGGCAATGCCCTGGTATAGCTTTTTCTTCAATTCCAGCGTGCGTCCTTCGTTCATGGTGATCTGCACAAGGATGAAGTCGTCCGTGCGCTCGATACCCAGGTAAGTACGATCGAACACCAGGTGGGCCGGGTCATGTTCGGTGATCACCTGGAAGCGGTCGTTCTGCGGTACGCCGATGGCAAGCATGGCGTCGTAGACGGCCTGGCCGATGGCCTTGACGTGTTCGGGGGACTTGCCACGGGCAAGTTCGATACGGGCGAGGGGCATGGAAGGAACTCCAGTGTGGGGTGGGGATATTTTAATCGGGCGCGAAGCTTACGAGCGGCAGGTGTCGGCCTGCGCCGGGAACTGCCCGACGCACCAGTTCGCCCACTTGCGCTTCACCTGGGCGCGCTGGCCCGGATCCACCGTGTGCAGGTTGTGGCTGCCGATGGCAGGCCCCTGGGGAGCGATCTCGCGCAGCAGCACGACTACCGCGTCGTGGACCGTCCAGGGCTGGAACTGGCGATCGTGGATGTGTCCTGGCCGGTTGGGCAGGATGATCGATCGTTCGGCCAGCGGCCGGCCGTCACCCAGGTGCGGCACGAGGGCCGGCACGGCGGCCTTGCCCATGCCGACCAGGGCCTCGACGGCATGCGCCTGGGCTTTGGAATCCTTCGTGGTGTCGTCGATGAGCCTGGATACGGTAGCTGCATCGGGATGCATGGAAGCCTCGTTTCCGCGCACGGCCGACACCGGCAGGACAGCCAGGGCCAACGCCGTTGCAGCAGCCAGCAGCATCGTTTTCATGACCTGGAAGATTACCACCGAAGCCCTGCCGATTGGGCTAGCATTCGACCTGCCGCGCAAACGCTGGCAGGAGGTAACCGCTTGGCGATGAAACGATTCCTGGCATCCTTCGTCGCACGGCGTGGCATCGGCGGCGACGCCAACGCAGCCTTCCGCGTGCCGACCATCGCAGCCGACGAACTTCCCCTCGAAGCCGTCTCGCATCCGCCCTCCGACAACGACGTGCTGATGCACGAGCACGAGTGGGCCCAGTTCGAACTGCTTCCCGCCACCCGGCTGCCCGAGATCCGCCGGCAGCTGGCTGCCGTGCGCGTCGCGGCGGGCGTGAACGCGGTGGAAGGTGGATGGTCCACGCCGCATCCGAGGCGGTTGCAGCGAGGCGTGGTGCTGGCGGGCCCTGAACCACTGCGTTTGCTGGAAAGGACGCTGAAACTACCCGCCGGTGTCGCGCCCACCCTGTTCGCCAGGCAAGGCGTAGCCGGACGGCTAAGAGGCGGCTTCAGTTTCCCCGTGCATCCACAGGCCACGCTATATGGCTACGTCACGGCGCATCATGTGCCGGTGCTGGGACTGCTACCTGGCGACTCGGCTGACGATGCAGCCTTGTTCAGCGCACTCAACCTGTTGCCGCAGGCGTGGGGCCTGGTGTTGGTGGACTGGTGCGCGCAACGCGTGCTTGGTCGCGACGGCCTGCTGCTGTAACGCAACTGATACACCCATCGCTGGCGTTTTCACACAAAGTGCCGCGCCTGGCTTGCCGATGGGTTTCCAGTGCGTGAAATTCTCGTGGATGCTTGAGCCGCATTCTCAAGATCTGTAACAGCGATGAGTCGGTTCGATGATCCGAACGTCGCATCGGTGGCCTTCATGACGCCTGACGCCATCACGTATGTCATTGACTTATAAATTATTTTTTAAATCATCCGGGCGATCTCCGGGCACGGGCACGGTTGTTGCTCCTTTTGCTTCCGTCAGCGGTTGCCTTGCGTTCGGTGACCGTCGAGAACAGGGGGTTCGCATCCGCTACATTCTCCGGAGGTTTCATCATGCGCAAGACTCTCCTCGCCACGGCTATCGTCGTTGGCATCGGCTTCACCCTGCCGGCCCTGGCCGACGACACCCTGACGGGCGGCGCCGGTGCCAGTGCGCAGCGCCATTCGTTGGCGATACAGGACTCGGGCAACGACAGCTCGAGCAACCACAACAACAACTCCAGCACGCATCTGCGCGACGACTCCAATTCGTCGACGGGCGATAACCGCAACAACGACGGCCACGCATCGGCCAGCGGCCTTGGCGCAGCCTCGGCCAACAACGGTGGTACCGCCACCTCGAATGCTTCGGACGCATTCAATACGTCAAACGCGATCGCCACCAGCAGCTTGAGTGGCGAAGTCACCGACATCCGCATCCATGACATCGGCAATGTCGCCAGCAACTGGGGCAACGCGAACGGTGGCAAAGGTGGTGACGGCGGCGCGGGGCTGGGCGGCATAGCGGCCGGCGCACGCGGTGGTGACGGCGGCAACGGTGGTCGGGCACGTGCCAACGGTAGTCATGCCGGTGGTTCGGGTGCGGACAGTGGCGATGCGGGCGGTGCCAGCCTTGCCGGTGGCAGCGAGAGCAACGGCTCGAACGCAACACACATCAGGACGCGTGAACGCGGTGCTGGCGATAACTCCGGTTCGCCCACGGGCGGAACGGGCACCTGGTCGGCCACCGGTGGTACATCCGGTGACGGCACGGGCACCAGCGGCTCAGCGACCAGCACGGGCGGTACGTCCGGCGATTCGCTGGCCAGCGGCGGTGCGGGCGGTGCCGGCGGTGCCGGCGGCTCGAACACCGGTGGTGCGGGCTCAGGCGGTGCGGCTGGCAACGGCGGCGCTGGCGGCACGAACTCGGTGTCGGCAGGTACCTTCAACGCCTCCAACACCATGACCGGTGCGGCATCGGCAGCAGCTGGTGTCACCGTGATCGCGCAGAACAGCGGCATGGCGTCGCTGATCCAGCAGAGCGTGAACGTGCAAGCCAACCTCAACGTTGGCGGGCAGTAAGCCAAGAAGCTTGCCACGGGGCGCCCCCGGACGCCCCGTGGTTTCCCGTCTGCGTTAAGGAGAACTCCATGCCAGTCAAATCCACCCTTGCCATCGCCGCACTTGCGATGTGCGGGCTGTGCCACGCGGGCAGTCCACCGCCGACGGCCAACGTCGACCTGGGAAAGAGCGTGGACGACAGCAAGCTTGCCGCCGCCAGTGGCGGCGCCGACATCATCAGCCGGCAGCAACTATCGGGCACCGTGGGCGACAACAGCGTCGACCGAGCCATCACCGGCAGCAACTCGATTTCCGGCAGCGCCTTCGAAAGCACCGCCGGCATCCCGATGGTGATCCAGAACAGCGGCAACAACGTGCTGATCCAGAACGCCACCATCGTCAACGTGCAATTCCAACCATGAAGAAACACGCGGCCTGGTGTCTCGTCGCGCTGGCCCTGGCGGGATCCGCCCAGGCTATCGATGTGCCCGGTGCCCAAGGCATTACCTACCGGCTGGCCGTGACCAGCCTGAAGGAAGCCCGCTTCCGCCAGACCATCCGCCAGCAGTACGACTTCTCCTGCGGCTCTGCCGCGGTGGCCACCTTGCTGACCTACCAGTACGGCTACCCGGTGGACGAAAAAACCGCTTTCGCCGAGATGTACAACAACGGTGACCGCGCGAAGATCAACCGCGAAGGGTTCTCGCTGCTGGACATCAAGCTGTTCCTCAGGCAACTCGGCTTCGAGGCCGACGGCTTCGAGGTACCGCTGGACAAGCTCGTTTCCGAAGGCCTTCCGGCCATCGCGCTGATCGACAACCGCGGCTACCACCACTTCGTGGTGATCAAGGGCGTGTCCGACGGCCGCGTGCTGGTGGGCGATCCGGCAACGGGTACGCATTCCATGTCGCGCGCACGCTTCGAGGATATGTGGAAGAGCCGGTTGCTCTTCGTCATCCACAACCGCCGGGACCTCGCCGTCTTCAACAATCCCGTCGACTGGCGTACATCGCCCATGGCGCCGCTGGCCAGCGGCATCGACCGCCGCGGCCTGGACACCATCACCCTGCCCAAGCGCGGGCCGGGTGACATCTGAGTATCCGATCATGAACACACGCCTTTGCCTCGCTCTCGCCATCCCGCTCGCCATTGCAGCGGTTCCCACGCAAGTCCGCGCCGCCGACCGCTGGGGCGGCATCGATCGCTGGACCCCGGTGAGCGATGCAAGGCTGGCCCAGGCGCGCGGAGGCTTCGACATCGGCAACGGCCTGATGGCCTCGTTTGGTTTCGATCGCACGGTGACCATCAACGGCGTCACCACCACGATCGCCAATGTGCAGATCCCGGACATCGCCAAGATGACGAAAGACCAGGCCCAGGCGCTTGAAGCCGCCACTCGCGCCCAGTTCGTGCAGAACGGCCCGGGCAACGCGCTAACGGCACCCATCGTGGCTCCGCCGTCCGGCAGCACCACCACGACCACGCAGGGGCAGGCTTCCTCCACCGTCAGTGCATCGCCGAGCAGTGGTGAGGCACCGGAAAGCACGCTGTCGTCCACGACCGCTCCATCCAAGGGCCAGGCGCCGGCCAAGGCGACCACGCCCGACAGCGTGGCGACCGCCGCGATAGCCGCGCCAGCCGTCGCCGCGGCCACCCAGGCCATCGGCAACAGCGCCACCGTGATCCAGAACTCGCTCGACAACCAGACCATCCAGGGCTCGACCACGCTGACCACCACCGTCAACTCGCTGAGCACGTTCCACAGCATCAATTTCCAGGCAGGGCTGCAAGACGCGCTGATCCGGTCGCGCTGAAGGCAGCGAACGATGAAACGACCACCACCGGGAGGGGGAGATGGCGCTTTCCAGGACAAGGAAAACCGTGTTCGCGGCAAGCCTGGGGCTTGCCGTGGCCGGCGGCGGGGCGGGCGCGCAGCAAGCACCCGCCGGTAACGCCGCCCCCAGCTCGCCGGCAGCGCCGGTGAGTGAAGTCGTGCGCCAGAAGGTCGTGGCGCAGGGCGAAGAGATCGAAGCCACGCGCCAGCGCATCGCAGCGCAAGCCGAGCAGCTGGACGACATGCGCAGGCAATTGGCCAAGCAAGAGGCCGACTTGCAAGCCCTGCGGGCAGCGGTCGGTTTACCCACGACCACCGTCACCGTCACCGCCCCGCGCAACCGCCAGGTCTCGGCGGCCGACGAGCAGGCCGCGGCATCGGCCGGGGCTCCAGTGGTACAAAACACGCGCCAGGTTGGGCGTGCGCCGGAAACCCAGGAACGTCCGCCTGAAGTGGCACCCATCTTCGACCAGCCCGGCGTGCTCACGCCCAAGGGCCGGTTCATCCTGGAGCCGTCCTATCAGTTCGGCTATTCGTCGGCCGACCGCGTGGCGCTGGTGGGCTACACCATCATCCCGGCGATCCTGATCGGCCTGATCGACGTACGCCAGGTCAAGACCACCACGCAGACAGCGGGGCTAGCCGTGCGCTACGGCCTTACCAACCGGCTGGAACTGGAATTGCGGGTGCCGTACGTCGATTCGCATACCGACACCATCAGCCGCGAGATCTTCACCGGCACCGCGCAGGACAATGCCTTCGGCGCCAACGGCAAGGGCATCGGCGATATCGAGGCCACCGCCCGCTACCAGCTCAATGATGGCGGGGCGGACAAGGCCTACTACGTCGGCTGGCTGCGGGTGAAGTCGCGCACGGGCAAGGATCCCTTCGAGGTGGTCACCGACTGTGTCACCCGCTGTGTGGAGAATGCCACCGGTACCGGCCTGCCACTGGAACTGCCGCGAGGCTCGGGCTTCTGGTCGGTGCAACCGGGTGTGACCTGGCTGTTCCCCTCCGACCCGATCGTGCTGTTCGGCAATATCAGCTATCTCTATAACTTCACCCGCAACAATGTCAGCCGCACGGTGCTCGCCGCCGGCAAGCAGGAGCTGGGCGATATCCATGCCGGCAACATCGTCGACGTAAGCCTGGGGATGGGCCTGGCCCTGAACGAGAAAATGTCGATGAGCATTGGCTACGACCAGGCGCTGGTGGCCGCCACCACGCAGAATGGCAAGCGCCTGCCCGGTTCGGTACGCACGGTGCTCGGCACGCTGCTGATCGGCGGGTCCTACCGTTTCAACGACAAGCGCACCCTCAACGTCACCCTGGGCGTGGGCGTGACCCGCGACACCCCCGACGCCAACCTCACGGTGAGGGTGCCTTTCGCCTATTGATAGGGCCGTCCAAACGACCTGTTAACGCCTGGCGTTGCAGTGAATTCACGATCCAGGTCGTATGATTGTGATCGTTGGCTCTCCGATGAATGGTGAGCAAACGAAGCGGACTTGAAATATCTCGATGGGGAACCATTTCCCTTTTCGAGGATCAAAGTTCTCAGACCGTCGTGATGGCGGTAAGCGGCAGGTAACCCTACGGGGCCCTGCCAGGGGTCGGCCCACCTTTCCCCTAAGGTCGCCGGCTAACAAAGCCCCGCCAGCCCCTCCCCTGGCTCGCGGGGTTTTTTTTGCCTGCGATTTTAGTAAGCAAGGATGAAGGACTAGGAGGACACTGGCATCGGCGAAGGACTACACAACGAGGGGGAATATCCCTGCATGATTGGGAAATCCCGGAGGCCGGACTCGCGGCATAATCCTTACAGGCGATCCGAAAGCAACGGAGGTCGAAGGAACGGAATTCGTAAACGTGCGACGAGATTCCCGTCGCAGGAAAACATGAACAAGGAGATGTTCCATGGCAAGCAACTTCAAGGCGTCGACGCGACGCCAGGCCACCATCCAGGCCAAACCGACACGCCGCCGCAGCATTGGCCGTCCCGCTGCCGACGCCGAATCCATCGGCCGTGAGGGCCTGATCGAAACCACCTGTCAGCTTCTGCGCGAGCTGCCCCCCAACCTCATCACCCGGGCCGAAGTGGCGCGCCGCGCCAACGTCGATCCGTCGCTGATCCGCTATTACTTCAACGATCGATCCTCGTTGCTTGAGGCCGCCACCGAACGCATCACTGCGGCATTCAGTCGCAGCCTGGCCAAGGCCGCCACCAGCCGGGGCACGACGGCCGACGCGCGGGTACGGGCAAGAATCAACGCCATCTTCGATCTGATCGGGGAGTATCCCTTCTTCCAGCGATTGTTCGTCGAGGAACTCTCCGATAGCCCCTCGCATGCGGGCGACAAGCTGCTGCGCAAGCTGGTGCTCGAGGCCATCGGAGACCTTCGCCAGGTGGTCAACGAGGGCGTTCGCGCCGGCGAACTGAAGGCCACCAACCTGCCCTTCCTGTTCGCCTCGATGCTGGGCCTGGCCGAATTCGCGGCCACGGGAGGTACCGTGCTGAACATGGCAACGCAAGGGAAGCTCGACCAGGCCACCGCAGCGCGGCGTTATCGCAACTACGTCGGCGACCTGCTGATCGGCGGCCTACGCGCCGGTTGAACACCCACCCGTTCCGGCCGCCGGGGCACGTACCCAGGCGGCCGGAACATCCGTTGCAGATGCAACTACCTACCGCGGCCGCGCGGCGTGGCCGCTTTCTTCGCCGACTTGCTGCTGGCAACCTTCCGGACGGCTTTCTTCTGCGCCGATTTCTTCGCCTTCGCCGAACGGGTGGTGGCCTGCTTGAGTGCGGGCAACGGCGCCGACGAGGGGCCTGACGGCTTTTTCTTCGCCGCGGCGCGCCGCTGGGCGGATTTATCGACCTTCGGCTTGGGTTTGAGCACTGGTGGCTTAGGGGCACGGGTCTTCTGCGCCGCCACCGGGCGCCAGGTATGGCCGCCGCTCAAGGCCAGCAGGGTGTCGGCTGCCGCGGGGCCCGCACTGCCCGACGCATAGTTGGGGAATTCCGACGGTGTGCGGCTGGCCCAGGCCTCCAGGAGCGGCTGCACCGCGCGCCAGGAGGCTTCCACCATGTCGGCGCGCTGGAACAGCGTGGCGTCGCCCGTCATGACGTCGTACAGCAGCGTTTCGTAACCCACGTTGGCCTGGCGGGGAAACCAGTCGGCATAGTTGAAGTCCATGCGCACCGGGGCCAGTTCCATCTTCGGCCCCGGTCGCTTGACGTCGAATTGCAGCGAGATGCCCTCGTTCGGCTGGATCTGCAGCACCAGCCAGTCCGGCCCGAAGGCGTCCATGTTGGTGCCGCGGAACGGCGCGAACGGGGCGGACTTGAAGCGGATCGCGATCTCGGTGGTGCGGCGTGCCAGGTGCTTGCCCGTTCGCAGGTAGAACGGCACGCCAGCCCAGCGCCAGGTGTCGACGGAGAGTTTCATCGCCACATAGGTTTCCGTCGGCGAATCCGGCGCTACGTCGGGCTCGTCCCGGTAGGGACGGGCCAGGTCACCATTGACGGCACCGGGGCCGTACTGGCCGCGGACAGCGTCCTCCACGCTCACCGGCCGGATAGCCTCGATGGCCTCGGCCTTGCGTGTACGCACCGCCTCGGCGGCGAACGACGACGGCGGTTCCATGGCCACCATCGCCACCAACTGGAACAGGTGGTTGGGCACCATGTCTCGCAGGCAACCTGTTTGTTCGTAGAAGGAACCCCGGGCTTCCGCGCCCACGGTTTCGGCCACGGTGATCTGCACATGGTCGATGCGGTCGCGATGCCAGATGGGTTCGAAAAGCCCGTTGGCGAAACGGAAGGCCAGGATGTTCTGGACCGTTTCCTTGCCAAGGAAATGATCGATGCGATAGACCTGTTCCTCGTTCAGGGACTTTAGAATCCGCGCGTTCAGGGCCTGTGCCGACGGCAGGTCGTGCCCGAAGGGCTTCTCGATCACCACGCGGCGCCAGCCGGCTCCGTTGACGTTCTCCTGGGTAAGTTTTGCACCATGGAGCATGTCGATGACGGGGCCGAAGAACCGCTCTGGCGTGGCCAGGTAGAACAGCACGTTGCCCTGGGTGCCGAAGCGGCCGGCGATGGTTTCCAGCGTCTTGCCCAGGCGGCTATAGGTAGCCGTTTCGTCGAACTCGCCCAGCACCAGCGACATGCGCTGGGTGAGCCAGGTCCATGCTTCCTCGTCGACTCTGGCCAGTTGCTCCTCGCTGGAGGAATTGGCCACGAAGCTATCCATCGAACGGCGCAGGTTGCGCTTCCAGATGACGTCTGAGTCGCTGCCATGGTTGACCCCGATCAGCGCGAAGTCATCGGGCAGCAGGCCACTGCGCCGCATGTTGTACAGCGCGGGCACGACCAGCCGCGAGGTAAGGTCGCCGCTGGCCCCGAAGATCACCATGGCGCATGGATTGGCCTGCGGCGGCCGGCCGGCATCGCCGGCCCGCGAAGTGGTTGCATCTTTGGGCAGCGTCGATGTGCGTTTGGCCATCGGGGGATCTCCGTGTAGTGAGCTTGGCTAACTGATGTTGGCGGCGTCCAGGCCCTCGCGCGACTTCGCGGTGACGCTGGTGGACCGGGCAATACTATAGGCGGCGTTGACGAGCGCTACGTGCGAGAAAGCCTGCGGGAAATTGCCCAGCTGGCGTTTGGCTACGGGATCGTATTCCTCAGCCAGCAACCCCACGTCGTTGGCCAGGCCCGCAAGGCGTGCAAACAAGAGGTTGGCGTCATCCATGCGGCCGAGCATCACATAGTTCTCCACCAGCCAGAAACTGCAGGCCAGGAACAGGCCCTCGCCCGGCGCCAGGCCATCGACGCCGGTGGCGGTGTGGTAGCGCTTGACCAGGCCGTCCATCAGCAGCTCGCGTTCGATCGCCGCCACCGTGTTGGCCACCCTTGCATCGTCCGCCGGCACGATGCCACAGAGGGTCACCAGCAGCAGCGAGGCGTCCAGTTCGTCCGAGCCGTAGGACTGCACGAAATACTGCCCCTCCGGATGCACGCCATGTTCGAGAATCTCCTGGCGCAGTTCATCGGCGAGCTTCGACCATGCCGCGCGTTTTTCCGGCGGCAGTTGTTCGTTGGGACTGTCGGCCGATCGCCGCAGGGCCAGCCAGGCCATCGCCCGTGAGTGCACGAAGCAGCGCGGACGGCCACGGATTTCCCATATGCCTTCGTCCGGATCGTTGAGCACCTTGGCCAGGTGGTCGATGAAAAGCACCTGGAGGGTGTCGGCGGCGTATTCGTGGTCGAAGTCGTTCGGCGCTGAAAAGATGCCCGAGCGGATGGCATGGTCGAACACGCCCACCATCTCGCCGTAGATGTCCATCTGGAACTGCTCGCTGGCCGCGTTGCCGATGCGCACGGGAGCGGAATTCTCATAGCCGGGAAGCCAGGGCAGTTCGTGTTCGTGCATGCGGCGCTCGCCGGCCACGCCATACATGATCTGGATCTGGTCAGGCGCCCCGGCAATGGCGCGGCGGATCCAGTCGCGCCAGGCCACGGCCTCCTCGTGGTAGCCGGCGTTCATCAGCGCCGTCAGTACGAAGGTGGCGTCCCGGGCCCAGCAGTAGCGGTAGTCCCAGTTCCGCTCGCCACCGATCGCTTCGGGCAGCGACGTGGTGGGCGCGGCGATGATGGCTCCCGTGGGGAGATACGAGAGGCCCTTGAGGGTGATCAGCGAGCGATGCACCAGCTCTGCCCATTGTCCCGTTTCCGGGCAGCCGCGTGACCAGCCCGCCCAGAACGCCTCGGTGGCCTCCAGCGCTTCACGCACGTCGCGCGCCTCGGGCATGGGCAGGTACGAGCGACCATATTCGAGTGAGAACGGAACCGCTTCGCCGGCGCTCACGGTGAAGGTGGCGACACTGCGCATGTCGCGTCCCTGCACGGTGACGGGACTGCGCCGCACCAGCAGGTCGGGCCCGGCGATGGCACGCAGGCTGCCGTCGTCCATGCCCGTGACCCAGGGGATACTGCGCCCGTAGTCGAAACGGATCACCAGTTCCTCATGCATGTCCATCGAACCCCGGAGGCCCTCGACCACACGCATCACGCCGACACGTTCGCCATCGACGGGCATGAAATCGATCACGCGCACCGCAGCGTCGGCCGTTTTCCAGGTGGTCTCCAGCACCAGTCCGCCGTCGCGATACCGCCGCGAGCTGCGCGCGGCAGGATCCAGTGGCGCCAGCAACCAGCGGCCGTGCCCGCTGCTCCCCAGGATCGCCGCGAAGCATGCGGCGTTATCGAAACGCGGCAGGCAGAGCCAGTCAATCGAGCCGTTGCGGCAGACCAGGGCAGCCGACCGGCAGTTGCCGATCATGGCGTAGTCTTCGATCCGAGCAGCCAAGGGGCGTTCCTTGCGGGGAGAACGCCAGCCAGTGTAGCGACGCTGATGTAAGCGCGGCGTGTCCTTCGGCTTTCCTTACGGTTTCAGCCAGCGGCAGGCAGCAGGGCCACCATCGCCCGCCCGGTCTCGGTCTCGGCCATCACCACTTCGCTTGCCCCTTGTGTCGCCAGGTGCACGGCAGGTTCCGCATCGTGGGCACGCGCCACGATGAAAAGGCCCGGATGCTTGGCACGCGCTACGCGCACCACCTCGCCCGCCTCGAAGGGGTCGGGGATGGTGACGATCAGCGCGGCAGCGCCGGGCAGGTTCAACACATCAAGGACGTCGTCGCCCGAGGCCTGGCCAAGCACCGCTTCCACGCCCTGCGCCCGGAGCTCCGCCACGCGCTCGTCGACGACGTCCACCACCAGCACCTGGCGACCGGCGGCACGCAGGTCCTGTACCGTGGCTCGGCCCACGCGACCGTAACCCACCACCACGACGTGGCCTGCCAGCCCCGTGACCACGAAGGGAATGTCCGTGACCGGTTCGCTGGCCGGTTCCTCGCGCAGGCGATCGAGCCACTTGAACATCAGCGGATTGACCAGGATCGAAACGATCGCCGCGGCCAGCAGGATGTCGCGCGCGGGACCGGAAAGGAAACCCAGGCTCACGCCGAGACCCGCCAGGATGAA
The DNA here is from genome assembly GCF_015905305.1 of Pinirhizobacter soli. Lineage (GTDB taxonomy): Bacteria > Pseudomonadota > Gammaproteobacteria > Xanthomonadales > Rhodanobacteraceae > Pinirhizobacter > Pinirhizobacter soli. The sequence continues at coordinate 1,390,824 of NZ_JADZLQ010000001.1, forward strand.
CGAGAATTCACCGATCTGCGCCAGGCTGATGCCAATGGTCATGGCTGTGCGTTTTGGACGTCCAAACGCACGCACGATCACATAGGCCACCAGGCCCTTGCCGAGGGTGATGATCAGGAAGGCTGCAAGCACGGTAAGGGGGTGCTCGAGCAGCACGTGCCAATTGAACAGCATGCCGATGGACACGAAGAACAGCACGGCGAAGGCATCGCGCAGTGGCAGGGTGTCTTCCGCCGCCTGCTGGGCGAGCTTGGATTCGCCCATCATCATGCCGGCCAGGAACGCGCCCAATTCGAACGACACGCCAAACAGGTGCGCAGCCCCGAAGGCGATGCCCAGCGCGATCGCCAGCACCGCCAGGCGAAACAGTTCGCGCGAGCCGCTATACGCCACGAATTTCAACAGCCACGGGATGAAGCGCTTGCCGACAATCAGCATCAGGGCCACGAACAGGCCCACCTTGCCCAGGGTGATGGCGATGGTCACCCACAGGCTGCGACTGCTTTCGGCCTGCTCGGGCGAGCCCACGCTTGCCAACGCCGGCAGCAGCACCAGTGCAAGCACCATGGCGAGGTCTTCGACAATCAGCCAGCCCACCGCGATGCGGCCACGGGATGTTTCAAATAGATGTCGCTCTTCGAGCGCGCGCAGCAACACCACCGTGCTTGCGACCGACAAGGCCAGCCCAAAGACAAAACCCTGCGCCAGCGGCCAGTCCAGGGCCCAGCCCAGGCCCATGCCCATCACCGTGGTGACTGCCATCTGCACCAACGCGCCGGGAATGGCTACGGCTTTTACTTCAAGGAGGTCTTTCAGGGAAAAATGCAAACCCACGCCGAACATCAGCAGGATCACGCCAAGTTCCGCCAGTTCCTGGGCCAGGTGCGCGTTGGCGACATAGCCCGGGGTGAAGGGCCCGGCCACCACGCCTGCCAGCAGATAACCGGCCAGGGCTGGAAGCTTCAACCGGTGCGCCGCCATGCCGAAGATGAACGCCAGGACCAAACCACCCACCAGGGTGAGAATAAGCGGCTGGGCATCGTGCATGGAACCTCCGTGGCGAACCTATGGGCAATTTAGCCCCATTATGGCCGCGTTTTTAGCGGTTAAGCACTGCCAGGAAGTCGCGGCCGTAGCGCTTGAGCTTGGCCTCACCCACGCCGCTGATCTGCGCCATGTCGTCTTCGTTGGCCGGCAGCGCACGCAACATCGCAAGCAAGGTTGCATCGTGGAAGATCACATAGGCCGGCACGCCGTGCTGACGGGCGAGCTCGCCGCGAAGTTTTCGCAGTTCGTCCCACAATTCCTGTTCGGTAGCCTCGATGCCCAGCGTGGCAGCGCCCGCCGCGGGTTTATCGCGCGTCCGGCGGCCGCGGGCGGGACGGGCGTCCTCGCGCAGCTGTACCGACCGTTCACCCTTGAGCACGGCGCGGCTGTCGTCGGTGAGCCTGAGCGTGCCGAACTCGCCCTCGGCTTCGAGCAGGCCCGCCGCCAGCAGCTGCCGGAACACCGACCGCCATTGCGTGGCATCGAAGTCCTGGCCGATGCCGAAGGTGGTGAGCCGGTCATGGCCGAGCGAGGTCATGCGCTCGTTGTCCTGGCCGCGCAGGATATCAATGACATGCCCGGCACCGAATCGCTGGCCACTGCGGTAGACGGCCGACAGTGCCTTTTGCGCCGCCACCGTGGCATCCCATGTCTTCGGTGGCGAAAGACAGTTGTCGCAGTTGCCGCAGGTGGGCGGCGCCGCCTCGCCGAAAGCTTCGAGCAACAGTGCGCGGCGGCAGCGCGTGGCTTCGGCATATGCCAGCAGCGATTCGAGCTTCTGCCGCTCCACGCGCTTGCGATCGTCGCCGGCCTCGGACTGGGCGATCATCTGGCTCATGGTCACCACATCGGCCAGGCCGTAGATCATCCAGGCATCGGCGGGCAAGCCGTCACGGCCGGCACGGCCGGTTTCCTGGTAGTAGCCTTCGATGCTGCGCGGAAGATCAAGATGGGCCACGAAACGGACATCGGGTTTGTCGATGCCCATGCCGAAGGCCACCGTGGCCACCATCACCACGCCGTCTTCGCGCAGGAACCTTTGCTGGTTGCGCGTGCGCGTGGCGGCATCGAGGCCCGCGTGGTAGGGCAACGCTTCGATGCCGGCGTCGGACAGCCATGCCGCAGTGTCTTCCACTTTTCGCCGGCTAAGGCAGTACACGATGCCAGCCTCGCCACGATGCGCGTCGAGGAAATCCTGCACCTGCCGGCGCGGGTTGCCGCGCGGCGCGACGTGGTAGCGGATATTGGGTCGATCAAAGCTTGAAAGGAAAACCTGTGCGTCCTGCAGTGACAGGCGCTCGATGATCTCCTCGCGCGTACGATGATCGGCGGTGGCTGTAAGGGCGATGCGGGGTACATGGGGAAAGCGTTCGTGCAGTACCGCCAGCTGCCGGTATTCAGGCCGGAAGTCGTGTCCCCATTGCGACACGCAATGTGCTTCGTCGATAGCGAACAAGGCCACTTCCGTACGCTCGAGCAATGCCAGGAAGCGCCCGGTGAGCAAGCGTTCCGGCGCCACGTACAAGAGGTTCAGCGAACCTGCGAGGAACTGCCCTTCGACATCGCGTTGTTCTTCAGCCGACAGGCTGGAGTTCAGTACGGCGGCGGACACGCCGGCCTCGACAAGCGCGTCTACCTGATCCTGCATCAGGGCGATCAACGGCGAGACCACGATGGCCGTGCCCGCGCGCATCAGTGCCGGCACCTGGAAGCACAGCGATTTGCCGCCACCGGTGGGCATCAGCACCAGGGCGTCGCCGCCTTCGGCGACATGGCCGACAATGGCTTCCTGCTGGCCGCGGAAGCCGGGATAACCGAAGACGGATGAAAGGATATGGTGGGCGGAAGGCTGCATGCCCATCGATTTTAGCAGGCGCGACACGGCAACCCGATGTCGGCGTTCAACCCCAGATCGCGCGATCCAGATCCGCGTCCAGCCCGAAGCTCGCCATCGGCACGCGGCCATCGACCACCTTCACGCCTTCCTTGCGCAACCGCCGGCACTGCTCGAGGTAACCCCGCGAACCTGCCGGGATGCCGATGCGGCCGTCGGAGCGGAGCACGCGGTGCCACGGCAGGGTAGAGCGATCCGGGGCCTGCCCCAGCACCTTGCCGATCAACCGGGCACGGCCCGGAAAACCCGCACGCTGGGCGATGGCGCCATAGCTGGCCACGCGCCCGGCGGGAATGGCGTACACGGCATCCCAGATCGCTTGGTTGCGCAGGTCGATGTCGGTGGATTCGTCACGTTTTCCGGCCATATCCCGACCCCGTTTGCAGGAACGGCAGGTTACCATCGTGGTCACCTTCCAGCCGGACGCACATCCCATGCGCCACTTCGAGGCGGTACGTTCGCACCTGGCTTCCAGCCACGAACTCAAGCACAACGACCCGTACCTCATCAGCTTCGACGTCATCGTGGCCGGTGGGCGCCACCAGGGCATTTACCTGGCGGAGCTGGAAGACGACGCCGGGCTGCGTTACTTGCGCATTTCCACCCCGGTAGGCCCCCTGGCCGGCACCGATGCCCGGCGCTGCCTGCGCTTCAACTGGGAACAGCGCACGGGCTACCTGGCCTCGGCCGACCTCGACGGCTCGCCCTACCTGCACCTGTGCGAAAACCGGCCCTACGCCCTGCTCAACGTGGCCGAGCTGGACCGCCTGATAGAGGAGCTATCCACCCTGGGCGATGTCCTGGAGCAAGCCATCGCCTCGGACGACGACGAGTTCTAGCGGGCACAAGGCCGTTACCAGAGGCCCCGGGTAAGCATCACCAGCCCATAGGCCACGAGCGCTGTCACGGGAAGCGTGAGGATCCACGCCCACACCATGCGCTCGACCACCGACCAGCGAATGGCGTTGAGCCGCTTGGCGGCGCCCACGCCCATGATCGACGCCGACACGTTATGCGTGGTCGACACCGGGATGCCGGCGACGGACGCGGCCAGGATCACCGCGGCGGAACTGAACTCCGCGGCAAACCCGTTGATCGGATGGAGCTTGACCATCTTGTGGCCGAGCGTCTTGATGATCCGCCAACCGCCGCCGGCGGTACCGGCCGCCATGGTGAGCGCGCAGACCACCTTCACCCATACCGGCACGGGGAACCCACCGTTGGGATCGTGCGGGATGCGTAGCCACGACAGCCATTCGGGCAGGTGGACGAACTGGCCGGCGGCCGTGGCCGATGCCAGTGCCAGGGCGATGATGCCCATGCTCTTCTGCGCATCGTTCATGCCATGGGCAAGGCCCATCGCCGAGGCCGACACGATCTGCGCCTTGCCGAAGAAGCTGTTGACGAAGGGCGTGCGACCGAAGCGCCGCGCGAACCCCTGGCGCGAAGCGAACCAGCCCAAGAGCGCGTAGAGGCTGCCCATCAGCACGAAACCGATCACCAGGCCCGCGATCGGCGAGATCACCATCGGCAGGATCACCTTGGGAATGACGCCCTTGCCGAGCCACCAGTGCGGACCGGGCTGCAGCCAGATGATCGAATGGATGTCATTGGACGACGCCGCCAGCGCCGCACCGCAAAGGCCGCCCACCAGGGCGTGGCTGGAACTGGATGGCAAGCCCAGCCACCAGGTGAGGAGGTTCCATAGCGTGGCGCCGAGCAATCCGCAGATCAGCAGTTGCGGACCGACATCCAGCACGCCGGTGTTGATCAGGCCGGCGGCGATGGTGGCTGCCACCGCGGTACCCCACAAGGCACCGGCGAGATTGGTAACCGCGGCCAGCACCACCGCCTGCCCTGGCGTAAGCACCTTGGTCGCCACCACCGTGGCGATCGAGTTGGCCGTATCGTGGAAACCGTTGATATAGGTGAAGGCCAGGGCAATCAGCACCACTGCCAGCAACATGCCAAGGCTCATGCGCGCACCCGCGCGGCAATGGTGACGTTCGTAGGCACCGTGGCGTCCTTCAGGAGTTCTTCAAGACGATCGAATAGACGACATTGCCAACGTCACGGCACTTGTCCACGGCCTTTTCGAAGAGTTCGAACAGATCCTTCGCCAGCATCACGCGCAAGGGGTCCGAGCCCTCGGCGTAGAGCGTGCGGTAGGGCTCAAGCAGCAGGCGGTCGGCTTCGGATTCGAGCGCGTTCAGGCTATCGCGCAGTTTCTTCACCCGGTCGATCTTCAGCCCCTTGCGGAGCTCGCCGATCATCTGCACCACCACCGAGGCTGACTGTTCCAGAAGCGCCGCGCGCTGGTCGAAATCGATGCCGTGCAGGCGGTCGGCCACGATCACGTAGCGCTCGGCGAATTTTTCGATCGACTTGGGAATCTTGTAAAGGGCGGAATTCAGCGCTTCGATGTCCTCGCGGTCGAGCGCGGTGACGAAGGTATTGACCAGTTCCTCGCCGATCTGCCGGTGCAGGGCTTTCTCGCGGGCGCGAGCCGTGCTGAAGGCGGCCATCACCGGGGCGCGATCGGATCGGGTCACCAGCTCGTGCATGGCTCGGGCACTCTCCCGGGCAGCCTCGGCGCTCTGTTCCAGCAGGCCGTAGAACTTGTCGCCTTTGCCGAACATCGTTTGCAGTGAAAACATGTACTTACGCCCTGATGACGGAATATGTGAAGGCAATAAGTCGGTAATGTTACAGGAGCCGGGCATTCGGCAAGGTCCCTGGCGGCACATCCGCAAGCCTGCCAGGGCGCTACACTGGTTGGCCTTGCCTCGTGCAAAGTCGAGCAATGCTCAGCGAAATTTTCGTCGTCTTCGTCCTGGCCGTGGTCAATGGCTTCTTCGCCCTCTCCGAGATGGCGATCGTCGCCTCGCGCAAGAGTCGCCTGAAGCAGATGGCGCGCGACAGTCGCCGCGCCCGCGTGGCGGTCAGGCTCTCAGAATCACCCGAACGCTTCCTGTCCACGGTGCAAGTGGGTATTACCCTGGTGATCCTTGCCACCGGCGCCGCCGCCGGCGATGCCCTGGGCGAGCACTTCACCGCCCTGCTGCATAACGGCGAGCCCACCTGGCTCGCTCCCTACGCCCGCGTGCTGGGCTGGCTGGCCGGCTTCGGGCTGAGCGCCTTCATGCAGATCGTGATCGGCGAGTTGGTGCCCAAGCGCGCCGCACTGGCAGCACCTGAAAAAGTCGCCTGCGCCATCGCCATCCCGATGCTGGTGCTCTCGCGGATCTGCCTGCCGTTCGTCTGGCTGGTGAACCACGCCAGCACATTGATCCTGCGCATCTTCGGCCTGCATCGCATTTCGCGCAGTGCCGCCAGCGAAGAAGAGATCCGCATGCTGGTGGCCGAGAGCGCCGAACAGGGCGTGCTCGATGCCGACGAGCGCAATATGGTGAGCCGCGTGCTTCGCCTGGGGGATCGCACCGTCGACGGCGTGATGACCCCGCGCAAGCGCATCGCCTGGCTCGACATCGCAGCCCCGCGCGAGGAAAACATCCAGGTGATGCGGCAGACGCCGTATTCCCGCTATCCGGTCTATCGCGGCGACGAAAGCGACGTGGTGGGCGTGGTGGAGGTCAAGCGCCTGCTGCACCATGTATCCATCGGCCAGCAGGACATCTTCACCGACATGGTCAAGCCGCTGTTCGTGCCGGCGACTGCGCGCGCGCTCGACCTGATGGAGGCCTTCCGCGAAGCGGGCACCTCGATGGCACTGGTGGTGGATGAATACGGCGACATCGAGGGCATGGTCACCATCAACAACCTGCTGGCAGCCGTGGTCGGCGCCACCGCGCCCAGCGACAACAACGACGACGTCGCCGGCCCCATCGTGCGCCGCGCCGACGGCAGCTACCTAGTGGATGGCGCGCTGCCGGCCGACGACCTTCGCGAGTTGTTGCAGGCCCATGCGCTGCCCCACGAGGCCGAACACGAGTACCGCACGGTCGGCGGGATGATGGTGGCGCAGTTCGGCCACATCCCGGCGGTCGGCGAACGCTTCAGCTGGCAAGGCCACGATTTCGAAGTGCTCGACCTCGATGGCGCCCGCATCGACAAGGTGTTGGTGGTGCCCGCCGCCAACGACGAAGGCGAGGACGACGGCACCGGCTAACCGCCGCTGTTTTTCCTGGCCAGGCTCGCCATCCGTTGCGCGTCGGCGAAAACGCCGTGCATCACGCGCAATTCCCGAAGATCAGGGCGCGCGCGCAGGAATAGCTTGCGCAGGCGCAGCAGGATGGTGTCTGGCTGCCGACCCTTATGAAATTCGATGTCGTCCAGGGTCTGGGCCAGGTGTTCGAAGAAACGCTCCAGCTGCTCGGCGTCCGCCGGCGGTTCGTCGTTCGACGGCACGGCTTCTCCGCCACCGGCTCCCGCAAGCTGCGCCATGCGGGTTTCATAAGCTGCCACCTGCACTGCCTGCGACAAGTTGAGCGAGCTGAAATCGTCCACGCTGGGAATGCGCACCATGGCGTGGCACCGGGCGAGCTCGTCGTTTTCCAGGCCAGTGCGCTCGTTGCCGAACACCCATGCCACCTGTTCGCCGCGGCCGGCAGCGGCCACGGCCTGGGCGGCCGCCTGCCTGGGATCGAGTTCCGGCAAGGTCACGCCGCGCCGGCGTGCAGACAGGCCCAGTACCAGGGTAGCGCCGGCCAACCCCCCCACCAGATCGGTGTGGATGCCCGCCCCGGCCAGCACGTCGTCGGCGCCGGCGGCCATCGCCGTAGCCTCGTCGTCGGGGAAGCGGTGGGGCGCAATCAGCTCAAGCCGCGTAAAGCCCATGGTGCGGATGGCCCGTGCGGCCGAGCCGATATTGCCTGGATGCGAGGTACGCACCAGGACATAACGAAACAGGGGGTTCAGGGCGGCAATGTCCATCGGCGGGGTACGGTATGGCGGGCAGCGGCCGAGTTTACATGGCACCTGCCGAACCGAGGCTGTTAGAATGCCCGGTCTAGCGGCCCTGGCGCCGCCCCGCTCTTTCGAAGTCGACCAGCCATGCCAAGACCCGCCGTCAATGTCGCGGCGCGCGCCGCGCGCTCCGCAGGAAACATCCTCCTGCGCTACATGAACCGCATCGAGGGCCTGAACGTCGTCGAGAAAGACCGCATGGACTTCGCCTCCGAAGTCGATCGCCTGGCCGAGGCCGAGGTCATCAAGGAATTGAAGCGCGCCTACCCCACCCATGCCTTCCTGGGCGAGGAATCGGGCCTGCAGGGCAAGGGTCCGCTGACCTGGGTGATCGACCCGCTCGACGGCACCCACAACTACCTGCGCGGCATCCCGCATTTCTGCGTATCCATCGCCCTGGTTGAACGCGGCGAGCCTGTGTATGGCGTGATCTTCGACCCCCTGCGCGATGAGCTCTACACCGCCAGCAGGGGCGACGGCGCCTACCTCAACGACCGCCGCATCCGCGTGTCCAAGCGCGAGGACATCGCCGGCGCCATGATCGGCACCGGCTTCCCCTACCGCCAGCGCACCCATCTTGAAGCCCAGCTGGGCATGACCCAGGCCCTGCTTAAAGATGCCGAGGACATCCGCCGCTCAGGCTCCGCCGCGCTGGATTTAGCCTACGTTGCCGCCGGCCGTCTGGACGGCTATTTCGAATTGGGCCTGAAACCCTGGGACATGGCTGCCGGCTGCCTGCTGGTGCGCGAAGCCGGCGGCATCTACAACGATTTTTCCGGCCGCGACGGCATGCCTGAATCGGGCAACCTGATCGCCGGCAACCACAAGATCGTCCAGGCCATGACGCCGGTGATCGGCGCCCACGCCACGCCCACGATGCTGCGGGCCTAGGGCCTCACCCTTCGCGCAGCAGCGATCGAAGGAAGGGAATGGTCACCCGCCGTTGCGCCGCAAGCGACGCGCGGTCGACGCGGTCAAGAAGATCAAGCAACGCGCCAAGATCCCTGGGATAGCGCGCGAACATCCAATCAAGTACCACCTCGTCCAGCACGATGCCCCGATGGCGCGCCTGGGCCTGTAACACGTGGCGGCGCTCACCATCATCCAGAGCTACAAGGCGTGCCTGGGTGCAGGCGCCCAGCCGGGAACGCAAGTCAGGTAGTTGCACCGGAAGCGCCACCGGCAAGGCCTCGGCGGCCAGCAGCAACACGCCACCGGCATCTAGGTAGCGGTTGTAGGTAGCGAACAGGGCAAGCTCCGCGTCCGCATCGCCGGTGACAAGATCCACGTCATCCAGTGCCAGCAGGTGGCTGCCGCCTACGCCTGCGATCGCCTCGGATCGGGCACCTCGAACATGCCGCAGCCCCAGGTATTGCGCCGACAGTCCCGCATCCGTCGCGGCCTGGCAGGCGGCGATCAAAAGGTGCGTCTTGCCGCTGCCGGCAGGGCCTGCCACGTACACGCATCCATTGCCGCCGGTGGCCGCGCCTTCAACGATCGCCAGCGCCGCCGCGTTGGCCGCGCCGGGGAAGAACTGGTCGAACCGTTGCCGCCGCGGCCAGCGCAGCGCCAGGGGCAACTGCGTGATCATGGCGAAGGGTTGTCCGGTGGTTCCGGCGGCGGCAACGCGCCTTCTTCGTCCTCACGCAATTTCGCCACCGTGGCCGTTTCGGTGTAAAGCTCGCTCTGCCGGTAACGCTCCAGCAGGTAACGCATCACCACCACCACCACCGAGGCCGCCGGGAGCGCCAGCAGCACGCCCAGGAAACCGAACAGGTGTCCACCGGCCAGCACGGCGAAGATCACGGCTACCGGATGCAAGCCGATCTTTCCGCCCACCAGGCGCGGCACCAGGACGTAGCCTTCGAGCAACTGGCCCACCACGAAGACACCGCAGACGATCAGTACATGGGTCCAGTCGCCGTATTGCACCAGGACGGCGATCAGGCTGGCGCCGAAACCGATCATGAAGCCCAGGTACGGCACGAAGCTCAAGAGGCCTGCCACCATGCCGATCAGCGGACCGACGGAAAGACCCACGACGCTCAAGGCGAGGCCATAGAACACGCCCAGGGCCAGCATCACCAGCAACTGGCCGCGCACGAAGGCGCCCAGCACCTGGTCCGACTCACGCGCCAGGCGTACGGCGGTGGGTTCCACCGAACGCGGCAACAGGCGCGCGATGTGCGCCACCATGGTGTCCCAGTCGCGCAACAGGTAGAAGGCCACCACCGGGATCAGCACCAGGTTGGTCAACCACATGACGATGCTCATGCCCGAACGGGACACGCGCGCCACCGCCGAGGCCACCATGGAACTCACCGAGCCGATGTGTTCCTTCACCGCGGCGATGATGCGGTCGCTGTCGAAGGTGCCCGGGTCCAGGTGCAGCTTGGTCTGCAGCCACGGCAGCGCCACGTTACGGCCCCATTGCACGTAGGTGGGCACGTTGTCGTAGACGCTGGCCACCTGGCGCTGGATCAACGGCACCAGCAGCAACAGCGCGCCGATGGTCACCAGTACGATCACGCTGAAGACGATGCTCACCGCCATGGTGCGGCCCAAGCCAAGGCGCTGCAGGCGATCGGCCAGTGGGTCGCCCAGGTAAGCCAGCATTGCCGCGATGGCGAAGGGCATCAGTACCGGCGCCAGCAGCCAGACCAGGAAGCCGATCACGGCGACGAGCGCCAGCATCTGCCAGCGGCGTGAAACGTCGGGGGTCAGCATCGGCGGAGGATGGCCTTGGTTGGGTGCTTGCATCGTCTTCGAACGTCCGTGAGGGTGATGCGCACGATCTTTATGGGATCCAACGCAGGTTGACCGAGGCGCCATCATGGCTGCCCTGGGCTACCAGCAGGTGCCCGGAGGCACCCACGCCCGAAGCCAGTGCACGCAACGATCCATTGCCCTTCACCTGCAGCAGCACGCCGTCGCCATCGGCCTGGGCCGGCACCGCAGAGCGAATCGAGGGGTCCTCGTGCAGCGCGCCCATCAGGGCAGCGAAATCGGCAGCCGACTTCAACCCCGACACCCAGACACTGGCTGCATTGCCGACGGAAGAATTGGCCCCCAGCTGCCGGTCGATGCGGTCGCCGGCACCGTTGGCGCCGTTGGCAAGCACGGCATCATCGGCCTCGCCGCTGTCCTGCCAGGCCTGCGCCTTGCCACCCGTGATCACAGTCCAGTCGGCGTTGCCCTGGTCGATCCGGCCCTGCAGGATCAGCCCGGTGTGGTACTTGGCGGTAAGCGCGGCAATCGTGGCCGGATCGGCCGAACTTACCGCAGAAGCCGACGGCAGGCCGTCGGGCGGAAACACCGCCTGGTAGCCGCGTGCCTGCGCCGCCTGCGCCAAGGGGGCTAACGCATCGGGAGTCATCAGCTGGCCCTGCCCGTTGCGCACGATCACCAGCAGGGTGTTCGCCGTGCCGCCGGCCGTGGGGTCGGCCGCGCCCGACGCGCGCCGGATGGCCGCCGGATCGAAGCTCACTTCCAGCATCAGCGGGGCGGACCCCGGCTGGCCCTTCTTGTACTGGTATTGCTGAACCAGGGCGCCGGGCTGCTTCATGGCATCGGCATAACCGGGTTTGGAGCGTGGATCCTGGCCGCCGTTGGCGCGGGTGAGCACCTGGGTGAGCGCCGCGGCAATGGCCTCGTCGCGGCTGGCCGCCGCCGTGTCGTTCACCGGGACGGTGACGGCATAAGGGGAATTCTGGGCAAACGCCGGGAACACCAGCAGGGCCAGCAACAAGACGATCCAACGGGTGCGCATGGCGGGGCTCTTTTTGTGATCCTTCAAGAAGGCAAGTGTGCCCAATGGGGCCCCTTTCGTCTAATGAAGGGCCTGCTTTGCGGGTACAATCGGCTGTTTCCCACCCCGCCAAGACGCGCCCCATGTCCTCCGAGAACGAATCGCTCACCTATCGTGCCGCCGGCGTGGACATCGACGCGGGCAATGCCGTGGTGGAGCGGATCAAGCCGCTGGTGAAGAAAACCTTCCGCCCCGAGGTGATGGGGGGCTTGGGTGGCTTCGGCGGATTATTCGACCTGTCGGGGAAATATGCCGAACCAGTGCTGGTTTCCGGCACCGACGGCGTGGGCACCAAGCTGAAGCTCGCCCAGGAATTGAACCGCCACGACACCATCGGCATCGACCTGGTGGGCATGTGCGTCAACGACGTGCTGGTACAGGGCGCCGAGCCGCTGTTCTTCCTCGACTACTTCGCCACCGGCAAGCTGGATGTCGAGACCACCGTGGCCGTGGTCGGCGGCATCGCCCGGGGCTGCGAGCTGGCCGGTTGCGCGCTGATCGGCGGCGAGACCGCCGAGATGCCCGACATGTATCCGCCCGGCGAATACGACCTGGCCGGTTTCACCGTGGGCGCCGTGGAGAAATCGCGCATGGTCGACGGTAGCGCCATCGTTGCCGGCGACGTCGTGCTGGGCGTGGCGTCGTCGGGTCCGCATTCGAACGGCTACTCGCTGATCCGCCGCATCCTGGCCCGGGCCGGCAGCCCGCTGGGCGACAAGCTCGGCGGCGCCACGCTGGGCGATGCGCTGATGGCGCCCACCACCATCTACGTCAAGGCCATGCTGCAGCTGCATCGCGAATCCCCGGTGCACGGCATGGCCCACATCACCGGCGGCGGCCTCACCGAAAACATCATCCGTGTCGTCCCCGACGGCCTTGGCATCGCGCTTGAATCCAGCGCTTGGACTTTGCCCCCGGTGTTCGACTGGCTGCAGCGCGAAGGCAACGTGGCGCAGCAGGAAATGTGGCGCACGTTCAATTGCGGCATCGGCTTCACGGTGCTGTTGCCGCGCGACGCGGTGGCCGACGCCACGCGCATGCTGGCGGCCCACGGCCTTGCCAGCTGGCCGATCGGCGAAGTCGTTCGCGCCAGCGGCGACGAGCGCGTCCGGATCGCCTGACCTCATGCCCGCGCTGCGCATTGCCGCGCTGGCATCCGGGCGCGGCAGCAATCTTGCGGCACTGCTCGACGCCTGCGCCGACGGACGCATCGACGGCAAGTTCGTCCTGCTGGCCAGCGACAAGGCCAAGTGCGCCGCGCTCACCGTGGCCGCCGAGGCCGGCGTGCCTACGCTGGCGCTGCGGCCTGGCGACTACCCCGACCGTCGATCCTTCGACCACGCGCTCTTCGATGCCCTCGCCGCCAGCAATGCAGATCTGCTGGTCCTGGCCGGATACATGCGCATCATCGATCCGTCGGTATTGATGCCCTGGGCAGGCCGCGCGGTGAACGTTCACCCTTCCCTGCTGCCGCTCTACCGTGGACTTCACACCCACGCCCAGGCACTGGCCGCGGGCGACGCCGAGCATGGTGCCAGCGTGCATTTCGTCACCGCCGAACTCGACGGTGGTCCGGTGCTGGCGCAGGCACGCATCAGCATCGGCCCGGGCGATACCGAAGCGACCCTGGCCACACGCCTGCTGGTGCACGAACACCGCCTGCTGCCGGCTGTGGTCGGCGCCATCGCCGCCGGCCGGATCGCCTGGAACGAAGGGAACCCAACGTTCGACGGGCGAGCCATCGACACGCCCTTAACGCTATGCAGCGACGGAAGCCTGGGCGCTGCCACCTGAGGTTCAGGCACCTGCCGTAGACTTTCGCCCCATGACCAAAACGACCCTGCTCGCCGCCGCCCTCGCCGTCGGATTTGCCGCCCATGCGCCGGCAGCCCTCGCCGCCACGCCGCACGCCTTCACCGCGCAGTATCAGGTGCTCCAGGGCGGCTCGCCTTTGGGTGAAGCAACCGTCTCCCTCAAGCCTGCCGGGAGCGGCCAGTTCGCCTTCAGCACGGCATCGAAGGGCACAGCGGGCCTTGCTGCCATGGTCGCGGCCAATACCAGCGAAGTGTCCACGTTCCGCTGGACCGGTGGCGGACCGGAATCGGTGAGCTACGACTACCGCCTGGACGCCTCGATCAAAACCAAGGAACGCCACCTGAAAGTGGACTGGGCCAGCAAGCAGGCCACGGTCGATGACGGCAAGAAGAACTACACCTTCGCCGCCGTCCCGGGCATGGTGGAGCGGAACCTGGCGAGCCTTGCCCTGGGGCTTGCCCTGCAGGCAGGCAAGCAGGAAATCACCCTGCCGGTGGCGGTGAAATCGAACGTCGAGAACCAGCAGTACAAGGTGATGGGCAAGGAAAAAGTGCAGGTGCCCGCCGGCAGTTTCGACACGGTGAAGATGGCCCGTACCGACGCCGACCGCGGCCTGACCGCATGGTATGCACCGTCGAAGTACGCGGTGCCGGTGAAGATGACCCAGGGCGACCAGGACATCACGCTGATGCTGGTGTCCTACCGCGCGCAGTAAACCTGCGCGCGGCAATCAACTTAAGTTAGTTCGGCAGACGGCGGATCTTCGCGCCGAGCACGCCGAGCTTTTCCTCGATGTTCTCGTAGCCGCGATCGATGTGGTACACGCGGTCGACCGTGGTATCGCCCTCGGCCACCAGGCCCGCCAGCACCAGGCAGGCGCTGGCGCGAAGGTCGGTGGCCATGATCGGCGCGCCGCTCATCTTGCCCACGCCCTTGATGATGGCCGTGTTGCCTTCCAGGCGAATATCGGCGCCCAGGCGCTGCAGCTCGTGCGCATGCATGAAGCGGTTTTCGAACACCGTTTCGGTGATGACACCCACGCCCTCGGCCACGCAGTTGAGCGCGGTGAACTGCGCCTGCATGTCGGTGGGAAACGCCGGGTACGGCGCGGTGGTGATGTTCACGGCCTTGGGCTTACGGCCGCGCATGTCCAGTTCGATCCAGTCATCGCCGGTGCTGATGTGGGCGCCTGCATCCTCGAGCTTGGCCAGAACGAAATCCAGGGTATCGGCGCGGGCATTGCGACAACGCACCTTGCCGCCGGTGATCGCGGCGCCGACCAGGAACGTGCCTGTTTCGATGCGATCGGGCAGTACTTCGTAGTGGCAGCCGTGCAGGCGCTCGACGCCGTGGATGGTCACGATGGGCGTTCCCGCGCCTTCGATGTCGGCGCCCATGGCGATCAGGCAATTGGCAAGGTCGACGACCTCCGGCTCCATCGCCGCGTTCTCGATGATGGTGGTGCCATCGGCAAGCGCCGCGGCCATCATGATGTTCTCGGTGCCGGTGACGGTAACCATGTCCATCACCACCCGGGCGCCCTTCAGGCGCTTGGCGGTGGCGCGGATGAAGCCGGCTTCCACCGTGACCTCGGCGCCCAGCGCCTGCAGGCCGCGGATGTGCTGGTCCACCGGGCGCGAACCGATCGCGCAACCGCCAGGCAGCGACACTTCGGCATGGCCGAAACGGGCCACCAGCGGGCCGAGCACCAGGATCGACGCGCGCATCGTCTTGACCAGATCATAGGGCGCGCAGGTGCTGCTGGTCGAACGCGGATCGACGTGCATCTTCATGCGGTCATCCAGCACCAGCCGGGTGCCCATCTGCCCCAGGAGCTCAATGAACGTGGTGACGTCGTGCAGGTGCGGCACGTTGCCGATGCTTACCGGCTCGTCGGCCAGCAGGCAGGAAGCAAGGATCGGCAGGACAGCGTTCTTGGCGCCGGAAATGCCGACTTCGCCATTGAGCGGCTCGCCGCCGGTGATAAGGATCTTGGCCATGGGAAACTCGAAAGGGGGAAACTTAAAGGAGGTGGGCGCTGCGACCTCAAGGGCCGCGCGCGGACCGCTCTTCGGGGGTAAGCGTCTTGAGCGCCAACGCATGGATGGCACCGCCCATGAGATCACCCAGGGTGGCGTAGACCATGCGGTGACGGGCCAGGGGCAATTTGCCGGTGAACTGGCTGGCCACGACGTCGGCCTCGAAATGCACGCCATCGTCGCCCCGCACGCTCACGCTGGCGCCGGGCAGCCCTTGTTCGATCAGAGCCTGGATGGAGGCTGCGTCCATAAATTCCTTAACCAATGGGTGGTCTATCGCGGTTCCGGGCCCCGATGGGACCCGAATGCGGGGCGTACCAAGGGGTCCGCAACCCGGCGATGACAAAGAGGATAGAATGACAAGCGGCCATGGTAATGGAAAATCTGTGGCGCAGAAACGACAGCACCCCACGCATAGGCCCGCATGAACGCTCGCATCGCCCCGCCCGCCCCTGCTGCCGTAGACCCCGCCGCCCTGGTCACCAGTGCCCGGCGCGTGATCGGCATCGAGGCAGAGGCCATCCGGTTGCTCGAGCCGCGGATCGGTGCCGACTTCGTCGCCGCCTGCCAGCTGATCCTGAAATGCGAAGGCCGCGTGGTGTGCTCGGGGATGGGCAAATCCGGTCATATCGCCCGGAAGATCGCCGCCACCCTGGCGTCCACCGGCACGCCTGCATTCTTCGTACACCCCGGCGAAGCCAGCCACGGCGACCTGGGCATGATCCAACCGCAGGATATCGTCATCGCCATCTCGTACTCCGGCGAGACGGACGAACTGCTCTTCATCCTGCCTGTGCTCAAGCGCCAGGGCATTCCGTTGATCGCCATGACAGGCAATGTGCGCTCGTCGCTGGGCCGGGAAGCGGACCTCAACCTGGACGTAAGCATTCCCGTGGAGGCGTGCCCGCTGGGCCTCGCACCCACCGCCAGCACCACGGCGGCCCTGGTGGTGGGCGATGCTTTGGCCGTGGCCCTGCTCGAGGCCCGCGGCTTCACCTCCGACGACTTCGCCCGCTCGCACCCCGCCGGAAGCCTTGGCCGCCGACTTCTGCTGCATATCGCCGACATCATGCACAAAGACGACGCCATTCCCCGCGTGCCGCCGGGGGCCTCGGTCACCCAGGCGCTGATGGAAATGACCCACAAGCAGCTGGGCATGACGGCCGTGGTCGATGACGCCGGCCACCTGCTGGGCGTGTTCACCGACGGAGACCTGCGCCGTGCCCTGGACGACCACGCGGTGGACCTGCGCAATGCCACGGTGGCCGAACTCATGACCCGCGGCCCGAAGACCATCGGCGCCGACAAGCTCGCCATCGAAGCGGCCCAGCTGATGGAAAAACACCAAATCCATGCGTTGCTGGTGGTCGACGAATCCCACAAGGTGGTCGGCGCGCTGAACATTCATGATCTGCTCCGGGCCCGCGTGGTCTGATTCGCCTCCCGCCCCCGCCTGCTCCCGCCATGCCCTACCGCCACTTCAGTGACCTGGACGCCGATATCCGCGCCCGTGCCGCCCGTATACGGCTGGCCGTCTTCGACGTGGACGGCACCCTTACCGACGGCGGTCTCTTCGTGGGCGAGGACGGCCATGAAACCAAGGTCTTCCACGTGCATGACGGCCTGGGCCTGAAGCGCCTGCACGAAAACGGGGTGCAGGTGGCCATCGTTACCGCGCGGATCAGCCACCCGGTCACCTTGCGCGCCGAGGAACTGGGCATCGAACACCTCTACCAGGGCCAGCAGGACAAACGGGCCTGCGTGCTGGAAATCATCGACGCACTGGGCCTCACGCCCGACGAGGCCGCTTTCGTCGGCGACGACCTGCCCGACCTCGCCCCGATGCGCATGGTGGGCCTGGCCGTGGCTGTGGCCGACGCCCACCCGACGGTGGCCGAGCACGCTCACTACGTGACCCGCCGCGCTGGCGGCCATGGCGCCGCCCGCGAAGCCTGCGACCTGATCCTGGCAGCCCAGGGCAAGGCCGATGCCGAACTGGAACGCTGGCTTTGAACCTGCGACTGTACCTGCGCGACCGGAAAGTCCCGGCTGCCATCGTTGCACTCACCGTTGCGGCGCTCATCGCAACCCTGGTGTCTTGGTACATCCAGCCCCAGGCCAAGGTGTCCGACTTCGTCGGCCCGCCCCGATCGGGCTACGTGCTGCACAACTTCATCCTCGATTCCTGGAACGAGGAAGGCGCCTTCAGCTTCCGCCTGCATGCGCCCCGGCTTGATCGCCGCGAGGGCGACGACGCCCTGTACCTGATCTCCCCCGACTTCCGTATGCCGCCCAAGGAAGCGGGCACCCCCGACTGGACGGGCCACTCCCAGTACGGGTGGGTGGACTCCGGCGGCGATATCCTGAAGCTCCAGGGCGAGGTACACATGCACCGGAATGCCTTCGGCACCACGGCCGCCACCCAGATGGATACCTCCGAGGTCACTTCCTGGCCCAAGGAGAACCGCCTGGCCACCGACGCCCCCGCCACGATCGTGCAGGGAACCTCTACAATGAAGGGCGTTGGCATGCGGGCCAACCTCGATTCCAAGCACCTGGAGCTCCTCGATGACGTCCACAGCTCGTTCATGCCAAAAAAGCGCACGCCGTAGGCTGCTCCTGGCGCTCGGACTGTCATGCATGCTCGCCGCCACGACGGGCGCCAGCGCCAGGCAAAGCGACCGCAATGAACCAATCAACGCCCAGGGCGTATCGGTCGACGCCACCCAGGGCACCAACGGCCTGGTGATCTACAAGGGCAAGGTGGTGATGACCCAGGGCACGCTGAAGGTCACCGGCGACATCGCGCACATCTACCTGGACTCCGATAACCAGGTAGTGCGTGCCGTGGTCGATGGCAAGCCGGCGACCTTCCACGAGATCGACGACAACTGCAACAACGTCGACGGCCATGCGCTGAACATCGACTACGTGGTGGAACAGAACGTGGTCACCCTCACCACCAACGCGTGGGTGAAGCAGCAGGGCCGCGGCGAATCCAACGGCGACAAGCTCGTCTACCACACCGACACCAGCAACATGACAGGCCAAAGCGGCGACACGAACCTGGTGACCATGCAGTTCCTGCCCAAACCCAAGGGGGCGGACGGGAAGCCCGCGCCGGTACGCCCGCAGTCGGTGCCCAACTGTACGCCCACGCCCAAGGCAGCCCCCAAGGCGCCTGCCGCGGGCAAGCTCGCCAACGCACCGGCGGCCGCCTCCACCGCCGCCAAGCCCTGACCGATGCTTTCAGCCCAGGGCCTGCAAAAGAGTTTCCGCGCGCGCCAGGTGGTGCGGGATTTCGCGTTTTCCATCCGTGAGGGCGAGGTCGTGGGCCTGCTTGGCCCCAACGGGGCCGGCAAAACTACCTGCTTCTACATGGTGGTCGGGCTGATCGAGGCCGACGCCGGTTCCATCAAGCTCGACAAACAGGACATCACCGCGCTGCCCATGCACTCGCGGGCAAAGCTGGGCATCGGCTACCTGCCCCAGGAAGCCTCGGTGTTCCGCCGCCTTTCGGTCACCGACAACATCCTGGCCGTGCTGGAACTGCGCGAGAACCTCAGCCAGAAGCAGCAGATGCAGGAGCTTGAAGGTCTGCTCGATGAATTGAAGATCAGCCACATCGCCGACCAGAAGGGCATCAGCCTGTCCGGCGGTGAGCGCCGCCGCGTGGAAATCGCCCGCGCGCTGGCCGCCAAGCCGCGCTACATGCTGCTGGACGAGCCCTTCGCAGGCGTCGACCCGATTTCAGTCGGCGAAATCCAGCGCATTGTCAGGCACCTGAAGGACCGCGGCATCGGCGTGCTGATCACCGATCACAACGTGCGCGAGACCCTGGGCATATGTGACCGCGCCTACATCATGAACGATGGTGAGGTGCTTTCCCGCGGCACCCCGGCCCACATCCTCGCCGACGAGAAGGTCCGCGAGGTGTACCTGGGCCGTGAATTCCGCCTCTAGCGCCGGTGCCGGACCGGGCCATCTGGCCAAAGGGCCTGCTGGCCGGCCCTATGCCGACGCGCTAGGATGGGACTGACCAAGGCGACCATGGCAGGCATGAAACCCGGACTCCAGTTTCGCCTCAACCAGCAGCTCACGCTGACGCCCCAGTTGCAGCAGGCCATCCGCCTGCTCCAGCTGTCGCAGCTGGAGCTCGAGGCCGAACTTCGGCAGATCGCCGAGGGAAATCCGCTGCTTGAATTCGAGGAAGACGCCGAGCCTGCGGAAGCTGCCGAAGCCGACGAGGAGTTCGAGTC
Source organism: Pinirhizobacter soli (assembly GCF_015905305.1). Lineage (GTDB taxonomy): Bacteria > Pseudomonadota > Gammaproteobacteria > Xanthomonadales > Rhodanobacteraceae > Pinirhizobacter > Pinirhizobacter soli. The sequence continues at coordinate 1,410,612 of NZ_JADZLQ010000001.1, forward strand.
CGACCGCTTCATCGATGCCGCGCCCAAGACCACCGCCGAGAAGGAAACGGTAGAGTCGCCGCCCGACGTCGACGACACCCACGGTGACTGGGAAGCGGAGCCTCGCCATGGCGAAGTGGGGGACTACTCTTCCGGCGGCAGCCGCAACAGCCAGGGCGACGAAGACGACGGTTTCGAACCGCAGAATGCCTCGGCGCCGAGCCTTACCGAACACCTGTCCTGGCAGCTGAACCTCTCGCAATTCACGCCGCGCGACCATGCCATCGCCACGGCGATCATCCACGCGCTGGACGAGGACGGCTACCTGCACGAGGGCATCGATGCGGTCGCCGCCGCTCTGCCCACCGATTTCCATGCCGATCCTGCCGAAATCGAAGCGGTGCGCAAGCGCCTGCAGCATTTCGATCCCACTGGCGTTGCAAGCCTGGATCTGCGTGACTGCCTGTCGATGCAACTGCGGCAGTTCGCCCCGGATACCGCCTTCCGCGACGTCGCCCTGCGCATCGTGGAGTTCGAGCTGGAACTGGTCGCCCGCAACGACTCGGGCAAACTGGCGCGCAAGCTGCGCTGCGAAGAAGCTGACGTCGCCGGGGCCCTGGGCCTGATCCGCTCGCTCGATCCGCGGCCCGGCGCGGCGCTGGACGCCACACCGGTCGAATACGTTGCCCCCGACGCCTACGCACGGCGCGAGAACGGCCGCTGGCTGGTGTCGCTCAACCCCGATTGCCAGCCGCGCCTGGGACTGAACCAGCACTACTGCAACCTGATCGCCCGCGCCCGCGGCGAGGACGCCACCTGGATGAAGGGCCAGCTGCAGGAAGCGCGCTGGCTGCTCAAGAGCCTGCAGTCGCGCGCCGAAACCCTGCAGAAGGTGGCCGAGGTGATCGTCCGCCGGCAAAGCGCCTTCCTCGACTACGGCCCCGAGGCCATGCACCCGCTGGTGCTGCGCGAGGTGGCCGAGGAAGTAGGCATGCACGAGTCCACCATCTCGCGCGTCACCACCCGCAAGTACCTGCACACGCCGCGGGGCACGTTCGAGCTGAAACATTTCTTTTCATCGGGTGTTGCCACCGAGGATGGCGGCAGCGCCTCGGCCACCGCGATCCAGGCCATGTTGCGCAAGCTCATCGCCGGCGAAGACCCGCGAAAGCCCCTTTCCGACCAGGCCCTGGCCGAAGACCTGCATCGACGGGGTATTCAGGTAGCACGCCGTACGGTGGCCAAGTACCGCGAAGGCATGCGGATCCCCAGTTCGTCCGACCGCGTCCGCGCCGGTTGATCACCCAAGGGAACTTGAGCCCGTCTAATCCGTCCCAATCCTTGTAAGTGAAGTGTTTGAAGATAGCGGCACCGCCGTTCACCGGCCCTAGAATCCGGCCGGACCCGCAGCAACAGGAGGCGAGAAACCATGCAACTTCAGCTTAGCGGCCACCATATCGACATCACCGATGCCCTGCGTACCCATGTCGAATCCAAGCTCGACCGCCTGGAACGCCTTTACGAAAACATCACGGGCTTGAATGTCGTCCTCTGCGTCGACGATGCGGAAAAGAAGGCCGAAGGTACCCTGCTGGTGTCCGGCAACCGCCTGCATGCCCAGGCCGTGGAACAGGACATGTACGCCTCGATCGACACCATGGCCGAGAAACTGGTCGCACAGCTGCGCAAGCACAAGGAAAAGCAAAGCGACCACCACCAGCGCGAAGCGCGGGCAATAAACCAGGTCTGACCCCGGGCGCCCCGGGCGCATGGCACAATGAGGCCTGCTTACCCGGGGACACCCCACGCTTGGACCGGCTGACCGCCCGACAACTCTTCGACAGCACCCACGAGCGCATGGGCATGCGCTGGATCGCCGGTTTGCGCGGCGAAGGGCGCGTGCTCGAACACGGTCAATCGGTCAGCCGTCGCCCGTCGCTGGTGGGCTACCTCAACGTGATCTACCCCAACAAGGTGCAGATCATCGGCACCGAGGAACTCAATTACCTCGACGGGCGCGATTCGCGCCAGCGCTGGGAAGCCATCCAGAAGATCGCCGCCTACCGCCCCGCCGCGCTCATCGTCACCAAGGAACAACCCGTCCCGGCGGACCTGCGCGAAATGGCAGAGGAAACCGATACCCCGCTCTGGCTCAGCTCCAAGCGTGGACACGAACTTCTCACCTACCTGCAATACCACCTGGCCCGCACGCTGGCACCGCGCGTCACGCTGCATGGCGTATTCCTTGAAGTGTTTTCCATCGGCGTGCTGATCACCGGTGAATCGGGCTCCGGCAAAAGCGAACTAGCGCTCGAACTCATCAGCCGCGGCCACCGCCTGGTGGCGGACGACGCCACCGAGTTCACCCTGATCGCTCCCGACGTCATCGACGGCGCCTGTCCTGAACTACTACAGGATCTGCTGGAAGTACGCGGCCTGGGCGTGCTGAACGTACGCGAGATGTTCGGGCACACCGCGGTGAAGCCGTCCAAGTACCTGCGCCTGGTGATCCACTTGAAGCCGCTGCGCGAAGGCGAGGACACCGACGCCATGACGCGTATCACCGGCGACGTCGGCCGCCGCAACATCCTGGATGTCGACGTGCCGATGATCACCATCCCCGTGGCGCCGGGCCGCAACCTTTCCGTGCTGGTCGAGGCCGCCGTACGCAGCCAGGCGCTCAAGGGCAAGGGCATCGACCCGGCGCAAACCTTCATGGACCGGCAGGCGCACCAGATGCGCCGCCTGCCACCGTGGTGAACGCATGACGCCGCCCAACATCATCGACCCCAAATCCATCCGCCTGGTCGTGCTCACCGGCATGTCCGGCGGTGGCAAGACGGTCGCCCTGCGTGCCCTGGAAGACCTCGAGTTCTACTGCGTGGACAACCTCCCCGCAGCGCTCATCCCGCAGCTGGTGGCCGCGGTGAGCCAGGGCGAGCACGGGCCGCAAACCCACATCGCGGTGGGCGTGGACGTGCGCAACCGCGAGGCCGATCTTTCGCGCATGCCCAGCGTGCTGTCCGACATCGCGGCCACGGGCGTGGAAGTCCACCTGATCTTCCTGGACAGCCGCGACGACGTACTGATCAAGCGCTACTCCGAAACACGCCGCCGCCATCCGCTGTCGTCCGAAGGCCTGTCGCTGGCCGACGCCATTGCGCGCGAACGCAAGCTGCTGCGCCCCTTGTCCGCGATCGCCGAACGCGTGCTCGACTCAAGCGACTTGAACGTCCACCAGCTGCGCCGCCTGATCGCCACCGGATACGCGGCCGCCAGCGATGGCATGACCTTGATGTTCGAGTCCTTCGCCTACCGCCGCGGCCTGCCGCTGGATGCCGATTTCGTCTTCGACGCGCGCTGCCTGCCCAACCCGCACTGGGAGGCCCGCCTGCGGCCACTGTCGGGCAAGGATGCACCCGTGCGCGAATACCTCGAGCAACAACCGCTGGTGGCCCAGTACTTCCACGACACCGTGCACTGGCTGGAGAACTGGCTGCCGCAGTTCGAGAAGGACGACCGCAGCTACCTCACCATCTGCATCGGCTGCACCGGTGGCCGCCACCGCTCGGTGTACCTGGTGGAGAAACTCGCCGAACACTTCCGCAGCGGCCGCGGCAGCGCGCTCACCTTCCACCGGGAACTCGAATGAGCGACCCCGGCGTCGGCGTGCTGTTGATGACCCACGAAGCAGTGGGCCAGGCATTGATTTCGGCCGCGCGCCACGTCATGCCGCGGCTGCCGCTGCACGTGGCGGCGGTGGAGGTACCCGCGCATGCGGATCCCGACATCATGCGCTCGCTCACCGCCCAGCATGCGCGCGAACTGGACAGCGGCCACGGCGTGCTGGTGCTGGCCGACCTCTACGGCGCCACCCCCTGCAATATCGGCCTGTCGCTGGCCGATCTCGGTGTACGCATCCGCTGCGTATCGGGCTTGAACCTGCCGATGTTGCTGCGGGTACTCAACTATCCGGAAAAATCCTTGTCCGAACTTGTCGAAGTGGCCGCCGCGGGCGGCCGCGGGGGAATCTTCATCGATCATGCTTGAGCGCGAAATCGTGGTATCCAACCGCCTGGGCCTGCATGCGCGCGCTTCGGCCAAACTGGTCCAGCTGGTCCAGGGGTTCAAATCCACCGTCTGGCTGGTGCACCGTGGGCGCGAGGTCAACGCGCAAAGCATCATGGGCGTGATGATGCTGGCCGCTGGGCTCGGCAGCCCGCTCGTCGTCCGCGCCGAGGGCGCCGACGAGGAAACCGCGCTCAACGCCGTGGTCGAACTTTTCGACCGCAAGTTCGACGAGGGCGGCTGAGCGTGCGCCGGCAGTTGACCGGTGCCATCGCAGCGCCTGGCATGGCGCTCGGTCGCGCGCGCCTGGTTCAACCGAACATCTTCCACGTTGATACCACGCCGCTGCGCAGCGACGAGGTCGAAGCTGAGATCGTGCACCTGCATATGGCACTGGACACCGCGCGCCAGGAACTGCACGAGCTGCGCGGCAAGCTGCACGGTGCGCTGGCACGCGAAGTGGGTGATTTCATCGACGCGCACAGCCTGCTGCTGGACGACCAGGAACTGCTTCGCGGCCTTGATGAACTGGTTCGGGTGGGTCATTACCGTGCCGGCGCCGCGCTGAAACTGCAGCGTGACCGTCTGGCTGCGGTATTCGATGCCATGAACGATCCTTACCTCAAGAGCCGCGGCGAAGACATCGACCAGGTGATCGGCCGCGTCATGGCGGCGTTGCAGCAGCAGGCCAGCGCGGAAGAACGCAAGCTCGCCTCGCGCGTGGGCGAGATCCTGGTCTCCGATACCGTGGCACCGGCGGACATGGCCAACTACACCGGCCACGGCCTGCTGGGCGTGGTGGGTTCGGCCGGCAGCGTGTATTCGCACAGTGCGATCCTGGCGCGCAGCTTCAACCTGCCGATGCTGGTGGGCGTGCGCGATGCGCTCTCGGCCATCAACGACGACGACCTGGTGCTGGTGGATGGTGAGAAGGGCGAAGTGATCGTCCATCCCACCGCACAGGACCTCCAGCGCTACCGCACCTGGCAGCGCGAAGCTGCCAACGAGGGCCGGCGCCTGGCACGGCTGGCGCACGCGCCGACGAAAACCCGCGACGGCGTGCATCTGCGCCTCTTCGCCAACGCCGAACAATCCTCCGATATCGCCCAGGCACGCAACCGCGGTGCCGATGGCATCGGCTTGTACCGTTCCGAATTCCTTTTCCTGCGGCAGCGTGGACTGCCTGGCGAAGAAGAACAATTCATCGCCTATCGCGACGTACTGCTTGGCATGGGCGGCCTGCCGGTCACCATCCGCACGCTCGACCTCGGCGCCGACAAGGCCGATGCGGCGGGCCTTGTGATCCGTGGCGAGGACAACCCCGCGCTGGGCGTGCGCGGGGTACGACTCTCCCTGCGCTATCCAGATGTGTTCAGTGCGCAGTTGCGCGCCATCCTGCGTGCGGGTGTATACGGCACGGTACGCATCCTGGTGCCGATGGTGACCCACGCCGGCGAAATGGCCGCCGTGCGCAGCCTCGTCAGGCAGGCTCGCGAAGACCTCCGCCGGCAAGGGCACGAACTGCCCGAGCGCATCGACATCGGCGCGATGATCGAAGTCCCGGCCGCGGCCATCGGCGTACGCAGCATCCTTGAGAAATCCGATTTCCTGGCCATCGGCACCAACGACCTGGCGCAGTACGTGCTGGCCGCCGACCGCAACAACGACGCCCTGGGCGATCTCTACGACCCGCTCCACCCTGCCCTGCTGCGCGTACTGGGCCACGTGATCTCCGCGGCGCGGCGCGCCGGCAAGCCGGTGAGCCTATGCGGCGAGATCGCCGGCGATCCGATCTATGCGCCGATGCTGGTGGCCTTGGGCCTGTGCGAATTCAGCATGCACCCGGGGCAGCTGCTGCGCGTACGCGACAAGCTGTCCAACCTCGACCATGGCATGCTGCGTGCGCTGGCACCCAGCCTGGTGCGTTGCTACACACGCGATGCGGTGGAAGAACAACTGCGCGAGGCGCTGGAGCGGCACTAGCCGCACGCTTAGCTGCCGACACCAAGCCCAGCAAGGAACGCCGCCAGCGCCGCGCCGCGGTAACGGCCCTGCGGCAGCACGATGCCCAGTTGCCGCTCCAGGTCCAGGAACGGCGTATGCAGCGCCACCAGCCGGCCGGCTGCCACGGCATCGCCAATGGCTACCCGAGGCAGGCAGGCGATGCCAAGGCCCGCGATCACCACCTGTTTGATCGCTTCGGTCTGGTCCAGCTCCAGCACGCCACCCGCCGGTGGCAACGACGAAAGCACGCGCTCGGCCTGGGCACGCGTGGCCGAGCCCCGTTCGCGAAGCACCCATCGTTCACCGGCGAAGTGCGCAGGTAGCAGGCGTCGCCGCGTTGCCAGCGGATGACCCGGGCGCACGCATACGGCCAGCGCGTCACGTCGCCAGGGATGCACCTGCAGCGCCGGATCGGCGATCGGTCCCTCGATGAAGCCGGCATCGAACCGATGCTCCAGCACGCCGCGCGCGATGTCCGCCGTGTTGCCGACGGCGATGCGGATCGCTACCCGCGGATGGGCCGCGACGAAGCCGCCCAGGAGTTCCCCGGCAAGGTAATTACCCACCGTATTGCTGGTACCCAGGGTGAGCGTGCCGGCCAGGGATTCGCCGGTGGCGGCCGGACCTGCGAAGGCAGCGAAACGCTCGGCGATTTCGCGCGCGCGGGGCATCAATTCGTGGCCGCGCTCGTTCAGGTGCAGGCGGCCGGCAACACGATCGAATACCGCTTCGCCCAGCAGGCGCTCAAGTTCGGCCAGCGCCATGCTCACCGCCGGTTGCGAAAGATGCAGGCGTCCGGCGGCAGCGGACACGGTGCCCTCGCCGGCGACGGCGATCAGCACCTGCATGTGGCGAAGCGATATTCCGCTCATAAGACAAATTTATAGCATGGATAAGAAACATATATTTTGCTTATCCGAATGCAGGCCTGATCATGGCTGGCATGAAAACCCTCCTTCCCGGCTTGTTACTGGTGGCCGCCATCGCGGCGATCGCTTTGTTGCTCGGCCATGCCATGCCGCTGGTGGGCGGTGCAGTCTGCGGCATCGTGCTCGGTATCGTGGTGCGCAACACCAGGCCGCCGTCCGCCGCCTTTGCACCGGGTATCCGGTTTGCCTCAAGGCAGGTGCTGCAGGCATCGATCATCGCGCTGGGCTTTGGCCTCAGCCTTGGGCAGGTCGCCCATACCGGGCTCTCCTCGCTGGCGGTAACGCTGTGCACCATGGCCGCGGCAGGCCTGGCCGCGTGGCTTGTCGGCCGCGCCCTGCATGTCCACGACGACCTTAAGATCCTGATCGGCGTGGGCACCGCCATCTGCGGCGGCTCGGCGATCGCCGCCGTGGTGCCCATCATCAAGGCCAACGAGCACGATACGGCGTTTGCGATCTCCACCATCTTCCTGTTCAACCTGGTCGCCGTGCTGCTGTTCCCCTGGCTCGGCCACCTGATGGACCTCTCCGACCTCGGCTTCGGCCTGTGGGCGGGTACGGCGATCAACGACACCTCATCGGTGGTCGCCGCGGGTTACAGCTACAGCCACGCCGCGGGCGATTTCGCCACCATCGTGAAGCTGACGCGGGCCACGCTGATCATCCCGATCTGCCTGGTGCTGTCGATTCTTGTAGGCCTGCGCGAAAAACGTAGCGGCGGTGCCGACTTCAGCCTGGCGCGCATCTTCCCCTGGTTCATCCTCTGGTTCCTGGTGGCATCGGCGGTGCGCAGCATGGGCCTGGTGCCCACCGTGGCATTGCCCTGGATCCACCAGCTGGCCGAGGTGTTGATCGTGATGGCCCTGACCGCGATCGGACTGTCGGCGGATCTTCGCCGCATGGCTGCCAGTGGCGTCCGCCCGATCATGCTGGGCCTGGCCACCTGGGCCGCCGTGGCTGTCACCAGCCTCGGCGTGCAGTGGGGTCTTGACCAGCTCTAGCCCGCCACTCTTAGGCGGGTACCAGCGTGTGCATGTAGCGGCGCAGGTCATGCAGCTTGGAGTACGCCGCCACCGCCGCTACCTCACGCACGGGACGCCCGGCGTGCAACAGGCGGGCGATGGCCAGGCGCCGCAGGTCGCGGAACTGCAGGTCGTCGACGCCGGCCTGCATGCAGGCCCGGCGGAAGGCCGTTGTCATGGCGGCGGCAGTGAAGGGGAATATCCGGGCATCGGGTTCGCCTCGGGGTTGCTGGCCCAGTAGTTCCTGGGCTTCCAGGGTGAGCCGTGCCCGGCGGGCCCAGGTGCCCATCACGTGATCGCTGGTGCGCAGGTACACCACGCCCCGTCCCAGGTCGATATCCGCCCAGCGCAAGCGCAAGGTTTCGCCAAGGGTGCGCGCCGAGCACAGGATGAACTCCACCACGTCCTCAAGCGGCAGCAGCAGGTGGGCTTCGCGGGCCATGGCCCGGCGAAGCTTGGCAAGTTCCGCGTCCGTGGGCATGCGCTCGCGCCGGGCAGCACGGGCGATGGTGGCATCGTCGCGCAGGCGCGCCCGGGCCGTTTCGATGCACCCTGCATCCGGTGCCGGCCAGCCGTGCCGGCGGGCGAAGGCGAACATCCGGCTGAAGAACGAGATCTCGATATTGAGCGTGGACGGTGCGCAGGGTCCACGAAGCTGGCCGGAGTCGTCCGTGTGATGGCCGCGTCGCCGCGCCCGCGCATAGTCGACGAAGTCATCGTCGGTTAGTGACGACAGCCGCCGCCTGCCCAATGCTTCGCGCAAGCGGCGCAGCGTGCAACGTTCGGTCGGCCTGATGCGCAGGCTGCGTTCCGGATGCATGACATACCAGTCAAGAAATTCGAACAGCGATGCCGCGTGCAAATCGATGTACACGATGTAGCCCTCCCGGTTGATCCGCCTACTCGCTGACGGCGACCGACTAGCGTAGGGAAGGAATGGGCTTACGTCTTACACGTTTCGCTCTAATGCTTGCCTTGTTCGGCAAGCGTGAGCGCCACCTTGTCGCGTAAGTACACCGGTAGCGCGTGCTCGGCACTCACTCCCTTGCCGGCGCGAAACGCCGGCAAGGCCAGCAGGGCGACGTTACGCGCTTGCGGATAGCACGCGCCGTCGTGCGCGGCCACGCTGCCGATACGTTCACGAAGCTGCGCGGCGTAGGTGGCCCAGCCCGTGCCGACGACGCTCCAGGGGCCTCCCGGCGGTACGGTGAGCGAAGCAGGCGGCCCCACCCATTCGTCCGACAGGGATTCGGGCAGGCCATCGGCGCCTCGTCGATACGCCGCCGCGTAGACCTCGCCCATGCGCGCATCGATCACCGCGAGGATGTCGTCCGACCCTGCGTCTTCTTCCATGGCCAGTGCCTGCAGGGACGACACGGTGACCACCGGCAGATCCAGCGCCATTGCCATACCCTGCGCCAGCGAAATGGCAAGGCGCACACCTGTGAACGCCCCCGGCCCCCGGCCGACGGCGATACCTTCAAGCGCCTGCCGCGACATGCCGGCCTCCGCCAGCAGGCTATCGGCCATCGGCAACACCAGTTCGCCGTGCCGGCGCGGCGCCAGTTCGCTGCGGGCGAGGATTTCCTCGCCATGGACCAGGGCGACCGAACAGGCTTCGGTTGAGGTTTCGATGGCAAGGATCTTCAAGGCGTTTCCCGGTTCATTCGCGTGCTGCCCTGGGTGTACCAGTCGATGTGGCGGGTGAGGTACATCAGCAGCGCCACCACCGCCAGCAGGACGACGGCGCCGATCAGCAGCGCATATTGTTCCGCCCCGATCAAACCGTAGAGTACCGCGTAAAGCAGGCCCAGCACGACGCCCAGCGTCCAGCCAGCGCGGCGTGCGCGCAGCACCGCCGAAGCATAACCGGCGATGATGCCCACCACCGCGAGCGCGGCCATCAGGTACGCAAGCGCGAAACCCAGCTGCTCGGACAACGCCAGCAACAGCACGTAGAACACCACCATCGCTGCACCCACCAGCAGGTACTGCACCGGATGCACGCGAAGGCGCTGCAGCACCTCGTACAGGAAGAACACCACGAAGGTCATGGCAATGAACAGCAGGGCATATTTACCGGCGCGATCATTCTGCTGGTACACGCTGCCCGGCTGGAACAATTCCACGCCGAACGCCGACGCCGCCATCCGGGTATCGACATTGGCATCGCCTTCGTTCCAGTGCTGCCCGTAGTCGCGGTTCAAGTCCAATACGCGCCACTGGGCCTGGAAGCCGCGGTCGTCCACGCGCCGGCTCACGGGCAAGGACGCGCCGACGAAACTTGGATCGGGCCACGGCGCTTGCAGGTCGACGGTACCCGTGCGCGCCATGGGCAGGAACTGCAGGGAACCGGTTCCGGCAAGCTTGATCCGCACCGTGAAGTCGATCGATTGCCCCGCCAGCGCATCCAGGTCGATCGGCACGGACACCACCGGAAGCCCACCGGCCCGGGCGGTCGAAGACACCAAGCGCACCTGCTTGCCATTGACGCGTACATCACCGACATCCCTCAACCCTTGCAGGTCAGCTACTGGAAGGCGCAGCTCGGCTTTGGCTCCAAGCCAGGAACGGCCACTGGCCTGGCGGAAGGTGGCGACATCAGCGGCATCCACATGCCCTACGAAGCTGACATCGGCAACGTACACCGGCACTTCGTACATGCCGTAGCGCCGACGCTCGATGGACATGGTCGCCGACGTTGCCATGCGATCGGCCAGCACGAACTCGGTGCTGCGCGTGATCACCTGGCGCTGGTTGGCATCCAGTACGGTTTGCTCGGCGGGCACCGCGAGCATCAGGCCACCAACTACCTGCCTGCCGCCCCAGCCCTTGGCGACATTGCCGGCCGCCTGCGCATTCAGCTCTTGCCGCTCGCCCACCATCGACTGGATGGAGCCCAGCGGAATCAACATCAGCAGCGCAAGCGCGGCCACGCCAAGCACCTTGGCGGTTATCGAATGCATCCAGCCTGGCATGTTAAGTACTCCTTGCACCTGTCGGGCCACCATCACACCAGCGCCTTGAGGCCAGGCGCGGCCGCGGCATGGCTAACTTCGGGCGCTGGCGGGCGAATTCGCCGCCGCTTCGCCTGAGGATGCGAAGAAGGTTTGCACGTCTGCCAGCTCGCGCGTGCGCGGCATGGGCGGGAGGCTCGCCAGGAACAGCCTGCCGTAGCCCTTGGTGACCAGGCGCGGGTCGCACAACATCAGTACGCCGCGATCGTGCACGTCGCGGATCAGGCGGCCGGCACCCTGCTTCAAGGCGATGGCGGCGGTGGGCACCTGCCAGCCCATGAAGGCGCTGATGCCGGTTTGTTCAAGTGCATCCAGCCGCGCCTGCAGTACGGGATCGTCGGGGTTGGCAAAGGGAAGCTTGTCGATCACCACCACGCTCAACGCATCGCCGGACACGTCCACGCCTTCCCAGAAACTCGCCGCGCCCAGCAGCACGCCATGGCCGCTGTGGCGGAAGTCTTCCAGCAGGCGATGGCGCGGCGCGGTGCCCTGCACGAACAAGGGCCAAGGCACGCGGCCGGTGAGCAACTCCGCCGCGCGGCGCAATGCGCGATGCGAGGTGAACAACAGGAAGGCGCGTCCGTTGGACGCTTCCAGCACCGGCAGTACCGCATCGATGACGCGATCGGTATGGTCGCGCGAGGCCGGATCAGGCACGTTGGCCGGCAGGTAGCAAAGTGCCTGCGATCGGTAATCGAACGGGCTTTCCAGGCTGAGCGAATGCGGATCGTCGATGCCCAGCTGACGGGCGAAGTGCTGGAAATCCCCGGCCACCGACAACGTGGCCGAGGTGAAGATCCATGCGGCCTGCGTGGCTTCGCGCATGGCGCGCAGCGGCGGAGCAAGATCCAGCGGCGTGGCATGGAAGGCAAAGCCACGCGGATAGAGTTCGTACCAGCGGATGTCGGCATCGCCTCCGCCTTCGACGATGCGGTCGAGCTTCACCAGCATCGCCTGGGTGCGCTCGAACGCGTTGGCCAGCCCGCGCGAACGCTCGGCCTGCCCGCCCAAGAGGTCTTCCAGTGCCGCCAGCACCTCGCGCAGTTCCGCCAGGGCCGCGCCGATGGATTCATCGCGGTCGAGCGTGGCGAAGGCGCCACGCGTGGGCAGCGCATCCATCGCCAGGCGCAAGCGTTTGACCACGCCCTGCAGCGCTTCCACCGGTTCCAGCAACAGGCCCATGGCACCGGTCACGCCGTTGCATTCGGAGAGCACGTCGCCAGCAAGATCGGTGAGCTGGCGCGCACTGATGCTCTGCGAGAAAAACTGGCCGGCAAGTTCCGGCACCTGATGCGCTTCATCCAGGATGAAGGCCTGCGCACCGGGAAGGATCTCGCCGAAACCCTCCTGCCGCAACGAAAGATCGGCGAACAGCAAATGGTGGTTCACCACCACCACGTCGGCCTCTTGGGCCTCGCGCCGCGCACGCACCACATGGCAACTGTCGAAGAAGGAACACTCACTGCCCAGGCAGTTCTCGGGTGTGGAGGTGACACGGGGCCACAGCGGCGATTCCTCGGGCACCTCGGCCAGTTCCATGCGGTCACCGGCGCGCGTGCGCGCCGACCAGGCGCGGATGGCCGCCAGTTGCGTGGATTCCTCACGGCTGGCCAGCATGCCTTCGCGGACCGTCTGGTCCAGCCGGTGCAGGCAAAGGTAGTTGGCACGGCCCTTCAGCAGGGCGGTCTTCAGGCGCGCGCCCAGGACGCCGCGAACGCGCGGGAGATCGCGGAAGAACAACTGGTCCTGAAGCGCCTTGGTCCCGGTGGAAACGATCACGCGCTGTCCGCAAAGGAGTGCCGGCACCAGGTAGGCGAAGGTCTTGCCCGTGCCCGTGCCCGCCTCGGCAATCAGCGTATCGGCCTGGGCGATGGCCTCCTGCACGGCGGCAGCCATCGCCTGCTGTGCGGCGCGGGGCAGGAAGCCTGGGATCTCGCGGGCAAAGGGGCCATCCGCGCCGAGCAGCGCGGCGGCATCGTGGTCGGTCATGGCAAGCATTGTAAACGTCAGGGACGAACCAGGACCGTGCGGGCGAGCTCAGCCAGTACCGGCCGGTCGGCCGGTGCAAGATCGACCGGGTCCGCTTCGGCGGGCAGTACCCAGCGCAGGGCCTGGCCTTCGAGCGAACGGGGCTCGCCTTCCCAGGTGGTCACGATGAAGACGTCAAGCAGCAGCGATTTGCCGTCGTAGTCCCAGGGGAATTGCATGAGCGCCGTGGCATCGCCGATGGCGATGCCCAGTTCCTCGGCCAGTTCCCGTGCCAGGCCCTGGAGGGCATCCTCGCCCGGTTCTAGCTTGCCACCGGGGAATTCCCACATCAGGGCCAGGTGCTTGCCCGGGGGCCGCTGGGCCAGCAGTACACGGCCGTCGACGTCGATCAGCGCGCCGGCGGCCACGTGGATCATGCGCGGATATATTCGACCATGTCGAAGGAATGGGCGTGGGTGGCGTCGGCGGCATGGTGCACGCGCGAGATCTCCGTCCACTCCTTGAAATCAATGCCGGGAAAGAAGGCGTCGCAACCATCGACGGCGGCATAGACCCAGGTCAGGTACAGGCGCTGTGCGAACGGCAGGGCTTCGCGGTAGACCTCACCGCCGCCGATCACGGTGATGCCGGTGCCGCCGGCCGTGGCCCGCGCCTCGGGGATCGAACGAACCGTCACCTGCCCCGGGAACGGCGCATCGTGGCGGCGCGACAGCACCAGGTTATGGCGGTCGGGCAAGGCCTTGCCGATCGCCTCGGCGGTCTTGCGCCCCATCACCACGTACTTGCCCAGGGTGAGATGCTTGAAGTGGGCGAGGTCCGCCGGCAGGTGCCAGGGCATCTGTCCGTGCTTGCCGATGGCGAAATTCTCGTCCAGCGCGGCGATGATCGATACGGCCATAGGTGTCCTTCTAAACCGGTTGACGTGTCAAAACCCGCTTATGGTAGTGCCTGCCACGCCACGCGCCAATCCAACAAGCGTTCGATCACACTGCCACCGGGGCCTTGATGGCCGGGTGAGGATCGTAGCCGGCGATGGCGATGTCATCGTAAGTAAAATCGAAGACGGATTTCACGTCGGGATTCAGCACGAGCTTCGGCAGCGGCCGCGGCTCGCGCGAAAGCTGCTCGCGCGCCTGGTCGACATGGTTGGCGTAGAGATGGGCGTCGCCCAGGGTATGGATGAAGTCCCCCGGAGCCAGCCCGGTTTCCTGGGCGATCATGTGCGTAAGCAGCGCGTAACTGGCGATATTGAACGGCACGCCCAGGAAAATATCGCCCGACCGCTGGTAGAGCTGGCATGACAGCCGGCCGTTGGCCACGTAGAACTGGAACATCGTGTGACAGGGCATCAGCGCCATCTTCGGCAGCTCGCCAACGTTCCACGCCGAGACGATCAACCGGCGCGAATCGGGGTTGCGCCGGATCTCGTCGATCACCCAGCCGATCTGGTCCACCACCTTGCCGTCGGCCGTGGGCCAGGCCCGCCATTGCCGCCCGTACACCGGTCCCAGGTCGCCATTGGCATCGGCCCATTCGTCCCAGATGCGGACGCCGTGCTCCTTGAGGTAGCCGATATTGGTATCGCCCTTCAGGAACCAGATCAGTTCGTGGACGATCGACTTCAGGTGCAGCTTCTTGGTGGTGACCAGCGGGAACCCGCGGGCCAGGTCAAAGCGCATCTGCCAGCCGAACACGCTGCGCGTGCCGGTGCCGGTGCGGTCCTGTTTTTCAGCGCCCTGGTCAAGGACGTGGCGCAGGAGGTCGAGGTAGGCGTGCATGGCCTGAAGCCTACGCCGCTGGCGCGGCGAGGGGCAAGGTGGGTGAGCGGCGCGACAACGCCAGGCAGATGATGCCGAACACCAGCAAGGGGATCGACAGGATCTGGCCCATGGTCAGCCAGCCGAAGGCCAGGTAGCCCAGCTGGGCATCGGGTAGCCGGAAGAATTCCACGAAGATGCGGAAGCAGCCGTAAAGCAGGGCGAACATCCCCGACACCGCATAGCGCGGCCGCGGCTTCATCGAGTAGATCCACAGCACGGCGAACATCACCACGCCTTCAAGGGCGAATTCATAAAGCTGCGAGGGATGGCGCGGCAGGGCATCGGGCGCATTGGGAAACACCATCGCCCAGGCGACGTCGCTGGGCTTGCCCCACAACTCGCCGTTGATGAAATTGCCCAGCCGGCCCAGGCCCAGGCCGATCGGCACCAGCGGGGCGATGAAATCCACCGTATCGAACACATGCAGGCCATGGCGGCGCGACCACCACCAGTTCGCCGCTGCCACGCCCAGCAGGCCACCGTGGAAACTCATGCCGCCGTCCCAGATACGCACCAGCGCCAGCGGGTCGTGCCAGATCCAGTTGATCGGCGTGTAGAACAGCATGTAGCCCACGCGGCCGCCGATCACCACGCCCATCATGGCGTAGAAGATGAGGTCGCTATAGGCATCGCGGGACACCGGAAAACGACCCTTCAGGCGGCGGTATTCGCCAGCCAGCCAGCCGCCAAGGAAACCGCCCAGGTACATCAGTCCGTACCAATGGATGGCCAGCGGCCCCGCCTTGAAGGCCACCGGGTTGAAATTGACGACGAAAGGAGCTGCCATGGGGGTTCGCAGGGCTGGAAGACCCCCGATTGTACCGTCCGGGCGGGGCCTGGCGGCCACTGGCGTCCCCCCGCCGGCTCGCTATACTCGCCCACGGGACCGGCCGCCAGGGGGCAGCCGCCCGCAAAGGGGACTCACTTGATGCAAAGCCGTATCGTGCGCGCCGCCGTGGCCGCGCTGTGTCTGTCCGTATCCGCCGCGGCCGTCGCCGCCGACCTGATCCCGGTCGAGGATTTCACCCGCCGCGCCATGTTCTCCGATCCGGCGCTTTCGCCCGACGGCAAGTACATCGCCCTGGCCATGCACGATGAATCCGGAGACCAGCACGCGCTGGTGATCTACCACATCGACGATATGACCACTCCGGCCAGCATCCTGCGCATGCCGCGCTACATGCTTCCAGAGGACATCACCTGGGTCAGCAACACTCGGCTGGTGCTGAGCCAGGCCAAGGAAATGGGTTCGATCGACAAGCCGTACCTCACCGGTGAGATCATCGCCACCGACGTCGACGGCAAGCACCAGGATTATCTCTTCGGATGGGATATCGCCAATCATTCCTCCACCCGCGGCACCGACCGCGGCTGGGGCTTCATTGAAGGCAGGCCGCGCCAGGCCAACAACCGGTTCTACATGCGCGCGCACATGTACCAGCGTGACGAGGCGAGCACGTTGTACGACGTGGATTCCTCCAATGGCGCGCGCCGCACCATGGCCGATATCGGCGTGGGCGGCATGGCCTTTACCCTGGACGATGCCGGGCAGGTTCGCTACGCCTTTGGCGGCGACGAAAACTTCGAGAGCGTGGTTTTCCGCCAGGACGGCAACGGCTGGACCAAGCTCGACCACAAGGTGGTCGGCGTGCTGTACGAGCCCCTCACCATGTCTGCCGACGGCAAGGACCTGATCGCCTTGCACAGCGCCAAGGGTGGCCCGACCCAACTCGTCCGCCAGGACGGCGATGGGCAAGCCAAGGTGCTGGCCAGCGATCCGTTCTCCTCGGTTGGCGACGTCATGTGGACGCCCAAGCCCTACCAGCCGATCGGCGCATGGACGCTCACCGGCATTCCCAAGATGATCTACGTCGATCCGGCCAATCCCTACGCCAAGCTCCACCAGGCGCTGGCGGCGAAATTCCCGGGCAAGATGCTCCAGTTCGTCAACTTCAGCGACGACGGCAAGCAATTGTTGTTCAGTACCAGCAGCGACCGCGACCTGGGCAGCTACTTCCTGATCGAGCTGACGACCTACAAGGTGCGTCGCTTGTTCGACGTAGCCCCGTGGATCGACCCGGCGAAGATGGCCGAGCGTCGTCCGATCCGCTTCAAGGCCCGCGACGGCGAAGAACTGGAGGGTTATCTCACGCTGCCGCCAGGGCGGAACGAAAGCAAACTGCCCATGGTGCTCATGCCCCACGGCGGCCCCGATGACATTCGCGATGACTGGGGTTTCGACAGCGATGCGCAATTCCTTGCCAATCGTGGTTACCTCGTGCTGCAGGTGAATTTCCGCGGTTCCAGCGGACGCGGGCGGCAGTTCGTCTACGACGGCTACCGCCAGTGGGGCGGTAAGATGCAGCAGGACCTGATCGACGGCGTGAAGTGGGCGATCGGCGAGAACTACGCCGACCCGGCGCGCGTCTGCGTGTTCGGCGCCAGCTTCGGTGGCTACTCGGCGTTGATGGCACCGATCCGCGCACCGGGCATGTTCAAGTGCGCGGTGGGGTATGCCGGTGTCTACGACATGCACATGCGCTACGAGAAAGGCGATTCGCACGGTAGCAAGCGCGACCTTAGCTACCTCGAAACCACCATGGGTAAGGATCCGGCCGAACTGGCCGCCAACTCGCCCGTAACGCTGGTATCGCAGCTGGACGTACCGGTGCTGCTTATCCACGGCGAGGACGACGAGCGCGCGCCGTACGCCGGCGCCAAGGAAATGCGAGCGGCCCTGGATGCTGCCCACAAACCTTACGAATGGATGTCGGTGCCCGGCGAGGGCCATGGCTTCTACAAGCCCGCCAACAACGTGGCGATGTTCAACCGCCTGCAGGCGTTCCTGGAGAAATACATCGGTGCGGGCGCCCCGGCAAAATAACCCCGCCTGGATTGCGAAAGGCGCAGTACGACTTCAGTAGTCTGTAAGCGAAGATTGACATTGCGTCATGACGAGCCGCCCCGGAAACGGGGTGGCTTTTCTATTTATTAGCGAAAGCGAGGTCCATAGTAACGGTCGCAAAAGTGGCGACGAATTTCCATGGAAGCAATCTGAGTTGGAAAGGCTTCTGCCTTCTACTTCATGACCACAAGCGTGTACTACCAGCGCTCACTAGGCGGCGGAAGAAACAAGGGGACATGGTTCCTGGCATTCAATCGAGTGCTCGCGGGCGTCGTATCAGGGTCGTGGCGGAACAGGGTCGAACCCACCGTTAGGTGCCGCGCATCGTCTAATCCGAGCGATCGCCAGGCTCCAGCCCCGAACCGTCCCAAATCTTTGAATTGCTTCTATCGCATAGTTAGAGCAGCTGGGCTCAAATAGGCATACGTCGCGGAGTCGAGAAGGCGAGATTCTCGGTCTTCGTCCCACTCAAAGCTGCGAGACATCCCGGCCTGACCTGGACGCCAATTTGGTCGATGCGGAAGAACTCCCATCCATTCTGAGCATAGTGTTCACGACATTTTGAAGATACGTGGCAGCTTCGTTGCCCTGCTGCTTGTTGGACACGCTGATGTTCGGCGGGACTTGCACCATGTGGTACTCGTACATGAAAGACTCCTGAGAGGAGTTCCAGTACCTTCAGCCACGTTCGGAAAATCTTGAGGTTGGCGGCGATGCAATTGATTGCACACATCGTGTCACAAACTGTGAGAGTGCTTTTACTTCCGACTACCTTGCCTAGCGATGGATGGCTTGCCGGATACTCGCAGATATATTTACCGACCCCTGAGCGGTTCGATGAATGCTAGTTTCAGGAGTCAGCTAGAGCAGTAGCGAAAGACCAAACTCGCGCGTCGTCCGAATAGCGCTTTACAGAAACCGCGGCACCAGAATCAGCGCCCAACTCACCACCACCAGCATCAACAGCACGAACACCGCCGCCGAACCCATGTCCTTGGCGCGTCCGGCGAGCTCATGGAACTCCGGGCTGACCTTGTCCACTACCGCCTCGATCGCCGAGTTCAGCAACTCAGCCGACAGCACCAGGGCGGGCGCCAGGATCAGCAGGATCTTCTCCACTGGGCCGTTGCCGAGCCACAGGCCTAGCGGGATCGCCACCACGGCGATGTAGACCTCCAGCCGGAAGGATGCCTCGTGGCGGAAGGCGGCGCGGAAGCCCTTCATCGACCAAAGGAAGGCCGCCCATATCTGGCGGGGGCCGCGGGGTTGGTCGGTCGCCATGGAATCCAGTCGATCAGTGGAAAGCGCCACATGATGCCAGATCGCGTAGCAGCTGCCGGTTGCGTCGATTTGCCGCAATGCTCGGAGCGGCCGGGTCGGCACGAAAGACCTTGCGAGACAGTCGCTTATGCTGCACTGCGGCATGGCAAAGATGACAATACCCTCGCCTTTCACAAAGCGCCCATATGAGGGTTTTATCGGTTAACCTTCGGCGGTTCTGCCCAGTTTACGGGCCATCCGCCGTATCGCCCGCCGCTTCCACCTGCACGGAAATACCATGTCGACAGCCCTGCCTCCGGTCTCCCAGACCCGATCCTTCAGCACCGTTTTCCTTATCGAAATGTGGGAGCGCTTCGGCTTCTACGGCATGCAGGTGTTGATGGTCACCTACATGGTGAAGAAGCTGGGCTTCGGCGACAGCAGTTCGAACCTGATCTGGGGCGCGGCCGCCGCGCTGATCTACGCGACGCCAGCGCTCGGTGGCGTGATCGGCGACAAACTGCTGGGCACGCGCCGCACGATGCTGGTCGGCGCGGTGGTGCTGGCCTTCGGGTATGCCTTGCTGTGGGTGCCTACCGAGAACGCGATGTTCCTGTACGTTGCGCTGGGCGTGATCGTGGTGGGTAACGGTTTCTTCAAGCCCAACGCCGGCAACCTGGTGCGCAAGATCTACGAAGGCGATGAAGTGCGCATCGATAGCGCCTTCACCATCTACTACATGGCGGTGAACGTCGGCTCTACGGTGTCGATGTTGCTCACGCCCTGGATCCGCGATTACGTGGGCGAACACTACGGCGATTCGCTGGGCTGGCATACCGCCTTCGGCGTGTGCTCGATCGGCCTGCTGCTTGGCCTGGGCAATTACATGCTGATGCACCGCACGCTGTCCCATATCGGCTCGCCGCCCGATGAGAAGCCGGTGAGCCTGCGCAATGCTTCGATCGTGCTGGCAGCTTCCCTGATTACCGTGGCCGTCTCGGCCTTCATCCTGCAAAGCGAATCGGTGGCCCGCGCGTGCGTGTATGGCGCAGGCGTGGTGATCCTGGGCATCTTCATCCACCTGATCCGCTCGAGCGAACGCAGCGAGCGCTCGGGGTTGTCGGCGGCGCTGGTGCTGACCATCCAGACCATTTTCTTCTTCATCTTCTACCAGCAGATGTCGACCTCGCTGAACCTGTTCGCCCAGCGCAACGTGGACCTGTCGTTCGACCTGTTCGGCTTCCACCTGATGACCTGGATCCCCGAGCAGTTCCAGTCGCTCAACGCGATCTGGATCGTGATCCTGAGCCCGGTGCTGGTGTTCATCTATAACTACTTCGGCGATCGAGGGAAGAATTTTTCCGTGGCGTCGAAGTTCGCCTGGGGCTTTGCCGCGGTGGCGGCCGGGTTCTTCATGTACGGCGTGGGCAGCAATACCGCCGTGGACGCGAAGATCTCCTCGTGGTTCATGGTGTGGGGCTACGGGCTTTATTCCCTGGGCGAGCTGCTGGTGAGCGGCCTGGGGCTGGCCATGATCGCCCGCTACGTGCCCGCGCGCATGGGCGGCTTCATGATGGGCGCCTACTACGTGGCCGTGGGCGTGTCGCAGTACCTGGGAAGCGTGGTGGCCAACTTCGCCGCCATTCCTTCGGACATCACCGACCCGCACCTGTCGCTGCCGATCTACACGGCGCTGTTCAACAAGCTCGGTTTCGTAGGCTTAGGCTGCACGGTGATCGCCCTGGCGGTGCTGCCGATGATGAAGAAGCTCTCCACCACGCACGCGCTTTCGCAGCAGCACACGCCGTTGCCGGCCGTCCATAGCGAGGAATAACCCCGCCGGCGGCTTATCATGTGTCCATGAGCCCCATGCGCGTCATCGCCCTGCAACGCACCGGTCCGTTCGCCCTGGCGCGGACGTTGGCCTGGTTGAGGCTCTGCGCCATCGCCGGGCAGAGCATGGCGGTACTGGTCTGTGCCTTTGCGATGGGCCTTGATATTCCCCTGCTGCCCTTGCTGCTGGGCGTGGGCATGCTGGGGGTCTTCGCGGTAATGGCGGCCTGGCGGCTCACCCAGCCCTGGCCGCTGCGCGAATGGGAAACCATCGTGCACATCGCCGCCGATACGCTGGTGCTGGGTTACCTGCTGTATTTCACCGGCGGCGCCAGCAATCCTTTCGTTACCCTGCTGCTGGTGCCCATCGCGCTGTCGGCGGCGGCCCTGAGCATCGGCGGTGTACTGGCGGTGTCGGGGCTCGCCGGATTCGCCTACCTGTTGTTGGCGCGGTACTACGTGCCGCTGCCCGGCGCCACCGATGGCCGTTTCAGCGACTTCCACCTGCACGTGGCGGGTATGGGGGTGAATTTCATCATCATGGCGCTGCTCCTGGGCTTCTTCATCAACACGCTCGCCCGCGCGGTGCGCGCGCAGCAGATGGAGGTGCAGCGCGTGCGCGAACGGGGCCTGCGAGATGAGGGCATCCTTGCCATCGCC
The DNA here is from genome assembly GCF_015905305.1 of Pinirhizobacter soli. Taxonomy (GTDB): domain Bacteria; phylum Pseudomonadota; class Gammaproteobacteria; order Xanthomonadales; family Rhodanobacteraceae; genus Pinirhizobacter; species Pinirhizobacter soli. The sequence goes on from NZ_JADZLQ010000001.1 coordinate 1,432,098, forward strand.
ACCCAGGCCGCGGGCGCGGCGCACGAACTGAACACGCCGCTGTCGACCATGCGCACCTTGCTGCCGGAACTGCGCCGCGAGCACCCCACCGACGGCCCCCTGAACGAAGACCTGGCGCTCTTGCAGGACCAGGTGGAGCGTTGCCGTACGATCCTTCGCGAGATGGTGGCCTTCGGCCAGACCCAGCTGTCGCAGGAACCGGAGCGGCAGACCGTCGACGCCTTCGTCCACGGCTGCCTGGAGCGGTTCCAGTTGCTCAGGCCCGAAGCCGAGGTTGAACTGGGCCTGGGCCGTTCGGTGGGCCAGCTGCGGCTGCGCGCGCCCCCGGCCCTGCGCCATGCCTTGATGAACCTGCTCAACAACGCCGCCGATGCCTCGGCCCTGCGCCATGAAAACGTGGTGGGCCTGGAAGTGCACCGCGACGGGGCCATGCTCGAATGGATCGTGATCGACCATGGGCCTGGCTTTGCCGACGATGAAGACTTCGCCACCCGCATTGGCGGCTCGGAGAAACAAACTGGCCTGGGCATCGGCCTGGCGCTGGCCGAAGCCACGGCCGAGCGACTTTCCGGTGAACTCATCGCCACCAATACCGAGCATGGCGCCGAGATGCGCCTGCGCCTTCCCCTTGCCGTGATTGGAGATCCCTCATGAACCAGCTACCGGGCCCGGCCGCCCCGCTCCTGATCGTCGACGACGATCCGACGTTTTCGCGCGTGCTCGCCCGCGCGTTGGCCTCCCGGGGCTTCGAGGTGCTCACAGCCGATAATGCTACTGAAGCCCGCGCGCTGGCCCGGCGCCACCAGCCGCGCTACTGCGTGCTGGACCTGAAGCTGGGCGATGAGAACGGGTTGAAACTTATCCCGGACCTGCAGGCGCTGGTCCCGGAGATCCGCGTGCTGCTGCTCACCGGCTATGCATCGATCGCCACCGCGGTGGAAGCGATCAAGCGCGGTGCCCACGATTACCTGGCCAAGCCGGTCGATGCCGACGCCGTGGTGCGCGCGCTGCTGGACGACGACGGCGGCGCCGGTGACGACGAACTCATCGATGCCCCCGACGCTCCGTTGCCGTTGCGCCGCCTGGAATGGGAACACATCCAGCGCGTGCTTACCGAGTGCGACGGCAACATCTCCGAGACGGCGCGGCGGCTGGGCATGCACCGCCGCACCTTGCAGCGCAAGCTCGGCAAGCATCCGGTGCGCGAACGCCCCGACGAAGGCTGATTGCCTTTCTAGGACACCGGCTGGGGATTGGGGAAGCGCACGCTGGCGATGCGCTCGGTGCCAGGCAGCGAGCGCAGTTCGATCGGCCACTGGAAGCGGTCGGAGAGCCGCCGCGCGATGGCCATGTCGAAGCCGTGGGTATCCACCGCGTTTTCCCGGGAAGGTTCGGCCACATGGTTGGCCACGCTGATCACGCCTGGCATCACCGTCACCACCACCTTGCCCTGCTCGGTCTGGTGCAGGGCGTGGCGCAATAGCTGGTTGATCATCACCGCGAACACGCGCGGCGAACCATGCAGGGCGAAACTGGAAGGTTCCTCCAGCACGATCTGCACGTCGCGGCCGATGACCTGCTGGGCTGCCGATTCCACTTCCTTGCGCAGTACGCCGTTGACCACGAAGTCTTCCTCCGGCAGGCCCTTGTCGGACTCGCGCGAGAGCACCAGGAAGGCTTCCACCAGCGACTCCAGCTCGCGCGACGAACGGCGGATGCGGTCGAGCGAACGCATACCGAAGCTGGAGAGGTTGGTTTCCTCAGCCAGCATGTCGGCGGACATCTTGATGACGGTAAGCGGACTGCGCAGCTCGTGGCTGGCGTCGCGGGTGAAGTTGCGCTCGCGTTCGCCGAAGCCGCGCAGGCGCACGGCGAAGGTGTGCAGTCCCCTCGCGATCGATGTCACGCCGGCATCGGTACGCGGCGACAGCCGCGAAGGCTGCAACGTTTCCACATCCGAATGTTCATCGTCCCAGGCATCCATCACCCGGGCCAGGGTCTCGATCGGCGTCCAGGCACGGCTGACCGCCATCCACGCCAGCACGCTGGTGGCAAGGATGATGGCGATCACCGCGACCACCGGTGCAACGTTGTTCACGGCCATCACGGTGGCGATGATCACCACCACCATCTGCAGGGCGAAGACCACCGTCATCCGGCGCCGGAAGGCTCCGGCGCGTCCATTCGATCCGTCCCGGCCGCCGGCCATGTCGTTCTGCCGGGACACCTCAGGCCGTTTGCTGGGACGCTGTCGCGACCTCTGCATCCAGATCGGCCAGGCGATAGCCTGCGGAGTGAATCGTATGCAGCAGGGCGCGGTCGAACGGTTTGTCGATCACGCGGCGCAGGTTGTACAGGTGCGAACGCAAGGTGTCGGAGTCCGGCAGCGTGTCGCCCCAGATTTCGCGTTCGATGTCGCGGCGGCTCACCACCCGGGGTGACTCACGCATCAGGATCGCCAGCAGCTTCAACCCGATCGGCGAAACAGTCAGTTCCTGCCCGGCGCGGGTCAGGCGCAGGGTGGCGGTATCGAGCGTCATGTCGCCCACGTTGAGCACCTCGGAAGATACCTGGCGGCGATCGCGGCGGATCAGCGCGCGCAGGCGGGCTTCGAGCTCGCGTACTTCGAAAGGCTTGACCAGATAGTCGTCGGCACCGGCTTCCAGGCCGATCAGCTTGTCTTCCAGGGTGTCGCGGGCGGTCAGCATCAGCACCGGGGTGGATTTCTTGCCGTCCTTGCGCAGCTTGCGGCACAGGTCCAGGCCGTCCATGCCTGGCAACATCAGATCCAGCACGATCACGTCGTAACTGTTGGAAACGGCAAGGTGCAGGCCACTGACGCCATCAGCGGCGTAGTCCACCGAGTAACCACGCCTTTCGAGGAACTCGCCGACCATTTCGGCAATGCCGCGGTTGTCTTCCACCAGCAGGATCAGGCCGCTCTGTTCGTCATGTGCACTCATCTAAGGGTCTCCGTGGTTCGCTTCACATTTGTGAAAAGGTAGCGGCCGCGCCAGTGATGCGAGCGTGAATGGCGGCTTGGGCGGTTTAACGCGGGTTAGAAATCCCTCTGCCAGGTATTAATGCAACAAAGGTCTCAAGGCAGCGTCAACATTGTCCGCCACGCGCGGTTCGCCTTCGGCGGTGGGATGCAGGCCGTCGTCCTGCATCAGTTCGGGATGGGTGGCCACGCCGTCGAGCAGGAATGGCAAAAGCGCCAGGTGCTGGGTATCGGCCAGGCCTTTGAAGGCCGCGCGCAGGCCGTCGCGGTACTGCGGTCCATAGTTCACCGGAAGCTCGATGCCCAATAGCAGCACCTGGGCTCCGGCATCCTTTGACGCCTGCGCCATCGCTGCGAGGTTGGCCTTGAGCGGCTCCAGCGGCAGGCCCCGCAGGCCGTCGTTTGCTCCAAGCTCGATCACCACCACGGCCGGCTGGTACTTGGCCAGGAGGGACGGCAGCCGGTTGCGTCCACTGAGCGAGGTTTCCCCGCTGATGCTGGCATTGACGAGGGACCAGCCCGGCACCATGTTCGAATAACGCGCCTGCAGCAGGCTCACCCATCCCTTCTCGATCGGGATGTTGTGGGCCGCCGATAGCGAGTCACCCAGCACCAGGATGGTTCGCGGCGCGGCGGCATGCACCGGCCCCATCGCCAAAGCCACCAACAGCAAGACAACCCCGAGGCAACGACGCATGAGTGATTCCCGGCCGGTATTGGAAGCCATCGATGTTAGCAAGTACGTTCAGGGCCCCGATGGGCGCCTGGACATCCTGCACCGAGTGCATCTTTCCATTCCCGCCGGTGAAAGTTTCGCCATCGTCGGCGCCTCGGGCTCGGGCAAGACCACTCTGCTGGGCCTGCTTGCCGGCCTGGATACCGCCAGCGGCGGCAGCATCCGCCTGGACGGCCACGAACTGGGTGAGCTCGACGAAGAACGCCGCGCGGCGGTGCGACGCCGCCTGGTGGGCTTCGTGTTCCAGTCGTTCCACCTGCTGCCGGCGCTTACCGCCGAGGAAAACGTCATGCTGCCGCTGGAACTGGAGGGCGACGACGACGCCCGCAGCCGTGCCCGCACGGCGTTGGCCAACGTAGGCCTGGCCGAGCGGCGGCGACACTACCCGGCGCAGCTCTCCGGCGGCGAGCAGCAGCGCGTGGCGCTGGCCCGGGCCTTCGTCCATGGGCCCCGCCTGCTCTTCGCCGATGAACCCACCGGCAACCTCGATCAGAAAACCGGCCAGCAGGTGGGCGACCTGCTGTTCGCGCTGAACCGGGAGCACGCCACCACCCTGGTGTTGGTCACCCATGACGCGCGCCTTGCCGCACGCTGCGCGCGCAGCGCCGAACTCACCGGTGGCCGCCTGGGCGTGGCTGCATGAGGATCCTTACCCTCGCCCTGCGTACCCTGCGCCGCGAGTGGCACCTGCCGGAGCTGCGCACGCTGGCGGCCTCCCTGGTACTGGCGGTGGTGGCCCTGGGCGTGGTGGCCACGCTTGCCACGCGCATCGAACGGGGGCTGCTGGCGAGCGCTGCGGAATTGATCGGCGGCGATGTCGGCATATCGGCACCGAACCAGCTTCCCGCCAGCTTTGCCGACGAGGCCCGCAAGGATGGCCTGGCGGTACTGCGCAGCGCCAGCTTCCCGTCGGTGGCCTTCGTCGATCAGCGCAGCCAACTGCTGGATGTGATGGCAGCCGACCAGGGCTATCCGCTGCGCGGCACGCTGGAACTCAGCGACGCCAATGGCCGGCCGCTCGCCAGCCGCGCGCCGGCGGAAGGCCAGCTCTACCTCGATCACCGGGCACTGGTGGCGCTGGGCGTGAAACCGGGCCAGCGCATCCAGTTGGGCGGCCGTGACCTCACCATCGCCGCCGAACTGGTGCGCCAGCCCGACGGCGGAGAGCTGTTCGCGCTCGCGCCCCGGGCGATGATGAGCCTGGCCGACGCCCAGGCCGCGGGGCTGTTGGGCAGTGGCAGCCGCGCCCGTCACCGCCTGCTGCTTGCCGGCGACCCGCGCGATGTGTCCGCCTGGCGTCGCTGGGCCGAGGGCCAGTCGCTTCCGACCGGCGCGGAGATGATTACTCCTGAGCAGACGCAAGAACGCATGCGCGTGGCCTTCGACCGCGCCAGCGCCTTCATGCGGCTGACGGCGCTGCTTTCCGCCCTGCTCTCCGGCGTGGCGATCGCGCTGGCTGCACAGCGCTATGCGCGGCGCAAGGTGAATGAAGTGGCGCTCCTGCGCGCCTTGGGTACGCCGCGCCGCCGCGTGGTGGCGCTGTTGTGCACCACGTTGGCGCTGCTTGCCATCCCGGCGAGCCTGCTGGGCGCCGGTCTTGCGCTTGGCCTGGCCGCGCTGGCCTGGCATTTCGCCGGTTCCATGGTCGGCAACATTCCCACCGTATTGCCGCTGGGCCCTGCCTTCGTGGCCGGGGGCCTAGGCCTTGCCGTGCTCGCCGGCTTCGCCCTGCCGCCACTGGTGCGCCTGGCAGAAGTACCGCCGGTAGCAGTGTTCCGCGAAAGCCTGGCGCGCCGCCGCCGCCGCTTCGACTGGCTCTACCTTGTGCCGCTGGCCGTGGCGGTGGGCCTGCTGTGGACGCAGAGCGGCTCGGCGCGATTGGCCGGGATCCTCGCCGCAAGCCTTGCCGGCGTCGCGGTGGTCTCGGCGCTGCTGGCCGCCCTGCTGCTGTGGCTGGCACGGCGCGTGGCTCCCGGCGTGCATCCGGCGCTGCGTCTTGGCCTGGGTGCACTGGCACGGCGCCGCGGCTTGTCGTTGGTGCAGGCCACGGCGTTGTCGCTGGGCCTGACCGCGCTGCTGTTGCTGGCCGTGGTGGCGCCATCGCTGCTGGAAGGCTGGCGGCGCGAACTGCCGGCGAACACACCCAACTGGTTTGCCCTGAACCTGCAGGATGACCAGCGCGACGCCTTTGCCAATGCCCTGGCCGGCATCGGCGGCGACCAGCTGAACATGCTGCCGCTGGCCGTGGGCAAGCTCACTGCGATCAACGGCGTACCCGTCGACCAGCTGCCGCTGAAGGACCAACGGGCCAAGGAGTCGGCCGATCGCCAGCTGCGGTTGTCCTGGAGCGAAGCGCTGCCACCTTCCAACCAGGTGGTCGCAGGTAGCTGGCCCGGCGCCCAAGCCACGGCGGCCGAGGTTTCGGTGGATGAAAGCTGGCGCGACATGTACCAGCTGAAGATCGGCGACCGCATGAGTTTTTCGATCGGCGAAGCGACCATCGAGGCGAAAGTCGGTAGCGTGCGCAAGGTCGACTGGAGTTCCTTCCGCGTCAATTTCTTCCTGCTGCTCGATCCTGCCCATGCCGCCGACCTTCCGCATACGTGGCTGGCGAGCTTCCATGTGCCGCGCGGCCATGCCGATGCGCTGGCGAAGCTTTCGCGCGATTACGCCAACCTCAGCCTGATCGATGTCGATTCCCTGCTCGATCGCGTGCGCGAGATCGTCGACCGCGTGGGGTCGGCGGTGCGCTGGGTGCTGGGTTTCAGCCTGGGCGCCGGAGCGCTGGTGCTGGCCGCGGCGATGGCGGCGAGTGCGCAGGAGCGCCAGCATGAAGCGGCCTTGCTGCGAACCCTCGGAGCCCATCGCTCGCAGCTTCGCCTGGCGGCGGCGTGCGAGTTCGCCATGCTGGGCCTGGTAGCGGGGCTCACCGCCGCGCTGGGCGCCGGTGGCGCCGGATGGTGGCTTGGCCGCGCCGTCTTCCACATCGATGGCTTCATCCCGCCATTGATGCCGTTGGCGGCGGCTTCAGCCGCCGCGGGCATCGTGGTGATGCTGATTGGCCTGGCGGGAACGCGGCGCGTCACGCGCACGTCCCCGCTGGCCTTGCTACGCGGGGCGTGATCAGTCGCGCTGGGGCACGTCGACCTTGCCGCTGACATCGGCATAGTCGACGTCACCGCTGCCCTTCGAGTGCACGGTGAAATTGCCCTTGATGCCGCGGGCGTTGATGTCGCCTGAGCCAATGGAATCGACCTCGACATTGCCACCGATGTCACCGAATTCCAGGTCGCCGGAACCGACGCTGCCCACCTTCACCGGGCCGCGCACGCCGTGCACCTTGGCATCGCCAGAACCGATGCCTTGCAGCTGGACGCTGCCGACGCGATCGATCGTCAGATCGCCGGAGCCGGTATTGGCGCTGACCGCGCCCGCGACATCGGCGACATTGATGTCCCCGGAACCGGTGCTGACGTCCAGGGATGCCACGCGCCGGACCTCCGCGTCACCCGAGCCGGATTGAAGCTGCACGGGAATATTCCCGGGCATCGTCACACTCACCTTGAGGTACGCGTAGAAGCCACCGAAGCCGCCGTCGACCGAGCCACGGTCGGCGCCGAGGGTGATCACCAGCGTGCTGCCTTCGCGACGCTGCTGCACGGTAAGCGGCTCCAGGCCCTGTTGGCTGGAGGCACAAGCGGTGCCGCGCAGGGCGAGCGTGGCGCCGCTGCCGCCGCCGTCGAGCTTCAGGTCGTGGCTCCGCGTTTCCACGCGGACCAGGTTCACGCCAGCCAGGTTGGCGTCGAGGTTGCGTTGTGCCGAATGTGCACAGGGCATCTCGGCGCGGGCGCCGAAGGGAATCACCGCCAGGGCGATGCAAAGCAGGAAGATCTTGCGCATGTCGTGAGACTCCGATACCAGCGAAAAGGTCACAGGTATCGATGCGGGCGGCGGCTAAAAGGTTTGAACTAGGTGGAAAGCTCCGTCTTGGCCTGCTGCCAGAGGGCTTCTTGTTCTGCCAGCGACAGGCTTGAGAATTCCCGGCCGGAAGAGCTTGCCAGGGCCTCCATGTGCCTGAATCGCCTCTCGAATTTGGTGTTGGCCCCGCGCAGCGCCGTGGACACGTCCACCTTGGCATGCCGGGCAAGGTTCACCGCCACGAACAACACGTCGCCGATCTCGTCGGCCAGGTGGGCGGGGTCGGCGCCGTCGTCGAAGGCCTCGCGCACTTCTTCCAGCTCCTCGGCGAGCTTGTCCAGCACGCCGCGGTGGTCGGGCCAACGGAAGCCGGTGTTGTCGGCGCGCTTTTGCAGTTTCAGCGCACGCTGCCACTCGGGCAGTCCGCGCGAAATGCCGGCCAGCGCACTGGTGTCTTCGTGGCCATCGGCGGCGCGCTCGTCGGCCTTGATCTGGTCCCATGCGCGCGATTGCTCGGCAAGATCGGCATAGCGCTTGTCACCGAACACGTGCGGATGCCGGCGAATCATCTTCGCGCAGATGCCTTCGATCACGTCACGCAGTTCGAAATGGCCCGCTTCTTCGGCCATGCGTGCATGGAACACCACCTGCAGCAGCAGGTCACCGAGTTCGTCGCGAAGGGCGCCGTGATCGCCGCGGTCGATGGCGTCGGCCACCTCGTAGGCTTCCTCGATGGTGTACGGCGCGATCGTGGCGAAGGTCTGCTTGACGTCCCATGGGCACCCGTTTTCCGGGTTGCGCAGGCGCGCCATGATCTCGGCCAGGGGCGTGATGTCGGGATGTGCCATCGAGTGCCTTGTTATGAAACGGCCAGGTGGCCGAGCCAGTCGAAGCCGGCATCGCCAACGGCTAGGAATTCAGGATTCACCAGGTTGTCGCGCGTGTTGTAGCGAAGGCGTTCACCGGCGAGATCGATCACGCTGCCACCGGCTTCTTCGAGCACGCACTGGCCGGCGGCGGTATCCCATTCGCAGGTGGGGCCCAGGCGGAGGTAAGCGTCGGCATCGCCGCGGGCGATCACGCAGAATTTCAGCGACGAGCCCAGCGCGAAGGTGTCGTAGGCCCCCAGGGGTTCGAGCATGCCGGCCAGGCGTCCAAGCCCGTGCGAGCGGCTGCCGGCCAGGAGCGGCGGCTCGGCCTTGCTGCGCGCGTGGATGCGGGTGAAGGAGCCACCCGCAGCCTGCTGGCGGAAGGCGCCCGCGCCGCGCACGGCTAGATAGCCATCGCCACTGGCTGGCGCCAGCACCACCGAGGCCACGGTATCGTGGCCGTCCACCAGGGCGATGTTCACGGTGAACTCGCCGTTGCGCTTGATGAATTCGCGCGTGCCATCGAGCGGATCCACCAGCCAGTACCGCTGCCACTGGCGCCGTTCGCTCCAGCGCGCCGCGGTGGCTTCCTCGGAAACCACCGGGAGGACTTCCGCAAACGTCGCCAGGCCTTCGACGATCACGCGCTGGGCGGCAAGGTCGGCGGCGGTGACGGGGGAATCGTCGTCCTTGCAATGCACGGCGAAATCGCTGGCATAAACGTCCATCACCGCATCGCCGGCGCGGCGCGCGAGTGCCGCCAGCGGCTCGAGCAGGTGCAAGGCCGTGCTCACGCGGGCCGGAACCTGCCGGCGAGGAACTCGCGGGCCATGAACAGCGCGGCGATGGAACGGCCCTCGCTGACTTCCTCGCGCCCGAGCAAGGTGTGCAGGTCGGACATTTTCCACGGCAGCACTTCGAGTTCTTCCGGCTCGTCGCCTTCCAGGCGTTCGGGGTAGAGGTCGCGTGCCAGCACCACGTGGGTCTGGTGGGTCATGTAGGAGGGTGAAAGCGACAACACGCCCAGGGATTTGAGCTCCCGCGCGCCATAGCCCACTTCTTCCTTCAACTCGCGGTTGGCGCCCTCGAGCACGGTTTCGCCGCGGTCGAGACGGCCCTTGGGCAGGCCAAGTTCGTAGCGTTCCACGCCCACGCCGTATTCGCGCACCAGCAGCACCGTTTCGTCGTCCTGCATCGGCACGATGATCACCGCGCCCAGGCCTGAGCTTTTCATGCGCTCGTAGGTGCGGCGCTGGCCGTTGGAGAATTCAAGATCGACCGCCTCCACATGCAGGAAATGGCTGTCGGTGACGTCCCGCGTGGCGTGGATGATCGGGCGCTTGTTCATCAGGGTATTGTAGCGCCGCGCAGCCGCGGGGCGGCCAGCGTATGGATGGCCGGCACGCCGGCAAGCACGCTGCGCGTATGGATATCCAGCTCGCCGCCGTCAAGATCGGTGAAGATACCGCCCGCTTCGCGAACGATCACTGCGAGCGCGGCGATATCCAGGATATTGACGTCCGATTCAATCACCAGGTCCAGCCCGCCTCGCGCCAGCAGGTGGTAATGGCAGAAATCGCCGTAGCCACGGATGCGATTGGTGTCGCGGATCAACGCACCCAGGGCATCCCACCCGCGACCTGAAGTGAGGCTGCGCACGTTGCCCGTGGAGACCGACGCCTGGTCGAGGCTGGATGTGTCCGCTACATGTACTCGTTCGCCATCGAGCCACGCGCCGCCACCGCGCCGCGCCCACATGGTTTCGCAATAGAGCGGTGCCTTGGATACGCCAAGCACCAATTCGGTGCCGGCCATCAGGGCGATCTGGGTAGAGAAGAACGGCGTGCGTCGGACGAAGCTCTTGGTGCCGTCAAGCGGGTCCACCAGCCAGGTCAATGCGCGGTCGTCGCCGCGGCCGAATTCCTCGCCGTGGATGGAGGCCTCCGGCAAGGTACGGGCAAGCACGTGGCGGATGGCCTGCTCGGCCTCGCGGTCGGCGATGGTGACGGGCGTGGCATCGTCCTTCAGCTCCACCGCCACGCCTTCGCGCCAGTAGTGGCAGATGATGGCTGAGGCAGCCTCGGCGGCCTCCAGGGCGCCGGCAAGCGCGTGATCCAGGGTGGCGTCGTCGATGATGCTCATGGTGCCTCCGCGGGCACCACGCCCGCATGCAGGTTGACGGGGTAGCTGCCGTCGGCAGCCTTGCGCGCCCAGCGGGCGAGCACACGCTCGAGCGCGGCATCGGCCTGACGTGGACGAAGGTTGGCCACCAGCCGCCAGCCGATCGGCGCCACCAACAGGTTGCCCTGCAACGCTATCGGGCCATCGCCCTCGTCGCGCAGTTCGCCGTGGATGACGTTGGCCATGCCCGCAAGATCGGCACGCAGGTCGCCAAGGTTCGCCGTCTCGCCGCGTGACACCACTGCGGCGTTGCGCCAACGTAGCGTGCCGATGAGATCCTGCGGCCAGTTCGAACGCAAGGTCAGCGTGTCGAAGGTGCCCGACAGGCGCCCGGTGGCGCCTTCCAGGCGCCAGGCAGGCGGCAGCTTCAGGCGGCTGATGTCCAGATCCAGGCGGACATGGCGCCAGGCCTGCACGTCGCCCTCGCCTTCCAGTTCGCCGCCGGCCGTGCCCGCAGGGCCGTGGAAATCGAAGGAGAAGGCCAGCTGTCCCAGCACCACGCGGCGCGAGAGGGTCCAGTCCACGCGACCGAGCAAGCGGCCCTTGTCGTCGCTGACGTTTTCGGCGTGGCCCTGCCAGAGGCTGCCTCCCACGGCATCCAGGTGTACGCCAGGCATGCGCCGCTGCAACAGCGGCAGCGCCCAACTGGCCGGCAGCGCCCAGAAAAGCGCGAACAGGGCCAGCACCGCCAATAACACCACCATGCCGGTATACCGTTTCACCCGCCCGCTCCTGCCACGTCCATCGCCTCCGGTGTCATCATGGGTGGATGAATCATCACGCCTTGAACCCATCCAGCGCGTCACTAGCCACGCGCGACCTTGCCGTGCTCTGGCACCCCTGCACGCAGATGCACGACCACGAAACGATCCCCATGGTACCTGTCGCGCGCGGTGAAGGGGCATGGCTGGTCGATGCCGGGGGCCGACGATACCTCGATGGCATCAGCAGCTGGTGGACGAACCTGTTCGGCCACGCCAACCCGCGAATCGGTGCGGCGGTAAAAAAACAGGTTGACACCCTCGAGCATGTGATCTTCGCCGGGTTTACCCATGAACCTGCGGTGGAACTGGCCGAGTCGCTGCTCCGCGTGGCGCCGCCGGGCCTCGAGCGGGTGTTCCTGGCCGACAACGGCTCGGCCGCCATCGAAGTGGCGCTGAAGATGAGCTTCCACTACTGGCAGAACATCGGCCACGGCGAAAAGACACGCTTCATTGCACTCACCGGCAGCTATCACGGCGAAACACTGGGCGCGCTGTCGGTGAGCGACGTGGCGCTCTACCGCCGCACCTATGCGCCGTTGTTGCTGCACCCGGAGCTCGCACCTTCCCCCGACGCTTATGAAGGCGAGCCTGGGGAAACGCCCGTGCAAGTCGCAACGCGCCGCCTGGGACAGATGCGCACGCTGCTGGAACGGCACGCCCACGAATGTTGCGCGGTGATCGTGGAACCCCTGGTGCAATGCGCCGGCGGCATGCGCATGCACGACGCCAGTTACCTCACGGGACTGCGTGCGCTGTGCGACGAATTCGAAGTGCACCTGATTGCCGACGAGATCGCCGTCGGCTTCGGCCGCACCGGCACCCTGTTCGCCTGCGAGCAGGCGGCGATCACGCCCGATTTCCTTTGCCTTTCCAAGGGGCTTACCGGCGGCTTCCTGCCGCTGTCGGCGGTGCTCACCACCGGCAAGGTGTATGCGGCGTTCTACGATGAGTACCGCAGCGGCAAGGCCTTCCTGCACTCGCACAGCTATACCGGCAATCCGCTGGCCTGCGCCGCCGCGGTGGAGACCTTGCGCATCTTCGCCGATGAGCCCGTGCTCGAGCGCAACCGCCTGCTGGCCGCGCACTTGCGCGCGAGGCTTGCGCCGCTCGCCGATCATCCGCACGTGGCCGACGTCCGGCAGACGGGGATGATCGCCGCGGTGGAACTGGTGGCTGACAAGGCAACGCGCCGACCCTTCCAAGCCGACGAGCGCCGCGGCCTTCGCGTGTACCTGCATGGCCTGGACCACGGCGCCTTGCTGCGGCCGCTGGGCAATGTGGTGTATTTCATGCCGCCTTACGTGGTGACTACCGACGAGATCGACCACCTGGTGGATGTGGCCATCGCCGGGATCGAGCGCGCGGTCGCCTGAAACGAACCTACAATGGGCCGATGCGAACCATTCGAGTCCACGTGGAGCAAACCCTCGCCGCAGGCGGCGAGGCCATCATCACCGGCCAGGCCGTCGACCATGTCGGCCGTGTCCTGCGCATGCAGGCGGGCGATGCCATCACCCTGTTCAACGGTGACGGCAACCACTATGAAGGCCGCCTCCTCGAGATCGGCAAGCGGGAACTGCGCGTGGTGGTGGAGTCGGTGACGCCCGCAGGTAGTGAATCACCGCTGCCGCTGGTGCTGGTGCAGGGCGTGGCCCGTGGCGACAAGATGGATTTCATCGTGCAGAAGGCCACGGAACTCGGCGTGGCGGCGATCGTGCCGGTCACCACAGAGCGTTCGGAAGTGAAGCTCGATGCCGGACGCGCGGAGAAGCGTCTGGCGCACTGGCAGGCCGTGGTGGTGGGCGCCTGTGAACAAAGCGGCCGTGCGGTGGTGCCGGTGGTATCGCCGACGGTGGCATTGCCCACGTGGCTGTCGTCACTGGCTGACGATGGCCGCCGACGCCTGGCGCTGATGCCCGGCGAGGGCCGCCGCGTGGGTGAGCTTGCCCTGGGCGGAGCCGGAGCCTACCTGGTGGTGGGGCCCGAAGGTGGCCTGGGCCAGCGCGACGTCGAGGCGCTGGCCGCGGCAGGCTTCTCAGGCTTGCAGCTTGGGCCGCGCATCCTGCGCACCGAGACGGCAGGCCTTGCGGCACTGGCCGCGCTGCAATCGGTGTACGGCGACTGGTAAGGCCTTAGGCCGCTTCGAGCACGGCGACCAGTTCCGCCTCGATCGCCTCGAGGTCCGGGATCACCGCGGTGTCATCGCGCACCAGCACATTGGCGCGCACGCCGAACGGCAGCGCCGACCCATCATGCGTCGGCAGGATCAGTTCCGCGTTCAGCGTGGTCAGGCGGGGAAAACCCTGGGTCACCACGGCGATGAAAGGTAGCTTCGGATTGCCACCGAGCGCTTTCAGTACCGCGACGCGGGAATTGCCGCTTTCAGTCGCCGGATCGATGCCGGTGAGCGTGGCGAACGACACCAGCGGCACGCGCCAGCCTCGCCAGGCGATGCGACCGAGCAGCCATGCAGGCGCATGTTCCACCGGCTCTGGCGTGGACAGCGTGATCACTTCGGAAATCGTGGCGTTCGGCAGCAGCAGGCGGGCACCACCGCTGGGGATCAGCACGCAACGGATTTCGCGCGGCAAGAGGTCACTCATGGGAATTCCTCGATCAGGCGCGCGGCCATGGCGGCCACGCTGCCAGTGAAGCTTTCGATGCGCTCGGCATGGATGCCGGCAATGGTGGCCGACGCGCGGTCGCCCGGATCTTCCACCCAGACCCTGCCGCCGCGATCGGCAACGGCCTGGCAGCCGGCGACGCCATCGCGTCCACTGCCGACGAAGACCACCGTGGTGAGGTCGGCACCGAAGGTCGCGGCCAGCTGGGTAAGGGTAGCGTCGACACCACCGACGTCATCGCCGGTAAGGCTTACCTGTCCATCGCGACGCAAGGCCAACCGATGGCCCGGCGGCAGCACCAGCACGCTCGATTGCGCAGCGAAGCGGTCGGCTTCGGCCACGCGCGAGGGAAGCGTCGTGGTGGCAGCAAGGCCGCGGGCGAAGACCGCCGCGTCACCCTGTTGCAGCACCAGCACCAGCGCGGGAAGGCGCGAGGGAACGGAGGCAAGGAACAACCGGGCCGCGTCTTCGCTGTCCTGCGCCACGACCAGGGCCAGTACGCGGCGCACACTGGCCGCGGCGCTGTCCAGGAATGTCTCGGCGAAATACTCGCTGTCCGAGGCGCGCGGCGCCACGGCTTCCTCCATCGACACCAGCTCCAGGCCCAGGCCTGGCTCCAGCAGGTGGTCGTCGCCGGCATCGCTTTCCGGGGCGAGGAATTCCTCAGCCGACATCTTCTCGATGCCGAAGGGGTTGGGTTCTTGATTTGCGGGCGCCGCTTCGCCTGTAGCCGGTTCCTCGTCGTCGACCAGGCTCCAGTCCGGCGGGATGGGCTGGGCGATCTCGGTGGCCCGTGATTCGATCTCGGGCAACACGATGTCCTCGTCCGGTGGCGGCTGGACGCTGGCCGTTTCGGCATCGTCCATCGGCGCCAGGCTGAAACGGCTGGCATCGGGCGACGGCGCGGACGGAGCGGCCACGTTTTTCGCCGGTGCTGCTCCGAAGTCTTCTTCGTCGTCCATCAACGAGAGGCCGGCGAAATCCTCGTGCGACGCCGTCGCCGCGGGAGCAGGCTCCGTGTCGCCGCCATTTTCATGGGCGTCGAAAAGATACTCGGCGGCAGGCGCAGCGTGGCCGCCGTTGTCACTGGCGCCGAAGAGATAATCCGGTTCCGCCTCGGTGTCGGTGGCGAGGTTCGCCAGGTCGCCGAATTCCTCGCTGAAGGAAAGCGCTTCGTCGCGCGCGGCGGGCTGCGGCGCCATCGGGCCGGCATCGCCAAAGACGTAGTCGTCCCCAGCGGGAAGCTCGGTAGCCAGGTCGGCGGCCAGATCCTCGTTGAACACCAGCGGCGATGCCGGTGTCGCTTCGAGGTCTTCGTATTCGCTGACGGTGACCTCGCTCAATGCCGCATTGACGAAACCTGGATCAAAGTCGATCGGCGCGGGTGCGGGCGCGGCGTCTGGTTCGTGGACAGGGCCAAAGGCGACAACAGGCTCTTCCACGGTCCCATGGTCGACGTCAACCGCAACCGACAGATCGGGAACCGGTGTGGCAGCGAAGGCAGCCTCCGGTTCAAAGATCGTCAGGGGTGCCTCGTCGCTACCCAACTCCATGCCCTGGAAGGGAGCGGATTCGTCTTCCTGGGACAGCAGCGCCTCGAGTTCGGCTTCCAGTTCCTCGGATTTGGCTTCGGTCTCGGCCAGCGGCGGCACGTCGGCATGACTGGTGTCTGCGTGCACGGCCGGCGCCGGCGGCTCGGGCAGCTCGATTTCCCGGGCATCGGCCGGCCGCGGTGGATCGATGTCGGTGCCTTCCAGAAGCTTGGCGGCAAGATGGCGCGCCCAGCGCGCACGATCCCACCCCTCCAGACTGCGGGAGGCGGCGGCATCGTTGAACATCAGGCGCGGGTGGTCGCCGTCGATGGCGTCGTAGAGGCGATCCAGTTCGTCATCCGCATCGTCGTCGAGGTTAACCACCACGATATCGGCGCCGGTGGCCTTGATCTCATCGGCACCGAACGACGCCACGGCGCCTTCGTGCACGATGCGCGCGCCCAGTTCCACCAGGGCCGCACGCAACTGGGCGCCAAGTTCCTCGTCACCGAACAACAGGGCGACGGCGACGCCGCGGTCAGCCATGCGTTACCCCGAGCACGTCGTTGATCTGCACCACCAGGTCGTTCTCCTGGTAGGGCTTGCCGATGTAGCGCTCCACGCCGATGTCGAAGGCGCGCTGGCGGTGTTTTTCGCCGGTACGCGAAGTGATCATGATGATCGGGACATCGCGCAGGCGGGCATCGGCCTTCATGTGCGTGGCAAGCTCGTAGCCGTCCATGCGCGGCATCTCGATGTCCAGCAGCATGAGGTCGGGCACGCGTTCGTGCAGTTTCTCGATGGCGTCGACACCGTCCTTGGCGGTCATCACCTCGAACTCGTTGCGCTCGAGCACGCGGCCGGTGACCTTGCGCATGGTGATCGAATCGTCCACCACCATCACCAGCGGACGCACGCGCACTTCGTCGGGCAGCGCCGGCACGATGGGCGTGCGGTCGTCGGCGGCCTGCGCGCGGCGGGCCACGTTGTGGCGGACCAGCGGTGCCAGGTCAAGGATGATCAGCACCGAGCCGTCGCCCATGATCGTGGCGCCCAGGATGCCAGGCACCGAACTCACCTGCGGCCCCACCGGCTTGACGACGATTTCGCGTGAACCAAGCACCTCGTCGATGCGGATCGCAGCGCGCAGATCACCGCTGCGGGTCAGCAGCAGCGGCTGCTGGCCTTCCTCGAGCACGGTGACCGGCGGCAGGCCGAGCAGCTGCGGCAGGTCGTGCACGCTGTAGTCGTCGTTGCCATAGCTGAAGTTCGGGTCGGACTCGGACAGGCGCGCGAGCATGTCTTCAGGCGAAATGCGCGCCACGCCCTGCACCGAGGTCATCGGGATGGCGAAATGCGACTCGCCGATGCGCACCAGGATGGCCTGGGTCACCGCCAGGGTGAACGGCAGGCGCAGGGTGAAGGTGCTGCCCTGCCCTTGGGTCGAGTCGATCGACAGCGTGCCACCGAGCTGCTTGATCTCGTTGGCCACCACGTCCATGCCCACGCCGCGTCCGGCCAGCTGGGTGACTTCCTGAGCGGTAGAGAAGCCAGGGGTGGCGATAAAGCCCAGCAGCTGGTCGTCGCCGACACGCGCATCACGGCGCAACAGGCCGCGTTCGATCGCCTTGGCGCGAATGGCTTCGCGGTCGAGGCCGCGGCCGTCGTCGGACACGCGGATCACCACCTCGGTGGCTTCGCGGCTCACCTGGATGCGTACCGTGCCTTCGGGGTTCTTGCCGACGGCCTCGCGTTCGGCAGGCGACTCGATGCCGTGGGCCACCGCGTTGCGCAGCATGTGCTCGAACGGCGCCTTGATGCGGTCGAGCAGGTTGCGGTCCATTTCGCCGTGGGCGCCATCCACCTGCAACGTGGCGCGCCTGTCCAGGTCCTGGGCGGCCTGGCGCAGCGTGCGGCGCAGGTTCGGCACCATGGCGTCGAACGGCAGCATGCGCGTCTGCATCAGGCCGTCCTGCAGCTCGGAGTTCACCCGCGACTGCTGCAGCAGCAAGGTTTCGGACTGGCGCGTGAGATCGTCCAGGATGCCCTGGATCGACACCAGGTCCGAGACCGACTCGGCCAGGGCGCGCGAGTACTGCTGCAGACCGGAGAAGCGATCCAGTTCCAGCGGGTCGAACGAGGCAATACCCGTTTCGCGATGTTCCTGCTGGTAGCGGGCGATGATCTGCGCTTCGGTTTCGATCTCCAGCATGCGCAGCTGGCTGCGCAGTCGGCTCACCGTCTGTTCGTGTTCGATCAGGTTGAAGCGGAAGCCGGTGATCTGCTGTTCAAGGCGCGAGCGGTAGATCGACATCTCGCCGGCGTGGTTGACCAGCGTATCGAGCAGTTCCGCGCGAACGCGGATCTGTTCCTGCGGTGCGCGCTGTTCTTCCTCGAACTCGGGCAGCAGGTCCGGAAGTTCGCGTGGATCGATGGGCTCGACTTCGTCGGCGTCTTCGGCAAATACCGGTGGCACGAACGGCGCGGCTTCGCGCTCGGGCGCGGCGAAGACGGTGGGCTCGTCCTCGATCGGGCCAATGACGCCGCCGGCCAGTTCCACGAACGGATGGATGGTGTGCGGATCAAGGCCGACGCTTTGGCCCTGGGCCAGGCGCTGGATCATGCCGTGGAGGTGGTCGAAACCACGCTCCATGGCACGGATGGCGACCAAGTCGCCGTCGCGGCGGCCACCGGCCACCGCATCGAGTACCGCTTCCATGGCGTGGGCAAGATCGCCCACGGGCGGCACGCCGGCCATGCGGGCGCTGCCCTTGAGCGTATGCAGGTCGCGCTGCAGGCCGGCCACGTGCTGGGGCTCGCTGGGCGTGCCACGCCACAGGGCAAGTACGCCATCGGCGTGGTCCAGGATCTCGCGCCCCTCCTCGACGAACACTTCCAGGAGGTCCGGATCGATGGCGGAGAGGTCGACCATGCCCGGCTGGACCGGTTCGGAGGCGCCTGCCAGCGGCATGGCCACTGGCGCCTGCGCGTGGACTTCCAGGTCCGTCTGCGGCGGCAAGGTGGTGCTGGCATCCAGCTCGGCGGTGAGCTCGGCTTCGAGTTCCGCTTCGGCCGCAAGCTGGTCGTCGTCGTTCGCCGAATCGTATGCAACGGTGGACGGCACCTCGTCGGCACTCGACATCGGGCCCTCGGCGTCGAGCTCGGCCTGCAACTGGGCTTCCAGTTCCGCTTCGAGTTCGGCGTCGTTGAGCGAAGTTGTGTCTTCAAGATCAGCCGGGGGCAGATCCAGGCCATCGGCAAGCGACACCGATGCCTCTTCCAGCGCCACGCTCTGCTCAGGCTCCGCGACGGTGGGCGCAGGCACCTGGGCGGCTTCCTCGTCGAGCTCGGCCATCAGCGCATCCCACGCCGCGTCGTCGTCGACAGCGGGCGTGGTGATGGCGTGCGTGCCGGCGTCCGACGGTTCCTCGCCATCCATCGCGGCGAGGAAATCGGCGGTCAGGTCTTCGTCGGTGTCGACGTGGGTTGCAGCAATTTCGGCGGCGCCAGCGCCGGCATCGGAACCCTCGTGGCCCGTCGAAACGGACGCCGCGGCATCGAGCTCCGCGTCGTGCTTGAGCGCTTCGAGGGCTTCGTCGGGTGCGTGTTCGAACAGGACATGCGCCACCTGCACGGCGGGCTGCTCGTCACGCATGCGGCTGATGCGATCGGCAAGCTGGTCGACGGCGGGCACGTAGGGCTCGTCGTCGTCGAACTGGGCCATGATGTGTTCGACAAGGTCGGCAACGTCACCCAGGGCGAGCACGCCTTCGGGCGACAACGACCCGGTGCCGGCGCGCACGCGCTTGAGCAGGCCTTCCATCGGCGCCAGCACCTGGATCAACGGTGCGATATCCACCATGCCGATGGCGCCATGCAGGGTATGCACGGCACGCAGGAGCGCATCGTCCACCGGCAGGTGGCCATCGTCGGTGCGCGAGAGCGCCGTACGGATGGTCTGCTGGTACTGGCTCACTTCCGTGCGCAGGATGTCCAGCAGCACCGGGTCGATCGGCGGCAGTGCCGGACCGATGAACATCGCCGGCGGCGTGTCCGTTTCATCGGCATGGAACGCTTCGGTCCCGGCCGCGGCGGCCGAAACGGCGGACGGCATCTCGAGCGTGGAGGCAGGCGCGAAGGCGGCGGTGGGGATGGACTCGACCGTCGCGCGCGGCACGCGGCGACGCACCTTGGTGCGCACGGTCTGGCGCGCGGTGAGGACGTCTTCGATGCGGCCGGAGGCACCCGAAGCCAGGCGGTCGGCGACGGTCATGATCGCCGCCAGCGGCGCCATCGGCGCAGGACCGCCGGACAGCGCGATATGCAGTTCCGGGAGCGCTGCCAGGGCATGGGCGACCAGCACCTGGACGTCGGCGTCGGGCGCGATCGTGCCATCGAGCACGCGGTTGAGCATGTTCTCGACCTTCCAGGCGAACTCGCCCAGCAGGCGCGCACCGACCAGGCGACCGGAACCCTTCAGGGTATGGAATGAGCGGCGGACCGGTATCAGCGACTCGCGCTTTTCCGGATCGGCCATCCAGGTGGCCACGCCTTGCTGGAGATTGGCGATCTCCTCAAGCATTTCTTCCAGGAAGATCTCGCGGATCTCATCGTCGATGCCATCGACGGTGACCTGGAAGCCAGCAAAATCGGCCATGTCATCGCCACCGACTTCCTGCTCGACTTCCTCTTCCACTTCCACCCAGTCGTTGTCGTCGAAGGCGGCGACATGGGGTACGAAGGCGTGTTCGGACGACGGCAGGGGCGAGCCTGCGGTTTCGGCTGCAGGCTTTTCGTTGAAGATCGGCGGCACGCCGCCGGTGTCGGTCAGCAGGCCCACCGGCTCCCCGGCGGTGACTTCGTGCGAGGCGGCGGCAAATTCGTCCGCGGCCGCATCGGTGGCTTCTTCACCGGTGCCGCGTGCTTCGGGCAGCGGCCAGTAACCGAGCGCGGCAAGGCTCTGCTCGGTCACGTCAAGGATGTGTTCAAGTCCGCCGCGATGTTCGCGCGCGGCCTCCAGGTAGTACTCGAGCGCGGCCAGCGCATCGGCCAGGCGGTCCATCTGCACGCCCGAGGGAACGCGGCGGTCCTGGACCAGCTCGTGATCGACGAAGCGACCGATGCCCACCGCCAGTTGCGAGGGGCGCGCGGCACTGAGCATCTGCATGGCGCCGGAGACCTCGCCCATCAGGCGCGGTACTTCGACCAGCTGCGTGTGGTCCCAGCTGGACTCGACGAAGCCGACGATGGCGTCCTTGACCTTGGCGGTATTGGCCGTGGCCTCGCGCATCAGCGAAGCGAGAATGTGGCGCGCCTCGCTGCGCGGCAGCGGCGCTGGACCGTCGCCGGTATCCTCGGCAGCGCCTTCGGCGCCCAGGCGTTCGATGTGGTCGTCGAGCGAGGCTTCGACATAAAGCAGGGCGCCGGCGACGTCCAGCAGTGCCTCCTCGTCGGGGGCATGCATGCGGGTGGCGATTTCTTCCATGACGCGGCGTTGTTCGTTCACGACCCGGCGCGGCACGGCCAGGGCAAGCATGCCAAGCGTGTCGCCGACGCGCTCGAGCACTTCCACCTGGGGCGCCAGTTCCGCGGGATCGCCTTCGCGGCGGCGCAGGAAGAGGTCCAGGGCGTCCTTGACGCGAAGCAGGTCGTCCTTGATGGCCGAGGCCACCGTATCGAGCAGCGCACGGTTGTGACCGGACATCGAGCCACGGGCATGTTCGAGTTCGGCGGCATCCGGGAGCAGGCCGTCCAGGCGGTAAACCCGGCGCAGTTCGTCCAGCCGGTCGCTGCCCGGGCGTGCCTGTGCGACGAAATAAAGCAGTTTGCGCGAAAGTTCGTCAGCATCGCCGCCCAGCAGGGCTTCCTCGCCATGCTCGAGCAGTTGGCGGATGCAACGGTCGACGCGGCCGATCAGTTGCCGCACTTCCTTCGCGTGCGTCTTCAGCACGCCGCGCTCCAGGCCATCGAGCACACCGGCGGTGATCCACCACAGGCGGCGGCCGGCGATGGTGTAGCAACGGGCCGCCAGCGAATCGAGCGTGGCGCGCATGCCCTGGAGCTGGCGGTCGCTACCCTGGCCGCGGAACCAGGCCAGCAGCAACTGCTGGAAACGCAGGCGCAGTGCGGCGATCTCGTCGCGGTAGAACTCGGTGGCGTGGGGCTCGGTGGCGCCAGGGGCGTCCATCGGCAGCGCGACGTCGAGGTTAGGGGTGAACAGGGCCGATTCGTGCAGGCCGTCCACGCCACGGCTGGCACGCAGGTCGTTGAGCAATGGCAGCAGCACGATGGGCACGTCGCGGTGCCCGCTCTGCAGGCGCTCGAGATAGTCGGGCATCTGCACCATGCCGCGCATCAGCGCGGCATAGGCATCGTCGCGCTGGGCAACGGTACCGGCCATGAGCGCCGCCACCAGTTGCTCCATTTCCTCCACCACCATGGCCGCGCCATAGAGCTCCACCATGCGCAAGGTGCCGTGCACCTGGTGCAGGTCGGCCGCGCACGAGCGCATGACATGGATGTCGCCCGGCTCGCTGACGTAGGCCTCCAGGGCCTGGCGTGCCTTGGAAAGCGCCTCGTCCAGCTCCGCCTTGACCCAGTTGAGCGTGGTGAAATCGTTGTGGTCCTGGAGTCTCATTGGGCGCATCCGGGTGAGGCTTTTGGAGCTCGGGTGTGGCTGGCGTTGCTATGGGCAGAAGACACGCACCGC
Organism: Pinirhizobacter soli; assembly: GCF_015905305.1. Lineage (GTDB taxonomy): Bacteria > Pseudomonadota > Gammaproteobacteria > Xanthomonadales > Rhodanobacteraceae > Pinirhizobacter > Pinirhizobacter soli. Next base: position 1,454,432 of record NZ_JADZLQ010000001.1, read on the forward strand.
TTGGGCGTACAGGCACGGCTGGCGGAAGCGAAGGTATTCATCGCTTCTCTCCAGCAAGGGCAATGCCAGCAAGCATCCAATTCATGTGATCCACGTCCCAAAATTCGAAACCCGAAGAGCAAAAAGACCGGGCTCAGCCCGGAAGCTTGAAGTTCGCCACCGACAGGCGCAGGTCGTTGGCCAGCTGCGCCAGGTTGCCGATCGATTCGGCCGTCTGGCTCGCGCCCAGCGAGGTCTGCGAGGTAATTTCCTGGATCACGTTCATCGTTGCCGAGGTATCGGTTGCCGCGACCGACTGCTGGCGCGCGGCGGTGGAGATGTTCTGAATCAGGCCGGCCAGATCGTTCGAGACGCGCTCGATGTCCCCCAGCGCGGTACCGGCGTCCTCGGCCAAGCGGGCGCCGGCCACCACTTCGGCGGTGGTCTGTTCCATGGAACTGACCGCTTCATTGGTATCGGACTGAATCGTCTGCACCAGGGTTTCGATTCGCTTGGTGGCGCTGGCCGAGCGTTCGGCCAGGCGCTGCACTTCGTCTGCCACCACCGCGAAACCTCGGCCCGCCTCGCCGGCCGAGGCCGCCTGGATGGCAGCGTTCAAGGCCAGGATGTTGGTCTGTTCGGCAATGTCGTTGATCAGTTCCACGATCGAGCCGATCTCTTGCGAGGACTCACCCAGGCGTTTGATTCGCTTGGAGGTTTCCTGGATCTGGTCACGGATCGAATCCATGCCCTGGATGGTTTCGCGCACCACTTCGGCGCCGCGCGAGGCAATCTGCACCGAGCGCTGGGCCACGTCCGCGGATTCAGCCGAGTCGCGGGACACGGTATCCATCGAGGTCGCGATCTGGTTGATGGCGGTGGTGGCCGTGCTGATCTGCGTAGCCTGCTGCTCGGCGGCGTCGGCCAGGTGCATGGCCGTGGCCTGCGTTTCCTGGGCGGCTGCCGACACGCGCACGGCGGTCTCGTTGATCGTGGCCACCAGTCGGCGAAGTTCGTCCACGGCGGAGTTGATCGAGTCGGCGATCGCGCCGGTGATGTCCTCGGTCACGGTGGCCTTCACCGTCAGATCGCCCTCGGCGAGCGTCACCATTTCATCCAGCAGACGGCCAATGGCCGCTTCGTTCTTGCGGTTCAAGGCGTTCGTGGACTCAAATCGCGCTCGCTGGTCGCGGATCTGGGTGATCACCAGCAGCAGGGCGAATACCGCGGCGCCCACGGCACCAAGCAGGCCGAACCAGATGTTCGGGAACAGGCGCGTGAGCGGCAGCTTGCCGATCTGGCTGGCGACGTCGTTGGCGCGAAGGAGCACCGTCTGCGAATCGAGCGAGGCCTGGTTGCCGGCGCGCTTGACGTCCTGCAGGTTGGGCGAGGCGGCCACCAGCTGGGCGACCGGATCGTTCAACTCGCCCCAGCTGGCCTGCATGGCCTCGAGGATCTTCTTGGCGTTGGCATCGCTGATCGGCTTGACCGAATTGTCTTCGCTGCCGGAGGTCAGGCCCTTGAGCACCGCCCCATAAAGCTGGGCGTCGCGGGACAGGCCATCGGCGGCCGGCTGGCCGGCGTCGCCACCCTGCAGGATTTCCGATACGCGGCGGATCATGCGATCGCCCAGCAGCAGCTGGCGGGCGGTGGTGTAGGTCTGTTCCACCGAACCGTTGCGCTGCTGCAGGATGGTCAGCACCTCGTCATTGCGCGCGTTCAGCAACGGCATCTGGCGCGAGAACGTACCCGCTCGCTGGGTGGAATCGATCACCAGCTGCTTGTTGGACAGGATCTTGCCGATGTCCGAATCCAGCTGGTTCCACGCGTTCGTCAGCGCCGCGACCGACTTGCCCGCCGCGGTGGCGTTGTTGTCGGCGTAGGCCGGCATGCGGGTTTTGTCGTCGCCCTTGTTCAGGCGCTGCACGGCCGAATCGATGGTATTGCGGGCAGCCTGCAGCTCGCGGAAGGCGTCGGCGTTACCGTCGGAGGCTTCCAGCGCGTCCTTGGCCGTCTGCTGCGAGATCACCTGGATCTGGGTGGTGAGCCCGACAGCCTGGCGATCCTCGTCGTTCTTGGTATTGAGCATGTAGAAATCGACTGCCGCGATGCCGATGGACAGCACCAGCGCCGCGATCAGGATCAAGTTGCTGCGATCCTTCGCGCCCCCTGTGGTCGTACTCATACTCACCTCGTCACACGCACGTTATACGTCGATCCACATGGCAAGGCAGCCTTAGGACAGGCTGTCTTTGCCTGCGAAGCTTCAAGATCCGCTTCGCCCCCTGTCCGGCGCGCTGCTGCCGGCCTGCTCGGTATTGCCACGCGTGGCCTGCCATCAAGGCTGCCACGCGCTTGTATCCAAACCCGCCCGCTACACCGCGGTCTGACGGAAGTCCGGCGCGCGCACCAGGCGCGTCATGCTCAGCATCCCGTATTCCCGGTCACCCACGGTGACATTTTCCGAAACGAATCGCGTCAGGCGCGGGTCTTCCTCGGTGCCCGCCAGGCGGCGCTGTTCTTCGTCTACCAGGCGCTGTCCGAACACTTCATCGACCAGCAGGCCCACCGTACCGTTCTGCTGGCGCACCAGCAGCAGGCGCGTGCGCTCGGAGGACGGCGTACGGACGTTGAAGAGAAAACGGCCGAAGTCGACCACCGGCACCAGGTTGCCGCGCACGTTGGCCACGCCCATCAGCCATGGCCGGGTGCCAGGCACGGGGGTCAGCGACGGCGGAGCCAGCAATTCGTTGATCTCATCGATGCTGGCTACGAACGAACGCGTGCCCACACGAAAACCGATGCCGCGCCACAGGCTTGGGGCATCGGTCTGCTCGGGGGTCGCCGCCGAATGCGCCAGGCACCGGCGCTCGTAGTAGGCCAGCAGCTCGAACGGGTTGAAGGCGGCGACGTCGGTCATGGGTATGCCTTCAGTGCGGCTTGGGCAGCAGGTTGTCGATGGTGGCGAGCAATTCCTTCTCGTTCACCGGTTTGGTGATGAAGGCCCGTGCGCCTTGGCGAAGGCCCCAGACCCGGTCGGTTTCCATCGACTTGGTGGTGATCATCACCACCGGGACCTCGGCCGTGGCCGGGTCGCGGCTGAGCGTTCGCGTGGCCTGGAAACCATTCATGCCCGGCATGATGACGTCCATGATGACCAGATCCGGGCGGTTGGCGCGGATGCGCTCGATGCCGGCCTCGGCGTTATCGACGCTGGACACGGCAAAACCGGCCTTCTCCAGCAGCGTGGTGAACACGCGCACGTCGGTCGGTGAATCGTCGATGATCAGGATGTTGGGCAAAGCGGTGGTTCCCCTGGTGTCGGGTCGCGGCCTTAAAGCCGCGTCCCCACGAAAAACTGCAATGACTTCGAAAGCGACGTAATCGACGCCTTAAGGCTAGCTGGCGATGGCGTAGCGCTGGATAGCGCCCAAGAGCTCGTCGCGGGTGAAAGGTTTGGTGAGGTATTGCTCGGCGCCGACGATGCGCCCCCTCGCCTTGTCGAACAGCCCGTCCTTCGAACTGAGCATGATCACAGGCGTAGGCCGGAACTGCGGGTTGTTCTTGATCAGGGCGCAGGTCTGGTAGCCGTCCAGGCGCGGCATCATGATGTCGACGAAGATGATATGCGGCTTCTGGTCGGAGATCTTGGCGAGCGCCTCGAAGCCATCGACCGCCGTAAGGACGTCGCAGCCCTCCTTTTTCAGCAGGGTCTCCGCCGTCCGGCGAATGGTCTTGGAGTCGTCGATCACCATGACCCGCAAGCCGGTCAGGCTATTACTGCGTCCGTTTTCGTTCACTACCGCCCCCGTAAACCCCACCACGAAGCCATGCACACGGTAGCGCGATTAACCCTCGCCCGACCGTGCGCCAATCGACGGACCTTGTCCCGATGGCACGCCAAGTGACCGCTCTTCGGCGGTGCACCCCAAGCGTGGCTGTTTAACGCCTGGGTACCGTGCCGTCAAGCAAAACTGACCAAATGCCCGTGTGGCACGCTTTTATGCGGCCATCCCCTACACTTGGAGTTTGCCCCGTCGTTGGCCCTTATCGGCTGTCCGGGGGCCAACTTTAGCTTTCGGAGAGCCCCTCCCCATGCCGCTGCGCGTTGCGGTGCTGATGGACCCCATCAGCCACATCAAAATCGCCAAGGACTCCACCTTTGCCATGCTGCTGGAAGCCCAGCGCCGCGGCCATGGCCTGCTTTACATGGAACAGGGCGATCTGGCCATCCGTGACGGCGTGCCCATGGCCCGGCTGCGCCCCTTGAGCGTACGCGAGGACAAAACCTCCTGGTTCAGCCTGGGCGAGCCTGAATGGCACGACCTGGGCACCGTGGATATCGTCCTGGCCCGCAAGGATCCGCCGGTCGATGCCCAGTTCATCTACGACACCATGGTGTTGGAACTGGCTCAGGGACGGGGTTGCCGGGTGGTCAACGACCCCCGGTCGCTGCGCGACTGCAACGAGAAGCTGTTCGCCCTGCAGTTCCCGCAGTGCATCGTACCGACCCTGGTGTCCCGCGATGCCGGCGAGCTGCGCGCGTTCGTTGCCGAGCAGGGCCAGGCGGTGCTCAAGCCGTTGGACGGCATGGGTGGGCGCGGCATCTTCAAGGTGCGCCATGGCGACAGCAACCTCAATTCCATGCTGGAAACCCTGCTCGACGGCCACCGGCACTTCGCCATCGCGCAGAAGTTCATCCCGGAGATCACCTCCGGCGACAAGCGCATCCTGCTGATCGACGGGGAGCCAGTGCCCTACGCCCTGGCGCGCATCCCGCAGGGCGATGAATTCCGCGGCAACCTCGCCGCCGGCGGCCGCGGCGAAGGCGTGCCGCTGTCCGATCGCGACCGCTGGATCGCTGCCCAGGTGGCGCCGGAACTGCGCCGCCGCGGCCTGCGTTTCGTCGGCCTGGACGTGATCGGCGACTACCTCACCGAGATCAACGTCACCTCCCCCACCTGCATCCGTGAACTCGATGCCCAGTTCGGCCTTAACATCGCCGGGTTGATGTTCGACGCCATTGAGGGGTCATGACCACAAGAGGTTCCGCAGGGCCCGACCTGTTCGGCCCCACCCTGCTGTTTTCCATCGTGTTGCACGGCATCATCCTGCTGGGCGTGACCTTCAGCGCCTCGCGCCCGAAGGCCGGCTTGCCGTCGCTGGATGTCACCCTGGTGGACGTCGCCAACGACCAGTCGCCGGACAAGGCTGACTTCCTGGCCCAGGCCAACAACGCCGGCGGCGGCGAAAGCGACAAGGCCGCACGGCCTTCCGAGCGCGCGTCGGGGCTTCTTCCCACCGACGCCCACGGCACCGCGCCCACGCGGGTGGCGGCTTCCACCGCCAACCCGACGCCGGCCAGAGATCCGCGCCTGGTCACCACGGCCGGCAGCAGCGATTTCACCGTGACGCGCAACGAGGCCAGCACCCGCCAGGACGACCAGGCCTCGGCCGAGGAGACCCGGCGCGCCGAGGAAATGGCCGCCCTCGCCGCCGAGGTGCGCGACCAGTCCGAAAAGTACGCCAAGCGGCCGAAGAAGAAATTCATTTCGGCCAACACCAAGGAATATGCCTACGCCGCCTACATGAACGGCTGGGTCAAGCGCGTGGAACGGATCGGCAACCAGAACTATCCCGACCAGGCTCGCCGCGAGGGCCTGCACGGCGATGTGGTGCTTACCGTCGGCCTTAACCGCGACGGCAGCATCAAGAGCGTGGACGTGATCGACTCCTCCGGACACAAGCTGCTGGACGACGCCGCGCAGCGCATCGTGCGCCTGGCCGGGCCCTTCCCGCCGCTGCCACCTGACAAGACACGCGTGGACGAGCTCTACATCACGCGGACATGGCAGTTTCTCCCCGGGGATATCCTGCGCAACCGCTGACACCCGGAGTGCATCGCGCCCCGCTACAATCAAGCCATGAACCATCCCACCAGCTTCGCCGGCCAATTTCTCATCGCCATGCCGGGCCTCGTCGAGCCACCGTTTGCCCGCGGCGTCACGTTCCTGTGCCAGCACGGCGACGATGGCGCGGTGGGCCTCTTGATCAACCAGATGTCCGAATACCGCCTGGCCGACGTGCTGGCGCAGATGGACCTGGAATGCCAGGACGACGAAATCGCCGACCACCCCGTCTTGATCGGCGGCCCGGTCAAGCAGGAACGCGGCTTCGTGCTGCATCGCGAACCGGGCCAGTGGGAATCGAGCTATCGCATCAACGAAGCCTGGTCGGTCACCACCTCGCGCGACATCCTTGTCGCCATGGCTGCGGGCGAAGGTCCCGCGCAAGCGCTGCTGGCGCTGGGGTATGCCGGCTGGAGCCCCGGCCAGCTCGAACAGGAGCTGATGGAAAACGCCTGGCTCACCACCGAGGCCGATGCACGTGTCGTCTTCGACACTCCGCTTGAAGACCGCTGGAACGCCGCCGCCGGACTGATGGGGGTGAACCCCGCGCAGTTGGCCGGCTATGCCGGTCACGCCTGAAGGCATGGCCTGCCTGTTCGGCTTCGATGTCGGCACACGGTTGATCGGCGTAGCGGTGGGCAACACGCTCACCGCCACCGCCCGCGGCATTGCCGCCGTCGCCGTACGCGAGGGTCAACCCGACTGGACCCGCCTTGATGCCCTGCGGCGGGAATGGCTTCCCGAACGCGCCATCGTGGGCTTGCCGTTCGATGCCGAGGGCAAAGAGCAACCCATGACGCGCACCGCGCGCCGTTTCGGAGCCGTGCTTGCCGAACGCTGGCAACTGCCGGTGGAGTTCGCCGACGAAGGCCACACTTCGCAGGAGGCCGCGCGGCGGTTCGCAGGCCAGCGCGCCGCGGGCCTGAAGAAACGCAGGGATGCCGCCACCATCGATGCCGAAGCCGCGGCGGTGATCCTCGAGGCCTGGCTTGCCCAGGCATGATTCGTAACCAACCGTCCTTCCCTGCCACGAGGGTTCCATGAGCCAACGCCTGCGCCACCTCACCACGCTTGCGGGCCTGCCCACCGAAGCGATCACGCGCCTCTTGGACCGGGCCGAGACGATGCGCGAAGCCTGCGCCCACGGCACGCGCAAACTCAACCTGCTGGCCGGGCGCACGGTGCTGAACCTGTTCTTCGAACCATCCACGCGCACGCGAACTTCGTTCGAACTGGCGGCGCGGCGGCTGGGCGCGGATGTGATCAACTTCGACATCGGGCTTTCCTCCACCGCCAAGGGCGAGGAGCTCTTCGATACGTTGCACACGCTCGAGGCCATGCACCTTGATGCGATCATCGTGCGCCACAAGGAATCGGGCACGCCGGAGTCGCTGGTCAAGCACGCCATGAGCGGGGTGGCGGTGATCAACGCCGGCGACGGCAACCGCGCCCATCCCACGCAGGGCTTGCTCGATGCCCTCACCATCCGCCAGCACCGGCCCGACTTCGACCAGCTCACCGTCACCATCTGCGGCGATGTACTGCATTCGCGCGTGGCGCGCTCGGATGTCCATGCGCTGCAGGCGTTGGGCACAAAGACCATCCGCCTGTGCGGCCCGGCAGCGCTCCTGCCCGGGGCCGAAGAACTACCCGGGGTAGAAATCAGCCACGATTTCGATGCCGCCATCGAAGGTGCCGGCGCGGTGATCATGCTTCGCCTGCAGAAAGAGCGCATGGCGGCCACGGAGCTGCCCGACGAGGCCAGCTACTTCGCCCGCTATGGCCTGGACAAGAGGCGACTGGCGCGGGCCGACAAAGGCTGCCTGGTGATGCATCCGGGCCCGATCAACCGCGGCATCGAGATTGCCCCGGACGTGGCCGACGGCGCCCAGTCGCGCATCCTCGAACAGGTGGGCAACGGTGTATTCGTGCGCATGGCGGTCCTGGCCGAAGTGCTTGGACGCTGAATAAAGCGGAATTTGCCCCGTTTTTGTCGCCTTGCCTCCACTTCTTACGGGCATAATGGGGCTTCGCTCCCGGTCTGGCCGGGTAGCCAACGACACCGAATATGGGGAAAGGAACTTGAAGATGCGACCGACGAAGCGACTGATTGCGCTTGGCCTGGCCACCGCCCTGCTGGCTGCCTGCGGCCACAAGGACAAGGACGCGCCACTGGCCTTCGTGCCAGCCGATACCCCCTATGTGTTCGCCAACATCGAAGCACCGTCCGACGACGTGCGCGCATCGGCCTACAACCAGTGGAACCTTCAGCTTCCCGGCCAGGTGGCACAGCTGAAGACGCTGGCCGACAGCCAGGAGCAGGTCGGCCACACCAACAACGCCAACCTTCTGCGCGCGCTGGTGAAGGAACTGGACGGCAAGAAGGCCGAGGATGTCGTCACCACCCTGGGCATGGATCCGAAGGGCAAGATGGCGTTCTACGGCTTGGGCCTGGCGCCGGTGCTCCGCGCCGACCTCGCCGACCCCAAGGCCTTCAGCGCCTTCGTCGATCGCATGGAAGCCGCCTACGGCCAGAAGTTCGACGTGGCCAAGGTGGGCGATCAGTCTTATCGCAAGGCCGTGTCGGCCGAGTCGGGGACCGAAGTGGTGCTGGCCGTGGTCGGCAAGCAGTTGGTCGCCACCCTGCTGCCCTCCGATGCCGCCGAACCGCAACTGCGCCAGGCACTGGGCCTTGACCGTCCGGAAAAGAACCTGCAAGACGATGGCCGCCTGGAGAAGATCGCCAAGGACAAGGGCTACGAGAAATTCGCCGTCGGCGCCGTGGACATCGCGCACCTGCTGCCGCTGATGGCCAGCGGCAAGGATCCGCTCTTCGCCGCCATGGTGCGCCAGAAGATGCAGGCCGATGCCGCCAAGACCGGCGAGCCGATCACCGCCCAGGCCAACCCTTTCCCGCCGTCCTGCGAAGCCGATGCCACGCGCATCGCCGCACGTTTCCCGTCGGCCAGCTTCGGCTACACCCGGATCGACGCCACCCATCAGGAAACACGCTTCGACATCGCCCTGGCGCCGGACATCACCCAGGCGTTCTCGGGCCTTGAAGTGGAAGTGCCGGGATTGGGCAAGGATTCGGACACCGCGTTCGATTTCGCCCTTGCGCTGCCGGTGAAGCAGATACGCGAATTCTGGACGGCCCAGGCCGACGCCGTCACCGCCAAGCCGTTCCAGTGCCCGGCACTGGCGGGTTTGAACGAGGCCTTCGCCAAGGTGGGTCCGGCCATGCAGCAGGCGGCCATCCCGCCGTTCGGCGACCTGCGCGGCATCCGCATCGCGCTCGATAGCTTCAGCATGCCGCCGGCCGACAAGGCTGGGCAGATCCCGTCCATCACCGGTCGCATCCTGATCGCCACCAGCAACCCGGCGGGCCTGGTGGCCATGGGTAGCGCGGTGATGCCGGCGCTGGCCCAGGTCAAGCTCACCCCCGATGGCAAGCCCGTCGCCCTGCCGGCCGAGATGACAGCGATGGCAGGCGGCCCCGGCTTCGCCGCGATGACCAACAACGCCGTGGCCATCGGCATCGGTGCCGGCCAGGACGCCAAGCTCGGCGACATGCTCAAGGACACCATCGGTGACAAGGGCCGCCAGATGCGCGTGCATCTGAACGGCGACATGTACCGCACCTGGATCGACCTGATGGCCGACAAGGCCGACGCGATGAGCGCTGCCGGCGCCGGCATCGACCCCACCGCCGACCCGGCCACCGCCGAGAAGGCACGCGCCGATGCCGCCGCCCGCTCAAAGGCCCAGTTCGACACCATGCGCGCCCAAGCCCAGCGCATCGTCCAACTCTCCGGCGACGTGACGGTCGACGGCAACGGCCTGGTAATCACCAGCAAGGCCGAAACCAAGTAACTCGCAATTCACCGCGTTGCGAAAAGGGCGCCCACGTGGCGCCCTTTTTTTTCGCTCGGGCGTGGTCGCAGGAGCCGGGGGCGATCAACCTCGTCGCTCCGGTTGCACCGGCGCTTGGGTGAAGAGGCCGCTGCGCGGCAGTTTTTGATGGCTTACGCCCCGGCGCGCCCGCGCTGCGGGCGTGGGTTTTCGAGGCGGCCTGCGGCCTTCGCGAAAACGGCCGACCGAGGCCGGCCCCCTTCGGGCCTTTTTCCGCCCGCAACGCTCGGTTCCACAAGTCGCCGACGAGGTTGATCGCCCCCGGCTCTAGACAGTCCGAGGTGGCTTGATGGGACATCTCATCCTGCCCTCCCATCGCGAACCTCACCGTTCGGCAGAGTCGGCGGGCCGTGGCGGCTCTTCCGCGACAACCTGAACGCTTCACGTGGATTTGCCAACCGGGCGATGAATAAACCGGCAAGTTCCCACGGATCGTTCACTCGTGGGCTGTTTCCATGTTGGCACGGCAAGCGGCGCCTTCGGGTTGTCGGCCGTTGTTCCCATTAACAGGAGTTAGCCACATGAATGCGTCCCTGATTCGCAAGACCATCCTTTCCGCCGCCCTCGTTGCTGGCGTGGCTGCGCTCCCGCTCGCTACGGTGAGTGCGCAGGATTCGATGTCGAAGGACAAGACCAACCAGACGGTGCCTGACAAGGCTGCCGACGGCTGGATCACCACCAAGGTGAAGAGCGAGCTGGCCTCGACCAAGGGCATCAAGTCGACTGATATCTCGGTCGAGACCAACGACGGTGTGGTAGCGCTGTCGGGTACCACCGATAGCGCTGCTTCGAAGACCAAGGCCGAGAAGGTGGCCAAGAAGGTCAAGGGTGTGAAGAGCGTCTCGGCCGATGGCCTGACGGTCGACGCTTCGAAGTAATCACCGCTGTTGTGTAACGAAAAGGGAGCCTTCACGGGCTCCCTTTTTTTGCGTCGAGTGCATGGGTTTGCGGAAGGGACATCAATCGGATGGCGAATTGGCTGGCAAGGGAAAGCTATCCATTGCGTCCTTCCACGGAGATTCCACTGGAAACCGGTTTGGCTTGCATCCGGGGTTGGAGAAGCACTCTTGCAGATAGGCTCGCTCAAACTCAAGCCCTTGATGGAACTTCCCGGCCGGCGACGCTGAATCCATTGGCTGATCCAAATAAAGCTTCGCCTCCTGAAGCGTGGCGCATGCGGCCAATCTACCAATTACCTCGTCGGAGCCGGGTGAACCATCCTGACTGTCACTCAACCCATAGGCCGTCGATTCCGCCAACACGATCAGATGAGCGAGATGCAAGCGTTCGCTGGGCAGCCCGTCCAGGCTAACACTCTCGGTGTCCGAGACCATGACGAAGGCAAGGCGCAAGGCTCTATATAACGGCCCTTCCGGTATGCATACGCCGCAGGCCCAGCTCAGGTCGTCCAGAGTTTGCATTGAAGGAACTGAGCCGGTACGAACCGCATCCTTCAAACTAGGTGCGATCCCCTTGAGGAAGGCGGCAGTGCGCGGAGGTATCGATACATTGAAGATCAGATGCATCACTTCGCCAAAGGCGACGGCGGCCCTGAGCCCTCGGTTACCAGAGGCCTGTAGCGCGTCTGCGCTGACGTCAATCTTTTCGGTCTGATCGATATCGGCCAGAGATCCGTCGGGCAGGTAGGGTCTTGGACTTCCCGGCGCATAAACATTGCCTACGTCAGATACCACTGGCGACGCAGCAGGGTAAGCCATACCCTGCACGGCAGGATTCATCGCCGTTGAAGGTGCAGCAGAAGAGGTAGTGGGAAACATGGATGACCCTCAATAACCGGGGACATCCATCTTATGCGCGCACTTTCGCACATGCTTCCGTGAAACGGTCAGCGTCGCAGCATGCCGCCGAACTGGTTCTTGTCGGACGTTTCCTGCACCGAAACGCCTTCCAGGCCCTGGCTTAGCGTATGCGCATCGCCGCCCTGGGCGAGCTTGATGCGCAGGCGTACCTCGTTCGAGCTGTCGGCGTGGCGCAGGGCATCTTCGTAGGAGATTTCGCCCGCGTGATACAGGGTAACCAGCGCCTGGTCGAAGGTCTGCATCCCAAGGTTGGTCGAGTCGCGCATTACTTCCTTGATCTTGTGGATCTCGCCCTGGCGGATGTAGTCCTGGATCAAAGGCGTGCCAAGCAGGATTTCCACCGCCACACGGCGGGCCTTGCCGTCGGGCGTGGGAATGAGCTGCTGGGCCACGATGCCCTTGAGGTTCAGCGACAGATCCATGAACAGCTGCGTGCGACGGTCTTCGGGGAAGAAGTGCAGGATGCGGTCCATCGCCTGGTTGGCGTTGTTCGCATGCAGCGTGCACAGGCACAAGTGGCCGGTTTCGGAGAAGTTGATCGCGTGTTCCATCGTTTCGCGCGTACGCACCTCGCCGATCATGATCACGTCGGGCGCCTGGCGCAGGGTGTTCTTCAGCGCGTTCTCCCAGCTGTCGGTGTCGATGCCGATTTCGCGCTGGGTGATGATGCAATTCTCGTGCTTGTGCACGTATTCGATCGGGTCTTCGATGGTAATGATATGACCGGTCGAATTGTGGTTGCGGTAACCCACCAGTGCGGCCAGCGAAGTTGACTTACCCGTACCGGTACCGCCGACGAAGATCACGATGCCGCGCTTGGTCATCGCCAGTTGCTTGAGGATCGGCGGCAGGGAAAGATCTTCGAAGGTGGGGATCTTCGATTCGATCCGGCGCAACACCATGCCCACGCAATTGCGCTGGTAGAAGCACGATACGCGGAAGCGCCCTACCCCCGAGGCACTGATGGCGAACTGGCACTCGTGGGTCTTTTCAAATTCCTCGCGCTGCGAGGGTGTCATCACGTTCAGCACCATGTCGCGCGATTGCTGCGCGGTAAGCGGGCTTTGCGTGATCGGGACGATGCGCCCCTGGATCTTCATCGATGGCGCCACGCCTGCAGTGATGAACAGGTCCGAGGCCTGTTTATGCACCATCAACTTCAGGAAGGAAGTGAAATCAAAATCGCTCATGACCAAAGCCCTATCGCCGGCACCCGGCGCCCCTGAGGCGAGGATATACCTGTTTTGGCCCGCACGCGCCCACCCCCGGGAGTGGTACGCCAGAAGGCTGATGCAGTTGGCATTATGGTGGCCGGGGCAGCCATCACGCGCTTGCCCCGGACATCCGTTGGCTTACTTGAACACTTCCTTGTTCTTCGCATAGCCCACCGCCTGCTGGCGGGTGACCAGGCCGCGCTTGACCAGGTCCTGCAGGGTCTGGTCGAGGGTCTGCATGCCGTATTGCTGGCCGGTCTGGATCGCCGAGTACATCTGGGCGACCTTGTCCTCGCGGATCAGGTTGCGGATGGCCGGGATGGCCACCATGATCTCGTGGGCCGCCACGCGGCCGCCGCCGACCTTCTTCAGCAGGGTCTGCGAGATCACCGCGCGCAGCGATTCGGACAGCATCGAGCGCACCATGGGTTTTTCGCCGGCCGGGAACACGTCGATGATGCGGTCGATGGTCTTGGCGGCGGAGGAGGTATGCAGCGTACCGAACACCAGGTGGCCGGTTTCCGCGGCAGTCAGCGCCAAACGGATGGTTTCCAGGTCGCGCAACTCACCCACCAGGATGTAGTCCGGATCTTCGCGAAGCGCCGAGCGCAGGGCCTCGGTGAAGCCGTGGGTATCGCGGTGCACTTCGCGCTGGTTCACCAGGCACTTGTGCGAGGTATGGACGAATTCGATCGGGTCCTCGATGGTGAGGATGTGACCGTATTCGTTCTTGTTGATGTGGTCGACCATCGCCGCAAGCGTGGTGGACTTGCCCGAACCTGTGGGACCGGTGACCAGGATCAGCCCCTGCGGCTGCTCGATCAGCTCGCGGAAGATGCGCGGCGTGGCGAGGTCTTCAAGCGTAAGCACTTCGGAGGGAATGGTACGGAATACCGCGCCCGCGCCGCGATTGTGGTTGAACGCGTTCACGCGGAAGCGCGCCAGGCCCGGGATCTCGAAGGAGAAGTCGACCTCGAAGAACTCTTCGTAGTCGCGGCGCTGCTTGTCCGACATGATGTCGTAGATCAGCGAGTGCACCTGCTTGTGCTCGAGCGCGGGGATGTTGATGCGGCGCACATCGCCGTCCACGCGGATCATCGGCGGCAGGCCGGCGGAGAGGTGGAGGTCGGATGCCTTGTTCTTCACCGAGAAGGCAAGCAGTTCGGCGATGTCCATCGTATTCCCCTGATTTCTTCGTAACGTACGGGCGGTGCGGCCAGCGGCACGGCGAAACGGCAACGGATGACCACCATCGTCGCCGCAGGTCCTGAATGCCAGGTCCCCCTTGCGCGCCTAGGGTAACCACCGCCGCCGGGAAGGGGCAAGCTGCGGGTATATTGTCGCCTGTCGGCGAGTTGACGCGCCTTAGCCCTCCCAAGAAGGAGATCCATGACACGCATAGCCTTCATCGGCGGCGGGAACATGGCACGCAGCCTGATCGGCGGCGTGCTCAAGCATGGCGGCCACGCAGGTTCCATCAGCGTTGCCGAGCCACGCGCCTATAGCTGCCAGGAGCTCGCCCGCGAGTTCGGGGTGGCCACCTACCCGCAGAACGTGCTGGCCGCCGAGGGCGCCGACGTGCTGGTACTGGCGGTCAAGCCCCAGGTGATGCCGGCGGTCTGCAAGGAATTGAAGCACGTGGTGGCGCGCTCGCGGCCGCTGGTGGTGTCCATCGCCGCCGGCATCCGCATCGCCCAGATCGAGCGCTGGCTGGGCGGCCCCCAGGCGGTGGTCCGCTGCATGCCCAACACGCCGGCCCTGATTGGCGCTGGCGCCACGGGGCTGTTCGCCAACGGGCGGGTAGGGCCCCCGCAACGGGCCCTGGCGCAGCATCTGCTGGATTCGGCCGGCCTCACCACCTGGGTCCCGCAGGAAGAAGACCTCGATGTGGTGACGGCGATCTCGGGCTCGGGTCCTGCCTATTTCTTCCTGCTGGCCGAGGCGCTGGAGGCTGCCGGCGTGGCCCAGGGGCTCTCCCCCGAGACGGCCCGTGCACTGGCCGCGCAAACCGCCCTCGGCGCCGGGCGAATGCTCACCGAAGGCAACGAGCCGGCCGCCACCCTGCGTGAACGGGTGACCTCGCCCAACGGCACCACCCAGGCGGCGCTGGAGAGCTTCGCCATGGATCATTTCAACCTTATCGTCGCACGCGCCGTCGACGCCGCCACCCGGCGGGCCGAGGCGATGTCCGCTGCCATGGATGCACAATCGTGAATTACCTCGCCAACGCCGGCGGCCTGGTCATCGGCTTTGTCTTCGGCGCCATCGTTACGCTTTTCGTCCTGCGCTTCCTTGCCGAGGTCTGCCGCGCCGATTTCCACAACCCGCTGTGCCAGGTGCTGTACCGCTATACCAACCCGATCCTGCAGCCGCTGCGCCGGGTGCTGCCGACCTGGCGCCGGTGGAACAGCGCAGCGTTGGTGCTGGCGTACCTTGCCGAGCTGATCAAGCTGTTGCTGGGATTCGCGCTGGTGGGTGCAATGCCCTCGGTGCCGGGCCTGCTGGTGCTGGGGCTGGCCGAACTCGTCGACTATTTCGTGATGCTCTACGTGGTACTGGTGTTCGCATGGTCGCTGATGAGCATGATGAGTACCGATCGCTACCACCCGGTGATCCGCCTGGTGGGCAGCCTGGTGGAGCCGGTGCTGCGGCCCTTGCGCGGCCGCATCGTGCTTGGCGGCCTGGATTTCTCGCCCGCCGTGGTGATCCTGGTGTTGATGTTGCTGCGCGTGACCTTGGTGATGATGATCAGCGACATTGGCATGCGCCTGGCCGGCGGCACCTGACGGGAGTATTGCCATGAAAACCGTGCTCGTTCTTGCGTTGCTGGCGCTGGCCGGCCCTGCCCTGGCCGACAGCATGCGCGCCGGCGACTTCATCGTGCGCTACAACGCGCTCTCCGCCGACGGCCTTCCCGCGGCGTCCGCCAAGGCCCAGGGCGTGGCGCATACGCCGGAACAGGGCCTTCTGAACGTCTCGGCCAGCCGCATCGCCAACGACGAGAACGTTGAGGCCACGGTAAAGGCGAAGGTCACCACGCTCACCGGCGAAAACGTGCCCATTACCTTCCGCAAGGTCACCGAAAGCGGCAGCACCACTTACCTGGGCACCTACACCGTACCAAGCTCCGGCTCACTGCATTTCGCGCTGGATGTAACACCCAATGGCGGCACGACCCAGCACGCGGAATTCAACCAGGATTTCATCGTCGACTGAGGGCAGCTTGCACACCCCGCCCTCATTCATGCGACCGGCATGCTGCAGGCGCACGTTATGCACGTCAGAGCACACAGCGCCAAGCCCCTAGCCCGCCAATAAGCTGCAGGCGACTACTCCGTTGATCACAATCGGCAAGTCGTGAGAGAAACATAGACTTGGCAATTACGCCGTGCAAATATCTCGGAAGCGCTTGACGCAACGGGGGGAGCTATGCGCAATGGAAAAAAACGTGCTGTCGCACTTTCGGCCTTGCTTTCGTGTGCCTCGATCTTAGGATCATCGAATCTGCTAGCCACTGAAAAGGTCACTTAATTACTACACCGACCAGCAGGGAACTCCCCTGGCCACCACTGACAGTGCAGGAAACGTAACTTCAGTGCTAGACGCCCGTCCTTTCGGGCAGGCAGTCCTTAGCGCGAACGACGGCCCTGGTTTTCAAGGACAGTATGCGGACGACAGCAGTTTCGTTTACATGAAAGCTCGCTACTACGATCCCTCCATCGGACGGTTTATCAGTGCAGATCCAATAGCTTCCGAATTCAACCAGTATTCTTTCGCTTCGAACAACCCACTCACTCATCAGGATCCAACGGGCTTATACGACTGCGCGAGTGACTCTAAGGATTGCGATAAGAAACTCGATCCAGCGCTTGGGACTATCAAGAGCGCAGCCAGCCAATTGCAAACGAGTGATCCTCGTAGGCATGCGCTGGTGAACGTAGTGTCTGCATACGGCACCAAGGGCGATGGAAATGGCGTCATCATTTCGTTCGCGAGTGGCGAAACCCCAGGTAATACAACATATTCAGACAACGGTGCCAGCGTTAACTTCGACATGGCCAAAATGGATAATGTGACTGGACCGAACGGCCCGCACTACAGCAATGTAGTTGATTTTGCGGCCGCCGTTGCACATGAAGGTCAACACCTGGTGGATGGCCCACATCTCTTCGATCTCACCGCTAAAGAGGGCGTGAAACTGCACGAGGAGCATGCATTCAGAACGCAGGGATTCGTCAATCAAATACTTAGAAGCGAATCTGCATAGCACTTGTGGAAGCCGGGCTTCACCCAGCAGGACATGGTGGACGCATATCAGTGGCAAGGGGCTCATGCAGCGGACTACATATGCAAGTTACGCACATGCAAATGATCCGCTTCCTTCTTGTGACCGCGATCTTCGTCATATCATTTGAAGATTCCCCAGCACAGCCTCCGCCGGCACCAGTCAATCACGACAGACGCTCCGATGAAACGGGTGCTGTCACCGACACTCGCCAACGCAGTCAGATCGATTCTGCATTCGATCATTTGGATCAACTGCAGAGCGCTGGAGAATTGCCCAAGGGGGCCCGCTGGAAACCAATCGGCGACGGCAGTTATCGCCTTGATTCATTGACACATCCCACTGCGACGCTAGTTGCATTCGGTGATGCCATCCATCACGTTCAATTTGGATTCCTGTCGTCGGATGCCAAAGCACATGATTGCCATGATGGAAAAAGGAGTTCAGGCAGGAAGACGATCAGTGTGGACAAGGAGTCGATCCATCTGATCGAATCCTGCGCTAGTCACCATCTGATCTGGATCCCAGAAAATCGCGAACAGGAATACAAATTGGATCGCCTAGTGAGAGGCAAGCTCCAGTCATTTGTAATTGATGGGCATCGTGTTTCATTTGATTTTTCAGGCACTGATCTAATGATGGCTGCGCTTGATGTAGCACGTGCGAACCAGGCAAAGTAAGTAGCCCCGCCGACTCACCCGAATCGCTGCGCCCACACGGCAATAATGCCGTGAATGGCATCGAGTCCATCGAAGATCGCAGCCGGACCTGGCTGCAGAATGATCGGTGATTTGATCTCGTAGAGGTCGCCGTTGCGCACGGCGGGAACATCCGCCCAGCCTTCGCGGGCCGCAACGATGCCAGGCCGGAAACGCTTGCCGCACCAGGAACCCAGGATGATGTCCGGTGCGCGGCGCGCCGCTTCCTTGGGGTCGGCCAGGATGCGCTGCTTGGCCAGCGGCTCCATCATCAGTTCGGGGAACACGTCGTCGCCGCCGGCAATGCGGATCAATTCGGCTACCCAACGAATGCCGGTGATCTGCGGGTCGTCCCACTCTTCGAAATACACTTTCGGGCGGCGCGGCAACGCGGCGGCGAGTGCTGAAACACGCGCGAGTTGTTCTTCGGCACGCTGCGCCAGTACTTCGGCACGATCGGTTGCACCCACCATCGCGCCCAGGCGCCGGATATAGGCCACGATGCCTTCGACGCTGCGGTGATTGCTGATCCATACCTCGACACCCGCCTTGATCAGGTCACGGGCGATGTCGGCCTGGATGTCCGAAAAACCGATCGCAAGATCCGGCTTGAGGTCGAGGATGGTGCCGATCTTTGCGCTGGTGAACGCCGAGACCTTCGGCTTCTCCTTGCGTGCCCGTGGCGGCCGCACGGTGAAGCCCGAGATACCCACGATGCGGTGCTCCTCGCCAATGGCGTAGAGCACCTCGGTCGGCTCCTCGGTCAAGCAGACGATTCGCTGGGGAAAGTGATCGGTGTCGTGCATGCCTTGGCCATCGCGAACGCAGAGGTGGCCTTTTCTACCCGGCCACCTGGCGGGTCGAGCAATTTTAGCACGCGAGGCTCTATTGAGCCCTGACTTGAAAAGAGTTGTTCGCCGACTGCGTAACGGTCGACCAACTACTAAGGTGCGCACTCTTCACCTGGTCAAGGAACGATGTGCTTATGAAAACGCCCTTGCGTTTTGCGATGACGCGATTACTGTTTCCGGCCCTTGCACTGACGGGTGCCGCGGCCTGGGCAAACAACGCTCCAACCAACCCCGGCGGGATCAACTTCAGCACGGATTTCGAGTCGGGGAGCATCGGCATGATCCGTCCGCTGGACACCGCCGGCCTGGCCTTCGAGCTGGCCTTGCGCAACGACAACGACGATGCCTCATTGCCGGACAGCTTCCGCACGTGGTGGTATGTCCATGCCGCGAACATTCCTACAAGCGCCACGACCCGGCTTGAGTTCACCCGCCTTGGATTCTCGGACGACTTCCGTCCGGTCTACTCGTATGACGGGGTGCACTGGCAATATTTCAGCGATGCCGAGGCCGGTATCGCTCCCGGCTGCGTGCCGGAAAAGCCCGATACGTGCCGCATGGTCGTCAACAAGCGTTTTGAGCAGCCCACCGCTTATATCGCCCGCACGTTTCCCTACACCACAAAAGACTTGTCGAACTTCCTGGACGGGCTGCACTCACCCAACGTGACGCGCCGCCTGCTCACCCAATCACCGACATTCGGCAAGCCCATCGAGGAAATCACCATTACCGACCCGGTCGACCGGCTCGACCCCTCGCGCCGTACCGTCGTGGTCCACGCACGGACCCACGCCGCCGAAACCGGCGGCTCGTATGTGGTCGAAGGCCTGGTGCGCGCGCCGCTGGCCGACACCGACACGGCGCGGCGGCTGCGGCGCACGCATGTCTTCCGCATCGTGCCCATGCATAACCCTGATGGCGTCGTGGCCGGGAACTATCGGACCAACACCTCCAGCATCAACCTGGAGAATACCTGGACCTACGATCGCACCGAGGCCTTTCCCGTTTACCTGTCGCCCACTGCACCGTTCGAGAACAGGCAGCTCAATGCCGGCACCTTCGCACAGGCATTGCTCGAACGACAGCAGCCGGTGACGCTGGCGCTGAACCTGCATTCGAGCAACTCTTCGCCCGGTACGGCTGCTTTCTTCTTCCCGCATTTCGGCACCGATCCATCACGTTACGACGCGGGCCAGCGGGCACTGTTCAATCGCCAGGTCGCCTTTGTCCGCGCCGTCGCAAGCCACTATTCCGGACGCATCGAGCAGCCGCCTGCCGATGGTGGTGCCACCTTCCTCAACTCATTCTTCCCGGAAAGCTGGTGGTGGAAGCATGCAGGACGGGACGTCAATGCCATCACCCTGGAGACCACCTACGGTCGCGCCGGCTTTGGCCATTGGGTAACCCAGAATGACTGGCGCGACCTGGGTCGTGCACTGGTCGATGCCATCGCCAGTACCGATCGGGCCGGTGCGCGACTGTTCGCCCCAACGAATGACTCTGTCTACCGGGGAGCCTTCAAGCCGGAGATCTACGAACACGAAGAAGATAAATGAAGATCCGCCAGGGCACTGGCCGGAAGCTCAGTGCCCCAGCGTGGTGACGGTCACCTTGCGCTGGTGCGCATCGATACGGTGCTCGTACAGGTAGATACCCTGCCAAGTGCCAAGCATTGGTTTGGATGCATGCACGGGGATCGCCAGGCTCGATCCGGTGAGGATCGAACGAACGTGCGCCGGCATGTCGTCCGGGCCTTCGTCGTCGTGGCGGAAGATCGGATCGCCATCGGGCACCAGGCGCGCGAAGAAGCGCTCAAGGTCGGCCTGCACCGCGGGGTCGGCGTTTTCCCCGATCAGCAGCGAACAACTGGTGTGGTGCACGAATATTTGCGCAAGCCCCGTACCTACACCGCTAGCCGTGACGGCATCTCGCACCTGCTGGGTGACGTCGAACAACCCGCGGCCACGCGTGTGCACGGTAAAACCATGCTGCGCGACATGCTGCACGGGCTGCGCGCGGGTCATGGGTATAACAACCGGCTGCGCCAGGTTTCACCGAAGCGGTCCCAGCGCACGCGTTCGTGCAGGCGGAATTCCGCTCCGTACCAGAATTCCACCAAGTTCGGCTGCATCAGGTAGCCACCCCAGTATGGCGGGCGGGGTACATCGCGACCCTCGAACTCGGCTTCGTATTTGGCCACGCGCTGTTCAAACGTGTCGCGGTCGGGCAGCGTCTGCGACTGCGCCGACGCCCACGCACCGATCTGGCTGCCGCGCGCCCGCGTGGCGAAATAGGCATCGGCCTCTTCCGGCAGCAGGCGGCTGGTGCCGCCTTCAAAACGCACCTGCACGCCGTGCGCGATCTGCTTCCAGTGGAAGGTGAGCGCCACCTGCGGGTGGGCCTTCAACTGCTCGCCCTTCGCGCTTTCGGTATTGGTGAAGAAGCGCAGGCCACGCTCGTCCACGCCCTTGAGCAAGACGATGCGCGATGAAATGCGACCGTCGACATCGGCGGTGGCGAGGTTCATCGCGGTGGGCTCGGGATCGCCGCTGGCGCGCGCCTCCTCGAGCAGGGCGCGGAAGGTGGCGAGGATGTCGGTGCTGAGCATGCGAAGGATTCGATCCGGGCGATGGCAGGCACTATGCTCGGCTGCCATGAGCGAGATGAATCCTAACATGGGGCCGGATGCACTGGCCGTGAGGTTGCTCGATGGCGCACCCCGCCTGCTGGGTGTGTCGGGCCTGCAAGGCAGCGGCAAAAGTACCGTGGCCGCGGCGATGGTGCGCCTGGCCGTTGAAAGCGGCGGGCGCGCGGTGTCGCTGTCGCTGGACGACTTCTACCTCGGCCACGACGCGCGCCAGGCCCTGGGCCGGGAAGTCCATCCGCTGCTCGCCACCCGCGGCGTGCCCGGCACGCACGACCTTCACCTTCTTCTTTCGACCCTCGATGCCCTGGTCGATCCGGCCACGCACTGGCCACTGGCCATGCCGCGTTTCGACAAGGGACGTGACGACCGCGCGCCGCGAGAACATTGGCAGTACGTGGACGGGCCGCCGAGCCTGGTGGTATTCGAAGGCTGGTGCCTGGGCGTGCCGCCGCAGGACGATACCGAGCTTGGCCTACCGGTCAATGCGCTCGAGCGAGACGAAGACGCCGAGGGCACGTGGCGGCGCTTCGTCAATGCGCAACTGGGCGCCTATGCAGCGGCCTGGGCGCGCATCGACCGCCTGGCCGTGCTGCAGGCGCCGGGCTGGGATGTGGTCCGCGCCTGGCGCGGCCAGGCCGAACGCGAACACGCAGGCGCGCCGCGTGCGATGGACGATGCCGCGCTCGACCGTTTCCTGTCCCACTACGAACGGATCAGCCGCCATGCCCTGCGCACCCTGCCAGCGCGCGCGGATGTCCTGGTGGAGCTGGACACCACGCGCACGCCGGTAAGGATTACTCGACGATGACGGCTGTGCCGTAGGCCAATACTTCCGTCACGCCTTCGGCGACGTCATTGGCGTCGTAGCGCATGGCGATCACGCCGTTGGCACCATGTTCGCCGGCATGCTGGAGCATCAGCTCGAAGGCTTCCTCGCGGGCCTTGTCGCACAGTTCGGTGTAGATCGTGATATTGCCGCCGACCAGGGTCTGCAACGCGGCGCCAAGGTTGCCAATCACGCTGCGCGAACGCACGGTGATGCCACGGACCACGCCCAGTCCGCGGACAATCCTGTGACCGGGAATTTCGTTGGAGGTTGAAACCATCTGTCGCTGTACGGGACCTGCCATGGGAACGCTCCTGGTTAGAAGGTACGGGTGAGTATCGACGAATGTCAGACAAGGGCTAAGTAGCCCAACCTCGCGTCTGGCCACGCAGGTTGCCAGCCGGTCGCGCGAAGACGATGGTTGCGCAGCCGCTTGCTGCCGATGCCCGGAGGTGGCGGCCCTTCCGGCGGTAGCGGCGCGCCACAGGCGATGGCGATCGCGTCGTAGAGTTCATGCATCGGCAACGGCGTATCGTCCACGCCCAGGTAGACAGGTGCAGGCGCCGGATCGTCCAGCACATGCATCAGCGCCGATGCTGCGTCGTCGACGTGGATGCGATTGACATGGAACGGATGGGCTCGCGGAACACGGGCTGCACCGGCACGCAGGCGGTCGACCAGTTGCAATCGCCCGGGCCCGTACAGGCCGGCCAGGCGCAGCGCCGACCCACCCTGCCCCTGTACCAGCGCCTCGGCTTCCAGCAGCACGCGGCCATTGAAACCCGGGGGTGCAGGTGGCGTCTCTTCGTCCACCCAGCCGCCGTCGTGGTCGCCGTAGACCGCCGACGACGACGCCAGCACGACGCGCGCGTCGGGGTTTGCATCGAGCATGCGCGCCAGGCCGTGAATGAACACGCGCCGATAGATGGCTTCGTCGCGTGCATCGGGCGTGGCGGTAAACACCATCGCATCCACGCGCGGCAGCGGCGGTGGCGCGGTCAGATCGCCCTGGTGCCAGTGCAAGCCCCCGGCGTCCGGCGCCTGGGCGCTGCGCCGCAACGCATGTACCTCGATACCCCGCGCCAGAAGTCGCCGCGCCAGACGCAAACCGACATCGCCGCAACCGATGATGAGTACCCGCCGGCCATTACTTGTTAGCATCGATGGCATGAATCCGTCGTCCAACCTCTTCGTCATCGGCCCCACTGGCGCTGGCAAGACTTCGCTGGGCAAACGCCTGGCCGCGCATTACGGCCTGCCCTTCGTCGACCTGGACCAAGCCATCGAGGCGAGGACCGGGGTATCGGTGACCACCATCTTCGAGATGGAGGGCGAAGCCGGTTTTCGCCTGCGCGAAAGCGCCTGCCTTGATGAGTGTAGCCGCCGGCCCGGCGTCGTGCTGGCCACCGGTGGCGGCGCCGTGATGGACCTGGGCAACCGGCAAATCTTGCGCGAACGCGGCTTTGTCGTCTGGTTGCAGGTCGACGTGGACCAGCAATTGAGCCGGCTGGAGCACGACCACAACCGGCCACTGCTGGAAACCGGCGACCGCCAGGGCCGCTTGGCCGCCATGGCCTCGGCCCGGGCTCCCTTCTACGGCGAAATCGCCGATCTTATCGTGCCCCCGCAGGGCCAAGGCCTGGCTGCGGCGGCGGCAACTACCATCGAACTTATCGACGCCCACTGGCGGCGTCCGGTGCGAGCCTCATGAAAGAACTCACCGTCGCGCTTGGCGCGCGCAGCTACCCCGTCTGGATCGGACAAGGCCTCATTGACGACGCACCCCGCTGGCGCGCGGCGATCCGCGGGCGGCACGTGCTGATCGTTTCCAACACCACCGTGGCGCCGCTTTACCTCGAGCGCGTGCGCGCCGGGCTGGATGGTTTCATCGTCGGTACCCACCTGATCGGCGATGGGGAGTCGGAAAAAACCTTCGCCAATGTCGGGCAGGTGCTGGCTTCGCTCGCCCGCCAGGGTGCTACCCGCGATGCCTGCATCATTGCCCTGGGCGGCGGCGTGGTTGGTGACCTGGCCGGCTTCGCCGCGGCCTGCTGGATGCGCGGCATCGACTTCATCCAGATGCCCACCACCCTGCTGGCGATGGTCGATTCCTCGGTGGGCGGCAAGACCGGCGTGAACGTACCCGAAGGCAAGAACCTCGTCGGCGCCTTCCACCAGCCGCGCGCGGTGGTGGCCGACATCGACACCCTGGCCACCCTGCCCGACCGCGAATACAGCGCGGGAATGGCCGAGGTCGTCAAGGGCGCGGCCATCGGCGATCCCGGCTTCTTTGCCTGGATCGAAGAACACGCCGACGCACTGAAAGCCCGCGAGCCCACGCTGATGGCCGAGGCCATTGCCCGCAAATGCGCCTACAAGGCCGGCGTGGTGGCCCGCGACGAAACCGAGCAAGGCGAACGCGCCCTGTTGAACCTTGGCCATACCTTCGGCCACGCACTGGAAACCGCCGGCCACTACACCGCGTTCCTGCATGGCGAGGCCGTGGCCGTGGGCATGGTGCTGGCGGCGAAGCTTTCAGCGCGCCTGGGAATGGCCGATAGCTCCGACGCCGCGCGCCTGGCCGCCCTGCTCACACGACTGGGCCTGCCCGTCGCCATGCCGGAAAACAGCAACCCGGGTGAGTTGTTGCGCCTGATGATGCTGGACAAGAAGACCACGGCCGGCGTGCTGAAGCTGATCCTCTGGCGCGGTATCGGCCGTGCCGAGATCGTGCCTGGCGTGGCCGAGCAGGACGTCCTGGCCGTGCTCGGCAGCTAACGCTCACACGCGCCAACCGCCTACAATAGAAAGTTCCGCGGCGCCACCAGGCACCCCATGCGTATCTACATGCAAACCAGGCCCGACGCCGCCGAGGCGCCGCGCTACTACCAGTTGAGCCTCGAGCAGGATTTGCTCGGCGGCTGGACGCTCTATCGGGAATGGGGCACGCAAGGCGGCCGGGCCAGCCTCAAGCGCGATGTGTTCCTCGAACGCGACGACGCGCTGGCCGCATTCGAAAAAGCCCGCGATGCGCAGTTGAAGCGTGGATTCAAAGTGATGTTCAGCCAGGGACAGGATTCGCCGTATGGCCGTTGAATTGAAGAACGATCGCTTCCTGCGCGCCCTGCGCCGGGAACCTACCGACACCACGCCGCTGTGGGTGATGCGCCAGGCCGGCCGCTACCTGCCCGAATACCGCGCCACGCGCGAACGCGCCGGCAGCTTCATGGCCCTGGCCCAGGCCCCGGAGCTGGCTTGCGAGGTCACCCTGCAGCCGCTGGCGCGCTTCGACCTTGATGCCGCCATCCTCTTCTCCGACATCCTGACCATTCCCGACGCGATGGGGCTGGGCCTTACCTTCGCCCAGGGCGAAGGACCGCAGTTCGACCGTCCCGTGCGCAGTGCGGCCGATGTCGCGCGCCTGGCCGTTCCCGACATGGACGGCGAACTGCGCTACGTGATGGACGCGGTACGCCTGATCCGCCGGGAGCTCGACGGCCGTGTACCGCTGATCGGCTTTTCAGGCAGCCCCTGGACGCTTGCCTGCTACATGGTCGAGGGCCACGGCTCGAAGGACTTCGCCCGGGTCAAGGCCATGGGCTGGAACGAACCGGCCCTGATGCACCAGCTTTTATCCGTGATTGAAAAGTCAGTCACCGCTTACCTGATCGCCCAGGCCGAGGCCGGCGCCCAGGCGCTGATGGTGTTCGATACCTGGGGCGGCTTGCTGGGCCCGAAGGCCTTCGGTGAATTCTCGCTTCGCTATATGGCAGGCGTGGTCGATGCGCTGAAGGCCCACGCCGCCTCACGCGACCTGCCGGTGATCCTTTTCTCCAAGGGCGCCAATGGCCATTTCGAGGCCCTGGCCGATACCGGCTGCACCGCGCTGGGCGTGGACTGGACCGCCGACATCGGCGAGGTCCGCCGCCGCGTGGGAGGCCGCGTAGCCCTGCAGGGCAACCTGGACCCGTCCGTATTGCGGGCCACGCCAGAAATCGTGGAACGCGAGGCGAAAGCCGTGCTGGACGCCTTCGGCAACCATCCGGGGCACGTGTTCAACCTCGGCCATGGCATCACGCCGGAAGTAGACCCCGAAAACGTGAAGGTGTTGGTGGATACCGTCCACGCCCATGGCCGGACGATCCGCGGAAGCTAGCCCAAACCCGCTATAATCAACGGCTTTCCCGCAAACTGCCGCCGCCCGCATGGACAAGAGCTTCGAGCCCAGCCAGATCGAGACCCGCTGGTACGATCACTGGGAATCCAACGGTTACTTCAAGCCCTCGGGCAAGGGCACGCCCTACAGCATCATGCTGCCGCCGCCGAACGTCACCGGCACGCTACACATGGGCCATGCGTTCCAGCACACCATCATGGACACGCTCATCCGTTATCACCGGATGCGTGGCTTCGACACGCTGTGGCAGTTGGGCATGGACCACGCCGGCATCGCCACCGAGATGGTGGTCACCCGCCAGCTCGAAGCGGAAGGAAAGAAGCGCTCGGACCTCGACCGCGAATCCTTCATCGAGCGCGTGTGGAAGTGGAAGGGCGAGTCCGGCGGCACCATCGGCCGCCAGATGCGCCGCCTGGGCGTCTCCGGCGACTGGTCGCGCGAGCGCTTCACCATGGACCGGTCGCTCTCCACCGCGGTGATCGAGACCTTCGTGCGCCTGTACGAGGAAAAACTCATCTATCGCGGCCAACGCCTGGTGAACTGGGACCCGGTGCTGAAAACCGCCATCTCGGACCTGGAAGTGGTCAGCGCCGAGGAAGACGGTTCGCTCTGGTCGATCCGCTACGACCTGGCCGATGGCTCAGGTTCGCTTGTGGTTGCCACCACGCGTCCGGAAACGATGCTCGGCGACGTCGCCGTGGCCGTCCATCCGGAAGATGAACGCTACGCCGCGATGGTGGGCAAGACGCTCCGCCTGCCACTGTCCGGCCGCGAGATCCCGATCATCGCCGACGACTACGTGGAGCGGGAATTCGGCACCGGCTGCGTGAAGATCACCCCGGCCCACGATTTCAACGACTACGCCATCGGCCAGCGCCACGGCCTGCCGATGATCAACATCTTCACCCCCGAGGCCGCGGTCAACGACAACGCGCCTGCCGCCTACCGCGGCATGGACCGCTACGTTGCGCGCAAGGCGGTGCTGGCCGACCTCGAAGCCCAGGGCTACCTGGTCGAAACGAAGAAACACAAGCTGCAGGTGCCGCGCGGCGACCGTACCGGCCAGGTGATCGAGCCGTACCTTACCTGGCAGTGGTTCGTGAAGATGGACACCCTCGCCGCCCGCGGCCTGGAACTGGTCGAATCGGGGAAGGTCCGCTTCGTCCCGGAAAACTGGATCAACACCTATCGCCACTGGCTGGGCAACATCCAGGACTGGTGCATCAGCCGCCAGCTCACCTGGGGCCACCAGATTCCCGCCTGGTATGCGGCCAACGGCGAGATCGTCGTGGCCCGCGACGAGGCCGATGCGAAGACGCAGGCAGCCGAACGCGGGCTGGGTGAACTTACCCGCGAACACGACGTGCTGGAAACCTGGTTCAGTTCGGCGCTGTGGAGCCACTCCACGCTGGGCTGGCCCGATCCTGCAGCGATGGATAGCGAAGGCTACGCACGCTACCTGCCCTCCAGCGTGCTGGTGACCGGCTTCGACATCATCTTCTTCTGGGTCGCCCGGATGATCATGATGACCGACCACTTCACCGGCGAAGTGCCCTTCAAGGACGTCTACATCACCGGCCTGGTGCGCGACAAAGACGGCCAGAAGATGTCCAAGTCCAAGGGCAACGTGCTCGATCCGATCGACCTGGTCGACGGTATCGCGCTCGACGCGCTGGTAGAGAAACGCACTGGCGGCCTGATGCAGCCGAAGATGGCCGAGAAGATCGAAAAAGCCACGCGCAGGGAATTCCCCGAAGGCATCCCCGCCTTCGGTGCCGACGCGCTGCGTTTTACCTTCGCATCGCTTGCCACGCACGGGCGCGACATCAAGTTCGACCTGGAACGCTGCGGCGGCTACAAGGCCTTCATCAACAAGCTTTGGAATGCCGCGCGCTTCGTGCTGATGAATGTCGGCGAGGCGCCCGTGCAGGCACCTGCCAGGCCCGCCACCGAAGCCGAACGTTGGATCCTGGCGCGCCTGCACCACACGGTAGCCGAGGTGCATGCGCAGCTGGCCGCATATCGTTTCGACCTCGCCGCGCAGGCGCTGTACGAATTCACCTGGAACGAGTTCTGCGACTGGTTCCTTGAACTCTCCAAGCCTGCCCTGAATGGCGATGACACGGTAGCCATCGCCTCAACGCGCCACACGCTGCTTTACGTGCTCGAAACCCTGCTGCGCGCGCTGCATCCGATGGTGCCGTTCGTCACCGAGGAAATCTGGCACGCCGTGGCGGCGCCGTTGGGACTTGCAGGCGACACCATCATGACCCGCGCCTATCCCGAGGCCACCGACATCGCCGCAGATGCCGCGGCGGAAGCGGAAGTGGAGTGGATCAAGGGCGTGCTCACCGGCCTTCGCCGCATCCGGGCCGAGATGAACATCCCGCCGGGCAAGGCCATACCGTTGCTGTTCGCCGATGGCGATGCAAGGGATCGCGAGCGCTCGGCCAAGTTCGCAGCGCAGCTGGCCTTCCTCGGACGTGTCGAGCCACCGCGTTGGGTCGAGTCCAAGGCCGATGAACCTGCCGCTGCGGTCGCCGTGGTCGGCACCCTGCGCGTACTGATCCCGCTGGCCGGCCTGATCGACGTGGAAGCTGAGAAAACCCGTCTTGCCCGCGAAATCGCCCGCATCGAAGGTGAAATCCGCAAGTGCGAGGGCAAGCTCGGCAACGCCAATTTCGTGGCCAATGCACCGGCCGAAGTGGTGGCGCAGGAGCGTGCGCGCATTACCGACTGGACGGCGCAGCTTGAGGGCTTGCGGGAACAGTCCGGGAAGCTTTAGCTGCCGCGACCCTATGGTCGCGTGCTTCCCAGCGGCTTGATCTCGTAGGCCATCACGATGGCCTCCTCGCGCCCCATATGCGCGGGGTAATAGTTCGGGCGGCGGCCGATCTCGACAAAACCCACCGACAGGTACAGCTCCTGCGCCTGCGGGTTGGATGGGCGCACTTCCAGGTAGATGCGCTCGGCGCCATACCAGCGGGCGAGATCAGTCAGGCGTTTAAGCAGCCGTCGTCCGTATCCCATGCCGCGGTACATCGGCCCGGTGCACAGGTTCAGCACGTGCGCCTCGCCGGCGGCTACCGACAGGATGCCGTAACCGGCGACCTGACCGTCGTGCAACAAAACCCAGCAGTTGTGGCCAGCCTGCAGGCAATCGCGAAAGATGCCCGGTGTCCAGGGGAATTCATAACTGGCCAGTTCCAGGGCAAGCACCTGGTCGAGGTCCTCGCGCCGCATGGCACGCAGTTCCACCGCAGGGAGGGCCGCGGTCACCATCGGTCATGCCCTCGGCCGCAGCGCACGGCGTACCGTGCGCATGGCGGTCCATAGTCGCCGCTTGGCGGCAGCATCGCCTTGCAGGGTCGTCGGCGAATCCACCAGCACCACTTCAGCGGCGGCGAGCACCGCGGCAGGAAGTTCGCGCCCGAGCGCCTGGGCCTGCTCGCTACCAAAGGCAAGGTAGGCACGCGCGGCCGGGACGTCCGGCAGCCTGCCGTCACGAACCTCGATGCGCGCCGCGCGCGCCAATGTCGGGCCGTAGGCCTGGACGGCCCTGCCGAGCATGTCCAGCGCGCTCGGGCTGCAGCCAGCCGGAAGGATCAGTACGCAGGCCGCGCCAGACATGTCCGCCGCCGGCTCGCCGGCTGCCGGCGTAGCGCTGTCAGCCATCATCGGGCCGCGCGCGCGAAGACGCACGGGCGACAGCCCGAGCAGGCGATTGACCTCGCGCTGGCGGAGACTTGCGTTCATGACTTTTCCGACATACGGCGGGGGCGGCGCCGATGGGTGGCGCGTCCCCACAGGGTAATGACCGGACCCGACGCCACGTAGACCAGCGCGATGGAAAACATCACGCTTCCCGTGGCCACCGCCAACGCCACCAGCGCCAGCAGCATCAGCACCAGCCACGTATACGGCACCCGTTCTGGCCACGATTTGAAGCTGAAATAGCGGAACCGGCTGACCATCAGGAGGCCTGCCACCACCGCCACGATCAGCGACAGGATATCGACGTCGTTACCGGGAATATCAAACTCTTCCATGGCCCAGACAAACGACATGCACAACCCCGCCGCGGCAGGACTGGCAAGCCCCTGGAAGTAGCGCTTGTCGGCCACGCCCACCTGGGTATTGAACCGGGCCAGGCGCAGCGCTGCGCACGCAGCGTAAAGGAATGCTGCTGCCCAGCCCGCCTTGCCCCAGGCCTCCCCGTGCAGCGCCAAGTACTTAAGCGACCAGTTGTAGAGCACCAGCGATGGCGCCAGGCCGAAGCTGACAAGATCCGAAAGCGAGTCGTACTGCACGCCGAATTCGGTCTGGGTATGGGTCATGCGGGCCACCCGCCCGTCCAGGCCATCCAGGATCGCCGCGACGAACACCGCGATCACCGCGTCCCGGTAGTTCCCACCGATGGAAGCCACGATCGCGTAGAACCCGGCGAACATCGCCCCCGTGGTGAACAGGTTCGGCAGCAGGTAGATACCGCGATGGGGTGGCCGGCGGGGCGGCAACGCGTCGCTCATGGGCTCGTCCGTAAGATGACGCCCACAGTGTAAACCATGGGCCGCATCCCACATTTGCCAGTCCCGGCGGCCCCGGAGCTTGTGCCCCGGGGTCCGGGATGTTAACTAGTGCGCACGACCTTTGCCGGGATCTCCCATGCGCCGCCTGCTGCCCCTCTTGCTGATCGTCGTTGCCACCGCGGCCTCAGCCCAGGCCTACAAATGGAAGGATGCCAGCGGCACGGTGCACTATTCCGACACCCCGCCTCCCACCGGCACCGACTACAAGAACGTCAAGACCACTGGCAGCACCTCGCCCCTGGGCCCCTCGGCCGTTCCCACGCCATCGTCCAGCGCCGCCAAGCCCTCCGCCGACGCCGGAAACAAGTCCGTTTGCACGGACCTGCAGAAGAACATGGCCTTGCTCAGCGGCACCGAGCCCTTGAGCATCGATGGCCCCAACGGCAAACAGGTTGCCCTTGACGACACCCACCGCCGGCAAGAGCTTTCCCTGGCGCAGGACCAATACAAGCAGAACTGCGCCAAGTAGGGCCGCCGCGAGCCAGCGCGCCCTATAATCGACGGTTCCACGCCCCACCGGACCCGTCATGCGTCTTAGTCAGTTCCACCTCAATACCGTCAAGGAAGTCCCGGCCGAGGCCGAGATCGCCAGCCACCGGCTGATGCTGCGCACTGGCATGATCCGCCGCCTGGCCGCGGGCCTGTACACCTGGTCGCCGCTGGGCCTCATGGTGTTGCGCAAGGTCGAGGCCGTGGTCCGCGAGGAAATGCTGCGTGCCGGCGCCATCGAGATGCTGATGCCCTCGGTGCAGCCGCGCGACCTTTGGGAAGAAACCGGGCGCTGGGAGAAATTCGGCCCGCAGCTACTGAAGATGCGCGACCGGAAAGAGCAGGAATACTGCTACGGGCCCACGCATGAGGAAGTCATCACCGACTTCGCGCGCAACGAGCTGCGCAGCTACAAGCAGCTGCCGCTGAACTTCTTCCAGATCCAGACCAAGTTCCGCGACGAGATCCGACCGCGCTTCGGCGTGATGCGCGCGCGCGAGTTCCTGATGAAGGATGCGTACTCCTTCCATCTCACGCCCGAGTCCCTGGCCGAAACCTATAAGGCGATGTACGACGCCTACACGCGCATCTTCACCCGCCTCGGGCTGAAGTTCCGTGCCGTGCAGGCCGACACCGGCGCCATCGGCGGCAATGCCAGCCACGAGTTCCAGGTACTGGCCGACGCGGGCGAAGACGCCATCGCCTTCTCCGACGGCTCGGACTATGCCGCCAACATCGAGAAGGCCGAAGCGATGCCGCCTAGCGGCGAACGGCCCGCGCCCTCGGCTGCGCTCACCCGCGTGGATACCCCCACCCAGAAGACCATCGACGACGTCGCAGCCTTCCTCAAGGTGGCTCCCTCCCAGTGCGTGAAGACCATCCTGGTCAAGGGCCGCAGTGGCCTGGTGGCGCTATGCGTGCGCGGCGATCACGAAGTGAACGAAGTCAAGGCAGCCCACTTGCCCGAGCTTCCCGATACATCGGAACTGGCTTCCGAGGCGGAGATCCTTGCCGCTACCGGCACCCGCCCGGGTTTCATCGGCCCAGCGGGCCTCCCCGACGACATCCCGGTGATCGTCGACCATGCCGCCGCGCATCTGGCCGATTTCGTCTGCGGCGGCAACGCCGACGGCACCCACTACACCGGCGCGAACTGGCAGCGCGACGCACGCATCAACCGCGTGGCGGACCTGCGCAAGGTGGTCGAAGGCGATCCCTCGCCCGACGGCCATGGCACCTTGCGCCTGGCTCGCGGCATCGAAGTGGGGCATGTGTTCCAGCTTGGCGAGAAATACGCCCAGGCGATGAACGCCACGGTGCTGGACGACGCCGGCAAGATCCGCGTGATGTCCATGGGGTGCTACGGCATCGGCGTCAGCCGCATCGTCGCTGCCGCCATCGAACAGTGCCATGACGAGGCGGGCATCCGTTGGCCCGAGCCGATGGCGCCATGGCGCGTGGCCGTATGCGTCATCAATCCCAAGAACGACGCCCAGGTAGCCCAGGCAGCCGAAGACCTTTATCAGTCGCTCCGCCAACAAGGTATCGACGCTGTACTCGATGACCGCGGCCTGCGCCCGGGACAGATGTTCGCCGATATCGAGCTGCTGGGCATTCCGCACCGGGTGGTGGTAAGCGAACGCGGTCTGGCCGCAGGCAGTTTCGAATATCGCTCCCGCAGCGAAAGCGAAAGCCGCAACCTGCCCCGCGAGGACCTCATCACCCTGCTTGGGTAAGAGGCGCCAGCGGTGTAATGAAAAGGCCGCCTCCGGGCGGCCTTTTTTGTCATCTTCACGGTTTTCATCAAACCTTCTCGTTAATCGCTTTAAATAACCGGCTTCATAACGTTTGCAAAAAGGATTTTTGCATTGCCCGAACGCATCGGCGAGAATCCAGCCCATTACCCACGGAGTTAATCATGGCCGTCGACTTGAAAAACCTGACCCACAACCAGCTCAATGAGCTGATCGCCCGCGCCCAGGTGCGCCAGGGAGAGCTTCGCAAGGAGCGCGTGGTGAAGCTTCGGGACAAGATCCACGCACTGATCAAGGCCGAAGGTTATTCCTTCGACGATGTCTTCGGCGGCCGCGCCAAACCGCGCCGGGTCATCGGCAAGGTCAAGCCCAAGTTCCGCAACCCGGCCAATCCGGAACAGACATGGACAGGCCGTGGCAAGCGCCCGCACTGGTTCTCCGATGCGCTCAAAGCCGGGAAGAAAGAAAAAGACCTGTTGATCGGTTAATACGCGTGAGGTTGCATGCCGATACCGGGCTTCGATGCCGGCACGGCCGTATGGGATAGCGATATATACGGGCACCCGTACCCATGATCGCTGGCGACCGGCGTTCACTCAGATCCTCGTCCACGATGAATGCACCAGCTCGCTTCGGGCTGGTGCATTTACCATGCCTGGCACAGGGCACGCCCATTCCTTCGAAATTCTTGCGGCGCCCGCGCAGCTTGATCCCATGCGATGGGACATTTTCGGCAATGACGTCGTGGCGCGGGAAAAGGTTTAGCTCCTGCTGCATAGAAATCTTCTGAAATGATCCAAGCTGGGCCGACGGCCAGTTGTCGGGGTTAAAAGAAAGGTCTATAAGTCCATCCATAGAATTCCCGGCTTGCTATTCGCTGCTGTTATTCCTCGATAGATGTATGTATCGAGAAGAAAAACCGAACCGGGAAGTTGCAGATTCAGGGGAAAGAACAGATTGGGGATGGAACCCCCAATCTTGAAGTGACATCAAAGGACATTGATATGGACGGCCGCAAGCCTGTAGCACGCAAACCACCTTTTGCGACGGTTGTACCTTTCAATAGTGCCGGCCACAAGGATGGCGATGTGGGCACGCAAAATGAAAATAGCGTGCATCGATGCCAGATAAGGGGGAGAGCCGCCTTGTTCCGCTCCCTTAAGATGTCGTGCATGTATGGAGCGATCCTGCTTGGGATCGCCGGAGCGCCTGTCGAGGCGGCGCCTGTCACCACGGTGGCCAACGGCCAATGGAATCTGGCAACGGTCTGGAGCGATGGCTCCGCGCCAAGCACCGACAATAATTACCTGATCGGCAGCGGCTTCAATGTCAATGCCAACACCCTGGCCGGCTCCAATGGCGGTACGACGAGCTACTCCTTCCAGGGTGGCTCCCTTCAAGTGCAATCCGGCGGAACACTGACATTTTCAAGCAGCACCACCTCCAACGGTCAAACAGGTAACTACACCGTCGGGTCCGGACTCATTCTAGACAGCGGTTCCACGCTGGTCGGAGCGAGTTCGGCGTCGACGACACTGTGGACGATCATGTCACCGGTCACCCTGGCAAGTACCGGTAGCGTAACCATAAACATGGTTTCAGGCGGCGGCGCCAGCGCCTCCCAAGGCCTCTCATTCGGATCAGCGCTCAGCGGTGGCGCGAACATCAATCTGAATATCGATGCGAATGGTGCTACCGGGATTGTTGTAAAAAACTTTCGAGTGCTTAGTGCCAACAATGCGTTTACGGGCAACTGGGTTGTTACATCAACTAATGCGACAGCAAGCCGGCTGGGCTGGCTTTCAGCACTTGCGCCCAATGCTCTGGGCACGGGTACCGTAACGCTTACCAACTCAGCGTTGCGAAATGCTGTCGCCGACGGCCTGAATTCGTTGAGCGGTGTCAGCGTAGGCAATCTTTCGCTGATTTATGCTGCCGCCAACTGGACCAATCCCAACGCTTCGGTTGATCTGACAGCGAGCAATGCCAGTTTGCAGCTCCTCAATGCCAACACGGCAGTGAGTATCGGAAATTTGAGTGGCGTGGCAGGGTCAACGGTGACCGGTGCGGGCGCGGGGAATTCGCTTACCGTAAACATCACCGACAACATCCAGTTTGCCGGCACCCTGGCCAACAGCGGT
This sequence comes from Pinirhizobacter soli, assembly GCF_015905305.1. GTDB lineage: Bacteria > Pseudomonadota > Gammaproteobacteria > Xanthomonadales > Rhodanobacteraceae > Pinirhizobacter > Pinirhizobacter soli. The sequence continues at coordinate 1,489,723 of NZ_JADZLQ010000001.1, forward strand.
TCGGGCACGCTGGCGCTTGCCAAAACGGGTCCGGCGACATGGACGTTGACGGGCACGAACACGTACACCGGCGGAACGCGTATAGATGGGGGCACCTTGCAGATCGGCGCCGGAGGCACGCTGGGCAGCCTGGCCGGCAACGTCGTGGACAATGGCTCGCTGGCGTTCAATCGCTCCGATGCATTGACATTCGCCGGCAGCATTTCCGGCAGCGGCGGCGTATCGCAGCTGGGCACGGGCACCACCACGTTCACCGCCAACCAGACCTATACCGGCGGTACCCTTATCTCCGCGGGCACGCTGCAACTGGGCAACGGCGGTACCAGCGGCAGCCTGGTCGGCAACGTGGTGAACAACGGCGCGCTGTCCATCAATCGCTCGGACACCGTGACCTTGCCGGGCGTGATTTCCGGTAGCGGCCGGCTGGTCAACGCCGGTGCCGGCACCACGATCCTGGCGGCGGACAACACCTATACCGGTGGCACCACCATCAGTGCAGGAACGCTGCAGCTAGGCAATGGCAGCGCCAGTGGTAGCGTCGTCGGCAACATCGTCGACAACGGCAACCTGGTTTTCGATCGGGCCGGCACCCTCACCCTCGCCGGCCTGATCTCCGGCAGCGGCGCAGTGGAGCAGCGCGGCGTCGGCACCACGGTGTTTACGGCCGACCATACGTATACGGGCGGCACGACGATCAGCGGCGGCACCCTGCAGCTTGGCGACGGCGGAACCACCGGCAGCGTGGCCGGCAACATCGTCGACAACGGTACGCTGGCGGTGAATCACTCCAACGACATTTTTTTCCTGACGCCCATTACCGGTAGCGGTGCATTGGTGCAGCGGGGAGCGGGTCGCACTGTACTCTCCGCCGCCAACACCTACACGGGCGGCACCACGATCAATGCTGGCACGCTGCAGGTCGGCAATGGGTTCACCTCGGGCAGCATCGTCGGCGACGTCGTCGACAATGGCATGCTTACCTTCAACCGGTCCAATACGCTCACTTTCGACGGCACGATCTCGGGCATGGGTGCCGTAACAAAACTCGGCAGCGGCATCACCATCCTTACCGCCGACAATACGTATACGGGTGGCACGACGATCGCCGCCAGCTCCGGTTCGCTGCAACTGGGCAATGGCGGTACCAGCGGCAGCATTGTCGGCGACGTTTTGAACGACGGCGCGCTGACGATCAACCGTACTGATACCTTGACCCTGCCTGGAACGATCTCCGGCAGTGGCGCGCTGTCGCAGCGCGGTACCGGCACCACCATCCTGACCGCCGACAACACTTATACCGGTGGTAGCTTCATCGCCGCAGGCACGCTGCAACTGGGCGCCGGCGGCACCAGCGGCAGCATTCTGGGCAACATCACCAACAACGGTACGCTGGCGTTCAACCGTTCCGACACCGTCGCGTTTTCCAACATCATCAGCGGCACCGGCGGCGTAAACCAGCTCGGCCCGGGCACGTTGCAACTGGACGGCGACCAGACCTATACCGGCCCGACCCAGATATCGGCCGGCACCCTGGCCCTCATCGGATCGCTGCAATCCAATAACGTCACCGTGGCGCCTGGGGCGACGCTGTCCGGCACGGGCATCATTAACGGCGACGTCCTCAACCAGGGGCGTGTGTGGCCGGGCAGCGCGGTCGCGGGCGCAACCGACTACGCCAGCCTGACCGTGCGCGGAAACTACGTCGGCCAGGGCGGCATGCTCGTACTGAACACCTTCCTGGATGGCGATGGCTCGCCGTCGGACCGGCTGGTGATCGACGGCGGTACGGCCAGCGGCGATACATCCGTCATCGTCCATGACACCGCGACCGCCAGTGCCGGAACGCGAGGCGACGGCATCCTGGTCGTATCGGCCATCAATGGCGGAACCACCACCGCCGACGCCTTCAACCTGCCCGGCGAAGTACGCAGCGGCGCGCTCGACTATCGCCTGTTCCGCGGCAGCCTGGACGGCACCCAGGCGGACAATTGGTATCTGCGCAACGAGTTCGTCGTGCCGCCGCCCGAACCCGAACCACCCGAACCGCCGCCGCCTGAGCCGCCCAATCCCCCGGATCCGGAATTGCCGACCGATCCGCCCCCTGACGAACTGCCGCCGGGCACCTATCCGATCATCGGTCCGGAGCTGGCCACTTATGCTTCGGTGCAGCCACTCGCACGCGAGCTTGGCCAGCGCACGCTATCGACCCTGCACGACCGCATCGGCGACAGCGTGCCGGCCACCGCTGCCCAGGCCGACGTCGATCATGGCCCCACAACCTGGGGCCGCGTTTTCGGCGCCACGATCGACCAAAGCTACCGGGCTTATGCAGCACCTGCATCCAAGGGCAATCTGTCGGGCTTCCAGGTGGGCGTCGACATGTGGCAGGGACAGTCGCTGCCGGGCCATACCGACAGCTTCGGTGGTTACCTGGCCTATGGCAGTGCCAACGTCGATGTACGGGGCCTGGTCACCAATGCCGATGCTACCGACTACGTCAGGCAACATACCGGCTCGCTGAGCCTGCATGCGACCTCGGTGGGCGCCTACTGGACGCACTACGGTCCCACCGGCTGGTATCTCGATGGCGTTGCGCAGGCCAGTACGTATCGCGGTTCGGCTTCCACGTCAGTCACTCGCTTGAACCTGCCGGGCACGGGCTTCATTGCTTCGCTGGAATTTGGCTATCCCATCGCCATGCCGCGGCTGGGCGAAAGCTTCGTGCTGGAACCGCAACTGCAGGCGATCTACCAGTACGTGAACTTCGGGCCGCGCAACGATGGGCTTGGCCAGGTGACGATCGGCAGCACCCACGGCAACACCGGGCGCGCCGGCCTGCGCGGCAAATGGCAGCTGACCGGGCATAACGGCCAGTTGTGGATGCCCTACATCGGGCTGGATGTCCGCCGCGATTGGGGAGCGCGCAGCACCACGGAATTCGGCGCAAGCAGCGGCGAGGCCAGCGCCTTGCCAATGGTGCCCCAGGCCACGCGTGCATCGCTGGGCGGCGGCCTTACCGCGCAGCTGTCGCCACGGCTGTCACTTTATGGCGCTGCCGGCTACGAGCACGAACTGGGCAATGGCGACAACGTCCAGCGTCGTGGCTTCGATGCACATATCGGCTTGCGCTACGCGTGGTAAGTGCGATGCGTAGCAGCAGGTGGCCCTTGCTGGAAGGCTAAAGGGAGCGACGCGGAGAAATCAGCAAATCGCCGAACAGCAGACCCGCCACCAGCGAGCCCAGAAGGGTAATAAGCAGCAACCCGGTATCCATGCCCAGTACCGCGTCGCGATCGAGCAGGTAGGAAACACTGCGAAAACCCACGCTTCCGGGTACCAGCAAGATGATGCCCGGTTCGCGAACCACCGCACCGGGCTGGTGGGCGAAACGCGCATAAAGGTTGCTGAGCGCGCCCAGCAGGATGCCGCCGACGAAAACGCCGAAGGGTGCACCGGAAATCGCCCCACCCCAGCGCGTGGTGAGGTACCCCAGCACCACCGCTGCCATCACCACCGGCCAATCGCGGCGGGCGGCGCGGAACAGGATGGCGAAGGCGAAGGCGCCCACGATCAGGGTGGGCCAATCGGCCCAGCCGGGCAGCGCCGGCAGGGCGTAATCGCGTGGTACCACGCCCAGCGCGGCGCACACCTGGGTAGCGGCGACGGTGCCAAAGGTGAGCTTGAGTAGAGTCGCCACCGCGCCGCCCATGCGCGCGACGCCGGAAACCAGGTGCTGGCTGGATATCTCACGCACGGCGGTGGTGAGCGCCATGCCGGGCAGCAACACGATCAGGCTGCCCAGGATCACGGATTTCAGCGCCAGCGGCACGATGTATGCGCTGACCAAGGTGGCGATGAGGGTGGCGACCAGGGCGCTGATGGCCTCGCTTGCCACCGACAGTCGCGGCCGACTTACCGACAGCACGGTGATGGCACCGATCACAACGCCGATGAATCCGGCGGTAAGCAGGTCCACCCACGATGAGTGCAACAGCAGGCCCACCACGGTCGCTGCAGCCAAGCCATAGCTGGCGATGACGGCTGCGTGGGCTCTGGCTGACTCCGGTGCGCCCAAGGCTCGCAGCAGGCGAAAGCCCTCGCGCAAGTCGATCTTGCCGTCGATCACGCCGTCGGCGATGCGGTCGGCCTCGACCAGACGGCCCAGGTTGACATCACCGGGCGGCAGCCGCATCACCTGGGTAACCTGGGCCACGCCCTCCTCGCCCTGGGCAAGGTCGGCGAAGGAGACGATGATGGCGGTGGGGCTGGACCATACTTCGGCCGTGAGTCCCAGGCGCTGGGCGGCGCTGGACATGGCACCCTCCAGGCGCGGCGCGGTGGTGCCGTACTGGTGAAGGCGGCGCGCCAACTCCACCAGGAACGCGATGCGCGTATTCAGCGCCGCCGTGGCGAAGCCGATGGCGGGCGCGGCCTGCCTGTCCGCCGCGTTCATGCCGCGGGTCGTACCTGCAGCAGGCTGCCACTCACCGACACCACCTCCACTTCGATGCCTGCGGGCAACTCCGGCCCCGACACCAGCCACACGCCGTCGCCCACGCGGGCCTTGCCCCGGCCGTTGACGATCGGTTCTACCAGCACCAGATGCTGGCCCACCAGTTGTTCCCCGCGCCGGTTGAGCAACGAAGCCGAGGGCTCGCCACGCTCAAGACGCGGACGCAGCCATTTCCAGTAGGCGAAGCACGAGGCGAAGGTGAACACCCCGAACAGGATGGCCTGGGTCAGCACGCCCATGCCGGGCGCAGCGAACAACACCACGCCCATGGCGCCGGAGGCGATGCCGATCCACAGGAGGAAATAGCCCGGCACCAACATCTCGCCAGCGATCAGCACCAGCGCAAGGATCCACCACAGGTAGTGCATCGCCAATCCAGGCATGGCCGTCAACCCACCGGACGCGGCGGTTGCGCGCGCGCCGCCGCCTGCTGGGAAACCGCGTCACGCGCAAGCTCGGCGATACCTGCCAGCGAGCCCAGGATGCCGGTGGTCTCCATCGGCAACAGCAGGGTTTTCTGGTTGGGCGATTTGGCCATTTCCTTCAGCGCCTCGACGTAGTTGTTGGCCACGAAGTAGTTCAGCGCGTTGACGTTGCCGTTGGCAATCGCCTGCGACACCATCGTGGTCGCCTTGGCCTCGGCCTCGGCCAGGCGTTCGCGGGCCTCGGCCTCGCGGAAGGCCGCTTCCTTCTTGCCCTCGGCCGAAAGAATGGCCGACTGCTTTTCGCCCTCGGCCTTCAGGATCGCCGCCTGGCGGAAGCCCTCGGCGTCGAGAATATTGGCGCGCTTTTCGCGCTCGGCCTTCATCTGGCGGGCCATCGCATCGACGAGATCGCGCGGCGGGGAAATATCCTTGATCTCGATGCGGTTGACCTTTACGCCCCACGGATGGGTGGCCTCATCAATCACATTCAGCAGCTTGGCGTTGATCGCGTCGCGCTGGCTCAGGGATTCGTCCAGGTCCATGGAACCGAGCACGGTACGGATATTGGTCATGATCAGCGCCAGCGCGGCGCCCTCGAGGTTGGCCACCTCGTAGGCTGCCTTGGAGGCATCGAGTACCTGGTAGAACACCACGCCGTCGACGCGCACCACCGCGTTGTCCTTGGTGATGACATCCTGCGAAGGCACGTCGAGCACCTGCTCCATCATGTTTATCTTGCGCCCCACCGCATGGTAGATCGGGATCAGGAAATGCAGCCCGGGGCTAAGGGTGGTGGTGTATTTGCCGAATGTTTCGACCGTCCATTCCCAGCCCTGCGGCACGATACGTACCAGGCGGGTAATGGTGATGACCACCAGGACGACGACAACGAGTGCAACCATGCTTCCCATGACCTAAGCTCCATGCAGGTGAAGCCGCAGTATACCCACCAGCAGGGGTTCAGAGCGGCAGGAACAGGCTCACCCGCAGGCCGCCGCCCTCGCGGTTGGCCAGCGCCACGCGGCCGCCATGGGCCTCGGCAATCTCGCGCGCCAGCGCAAGGCCCAGGCCCGTGCCTGAGCGCTTGGTGGAATAGAACGGCAGCAGCGCCTGCGCCAGCACCGTTTCGCTCATGCCGGGCCCGCGGTCGGACACTTCCAGGCGAACCATCCGCGCCACCACTGCTACCGACACCGCCACTTCGTCGTCCGGGCCACCGGATTCGTGGGCGTTCTTGATCAGGTTGATCAGCACCTGTTCGATCTGCGCGGCGTCGAAGTGTCCCGGTTCTTCCGGCAGGCGGCCGTCGAGCCGGAACTGGCAATGCAAGGCCAGCGACTCGATATATGGCGGCCAATCGATCGCCACCGGTTGCGGCGCCGGCAACTTCGCGAAGCTGGCGTAGCCGGCGATGAAACCGTGCAGGTGGCGCGTGCGTTCGGCGATGGTGCCGAAGACGCCGGGCAGCCGGTCGGTATCGCCTCGCCGCGCAAGTTCGGCGCCCGAGTGCGCCAGCGACGAGATCGGCGCCAGGGAATTGTTCAGTTCATGGCTGATCACGCGGATCACCCGTTTCCAGGTGGCTACTTCCTGCCGCGAAAGCTCGCGCGTCATGCGGCGGAACAACTGCAGGCGATGCGGTCTTCCCTGCAGGCGGAAATTGCGTTGCGAGATATGGAAGGTTTCCTCGCTTCCTTCCATCTCCACGGTGAGCAGGGCGTCTTCGCCCGAGGCGATCGCCTTGCGCAGCGATTCGGAAGTGCCTGCCAGGATCTCTTCGAAACCCAGCCCGTGCAGGCTGCGGCCTTCGTTGAACAAATGCCGCGCCGCGATGTTGGCATAGGTCACCTTGCCCGCCGCGTCGGTGAGCACCAGCGCCACGGGCGTATTCTGCACCACGGTGTCCAGCAGCAGTTCGCGCTGGGCCAGGTTCTGCCGCTGCTCGCGAAGGGTATTGCCCAGGGCATTGTGCGAACGGATCAGCGCGCCGAGCTCATCGCGACGATGCGAGGCGATGGAGAAGCTGAAATCGCCGTCGCGATAACTTGCCACGGCACCTTCCAGCGCGCGCAGCAGCCGCTGCAGGGGCCGGGTCACCCGATGGGCCAGCATGCTTGCCAACGGCAGCAGAACCACGACCGTGGCAAGCATCGCGCCCAGCGACCCTACGCCACCGGGCGCGGCAATGGTGAGCTTGAACCATGTGTTGATCGCTTCGATGACCTGCGGCAGCGGCCACACGGTCACGCCGACATAAACCAGCGCGCCCGACAACGCGGCCGCGGCCAGCAGCAGGGTCAGCCGGCCCTCAAGGCTTAACAGCCGCATGGGCTCACCGGCATGCAGGATCCATCGGGGTCTGTGCGCATTGCACTGGCGGACGGCCATCCTGCGCGGTGGGCGGCTGGCCGGCTTTCTCGAAAGGCCGGCGATCCGGGTACGGATCTTTGAGCGACGCGGGTTTATTGTCGCGGAACTTGAAGTGGCTGTCGGCTTCGCCAGTACGGGACGACCGGGCATTGTTGTAAGCGTCGGCGGCCGCGGCAGCCGTGGTGCTGCGGGCGGGCCCAAACTGGTCGGCCGCCTGAGGCGACGCGGACTGGGCGAAGCTCGCCCCGGCGAACGTGGCCAGGCACAGGGCAAGGGCAAAAGGACGGACCATGGCGCTACATCCTCGATCAGGCACGTGAGGCACGTTGTACCTCACTTGGTGTGACGCGCGACAGGGCCGGAAGGAATCAGCCGGCCACGGCCAGGCCGTAGCGCTCGATCCGGCGATACAGGGCCTGGCGCGAAAGTCCCAGCGTCTGCGCCGCACGGCTCACCACGCCACCGGAACTGGCCAACGCGGTTTCGACGGCCTCGCGGGAGGGTTCGTCCAGGTTGCGCATGGCCGAGGGCGAAGCGGCCGGGAGGTTCAAGTCGCGCACGGCGACCACGCCGTCGCTGGCCAGCAGGCGGGCACGTTCGATGGCGTTCTTCAGCTCCCGTACGTTGCCCGGCCAGTCGTGTGCCAGCAAGGCATCGCGGGCTTCCTCCGATAGCCTGGCCCGGCCATCGAGGAAATGCTCGGCCAGGGGAAGGATGTCGTCCACGCGCTCGGACAGCGGCGGCAGGTTCACTTCGATCACGTTCAGGCGATAGAAGAGGTCCTCGCGGAAGGTACCGGCGCGGATCATGGCCTTGAGGTCGGCGTTGGTGGCGCTGATCACGCGCACTTTCACCTTGTGCGTGCGGCCTGAGCCCAGCCGCTCGAACTGCCCGGTCTCCAGAACGCGCAGGAGCTTCATCTGCCCTGGCAGCGGCAGGTTGCCGATTTCATCCAGGAACAAGGTGCCGCCATCAGCCATTTCGAAACGGCCCTCGCGGGCCCGGTTGGCGCCAGTGTAGGCACCGGCTTCGGCACCGAACAATTCAGCTTCGATCAATTCACCCGGCAGTGCACCGCAGTTGACCGCGATGAAAGCGCCTCGGCTTACCGGTGAGTTGGCGTGCACGATCGCCGCGATGCGCTCCTTGCCGGCGCCGTTGGGGCCGGTGACCAGCACCGGGACGTCGGAACGGGCCACCTGGCAGGCCAGCTCCAGCGTGCGGCCCATGGCCTCGGAGGCGAATACCAGTCCATCGAGCTCGTACTTGCGCTGCAGCGCCTCGCGGCGCTTGCGGCGCTCGACCCGGGCCCGGGTGACTTCCTTGGTGGACTCCGCCAGTTCCAGCAGGTTTTCAACCGTGGCCAGCAGCTTGGCGTCGTCCCAGGGCTTGCCCAGGTAGTCGGCGGCACCTGCCTTGACCAGTTCCACGGCGGTTTCCAGGTGCGTCCATGCCGTGAGCAGGATCACCGGCAGGTCCGGGTGGCGTTCGCGCACGGCGCGGAACAGGGTTACGCCTTCCTTGCCGGAAGTGGTATCGGCGGTGAAGTTCATGTCCTGGACAAGAACGTCCACGCTCTCGCGCTCCAGGATGGCCAGGCCGTCTTCCGGCGTAAGGGCCACCAGGGGGCGTATCTCGCGCAACGACAAGGCCAGCGACAGTGCGTCGCCCACGGCCGGGTTGTCGTCGATGATCAGGACAGTTCGCATCTTTGCTCGTCGCATAGAGGCATGGATGCATCTCCACGCCGAAAGGTTGAAAGGGCCCGCCAAAAAATTCTAGCAGGCCCGTCGTTCAGGCGTTGCGCGTGGCTTCCACCGGCGACACCTTCGAGGCCCGCATGGCCGGCGCAAGTACCGCGCCCTGCCCCAGCAGCAGCAACAGCACCATGCCCACCAGCACGTACACCACGGACATCCGCTCGGTCTCGAAGTGCTGCTGCAGCCACATCGACATGCCAATGGCCATGGCGCTGCCCACCACCACGCCCGCCCCGCCGATGAGGAAATTCTCGGTCAGGAAATAGGTGAGGATGTCACGCTTGGTGGCCCCAAGTGCCCGCCGCACGCCGATCTGCTTGCGGCGCTGGCCCACCCAGAAGCTGGTCAGACCCACGATGCCGGCCGCGGTGATCGCCAGCAGCACCGCGCAGACGATGCCCATCATGATTGCCATGCCGCGATCGCGCTCATAAGCCTTGCTTCGCACATCGGCAAAGGTTTGCACGCCGTTCTCGTCGGGCAAGGTGCGCATGCGGTTGTTCTTCACCAGCACGTCCAGCACATGCGCGCGCACGGCTGCCTCCTGTCCTGGCTTGGCGCGCACCAGATAGGCGTTGTAGTCGGTGTTGAGCACAGCCGGCAGGAACGTCACGTACTGGTCCCACGTGGAGGCAAAGGAACTCACCCATGGCACCTGGGTCTTCTCCACGATGCCAACGATGGTGCTGGGCTTCTTTTCCTCGGTCAGGTAAATGTTCTTGCCGAGCGCCGAACCGTCCGGGAACAACTTGTCCGCCAGCGCCTTGGTCACGATCGTCACGGGACCTGCAATGGATTTCTTCGGGTCCTGGTCGATGACGTCACCAGCATTGAAATTGCGCCCGGCAACCAGCCTGACGCCCAGGGTGGCAAGCGCATGCTCGTCGACGAAATAAATCGCCGTCTGCCCGGTGGATTTCTTCTGGTCGGGATTGGTCCGCGCGCCCATCGACCAGCCGCCGTTGCGCAGCGGGTAGGAATTGGTGGCGTAAACCGCCTCCACATCCGGCATCTGGCGCAGTGCCTGGAGATCGGATTTTATCAGCGGAACGAAATTCTCCGTGTTGCCCACCAGGCGGTTGGTCACGATGACCAGGTTCGATTCATCGATGCCCGTACCGCGCGACAGGTGGCTTACGCGCTGATGGATGATGAACAGCGCATTGCAGACGATGGCCAGGGTCAGCGCAATCTGCAGGGCGATGAGGATGGTGCCGGCCTTGTGCCGGCGCAGCGCGGATAAAATCGGCTTGATCATCATCGTGGTGGCCTCAGTTGGATTTCAGCTGCCAGGCTGGCTGCACTTGTGCTGCGCGCCAGGTGGGATAAAAGGCCGCCAGCAAGGTGGCAGCGACGGCAACCAGCAAGGTGATCAGCACCAGCGAGATATCGAGCGTCGCCAGGCGGGCGATGGCCGGTTCGAATACCAGCCCCACGCCCATCACGCCAAGGCCCGTCAACAGCAGGCCCAGTACACCGCCGGCCACGCCCACGGCGGCCGCCTCCAGCAGGAACTGGAAATAAATTTCCTTACGCGAGGCCCCAAGGGCCCGGCGCACGCCGATTTCCGGCGCACGGCGCATGAACTTCGCCAGCAGCAGGCCTACGGTATTGACCAGGCAGATCACCAGGAATCCCAGCGATACGAACAGCGAGATCTGCGTCTCGGCCGGCACCACGTGCTCGGCATCGAGGAAATCCATCACATCGCGCAGGCGCACGTTGTTCGGCCAACGGAAACGCCCCGCCTTGCGCTGCTCGTCGACGTAGTTGGTAAGGAACTGCTTGTAGCTGGCAGCGGCCGCGGCATCGGGCAGTTCCACCCACATCGCAAGCCATATGCATTCGGAGCGCAGGTAGTTGTCCCAGCCATCGCCCGGGTCGCTGTTGCAGTTGTTGTTGCCGTTGCTTTGCTTTTGCAGTTCTATGGCGCGGGTGAAGGGCATGTACAACTGTGCACCCTTGTCGAAACCGCCCGTATTCACCAGGTCGAAGAACCGCGGCGAGGCGTCCCAGTCTTCGATCACGCCCGACACCACGTATAGCCGGCCGTCGAGGTTGAGCTGCTTGCCCACGCTGTTGGCGCCGCCGAACACCTTGTCGTTGAGCTTCTTGGAGATGACTACCACCGCGGCGTGGCCCTCGTCTTCCTCCGCTGACCAGGGCTTGCCGAAGATGAAGGGCACGTCGAACATCGGGAAGAAGTCGGTGTACACCGCATAGGCGCCTTGGCGCTGGGGCAGCGAGGACGGATCGTCGGGGATAAGCGCCGATGCGATCGGATAGAGCGCCGTCTGGCGTGGCGCCTTGTGCGCGCGCATCAGCGCGACCACGTCCTTGTAGGTCATGGAATCGGGTGGCTCACCCTTTTCGGTGTCCTCCGGCCCCCAGTTGTCGATCGCCGGGTGGAACAGCTGGGCGGATTTCTGCGGTATGGGATTGCGCGAGGTAGCGCGGAACACCGAGTAGGTGGTCATCGACGCCGCGACGCCAAAGCCGATCGCCATCACCATCAAGGCGGTGAGGATGGGGTTGCGCCTCAAGCTGCGCAGGCCGAGTTGGAAGTAGTAGCCGAACATGGATGGCTCCTTCGATGGGTCAGGCGTTTCGGGTGGCGACAACAGGGGGCACCGCGGCGGCGCGCCGCGCGGGGCCGAGCACGGCAAGCTGTCCCAGAAGCCAGAGGATCAGCGCACCGTAAGGCAGGTAATACGCAGGAAGCAGCGGCAGCTCGTACAGCTTCATCAGCACGGCGCTCAACACGTAGGCCAGCACCATGCCGACCACGATGCCGCCACCGACGATGAGGAAATTCTCTATCTGGAAATAGTGCAGGATGTCCCGCCGCGTGGCGCCGATGGCGCGGCGGATGCCGATCTGCTGGCGCCGTTGCTGCACCCAGAAGCTGGCAAGGCCCACGATGCCCAGCGCCGACACCAGCAACAGCGCCGCGATCACGCCAACCATCATGATCGCCATGGAACGGGTGTTGGCGAAATACGCATCACGCAGTTGGGTGAGTGGACCCGACGCCGTGGCATCGAGGATCACGCTCGGCTCGTCGCGGGTAATCATGGCCGTGGCGCGCGCAAACACATCTTGAGCTTTTTCAGGCGCCACGCGGAGCAGATAGACGCTTGCCATGCCCTTGCCCGCCAACGCCGGGGTAATGAACGAATTGGTTGCCGCAAAGGGACTTGGATTAGGCCGCACCATCCTGGCCACCACGCCTACCACGCGGAAGGTCAGGTTGGTCACCAGCACCGGCTTACCCAGGGGGTTCTGCCCAGGCCACAACTTGGACGCGTAATCGGCGTCTACCAGCAGCGAGGAAGCCTTGGGCAGGAAGCCGTCCACCGGTGCGTACTCATCGGCCGTGAACCACCGGCCCGATACCAGGCGCAGGCCCAGTGTCTTGGCGAAACCTGCATCACCCAGGTAGAAGTGCGCCTGTATCCGGTAAACCGGATCGTTCGGATCGATGCGGAACCCGGCTTCGCCGGCCTGCGGGCCAAATGGCGTCGCATTGGCCACGGCCACCGATTCCACGTTAGGGATCGAGCTAAGTTTCTGGCGCAACCGCGGCCCCAGGTCCACCGCCTGGGCATCGTCCACGCCCGCCAGGCTGATCGCCACCAGGCGGTCGTCGTCCACGCCGGTTTCCACATGCGACAGGCGCACGCGCTCAACTACCAGGTACAACGCGTTGCACAACACGGCACAGGCCAGTGCAATCTCCATGGCGATCAGGAACGTCGCCATGCGATGCTTTTTAAGCGCGGCGAGGATGGGCGCGATCTGCATCATTGCACCTTCAGTTGCAGGGCCGGCGCCACACGGCTGGCGCGGAAGGCAGGAAACACACCGGCAAGCAGGCTCGCTCCCAGCGACAACGCCAGGGCCAGCACGAACACCGGCATATCCACGGCAACGAGGTCGGCATAGGCCACCGGTTGCTGGCGAATGGCGTAGATACCGGCCACCGTCATGAACAAGCCGAAGAGGCCGCCAATCAGGCCGATCAAGCCGGCCTCCACCAGGCATTGGCCGAAGATCGCCTTACGCGAGGCACCCAGCGCCCGGCGCACGCCGATCTCATTGCTTCGACCAATGAACTTGGCCAGCAGCAAGCCCACGGTGTTGAACAGGCAGATCAGCAGGAAGGCAAAGGCCAGCCACGTCTGCAGTTTCACGTCCGCCGGAACCACCTGCTGGAAGTCCAGCCATTCGTGCAGGCTCATCATGCGCGTGAGCTTGGGATGCGTCAGGCGGCCAATGGATCGCTGCTGGTCGTCGTAGTCTTCGAGGAAACGCCGGTAGGCGTCGCGTGCGGCGACATCAGGCAACTCAACCCATAGCCCCACCCAGGCACACGCTGCGGTCGTCATATGGTGGGGATCGACCATGCCGTCGGACCAGCAGGTAAACGGCTGCATATCGGCCTGGGCGATGTCGATGCCAGTAGGCATCGGCAGGTAAACATCGTGCGGCGGTCCGTAGAGGTCCGCCGTGTCGCCGCCGCTGAAGCGGGCGCCGACCACCATGTAGAAGCGCGGGCGCGGACGCCAGTCGTCTAGCACGCCCACCACGCGCAGTTGCGCGCCGTTGATCACCACATCGCGGCCCACGCTGTTGGCGCCGCCGAAAAGCCGCTGGTTCAACGTCGATGAAATCACCACCTCCCGCGCGGCGCGCTGCTCGTCCTGCGCGCTCCACGCACCGCCATAGCGGAACGGCACGTTGAACATCGGGAAGAAATCCGAAGTCGTGGCCAGCGTCTGGACGATGAAGGGCGCCTGGCCGCTGACGGTGGGCTGCACGCGCGTGGCCGCGTTGGCAAGCATCGCCTGGCGCGACGCCCGGTGGGCCTGCCACAAGTCGTGCGCGCTGGTGTAATCGAGCAGGTCCATCGGGGTGTGACGCAAGGTGGCCCCGGTGCTCGGATCCAGTTGCGGGAAGAACAACTTCCCGCTCTTGGCCGGCAGCGGGTCTCCCGACAACAGGAACATCACCGACAGCGTGGTCATGCTGGCGCCGATGCCCACGGCGATCGCCAGCACCATCAATGCCGTGAGCATGCGCGTGCGGCGCAGGCTGCGAAGGGCAAGGAAGAAGTAATAACCCAGCACGTCAGCTCCTGGTCGCTTCGACGGGGGGAATATGCGAAGCGCGCAGCGCCGGCGCGAAGGCCGAGGCCTGGCCCAGCACGATGAGCGCGACGATGCCCGCCAGCACGTAATTGACGGACAACCTCGCCAACTCGAACTGGACCATCAGCCAGGCATTGATGGCGAAGGCCATCAACGCGCCGACCAGCACGCCGCCGACCGTGATCAGGGCATTTTCGGCGAGGAAATAATTAAGGATGTTCCGGCGCGTGGCACCCAGTGCGCGGCGGATACCGATCTGCCGACGGCGCTGCCCCACCCAGAAGCTCGACAACCCCACCACGCCCGCCGCGGTCACGGTGAGCAGGATCACGCATACCGCGCCCATCAGGATGGCCATGCCGCGGTCGGCACGATAGGCGCGCGCGCGAATGCCGGCGAAACTCAAGACGCCATCGTCTTCCGGGATCACCCGCTGAGGGTCCACGGCATACAGCGCATCAGGCACGGCTTTCATGGCCGCATCCAGCCTGCCGGGACGGGCACGGATGGCGTAGGTACGGTAGGTGAAGGAAAACCGTGCCGGCACAATCGATGTCTGCCAGGCAAAGCTCTCCGCCCAGGCCTGCACGGTGGAACTTTGCAGGCGATCGACCACGCCGATGATCCGGGTGGGCGGCGCCGAAGGCCCCACGTACACCGTCTTGCCGATGGCGTCGCCATCAGGGTAAAGCTTCTGTGCCAGCGCTTTGGAAATGATCAGCTGCGCCGGTGCGACGCGATCGCGCAGGCTGTGCGGAAGAACCTCTTCGGGCCGGAAATTCCGCCCTTCCACCAGGTGCAGCCCCAGGGTTGCCAGGGTGTGCTCATCGCCCAGAAAGAAAGCCGTGGACGGGCCAACCTTGTCGCCGTCGGGCGTCTGCCCCAGCCAGCCGGTCCAGTTGCTGTTGGCAAGGGGCAATGTGTTGGTGACGTAGGCATCGGCGACATCCGGAAGCGCACGAATGGCTGCCAGGTCCGTGCGCACGTCGGCATCGAGCCGCGCCTTGGCCGCCTCGCCATCGCTGGGCAGTCCCCCGCGCTGCACGCTTACCTTGAACAGGTTTGCTTCATCGATGCCCGTGGGCCGGCCGATTCGCTCGATCCGCGTGGTGATGATGAACAGTGCATTGCAGACGATCGCCAGGGTCAGCGCGATCTGCAGGCCGATCAGGAGGGCACCGGCCTTGTGGCGGCGCAACGCGACGATGATGGGTGTGATGGCCATGGTCAGTTCGACTTCAACTGCAAGGCCGGGCGCACCCAGGTTGCCCGCAGGGTGGGATAAAGGCCGGCAACGACCGTGGCGAGCACGGCCATGCAAAGTGTCAGCGAAAGCAGGCTGCCGTCCATCCGTGCGAGCGCTGCGATGTCTTCGGGAAGCACCGCCCGCATGGCGGTCATGCCGATCCAGGTCATGGCCACGCCAAGCAGGCCGCCGGTGAATCCCAGCACGGCAGCTTCCACGGTGAATTGCACGGCGATCTGCAGCCTCGATGCCCCGAGCGCGCGGCGAACACCGATCTCTCCGGAGCGGCGCATGAACTTTGCCAGCATCAACCCGATGGTATTGACCATGCACACCACCAGCAGTCCCAGTGCCACCAGCAGCGACACCTTGGTATCGGGCGGCGCGACCTGCTTGAAATCCAGCCATGCAGGCAGGTTGCGCAGGCGATTGTTCGATGCCCAGGAGAACCGGCCCGCCTGCCGCTGGCCGTCGGTGTAGCCGTCGAGCCATTGGCGGTACGCCGTGGCATCCGCCGTGGAGTCCAGCTGCACCATCACCGCAATCCATGCACATTCGGCGGTCAGCGTCCCGGAAAAACCTTCTTCGAGCGGGGAACGGGCGCAGTTGTAATTACCGGTGTTCGTCGACTGTGCGTCGATGGCGGTGGCAAACGGCAGGAAAACGTCGTCCGGCTCGCCGAAATTCCGGTTGGCCACATCGTAGAACAGCGGTTCGGGGGTGAAATGGTCCAGCACGCCGACAATGCGGTAGGGCTTGCCATCGAGGATGATTTCCCGCCCCGTGCTGTCCTCGCCCTTGAACTGACGATCGTTCAGGCGCGAGCTGATCACGGCCACCTTGGCATGCGCTGCGTCTTCATCGGCCGACCACGCATGGCCATAGACGAAAGGCGCGTCCACCATCGGGAAGAATTCCCACTGCACGGCGTGGCCCATCACTTCGCGCGGCCGGGATCCAGGCGACGCCGGGTCGATGGAAGGCGCGATGTTGTACATCGCCGACTGGAAATGCGCCCGATGGGCGCGGGTGATCGCCAGCGCATCCTTGTAACTGACCAGGTCCTGCGGTTCGTTGCTTGTCTTGGCCGCAGCCGTCGGCCCGAACAGGTCGATCTGCGGCACGAACAGACGCGATGATTTCCACGGTATCGGATCACCCGATACCGCCCGGAACACCGAATACGTGGTCATCGACGCCCCAACCCCGAAAGCGATCGCCAGCACCATCAATCCCGTCAAGGCGGGATTGCGGCGCAGGCTGCGCAGGGCGAGGTCAAGGTAATAGCCGAACATGCCAGCGCCTTAGATGTTCACCCTGCCCGCTTGCACCTGCGCGTGGAAACGCGGGTCCTCGGCAAGGTCCACCACCTGGCCGTCGATCACGTGCACGTTGCGCTGGGCGCGGGCGGCCAGTTCCGGATCATGGGTGACCATGACGATGGTGGCGCCCTCGCGGTGGATCTCCTCGAGCAGTTCCATCACGCCGCGGGCCATCTGCGTATCGAGGTTGCCGGTGGGTTCGTCCGCCAGCAACAGGCGCGGGGAACCGGCCAGTGCACGGGCGATCGCCACGCGCTGCTGCTGGCCGCCGGACAGTTCCGCCGGGTAATGCTTGGCGCGGGAAGCCAGGCCCACGCGCTCGAGCGATTCCATGATGCGCTGCTTGCGTTCGGCCGCCTTCATGCCGCGATAGCGCAGCGGCACTTCGACGTTGTCGAAGACATTGAGGTCAGGGATCAGGTTGAAGGCCTGGAAGATGAAGCCGATCTTCTCGTTGCGGATGCGCGACCGGGCGTTGTCGTCCAGCTTCGACACCTCGACGCCGTCCAGGTGGTAGGTGCCGCCGGTGAAGGTCTCCAGGAGGCCCGCAATGGTCAGGAAGGTCGTCTTGCCGGAGCCTGAAGGACCGGTCACGGCGACGAACTCACCCTCGTTGACGTCGATGTTGAAATCGCGGAGGGCGTAGGTCTCGACCACTTCGGTACGGTAGACCTTGGACAGGTGGGTCATCTTGAGCATCGTGGATTTCCTTTGGCTGCGGATTTGGGTTCGGCGGGTTGCGGTTTTTTTACGTCAGCTGCTGATGACGACGCGGGCCGCGCCGTTGAAGGAATCGGTGCCGGAGATCACGATGCGATCGCCTTCCTTGAGGCCATCGAGGATCTCGACCTTGTCGATGCTGCTGGTGCCCACGCGGATCTCGCGCTTCTCGGCGATGCCCTCGTGCACCACGTAGGCGTAGCGGCCACCACTTTCATCGACGAAGGAACCGCGGGCCACGGTGAGCACGTTGTCGCGGCGATCCATCAGCACGCGCACGCTCATGCGCTGGCTCTGGCGCAGCTGCAGCGGGGTCTTGCCATCGAACCGCAGGCGCGCTGCCACTTCACCGTTGACGACTTCCGGGGATACCGCGCTGATCTTGCCGTTCCAGGTGGAACCGTTGCCGGTGATCTCGCCGGGCATGCCGATGGCAAGGTCGCGGGCGAAACTCTCAGGCACCTTCATCTCCACTTCCAGCGCGGAAAGATCGATCACGCTCATCAGCTGCGCGTCCTTGGCCACGGTGGCGCGTTCGGCCACGAACAGCTGGCCGACCTGGCCGTCGACGGGCGAGCGCACCTGCAGGTTGTCCACCTGGCGCTTCAAGTCCTCCACCAGCAGGTCCTGGCGGTCGTGGGCCAGTTTCTTGGAACGGACATCGAAGGTGGAGCTGTTGGTGTTGAGGCTTAGGTCGCTTTGTGCGTGCTGCTCGGTAACCTTGGCTTTCTCCAGCGACACTTCCGCCTTGTCGACATCGGCCTTGGGCACGGCGCCCTTGCTGAAGGCGGTGGTGTTGCGTTCCACGTCGCGCTCGGCGGCCTTGCGGTCGATCACGGCGTTGTCGTAGGCCTTCTGCAGTTCGCTGGCCTTCTTCTTCGCATCCACTTCGGCGCGCAGGAAGTCCACCTGGCTGTTGTCGGCGTTGGATTGCTCCTGGGCGAGCTTGTTGGTGAGGTCAGGGCTGTCGATGACCGCCAGCACCTGGCCTTTCTTCACCGAGTCGCCCGCGTGCACCTGCAAGGTCACAGCGCCGCCGTATACGGCGTAGAGCGTTGGGCTGACGGCGGCAACCACCTTGCCCTCGGCGGCGATGTCACGCACGAACAGGCCGCGTTGCACATTGGCGAAGGAAAGGCGCGAGGCGCTCACCGAGGAGCCAGCGGAGAACATGCGGCCGACGCGGGGCGCCACCATCACCAGCAGCCCCACCGCCACCACGGCTCCGGCAACGAGGCCGATCGTGCGCATGCGCTTGCGCTGGGGCTTGACCTCGACGATGCGGTCGGTGGCGGAGGTATCGCGAATCATGTGCGGTTCCTGAAAGGGCTGTCACCCAGAGAAGGAGCAAGCCACGTGCCAAGCCGCGATCGCGATTTTTATTTATTTATATCAATAGGTTGAACTACAGCGGAAACGGCCTTCCGGTGTCCGCGGACAACGGACAGCGGACAGGCGATGCAAGCGGTCGCCGAAGCGGACAGCTGCGGGCCTCGCCGTGGGAGGGGTTAAAGATAGGCCACCGACTGGGCCTGGGCGATGGAGCCTGCGAGCGAACGGCCCATCGGCGATACCGCGCAAGCGCCCGTGCTTCGCAGCAGGCGCAGGCCGCCCACTATGTTCGTATCGAAGCGGATCACCCGGGCCTGGGCCGCGGTGAAACCCTGCTCGACAGGCGTCCATTCATCGGCGCCGATCGGTTCGCCCTCGGCCAGCAGCGCGTCCCAGCCCAGGTAATCGGTATCGGGCAACAGATAGGTGCGGGCCAGGCAAATGCCGCTGGCATCGACGTATTCAAGCCATTCGCGCGGGCCGTCTGCCGTGACGGCGCTGCCGGCACCCACCAGCCGCGTGGCGAGCAATGGCGCCACCAGTGCGTCGCCGGCGATCACACCACGCGGCAAGTGCGTAAGGCAAGGCGCGCAACGCAACCGTGGCAGGTGCAACACGCTGCCCAGCGTGGGCAAGGTGCGGGCCAGCGCCTGTGGGCCGAGGCGGAGCCAGCGTGTCTGGACCGCGGAAGGATGCTCGCGCCTCGGGGCGCCGAAGGTGGCAAGCCAACCGAACATGTGTCACCTCGAAGGAAGGCGACCGTGGCTGGCTAACCGGAAGATCCGTTCCGGACGGCGGGCTGGGCCTGGGGGAAGACTAAAAAAAGGGGATTACTTGGTAAGGATGAGCTTGTCGTTGCGGGTAAGGCGCAGGTGGTACTCATTGCCCTCGTGTTCGATCACCAGTTCCCGTGAGCCTTCCAAAAGACTCTGGCTGGAAGTGCGTCGGACCGACGGGGCGGCCACCTTGAGGGAAACCACCCGGCGGTGGCGCAGGGCGTCTTCGTTCAGCGACAGGGGTTGGGTCAACATCGCTTGGCTCCGCATGAGAAGGGGTGCGGAGTTAATGATAACGATTCTCATTTAACTGTCAAGCGCCCTACCCCACGGCGGCGGAGATTGCCTCCATCAGGCCAGGATCGAGCTTGTCAGCCACCTCCAGCGCCTTGAAGTTCTCTTCCAGTTGCTCGCGTTTGCTGGCACCCAGGATCACCGTGGAAACACGCGGATTCTTCAGGCACCACGCGAGCGACAGCTGCGCCAGGCTCACCCCGAGCCGTTCGGCGATGGGTACCAGCGCACGCACCTTCACCATCGGGTCGCCCTGTCCGAGCAGGCTGTCGCGCAGCCACGCGTAGTTGCTCTGGGCCAGCCGCGAGCCGTGCGGCACGCCATCGAGGTACTTGCCCGACAGCAACCCCGAGGCGAGCGGCGACCAGATCGTGGTGCCCATGCCGAATTCCTCGTAGAGGGATGCGTATTCCTGCTCGACCCTTTCGCGATGGAGCAGGTTGTACTGCGGCTGTTCCATGGTCGGCGCGGTCAGGTGGTTCTGGCGCGCCGCCTGGTGTGCCTGGCGGATCTGCGCCGCCGACCATTCGCTGGTTCCCCAGTAAAGCACCTTGCCCTGGCGCACCAGCATGTCCATCGCCGCCACCGTCTCCACGATCGGCGTGTCCGGATCCGGGCGATGGCAGAAGTAAAGATCAAGGTAATCCACGCGCAGGCGCTCGAGTGCCTGGTGGCAGGCTTCCATCACATGCTTGCGCGACAACCCGCGTTGCGTGGGCAACGGGTGTTCCACCGCGCCGAACATGACCTTGCTCGATACGCAGTACGAATCACGCGGCAGACGCAGATCCGCCAGCACGTCGCCCATCAGCCGCTCGGCTTCGCCGTTGTTGTACGTCTCGGCGTTGTCGAAGAAGTTCACGCCACGCTCGTGCGAATAGGCGATAAGTTGCCGCGCCAGCGACCGGCCGACCTGCGCACCGAAGGTGACCCAGGCGCCGAACGACAAGGCTGACAGTTGCAAGCCGGAAGTACCGAGGCGACGGTATTGCATGGCGTACTCCTTCAGGAGAAATGCAGTACGAAGGCCAGGACGATGGCGGCGAAGATGCCGGCGACGACATCGTCGAGCATCACGCCAAGACCGCCCTTGACGCGGCGGTCGAGCCAGCTGATGGGCCAGGGCTTGGTGACATCGAAGAGTCGGAACAGCACGAAACCCAGGATGACAGCCCACCACGGCGCGAGCAGCGCGGGCAGCAGCGCCAGCCATTGGCCTATGAATTCGTCCCAGACCACGCTGCGGTGGTCGGCCACGCCGATGGCCCGGCCAGCGACGTTGCAGGCCCACACGCCGATGGCGAAGCCGACAACGATCACCAACAGGTAAACCGGCACGGACAGCTGTCGCAGCAGCAGCCACGGCAGGATCGCCACAAGCGAACCCATCGTGCCTTGCGCCTTCGGCACCAGCCCCGAGCCGAATCCGCAGGCGATCCAGCCACCTGGCGTGGCGAGCAAAGCGCGCCGCGCATCGGCATCCAGCACGTATTTGTCGCTCATGGCGCGAAGTGGTCCCAGCCGCCGACAGCCGCCGCATGCCATTGGCCGGCGGTATCGGCAAGGCGAACGCCCTGCCCGGCCACGATGCGGCCGATACGCGTGGCACCACAGCCCAGGCGCGCCATTTCCGCGCTGACGTCGGCTACGTGCTGCGACGGCAGGGTGAAGCACAGTTCGTAGTCGTCGCCGCCGGTGAGCGCGAAAGCCGTGGTGTCGTTATCGGCAAACATCGCGCGCAAGGCCTCCGAGCGCGGCAACAAAGCCGGATCCAGTTCCGCGGCAACACCGCTGGCCCGGCAGATATGGCCGAGGTCGGCGACCAGGCCATCGCTGACGTCGATGCATGCGGTGGCAACGCCCCGCAGGGCGCCACCGGCGGCGACCCGCGGCGTGGGACGATCCAGGCGCGCAACGAGATCGTCGCCACGGCCAGTGCCGATGCAGCGCAACCCCGCCGCGGCGTCGCCGAGCGTGCCGGTCACCATCACCACGTCACCGACGTTCGCACCGGAACGCAACAGACCCTGCCCCGAAGGCAGGAAGCCATGCACAGCCACCGTGATCGACAAAGGCCCGCGTGTGGTATCGCCGCCCACCAGCGCCACGCGATGTGGCGCGGCGAGGGCCGCGAAGCCTTCGGCCAGGCCTTCGACGAAGGCACAGTCGGCATCGGGCAAGGTCATCGACAGCAGCGCCCAGGCCGGCACCGCACCCATGGCGGCAAGGTCGGACAGGTTCACTGCCAATGCCTTCCAGCCAATGTCGAAGGCACGGGTACCCGGCGGAAAATGCACGCCCGCGACCAGGGTATCCATGGCCACCGCCAGCTCGCGCCCAGCGGGCACGGTGAGTACCGCGGCGTCGTCGCCGATGCCCGTGAGGACGTCGTCGCGAGCCTGGGCGGTGAGGTCGCGCACGCGTTCGATGAGGTCGAATTCCATGCGCAATGGACCTTAAGCGACGCCCGGTCCCGGGCGTGTGAATACCATCGTGACCTGACCCTTGTAGGCCGCGCGGTGACTGGGCACATAACCCAAGCCTGTGGCCACGCGGATCGACGGCTCGTTGCCCGGATCGATCAGGCAACAGGTGCTGCGGCCAGCGAAATGGCCGTCGCCCCATGCCAAGGCCGCTCCGGTCGCCTCGCGGCCAAAACCCTGGCCGTGCACGTCGCTGACCAACGCCCAGCCCATCTCGGGCACGCCGTCGTTCGACGGGCATATGTCCCGCTTGAAGTAGGCGAAGCCCACTTCACCAATGAATCGGCTCGTTGATTTTTCCTCGATCGCCCAGAAGCCGAAGCCCTGCAGCGCCCAGTGACCGGCATAGCGCAACATGCGTGCCCAGACATCTTCGGCCGACGAGGGCTTGCCACCGATGTGGCGGACCACGGCAGGATCCGCCCACATGGCGGTACAGGCGGCGTAGTCGTCCAGCCTGTGCGCCCGCAGTCGCAAGCGCGGTGTATCGATCACCGGGATCTGGCCAGGAAAGGCCGATGGGTCGTGCATGGAATGTCCTTCACCGAACAACGGCCGGACGAGCCGGCCGCGGGAACATCAATGTCGTTTTTCGGCCGTACGCCAGTGCGTGGCCAGTTTGTCGAGCACACCGTTGACGTAGCTGTGGCCGTGGTCGGCGCCGAAGCGCTTGGTGACTTCGATCGCCTCGTTCAGGATCACCCTATAGGGGACGTCGGGGCGATACTTCAATTCGTACGCGGCCAGGCGCAAGGCGGCGCGCTCGATGGGATCGATCTGGTTGACCTCGCGGTCGACGAAGGGCTTCAGGCCCTCGTCGAGCTCGGCCTGGTGTTTCTCGACGCCAAGCAGGAGGTCTTCGAAGTATTCGAGATCCGCCACTTCCATATCTTGTTCGTGGCGAAACTGGTCGATGACCTTGGCCATGCTGGCACCACCCACCTGCCACGCGTAGATGGCCTGCAATGCGCGGCGCCGTGCGCGCGAGCGCGCGGCAAGGTCGACGCCTTCCGGACGGCGATTCATAGCTTGGCGTACAGGTTGACCATCTCAATCGCGGCCATGGCGGCATCGCTGCCCTTGTTGCCGGCCTTGGTACCGGAACGCTCGATGGCCTGCTCGATGTTTTCCACGGTGAGCACGCCGAAGGCGACAGGCACGCCCGAATTGAAGGCGGCCTGCGCCAATCCCTTGCTCACTTCGCCGGCCACGTATTCAAAATGCGGGGTACCGCCGCGGATCACCGCGCCCACGCCGATCACCGCCACATGCTTGCCGTTGTTGGCCACCTTGTAGGCCGCCAGCGCGATTTCCCAGGCGCCGGGCACGCGGATAAGGTCGATGGCGTCGTCTTTCACGCCGTGGCGGACCAGGGTGTCGCGCGCGCCCTGGACCAGCGACTCCACGACGAAGCTGTTGAAGCGGCCGGCGACGATGGCGAAACGGCCCTTGGGCGTGGCGAAATCGCCCTCGATGATCTTCATTGGTTCAAGCCTTCGGTGATGGGGCAAAACCCCGCAAGGACCCGCCATTTTACGGCTTTTTCTTAGGTCAGTGTCAGGGGATGGATGGATACCCTTCGATGGCAAGGCTGGCCTCGCCCCCGGCCACGCGAAGCCGGGCATGGGCACCGACCGGCAAGGTGAGCTTGTCCGGGCAGTGGCCGAACGGCAATTCCGTGACCACCGGGATGCCGGCCACGGCGCCGATACGCTCGATCGCGTCCGGAAGGTCGTATCCGTTGTCGTATTCACTGCTGCGATAGGAGGAGAAATCTCCAAGCACCAGCGCTTTCTGCCGGCCAAGGATGCCCGCCAGATACAGGTGGTAGAGCATCCGTTCCACCCGGAATGGCGGTTCGGAAACATCCTCGATGAAGAGGATGCCTCCATCGATCTTGGGCATATAAGGCGTGCCCACCAGGGCGCAGATCACGGCCAAGTTGCCGCCCCACAGCGTGCCTTCGACATCGACATCGGGTGAGTCCGGGGCGGCGCTCCAGGCAGCATCCATCGCGGGCGAGCACAGGGCCTTCCAGAAATGGCGCCAGGTGAAGTCCCGCAGGGCTTCGGCGCCGAAATCCGCGCTGAGCATCGGCCCGCCGAAGGTCACGAGGTTCGATCGGGCAAGCAAAGCCAACTGGATGGCGGTGAAGTCGCTGTGGCCGACCAAGGCCAGGGGACGAGAGCCCAGCCGCTCGCCAAGCCCGTCGTAGTCCAGGTGCTCGAGCAGTTGGTGCGCGCCATAGCCCCCGCGAACGGCCAGGGCGATATCCACCGAAGCATCCGTGCCCAGCGCGTTGAGCTCGGCAAGGCGCTCGGCGACGCTGCCGGCGAATCGCTGGTCGATGCGCTGCAGGGCGTCCTTGCCGACAACGGCGTGTCCGGCCGCTTCCAGGCGCTCAACGCCACGGCGGACCGCAGTCTGGTCATGGGGATAGCCCGAAGGGGCGATGAGCTGGATCTTGAGGTTCCGATGCATGCCAATGTCTGTGGACGGGCCAGTAACGCAGCCCTTGGAAGAAACCTAAGCCTAACCGACGTAGCCGTCGACCTGCAGGCCGAAGCCTTGCAGTCCCACCAGGCGGCGTGGCGTACCAAGCACGCGCAATGAGCGAACGCCGAGGTCCGTAAGGATCTGCGCCCCCAATCCAAGCTGGCGCCACGCCTGCGGGTCTTCGTTAGGCGCTTCGCTACCGGCCAGGCGGGCCAGCAGGGCCTCGGCGGAATCTTCACCGGACAACACCACCAGGACGCCGCGCCCTTCGCTATCGATGCGGCGCAAGGCGGCGGTAACGGTATGGCCCAGATCCTCGCGCTTCAGATGCAGCACGTCGGACAGGGTGTTGCGCACGTGCACGCGGGTAAGCACCGGCTCGCCATGGGCGACATCGCCGCGGACCAGGGCAAAGTGCAGGCCGTGGGCAATCGCATCGCGGAAAGCCACCAGGCGGAACGTGCCGAACTCGGTATCCACGTCCGCCTCGTGTACACGCTCGATCGTGCGTTCGGTCTCCAGCCGATAGCGGATGAGGTCGGCGATGCTGCCGATCTTCAGGCCATGCTTGGCGGCGAAGGCCTCCAATTCCGGACGCCGCGCCATCTCGCCGTCGTCCTTCAAGATCTCGATCAACACCGCCGAGGGCTCGAGCCCCGCAAGCGCGGCAAGGTCGCAACCGGCCTCGGTGTGTCCAGCGCGGGTAAGCACGCCACCGGGGCGGGCCGTCAACGGAAAAATATGCCCGGGCTGGCTGAGGTCTTCCGGACGGGCGTCCTTCTTCACCGCCGCAAGAATGGTATGGGCGCGATCGTAGGCCGAGATGCCGGTGGTGACGCCTTCGGCCGCCTCGATCGAAACGGTGAAGTTGGTGTGGTAGGCCGAGGTGTTGTCGCTGACCATCGGGCGCAGGCCGAGCTGGCGCGTGCGCTGTTCGGTCAGGGTAAGGCACACCAGCCCGCGCGCCTCGCGCACCATGAAGTTGATGTGCTGCGCGGTGACCTTCTCCGCGGCCATGATGATGTCGCCCTCGTTCTCGCGGTCCTCGTCGTCGAGGATCACCACCATGCGCCCCGCGCGCAGTTCGTCGAGGATGTCGGGGATGCTGTCGAATGCCATTGGATGCTTTGCCTGTTAGCGCGCGAAACCGTGTTCGCGCAGGAAATCTTCGTCAATACCGCTGCCGCCGCCGGCGCCGAGCAACCGCTCGACATAGCGCGCCACCACATCGACCTCGAGGTTCACCGCATCGCCGGCCTTTCGATCGGCGAAAGTAGTGTGTTCCACCGTATGGGGAATAAGGTTCACTCCGAAGCGGTTTCCCGACACTTCATTCACCGTGAGGCTGGTGCCGTCGATGCAGATCGAGCCCTTCGCTGCGATATAGCGGGTGAGATTCGGCGGAACCTCGAAGGTCCAGCGTTGCGAACGGCCGTCGTTGGTGACGGAAACGACCTTGCCCAGGCCGTCGACATGCCCTGACACCATATGGCCGCCGAGCCGATCGGCCATGCGCAGGGCTTTTTCCAGATTGACCCGGCTGCCCGGGCCAAGCTGGCCGAAGCTGGTGAGCGAGAGCGTTTCGTTGGAAACGTCGGCGGCGAACGATTGGGCGCCCAGCTCAACCGCCGTCAGGCAGACACCGCCCACGGCGATGCTGTCACCGAGGGCAACATCGCTCATATCCAAAGTGGCGGTGTCGACGGTCAATCGGACGTCCCCGCCGCGACGCTCGATGCGTGCGATGCGGCCGACGGTCTGGATGATTCCGGTAAACATGGCTTACGTCCTGCGGCACGAGGTTGATGAACGTCGGCAAGGCAGGACGCATGCCTCCCGCTTAGGGAGCCATGGCGTCGTCTTCTTTCATCCGGACTGTGACCGTCGGCCCTGGCTTCGCACCAGGTCTGCTGACCCCGCCTTGCGGCGGGCGCTCGCGGGCTCGCCCCTGGAAGGGACATACCGCCGGTGGGGAGTTTCGCCCCGCCCTGAAGACATCGCTGGCGATGATACCACCGGGGCCGGGTTGGCGCGTTACCGGGCGGGCCGGAGCCGCAGGCGGATATCGCTGCCGACCATGGCATGGTCGACGATGCCCAGTTGCCAGCGCCCGGCCATGGTGTCCAATGCGGGCAGCGCCATCAGCGGCCGCGCGCCGTCGCCCAGCAGTACCGGGGCGATGTAGAGCAGAAGTTCGTCGACGAGCCCTTGCGCAAACAGTGCCCCGCATAGCGTGGCGCCGGCTTCCACGTGCAATTCGTTGCAGTCGCGCTCAGCAAGCAGTTCCAGCACCCAGGCAAGGTCCAGATTCCCGTTGGATGCCGGCACCGGGATGCATTCAACGCGCGCGAAGCGTGAATCGCCGGCATCGGCATCGACCGCGTGCATCACGATCGTGGGCGCCTGGCCATCCAGTACATGGGCATCGGCTTGTGTACGCAGGCTTGCGTCCAGCACGACGCGCGTGGGCGGCACGCCCTCGCGGTCGCCAGGCAGGCGCGCCGTCAGGCGTGGATTGTCGGCGAGCACCGTGCCGCTGCCGGTGAGGATGGCGGAACTGCGCGCGCGCCAGCGCTGGACGTCCTCGCGCGCCGCTTCGCTGGTAATCCATTTGGATTCGCCGCTGGCCAGCGCGGTGCGGCCATCGATGCTCATGGCCAGTTTCACCCGCACGAACGACCTGCCCCGCTCGATGCGGCTGAAGAATCCGGCGTTCAGTTCCCTGGCCTCCGCGCGCATCAGGCCGCATGCCACTTCAATGCCGGCGTCGCGCAGCCTGGCCATGCCGCGGCCATTGACCTGATCGAAGGGATCCTCGGCTGCCACCACCACGCGCGCCACACCCGCGGCAATCAGCGCATCGGCGCAGGGCGGCGTACGGCCGTGGTGCGCACAGGGCTCGAGCGTGACGTAGACGGTGGCGCCGCTCGCGCGCTCGCCGGCGGCGGCCAGGGCGAGGACTTCGGCATGGGGGCCACCGGCCTTTCGGTGGAAGCCTTCGCCCACCACCACACCGTTGCGCTCGATCACACAGCCCACGCGCGGATTGGGTTGGGTGGTGTAGATGCCACGCGCGGCGATTTCAAGCGCGCGCGCCATATAGGCATGATCGTGTGGCTGAAACATCTACTTGCGCTTGCCGCCGCCGACCAGCGGCAGCGGCAGGGCTTCCATCGCCGGAAGATCGCGCTCGAGCTTCTCGATCTCCTCGCGGAAAGCGTGGACGTCCTCGAACTTGCGATACACCGAGGCAAACCGGACGTAAGCCACCTGGTCAAGCTTCTTCAGTTCACGCATCACCAGTTCACCGATCTGCCGCGAGGGCACTTCCCGCTCACCGGTGCGCCGAAGGTCGTCGACGATGGCGCGTACCGCGGCATCGACATCGTTGCTGGCCACCGGTCGTTTCTGCAGCGCCCGCTCGAAACTTACGCGTAGCTTGCGCTCGTCGAAGGATTCGCGGCGATGGCCGCTCTTGACCACGGCCGGCAGTTTCAGCTCGGCCGTTTCATAGGTATTGAAGCGTTCGCCGCACTGCGGGCACTCGCGCCGGCGCCGCACCGAGCCGCCATCGTCGGTCAAGCGCGAGTCGATCACGCGCGTGTCTTCGTGCTGGCAGAACGGACAGTGCATGGCGGGTGCTGAGTATCCTTAGCCGTAGACGGGGAAGCGCTTGCACTGCGCGGTGACGGCCTGGCGAACGCGTGCAATCACCTCCGCATCAGCCGGCGCATCGAGTACATCGCAGATCCAGCCGGTAAGCTCAACCGTGTCCGCTTCGCCGTAGCCGCGCGTGGTGATGGCTGGCGTACCCACGCGCAGGCCCGAGGTAACGAAGGGCGAGCGCGGGTCGTTGGGCACGGCGTTCTTGTTCACCGTGATATGCGCCTTGCCGAGCGCAGCTTCCGCATCCTTGCCGGTGAGCTCGCGGCCGATCAGGTCGATCAGCATCAGATGGTTCTCGGTGCCGCCGGAAACGATCTTGTAGCCGCGTTTAATAAAGGCGCCCGCCATGGCCTGGGCATTCTTCACCACCTGTTCCTGATAAGTGCGGAACCCAGGTTCGAGCGCTTCCTTGAACGCCACCGCCTTGGCGGCGATGACGTGCATCAGCGGGCCGCCCTGGATACCGGGGAACACCACCGACTGAAGTTTCTTTTCGATCTCTTCGCCGGCGCCCTGCGCCACGATGATGCCGCCGCGCGGACCGCGCAAGGTCTTGTGCGTGGTGGAGGTGACCACGTGCGCATGCGGCAGCGGGCTGGGATACACGCCCGCGGCAACCAGGCCCGCGATGTGCGCCATGTCCACGAAAAGGTAGGCACCGACCTTGTCGGCAATGGCGCGGAAACGCGCCCAGTCCATGATCTGCGAATAGGCCGAGAACCCGGCCACGATCATCTTCGGCTTGTGTTCGAGCGCGAGTTTTTCGATTTCTTCGTAGTCGACCAGGCCCGTATCGGGCGTAATGCCGTACTGCACGGCGTTGAAGATCTTGCCCGACAGGTTCACCTTCGCACCGTGGGTCAGGTGGCCGCCATGGGCCAGGCTCATGCCCAGGATGGTGTCGCCCGGCTGCAACAGGGCGAAGTACACCGCCTGGTTGGCCTGTGAGCCCGAATGCGGCTGCACGTTGGCGTAGTCGCAGTCGAACAACTGCTTCAGACGCTCGATCGCAAGCTTCTCGGCGATGTCCACGTACTCGCAACCGCCGTAGTAGCGCTTGCCCGGGTAGCCTTCGGCGTATTTGTTGGTCAGCACCGACCCTTGAGCTTCCATCACGCGGGGGCTGGCGTAGTTCTCCGAGGCGATCAGCTCGACGTGGTCTTCCTGGCGGCGCGCCTCATGGGCGATGGCCTGGGCCAGTTCGTCGTCGTAACCGGCAATGGAGCTGTCCTTCGGGAACATTGTGACCTCGGCAAGGTAAAGAACGAATCCGGGAAAGTGTAGCGCTGACAGGGTTTTGCAGCCACTGCTTGGGAAAGTCCCTGTCACCGGCCAGGACTTGGGCCAAACCCCTCGCTCCGTGGCAAGCCGCGGCCCGATCGGCGATAATGGGGGAATTTCCCGCCTTTTCCTTGCGTGAGCCGCCCTGGCGGCGGCCCGCCCGAAATCCCCCACGGAGCCAGCATGCAGTACATCTACACGATGAACGGGGTGAGCAAGATCGTTCCCCCGAAACGCCAGATCATCAAGGACATCTCGCTCTCCTTCTTCCCCGGCGCCAAGATCGGCCTGCTGGGCGTGAACGGTGCGGGCAAGTCCACGGTGCTCAGGATCATGGCGGGCGTCGATACCGACTTCCAGGGCGAGGCGCGTGCCCAGCCCGGCACCAAGGTCGGCTACCTGGCCCAGGAACCGCAGCTGGATCCCGAAAAGACCGTCCGCGAGGCCGTGGAGGAAGGCGTCTCGGAAATCCTCGACGCGCAGAAGCGCCTGGATGAGATCTACGCCGCCTATGCCGAGGAAGGCGCGGACTTCGACAAGCTCGCCGAAGAGCAGCAAAAGCTTGAGAACCTACTGGCCGCCAACGACGCCCATGCGCTCGAACGCCAGCTGGAAGTAGCCGCCGATGCGCTGCGCCTGCCGCCCTGGGACGCCAAGATCGGGCCGCTGTCCGGTGGCGAGAAGCGCCGCGTGGCGCTGTGCCGCTTGCTGCTGTCCAAGCCCGACATGCTGCTGCTGGACGAACCCACCAACCATCTGGATGCCGAATCCGTCGACTGGCTCGAACAATTCCTGCACGACTATCCCGGCACGGTGGTGGCAGTCACCCATGACCGCTACTTCCTGGACAACGCCGCTGAGTGGATCCTGGAACTCGACCGCGGCCGCGGTATCCCCTGGAAGGGCAACTACACCGAGTGGCTCGAACAGAAGGGCGAGCGGCTGGCCCGCGAGGAAGCCTCGGAAAAGGGCCGCCAGAAGGCGCTGGCCCGCGAGCTTGAGTGGGTGCGTTCGGCGGCCAAGGGCCGCCAGTCGAAGGGCAAGGCGCGCATCAACCGCTTCGAGGAACTCAATTCCGTCGAGTACCAGAAGCGCAACGAAACCAACGAACTCTACATCCCGCCGGGCGAGCGCCTTGGCCAGGAAGTGATCGAGTTCAAGAACGTCACCAAGAGCTTCGGCGACCGCGTCCTCATCGACGACCTCAGCTTCAAGGTACCGCCGGGCGCCATTGTCGGCGTGATCGGCCCCAACGGCGCGGGCAAGTCCACGCTGTTCAAGCTGATCACCGGCAAGGAAACGCCTGACTCCGGCGAAGTGAAGCTCGGCCATACGGTGCAGCTGGCCTATGTCGACCAATCGCGCGATGCGCTGGACCCGAAGAAAAACGTGTGGCAAGAAGTCTCCGGCGGCGCCGACATCATCACCATCGGCCGCTACGAGCTGCAGTCGCGCGCCTACATCGGCCGCTTCAACTTCAAGGGCACCGACCAGCAGAAGATCGTCGGCTCGCTGTCGGGTGGTGAGCGCGGCCGCCTGCACATGGCCAAGACCCTGTTGCAGGGCGGCAACGTGCTGCTGCTGGACGAACCGTCCAACGACCTTGACGTGGAAACCCTGCGCGCACTCGAAGACGCCATGCTGGAATTCCCCGGCTGCGCGATGGTCATTTCCCATGACCGCTGGTTCCTTGATCGCATCGCCACGCACATCCTGGCCTTCGAGGGCGATTCCCACGTGGAATTCTTCCCTGGCAACTACAACGAGTACGAAGCTGACAAGAAGCGCCGCATGGGCGACGATGCCGGCCCGAAGCGGGTGAAGTACAAGAAACTGGCCTGACCCAACGGCCGCCCCACGGGGCGGCCGTTTTGCATGAGGAGATCGAACCATGTCGTTCATGACACAACTGCGCGACGCCTGGCGCGAGCGCAACACCCTGGTCTGCGTGGGCCTGGATCCCGAGCCCGGCCGCCTGCCCTCAGGCGTAGCCAACGTGCTGGACTTCTGCAAAGCCATCGTCGACGCCACCGCACCGTATGCATGTGTCTTCAAGCCGCAGATCGCACACTTCGCTGCACAGCGGCTGGAAGGCGAGCTCGAGGAACTCATCGCCTACATCCACAAGGAACATCCCAGCGTACCGGTCATCCTTGACGCCAAGCGCGGCGACATCGGGTCCACCGCCAAGCACTATGCCAGCGAAGCCTTCGATCGCTACGGAGCCGATGCCGTTACGCTGAATCCTTATCTTGGCCGCGATTCAATCGACCCCTTCCTGGAGCGCGCCGACAAGGGCGTGATCCTGCTCTGCCGCACGTCAAATCCTGGCGGCGGGGATTTCCAGGCGCTCGATTGCGCCGGCGAGCCCCTCTACCTGCGCGTGGCCGAAACCATCGCCCGCCAGTGGAATCACCATGGCAACTGCGCCCTGGTGACCGGCGCCACGTGGCCTGCGGAACTGGGCCAGGTACGCGCCCTGGTCGGCGACATGCCCTTGCTGGTGCCTGGCATCGGCGCGCAAGGCGGCGACGTGGCCGGGGTGCTCTCGCACGGCGCCACCGCCGACGGCACGGGCCTGATGATTTCCTCGTCGCGCGGAATCATCTACGCAAGCGAAGGGGAAGACTTCGCCGCGGCCGCGGGCGTTGCGGCGAAGTCATTGCGTGATGTCATCAACGATCATCGCCAAGCCGCTATCTGACATCGGGAACACCCCGTCGACCAAAAAAAACGCCCCTTTCGGGGCGTTTTTCCTTTTCTAGCCTTGCGGCTGGATCAGGCTGCAGCGTCCTTGAGCTTCTTGAGCGGACGGATCTTCAGCTTGATCGAGGCCGGCTTGGCAGCAAACCACTGCTCTTCACCGGTGAACGGGTTCTTGCCCTTGCGCTTCGGCTTGGCAGCAACTGCCTGCGAGGTGACCTTGAACAGGCCCGGCAGCACGAACTGGCCGGCACCCTTCTTGTGCACCGAGGCACTCATGGCTTCTTCGAGCGCGACCAGAACGGCCTTGACGCCCTTCGGCTCCACGCCGCTCTGCGACGCGATGTGGGCCACGAGGGCCGTCTTGTTCAGAACTTCCTTGATAGGTTTGATCGAAGCCATCTAATGGATCCTCATTGGGATAGGTCAATTACAGCGGTTGTAGATGCGCCCCCGGCGCCGTTACGGACTGTAATGCCAAGCGATACGAAAAAAACAGTCCTTTTTTAAGGGTTCTTGCGAGTTTCTTCATCGAAAGCGCCTGATGCGCAAGTCCGGGAAGAAAGCAAGCCCCCATTTTCGACAAGTTGGATGCCTTCGCGAGCCCTTTCGGCTTGTGCCGCCAGGAAGGAATAAGCGACGTCGAACGTCCGGATGATCGGCAAGGGTCGACGCGTGTTTGGATCACCGGACGGTTGCGATGGGCGCCCCGGCTCCATGGGTCGAAGGGTGGCCCCTAGCCAGCCAGGTGAAAGGCGGCGGGAACGAAGAATGGCGATATCCAGAAATAAACCCGGGCACAATACCGAAAATGGCAGACTTTTTCATAACGTTTCCTTAACCGTTCACCCCCAAGAACGCTCTATTGCCCCCTTGGGTACTCGCCATGGCTGTCGAACGGGCGTACCATTTGTTACGTAGACTTTAAATTTTCGTGGCTGTCCCCACTTTTGAGGGGAACCTAAAAGGCGCTGGCGTGTTCAAAGACATGCACCGGGCGCCGAGCCGGGGAAATCCCTTCCCGAGCGACCGACCTAGACTTTGGAAACATCATCATGACCTTTGATTTCAATAGCGAATACGCCGCCGCCAACGAGGCGCCGTTCTATACCTGGACGCCTGCCGGCATGGTCTCGGCCACGGGCATCACGGCCCCCACGGTGGGTCCGGATGACGGCTACGACTGGCTTCGCGAAGTAGCTACCCGTCTTAACAAGGCGGCCTAATCGTCCGCGACGTCCAGACCGGGGAATAACACCTCGGTAAAACCGAACTTGGTGAAATCCGTGATCCTTGACGGATAGAGCCGACCTATAAGGTGGTCGCACTCGTGCTGCACCACCCGGGCATGGAAGCCTTCCGCCGTGCGGTCAATGGCCAGGCCATCCGGATCGATCCCCTGGTAGCGAACCAACGTGTAGCGGCTCACTGCCCCACGTAGCCCAGGCACGGACAAACACCCTTCCCAGCCCTCTTCCATATCCTGCGATATCGGTGTGATCACCGGATTGAGCAGGATCGTCCGCGGTACGGGCGGCGCATCGGGGTAGCGTTCGCTACTGTCGAAACCGAAAATCACCAGCTGCAGGTCCACGCCGATCTGGGGCGCGGCCAAACCCACGCCGCCGGCGTGGAACATGGTGTCGAACATGTCCTGCACCAGCGCCTTCAGTTCATCGCTGCCGACCATCGCCGGCGGCACGGGCGGCGCCACGCGCAGCAGGCGCGGGTCGCCCATCTTCAGGATTTCATGGATCACGGCTCGCTCCTTGATGCGTGAAGCCCGGCGGGGCATACGTCTACAGGTATGGCATCCCCCCGCGCGGGAAGCAAGACCTAGGAAGACGCCTTGTTCAGGCCGATCAAACCCTGGCGCATTCGACCAATGGCTAATGCCCGGGAACCCGCTTAAGCATTGACCCCCCGGGTGCGCAGGGCGACCCTTGTCCCAGTCTCACGGGGAGTGGTCCATGAACATTGCAACCGAAAAGAGCAGTCCGGCAGGAAAGATCCTTTGGGCTGCGATTTCCATTGTCGGTGCCTGGTGCCTGGGCGTCGTCGCCCTGCGCCGCGGCGAACCGATCAACGCGATCTGGGTGGTGGCTGCGTCCATCGCGGTGTTCATGATCGGCTACCGCTTCTACAGCCGGATGATCGCAACGAAGGTATTGCAGCTTGATCCCTCGCGCGCCACGCCCGCGGTGCTTCGCAATGACGGCCTGGACTACGTGCCCACGGACAAATGGGTGGTCTTCGGCCACCACTTCGCCGCCATCGCCGGCGCAGGACCCCTGGTGGGTCCGGTGCTCGCCGCCCAGATGGGTTACCTGCCGGGCGTACTCTGGATACTGGTGGGCGTGATCTTCGCCGGCGCGGTGCAGGACTTCATGATCCTGGGGCTTTCACTGCGTCGCGACGGCCGCTCGCTCGGCCACATGCTGCGCGAGGAACTGGGCCCGGTAGCTGGTGTGGTGGCCATGGTCGGGGTGCTGGTGCTGATGATGATCGTGCTGGCGGTGCTGGCGCTGGTGGTGGTCAAGGCACTCACGCACAGCCCCTGGGGTACGTTCACGGTGGCGGCGACCATCCCCATTGCCCTGTTGATGGGCATTTACCTCCGTTACATCCGGCCCGGACGCATCCTGGAAGTGTCCATCATCGGCCTGGTGCTTCTGCTTACCTCCATCTGGGCGGGCGCCTTCGTAGCCGGCTCGCCGACCTGGGGCCCGGTGTTCGACTTCGACGCCAGGGGCCTTGCGTGGCTGCTGATCGCCTACGGCTTCTGTGCTTCGGTGCTGCCGGTGTGGCTACTGCTGGCGCCGCGCGATTACCTTTCCACCTTCCTGAAGATCGGCACGATCGCGCTGCTGGCGCTGGCGATCTTCCTGGCCGCACCCACCCTGCAGATGCCGGCGGTGACCAAGTTCATCGATGGCACGGGCCCCGTGTTCCAGGGCAACCTCTTCCCGTTCCTCTTCATCACCATCGCCTGTGGCGCGGTGTCGGGCTGGCACTCGATCATTGCCTCGGGCACCACGCCGAAGCTGCTGTCGAATGAGGGTGAGGCGCGCATGGTGGGTTACGGCGGCATGCTGATGGAGGCCTTCGTGGCCATCATGGCGTTGATTGCCGCGGCGTCGCTGCACCCGGGCGTGTACTTCGCGATGAACTCACCCGCGGCGCTGGTGGGCACGACGGTCGAGCAGGCCGCGACCACCATCAGCCAATGGGGCTTCGTGGTGCGCCCGGATGAACTGACCCAGATCGCCAAGGACATCGGCGAAGGTACCGTGCTTGGCCGCGCCGGCGGCGCACCCACGCTGGCCGTGGGCATGGCGCAGCTGCTGCACAACGTGATCCCCGGCGAAGGCATGCTGGCCTTCTGGTATCACTACGCGATCCTGTTCGAAGCCTTGTTCATCCTGACTACGGTCGATGCCGGCACGCGTGTGGGCCGCTTCATGATCCAGGAGATCGCGGGCCTGGTGCATCCGGAACTCAAAAAAACCGAATCGTGGACGGGCAACCTGCTCGCCACGGCGATATGCGTGGGCCTGTGGGGGTATTTCCTCTACCAGGGTGCGGTGGATCCGCTGGGCGGCATCAACACCTTGTGGCCACTCTTCGGCATCGCCAACCAGATGCTGGCGGCGATCGCGCTGCTGCTGGCAACGGTGGTGACGGTGAAACTGAAGCGCGAGCGCTATGTACTGGTGCCGGGCATCCC
Organism: Pinirhizobacter soli; assembly: GCF_015905305.1. Taxonomy (GTDB): domain Bacteria; phylum Pseudomonadota; class Gammaproteobacteria; order Xanthomonadales; family Rhodanobacteraceae; genus Pinirhizobacter; species Pinirhizobacter soli. The sequence goes on from NZ_JADZLQ010000001.1 coordinate 1,525,987, forward strand.
CGCGATATGGCTGATCGTGTGCACCCTCACCGCCGGTTACCAGAAACTGATTGGGCCGATCAGCTTTACCGCCGCGGCGCAGAAGTACGCCGATGCACTGGCCGCTGGCAACATGCTGGCGCCGGCCAAGACGGTCGCGGCCATGCAGCAGATCATCACCAACAACCGCGTGGACATGGTGCTCACCGCCATCTTCATGCTGCTGGTGGTGACGATGACCCTGTTCGGCATCCGCGCCATCATGCTGGCATGGAAGAACAACCACCCCACCACCCACGAAGAGCCCTACGTGGCGCTGGCGTCGGTACCGGCGGCGACGAGGTGACGTGATGACCACCGCGAGGGAACACCTGCAGTCGACGTGGAGGTGGGCGGTGCAAACCGCCCGCCTCTGCTGCGGCGTGCCCGACTACGACGTATACGTGGCGCATTTGAAGGAACACCATCCGGAGAAGGTAATTCCTTCATATGGGGAGTTTTTCAGGGAAAGGCAGGAGGCGCGGTACAAGGGCACGGGTGGGCGTTGCTGCTAGACGAAGGTCAACCTGCAATTTCCAACATCCTGCGATTTATGGCCACGGTGGCGTCGAAAAGACGCTGGCTTATCTGCGTCAAAACAGAAAGCTTTCGATCAATCTCGGCGGTCCGCATCCGCAAGGCAAGAATCCTTTCCGCCATATCAATGGAAAGTTCTCCGCGCAGCTGTTCCAAATGCGATTTCTTCGCTCGAAGTTCAGCAATCATTGCTTCGACTTTTTGTTCTCTCAAGCTCACCCCCGAACATCGAGCCGCCCGCCCCAGTTCTCCAAACCCCACTGCGCTGTCCCGCACCATGCTTCGCGCCAAGCCCAGGATGCTTTCGGCGTCACTTTTGATTGATCGCAGTTGCGTTATCGACAGGTCATTCACTTGCGCGCCATTCGTTCGCGGGAACTTTCCGATGGCCTGCTCGCAAACGCCAACGACGGTTGGACTGTTGGTGGAAGAAACATTTCCGGGCATATTCAAGGACTGCGGCTGCGGCAGGCTGTCGAGCCATGGCGCCGCTGACTGCGAACTATCGGACGCTTGCCTGGCAACGAAGCCGACCATGGCAAAGACAGCCGTGGTGGCCACAATGGTCGTGGCCCAAGGGTGTCGCTTCATCGCGGCTCCGATGCTACCGGTAGCGACGCGGCTACCTTGCTCGCCCCTATCGTCTGGGTTCATCGGAATGCTCAGTGCCTGGTAAATTTCCCTGCGCTCCGGAACACGAGTATCGGAATCCCGATGGAGCGGAGAATTGGAAACACCAAGGAGTCCCCGACATGACCGCGCGTCAGGCCCCGGATGTCGACCGACATTCATCGCGTTCTGGAAAATACTAGCTCGCGCTTGATGGGCTGTGGTGTTGCCGATGGGCATCTGATGTTCCTTTGCAAAAGGGGGCAGCGGCAGACACGACTAGTAGCAGCAGCCGGCCGGCCGCGCTGTATCAAATCAACCATTGACGAGTCACCGGGTCCGCTCCATCCCGCCACGGTGCGGCAGCCATCTCGCAAGCACGGGATTGAGCATCGTTCGATAGGTCGCCTTACGAAACTTTGAGAAAATCCGTATGGAACCATGTAGGTGAAGCCGTGATCATGTGCGGGTTGCCAGGACATCGGCAACTGGGTGTAGAAACCCGCGTGCTTCAGGCCCCGCAGCAACCCTGCGGGAAACCTGTGGTTTTACCGCCTTCGGGTGGGCGACCAGGCGGGCGCAAGCCCGGCCGTTGAGTACGCGGTTTTCTACCCTGGCTCGCCCGCCACCCTATTCTTCCAGTGAAATGGGCCCGGCTGCGAGTCATGGTGGTGAATGAACGCGACCGGCTGGCATGAAGCGTCCTGGGCCGACTGTGTAGGAAGCGGTTAGCCCTGGACAAAGGGTGGCGATACCGGCGCGTTCATTCGCCTGCTTTTTTAAAGCACCTGATGCGTATTGCGCTTCGGTCCCAGCTCCACGATGTACATCGCGCCGAGCATCAGGCCGCCACCCACCACGGTGCGCCAGCCGAGTGCGTCCACGCCTAACAAGATGGCGAAGCCCGCGGCGAACACCGGCTCGAGCGTCATCACGATCGCCGCGCGCGTGGAACTCATGTGTGCTTGCGCCCAGGTCTGCACCAGCATGGCCAGGGCGCCGGCGGCCAGCGCCATGTACAGCACCGACACCCAGGCCGACGCATCGGGCGGCATCGAAGGACCATGCGGCAACGTGGCCAGCAGGCATACCACGGCGATCGCCACCATCTGCACGGCGGCCATGCCGAAGGCTTCGCCCTTTCGCGACCAGCGTCCGAGCCCGAGGATGTGCAGTCCGTAGAGGGCCGCTGAGGCAAGCGTCAGCAACACCCCGACGTCGAGCTCGAAGCCGTGCAGCGCCAGCAGGCCCAGGCCAACCGTCGCCACGGCCACGGCGATCCACGTCGCCGGTGGCGTGCGCTCTTTGAGCAACACCCAGCCCAATAACGGGGTGAACACCACGTACATCCCGGTGGCGAAGCCGCTGACGCTCGGACTTATCCTGGCCAGGCCCCAGGTCTGCAGCAGCTGAGCCACGCCATAGAGCACGCCTAGCGCCAACGCACGCCACAGCTGCCCGCGATCCATGCGCATCACAGGACGGGCGAACATCACCACCATCACCACGGCGGCAATGACAAAGCGCACGGCAAGGAAGTCGGGAACGCTCATGCGTCCGACCACGCCCTTGATCAGTGCGAAGGTGGTGCCCCAAACGGCGGTAACCAGCAGCAGCCCCAGCGTCGGCGCCAGCGTGCCTGCGGGCTTGTCGCTCACCGGCGCCGGCGGCGCAGCCACAGCCACGGCGCCATCAGCAGGAAATGCGCCCAGATCGCCAGCCAGACGAAACCGGATATGACCGGGCTGCGTGAAAGCGCATCGTGCTGGCGGAACCAGCGCCACATACCGCGGTGCTTGAAGCGGCTGACGAACACCGGCCGGTGGCGGCTGGAGCCGCCCTTGCCGTGCTGCACGCGCAGGTCGCCGGCCAGGATCACCCGGTAGCCGACATCGCGCAGGCGGCGGCAGAGATCGAGGTCTTCAAAGTGGAGGAAATAACCTTCGTCGAAACCCGACACGCGCTGGTACACGGCGCGCGGGAACAACATCAAGGCACCGGATACGGCTTCTTCCGGCGCAGGTTTGTCGGGCATGGGACCGGGCACGGCCACCCCCAGCCCCTTCCGCCCAAGCATGGTATTGATCACGCGGGCCACGGTGGGATCGCGGCGTCGCGAGGCAGGATCGGGCCGGCCCTCCAGGTCGCAGACCACGGCGCCTACCACCCCGGTGTCGGGGTCGTTGGTGGCGATGTCGACCATGCGGGGCAGGTCGTCGGGCTCGAGCAGGCAATCGGGATTGACGATGGCAATGAAGCGGCCACGGGTCATTGCCGCCCCGCGATTGGCGGCGGGGCCAAAGCCAAGGTTGGCGCGGTTGTAGACCACGCGCAGGCGTTCTTCGTTCTGGAAGGCCCGTTCCACCGCTTCAGGCTGGCCATCATCCGAGCCGTTGTCGATCAGGATCAGTTCGACCTGCAGGTTGCTGGCCAGAACGCGGCGCACACATTCGCGCAGCGACTGCCCGCTGTCGGCCGACACCACCACCACGCTGCACGTGGGAATCGTCCGATTCGAATGCGAGCGCTTGAAAGTGGTGGGTTTTTCAGTGCGCCAGTCGCCGAATTCACCCTTCGCCGGCGGCGCGTCGTAATCAATCCACCCAGGTCCGTGCATTTCGGAACATTCTCATCCACGGGGAATCTTCGCCCCATTTTTCGGGGTGCCAGCTCATCTGCACGCTGCGGAACACCCGTTCCGGATGCGGCATCAGAATGGTGACTCGACCGTCGGCTGCGGTAAAGCCTGCCAAACCTCCCGGGGACCCATTCGGGTTCAGCGGGTAGGTTTCGGTCGGTCGCCCGCGATTATCCACGAAACGCACCGCACCATGGCTTTTGCTGGGGCTGCAGACGTTGGGGAAGTACACGCGGCCTTCGCCATGGGCCACCGCCACCGGGATCCTGGAGCCGGCCATGCCCTTGAAGAAGATGCTGTCCGACTCGAGCACCTCGAGCGTAGCCAGGCGCGCTTCGTACTGCTCGGATGCATTTCGCAGGAAGAACGGCCAGTGCTGGGCGCCGGGAATGATGTCCTTCAGGTGGGACATCATCTGGCAGCCATTGCACACGCCCAGGGAGAAATTCGCAGCATTCGCAAAGAAGGCCTCGAACTGGTCGCGCAGCATATTGTTGTACAAGATCGACGTGGCCCAGCCGCGGCCGGCGCCCAGCACGTCGCCGTAGGAGAACCCTCCGCAGGCGGCCATGCCGCGGAAGCCATCCAGGGTCACACGGCCGGAAGCGAGGTCGGACATGTGCACGTCCACCGCCTCGAAGCCGGCACGATCGAACGCTGCGGCCATCTCCACCTGGCCGTTCACGCCCTGCTCGCGCAAGATCGCCACGCGCGGACGCTTGCCCAGCTTCAGGTAGGCCGAGGACGTGTCCTGCGCCGGATCGAAGGTGAGCTTGGGCGAGATGCCAGGATCGGCATCGTCGCGGCGCCACTCGCTTTCCGAATCGGCGCATTGCGGGTTGTCGCGCAAGCGCTGCATGGCGTAGCTGGTTTCATTCCACAGCGAGAAGAGCTCGGTCCAGTTCCACTTGAACAGCGCATCGCCACCCAGGTACAGCTTGATGCCGAGTTTCTCTTTCGGCCGGCCGATCGGATGGCTGATCGCCGCCAGGCCGTGCTTCACCAGCAGCGCTTCGAAGGCTTCGCGGTTGGCCGAGGCGACCTGCACCACCGCACCGAGCTCTTCGTTGAAGAGGGCGCGCAAGGTGGCTTCGGCCCAACCGTCCAGGCGGATTTCCAGGCCGCAGCGGCCGGCAAAGGCCATCTCCAGCAGGGTAACGATGGCGCCGCCGTCGGAACGGTCGTGGTAGGCCAGCAGCAGGCCGCCACGGTTGGCTTCCTGGATGAATTCGAAGAACGCACGAAGCTTGGCGGCATCGTCGAGGTCGGGCGGCACGCCGCCCATACGGTTGAACACCTGGCTCAGCGCCGAGGCGCCCAGGCGATCGCGACCGGCGCCAAGGTCGATCAACCACAGTTCGGTGTCGCCCCGGTCCATGCGCAGCTGCGGCGTGAGCACGCGGCGTGCATCGCTGACACGGGCAAAGCCGGTGATGACCAGCGATACCGGCGATACCGTGCGCTGGAGAACGCCGTCTTCGGTCCACTCCGTCTGCATCGACAGGGAGTCCTTGCCGACCGGAATGGCGATGTCCAGTGACGGGCAAAGCTCCATGCCCACGGCCTTGACCGCATCGAACAAGGCGGCATCGTCGCCGGCATGGTTCACCGCGGCCATCCAGTTCGCCGACAGGCGCACCTGGGCAAGATCGTCGATCGGCGCGGCAGCCAGGTTGGTGATCGCCTCGCCCACGGCAAGGCGCGCGGCATCGGCGCTGTTGAGCAGGGCCACCGGGGCGCGTTCGGCCATGGCCATGGCTTCGCCGGTGTAGCCGTCGAAGTCGGAAAGCGTGACGGCGCAGTCGGCGACAGGCACCTGCCAGGGGCCGACCATCGGATCGCGGGTATTGAGGCCACCCACGGTGCGGTCGCCGATAGTGATCAGGAAGTTCTTGCTGCCGACGGTAGGAAGCCGCAGCACGCGGCGCAGGGCTTCGTCCATGCCGACGCCCGAGAGGTCGGGCACCAGGTCGATGCGTGGCTTCTTGCGCGTGGCGTCGCGGTGCATGCGCGGCGGCTTGCCGAACAGCACTTCCATCGGCAGGTCGATGGCCACCGTACCGTCGCGCGAATCGCGCAGCAGCAGGCGGCGCTCGGCCGTGGCATCGCCTACCACCGCCACCGGGCAGCGCTCGCGCGCGCACATGGCGAGGAAGGCCTCGACGTCTTTCGGCTCGATGGCAAGGACATAGCGTTCCTGCGACTCGTTGCTCCACACCTGCATCGGCGAGAGTTGCGGGTCGTCGCAGGGGATGGTGGCAAGGTCGATGACACCACCGACGCTTGAGTCGTTGAGCAACTCGGGAATGGCGTTTGACAGGCCACCGGCGCCTACGTCGTGGATGCTCACGATAGGGTTGGCATCGTCCAGCGCACAGCACTGGTCGATCACCTGCTGGCAGCGCCGCTCCATCTCGGCGTTGTCGCGCTGCACGGAAGCGAAATCCAGTTCCGCGCTGGAACTTCCCGATGCCACCGACGAGGCCGCACCACCGCCCAGGCCGATCAGCATGGCGGGGCCGCCGAGCACGATCACCTTGTTGCCTGGTTGCAACTCATGCTTTTGCACCAGCCCCGGGCGCAGCGTGGCCAGGCCGCCGGCGATCATGATCGGCTTGTCGTAGCCTCGCCGGAAACCGGGCATGCTGCCTTCGATTTCGAAGGTGCGGAAATAGCCGCCGAGCGCTGGCCGGCCGAATTCGTTGTTGAAGGCGGCAGCGCCCAGCGGACCGTCGCGCATGATCTCGAAGGCCGTTGCCATGCGTGGCGGCAGCGGGCGGTCGACTTCCCACGGACGCGGCAGGCCGGGGATGCGCAGATGCGAGACGGAGAAACCGGTGAGGCCGGCCTTCGGCTTGCCACCGCGGCCAGTGGCACCCTCGTCGCGAATCTCGCCACCGGCACCGGTGGCCGCGCCCGGCCACGGTGCGATCGCGGTGGGATGGTTATGCGTCTCCACCTTGATGGCGTAGGGCATCGATTCTTCATGACGACGCCAGACGTTGTCCTTCGGATCGGCGATCAGCCGGAAGCCGTTATTGCCGGCAATTACGGCCGCGTTGTCGCTGTAGGCGGACAAGGTATGCGCGGGCGAGTGCGCATGCGTGTTGCGGATCATGGCGAACAGGGATTTTTCCTGCGGCTCGCCGTCCACCGTCCACGAGGCGTTGAAGACCTTGTGGCGGCAATGTTCGGAGTTCGCCTGGGCGAACATCATGAGCTCCGCGTCGGTCGGTGCACGGCCGAGCTCCGCGTAATTGGCCACCAGGTAGTCGATCTCGTCGTCGGCCAGGGCCAGGCCCAGGCTGCGGTTGGCCTCGGCCAGCGCGGCTTTCGGATCCGACCCGAGCTCCACGCGCCCGAGCGGACCGGGTGAGCCGGCCAGGAACAGACTGTGGGCCTGATCGATCGAGGGCAGCACCGATTGGGTCATGGCGTCGTGGAGCGCTGCCATGACCAGGGCGTGGTCGGGGCGGCCAGCGTCGGGCATGCCGGCGATCAGCCACCCCAGGCCACGTTCCACCCGCCGGATGTCGAATCCGGCGCCATGGAGGATGTCGGTGGCCTTGCTGGACCACGGCGAGATGGTACCCAGCCGCGGCACCACCCAGAAGGTGGCGGGTTCCGGCGTGGTGTCCTTCGCCTCGAGCACCTGCAGCAGCCGGGCGCGCATCTCACCAGCTGGTGCGACGGCAGCGTCGACGAAATACACGTGCCAGGCGGCCTGGACGCGGGTGCCGTGATGCAGGGCGTCCAGGCGGGCGTTCAGGCGTTCCAGGCGAAACGGCGAAAGGGCGCTTTGCCCGTCGAGAGCGATCATGCGAGCGGGAAGGACAGAGGGAAAACCGCCATTCTACAGCATGCTGCAAGGCAACACCGGGTGGGGATGCCGCACCCGGCGCCCGGGGACGTCACTCGCTGTCGGCCTGGCCCAGTTCCAGCGTCTTTCCCGCCTCGCGCTGGCGCAGCGCCGCCAGCAGTTGGTCGGGCGTGACATAGCTGGGGATGGTGGTGCCGTCTTCGAACATGATGGTGGGGGTGCCGGAGACTCCCAGCCGCTCACCGAGGGCGAAATCGTCGGCCACGGGGTTGGTGCAGCTGGCCTTGCCCACATCCGAGCCCTTCATCGCGGCATTGAAGGTGGCCTTGCGATCGGCGGCGCACCATACGGACACGGCGCGGGTGTACGAAGGCGTGTCGTTGCCGGCGGTGGTCTTGACACCCGTGCGCGGCCAGAACAGGTACTGCACGGCAATGCCCTGCTTGTTGAATTCATCGATGTGCTTGTGCAGTTCGCGGCAATACGCGCAGTCGACATCGGTGAACACGGTGACGGTGTACTTCGGCTTGGCCGGGGCGAACACCAGCTTGTGGCTGTCGTCCACCTTCGCCAGTTCCGCGCGGCGCGTGCGTGCCCAGGCGGTTTCAGTGAGGTTCTGCTTGCCGCCGATGTCGATGACATCGCCGTTCATCATGTATTTGCCATCTGCGCTGACATAAACCAGGCGACCGGAAGCCATCACCTGGTAGAAGCCCGGCATCGGCGCAGGTTCCACGCTGTCGATATGGATATCGCGGCCGAGTGACTGCACGGCGTCGCGGACGGCTTTCTCGTTGCCATCGGCAGCGGACGCCGTTGCTGCCAGGCACAGGCTGGCGGCGAGGGTGAACAGCGTTTTCTTCAACATCGAACAACTCCGACTTTCCGGGGCTTCCCGCGCAACCGGGAGGCCGACACCCCTCGCGAACCTGCGCAGCGTGCGTCCTGCACGGCCCAAGCACATACCATTGTCGCACACCCTCGGTGACAATCAGCCGCGCGGGTGATGCGCAGCGTGAAGGCGTTTGAGGCCCTCGCGGGCAACCAGGGTGTAGATCTGCGTGGTGCTGAGCGCGCTATGGCCCAGCAACATCTGCAGCGCGCGCAGGTCTGCGCCGTGGTTGAGCAAATGCGTGGCGAACGAATGCCGCAGCACGTGGGGCGAGACGCGCCGGGCCAGGATGCCGACCGATTGCGCATGGCGCTTGACGATGGTCCAGAACATCTGCCGCGTCATGCCCTGCCCGCGCACCGACAGGAACAGCGGATCGGGCCGCGAGCCGGGCTTCAGGTGCAGCGGCCGCACCGTCGACAGGTAGCGGTCGATATGTTCCAGAGCCACCTGTCCCACCGGCACCAGGCGATCTTTGCCACCTTTGCCAGTGACGCGCAAAACGCCCTGCCTGGGGTTGTAGTTGCCCAGCGACAGTTCCACCAGTTCCGACACGCGCAGGCCCGAGGCGTACATCAGCTCAAGCATCGCGCGGTCGCGTTGCCCCAGCGGTGTTCCGGCGTCGGGCGCGGCCAGCAGGGCCTCCACTTCACGCTCGGCAAGGGCCTTGGGCAGGCCGCGCGGGGTCTTGGGGCGCTGCATCAGCAACGTGGGGTTTTCGCGCGAGGGTTCGTTGCGTGCCAGGTGCGCGTAGAAACGGCGGAAGGAAGACTGCCTGCGCGCCATGCTGCGTACCGATACCGGCTGCGCTGCGTGATAGGAGGACAGATCCTCGCGGCTGGCGGCGGCCAGGTTGCGTCCACGCGTGGCGAGCCAGCGGGCAAGGCCTTCCAGGTCTTGCCGGTAGGCCTCAAGCGTGCGGTCGGCCAGGCCGTCTTCTGACCAGACGCGCTCGACGAAGGCTGCGATTGCCTGCGCATCGTCGTGGGCGATAATGGCGACCCGCTCGTCGCCGGCGATTGGCTGCTTCATGCCCTGCATGCTGTGGCCTCGCACACCGCCCGGCAAGCCCCACATCCGGATTGCCCTTGACCACCCAACCCTTGCCTCCCTCCCTCGCGCGCCGCGTCGGCGCCATCGTCTACGACGCGCTGGCGGTGACGGCGATCGTGATGGTGGTGGGCCTGCTGTGCCAACTGGCCACCGCCGGGCATGTGACCGACGGCGCGCGCATCGCCTGGTGGTATCAGCCGCTGCAGGGGCTGGTGGTGGCGGCGTATTTCCTGGTGTCGTGGACCCGCGGCGGCCAGACCTTGGGCATGCGGCCCTGGCGCATTCGCGTGACCACCCTCGACGGCCAGCCCGTCACGCTGGCTCGCGCACTGCTGCGCCTGGCGGTGGGCGCCCTGCCCCTGTTCGGCCTGGCGATCTTCTGGGTGGGCACGATGCGCTGGGCGCTATGGGCGCCGGTGGTGGGCTGGGCGATATGGCTGATTCCCGCCTTCTTCGACCAGCGGCGGCGCGCCCTGCACGATCTTGCCGCCGGGACTTGGCTTGTCCGGCTCGGGTAGACGCACATCCGATCCGGTCCCACACTGGGGGGCATGACAGTCCACGCGACGAGCGAAGCGGATCTGATCCGCAGCAACAGCGAGTTCTACGAACCGCTGTGGCGCGATTCGAAACTCGTGCCTCCGGAGCGTTTCAATACCTGGCCGCTGGTGCAGGAGCTTGTCGCCCATGGCTCACGCCGCCTGGAGGTGGCACCGGGCCTGCGGCCGCGCCTGCCGCTGGACGGCACGCAATTCCTGGATTTAAGCCACTCGGCGCTCGCCCAGCTGCAAAAGCATGGGGCGCGTACCGCGCACGGTCTTGTCGGCGCCATGCCGTTCGCCGATGCCTCGTTCGACTTCACCTGTGCCTTCGATATCGTCGAACACGTGCTGGACGACGACGCGGCCTTCGCGGAAATTGCCCGGGTCACCGCTTCCGGCGGCTACCTGTTGCTATCGGTTCCGCTGCACGAAGCGGCCTGGAACGCCTTCGATGAGTTCGTCGGCCATTGCCGGCGCTATGAACCGGACGCCATCGTGGCCAAGCTTGCCACCCATGGCTTCACCGTCGAACGCAGCGCCGTCTACGGCATGCAGCCGTCATCGCCGCGCCTGCTGGCCTGGGGACAGCACTATCTCACCCACCAGCGAGACCGGGCCATGTGGTGGTACAACCGCGTATTCATGCCGCTAAGCCTGCGTTTTGCCGGCAAGCTCGACTTAAAACCCGGGTTGATCGATACCACGGGCGTTGATGAAATTCTCCTGGTCTGCAAAAAAACTTCCGCGTGAACGGCAGTTACGGGCAGTGGCCTGCATTTGTGGCTAGAATGCGCCACCCCCACGGGCCGTGAATCCGTCGATGCTCTACCTCCTGCACGAATGGCAACGCACGATGTTGAGTCCGCTCAATTACTGGGCGGAAGCGAGTGCGCGCATGTTCGGCGATGCCGGCAGCGCGTTGTCGTTGCTGCCTGGCGCGCAGCGCGCGGCGGCCGGGTGCGAGCTGATGTATCGCCTGGGCAAGGATTACGAAAAGCCCGAGTTCAACATCCATAGCGTGCATGCGCATGGCCAGGAAGTGGCCATCGTGCAGCAGGATGCATTGGCACTGCCGTTCTGCAAGCTCCTTCGCTTCAAGCGCTTCAGCGACAAGCCCGATGTCATCGACGCGCTCAAGGACGACCCCGTCGTGCTGGTGGTGGCGCCGCTCTCCGGGCACCACGCCACGTTGCTGCGCGACACGGTACAGACGCTGCTGCAGAACCACAAGGTGTACGTCACCGACTGGGTGGACGCGCGCATGGTGCCGTTGGAAGACGGCGCCTTCAGCCTCGACGACTATGTCGACTACATCGAAGAGTTCATCCGGCACATCGGCGCGCGCCGCCTGCATGTGGTGTCGGTATGCCAGCCCACGGTGCCGGTGCTGGCCGCGGTGTCGCTGATGGCTGCGCGCGGCGAAGATACGCCGTTGTCGCTCACCCTGATGGGCGGCCCGATCGATACGCGTGAAAGCCCGACCCGCGTCGACGACTTGGCCACCACGCGGCCGCTGTCGTGGTTCCGCAACCAGGTGATCCACGAAGTGCCCTGGCAATACCCAGGCGCGGGCCGCAAGGTGTATCCGGGCTTCCTGCAGCACGCCGGGTTCATCGCGATGAATCCAAGCCGGCACTTGATGTCGCACTGGGACTTCTACGAAAACCTGCGTCGTGGCGACCTCGACGACGCCGACGCGCACCGCAAGTTCTACGACGAATACAACGCCGTGCTCGACATGCCGGCCGAGTACTACCTCGATACCATCAAGGTGGTGTTCCAGGAACACCGGCTGCCCCGCGGCACTTGGGATGTCGCCGGCGAACGCGTGATGCCTTCGGCCATCGGCGGCACGAAGCTGCTCACCATCGAAGGCGAACTGGACGACATTTCCGGCCAGGGCCAGACCAAGGCCGCGCACGGCCTGTGCACCGGCATCGCCAAGAAAGACAAAAAACACATCACGGTGAAGGGCGCCGGGCACTTCGGCATCTTCAGCGGCCGACGCTGGCGCGAAGTGGTTTATCCCGACGTGAAGAAATTCATCGCCAAGGCGGACACGGCCCGCGCACGGTGAAAAGAACAAGGCCCGCGCCATGCGGGCCTTTTCTTTGGGAGTGAATCAACCCGCGGCCTTCGCCTGCTCCAGCGCTACCGCCACCGCGTGCACCACCGAGGCGATGCGCACGGCGCTCTGGATCGGCTGCGCCGACAGGCCATGCTTGCGCAGGGTCTTCTCGTGCGATTCAAGGCACTTGCCGCAGCCGTTGATCGCCGACACCGCCAGCGATGCCAGTTCAAAGTCGATCTTGTCGCCACCGGGGTTGGCCATCACGTTCATCCGCAGGCCCGCGCGCAACGTGGAATATTCCTCGTCGCCCACCAGGTGCAGGAAGCGGTAGTAAACATTGTTCATGCCCATGATCGCGGCGGCGGCACGCGCACCATTGAGCTCTTCGGCGTTGGCATGCTTGGCCGCTTCTTCGGCCACGGCTTCGGTGAGCGGCTCGTAGCGCGAAGCGATGGCCGAGGCCAACGCGATCACGGCGATCTGCTTCTGGGTGAGGCCCGGCGCACCGCCTTCGGTAAGTACCGAATCCAGGTTCAGGCGCAGGTCTTTCGCATACTCGGGCAGGCTGCCCCGGAGGTCGGCAAGGCTCATGGCATTTCCTCGAAATAAGTAAATTCTGGGCAAAAAAAGGGCGGCAAAGCGATTACCTTGCCGCCCTTCGGGTGGGTCGCGTCGCGCGGGGGAGGGAGCTATTGCGCGCGACCCATGACGGTTACATCAGGCCACCTTGAGCGTCTCTTCGCCCTGGCTCCAGTTGCAGGGGCACAGCTCGTCGGTCTGCAGTGCGTCCAGCACGCGCAGCACTTCGGCCGGGTTGCGGCCCACCGAGCCATCGGTGACGTAGACGAAGCGGATGATGCCTTCCGGATCCACCAGGAACGACGCGCGCTGGGCAACGCCTTCCTCGGACAGGATGCCCAGCGCCGAGGTGAGGTCCTTCTTGATGTCGGCGAGCATGGGGAACGGCAGGTCGCGCAGGTCCTTGTGGTCCTTGCGCCAGGCAAGGTGGACGAACTCCGAATCCGTGCTGGCGGCCAGCACCTGGCAATCACGGTCGGCGAACTGGCTGTTCAGGTCGCCAAAGCCCTTGATCTCGGTCGGGCAGACAAAGGTGAAGTCCTTCGGGTAGAAGAACACCAGCGTCCACTTGCCCTTGTAGGTGTCGTTGTTGATCTGGGCAAAGGCCTTGTCGAGGCTCTCGATGGAAACCGTGGCCGTCAGGTCGAACTTGGGAAACTTGTCGCCGATGCTAAGCATGGGTGGCACTCCGTGAGGGTTGGGGGAACGATGGGAAGCGAAGGCAGACGAGAACTATAACCGGAGGCTTCACATACAGCAAATCAATTGTTCGCATAGTTATGATAGACTCAGGCTATGAATATTCGAGATCTGCAATATCTTGTCGCCCTCGCCGAGCACCGGCATTTCGGCCGCGCGGCAGACGCCAGTTTCGTCAGCCAACCCACCTTGAGTACCCAGATCAAGAAGCTGGAAGACGAACTGGGTGTTTCACTGGTGGAACGTGCCCCGCGCAACGTGTTGCTGACCGAGGTCGGCGCGGAGATTGCCCGTCGCGCACGGGGCATCCTGGCCGAAGTCGACCAGATCAAGTCCATCGCCCAGCGCACCCGCGACCCTGAATCAGGCAGCCTGCGGCTGGGCATATTTCCCACGCTCGGGCCCTACCTGCTACCGCACATCGTGCCCCTGGTACGCGAGCGTTACCCGCGCCTGGAATTGCTGCTGCGCGAAGAAAAATCCGACCAGATCCTGCACATGTTGCGCGAAGGCTCGCTCGATGCCGGCATCCTCGCCCTGCCCCTGCACGACGACAGCCTGCATACGGAATTCCTCTTCGAGGAATCCTTCGTGCTGGCCGTGCCCGAGAAGCATGCGCTCACACAATCGCGCAAGCTCACCATGGACGATCTTGCCGACCAGAGCCTGCTGCTGCTCGAAGACGGACACTGCATGCGAGACCAGGCACTGGAGGTTTGCCACATGGCCGGCGCTACGGAAAAGACAGGCTTCCGCGCCACCAGCTTAGAAACCCTGCGCCAGATGGTCGCCGCCAACGTCGGCATCACCCTGCTGCCGGCGCTGTCGGTGAAGCCGCCGGTGGCGCAGACCGGGCAAGTGCGCCTGCTGCGCTTCGCAGAGCCCGCACCGAGCCGCCGGATAGCCATGGTCTGGCGCAAGAGCTCGGCGGCCGGAGCGTTCCTGCAGGGCGTGGCGGATGTTATCCGCGGCCTGCCGGCCGACCTCTTCGACGATCACGACATCGCGGTCTGACCCTTGCGGCGCCTGGTACTGATCCTGCTGGCCATCGTGGTCGTCTTCGGGGCGATCCACTGGTGGCACCAGCGACCGGCCCGGCCGGGACCAGGCGTGCTGGCACCCGATGTACCGGTGCAGGTCGACCTCGACGCGGACCAGGGCACTCGGCTCGTGCGGGGCGATGTCGTGCTCACCACACGGGCCCATTTCTCGATGACGGCCCGCGTGCTGGCACGCGAGGACTACGAATTCGACGACCTGGCCCCCATCGTGCCTACGGACCTTGCCATGGGCTGGGGGCGGATGTCCGATACATCGGTGCTAAAGAGCATCGAAATCTCGCAATCAGGCCGGTTCTACTACTGGCATGTCGAGCAATTCCCGATTCCCGAGGGAGAAATCGTCGCGTCGAGCGCGAACATGCACATGATCCCCGCCGACGACGGGGTGAAGCGCGCGCTGGCGCGGGTCCGTCCTGGACAGGTCGTACACGTAGAAGGCTTCCTGGTGGACATCAACCGCCGCGATGGCCGCTGGTGGCATACCTCGCTCACCCGCACCGACTCAGGCGCGGGGGCCTGCGAGATCATCTACGTCGAATCGATCTCGGTTCAGTAGGCAAGAAGCCGGTGCAGCGGGGTCTCGCCCAACCAGCGGGACCGCCCGTTGAGCGTGGTCAGCTCGATCACCACACTGCCGCCTACCACCGTGGCACCTAAGTGCTCCACCAGGCGGCGGCCGGCTTCCAGAGTGCCGCCGGTGGCCAATACGTCGTCGACGATGATCGCGCGCTGCCCCGGGCGCAGGGCGTCGATACGCGCCTCCAGGCGATCCATGCCGTACTCGAGCACGTAATCCACGCCCACCGTAAGCGGCGGCAGTTTGCCCGCCTTGCGCAGGGGCACGAACCCCGCACCCAGCCGCGCCGCCATCGCCGCGCCGAAGATGAACCCGCGCGATTCGATGCCACAGACCACCTCCACACCGGCGCCGCGCCAGGGCTGGCACAACAGATCCAGGCAGCGGGCAAAGCCGTCGGGGCTGGCCAGCAACGGGGTGATGTCCTTGAATCCGACACCAGGGCGGGGGAAGTCCGGCACGTGCCGGACCAGCGCTTCGATCTCATCCATCGCAAGGCTTCATCGTGGGGGGAAAGGCCCGCCCACGATAACCGAGGACGGTGACACTCAGGCGGGAAGCAGTCCCGGGAAATCGAGGTCGCCGCTACTGGCAATCGCGCGAGCCTCGGCAAGGTCGGCGTCCACGGCGCGGACGATCGATTCGGCCGCGGCAGCGCAAGGCTCGGGCACCATCACGTTCAGTAAATCGCATACCGGCAGCTGCCCGATGCCGCCGGTAAGGAGCTCACCGGAGACGAAGGCCGGGATCTCCGCGCGTTCGAGCGCATCCTTGACCAGATGCGCGTCGAAGATATTCACGGCCCGGTAGACGATGTACATGGCAGCACGCTAGCGCGCGGCGGCCATGCGGCGCAAGACCGGGTAGAATCGAAGGCTTGTCTTAGGCCCTCCTGGAACACGAACCGATGTCCACCGACCACCTGCCCACCGGCCCCACCGACGACGCCACGGGCGAAATCCGTGACTTCATCCGGCAGATCGTTCGCGAGGACCTGGCCTCGGGCAAACACGCGTCCATCCACACCCGCTTTCCCCCCGAGCCCAACGGCTTCCTGCACATCGGCCACGCCAAGGCGATCTGCCTGAACTTCGGCCTGGCCCAGGAATTTGGCGGCGCGTGCAACCTGCGCCTGGACGACACCAACCCTGCCAAGGAAGACCCGGCCTTCGTCGATGCCATCAAGCACGACGTGCACTGGCTCGGCTTCGACTGGTCCGAGCTTCGCCACGCCTCCGATTACTTCGGCGTGTTCTACCTCGCCGCCGAGAAATTGATCGAGCAGGGCGACGCCTACGTGGACGACCTCTCGCCCGAAGAAATGCGCAAGTTTCGCGGCACGCTCACCGAGGCTGGCCGCAACTCGCCTTTCCGCGACCGCGGCGTGGAAGAAAACCTTGCCCTCTTCCGCCGCATGCGCGCGGGCGAATTCGCCGATGGCGCGAAAACACTGCGGGCGAAGATCGACATGTCCGCCGGAAACATCAACCTGCGCGATCCGGCGCTTTATCGCATTCGCAAGGTGGCCCACCAGAATACCGGCGACGCCTGGCCGATCTACCCGATGTACGACTTCGCGCATAGCTTGTCGGACGCGCTGGAAGGCATCACCCATTCGCTGTGCACGCTGGAATTCGAAGACCACCGCCCGCTGTACGACTGGTGCGTGGACAAGGTCGACCTGGTCAACCATCCGACGCTATGGCAGCACCTGGTCGAGGCAGGCATCCCTACCGTTCCCAGCAAGCCCAGGCAGATCGAATTTTCGCGGGGCAACATCAACTACACGGTGATGAGCAAGCGCAAGCTGCTGAACCTCGTGCAGGGAAACCTCGTCGACGGCTGGGACGACCCGCGCATGCCCACCATCGCCGGCGTCCGCCGCCGCGGCTTTACCGCCGCAGCGCTGCGCCTGTTCTGGGAACGCATCGGCGTGAGCAAGCAGAACAGCGTGATCGACCTTGGCGTACTGGAAGGCTGCGTCCGCGAAGACTTGGACTCCCGCGCCGAACGGCGCATGGGCGTGGTCGATCCGCTGAAGGTCACGCTCACCAATCTCGATGCCTCCCACGTCGAAACCCTCACCTTCCCCAATCACCCGAAGGATGAATCCTTCGGCACGCGCCAGGTGCCTTTCACCGCCAGCGTGTGGATCGAACGGGAGGATTTTGAAGAAGTGCCGCCGAAGGGTTTCCATCGCCTGAAGCCCGAGGGCGAAGTGCGGCTGCGCGGCGTGGGCATCATCCGTTGCGATGAAGTGGTGAAGGATGCCGCAGGCCTCGTCGTGGAGCTTCGCTGTTCGCTCGATAAGGACACCCGCCACGGCATGCCCGGCGCCGACCGCAAGGTCAAGGGCACCATCCATTGGGTGAGCGCCCACCACGGCGTGCCCGCCGAGATCCGCCTGTACGACCGCCTCTTCAACGTGGCCGACCCCGACGACGACAGCGACGGCAAAACCTACGAAGACCACATCAACCCCGACTCGGCGCGCGTGGTGCATGGCTACGTGGAGCCGGCCGCGGCCACCATCGCCGTGGACCAGCGCGTGCAATTCGAGCGCATGGGTTATTTCGTGCCCGACTCCCACGATCATGCCGCGCCCTCACGGATCGTCTTCAATCGCGTGGTTACCCTGCGCGATAGTTGGGCAAAGCAGGCCGGGAAGTGACCATGTTGCTGGCGCAGATCCACCTGACACTTCCCGTGTGGGTCAACGACGCGGTCGATGAGCGCCGCGTGTACGCGTCGGACGAAGACAAGGTTGGCCTGGCCATCGCGCTGTCGGCGGGTAACGTGGCACACGGTACCGGTGGACCGTTCGGCGCCGTGGTGTTCGACGGTGAAGGGCGCGTGGTGGCGGCTGGCGTCAATCGCGTGGTGCCGCACAGCTGTTCGGTGGCCCACGCGGAGATCATGGCGTACATGAGCGCACAGCAACGCCTGCAGCGTTTCCGCCTGAACGAAGGCGGCGGCCGCTACCTATTGGCCACCAGCGCGCAGCCGTGTTGCCAGTGCTACGGCGCCACTGTATGGGCGGGCGTGGACGAGCTCCTGATCGGCGCGCGCTCGACGGATGTGGAAGAGCTCACCGAATTCGACGAAGGCCCGCTTCCGGCCGACTGGGTGGGCGAACTGGAACGGCGAGGCATCGCGGTACGCACGGATATCCTGCGCGACGACGCGCGAAAGGTATTGGCTGCATACGGGCAGGAAGGCCCGGCGTATTGAGCCGCTGGCGCGCAGCGCTCCCCCTCCTCCTGCTGGTCGCCACCGGCATCGTGCTTTTCTGCTCCGGCGCCTTTGACCGCCTGAGTCCCACGAACCTGGTCGCCGACCAGGACATGCTGCATGCGATGGTGGCGGCAAGCCCGCTATCCACGCGACTGACCTTCATCGGCCTGTTGACGCTGGCGGTGTCCACGGGTATCCCCGGCACCGTGGTGATCATCTTTGCCGGCGGGCTGATGTTCGGCCTGGTCGATGGCGCGATCTGTTCCACCATCGGCCTGGTGCTGGGGTCGCTATTGCTGTTCCTGGCCAGCCGGTACGCCTTCGGTGCAGGCTCCAAACATCCACCGGTGCTGGTGGAACGGCTTCGCCACGGCTTTGGCAGCCATCCGGTGAGCTACACCTTGTTCCTGCGCCTGGTCCCCATCTTGCCCTTCGGCGGCATGACCGTGGCCTTGGCCTGGCTGCGCTGCCCGCTGTGGCTGTTCCTGGGCGCCACGGCCGCGGGTGGTGCCGTCACCACGGTATTTGAAACATCCATCGGCGCGGGGCTGGACGTGGCCATGGCACAAGGCCAGCCGCTGGACGCCAGCCTGCTGCTCAATCATCACGTCTTGATCCCGATGGGGGCGTTGGCCCTGCTGGCCCTGCTTCCGCTGCTGGTGGGCCGGCTACGCGGCCGGCCATGAAGCCCTAGCGCATCGCGCGGATCAGGCCACTGCGCGCATGGATCTTGCCGCAGCCGGTGCAACGCCTGGAGATGCCGTGACGACTCTCGCGTTCGGCCTGGAGCAGGCAGCCGCAGACAAAACAACTTGCCACCGCCCCTGATTTCCAGCGCAGTAGCCGCAAGCTGGCCAGCCCCACCAGGGCGGCGGCCAGCAAGAGCAAGGCATAACCGGCCACCGAAGTGAGCGTCAGAGTCGATTCGGCGGCATCGGCGGCGTCGGCACCCAGGCTGCGGCCCACGCTTGCCAGGGCTGCGCCCGACGCGGCCACGCAGGTGGCAGGGGCATACAGGCGAAAGAACATGCGCGAGAGATAGGTCACGGTCTTAAGCCCCTTGGATTGTCGCAGAGCGTGTCCTGACCGCCGTGCAAGACGGGTGAACGCTGCACGCCATCACCACGCGGCAGCGGCGACCATGCCCCTAGCCGAGGCAAGGAACCTGACGTGGACCATCGAAAGCGCCCCGAGACCTACACCATCGACCACTTCGAAGCGGTGGACGACAGCACCCAGATCGAACCTCATCACCTTCCCCAGGCGTGCGCCGTGCTTTCCGGCGCGCCCGACCGCGAATGGCATCAATACTTCCTCGAATCCGCGCGCCAGGTCGAGCAGGCACGCCCGGGCATGCGGCTGGAGCTGTTGGCCGATCGCCTGCGCTTCTACACGCGCGCATCGACCGCCGAGGAAACCTGCTCTGCCGTGATCGCAGCGGTCCGCGACACCAACCGCGCTTACATGACGGTGCGGGAAGCTGAGAACCGCCGCACGGCCCAGCGCCGCGATGAAGTAGAAGAGCTGGGCAAAAAGCTGAAAGTGATCAGCAAGAACCTTGGCAAGGCTGCAGGCTGACCACAACTGGTGTGCGTTTCCGGCATTCCTTCACCGTCAGCGAATTATTCCTTCCAGCGTTGGTCAAGTTACCGGGCTGGGTGAAGCATTTGACTTAGGATCGAGCGACTTGCGCAAATGGATCTGCATTATCGCCGGCGGCCCCGACCACGGCGCGCTGGTACCACAGTGGTGTGACTTCACTGATTCGATGCCGCCGTCGTTCGATTCCAGCGACGGTCGCCCGCTCAAGCCGATTTCCTGCGTCAGTAACGGCGAGGACCATCGCTGCGTGATGATGCATCCACGCGCCACTCCCTTCGAAGTGGAAATGGCGGTGGCGATGCTGACAGCTTCGTTGGAGACGCCGCTTACTTAACGGTGACGGTAATTTTCTTCGACACGATCGCCGGGTCGAAGGGAATATGGTTTTCGTCACCCAGTTCCAGCTGCAAGGTGTGCTTGCCCGGGGCCAGCTTCAGCGAGGTTTCGGTCTGGCCCTTGCCGAAGTGGATATGGGTGGCGTCGTTGGGGATGGGCGCGCCTGCGGACGGCAGGGTGTCTACATCCACCAGCAGGTGATGGTGACCGGTCCCTTCCTTCTTGACACCAGCGGGAGCCACGCCCATGCCCTTCAGGCCGAAGACCACGGTGACCTCGGGACCGACGGTGGCGCCATCCTTGGGCGAAACAATATAGACCTCGGCGCCGGCCGGGGCCTTGGTGACCGGCAGCGCCGGGGTGTCGGCAGCCATGGCCGTGGCCGTGGCCAGCGAGGCAAGCGCAAGGCTCATGATCAGTCGCTTCATCGGTGTGTCTCCTTCTTAGGGGGAAGACGAGTATAGGCGCGCGCTGCCGTCGCCTGCGGGGTTCGACCTTGGTCGGGTGGCAACAGGCCCTCGTCCATTTACCATGGGCCGATTCGCGGGCCAGCCAGGTCCGCGCACCACCAGGGGGAAGACCATGTCGGACACCACGGCCGATGCCGGAATACTGGCACGGGAACGCATCATCGCCGGACCGAAATTCAACCGCTGGCTGGTGCCCCCCGCGGCGCTGGCCATCCACCTTTCCATCGGCATGGCCTACGGGTTCTCGGTGTTCTGGCTGCCGATGACCAAGCTGCTGACGGGCACCGATGCCGCTGCCTGTGCAAACCTGGGCTTCTTCGCCCAGATGTTCACCAGCACGTGCAACTGGACGGTTCCGGCGGTCAATCACATATTCGAAACCTTCATCGCCGTCCTGGGCATTTCCGCCTTCATCTGGGGTGGCTGGCTTGAACATGCCGGGCCGCGCAAGGCGGGCTTCTACGCCGCACTGTGCTGGGGCGGCGGGCTGGTGCTGGGAGGCATTGGCGTTTCCATCCACCAGTTGTGGCTGGTGTACCTGGGCTGCGGTTTGCTCGGCGGCATCGGACAGGGTTTGGGCTACATCACTCCCGTTTCCACCTTGATCAAATGGTTCCCCGACCGGCGCGGCCTTGCCACCGGTTTTGCCATCATGGGCTTCGGCGGTGGCGCCATGATCGGCGCTCCGATCGCGGTGAAGCTGATGTCCGTCTTCAGCGTAGGCAGCGTGTCAGGCGTCCCCGCCACGCTGATGGTGATGGGCGCGATCTACCTGGTGGCGATGTCGCTGGGCGCCTTCGGCTTCCGCGTGCCGCCCAACGGCTGGAAGCCGGCCGGCTGGGTACCCAAGCCTGAAAAATCCACGGGATTGATTTCAAATCACCACGTGCATCTGTCGCGTGCCTGGCGCACGCCGCAGTTCTGGATGGTCTGGATCGTGCTGTGCATGAATGTCACCGCCGGCATCGGCGTGCTGTCGATGGCAAGCCCGATGTTCCAGGATGTCTTCGGCGGCGAACTGCTGGGCCTGAAAGGTTCCGGCACCGCCGGCCTCTCCGTCGAACAGAAGGCAGCCATCGCTGCCGCGGCTGCGGGCCTGGTGGGATTGATCAGCCTGTTCAATAGCGTCGGCCGCCTGGCATGGGCCTCGGCCTCGGACTACCTCGGGCGCAAGGCGACGTATGTCGTGTTCTTCGTGCTCGGCATCATCCTGTACTGCACGCTGCCCACGCTCGGGCACATGGGCCTGGCCGCCTTGTTCGTGATCGCGGTGTGCGTGGTGATGTCGATGTACGGCGGCGGCTTTGCCACGGTGCCGGCGTACCTGGCCGATCTCTTCGGCACCCAGATGGTCGGCGCCATCCATGGACGGTTGCTTACGGCCTGGTCGGTGGCGGGCGTGGCCGGTCCCATGCTGATCGCCTCGCTGCGGCAGAAGCAGCTGGACGCCGGTGTGGCCAACACGCTGGTATACGACCGCACGCTGTATATCCTGGCCGGACTGCTGCTGATTGGGCTGATCGCCAATGCGATGGTGCGGCCGGTGAACGCGAAGTACCACATGACCGAGGCCGAGCTCGCCCACGAACGCTCGCTGCAGCACGAGGCGTCTACTGATGTAGCGCAGCGGGCGGCAGCGGCACGCGGCCCGTTCGGCGTGATCGGCGTGCTGGCATGGCTGGCCGTGGGCATCCCGTTCCTGATCGGGGTGTACATCGCGCTGGCCAAGGCGGCGGCGCTGTTCTAACCGTCCGGGTAGCAGATACAACGACGGCCCGGGCTCACACCCGGGCCGCTGTTTTCTCGACGGCCACTACATCTGCGAGCGGCACTCATTCGCCCAGGCACGAGCCTCGGCGATGAGAAAATGCAGGGCTTCAGCTTGCGTGGACATCGACAAGCCGACATAGCGACGGTTGAGCACCACGTCGCCCTGGTCAATGAGTGAAAATCCGTCTTCGAACAACTCCACTTCGAATCCGCGCACGCGCGCGATCCGCCCCTGGATCGTTTCTGAACGAGTCATGTTGTCCCTCTCCCCGGGTGCATCCTGCACTGCCGGGCGGCGCTTCGCAAGTTATGATGGTCCGATGCCCTTGCGCGCCCTTGCCCTCGCCGCCTGCCTGCTCCTTTCCGCCTGTGCCAGCGGCCCGGCGCCACAACGCAGCCCGCTTGCCCGCTGGACGCCCTCGCCCAACGAAAGCGCCCGTCGCCCTGAAATTATTGTGCTGCACCATACGGCGATTCCTGACATGGCGACCTCGCTGCAGGTGCTGCGCCAGCCAGGTGGCGACGACCCGGTAAGCGCCCATTATCTGGTAGGCCCCGACGGTGAAATCCGCCAGCTGGTGGACGACGGACGCCGTGCCTGGCACGCGGGGGCATCGCGCTGGGGCACCATCACCGACGTCAACTCAGCCTCGATCGGCATCGAGATCGTCAACGACGGCCACTCACCCTTCCCGCCCGCGCAGATCCAGGCACTGGTCGCGCTGCTCAACGATGTGACGCAACGGCTGGGCATCGCCAAAACCGCCGTGGTCGGCCATGCCGACATCGCGCCGGGGCGCAAGGATGATCCGAGCGTTTATTTCCCGTGGGCGGAATTGGCGCGCTATGGATTCGGGCGCTGGTACGCGCTCCCACTGGCGCCGGCACCGCCCGGCTTCGATGCGATGAACGCCCTGCGCCTGGTCGGCTACGACACGCGTGATCCGCGCGCGGCGGTGGTCGCCTTCCACCGGCACTTCCGCGCGAGCGAAGGCGATGTCCTGGACGCGACGGATGCGGCCATCCTGGCGTCGTTGACGCGCTAATTCACTAGCGCCCCAACGCGAACCTAATACCAAAGTCCTATCGACGCATTCCGTCGAGTCTGCTTTGATCGTGTGTGACCTACTGGAAGTCCATGTTAGCGGCAGGCTGACTGATTTCATCCGTCAAGGAGATCTCATGTCATACGACGCCAAGCCGCCGTCACCCGGGCGACGCAAACTATTAGGTGCCGCGGCAGCTACATTCGCGGCGGCCCCGTTGGGCATGCTCGGGTTTTCCGAGAGGACCATCGCCATGGGCAGCACTGCAAAACAGACAAGCAGCCATGGGGCTGCCATCACGCCGTTTCAGATCCATGTTCCGGATGCTGACCTTGTCGATCTACGCAAGCGCGTGGAAGCAACACGATGGCCCAGCCGTGAAACGGTGCCCGATACCTCCCAAGGCGTTCAGCTGGCGACGATGAAGGCGCTGGCGAGCTATTGGGTGAAGGAATATGACTGGCGCAAGGTCGAAGCGAGGCTCGATGCCTTGCCGCAGTTCATCACCCAGATCGACGGGCTGGACATCCATTTCATCCATGTCCGTTCGAAGGAAAAGAACGCGCTGCCGCTTATCGTTACGCACGGATGGCCTGGATCGATCATCGAGCAGCTGAAGATTATCGATCCGCTGACCAATCCCACCGCACATGGCGCAATCGCGTCGGATGCATTCGACATCGTGATTCCCTCGCTTCCGGGCTATGGGTTCTCAGGCAAGCCCACCGCTCCTGGCTGGGATCCGCCTCGTATCGCCCGCGCCTGGATCACGCTGATGCACCGCCTTGGATACAAACGCTTCGTGGCGCAAGGAGGCGACTGGGGTGATCCGGTAACCGAGCAGATGGCCGTACTGGCGCCTTCGGACGTCATGGGTATTCACTTGAACATGCCCTCCACCTTGCCGCCGGAGATTGTCAAAGCGCTCAGCGCGGGCGGCCCGCCTCCGCCGGGTCTCTCACCCGACGAACGCCATGCTTATGAACAGCTGGATTTCTTCTACAAGACGGGTCTGGGCTACGCCAACGAGATGAGGCTCAGGCCACAGAGCCTGTACGCCATCGAGGATTCACCGGTTGGTCTTGCGGCGTGGATACTCGATCACGACGCGCGCAGTTACGAGTTGATCGCACGCGTATTCGACGGCAAGCCCGAAGGCCTTACGCGGGACGACATCCTGGATAACATCACGCTCTATTGGGTGACCAGCACGGCGATCTCTTCCGCTCGCCTGTATTGGGAAAACAAGCTTGCGTTCTTCGTCCCGCAGGGCGTTACGGTGCCTGTGGCTGTCAGCGCCTTTCCCGATGAGCTCTACCAGGCGCCGCAGAGTTGGGCCAAGGCGGCCTTTCCCAAGCTCGTGCACTACAACCGGTTGCCCAAGGGCGGGCACTTCGCCGCGTGGGAGCAGCCGGCGCTGTTGTCGGAAGAAGTTCGCGTCGGGTTCAGATCGTTGCGGTAGCAGGCTTCAAACCGCTGCTACGCATGGTGGGCCGTGATGGATTCGAACCATCGACCAACGGATTAAAAGTCCGCTGCTCTACCAACTGAGCTAACGGCCCGGAGCGATAGCCTGATAGTTTAACCGGTTGGGTTGGCCTGTCACAACACGTAGCGGGTGGGATCGGGCAGGCCGGCGGCCTCGAAGCCTTGCCGGCGCAGGCGGCAGGCGTCGCAGTGACCGCAGGCGCGGCCTTCCGCATCGGCCTGGTAGCAACTGACCGTCTGGCTGAAATCGATACCCAGGCGCGCGCCCTCGCGGGCGATATCGGCCTTGCTCATGGCCATCAGCGGGGCGTGAATGGTCATCCGGTGGCCTTCCACCCCGGCCTTGGTGGCGACGTTCGCCAGGGCCTGGAATGAGTCGATGAAGGCCGGGCGACAGTCGGGGTAGCCGGAATAGTCCACCGCATTGACGCCGCAGAAGATGTCGATGGAGCCAAGCACTTCGGCCCAACCCAGCGCGATGGAAAGCATGATGGTGTTGCGGGCCGGCACGTAGGTCACCGGGATGCCCTCACCGCCCTCTTCCGGCACATCGATATCGGCGGTGAGCGCCGAGCCGCCGATACTGCGCAAGTCCACGGTTACGGTTTTGTGCGCGGCGGCGCCAAGCATGCTGGCCACACGTGCGGCAGCGGCGAGTTCGGAGTTGTGGCGCTGGCCATAGGCCACGCTCAGCGCGAACACTTCGAAACCCATATCCCGGGCCAGGGAAATGGTGACGGCTGAATCCATGCCGCCGGATACCAGCACCACGGCGCGGGGTTGTTTCACTTCGTTCATCGCTCGACTCGATCAGTGGCCCGCGGCGTCGTTCCACAACAGCTTGTGCAGCTGCATCTGGAAACGCACCGGCAGGCGTTCGGCCAGGATCCACTCGGCAAGCTCGCGCGGATCCACCTTGCCGTGGACGGGGGAGAAAAGCACCATGCAGGTGCGGTCGATCGCATGCTGGACGACCGCATCGCGCGACCATTCGAAATCGCCACGGCTGGCGATGACGAACTTGACCTGGTCGTGGGGCAACAAGTGTTCAAGGTTCGACCACAGGTTGCGCGCGCTCTCGCCGGAGTCCGGCGGCTTCAGATCCATCACCTTGCGCACGCGTGGATCGACCGCCGAGACATCCAGGGCGCCGGAGGTCTCCAGCGATACCTCGTAGCCGGCATTGCAAAGCTTCTCCAGCAGCACCAGGCAGCGCTTCTGTGCCAGCGGCTCACCGCCCGTCACGCAGACGTGCCGCGCGCCATGGCGGGCCACCTCGGCTTCGATGGCTTCGATGTCGTGCCACTGGCCGCCGTGGAAGGAATATTCGGTATCGCACCACACGCAGCGCAGGGGGCATCCGGTGAGGCGCACGAATACCGTGGGCCAGCCGATGGCATCGGCCTCACCCTGGATGGAGTGGAAGATCTCGGTGATGCGCAGGCGTTCGGCCCGGGGGGCCGCCGCGTTCGCCACGGGGGCCTCGGCGTTCATCGCTATGGCCCGTCAGTTCGCCGGCTGCTGCATGCGGCGCAGGCGCTCGGCGGCAAGGCTGGCGGCCTTGGAGCCGGGATACTTCACCGACACCGATTTGAGCGTGGCCACTGCTTCGTTCTGCTGCTTGAGCAACTGCTGGCAGTAGCCCATCTTCAGCAGCGCGTCGGGCGCTTTCTCGCTGGTGGGCCAATGGCCGACCAGGCGCTTGAAGGCTTCCAGCGCCACGGAATAGTTGGTGGCGCCGTAGTACGACTCACCCAGCCAGTAATAGGCGTTGGGCGCCAGCGGGCTGTCCGGGTACTTGGTGAGAAAATCCTTGAAGCCCTTGGCGGATGTAGCGAAATCGCCGCCGCGCAAGGCGGTGAAAGCCGTGTTGTAGGCCGTTTGCTGGGCCGGGTCGACCGCCTGCGGGGCGGGCGCCTTGGCAGCGGCGGCCGGTGCTGCGCCACGGCCACCCACGGGGGTGATCGAAGCTGCCTGCGGAGGCGGCGCCATCATGTCGTCGGTGGTGCTGTCGGCGGAAGCTGGCGTGGGCGTGGTGGCGGCCGATGCCGCTGCAGGGCCTGCGCCGGGTGCGCCCGCGGGTGCGGCGCCTGTACGGTTGCCCTCAAGACGCCCCAGGCGGGTGTCGAGGTCCACGTACTGGCTCTTGCCGGAATCCTGCATGGTCTGCAGCTGATGCTGCAGTTCTTCTATCTTGCCCTGCAGCTGGGCGTTCTGCTGCTGCAGTTCGGAAATCTGGTTGACCGTGCTTGCATTGGCCTGGTTGGCCTGCGCCTGTTGTTCCAGACGACTGACGCGATCGGCCAGGGATAGACGCGTATCTTGCGCCTGCACGGGGAAAGCAAAGCCAAACAACGTGGCGGCCATGAAGGCCGCCACGCTGCAAGTGGCCAGGTGGTTCCTGGACAACACCATCATTACTTCGCGGTGTATTCGATCTCAACGCGACGGTTCTTCGACCAGCAGTCTTCGTTGTGCTCGCGGCAGGTCGGATCTTCCTTGCCCTTCGAGACGACGGTGACCTGGCCCGACTGGCCAGCCAGCACGCCCTGGACAGCATTGCCACGGCGCTCGCCGAGGCCCAGGTTGTACTCGCGGGTGCCGCGCTCGTCGGTGTTGCCGGTCAGACGGATCTGAGCCGACGGACGATCACGCAGGTACTTGGCGTGGCAGGCGAGGAAAGCCTGGTATTCCGGCTTCACTTCGTTGCTGTCGAAGTCAAAGTACACAGTGCGCTGACGCAGGCAGTCGACGGTGTCGAGCGACTCGGGCGTGTAGGCGCCGTCGTTGGTCGGGGCCTGGGTCTGGGCCATCGGCTCCGGCGGCGGCGGAGGCGGGGTCTTGACAGCCTTCTTCGAGCAAGCGGCCACCGCGCCAACGCAGAACAGGGCGGCGAGGGTGACGCGAACGGTCTTATTCATGGGACGTTCCTTCAACAGTTTGGGATCCGACAGTCGGTTTTCTTTTTGGGACAGGCTCGCCGGTGGTCCGGCTGTTGTTTTTAAAGCTGGCGCCGGCTGGGCGCTGTCCCGCACCCGTGCCCACGCTTTCGCAGATGACCTTCTAAAGCCAACCGCCAAATTCTCTCATGGCAAAGGCGCGGAATTCCGCGCCTGCCGTATTTCCCCGTCGCGCCGTGCGCGCCTGGGGCTTAACGCTGCCGGTAGGGTCCCCAAGACGGTTCGCGGACATCGCCGTCCGACAGAACCAGGCGCTGGCGCACCAGGCCATCGGCCGATACCGCATACAGCACACCGCGGGTTCCCTGCGATGCAGCATAAAGAAGCATCCCGGCGTTCGGCGCAAAGCTGGGCGAATCGTCGACGTTACCCGGCGAAACGTAGCGCACCTGGCCGCCAAGACTACGGTCCATGATGGCGATACGATACACGTTCCCGTTGCCCTGCACCATGGCAATTTGCTTGCCGTCGTAGCTGACCGAGGCGCTGGCGTTGAAACCGCCACTGAAGGTGATGCGCTGGGCATCCCCCCCGCCCACCGAGGTCTGGTACAGCTGCGGCTTACCGGAGCGGTCGGAGGTGAAGATGATCGACTGGCCATCCGGGGTAAACACCGGTTCCGTATCGATCGATACGTTGTTGGTGATCCGGCGTTCCTGGCGGGAGGCGACGTCGATGACGAAGATCTCCGGGTTCCCTACATAGGACAGGGATACCGCCAGCTTGCTGCCGTCCGGGGACCACGCCGGAGCGCTGTTGATGCCGCGGGGGTGCGAGGCCAGCAGGGTACGGGAACCAGTGCCGATATCCTGCACATAGACGGCCGAATTGCCGCTTTCGAACGACACATAGGCGATCTTGCGGCCGTCCGGCGACCATGCCGGCGACAGCAGGGATTCCTTCGAACGGGCCACGACCTGGGGGTTGTAGCCATCGGAATCGGCCACGATCAGGGAGTAGTTGGCGTTGCGGTTCAGGCCCACCGCCGTGACATAGGCGATGCGGGTCCAGAAGGCGCCACGGACGCCGGTGATCTTTTCATAGATCTGGTCGGCGATCTGGTGGGCCACGCCGCGCAGGTCGCCTGCCGGGGCGGTAAACGCCTGGGACAGCATGCTCTGCTGGCGGTTGACGTCCCACAACTCGTATTCCACCCGCAGCATGCCGCCACCGGCATCGACGATGCGGCCGACGGTGATGTAGTTCTGCTTGAGCAGGCGCCAGGTGGCGAACTGGATGTCCGCCCCCTTCGAAGGCATCTCGACGATGTCCTTCTTGTCCAGGGCGCGGAATTTGCCCGAACGGTTGAAGTCGGCCCGCATGACGTCGGCGACGTCAGTGGGCAGCGGGGTGCCTTCGGCCTGGGCAAAGGGCACCACGGCGATCGGCGTGGCGGACTTCAAGCCCTGGGTAATATCGACGTTGAGCGACTGGGCGGCCACGGGGCCGGCCACGAAGGCGGCCGCGGCGGCAAGGGCGAAGGCAAGGAGATGGGTCAGTTTTCGCATGGGCGGGATCATTGCGGCCTGAAGGTGATGGTTATGTCACGCTGGAAGACGGACTCGAAGCCCTGGTAGGGCAAGGGCTTGGCGGCCAGGACGGCGTTTTCGACCGACTGGCGACCGGCAGCATCGTACGGACAACTGGAATCCACGCTGACGCTGAGGACATCGCCGCCCGGAATCTGGGTGACATGCACCTTGCAGCTTGTCCCGGACTGGACGGTATCGGGCTGGATCCAGTGCTGGGTCACCGAATTCTGGATGGCGGCCTGGTAACGGCCCACGAGGCCCGTATCGGCGCCATTGGTGCCGGTCTGCTTCTGGTCGGCGTTGGGCAGGTCCGGCAGGGCGTCATTGGAGGCGTTCTTGAGCTCCTGGGCTTTGTCCTGGGCCTGTTTCTTGGACGCGTCGGCCTTCTTGGTCGCGGCCTGCGCCGCGTCCAGCTTGTTGAAGAGCTCGTCGATTTCCTTCTGTTTCTTGGCCTTGGCGGCCTGCGCGTCGAGCTCGGCCTGCTGCTGCTTCTGCTTCTCTTCCTGAAGCTTTTTCGCGTCGTCGGCCTTCTGCAATGCGTCCTCGACCACCTTTTCCTGGTCTTTCAGGTCCGGCTGCTTGGGCGGTGGCGGGAGATCGCGATCGGGCGGCTTGACCGGGGGTGGCGGTGTCGGCGGTGGCGGCGTGGGAGGCGGCGGGGTTGCATCCTTGACAGGTTTTGTCTTGGCAACCTTCGGCGGCGGCGATCCGGTAGGGCCGATCAGGGTGGCATTGATGATCTGGCCCGGCAGCTCGATCGGCCGTTCGCAGGTGATCGGGTTCCAGGACGCAGGCAA
The DNA here is from genome assembly GCF_015905305.1 of Pinirhizobacter soli. Taxonomy (GTDB): domain Bacteria; phylum Pseudomonadota; class Gammaproteobacteria; order Xanthomonadales; family Rhodanobacteraceae; genus Pinirhizobacter; species Pinirhizobacter soli. The sequence continues at coordinate 1,556,318 of NZ_JADZLQ010000001.1, forward strand.
CCCCAGCTTGTCGAAGAAGCCGGCGTAGTCCGAGCACGGCAGGATCGCCAGGAACAGGAAGGCGACGATGCCAAGGTGCAGGATGGCGGCAAGGACGACCGCCTTGGGCGTGCCCTTAGGGTTTTCCATTCTTCCCGCCCGACTGCGGCTGGCTCATCAGTCCAATGTTGGAGACACCCGCGGTCTGCAGGATCGGCAGGATCTCGTAGAACTTGCCGTACGGCACGCGCTCGTCACCGGCGATCAATACCTGCAGTTCCGGGTTGGCGTCGTGGAACGCGGTGATCTTGGTGCGCAGGCCGTCGATGTCCGTGGGCTGGCGCTTGGTGCCTTCGAAGGTGAGATACAGCTGACCCGCCTCGTCGACCGAAATGACGACAGGGTCTTTCTTGTCTTTGAGCGATTTCGCTTCGGTCTGCGGCAGCTGGATGTCCACCCCGAGGTTCATCATCGGGGTGGTGACCATGAAGATGATCAGCAGCACGAGCATGACGTCGATATAAGGCACGACGTTGATCTCGGACTTCAGCTTCCGTTTGACCCGCTTGGTTGCGTGGCGCATAGGGTTATCGGCTCCCGCCGGCTCAGGCCAGGTCGTCGGAAGACTGGATCTGCCTCTGCAGCACCGAGGAGAACTCTTCCTGGAAGACCTCGTAGCGCGAGGCGATCCGCTCGACCTTGTTGGCGTAGCGGTTATAGGCCCACACCGCCGGGATGGCGGCGAACAGGCCCATGGCCGTGGCGATCAGCGCCTCGGAGATATGCGGGGCCACCACCGAAATGGTGACGTCCTTCATTTCGCCCAAGCCCTGGAAGGCGCCCATGATGCCCCACACGGTGCCGAACAGACCCACGTATGGGCTGATGGAACCAACGTTGGCGAGAAATTCGAGGTTTTGTTCCAACTTGCCGATCTCGCGGGTGCCGGCCACGCGCATGGCGCGCTCGGCGCCCTCGACCACGCGGGCCGGATCACTGCCGCGGCTCTTGCGCTGGCGGGCGAACTCGCGGAAACCGGCTTCGAAGACGTTGTCCAGGCCGTGGGCGTGGTCGCCGCGCGCGCTGACCTCGCGATAGAGGCCCGCAAGATCGGCGCCCGACCAGAAGCGCTCCTCGAAGCTTTCGGCGTTGTCGTGGGCGATTTTCATCTGCGAGTACTTGCGGATGATGATCACCCAGGACAGGAACGAGAACACCAGCAAGAGCAGCATCACCAGCTGGACGGGAATGCTGGCATCGGTAACCAGCTTGAATACGTTCAGTCCACCGTTCATCGGATCAGGGCTCTCCAGCGGGTGCAACGACAAGGGAATGGGGGAATAGATCGGGGGGAATCGCTACCGGCCGCATGGAGGCAAGCTCCACGCAGGCGACCCGGACCGTGGCGCGCAATAGCGGCGTCCCGTCGATCCGGTGAATCTCCTGGGCGAAAAGAATACTTGCTGAACGACGCTGTTTGACCGTCACCGTGACCAGCAGTTCATCATCCAGTCGGGCCGGGCGGAGGAAATCCAGGGTCATTTCCCTCACCACGAAGGCCAAACCCGTGTTCTGGCTCAGGCGCACCTGGTCCATGCCGCCTGAGCGGAGGAACTCGGTACGGCCCCGTTCCAGGAAGCGCACGTAGCTGGCGTGGTAGACCACGCCACCAGCGTCCGTATCTTCCCAGTAGATGCGGACCGGCCAGGAAAACTCGGCGTTCATGCCTCGTCGCTGCCGAAAAGGTCCGGCGCCTGCGGCTGCCGTGGCGGCGGCGACAGGCCCAGGTGCCGCCAAGCCTTGGCGCTGGCCATGCGGCCCCGGGCGCTTCGGATCAGGAAGCCCTGCTGGATCAGATACGGCTCAACCACGTCCTCGAGCGTGCCGCGGTCTTCAGAAAGCGCAGCCGCCAGCGACTCCACGCCCACCGGACCACCCTCGAAGTTATTGATGATGATGTGAAGCAGGCGTCGGTCGAGGTCGTCGAAGCCTTCCTGGTCCACCTTCAGCATGTCCATGGCCGCACGGGCGGCCAGGTGGGTGATGGTGCCGTCGCCACGCACTTCGGCGAAGTCGCGCACACGGCGCAGCAGCCGGTTGGCGATGCGCGGCGTGCCGCGTGAACGACGGGCGATCTCGACCGCCCCTTCCAACGCGCACTCGATGTTGAGGATGCGCGCGGCACGGCGGACGATCGCGGTGAGCTCGTCCACATCGTAGAACTGCAGGCGTTGGATGATGCCGAAACGGTCGCGCAGGGGGCCGGTGAGCAGGCCCGCGCGGGTGGTGGCGCCGATCAGGGTGAAGGGCGGCAGGTCGAGCTTGATCGACCGGGCTGCAGGCCCCTCGCCGATCATGATGTCGATCTGGAAATCTTCCATCGCCGGATAAAGCACTTCCTCCACCACGGGGGAAAGCCGATGGATTTCATCCACGAACAGGACGTCGTTGGGCTCGAGGTTGGTCAGCAGGGCTGCCAGATCCCCTGCCCGCTCCAGCACCGGGCCTGAAGTGGTGCGCAGCTTCACCCCCAGCTCGTGGGCAATCACGTGGGAGAGGGTGGTCTTGCCCAGGCCGGGCGGTCCGAAGATCAGTGTGTGGTCAAGCGCGCCGCCCCGCCGCCGCGCCGCCTCGATATAGATGGCCATTTGCTCGCGCACCGCCTGCTGCCCGAGATACTCGGACAGTCGCTTCGGGCGGATCGAAGCCTCGAGGGCCTCGTCGTCCATGGCGGCAACGGCGGTGACGATGCGGTCGGTCATTGCCACATTATGGCATTAACGGGGTTTACCCCCGGCCATCAGGGGCTGCCCCGCTCCAGAAAGACGCAATGCATGCGAATCGGCAGCAGGAACTGGTCTTCGATGAGAAAGACCCCGCTCTGCCCAGCCACGGCACGCCGACCTGCACAGACCATCCTGGCAGGGAGAACAAGAGAGCGTGAGGAAGGTGGCCCCTCACATCAGCGGGCGAATCCGCCTGGGCGACGTCGATGCGGTCCGCCGGGCACTTTAAAGGTGCAGTCGCTTCGCGATAGATTCTATGAGGTGGCCGTAATAATTATTTACGTATTGATGCAGATTCAACTCACGGATGCCCCTGAGTACGTCCATATAGGTATCGTAGTCCTTTATATCGCCGCTTTCCTTGTATCTGTTGTCCGCGGCGCGGATGAATTCATCGATTGTTGGCGGGTGGACGTGGCTCTTGCCCGCATCGTCCTTGCGCTCCAACTCAAATTGACGCTGGTAAATCCAGTCCGCGAGATCTCGCGTGTCCAAGAAACGGTCGTCCACCATACCAATAAGTCCATAGTCTTCGATAATATTTTGGGCATCAAAGTAGTCAATGTCTTCCTTGTATTCCGGATGGCCTACGACATCGTTTATGACATCTCTAATGATATCGTCGGTCGTCTTTGACGCGGAAGAAATAATTGCATTGCGTCCAACCCCTCTATCCAGCAGGCTTAAACATATATTCTTTCTGGCGTCGGATGGGTCGGGCTGATATAAATCGAAACTATGCCTGCTTGAACTACCAAGCTCCCTATCCGAGCAAATCTCGTTTGCTACATCTGCCAAGCACCTGACTTCCGAATATGCAATGGAGAAGCCGTCGTGACGATGCGCATCCAGACAATTATCAATCGCCCTTGCGATGGGCATCGTGTTTGGGGAAAGAGCTTTGGCAGTGGCCCCGGGAAATGAGCTTGCCAGGAGGCCATAGACAAGCGTCGAAGCTGGATGCTTGACGGCGGCGCTAGCCATACTGGCCGCTGCATGCTGGGACACCGAGAAAAGATTGCCAAAAAAACCTTGGCTGGTAGTTTTTTGCAGACCCAGTTTGCCCTCAAAAGTTTCTATTTGGCGCTGATGGTGAAACTGATTCAATTGGAGGGCGACATTCTGTGGCAAGTTTCCCAACTTCATGGTTGTTTCCTATCCAATGGCAATTCGGTTGCCCCCAGCAAACCAGGGAACCCTGCCATCCTAGTCACGCCCTCCAGCGAAGACTTTCAATATCGGCTCATATTGGGAACTTTTCCGCCAGTATCAGCGTGCGGCCAAGCGCCCCACCCCGCCCCGCTCGAGGAAGACGCAAAGCACGCAAACCAGCAGCAGAAACTGGTCCTCGATGAAAAAGACCCCGCTGCTGCCCAGCCATGGCGCGCCGACATGCACGGACCATCCCGGCAGGGAGAACAAGAACGTGAGCGTGGTGAGGAAAGTGGCCCCGCACATCATCAGGGCGGATCCACCGGAGCGGCGGCGATGCGGCCAGCCCAGCAATACCAGGCCGGTGAGGATTTCCACCACGCCGATGATGTCGGACACGCCGCGTACGTCCCATACCTGCCGCATCCAGCCGAGTACCGGGCTGTCGAGCAGCAGCCTGTCGATGCCCTCGGCTTCATAGCTGGTGAATTTCGCGCCGCCAATCCACAGGAGCACCATGATCACGCCGTATCGCGCCGCGGCCAGCGCCAGGCGCGCGGCTCGTTCACGTCCCAGCGCTTCCAGTCCGATCCAGGCCGCCAACGCAGCGATCGCCGCGTGCTTGATGATGGATTGCCCATCGCCGATGGCCGGGAATCCGCCAAAATCCTGCTTCCAGGCGACCGGGAGGAACAATCCCGCCAGGGTCGTGGCGTAGCCTAGCGCAATGGCCAATGCCGCCAACCCGCGCAGGCGTGGCCCGCGTGACTGCGCCACGCACAGCAGCAGCATGACCCATGCGCCGGCTAGCATCGTCCCGATGCCGACACCGGAAGCATTGAAGTACGGGTTCCGATCCACTACCAGGCTGATCGCGATCCAGGCTTGCAGCACGGCAAAAATCTTCGCCACCGGCCCCAACCAGTGGCGCGCGTCGTCATGCTGGCGAAGAAAGGCTTCGATTCGGTCCACGGGCATGTCCTTATGGGGTGGTTCGGCATCCTATGCCATGCAACACGCCGGGAATTTTAGACTTCGGCTCAAATCGCGCAAACTGTCCTGCCCTGCTCTGGGCTTGAAACTGCAAGCGTTCGCTTGGCGGCTCGCTAGATCTCCACCTGCGCACCGAGCTCGATCAACCGGTTGCCCGGAATCTGGAAGAACGCCGTCGCCGGCAGCGCGTTGCGCGCCATGAAGGCAAACAGCTTGTCGCGCCACAGGGCCATGCCCGGCCGGCGAACGTCGGCGACGATGGTTTCGCGGGACAGGAAGAACGTGGTGTCCATCAGGTCGAAGCCTAAGCCCTTGGCCGAGCACCGCTGCAGGGCAAGCGGGATGTTGGGGTCCTCGGCGAATCCGAAGCGCACCTGCAGGCCGTAGAAGCCGCCGCCCATGTCGATGATGTCCAGGCGCTCGTCGTTATCGGCGACCGGGGTTTCCAGCACATCGACGGTGAGCATCACATTGCGCTCATGCAGCACCTTGTTGTGCTTGAGGTTATGCAACATGGCGTGCGGCACGGAGTTCTGGTTGGCGGTAAGGAATACCGCCGTGCCCGGCACGCGCAGCGGCGGGTGCTCGCCAATATTCTCGATGAAGGGAGCCAGGGCCAGGCCTGACTGCTTGATCTCGCGTACGACGAGGTCGCGGCCGCGGCGCCAGGTGGTCATCATGGTGAAGATCACCACGCCCAGCACCAGCGGGAACCAGCCGCCGTGGGCGATCTTCAGTGCGTTGGCGCCGAAGAAGGCGAAGTCGACGATGAGGAAAATAACGCCCGTGGCGATCACCGCCGGCCAGCTCCAGTTCCAGCGCTTGCGCGCCACCACCAGGGCCAGCATGGTGGTCATGGTCATGGTACCGGTCACCGCAATGCCGTAAGCCGCACCCAGGTTGTTCGATGAGCGGAAACCTACCACCGCCAGCAGTACCAGTACCAGCAACAGCCGGTTGATCCACGGCAGGAATATCTGCCCGGACATCTGGTGCGAGGTGTGCTTGACCGCCATGCGTGGGGAATAACCCAGCTGCATGGCTTCGCGGGTCATCGAGAACGCCCCGGAAATCACCGCCTGCGAGGCGATCAGCGCCGCCATCGAGGACAACACCACCATCGGATACAGCAGGCTTTCCGGCACCAGCCGGTAGAACGGATTCTCAATCGCCGTCTGGTCGTGCAGCAACAAGGCGCCCTGGCCGAAGTAGTTGATCAGGAGCGCCGGCAGCACGAAGAAGAACCACGACAGGCGAATCGAACGCTTGCCGAAATGACCCATGTCCGCGTACAGCGCCTCGGCGCCGGTGAGCGCCAGCACCACGCCGCCAAGGGCAATGAACGCGCCGCGGCCATGCGTTTGGAAGAACTCCACCGCATACATCGGGTTCAGCGCATACAGCACCTGGGGGTGGGCCATGATCTGCCGCCCACCCAGCACCGCCAGCACGATAAACCAGATAATCATCACCGGCGCAAAAGCCCGGCCCACCAGGTGCGTGCCATGGCGCTGGATGCCGAATAGCACCAGGATGATCACCACGCAAATCGGAATGATGTAGGCATCAAGGCCGGGCGCTGCGATCTCCAGGCCTTCCACCGCCGAGAGTACCGACATGGCCGGGGTGATCACGCCGTCGCCGTAAAACAGCGACGCACCGAAAATGCCGATGGCCGCCAGCACCCAGCGCGCCCGCGGGCTGCCCACCATGCTGCGCTGAGCCAGCGCCATCAGCGCCATGATGCCGCCCTCGCCCTTGTTGTCCGCGCGCATCACGAAGGTCACGTACTTCAGTGACACCACCATGATCAGCGCCCAGAAGATCAGCGACAGCACACCCAGCACGGCGTCCGCTTCCGGCTGCATGCCGTGCGTGCCGAGGGTTTCCTTCATGGCGTATAGCGGGCTGGTGCCGATATCGCCGAAGACGACGCCAACGGCGCCGGCCGCGAGTGCGGCCAGCGAATGGCGTCGGGTTTCATTGGTTTGCACGATCAATTCCCCAGCGCGGCGCGCAGCGCCTTGCGGATGATGGCCTCGGCGTCATCGCCGTCGGCTGCGGTTTTCTGTACCAGGCGCGACACTTCCACTGGCTTGTAGCCTAGTTGCAGCAGCGCGACGGTGGCTTCGCCGGCGGCGTCCAGTGGCGCACCCGACGGCATCGAGCCGTTGGCTGGCATAGCCACGCCGTTGGCATCCACGCGGTCGCGCAGTTCCACCACGATGCGTTCGGCGGTCTTCTTGCCGATGCCGGGGATCTTGGTCAGCGCCACCACGTCGCCGGCAAGCACCAGGCGTGAGAACTGGTCGGTGGATACGCCCGAGAGCACCGCCAGGGCGATCTTGGCGCCGATCCCGGACACCTTGAGCAGGTTCCGGAACAGCGCGCGCTCGTGTTCGTGCATGAAGCCATACAGCGCGACGGAGTCTTCCTTCACCGCATGGTGGGTAAGGAGGGTGACTTCCTTGCCCGTGGCCGGAAGCTCGTAGATGGTGGACATCGGGGCGTCCACCTCGTAGCCCACGCCACCGACGTCGATCAACAGGCTGGGCGGCTGTTTGGTCACCAGGATGCCGCGTAAACGTCCGATCATCGGCGCCGCCTCCATGCGGTGCGGGGAATGCCCAAGCGTTCGGTGCTCGAGCGGGTATGGGCGTGGGTCACGGCGATCGCCAGGGCGTCTGCGGCATCGGCCTGGATGGGCCCCTTGATCGACAACAGGATGCCGATCATGTGTTGCACCTGCGTTTTGTCGGCGCGTCCACCGCCGACGACTGCCTGCTTCACTTCACTGGCCGCATATTCGTGCACCACGATCCCCTGGTTGACCAGCGCGCAAATGGCAGCGCCGCGCGCCTGGCCCAGTTTAAGTGCCGAATCGGGATTGCGGGCCATGAAGACACGCTCGATCGAGGCCTCGGTGGGCAGGTGCGTGCCAACGATAACCTGCAATTCGTCGAAAATTCGTTTCAGCCGCAGCGGGAAGGTGGCCTCGCCGGCCACGGCCAGTGCGCCGTGGAACACATGGCGGAGGCTGCCGTCGTCGGCGACGTCGATAATCCCCACGCCCGTGCGTTGGCTGCCCGGGTCGATGCCGATGATGCGCGTCATGGTGTGGGTGGTCGCTGCGGGTGGATGGGCCACCCGCGACGCTTCAGCCTTCGACCGGCGCGGTGAGCGCGGCGTTGTGATAAATCTCGTGGACATCGTCGAGTTCTTCGAGCCACTCGATGAGATCGCGCAAGGTGTCTTCCACCTCCGCAGGCACCGCCACGCGGTTGGCTGGACGCATGACCAGATCGGAGCTTTCCGCCTTCAGGCCAGCGCTTTTAAGCGCTTCCTCGACCGCGTGGTAGTGCTCGCCGGCGCACAGCACGGTGCTCATGCCGCCTTCGTTCACCACGTCGTCCGCGCCGGCTTCAAGCGCCGCCTCAAGGATTTTTTCTTCCTGAGCGGCATCGCCGCCCGTGGCGAAGACGATTTCGCCGGTACGGGCGAACTGGAACGAGACCGAGCCGTTGGTGCCCAGGTTGCCGCCGTGCTTGGTGAGCGCGTGGCGTACATCGGCCACAGCGCGCGTGGTGTTGTCGGTGACGCAGTCGATGATGATGGCCACGCCACCCGGGCCGTAGCCCTCGTAGCGAACTTCCTGCATGTCGGCGCCGCCGTCGGCACCCGAGCCCCGCTTGATCGCGCGCTCGATGGTGTCCTTGGTCATGTTGGCCGACAGGGCCTTGTCCACGGCCGAACGCAGGCGCGGGTTACCGGCAGGGTCAACCACGCCCGAGCGCGCCGCGACGGTGATTTCGCGGATCAGCTTGGTGAACACCTTGGCGCGCTTGGCGTCTTCGGCGTTCTTGCGACCTTCGATGGACGGGCCTCTACCCATGGGATGTTCCTGCGTGCTGCAAGGTGGCGAAGCCGGGGATTTTACTCCAAAAACCGCGTCTGGCGCCCCGCGCCTACCCTGCCGCGGCGCTTGCGGCCGCAAACCGGCCGTCACGCAGGAAACAGGCCGCCTGCTGTGCCACCTCGGCGGACATCAGCAGGCCCGTATGGGTGGTTTCCACCATGCAGTGGTCGGCCAGGCCCGGCAGGCGTGTTTCGGCCACCGATACGGAGCCGTCATGTTCGTCGGCGAGCGCCCCCACCACCGAACCCAGGCCCACGGGCAGGTAGCCGGCCACCATGCCGACCTCGCGCGGGCCATCCCAGCTTTCGAAGCCGTGCTCGAGGAGCTCCCGGGCATTGCCCAGCAGGCGGTCACCGCCCCAGTGGCCGATCAGGCCACGCGCAGCGGCGCTGCCGGCCAGCGGCGAGCCAAGGCAGACAATCCGACCGTCGGGCAGGTCGTCATCCACGCAGGCCAGCAGCGCCAGCATGCCGCCCAGGCTGTGCCCAACCAGGTGTACCCGCCCCGGCGCCAGCTCGCGCATCTTCCGCTGCAGGCGGACGATCGCACGCTCGGGCGTGCCGGCCACGCTCATGTACTCGAAGCGGTGGACTTCGAAACCCTGCTCGATCAGCCGGCGGCGCAACAAACCCATGGCGAAGGCACGCATCCACAGACCATGCAGCAGGATGACGTGCTCGGTCGCCACCGGCCGTTATCCCTTGCCCAGTGCGTCAGCCACGCGCACGTGCAGTTCCTTCAGCTGGGCCAGGGCCACCGCCGACGGCGCGTCTGTCATGAGGTCCTGGGCGCTGGTGGTCTTGGGGAAGGCGATGACGTCGCGGATCGATTCGGTGCCGCCCATCAGAGCGGCGATGCGGTCGATGCCGAAGGCCAGGCCACCATGGGGCGGCGCGCCGAACTTCAGTGCCTTGAGCAGGAAGCCGAACTTGGCCTCGGCTTCTTCCTCACCGATGCCCAGCAGGCCGAACACGGCGCTTTGCATGTCCGGGCGATGGATACGGATCGAACCGCCGCCGATCTCGTTGCCGTTGAGCACCATGTCGTAGCCGCGGCTGACCGCCGTGGCGGCATTGGCGCGAAGATCGCCGATGTCGTCGACCTTTGGCGCGGTGAACGGATGATGCAGCGCCACGAAGCGCTGTTCCTCGGCATCGTATTCGAACATCGGGAAATCGGTGACCCAAAGCGGCTTCCAGCCTTCGGCCACGAAGCCACGATCACGGCCGACCTTCAGGCGCACCTGGCCCATGAAGTCGGTGACCGTCTTCCAGGAACCTGCGCCGAAGAGCAGCATGTCGCCGGTATCGGCGCCGGTGAGGTCGAATAGCGAGGCCAGGGCCGCATCGTCGAGGAACTTGGCCACGGGCGAGGCGATGCCTTCGCGCCCCTTGGATTTGTCTTCCACGCGCAGCCACGCCAGCCCCTTGGCACCGTACTTGGCGGCGTGCTCGGTGAGCTGGTCGATGTCCTTGCGGGACAGGGTGGCGCCGCCGGGCACGCGCAGCGCAGCCACGCGGCCTTCCGGATCGTTGGCGGGACCCGCGAACACCTGGAATTCCACATGTTTCACGGCGCTGGCGACGTCGATGAGTTCCAGCGGGTTGCGCAAATCCGGCTTGTCCGAGCCGAAGCGCTGCATGGCCTCGGCCCAGGTCATGCGCGGGAAGGACGCATCAAGCTGGACGTCGATCACATCCTTGAACACGTGGCGGATCAGCTCCTCGACGAAATCCTGCACGTCGCGTTCTTCGACGAAGGCGAATTCAAGGTCGAGCTGGGTGAATTCCGGCTGGCGGTCGGCGCGGAGGTCTTCATCGCGGAAGCAGCGGGCGATCTGGTAGTAGCGATCGAAGCCCGCCATCATCAGGATCTGCTTGAACAACTGTGGCGACTGCGGCAGCGCGTAGAACTGGCCCGGATGCACGCGGCTGGGCACCAGGTAGTCGCGCGCGCCCTCGGGCGTGGCTTTGGTAAGGATCGGCGTTTCGATGTCCTGGAAGCCTGCGTCGTCGAGATAACGGCGCAGCGAACGCACCAGGGCGATACGCGTGCGCATGATCTTCTGCATCTCGGGCCGGCGAAGGTCGAGGTAGCGGTAGGTCATGCGCATGTCCTCGTTGGGGTTCTCGTGCAGCGCGAAGGGAAGATCCTTCGCCGCATTGAGTACCTCGACGGTGGCGGCCACCAGTTCGACCGTACCGGTGCGCAGCTTGTCGTTGGCGGCGATGCGCTTGCGCACCGTGCCGGTGACGCGGATGCAATATTCGTAGCCGATCTCGCCGGCCACCTTGAAAGCGGCTTCGTTGTCGCGGTCGATCACGACCTGGGCAATGCCCTCGTGGTCGCGAAGGTCGACGAAGGCCACGTGGCTTTGCAGGCGAAGCGTGTTGACCCAGCCACACAGGGTGACTTCCTGGCCTACGAGGGTCTCGTCGATGAGACCACAAAAGTGCGTTCGCATGCGCTGCTGGCTCCGGGCCGCCGACGGCCATTATTCGGGTGGAAAAGACCCCGAATTCTAGCATGCGGCCCGGAGCCGGCCGCGATTACCAGCGGCGCTGGACAGCGAAACGTCCCCGGCAGCCGCCATTGACCCAGATGCCGTCGCGGTTGGTGCCCCAGTTGCGACCTTCGATGCAGCGGGTGTCCGAATCGTTGTTGACGATGGCGACCCGTGCACCACGAAGATCGATCGGGCAGACCTTGTAGCGATTGTTCTCGCTGCCGCAGACCACGACCTGGTCGCGCCCGCCAGGCGGATGACCACCACCCCACCCCGGACCACCCGGACCACCCGGACCGCCCGGCCGGCCGCCGGCCTCGGCAAACTGGCCACGGCAACCGCGGTCGACCCAGATGGCCCCGCGTTCGAAGCCCCAGTTGCGGCCCCTGTCGCAGCGGGTATCGGAATCCTGTTTCACCAGTTGGGCATCGCGCCAGGGCACGCTGCAGCGGGTGTATTTGCCGTCGACGCTGCCGCAGGTCACCACCTGGCCGTTGCCCCAGCGTTGCGCCTGTGCCGGCACCGCCACGAACGAAAGTCCCACCACCAAGCCCAACGTGGCCGCGAGGCCCCATGCACGCGCTTTCATCGTCCCAACTCCTTCCATGCCGGCGCGGCTGCGCCATGGAGCAAGATCTTGCACTTTCCGTATGAACGAAGGAATACGCGGGCGTCGGGAGGCGCCAGGTCGATTCAGCCGCCAGCGGGTCAATCGGCGCTGGAGGGTGCCGCGGCAGGCTTTGGCACGTCTGCCTTGGGGGCGTTCACCTTGGGGGCATCCACCTTGGGGGTATCGGCTTTGGGCGCGTCGACCTTGCCGTCGCCGGCCAGATTTCGCTTCTTGTCGCCGTCCTTCTTGAAGTCGGTCTCATACCAGCCGCTGCCGGCCAGGCGGAAACCCGGGGCGCTGAGCATTCTTCCCACCCGCGGCTCGCCGCATGTGGGGCAAACGGTGGGGTCGGCGTCGGAGAGCTTCTGCAGGCGCTCGAAGCGGTGGCCGCAGGCCTGGCACTGGAATTCGTAGATGGGCATGGGGCTTGGTTACCTGGTCGCGACCGCTGATTATAGCGGGGTGTCCTGTCAGGACGCCCCGCCCTTGCCAAACACCAGATGTCCGCCCTCGGCGCCGACGGTGATGGTGTCGCCGCTGGTGTACACGCCCGACAGCAACTGCTGCGCCAGCGGGTTTTCCAGTTGCTGCTGCACGGCGCGCTTGAGCGGCCGGGCGCCGTAGACCGGGTCGAAGCCGATGTTGGCCAGGATGTCGAGGGCTGCATCGGAAATGTCGATCTTCAGCTGGCGATCGGCCAGGCGCTTGCCCAGGTAGTCGAGCTGGATGCGGGCGATGGCGCGGATCTGCGCCTTGCCCAGCGGCCGGAATACCACCAGCTCGTCCAGGCGGTTGATGAACTCCGGACGGAAGTGCGCCTGCACCACGGCCAGCACCGAGGCCTTCATCTGCATGTAGTCGGCCTCGCTGTCACCGGCCTGTTCCTGGATCAGGTTCGAGCCCAGGTTCGAGGTCATCACGATCACCGTGTTGCGGAAGTCCACCGTGCGGCCCTGGCCGTCCGTAAGGCGGCCATCGTCGAGCACCTGCAACAGGATGTTGAAGACATCCGGATGGGCTTTTTCCACCTCGTCGAGCAGGATCACGCTATAGGGCCGGCGGCGCACGGCCTCGGTGAGGTAGCCTCCCTCTTCGTAGCCGACGTAACCGGGGGGCGCACCGACCAGGCGGCTCACGGAGTGTTTTTCCATGAACTCGCTCATGTCGATGCGCACCATGGCGTCGGGCGCGTCGAAGAGGAAATTGGCCAGCGCCTTGCACAGTTCCGTCTTGCCCACCCCCGTGGGACCCAGGAACAGGAATGAACCATAGGGCCGGTTAGGATCGGACAACCCGGCGCGCGCGCGGCGGATGGCATCGGCCACTGCGCGCACGGCTTCGTCCTGGCCCACCACGCGCTCGTGCAGCACGGTTTCCATCGCCAGGAGTTTCTCGCGCTCGCCCTCGAGCATCTTGGATACGGGAATACCCGTCCAGCGACTGACCACCTCGGCGATTTCCTCGGCGGTCACTCGATCCTGCACCAGCTTGAAGTTCTGCTGCTCTGCCTGCTGCGCGGCCTCCAGCTGTTTTTCAAGCTCGGGCAGCCGGCCATACTGGATCTCGCTCATGCGGGCGTAATCCTGCCGGCGCTGCGCCGCTTCCAGTTCCAGCCGGGCTTCTTCGATCTGTTCCTTGATGCGAGTGGCGCCCTGCAGCGCCGCCTTCTCCGACTTCCATATCTCGTTGAGGTCGGAAAATTCCCGCTCCAGGGTATCGATGTCGGCTTCAAGGTCCGCCAGGCGCTGGCGGGACTCTTCATCCTTTTCCTTGCGCAGCATTTCGCGCTGGATCTTCAGCTGGATCAAGCGGCGTTCCAGGCGGTCCAGTTCCTCGGGCTTGGAATCGATCTCCATGCGGATGCGCGATGCCGCTTCGTCCATCAGGTCGATCGCCTTGTCGGGCAACTGGCGGTCGGCGATGTAACGATGGGAGAGTGTCGCCGCGGCGACGATGGCAGGGTCGGTGATCTCCACGCCGTGATGAACGGCGTAGCGCTCCTTCAGGCCGCGCAGGATGGCGATGGTGTCTTCCACCGTGGGCTCGCCGACGAACACCTTCTGGAAGCGGCGCTCCAGTGCTGCGTCCTTCTCGACATATTTGCGGTATTCGTCGAGTGTGGTGGCGCCGATGCAGTGCAGCTCGCCACGCGCCAGCGCGGGCTTCAACATATTGCCCGCATCCATGGCGCCATCGGCCTTGCCGGCGCCGACCATGGTGTGCAATTCGTCGATGAACAGGATCACCCGGCCTTCCTGCTTGGCCAGGTCGTTCAACACGGCCTTCAGGCGCTCCTCGAACTCGCCGCGGAACTTCGCGCCGGCGATCAGTGCCCCCATGTCCAGCGACAGTACGCGGCGGTCGCGCAGCCCTTCGGGCACCTCGTCATTGACGATGCGCTGGGCCAGCCCTTCGACAATGGCTGTCTTGCCCACGCCGGGCTCGCCGATCAGTACCGGGTTGTTCTTGGTGCGCCGCTGCAGCACCTGGATGGTGCGGCGGATCTCCTCGTCGCGGCCGATGACGGGGTCGAGCTTGCCGTTTTCAGCACGCTCGGTGAGATCGATGGTGTATTTCTCAAGCGCCTGGCGCTGCTCCTCGGCGTTCTCTGACTGCACTTTCTCACCGCCTCGGAGCTTGTCGATCGCAGCCTCGAGCAGGACTTTGGTGGCGCCGGCCGCCTTCAGGGCCGCGCCGAGTTCACCACGGTCCTCCAGGGCCGCCAGCACGAACAGTTCACTGGCGATGAACTGGTCGCCGCGCTGTTGGGCCAGCTTGTCGGTAAGGTTCAAAAGGCGCGTGAGCTCGTTGCCGATGCTCAAGGATCCTTCCTGACCGCTCACCTTCGGCAGACGATTCAGGATCTCGCCGATCCGCTCGCGCAGGGCCGGCACATTCACGTGGGCCTGGGTCAGCAGGGGCCCGGTGGACCCTCCCTGCTGGTCGATCAACGCCGCCAATACGTGCGCAGGCTCCAGCATGTTGTGGTCGCGGCCAACGGCCAGCGACTGGGCGTCGGCCAGCGCCTGCTGGAAGCGCGAGGTAAGTTTGTCCATGCGCATAACGGTTAGAACCCCATTCTTAATGGTTTGCACGAGCGCTGCCTCGAATGTGAGGCGCCGCCGTCGATGGTCCACAAATGAGGCCCGGCGGCCGCCGCTTCAAGCAGCATTCGTGCCTACATCGTGCCCCCTCCGCGCGCCGTTCACATCGCCGGCTTCACACTTCCGTTATCCGCAGATGGAGATCGATGCAAGGTGAACGCCCGCCGCGCTGGATTGCCGCCCCCGCCCAAACCCGACCGCGGCCACCCCTGGGCCCTCTTCCTCGACGTCGACGGCACCTTGCTCGACTTCGTCGACGACCCTGCCGCCGTGCGGGTGCCGCAGGCTTTGGCACGCTCACTCGATATCCTGCACGAACGCCTTGGCGGCGCCCTGGCCCTGATCAGCGGACGCAGCATCGCCGACCTTGACCGCCTGTTCGGGCGTGCCACGTGGGCCGCAGCGGGACTGCACGGGTTCGAGCAGCGGAACAGCCAGGGCGCCGTCGAACGATTGCAGGTGAATCCCTCCCAGGTCGAGGAATTACGACGTAACGCCGCGGCGCTCGCCATGCAGTTGCCCGGTATCCGTGTCGAGGACAAGGGCGTGGCGGTGGCCCTGCACTATCGCGAGGCGCCGCAACAAGGCGACGCGCTGAAGCTCGCCGCCACCGCACTGGCCGAAGAACTGCCTGGTTACGAACTGCAGCCGGGCAACCATGTGGTGGAGTTCAAGCCGCGCGGCATGGACAAGGGCATGGCCGTGTCGGCCCTGCTGCAGACACCTCCGTTCAAGGGCCGCCTGCCTGTATACGTCGGCGATGATCTAACCGACGAACACGGCTTCCTGGCGGCCAACGCCCATGGCGGGTTCTCCATACGCGTGGGCGACCGTGAGCCCAGCCAGGCCACCAGCACGCTGGCCAACGTCGCCTCGGTACATGCATGGCTTAAGGAGCTGGCTGCATGAGCCGGCTGGTGGTCATCTCCAACCGGGTGGCCCTGCCCAAGCAGACGCAGACCGGCGGCCTGGCCTCGGCGATGAACGCCGCCCTGCAGGAACGCGGCGGCCTGTGGTTCGGCTGGAGCGGCAACATCGGCAAGGAAAGCGGCACGGAACTGCACGAGGTCACCGAACGCAACATCAGCTACGCCACCATCGACCTTTCCCGCAAAGACCACGATGAGTACTACGCCGGCTTCGCCAACCGCGCCCTGTGGCCGTTGTTCCACTATCGCGGCGACCTGGTCGACTACCGCCGCGACCATATGGAAGGCTATTTCCGCGTCAATGCGGTGTTCGCCGATAACGTGGCCCGACTGATCCAGCCCAACGACACCATCTGGGTGCAGGATTATCACCTGATCCCGCTGGCACAGTTGCTGCGCGACCGAGGCGTGCGCAACCGCATCGGCTTCTTCCTGCATACGCCGCTGCCGGCGGCGGGCCTGATGATCACCCTGCCGCGCCACCGCGAACTGTTCGAATCGCTCGCGTCGTACGACCTGGTGGGCCTGCACACGCACCGTGACCTGCGTGCGCTGGAAGATTACTTCCTGCACGAACTGGGCGCGGCCATGCGCACCGGCGGCCGGATCCGCGCGGCCAATGGCCGCCTGTTCCGCGCCGGTGTGTTTCCCATCAGCATTGATACCGCCGAAGTGGTGGAACTGGCCCATCGCACCGAAGACACCGGCGATGTCGCACGCCTGCGCCACAGCCTGGACGGCCGCGAGCTGATCATCGGCGTGGACCGTCTGGATTATTCCAAGGGCCTGCCGCAACGCTTCGAGGCGTTCGCCCGACTGCTCCGCGACAACGAGGAGATGCGCCGGCGCGTCTCTTTCCTGCAGATCGCCCCGCCCTCGCGCTCGGAAGTGCCTGAGTACCGGCAGATCCGCCGTGACCTGGAGCGCAGCGCCGGCCACATCAATGGCCAGTTTGCCGAGCCCGATTGGGTACCGATCCGCTACGTGAACAAGTCCTACCCACAGAAGATGCTGGCCGGCTATTTCCGCGTTGCGCGGGTGGGCCTGGTCACGCCCTTGCGCGACGGCATGAACCTGGTCGCGAAGGAATACATCGCCTGCCAGGACCCGAAGGACCCCGGCGTGCTGGTGCTCTCGCGGTTCGCCGGCGCGGCGCAGGAACTGGGCGCGGCGCTGCTGGTGAATCCCAACGACCTGGACGACGTGGCCGAGGCGCTCAAGCGCGCCCTGGACATGTCCCTCAAGGAACGCCGCCAGCGCTGGGACGCATCGATGGAAGTACTCGAAAACAACGACATCACGCGCTGGCGCAACGCCTTCCTGGAGGCGTTGATGCATCCGGCGCGCAACGCCAGCGATCTGGCGACGACGGCGCCCGCCGAAACGATTTCCTGAAAGAGGGTCGGCGCCCTAGCGCCAGACCAGCGAGACGAAGCGACCGCTGGCGCCCGCGTCCCGGCGATAGGAATAAAACCGGCGGTCGGCGAACGTGTCGAAGCCCCCGCCGTGGATGCTCGCCACCCCGGCATCGGTCAGCCGAAGACGTGCCAGGGCGTAAAGGTCGCACTGCCAATGCCCAGGACGCGTCGCCGTGAATGCGCCAGCAGCGCGTGCGTCGCCATCGACGAAGGCCGCACGCACCTCCTCGCCCACTTCGTACGACTTCCCACCGATGCACGGGCCCATCCACGCCAGCGGCGCACCGCCCATGGCAAGGACCGTAGCCTCCAGTACGCCGGCAGCCAGGCCCCGCCATCCGGCGTGCGCGGCGCCAATCCGGCTGCCATCGGGCAGGCAGAACAGTACCGGCAGGCAGTCGGCGGTCTGAATGGCAAGCACACCGCGCTCGGCGACGGCCGCATCGGCCTCGGGCTCGGGCGCCAGGGGCTGGGGATCAGAGTCATGACTCTGACCCCGGCTGGGTGCTGGCCGTGCGACGTGCACGCCATGCACCTGCCGCAGCCACAGGGGCTCGGCAGGCAGGCCCAGGCGCCAGCGCAGCGAGCCACGGTTGGCCTCGGCGTCGGCCACGGCGTCGCCGCAACGGATGCCCACGTTGAAGGCGTCGTAGGGCGCCCGCGACAGGCCGGGCACCTGCCGCGTGCTTACCGCTGCGTGGATGCCCGGTGGCAGCGGCCAGTCCGGCCGGAGGAACCCTTCAGTCGTCAAAACCGACCCGCTTTGTGTCCTCGCGCAGCATCGTTTGGAGGTCTTCCATATCCGCCGGGCGCGCGGCCTCGAAAGCGAGGTCTTCGCCGGTCACCGGATGGACGAAGGCCAACCGCTCGGCATGCAGGGCCTGGCGGCGGAAGCCGCGCAGGGCTGCGATGAGTTCTTGTGTGGCCCCCTTGGGCAGGCGCAGGCCCGTGCCGTAGAGGGGATCGCCTACCAGCGGATGGCCGATATGCGCCATGTGCACGCGGATCTGATGGGTGCGGCCGGTTTCAAGATTGCACTGCAGCACCGTGTGGGCGCGGAAGCGCTCCCGCAGGCGGTAGTGGGTGACGGCGTGCTTGCCGTCTTCCTCGTCGCGCACGGCCTGGCGCAGGCGGTCGTGGTGATGACGCCCGATGGGTTCATCCACCGTGCCGCCGGCCACCATGGTGCCCAGTACCACTGCCTCGTACTGGCGGACCACCTCGTGCCGGGACAGCATGGCGACCAGCCCGGTCTGTGCAGGCACCGTTTTGGCCACCACCATCAGGCCCGAGGTTTCCTTGTCGAGCCGGTGCACGATGCCAGCCCGGGCCAGTTCGTTCAGCGCTGGCGCGTGGTGCAACAGGGCATTCAAGAGGGTACCGGCCGGATTGCCGGCGCCAGGATGGACCACCAGGCCCGCCGGCTTGTTCAGCACCAGCAGGTGATCGTCCTCGTGGCGGATATCCAGGTCCATCGCCTCGGGCTCGGCGTGGGTTTCCACCGCCACCTCAGCCTCGATCAGCACCGCCTCGCCACCCACCAGCAGCTGCCGGGGCGCCGCGGCCCGGCCGTCCAGCAGGACGGAGCCCGCCTTGACCCAGGCGGTCAGCCGGGAGCGGGAATACTGCGGGAACATCTCGGCCAAAGTCTGGTCGAAACGGCGTCCCGCGGCTGCCATCGGCACCCGGGCCTCATGCCGTATGGTACTCATCGGCCGCTCCCCGGCTTTTGGCCGGTTTCGGCTATCATGTTCATTCGATCCAGCATCCGAACCCTTTAAATGCGTGCAACCAAGCTGCTTATTATGCTCTGCCTCGCCCTCCTGGCGGGCGGCTGCTCGATGTTCCGCCACAAGGGCGACACCATCGACACGATGCCGGTGGAAAAGCTGTACTCCACCGCTCACGATTCGATGGAGAATTCCGACTATTCGGCCGCGGAAAAGGCCTATCAGCGCCTGATTGCCCGGTTCCCTTCGGGGGAATACAACGAGCAGGCCCAGCTGGACCTGGCCTATTCACAATACAAGGACAACAAGCCGGACGATGCGTATTCCACGATCAACCGGTTCCTGAAGACCTACCCCACGCATAACCACGCCGACTATGCCTACTACCTGCGCGGCCTGATCAATTTCGACCGCACCGGTGGCCTGATCGAGCGCTTCGTCCAGCGCGACGGCGCCCAGACGCGCCGCGACCAGGGCTTCAACCTGCAGGCCTTCGACGACTTCAGCGAGCTCTCCCGCCGCTATCCGAACTCCGACTACACGGCTGACGCCCGCCAGCGCATGATCTTCCTGCGCAACGAGCTGGCCCAGTTCGAGATCAACGTGGCGGAGTTCTACCTGCGCAACAAGGCATACGTGGCCTCGGCCAATCGCTCACAGTACGTGATCGAGCACTACCAGCAGTCCCCGCAGACGGGCGATGCCCTGGCCATCCTTACCCGCAGCTACATTGCGCTCGAGCAGCCGGATCTCGCCGACCAGACAAAAAAGGTGCTGGCGCTGAACTACCCGAACCACCCGTACCTGACGGATCCAAACTGGCCGCATCACCCGTCGGTGTGGCGCCGCACGATTCCGTTCTCCGGCCACCACTGATATCCCGCATCAGGAAAAAGGCCCGGTGAGCGATCACCGGGCCTTTTTTTATGCTTTGCAGCGTACCGACAAGCTCAACGCCAGCCGGACGTGATCGGATAACGCCGCTCGCGGCCGAAGGCTTTCTCCGTCACGCGCGGACCTGGCGCGGCCTGCCGGCGCTTGAACTCGTTGACGTACACCAGGCGGATCACCCTTGCCACCACATCGCGGTCGAAGCCGATGGCCGCGATGTCGTCGGCGGATTTCTCGCCCTCGATGAACAGTTCCAGGATGGCATCGAGATCGTCGTACGGCGGCAGGGAGTCTTCGTCTTTCTGGTCTTCGCGCAATTCCGCCGACGGTGGGCGCTCGATCACAGCCATCGGGATCGCGCCGTCGATCGCCGTACGCCAGCGGGAAAGGCGGAACACCAGGGTTTTGTAGACATCCTTTAAAGGTGCATAGGCGCCGCACATATCGCCGTACAGCGTGGCATAGCCCACGGCCATTTCGCTTTTGTTGCCCGTGGACAACAACAGCTTGCCGGTCTTGTTGGACATCGCCATCAGCAACACGCCGCGCGTGCGCGACTGCAGGTTTTCCTCGGTGGTGTCGGGCGCGCGGCCGGCGAAGACAGGATCGAGCGTGCCGATGAAACTGTCGAAGACCCCGCCAATGGGAAGCACGTGGTATTCGACGCCCAGGTGGTCGGCCTGGGCCTTGGCCTCGCGCAGGGACAGGTCGGAGGTATAGCGGGTGGGCATCATCACCGCCGTCACCTTGTCGGCGCCGAGCGCATCCACCGCCAGGGCGAGGGTGAGCGCCGAATCGATGCCACCAGAAAGGCCGAGCAACACGCCCGGAAAGCGGTTCTTGCCGATGTAATCGCGGATGCCGCGTACCAGGCCCGCGTACACGATGGCCTCCTCGGGAGGGGCTTCGTAGGCAGGCCAGTGAACGGCCTTGAGTGTGCGCGTTGCCCGGTCGAAGTCGACCATCAGCAATGCCTCGACGAACGACGGTGCGCGCGCAGCGATACTGCCGTCGCGGTTGACCAGCAGGGAGGCACCGTCGAACAGCAGGTCGTCCTGGCCGCCGATCTGGTTGACGTAGGCAATGGGAAGATCGTTGTCCTTCGCGCGCTGGGCCAGCAGCGCCTCGCGGGTGGCGGCCTGATGGATATCGTACGGCGAGGCGTTGATCACCACGATTATCTCGGCTCCCGCCGTCGCCACGTGCGCCGCGGGCTCGGGCTCCCAGATGTCTTCGCAGATCAACAGACCCACCCGCACTCCTTCCACTTCGATCACGCATGGCGCGCTGCCCGAGCGGAAATAGCGCTTCTCGTCGAACACGGTGTAGTTCGGTAGCGCCTGCTTGCGGTAGGTGGTCTCGATCGCTCCCTGGCGCAGCACGCTGGCAGCGTTGAACACCTCGCCCATCAACAGCGGATGCCCGACGATGGTGGTGACGTCGGCGCTTTCACGCGCGAGAGCATCGAGCGCCTTGTCGCAGGCTTCCAGGAAGCTGGGACGAAGCAGCAGGTCTTCGGGCGGGTAGCCGGAAAGGGTGAGCTCGGGGAAGGCAACCAGCTGTGCGCCGGCTGCGACGGCGGAGGCCGTGAGATCCCGCACCCGCTGCGCATTCGGCTCGACGGCACCCACGGGAAAATCATGCTGGGCCAGGGCGATGCGTAACGCGTTCATGGGGGCACTCCGTGGGTAAGACCCCCATGATAATCCCTGCGAGTGCACTGACGCCTTGCCGGCGCCTGATACCGATATTTCTTGCCGGCACCTACAAGCTTGTGATCCACCACACACGGCAAGGCTAGTGGTGTCGCCGGGGCCCGTTGCCGTCCAGCCGACAGCCGTGATTGATGCACAACCGGAAGATGGCATTGCCCGTCAGCAATGACCCACCGGAGCATCGAACTTTGACCCCGAATGAATTTCGTGAACATGGCCACGCCCTCATCGACTGGATCGCGACGTACCGCGAAACCATCGAAGAACGTGCGGTGTCCCGCAGCATCAAGCCCGGCAGCATCCGCGCCGCCCTGCCCAAGGCGCCACCGCGGCAGGCGGAATCTGTCTGCGACATCATGGCCGACTTCGACTCAATTCTTTTGCCAGGTGTCATGCATTGGCAGCACCCTTCCTTCTTCGGCTTCTTCCCCTCCAACGTAGAGCTGTCATCCGTGCTGGGAGATCTGCTGAGTACGGGCCTGGGCATGGTCGGCATATCGTGGGAGGCAAGCCCTGCCCTGACGGAGCTTGAAGAGACTTGCGTGGACTGGATGCGCCAGATGCTGGGACTTGGGCCTGCATGGCGTGGCGCGATCCAGGAATCGGCTTCAGCCTCGACGCTCATCGCCATCGTTTGCGCACGCGAGCGATATTACGGCCGCACATATCCCCTGGGCGGTGGCCGGCAGCCGGCAGAACCCGGGGTGGTTTATACCTCTGCCCGGGCCCATAGCTCGGTGAACAAGACCGCCATGATCGCCGGCTTCGGCGTGGAACACATCCGCATCGTGCCGACACAGCCTGGCGGAAGCCTCGATACAAAGATCCTCCGCGCCATGATCGAAGAGGACATCGCGCGCGGCGCGCGCCCCGCCGCCATCGTCGCAACCACGGGTGCGACGGCCGATACCGCCATGGACGATATCGACGCCGTGGCCGAGGTCGCGCAGGAATGGGGCGTATGGCTCCACGTTGACGCCGCCATGGGAGGCGCCGCGATGCTCCTGCCTGAGTACAGGCCCGGATGGGAAGGCATCGAGCGCGCCGATTCCATCGTGGTCAGCCCCAACAAGTGGCTGGGCGCAGCGTTCGACAGTTCGTTGATGTTCGTGCGCGATCACCAGCACCTGATCAAGGTCATGGGCACCAATCCAAGCTACTTGCGCACGCCGACGGATGGACAAGTGACGCAGCTGAGAGACTGGAGCATACCGACGGGCCGGCGCTTCCGCGCTTTGAAACTCTGGTTCCTGATCCGTGAGCAAGGCGTGGATGGCCTTAGCAGGCGTATACGCCGCGACCTGGCCAACGCACGTCGACTGGCACAGCTGGTCGAGGCCGAACCGGAATGGCGTGTGTTGAATAACATCACGCTGCAAACCGTTTGCGTCCGCCATGAGCCGCCGGGCGTCAGCGGCGCCGACCTCGATGAACACACGCGCGCATGGGTGCAGGCGCTCAACGAATCGGGCAAGGCGTACCTGACGGCCGCGCAGGTGGACGGCGCGTGGATGGCGCGCGTATCGATCGGCGTGCTTGGCACCCAATGGCATCACATCGAGGCACTCTGGGCCGACATGCGCTCGCATGCCGGCCAACATGCTGCCAGGCTCGCATTGGCGGCGTAGCTGCACAAAAAAAAGGGCCGCGATGCGGCCCTTTTTTCGTGCAGCGACAATTGTTGTTACTTCATCAGCCCGGCAAGCGTCTTGCCCAGGTCCGCAGGCGACTTCACCGTGGTGACGCCGGCCTTTTCCAGCGCGGCGAACTTCGCCGCCGCCGTGCCCTTGCCGCCGGAGATGATGGCGCCGGCATGGCCCATGCGCTTGCCCGGAGGGGCCGAGGCGCCGGCAATGAAGGACACCACCGGCTTCTTCACATACTGGCCGATGAACTCGGCGGCGTCTTCCTCGGCGGAACCGCCGATCTCGCCGACCATGATGATGCCTTCGGTCTGCGGGTCGTCCTGGAACAGCTTCAGGCAGTCGATGAAGCTCAGGCCGTTGATCGGGTCGCCACCGATGCCGATGCAGGTGCTCTGGCCCAGGCCTTCGTTGGTGGTCTGGAACACAGCTTCATAGGTAAGCGTGCCTGAACGGGACACGATGCCCACCTTGCCGGGCTTGTGGATGTGGCCGGGCATGATGCCGATCTTGCACTCGCCCGGGGTGATCACGCCGGGGCAGTTCGGGCCGATCAGCACGGTATCGGGGTGCGACTTGAGCACGTTCTTCACGCGCAGCATGTCCAGCACCGGGATGCCTTCGGTGATGGTGACGATGACCTTGATGCCTGCTTCGATGGCTTCGAGGATGGAATCGGCCGCAAACGGCGGCGGCACGAAGATCACCGAGGCGTCGGCGCCGGTGTCATCGACCGCTTCCTTCACCGAATTGAAAACCGGCAGGCCGATGTGCTCGGAACCGCCTTTGCCCGGCGTGACGCCGCCGACCACCTTGGTGCCGTAGTCGATCGCCTGCTCGGCGTGGAAGGTGCCCTGCTGGCCGGTGAAGCCCTGCACGAGGACCTTGGTGTTCTTGTTGATCAGGACGCTCATAGATAGTGTTCCTTTAGCCCTTGGCCGCAGCCACGGCTTTCTGCGCCGCGTCGTTGAGATCGTCGGCCGGCGTGATCGCCAGGCCGGAGTTGGCCAGGAGCTCGCGCCCCTTCTCCACGTTGGTGCCCTGCAGGCGCACCACGACCGGAATCTTCAGGCCCACTTCCTTCACCGCCGCGATGATGCCCTCGGCGATCAGGTCGCAGCGGACGATGCCGCCGAAGATGTTCACCAGGATCGCCTTCACCTTGTCGGAGGAGAGGATGAGTTTGAAAGCCTCGGTGACGCGCTCTTTGGTGGCGCCGCCGCCGACGTCCAGGAAGTTGGCAGGCTCACCGCCGGCCAGCTGGATCACGTCCATGGTGGCCATCGCCAGG
Source organism: Pinirhizobacter soli (assembly GCF_015905305.1). Classification (GTDB taxonomy): domain Bacteria; phylum Pseudomonadota; class Gammaproteobacteria; order Xanthomonadales; family Rhodanobacteraceae; genus Pinirhizobacter; species Pinirhizobacter soli. The sequence goes on from NZ_JADZLQ010000001.1 coordinate 1,580,981, forward strand.
CCCGCACCATTGACCATGCAGCCGATGGTGCCGTCCATGGTGACGTAGTTGAGGTTGTGCGTGATGGCCGCGGCTTCGGCGGCGTCTTCCTGCGTGAGGTCGCGCATGGCGGCCAGGTCCGCATGGCGGAACTCGGCGTTGTCGTCGGAATTGACCTTGCCGTCGAGGGCGGCGAGGTTGCCGTCGGCCAGGATCGCCAGCGGGTTAAGTTCCACCAGGGCGAGGTCTTTCTCGTTGAACAGCTTGTACAGGCCCAGCATGATCTTGGTGAGCTGGCCCACCTGCTTGGCGTTCAGATCCATCGCGAAGCCGAGCTGGCGGCACTGGTAGGGCTGCAGGCCTTCGACGAAGTCGACCACGATGGTGTGGATGTCTTCCGGGGTGTCCTTGGCCACCTGTTCGATGTCCACGCCGCCATGCTTGGAGGCGATGAAGCTGATGGACTTCGAATCGCGGTCGGTGAGGATCGACAGGTACAGTTCCCTGGCGATGTCCGTGGCATCGGTCACCAGCACCAGGTTCACCGGCAGCGCGCGGCCGGCGGACTGGTAGGTTTCCATGTTGGTGCCCAGCATGCCCTTGGCGGCGGCGCGGACGTCATCGAGACTCTTGCAGAACTTGACGCCACCGGCCTTGCCGCGGCCACCGGCATGGATCTGGGCCTTGACCATCCACTGTGACCCACCAAGGTGCTTGGCGGCGTCGACGGCGGCGTCAGTGGAGTTGGCGACCTTGCCCGGGGGCACGGCGATACCGTACTTGGCAAAGAGTTCTTTGGCCTGGTACTCGTGGAAATTCATTCGATACCTCGAGCGAACAATAAGGAAGCGTGCAGGTGCGACGGGCCCTGGGGGGCTGGCCCGGCGCCAAGACGGGGGGAGCGTAGGACGGCAAAGGAGCCGCCCACATGCCAAACGATGGCCCGCAACGACGAATCGAACGCGATCCACGCCATACGGCCAGGTATTTTCCTTCAATGGGCCCCCAATGGAAAGGGCCGGGGGCTCCGGGCGCCGTTTTTCGCCGCTTCATGCCTATACTGGCCGCGCCCCATTGGGGGGGCATGCCGCCGGAAGCCTAACGCCTGTGTCCAGCACTGCAGCCCACCCCGCGGCCGGGCCGAGCCATCGCCCGGACAGCACCCGCCACGAGCTGTGGTTTGCCCATGTTTTCCGCGTAGCCCAGGCTCTGGTCTACACCGGGCTGGCGTTCCGCCCGGGATCGATGGACTGGCCGGCCCTGCCCCAACCCACGCTCAGCCGCTTCGTTGCTCTGGCCTTCCTGACATTCGCCCTGTTCGCCCTGTGGCGGACACGGGCCTGGATGCACCGGCTGACCCTGAACGTGGCGCTGGCCGTCACCGTGGACATCCTGGCGGCCGTGGTGCAGGTGGCCGCCATGCACGACGTACGCATCGGCATTGCCATGATGCTGGTGGTCAATATCGCCGTCAGCGCCCTGATGCTGCCCCTGCGGTTGTCGATGTTCTTCGCCGCCATGGCCACCATCGGCATGCTGGGCCAGACCTTCGTGGCGCTATCGACGACGGTGGAATCGGACCGGGAGCTGCTCGAATCGGGCCTGTTCGGCCTGGCTTACTTCGCCACGGCCTCCCTGTGTTACGTGCTTGGCCGGCAAATGCGGGCCTCCGAAGCCCTGGCCGAACAGCGCGGCCTGGACCTGGCCAACCTTTCCCAGGTAAACGAGCTGATCATCCGCCGCATGAAGACCGGCGTGCTGGTGGTGGACGAGGCCAACCGCATCCACCAGCTGAACGAGTCGGCCTGGATGCTGATGGGCAATCCCACGGCCGAACAACGCGACCTGGGCACGGTGGCGCCGGAACTGTCGCGGCGCCTGTACCACTGGCGCACCTCGGGCAAGCTCGATGAATCGGCCACCGCGCTGGCCGACGGCGTGCCGGAGGTCATACCGCGCTTCACCCGGCTGGCCCCGCACGACGATTCGCACGTGCTGATCTTCCTGGACGATACCTCGCTGCTTTCCCGCCGCGCCGAGGAGCTCACGCTCTCCTCGCTGGGCAGGTTGTCCGCCTCCATCGCGCACGAGATCCGCAACCCGCTGGCAGCCATCCGCTATTCGGCGCAGCTGTTGGCCGAGTCGACGGATTTGAACGACACGGACCTGCGCATGGTGGAGATCATCAACAACCACTGCGTGCGGTTGAACGAGATCATCGAGAACATCCTGCAGCTGTCCCGCCGCGAGCGCTCGCGGCCGGAGACCCTGGACCTGGGACAGTGGGCGCAGAATTTCGTGGTGGAATATCGCCAGGGCAACGACCTGGGCAACGACGTGCTGCGTGCGGTCACCTCCGCCGACGCCGTCACCGCCGTGGCCGACCCGCAGCACCTGCAGCAGGTGATCTGGAACCTGGTGCAGAACGCCCTGCGCTATGGCCGCATGCCCAACGAGCCGGCGCGGGTGATGCTGGTGGCGCGCAACGCCGAACACGGGTTGCCCATCATCGAGGTGATCGACCGGGGGCCGGGCATCCCGCCGAAGGTGGCCGCGCAAATCTTCGAACCTTTTTTTACCACGCACGAATACGGCACGGGACTGGGCCTGTACCTGGCCCGGCAGATGAGCGAAGCGAACCAGGCGGCGCTGGAATACGTGCGCGTGGCCGGCGGCGGCAGCTGTTTCCGCATCACCCTGACCCCGCCCGCGCGGCACCCGGTACCGGCCGCGGCGGCCGCCCGGACGTGAGCGGAGCCTTGCGTTATCGCCCGGCACGGGTATCTTTGCCCGGGGGGAACACTACCGGCATGCTGACGTACTCATGAGCAAACAGACCGTACTGGTCGTCGACGACGAACGGGACATCCGCGAACTGTTGACGATCACCCTGGGGCGCATGGAGCTCGAGGTGGACTCCGTGGGCAGCGTCGGCGAAGCCCGCGCCGCCCTTGACGGGCGCCGCTACGACCTCTGCTTCACCGACATGCGCCTGCCCGACGGCAGCGGCCAGGAATTGATCGAGCTGATCGCCGAGCGTTTCCCGGAAACGCCGGTGGCCATGATCACCGCCTACGGCAACGTGGACGCTGCGGTCAACGCCCTCAAGGCCGGCGCCTTCGACTTCGTCTCCAAACCGGTCGACATCCAGCTGCTGCGGCGCCTGGTGCGCACGGCGCTGAAGCTGTCCGAAGAGCGCAAGGCAGGCGCCAGCGCCAGCGCCGCCGCGGGCGATCCGTCGAACCGGCTGATCGGTGCCTCGCCCGCCATGCAGCAGGTGCGCGCCACCATCGCCAAGCTCGCCCGCAACCAGGCGCCGGTGTACATCGGTGGCGAGTCGGGCGTGGGCAAGGAGCTGGTAGCCCGCCTGATCCACGATCTGGGTCCCCGTGCCAGCGGTCCATTCGTGCCGGTCAATTGCGGTGCGATTCCGTCCGAACTGATGGAAAGTGAATTCTTCGGCCACCGAAAAGGCAGCTTCACCGGTGCCCACGCCGACAAGGAAGGCCTGTTCCAGGCCGCCCAGGGCGGCACGCTGTTCCTGGACGAAGTGGCGGAGCTGCCCTTGCATATGCAGGTGAAGCTGCTGCGCGCCATCCAGGAAAAAGCCGTCCGCCCGATCGGCGGCCGCGATGAAATTCCCGTCGATGTGCGTTTGCTCTCGGCCACGCACAAGAACCTGGCCGCGCTCGTGGACGAGGGCCAGTTCCGCCAGGATCTGTTCTACCGCATCAACGTGATTGAGCTACGCGTACCGCCGCTCCGCGAGCGTCGCGGCGACGTGCCGGCCCTGGCTCAGTTCATCCTGGCCCAGCTGGCGACCGAAAGTGGCGGCACGGTCGGGCGCCTGCAGCCGGCGGCTCTCGCGGCGCTGGAGGAATACGAATTCCCCGGCAACGTGCGCGAGCTTGAGAACATCCTTGAGCGCGCCATGGCCATGAGCGATGGCGAGACCATCGAGGCGGCCGACCTGATGCTGCCGCAGCGGCTCCCGCGTACCACGCCCAACGGCACTGCACCGGCGCCCGTGGCCGAAGCTGCGCCCGTGGCCGCCGCGCAGAATCCCGGCGGGCTGGAAGATTACATCTCGAACATCGAGCGCGATGCCATCGTCAAGGCGCTGGAAGAATCCCGCTACAACAAGACAGCCGCGGCGAAGAAGCTCGGCATCACCTTCCGCGCCCTGCGCTACAAGCTCAAGAAGCTCGGCATCGACTGATGCCGAGGATTTGAGTCAGGCTTTGGTGAGGGCCCCGCGCACCACCCGCAGCAACGCCCTCACCTCGATCGGCTTTTCCAGCACGTAAAGGCGATCGAGCGGCGGCAGGCCTTCAAGGTCGGGCGGCGAGCCTGGCCGCGACAGCAGCAACACCGCGCCGTCGTAGCCGTGCTCGAGCAGGGCAGCCAGGGTGCGCACGCCGGTGAAGAGGTTCATGTCGGCATCGAGCACGACGAGGTCCGGGATGCCGTGGGCCTCGATCCATTGCAGCGCGGCCGTGCCGCTTTGGCTTGCGCCAGCCTGGTAACCGTAGGCATTGAGCGTGTCGGTAAGCAGCGACAGCTGCATGGCTTCCTCCACCACCACCAGCACGCGCTCGGCTTCACCCTGCAGGGTTTCCTCGTGCGCAGCGTCCTCGATGTCCTCATGCTCGGTGAGCGGCAGGTACAGATGGAAGGCGGTGCCTTCGCCGGCCACGCTGTGCACGCGCATCAGGCCGCCGTGGCTTGCCACGATGCGCTTGCACGAAAGCAGGCCCAGGCCGGTGCCGGTTTCCTTGGTGGTGAAGAACGGCTCGAACAGCCGGCGCAGCACCTCCGGCGACATGCCCTGGCCGTTGTCGATCACCGACAGGCGCAGGTAACGGCCGGCGGCCACGGATTCTCCCGCCTCAAGGAAATCGGCATCGAGCATTTCACCGGCCGTCTCCACCTTCAGCGTGCCGCCATCGGGCATGGCCTGCATGGCGTTCAGGCAAAGGTTCAGCAGGCACTGCTGCAACTCGGTGTGGTTGCCCTCGAAGGTGACGTCCGCATCGAAGACCTCCACGCTCATGTCGATGCCGCGCGGCACGCTGCCTTGCAGCAGCAGGCCCAGCGCATCGAGCAGCGCGCCTAAGCGCACCTGCTCGGCGCGCCGCGCACCACGCGCGAAGGAAAGCATCGAGGACACCATTTCCAGGCCGCGCCGGCCGCAATCGCGCACCAGCGCACCCAGGCGGGCAAGCCGCGGATCGTCTGCGTAGTCTTCCAGCGTGTCGCCGGCCAGAAGCAGCGGTTGCAGAAGATTGCGCAGGTCGTGGCTCAAGCCCCCGGCCAAAAGCGCCAGGCTCTCGAAGCGCTGCGCGCGGATCAGCTCCATTTCCGCGCGGGCGCGGGCGCGCTGCTCGTCGGCTTCGCGCAGCGCACGGCGCACGGCACTGGCCAGGCGTGCCTGGTGCTGTTTAAGAATGTAATCGGTGGCGCCGTTGCGCAGCGCCTCGATGGCCATTTCCTCGCCCAGGGTGGCGGAGATGAAGATGAAAGGTATGTCCGAACTGCGCGCGCGAAGGATCTCCAGCGCGCGCTGGCCACTGAAGCCGGGCAGGCTTAAGTCCGACAGCACGATGTCCGGATGGAATTCGTCCAGTGCAGCGATGAAGCTGCCTTCGTCTTCCACCAGACGCGCTTCGTAGGCCATGCCGTCGGCCTCGAGCTCACCCAGGATGAGCTCGGCGTCGAGCGCATTGTCCTCCACTTGCAGGATGCGCACGGTGCCGTGGGCGGCTTCGCGCAGCGGTGCCATTGGATCGCCCCTCCAGTCCATCGACGCCCCTGGCCTATTCGCCTTCCGGGCGTTGGTTCAGCACCGCCCAGAAGTGGCCAAGGGTCTGCACGGCGGTAAAGAACTGCTGCACGTCCACAGGCTTCAGGACATAGGCATTGACGCCCAGGTCCCAGCTGCGCGCAAGGTCGCTTTCCTCCCGCGAGGAGGACAGTATCACCACCGGGATGCGCTTGAAGGCGTTGTCCGCGCGCATCTGGGTGAGGGCTTCCAGGCCGTCCATCCGCGGCATCTTGATGTCCAGCAGCACCACCGCCGGCACCTCCGGCGGGCGGTTGGCAAAACGACCGCGTGAATGCAGGAAATCCATGCATTCCACCCCGTCCTCGACGTGGACGATGGGGTTGGCAAGCTTCGCCTCCCGCAGCGCGTCGATGGCCATCTCGGCATCCGCTGCGCTGTCCTCGACGAGGAGGATGGTACGAAGATCACGCTGGTTCATGCTGCCTCACCTGTGCTGGAAGTCTTGCCCAAGTCGCTGTCGGGCAGGGAAAAATGGAAAGAGGCGCCGTGGTCGACTTCGCCCTCGGCCCAGGTACGCCCGCCGTGCCGCGCGATGATGCGCCGAACGTTGGCAAGCCCGATACCGTTGCCGGGAAACTCCGATGCACGGTGCAACCGCTGGAATACGCCGAACAATTTCGCAGCATATTGCATGTCGAACCCAGCGCCATTGTCGGTCACGGAAAATTCCCAGTCACCCGAACGGCCGCGCTCGCTCTTCACCTCGATGCGCGCGTGCTCACGGTGCGCGGTGTACTTGATCGCATTGCCGAGCAGGTTCTGCCATACCGTGCGCAGCATGTTCTCGTCGCCCACCACGATCGGCAGCGACTCGATGACCCACTCGACCTTGCGGTCGGCCGCCTCGGTTTCAACCAGCGCCCGGGCCTGCTCGACCAGCGATTGCGTGTCCACTGCCTGCAGCCGAAGCGCGCCGCGCCCCAGGCGCGAGAATACCAGGAGGTCGTCGATCAGCTGCGCCATGCGCCGGGCCGAAGTACCGATGACATCGATATAGTGCCGCGCGCGTTCGTCGGCGAGCTCGGCCAGGTGGGTCTCCAGCTTGCCGGAGAAGCCGGCGATATGGCGCAAGGGTGCGCGCAGGTCGTGCGACACCGAATAACTGAAGGCTTCCAGTTCACGGTTGACGTCGGACACCTGTTCCACTTTGCCCTCGAGCTGCCGGTTCAGTTCATTCACGCGCTGCTCCACCAGGGCGCGCGCGGTGATGTCGCTGACCGTCACCAGCACCGCCGGATGCGTGGTGCCCGGCTCCTCCAGCCGGCGGGCGTTGATCACCACCGTGCGGTCGACGCCGTCGACGGTGCGCTGGTTCATTTCGAAATCCCATAACTCGCGGTCGCGGGCCAGCACGTCGGACAAGCGCTGGAGCAATGCCGGGGCACTCCATGCGCCATTGCCCAGCGAAGAGAGCGATGCCGACGCGGAGAGGTCTTCCACCCCGTAAAGCTCGCCGAAAGCCTCGTTCACCAGCAGGGTATTGAGTTTGGCGTCCAGCATGGCGATGGGCTCGCGCACGGCCTGGACGATCAGCCCGGACCGTTGTACCGCGGACCGCGCCACGGCTTCAGCCTGCAGGCGCTGGGCGATCTGCCGCTCGGACAGCACCACCAGGGTCACCAGCAGGATGATCTGCGCCGCCGAGGTACCGAAGAGGATCAGCTGGTTGTTGCGGTCCAGGCGTTGTGCCTCGATCCGGCGTTGGGCGAGCAGCTTGTCTTCGTCGGCAATGATCGCGTTCAGGGTGTTGCGGAAGGCAAACAGCCGGCCGGCGTCGGTCATCGAGGCATAGGCGCCAGCCTTGTCGCCGGCGGCCATGCGCGCCAGGGCCTGGTCCATCAGCGTGATGCGGCCGATGGTGGTGGATTCGAGCGAGCCCACGCGCACCTGCTGATTGTTGTTGTCGCTGGTAAGCGTCCGCAGCTCGCGCACCAGTTCGACGGCCTCGCTATGGGCGCTTTGGGCGCGCTCGTCGAGCGTCGGACTGCTGGCGCCTGCCAGCATGGCGTAGATCGCCGCCTCGCTGTCGCGGAGCGTGGCTTCCAGGCCGAACGCGCGCGCGCGCACCTCGGCCGTATGCGTGACCCAGTCGCGAGCCCGCACGGCATCTGCGGCACTGTCGCGGGTGACGACATACGGCAGCGCGACAATGATCAGCACGGCGATCAGAAGTCCCGCTAGTCGCCAGCGCAAGACCGTACGTTCTTTCATTTCCCCCCGCTTTCTTATCGTCGATGTCGCGCCGAAGCTTGCTTATTCTTGCATTGTTACACGCCGACGCCCCGGTGCCGGGGCATCGGGGCGCGCGTTTTTGGTTGCTCTAAATGCCGATCGGCCCGTGAACCGGGCGTGATGGCACCCCTTTAGGGGGCACCGCCGTATGGACTCATCGCCTGCGGCCGGGAGGACGTGGAACTGCCCCACGCCTTCTGCGGGGTGGCCGACATCACGAAATGCAGTTCCCCACCTGCAAGAATTTCCCCGTGGCTGATCCAGGTACGCTCCAGCGGCTTGCCGTCCAGGGTGACACTTGCCACGTACGGGTGGGCGTCGTCCAGGTGCTCGGCAGTCACGGTGAAGTGCTTGCCCGAAGGTAGGTTCACCGTGGCCTTGGGCACGAACGGCCGGCCGATCGCGTACTGGTTGCTGGCCGGGGCCACCGGGTAGAAGCCCAGCGAGGTGAACACATACCAGGCCGACATCTGGCCCAGGTCGTCGTTGCCCACCAGGCCTTCGGGCGTGGGCTTGTACTGGGTGTCCATGATCTGCTTCAGCCTGCCTTGCGTCTTCCAGGGGGCGCCTGCGAAGTCGTACAGGTAGGCCAGGTGATGGCTGGGCTCGTTGCCGTGGGCGTACCAGCCGATCAGGCCGGTGATGTCCTCGACATGGGCGAAGGATTTCGGATCCACCTTCGCTTCGAATACCTGGTCAAGGCGATCTATAAACTTTGCATCGCCACCCAGCAGGGTGATCAGGCCCGCCACGTCCTGCGGCACGTACCAGGAATACTGGAACGCGTTGCCTTCGGTGTAATCGCTGCCATAGCCTGCGGACGCCGGGTCGAACGGCTCCCGGAAGCTGCCGTCGGCCTTGCGCGCACGGGCGAAGCCGGTTTTCTCGTCGTAGGTGTTACGCCAATTGGCCGCGCGCTTGTAGAAGGTCGCGGCGACATCGTCCTTGCCCATGGCCTTGGCGGCCTGGGCGAGTGTCCAGTCGTCGAAGGCGTATTCGACGGTCTTGGAGGCAGCCTCCGGGCTCTTGTCGATGGCCACGTAGCCGTTCTTCATATAGCCGTCCAGGCCGCCGTAGGGGCCATAGGTAGCGCTGGCCACCATCGCCTTCAGGGCAGCATCGGCGTCGTAGCCGCGGATGCCCTTGACGTAGGCATCGGCGATCACCGGCACCGCGTGGTAGCCGATCATGCACCAGGTTTCCAGACCCTGGTACGCCCACACGGGCAGGATACCGAAGGGGCTGGACTGCTGGGCTGCGATCAGGGAGCTGACGAAATCGTTGCTGCGGTCGGGTTCAAGCAGCGTCATCAGCGGCTGCTGCGCGCGATAGACATCCCACAGCGACCACGTGGAGTAGAAGGTGAACTTGTCGGCCTTGTGCACCTGGTTGTCCGGGCCGCGGTACTCGCCGTTGACGTCCTGGGCCAGGCTCGGCGCGATCATCGCGTGGTAGAGCGCGGTATAGAACATGCGCCGGGCGGCGGCAGGCGCGGTCACGTCCACGGTGGACAGGGCCTTTTCCCAGGATTGCCGAGCGGCGGCGCGGGCGGCGTCGAAGTCGATGTTCTTGCCGTCGGCATCGAGGTTGGCTACCGCGTTGTCCTCGCTTACCGAGGAGATCGCCACCTTGACCGTGAGCGGCGCTTTCAGGTCGCCGAAGTCGAAGACGCCCAACAGGCCGCGGCCGGTTTCGGCATCGGTGTTGTAGCCCTTCTCGCCGGGACCGGCGAAGCCCTTGTAGGGGTAGTCCGACTCCTTGTTGTACAGCTCGCGCGAGGCCATCGGCTGCGAGAAGCGCATGGCGAAGAACAGCTGGCGCCCCGGTGCCCAGCCGCGGGTGGTGCGGCCACCGGTGACGGTGCCATCGGGCCGCACACGCAAGGACGCCCACAGCACCTTGCCGTCGTAGTCGTAGATGCTCGGGCGAAGGTCAAGCAGCACATGCGCCGGCTTGCCCTTGGGGAAGGTGTAGCGGTGGAACCCTACGCGCTGGTTGGCGGTGAGCTCCGCACGTACGCCGTAGTCGCTGAGCGTGACCGCGTAGTAACCTGCCTCGGCCTTCTCGGTATCGTGCGAGAAACGCGAGCGATAGCCGGAACCCGGCTTATCGGGCGTGCCTGGATCAAGCTTCACCTCGCCGGCGATCGGCATCACCAGGAAGTCGCCCAGGTCCGAGTGGCCGCTGCCGGAGAAGTGCGTATGCGAAAAACCCAGCAGGCTAGTATCGGCAAACTGGTAACCGGCGGCATATTTGTAGGAATGCTTGAAGTCCGGCATGGCCGTATCCGGGCTTAGCTGGACCATGCCGAAGGGTACGGTGGCACCGGGAAAGGTATGCCCATCGCCCCCGGTACCGATCATCGGGTCGACCGCTGCCCAGGCTGAATGGCTGGCGGGATCGGCGGCATGGACCAGGGGCGAGGCCAGCCCCAAGGCCATGGCCAGGGAGGCAACGAGGGGAATCGGGGATCGTGCGGTCATGCGGGCTCCGGGGCCGCCAGAAGGCGGGGTGGCAGGGGAAAAACCGGCTTGGATCGTTCTAAACTTGAAAAAACTATCACTTTCGGAACTTTCGTGCATGCTGCGCCGCGTGATGCAATTAGCGTCCTTCACAGGCGATGATGGCCTTGTTTAGATCGTTACAAGTATGATCCAGCCACGGCTGCCGCGATTTTTTTGGCCGCCCGACTGTTCACTTCCGCCAGGGGACCCTAGGCATGCCCGACACCGCTGCGAAAAGGACCGTCCGCGATGCCCATGCATAGCAAGCCGCCAACACGGCGCAAGGTGACCCTTGCCGACATCGCCGCCGGCTGCGACGTATCGCGCGCCACGGTATCGCTTGTGCTGCGCGGCAGCCCACTGGTCAACAAGCGTACCCGGGCCAAGGTAGAGGCGGAACTCAAGCGCCAGGGCTACGTGTACAACCGCGCCGCGGCGAACCTGCGCCGCCGCACGTCAAGCTCCGTCGCTCTGGTGATCAACGACCTGGGCAATCCCTTTTTCGCCGAATTTGCAGCCGGCGTGGACGAAGCCTTGGGGTCCGCCGGCTACGTCACCCTGCTGGGCAACACCGGTGAATCGCCCGAGCGCCAGCAGGCGGTGCTGTCCTCGCTGATCGAGCACGGTCCGGCGGGCATCATCCTGTCGCCGGCCGAAGGCAGCGACGATGCGCGCGTGATCGCCGCCGTCGGACGACACACCCCGCTCCTGGTATTCAACCGTTCGCTGGGCGAGGCCTCGGCGGACGATGCACCCTGGGACACCCTGGTGCTGGACAACGAGCGCGGCACGCACCTTGCCACCGAGCACCTGATTGCACTGGGCCACAAGCGCATTGCCTTCTTTGGCGGTCACCGCGATTCCAGCTCCTGCCGCCAGCGCCGCCAGGGCTACCTGGACGCCATGAAGGCCGCCAGCCTTGCCGTGGCACCGGGCTGGCTGGTGGAAAGCGCTCCCACACGCCTTGAAGCAGCACGCCAGGCCGGCGCGCTGTTCAACCGCGACCCCGCACCCACGGCGGCGGTTTGCTACAACGACGCGGTGGCCCTTGGCCTGATGCTTGGGCTTACCTCCCGCGGCCGGCGGCCGGGCGAGGACTTCGCCATCGTCGGCTTCGACGACATCGCCGAATCGAGCGTGAGCGTCCCACCCCTTACCACCATTGCGGTGGATCCACGCGACCGGGGCCGCCAGGCGGCCGAGCTCGTGCTGGCCCGCATAGGCCACCCTGACATGGAAGCCACCCATACCACCGCGCCCGTGCGCCTGGTGGTACGCGATTCATCCTGCCGTCCCGCATCGCCCTAAGAACAACAAGCCAAGGAGTACACAATGGCCTTTGCCTCAACCCCGCGCCCAGGCTCCGCCACCCCATCGGGTGATGACCGCCGGTATACCTATTTTCCCCTCGCGCTCGGGGTGATGACGACCATTTTCTTCATGTGGGGTTTTCTTACCTGCCTGAATGACATCCTGATCCCGCACCTGAAGGCCGTGTTCGAACTGAGCTACGCGCAGGCGCTGCTGATCCAGTTCACCTTCTTCGGCGCGTACTTCGTCATGTCGCTTCCGGCAGGCCGCCTGGTGGCGCACCTGGGCTACAAGCTCGGCATCGTCGCGGGGCTGGTGATCGCCGGCATCGGCGCAGCGATCTTCTGGCCGGCTGCGGCGGCGCATTCGTATCCGGCATTCCTGGGCGCGTTGTTCGTGCTGGCCACCGGCATTACCGTGCTGCAAGTGGCTGCCAACCCGTACGTGGCGCTGCTGGGTCCTGAAAAAACCAGTTCCAGCCGCCTCACCCTGGCCCAGGCGCTTAACTCGTTCGGCACGGCGCTGGCCCCGCTGTTCGGCGGCTTTTTGATTCTTTCCAACCAGGTGCGCACGGCGGCTGACATCAACGCCATGCCGGCGGCCGAGCAACTGGCTTACCGCACGCAGGAAGCCCATGCCGTGCAGGGTCCGTACATCGGCCTTGCCGTGGTCCTGGTACTGCTGGCGGTGTTCGTCTACCTGTTCAACCTGCCGGCGCTGAAGGAAACCACCGAGCAGGCCGATACCTCGAACCACACCCTGATGGATGCCTTGCGCACGCCGCATGTGTTCTTCGGTGTGCTGGCGATCTTCTTCTACGTCGGCGGCGAAGTGTCGATCGGCAGTTTCATGGTCAACTACCTGTCGCTGCCGGACATCGGCAACATGAGCGAGCAGCGCGCCAGCCATTTCGTGTCGTTCTATTGGCTGGGCGCGATGATAGGCCGGTTCATCGGTTCGTCGCTCCTGGCCATCCTGTCGCCGCGCAAGCTCCTGGCTGCCTTCGCCGCCGTCAACATGCTGCTGGTGGTCACCACCATGAGCACCTCGGGCACCGTGGCCGTGTACAGCATCGTTGCCATCGGCCTGTTCAACTCGATCATGTTCCCCACCATCTTCGCCCTTGGCATCGAGCGCCTTGGCCCGCTGACCAGCAAGGCTTCGAGTCTTCTGATCATGGCGATCGTGGGCGGCGCGCTGATTCCCTGGCTGCAGGGCGTGATTGCCGACCACATCGGTTTGCAGCACGCCTTCTTCTTGCCGCTGATCTGCTACGCGTACATCGTGTTCTATGGCGTGTCCGGCTCGAAGGTACGCAACCTGCCTTCGACCTGACGCACCGCTTTTCCTTTTGGTTTCCCACGGTTCCCCATGCCTGCAATCCTCTGTTTCGGCGAAGCGCTGATCGATTTCCACCCTCAGCCGCAAGCCACGCCCGGCGCGCCGGACGCATATATTCCCTTTGCCGGCGGCGCGCCGGCGAACGTCGCCGTGGCCGTTGCGCGGCTGGGCCAGCCTGCACGTTTCGCCGGCATGCTGGGCAAGGACATGTTCGGCGACTTCCTGCTCAAGAGCCTGCACGATGCGGGCGTGGACACCCGTAGCGTGGTACGCACCGACGAGGCGCACACCGCGCTGGCCTTCGTGGCGCTGACCGATAACGGCGAGCGCAGTTTCAGCTTCTACAGGCCGCCCTCGGCGGACCTTTTGTTCCGGCCTGAGCACTTCCACGCCGACGGCTTCACGGACGTCGCCGTGTTCCACGTGTGCTCCAATTCGATGACCGAGGGTGCGATAGCCGCCACCACCGTGGCCGGCATGCGCCGCGCGCGCGACGAGGGCGCACTGGTCAGCTTCGACATGAACCTGCGGCCGGCGCTGTGGCCGCGTGGTTTCGACCCGCGACCACGCATGTGGGATGCCCTGCTGGTGGCCGATGTGGTGAAACTGAGCGCCGAGGAACTCACCTTCCTGTGCCAGGAAGATAGCGAAGAATCCGTGCTGGCACGCATCTGGACCGGCACCGCGCAACTGGTGGTGGTGACCGACGGCGATGCACCCATGCGGTGGTTCACCAAGCGCCAGCAAGGCGTGTTCGCCGGTTTCGCCGTGCGCGCGGTGGATACCACTGCCGCGGGCGATGCCTTCGTCGGTGGCCTGCTGTCGAAACTCAGCGTTGAAGGCATCACCGCCGCCACCCTGCCCTCGCTGGTGGCCGATATTCCCCGCCTGCACGGGCTGCTGCGTTACGCGGCCGCGTGCGGCGCCATCACCGTGACCCGCAAGGGCTCCTTCACCGCGATCCCCGACGCCGGCGAAGTCGATGCCTTCCTGGAGAACAACGCATGACCACCCTGCCCGACTTCCACGACGAAAGCGTGTTGCGCGAGCACATCGCCACCACGATGGCATTCTACGATCCGCGTTCGCTCGATCCCACCGGGGGCTTCTACCACTACTACAAAGATGACGGCACGGTTTACGACCGCAGTCACCGCCACCTGGTAAGCAGCACGCGCTTCGTCTTCAACAACGCGATGGCGTCCATCGAGTTCGACGATCCGCAGTACATCGAGGCCGCGCGCCATGGCCTGGCCTACTTGCGCGACGTGCACCGTAACCCGCACACCGGCGGTTACGCCTGGACTCTGCGCGATGGCAAGGCCGAAGACACCACCAACCACTGCTACGGCGTGGCCTTCGTGCTGCTGGCGTATTCCACGGCGGTCAAGGCCGGCGTGCTCGAAGCACTGCCGTGGATGGACGAAACCTGGGACCTCCTGGAGAAACACTTCTTCGAGGCAGGCCCGGGCCTGTACCGCGACGAAGCCGATGCGAACTGGAACTTCTCCAGTTACCGCGGCCAGAACGCCAACATGCACATGTGCGAGGCGATGCTTGCCGCCTACGAGGCCAGCCAGGACCGCCGCTACCTCGACCGCGCGCTGCTCTTGGCCGATAACATGACGCGCCGCCAGGCGGCGAAGGCCCAAGGCCTGGTGTGGGAGCACTACGACATCCACTGGAATGTCGACTGGGATTACAACAAGGACAACCCCAAGCACCTGTTCCGTCCCTGGGGTTTCCAGCCCGGCCACCAGACCGAGTGGGCGAAGCTGCTGATGATCCTGGATCGCTTCCTGGGCGGCGAAGGCAAGGCCCCGGCGTGGTTGCTGCCGACGGCACGCCATCTGTTCGACGAGGCCTTGAAGCACGCCTGGGACGATGAATTCGGTGGCATCGCCTACGGCTTCGCACCCGATGGCTCGGTGTGTGACGACGACAAATATTTCTGGGTGCAGGCCGAATCGCTCGCGGCTGCGGCGCTGTTGTCCGAACGCAGCGGCGATCCTTCCTACAGCGCCTGGTACGACAAGATCTGGGCGTACTCGTGGGAGCATCTGGTGGATCACGAATACGGCGCGTGGTTCCGTATCCTTACCCGCGACAACCGCAAGTACGACGACGAGAAGAGCCCCGCCGGCAAGACCGACTACCACACCATGGGCGCGGCCTACGAAGTGATCGCGGCGATGCGCCGCGGCTGGAAGTAGCGCTCCGCTTCGCTTCGCGCAATGGGGTCAGAGTATTTACTCTGACCCCATTTCTCCACGTCAGGCCCTGGCCCGCTTCGCGGGCGCCTTCTTGGCAGTCTTCTTCGCTGCCACCTTCCCCATCACTTTTTTCGCCGTGGCTTTCTTGCCCGCGGACTTCGCAGTCTTGGCAGCGGGCTTCGACGCTTTCGCGCCAGCACGCTTCGCCGCCGGCGTGCGCTTTTTGCCGGCGATGCTTTGCTTGAGCAGCGCCATGAAGTCCACCACGTTGGTGGTGGCGTCCTCCGGCGCCTCGTGTTCTTCCTCGATGTCCGCGGTGACGCCCTTTTTCGCCAGGCGCTTTTCGATCACCTTGCGCAGTTTTTCGCGGAACTCGTCGCGATAGTCGGATGGTTTCCATGTGCCCGCCATCGATTCGATCAGCGACTTGGCCATCTCCATTTCCTTGGGGGTGATGCGGTAGGCCTTCGTGTCCTTTTCGGGCAGACCGTAGTCCTCCGGATCGATGATGTCGGCCGGATAGCGCAGCAGGTTCATCACCAGGGCATTGTCCTGGGCCATCACGGCGGCCAGGTATTCCCGGGTGCGGATCACCACGCGGGCGATGCCCACCCGGTTGGTTTTCTTCAGCGTCTCGCGCAGCAGCACGTAGCCCTTCTCGGCCTTCTTCGCCGGCACCAGGATGTAGGGCTTCTCGAAGTACGAGGGCCCGATCTCGCCAGCGTCGATGAAGGTATCGATTTCCACCACTTCATGGGCCTCGCTGGCGGCGCCGCGGATATCGGATTCCTCAAGCACCACGTAGCTTCCCTTGCGGTACTCGAACGCCTTGACGATGTCCTTCCAGGGCACTTCCTCACCGGATTCGGCGTTCACCCGCTCGTAGCGCACGGGCTTGTTGTCGCGCTGGTCCAGGAGACGGAAATGCAGGTCGTTATGCCGCTCGCCGGACATCAGGCGGATCGGCACGTTCAAAAGGCCGAAAGACAGGGTGCCACTCCAGATGGGACGGGCCATGGCGCTGCACTCGCTTCGGCTGTAGGAACTTGCAGCCTGCCCCGTGGCGCGTGGAGGTTGTGCATGTGACTGAACGCAAGTTCCCGCTTAGCGGGAATTTCACTCTTTGAGCGCCATCGAAGCGCGAATCTAGGCCCATCGAAGAAGGAGAAACCCCATGATCAAGATCATTCCCCTCGCTGCCGGCCTGGCGTTGGTTGGCCTAAGTTTCGGCGCCCTCGCCCAGACCACGGCGAAATCGGCGCCGGCAACCGCTCCGCACCCGGCCCCGGCGGTGGTGCGCACAGTGAACCCGCAGGCAGCGTCCATCGCCCAGCAACAGCAGATGCAGCAGCGCGCCCAGCTGGAGAACCAGCAGATCCTCCGCCAGCAGCAGCAGAAATCTCAAACCGCGCAGGATCTGCAGCTGCAACAGCAGCAGATGCGTCAGAACACCTCGCAGCAACAGCAGCAACAGCAGCAGCAAACGAAGTCCGCGCTGCCGACTAGCAACTCGGGGTACTAGCCTTCCAGGCCGTCACGTCTCACGGTACACGCCAACAAAGTTGACGTGGAAGTGATCCACGGCTGGCTAACCGGTCATGAACACCATGACGTGACTGGGGTCGACAGGCAGAGAATGCCTGGGTGGTTCATTCGTCCGGTCCGTTGGCTCAAAGCGCCACCATCGAAGAACGAGTGACCTTGGCTAGGAATGCACCAATTTTTCCGAAGCCGCGGCGCGCTCGTTCAACAGGTTCCGCTCTCGATCGTTGCGAGTCATCGCCGCGGCGCGATGGAACTCGGCGGCGGCCTCCTCGTGGCGACCCAGCTTCGACAGCAGGTCACCTCGGACACTGGGGAGCAAGTGGTAACCGCTCAGCGCAGGGTCGTCCTTCAGACGGTCGACGATCTCCAGCGCTGCCGCCGGCCCTTGCGCCATCGACAGCGCCACGGCGCGGTTCAATTCGATCACCGGTGAAGGCGTCTGCCGCAGCAGCACCTGGTAGAGCGCGTGGATGCGGTTCCAGTCGGTGTCTTCCGGACGCACGGCGCGGGCATGGCAGGCAGCGAGTGCGGCCTGCAGGGCGTAGGGTCCGGCAGCGCCACCCAGGCGCTCGGCGGTGGCCAGGGCAGCAAGGCCACGCTGGATCAACAGGCGGTCCCAGCGCGAGCGATCCTGGTCGAGCAGCAAAATCGGCGTGCCGTCGGCCGCCGTGCGCGCCGATGCGCGCGATGCCTGCAATTCCATCAGGGCGACCAGGCCGTGGACTTCGCTTTCCAGCGGCATCAGGCCGGCCAGCACGCGGCCCAGTCGCAAGGCTTCGTCGCACAGTGCCGGCCGCATCCAGTCACCACCGGCGGTGGCGGCATAGCCCTCGTTGAATACCAGGTACACCACGCGCAGTACCGCGGCCAGCCGCGCCTGCAAGGCTTCGCCGCGGGGTACTTCATAAACGACCGCGGGATCGGCCAGCGCGCGCTTGGCGCGCACGATGCGCTGGGCGATGGTGGCCTCGGGCACCAGGAAGGCCCGGGCAATCTCATCGGTGGAAAGGCCGCCAAGCAGGCGCAAGGTCAGCGCGACCTGGGCTTCGGGCGAGAGCACCGGATGGCAGGCGGTAAAGACCAGCCGCAGCAGGTCGTCGCCGATGTCGTCGTCGAGCGCGGCGAACATGCGCGCCTCTTGCAGGTCGTAGGCGTCGTCGAGGTCGTGGATGATGGTCTGGTGTTTTTTCTCCGCCAGCACGCGGTGGCGGATGCGGTCGATGGCGCGGTTCCGGGCAGTGGTCATCAGCCAGGCACCGGGTTTATCCGGCACGCCATCACGCGGCCACTGTTCCAGCGCCGCTACCAGTGCATCCTGGGCCAGTTCCTCGGCGGTGCCGACATCGCGCAACACGCGGACCAGGGCGGCGATGATGCGTGGCGCTTCCATGCGCCACACAGCATCGATCGTCGCGTGGACATCACGGGCCAAAAAGTTCTTCCTGCTCGTAAAGCTGGCGGATTTCCACGGTGGCCCATTCCTTGCCCGGGAATGGATAGCTTTCGGCCCAGGTGATCGCACCGGCGATGGATGCCGCACGGACGATCCAGAAACCGGCCACCAGCTCCTTCACCTCGGCGAACGGCCCGTCGATCACCTGCGGCTTGCCGCCGGTGAACTTCACGCGCTTGCCGCTGCGGCTGGACTTCAGGCCCTCACCCGCGATCAGGTGCCCGGCTTCCTGGCCACGGCGGTTGGCGTCGGCCATTTTCGCCAGCACCTCGTTTGGCGGTATGAAGTCGGCCTCGGCGGCGTCGGTGGAAAGCAGCAACACCGCGTAGCGGCGCCCTTCCCCAGCCGTGGCCGGATCGCCGAAACCAGGCAGGCCACCCGGACAGCCCAGGTCACGTATCTCGATCTCGGCGTTGCCGTGGGCGTCTTCGGTGGGCCACTGTTTGAGCCATTCGGCGGCGGCTTCCATGTCGGGCACATCGATCAGGCTGATGCCTGCGATCACTTCGCGTGCCTCGGCAAAAGGCCCGTCGGTGACTACCGCCTTGCCGTCCTTGAAAGTAACGCGCACCGCCTGGCTGCTGGGCTTCAGGCCCTCGCCTGCATAGACCCTTCCCTCCGCCTCAAGCGAACTGAAGTAGTCACCCATGGCCTGCACCAGCTCAGGCCATGGTTTCACCCCGGCTTCGGAATCGGCGTCGCCACGCCGGAATAGAACGATCTTCATGGGTTAGATCGACTCGCCGGCGTTGATCATCCATTCGATGCCATAGCGGTCGGTCAGCATACCGAACCGCTCGGCCCAGAAGGTTTTTTGAAGGGGCATGGTAACGCTGCCCCCCTCGGCCAATCCATTGAAGACCCGCTCGGCCTTCTCAAGGTCGGTGAAGTTGAGCGCGAGCGAAAAGCCGTGGCTGCCATTGTTCGGCATCGACGGATGCGCGTCGGAAGCCATCAGGGTCTGGCCTTCGAATACCAGCCGCCCATGCATCACCAGGTTCTTCGCTTCCGGCGCCAGTTCTTCGCCCCCGGGACCATCACCGTAGCGCGACATCATCACGATGTCGCCGCCCAGGATGCGCTGGTAGTGGTTGATCGCCTCTTCGCAGGTGCCGCTGTAGAACACGTAAGGACTGAGCTTCATTGTCTTTTCCTTGAGATGAATGTAGGTCGGGGCGATCAGTGGCGGGAGATCAGTTCGGCGCGCTGGCGCTCTTCCTGGTTGCGCAGGTCGTCGGTCAGCACCTCGGCGAAGTCCTCCATCTCGAATATCTGGCGGATCTCGAGCTCGGTGCCCCCGTCCATCGGCGCGCGCTTCACCCACTCGATGGCTTCGTCGAGCGAGCGCGCCTGGATCAGCCAGAAGCCGGCCAGCAGTTCCTTGGTCTCGGCGAAGGGCCCGTCGATCACCTGACGCCTGGAACCGTTGAACCGCACCCGCGCACCGCGGGAACTCGGGTGCAGGCCATCGCCGGCCAGCATCACCCCGGCCTTGATCATTTCATCGTTGAACTTGCCCATCGCCTCGAGCAGCTCATGGCTGGGCAGCACCCCCGCCTCGGTTTCCGCGGTGGCCTTTACAAGGATCATGAAACGCATGTCGCTCTCCGTGAAGGCGCGTTATGCGCCGTCTTCTTCCTTGCGTCGAAGGACGCTAGCGGAAATCGACAGGCTGCCGCAAGAATTCTTCCGGGATATTTCTTCCGGGCAAAAAAGAAGGGCCTGCCAGGGGAGGCAGGCCCTTCGGCCGCTAGACTTATCTGGAGGGGATCAGAAGTCGTAGCTAACGCTGAAGCGCGCGTAGCGTGCTTGTTCGCTGTAGGTCCAGGTGCCGTAGAGGTAGTTCGGCGTTTGGTTGCCGCCGGCCGTCTTGTTGGGATTCTCGAAGATCGGCTTCTGCTCGTTGAACACGTTGAACACGTTGGCTGCAAAGGCGAGCTTGTTGTCACCCCACGCCGGACGATAGGTCACGCCCAGATCCAGCGGGTGGATGGTCGGCAAGCTGCCATGGCTACCGGGGGGCGACGGCTGGCCATCACACCAGTGGTAGGCATTGCCGTAGCCCACGGGGTCGGTGTAGTTCGGACCATAGGCACCCAGGCAGTTCTTCGGCTGGCCAGTCTGCACCACCAGGTTCGCCGACACCTGCCATTCGGGCGCGATCTGGTAGAAGCCGTAGAACTTCAGCACGTGTGTGTGATCGTTGTTCTGGCGACCGTTGGCATACTGCATGATCGTGCCGTTGTCCCAGTCTTCCGATGCCGAGCCACCCAGCTGCAGGAGGTCCGAACGCACCTGGCCCTCGGTATTACCGTAGCTGCGCGAGAAGGTATAGCTGACCTTGCCGTACCAGGTGCCGTCGAACGGATGCTCCATGAAGGCGTCCAGGCCGTAGTAGCGGCGCTTGAGGGCCTGGAATCCCATCTCCCTGTTATTGAGAGTCACCTGCTGCGGATTGCCTGCAGTGTCGATCAGCACGAACGTATTGGCGCGACCCGGGTTGATCAGGTAGCAGCTGTTGGTCGAGCCGACGTCGATACCCTGCGCAGTTGCCTTGGTGGTTACAAGGTTCACGTCGCAGAAGTCGTCGATGGCGTTGTTGAGCTTGCGGTAGGTGCCCTTCAGGCCCCAGACGTACTTGTCGCTCAGCTCTTTGGTGAAGCCCAGGATGTATTCATCCTGGTTCTCAGCGCCAATGCCCTTGCCCGTGACCGTGCGCGGATCGGGCTGCTGGCCAAAGCTGTTGTTGGCCGACTGGGGCGGGCCGATCTGGGTAAGGCCTGTGGGCACGCCGGTGGGGTCGATGCCGCTATAGGTGAAGTAGGTCTGGGTGGCGACATAGCCGGCCGCAGCGCCCGTTGCCGGGTTGAGCGGCAGGGACAGGTAATAGCGGCCGGCGTTGCCGAACACCTTGAAGCTCGAATCGCCGTTCACATCCCAGCTGAAGCCCAGGCGTGGCGACCACTGCGGCTTGGTTTCGGTGATGAACGCATCGCCCGAGGGATTGAAGATGGTGAACTGGTCGTTACGGATACCCGCCTTGACCAGCCAGCGGTCGCTGACCTGCCAGCTGTCTTCCAGGTACTGCGCGCGCTGCGTTGAGCGAACGCTCACCGCGTTATTGGCGACATTGCGCGAGACGTAGTAGCCCGACTGGCCATTGGGGAAGCTGTTGAGCGGGGGCAGATTGCCAGCGGGCGGTGCCGACGGGTCGGACTGGACGCCGTAGTTCCACGTGTACCCCGGCCCCGTATCGACGGTACCGATGTCGTTTGCGCGCGAGTTCTGGTTATCGATACCCGCGACGATCGTGTGATCGCCCCAGTGGTAGGTGACGTTGACGCGCAGGTTGTTCATCTCGTTGCCGCGCCCGGGATTGGCGAGGTTCAGGAGCTGGTTGTTCAGGCGCGGGACGCCTCCGTTGAGCGCCGGGTTTTGATTCTGGGAATTACCGATATAGGTGAGGTTTTCGTTGTAGGCGCCCGGGACATCGTAATCGTGTGTCTTGTACTTGCCATACAAGGCATCGATGGTCAGGTCGTCGGTGATATAGCCGGTGTACTTGATGATGCCGAGGTTGCCGCCGGTCTTGGTGGTGTCGACCGGTCCCGTGGCCGCACCGCGCTGACGCGCCGTGTAATCGTAGGCATAGTACGTGCCCGAACCCTCGCGCTTGTCGGAGGCACCGGTCAGTTCAATGATGTTGCTGTCGGTGATGTTCCAGTCGACCTTGGCGTACCAGCGCGGGTTGTTGTACTGCTGGGTCTGCGCGGGATTGGTCGACCCGAGCGAATTGACCTGGCGCGTCTGGTCCCGCTCGTACTCACCGGCGATGAACAGATACAGCTTGTCCTTGATCAAGGGGCCGCCTGCGTAGGCGCTGACCGTCTCGACCCAGGAATTGTTCTCCGCGCGCGGAATATATATGGTGCCTGACGGAGGTTCCGCTGCCGGGTTGGGCGCGTAGAGGCCCGGCCAACCATTGTTGTAATAGACGTTGCTCGCATTCGAGCGGGCGAACTCAGGCTCCCAAAGCACCTGGGCACCGAAATGCCATTCATTGGTACCGCGCTTGCCCACCTGGTTGATCACGCCGCCGTCCGAACGGCCGTACTGGGCGCTGTAGCCGCCCGTATAGACTTCCTGCTGGTCGATGGCGCCGTACGGCAGTGTGAGGCCACCCGCGCCGAACAGCGGATCGGTGGTGTTGAATCCGTTGATGTAGTAAGCGTTTTCCGTGGCGGACGAACCACCAAAGGAAACCAACTGCTTGCCGGTCGGACCGGTGAAGTTACCCGTGTTGGTGGCGACACCCGGCGCGAGCTTGGCGATCGCCTCAGCATTGCGACCCAGCGGCAGCTTGGCCAGCTGCTCGGAAGTGATCACCGTGCGCGAGTCGACCGTGGTGACGTCGATCGCCGGAAGCGATGCGGCGCTTACCGTCACGGCACCGAGGTTCTGGGCGTTCTCCGCCGAGGCCGCAGCCGGGGCGTTGAAGGACACTTCCGCCGAACCGCCCACCGTGAGCTGGACGTTCTTGCGCGAGTCAACCGTTGCGCCATCGCGGCGCAGGGTCACCGTATAGGAGCCCACCGGGAGCTGCGAGGCGGTGTAGCGCCCCTTGGCATCGACGGAGATCTCGCGGCGCACGCCGCTGTTGCTTTCCAGCAGTACCGATTCGGTGCCGCCGACGGGTACTGAACCGTAGATCGTGCCTACGGTGGACTGAGCGAATACCCCGGACGTGGCTCCCATGCCCGCGAGCAGTGCCAGCGCAAGTACTTTCCTGCGCGTGTGGATCTTTGTGTTCATGCCTGTGCCATCCCCATCATCGTGAGCGCCCCAGAACGGCAAGCCCTTGCACGCGGTCGTCCCTTCGCCCCGTGCGGCTGCCAAGAAAAAAGATTAGCCGATTTATTTCGATCTAAATCGTGCTCAGCAGAGGTTTACACAAGTTACAAGCTCGTGTCCAGAGTGCTGCATGGCTGAGTCGGTGGATGTCTGGACGGCCAAATTACCGATCATTTTTGGCGTTGCAACGCGGCAAATGTATTGATTTGTTAAGCAAATTCTTTCGAATCTGGCAACTTATGCATTGCTGCGATGCAACATCGATTAATCATGGAATCGACCGAAATTCGGCCAGGATTACACCGCCCCTTCACCGACCGACTGCTTTTGCGAATGGCCGGGACACGGTCATTTCACCCCGGATTCATGCATCGATCTAAACGCCGGGCCATCCTCAGATTTTCCGGCCGATCCGAAGGTGTACTGTTCCCTGTGCGGCAGGGCCTTACGGAGAACAGTCATGCCCGATCACGTCGATCACCAGCGGCGAACGGTCCTCGGGGCGGCAGCCCTGGGGATGGCGGCGGCAAACCTCGGCTGGACATCCATCGCCCGGGGGCAACCGGGCAATGCGTCAGCCGGCCCGGAAAAAAAGTTGGCCGGCGCCCACACATCTTTTGACAGACTGAAACATGTCCAGGCGGGCGTCCTTGACGTGTCCTACGCCGAAGAAGGCCCCATGGACGGCACGCCGGTACTGCTGCTGCACGGCTGGCCCTACGACATCCACAGCTACGTCGACGTCGCTCCCATCCTGGCGAAAGCCGGGTATCGGGTGATCGTTCCTTCGCTGCGAGGCTACGGCCAGACCCGCTTTCTTTCACCGGACACGCTACGCAACGGCCAGCAGGCAGCGCTTGCCACCGATGGACTGGCCCTGCTGGATGCCCTGAAAATCAAAAAAGCCGTGATCGCCGGCTACGACTGGGGCGCCCGCACCGCCGACATCATGGCCGCGCTCTGGCCGGAGCGATGCAAGGCACTGGTTTCGGTAAGCGGCTACCTGATCGGCAGCCAGGAACTCAACAAGGCACCGCTGCCACCGAAGGCCGAGCTGCAGTGGTGGTACCAGTTCTACTTTGCCACCGATCGCGGCGAAGCGGGCTACGCGAAGTACACGCACGACTTCGCCCGGCTGATCTGGCAGCTGGCATCGCCCAAGTGGACGTTTGACGACGCCACCTTCAACCGCTCCGCGGCCTCCCTGGACAACCCCGACCACGTGGCCGTGTCGATCCACAACTATCGGTGGCGGCTGGGCCTGGCCAAGGGCGAGCCGAAGTTCGACGAGCTGGAAAAAAAGCTGGCCGCCCTTCCCTCCATCGGCGTGCCGACCATCACCATGGAAGGCGACGCCAACGGCGCACCGCATCCGGAACCCGCCAGCTACGCCAAGCGTTTCACCGGCAGGTACGAGCATCGACTGATCACCGGCGGCATCGGCCACAACCTGCCTCAGGAGGCGCCGGAGGCGTTTGCCAAGGCGGTGATGGACGTGGATCGGTCCTGAGACAACGAGTGCCGTATTTTTGTTCAAAATCGAATAAAAATCTTGACACCTTTCTTCTCCGAGAATATTGTACGGACCGGTACAAAATATCTGTCTCGCCAGGGCAGTCACGGACACCACCGAAGAGTAGTGTCCACGGTTCCGGTGGGCCCGATGCGCCGGATAAGGAGTCAGCCATGATCTCAGCCGTTTTCCTCGTCGCACCCCATGTCGTGGCGATCGAGCGCGTGGAAGAAGCGCCGGAATTCCTCGACCGCGAAGGCGTCACCTTTTCCCTTCGCGGCGGCCCCCGGCAACCCAGGCCCACCGACCGCGTTTGGGATTGCATCGCGGTGTACGCCCCGGATGAGCTGTCCGAAGAGGAATTCCAGCATCTGTACGAGGCCAACAAGCCCACGGTTCCCGAGTTGAACCTGCACTACTGAGTGCAGCGAACCGATCACGTCCATTGAAGGTAGCCGCCATGGCAAAAGGCTCAGACTTACTGGTTGCGGCGCTCGAGAACGAGGGCGTCAAGCGGATCTACGGCATTCCCGGTGAAGAGAACCTGGACTTCGTCGAGTCGTTGCGCTCGTCGAAGATCGAGCTGGTGCTCACCCGCCATGAACAGGCCGCGGCGTTCATGGCCGCCACCGAAGGCCGGCTTACTGGACATCCAGGCGTGTGCCTGTCCACTCTTGGGCCCGGTGCGCTGAACTTCACCACCGGCGCCGCCTATGCGCACCTGGGCGCCATGCCGATGCTGATCATCACCGGGCAAAAGGCGATCAAGAGCGCGCGGCAAGCCCGGTTCCAGATCGTCGATGTCGTGGCGGCGATGCGCCCGTTGACGAAGATGACGCGCCAGATTGTCTCGGCGGCGTCGATCCCTACCCTGGTGCGTGATGCATTTCGCATCGCCACCGAGGAACGACCGGGGCCCGTGCATCTGGAACTGCCTGAAGACATCGCGGTGGAAGAAGCCGACGCGCCACTGGTACCCGTACACCCCGTCGACAACCCCGTGGCAGGACCGCTGGCGCTGGAACGCGCGGCCGAGATGATCGCGAAGGCCACCTGCCCCATCATCATGGTGGGAGCTGCTGGCAACCGACCACGGCTCGTGGAACCGCTCTCGGATTTCGTGCGTCGGTTGCAGGTGCCGTTCTTCAACACGCAGATGGGCAAGGGCGCCGTCACCGGCGGATCGAACCTGTACCTGGGTACCGCTGCACTTTCCGAGCGCGACTACATCCATGCTGCGATCAAGCGCGCGGACCTGGTGATCGCAATCGGCCACGATACGGTGGAGAAACCGCCGTTCCTGATGGGCGGCATCACCGGTGGCCCCAAGGTCATCCACATCGGCTACCAGCCCGCCCAAGTAGAGCAGGTGTTCTACCCCGACGCCGAACTCATTGGTGACATCGGTGCCAATGTCACCGCGCTGGCCGACCGTCTTGCAGGGCAGGTGAAGGTCGATCCCAAGATGCTCGATCTGCGCAAGAGCATCCTGGAGCACCTCAATGAAGGGGGTGAAAACCCTGCGTTCCCGGTGTTGCCACAGCGCATCGTGCGTGATGTCCGCAAGGCGATGCCCGACGACGGCATCGTCTGCCTGGACAACGGCATGTACAAGATCTGGTTCGCGCGGGGATACCGCACGCACGTGGCCAATACCCTGCTGCTGGACAATGCGCTGGCCACCATGGGCGCGGGCCTTCCTTCGGCCATCGCGGCAAAGGTGCTTTATCCGCATCGACGCGTGATGGCGGTCTGCGGAGACGGCGGCTTCATGATGAACAGCCAGGAGCTGGAGACAGCCGTGCGGCTGGGCCTTGACCTGGTGGTGCTTATCATCGAGGACAGTGCCTACGGCATGATCCGCTGGAAGCAGGCCGTGGATGGCTTCCCGGACTTCGGCATGGATTTTTCCAATCCCGACTTCGAGCTCTATGCCAAGGCTTATGGTGCGCAAGGCCACCGCATCAAGTCGACCGAAGCATTTTTGCCGACGCTTCAGGCAGCGCTCGACGCCGGCGGCGTGCACCTGATCACGGTACCGGTGGACTATCGCGAAAACACGCGCGTGTTCATCGAGGAATTGGGCAACCTCCCGGGTGACATCGAATCATGAACTCACGACTTTCCCTGCAAAACCCGGCCCTTCTTGCACAGGCCAACTACATCGGCGGTCGCTGGATAGCGGCAGGCCCGACAGGCACGGAAGTGACCGATCCCTCCACGGGCGAAGTCATCGGCAAGGTACCCAACGCCGGTGCCACAGAAGCGCGTGCCGCCATCGATGCCGCGCATGAAGCCTTTCCTGCCTGGCGCGGCATAACGGCGAGCGAACGCGCCGTGCTCTTGCGCCGCCTGGCCTCCCTGATCACCGAAAACACCGAAGACCTGGCGCGCATTCTCACCCGCGAACAGGGCAAGTCGCTGCGCGAAGCCCGTGGCGAAGTCAGCATGTCGGCGGCCTACGTCCTGTGGTTCGCCGAAGAAGGACGCCGGACGTATGGCGACATCATTCCCTCGCCGTGGAAGGATCATCAGATCCTGGTAACCAGGGAACCGGTGGGCGTAGTGGCAGCGATCACGCCGTGGAACTTCCCCTCGTCGATGATCGCCCGCAAGCTGGGGCCGGCGCTGGCTGCCGGATGCACCATGGTCATCAAGCCTGCACCGCAAACGCCTTTATCGGCGCTTGCCTGGGGCGTGCTGTGCGAAGAGGCGGGCATCCCTGCCGGCGTGGTCAATATCATCACCGGCGATGCCGTTGCCATCGGCGGCGAGCTCACCGGCAACGCGAAGATCAAGAAGATCACCTTTACCGGCTCCACGGCCGTCGGCAAGCTCCTGCTCGCCCAGGCTGCCCGCACCGTCAAGAAAGTATCGATGGAACTGGGCGGCAACGCGCCCTTCATCGTCTTCGACGATGCGGACCTGGAAAGCGCGGTGCACGGCGCCGTGGCTTCCAAATACCGTAACTCCGGCCAGACCTGTGTCTGCACCAATCGATTCCTGGTACAGGACGGCATCTACGATGCGTTCGCCAGGCGGCTGGCCGAAGTGGTCGGCGAGCTGAAGGTGGGTGATGGTTTCGAGGCGGACGTCGACAACGGCCCGCTGATCGATGCCGCCGCCATCAGCAAGGTCGAGGAACACCTGCGTGATGCATCGTCCAAGGGCGCGAAGGTGATTGCTGGCGGGAAGCGCCATGCATTGGGTGGCACGTTCTTCGAACCCACGGTGTTGACCGACGTGACCCCGGATATGGCGGTGGCGAGCGAGGAGACATTCGGACCGCTTGCGCCGCTTTTTCGATTCAAGGACGAATCCGAGGCCATCCAGATCGCCAACAACACCGAATTCGGCCTTGCCAGCTATTTCTACACGCAGGACCTGGGTCGAATCTTCCGCGTGTCATCCGCGCTCGAATACGGCATGGTCGGCATCAACGAAGGATTGATCACTACCGAAGTCGCGCCGTTTGGCGGCGTGAAGCAATCAGGTCTTGGCCGCGAAGGTTCCTATCAGGGCATCGAGGACTATCTCGACACCAAGTACCTTTGCATTGGCGGGCTGGGGAGAAAACCGCAAGCGTCCTGACGCTACTCGCGCGGGATGAATCCGGGCAGGCCAGTCTCCACCACGTCGTTGAACCGGACCCTCGTGGAGATGGCGTGCCGTATCTCCCATAAGGCGTCTGCGGGGAGATTGGATATATCGAAATTTTCCCTGATGCGCGACGGGTTGGTCGATGTGGTCAGGAATGCCGTGCCTCGCTGCAAGGCCCAGGCCAGTGCCACCTGCGCCGGCGTTTTACCCACGCGCTTGGCGATGTCCGTGATCACCGGGTCGTTCAGTACGCTCGGTCGCATGCCATGGCCCAGGGGCGCGAATGCGAGAAATACGATGTCGTGCTGGGCGCAGTAGTCCACCAGATCCCACTCGGGCAGGTAGGGGTGGCATTCCACCTGCACCACGGCGGGCTTGATGCGAGCCGCCGCGAAGATTTCCTTCACCTTGTCCAGGCGGACATCGGAAAGGCCGATGTACCTGCATTTACCCTCATCGACGAGGCTTTCCATCGCCCGCCACGTTTCCAGCAACGTGACTCCCGGATCGTAGATCGGTTTTCCGTCTTCGCCCGTCGGGTACTGCTCGTCGCCAGGCTGGAAGGCATAGGGTGTGTGGATCAGATAGCCATCGACGTGATCAAGCTGCAGCCGGCGGAGGCTCGCTTCCAGGGCTGGCTTGACCCGCTCCGGACGATGATTGTTGTTCCACAGTTTCGTGGTCACGAACAGATCGTCACGCCATACGGTGCCTTCGGCAATGGACTCCTGCATCGCGGCCCCGACCACGTCTTCGTTGCGGTAGGCCTCGGCCGCGTCGATATGCCGATACCCGGTCTCCAAGGCTACCTTGATGGCGCTTTTGGCCACGGCAGGGTCGGGAATCAATGTCCCGAAGCCGACCGCCGGAAGACCTTCCTTTCCTCCAACAAGCGGAATGGTGGTGTCGCTGAGCGCGCGGGAGGTGTGCATCTGATGTACTCCGTCTTGCCAGAGCCAGCCCTTCAAATGTACTCCGGGCGAAAGGACGATGCTTGTTTGAAGGCAGCTCTTCGCCGCGCTTGATTTTGTACCGATCCGAATAATATTCTGGTTAAAACGAAAGGTCACTATTTATGCGGGACGGCCCAAAACCAGACATGGCAGCAAAAAAGCCGCGCGGGCGCCCGCGCGCCTACGAGCCGGAAGTCGCCCTGCGGCAGGCGGCCGACGCCTTCTGGAAGACCGGTTATGCCGGGACTTCGCTTGACGACATCACGGCAGCCACGGGCATGAACCGGCCCAGCCTGCGAGCGGCATTCGGCGACAAGCACACGATCTATCTCAAGGCGCTGGCCAGCTATTGGGACCTCCAGTTCTCGGCCATGCGCAAGGCACTGGAAGGCGGCGGCGCCTTGAAGGACACCCTCATGCGCGTCTACGACGCGTCGCTTGCGATCTATTTTTCGGGCCACGGCAGTACACGTGGATGCTTCGTCGTAGGCACGGCCATCACCGAGGCCATCGACGATGCTGATATCCAGCGCGCCGTCATGGATGGCTTCCGTACCCTGGATGCGGATTTCGAAGCGCGCCTGCGAATGGCGCGCGACGCCGGCGAACTGAAGAAGGACGCCGATCCTGCGGCCCTGGCATTGCTCTCCTCGGCCACCTTGCACACCATCGCCATGCGTGCCCGGGCGGGCGCACCCCGGAAGGACCTGCGGAAGCTCGCACAAAAGGCGGTAAGCGTGATCTGCGGATGACCCACTCGCTGCCGGACATCATTGCCCCGCGTCTTGCGGTGCTGTTCTGCGGCATCAACCCCGGGATGCTGGCAGCAGCCACGGGGCATCATTTTGCCGGACGAAGCAATCGCTTCTGGCGCGTGATTCATCTGGCAGGCTTCACCCCGGATGAAATCCGGCCTGAAAACGACCGGCAGATCCTTGCCTACCATTGCGGCCTGACGACAGTCGTTGAACGCTCCACCGCCCGGGCAGACGAGCTAACGATCGAGGATTTCACATCCGCCGCTGCCCGCTTCAAGCAAAAGATTGGGCACTATTCGCCGCGTTTCGTCGCTTTCCTCGGCAAGGCGGCCTACACCGCGCTATCGGGTCAGCGGGATGTGCCCTGGGGCTTGCAAACGGCCACCCTCGAGGGCTCCGCCATTTGGCTACTGCCCAATCCGAGCGGACGCAATCGCGCATTTACGCTCGACCAGCTCGTCGACGCCTACCGTCAACTTTATTTGGCCGTGCAAGCGAAGGCAGACGAAGGCGATGCGTCAATATTTTGACACCTTGCGCGTTCGATGCTTCCTTTTTTTCCACGAACCACGACGTAGTGATTCGTCAATCAGTAGGTTACGTCGTTTTTATCGGCGTGAACGGCTGCCTCGCACCCTGTTGGCAAGCAAATTGCCTGAACATTGTCAGTGATTTGCATCACGCCCTGAATGAATTTTTTTTTATGAAAACGATTTCAGGGGTGATATCCAGCTATCATTTCTAGTGACCTCGATGTGCCTCACGTAACGAGGTAAACGCATCACTAGTACTGAATCACAGCGGCAGGGCTGTTGACAGGGGGCTTTGAAGGGGATGCGCATCCGCGCATAGGAACAGGCGATCACCGGACAGGCATGCATACGCGCAATGCGTGGGCTTGAGTGCGGTCTGGAGAAACGAGTAGGTACACGGTGTTTTTGCCCGCGACGCACGCGCGCTGTTCAGCCCTCCGAAGCAACCCATCTGCTCATGTCGAACGGAACGAGCGGTGCGCCCGTGTGCGCCGAAGTCGACTTTTAAAATTTACGGACAGGTTGAGCCATGAACCACATCTATCGCTTGTGCTGGAACCGCGCTCTTTCACAGTGGGTTCCCGCATCGGAGCTGGCCCATAGCAACCGCGGCGGCATGACGCGCCGGCATGTCATTGGCCAGCGGGTGATGATGCTTTCGCTGCTGTCGGCATCCCTTGGCATGACGGGCCTGGCGCATGCGGGCAACGCGCCGACTGGCGGCCAGATCGTCGGCGGTTCGGGACAGATCCAGCAATCGACCAATACCACGACCATCCGGCAGAACAGCCAGTCGTTGTCGCTGAACTGGCAGAGCTTCGATATCGGCGTTGACCAGACAGTCAACTTCGTGCAGCCGGGCGCGAGTTCCGTGGCGGTCAACCGTGTGCTGGGCAACACGGCCAGCGAAATCTTCGGCCACCTCAATGCCAACGGCCAGGTGTGGCTGATCAACCCGAACGGCGTGCTGTTCGGCCAGGGCTCGCAGGTGAATGTCGGCGGCATCGTCGCCTCCACCCTGGACATCGACCAGGGCACGGCCGGCTCCGGCACCGTACGCCTTGCTGGCGACGGCAAGGGCAAGGTGGTCAACCAGGGCAGCATCAACGCCGCCAGCGGCGGCTATGTGGCGCTGATCGGCAACCAGGTATCCAACCAGGGCACTATCCGCGCCCAGCTGGGTACGGTGGCGCTCGGCGGTGGAAGCGCCGTCACCCTGACCTTCAGCGACAACCACCTGCTGCACCTCGAGGTGGACAAAAGCACGCTGAACAACCTGGCTGAAAACCGCCAGCTGATCGTGGCCGACGGGGGCCAGGTGCTGATGACCGCCGGCGCGCGCGATTCGCTGCTGGCAAGCGCCGTCAACAACACAGGCACCGTGCAGGCGCGCAGCGTCGTCGATCACGACGGGGTGATCACCCTGCTCGGCGGCATGGAAGCCGGTACCGTGAATGTCGGCGGCACGCTCGATGCGAGCGCCCCGAACGGCGGCAACGGCGGCAAGATCGAAACCTCGGCGGCCAACTTCAAGCTGGCGACGGACGCGAAGATCACGGCGGCGGCACCGGCGGGCAAGGCCGGTACCTGGCTCGTCGACCCGACGGACCTCACCATCGACGTCGCCGCGGCCACCACGATTTCCACCACGCTCAACGGCGGCACCAATGTCGTGGAGCAAACCACCTCAGGCGGCGCCAGCGGCGTCGGCACGCAGTCGGCCGGCAATGGCGACATCAATGTCAACGCGGCGATCAGCTGGAACAATGCCGCCGCCACGCTTGAGCTGGACGCGTTCCACGATATCAACGTCAATGCCATCATCAATGGCACCGGCGGCGTGGCGATGAATGCCACCGGCGGCACGCTGACCATCGGCAATACCGGCGGCCTGTCGGCCGGCACCGGCGCCACGCTCAACGCCAACAGGTTCACCAACAACGCCGGCGTCAACGCGTTGGGCGCGAAGTGGAAACTGTACACCGCCAATCCATCCGGCAACGTGCTCGGCGGCATCACTCCCAACTTCATCCAGTACGGCACCAGCCTCGGCGGCAGCCTGCTGGGCACCGGCAACGGCCTGGTCTACAGCACCGCCGCCTCGCTGCAGATCACCGGCCTCAGCGGCACGG
The DNA here is from genome assembly GCF_015905305.1 of Pinirhizobacter soli. Classification (GTDB taxonomy): domain Bacteria; phylum Pseudomonadota; class Gammaproteobacteria; order Xanthomonadales; family Rhodanobacteraceae; genus Pinirhizobacter; species Pinirhizobacter soli. The sequence continues at coordinate 1,613,744 of NZ_JADZLQ010000001.1, forward strand.
TGAGCAAGGTCTACGACAACACCAACGCTGCGAGTTTTGCAGGTGGCAACTTCGTTGCCGGCGGCCTGCTGAACGGCGACAAGATCGCCTCGGCCACGGGCGGCACCTACGCTTCGGTCAACGTGGCCAACGGCATTTCGGTCACCTCGCCCGGCGCGATCGGCAACTTCGTCATCACCGACAGCAGCGGTGCGATTCCCGTGTTCGGCTATACGCTGGGCACCGCACCGGTCACTGCAGCCCTTGGCCAGATCACGCCGGCCCAACTCACCGCCAGCATCATCGGCACGCCCACCAAAACCTACGACGGCACCAACACCGCCACGCTGGGCAGCGGCAACTACCTGATCAGCGGCCTGGTCGGCGGGCAGACGATTACCGTCAACCAGCCCAACACGGTCGGCTATGCCAGCGCCGAGGCAGGCGCGGAGACCGTCAACGCCGGTTTCAAGGACACCAACTTCATCGCCGGCATCGGCACGCTGCTGTCCAACTACATCTTGCCGACCGCCGCCACGGGCAACGGCTTGATCAACAAGGCCAACGTGGTGCTGTCGGGTATCCTGGCCGACAGCAAGGTCTATGACGGAACCGTGCTGGCGGGCCTTGATACCGGCAACCAGAACCTGTTCGGCATCATCGCCGGCGACATCGGCAACGTCACGCTGACACAAGGCACCGGCAGCTTCGCCTCGGCCAATGTCGGCAATAACCAGGCGGTATCGCTCAATGGTTTCTCGCTTACCGGCGGCAAGGCCAACGATTACAACCTGGTCCTGCCGGCCAACCTGAGCGCCAGCATCACGCCCAAGGCGCTGACCATTGCCGGCGTGACCGCAACCAACCGCAACTACGACGCGACCACGCTCGATGCGCTCGGTTTCGGCACCGCCGCGCTGCAAGGCGTGGTGTCGGGTGACGGCGTCACCCTGGATACCGGTAGCGCGATCGGCAACTTCGCTTCGCCCAATGTCGGCAACGGCATCGCGGTCGCCGCCAGCGGCTTCGCGCTGACCGGCGCAGGCTCGGGCAACTACACGCTGACCCAGCCCACGGGCCTGTCGGCCAACATTACGCCGGCGCCGCTGATCATCGCGTTGATCGGCAATCCCACCAAGACCTACAACGGCACCACCACCGCCGATACCACGGCGGCAAACTGGCAGATCACCGGCTGGCAGGGCGGCCAGGGCGCGACGCTGGACCAGGTGTCGACGGCGAATTACTCAGGCCCCGATGCCGGCAACAACATCGGCCTTGCCGCGACGCTGGAAGCTTCCGACTTCCACACCGCGTCGGGCACGTTGATGTCGAACTACACCTTCGCCACCACGGTGAACGGTACCGGCACGATCGCCCAGGCGCCGCTGACGATCGGCATCATCAACAACCCGACCAAGGTCTACGACAATAGCGATGCGGCCACGCTCAACGCAGGCAACTTCCAGATCGACGGCTTCCTGCAGGGCCAGGGCGCGACGGTCAACCAGACCGCCGGCACCTACGCCGACCCGAACGTCGGTCAGTGGGGAGTCACCGCGTTGCTTACCGCGGCGAACCTGATCGCCAATGGCAGCACCAATCTCAACAACTATTCCATTCCGAGCCTTGCCACGGGCACCGGGCAGATCACGCCCGTCCCGGTGGGCGGCCTGATCATCGCCGGCCTGGTCGGCGCATCGAAGACCTATGACGGGCTGAACACCATCAGCCTGCTGCCTGCCAATTTCTCCTTCACCGGCCTCACGAACGGCGATACGGTGCAGACGAACTTCGCCAGCCTGATCGGCCTGTTCGGTTCCAAGAACGTCGGCACGCAGTCGCTTACCGCCAACTTCAACGGTGGCGACCTGAGCGTCAATTCAGCCCATCCGGAGGACTACACCCTTCCAGCGCAGGCCTTCGGCACCGGCATCATCAACCCGGCCGTGCTGACCGCGCGCATCATCGGCAACCCGACCAAGACCTACGACGGCAGCCCGCAGGTGTCGCTGGGCTCGGGCAACTATGAACTGGACGGTTTCGTGGCGGGCGAAGGCGGCAGCATTACGCCGTCCTCGCACGTGGCCTACGCCAGCAAGGATGCCGGCAATTGGAACATCGTCGCGTTGCTGGCGGTAACCTCGTTCACGGCAAACTCCGGCACGCTGTTCTCCAACTACGTCCTGCCGACCGAAGCCGACGGCATGGGTACGATCAACCAAGCGCCGCTCTTCATCACCGGCGTCAGCGCGCAGAACAAGGTCTATGACACCACGGACCTGGCTACGCTCAATGTGGGCGGTGCGCAGCTGCAGGGCCTGGTCGCTGCCGACAGTGGCGATGTAACGCTCAATGCGCCGGCTACCGGCCACTTCGCCACGGCGAACGCGGGCAGCGGCATTGCCGTCACTCCGGGCGTATTCTCGCTCTCGGGTAGTGAGGCGGGCAACTACACCCTGCAGCCGTTGACGAGCCTCTTCGCCAACATCACGCCGGCCCCGCTCACCCTGTCGGGCATCGGCATCGACCCGAGCAAGATCTACGACGGCAGCACCCTGGTGAACATCAACGGCACCGCCGTGCTCAACGGCCTGCTCGGCGGCGACGCAGCCTCGGTGCAGTTGAACGCTACGGGTGCCGCAGCCAACACGCGCACCGCCGACGTGGGCAACAACCTGGCGGTGCTGTTCGGCGGTTACTCGCTGACGGGCACGCTAGCCAACAACTATGCGCTCAGCCAGCCGGGCTCCAGCACGATCAACATCACGCCGAAGCAGTTGACCGCCACGATCATCGGCGACCCGACCAAGGCCTACGACGGCAGCACGTCGACCACGTTGACCGCCGCCAACTACCTGCTGAACGGATTCGTTGCGGGCCAGGGCGCCAGTGTTCCGCAGTCCGCCACGGCCAACTACCTCACCCAGAACGCTGGCAGCGGCATCACTGTCAACTCCACGCTGGTGGTCTCCGACTTCGTCGCCGCCGCGGGAACCAGCCTTGCCAACTACATCCTGCCGACCACCGGCACGGGTACCGGCACGATCACCAAGGCGATCATCGACCTGACCGCCACTCGCATCTATGACGGCACCGCGGGCGCCGATGCCTCGCTGTTCGCGCCAAGCGGCACGATTGCCGGCGTAGACGGTGAAATCGTCAAGCTCACCGGCTCCGCCAACCTGGTGGACAAGAACGTCGGCAACCAGAAGGCGTTCAACGACTTTGGCACGCTGGCCCTGGTCGACAACGGCGCCACCCTGGCCTCGAACTACACGCTGGTCGGCGGCACCGACTGGGTGACGGTGACGCCGCGCGCGCTGACCGCCACCTTTGGCGCAAACGACAAGACCTATGACGGCACCACCTTGGCAACCCTGACCGGTGCCGCGCTGGAAACGGCCGCTGGCAATCGCGGCCTGGTGGCCGGTGACCTCGTATCGTTGAATAACACGGCCACCGGCAACTTCAGCGACAAGAACGCCGGCAACAACAAGACCGTCACCGGTAACATGACGATCTCCGGCGGCGATGCCGGCAACTACGTCTTCACCCAGGGCACGGCCCTGGCTGATATCTCGCAGCTGCACATCACCGTCAGCGCCAGCGGCCATGACAAGGAATACGACGGCACCACTACCGCCGCCGTGGACCTGGCTAGCGCGGGCGTGATCGGCGGCGACAACATCGGCTTCAACCCGGGCGCTGCCAACTTCGCCGACAAGAACGTTGCCAACAACATCGGCATTTCGGTCACCGGCATCACCGCCACCGGCGGCGACGCATCCAACTACGTGCTGGACAATACGACGGCTGCAACCCAGGCCAACATCACGCCGCGCGAGATTCACCTGACCGGTACGCGCGTGTACGACGCGTTGACCGATGCCGATGCCGCGTTGTTCATGAGCGGCGGCCAGCTCGCCACGGGCGTTGCCGGCGAGACCCTGGTGGTTACCGGCGCAGGCAGCCTTGCCGACAAGAACGTGGGCAACAGCAAGGCCGTGACCCTGGACACCCTGGGCCTGGGCAATGGCAGCAATGGCGGTTTGTCCAGCAACTATGTGCTGGACGATGCCAAGCTGACCGTGACCAAGGCCCAGCTCAATGCCAGCTTCACTGCCGACAACAAGATCTATGACGGCGGCACCGCCGCGACCATCCATGTATCGACCCTCAACGGCATTCTGGGTAGCGACGACGTCAGCCTCAATGCGATTGCCGGACACTTCAGCGACAAGAACGTCGGCAATGGCAAGACCGTCACGGACGACATCACGGTCCAAGGCGGCGATATCGGCAACTACACCTTCGTGCACGGCACGACCACGGCGAATATCACGCCGCTGGCGATCACCGTCACGGCAACGGGTACCAATCGCGCCTACGACGGTTTGGTTCACGACGACGTCACCCTCGGCACCACCGGCCTTGTAGGCGGCGACACACTGGCCTTTACCGCTGGCGCCTCGGATTTCGGCGACGCCAACGTGGCCAACGGCAAGACGGTGACAGTCACGGGAATCACCAGCTCAAGCCCCGGCGCGGGCAACTACACGTTCAACACCGGCACCACCACCACGGCCAATGTCACGCCGTTCATCATCAACCTGCACGGCACCCGCGTGTATGACGGCCTGACCGACGTGAGTTCATCGCTGTTCGGCGCTGGCGGCGTCCTCACCGGCGTCAACGGTGAAACGCTGACGCTGAACGGCGCTTCAAACGTTGCCGACAAGAACGTGGCCAATAACAAGGTGTTCGATGGCGTCGGCGACATGACGCTGGGCGGCCGCAACGGCTCGCTGTCGAGCAACTACGCCATCGGCACGTCGTCGATGGATATCACGCCGCTGGCGATCACCGTGGGCGCCACCGGCTCGAACAAGGTCTATGACGGCAACAACGTAGCCGGCGTGACGCTTTCGGGTACCGGCATCCTGGCCGGCGACACCATCGGCTTCAATGATGGAAGCGCTACCTACAGCGACAAGAACGTCGCCAACGGCAAGACCATCACTGTCTCCGGCATTACTGCCTCGGGCGCTGATGCCAACAACTACAGTTTCAACACCGGGACGACAACCACCGGCAATATCACGCCGCTGGCGATCACCGGCGTGATCACTGCCGACAACAAGGTGTACGACGCCGGGCTCGGCGCGACCACCCACGGCGTGCTGACCGGCGTGTTGGCCGGCGACACTGTCGGTTTCGATACCAGCGGCCAGTTCGGTGACAAGAACGTCGCCAACGGCAAGACCGTGACCGTCTCCGGCGCGCTCGATGGCGGTGATGCGAACAACTACACGTTCACATCCAACACCACCACCACCGCCAACATCACGCCCCTGGCGATCACCGTGGGCGCCACTGCCGACAACAAGGTCTATGACGGCAACACGTCGGCTGTCACCGCGCTCAGCGGCACCGGCGTCCTCGCCGGTGACACGGTGGACTTCAGCGGCGATCCGGGCACCTTCAGCGACAAGAACGTGGCCAACGGCAAGACCGTCACGGTGAACGACATCGTCGCCAACGGCGCCGATGCCGGCAACTACACGTTCAACAATGTCGCCACCACCACCGCCAACATCACCCCGCTGGCGATCCTCGTGGGCATTACCGCCAACAACAAGGTGTATGACGGCAACAATTCGGCGGTCATCTCTTCCTTCAGCAACACGGGTGTGATTGCCGGCGATACGGTGAACTTCACTGGCAATCAGGCTACCTTCAGCGACAAGAACGTGGCCAATGGCAAGACAGTCACCATGGACGGCATCACCGCCAGCGGTGCCGATGCCGGCAACTACACCTACAACGCGATCGCCACCACCACCGCCAACATCACCCCGCTGGCGATCACCGTGGGCGCCACCGCCAGCAACAAGGTCTACGACGGCACCACCGGAGCCAACGCCACGGTGAGCAGCAGCGGCGTGCTGGGCGGCGATACGGTGGACTTCACCGCAGGCTCGGCCGCCTTTGGCGACAAGAACGTCGGCAACGGCAAGACGGTCACGGTCGATGGCATTGCCGCCAGCGGCGCCGATGCCGGCAACTACACCTTCAATACCGACACCACCACGACGGCCAATATCACTCCGTTGGCGATCAGCGGCACCATCGTTGCCGGCAACAAGGTATATGACGGCAGCACCGGCGCCAGCGTGAGCGGCAGCCTGAGCGGCGTGATTGCCGGCGACCAGGTTGGTATCGCCAGCAGCGGCAGCTTCCAGGACAAGAACGCCGGCAACGGCAAGACGGTCGACGTGGCCGGCAGCCTGAACGGCGGCGACGCGGGCAATTACCTGCTCACCACCAACACCACCACCACGGCTAACATCACCCCGGTGGTGCTGAACCTGACCGGCACGCGCGTCTACGACGCCACCACCGGTGCGAATGCCGGCTTGTTCGGCAACAACGGCATGCTGGCGGGCATCAGCGGCGAAACGCTGACCCTCTCTGGCAGCGGTACGCTCGGTGACAAGAATGTCGGTTCGCAGAAAGCCTTCGCCCCCGGCGGCCTGTCCGGCTTCAGCCTGGCCGGCAATGGCGGCACGCTGGCGAGCAACTACACCTTGGTCGGCGGCACTGACTGGGTGACCATTACGCCCGCCACGCTGACGGTGGCCGGCGCAGTTGCCCATGACCGCACCTACGACGGCACGCGCAACGCCACCGTGAGCGGTGCCACGCTGGTCGGCCTGTTCAGCGGCGATGATGCGGTGCTGGGCAATGCCGGCAGCGGCCTGTTCGACACCAAGAACGTCGGCAATAACAAGACCGTGACCACCGCGATGACGGTCACCGGTGGCGATACCGGCAACTACATCCTGGTGCAGCCGACCAGCCTGGTCGCCGACATCACGCCGCTGTCGATCAACGTGACTGCCACCGGCACCAACAAGCTGTTCGACGGCAACACCAGCGACAAGGTGGCGTTGAGTGGTCAAGGCGTGATTGCCGGCGACCAGGTCGGCTTCACCGACACAGCGGCCAACTTCGGCGACCCGGCCGTGGGCAACGGCAAGACGGTGACGGTGACCGGCATCCAGGCCAACGGCGCGGACGCGGGCAACTACGTGATTGCCGATCCGACCACCACGACCACGGCGAACATCACCGGTGGCCGTCCGTCCTCGTTCGGCGTCGCCGACGGCACGCTGGCAAGCCTGCAGTACGCGATCGGCCCGACACAGATCGCCACGCCTTACGGCGTGGCCGAGCAAGACACCGTCGGCATGTTCACCGGCAACCAGAAGAAGCTGCATCGTCCCGTCGAACGCAACCGCAGCCGCGACGACTTCACCTCGGGCCTGGCGCTCAAGGTCGAGAACGGCGGCGTGCAGATGCCGGGGAACCTGCTGCCATGAGGTCCGCGTCGATGATCGCCGTACGGCGCCCCTTGCCCTTTTTGCATAGAACCCAAGCCATGACTTCGAAGCACCCCACCGCCCTGCGTCAGACCGTACTCGGTTCGGCACTTTCGCTTGTCCTGCTCGGCACCGCCGCGCACGCACAGGCCGTACCGCCGGTGCAGCTGCCCAATAGCGGGCAGTTGCTGCAGCAGGTGCCGCAACAGCCGTCGAACGTGCCTTCGTCGGACCTCGACCTGAATATGCTTCGCCCGCAGCGCGAACGCGGCGAAGACACCCGCCCGTTCATGGTGCGCAGCATTGAAATCAGTGGAAACACTCTTCTTCCCACCGAAAAGCTGCATGCGTTGGTTGCCGATAGCGAAGGCAAGGAGCTCACCCTCAACGAACTAAGCGACGTAGCCGACCGCATCAGCATGGCCTACCAGCGTGCCGGTTATCCGCTGGCGCGTGCCTACGTACCGCCCCAGACCCTTCGCGAGGGCGTGGTGAAGATCGCCGTGGTCGAGGCCCGCTACGGCAAGGTAGTGCTGCAGAACCAAAGCTCGGTGGCCGACGGCCCCTTGAACGCCACCTTGGCACCGCTGCAGCCAGGCCAGCCGGTAAGCAACTACACACTCGAGCGCAGCCTGCTGTTGCTGTCGGACATCCCCGGCGCGCTCACGGGTTCCGTGGTCCGTCCGGGCACCGATCCGGGTACTTCCGACCTCCTGGTCAATGTCAATTCAGCGCCGCGCTATACCGGCACCGTTGGCCTGGACGACTTCGGCAATCGCTACACGGGGCGTGCGCGCCTGGGCGGCAACTTCGATGTCAACGGCCTGCTGCACCAGGGCGACCTGCTCGACTTCAGCGCGCTGAGCTCCGGCGGCGGCATGAACTATGCGCAAGGCGGCTACCGCTATTTGCTCAACGGCCAGGGCACCACCCTGCGCGCGGCAGTATCGACCCTGCACTACCATCTGGAAAACGGCCTGGAAGCGCTTGATGCGCATGGTTCGGCCCTGGTGGGCAGCCTCGCATTGAGCCAGCCGATCATCCGCAACACCGCGGTCAACCTGTACGGCCAGATCGAATTCGATCGTCGACTGCTAAGGGACGATATCGACGTGGCCTTCGTGCACAACGATCGCCAGGCCAATGTCTGGAGCGCGACCCTTGCCGGCGACCAGCGCGACAGTACCGGCATCACCAACTTCAATATCAGCGCCACCCACGGCAAGATCACCTATACTGACACCCTTGCCGACATCATTGACCTGCTCACCGCGAACAGCCAGGGCACCTACACCAAGTTCAGTGCCTCGGTATCGCGCCTGCAGCAGCTCAATCCCGACAATGCGATCTATGTCGGCTACAGCCAGCAGTGGTCCAACAAGAACCTCGACACCTCGGAAGAGTTCTACCTGGGCGGCCCCAACACGGTACGCGGCTACGACGTGGGAGCGCTGGCAGGTTCACAGGGCAACCTGCTCACCGCCGAGTTCCGCCACGACTTCAACCTTCCGAGCGTCCCAGGTCACTGGCAGGCAGCGGCGTTCGCCGATACCGGCCGCGTGCAGGTGTACAAGAACCCGTTTGTCAACGGCGTCAACAGCGGCCGCATGAGCAGCGCGGGCCTGGGCCTTCACTGGGCGGCCGCCGACAACTGGACGGTGAGCGCCAGCGCCTCCAAGCCGATCGGCAACACGCCTGAACTGCTGGGCGATGTAGGTACCAAGACACGCTTCTGGGTGCAGGTGCAGAAAGGGTTCTACTGAACCACCGCAGATGAAGAACCCCCGATGATTCGGGGGTTTCTTTTTTGATGAAAGAACACAACGCTACCCGCCGACCTGGTACTCGGTCTTCACCAGTCCGCCGGCATAGTGTTGCGTCTGGACATGCCGCAGTGGGATGTCACTCGGCAAAGCGCCGAAAAGCGGAATGCCCTGTCCAATCAGCACTGGCACACGTGTGATGATGAGGCGCTGGATCAGGCCGGCACGCAGAAAGCCTTGAATGGTGATACCGCCGTCGACATAGACGTGGCGGGCACCGCTTGCGGCAAGTCGCGAAACAATGTCGGCAGGAGGCCCCGCCATCTGTTCAACGACGCCGCCCACGGCGGCCGACAAATCGACGGGCCGGCTGCTCAGCACCACGACACGCTTGCTGCCGTAGTGCCACGGGCCGAGCGTGAGCACCTTCTCGAACGTCTTGCGACCTATCACGATCACATCGACACTGGCGATGAACTCGTCATACCCATGCGGTTCGCCGCCACCTTCGGGCAGGAAATCCAGGCTGTCGTCTACCCGCGCAATAAACCCGTCGACGCTGGCGCCGATGAAAACGGAAGTGATCATCTTCAGATTCTCCGTATCAATGCGAAATTCTCTTCCACCCCGTCAGTGGGATATCGCCATTGGGTCGCGGCGGCACTTTCCAGCTGAGCATGTCACCGCTTAGTTGATAACTGCGCACTTGGGTCGTTCCTTCCCAATTCGGATACGTTGATCCGTCGATATGGAAGGTAAGCGTGCCCTTCATGGTGTCGATTTCGACGGTGCCGAAATGAGAGCTTGTCCCCAGTGCGGAAGCCCGGAATTCCTCTGGCGTTCCTGCCTTCTTGTCGTTGGCGGCGAACCTTGGACGAGAGCTGTCGAAGATAAACGCCGAATAGTGCCCGGCGTGATCAATCTGCAGCAGGCCTTTGGGAGCATCGCCGTAGTCATGTCCGCGCGTTCCGTCCGGATGTTGAACGTCGGCAAAGGCAAGCGTCCAGGTGCCTTCGATGGCAGCCACTGTATTCATTTTACTGGGCTCCGTGGCGGTGACTGCGTGAATCGGGAGAAGGGCCAGAAGGGCGAATAGAAATGTCTTTGCTGATTTCATGACTTCGGTTTCCTGCAAGGTTCCGGCGAATCGGCTGTGTGTTGATCGGCCCATAGGAGCCTGCGACGCGAAACGACGACATGGCCGTGCAGGGTTAGCAGGCCGCGCCAGAGCTATCGCATGAACAAGCGCCTCTCCCGATGGATGGCTGGAAGTTGGCCGATGACAAAAATTGACGATGTGCCGTGCAGCGTAGTGCGCTACGATACATTTAGAAAACATATGAATAAGTATTTCAGCCATAACAAAATGAAATGGATAGGCCATGAAGTCCCTCGACCTGGATGCCGTCAAAGCCTTTGTCCTGACTGCTGAACTGCAGAGCTTCACCCGCGCCGCAGAAGCCCTGGACAGCACGCAATCGGCGATCAGCCTGAAACTGCGACGACTGGAAGACCAGTTGGGCCGACGACTCCTGGAGCGAACGCCGCGCCAGGTGCGGCTATCTGCCGAGGGGGCCGCTTTCATGGAGTCCGCGCGCGAGTTGGTCGGGGCGCACGAGCGCGCCATCGCCTCCTTTGAAGTGAAGCAGCGCCGACTGGTTATCGGCATCAGCCACCTATTGGTGGGCAGCGAGTTGCCCGGCTTGTTGCGTTGGATGAACGAGCACGATCCGAATCTGGTGATCGAGCTACGAGTCGCCGGCTCTAACGAAGTGCTCAAGGCCTACGACGATGGTGTGCTGGACGCCGCCCTGGTATTGCAGCCGGAAGATCGTCGTCGCAACGGTGAAGTGCTATTCGCCGAATCGTTCGCCTGGATCGCCGCACCGCACTGGCAGATGCGTTCAGGTCAACCGTTGCCGCTATCGACGCAAGGGGAGACATGCAGCATCCGTGCGGCAGCGGTCCGTGCGCTTGATAGTGCCGGCATCGCCTGGACGGAGGTGTTTATCGGCAAGGGCGCCGCCGTGGTGGGGGCTGCGGCGTCGATTGGATTGGCCGTAGCCGTGCTGCCGAGGCGTGCTGCGCCCTCTGGCACCATCGATATTGGCCACGCGCTTTCATTGCCTGCGCTACCTACACACGAGGTAGTGCTGTATTCGGCGCTCCATGATCGCCGATCGCGCAATGCGCTACATACGCTGGCGATGGCATTCAAGAATCTGTCTAAAGCCGCCTAGTCGAATTCCGAAAAGAAAAAAACCCCCGAATCATCGGGGGTCCAGTGCAACAGGCCCTACAAAAACGGGCTAAGGCGTGCCCTAGAAGGGAATGTCATCGTCGTCGAAGTTGTCGTTCGACGGGGGCGGATTGCGCTGGGGAGCGCGATCGTTGCCGCCGCGGGCGCCGTAGTCACCACCGCCACCGTCACCGCCACCAGCGCTGCGGGCCGGGCCGCGCGGAGCACCGCCGCCGCTGCGGGCGCCGCCACCGCCACCACCGCCACCACCGAATCCACCGCCGCCACCACCTTCACCGGCGTTGCCGCCGATCATCTGCATCTCGTTGGCGACGATGTCGGTGGAGAAGCGCTCCACGCCATCCTTGTCGGTGTACTTGTCGGTGCGCAGGGAGCCTTCGATATACACCTGGCGACCCTTCTTGAGGTATTCGCCGGCAATCTCAGCCAGCCGGCCGAACAGCTTCACGCGGTGCCACTCGGTGCGTTCCTGTTTCTCGCCGCTGGATTTGTCCGTCCAGCTTTCCGACGTGGCCAGGCGAAGGGAAGTGATGGCCGTGCCGCTGCCGGTGTAACGGGTTTCGGGGTCTGCCCCCAGGTTGCCGATCAGGATGACCTTGTTGACGCCGCGTGCCATGGGAATTCCTTGGGTTACATGCCGAAACTTAAAGCGAAGTCGGCGAAGTTGTGGATGCGCCGGCAGCGTGCCGGGGCGCTTAGGATGATAGCAAGGCGCCGGCCCTGCCGGAGTGCCGGGCGGCCAATGAAGGGTGTCGGCCCCGCCCCCGTCGGGGGTCGGGCAGGTCAGCTCAGGCCGGGCGAATGCCCGGGGCCTGCACCAGGCCCTCGCTTACCAGTTCCTCGACCGGATAGCCGGCGTCGGCCCATGCATCGAGGCCGCCGAGCAGCGGACGCACCCGGCGGTAGCCTCGCTGCCCCAGCAACTGCGCGGCGCGCGCGGCGCTGATCTCGTTCGGGCAGGTGCAATAGATCACCATCTCGCGATCGGTGGGCACTTCCTTGACCAGTTCGTCCAGGCCCGCCAGGTCCGCCAGGATCGCCCCGGGAATGGTGCGGGTGTCGACGATGCGGTTGGCCATGCCGCGGATGTCCACCACCAGCGGGCCGCGGCCTTCGGCCAGGGCGTTGTTCAATTCCGTCACCGTGATCCGGGCCATCTCAAGCGAGTGCAGCAGCCGGCGGCGCTGCCACCACTTCATCGCGATATAGACCACAAGCAGGGCCAGCACGACTTCGCCCGCCACGGTGCCGGCGCTGGCCAGGCTAGCCAGCAGGGTGTCGATCTGGGCGGAAAACGCATAACCGATGCCGATGGCAAGACCGGCCCAGAGCAGCGAACCCAGGCCGTCCATCAGCACGAAGGCCGCCGGTGTCAGGCCCATCGCCCCGGCCATGGGCGGCGCAACGGTGGATAGGCCCGGCACGAACTTCGACACCAGCAGCAGCATGCCGCGCCAGCGCTGGAAGCGGAGTTCCGAGGTTTTCACGCAGGAATCCGGGGACAGCGAGATCCGGCATATCGTGCGCATCACGCGCGAGCCGAAACGACGCCCGGCCATGTACCAGGCAAGATCGCCCAGAAGGCATGCGAGGATCGCCACCCCCACCAGTTGCGGCAGCGGCAGGCGGTCGATCGCCGCCAGTGCGCCGGACACCACCAGGGTGGGAACCGCGGGCAGGGGCACACCCGCCTGCTCGACGAGCACGTTGATGAAAACCACCAACAGGCCGTATTGGGCGATGAGTTCGATGATGTGTTGGGCCATGACCGGTTCCGCGCCAGGTTCCCCCTGTCGATGCCCGGAATAGTTGGGCCAGGGCCGCGGATTTGCAAGCCGGCCGAGGGCGATGACCCGCTCGCCGGACCGGTCGTGGCTGCGCCAGAGAGGGCGACCACCGCGCTCACGCCCTTCCGCCTATAATCCCGTGGAATTGCCGTACCCCCTTTCAAAGGTTTCCATGAGCAGCGTGCCCGCGGCCCGTCAGGCCCTCGATTTCTCCAGCGTCCGGGATCTTGCCGCCGCCGACATGGCACAGGTGGATGCCCTGATCCGCGCACGGCTGTCCTCCGACGTGGTACTGATCAACCAGATCGCCGACCACATCATCGCCAGCGGCGGCAAGCGGCTGCGGCCCATGCTGCATACGCTGGCTGCGCGCGCCGCGGGGTACACGGGCGACAACCACGCCAAGCTCGCCGCGATCATCGAGTTCATCCATACCTCGACCCTGCTGCACGACGACGTGGTGGATGAATCGGACCTTCGCCGCGGTCGCAAGACGGCCAACGCACTGTGGGGCAATGCCGCCAGCGTGCTGGTGGGCGATTTCCTCTATTCCCGTTCATTCCAGTTGATGGTGGAACTGGACGACATGCGCATCATGCGCATCCTGGCTGACACCACCAACACCATCGCCGAGGGCGAGGTGCTGCAGCTTCTGAATATCGGCAACGCGGACGTTACCGAACAAGCGTACCTGGCGGTGATCGAACGAAAGACCGCGGTGCTCTTCGCCGCGGCCACGGAACTGGGCGGCCTGCTCGGCGGGCTGCCCGCCACCGAAGTGGCCGCGCTTCGCACTTACGGCATGGAGCTGGGCTACGCATTCCAGATCGCCGACGACCTCCTGGACTACCTCTCCGATGCCGGCACGCTGGGCAAGAACATCGGTGACGACCTGGCCGAGGGCAAGCCCACCTTGCCGCTGATCTTCGCCGCCGAACGCGCCAGCGAGGAAGACCGTCAATCGATGCGCCGCGCTATCGAGCAGGGTGGGCTGGAGTCATTGGAGCCCATTATCGAGGCCATTCGCAAATCCGGCGCGCTGGAGCTTACCCGCGAACGCGCACTGGCCCACGCCGATGCAGCGCTTGCCGCGCTCGAGGTGCTGCCGCCGTCGGAGTGGCGCGACGCACTGGCCACCCTGGCCCGGTACTCGGTAGACCGGTCGTTCTGACCATGCACAAGGTTTTCATCACCCTGGGCCTGTTGGCCTGCATCGTGCTGGCCGGATGCGCGGCACCCACGCGCGATTACCGGGTGGTCGGTTATATCAGCGACACCGAACACACCGACCGCATCGATGCCTCGCGCATCGATACCTTGATCTACGCGTTCGCCCAGGTCGACCACGACGCGGTCGTGCTGCTTCCTTATGCCGCCGACTCGCTGGCCAAGGTGGTGGCGCTGAAAAAGGCCAATCCCTCGCTTCGCGTGGTGATCTCCGTCGGTGGCTGGACGGCCGACGGATTCTCGCAGGCCGCGTCTTCCGTGGAAGGCCGGCAACGCTTCGCCAGCAGCGCGGCGAAGCTTTTGGCCGACCATTACGCCGACGGCCTGGATATCGACTGGGAATATCCCGGCCACGGGGAATCGGGTATCGCCAGCAGCCCGGCCGACCGGGTGAACTTCCCGTTGCTGCTGGCTGCCACGCGCAAGGCGCTCGATGCCCTGCCCGGCCACCACACTTTAAGCGCCGCGGTGGCCGATGGCGCCTTCGTCGACGGCGTGGACATCCCGGCGGCGAACCGGTACCTGGACTGGTTCAACCTGATGACGTACGACTTCAACAACTCGCTCACCCCGACCACCGGCCACCACAGCGGCCTGCATCCGTCGGCACTGGCACCGGCCGACGCACGCACGGGCGACCGTGCCGTGGCGCAGTTCCTGGCGGCAGGCGTGCCCGCGTCAAAGCTGTTCATCGGTGTGGCGTTCTATGGCCGCCAGTTCAACGGCGTGAAGCCCGAGGCCAACGGCGTGTACCAGCGCTATGGCAAGTACGGCACTGAAATTCCATGGCCGGAACTGAAAGCGAAATACATCGACAAGAACGGCTTCAAGCGCTACTGGGATGCCGATGCGCAGGCGCCGTACGTGTGGAACGCCAGCACCGGCACTTTCATCAGCTACGACGATCCGCAGTCGATCGCCGCCAAGGTGGCCTTCGTCAGGAAGATGCACCTGGGTGGCGTGATGTACTGGGAGCAAAGCCTGGACACCGACGGCGACTTGCTGCGCGCGGTGGCAGGCGACAAGGCGCGCTAGTACACGCCCGTCGCCTGCTGATAGTCCGCCTACTTCGTAGACGTACTTACTTCTTGAAGCCCGCCGCGATGAATTCGTGCATCAATGCATATGCGCGCGTGGCCGAGCGTTCGTCGTAGCGGCAATTGCCCGCCTTGCCGGTGGCTTCCTTCTCGGTGAAGCAATGCACGGTGTTGCCGTAGTCGACCAGCGTCCAGTCGACCTTGGCATCGCGCATTTCCTTCTCGAAGGCGGCTTTCTGGTCGTTGGGCACGTAGCTGTCGTCGGCGCCGTTCAATACCAGCACCTTGGCCTTGATGTTTTTCGCCTGGGTAGCATCGTCGGTGGACAGGATGCCGTGGAAAGTCACTACCGTAGCGATGTCGGCGCCGCTGCGAACGAGGTCCAGCACGGCCGACCCACCGAAGCAGAAGCCGATGGCCGCCAGGCGCGTGCCGTCGATCGGCGCCTTGCCCACCTGGGCCTTGAGCTCTTCAAGCGCTTTGGTCACATGCTTCTTCATCAACGAACGATCGGCATAGAACGGCTTGACCGCGGCGCCGGCTTCGTCGTCGTTGGTCGGACGCACGCCCTTGCCGTACATGTCGGTGAGCAGGATCACATAGTCCTTGCCGGCGATCATCTTGGCCTTGGCAATGGCCATGTCGTTCACGCCGTACCAGTTGGGCACCATCACCAGCCCCGGACGCTGAGTCTTCACCGCGTCGTCGTACACCAGCACGCTGTCGAAGGTCTTGCCGTCCTGCGTCCAGCTCACCGGCTTTGCGACCATCGCCGCCTGCGCGACGCTCGCGATGGCGAACACGATGCTTCCGAACAACCATTGCCTCATACGCATGAACATTTCTCCACTGGTGGACTTACGATGAGTCATCGCCCACTGGCGTGGGCGATGAGCAGATTCTTCAGCGGCGCGATCGCGTTGAGCGCGGCCACGCCCAGCGCACGCGCGGCGGCCACGGGTGGCCATTGCGTGGCATAGATCCGCGCCAGCGCATCGAATGACAAGGCATCGAGTTCATCGGCGCTGCGGCGGCGGCGTGCGTAGCGACGCAGCACGTGCGCGGCGCCGATATCCGCGCCGCGCACACGTGCCTGGCGCAGTGTGTCGCGCAGCTCCGTAACGTCGCGCAAGCCGATATTCACGCCCTGTCCGGCCAGCGGATGCACCGTGTGCGCAGCGTCGCCCAGTAGCACGAAACGCGCGGCCTGGTAGCTCGTGGCCAGTTGCATGTGCAATGGGAAAGCTGCCCGCCTGCTGGTGGCAAGCATCGGTCCCAGGCGAAAATCGCAGGCAGCGCCAAGTTCATGCAGGAAATCGGCGTCGCTTAAGGAAAGGATTCTCTCCGCCTCGGCCTCGGGCAGTGACCAGACGATGGAACTGCGGCCATCGGCCAGCGGCAGCAAGGCCAGTGGACCGCCGCGCAGGAATCGTTGCCAGGCCGTGGCCTGGTGCGGACGTTCGTGGGACACATGGGCCACCACGGCGCGCTGGTTGTAGTTGCGTCCCCGCGTACCGATGCCGGCCATGGCGCGCAGGGGCGAAGCACCGCCATCGGCGGCCACCACCACGCGAGCGTGCAGCGTGCTGCCATCGTCAAGCGTGAGAGTGGAACGTTCGGCATCGGCGTGCCACGCCGATACCGTTGCCGGGCTGCGCAGCATCACTCCGGCGCCGGGCAGGCGCTGGAAAAGCTCCTGCTGCACCAGGCTGTTCTCCACGATCCAGCCCAGTGCCTTGCGGCCACGATCGCCGGCATCGAAATCGATGGCGCTGCCGGTGGCTTCGTCCCAGACATGCATGTGCCGGTAGGCGCAGGCACGAGCGGCGCGGATCGTGTCCCAGGCGCCGAGTTCCTGCAGCAGGGAAATAGATGATTCGGCCAGGCCCACCACGCGCAGGTCCACTTCGGCATCGGGCTTCCAGGGCGCAGGATCCCGCGCCTCCAGCAGGGCCACATGGAAGTCGTCGCGTGCCAGGGCCAGCGCTGCCGCGGCGCCCACCATGCCACCGCCGACCACCGCGACGTCCAGCAACGATGAACTGCGCCGCGTGCTCATGCCTGCCCCTCGCGCACGGCGATGGGGGCACCGGCACGCAAGCCCATGCCACGCGCCGTCATCGCGGCACGAAGCGGCGGCACGCCCATCGCCAGCATCGCCAGCGAACGCAACGGGCCGAGGGCGGGTTCGGGCAGGCACGCCAGGCTCGCCAGGCCGTGGCTCATGGCCATGGTGGCTTCGCGGTCGGCCTGGCGGCGCTCGGCATAGGCGGTGAGCAATCCGGCTGCGCCGGGATCGGTCGCGGGAGCGGCAAGTTCGGCCAGCGTCAGTGCGTCGCGCAGGCCCAGGTTGAAGCCCTGTGCACCGATCGGATGGATGGTCTGGGCGGCATTGCCCACCAGCACGGCTCGCGGCCCGACGATGCGGGAGGCGGCCACGCGGCGAATATCGTGGCGGAAGCGCGGTCCCGGTCGGGTGAGCTTGCCCAGTCGCCAGCCAAAGCGGCGCTGTACCTCGGCGCAGAAATCGTCGTCCGCCATGGCCTGGATGTGGTCGGCCTCGGCAGCGGCGACGGTGACGATGATGCCCACCCGCCCCTGCGCCAACGGCAGGATCGCCACCGGGCCATCGTCGGTGAAGCGTTCGAAGGCCCGCATCTGGTGGGCACGCGCCGGCGTGGCAGTGGCGACGAAGAGCGACTGCTGGTAGTCGATGTCGTCGGTACCGATGCCCAGGTTGGCGCGCACGAAGGAATCGGTGCCGTCGGCACCGACCAGCAGGGCGGCGTGGACTTCACGCTCACCTTCGGGCGTGGAAAGCCGGGCACCCCAAGCGTCGTCCCGATATTCCAGCCCCTCCAGGCGCGCCGGCGCCAGCCTTTGCAACCGGGTGCAACGGTCCAGCCGGCTGGCCAGGGCCGCGCCCAGCGCGGGGGCGGGCAACGTCCAGCCCATGGCGTCGACGCCGGCGGCCCGGGCCGATAGCCGCACGCTACCGAAGTCGCCAGCCCGGGTAACGTGGATATCGGTGATGGGCGTGGCCGCCGCACGGGCATGTTCCCAGACGCCGATGGCGACGAGTCCGTTCACGGTGGCCCGTGCCAGCGCCAGGTTGCGGTCGCCGGGAGCGGCAGGTGCTGGGGCACGCGGGGCGCCGGCTTCCACCAGGATGGCGTCGCGGCCGGCGGCGTCCAGCGCGATGGCGAGGCTGGCGCCGACCAGGCCACCGCCGACGATGAGGATGGGGTGCGCGTCGGTCATCCGCCGATGATACGCGTTGCCGGCTCCGGCGGCCCGCGGTGCTAGAATGAGCATTGCCCAACTTAAATCTTTCGAAGTGGAGTCGACCCCATGGCTTTGACGCATGTACAGCGCACCGGCATCTTCGCGCTGCTCGCCATCGTGATGGCCGCCACCCGCGTGAACCACTTCGGCGCCCTGCCCGACGCCAGCTGGGCGGTATTCTTCCTCGGCGGTTTCTGGTTGCGCGGCTCGGCACGCTGGGCTTTCCCGCTGCTGATGGCTGAAGCGGTACTGGTCGATTTCTTCGTCATCCGTGGCCAGGGCATCAGCTTCTTCGACCACTATTGCGTGTCGGTGGCCTATTGGTGCCTGGTGCCGGCCTATTTCAGCATGTGGCTGGGTGGCAGCTGGCTCGCCCGCCATGGCAGCCGGCTGGAACTGCGCAGCCTGGGCCTGCTGGTGGCCAGCCTGGTGGTGGCGGCAAGCACCTGCTACCTGATCTCCAACGGCAGCTTCTACTGGCTCAGCGATTCGGTTCCGCAGCCGCGCAGCTTCGGCGCCTGGGGCGCGAACCTGGCCGACTGGTACCTGCCTTACCTGCGCACCGCCGCCATTTATGTAGCCATCGGCGCCGTGCTTCACGTGCTGGTGGTACAGCTGGCAGCCCGGTTGCACCGCGACCACGGCCGTCTCGCCCACTAACCACCCGTGGGCAACCGCCTTTCGAAGATCTACACCCGCACCGGCGACGACGGCAGCACGGGCCTGGGCGACGGCTCGCGTACGCCCAAGGATTCACTCCGCGTCACCGCCTACGGCACGGTGGACGAGCTCAACAGCACGATCGGCATGGTGCTGGCCGCCGAGGGGCTGCCCGCGGACATAGCCGAGGCCCTGGTGCAGGTGCAGCATGAACTGTTCGACCTGGGCGGCGAGCTTTGCATCCCCGGCATGGCCATGATCCACGACGCTGACATCGACCGCCTGGAACAGGTGCTGGACCATTTCAACGCCGATCTCCCCGCCCTGAAGGATTTCATCCTGCCCGGCGGCGGCATGGCCGCGGCTACCGGCCATCTGGCCCGCACGGTATGCCGCCGCGCCGAACGCGATGTGGTCGCCCTTTCCCGGGCCGAGGACATCCGCCCCCAGGCGCAGCGTTACCTGAACAGGTTGTCCGACCTTCTTTTCGTCCTTTGTCGCGTGATGGCCCGCGCCAGCGGCCATGGCGAGGTACTCTGGCAGCATGAAAGGCGTCGCAAGGGCAGCGCCTGAAAGCTAAGGTAACGTCCTAGGGGGAGGGGTTTTCTGCTAACTTGGCCGCCTTTCGTCAGACAGAATGCGCCCGTGCCGACAAGCCTTCGCACCCTGCCGCCCCGCCGCCTCCTGGCGATCGCCGCCTCGGTATTCCTTTTCGGTGCCGCGGGAGCCAGCCAGGCGCAGGAAGCCGTGCCCGCGCCCGCCCCGCATACGCCCAAGGACTGGAATGCGCCGCCGCCGTCGCCGGTGTGCGCGCTGGGCTCGTTCATGTGCCCCATCAAGCCAGTTAGTTACGAGCAGTGCCGTCCCAACGCCATGCTCGGCTTCTACGATCCAACCCTGCCGCAGGACACCACGGGCCGCGATACGGCGATCACCTACCCCCAGGCGGTGTCGGTCGATGGTTCCGACCAGACGCTGTACCACTTCAACGGCAACGTGAAGATCGTCCGCTACGACCAGATGATCCTGGCCGACAACGCCACCTATAACGACGACACCACGGCGTATGACGCCGTGGGCGATGTGCGCTACCAGGAAGCGGGCACCCTGCTGCAGGCCGACCACATCTGGGGCGTGAACGAAACCAACCACGTCGAGGCCGACAACGTCACCTACCAGCTGCTGCAGTCGCACGGCAACGGCACCGCGGTGCACGCGGACATGCTGGACAAGCAGCACAGCAAGTACACCACCGCGTCGTACTCCACGTGCGACCTGGGCAAGCACGTGTGGGAATTCCGCGGCAAGACGATCACCATCGACAAGGACACGGGCATAGGCGTGGCCCGCAGCGCCACCATGCGCTACAAGAACATCCCGTTCCTGTACCTGCCGTATTTCACCTTCCCGGTGGACAACCGCCGCAAGAGCGGCTGGCTGTTCCCCACGTTCGGCAGCAACAAGCAGTCGGGCTACTACATCGCAGCGCCCTATTATTTCAACCTGGCGCCGAACTACGACGCCACGCTGACGCCGACGATCTACGCACGCCGCGGCGCCATGCTAGGCGGTGAGTTCCGCTACCTCACGCCAAGGAACCGCGGCTCGTTCGACTTCCAATACCTGCCCAATGATCAGGTCGATGGCGGCACGCGCTACCTGTACAAGTTCGTCGACTCAACTTACCTGCTCCCGGGCTGGTCGTTCGGTACCTCGATCAACCGCGCCTCCGATCGCGCCTATTTCCACGACTTCGCCAACGACCTGTACAACTCGTCGATCGGCATCCTGTCGTCGAACGCCTATATCTATGGCGGCGGCAAGTATTGGTCCACCTCGTTCGGCGCCGACGATTACCAGAACGTCGATGCTTACCTGCCCGACAACGTGGTCCCCTACAAACGCTGGCCGCGGGCCACGCTCAACCTGGACGTGCCGATCGAGCGCTGGCTCGAGTTCGGCATGAACAACGAGGCCGTTGCCTTCCGCAAGAACGACTTGGCAACCCAACAGGTCGAAGGCAACCGCCTGGACTTGTACCCGTTCCTGAAGGCCGACTTCCAGGGGGCCTACTGGTTCGTGCGTCCGAAGATCGGTTACCGCTACACGGCCTACGACCTGATCGACGACTACGACTACAAGGCGTATTCAAGCTTCGATCCGGCCTACCAGTTTGCGCGCGATGGCGTCACGCCCAACGCGAAGATCTTCAACGACCGCACGCCCTCGCGCAGCCTGCCCATCGCCAGCTTCGACACCGGCCTGATCTTCGACCGGGATACGAACCTGTTCGGCAACAGCTACACCCAGACGCTGGAGCCCAGGCTCTACTATCTGTATGTGCCCTATCGCAACCAGGGCAACCTGCCGCTGTTCGACACGGCGCTGATGTCGTTCGACTACTGGCAGCTGTTCTCGGAAAACGAGTTCTCCGGCGCCGACCGCCAGATGGACGCGAACAACCTCACCGCCGCGGTGACGACCCGGTTGCTCGATGACAACGGCGTGGAACGCTTCTCCGCGAGCCTGGGCCAGATCCAGTACCTGAAGGGTTCGCAGCGTGTGCAGGCCGCCTACCAGACATTGATCAGGAACGCGGACGGCAGCATCAGCGTCCAGCAGCCGACGCCGACCGACAATTACACCTCCGACTATGTCGCCCAGGCCACCATGCAGCTCAATGATGACTGGAAGGCAGCCTCGAGCTTTCAATGGGATCCCCAGTATCGTCGCCCGGATCTAGGCACATTCTCGATCCAGCACCGGTTGGGAACGGACGGCATCATCAATTTCGGCTACCGCTATCGCCGGCAGACCCCGAACCAGAATGTTGCCTACCTGGAACAATTCGATGCCTCCGCTGTCTATCCGATTTCCGATCGCTGGAGGGTGCTGGGACGCTGGGTATTTTCGAAACTGGATCACCGCACGCTCGAGGCTCTCGCCGGCGTGGAATATGAAAACTGCTGCACGAAAATACGCCTGATTGGCCGTCATTACGTCAGCAGCACCAACCCGGGCGTTACCGGGCAGATCCTGGACGCAACCACCCGGAATTCGGTCATGTTCGAGGTTGAATTCAAGGGCTTGGGTACCACCAGCCCGCAAATCGATACCCTCCTGCATCGTGATATCCTTGGATATCAATAAAACACTCAACGCGCGCCGCGAGCGGCGCCAGGCAAATCATTCGATGAAGCAGACCCCCGCCCTCCTCGCGCTTGCGCTCGCCATGGCCCTGGCGCCCCAGGCCCAGGCTCAGTTCCTTCCCAGCGCGGGTGCCGGGCAGTCGTCCCAGATGAACGATCCGAACCGCCCGCTCGACAAGATCGTCGCGGTGGTCGAGGAAGACGTCATCCTGCAGAGCGAACTGGACGCCGCCGTGCGTTCGGTACAGCAGCAGTACGCGTCGAATCCGCAGCAGCTGCCGCCGGAAAATGTACTGCGCCGCCAGGTGCTCGAGCGCCTCGTGCTCACCCGCCTGCAGGTGCAGCGCGCCCAGGACCAGGGCATCAAGGTGGCCGACAGCGACATCGACCAGGCCATCAACAACGTGGCCCAGCAGAACAAGATGACCGTCGACCAGCTGCGCGCCGCCGTGGCCCAGGACGGCTTCAGCTACGCCGGCTTCCGCCAGCAGATTTCCGAGCAGATCACCGCCCAGCGCCTGCATGAAAGCGTGGTGCGTGATTCGGTGAACGTCACCGATTCGGAAGTGAACAACCTGCTGGCCAGCCCCACCTACAAGGCGGGCGAAGTGCATCTGGCGCACATCCAGATCAGCGTGCCCAGTGGCGGCGGCGCCAGCGACATCGCCGCGGCCCAGACCAAGGCCGAAGCCGCCGAGGCGGCCATCAAGGGCGGCATGGACTTCAACGCAGCGGCCATCCGTTATTCCGATGCGCAGGACGCCCTTGAAGGCGGCGACCTGGGCTTCCGCCGCATGGACGAAGTGCCGCCGGCGTTTGCCGATGCCATCGCCAACATGAAGCCGGGCGACGTGTCGCCGGCGCTGCGCGGTCCCACCGGCTTCCACATCCTGAAGCTGGTGGAACAGCGCGCCCCGCAGAAGCAGATGGTCACCGAGTACCACGCGCGACAGATCCTGATCAAACCGTCCGAGATCGTCACCATGGCCCAGGCCGAAGCCAAGGCCGATGCGATCTACCAGCGCCTGACGGCCAAGAAGGAAGATTTCGCAGCCGTTGCCAAGACGGACTCGAAGGACGAGACCACCGCCAACAATGGCGGCGACATGGGCTGGTTCGCGCAGCAGGCCTGGGGCCAGGCCATCGCCACCCAGATCACCACGTTGAAGGACAACGAGATATCCAAGCCGTTCCAGACCGATGCCGGCTGGATCGTCTTGCAGCGCATGGGTTCGCGTGACGCCGACCGCACCGACCAGATGGCCCGTGACCAGGCCCGCCAGGCCATCGGCAACCGCAAGGCCGACCAGGCTTACGACGACTACCTGCGCGAACTGCGTTCCACCTCGTACGTGGAAATCATCGACCCGGCGCTGAAGGACATCGACGCCAACGGCAACGCCGTCGTCGCGCCGCCGAAGACCAACTCGTAACGCACCATGCCTAGCGCGCTGCCCCGGCTCGCCGTCACACCCGGCGAACCGGCCGGGGTCGGCCCTGAATTGATCGCCCACCTGGCCGCGAGCCCGCTCGCGGCCGATTTCGTCGTGATCGCAGACCGCGAACTCCTGCTCGACGCCGCCGGGGCCACCGGCTTGCTGCTGGCGCTCGAGGACGACGATGGCAAACCGCGCCGACATCGCGCGCCGGGCTCGATGAGGATCCGCCATGTTCCCCTGGCCAGCGCCGCGCGGCCGGGCCACCCGGATCCGGCCAATGCCGGCTACGTGCTCAGCACCCTCAGGCAAGCCGCGGACGGCTGCATGGATGGCAGCTTCGCCGGGGTGGTCACCGGCCCCGTGCAGAAGGCCACCATCAACGATGCCGGTATTGCCTTCAGCGGCCACACCGAGTTCTTCGCCGAACGCGCCGCCTGCGAGGTAGTGATGATGCTGGCAAGCCCGGAACTTAAGGTAACGCTGGCCACCACCCATCTGCCGCTCTCGGCAGTGCCCGCCGCGATCACCGAAACCTTGCTCGAGCGCGTATTGCGTATCGTCGACCGCGCCTTGCGCGAGCGCTTCGGCCTGGACCACCCGCGCATTGCGGTGCTGGGCCTGAACCCCCACGCGGGCGAAGCCGGCCACCTGGGCCGCGAGGAAATCGAGCGCATCGAGCCCTTGCTGGCCCGGCTGCGCGCCGAGGGCATGGCCTTGCTTGGACCGATCCCCGCCGACACGGCTTTCGTGCCCGCGCAACGCGCCAGCTATGACGCGGTGCTGGCGATGTACCACGACCAGGCGCTGCCCGTGCTCAAGAGCGAAGCCTTCGACCGCACGGTGAACATCACCTTGGGGTTGCCCTTCATCCGCACCTCGGTGGACCACGGCACGGCGCTGGACCTGGCCGGCAGCGGCCGCGCCAACCCCGCCAGCCTGATTGCCGCGGCCAGCATGGCGCTGGATCTTGCCCATCGCGGCCGGGTGCGTGCATGAGCGCCCGACCGAAGAAAAGTTTCGGCCAGCATTTCCTGCACGAGAAGCGTTACATCGATTCCATCGTTTCGGCCATCTCGCCGCGGGACGGTGATACCGTGATTGAAATAGGCCCCGGTGAAGGCGCGCTCACGCTGCCGCTGCTTACCGTGGCGCGGAGAATGACCGCGGTGGAGCTCGATACCGACCTTATCCCCGCCCTGCAGGCCCGCGCGGACAAGATCGGCGAGCTGCACATCGTCCACCAGGACGTCCTGAAGGTGGATTTCACCCGCATGGCGGCGGAGATGGGCGCGCCGCGCCTGCGCATTGCCGGCAACCTGCCCTATTACATTTCCAGCCCCATCCTGTTCCACTGCCTGGATCACTCAGGCGTGATCGAAGACATGCACTTCATGTTGCAGAAAGAAGTGGTCGATCGCATGGCGGCCGACCCCGGCAGCAAGGTCTACGGGCGCCTGAGCGTGATGCTGCAGCTCGCCTGCCGGGTGGAATCGCTGTTCGTGGTGCCGCCGGGCGCCTTCCGGCCGCCGCCGAAAGTGGACTCGGCCGTGGTGCGCCTGGTGCCGCTGCCAGCGGAAAAGCTGCCCACGGTTGCGCCCCAGGCCATCGATCGCGTCGTGAAGGCCGCCTTCGGCATGCGCCGGAAGACTTTATCGAACACGCTCAAGGGCCTGGTGGGCGAAGCGGGCATCATCGATTGCGGTATCGATCCGCGCGCGCGTGCCGAAACGCTGTCACCAGCCCAATTCGTCGCCCTGGCGGAAACCTATGCCCGGCAACGGGGCTGAACGTCGACACGTCCTGCACACCACGGCGCTTGCCGCCATGACGGCCCTCCCGGACAATCGACCCATGAACGAGAAGTCCACCAACGCGATCGACATCGACGTTACCAGTCGTTTCGATGCCGATCACTCCAAGCCCGCCGATGGGCGCTATGTCTTTGCCTATACGGTCACCCTGCGCAATACGGGCAAGCGTCCCGCACGGCTGCTTACGCGCCACTGGGTGATCACCGATGCCAACGGCAAGGTGGAGGAAGTCCATGGCGACGGCGTGGTGGGCGAGCAGCCGTGGATGAAGCCCGGCGAGCGCTACCAGTACACCTCCGGCGCCATCCTGGAAACCGCCGTGGGCACCATGCACGGCAGCTACGAGATGATCACGGACGACGGCATGGAGTTCGAGGCGACCATCCCGCGATTCGTCCTGTCCATCCCGCGCACGCTGCACTAGGCCCGGCGCGATGGCGGTTTATGCGATCGGGGATGTCCAGGGCTGCTACCCCGAGCTCCAGCGGATGCTGGAGAAACTCAAATTCGATCCGGCCGCCGACAAGCTCTGGTTCTGTGGCGATCTGGTCAACCGTGGCGGCGAATCGCTGGCCACCTTGCGGCTCATTCATTCACTGCGCGATTCGTCGATCATCACGCTGGGCAACCACGACCTTAGCCTGCTGGCCATCGGCCAGCGTCGCGACGACGCCAAAGCCCGGGTGAACCCGGAACTGCGCGAAGTGCTGTTCGCCGAGGATGCCGGCGTGCTGCTGGAGTGGCTACGCACGCAGAAGCTGATGCATCACGACGAAAGCCTCGGCTGGACGATGCTTCATGCAGGCATGGCGCCTTCGTGGACGCTACGCCAGGCCCAGCGCGTGGCCATGGACGTCGAGCGCGAACTGGGCAGTCCGCGCCACGGCCGCCTGCTGCGCAACCTGTTCGGCAACCGCCCGGCAGGTTGGGGCAACCGACTGCAGGGCGTGGACCGCCATCGCGCGGCGATCAACACCTTCACCCGCATGCGCTACTGCGATGTCAGCGGCCGCATCGATTTCGAAAGCAAAGGCACGCCCGGCACGCAGAAGCCGGGCATGTATCCCTGGTTCGAAGTTCCCGGGATGAAGAAGCGCGAGACGCGCATCGTCTGTGGGCACTGGTCGTCGCTGGGTCGCTTCGCAGGCCTGGGCGTGTGGTGCATCGACACCGGCTGCGTGTGGGGTGGCCAGCTGACCGCGTTGCGGCTGGATACGCCGGAGCCTGAGTACATCACGGTGCAGGCGGAGTCGTTCCGGACCAAGCCGAAGGACGGCGGGGACTGAACGCGCGGTTGGTGCAGCCCTGCGCGCCGAACTTGTGACCCATTCTTGCTAGCGGCTGATCATGCCGCTGGCTACCGTTGCGTTCTTTGCATCATGACGCAAGGAGCGGCCTGACAATGCCAGCAACGGGTGCAGCATCCCCTTCATTCAACATCCCTTCGATTGGACAGATATTCCACGCCATCCCCAAAGCCCTGGTCGGGTTTCTCGCGGCTTTCGGCGGCGTTTCCAATGCCTGTGACGCTTCAGCCCGCCCGCCAGGGCAGCAGCATGGCGGAGGGCTGCAAACCGAGGCTCACGCGCGCTGGCAGAACGAATGGTCGTCGGGGATGCAAGCCTGCCTGAGTGAGCCATGGGTCCCCCAGTTCGGTCCTGACCGAAGCATTGTCGAATGCGCGCTGCGGGGAATATCCCGCTGGCAGCAGATCAGCGCGGATACCGACGACGCCAAGGTGGTATCCCGGAGCATGGCCCGGTACCGGCCTTCCCCGGCGGCTTCAACCTTGCCCGAGCCCATGCGCCACAGGATCCGGCAGATCACGGTCAAGGCAAACCAGATCATGCGCACAACAGACGCCTATGCCCGAACGATGGAGCAGACTGAATCTCTCCTGTGGTTTTATTCATCGGCATCCAGGCAGGACCTGGCCGACCCAGGCCAGCGTTATACGGCAACTCGCCTGATCGAACTGCTGGATGACGCCCTGGGGTTGGAGTCGTTCATGGAAGAAGCCTGTCTCCTGAGCTACCGCTTGCATGGACTGGCAACGAGCGCAGGGGAGCAGATTTATCGGCTCCAACCTGAGCTGATGCGTACGCAGGAGGATCGCGCGGCGTTTGCAAGGAGGGTGAACAAGGATTTCGTGGCTGCGGATGCGAGCATGAATAATCACCAGGCTCACACCCTGCTGCGGCTGCTGGCCACGCACATCAACGAGAAGAATTCCTCCTGACCGGTGGCATGATGCGCCCAAGGCTGATCGCCGCTACCGACCACGTAAAGCCGAGGTACAAAAAAGCCGGGAAATTCCCGGCTTTTTCGCAACCATTACCAGGCAATCAACTCAACTGCCCGTGGCAATGCTTGTACTTCTTCCCCGATCCACAGGGGCAAGCATCATTGCGACCGATCTTCGGACCGGCGTCGGCTGGCACCAGCGACGAAGCCATCGGCGGCAGTGCGGCGACGCCTTCCGGTTCCTGCTGGCCCATCGCGCCGGCATCGGCATGCTGGAACTGCATCTGCTTGGCCTGGGCGATGCGCAGCTGCTCCGCTTCCATGGCAGCGACTTCTTCTTCGCTGCGCACGCGTACGCGGGCAAGCATCTGGATCACTTCGAGCTTGATGCGGTCGAGCATGGTGGAGAACAGCTCGAACGACTCGCGCTTGAATTCCTGCTTGGGCTGCTTCTGCGCATAGCCGCGCAGGTAGATGCCCTGGCGCAGGTAATCCATGCTTGCCAGGTGTTCCTTCCAGGCGTTGTCCACCACCGAGAGCATGATGTGCTTCTCGAGCTGGCGCATCACGTCGGCACCTACATCAGCTTCCTTGGTGGTGAAGTAGTTGGCGGTTTCGTCGCGTACGTAGGCCACGATGGCGTGGTCGTCCACGTCGGACGTCTGGCGTTCGACCCAGCCCTTGACGTCGAACTTCAGGCTGAATTCGTTATCCAGCTCGCGGTCGAGGCCGGCCAGGTCCCACTGCTCATCGATGCTCTCGGCGGGCACGAAACGGCGCGCAACGGCCACGACGACATCGTCGCGGATGTCCTTGATGGTGTCCGACACGTCGGTGGACTCCATCAGTTCATCACGCTGGGCGTAGATCACCTTGCGCTGGTCGTTGGCGACGTCGTCGAACTCCAGGAGGTTCTTGCGGATGTCGAAGTTGTGCTGCTCGACCTTGCGCTGCACCTTCTCGATCTGCCGCGAGATCATGCGGTCTTCCAGCGGCTGGTCGTCGGTCATGCCGAACATGCGCATCCAGCGCTCGATGCGTTCGCCACCGAAGATGCGCATCAGGTTGTCGTGCAGCGACAGGTAGAAGCGCGAGGAACCCGGATCGCCCTGGCGGCCGGAACGGCCACGCAGCTGGTTGTCGATGCGGCGCGACTCATGGCGCTCGGTGCCCACGATGTGCAGGCCGCCGGCCTCGATCACCGCGTTGTGGCGCTTCTGCCATTCATCGCGCACCTTGGCCTTCTGCTCATCGGTGGCGTCGTCGCCCAGCGTCGCGAAATCGGCCTCGAGGCTGCCGCCCAGCACGATGTCGGTGCCGCGGCCGGCCATATTGGTGGCGATGGTGACCGAGCCCGGCGCGCCAGCCTGGGCCACGATGTGCGCCTCGCGTTCGTGCTGCTTGGCGTTGAGCACTTCGTGGCGCACGCCTTCCTTCTTCAGGAGCCCGGAGACAAGCTCCGAGACATCGATGGAAGCGGTACCCACCAGCACCGGCTGGCCGCGCTCGTGGCAATCCTTGATGTCCTGCACCACGGCCTTGAACTTCGACTCCGCGCCCAGGAACACCAGGTCGGCGTTGTCCTTGCGGATCATCGGCTTGTGGGTGGGGATCACCACCACTTCCAGGCCGTAGACCGACTGGAACTCATACGCCTCGGTATCGGCGGTGCCCGTCATGCCGGCGAGCTTGGTGTACATGCGGAAGAGGTTCTGGAAGGTGATCGTGGCGAGCGTCTGGTTCTCGCGCTGGATCGGCACGCCTTCCTTCGCTTCCACCGCCTGGTGCAGGCCATCGGACCAGCGGCGGCCGGCCAGCGTACGGCCAGTGAATTCATCCACGATGATCACTTCGCCGTCGCGCACGATGTAATCGACATCGCGCTGGTACAGCGCGTTGGCGCGCAGCGCGGCGTTCAAGTGATGCACCACCGCCAGGTTCTTCGAATCGTACAGGCCGGTATCTGCGTCGATGACGCCCGCTTCCTGCAGCAGCTGCTCGGCGTGCTCCATGCCCTCTTCGGACATGTGCACCTGCTTCTGCTTTTCGTCGACGAAGTAGTCGCCCGTGGTGTCTTCCTTCTCCTGCCGGTTCATCCGCGGCACGATGCGGTTGACCGCGATGTACAGCTGCGGGGAGTCTTCGGCGGGGCCGGAGATGATCAGCGGGGTGCGGGCCTCGTCGATCAGGATGGAATCGACTTCGTCGACGATGGCGTAGTTCAGCCCGCGCTGGAAGCGCTGCTCGCGGCTGAGCGCCATGTTGTCGCGAAGGTAGTCGAAACCGAATTCGTTGTTGGTACCGTACGTGATGTCCGCGTTGTAGGCCGCGGCCTTATCGCCGTGGTCCATGCCCGGATACACCACGCCGACGCTGAGACCAAGGAAGCCGTAGAGCTTGCCCATCTGGGCCGAGTCACGGCGGGCCAGGTAGTCGTTGACGGTAACGACATGGACGCCCTTGCCTTCCAGCGCGTTGAGGTACACCGGTAAGGTACCCACCAGGGTCTTACCCTCGCCGGTACGCATCTCGGCGATGCGGCCGCCATGGAGCACCATGCCGCCGATCAGCTGCACGTCGTAGTGGCGCATGCCCAGGGTGCGCTTGGCGCCCTCCCGGACCACGGCGAAGGCTTCGGGCAGGATCTTGTCCAGCGTCTCACCAGCCGCCAGACGCTCCTTGAACTGGGGTGTCTTGGCTTGCAGCTGGGCGTCGGAAAGCTTCTCGTACTCCGCCTCCAGGGCGTTGATACGATTTACGGTCTTGGACAGCTGGCGCAGGACGCGCTCGTTACGGCTGCCGAAAATGCTCGTCAGGGCGCGATTGAACATCGATCATCCGGATCAGGAGACAAAAGTCCCCGGGCGCCAATGGGCCCGGAGTCAAAGGGGACGATGATACTACGCCCCGACCCCAACCCGGGTGGCGGCGCGGAGCCGCGCTTTCAAGTACCGGTCGTGGCGCCGCGGACGGATTTGACGTAGGCGAGCGGATTGACCACGCGTCCGTTCAGCCAGACCTCGAAATGCACGTGAGAGCCGGTGGAACGGCCCGTGGAGCCGGCGCGGGAGATGGTCTCGCCCACGCGTACATGCTGGCCGGCGTGGACCAGGATGGCGCTGTTGTGGGCGTAGCGGGTCATGTAGCCGTTGCCGTGGTCGATCTCGACCACGTCGCCATAACCGCTGCGGACGCCGGCGAAGGTGACCATGCCCTCGGCCACGGCATGGACGCTGGTGCCCAGGGGAGCGGCGATGTCCAGGCCCGTATGGCGCGCGGCGTGGCCGCTGAAGGGATCGGGGCGGCCACCGAAATACGAGGAAATGTAGCCATCGACCGGCATGCCGGTGGGTTTCAGGCTGGAGTCGATGTTGCGATCGAGCAGGAGGCGCTCAAGCGCCTGCAGCTGCGACTGCTGGCTGTCGAAGGTGGCCGAGAGCTGGCTGATGCTGGCATCGAGCGTGGCCGGCAGGTTGTAGGCGCTGTCGGCGCTGCTCACTTCCGGGCCGCCCATGGGTGGTGCTTCGTCGAAGTTGAATTCACCATCGCCAAGCTTGCCCACTTCCGTCAGGCGCTCACCGAGGGCGTTGATGCGGGTGGATTGGGCCTGCAGCTGGCCGAGCTTCACGGCGAGGGCATCCAGATCGCGCTGGGCGTCCTGGCGTACCGTCGCCAGCTGGGCGTTCTGGGCGGCGACCTGCTGATGCAGGGCATCGAGTTCGTTCATGGCCCGGCGGTGGGGGCTGGCCAGGGCCAGGGCCACACCGGCGCCGATACCGGCGAGTCCCAGTACCACGGCGACGGCAGCCCCGATCGCCTTGCCGCGCAAGCGCGGGCAGGTGAGGTCCAGCCGGGTGGGAGCCTTGCGGTCCCGTGACACGAGTATGATTTGCATTGCCTACCGCATATTGGTCAAAAACGGTCCCATGCAGCGTTCGACCCCGTCGCCCCGCCGACCGACCCGCGGATTGAAGTCCGCGATCGACGTCGGCCCGATTGCTTCGCTTGCACGGCGCGCGAAGCAACTGGACGACCTGGACCGGCAGCTGCGCCAGACATTGCCGAACCCGCTGCGCGATCAGGTGAGATTTGCTGACCTTCGCGAGGGACGACTTGTCTTCCTGGCGCCCTCCCCTGCCTGGGCCTCGCGCCTGCGCCTGCACCAGGCCCAGATCCTCGAAGCGGCGCGGGCCATGGGCACGCGGGCAAGTTCGGTAACCGTGAAAGTGGCTTCGCTGCCCCCGGGGTTACCCGAGCTACCGCCAGCCAAACCGCTTTCCGTGGGTGCCGCAGGCCACCTCCAGGCAGCCGCGGCATCCATGTCTGACCCGGAACTTCGGGCCATGTTCCTGCGCCTTGCCTCAGTCGCCGCACGCGGTGCGCATGACGATGAGCCGCAAGACTAAACTCGTGGCTATGTGCCTGATTATTCGAAAGAAAACACCCCTGTGCCTGCTTCCGTCCGCAGACCTTTAGGGTCGGGCGGGGGTTTTTTATATCACGGCCCTGTAAAGAAAAAGTTCACCTAGCCTTCACGGCATGGGCAAACTGAGACGTGCCGCACGCGGATGGTCCGCATGGGGGCTTTTCGGCTCAGGCGGGCGTTTTCTTTAACCGGAAACGAAAAAGCCGCCCAACCAGGCGGCTTTTTCACGGGGCGGGGCGGAGCCCGGCCTAACGGTCTTTCAAGCAGCGTTTCAGATCGCCTGCGCCGGATGGGCGTAGGAAATCGGCGCCTTGGCGGCGTCCTGGAAACTCACTTCCTCCCACGCCTCGGCGTCGGAGATCAGGGTACGCAACAGCTTGTTGTTGAGCTCGTGGCCGGACTTATGGGCGTGGTAAGCGCCGATCAGGCTATGGCCCAGGAGGTAAAGATCGCCAATGGCGTCCAGGATCTTATGCTTGACGAACTCGTCTTCGTAACGGAGACCGTCTTCATTGAGCACGCGGTAGTCGTCCAGCACCACGGCGTTGTCCATCGAACCGCCGAGGGTGAGGTTGCGCTCGCGCAGCATCTCGATGTCGCGCATGAAGCCGAAGGTACGGGCGCGGCTGACTTCCTTGACGAAGGAGGTGGTGGAGAAATCCATCTCGGCGCGCGAGTTGCGCTTGTTGAACATCGGATGGTTGAACTCGACCGAGAAACCCACCTTGAAGCCGTCGAACGGCTCGAACCGGGCCCACTTGTCGCCGTCCTGCACCTTCACCGCCTTCTTGATGCGGATGAAGCGCTTGGCAACGTCCTGTTCTTCGATGCCCGCGGACTGCAGCAGGAAAACGAAGGGGCCGGCGCTGCCGTCCATGATGGGGACTTCCGGGGCGGAAAGGTCGACGTAAGCGTTGTCGATGCCTAATCCGGCCATGGCCGAAAGCAGGTGTTCCACGGTGGAAACGCGCACGTCGCCGTTGACCAGCGTGGTGGACAGGCGCGTATCACCTACATTGAAAGGACGCGATTTCAGATCCACCGGCGGGTTCAAGTCGGTGCGGCGGAACACGATGCCGGTGTTGGGCGCGGCCGGGCGAAGGGTCATGTACACCTTGTCGCCGGTATGCAGGCCTACGCCGGTGGCGCGGATGGTGTTCTTGAGGGTGCGCTGCTTGATCATGAGTAGGTAAACCTGCGCGGCAGACGCCTAAGTAGCGGGTATCCTAACACAGTCTTAACCTCAGGCAAGAAAAACCGTACTGACCAGTTCTGCATCCCTTCACCCTCCCTTCAGCAAATTTCGCTCGTGCAAGGTGGCCTAGACCCACGAAATCACTGAAAGTTCATATTTTCTTTCATGAAGGGTCGACGCCCCGCCCCGGGACGGGAGCCGGGGTCGGGGCATCGGGGCGGCTGGCTTCTTGCCTGCCGCCGCGCGTCATCCGTGACGCTGGTTTTTTAACGCGCCGGCTGGATCAGTCGGCCTGGCGGCGCAGGAACGCCGGGATATCCAGGTAATCGATCGCCGGTTCAGCCTTGGCAGGTTCCATGCGGGGGCTGGCCTCGGCCTGGGTGTAGTCGATCACTTCATTGCCGGTGCCCGTGCGCAGCACCACCGGGCGCGGCCGCTGGCGCATCTCCACCTGCTGGGGGGCTGCCTGACGTGCCGGCTGACGGGCGGCGTTAGCCCGGTTCAGGCCGGTGGCGACCACCGTCACGCGGACATCGTCCTGCATGTCGGGATCCAGCGAGGTGCCGATCACCACGGTGGCGTCTTCGGAGGCGAAGTCGTGGATCACCCGGCCGATCTCGTCGAATTCGCGCATGGTGAGGTTGGGACCGGCCGTGACGTTGACCAGGATGCCGCAGGCACCGTGGAGGTTGACGTCCTCGAGCAACGGGTTGTTGATGGCAGCCTCCGCGGCAGCCTGGGCGCGGTCGTCGCCGCGGGCGGTGCCCGAACCCATCATGGCCATGCCCATCTCGCTCATGACGGTGCGCACGTCGGCGAAGTCGACGTTGATCAGGCCCGGGGCGGTGATGAGGTCGGCGATACCCTGGACAGCGCCCTGGAGCACATCGTTGGCGGCCTTGAAGGCGTTGAGGAGGGTTACTTCACGGCCCAGCACTGAAAGGAGTTTCTCGTTGGGCACGGTGATCAGCGAATCGACGTGCTGGGAGAGATCCTCGATACCCTTGAGCGCCACCTGCATGCGGCGGCGACCCTCGAAGGGGAACGGCTTGGTGACCACCGCCACGGTAAGGATGCCCTTCTCTTTGGCCAGCTGGGCCACCACGGGTGCTGCACCGGTACCGGTACCGCCGCCCATGCCGGCAGTGATGAACACCATGTCGGCGCCCTCGAGCATTTCCTCGATGCGCTCACGGTCTTCCAGCGCGGCCTGGCGGCCGACTTCGGGGTTGGCGCCGGCGCCAAGACCCTTGGTGACATTGCCACCCAACTGCAGGTGGGTGCGCGAGTTGCAGCTCTTCATCGCCTGCGCATCGGTATTGGCGACGACGAACTCCACGCCTTCGATGTTGGCATTGACCATGTGGGCCACGGCGTTACCGCCGCCACCGCCCACGCCGATGACCTTGATGACTGCATTGGGTGCGAGTTTTTCGACTAGTTCAAACATTTCCCGTCTCCGATAGTTTTTATAGTTTTGTGTTGCCTTTGTTGCCCTGTCGCGGCTCCTGCCGCGCCAGGGTGTCGGGCTTTCCCTTGCCCCGGGGCCGTCTTCCTGTCGGCCCCGTCGATCCTTAGAAGTTCTTGCTTATCCAGCCGCGCAGCTTGCCCACCATGCCGCCGACCGACCCGCCCACCGGACCCCCGGCACGCACGCCCGACGAACGCGAGCCGTGCAGCAGCAGGCCGACGCCCGTGGCATGCAATTCGTTGGAGATCACGTCGCCGAGGCCCGAGATGTGCTGCGGCACACCCACGCGCACCATCTTGTGGAAGATCTCCTCGGCCAGTTCCAGCGCGCCTTCCATCTTCGAGGCGCCGCCGGTGAGCACGATGCCCGCGGCCACCAGGCTTTCGTAGCCGGAGCGGCGCAGCTCGTCCTGGACCATCTCGAAGATCTCCTCGTAGCGCGCCTGTACCGACTGCGCCAGCGACTGGCGGGCCAGGCGGCGGGGCGGCCGATCGCCGACGGAAGGAACCTGGATGGTTTCCTCCGCATGCGCCAACTGCGCGAGCGCGCAGGCGTACTTGATCTTGATTTCCTCGGCATGCGCGGTGGGCGTGTGCACGCCGTAGGCGATGTCGTTGGTGACCTGGTCGCCGCCTACGGGCAGCGACTTGGTGTAGCGGATCGCGCCCTGGGTGTAGATGGCGATGTCGGTGGTACCGGCGCCGATGTCCACCAGGCACACGCCAAGCTCGAGCTCGTCTTCGGTCAACACCGCCTTGGCGCTGGCCACCGCGGCCGGTACCAGTTCGTCCACCGACAACCCGCAGCGCTGGATGCACTTGGAGATATTGGACACGGCGCTGGCCGCCCCCGTGACCAGGTGCACGCTGGCTTCCAGGCGCACGCCGCTCATGCCCACCGGATGGCGGATGCCGTCCTGGCCGTCGATACGGTACTCCTGCGATTCCTTGTAAAGCACCTTGCGGTCGGCCGGGATGGCCACGGCGCTGGCCGCCTCGAGTACTTGCTCAAGGTCCCCCGCGGTGACTTCGCGGTCGCGGATCGCGGCCGTGCCGTGCGAGTTCTTCGTCTCCAGGTGCGAGCCTGAGATCGAGGCGAACACCGAGCGGATGTCGCAACCGGCCATCAGCTCGGCTTCTTCCACCGCGCGCTGGATCGAATGCACGGTGGATTCGATATCCACCACCGAGCCTCGCTTCATGCCGCGCGACACGTGCGAGCCGATGCCGATCACCTCGATCGGTTCGCCCGGCTCGTATTCGCCGACGATGGCGACGACCTTGGAGGTGCCGATATCCAGTCCGACCACGAGCTGCTTGTCGTTTTTGTTCTTCATGTGCGCGGTGCGCTCCGGGTGTCGGTGGCAGCGGGGGCCTGGGCCTGCGGCCAGCTGACGGCGAATCCATTGGTGTAACGAAGGTCCACCGAGGCGAAGCCGCCGGGATGGGTTGAAGCCAGTTGCGGGTAGACATCGAGGAACCGGCGCAGCCGCCGGTCCACCTGGTCGCCGTCGCCGATCACCACTTCCGCGCCCCCTGCGGTGACCACGCTCCAGCTTCCGCGATTGCTCAAGGTGACACCCGCCACCTGCAAGTGGGAGCCGGCGAACTGCTTCTGCGCCTGTGCGTAGAAACTCACCACTTCGGCCAGGCGCGCGTCGGGGCCGCGCAACTGCGGCAGGCCGTCCATGTGCTCGGCCTCACGAGCCGGGAACACCTTGCCCTGGCGACTGATCAGGTCGTTGTCGTTCCAGCGTGCGAACGGCTGGCGTTCGTAGATGCGCAGCAGGATCGAGTCGGGCCAGTGCTTGCGCGCCTCGACCGATTCCACCCACGGCAAGGCGGCGACGGACTTGCGCACTTCGTCGAGGTCGGCGGCGAAGAAACCCCGCCCCAGCTGCGGCATCACCGCACCCTTGATCTGGGCGTCGGTGACGTGCACGAACTCAGCTTCCACTTTCAGCTGCTTCACCGGCCAGCGGCTGGCGGCGAACCAGCCCTGGAGCACGCCCACGATCGGCAGCGCCACCAGCGTGATGGCGATGCCCCAGGCAACGACACGCGTGGTGGCGCCGGCCCTCACGGGGTGACCTCCGAGAAAGTGTTGCCGCCGGAGTCGCGCAGCGACGTCTCCAGCACGTGCCAGCACACGCTGGCGAAATCGATGCCAGCTTGTGCGGCCGCCTTGGGCACCAGCGAGTGGGTGGTCATGCCCGGCGCGGTGTTCGCTTCGAGCAGCCAGTTGCGGCCCTGGCGGTC
Source organism: Pinirhizobacter soli (assembly GCF_015905305.1). Classification (GTDB taxonomy): domain Bacteria; phylum Pseudomonadota; class Gammaproteobacteria; order Xanthomonadales; family Rhodanobacteraceae; genus Pinirhizobacter; species Pinirhizobacter soli. The sequence continues at coordinate 1,651,120 of NZ_JADZLQ010000001.1, forward strand.
GCGCATCACGTCGACGCGGCCCCATCCTGAGCAACCCAAGGCGTCGAAGGCGCGCAAGGCAAGCGCACGTATCTCGGTCTCGGCCTCGCCTTTGAGGCCCGGGCACAGATAGAGCGTGTCGTCGGCGATGTACTTGGCGTTGTAATCGTAGAACGCACCCTTGGGCACGATGTGGATCGAGGGCATCGCTTCGCGGCCGAGCACGGCGACGGTGAGCTCGTCGCCTTCGATCAGCGTTTCCATCATGAGATCGCCCGGATAGCGCGCGGCCAGTTCCACCGCAGCGTCGAGGTCGGCATCGGTGAACACGCGGGTGATGCCCACGCTCGAACCTTCGCTGACGGGCTTGACGATCAGCGGGAAGCCGATCTTGGCCGCGGCGGCATGGATGTCGTCGCCTTTCTTCAGCGCGATATACGCAGGCGTCGGCAGGCCCAGGGCCTGCCAGACCATCTTCGAACGCACCTTGTCCATCGACAGCGCCGAGCCCAGCACGCCGGAACCGGTGTACGGGATATTGAGCGACTCCAGCGCACCCTGCAGCACGCCGTCTTCGCCGCCGCCGTGCTGGCCGTGGAGAATGTTGAACACGCGCGCGAAATGGCCGGCGCGCAAAGCGTCCAGCAGGGCGGGAATGCCGTCGATGGCGTGAGCGTCCACGCCCCGCTGGCGCAGCGCGTCGAGCACGTTGCGGCCGGAGTCGAGCGAGACCTCGCGCTCGGCGGAGCTGCCGCCCATGACCACGGCGACGCGGCCGAACTGCGCGGGATCCGTCACGGTGAAGGCGATGGGTGACGGTGTGGTCATGCCTTGGGGGTCCTTAAGGATGCGGTGTTGCCAAGTTCAAGCGCGGCGTGGCCGATGTCGCCGGCGCCGAGCATCAGCAGGATGTCGCCGTCGCGCAGCAGCGCCGGCAGGGTGGCGGCGAGGTCGCGCGGATGGTCCACCAGCACCGGATCGACCTTGCCGCGCGCGCGCACTGCGCGAGCGAGTGCACGGCCGTCGGCACCGGCGATCGGCGCTTCGCCTGCCGGATAGACTTCGGTCAGCAGCAAGACGTCGGGCTCGGTCAGCACCTTGGCGAAGTCGTCCATCAGATCGCGCGTGCGGCTATAGCGATGCGGCTGGAAGGCCACCACCAGGCGACGGTTGGGCCAGCCGCCGCGCGCGGCGGCGAACACGGCGGCCAGTTCACGCGGGTGATGGCCGTAATCGTCCACCAGCAGCGCAGTGCCGTGGTCCAGGGCAATTTCGCCGCGGGCATGGAAGCGACGGCCAACGCCCTGGAATTCGGCAAGCGCGCGCGCGATAGCTTCGGCCTCCACGCCAAGCTGCCAACCGACGGTCGCGGCGGCCATGGCATTTAGCACGTTGTGCCGGCCAGGCAAGTTCAGCACCACTGGCAACGGCTCGGGCAGCCCCGGCAGGTGCAAGTCGAAATGCATGTGGAAGCCGTCCTGGCTCACGTTGGTGGCGCGGACATCGGCGTCGGGATTGTCGATGCCGTAGGTCATCGCACGGCGCACCGTGGTGTTGGCCAGCTCCGCCACTTCCGGGTCGTCCACGCACAGCACGGCCAGGCCGTAGAACGGCAGGCGGTGCAGGAAATCGGCGAACGCCTTCTTCACTTGAGCGAAGTCGCCGCCGTAGTTCTCCAGATGGTCGGCGTCGATGTTGGTCACCACCGCCATCACCGGCGACAACAGCAGGAACGAACCGTCGGACTCGTCGGCCTCGGCCACAAGGTACTGGCCGGCGCCGAGCCGGGCATTGGCACCGGCGGCGTTGAGCTGGCCGCCGATCACGAACGTCGGGTCGTAGCCCGCCTCGGCCAACACGCTGGCGGTGAGGCTGGTGGTGGTGGTCTTGCCATGGGTGCCGGCGATGGCGATGCCGCGGCGGAAGCGCATCAACTCACCGAGCATCTCGGCGCGGGGGATCACCGCGGTGCGTGCATCGTGGGCGGCGATCAGTTCCGCGTTGTCCCGGGCGATCGCGCTGGAGGTCACCACCACGTCGGCGCCCTGCACGTTCTCCGGCCGGTGACCCACGTGCACGGTGATACCCAGCGACTCCAGGCGGCGCGTGGTGGCGCTGGCGGCGCGATCGGAGCCAGACACGGTATAGCCTAAGTTGCGCAGCACTTCGGCGATGCCGCTCATGCCGACGCCGCCGATGCCGATGAAGTGCACGGCACGGAAGGACGACATGAAGTCGTCGGTGGCCCGGAGGCGGACGGGCGTCATGCCGCCACCTCCAGGCAGGCGCGGGCGATGGCCGCCGCCGCGTCGGGCTTGGCCAGGGTGCGCGCGGCCTGGGCCATCGACAGCATTCGATGGCGGTCACCCAGCAGTTCGCGCAGGCGCGTGGAGAGTGCGGCCGTGTCCATGCCGCGCTCAGGAACGAGTTCGGCGGCACCGGCGGCCACCAGGGTCTGCGCATTGCGCGTCTGGTGGTCGTCCACGGCATGCGGGAAAGGAATCAACACGGCGCCGAGGCCCGCGGCGGTAAGTTCAGCGATGGTCAGTGCTCCGGCACGGCAAACGGCGAGGTCGGCCCAGCCGTAAGCGGCGGCCATGTCCTCGATGAAGGGTTCGATGCGCGCGGCGACACCGGCGTCGGCGTAGGCTTTTCGCGCTTCTTCGACACCGCGTGCGCCGCACTGATGCAGCACCTCGGGACGATGTTCTTCGGGAAGCAGGGCGAGTGCCGCGGGCACGTTGAGGTTCAAGGCCCGTGCGCCCAGGCTGCCGCCGAGCACCAGCAAGCGGCGCCGATCATGGCGACCGTCGAAACGCTGCTCCGGCACCGGCAGCGCCGCGATCACCGCACGCACCGGGTTGCCCACCCACTCGGCATGGGGCAATGCATCGGCGAAACCCGCAAGCACCCGGCGCGCCAGACGCGCCAGCACCTTGTTGGTGAATCCGGCCACGCGGTTCTGTTCGTGCACCAGCAGCGGCCGGCCGGACATCCAGGTGGCAATGCCGGCGGGACCGGCGACGTAGCCGCCCATCGACAGCACGCTTCGCGGCTGCAGCGAACCGAGCACCTTGCGCGAGGCCATCAATGAGCGCAGCAGCATCAGCGGCGCGCCCAGGCGCGTGCGCAGGCCCTTGCCGCGCAAGCCACCCACGGCCACCGTGTGCAGTTCGATGCCGTGCGCCGGCACTACGCGGGTTTCCATGCCACCGTCGGCGCCCAGCCACACCACCGGCACGCCCTGCGCGCGCAGCGACTCGGCCACGGCAAGCCCCGGGAAAATGTGGCCGCCGGTACCACCGGCCATGATCAGCACGGGTGCCTGCGCGTTCATGCCGGCTCCCCTTGTTCAAGCGGCACGCTGACGCCGTCGGTCGCCACGCGCGGACCCATTGCCCGGGCATCGATGGCCCGGTTGATCTCGAACGTGGCGCGCAACAGCACGCCCACCATCACGCAGGTCAGCAGCACCGACGAACCGCCGTAGCTGATCAACGGCAAGGTAAGGCCCTTGGTCGGCAGCACGCCCAGGTTCACGCCGATCGAGACGATCGCCTGCAGGCCGATCATCAGCGAAAGCCCAAACGCGATGTAGCCGGCGAAGCGCTGGCCGATCTCGACCCCGCGCAGGCCCAGCATCAGGCCACGGCCCACCAGCACCGCGAACAGCGCAATGATGAACAGCACGCCGGCCAGGCCCAGTTCCTCGGCGATCACCGACAGGATGAAATCGGTGTGTGCCTCGGGCAGGTAGAAAAGCTTCTGCACGCTCGAACCCAAACCCACGCCCAGCCACTCGCCGCGGCCGATGGCGATCAGCGCCTGGGTGAGCTGGAAACCGTCGTCGTAAGGATGGGCCCAGGGATCCAGGAACGAGGTCAACCGCTTCATGCGGTAATCCTCGGTCATCGCCGCCCAGGCGATCGCGGGCACCAGCGGCAGGCCAAGCAGCACCAGGTTCCGCATGCGAGCGCCGGCCAGCCAGATCATGCCCACCGTCACCGCGATCACCAGCGCAGAGGATCCAAAATCCGGCTGCGCCAGCAGCAGAACGATCACCATGCCCGCCACCAGCAACGGCTTGACCACACCGAACAGTTTGTATTCCACGCCATCGCGATGCCGCACCAGGTAACTGGCCAGGTACACCACGAGGATCAGCTTCACCGCCTCCACGGGCTGGAAGCTGGTCACGAAAAGATTCAGCCAGCGGCGCGCACCGTTGATGCGCATGCCGAACACCGGCAGGAACACCGCCAGCAGCATGATCACGGCCATCAGCATCAGCAGGAAGCTGTGCTTCTCCAGCGTCTTCAGTTCCGTGCGAGCGGCGACCACGGCGCACAGGAAGCCGAGCGAGATGAACAGCGTGTGGCGCTTCAGGAAATAGAACGCGCCCTTGTTGGCGCCGTCGGCCACGGCGATGGAACTGGAGGCGATCATCACCAGGCCCACGCTCACCAGCAGGATCGCCGCCACCATCAGCAGCATGTCGTAGTGTCCGCGCGGCCCCTGCCGCCGGCGTGCCTGGGTGGCGTCGAAGAGGCCCATCACCGCACCTTCAACGTGGCAAGGCCCACCAGCACGAGGACGACGCTGATGATCCAGAAACGAACGATGACCCGGGTCTCAGGCCAGCCCTTGAGCTCGAAATGGTGGTGTACCGGTGCCATGCGGAAGATGCGCTTGCCGCGCAGCTTGAAGCTGGCCACCTGCAGCATCACGGACGCGGTTTCCATCACGAACACGCCGCCCATCACCAGCAGCACGATTTCCTGGCGCACGATCACCGCCACCACGCCCAGCGCCGCGCCGATCGCCAGCGCGCCGACATCACCCATGAACACCTGGGCGGGATAGGTATTGAACCAGAGGAAGCCGAGGCCCGCACCGGCCAGTGCACCGCAATACACGGCCATTTCGCCCGCACCGGGAATGGAGGGGATACCAAGGTATTCGGAGAACACGCGGTTGCCGGCGAGATAGGCGAACACGCCCAATGCACCGGATACCAGCACGCTGGGCATGATCGCCAGCCCGTCCAGGCCGTCGGTCAGGTTCACCGCATTGGAGAAACCGACGATGATGAAGTAGGCGATCACCACGAACGCCAGGCCCAGCGGCAGCGCCACCTGCTTGAACAGCGGCACGTACAGGGCGGTCTCGGCCGGCAGCTGGTGCGTGTAGTAAAGGAACAGCGCCGCGCCCAGGCCGAACACCGATTGCCAGAAATACTTCCAGCGGCTGGCAAGGCCCCGGCTGTCCTTCAACACCAGCTTCCGGTAGTCGTCGTAGAAACCGATCACGCCAAAGGCCAGCATCACACCCAGCACCACCCACACGTAGCGGTTGTGAAGGTCCGCCCACAGCAACGTGCTGATGGTGACGGCGAAAAGGATCAGGGTGCCGCCCATGGTCGGCGTACCGGCCTTCACCAGATGCGTTTGCGGACCATCGCTGCGCACCACCTGCCCGGCCTTCAGCGCGGCCAGTCGGCGGATCATCGCCGGGCCAAGAAGCAGCGACACCGAAAGCGCCGTGAGCGCTGCCATGATCGTGCGGAAGGTGATGTACTGGAAAAGGTGCAGCGCCGTGTAGTGGCGGGCCATCCAGTCGGCAAGCTCAAGCAGCATCGGAGCCTCCCTTGGCATGTTTCACCAGTGCGGCTACGACACGCTCCATGGCCGAGGACCGCGAACCCTTGATGAGCACCGTGACGCCGGGCTTGAGGTTGGCGATCGCCGCATCGGCCAGTGCCTGCTGGCTATCGAAATGACGGGCATCCTCACCGAAGGCTTGCACCGCCGAGGCTGACAACGGCCCGGTGGCATACAGACGGTCGATACCGCGCAGGCGCGCCAGCTCGCCCGCCTGCGCATGCATCCGCGCGGCATCGGGCCCAAGCTCGGCCATGTCGCCCAGCAGCAGCCAGCGCTCGCCCGTGGCCAGCGCCAGCGTATCGATGGCCGCGGCGGTGGAACCCGGATTGGCGTTGTAGCTGTCATCGATCAGCGTCCAGCCACCTTCCATCGGCTGCAGGTTAAGGCGGCCGGGTACGGGCGGAACGTGCTCGAGACCTTCGACAATGGTGTCCATCGGCACGTCCAGCGCCACCGCGATCGCGGCGGCGGCCAGGGCGTTGGCGACGTTGTGGCGACCTCCCAGCGGCAGCTCGATGTCGGCATCGCCATGCGGCGTGGACAGCACGAAATGCGAGCTCTCCGGGCGTAGTTCGATGATGTCCGCGCCGATGTCCGCGGCATGGTCCAGGCCGAAGCGCAAAACGCGGCGGCCGCCCGCCATGCCCATGAACATCGGCGCGAAGGCGTCGTCGGCATTGACGATGGCCACGCCGTCGGCGGGCAAGGAGTGATACAGCGCGCCCTTGGTTTCGGCCACGCCCTCGACAGTTCCCATGCGCGCAAGATGCGCCGGCGCGATGCCATTGACGAGACCGATGTCGGGCCTTGCGATGGCAGCGAGGTAGTCGATGTCGCCCGGCTTGCCGGCGCCCATTTCCAGCACGGCATATTCGGTATCGGCCGGCATGGCCAGGAGCGTGAGCGGCATGCCGATCTCGTTGTTGAAATTGCCGCTGTTGACGTGCGTGCGGCCATGGCGGGACAGGATGGAGGCGGTGAGCGTCTTCACCGTGGTCTTGCCGTTCGATCCGGTGATGCCGATCACGCGCACGTCCGACTGGGCACGCACGGCGCTGGCGAGGTCGCCCAGGGCCAGCAGGGTGTCATCCACCACGACCTGCGCGATCGGTTCAGGCACCTGGCGGGTGACGAGCGCTGCAACGGCGCCGCGCATGGCAGCGTCGGCGACGAACTCATGGCCGTCGTGCCGCTCGCCTACCAGGGCCACGAAGAGATCGCCCGGCTTGATCGTGCGCGTATCGATAGAGACGCCGCCCACCTCGGCGTCGCTGCCTTGCAGCGCGCCGTGGGTCCACAGGGCGATAGTGGAGAGCCGCATCATGCGCGGGCCTCCATCGCGGCGCGGGCTACCGCCATGTCGTCGAACGGGCGCTTGCCCTGCGCGCCTTCCTGGTAGGTCTCGTGGCCCTTGCCGGCGACCAGGATCACGTCGTCCTTGCGGGCGTGGCGCAGGGCCAGGCGAATGGCAGCTTCTCGGTCACGCTCGACCACGGCGGCATCGGCGCGGGTGAACCCGGCCAGGATCTGCGCCACGATGGTGTCGCCGTCCTCGCCCCGAGGATTGTCGTCGGTGACGATCGCAAGGTCGGCCAGTTTCTCGGCGATGGCGCCCATTTGTGGCCGCTTGCCGGCATCACGCTCACCGCCGCAGCCGAACACGCAGATCACCTTGCCGCTGGTATGCGCGCGCACCGAGCTCAGCGCCTGGGTAAGCGCGTCGGGCGTATGGGCGTAGTCAACTACCAGCAGTGGCTTTCCGCGCTCGCCGCCGATGCGGTTCATGCGGCCTTCGACGGGTTCGAGCGCGGTGATGGCATTGACGATGGATTCGAACGACTCCCCCGACGCACCGAGCGCTGCAACCACACTGAGGAGATTGGCCACGTTGAACCGGCCGATAAGACGACTGCGGATCACCCGCACGCCCCACGGGGTGGTCAGTTCGAAGGCGATGCCCTGGCCGTTGGTGGTGATCATCGATGCGCGGACGTCTGCATCGCTGCCGCCGGCGGTGCTGGTGCGCCATACCTGCACGCCCTCGCCCACCTGCTTGACCAGCTTGGCGCCGAACGGATCGTCGACGTTGATCACCGCATGGCGCAGGCCCGGCCAGGTAAACAATTTCGCCTTGGCCGCACCATAGGCTTCCATCGTGCCGTGGTAGTCCAGGTGGTCGCGCGTGAGGTTGGTGAACACCGCAATGTCGAAGGCCACCGCGTTCACCCGGCCTTGCTCGAGCGCGTGCGAGGACACTTCCATCGCCACGTGGGTAGCCCCCGCGGCGCGGAAATCCGCCATCTGCGCCTGCATGCTGATGGCATCAGGCGTGGTGCGTTCGCCGGCCACCACCGAACCGTGGAGGCCCGCGCCAAGCGTGCCGATGGTGGCGGTGCGCTTGCCCAGCGCGGTGAAGGCCTGCGCCAGCATCTGCACAGTGGATGTCTTGCCGTTGGTGCCGGTCACGCCGATCACGGTCATCGCTTCGGAGGCACGGCCGTAAAAGCGCGCGGCGAGTTCGCCGACATGGCGGCGCAGGTGCTTGATGGAGACCACCTGATTGGCCGGTCGGGAGGCTTCGGCAGGCAACGGCACCTCGGCCAGCACGATGGCGGCACCGGCTTCCACGGCGGACGCCGCATAGGCAATGCCATGCTCGCGGGTGCCTGCCAGGGCGATAAATGCATCGCCCGGCTTCACGTTGCGCGAATCAAGGGTGAGGCCGGATACGACGATGTCGCCACGCTTGCCGGCGTCGGCGATGCCATCGAGCAGCACGGAAAGGCTCATCGGCTCGCTCATGGCACCGTCTCTTCGGCGGCCGAGTCATCGGCGGCCGGCGGCGGCATGCTGGTGGCGCCGATCATGCCGCCCTGGCTCGGGCCGCCTGCGTACCAGCGGCCGACGTTGTCGGGCGGGATGTCCAGCAGGCGCACGGCGCCTTCCATCACCTGGGCGAAGGCCGGTCCCGCGACGACGCCGCCGTAATAGGCGCGGGTCTTCGGGCCATTGATCACCACCGCGGTAACCAGGCGCGGGTTGCTTGCCGGGACCATGCCGACGAACAGCGAGATATAACCCTTCGCGTCGTAGCCGCCGGCGTTGGCCTTGTGCGAGGTTCCCGTCTTGCCAGCAACGCTGTAGTTGGCGACGGCGGCAAAGGGCGAACCGGTGCCGCCGGGAGCGACCACCGTTTCGAGCATCTTCACCAGTTCACCGGCGATTTCCGGCGTGGTGACCTGCTGGGCGGGATTGTCCTGGCCCTTGACGAAGCTCGGTGAGTGCAGCACGCCGCCGTTGCCGATGGCGGCGTAAGCCGACGCCAGCTGCAGCGGCGTGACGTTGAGGTTGTAGCCGTAGGCGATGCGCGACTTCTCGATCGGCTTCCAGCTACGGCCTACCGGCAGGTAACCGGCAGCTTCGCCAGGGAAACCGCTACCGGTACTGCTGCCGAAACCGAAGGCCTTGTACGTGCTGTACATGAGGTCGGTGTCGAGCGTCATGGCGATCTTCGCCGCACCCACGTTCGACGACTTGGTGATGACGCCCGTAGGCGTGAGCGTGCCCCAATTGTGGGTATCGCGGATCGGATGGCCACCCATCATCCAGGTGCCAGGCGAGGTTTCGATCAGCGGGCTGGTAGGCGTGTACTTGCCGGACGTGAGCGCCGCGGTGAGGGTGAACGCCTTCATCGTGGAGCCTGGTTCGACGACGTCGGTCATCGCACGGTTACGGCGATCGTTGGGCGTGCTGCCCCTGACATTGTTCGGGTTGAACTCCGGCAGGTTGGCCATGGCCAGCACTTCGCCGGTGTGTACGTCGAGCATCACGATGGAGCCAGAATCCGCATCGAATTTCTGGATGGTTTCGCGCAGTGCGCTGTAGGCCAGGTACTGGATGCGGCGGTCGATGGACAGCGTGATGTCGCGGCCAGGCTGTGGCTCGCGCACCTGCTCGACATCTTCCACCGTATGGCCCATGCGGTCGCGGATCACCCGCTTGGAGCCCGGCTTGCCGGCGAGCCAGTCGTCGAAGGCGAGCTCCAGGCCTTCCTGGCCGCGATCGTCGATATTGGTGAATCCAAGAATATGGGCCGTCACCGAACCGGACGGGTAATAACGACGGAACTCCCGCTGCGCGTTCACGCCGGGGATCTTCATGTCGATGATGGCCTGCGCGCGGTCCGGACGCATCTGCCGGATCAGGTACATGAATTCGCGGTCCGAGCGCTGTTCGAGCTTGGATTTGAGGTCCGCCGGATCCATGCCAAGCGCCTTGGCAAGCTCCGGGATACGATCGTCGTTTTCTAGCACCTCGGGCGGGTTGGCCCAGATCGACATCACCGGCGTGGACACCGCCAGCGGCTCGCCGTTGCGGTCGAAGATGGTGCCGCGCGACACCGCGATGGGCACTTCGCGAAGGAAGCGGGCGTCGCCCTGGTCCTGGTAGAACTGCTTGCGCACCACTTGCAGGTCGAACGCGCGCACCACGAGCCCGGCGGAGGCCAGGCCAAGCAAGACCACCACCAGCATCATGCGCTTGCGCGTGGAGGGACCCTGGCCGCGGCGGCGGCTGGGAACCGGGGTGCGGTCGGCACGGAATTTCATCGGCGCACCAACTGGATGTCTTGTGGACGCGGATCGAGCATGCCCAGCTTCCGCGCCTCGGCATCGATGCGCGCGGGCTCAGCCCACGTGGCCTGCTCCAGTTCCAGGCGGCCATATTCGACGTTGAGGTCGTCGCGCTGGTCCTGCAGGCGGGTCAGGCTGATGAACAACATGCGGCTTTCGTGACGCGTCCACACCACAGCCACGGCGCTGGCGAGCGTGGCGGCCAGCAGGATCAGCAGCACGATGGCGCCGAAGATCTTCATGCGAGCTTCTCCGCCACGCGCAGCACCGCCGAGCGCGAGCGCGGATTCGCCGCGATCTCGGCATCGGAGGGGAAGATCGCCTTGCCCACCGGGGCCAGGCGGGCCACGGGCTTGGTCAACGCCGGCGGTGCGCGGCGGCTACCCTGCACACGGCCTTCATGGCGACGGATGAACTGCTTGACGGCGCGGTCTTCGAGCGAATGAAAACTGATCACCGCCAGGCGGCCGCCGGGGCGCAGCGCTTCGAGCGCGGCATCGAGACCTTCGTCCAGCGACGAGAGCTCGGCGTTGACCTGGATGCGCAGGGCCTGGAAGGTGCGCGTGGCCGGGTTCTTGCCCGGTTCGCGGCGGCCGAGCAGCTTGGCGCAGAAAGCGGCAAGATCACCGGTGCGCTCGAAGGGCTGCTCTTCGCGGCGGGCGACGATGGCGCGGGCGATGCGCCGGCCATGGCGCTCCTCGCCGTAGGTCCACAGCGCCTGGGCGATGTCTTCTTCGCTGGCACGGGCAAGGAATTGCGCGGCGCTTTCGCCGCGGGTGGGGTCCATGCGCATGTCCAGGGGCGCGTCGGCCATGAAGCTGAAGCCGCGTTCGGCATCGTCGAGCTGCGGCGAGGAAACACCCAGGTCTAGCAGGATGCCGTCAAGGTCGGTGGCTTCGCTCCACTGCGCGAGCGTGGCGAAATTCTCGTGGCGAATGGTCACGCGGGCATCGCCTGCGTGCTCGGCCGTAGCCGTGGCGATGGCGGTCGGGTCGCGGTCCATCAGGAACAGCCGACCGGATTCGGAGAGACGGGCAAGGATGGCGCGGGCGTGTCCACCGCGACCAAAAGTGCCATCCAGATATCGACCGCCCGTCCGCACGGCGAGCCCCTCCAAGACCTCGTCAAGCATCACCGGGATATGCCGCAGTTCGCGCCCCGCCATCACTGCATCCCGCTCCCGTTCCACCGCCACCTCGATTGATTTCCTACAAGCGCAAATCGGCCATGTCGTCGCTGATCTCGTCTTCGCCGATGGTCTGGCGGATCTTCGCCAGGTGCGCTTGCTCGCTCCACAGTTCGAACTTATTGCCCATGCCGAGCAGTACGGCTTTTTTCTCGATGCCTGCCGCTGCGCGCTGGCTTGCCGGGAGCAGGAACCTGGCAGCGCCGTCGGGCTCCACGATGGCCGCCGCACCCACCAGCTTCATCTGCAAGGCCCGGTGGACGGCCTTGACCGTGGGTAGCGCGTTGACCTGGTCGCGGACCTTCTCCCATTCCTGGAAGGGGAAAATCCACAGGCAGCCTGTTTCGAACGGGTTGTAGGCGACCACCAGTCGGTTCCCGCAGTCAGCCGCCACCGTGTCGCGATACGACGTCGGGATCGTCAGTCGACCCTTGTCGTCGACCGTGATGGCGGTTTCACCTTGGAACACGAGACAGCTCCACTATTTTCCACGTTTTTCCACTGGGGCCCACGATAGTCTCGCCTCATGAGACTGTCAAGCGATTTTTACTTGTGAATCAATGAGAAAGGCTGCGTTCATCCCTATTTCGGGACGTTTCTCAGGAAGGTGCGTGAGGTGGTTGAATCAGCGGGTTTTTTTGATTTTCAGATCACAAAAAAGAAGGAGCGACGTTTGCACGTCGCCCCTTCGCCTTGCGTTGGTGGAGTCAGCCTATAAGCCGGGTTCTGTACGCCTTGCGACGCGACAGTCATTCTTCTCGGCCTGGCGTCTCCGCCAGGCTCCAGCAACCTACCCGGGAACAACGCGGGCCGCGTTATGGTTCCCCTATTTGGTCTTGCTCCGGGTGGGGTTTACCTAGCCGTACGACGTTAGCCCCGTACGCGGTGCGCTCTTACCGCACCATTTCACCCTTACCTGATCCCCTCGCGGGGCCATCGGCGGTTTGCTCTCTGTTGCACTGGCCGTCGGCTCACGCCGCCCAGGAGTTACCTGGCACCCTGCCCTATGGAGCCCGGACTTTCCTCGATCCGCTTGCGCGGGACGCGACTGTCCGGCCGACTCCAGGATTGATGATACAGCACCCGGCTTAACCTGAGGTCGGCAGGGCGGCGATTTACAGACTCAATCGCCTGCCTCATAGAGTTCCTTGCGCGGCGCGCCGGTGATCGCCGCCGCCAGCTTGGCCGCGCGCGAAGCCGGCAATTCCTCGCGGAGCAAGGCGAATACGCGCTTGCCTTCGACAAGCCTGGCATCGGCATCATCCCCGGCCCCGGCCACCAGCACCACGCATTCGCCCTTCTGCTGATCCGGATCGCCAGCCACGCGCGTGGCCAGGGACTGGAGCGGCTCGTCGATCACGGTTTCGTAAATCTTGGTCAGCTCGCGGGCCAGCACCGCGGCGCGGGATGGGCCAAAAACATCGCGCATGTCGGCCAGGGCTTCGACGATGCGATGGCCCGATTCATAGAAGATGATCGTGCGCGTTTCGGTGGCGAGGGCTTGCAGCCGCGTGCGCCGGGCTGAAGCCTTGGCCGCCAGGAAGCCTTCGAAGACAAAGCGGTCGCTGGGCAATCCGGCTACCGACAGCGCAGCGATGGCGGCGCAGGGCCCGGGTACGGGCACTACGCGCAGGCCTTCGGCGCGGACGGCGCGGACCAGGCGAAAGCCCGGATCGCTCACCAGGGGCGTGCCCGCATCGGAAATCAGCGCCACGTCGTCACCGGCCTTGAGCCGGGCGATCACCCCGTCCACGGCATCGCGCTCGTTGTGGTCGTGGACCGTCATCAACGCCGTGTCGATGCCATGGTGCAGCAGCAAGGGGCGGCTATGCCGGGTGTCCTCGGCGGCGATCACGGTCACCTTGCGCAGCACCTGAACGGCGCGCGCGGTGATGTCATCGCGATTTCCGATTGGCGTGGCAACGATATATAGGGAACCGGTCATGATGGTGATGGCGTCGGAAACGACCAGTGTAGGCGCTGGGCGCGTCGCGGCGCCAACGCGCGCGGCTTCGCACCGGGCCAACGACCGCTTCGGCTATGATCGGCGGTGAATTCGAAGTGGTCCCCGCCTGAGGAATTGATCCGTATGCGCATGCTTCGCCTGCCGGCCGCGGCCGTGGCGCTTTCGATGATGTTGCTGGCCTGCGTACCGTTGCCGGGCACCCGCACGCCTCCAGCCAACGACGGCGCCCAGCGCGCCCAGGCGCTGTATACGCGGGGCCAGTTCGAGCAATCGGCCGATGCCTACATGGCGTTGGCCGGCCAGGATGCCCAGTATTCCGACTATTACAAGCTGCTCGCCGCCGAATCCTGGCGCCAGGGCGGCAAACTCGACCGCAGCGAGCAGGCTCTTGCGGACGTCCGCCGTAACCACCTGGAAGGCGAGGATTCCATCCGCTTCGACCTATTGCGCGCGGAGTTCGCGCTGCGCAGGAACGACCCGGCCACCGCGCTGTCGCTCGTGGGCAATCCCGCACACCCGATTTCCCCGAGCCTGCAGGCGCGCCTGCTTGAGGTGCGTGCCCGCGCTCAGGCCGCCAGCGGCGACCACTGGAGCGCGGCGCAGACGCGCATCGGCATGGATGATTCACTCACCGGCATCGATCGCGAGCACAACCGCAAGCTCGCCCTGGCGGAGCTTGTCGCCATGGGCACCGACAACCTGGCCGCCACCGACGCAAAGCTGGGGCCCGACGATCGCCTGAAGCCTTGGGTGCACGAGGCGCAGACCCAGTTGGGCGTGGCCGTGGCCCGCGCACCAGCCCAGCTTGCCCAGCCGGTGGGCACGGTCGGCGCCGGTGGCCAGCCGGGCGTGCGCGAGGGCTACCGTGCGCCCACCGCCGTGGCCTTGCTGCTGCCTGCCAGCGGGCCGTTATCAAGCGCCGGGAACGTCATTCGCGATGGATTCTTCGCCGCCTACCTCGACGCCGGCCGCAACGGCGCACCGCGACCCACCGTGAAGGTGTACGACAGCGGCAGCGACGCCGCCCATGCCCTGAGCGCCTACGATCAGGCCGTGAAGGATGGTGCCACCCTGGTGGTGGGACCACTCAACCGTGACGGCGTGGCCGCCCTGTTCGGTCGCGGCGCATTGAACGTGCCGGTGCTGGCGCTGAACCACCCCACCGAACGCGTACTGCCCCCCGGTGGCACCAGCGAATTTGGCCTGCTGCCCGAAGCCGAAGGCGCCCAGGTCGCCGACCACATGATCGATCGCGGCATCACCTCGGCGGTGGCCATGCTAAGCAGCGACGATTTCGCTTCGCGCGCCGGCAAGGCCTTCGCCGCCGAATACACGGCACGAGGCGGCAAGATCACCCGCACCACCACGCTGCAGGCGAGCGCGGTGAATTTCAGCGACCAGATCGGCGGTATCGATAGCGCCGAAGGGTCGGGCATCTTCATCAGCATGAAACCGCAGCAGGCGCGCCTGTTGCTGCCGCAGTTGCACCTGGCCAAGGTCGCCGCACCCGTCTTCGGCACTTCGCACATCTATGCCGGTGTCGACGACGCCACCAGCGACAAGGATCTTGACGGCGTGGAGTTCTGCGACGCACCGTGGATGTTCGACGCACAGCCTGGCCTGCCCCGGCGCGGTGATCTTGCCGCGGGCCTGGCCACCGTGCGTGGCGTGAACGCGCGGCTATTCGCCTTCGGCATGGATGCTTGGGCGCTGGTGCCTTACCTCGACTGGCTGCGATCGCATGTGGGCAGTTACCTGCCCGGCGCCAGCGGCCAGCTCACCGCCGACGAGTTCGGTCGCGTGCGCCGCGTGCTTACCTGGGCCCGCTTCCAGGATGGGCTGGCCCGACCCGTCGCCGGCAGCCTGGAAATGGACGCCCCCGCGGCGTCGGGCATCGAGGACAGTTCCACCAGCACGCAATAAGTTGCACCGTTGCCGGCACGGATGCCGGCCAACTGTCGAGGGAACGACATGGCTACCCGCCGCCGCCTTACTGGCGACCACTTCGAAGCACTGGCCTGCCGCATGCTTGAAGGGCACGGGCTGACGTGCGTGGCGCGCAACTACCTTACGCGCGATGGCGAAGTGGACCTGATCATGCGTGACGGCCGCGAGCTGGTTTTCGTGGAAGTGCGCTATCGCGCCAGCAACCGTTTCGGCGGCGCCGCGGCATCGATTACACCAGCCAAGCGGCAGCGCATCGTGCGCGCCGCGCGCCACTTCCTGGCAACCGGGCGCGGCTACGGCGGCGCTGCCTGTCGCTTCGACGTGGTTACCTACGATGGCGATGTCAACGAACCGACATCACATTGGCATCGCGCGGCGTTCGAAGTAGAGCAAAGATAGTCAAAAAACTTTTTATTCTTATCGTAGAAAGCAGCTGACGCTTTCATGTTTCGCGCAAATGTGGCCCTTACGCCAACTATTCTGACAATTCAGAATTTTCGTATGTCGATGAGCAAGTCGACTCCCTAAGGTCCGCCTCTCGTCTGTCAGTACGGCACTACATGCCGTCAGTGCACAGCCAGGCAAAACCAAGGGACGTCATCATGAGCAAACATCTAGACCGTGTGGCCGGGGGCCGCACGCCGTGTCATCGCATGCGCCATCCGCATCTCGCCTGCGCCATCGCCATCGCGCTACTGGCCAGCCCCGGTGTTGCAGGAGCCCGCGAATTGATACCACCCACGGGGAACCTGGTGGTCGATGGCGGCTCGCAAACGGGTACGCCCGGCTTCCACTACATCACCCAGTTGGACGGCTCGACCAACCCGGCGTCAACCGGCTATGGGTTGTACGTGCTCAATGGCGGTCGCCTCACGACGTCGAATATCTCGATCACCACGCAGGGCCACGCGGCCCACGCGGCCGTCGCCCATGCCAATTCCCTGATTGTGCTGGGCGGCAGCGGCGTTATCCGCACGCTGGGGGACGATGCCGCCGGGCTTTGGGTCGGTGGTGCCGACGCCATCATCCTGGCGCCTTCGTACGGGATCGTTACCGAAGGCAGCCAAGCCCACGGCGTGGTCGTACGCGACGGTGGCCAGGTGAACTTCGACATCGGGTCGATCGTCACACTGGGCACGGGCAGCACGGGCGTCAGTGCCGAGCACGCTTCCACTACCGTCGTCGCCAGCACGATCACCACATCAGGCAATGGTAGCCACGGCGCTGTTGCCGGCACCGACGGACGCATCGAATTGACGAGCGACACGATCCGGACTTCCGGCACCCAGGCCAGGGGTGCGTGGGCCGACGGTGGGGAACTGCAGATCAACAA
Organism: Pinirhizobacter soli; assembly: GCF_015905305.1. Classification (GTDB taxonomy): domain Bacteria; phylum Pseudomonadota; class Gammaproteobacteria; order Xanthomonadales; family Rhodanobacteraceae; genus Pinirhizobacter; species Pinirhizobacter soli. Next base: position 1,667,825 of record NZ_JADZLQ010000001.1, read on the forward strand.
CAATAGCGTCACTACCACCGGCAACCAGGCACATGGCATATCGGCAACGGGTGAAGGCGCCAGCGTCACCATGAGCGATAGTTCGATCAACACCCGTGGCGACGGCGCGGCCGCCGTGCACGTGGGCGACGGCGGGCTGGTGGAATCGACCCGTTCGACCATGCACGCCTTCAACCATGCGGCGCTCACCGTCGAGGGCGATGGACGCTGGCGCATGCTCGACAGCAGTTCGGCACTTGGTGACGGCCGGCTGGCCTTGCTGGTGGGTGATGCCAGTTCGGCCGATATCTTCTTCGACCGCAGCATCGGCCACGGCGACATCGTTCGCTCGTCGGGCACCACCCGCAACGTCGAGGTGGCGCTTGCCAACGGAAGCTACTGGGCGGGCAGCACCGATATCGTCCGCGACATGTCGGTGGCGTCGGCAAGTTCCTGGTGGCTGGGCCGTGACTCAAGCGTGGGGCGCCTGGATCTCTCCGAAGGATTCGTCTACCTGCCCGGCTACGGCTACGACACCCCTGGCGCCCTGCGTATCGAGGGTGACCTGACAGGATCCGGTGGCACGGTGGCATTGCAGACACACCTGGATGAGGGCGGCGCAATCGCCAGACAACACACCGACCGGCTGCTGGTAGAAGGCAATGTCGGCACGACGGGCGTGACATCGCTGCACATCCGATCGATCGGGCCCGGTGCACTTACCGACAGCAATCACAACGGCATTGTCGAGCCCCACGAGGGTATCTCGATCGTGCAGGTGGGCGGCCATTCGCGTGCGGATGCCTTCGCGCTTCGCGGTGGTTACGTCGCCGCAGGGCCGTGGCAATACAAGCTGTACGCCTTCGGACCCGGACGCACCGATGCCAGCCAGAACCTGCTTGATGGTGGCACGCTGAATTGGGATTACCGGCTGGCCAATGCCTATGTTTGCGTTGTCGATTGTGATGATGGCGGTCCGGATGGTCCCGACGGTCCGGATGGTCCGGGCGGTCCGGATGGTCCGGATGGTCCGGATGGTCCGGATGGTCCGGATGGTCCGGGCGGTCCCGATGGTCCCGATGGTCCCGATGGTCCGGGCGGTCCGGGCGGCCCCGATGGACCCGATGGACCCGATGGACCGGGCGGCAGCATCATTCCCGAAGGCGGTGGCCGACCGCTCATCCCCGAGGGCAGCCGCCCCATAGTCGTCCCGCAGGTGCCCTCTTACCTTGCCGCCCATACAGCGTTGTTCGCCTATGGACTTGGCGCCATCGACGGTCTCCACGACCGCCTCGGCGAGATCCGCAACAACCCCGCCGCCACGCGGGGCGAGGTATTCGCACGCCAGACAGGCAGCCGGCAACACTATGCGTCGGACGTGGCGCCAATGGATTTCGGCTTCGGTTTTCGTCAGTCGACGCAGATGCTTCAGGTCGGTGGAAGCATCGTAAATCTGACAGATCAGGCCGACAGCCTGCGCGCCGGATGGGCGCTCGACCGGGGCACGACCACCGTCACGCCACGCGCACCGGATGGTGTCAGCCAGACACGCTATAGCGCCCAAGGATTCTCCGCGTGGCTCACCTGGCAACACCACGATGGCTGGTATGTCGATGCCGTGGTCGGGGCGCAACGTTATCGGGGTGCCGTGGACACGGATCTGCGCGGTCGCGATGTCGCGCGGCTGCGCGCCAATGGCCGCCTGTTGTCCGTGGAGACGGGTTATCCGTTCAGCCTGGGCGCGCACTGGTCGCTTGAGCCGCAGATGCAGGTGAGCTGGCAGACACTTACCTTCCAACCACTGCGCGACAAGGACAATGTCGTGGCTGCGCTCAGCGATGCGCAGCAACTGACCACCCGCCTGGGCGCGCGGCTGCGGCGCACCACCCATGGCCGGTTGATCCCGTACGCCCGCGTGGATGTCGTCAGCAGCACCGGAGGTCGCGGCCATGCGGTATTTGACACACCGGGCGATGACGTGACCCTAGCCGGCGGCCGCGCCGGACGGCAGTTGCGCGTGGGCGCAGGGCTGGCGGCCAACCCCAGGGCTAACGTGCAGCTCTACGGCGAGGGTACCTGGCGTACTGCGATCGGCAGCCACGGGTTCCGTGGCTGGGCAGGCAATCTGGGCGTACGGCTGTCGTTCTAGCCTTAAGCTCAGGTCAGTCGGCGGTCGAACACCAAGGTCAGGCCGAACGCAATGAAGACGGCGCCGGCGGCGCCGTCAATCCATCGCCGCGCGCGCAGGTAGCCGCGTCGGACGGCCGGCAAGCTGAAAATCGCCGCCACTACGGCAAACCAAACGAAGGTCTCGACCGAGACCAGCACCAGCAGGCCCCAGCGCGTTCCGGCGCTGGCGCCACTGCCCACCAGGGCCGAAAAGATGCTGGCGAAATACACCGCCGCCTTGGGATTGGCCAGATTGGTCAACAGGCCACGGCGCAGCGCCGCCATCGCGTTGGATTCAAGCTCTACCGCCTGCGCCGGCCGAGTGGGCCCAAACGCGCCGCGCAGCATCTGCACGCCCATCCAGCACAAGTAAAGGCCACCAGCAACAGCAAGTAACCGCCCCAGCCACGCTAGACGATGCAACAGGATCTGCAAGCCAAGCAGGGCCAGGGTCGCCCAGACCACCACGCCAAGCGCAATGCCGGCGACACCAGCCATGGCATCACGTCGTGAGCGGCTGATCGCCATCTGGGAGACGAAGAAGAAATCGGGGCCGGGGCTCATCAGCGCCAGCAGCTGGACAAGGGCAATGGTCAGGAACAGGGTCATGGACGCCATGATAGGCGGTCCCGGCGTGCCGCGCCGCGCCTTGCTCCCGGACACCGCGTCCTCTAACCTGCCGGTTTTTATGCATGGTGCCGGGATCGTTCCCGCCACGGGGAATCTCGATGCTCGAAGCACTCGGCCACGTCGGTTTTGGCCTGTTCGGACTTGCCGTACTGGTCCTGATCGCCTTTACCTTCTCCAACAACAAGCGTCAGGTCGACTGGAAACTGGTCGTGACTGGCGTGGCGTTGCAGGTGGCTTTCGCCTTCGTGGTGTTGAAGGTGCCGGCGGGCCGCATCGTCTTCGACGCCATCGCCACCGGTTTCGTGCGCCTGCTTGACTATGTCGAGGTGGGCTCGCGCTTCATCTTCGGATCCTTGCTGGACACGCAGAAGTTCGGCGTGATCTTCGCGGTGAAGGTACTGCCCACCATCATCTTCTTCGCAGCCCTCACCGGCGTGCTGTATCACATCGGCGTGATGCAGCAGATCGTCAAGGGCATGGCGTGGCTGATCACCAAGGTGATGCGCGTGTCGGGCGCCGAAACCACCAGCGTCTGCGCCAGCGTGTTCATCGGCCAGACCGAGGCCCCGCTGACCATCAAGCCCTACATCGAGCGCATGACCCAGGCCGAGCTCATGACGGTGATGATCGGCGGCATGGCGCACATCGCGGGTTCCGTGATGGCGGCCTATGTGTCCATGCTCGGTGGCGACGACCCGGTGCAGAAGGTGTTCTATGCCAAGCACCTGCTGGCGGCGTCGGTCATGGCGGCGCCGGCGACGATGGTGCTGGCCAAGATCCTGGTGCCCGAGACCCAGGAACCGCTCACCCGCGGCACCGTACGCATGGAAGTGGAGAAGACCACCGCGAACATCATCGACGCTGCCGCCAACGGCGCGGGCGATGGCCTGAAACTGGCGATGAACGTCGGCGCCATGTTGCTGGCCTTCATCGCGCTGATCGCCCTGGTCAATGCGCCCATCCAGTGGGTCGGCACCCTCGGCGGTGACGGCAGCATCAACCACTGGCTCACCGTGCAGGCAGGCCACCCGGTGGCCTTGAGCCTTGAGACGATCTTCGGCTGGGTGCTCTCGCCCGTGGCGTGGCTGATCGGCGTGCCCTGGCGCGACGCAAACCTCGTGGGCAGCTTCATCGGCCAGAAAGTGGTGATCAACGAGTTCGTGGCCTATGCGGACCTTGCCGGCCACCTGGACCAACTGCTGCCGCAAAGCCGGCTGATCGCCACCTACGCCCTGTGCGGTTTCGCCAACTTCTCCTCCATTGCCATCCAGATCGGCGGCATCGGCGGCCTGGCGCCAGGCCGCCGTGGCGACCTTGCCCGGCTGGGCTTGCGCGCGGTCCTGGGTGGGTCGATCGCGACCTTCATGACGGCGACTATCGCCGGTGTACTTGAAGGACTCTGAGCAAACGTTCTGACCGTATCGTGGATTTAATCTGATATCGCGACGGGTGACGCCGGGTTAACGTCACGGCGCGATCCGGACATGATGTCCGGCGCTTCGCAACAAGGAGCGTTACATGTTAAACGCAAGCGAGGCGACCCCCGCTTTGCCATCTAGCCCCGTGCCTGTTGCCAGCAACAGCCCGACCACCAGCGTCGTCGCTGCGACGCTCAACAGCACCTGCAATACCCCTACGCGATCAACCCGCGAGGCAGCTGTCAGGGAGCTGGCCGATGTCATCCGCATGGCCCACCACGGCTACGACGATAACGCCGCCCTCATCAAGGGTTGGGACGACGAGTCGTGGGACCTCGACTCCGATCACCTGGCACGCGATAAACGTCGACTCGCCCAGGCGCAGTCTGGCATCGACCCCGGCAGATCGAGCCCGAGCGGTATCGCAAGTGCGGCCATTCTCAGGCTGGTCGAGGAAGGCTACGAATGCCGATCGTGCGTTGCCAAACGCAGTGGAGGGCGGCGGGGAACTCACCACCCAGAACGATGCGGTGATGCTGCCGCCTGGCAGCAGCTTCGATCAGCGTAGCGGCCGGGCGGAGGTACCTGTGGTCGCTCAGGGAAGGGACGCCGTGCTCTCCATTCCGCTCCGCCGGAACCGCCCCGTGGTCGTCCAGGTGGTGACGCCACCGTTGGCTGCCATCGGAACGCCCCGGCGGCCTGACACCCGGGCGTTGCTTGTCAACATCAACAATCGACCGCCAGGCGTCGCCATAACAGTCAGAAGCAACGGGCACACCGGCCGCCTCGCCGTACCGCACCAGCCGGGCGAGCCCGTGCGGCTCAACTACGGCAATGGCAGGGTCGTCAGCTATACGCAGCCAGGCAGGGCACTGGCGCGTAACGATCACTGAGTTCGTTCGTGGCGGGGTCAGGTGGCGCGAGGCTGCCTGGCCTCGCGGCCCGAGGGTGGGTCGACAAGTTGCATGAGCGGGCGCATCGCGGCGGGCAAGGCGTTCAACCTGCCAACGAGCACGAATTCCGCCCAAAGCGGTGCAACCTCGCGGGTTAATGCATCCAGTACCACCCGCTGTCGTTGCGGATCGTCGCTGGCGCTGATGACATCGGCGCATCGGTCGACCACCGCCGTTACCGCCAGCCGTCGCAAGCTGAGCGATGCCGGTGTGGCTGCTCGCCTTGCCTCGTCTGCGGCATCACGCAGCACTGCGCCGATCACCGCGCCGCCGGTACCGGCATATCGGCGTTCCCAAGCAACAGCCATTCTCACGAACCTGACGGCGTCGTCCTTCTCGTATTCGTTCTCAGGTCGGGGAGGCAACTCGCCTGCATGAAAGGCCTCTGCATTTGCCATCATCCCGAGCGCATCGCGGCACGACGGGTCACCGAGCTTCGCCGTGAGCGCCGCGATCTTTCGCGGATGCACGGACGCTACGTCGTGGTCGCGCTGCCACCTGGACACCGGACCATTGGCACTCACCGGACCGATGGTCTTCAATTGGGCGGTGATACCAATCCGGCATGCAATCGCTGTGTGGAACCCCGGACTAGAGCGATCCGCGTACACCAGGGAGGTAAGGCTCATGTGTTTGGAACTCCGATGGGCGCATCACCCTAACGTGTTCATACAGCGACGTTTTGCGCAATTCAGCCTTTGATCGCAAGAAACTGCGGCGAAACCTCGCCGTTGCCATGAGAATGATTCTCACCTAGCATGCGGACAGTCGCCTTCGCCGATTCGCCCGCATGACTTCTTCCCTTCTTCGCCCTTCCGGTCCGAGCGCATGACCGGGCCCCGCCGCGCCCGTTCGCTGCTCAAGACCATCCATCTATGGATTGGCCTGAGCCTTGGTGTCGTGCTTTCCCTGGTGACCCTGGCCGGGGCCACCTTGTTGTGGGAAGACCCCATCGTTGAGGCAACCCACCACGAACTGGTGGACCGCCCGCTGCCGCCGCCTGCCCAGCAGGCCACGGCACTGGGCCGGCTGCTGGCGCTGCCGCAGGGCCAGGGACTGCGCGGGATATCCCTGCCGTCGGACGACATGCCGGTGTTCGAGGCCACGGCACGCGGCGGCGACAAGCTCTACTTCGACGCCGGGACGGGGCAATACCTGGAGACACGCCACGCCTCGAGCGACTTCATGCTGCTGGTGATGGGATGGCACACCAAACTGCTATCGGGCGAAGTGGGTGAAACGATCCTGGGCATCGTGGCCATCGCGGGCCTGGTGATGCTGATCTCCGGTACCTGGCTGTATTGGCCCGGCCGCCGGCGCGTGATTTCGCACCTGAAGCCGCACGCCCGGCCACCCATCCTGCGCTGGGCCAGCTGGCACCGCATGGTCGGTTTTTCAGCCCTGCCCCTGCTGCTGGTGATGATCGGCACCGGCACCACCATGGCTTACCGTGGCGCGGTGCGAAATGGACTGGTTGCCGTCTTCCACGACGCCAAGCCCACCAAGCCGCCGGCCGTGGGTACGGCCACCGGCCCGATCAACTGGCCGGCCGTCTTTACCGCCGCGCGTGCCGCAGCGCCGGAGGCGGAATTCAGCCGCGTCATGCTTCCCAATAAACCCGGCATGCCGATCACCCTTCGCATTCGCCAGCCCGGCGAGTGGCATCCGGAGGGCCGCAGCAGCCTGTGGATCGATCCGGTCACCGCCCAGGTGGTGGCAAGCGACGACGCCCGCAACGCCGGACAAGGCGCCCGCATCAACAACGCGCTCTATCCGATCCACACCGCCGCCGTGGGTGGCATGGCCTGGCGCATCGTCGCCACGCTCACCGGCCTGATGCCCAGCTTCCTGCTGGTGACGGGCTTCCTTTTTTGGCGCGCACGCCGGCGTCGCCCACCCGGCCGCAAACCGGCATAAGCTCGCCTGGCGGCAAGTGTGCCGCAAAGGGGGCAAGTACATGTGGTATTCCGCCTACGTATTGGGAGCGCTGTTCGGGGTTTCCGAACTGGGGCTTTCCCTGTTCAAGCGATCCAAAGGCGATGCATCGTCGAAGGATCGATCGTCGCTCGCTCTGATCTGGACAGTGATCGGCGTGGCGCTGTTCTTCGCATTCGGACTCTCCCGGCAGGGTCCTTCGCTTCCGGCCAGCCAGGTGCTCTACCCCTTGGGCGTTGCGCTTACCCTGGGCGGCATCGCATTGCGATGGTTTGCCATCCTCTGGCTGGGCCGCTGGTTCACCGTGAACGTGGCGATTGCCGCCGACCAGCCGCTGGTGGATACCGGTCCTTATCGTTTCGTCCGCCACCCCTCCTACACCGGCGCGCTGCTGGCGTTCCTGGGCCTGGGCCTATGCATCGGCCACTGGCTGTCGTTGGCGATCATCATGCTGCCGGCGCTGGCGGTGTTCGGCTGGCGCATCCATGTCGAGGAAGCGGTACTGGCGGAGGCCTTCGGACCCCGCTGGGCCGCCTACGCCGCCCGTACCAAAAGGCTTTTGCCCGGCATCTATTGACCGGCACCAGCTGCCCGTTGGGGGTCGCAAGTAGTGACTCCGACCCCATGCCTTACAATGGACGGATGCAGATCGGCCCGTACGCCATCGATCCGCCCGTGGTGCTTGCGCCCATGGCCGGGGTCACCGACAAGCCTTTTCGCCTGCTGTGCAAGCAGCTGGGCGCGGGGCTGGCCGTGTCGGAAATGACCAACGCCGATCCACGCCTGTGGCATACGGCGAAATCACTGCGGCGCATGGACCACGAGGGCGAGCCGGAACCTGTGAGCGTGCAGATCGCCGGCTACGACCCGGCGATGCTTGCCGAGGCCGCGCGCTTCAACGTGGCCAACGGTGCCCAGCTGATCGACATCAACATGGGGTGTCCGGCCAAGAAGGTATGCAATGTGTGGTCGGGATCCGCGCTGCTGCAGGACGAACCCCTGGTGGCACGCATCGTCCAGGCGGTGGTAGCCGCGGTGGATGTGCCGGTGACGCTCAAGATCCGCACCGGCTGGGACCGCGACAACCGCAACGCGCTCGCCATCGCCCGCATTGCCGAGGATGCCGGCATCGCCGCACTCGCCGTGCACGGACGCACCCGCGCCGACAAATATGAAGGCCTCGCCGAATACGACACCATCGCCGCGGTCAAGGGCGCGGTGGGCATCCCGGTGCTTGCCAACGGCGACATCGATACCCCGGAAAAAGCCCGTCACGTGCTCAACGTCACCGGCGCCGATGCGGTCATGATCGGCCGCGGTGCGCAGGGACGGCCATGGATCTTCCGGGAAATCGTCCACTTCCTGGCCACCGGCGAACACCTGCCGGAGCCTGGACCCGGCGAGGTGGCCGCGATCCTCTGCGGGCACTTGCACGCGCTTTACGCCTTCTACGGTGAACTGCAGGGCGTACGCATCGCCCGGAAGCACCTGGGCTGGTACGCCCGCGACCGCGAGCAGAATGCCGCCTTCCGCCAGGTGGTGAATCGTGCCGAGACGGCGGGCGAACAGTTGCGCCTGACCGCCGACTACTTCGCCGCCCTTGCCGCCGGCGAACGCCTGGCCGCCTGATGCCCGCTTCACGCGGCGCGCGTAAGATTCATCTTTATCGAACCGAAGGTTGATCCCCATGCGCGCGATCTGGAAAGACACCGTCCTTGCGACAAGCGACGATACCGTGGTGGTGGAGAACAACCACTACTTCCCGGCCGACTCCCTGCGGAAGGAATTCTTTCGCGAAACTTCCAACCACACCGTGTGTCCCTGGAAGGGCACGGCGAGCTACTACGACGTGGTGGTGGACGGCGAAACCAATCCCAATGCCGCCTGGTACTACCCGGAACCCTCCAGCGCCGCCAGGCAGATTGCGCACCGCGTGGCGTTCTGGAAGGGCATTCGCATCGAACCTTAAGGCAAGCACATCCGGCGTCCGGCGCCGCATGAAACATAATTCATGACAGTGGGCGCCGCCGGTAGTCAACGACACCCGCCGCTGGGCCGTTAACCGTGGTGCGAGCACACGGAGACCCTTCATGAGTGGTGGTACCCCGCACGCAGCCCGGCCGTTCCATCGACGGCGCGGGCTCGTGGTTTTGTCCATTGTCATCATCATCGTCCTGGTACTGATCACCATCCACGTCCTGGGTGGCAAGAAGGAAAGGCCCGGTACACCGCCGCAGGTGGTAAGTACTGCCGCCGCAAGGCTCGGCGACATGCCCGAGGTGCTCGACGAACTGGGCACGGTCACGCCGATCGCCACGGTCAACGTGCTGCCCCAGCTGAGCGGCTACCTCACCCAGGTCGGTTACCAGGAAGGCCAGGACGTTGCCCAAGGCCAGTTCCTCGCGCAGATCGATCCGCGCCAGTACGAAATCGACAAGCAGCAGGCCCAGGCGCAGTTGGCCAAGGACCAGGCGAGCCTGGCGCAGGCGCGCGCGGACCTCGCTCGTTTCACGCAATTGAACCAGCAGAAGTCGATTGCCGAACAGACCTTCGCTGACCAGCAGTTCACCGTGAAGCAGGACGAAGCCGCCGTGCAGGCCGACCGCGCCAGCATCGCGCAGTTCGACCTGGACCTGACCTACTGCCACATCACCGCGCCGATTGCCGGACGCGTGGGCCTGCGCCTGGTGGACCCGGGCAACTACGTCACTCAATCGACATCGCCGGGCATCGTCACCATCACCCAGATGAAGCCGACCACGGTGCAATTCACCATCCCGCAGAATTCACTGGCCAAGGTGCTCGAGCGTTTCCATGGCCAGGACAAGCTCAACGTCACGGCCTTCAATAGCGACAACAGCAAGCAGGTGGGCACGGGCTCGCTTTACGCGCTGGGCAACCAGATGGCCACCGGCACCGGCACCGTCAGCCTGCGCGCGAGCTTCCCCAACGACGACGAAACGCTTTATCCCAACGAATTCGTCAACATCCGCCTGCTGGTGGACACGCTGCACCAGGCCGTACTGGTGCCGACGCCGGCAGTACTTAGCGGCGCGCCCGGCGACTACGTCTACCTCGTCAATGCCGACCAGAGCGTGTCCGTGCACAAGGTGACGCTGGGGCCGAGCGACGGCAAGGACACCGTCATCCTGGCCGGCCTCACGGCAGGCCAGGCCGTGGTCACCGACGGCATGGACCGCCTGAGTGACGGCGCCAAGATCAGGCTCGCCGGGGCGAAGTCCGCGCAGGGTGCGGGCATTCCGGCTCGCGCATCGTCAGCCGGCGACGCGCCACGCAAGGGCGGCAGGCATGCGCACGGCGCGGCACCGTCCACCCAGGCGTCCTAGGCGGGTTATTCCTTAACCGATGAATATTTCCCGCCTGTTCGTCGTCAGGCCCGTGGCCACGTCGCTGTTGATGATCGCCCTGGTGCTGGTGGGCGTGGTCGCGGTGCGCTTCCTGCCGGTCTCGTCCCTTCCCGCCGTCGACTACCCGACGATCCAGATACGTACGTTCTATCCCGGTGCCAGCCCGTCGGTGATGGCAACGACGGTTACCGCGCCGCTGGAGGTACAGCTTGGGCAGATCCCCGGGCTGCAGCAGATGACCTCCAACAGCTCCGCGGGGGCGTCGGTGATCACGCTGCAGTTCAACCTTGCGCTGAACCTGGATATTGCCGAACAGAACGTGCAGGAAGCGATCAACGCCTCCAACAGCCTGCTGCCCTCGGGCCTGCCAGCGCCACCGACCTATGCCAAGGTCAATCCGGCCGACCAGCCGATCCTGACCCTCGCCGTGACGTCCAACTCGATGTCGCTGCCGCAGCTTCAGGACGTGGCCAACAACCGCCTGGGCGCGAAGATCTCCGAAGTGCCAGGCGTGGGCCTGGTGACACCCGCCGGCGGTAACGTCCCGGCCGTCCGCGTGGAGGCCGACCCGCAGAAGCTGGCGGCGTACGGGCTCAACATCGACGATCTTCGCTCGCTGATCGCCAACGTCAACGTAAGCCAGCCCAAGGGCAACTTCGACGGCCCCAAGCTCGACTACACCATCAACGGCAATGACCAGATCTCCGATCCGAAGGACTATCTGGCTACGGTAATCGCCTACCAGAACAACGCCCCGGTGTACCTGCGCGACGTTGCCCGGGTTACCCAGTCGGCGCAGAACACCGAGCAAGGCGCGTGGTACGACCGCACCCAGGCCATCGTGCTGAACGTGCAGCGCCAGCCGGGCGCCAACGTGATCGCCACGGTGGACCAGATCAAGAAGGAATTGCCGCAGCTCGAGTCGACGCTGCCGGCAGGAATGAAAGTTGAGGTGGTGGCCGACAGTACCGGCGTGATCCGCTCGTCGGTAGCCGATGCCGCCTTCGAACTGGTCCTGGCCATCGTGCTGGTGGTGCTGGTGATCTTCGTCTTCCTGCGCAACCTGCCGGCCACGATCATCCCCAGCATCTCGGTGCCGGTATCGCTGGTGGGCACGCTGGCGGTGATGTACCAGCTTGGCTACTCGATCGACAACCTCTCGCTGATGGCGCTGATCATCGCCACCGGTTTCGTCGTGGACGACTCGATCGTGATGATCGAGAACATCGTGCGCTACCTGGAAGAAGGCCACACGCCGATGGAAGCGGCGCTGGAAGGCGCCGGGCAGATCGGCTTCACCATCGTTTCGCTGACGGTATCGCTGATCGCCGTACTGATCCCGCTGCTGTTCATGGGCGGGGTGATCGGACGGCTGTTCAACGAATTCGCCGTGACGCTTGCCGTCACCATCGTTCTTTCAGGCGTGGTGTCTCTTACGCTGGTGCCGATGCTTTGCGCGCGCATCCTGCGCGCCCAATCCGAGCGCCGCCCGAGCCGCTTCGAGCGCTTGAGCGAAGGACTGTTCGACAAGACACTGGCCGCCTACGAGCGCGGCCTGCGCGTGGTGATGCGCCACCAGACCACCACGCTTCTGGTATTCCTGGCCACGGTGGCCTTGACCGCCGTGTTGTATGTGGTGATCCCCAAGGGCCTGTTCCCCGTGCAGGACGTCGGCGTGCTGGAGGGCATCAGCATCGCGGACAATTCGGTGTCGTACCGGGCCATGGTGGACCGCCAGGCACAGCTTGCCGACGCCATCCTTAAGGACCCCGACGTCACCGGGCTTACCTCATACGTGGGCATCGACGGCACCAACACCACGCTCAACAACGGCCGCTTCCTGATCAACCTCAAGGATATTGGCGACCGGTCGGAGCGTGCTTCCGACGTTGCCCGCCGCCTGCAGAAGGAGGTGGCAGACATCCCGGGCATCAAGCTGTTCCTGCAGCCGGAGCAGGACCTTACCCTCGACACCACGGTATCGCCGAACCAGTACCAGTTCGTGTTGCGCGGGCCCACGCAGGATGCCTTCAAGCAATACGTGCCTGCGCTGCTGGAGCGCATGAAGCAGATCACATCGATCACCGATGTCACCAGTGATCTTAACAACGATGGACTGAGCGTCGACGTGGAGGTGAACCGCCAACTGGCGGCACGCTACGGCATCACGCCCGCCACGATCGACAATGCGCTTTACGATGCGCTGGGCCAGCGCATCGTCTCGACCATCTTCAACCAGTCCAGCCAGTACCGGGTGATCCTGGTGGCCAAGCCCGAGAGCATTCCGTCGCTCGAGGCACTGGGCAATATCTACCTGCCCAGCCAGACAGGCAGCAGCGGCCAGGTGCAACTGAAGGGCATTGCCGCGATCAAGGTCACCCGTTCGCCGCTGGTGGTCAGCCACCTGGCGCAGTTCCCGGCGGTGACGGTGTCCTTCAACCTGGCCCGCGATGCATCGTTAAGCAAGGCCGTGGACGAGGTCAACACCGCCGAGCAGGCGGTGCATCTGCCACCATCGATCACCTCGTCGTTCCAGGGTGCCGCCCAGGCGTTCCAGGACTCACTCTCCAGCGAGGTGTACCTGCTGATCGCTGCCCTGGTGGCCGTGTATATCGTGCTTGGCGTGCTCTATGAAAGCTTCATCCATCCGCTGACGATCCTCTCCACCCTGCCATCGGCGGGCATCGGCGCCCTGCTTGCACTGATGATCGCCGGCAACGACCTGGACGTGATCGGCATCATCGGCATCGTGCTGTTGATCGGCATCGTGAAGAAAAACGCGATCATGATCGTCGACTTCGCCCTGGAAGCCGAACGCGAACACGGCAAGCCGCCGGCGGAAGCGATCTTCGAGGCTTCGCTGTTGCGCTTCCGTCCGATCCTGATGACGACGCTTGCCGCCATGCTCGGCGCCTTGCCGATGCTGCTAGGTAGCGGCACGGGTTCGGAACTGCGCCGGCCGCTGGGACTTGCCATCATCGGTGGCCTGGCCCTGAGCCAGGTGCTGACGCTTTTCACCACGCCCGTGGTGTACCTGTTCTTTGATCGTCTTGCGCAGCGCGTAGGGCGCAAGCGTCCGGGCGAAGCGGTGGAACCGGCGGCATGAACATCCCCGGCGTCTTCATCCGGCGCCCGGTGGCGACCACCCTCTTGGCCGTCGCCATCGTGCTGTCAGGTGCGCTGGGGTATTTCCATCTGCCGGTGGCACCTTTGCCCAATGTCACGTATCCGGTGATCGTGGTCCAGGCCAGCATGGCCGGCGGCAGTCCTTCGACCATGGCTTCCACCGTGGCAGCGCCACTGGAGCGCCGGCTGGGCACGATCGCCGATGTGTCGGAGATGACCTCGACCAGCTCGGTGGGTTCGTCGCAGATCACCATCCAGTTCGGGCTCGACCGCGACATCAACGGCGCCGCCCGCGACGTGCAGGCGGCGCTCCAGGCGGCCCGGGCGGACCTTCCCACCACCTTGCGCAACAACCCCACCTACCGCCAGTACAACCCGTCGGACGCACCGATCATGGTGCTGGCGCTCACGTCCGAAACGCTCACCCGGGCCCAGCTCTACGACTCGGCCAATTCGGTGATCCAGCAGCAGCTTTCGCAGGTGGATGGCGTGGGCCAGATCACCCTGGGAGGCAGCGCGCTACCGTCGGTGCGGGTGGAATTGCAGCCCGACCAGCTCAACAGCTACGGCATCGGCCTTGAAGACGTACGCGCGGCCATCAGCTCGGCCAACGCCAACAGCGCCAAGGGCCACATCGACCAGGGCGACCAGCGCTTTGAGGTGATCTCCAACGACCAGATCAGCAAGGCGGCGCCCTATCGCGACCTGATCATCGCCTATCGCAACAACGCCCCGGTGATGCTGCGCGATGTCGCCGATATCCAGGATTCGGCCGAAAACCTGCGCAACGCCGGCCTCTATAATGGCAAGGCGGCGGTGCTGGTCATCGTCTTTCCCATTCCCGGCGGCAACATCGTCAAGACCGTGGGGCAGATCCGCCAGGCGCTGCCCAACATCCAGGCGGTGCTGCCCCACGACGTGCACCTGGACGTGGCACTGGACCGCTCCGAATCGGTGCATGCCGCGGTCAACGACACGCAGAAGACCTTGTTCATCGCCGTGCTGCTGGTGATCGGTGTGGTCTTCGTCTTCCTGCAATCGCCAAGGTCGATCATGGTGCCCGCCGTGGCGCTGCCGCTGTCGATCATCGGCACCTTCGGCCCGATGTACCTCTTGGGCTACAGCCTGGACAATCTCTCGCTGATGGCGCTCACCATCGGCACCGGCTTCGTGGTCGACGACGCCGTGGTGGTCCTGGAGAACATCGTGCGGCATGTCGAATCGGGCATGGACACGCGCGAGGCTGCGCTTCGCGGCAGTGCTGAAGTGAGCTTCACGGTGATCTCGATGAGCCTGTCGCTGATCGCGGTGTTCCTGCCGATCCTGCTGATGCCGGGCATCGTGGGTCTGTTGTTCCATGAATTCGCCGTGACGCTGTCCATCGCGATCATGTTCTCGCTGGTGATCTCGCTCACCATCACGCCCACCATGGCGGCGTACGTCCTGGACAAGAACCGTGCCGTGCATTCGAAAGCGCGCTGGGCGGTGTGGTACGAGGCTCAGTTCGAGCGCTTCAAACAGGCTTATTCGCGCTCGCTGACCGCGGTGCTCGACCATGCGGCACTGGTGGGCCTGACGCTCATCGGCCTGATCGTATTGAACGTGGCGCTGATACGCCTGGTGCCGTCGACGTTCTTCCCCGAGCAGGACAACGGCATCCTGCAGGGACAGATCATCGCCGACCAGAGCATCTCCTTCCAGGCCATGGCGCAGAAGCTCGCGCAGTTGCAGTCCATCGTCCAGAAAGATCCAGCCGTGGCGTCGGTGGCGGGCTTCACAGGCGGCCGCGCGCAGAACACGGCCAATGTATTCATCGAACTCAAACCCCTGGCCGAACGCGGCGTGAGCGCCACCGAAGTGGTGAACCATCTGCGGCCGAAGCTCAATGCGGTGTCAGGTGCGCGATTGTTCCTGCAGGCGGCGCAGGACCTTCGCATCGGCGGCCGTTCCTCGGCGGCCGAATACCAGTACACGCTCACCAGCGACGATCCGGAGGCCCTGTACACCTGGGTGCCGAAACTGGTCACCGCATTGAGCAAGGATCGTGGCCAGGTACTGGACGTCAATTCCGACCTGCAGCAGAACGGCTTGCAGATCTACGTCAATGTCGACCGCGCCACCGCGGCGCGCTACGGCTTCGCGCCCAACCAGATCGACAGCGTGCTGTACGACGCCTTCGGCCAGCGCACGGTATCGACCATCTACAACCCGCTCAACCAGTATTTCGTGGTGATGGAGGTGGCGCCGTCCTATTGGCAGTATCCGCAGATGCTCGACCGGATGCGCTTCAGCACGGCCGCGGGCAATGCCTCGGGCACGGCGCAGACGCAGATGTCGCAGGCGTTGGTCAAGGCGCCGACTGCCGCGACGGTGGTATCTACCTCCAAATCGTCCGCATCGCCGGCCAATGCGCTCAATGCGAACGCCGAGGCCAACCAGCTCACCAACGCCATTTCCAATGCCAAGGGCGGCAGTTCCAGCGGCAGCGCCGACAGCACCTCGACTGAAACCCTGGTGCCGTTCCCGGCGCTGGCCTCGTACACCAGCAACCACACGGCCACGCAGGTCAGCCACCAGAGTGGCCTGGTGGCCGCGACGATTTCCTTCAACCTGCCGGCTGGCGGGTCGTTGAGCCAGGCATCGGCGACCCTCGACCAGGTATCGCAGGAGTTGCACCTGCCAGCGTCCATCCACGGCTCCTTCGCCGGTGCCGCCCAAGCCTATTCGCAATCGATGTCGAGCATGCCGTTGCTGGTGCTGGCCGCGCTGGCCGCCGTGTACCTGGTGCTCGGCATGCTGTACGAAAGCGCGGTGCATCCGATAACCATCCTGTCCACCCTGCCTTCGGCCGGCATCGGCGCCACGCTTGCCTTGTTGATCTTCGGCACGCCGTTCTCGGTGATCGCGATGATCGGCATCATCCTGTTGATCGGCATCGTCAAGAAGAACGCCATCATGATGATCGACGTGGCCATCCACCTGCAGCGCGACGAACACATGGACGCACCACGTGCCATCCACGACGCCGCCGTGCTTCGCCTGCGGCCGATCATGATGACCACCGCGGCGGCCGTGCTCGGCGCCGTGCCGCTGGCCGTCGGCCTGGGCCAGGGCGCGTCGCTGCGCCAGCCGTTGGGCATTACCGTCATGGGCGGCCTGGTGTTGAGCCAGGTATTCACCCTGTACACCACGCCGGTGATCTATCTCTACCTCGATCGCCTCCGCGCCAGGCTTGCCGCATGGTCGGGCGGCCTGCCCTGGAACCGGTCCGACGCGAGCGCACAATCATGAGCCATACCCTGAAAGTCCTTTCCGTTGCTCTAGCCGTGATGCTCGGCGGTTGCATGGTGGGGCCCGACTACCAACGCCCGCAGGTGAAGATGCCCGCGTCGTTCAAGGAGCTGCCGGGCTGGACGGTGGCCGCACCCGCCGCCGAGGCACCCAAGGGCGACTGGTGGACAGGCTTCCACGACCCGCTCATCGATCGCCTGGAGCCGATGGTTTCGGTATCCAACCAGACGGTGCGCCTGAACTACGCCAACTACCAGCAGGCGCTGGCCGAGGTGCAGGTAGCGCGCAGCGCGCTGTTCCCGACCCTGGGCGTTACCGGTTCCGCCACCCGGCAGCGCAGCGGACGCGGCAATGCGGCGACCACGGCAAGCGCCAATCCAGGATCGATCGAAAACTCAGGCTCGCTTGAAGGCAGCGCCAGCTGGGCACCGGACCTGTGGGGCCGCGTCCGCCGCAGCATCGAGGAAAACACGGCCGCCGCGCAGGCCAGCCAGGCGACCCTGGCCAACGCCACCTTGTCCGAGCAGACCGCCCTGGCCACGGCGATCATCGAGTTGCGCATCACCGACGCCAACGCCGACCTGCTTTCGAAAACCGTCGATACCTACAAGGAAGCGGCCCGGGTGGTCGGCAACCAGGGTGCCGCCGGCACCGCCGCGCCGTCGGACGTGATCACCGCGCGCACCCTGTTGGAGAATGCCCAGTCGAACCTGATCGCGCTGGGCGTGGCGCGCGCGCAGTTCGTCCACGCGATTGCCGTACTGGTTGGCATGAATCCGGAGGACCTGGATATCCCCCACGACGGCACGCTCCCGGCCACGCCCGTGATACCTGCCGGCGTGCCGTCCACGCTGCTGCAGCGCCGTCCGGATGTCGCCATCGCCGAGCGCCAGATGGCTGCCCAGAATGCGGCGATCGGCGTGGCCATCGCCGCCTACTACCCCAGCATTTCCCTGTCGGCGGCCGATGGCTTCTCGCAGTCGCCGCTCGCGGGGCTGCTGCATGTGGCCAATCATGTCTGGTCACTGGGTGCCGACGTCGATGAGACCCTTCTTGATGGCGGGGCACGCCATGGCCAGGTGGCCGCCGCACGGGCCGGCTACGAGGCATCGGTGGCCAACTATCGCGGCAGCGTGCTGACGGCATTGCAGAACGTCGAGGACGACCTCTCCGGATTGCGCATCCTCGGCCAACAGGCCCAGGTGCAATCGGCCGCGGTGAGCGATGCGGCCCAGGGGGCGGAGGTGGCCCTCAACGAGTACCGTGCCGGCACCGTGGATTACGCCACCGTGGCGGCCGCCCAGGCCACTTCCCTGGGCACGGCGCAGGACGCGCTGAGCCTGCGCCAGCAGCAGCTGGTGGATACGGTGACGCTGATCGGCGACCTGGGCGGCGGATGGTCGGACGATGAGCTCACGCCACGGACCGCCGGGCGGTAGTTCAGGGCGGTCTCATCGCCATTTGCGACACCGCCTGAAACCTGAACCACGTTGCCGCATAGATGCCATACGCCCCGCGTAGCCTGAAGATTCCTGCAAATCCAACCGGGGCCGTGTATCATGGCGACCCCTATTTATCTCTTTATCCGAAAAGAAGGATATATCGCCGCGATGAGCAGCTACCTCTTCACCTCCGAGTCGGTTTCCGAAGGCCACCCGGACAAGATCGCCGACCAGATTTCCGATGCCGTCCTCGATGCCATCATCGGGCAGGACCCGGCCGCTCGCGTTGCCTGCGAAACGCTGGTGAAGACAGGCGTGGCCATCGTCGCCGGTGAAATCACCACCAGCGCCTGGATCGACCTGGAGGCGCTCACCCGCAAGGTGATCCTCGACATCGGCTACAACAGCTCGGAAGTCGGCTTCGACGGCGAGACCTGCGGCGTGCTCAACCTGATCGGCAAGCAGTCGCCCGACATCAACCAGGGCGTGGACCGCAAGAAGCCCGAGGAACAGGGCGCCGGCGACCAGGGCCTGATGTTCGGCTATGCCACCAACGAAACGGCGGAGTTCATGCCGGCGGCGATCCACTACGCCCACCGCCTGGTCGAACAGCAGACCAAGGTGCGCAAGAAGAAGAACTCGCCCCTGCCGTGGCTGCGCCCGGATGCCAAGAGCCAGGTCACCCTGCGCTACGAAGACGGCAAGGCCGTGGCCATCGATGCAGTGGTGCTCTCCACCCAGCACGATCCAGGCGTGAAGCAGAAGGATCTGATCGAAGGCGTGCGCGAGCTGATCCTCAAGCCCGTGCTGCCGTCCAAGCTGCTGCACAAAGGCACCAAGTTCCACATCAACCCGACCGGCAAGTTCGTCATCGGCGGCCCGGTGGGCGACTGCGGCCTGACCGGCCGCAAGATCATCGTCGACACCTACGGCGGCTGGGCCCGCCACGGTGGCGGTGCGTTCTCGGGCAAGGATCCGTCCAAGGTGGATCGTTCGGCCGCCTACGCCGCGCGTTACGTCGCCAAGAACATCGTGGCTGCCGGCCTTGCCGACCGCTGCGAGATCCAGGTGTCCTACGCCATCGGCGTGGCCGAGCCCACGTCCATCTCCGTCACCACCTTCGGCACCGGCAAGATTGCCGACGAGAAGATCGAGAAGATCATCCGCAAGCATTTCGACCTGCGCCCGTACGGCATCATCAAGATGCTCGACCTGGTGCACCCGATCTACCAGCCCACCGCGTCGAACGGCCATTTCGGCCGCACGCCGTACGAGATGAAGGATGCCCATGGCAACACCTTCACCGCGTTCTCGTGGGAGAAGACGGACAAGGCCGACGAAATCCGCGAAGCGGCCGGCCTGGTCGCCAAACGCAAGTAAGGTTATCGCTCGAACAGAAAGGCCGTCTCCGGGCGGCCTTTTTTTTGCCTCGAGGGGGGAGGGCGGCGGGTGTCACCCTGGTCACTAAGTCCTCGTCGGGCTTCGCCCTCCTGCGGAAGCGTTCCCAGGGTGACACCCGCCGCCCTCCCTCCGATCCCCACGTCCACTGCCCGAACATCTGCGTGCTTCGCCGACAGCAAGTTCATCGAATATGGCTCAAAAGTGGGCCGACAATCGCGCGTGCACGCTCATTCCGTTGACATGCGCCTCTAGCGCTATGTAGGTTCAACACCAGCCGCGCACAGTCGCGGCGCGCACCGGACCGCCACGTCCGGCGACCTGATACGGATGTCGGGTCATGCACGCGCACCATCGGCCAGGACGGCCATGCCGCGCTTCGACATCCACCCCAGTTCGCCGTGTCGTTCACCGATCCGGCCATCCAAGTTGCACTGGGGAGATCCACCCGCATGACGCCATCGCACCAAACGCCAAGCCGCCGCCTGCTCTGCGCCGCCCTCGCCTGCGCCATCAGCGCACCCGCCTTCGCCCAGTCCAACGCCTCGGGCGTGATCTTCGGCCGCGTCGCTCCGGGTGACACCGTCCGTGTCGAGAACCTCGACAACGGCCTGGTGCGCGAAATCACCGCCGATGCCGAAGGCCGCTACCGTGCGCCATCGCTGCCCGTTGGCCAGTACCGCGTGGACCTCAAGCGCAACGGCGCCGTGGAGCAGTCGAGGGAGAGCGTCAGCGTCAATCTTGGCGCCGGCATCGATGTCAGCTTCGTCGCGGCAGCCACCGCCCTGGCGGGCGTCAGTGTCAGCGCCAACGCGTTGCCCACGATCGACGTCTCGGCCACGGACTCGCGTACCGTGATCAACGCCGAACAGCTGCGCAAGCTACCGCTGGCCCGGAATACCACTGCTGCGGCTCTCCTCGCTCCGGGCACGGTGCAATCGGACTCGCACTACGGCAACGTCGCTTCTTTCGGTGGCGCCTCTGCCGCGGAAAACCAGTACTACATCAACGGATTCTCCGTCACGAATGCCCTTACCGGCATCGGCTCGATCGGCCTGCCGTTCAATGCCATCGACCAGCAGCAGATCTACACCGGCGGGTACGGCGCCGAATACGGCCGCTCCACCGGCGGCGTGGTGGATATCGTCACCCAGCGCGGCGGCAACACTTGGAAAGGTGGCGCACAGGTGTTCTGGACGCCCCGGGCACTTCGCGACTCGCCGCGAAACATCTACCGCCAAGGGCGCCTGTACCAGGACCGCAGCCACAACAAGGACTGGTCCTACGAGTATGCCGCGTACCTGGGTGGCCCTTTGATCAAGGACAAGCTGTTCTTCTACACCGCCGCGGACATTACCCGCGAGACCACGCGTACACAGGGAAGCATCGCCACCAACACGCTCGATCAGTTGCAGGGCAAGGCGACTCGCTGGCTCACCAAGCTGGACTGGAACATCACCGACAGCAACATCGTCGAATTCACCGCGATCGGCGACAACGCCGAGGACACCACGCGCCGCTACGACTACGCCGTGGCCGATGGCCTCGAAGGTACATATCGCGGCGAGAGGTATCGAAAGAACTCCGCGACCGCGGGTTCCGCGCCTGGCGGCAACGTCTACATCGCCCGCTACACCGGCTACCTCAGCGACGACCTCACGCTCAACGTGCTGGCCGGTCGCAGCCGCAGCAACCACGTGGATACCACGACCAGCGCGACGGGTCGCGATTGCCCGATCGTGGCCGATTCGCGTACTGACCGTGGCTCCAACCCCATCACCGGCTGCAGTGTCGTTGGTGGTTCATTGGGTGCGCCTGGCGCCTATGACAAGACGCGCAGTTGGCGCGCCGACCTCCAGTACACCATCGGCGACCATACCCTGCGGGCTGGCGTCGACAACCAGTTCCTCGAATCCTTCAGTGGTTCGCGCTACGAGGGCAACAACTACTGGAACTACCAGACCGTGCCGACGGATCCGGAAGTCATCGAGAACATTGTCGCTGCCTATCCCGACATCCAGTTTCCGTCAGATGGATCGGATGTCGTCTTTCGTCGGCGCTTCATCAGCGAGGCTCGCGCACGTACCAACCAGGAAGCC
Organism: Pinirhizobacter soli; assembly: GCF_015905305.1. Taxonomy (GTDB): domain Bacteria; phylum Pseudomonadota; class Gammaproteobacteria; order Xanthomonadales; family Rhodanobacteraceae; genus Pinirhizobacter; species Pinirhizobacter soli. The sequence goes on from NZ_JADZLQ010000001.1 coordinate 1,689,633, forward strand.
CAGTACATCGAGGACCGCTGGCAGGTATCGGACAAGTGGCTGGTGTACCTGGGCCTGCGCAACGAGCAGTTCAAGAACTTCAACGGCGATGGCCAGGTCTACGTGAAGCAACGCCACCAGCTGGCACCGCGCGTTGGCGCCAGCTGGGACGTCCTCGGCGATTCCTCGCTCAAGGTATACGCCAATGCGGGCCGGTATCACCTGGCCGTGCCGTCGAACGTGGCCATCCGCGGTGCGTCCGCATCCTTGTTCGAACGCGAATGGTTCACCTTCGACGGCGTCGACCCGGTGACCGGCGTGCCTATCGGCACCACTCCCATCTCCAGCATCAGCTACGCCAACGGTGCCGATGGGCGCACGCCCGATCCGAAGCAGGTGGCGGCGCGCAACCTCAAGGCCTATTACCAGGACGAGTTCATCCTCGGCTTCGACAAGCAGCTGTCGTCCGACTGGGCTTTTGGTGCCCGCGTCACCTACCGCAAGCTGCGCAGCTCCATCGACGACTTCTGCGACACGCGGCCATTCGCACGGTATGCCCAAGCCAACGGCGTGGACTTCAGCCAGGCCAACATCGATCGCTGCTTCATCTTCAACCCGGGCCAGTCCAACACCTTCCGCATCGACATGACGGGCAAGGGCGACTACCAGGACATCCGGCTGTCAAAGAAGGAACTGGGCTTTCCCGACCTCAAGCGCCGCTACTACGCGCTCGATACCTACCTGGAGCATCGCTTCAACAACCAGTGGTACGGGAAACTTCAGTACATCTTCTCGCGCAGCTATGGCAACTCGGAAGGGCTCCTGAAGTCCGACATCGGCCAGCTCGATCCTTCGGTGACGCAGGATTGGGACTCGCCTGAAATCACGATGGGCGCGAATGGACCGTTGCCCAACGATCGCACACACGTGATCAAGGCCTTCGGCTACTTCCAGCCGTCCGAACGCTGGCTGTTCAGCAGCAACCTCAGCGTCGCCTCCGGGCGCCCGAAGAACTGCTTCGGTGTCGGCCCGAACGATGTCATCGGTTACGGCGCGGCCTACTTCTATTGCGACGGCAAGCCGTCACCGCGCGGCTCCCGCGGCCGCCTGCCCTGGACCTGGAACCTGGACCTGAGCGCCCAGTACATGCCGGACTTCGCGAAGAACAAACTGGCCTTCACCGCCGATGTCTTCAACGTGTTCACCCAGCAGCGCACCTTGAGCGTCTACGAGTACGGCGAGACGGACTCAGGTACTCGCGACATCAACTACCTGCGTCCGCTGAGCTTCCAGACGCCGCGCTACGTCCGCCTGGGTGTTCGCTACGACTTCTCCCTGTAATCCAAGCCATAACAAGAGAGTAAAACGCGCCGCCGTTCCCGCTGCGGCGCTCCCCTCCCCAGTTGGCCGCCCGCAAGGGCGGCCTTTTTTCAGGACCGGCCGGGCCGTCCGGAGCTACACTAGGGGGATGCCTCTTATCCAACTCCAGAAAGTCGACTTCTCTGTCGGCGGCCCGCTCCTGCTCGAAGGCATCGATCTTGTCATCGAGCCCAATGAGCGTGTCTGTATCGTCGGCCGCAACGGCGCCGGCAAGTCCACCCTGCTCAAGCTGATCGCCGGCGAACTGAAAGCCGACGACGGCGAGGTGCGGCCGCAGGGCGGCCTGCGCGTGGCCCGTCTCACCCAGGAAGTGCCCCACGACACCGAAGGCACGGTGTTCGACGTGGTGGCCAGCGGGCTGGGCGAACTCGGCCGCCTGCTCGCGCGCTACCACCACCTGCTGGCCGAGGGCGACATGGATGGCCTGGGCGATGTCCAGGTACAGATCGAGGCCCAGCACGGCTGGGACCTGGACAACCGGGTGAGTCAGGTGATCGAGCGCCTGGATCTTCCTGGCGACGCCAGCTTCGGCTCGCTTTCGGGCGGCATGAAGCGCCGCGTGCTGCTGGGTCGCGCCCTGGCCAGCGCACCGGACCTGCTGTTGCTGGACGAGCCGACCAACCACCTGGACATCGAGGCCATTGCCTGGCTCGAGGAATTCCTGCGCAACTTCGCCGGCAGCATCATCTTCATCACCCATGACCGCAGCTTCCTGCGCGCCCTTGCCACCCGCATCGTGGAAATCGACCGCGGCGCGCTCACCAGCTGGCCCGGCGACTACGACAACTACCTGCGCCGCCGCGAAGAACGCCTGCATGCCGAATCCCAGGCCAATACGCTGTTCGACAAGCGCCTGGCCCAGGAAGAGGTGTGGATCCGCCAGGGCATCAAGGCCCGGCGCACGCGCAACGAGGGCCGCGTGCGGGCACTGAAAGCATTGCGCAACGAGCGCGCCGAGCGCCGCGAGCTCGGCGGCAATGCGCGCATGACGCTGGCCACGGCGCAGGCTTCCGGGCGCAAGGTGGTGGACATCAAGGATGTCAGCCACGGTTACAGCGGCCGCCTGCTTCTGAAGGATTTCTCAAGCGTGGTGATGCGCGGCGACCGCATCGGCATCGTCGGTCCGAACGGCGCGGGCAAGAGCACATTGCTTAAGATCATGCTGGGCGAATTGGCTCCACAAAGTGGCGAAGTGTCGCTGGGCACCAACCTTCAGGTGGCCTACTTCGACCAGCACCGCGGCCAGTTGAACGACGAACTGAACGCCCTGGACAACGTGGCCGAGGGCCGGGAGTTCATCGAACTCAACGGCCAGCGCAAGCACATCGTGGGCTACCTGCAGGATTTCCTGTTCTCCCCCGAGCGCTCGCGGGCGCCGATCACGCGCCTGTCCGGTGGCGAGCGTAATCGCCTGTTGCTGGCCAAGCTGTTTGCCCAGCCATCGAACCTGCTGGTGATGGACGAACCCACCAACGACCTGGACGTGGAAACGCTGGAGCTGCTCGAAGAACTCCTGGGCGACTACCAGGGCACCTTGCTGCTGGTGTCGCATGACCGCGCCTTCATCGACAACGTCGTGTCCAGCACGCTGGTGCTGGAGGGCGAAGGCCATGTGGGTGAATACGTTGGCGGTTACAGCGACTGGGTACGCCAGCGCGACCACGCCGCGACGATGAAATCCGCCGCCGCAGCGAAATCGTCTTCCACCGCAGGCACGCCCGCACCTGCGGCGGCACAAGCCTCGAAGAGAAAGCTGAGCTTCAAGGAACAACGCGAACTCGATGCGCTACCTGGAAAACTCGAACAGCTCGAAGCCGAAATCGCCTCGCGAACGCAGGCGATGAACGATCCGAAGTTCTTCCAGCAGGACAGCACAGCGATCGTCAGGGCGAACGAGGACATCGCCAGGTTGCAGGCGGAACTCGACGCCGCCTTCGCGCGTTGGGAAGCCCTCGAAGCCGGCGGCTGATACCTGCTTCAAACATCGTCGCAAGGCCATTCCGGCCTTGCGACATCAACCGGTGTTCTGCAACCCCTGCGACACGCCGTTGACACAAGCTACCAACGCCCCGAGCAGGTCATCTTCCTTCGATCCCGCCTCGCGCCAGCGCCGAAGCAGGTCAACCTGCAGCACGCTCATCGGATCGACATAGGGATTGCGTAGGCGGATGGATACCGCAAGCCGCGGCTCATCGTGCAATAGGCCCGGGGCGCCGCGCAGTTTCAATACCCATAGCAGCGTTCGCTCGAACTCACTGCGGATCATGCCGAAGAAAGTGTCGTGCAGGTCGCCGGATAATTTCGAGAATGCCTCGGCGATGTCGAGGTCCGCCTTGGCCAGCACCATCTCAACGTCCGCCAGCATGCTGCGGAAGAACGGCCAGTCGGCGGCCATCTGCTTGAGCGCCTCTTCCCCCTGCTCCGAGGCCACCGCTTCCAGGCCCGCGCCAAGCCCATACCAACCGGTAAGCACGGCCCGGCATTGGGTCCAGGCGAATACCCAGGGGATGGCGCGCAAATCCTGCACGCCCTTCATGCTGCGGCGGCGCGACGGGCGCGAACCCAAAGTCATGTGCTCGATCACGTCGATCGGGGTGGCCGCACGGAAGTAGTCGACGAACCGCGGCGTCTCGACAAACTGGCGATAGGCCGTGCGACTGCGTGCCGATACGTCGGCCATCACCGCGCGCCAGGTGGCCTCGCGCGGCTCGGCATCGCGAGGCCGCAGCGACGCCAGCAACACCGCGCCCACCGTCTGCTCCAGGTTGCGCACGGCAAGCGCGCGCACGCCGTACTTGCGATGGATCACTTCACCCTGTTCGGTCACGCGCAACACGCCCGCCACCGAACCGCGCGGAGAGGACATCAACGCATTGGTGATGCGCGAACCACCGCGGCTTGCCGAACCACCACGGCCATGGAAGAAGGAAACGACGATGCCCGCCTCCTGCGCTACCTCCATCAGCTCCACCTGGGCGCGCTGCAGGCTCCAGCGCGACGCCACCGTGCCGCCATCCTTGCCGCTATCGGAATAGCCCAGCATCACCCATTGACGATCGCCGCGGCGGGCAAGGTGCGCCCGGTAGACCGGGTCTGCCAGCAGCGCGCGAAGCGTGTCGGGGCCAGCGGCCAGGTCATCGATGGTTTCGAAAAGAGGCGCCACGTCCAGTGGCACGCCGCCGTCCTCGAGCATGCCGCCCAGGCGCGCCAAGGCCAGTACCGCCAGCACGTCGGCGGCACTGCGCGCCATGCTGATGATGTACAGGCCCGTCGCATCCACACCGTAGCGCCCGCGTGCCTGGGCCAGCGTGGCGAACACGGCTTTGAGCGAACGGGCCGCCTCATCGCCTTCGCCGGCGACGAAACTGCGCTCGCCCGAAGCGTAGGGACGCAGCAGCAAGGTGCGCTTGCCGGCGTCGTAGCCGGCAAAACCGCTGTCATCGAGCAGCGCGGAAAGCGCTTCGTCGTGCACGCTGGAGTCCTGCCGGACATCCAGCCGCGCCAGGTGGAAGCCGAACGTGCGCGCGCGCCACAGCACGCGCTGTACGGCATACGCACCGGCATGGGCGCCGCCGTGGCCAAGCAGGCTGTGCTCGACCAGGTCGATGTCCTCGACAAAGGCCTGGGGCGATGGATAGGCCTCGCCATCGCCGTGCAGGGTTGCCTGCAGGCGTGCCTGGACCAGGGTCAGGAATGACCGGTAGGGCATGTTCGCGTGGCGCGGGCGAATCGCCGCGGCGGCGGCAGGGAATTTCTCGCGGTAGGCCTCGAGCCGGCGAGCCAGTTTGCCGTCCACCTCCACCCGGCTATCGGTTTGGCTCAGCAGCCGCGCCAGTGCACCGATGTCCTGGATATAGCGCTCAAGCACATGCGTGCGCTGTGCGCCCAGCGAGGCTTCGATGGTATCGGCCCCCACGTTCGGGTTGCCGTCCATGTCGCCGCCGACCCAGGTGGCGAAGCGGAGCAGGCGCGGCACCGGCGCCTGGTTGTCATAGGCTTCGGCCAGCGCCTGGCCCATCGCCTCGTAAAGCGAGGGCAGTACGCGATAGATCGGCTGCGCCAGGTAGAAACCGACATGGTCGAATTCATCCTGCACGCTTGGACGCACCGGCGATGCCTCGGCCGTCTGCCAGCCTGCCGACAGCGCCATCAGGATGCGGGCGTCGTCATCGCGGCGCTCCTGCGGCGTACGGGTGGGATCGAACTCATCCACCAGGGCGCGAATGATCTCCTGCTCCTTTTCAAGCAGGGATCGACGCACGGCTTCGGTCGGATGGGCGGTGAACACCGGCTCGATGTCGACCCTGGCGAGCAGCGCCATCAACTCGTCCAGCGATACGCCCTGCGCCTTCAGCTGACCCAGCACCGCGGCCAGCGACTCCGGTTGGGGCGCCCCACCCTCGCGCTGGTAATCGCGACGGCGCCGGATGCGATGCACCCGTTCGGCGGTGTTGACGGCCTGGAAATAGGTGGCGAAGGCCCGAGCCAGAGCCTCGGCCTGCCCGGCCGGCAGGCCCGTCAGCAGCGTGCCCAGCACCTCCACGCCCTGCCCGCTGCGACGCCGGCCAATCGCTGCCGTACGGACGTGTTCGACCTGGTCGAAGAAGTCCTGGCCCTCCTGTTCGGCCAGCATCTGGCCAACCAGGGCGCCCAGGCGGCGCACGTCCTCTCTCAGGGGCCCGTCGTGGGGCAGGAATTCGGGGTCGCGGGGGGTTTCCATGGGGTCGAAGGCCTGACACGCTGCAAAGCAGCAAGCATACCCAAACCGTGTCATATATCCGTTCATACGGAAGTCGAGATATAATCGGACTTCCGTTTTGCCCGTCGAGGGGCGCTGCGACCGACGGCCGATCCCACGCGATCGCCCCATGGCCAGGCTCGACGCGGCAGCTGCACAACGGCGCCCCCGTACCCAACCGGAGCTACGCCATGAACGCCGTTACCAAAGATTCCACCAAGCACGACTACAACGTCCGTGACATGTCCCAGGCCGACCTCGGCCGCCGCCGCATCCGCATGGCGGAAGAGGAAATGCCGGGCCTGATGCAGATTCGTGCCCGCTACGCCAAGGACAAGCCGCTCAAGGGCGTTCGCCTGTCCGGCTCCCTGCACGTCACCAAGGAAACGGCCGTGCTGGCCGAAACCCTGCGCGAGCTGGGCGCCTCGGTGCGCTGGGCTTCGTGCAACATCTTTTCGACCCAGGACGACGTCGCCGCCGCGATGGCCGTCGGCGGCCTGCCGGTCTTCGCCTGGAAGGGCGAGACCCTCGAGGAGTACTGGGACTGCACGCTCGACATGCTCACCCACCCGGGCGAGACCGGCCCGCAGCTGATCGTGGACGACGGTGGCGACGCCACCCTCTTGATCCACAAGGGCCTGGAACTGGAGAACGGTTCGGATTGGGTCAACAGCCCGGGCGCCAACCACGAAGAACAGGTCATCAAGGATCTTTTGAAGCGCGTCGCCAAGGAGCGCCCGGGCTTCTGGAAGAAGGTTGCCGCCGAATGGCGCGGTGTGTCGGAAGAAACCACCACGGGCGTCCATCGCCTGTACCAGTTGGCCGAGGCCGGCCAGCTGCTGGTGCCGGCGATCAACGTCAACGATTCGGTGACCAAGTCGAAGTTCGATAACCTCTACGGTTGCCGTGAGTCGCTGGCCGATGGCATCAAGCGCGCTACCGACCTGATGGTCGCCGGCAAGGTGGCCGTGGTCTGCGGTTATGGCGACGTCGGCAAGGGCTGCGCGCATTCGCTCAAGGGCTTCGGCGCCCGCGTGATCGTGACCGAGATCGACCCCATCAACGCCCTGCAGGCGGCGATGGAAGGCTTCCAGGTCACCACGATCGAAGAAACCCTCGGCACCGCCGACATCTACGTGACCACCACCGGCAACAAGGACATCATCACCTTCGAGCACATGTCGAAGATGAAGAACAACGCCCTGGTGTGCAACATCGGCCACTTCGACAACGAGATCCAGATCGATCGCCTGAACGCCGCCAAGGATGTCTCGCGCGAGACCATCAAGCCGCAGGTCGACCGCTATACCTTCGCCGGTGGCAACGCGATATACATGCTTGCCGAAGGCCGCCTGGTGAACCTGGGCTGCGCCCATGGCCACCCGAGCTTCGTGATGTCCAACAGCTTCTCCAACCAGACGCTGGCCCAGATCGACCTGTGGACGAACAAGGACACCTACGAAAAGACGGTGTACCGCCTGCCCAAGAAGCTCGATGAGGAAGTGGCCCGCCTGCACCTTGAGCAGATCGGCGTGAAGCTGACCAAACTGACCCAGGAACAGGCCGACTACATCGGCGTGCCGGTGGAAGGCCCCTACAAGCCGGATCATTACCGCTACTGATCGTCTGGATATTCGCGTGAAAAAGAAAGGCGGCCTTCGGGTCGCCTTTTTTATTCAGGCCAGTCGTCTGCATCCTACATACCGTGGGCAGTCCAGCATTCGGCGCCGGGTTATGCGTACCTGAAGTGCTGATCGAATCTGTCCGCGTCGCCCAATGCATGCGTGCAACATGAAAAAACGTGGATATCCCACGTTTGAAAAGGAATTGCCGCATGCACCCCTATCCGCGAAAGATCTGTTCGGTACTTCTGCTTGCACTGGCCCCCATCGCCTCTGCCGTGGCAAGCGATACCAGGGAGCTCTTCATGCCCATGCCCATGGCCGCACTGCAATCCGCGCAAGACCCCACATTGAGCGCCATTCACGATGTGCCCGCTTACCACATGATCAACCGCGTCGCCGCCGATGCCGACGCATTGCGCGAAGACACCCCGGAAATTTACCTGTCGCTCGCCCCGCAGCTTCACGGTGCCGTCCGGCGGACACATGCGCAAACCCTACCCGATGGCAGTGCGGTCTGGCGCGGGCAATGGAGCGATGGCTCCTCGGCCCTCATGGGGCTCAACACACAACCGACGTGGTTTGAGGCCGCCAATGAGGTCACGCTGGTCAATCGTGGCGGGCGCATCACGGGTTCCGTTCGTGCAAATGGCCAGCTCTACGCGATCAGGCCCCTGGCTTCCGGCGGCCACGCGATCATTGCGGTCGCCGAAGACGACCTGCCGGGTGAGCTTCCGCCGCTGGAAAGCGTCGACACCTTGCCGATGGCCGGCGATGGACCCACGCTGGGTGAAAACTCGACCAACGACATCAACGCGCGCGTGATGATCGTATTCAGCGACAACGCCACCAGAGCCCTCGCCGATCCGATCGCCCTGGCCCACCTTGCCGTGGCCGAGACCAACGACGGATACGCCCGCAGCGGTGTGACTCATCGTCTGCAGATGATCGACGCTGTCTATACCTCTGAATATAGGGATTCCGGCAGGCTGGGTACGGATCTTGGGCGCCTTACCAGTACCAATGATGGCTTCATCGACTGGATCCACACGCTCAGAAACGAGAAGAAGGCGGACCTGGTGACGCTCATCACCGCTGGTGGCGACGCATGCGGTGTCGGCTATCTGAACTCCAATGCAGGCAGTGCATTTACCGTCGCCACAAAAGACTGCGCTACCGGCTACTACAGCTATGGCCACGAATTGGGCCACAACTACGGGGCCACGCATGATCCCGCCGCCGGGCGCAACAACAACTACCCGTATGGACATGGTTTTCAGCACCTGGGCGCACGCCTGCGTACCGTCATGGCCTACGACTGCAGCGGCGGCTGCACGCGCGTGAACATCTGGTCTGGTCCCAACAATCGCTGGAATGGCAATGTCATGGGCAATGCGCATGAATCGGACAATACGCGCGTGTTGAACGCTCGTGCGGGTACCGTCGGCAACTTCAGGTGAGCCTTAAGTCAGGTAACTCCCGTGTAAACCCGGCGGATGGATAGCAGTCATTTCCCCTGGGGGCTTGATGAAGGGGGCGTGCCAGGCATGCCCCCCCTTATCTTTTCATCTCAATACAAAGATATATACTGTGACGACTCCCTTCGACGGACCCCCCATGGCCGCCATCAGCTTCGAGTTCTTCCCTCCCAAGACCGATGAACAGCGCGCCCAGCTCGATACCGCCGCTGGCCGCCTGGCTGCCTACGATCCGGACTACGTCTCGGTCACCTTCGGTGCCGGCGGGTCAACCTTGAGCTATACCGACCTGACCGTGCGTCATCTGCGCGAGGAACACGGTTTCAGCGTGGCGCCGCACTTGAGCTGCATGGGTGGCACCAAGGCGGAGATCGCCGCCTTGCTCGATGGCTACAAGGCCGGCGGCTGCAGGCGCATCGTGGCGCTGCGCGGCGACCTACCCTCGGGCATGGCAAGCCCGGGCGACTTCCGCTATGCCTCGGAACTGGTGTGCTTCATCCGCGAGCACAGCGGCGATCATTTCCACATCGAGGTGGCCGCCTACCCCGAGACTCATCCCCAAGCCGATGACGCGCTGAAAGACCTGCGGCACTTTGGTGCCAAGGTCGCCTGCGGCGCCGACGGCGCGATCACCCAGTACTTCTTCAATGCCGACGCGTATTTCCGTTTCGTCGACGACGTGCGCAAGCTGGGCGTCACCATCCCCATCGTGCCCGGCATCATGCCGATCGCCAATTTCACCCAGCTGAGGCGGTTTTCCGAGGCCTGCGGTGCGGAAATCCCGCGCTGGCTGGTCAAGCGCATGCAGGCCCACGGCGACGACGCGGCGGCCACGCGCGAACTTGCGGCCGATGCGGTAGGCGAACTGTGCCAGCGCCTACTCGATGGCGGCGCGCCTGGCCTGCACTTCTATACGATCAACCGTGCCAAGGCCACGCAGGCGGTGCTGGCAAGGATCGGCATCCACGGCAAGGGATGACAAGGGCTGCAACCGGTTAGGCTTGGCTGATGCGCCTTGCCTTCCTTGCCCTGCTTTTTCTTGGCCCAACGGCATTCGCCCAGGATGTCATCCATCGCTGCGTCGCCGCCGACGGGCAATCGGTGTTCACCGACCAGCCTTGCCAGGCCCTCGGTGCCCAACCGGCGGCTCCCACACCGCAGCCGGGTGTCGCGGCCAACGTCGATCCAACGGCCACCTCGCTCGCGCCCACCTTGTGCGCCGCCGACCTCGATACGCTGCGCCAGGCCGTTGCCGATGCCTTCGCGGCCCGGGATGCCAACCGCCTGGGCGGCATCACCCTTTGGGAAGGCGGTCGTGAGGATGCCGTGGCCAGCCTTCGCCAGTGGGCGGGCCTGGTGCGCCAGCCGCTGCTGGCGGTGGAAGGTAACGAACACGACGGCCTGACGGTTCGTACATCGGGCAGTGGCGGCAGCAATGAAGCCCACTTTGGCCTGCGCCGGCGCTCCGGTTGCCTCTGGCTCGCCCCCGGCTGATCCGGTAGCGATCAATCGGCCGGGTTAGAATAGGCGGTCCGATTGGAGAAGCCCATGTCGCAGCAATACCCCGAGTGGATCTGGCAGAACGGTGCGATCAAGCCCTGGCCAGAGGCCACGGTGCACGTCATGGCGCATGCCCTGCACTACGGTTCGTCCGTGTTCGAAGGCATCCGCAGCTACGCCACGCCCGACGGCGCTGCGATCTTCCGGCTGACCGATCATTTAAAACGCCTGTACATGTCGGCGAAGATCTACGACATCGTCATCCCCTACAGCATCGATGAACTGGCCGCCGCTTGCCGCGACGTGATCAAAAAGAACGGACTGGCGGCGGCATACCTGCGACCGGTGGCCTTCCGCGGCCTGGGCGGCTTCGGCCTGTCCGCAGATTGCCCGACCGACACCGCCGTGGCGGCCTGGCCGATGGGTCCCTATCTTGGGCCCGAGGCACTCAAACAGGGCATCGACGCCTGCGTGTCGAGCTGGCAGCGCTTCGCGCCCAACACCATTCCCGCCGGTGCCAAGGCCGGCGGCAATTATCTTTCCGGCCAGTTGATCGCGCGCGAAGCACGTCGCCTGGGCTTTGGCGAAGGCATCGCACTGGCGTCGTCCGGCCTCCTGAGCGAAGGCGCCGGCGAGAACCTCTTCCTGGTGTTCGACGGCGCACTGCATACGACGCCTGCCAGTGCTTCCATCCTCGCCGGCATCACCCGCCACACGCTGATCACCCTGGCGCGCGAGGAAGGCATCGACGTGATCGAGCGCGATCTGCCCCGCGAGTACTTGTACCTCGCCGACGAGATCCTGATGTGCGGTACGGCGGCCGAAGTCACCCCGATCCGTTCAGTGGACGGCAAGAAGGTGGGCTCGGGCTCCGCAGGCCCGATCACGCGCCTGTTGCAGGATCGTTTCTTCGGCCTGTTCGACGGCAGCACAGCTGATCGCTGGGGCTGGCTCGAACCGCTCTAGGTAAACGCCAGGCGGGCGGCGTGCAGGGCAATCTGCGCGTCCTCGCCGGTCGGCACCACCGCCATGTGGGTCGTGCCGATACCGGCCCAGTGCAGGCCTTCGACGATGGCGTCGCGCACGAGGTGATCGTGTTCGCCGATGCCACCAGTGAACACCAGAAGATCGACGCCGCCCATCGACGCGGCCATGCCCGCGATGCCCTTGCGTGCCGTATGCACGAATACGTCGATGGCCAGTTGGCCCGCAGGCTCCTTCGATGCGTGCAGTTCGCGCATGTCACTGGAAATACCCGACAGGCCCTTCAGGCCCGACTGCCGGTTGATGCAGGTGTCCAGTTCGTCGGCGGACCAATCCTTCTCGCGCATAAGCCATTCGATCACGCCCGGATCAAGGTCGCCTGGGCGTGAGCCCATGACGATGCCGCCGGTGGGCGTCAGGCCCATGCTGGTATCCACCGAGCGCCCATCGAGCACGGCGGTGACGCTCGCGCCGTTTCCCAGGTGGGCAATCACCGTTCGCGTGGGCAGGTCCGGCCCCAGTTCACGGACGATCGACTCGCATGACAGGCCATGGAACCCATAGCGTTCGATGCCTTCATCGCGAAGCGCACGCGGCAACGGCAGGACCCGCGCTACCTCCGGCATGGTCGAATGGAACGCGGTATCCAGGCAGGCGACGGCAGGCACGCCGGGAAACACCTCGCCGGCGCGGCGGACGATCTTCAATGCCGCCGGCACGTGCAGCGGCGCGAAGGCCCGGGCTGCGTCGAGCATCCGCAGCACTTCGCCATCGATGCGCCGATGTTCGCGCAGCTTCGGCCCACCGTGCACGATGCGATGGCCGATGGCCTCTACCTGAGGCTGATCCTTCAGTACATGGGCGATGCGGTCGAGCGCGTCGCCAGGTGCATCCACCTGCTTGCCATGCACACGGATGCTGCCCTCGTGGGCAGTGTCGGCATCGCCCGCAACGCGGACATGGGCAACGTCCGCATCCACGTCGAACAAGCCGAACTTCAGGGTCGACGAACCCACGTTCAGGGCCAGCACCGTGGTCACTTGGCGCCCTTCCATTGCCAGTCGCGGATCCCGGGCATGTCCTGCCCGTGTTCACTGACGTAAAGGCGATGCTTCTCGATGCCCGTCCAGTAGTTATGGGCCGCGGCCTGGCGAAGATTCTCGAACCGAGGAATACGGTTTATGGCATCCAGGGTCAACTGGAACCGGTCGAGATTGTTCAGCACCATCATGTCGAAGGCCGTGGTGGTGGTGCCTTCTTCCTTGTAACCGCGCACGTGGATGTTGTCGTGGTTGTGGCGACGATAGGTGAGCTTGTGCACCACGCCGGGATAACCGTGGAAGGCGAAGATCACCGGCTTGTCGCGGGTAAAGAGTTCGTCGAACTGGTCGTCGTCCATGCCGTGCGGGTGTTCTTCATTGGGCTCGAGCGACATCAGGTCCACCACGTTGACGACGCGGATGCGGATGTCCGGCGCGAACTCGCGCAACAGCATGACCGCCGCCAGGGTTTCCACGGTCGGCGCATCGCCGGCGCAAGCCATGACGACGTCGGGATCATCTTCCCCCTGCCCTGCCCACGACCAGATGCCCGCGCCGGCGGTGCAGTGGCGCACGGCTTCGTCCATGGTCAGCCACTGCCAGTCCGGTTGCTTGCCGGCGATGATCAGGTTCACGTACTGCCTGCTGCGCAGGCAATGGTCGGCCACCGACAGCAGGCAATTGGCATCCGGTGGCAGGTATATCCGCACCACTTCGGACTTCTTGTTGGCCACGTGGTCGATGAAGCCCGGATCCTGGTGCGAGAACCCGTTGTGGTCCTGATGCCATACGTGCGAGGTCAACAGGTAGTTGAGCGACGCGACCGGAGCACGCCATGCGATCGTGCGGGTGGTCTTGAGCCACTTGGCGTGCTGGTTGAACATCGAATCGATGATGTGGATGAAAGCCTCGTAACACGAGAATAAACCGTGCCTGCCGGTCAGCAGGTATCCCTCCAGCCAGCCCTGGCACTGATGCTCGCTCAGCACCTCCATCACCCGGCCGTCGGGGGAGAGGTTCTCATCGACATCCTCGACTTCCGCCATCCATGCCTTGCCGCTGGCCTCGTACACGGCCTCCAGGCGATTGGATGCGGTTTCGTCGGGACCGAAAAGACGGAAGTTGGCCGTAGCCATGTTCTTGCGCATCACCTCGCGCAGGAACTTGCCCAGCACGCGCGTGGCTTCGGCTTTGTGATCGCCCGGGGTTTTCACTTCCTCGGCGAAGTCGCGGAAGTGCGGCATCTCCAGCGGCTTGAGCAACAACCCGCCGTTGGCATGCGGATTGGCGCCCATGCGACGGCGCCCGGTCGGCGCCAGCGCGGCAAGTTCGTCGAGGAACTTGCCGTGTTCATCGAATAATTCCTCGTGCCGGTAACTGCGCAGCCAGTCTTCCAGGATCTGCAAATGCCCGGGCTTTTCAAAGTCTGTAATCGGCACCTGGTGGGCGCGCCAGGTGCCTTCCACCGGCTTGCCGTCGACGACCTTCGGCCCGGTCCATCCCTTGGGCGTGCGGAACACGATCATCGGCCAGCGCGGGCGGGTGGTGTTGCCGTCTTCGCGTGCTTCCTTCTGGATGGCATGGATCCGGGCCATGCATGTATCCAGGGTTGCAGCCAATGCCTGGTGCATCTTCATCGGCTCGTGGCCCTCGACGAAATGCGGCTCGTAGCCATAGCCGCGCATCAGGTCGGTGAGCTCATCCTTGCCGATGCGCGCAAGCACGGTGGGGTTGGCGATCTTGAAACCGTTCAGGTGCAGGATCGGAAGCACCGCGCCGTCGCGTGCGGGATTCAAGAATTTGTTCGAATGCCAACCGGTGGCAAGCGCGCCGGTTTCCGCCTCGCCGTCGCCAACGATGCACGCCACCACCAGGTCCGGATTGTCGAAGGCCGCACCGAAGGCGTGCGACAGGGAATACCCCAGTTCCCCGCCCTCGTGGATCGATCCCGGCGTCTCGGGGGCCACGTGGCTGGGCACGCCGTAGGGCCAGGAGAATTGCCGGAACAACTGCCGCATGCCATCGCGGTTGCGCTCGATGTGCGGGTAGGTCTCGGTGTAGGACCCTTCAAGATAGGTGTGCGCGACCAGCCCTGGGCCGCCGTGGCCGGGCCCGATCACGTAGATCATGTCCACGTCCTGCTCGGTGATCAGCCGGTTCAGGTGCACGTAGATGAAATTGATGCCGGTGGTGGTGCCCCAGTGACCGAGCAGGCGGTGCTTGATGTCGCCGATTTCCAGCGGCCGCTCCAGCAGGGGATTGTCCCGAAGGTAGATCTGGCCGACGGTAAGGTAATTTGCCGCGCGCCAATAGGCGTCCATCTTGCGCAAGAGGGATTTCGACAGGACGTCGGCCATGGGGGCTCTTCGCTTCGTTGCGGTGGAGCTCCCATGCTGCACCGCCGGGTATTTCAGCCGCGTGAAGTCATTCCAGGGCGAGCCATGCGTCAAGTTCCTGCAATGACGCCAACAGGGCGCGGGCCGATGGCGGGACGTCGGTCCCAGAGCGTGCTTCCGCTTCCACCGCACGCGCCAATTCCCGCAGACGGGGAGCCCGGGCCCAGCCGAAGATACTGGCGTATTGATGAGCGATCGTCGCCACTGCAGGCGCATCGCCCGCATCGATGGCATCGGCGAACGCGCTGCGATCCCGGCCGGCCTGGGCCTTGAGCTGTGCGATGAATCCCGCCGCCTCATCGCCCATGGCCCCGCGAAGATTCGCAACGATGGTAGCCGGCCCCTCCACGGCCTCCTCCGTGCCTGGCGATGCCGTTTCCGGCAGGTAACGCTCGAGCATGGATTTGAGCTCACCCAGGCGCAGCGGCTTGGTCACCACGCCATCGGCGCCCGCACGGCGGCAGCGCTCGATCAGTTCGGGCAAGGGACTGGCCGTCATCGCCAACATCGGCAAATGCCATCCCGACGCACGCACCCGGCGCATCAACTCGAACCCGTCCATGCCGGCCATGAAGCAATCGGTAAGCAGCAGGCCGTAGTTGGTCGAGCGCATGCATCGCAAGGCTTCCTCGCCATCGCTGGCTACGTCACAGGCGTACCCAAGCATGCGCAACTCCCGCACCAGCAGACGCTGGATCAGCGGCTGGTCATCCACCACCATCACCAGCCGCCCTTCGCCAAGGGCCACCTCGCGCGATGGTGCCGGACGCGTCATGCGGACGCCTTCACCGTCCTCCGCCTGGACATGTCCCTCGAGTACGTGCAGTGCACGCCGAAGGGTGGCAAGCCTGGGCGGCCATGCCGGCAGCGTTGCCGTGCGCCCGGCGCCGGCCAGTTGCAGTTGCGCATCGGCTGGGCGCGATGGATCGCCCACCAAAGTAACCACGACACCAGCCGCCTGCGCGCCGTCTTCCGCCTGCAGCCCGGCGAACTGCAGATACGAAGCGACGCACTCGGCCAGCATCGGATCGGCAAGCTCCAACCGAAACCTGCGCGAATCGACGGCAGGCAGGGTTGCCTCAACGGCAGCATCGAAGGCGAACTCAAATCGCGTCCCCGTGCCGATGATGCTCTCCAGGGTCACGCGTGCGCCCATCAATGTGGCGATGCGGCTGACGATGGCAAGGCCCAGTCCCGTTCCGCCGAAGCGGCGCTGGGTAGAGGCGTCTTCCTGGATGAAGGGCTCGAATATCTCCGCCTTACGCTCCGGTGCAATGCCGACCCCGGTGTCCTGTACGACGATGGCCAATTGCTGCGTATCGACCCCGCCGACCCAGGCAAGGTGCATGCGCACGAAGCCCCGCTGGGTAAACTTCACCGCATTGCCGGTAAGGTTGAACAGCACCTGGCGCAAGCGAGCCGGATCACCCACCAGGCGCGCGCCGACACGGGCGTCGACGCTGGCATATAGCAGCAGGCCTTTGGCGCGCACCGTGGCGCCTAAAAGGCCGGCCACGTCATCGAACAGCGGCCGCACATCGAAAGGCACGGCCTCCAATGGCATCTGGCCGGCCTCAAAACGGGAGAAATCAAGCAAGTCGTCGATGATGCGCAGGAGGCTGTCGCCCGATTCGCGCATCACGCCAGCCATGTCGCGCTGGTCATCGTCCAGCGGTGTTCGCTCGAGCAGGTCGATCATGCCCAGGGCGCTGGTCATCGGTGTGCGGATCTCATGGCTCATCATGGCAAGGAACTGCGCCTTCGAACGCGTGGCGTCCTCGGCCATGGCGCGAGCACGCTGCTCGGCCTCCACCGCGTGCCGCAGCTGCCGGTTGGCCCGCAGCACGATGATCACCACCACCACGCCCACCAGCAGGATCGGTATGCTGATCAGCGCAATATCGGACCACGGCGTGGCGTAGCTGTAGGTCGTGCGCATCCAGCGCGCGCGGATCGCCTGGCTTCGCGCCGCGCTTACGTCGGCAAGGACACGGTCGATCAGCGGCACCAGCTGCGCCTGCGAAGGCACCACGCCAATGTGCACGCTCATGGTGATGCCCGAAGGACCGAGTATGCGCAGCCTGCCGGCGTAGTCGGCATCGATGTGCTGCGAGAGCACCGACACCGTATCGACCACGGCGTCCACGCGACGTTCGGCCAGTGCGTGCAAGGCATCATCGGTATAAGGGAAGCTCACCACCTGCAGCGAGGGGACGCTGCTGTGCAAACGGGTTGCGATATCGAACGGCCGGTCGACCACCGCCACGCGCTTGCCACGCAGGTCGTCCAGGCCCGACACGGACTTCGCATCGTTTCGCCCGGCCACCACCAGTGGCGCAACTTCGTAAGCCCGGCTAAGCACCAGCCCGGCCGAAAGGGGATTGTCGCGCGCCACGCTCACCAGCATCTGCACCTTGCCATCGGCGATCGCCTGCTGCGCCTCGGCCACGGTATCGACGTTGACACGGCGCGTGCGCAGACCCAGGGCGCGATTGAGTTCGGCGACGTAGTCGGAGGCGACCCCGACGGACACGCCGTTGCGGTCCATGTAGCTCATCGGCGCCCAGTCCGAGTCGATGCCGGCGCCAATCACCGGTAGCGACTGCAGGAACTGCCGCTCCCCGGCACTGAGTGGCGTGGCCAGGCTCGCATCTTCGCTGGGCTCGAACACCGCCACCCAGCGCCCGACGACGCGGCCCCTCGCCTCGTCGCCAAGCGTGTCGAGGCGTACTTGCAGTGCCGCTTCCAGGGGCCTGGCCCCACTTCCATAGGCGAAACCGTAACGTGCCAGCGGCAGTGTGCTACGGCCTGTGTATTGCAGCTTGCCGGTGGCGACAAGGCGGTCGAGTTCGCGCACGGCCATCAGCGGATTGGCCAGGTACACATCGGCCCGCCCCTGCACCACGGCGTCAAGCGCTGAGAGGTCATCCGGCGCTCGCAACAGCTTCGCGTTCGGCAAGGCCGCGACGATGATTTCCTCTGCCGGGCTGCCCGCCACCACGGCGATCCGGGCACCCGCCAGTGCTGCGTCGTCGACGAAGCGCGAATCACCATTGCGGGCCACGCGCACGGGCGAGGACGCAAGGTAAGGCGTGCCAAAGTCGATGCAACGCATGGCGGCGGGGGTGGAAATCATCTCCGGGGCAATATCCACCGTGCCCTTGCACAAGGCATCGAGCAGGGACTGGCGCGAATCGAACAGCACCGGCTGCCACGAAACCCCCATCGATGGCAGGGCTTGCTCGAGGAAATCGGCGCCCACACCCAGCAGGCGGCCGTTTTCCACTATCTGCATGGGCGGCACGCCGGGGCGCAGGGCGCCCACCCGCACCACCGGGTGCGCGCGCGCCCAGGCCGGATCCAGCCCGGTAGCCGCCTGGGCGCGCGCAAGCGAGCCAAAGCCCATGGCCAGCACGGCAACCAGGACGGCCACGAAGGCCGCCATCGAACGTCGCTTATCCATGGGATCCTTTCCCAGCCGTCCTTCAGGTACCCATGATCGCCGGACTGTCGCTGCGAAGCCAGCTAGAATACGCAGTTGACTGGCGCAAGGGCGCCGAAAGGAACCTTCCTTCCCATGGTGGCACTGGCAACCGAGCACGTCATCGACGTGCATCACTGGAACGAGTCGCTCTTCAGTTTCCGCACGACCCGTGATCCGGGCTTCCGTTTCGAGAGCGGGCACTTCGTCATGATCGGCCTGGAAGTGGATGGCCGGCCGCTGATGCGCGCCTATTCGATTGCAAGCGCCCACTATGAGGAACACCTGGAGTTCTTCTCGATCAAGGTGCCGGACGGCCCGCTTACCTCGCGGCTGCAACACCTCAAGCCCGGCGATCCGGTGATCGTGTCGCGCAAGCCGACCGGCACATTGGTGCTCAACGACCTGAAGCCCGGCAAGCGGCTTTACCTGCTGGGCACGGGTACGGGCCTGGCACCCTTCCTGTCGATCGTGCGCGACCCGGAAACCTACGAGCGCTTCGAGCACGTGGTGCTGGCCCATGGCGTCCGCAACATCGCCGACCTCGCCTATGCCCACTACCTCGAGCAGGAACTACCCGCCCACGACTACCTGGGCGATCTGGTGCGCGAGAAACTCATCTACTACCCCTCGGTCACGCGCGAACCCTTCCGAAATTGCGGACGCATCACCGACGCCATTGCCGACGGCGACATGGCGCGCGTGACGGGCCTGCCGCCGCTGGATCCCGCTCACGACCGCGTGATGCTGTGTGGCAGCCCGGCGATGCTCGAGGACACCTGCGCCCTGCTCGATGGGCGCGGCTTCCATGCCTCGCCGCGCACGCGGGAACCCGGCGACTACGTGATCGAGCGTGCCTTCGTCGAGAAATAACGCGCGTGCTGCGGATTAACGCCGGACGCGGCCCTGGCCTTCGTTGTCCCAGTAGCCGAAGAGCTTGCGCGCGATGAGCTTGTACAGGCGTTTGGCCGTCTGCCGCCACACCCTGGCATGCATCGCCGGCGTGGCAAGGATGTGCAGCTCGCGCCGAGTGAGCAATTCCGGCAAGTAGGTGCGCTTGTGCTTGAGCAGGTGCCGGATGTCCTCGCGTGCCAGCAAGCGGAACAGTCGGCCCCGGCGGCGACGCGTGAAGGCCAGCTGGAAGTCCACCATCGCCGGCGTGCCATCGTCGCGCACCAACCAGTTGGGCTCCTTGGCCAGGTCGTTATGCACCACGCCGCGGCGGTGCAACGAGGCCAGCAGGCGCCGGGCTTGCCGGAAATAGGCGGCGTTGCGCGGCTGGGCCTGCTGCATCGGAGCTCCGGCCATGAAGCTGCGCTCAAGCACCCGGCCATCGAAGCGCAGCAGCCGCGGCACGCCGTCAATGCCCTCCAGGCGTTCGAGTGCCCTGGCCTCGCGCGCGGCAGCATTCCGGGCAAAGCGGCGAGCCCACCAGCGGGCCGCGGCAATATTGCGGACGATCACCATCACGCCGCCGCGACGGTGGCATTCGATCCGGCCCAATTCATCGGCCTTGAGCAAGATGATTTCGTCCTTTTCCACACCATTCCTTCGCAAGTCACGCAACGTCGGGTAACGTGTCACATCATCGAGGGAGAAATGGACAGATGATGCAACGTTGGCTGGCCGTGCCGGCATCCTGTGCCGTGCTGGCCGCCTGCCAAGGCGGCCATGCACCGGAGGCAACTGCGTCGATGCCTTCGGCCGCGCAGCATACCCAATACAGCGAGCCCACCCTTTACACCATCGAGGCCCGCCTGCCCAAGCTCAAGCCTGACTGGAGCCCGCTGCGGCAGGGTCTTGAGGCTTATGTGGCGCAAAAAAAGACCAATTTCCTCGCTGGATTGAAGCAACCCGGCGCACGCGAGCAGGCCCACCAGCTGCCCTGGGACCTTGATCTGGACATCGAAGTACTGGGCCAGGCCGGCCGCCTGGTGAGCGTGCAGGCCCAAGGGTCATCCTTCACCGGGGGCGCCCATCCCAGCCCGATCCTCGATACCTTCACCTACGACACGCTGGCCCGACGCCTGGTGTCGCTCGACGACCTCTTCACCGACCCCGCCGCCGCCGAATCGGCGCTGGCCGCGGAGGCGCGGCGACAACTGCTGACGCGCCTGGACGACAACGCTCCGCTGGCATCCAGTGCAGAGGCGATCAACGACGGTACGCAGCCGGGGCAGCACCACTTCGACGTCTTTACCCTTTCGCCGGGCCACGATGGCCGCGCGGGCAACCTCACCATCCTGTTTCCGCCCTACCAGGTGGCGGCCTATGTCGCCGGTACGCAGACAGTGGACGTACCCATCCGCGTCTTCGCCCCATGGCTCAAGCCTGACTATCGCGACAGCTTCGCCACGCCATGATCGACGTCGCCCTCTATGTGGTGGCGGCGCTGCTGATGGTGGCTGGCGTTGCGGGGGCGATCCTGCCGGCGCTTCCCGGCATCCCGCTCATCTTCGCCGGCATCTGGCTGGCCGCGGGTGTGGACCATTACCAGCATCTTGGCCTGTGGTGGCTGGTGGCCATCGCGGTGGCCGGTGCCATCGGCATGGCCATGGACTTCGTCGCCGGGCTCCTGGGCGCGCGCAGCGTCGGCGCCAGCGGCCGCGCGCTGTGGGGCGCTGCCATCGGCACGGTGGTAGGCATGTTCTTCGGCCTGCCCGGGCTGTTGCTTGGGCCGTTCATCGGCGCGCTGCTGGGGGAATTAGCCTCGGGCACCAGCGTGCTGCGTTCGGCACACGTGGGCCTGAGTACCTGGTTCGGCATGCTGGTGGGCACGCTGGTGAAACTGGTGATGTCCTTCGTGATGCTGGGGATGTTCGCCTTCGCCTTCGTGTTCGGCTGAACGCCTAGCCCGCGGGCGCGTTGGGCAATACATACAGCAGCACGGCCAGATAGTGCAGCACGCTGCCGGCCAGCACGAAGAAGTGCCAGACCGAGTGGTGATAGGGAAGCTTGCGGGCCAGGTAGAACGGCACGCCCGCCGTGTAGGCCACGCCCCCGGCAATCAACAGCGCCATACCGCCAGTGGAAAGGCTCTCGCTCAACGGCTTGAAGGCGATCATCGCCACCCAGCCCATGGCCACGTAAAGGAACACCGCCGCCTTCCGGTAGCGTTTGAGCAGGCCTACTTCCAGCATGCTGCCGATGATGGCCAGGGCCCAGATGGTGCCGAAGAGACTCCAGCCCCAGACGCCGGGCAGCGCCAGCAGGGTGAATGGCGTGTAGGTGCCTGCTATCAACAGGAAGATGGCAATGTGATCGAGCGTGCGCAGCACGCGCCTGGCCATCGCGCCAGGTATGGCGTGGTACAGGGTGGATGCGGTGTAGAGCAGGATCAGCGTGCTGCCGAACACCGCGCTTGCCACCACTGCGCGCGCATCGCCAAACCGCGCCGCGAATGCCACCAGCACCACGAGCCCTGCGATGCTGAGCACGATGCCGATGCCGTGGATCAGGCTGCTGGCGACTTCGTCGCCGCGTCGGTAAACGGGAGGGGAAAGGCTTGCCTGGAGATTCATGCGCAACGTGGGGTGGCGCGCCAGGGTCGAGCGCATGACCTGAGGGTCACCCCCGTAGCGGCCTTTTGCAACCCCCCGCGAGCGGTGGCATTGTGTCGTCGAACGCCCTTCAAGTGCGGAAGCCGACACAGACGATGAAGACCGAGCTCCTGCTCCACGTGGCCCGCCTGCCCCTCCAGGGGGCGGCGATCGCTGCCGCCGTGGCCCTGGCCCAGCGCATGCAGGCGCGGCTGGACGCCCTGTTCGTGGTCGACATGCTTCCGGCCGCCTTCACGCTTCCCGAAGCCATGCCGCTACAGATGGATTCGGTGCGCCAGCGTGCTGACGAAGCTCGCGCGGCCAGCGGGGCCTTCGATGCCGTGTTGGCCCAGGCAGGCCTTGAGGGCCGGTGGCGGGTGGCCGAGGGCGACGTGGTGCCGCTGGTATGCCATGCGGCGGCCGGCTACGACTGGCTGGTGATGGAGCGCGGCGGTTTCCGCGGCGATGCGCCGGTGGGCTTCGGCAATGTCTCGCGCTCGGTATTCGGCAGCAGCAAGCCGGTGCTGGTGGTACCGGAGCTGGCCCAGGTCACGGGCCTGGGCACGCGCGTGCTGCTGGCCTGGAATGGCAGCCGGCAGTCCGCGCTGGCGATCCGGGCCTCGCTTCCGCTACTGGAGCGCGCCGACGAGGTGGTGGTGCTCGACGGCTGCGACGAACCCTACGCCACCACCCATCCGCTGCCCGCCGAAGACATCGATCACTGGCTTAGCGAACACGGCATCAAGGCGACGGTCCGCCACCTGTCGGCGGCCGAACGCGACCAGGCCGGTCCCTCGCTGCTGGCCATTGCACGCGAAGCAGGCGCGGACCTTCTGGTGATGGGCGCCTGGGGGCGTTCACGCCTGTCGGAAATGGTGCTCGGTGGCACTACCCGGCATCTTTTCATGAACAGCGACATCCCCATGCTGGTGGCCCACTAAACCACCCAGCCGACAGCCGGCTTGCCGGGCTCTTGCGGAGCATCCCGGCGTGGGCATAGTCTGAAGCCGGACGCATCCCCCTCGGCAAAAGCCGTGGCGTCCTTAGAAGACCGCAGCTTGCCTTCCCCCACTCGATGGAGGTGTGCCATGTCGTCTGCCGCAATCGCTTCACGCCCCGCGTTCCAGTTCCACCCCGATGCCGTTCGCATCGTCGCACTGAGCGCGTCGATCGCCCTCAACATCGCCGCCCTCATCGCCGTGATCCGTCCGATGGCCCCGGACTTCGTGCAAACCATCAAGCGTGTCGCCGAGCCGATCATCGTCACGTGGATCAGTCCACCTCCCGAAGTGAAGCCCGTACCGGTGATAGACATCCCGCCTCCACCGGCGCATCACACGGTGACAAGGTCGGTACCCACGCCGGCACCGACGCCGGCACCGACGGCGATTGAAGAGACCAACGTGAATGCCGTGCCGGTAACGGCGGCACCGGCCACGCCATCGACACCGGTGGAAGCGGCGCCGTCTGGGCCTGTCGAAGCCACCCTCGCCTACATGCAGGCGCCGGCACCTATGTATCCTTCGGCTGCTCGACGCATGCATATGCAAGGCACGGTGGTCTTGCGCGTGCTGGTGGATATCGATGGCAAGCCGCTGCAAGTGCTGGTGGAGTCAAGCAGTGGTCATGCGGAACTCGACCGCGCCGCGCAAAACCAGGTGCTGTCGAAGTGGCGGTTCCAGCCCGCCACCGCGCAAGGGCGGCCGACGCAGGCATGGGCCCGCATCCCGGTGACCTTCAATTTGCAAGGCGGCTAAAACCCGCCGAGGGATCGGAGTAAAACTCCGGTCCCTGTGCGAGGCCTTTAGCGACGCACCTGGTCGGGCGTGACCACGATCACCGGCGGTTTGCGCGTGGCGCGAACAATCAGCCAGACAAGGCCTGCTACCAACAGCACCGGCAGCAGGGCCGGAAGCATTGCCAATGCAACGAGGGGGCCGATCACCACCAGTGCCAGGCCGCCGAAAAGGATGCCCAGCGCGCCGCCGATAATGGTGAACACGCCTCCGATGAGACCGAAAACCAGCTTGAAGACGGCACCCACCACGGCGCCCATCAGCCACAGCATGCCCAACACGAGAATGGCGGCAACGATCATGACAGCAAGCTCCTTGCACGTTTGGCGTACGGGGCCGGCGAAGGGCCAGCAGCGTGACTGCAAGTTACTGCCACCTGGCCCCGGGCGACAGTGAAAGAAGTACCAAGCCGAGCCCTGGTGCCGGGTTACGTCCGTTTAACGGCCCCCGTGATCCACTTTCCGCCGTTGACGTAGCGTTTTTCGGCAGGAAATCCCCCATGATCAAGCGATTACACGTACTGAAGACCTTGCGTGACATCGCTTTCGATGCCGGTGCCACCGAGCATCCGGATCTGGCCAGCATGGCGCGCGAACTGGGCCAGGCCGTGCACCGCGACGGCCATGCCCTGGAACAGCAATTGGCGCCGTTGCGCGCCCGCCGGCGAGGCTTCGAGCGCTGGCTGGTGGCCGAACATGCCAAGCCGGGCATCAGCGTGCTGGTACTGTCCTGGCCCGCCAACTACGCCACGCCCGTGCACGACCATGGCGGCCTGTGGGGACTGGAAATGTCGCTGAGCGGCGCCCTGGAGATCGATGCTTTCCTGCGCGAGGAAACCACAGGCCAGTTGCGCCACCAGAATCGCACATGGCTCGGGCCAGGCGACGCTGCCTGGTTCGACGCGGGCGACGCCTATGTGCATCGCTGCCGCAATCTTTCGCGGCAGGAATCGGCCCTGACGCTTCATGTTTACGGCGGCGATCTGGCACAGTACATGGCCTATGAGCAGCCTGGACCGACTGACCACTGGATTGCCCGCCCGCGGCAGTCCGAACTCGCCGGACGCCTGACAGCCTGACGTCCGGCGGGACCTTCGAACGGTCCCCTAGAAGGAAAATGCATGTCTAAACGAGTCGCCGTCATCGGCGGTGGCGCGGCGGGCGCCACGCTGGTCAGCGAATTGCTGGCGCGGCGAACCCCCCGCCCACTGCATCTGGACTGGTACACCGGTTCGGCGCATCCGTTCGCCCGCGGCGTGGCCTACGGCACCTCATCCGAGCGCCACCTTCTGAACGTGCGCGCCGCAGCCATGGGTCTAACGGCAGCAAAGCCGCAGGGCTTTCTTGACTACGCCCAGGACATCGATGCCAAGGTTGCGGGGGCCGACTTCCTGCCGCGGCGGTTGTACGGCGACTATGTTGAATCGGAGGTCCGTCGCGCCATCGACGATGCGCGCCTGCGCGGGCATGTGGTGAACCTGGTGCCCGTCGCCGTCGACGCCGTCGTTCCCGACGCTGGCGGCGTGGACATCTTCGTGGGCGAGGCATCCTCGCGCGTGGACCGGGCCGTGCTCTGCGTCGGCTCGCTACCACCACGCCCGATCCCAGGCGTGGACCCGGCCGCCATCGCCCACGGCAACTACGTGGTCGATCCGTGGTCCTACCTGGCCGGCGCGCAAGAAAGCGACGAGCCTCGCGAAGTCATGCTGATCGGCATGGGGCTTACCGCCGTGGATGTCCTGCTGGACTTAGCTTCCCTATGGCCGAACGCCCGCTTCACCGCCATATCGCGGCATGGCCACACACCCGAGGTACATCCGGTGAAAGCCGCCGCGCCCGCCGACAGCGGGGCGGAACTGGTCGAGGAAATGCGCGAGGAACCCGCGGCACGGGCATGGATGCAGCATATCCGCGAGGCCGCCGGCCAAGGCGAGGATTGGCGTCCGGTGATTGACAGCCTGCGTCCGCACACGCAGGCGCTATGGCATGAATTGCCCATGGAAGAGCGCGCCCGCTTCCTGCGCCATGCACGCTGGGCGTGGGAACGTGCCCGCCACCGCATGCCGCCACAGGTGGCGGCGAGCGTCGACGCACTCGAACACAACGGTCGCCTTACGCGCATGCGCGGGCGTCTTCGCCATGTGACCCTGCGCCCGGATGGCCGCCTCGACGTCGACCTGCATCTGATCGACGGCGCCGACGGCATGCGCGTGGCGGATCTGGTGGTCCAGACGGTGGGCCTGAACACCGACGTGCAGCGTGGCGATCATCCGCTGCTGCGCCAGCTGTGCGACAACGGCCATGTGCGCGCCGACGTGCTTGGGCTGGGACTGGACGCCGATACGACCTTCGGCGTGCTCGATGCCGCGGGAAATACGTCGACGCACCTGTTCGCCATGGGCACGTTGCTGCGCGGCCTGCTATGGGAAACCACCGCCATGCCGGAGATCCGCCAGCAGGCGCGGCTCCTGGCCGATCGACTCATCAGCTAAGGCCCGGCACACGATGCTGGTCACGGTGCTCACCCTGGTGGCCTTGTGCCTGCATGTGGCGGGCATCGGTGCGGCAATGCATGCAGTGATGCATACACGCACGCCCCAGGGCGCATTTGCCTGGGTACTGGGCCTGGTGCTGTTGCCCTATGTCACGCTGGTGCCCTACCTGTTCCTGGGCAGCAGCCACTTCGCCGGCTACGTCGACATGCACCGTCTGCTGCGCATCCGCAACCGCCAGCAACACGGCAACCGCAGCTGGCCGCAGCGCGAAGACTACCTGCGACGCCATGCCGGCGTGCATCCGCGCTTCGAACCGATCGCGCGCATGCTGGCATCGCACATCAGCGGGGGTCATCGCACGGAACTCTTGATCAATGGAGAAGCCGCCTTCGCGGCGATGTTCGCGGCCATCGCCGAGGCCAGGCACTACGTGCTGGTGCAGTTCTTCATCATCCACGACGACCAGCTGGGCAGGCGGCTGCGCGATGCACTGGTGGAGCGCGCATCAAACGGCGTCACGGTGCATTTGCTTTACGACAGCATCGGCAGCCATGACCTTCCCCAGCGTTACGTGGCCTCGTTGCAGGCGGCAGGCGTGGACGTACGTCCGTTCCGCACGCGGCGCTGGCGCAACCGCCTTCAGCTGAATTTCCGCAACCACCGCAAGATCGTCGTGGTCGACGGCGCCACCGGCTTCGTCGGCGGCCTCAACGCCGGTGACGAATATCTGGGTGCACGGCCACCCCTGTCGCCCTGGCGCGACACCCACATGCGCCTGGATGGCCCGGCCGTGGCCGAGCTGCAACGCAGCTTCTCCGAAGACTGGTACTGGGTGACGGGCGAGGTGCCACCGTTCCGACCACCGCCCGATGGCGAAGGCAGCGCCGCGGTACTTGTCGCCGCCACGGGCCCGGCGGACCTGCAGGAAAGCTGTTCGCTGTTCTTCACCCAGGCCATCGCTGTCGCCCGTACCCGGCTGTGGTTGTCCACGCCGTATTTCGTGCCGGACCAAGCCGTACTGGCCGCCCTGCGGCTGGCCGTCTACCGGGGCGTGGACGTGCGCGTGCTTATTCCCTCCCGGCCCGACCACCGCACGGTGTTCCTGTCCTCGCGCTTCCATACCCACGAGGCGGTACAGGCGGGCATCCGCATGTTCCGTTACCAGCCCGGCTTCGTACACCAGAAGGTGATGCTGGTGGATGACGACACCGCGGTGATCGGCAGCATGAACCTCGACAACCGCTCGTTCCGGCTGAACTTCGAAATTGCAGCCCTCACCGTGGACTTAGCCTTCGCCGGCAAAGTCGAAGCCATGCTGGCCGACGACTTCGCGCAATCGGTGGAAGTGCTCCCCGCCGACTACGCCCGCACCCGCTATCTTTCCCGCGTTGCCATGCACGTGGCACGCTTGTTCGACCCCATCCTTTGAAGGAGCCGCCCATGCGCATCCCCATGATCGCCGCGCTGTCCTGCGTGCTTGGTCTTGCCACCGTCCCTGCGCACGCTGCCTTCAGCCAGCACACGGTCACGGTGAACGGCCACGCTTATCCCTACCAGGTGTACACGCCCGACGGCAAAGCAGCGGCCCATCCACCGGTGGTGCTTTTCCTGCACGGCTCGGGCGAGCGCGGCTCCGACAACAAGGCGCAGATGACCCAGGGGCTGCCACCGTGGCTGGCCAAGCACCCGGACTTCCAGGGCGTGGTGGTGATCCCGCAAGCGCCGGAAGACAAGCTCTGGCGTGGCGAGGTCACCCAAGCGGCGATGAAGGCGCTGGAAGACACCATCAAGGCTGTCGACGGGGATCGTAAACGGATCTACCTGACGGGCCTGTCGATGGGCGGCTACGGCGCCTGGGAACTCCTGGTGCAATACCCGGCCACCTTCGCCGCGGCCGCCGTCATCTGCGGGGGCATCCAACCGGACGGCGTGGATGCCTTCAAGCGGGTCTACGACCGGCGCCAGGACCCGGACGCCTTCGCCTGGGTCGCCTCGCGCATGGGGTCTACGCCGGTATGGATTTTCCACGGCTCGGACGATGGCTCGGTGCCGGTGGAACAATCGCGCCAGATGCACCAGGCGCTTAAAGCCATCCACCATGAAGTCCGCTACACCGAGTACCCAGGCGTAGGGCATGGATCGTGGCTGCCGGCCTACGACGAACCCGACCTATGGCCGTGGATGTTCAGCCATCGCCTCGGCGACGCCACAAAGCCAGGCTGAAGATCAGCCACGCCAACCCGACACCAACGATCGCACCCACCATCACGAAGAAGCACCGCAGGCCGATGGCGTCGGGATCATGCACTTCGGCCAGCTGCAGGCGCAGCAGCTGGATCGACTGGAACCTCGAGAAATTGAAATAGAAGAGGTCCTTGAAATCCACCGCGCCCACCAGTGCGGTGGATGCCATCCACGACCAGGCCATCAGTACGCCATGATTTGCATCGCGCTTGATCGCCTGCAGCACTGCGTACAGCACGAAGCCGACGACGAGCGCGATGGCGCCGATTTCAAGTGCCCCGACGATGCCGTAACCGAGCCAGTCGTGATCGAACATGTTTCTGAAAGCTCCGCGGGATGGATGGCCGGTGATGCGGCGATGGTAGCCCATCAATCACCGAAGGAACTTGCCCATACGCCGCCACAACGTCCAGCAGCGCATGATGGCAGATTGTTATTCCCCTGAAGGAGAACCGTGATGGACATCGGATTCATCGGCCTTGGCCACATGGGCCGGGCGATCGTGGCCAACCTGGTGAAGGCGGGCCATACGGTGCGTGTGTGGAACCGATCGCCGGGGCCTGCGCAGGAGGCAGCGGGAGCCATCGCGGTCGGCTCGCCGGCGGCGGCATTCGCCGGCGACGCCGTTTTCTCGATGCTGGCCGACGACGACGCGGTGCGCGAGGCCATCGTGGCTTCCGGCGCGCTGGCGCAGGCGAAGAAAGGCCTGGTCCACGTCAACATGGCCACAGTGTCAGTGGCGCTGGCCGAGGAGATGGCCAAGGCGCACCAGGCACAGGGTGTGGCTTACCTCGCGGCGCCGGTACTGGGTCGTCCCGATGTCGCTGCGGCCGCCAAGCTCAACATCCTGGCCGGCGGCGACGCGAAGACACTCGCTCATGTCCAGCCCCTGCTCGACGCCATCGGCCAGAAAACCTGGCATCTGGGCGAGGTTCCCTCGCGCGCGAACGCGGTGAAGCTGGCGGTGAATTTCATGCTGGGTGCCGCGATCGAAGCCACGGCGGAGGCGGCGGCACTTGCCGGCGCGCATGGCCTGGAACCGGATGCCTTCATCAAGCTGATCACAGGCACCGTATTTCCGGGTCCGGTGTACGAAGGTTACGGTGCCCGCATCGCCAGTTCGTCCTACACACCGGCAGCATTCGCCGCACGGCTGGCGCACAAGGACCTCCGCCTGGTGCTTGCCGCGGCGGGCACGGCGAAGGTGCCCATGCCGCTGGCAAGCGTGGTGCACGATGCGTTGCTCGAAACCGTCGCCATGGGTGATGGCGAGAGCGACCTTGCCGTGCTGGGCAAGACCGCGCTGCGGCGTGCAGGACGGAAAACCTAGCCTTCGTTTTCGCTGCGCACGTTCACGCCAATGCTGCCGTCGCCTTCCACGGTGACGGTAACGTTGATCGGGCGGCAACACACCTGGCAATCCTCGATGTAGCGCTGGCCATCCTCGCCGGCATCCACCAGCAATTCCAGCGGCTCGCCACAGTACGGGCAATGGACATCCACGGGGGTGAGCATCGATAAGCTCCGGCAAGGACGATGGAGTATCGTAACGCCCCGTCGGTGGAAGGAAGATAAGCCATGATTGAACTGGTCGGCTTCGACGGCGACGACACCCTGTGGCGGAGCCAGGAATACTTCGAGATTGCCAGCAGCGCATTCGAAGCCATCGTGGGCAACTACGTGGACCTGGCCGACCTTCGCCTGCACGAACGGCTGCTGGCTATCGAACAGGCCAACATGGCACGCTTCGGCTATGGCGCGAAGGGCATGACGCTGTCGATGATCGAAGCCGCGGTGCAAGTCACCAGCGAGCGCATCAGTGCGCGCGACATCCACCGTATCGTGTCGCTGGGCAAGGATGTGCTCGACCACCCGGTGGAACTGCTCCCGGGTATCCGCCAGGCCGTGGAAGCCGTGGCGCAAGGCCACCGCATCGTGCTGATCACCAAGGGCGACCTCTTCCACCAGGAGCACAAGGTCGCCCACTCGAAACTCGCCGACCTCTTCCACCGCATCGAAATCGTCTCGGAGAAGAACAACCGCGCCTACGCGCGCGTGCTTGGCGAGTTCAACATTGAGCCCGGACGATTCGCCATGGTGGGCAATTCCCTGCGCTCGGATATCGCGCCGGTGGTGGCGCTCGGGGCCTGGGGCGTCTACATGCCGTACCACGTTACATGGGCCCACGAGACGGGCGCCGCCATCGACGATGCCGACCGCATGGTGGAAGTGGCCGACGCCACGGGCATTCCCGGCGCCGTCCGTACGCTTGAAGAACGCGCCCGGTTGCAGGCGGGCTAAGCGGCGGCCACCGCATTACGGCCGCCGGCCTTGGCACGATACAGGGCGCTATCGGCCGCCTGCAGCAGGCTCAGCGGTCCTGCATCGGGTGATTCCATACCCACGGCCACGCCGATGCTTACCGTGACGATGCCATAAGGGCTTCCGTCGTTCTTGATACCCATCGATTGCACGGTGTCGCGCAGCGCCTGTGCCAGCTGGTGGGCGCCAGCGAGGGTGGTAGCCGGCGCAACCACCGCAAATTCCTCGCCGCCGTACCGGGCCAAGAAGTCTTCGCCACGACCGATGCGGGTAGCCAGCGCCGATGCCACCCGGCGCAGGCATTCATCGCCTTCCAGGTGTCCGTAGCGATCATTGAACTGCTTGAAGAAGTCGATATCGATCATCAGCAAGGCGACCGGTTCGTTGCGTTCAACCGTGCGGTGCCACTCGGTGAGCAAGGTGGCGTCCAGCGCGCGGCGGTTGGCCAGCTCCGTCAGGCTGTCCCGGAAGGCCAGGCCCTCAAGGGTGGCCTGGCGCGCTGTCAGGCGCGACTCCACTTCCACCAGGCTCACTTGCGTCAACGTGCTGCGCAAACCGATCCCCAGCACCGCGGCGGCGCAGGCAGCCATGCCCAATCCCGGGTGATCGTTCATCACCATCAACCCCAAGGTAAGCACACTCAAGGCCATGAACACGGGACTGGCACTTTGCACGAAGCGCACGAGGAATACCGGCGGCCGCCAGCGAACACGCCCGTGACCATCCCCGCGCCGCGCCGCCAGCAGCCACGCAGCGAAGGGAATGTCGAGCATGACGTCCCAGGACGATCCGAAGTCGGGGTAGTCACCCAACGCCACGAAATGGTTGTAGTACCCCACCACCAGCGTGTACGCGACAAAGAAGATCGAAACCGCGCGATAGAACACCGCATCACGCTGCCGTTCGGCGGCGAGCAGGCGAACGGTGGCAGCGACGGCCAGGAAGATATTCTCGATGTCCAGCATGGTGGCGATGGCTTCGGCCTCGGGCCTTCCCGCCGCGCCTTCCATCGTCACCAACGCAAACACCCGTGCATAGAACAGCGTCGCCAGCATGCAGGCCAGCACCAGGTCGATGCCGAGCGCCCAGCGCTTGCGAGCGGCCACCGGCGATGACGAAAGCGTCACCAGCGCCGGCACCACGTAGATGATGTAGAAGAACATACTGTCGCCGGGCGCGGGATTGGCGTTGTCCAGCACATAGCTTTGCCGGGCCGACAACGCTACGCCGCACAGCCAAAGCGCCATGGTCAGCGCCAACGCCAGCCAGCGTGGGTCCGGCCGCCGGCCTGAGGTCAGGGCGCGATGCACCGCCGCGGCACCCGCGGCAACGCCGAAGGCGCCGAAAAAGAAGTACGACAGCGCCATGCCGATCTCCGGAGCCACGCTCACGGAAACGGCGTGCAGCACCAGCACGGCAAAGACGATCAGGTAGTCCCGCATTCGCCCTCCTCGCGCGCGCTGCGTTACGACAATGGTCCGCTAGCCATACAAGATTGGTGCCAAAGACTTTTTCCCCCGCATTTGACCCGGTCGAAAGTCCCTCTAGGGTTGCCACGCTTCCGGCAACACGATGGCAAACCACGGACAGCGCGAAGCCAGGCGCAACAACTCGTTGTCCTTGGTTACCAGCGCCCCCGCACCCGCCCCCAGGGCCACTTCCAGGAACATCTGGTCATCGGGATCACGGCAGCGAGGCAACGCTACACCGTCTTTTTCCTCCAGGTCCGGAAACGACAGATGGGCATCGTAGGCCGCCATCGCCTGCTGACGCCCCGCGTCGGTGATCGGCAGATCCGGGTAGGTAAGTACCCGCAGCCACTCAGCATGGCAATCGGCCCGCGACACCGCCTGCACCCGGCCCTCCGTCAGCGCCTGGGCCAGGGCCTGGCAGCGCGGATCGCGGAAAAAGAACAGGTCCAGGCAAACATTGGTGTCCAGCACCACGCGCGGCGGGAGTGGTTGAGCGCTCATGGCAGCAGGCTGAACGAAGCCAGCGCTCTACGCAATGACTTCACCCCTCCGGCGGTCTCCTTGTCAGCAAACCGGAGAACACCCATGCCAACCACCACCCGCCGCCGCTTCCTCGGCGTCGCTGCCGCCCTCGCCGCCGTGGGCATCCTGCCCGCCGGCCGCCTGCTGGCCGACGCCCTGGCGCCCACCCAGGGCCCGTCAGGCGCCCCGCCCACCGGTAACGTCACCCTGGATTGCTTCGGCGCCGACAAGAAGCCCCTCGGCACCTGCGTCGAGCCGAAAGTGGTGATGACCGACGAAGCATGGAAGGCAAAACTCTCCCCGCTCTCCTGGCAAGTCACCCGCCACGAAGGCACCGAGCGCGCCTACACCGGCCCCGGCTGGGACCGCCACGACAACGGCCTGTACCGCTGCATCTGCTGCGACACCGCCCTGTTCGACTCAGCCACCAAGTTCGACTCAGGCACCGGCTGGCCCAGCTTCTGGCAGCCGCTATCCAAACGCAACGTCGTGCAAAGCAGCGACACCAGCCTGTTCGAAGAACGCACCGCCGTATCGTGCGCACGCTGCGATGCTCACCTAGGCCATGTGTTCGATGACGGCCCGCGACCGACGGGCCTGCGTTACTGCATGAACGCCGTGGCGATGAAGTTCGTGGCGGTTGGTGCCGCAGCGGGTTAGCGGGCTCGGCTTCGCCATCGCGTCGGTGCGAGCGAAGAAACTGAATACGGCAAGCTGAAGTAGCTCAGGTCATTTATCGCGAAGCGATGATGACCTGAGCGAGGGTGCAAAGACCGGTGTGTTCATCCGCCCAGTCCGTTCCGCGGACGCAACTCACGCACCAGCAACTCACAAAAACGCACGCGCCAAAATCGCCCTTCGCGTTCCGTGCTCTTCGCCCTTCACCCTTCGCCCTTCGCTCTCCTCCCAAACCATCGAGACGTGTGAGGAGCCTCCGCCGGCCGCCTTCACCGCGACTTCTGCAGCCGAGCACAGTCGGGCGGACAAGGCCGCGCAGCGGTGCCGGCCATGGATGGCCGGTATTTTTCGCTGAGGCAGGATGCCGATTCGAAAAACCCCGCCCGACTGTGCGGTCTTGACGGGGCGAAGCCACAAGACACGAGCCGCGCAGCGGCTCTCCTTTCCCGTCAGGACGGCGAAGCCAGTCGCGGTGAGGGCGGCCGGCGGAGGCTCCTCACCGCGATGGCGCAGCCGAGCGCCCATCGCGATGGCGAAGCCGAGCCGTCAAAACCCTCAGTGCGGATTCTGCGCAGTAGGCGTCGGCGGCACCGGAGCGTCGGTGTTCATGCCCTTGCCCGCGTACGGCAGCACCGTAGCGGCCAGGCGCGTGTCGGCTTTGATCAGCTGGACTTCGTCGGCCACGATGTGGGCGGTTTCGTCGAGCTGCGGGTCCTTGGCTTTCTTGGCGTCTTTTTCGGCCTGCAGTTCGCTCTTCAGGCTGCGCTCGTTGGCTTGCAGGCCGTCGTCGCCGGTGTCGGCCGGATCGTCGTCGTCGCTGCCCTTGCCCGTGGCAATGTCGCCCGGCTTGCCAGTGCCGCCGTCGAGGGCCTTGTGGCGGGCGCGGAAGTCCGCCTGCATGGCGTCCATCTGCTTGCGTTCCACTTCGCGCTGGGCGTAGTTGAGCGAGACTTCGGTCTTGTCGCGGGCCTTGCGGTAGGCGGCGAGCTCGTCGAGCATCAGCTTCCAGCCTGGCGACTTGGCCGTGCGCGCGTCGTGCCTGGCCTGCAGTGGTGCCACCAGGGGCTTCAGGTCGGCTACGGCTTTGTAGTTGGCCGGTGCGATCTGCGTCCAGGGCAGTGCGTTGTCGTAGGTGGACTCGCCAAAATCCTTTGCGTCGCCATTCTGCGGGAACTGGATTTCCGGCGTAACGCCGCGCAGCTGCGTGCTGCCGCCGTTGATGCGGAAGAACTGGGCGATGGTCATCTTCAGCTCGCCGTACTTGGCCGACTCCGATGCCTGGCCGAAACGGTCCAGATCCACCAGGTTCTGCACGGTGCCCTTGCCGAACGTCGGCTCACCGATGATCAGGCCACGGCCGTAGTCCTGGATCGCGGCGGCGAAGATCTCCGACGCCGACGCCGAGCCACGGTTCACCAGCACGGCTAGCGGGCCGTCCCAGCTCATGCCCACCTGGTCGTCACCCTGCACTTCCACCTGGCCGCGCGCGTCGCGCACCTGCACCACCGGGCCCTGGTCGATGAACAGGCCCGTGAGCTCATTGGCCTCGGACAGCGAACCGCCGCCGTTGTTGCGCAGGTCCACCACCACGGCCTCGACCTTCTCGGCCTTCAGCTCACCCAGCAGCTTGGCAACGTCGCGGGTGGCGCTCTTGAAATTGTTGTCGCCTTCGCGGCGTGCGCCGAAGTCCTGATAGAACGTGGGAAGGTCGATCACGCCGACCTTGTGGTCGACGTCGCCGTCCTTCCACTCCACGATCTTCTTCTTCGCCGCCTGCTCTTCCATGGTCACTTTCTTGCGCACCAGCGTGATCTGCTTGTGCTTGCCGTCCATGCCCACATCGGCGGGCAGGATCTCCAGCCGCACGGTGGTGTCCTTCTTGCCGCGGATCAGCTTCACCACATCGTCCTGGCGCCAGCCCACCACATCCACCATGGGGCCGGTGGTGCCCTGGCCGATGGCAACGATGCGGTCGCCCACCGAGACCTGGCCAGACTTCGCCGCCGGGCCTGCCGGGACGAGCTCACGGATCATGGTGTAGTCGTCGCGACCCTGCAGCACCGCGCCGATGCCCTCGAGCGAGAGCTTCATGGCGATGTCGAAATTCTCCGCCGCACGGGGACCGAGGTAATCGGTATGCGGGTCGGTGGATTCGGCATAAGCCGTCATGAAGGTCTGGAAGGCGTCTTCCTGGTCAAGCTGGCGTACGCGGTCGATGTAGTTCGCATAGCGCTTGTCGAGCGTCTTGCGGATTTCATCGTCGGACTTGCCGGCGAGCTTGAGGCGCATCCAGTCGTTCATGGTGCGTCGGCGCCACAGATCATCCAGCTCGGCCTGATCCTTGGGCCAGGCGGCCTTCTTGCGGTCGTAGTTGTATGTTTCGTTGCCGGCGAAGTCGAAACCCTTCTTCAGCAGGCCGCGTGCATAGTTCATGCGGTCGAGCGCGCGCGTGAGGTACAGGTTGAACACGCTGAAGGGCGCGGAGAGATCCTGGTTCCAGACCGCATCGTCGAACTGCGTCTTCATCGGTTCGAACTTGGTCATGTCCTCCTGGGTGAAGAACACCTTTTCGCTGTCCAGCGAATCGAAGTAGGCCTTGTAGATCTTCGCCGACATGGCGTCGTCGAGCGGCTGAGCCTGGTAGTGGAAACGCGTCAGGAAGCGCGCCGACAACTGGGCGGCCTGGGCTTCGGTGGGATTCCACTTCAGCGGAAGCTCCGAAACCTTGCGCTTGGCCACCGGCGAGGTGGCGGCCTCGGAGGCGTCCTGTTGCTGATTCGCAGCCGGTGCCTGGGCGGCGGGCGCACTGGCCTTCGCCGGGGCGGCGGCCTGGGCATGGAGGCCGGCAGCGGACAATGCCAGCAGCAGGGCGAACGCGGGGCGGAGTGTCATATCAGTGGATTCGCCTGGAGTTGCGTGTGTTTATTCGACGACGCCGGCGGCGTGCGCCTGCAGGTCGGCATGGTAGGAAGAACGCACCAGCGGTCCGGACGCGACATGGTCGAAACCCATCGCCTCGCCCGCCACGCGCAGTGCTTCGAATTCGTCCGGCGTCCAGTAGCGGACCACCGGATGGTGATGCGCCGTTGGCTGCAGGTACTGGCCTATGGTGATCATGTTGACGTCATGGGCGCGTAGATCGCTCATGGTCTGCAGCACCTGCTCGTGGGTTTCGCCCAGGCCCAGCATGATGCCGGACTTAGTCGGCACATCCGGATGCTGCGCCTTGAACTGCTTGAGCAAATCCAGCGACCACTGGTAGTCGGCACCCGGGCGCACCTCGCGGTAGAGGTGGGGCACGGTTTCCAGGTTGTGGTTGAACACATCCGGCGGGTATTCCTTGAGCACTTCCAGCGCGCGCTCCATGCGGCCCTTGCCACGGAAATCCGGGGTGAGGATCTCGATGCGGATGTCGGGGCTGGCATGGCGCGTGGCACGGATGCAGGCGGCGAAATGCGAGGCGCCGCCGTCGCGCAGGTCGTCGCGGTCGACCGAGGTGATCACCACGTAGCGCAGGCGCATGTCGGCGATGGTCTGGGCCAGGCGCGCCGGCTCCAGCGGATCGGGCGGCTGCGGGCGGCCATGGGCGACATCGCAGAACGAGCAACGGCGGGTGCAAACCTCGCCGAGGATCATGAAGGTGGCCGTGCCCTTGGAGAAGCACTCATGGATGTTCGGGCAGGAGGCTTCCTCGCACACGGTGACCAGCGAGTTTTCGCGCAGGCGCGCCTTCAGCTGCTGCACCGCGTTGCCCTGCGGCAAGCGCACGCGGATCCAGCTGGGCTTGCGCAAGGTGGGAACGGTGCTATCGAAACCCGCGCGATTGAGCGCGATCTTGTCGTTGCCGAGCATTTTCTCGCCAGGCTTGTCGACAACCGCGATGGGAATGGACTTCAAGGGGGACGTGGACACTTGGCTCATGGCTGCTCTAGGGCTTTCAGACCGCGACGCGGGCCGGGAGTTCGGGGAGGTGGGGATCGGCTTGCACGGGGCGGAAATCGAACTGCCGGCAGAATTCCTCTACCAGGGTATTTTCCACTTCCGCGAGGGACGACGGTCCGCCCAAGTCTAGCACCTGCGTGACCTCCAAGCCCTTGTAGCCGCAGGGGTTGATGCGGTGGTACGGGGAAAGATCCATGTTCACGTTGAAGGCCAGGCCATGGAAGCTGCAGCCCCGGCGCACGCGCAGGCCCAGGGCGGCCACCTTGGCCCCGGCCACGTACACCCCTGGGGCACCCTCCACCCGTTCGGCCACGATGTTCCAGTGGCCCATGGTGTCGATGATGGCCTGCTCGATACGGTTCACCAGTTCCCGCACGCCCACGCCTGAGCGGCGCAGGTCTACCATCGGGTAGGCCACGATCTGGCCCGGTCCGTGGTAGGTGACCTGTCCACCGCGGTCCACCGGAACCACCGGAATATCACCCGGGGCAAGGACGTGTTCCATTTTGCCAGCCTGGCCAAGGGTAAATACCGGATCGTGCTCAAGCAGCCACAGTTCGTCCGGGGTGTCCTCGGTACGGTTGTCGGTGAAGGCGCTCATCGCCTTCCAGCTGGCCTCGTACGGGACGCGGCCGAGCCGGCGGATATTCAGAGGAAGGGACATGGCAGGCCGGGAATCAAATGCAATGCCGGCAATCTGCGGGTTCGGGGCCGCGTTCGCAAGCCCCGCGACGGCTAGAGAGTGAAGCGGATTTCGTCGTGGGCCCGCAGCACCTCATGGGCCTTGTCGTAATCCTCGCGGGTCCGGCACAGGAACCGGATGGTCACCGAGGTGTAGGTGCCGCCGCTGGATTGGCGCGAGGAAACGGTTTCATGCAGCACTTCGAGCCCCACGCCCTGGAGCAGTTCAGGGACCAGCGTTTCCAGATGGGCAGCGGCGTTGCCCATCGCGGTGATCTCGAACTCGCCGGGGAACTGGAAGCCCTGCCCCTCGGCCGGCTGGATATCGTTGATCTGCATCGCCTGCCCTCCGCTTATTTCTTGTCGCTATGGAACCACAACATGATGGTGTCCCACAGCCGTGAGAAGAACCCGCCTTCGGGCGCATCTTCCAGGGCCACCAGCGGGGTGCTGGACACCGGCTGGCCGTCGAGCGTGATGCGCAGCGTGCCCACCTGCTGGCCCTTCTTGAACGGGGCTATCAGGGTAGCGGGGACGTCCATGTCGGCCTTGAGTTTGTCGTAGTCGCCGCGCTTGACGGTCACCAGCACATCGGCCTCCACGCCCAGCGGAATGGAGTTTTCAGCGCCCTTCCAGAGCTTCGGCGTCGCCAGCGGCTTGGCGTGGTCGTACAGCTTGTGCGACTCGTAGAAGCGGAAGCCGTAGTTCATCAGCGCCAGGGCTGCATCGGCGCGGCCTTTCTCGCTGCTGGCGCCCATGACGATGGCGATCATGCGTGAGTCGCCCACTTTCGACGAGGCCGCCAGGCAATAACCGGCAGCCGCGGTATGGCCGGTCTTGATGCCGTCGACGTTGTTGTCGCGCCACAGCAGCAGGTTGCGGTTGTGCTGTTTGATGCCGTTCCACTCGAACTCCTTGACCGCGGAAATCGCGTAGTCCTCGGGGAAATCGTGGATCAGCGCGCGGGACAGGATGGCGATGTCACGGGCCGTGGTGTAGTGGTTGGCGATCGGGTAGCCGGATGCATTCTGGAACTGCGAGTGCGTCATGCCGATCTGCTTGGCGTACGCGTTCATCAGGTTGGCGAACGCCGTTTCCGAGCCCGCGGTGTGCTCGGCCAGGGCAATGGCGGCATCGTTGCCCGACTGGATGATCATGCCGTAGAGCAGGTCTTTGAGGTTCACCTGGCTGTTGAGCTTGAGGAAGCTGGTGGAGCCGTCGGTACCCGCGCCACCGCCGCGCCAGGCGTTCTCGCTGATGTTGACCTGGTCGTTCATGTGGATCTTGCCGTTGGCAATTTCCGCCGACACCACGTAGTCGGTCATCACCTTGGTGATCGAGGCGGGCTCGACCTGCACGTCCGGATCCTTCGAGGCCAGGACCTGCCCGGTGTTGTAGTCCATCAGCACCCAGCTCTTGCCGTCCACTTCCGGTGGCGGCGGCACCGGCGCCTCGGGTACCACCGGCCGCGGCACGGGCACCGGCCGCGGTGGCGCGGTCTGGGCGGCAGTGGCGGCGACAGCAAGGGTGGCTACGAGGGCGAGCAGCGAACGGGGTGCAAATTTCATCGTTAGGTTGTGTCCGGTAAGGTCTTCAAAGTGGTGCCATGGCCTTGAGGCCAAGCGCTCAGTCTACCGCGACCGAGGGTCGGGGCAGGCCCAGGCCTGCGATCTGGTCGGTCACGCGGTCGGCGGTGTCCACGTCCGCCAGCGGTCCCACGCGCACCCGGCGCACACTGCGGCCATTGATATCGGCCTGAATGATGCTCACGGGCCCGAGGCCGGCTTTGTCCAGCTGGTCGGCCACGCGCGAGGCATTGGCAAGATCGGAAAAAGCGCCCACTTGCAGGTAGATTTTCGGTTTGGGGTTGACGGTTGGGACCGCGGGCGGCGCCGAGGGTTCCGGCGGCAACGCCGAAGCGATGCTGGCCGAGGCAATATCGCCCGCTGACGGGGCGGTGACCGGGCGCATCGGTGGCGGAACGATGGCAGCGCTGGCGGCGCCACTGGGACTAGAGGTGGCTTGCGGCTGGAAGGCGATGCGCGAACTGGCTGGTGGCGGCGTAGTCGCAGCCCCAGCCGGGCGCGATACGGCGCCAGCGCCGGCTGGGCCGGCAACAACCATCGGCGATGGTCGCGCGGGCATTGGCACCGGAACAGGACGCGAAGGCGGCGACGAAGCTGCTCCCGAGGACACCAGCGTGCCGGGGGCATCGGGGTGGTCCGGATCGATCGATCGCACTTCGACCAATCCCGTGCCCTTGGGCCAGACACCGATCTTCACGGCGGCGGCATAGGAAAGATCGATGATGCGGTTCTCGTGGAACGGACCGCGGTCGTTGATCCGCACCACCACCGACTTGCCGTTCTCCAGGTTGGTCACCCGGGCATAGCTCGGTAGCGGCAATGTCTTGTGTGCCGCGGTGAACTGGTACATATCGTAGTCCTCGAAGTTCGAGGTCTTGTACCCGTGGAATTTCGAACCGTAGAACGAGGCAATGCCGCGCTCGTCGTAGCCGCTGGCATTGGGCAGCACCGTGTAGGACTTGCCCAGCACGCTGTACGGACTCTTGTTGCCGTAGAGCGAGCGCGGTTCATTGCGCGGAGTGGGCTCTACCAGCTTGCTGACGTCGAGGTTGTCGTTGGGAACGCTATCGTTGTCCACACCGTAGCGCGAACCCTGCGGACGGCTGGTGTCGTCGTTGACCCCGCCCCGGCGCCCGGGCGCACCACCCACATTGGGACGCGATGTCGATCCCTTCGACGGCTTCGTCTTCGAACCGCCACAAGCAGCCAGCAGCAGCACCAGGCCTGCGACCACGCACAGCATGGCCAGCCGGCGCCATGGCCTCTTCTGGGGAGCGGTTCGGCGCGCGGCACTCATTGCAGAACGGTGGATCCACGCACTTGCATCGCGATGGCCTGCGCCAGCTGGTTTACCGCCATGGCATAAAGCGGGCTGCGGTTGTATTTGGTGATCACCAGGAAGTTATTGAAGGTGAACCAGTATTCATCGCCCGTGGGTCCGTCCAGGCGCACCACGGTCGCCTGGCGGCCCGGGTCGGTGTGCTGCAACGGCGCAAAACCCCAGGCCATGAATTGCTCCAGGCTCCAGCGCGGCACGAAATCGTTGATCTCGGGGAGCTCCGGCGCGTTATCCGGTTGCGCGCGGATGGCCACCGGGTCGCCAGCCTCCCAGCCGTGCTTGACGAAATAGTTGGCTACGCTTGCCAGGATATCGGGCAGCGAATTACGCATGTCGATATGCCCGTTGCCATCGGCATCCACGCCCCAGTCGCGGATCGAGGTGGGCATGAACTGGCCCCAGCCCTGGGCTCCAGCATAGGAACCCACCAGGGTATCGATGGGGCCGGCAAGGTGGTTGTCCGGCAGCATCAGCAGTGCTTTCAGCTGCTCGCGGAAGAAAGGCGCCCGCTTGGGGTAATAAAACGCCAGCGTGACCAGCGCATCGATCACCTTGTACTTGCCCAGCACCTTGCCGTAGCTCGTTTCGACGCCAACGATGGCCACGATAATTTCCGGCGCCACGCCATACTTGCGCGCGGTGTCGTCCACCAGGGCCCGGTTGGCGCGGTAGAACGCCACGCCCTCGCCGATGCGCTTGTCGGTCATGAAGATCGGACGGTAATCGCGCCAGGGCTTGGCCTCGGCCGGCCGGTTCATCGCATCGATGATGCTTTGCTGCATCTTCGCCTTGTCCAGGATGGCGGTGAGCGCCTTGGGGCTCTTGCCGGTGGCCTTGGCCACCTCGCGCACCAATGCCGCTTCGCCAGGATGGGTTTCAGCGCGGGCGACGCCGAACGGCAACGCGCACGCTGCCAGGCAGAAACACAACATCAGCGACTTGAACATGCTTTTCAGGGTAACCAATCCGATGCGTCATTGCCGCTGCATGATTGCAGGTGGACACGCATGCCGTCACCCCCGCATCTAACTATGAGTTTTCTGGTTGGCGTGGATCGACATCAATACGCCAAAGCCGGTGAGCAGCGACACCGCCGAGGTGCCGCCGTAGCTCACCAGCGGCATCGGCACGCCCACCACCGGCAGCATGCCGGCCACCATGCCGCCGTTGACGAATACGTAGACGAAGAAGCTCATGGCGATCGCGCCGGCGAGCAGGCGCGAGTAGGTATCGCGTGCGTTCATGGCAATCCACAGGCAGCGGCCGATGATGAACGCATACAGCAGGACGATGCCGATCACCCCGACCAGGCCGAATTCCTCGGAGAACACGGCGAAGATGAAGTCGGTGGTGTGCTCGGGCAGGAATTCCAGCCGCGACTGCGTGCCTTGCTGCCAGCCCTTGCCGAACACTCCGCCTGAACCCACCGCGATCTGCGACTGGATGATGTGCCAGCCGTTGCCCAGGGGATCGGATTCGGGGTCCAACAATGTACGCACGCGATTGCGCTGGTATTCGTGCAGGAAATGCCAGGCCACCGGGATCACCGCGCCGACGGCGCCCACCAGCACGCCGATGCGCCACCAGGCCATGCCCGACAGGAACAGCGCGAAGGCACCGGCGGCAACCACCAGCAGCGCCGTGCCCAGGTCCGGTTGCTCGGCGATCAGGGCGGCCGGAATGGCAATCAGCATGCCCACCACCACGATGTCCTTCCACGAAGGCGGCAGCTGCCGTGGATGCAGGTACCAGGCCACCATCATCGGCATGGTGAGCTTCAACAATTCCGATGGCTGGAAGCGCATGACGCCCAGGTCCAGCCAGCGATAGGCGCCCCTGCCCTCGCCCAGCACCGCGACAACCATCAGCAGGCACGTGCTTCCCACGTAGAGCCAGGGCGTCCACGAGCGCAGCACCGGCGGCGGGATGCGCGAAATCACCAGGATCAGCAAGCCGCCCAGCCCGAAGCGGGCGGCTTGCCCGACCACCAGGCCCATGTTGCCGCCGCCGGCACTGTAGAGGGTTGCCAGCCCCACGCCGCCAAGCACGATAAGCGCGCCGATCAGCGGAAGATCCACGCGCGGCCGGCGCAGCACCCGCCGCGCGAAGCGCTGCATGCGGATGGCGAAGGTATCGATCATGGCGTGTCCTCGGTACTGGCGGCGTCCGCTGGCGCCAGCTCGCTGGGGTCCGCCGGCTCTTGCGTCGGCGGCGGCACGGCAGGCGCTGGCGGCGGCAGCGCGCTGGATGCGGGAGGCGCGGGGCGCTCGCCGCCCTCATCGACTACCCACTGGTCCAGCAGCTTGCGCGCGATCGGGCCGGAATCCTTCGCGCCCCATGCACCGG
Organism: Pinirhizobacter soli; assembly: GCF_015905305.1. Classification (GTDB taxonomy): domain Bacteria; phylum Pseudomonadota; class Gammaproteobacteria; order Xanthomonadales; family Rhodanobacteraceae; genus Pinirhizobacter; species Pinirhizobacter soli. The sequence continues at coordinate 1,733,192 of NZ_JADZLQ010000001.1, forward strand.
CTTCCAGGATCACCGCCACGGCGATCTTCGGATCTTCCGCCGGCGTGAAGGCGATGAACAGGGCTCGATGCCGGGTGGCGAGGTACGCGGTGCTCTTGCGGGTGTCGTAGGCGTTGGTGGTACGGGAAAAACGCTCGGCGGTGCCCGATTTACCGGCAATCACGTAGGGAAAGCCAATCCCCAGGCCCTTGCCCGTGCCCACGCCGTTGATCACCGCCGTCATGCCCTGATTGATCACGTCCCAATTGGCGGTTTTGGTGATGACCGAGGGACCGCTGGAGCTCCACGGCACATCCAAGGGTTGGGCATCCACGCCATCCTGCGTGCGCATCAACAGGTGTGGCGTGTAGGGAACCCCCTTGCCGGCGACGGTGGCCGTGGCATGTGCCAGCTGCAGTGCGGTGACGGCCCAGTAACCCTGGCCGATGCCGGAAATGATGGTTTCGCCCGGGTACCAGCCGGCCTTGCTCCGCGTGGCCTTCCATTCGCGCGAGGGCAGCACGCCGGGCACTTCGCCAACCAGATCAATGCCGGTTTTCTCGCCAAAACTGAACTTGCGCAGGAAGGTGGAGAACCGGTCGATGCCCAGGTCCAGCGCCAGCCGGTAGAAGTAGGTATTGGTCGACAGCTCAATGGCACGCACCATGTTCACCGTGCCGTCGCCGCCCTGCTTGTCGTCGCGGTAGCAGCGCGACTGCCCCGGAATACAGAATTCGCCCGTGGACAACACCGTGTCACCCGGGCGCCTGACACCATATTCCAGGCCCGCCAGGGCCACGAAGGGCTTCACCGTGGAGCCGGGCGGATACACGCCTCGCAGCGCGCGGTTGTACAGGGGTTTGTCTTCCGAGGTCATCAGCGAGTGGTAATCCTGGCCGCTGATGCCGTTGACGAAGAGGTTCGGGTCGAAGCTGGGCACGCTGACGAAGGCCAGCACCTGGCCATTGCGCGGATCGATCGCCACGGCGGCGCCCAGGCGGCCGTTGAAGGCATCCTCGGCCGCCTTTTGCAGGCGTACGTCAATGGAAAGATAGAGGTTCTTGCCCGGCGTGGGCGCGTGGGTTTCCAGCACCTGCTGCACGCGGCCATCGGCATTCACTTCAACCAGCTCATAGCCTGGTGTGCCGTGAAGCAGGTCTTCGTAGCTGCGTTCGATGCCGATCCGGCCCACGTGGGTGGTGCCCTTGTAGCGCGTGGGATCGAGCCGGGCCACGTCGTCGGCATCGATCCGGCTGACGTAACCCACCACGTGCGCCATATGCGCACCCAGCGGATAACGCCGGGTAAGGTAAGGCACGATTTCCACGCCCGGGAACCGCCACTGGTTGATGGCGAAGCGGGCGATCTCGTCCTCGGTCATCTTCAGTTTCAATGGCACGCCGTCGAAGCGGCGGCCTTGCTTGACCTGCTTGCGGAAGGTCTCGATGTCTTCGTCGCTCAAGGGCACCACCGAACCGATGGTGGCGAGCATCTTGTCCATGTCCGGCACTTGGTCGGGCGTGGCTTCCAGGCGGAATGCCGGTACGTTGTCGGCCAGCAAAACGCCGTTGCGGTCGTAGATCAAACCGCGCGCCGGCGGGATCGGCCGGGGCTTGATGGAGTTCTGCTGAGAGCGCAGGGCAAATTCGTCGTGGCGCTGCACCTGCAACACCACATAGCGACCGACCAGGGCGACCAGACCGATCAGGATCAGGAAAAACCCGGCGAAGGCGCGCCGGCGGAAGAGGTCGGCCTCGCCGCGGCTTTCCTTGAATGCGGTGCGTCCGAGTTTCATGCCTCGTGGATGCGCAGGCGCGCGCGCAGGTCGTCGAGGATCAGGAACACGAAGGGCCAGAACGCCGCGCCTACGAACGGCGACAGCCAATAAGCCGCCGGCGGCATGGGTTCACCACCCAATACCCGGACCAGGAACAACAGCACGCGGTCGTTCATCAACAGGCCCAGCACCGCCAGGGTCTGTTGCCACATGGGGAAGAAGCGCAACCGCGAGCGGAAGCGCAACGCAATGAAGACCAGTGCTGTCAGCCGCAGGGCCTGTTCGCCCAGCAGTACGCCGTCGAAGATGTCGGCCCCCACGCCCACGCAGAAGGCCAGGCCCAGGGTGACGCGGTCGGATGACTCCAGCGACCAGTACAGCAGGAACAGCGCCGGCCAATAGGGCTTGAGCGGCTGGATCGGTGCCGGCAACGGGATCAGCATCAACAGCAGCGACACCACCAGGGTGCCGGCAAACCAGAGACCGCGGACGCGCGCGCGACTCATTGCGCACCTCCGCTGGTGCTCGCCCGGGCGGGCGCAGTTGTGCGGGCTGGCGTGCGGGTTGTAGCCGGGGCAGCCGGGGCGTCAACGGGACTTGCCAGGGCAGCGGGCGGTCCGGCCACGGAGGCCGCTGGCGGCGGGCCTACGGGTTCAGCAAGGTCGTGCAGCAGCAGCACATCATCGCTTCGTGCGACGTCGGCGGCGGGTTTCGCCTTGGCTGCCAGGAACATGCCCGATTCGGTCTGCCCCGACTCGGTGATCTCGCCCACCGGGAAACCCGGCGGGAAACGGCCGCCCAGGCCCGAGGTGACCAGCTTGTCGCCCACGCGGACATCGGCCGATACCGGGATGTTCGGCAGGGAGAGTGCGTCCCCGCCCTGCGCGCCATAGGCCACCGTGCGCAGACCCGTGCGTTCGATGGTCACGGGCACCGCATGATTGGGATCGGTAATCAGCATGGCCGTGGACGTGGTGGGCATCACTTCGATCACCTGCCCCATCACACCGCGGGCGTCGATCACGACCTGGCCCACCGACACCCCATCGCGCGCGCCCAGGTTCAGCGTGACCCGGTGGCGGTAGGCGCCCAGATCCACATCGATCAGGCGCGCCAGCTGCACCGTAATCCCCAGGCTGTGCTGCGTGTCGAGCAGTTCCTTCAGGCGCTCATTCTGTTCGGCCACCGAAGCCATGCGGTTGAGCTTGGCGTTGGCCAGCAGCAGGTTTTCGCGCAAGCGCTGGTTGGCCTCGGTCAGCAGCTTGCGGTCGGCGAAGGCCACGGATGCCGTACGGAACGCATCGGAGGGCAGCGAAGCGAGCCGGTAGACCGGCTCGATGATCGCCGAACCGCCGTAGCGAAGCCGGCTCATCCAGCCGTTGCGGTGGTCAAGCACCATCAGCACGCAGGCCAGCGCCATATACACGATCAGTCGCAGCGTGCCCGCGACGGAGGGCGAGAATAGCGGGGACGAGCCGTCGCGGTTTAGGGCCATGGAGCTGCTTTAAGTCTTCAGGTAGGGGCGGGCGGGCCCGCGAAACATTGGCCTGGAGGGTGCCAGCCTTACGCGCAAGCTCCTACAACGGAAAGGATTTTTTACTCTGGAGCGAAGAAATCGCTGCCGTGCTGGTCGATCAGTTCCAGCGCCTTGCCACCACCCCGGGCGACACAGGTAAGAGGCTCGTCCGCCACCTGCACGTGCAGGCCGGTTTCTTCCGATATCAGGCGGTCCAGGTCGCGCAGCAGGGCGCCGCCGCCGGTCAGCACGATGCCGCGCTCAGCGACGTCCGAGCACAGTTCCGGCGGGGTCTGCTCAAGCGCGCTCTTCACCGCGGCAACGATGCCTGACAGCGGCTCGTGCAGCGCCTCGAGCACCTCGTTGGAGTTGATCGTGAACATGCGGGGCACGCCTTCGGCGAGGTTCCGGCCGGAGATCTCGATTTCGCGGACTTCGCTTTGCGGGAAGGCGCAGCCGATTTCCAGCTTGATGCGCTCGGCAGTGGATTCGCCGATCAGGGTGCCGTGGTTGCGGCGCACGTAGTTGATGATGGCCTCGTCGAAACGATCGCCACCCACGCGCACAGACTGCGAATAAACGATGCCATTCAAGGAGATGACAGCGACTTCCGAGGTGCCGCCGCCGATATCGAGCACCATCGAGCCACGCGCCTCGTGCACCGGGATACCGGCGCCGATGGCGGCCGCCATGGGCTCTTCGATCAGGAAGACATCACGCGCGCCGGCACCTTCGGCCGATTCCTTGATCGCGCGGCGCTCTACCTGGGTGGAACCACAGGGCACGCAAACCAGCACGCGGGGGCTGGGGCGCAGCAGGCGCGAGCGGTGCACCTGCTTGATGAAGTGCTGCAGCATGGCCTCGGTCATGGTGAAGTCGGCGATCACGCCGTCCTTCATCGGGCGCACGGTGGCGATATTGCCCGGCGTGCGACCCAGCATGCGCTTTGCATCGGTACCCACCGCGGCAATCGTACGCGGACCGCCCGGACCGCGGTCCTGGCGGATGGCGACCACCGAGGGTTCGTTCAGCACGATACCCTGGCCGCGCACATAAATGAGCGTATTGGCCGTACCCAGGTCGATGGAAATATCGTTGGAAAAGATGCCGCGAAACTTCTTGAACATGAGACCTGGGGCTGCCGGAAGAGGAAAAAGTCAACGCGTCATGGTAGTGACGCCCCCCCGCCCACGCAAGGGCGCTTTCGTTAAGAAAGCCTTGTTGAACCGAAGGATGCGCGCGATTCCTGCCATGGCACGTCGCCGGCCCCCAGGCCCGGCGGATCGTCACGGGGCCAGTCTTTTAGTACCATCTGGACCCTTTGCGCCCCGGCAGCGGGCCGGCGCGCCCGGACAACCCGTGGGGTAGCAGCAACATGTCAGCCGTGATTTGTGGATCCCTGGCGTACGACACCATCATGGTGTTCCCCGACCAGTTCAAGAACCACATCCTGCCGGACAAGGTTCACATCTTGAATGTGTCTTTCCTTGTGCCGCAGATGCGCCGCGAATTCGGCGGGTGTGCAGGCAACATTGCCTACAACCTGAAGTTGCTCGGCGGCAACCCGTTGCCGATGGCAACGGTGGGTCAGGACTTCGCGCCCTATCGCGATCACCTGCAGAAGTTCGGCATCCCGCTCGAGGGCGTGCGCGAGTTTTTCGATCAGTTCACGCCCCAGTGTTTCATCACCACGGACCTGGACAACAACCAGATCACCGCCTTCCATCCCGGCGCGATGTCCAGCGCGCACCACAACCATGTGGGCGACGTAAAGGACTGCGAGTTCGGCATCGTGGCACCGGACGGCCGCGAGGCCATGCTGCAGCACACGGCTGATTTCGCCGCGCGAGGCGTGCCTTTCATCTTCGATCCGGGCCAGGCCATGCCGTTGTTCAACGGCGAGGAATTCCGCACCATGATCGAACAGGCGACCTACGTGATCGTCAACGATTACGAGTCGCAGCTGTTGCAACAGCGCACCGGCTGGAGCGCCGACGATATCGCTTCGCGCGTGAAGGCCTACATCATTACGCTCGGTCCGCGCGGTTCGTTGATCCACACCGATGGCCAGGTGATCGAGATTCCGCCTGCGCGCGAACGCCAGGTGGTCGATCCCACCGGTTGCGGCGATGCTTACCGCGCGGGCCTGATCTTCGGCATCATGAAGGGCTGGGAGTGGAAGACCATCGGCCGCATGGCATCGTTGATGGGTGCGTTGAAGGTGGAACACCCGGGCACGCAGAACCAGCACTTCACCTATGACGAATTCGCCGCTGCATTCGAGGAACAGTTTGGCTACAAGCTGGGCTGAGCCGCTGGATTTACCTTATACGTGAGGCGATGAAGTCCGCCATCGCCTCACCCAGCACGGCATGAACGCGGCGGGTGGGGTGCAATCGATCCCAGAAAAGATAGGTATCGGCGGTTTTGCATGCCGATGCCACAGCATGCCACCCCGCATACACGAGAGGGCCCTGCCCCGGAATATCCAGGCAACTGTCCTTGACGTTGTCGAAGCCGTAGTCCGCGGGGTTTTCAAGGGCTGCCGCAAAGTGCGAATAGGTGTCGAAGATATCGACGCGCGATGGACCTGACAGTCGCTCGCGCAGCATTTCAAGGCCCCTGTTGAACGCCAACACCTGACTACGCACAGTTGTTTCGCGCGAGCTGCCGCGCACCTCCGGTGCTAGCGAAATATCGGGCAGGTTCATCAGTACGATGTGTTCAGCACCATCGTCAAGCAGCTTGCGCGCGGCGAATTCGACGCTGGCAAGCACCTCGTCGGCCTGCTTGCCGTAGTTGATGAAATCGTTACCGCCGATAAGGATGGCATAGACGTTGCGGTTGTCATCCACGTTGCGGCCCTTGGCGCGTAGCTGGCGCCAGGTGTCCACCTGCTGGACGATACCGGGAATCAATACATTGCCATCCGCGGCGGCGGCGCCGAAGGCGAAGTTCATCAGATCCAGCCCGGTCAGCCTTGATGTGATTTCCGGCCACACCTTCCCGTTGCTGAATCGACCGGCCGACCAGCTCTTCGCGTGCGGGACCAGGCGCAAGCTGCGGTTCCACGCATTGAGCGTATCGCTAAGGCTGTCGCCGAAAACGATTATCCGGGTGATGCCTGGCGGTGCCTGCGGCGTGTCGTTCGTCCAGATGTTGTAGTCATAGGAAAAAATCGTGTCGGCCGCGGTGGCCGCCATGAATTCACCCTTTCCCTCACGGCGAAGGGTGTCACGACACTGCCCGGCCATGGTGGCCTGCGAGGTGTCGGTAAAGAACAGGTTGGCTGCCTCGAGCGATGGGTAGGCCCAGTGGCCTTTCAGCGAAAAATATTGGCCGGCGGGTGTGCGTGCCCACGTCCAGCCCGTCTCCGGAAGATTGGCGTGGACGTTTACGCGATAGTGGCAACGCACGTAGGTGCTGGTGTCCGCACCAAGGGCAAACGGCGGCGCGAGGGATTCCGGCGAGGCAACGACTTCGAGCGATGCGGGCCCGGCCTCGGGCGATTTGGTCCCGGCTTCGATCGGCGTGGCGGTGGTGGCGACGAGGGCCACGAGGAATCCAACGATGTGCTTCATGGCGAATTCTCCGGTCAGAACCCGCACCTTGCTCGTCGCGACGAAGCGTGTCCGTCAGGCGCGGCGTCAATCACCGTCGTCATCTGCGTGGTTGTCGTGTCGGATGATTTCCCGGTCGACAATTGACAGACGAGATGACATGCATGACCTAGGCTTGCCGAATCCCCGCAAGGTAGTTGCCGCATGCCAAATACTCACGCTAGTTCAACCTCAGGCCTGAACGCTCGATGTTTTAAACTTCCGGCGGAAAGCTTGTATCCGACGACAACCGCAGGGTTTCAAGGCAGCTGCAGCAGGATATCAAGCGTCGTCGAAAGGATAGCGGGTGCGGGAAACGTACCCAGGGGGCTTACGACCGACGCAAACTCGGGTACACGACACTGCGCAGGACACACCATGGCCACCCTGCCTCAGCCAGTGCTCGGCAATGGATGGACCGTGCGAGGGGCGCCGTTTCCGACCGGCGCGCATCCCGGAACTCGCGCCCGCGGTGATCACGTGCGACCGGTGCTGCTTGCTCTATCGGTCGCATGCTCGGATTACTGGCGTCAATCGCTGGGCGGTCGCGCCCTCTGCGTGCGCCATGACGACGGAAGGATCGCGTGCAGGATAAGCCCCGCGACAGACGGTGGCGTGGCCATGCTCGCGTCGGATGCCGTCATCCAGCTGACGGGCGACGGACCGGAACCCTATAGCAGCCTGCTGCGCTGGACGTTGGAAAACAGTTACCAGGTTGAGCCCTTCTGCTCAGCGGCAGTTCAAGCCGCACAGTTGGCCGTACCCTCTTTGGCAAATTGGTCGGCCGAAACCTTCCACGCCGACATGGCTCGCCACGAAAAAGCGCTGAATGAGTCGATGGTGACGTGGATCTACCATCATCATGACTACCTTGAACAGGTCGCAGCGCAGATGATGCGCGCCGGACCAGCCGTGACCTAGAGCTCAATATCGAAGAATGCCAGGGAAAGCGCGCTTTCCCTGGCATCGAAACACAGCGCGATCGGCGTAGGCGCCGCGCCTGGATCAGCTCTTGTTATGCATCGCGTGCTTGAGGTCGCGCATCTGGTCGTGACCCTGGCGCACCGAAGCGTAGGCTTCGTTGATAACGGTGAGCGTGGACGGCGACACCTCCTTGTCCTTCAACGCGCTCTCGAACTTCGCCTTGATGTGGTCTTCACCGCGCTCCACTTCATCCACCACCGCGGTATCGCCGGAGCTCAAACTCTTGCGCAGGTTCACGAAGAGGCGATGGGCCGAGGCCAGTACGGTCCCGTCGTCATCAGGCTTGCCGCCCAACGTGCGTACCTGGCGCTGCAGCACGCCGGCCACCTGGCGGCGCTCACCTGCACGGCTCTGGAACAGTGACGTGAAGCGTGTGCTCTGGGTGTCCTTGGCGGCTTCCGCGTAGCCTTCGGCGCTGTCGATGGTGGTCTCGATCAGGCCATTGAGAATTTTCACATCGTGGTCATTCGTGCTCATCAGTCTTGTTCCTTCGTCTGGCGTGGAAACCGCCTTGGGCGGCAGGTATCGACCAGACTAGGCAAGCGTCGTAGCAAATAGCGTGAAGGCCGTGCGTGCATGGCCTTGACTAATCTAACCGCTAGGGATGAGTGGCTGTTCCCTGAATACGAAAATCGGCGGACCGGCGTCCGACCATTCGCAGGGCCATGCGGTCGGGAAGAATCTTGAACGCAATCTTGATCATGTGGTTGACCCAGCCATTGACGTAGACCGCATCCCCATGGCCGACCGCCGCCAGCGATTGCCGTACCACGGTATCGGCGTCCATCCACAACCAGCGCGGCAACCGCGACACCAGCGACCGGGACCCGGTAACGTCATGGAACTCGCTATGAGTGAGACCGGGGCACACCGCCGTGACATGCACGCCAGCGGGGAGATTTTCCAGCGACAGTGACTGCGAGAACTTGATCAGGTATGCCTTGGCTGCGGCATAAAGGGATTGGCCCGCTGTTCCCGGCATGAGCCCCGCCAACGAAGCCACGTTGATGATGTAGCCATAGCCACGCGCACGCATCGCCGGCAGCAGCCGATGCGCAAGCTCAGTGGGAGCGGTGACCATGACCTGCAGAAATTGCGCATGCGTGCTCCAGGGCACGGCATCGAAATGTCCCGGAACGCCATAGCCCGCGTTGTTCACCAACATGTCTATGCACAGATTCCGTCGTGCCAACTCGGCCAACAGCTGCGCAGGTGCCTCGGGATCGGCAAGATCCAGGGCAATGACCTGGACATCGACGTGGTGGCGCTGGCTTAACTCTTCGGCCAGCACCTGAAGCCGGTCCGCGCGCCGCGCGGTCAGTACCAGGCGATAGCCACACGACGCCAGCTGGCGCGCAAAAGCCTCGCCGATGCCTGCCGAGGCTCCCGTGACCAGGGCCCGGCGTGGGTTTGCGTCGTCCATGCGCTCCTCTCTCGTTGCAACCGTCGCCTTGATAGCACGCGGAGCGCCGGGTAGCTAGAGTTCGTAGTCGAGCGGCGGGAGGCCGCTTTCCTCTTCGTCCGCGCCCATGATCATGGCCACCATCTTGTCGCGCAGGATGCGGCGGACGGTATCGCCTACAAAATCCTGCGACCCGGGTTCTTCAGGCTCGATCTCGGGCTCCCCAGCCTCCGCGTGGACAAGGCGATCGCTGAGAGGGACCACCGTGTCGGGGTTCTGGCTCGACAGGCCTGGGTTTACAGCAGTGATGTGCATGGTTTTTTCCGAATCATGGGGATGGAAGCCCCGGTCCAACGATAGCGTCGGCATAGCGGGAGGCGATGGCCGCCAGGCCATCGTAGAGGGCCTGCATATCGGGCGCGGGTGGCTGGAGCGCCGCGTCGAAGACCACGTGCTCGGGGTCATATTCAAGGACAAGGTCACCCTGCTCTACGCGAAGGCATGGCACGTCGGCCTGCTCAACGGCCACGGTATCGTCCAGGGCTGCGCGCAGTGCAAGGAAAATGCCGTCATCGCTCATTGGAACCTGTACCCGGGGGGATGCAGAAGCCTTTCCGTCTGTCGCGATCTGGCACGCTCGCTCCACCCAGGCTTCGGTGAATCCCGCCGCGGCGCAATGATCACGCAGGTGTTGACGTGCCTGCACCATGACGCCTTCGAGCAAGCTGGAACGAAGCCGCGCGATGTCATCGATGGCGCCGAGCAACACCCTGGCGCCCTGGATCCTGGCCTCACGGTAGGCATCCTCGGCGGCACGACGGCGCAGGGTTTCGGCTTCGGCATGGGCCTGGGCAACGACTGTTGCGGCGCGACGGCGGGCATAATCGCCCAGGCGCGCGGCGGTATGCGCACCATGCATCGCGCTGGCGGGGATTCTTACGCCGTCGACGCAACAGGCCAGGGCACTAGAGGGGATGGCGCGAAGCATGGCCCAGGGCACTCCAGAAGCAAGGCAGGTCGAAGGGTTCGGTGTCGAATGCCGGCATGGGCATATCGGCGAATGGCAGGCTGATCCGGCTGGCAAGCCACGCCGGCACATGAGGGGTCAACGCCGCCAGTGATGCGCCCCCCAGCTCGACAAGTGCTGCCTGATCGGCGATGCCTCCGGATGGCTGCTTGCGCGATACGGCAAAGCCCATGCGCATGAATGCATGGATCGAGGGCGGAAGACCGGCGAAACAACGCGATGCCTGCAACGACCCGGCGTAGCGTGCCGCAGCCATATACATTGCAGCTGACCGCAGGTTGGCCCAGCCACGGACGATGCGCGCCACGCCTTCGCTTAGCGAGACCTTGCCGTCGTGCGGTGATAGTTGATATTCCGCGAAGAGGTAGTCGTTCAAGGCGGAGCGCTGCCGGGGCGACCAGGCTCGACGGTCGTCATCGCTCCAGCGTGCGTGATAGCCCGCCGGGTCAAAGACGATGCTCGTGACCGATGATGAAAGGCCCACCATCAGCGACTTTCCCTTGGCCGCCAGCGTGAAGCCGCCAGCACGCGCCACCGCCCTGCCCGCCCACGCGTCATCGCCCAGCCCAGGAAAGCCCCGGCCGCTGCCAATACCAGGCCGCCCGCCAGCCAGATCACGGCAGCATTGGTATCGCGTCGCGCGGGAGTCACGGCGATCACTCGCGCGGGAGGCGCACGCGTGACCAGAACCGAGACATTGTCGTATTCCACGCGCGCAAAGCTGTTCTTCAGGAAACGCTTGACCGCCTGCACCAGCAGGTCTGCGTCGCCATCGCCACGCTTCACCAGCAGCGCCGCCACGTGCATGGGCACGTCTTCGTCGCGACGCGATGCCACCCGACGGGTGTCGTAGCTCACGTGCACGCGCGCTTCGGACACACCCTCGAAACGAGCCAAACTGGCATTGCGCAACGATCGCGACATCGTAGAGTTCCTTCGCGACCGGCATCGCTGGCGGTCTGACCCATCCCCTGACCAGGAAGGACCCTGACATGCGAACCGGTTCAACACGCCGCCGCTCAGTAGGCGCGCGCATCCGGGTCCTGGTTGCCGACGACCACCCGGCGGCGCTGCTGGGCATTTGCGCCACGCTTGAACGCACCGGCCCCTATACCGTCGTCGGCCAGGCTCGCACGACGGACGAGCTGCTCGAGCTCGTTGAAAACATCGACGCCGACGTCCTGGTGACCGATTTCTCCATGCCCCTGGGTACCGAGGCCGATGGCTTGCACCTGTTGGGGCGAATTCTCCGGCAACATCGCAGCCTGCGCGTCATCGTGCTCAGCATGATTCGGCACACCGCCACGTTAAGGGCCATGCTGCGCATCGGCGTGATTGGCCTGGTCGACAAACACGGCCCCCTCCAGGACATTTCCAGGGCGATCGACCGCGCGATGGTTGGGCGCGCCTTCCTTAGCCATGCTTATGCCATTCAGCTCGATCCTGCGGCCTGCCAGCCGCCGCGGAACGACGACCTGCTTTCTGCCCACGAAGTAGAGGTCATCCGTCGGTTCGCAGCCGGCACATCACTTGCAGAAATCGCGGTACTCCTACATCGAAGTCGAAAAACGATAAGCCGCCAGAAGCGTGATGCGATGCGCAAGCTGCAACTGAGGTCGGATACTGAGCTGATCGACTATGCGCGGAGCTGGGGTTTCGCCACTCCCTGATCTGCCGCTTGATCCCGTAGGGCAATCCTGTCAAATAGAGGGATTGGCTCACAGGGGTTCCGCGGTATGTTCCTATTGATCCTGTTCCTTGCGCTCGCCGCTGCAATGGCAGTCATCGTCCGGCGCCGGCGCCTGGCGGCGTGGCTTGGCTCGGCTAGCCTGGTGGCCTTGGTAGTTGCCGGCTGCGGCCTGCTTCCGCAGTGGATGGCGATCGAACTGCAGGGCAATCCACCGACCACGGTAGGCACATGGGGCCAAAAGAATGTCATCGTGCTGCTGGGCGCGGGCTCCTCGCCCAAGCCTTTCGGAGGCGTCGAAGCAACGATGCAGGCCATGCCCCGTATCGTTCGTGCGGTGTCGCTTTGGCAGGATTGCCGACGCCAACAGCGAACATGCCTTCTGGAAATCAGCGGCGGTGACGCCGCCGGCGCGGGCCGCCCCGAGGCCGATATTTACCGGGATATCGTCGTCGGACTGGGCGTCCCCGACGAATCGCTGCTTCTTGAACGCCAGAGCCTGAACACATTCGCGAATGCGCAGCTCAGCGTCGCGGTGCTCGAACAAGCCAGGCCCGACACCATCGTCCTGGTGACATCAGCGATGCACCTGCCGCGAGCGACCTTGTACTTCGACCATTTCGGCATTCCCGTCGTGCCCGTGCGGGCCGACTACACCTCGGCGGACTTTTCTGTCATCCCCACATCTGGAAATCTCTTACTCACTGACGTCCTTTTGCACGAGTATGTCGGGGTACTTCGCTATCGGCTCTACGAAGCCATGGGCTGGAACAGCAAGCCTGTCAAATACGATGTTCACAGCATGGCGCATTAATGTAAGCGCAGGACTGTCAGCGCTGGCTCAATATCTGTCATTCACTGGAAGAACCATGACTGTCCCATCCCCATATCGCACCTCTTCAGCCAATGGATGGCTTGAGGTGTTCGGTTCAGCAAGCAGGCGATCTGGCGAACCTACCTTCGTGAAGGAAATTGCCCGTCAGTTCAAAGGCGTGACACAGGCCGTTCCGGCTGGCCAGCCGGAAGGAACCACTGTCGGAAATAGCCGCACCGATGAAGCGCGCCGCTCACGTGAAGCACGGATCTCCCACGCCATCGACAGCATTCCGATCGACATGGCGCCAAGCTTGAGGCCCCTGTTCTCGGCGTTTCGGATTATTGGCGTCGGCTGCGACGATGCCCTGCAGTATTCACTCGACACCATCGACCGCGCGGTAGTGCAGATGAAGGGTGGATATATCGATGCAGCGCGGGACATCCTGAAGGATGCGCTAAGCCAGCTGGCCCCTGGCATCCAGGCTACGCCGCCGGCAAATCCACTCACCGCGCCAGGACGCCCCGTACGGCCCCCTGGCGCATGAGGTAGCAGTTATTGCTGCTGCGCCTGCTTCATCAGATCAGCGATCTGCTGCCGATGGGACTCCACGAAGGCCACATTGGCCGCGTTGACCTTGCTCTGGTCGATGTACTTGGCCTGCTCCGGATCGCTGCGGGCCTGGATGGCCATGGCGGCATTGGAAATGGCAAGGTTCACCAGCAGGAATTCGCGCGGGGTGAAGCCATTCTTCTTGATCAGCGGACCAATGCGCGGGTCGGACGCGGTGACCTGGTTGGCGAGGTCGTCCAGGCTGTGCACCTTGGAGGGATCCACCGCACTTTCGCTGGGCTTGATGTTCTGCGCCCGCGCTTCCTTGGTGGCGGAGACCAAACGGTTGAAATTATCGTCGGTCAGGTTGTACTGGATGATCGCCTGACGATCGGCCTCGGGCAGCGTATGGGCCGGTTGAGCGGGGGCGGCCTGCGGGGCCGATGCCTGCGCAAAGGCGGCGGTCACAGCGGCAAGGCTCGTCATCAGCACCAGCAAGGCAGCACTGGAAGCTTTGCGAATCGAGGTCATGAAGGGCTCCGTCGGTGAAAAGGGGTGGGATTTGCCGGCGAAGAGTCGCCAATCGGGGGTTAGTATGGCGTAAACATGTTTCCGGGAACCTGACGCAGAAGCTCTTCCCATGACCCTCCCGTGGCCGCCTTGGCGTTTCGCCCCGTCAAAAATGGCTGACTCCCCGTTAAACGCGGTACGGCGAAAGGCCGACCCTGGAGCCCCGGCGCCACGAGATCGCGGGATGCTCGGGTCATGAAATGATTCAGACGTATCCAGGGTCATCTGATCAGACCCGTGGGGAGCCCAACCATGGCCGTGATGGAAACCACCGATGAAAACACCATGCCAGCGCGCAACACGCGGCTGGTGTATCGCCATCGATGGCCGCTGCGCCTGATGCACTGGATCAATGTGCTGTGCCTGACCGTGCTGCTGATGAGTGGCCTGCAGATATTCAATGCCCACCCGTCCTTGAGCCTGGGCCATGCCAGCAACGACAACACCGCGTGGCTGGCCATGGGGGCGCGGACCGATGAAAACGGCGTGCCGCGTGGCGTGACACGGATCTTCGGCCACATGATCGACACCGACGGCCTGCTGGGCGCGTCGACCGTCGACGGTGAGCGTTCAGTGCGCGCTTTCCCCGCCTGGGCCACCCTGCCCGGACCGCAATGGCTGGCGATGGGCCGGCGCTGGCATTTTTTCTTTGCCTGGTTGTTCGTGATCAACGGCCTGGCCTATGTGGGCTGGTCCGTAGTAACGCGGCATCTGACGCGTGACCTCACGCCCACCCGCAACGACTGGCGCGGTTTCGGTCGCTCGATACTGGATCACCTGAAGTTCCGCCATCCCAAGGGCGAGGCTGCGCTTCGCTACAACATCCTGCAGAAGCTCGCCTATCTGGGGGTCGTCTTCGTGCTAGGCGGCGGCATCGTATTGATGGGCCTGGCGATGTCCCCACGCATGGATGCCGTGCTGGGCTGGATGGTGGATCTGGTCGGCGGCCGGCAATCGGCGCGGTCGTGGCATTTCGTGATTGCCTGCGGCTTCGTGGTGTTCGTGGTGATCCATGTGTTCGAGGTGATCGTCACCGGCGTGTTCAATCAACTGCGCGGCATGATCACCGGCTGGTACCGCATCGACGAGGACGACAAACCATGACTGGCCGCCGGCGCTTCCTCCGCAACCTCGGCCTTGCCGCCAGCGGCGCGTTTCTCGCCGGTTGCGACCGTATCTCGCAAAGTGAATCGGGCGCGCGCGTGCTTGAAAGCGCCGAGTGGCTTACCCGGCGCGTGCAGCGGATCGTGTCCCCGTCCACCGCCCTGGCCCGGGAATTCTCCGAGGCGGATATCTCGCCGGTATTCCGGCCCAACGGCACCACCATGCCGCAGACGGCGCTTTACCAGTCGCTGATGAAAAACCAGTTCCGCGACTATCGCCTGGGCGTGGAAGGATTGGTCGACCACCCCGGTGAGTTTTCCATCGACCAGTTGCGGGCACTGGGGGAACGCACTCAGATCACCCGCCACGACTGCGTGGAAGGCTGGAGCGCCATTGGCAAGTGGCAAGGCACACCGCTAGGTGCGTTGCTCGCCCATGTGGGCGTCAAGGAAAGCGCGCGCTACGTGGTATTCCATTGCTTCGACGAATGGGGCGAGGACACGCCCTACTACGAAAGCATCGACATCACCGAGGCGCGCCATCCTCAAACCCTGCTGGCCCATAGCCTGAACGGGGCACCGCTGCCCGTGGCCAATGGCGCACCGCTTCGACTGCGAGTGGAGCGCCAGCTTGGCTATAAGCACGCGAAATACTTGCGCAGTATCGAAGTGGTGTCGAGCTTCGAGGATATCGGCGACGGCAACGGTGGCTATTGGGAAGACAACGGGTACGAGTGGTACGCGGGCATCTAAAGCGGCGACTCAATCCCCTTGCAGCAACCACTTGAGCTTTGCCTCGCGCGGAAGGCGCTTGATCTGCCATTCCGCACGCGAAGCCGCTGCGCGATCGCCAAACTCACGACTGCCCAACAAACGTAGCGGCGGGTTGGCCCGCGTGTAACGGGCTCCCTTTCCAGCCGCGTGCGCCGCGTAACGTGCCGGCACGTCATTGCTGATGCCGGCATAGTAGGCACCGTTGCGGCATTCGATCAGGTAAAGCGACCAGGCTTGCATGGCGCTTAGCTTAACTAACCCCGTGCGCGCCTGCGACGACGCCGGCGCCACGCGACCACCGCCATCACCAGCGTCACGATCGCCAGCACCACTATCACCACGGTGGCGGCGAAACGGTATTGGAAGACCAGCGACGGACCCTGTCCATCGAGGGTGTAGGCAATGATGTAGTCACCCGCCGGCGTACCGAGATTGCCGTGTCCGCCCGCGGCGAGCACCACGTATTCCTTCCCACCCACGCTGTACACCGATGGCGTGGCGTTGCCGGCGGCGGGGAGTTTTTCCTCCCACAGGGTACGGCCAGTATCGGTGTCGATGGCGCGAAAGCGTTCGTCGATGGTGGCGGCGATGAAGATAAGTCCACCTGCGGTGGTCACCGCGCCGCCAATGCCCGGCGCGCCCACTTCCATCGGCAGGCCCGTCTTGGATTCCAGCGTGCCCAGCGGGCGCTGCCACAGTACCTTGCCCTGGCGGAGGTCCACCGCCACCATCTTTCCCCACGGTGGCGCGGTGCAAGGCACGCCCAGCGGCGACAGGATCACACCGCGGCGCATGGCGTAAGGCGTTCCTTCCATGTCGTTGAATTCCAAGTGAGGGTATTTCGCCTCGTCGGCATCCTCGTCGCGGCTCTCGTACTCTTTGCGGGGGATCAAGGTGACCTGCATTGGCAGGTCCATGACGAAGGCCACCGCCACCTGCCGCACCGGATCCACCGACACACCACCCCAGTTGATGCCACCGGCCCAGCCGGGCGAGACCAGCGTGCCGCCCAGGCTCGGCGGGGTAAAGATGCCTTCCGAGCGAAGGCCGTCCATCTGCCGGGCGCAGGCATCGCGCTCGAATGGCGTGATGCCCCAGGCATCACGGCCGGTGAGACGAGCGGTCCTGGCCAGGCGCAGGGCCGGGATTGGCATCGGCTGGGTAGGCGAGGCAACTTCACCGGGCGCGTCCGATGCGGGCACCGGTGTTTCAGTGATTGGAAAGACGGGCTCGCCGTTGCGGCGATCGAAGATGAAGAGGAAACCGGTCTTGGTGCCCTGGATCACCACGGGCCTGCGTCCGGACGCCGTGTCGATGTCGGTAAGCACCGGCTGCGATGCCTGGTCGTAGTCCCAGAGGTCGTGATGGACCAGCTGGTGGCGCCATGCCACCTCGCCCGTGGCGGCATGCAGTGCCACCAGGGAATCGGCGTCACGGTTATCGCCCGAACGCATGGCGCCGGAATAGTCGGGACTCGACGAGCCCGTGGGCACGAACACCAGGCCAAGGGCCGGATCCACCGAGAGGGGTGGCCAGGCGTTGCCGGCGCCGGTCGCCGCCGCCTGGGCGGGATCCCAGCCATTGGCCACCGCGCGGGCAGCGTCGCGAGGGATCGGATCCCAGCCCCAAAGCTGTTTGCCGGTGCGCAAGTCGTAGCCTCGTACTACGCCCTGTTCCTGCTCCACCGCGCCGTTGTCACCGATGGACGAACCGACCACGGCGATGTCACCGATGATCGCCGGCGGCGAAGTCTGGCTGTAACCGCCCTTGTGGCGGAAGCGTATGCCCACGCGCAGGTCCACTTCGCCGTCCTGGCCGAATCCCGCGCAGGGCTTGCCGTCAACGGCGTCCAGCTCGATCAGTCGAGCATCCGGGGTGGTGAAGATGATGCGTCGCCGGCAGGCCGCGCCCTCGGGCGCCTGGGCATCGAGCCAGGTACTGACACCGCGCGAGGCGAGATCGCCGTACCAGGCGTGTTTCATGATCTGGGCGTCGTAGGTCCACAGCGGCTTGCCCGTAGCAGGGTCGAGGGCAAAGACCTTGCCGGTGGCCGTCGGCACCACCATGCGGCCATCGACGACCAGCGGGTTGGCCTCGAAGGTCAGGTGTTTCTGCCGGTACATGGCCTGGCCAAATTCGCCCGTGCGAAATACCCAGGCAATGTGCAGCCGGCCCACATTGGTCCGGTCGATCTCCTTCAGGGGGGAATACTGGCCGCCGCCGGCAGCGCCACCGTAGGCGGTCCAGGACTGGTCGGCGGCGACCGCGATCATGGGCATCAACAGCATCGCGGCAAGGGCAGTTCGCAGGCTCATCGTCAGCTTCCGTTGGGGCATGGGACGAAATGTGCTGCCCCGTCGGGCCGGCGTCACGCATGGAGTGATGAAATTCCGGCCTTCAGGGATAAATGGCGGCTCCCATGGGAGGAACCCGGTGCGGCCGCCGCCTATACTTTCATCCCATGACCTCCCCAAGCCCGGCACCTCCGTCCACCTTGCTCGACCAATTCCTGCGTTACCGGTCAGCCACCGCCGCTGTGTTCTGGTTCTTCATTTTCGCGACGAACGCCTGGGGCAACACGGTGACGACCCAGCTGGACATCGCACGCGCGCATTTGCCCATTGCCGACTGGGAGGTGGCTTCGTGGGAGTGGTCCAGTTCCATGGTGATGTTTTGCCTGTTGCCGGGCGTCGCCTGGCTGGACCGGCACTTGCCCCTGGCATGGGGCCGCCTGCGATGGAGCATTGCCGCGCATGTCGCCGGCAGCGTGGTGTTCAGCCTGGTGCATGTGGTGGCCATGGTGGCCGTGCGCCACGCCGTCTATGCCCTGCACGGCAGCCAATACGATTTCGGCGATCCGCTGTCGCGCTTCCTCTATGAGCTGATCAAGGACGCTCGTTCCTACCTGTTGATCCTGGTGGTAGTGCACATGTACCACCAGCTGGTATTGCGGGCGCAAGGCGAAGCCAGCCTGCTGGATGCACCGGACGAGGGCCCCGCGCTGGAACCGGTGGACCGGCCCACGCGCTTCCTGGTGCGCAAGCTCGGCAAGGAATTCCTGGTCGCTGCCGCTGACATCGAACGGGCGCAGGCTTCGGGCAACTATGTGAACCTTCGGGTGCGGGGCCGGGACTATCCCCTGCGCAGCACCATCGGCGGCCTGGAAACACGGCTGGACCCGTCCCGATTCCGCCGCGTGCACCGCAGCAGCATCGTCAATCTCGACCACGTGGCGGAAATCGAGCCGCTCGATGGCGGTGAGGCTCGCCTGCGCATGAGCGACGGCGAACGCGTCGCCTGCAGCCGGAGGTATCTACCGGCGTTAAGAAAAAGCGCTGTCAGTGAAGTAATTCACATATAGGCTGCATGTGGTCAGCGGGCTAAACGGAAATACGGTTCTGTTCAGGGAACCTGATCCATTAGAACGTGGCAGGTATCGTGTAAGGCGAACCCCACATGCTGAGCCCCGCGCTTTCCCCCAGAAGTGCCGGGCGCGAACGGATGACGCACATGCCTATGCACGGCAGCTTCACGAAGAGAATCCGATGAGCCCGGTCGCGATGGCCGACCTCACGGCGAAGGCGAAAATTCGCCATGTTGCGCTTGGCCTGTTCGCCAAGAAGGGCTTCGCTGCCACCTCGATGCGCATGGTGGCGCAGAAGGCCGGGGTGTCGCCTGCCCTGATCGCCCACCACTACGGCAGCAAGGATGGCCTGCGGACGGCCGTCGACCAGGCCGTGCTGCACGCATTCGGCACCGAGTTCGAGGCGGTGGAGGTGAAGGGACCATCCACCGAGATCGCCACGCGCTTTGGCCATGCCATCAACAAGGTGGTGATCCACGACCAGGACGTGCGCAGCTACATCCGCCGTTCGTTCCTGGACGACGCGCTTTCCGGACGTTCGAACCTGCTCGATGCGCTGTTGGAAATGGTTGCCCGCACGCTCGAGCGGATGCAGTCGGCGGGCATGTTGCGCCAGGCCGAGGACACCACCTGGCGCGCCATGCAGGTGCTGTTGGTGGTGTTCGGGCCGACCATCTTCGAACCGGCGCTGCAGTCGCGCATGCCCCAGCTCTTTGGCGAAAAAGCCGTGGAACAGCGGTTGCGCGCCAATGTTGGGCTGTTCGAGCGCGGGATCTTCAAGTAGCGCCAGGGCGTCCGGAGAGGAAGCGCTTGGCGTCGATGGTGGCCAATTCACCGATGCCCTGAATAACGATATCCGGCGGGTTGGTGGCCAACAGCGATCCCGAATCGGCCGCGTAGTGGCCCTGGCGGACGAAGACGGTGGTCAGCCTGTCCTTGAGCTCCGCCTTCATGGCGACCAGCAGGCGAAGCTTGTCATCGACCATCACGTAGTGGTCGGCGGGGTAGCGCGCCTGCATCTGGGAGAGCTGTGTTTCCTTGTGCACGTAGATCAACACGCGGCCCTCGAGCACGTCCCACAGGCGCGCGCGTTTGAGTTTGCGCGGCTGGAACACGGCATCGCCATCGGAAAGGACCACCGGCGTACCTAGGGATTTCAGGTAAGCCAGGGCCTTCAGGGTGTCGGGATAGACGCGCTCATTGAAGGGATATGACAGCAGCCAGTCGGACATCTCCAGGATCCGCGGATGGTTTTCCAGCCCCAGGCGGAAGCGCTGCAGGATGCCCAGGTAATCCGCGAAACCGTATTGGGCGCGAAGTCCCTTGTCGATGTCGGCCCAGCGCTGCTGCTCTTCGGCGCCAAACAGGTCGACGAGCGTTTGCGCCAGGTCAGCACTGAAGCGGTCGTTGTCGAGCAGGGTATCGTCGACATCAAGCAGGAAAACGATGGATGGGTCGGTCATGGGACGAGCCTACTTGGTGGGCGTGGTTTCCGCGTCGACCCCGGCGGTGACGGCCGCCACGAAGGCGCGGCGCGCGGCGATCTCATCCGGGCCGACGGCTGACGGCCAGGCCGCCAGCTGCACGATCACCAGGCCGCGCTTGGGGTCGATGTGCATCATCTGGCCAAAGATGCCGATGCCGGTGAAACGGCCATCGTCGTAGGTCCACCACTGGTAGCCATAGCCGATGCCCGGGGTATCGGTGGAGGCGTGCTTGCGTGTCGCGTCGGCCAGATAGCCGGGGGCAAGCACGCTTTTGCCATCGATTTTGCCGCCGTCGAGGATGAATTGGCCCATGCGCGCGTAGTCGCTCGCCGTGGCGGAAATGCAGCAGCCGCCGGTTTCGGTGCCGTCGGTTTCGTCCTTCAGCCACGCCGCATCGCTGGCCATGCCATAGGGACGCCAGATTTTTTCGCCGAGGTATTGGGCCAGCGTCTTGCCCGTAGCCTGGGTGACCAGGATGCCGATGAGATCGGTCTCGCCGGTCTTGTACACCCACTTGCTTCCCGGGGGAGCCTCACGGCCCAGGGTCTTCATGTAGGTCACCAGGGCCGGCTCACCGGGCACTCGCGGCGCGGAGTACATGCGCGCCACGTCGGACTTTGGATCGCTGTAGTCCTCGTTCCAGCGCACACCCGAGGTCATCGAGAGCAACTGGCGGATATTCACACCTTCGTAGGCACTCCCCTTCAGCGCGGGAATGTAACGAACCACGGGGTCATCGAGCGAATGAATCGAACCATCGGCCAGCGCCGCACCCACCAGGGTCGAGGTGAATGACTTGGCCACGGAGAACGACGTCCAGCGACCGGTGGCATTGAACCGAAGGCCGTAGTGCTCGATACGCACGCGCCCATGCTGCAGCACCATGACCGCAGCCACCTTGTGCGCGCTCATGTAGGCCTCGAGCGATTGACCATCAGGCCAGCGTGGTTGAAGTGGCCGGCCCTGAGGCAACGCGTGCACATGGGTCCCATGCACCACCGTATTGCCGGCAAAGATCGCGGGCATATCGCGGAAATGGGCCTCGCGCTCAGCTTGCGACCAGAACAGCACGTCGGTACGACGCGCCTTGTCCTGTGCATACACACCGAAAGCGCCCGCAAGTACCAGCGCCGCGAACATGTAACGAATCGTTTTCTTCACGTGCCTGCCGACCCGGCCGAAAAGTCGCCATCTTAGAGGCAAGACACATCCCAAGGTGTTTCTGGCGATGCAACAGGACGACGGCTAGGGTCGCGTCACTGGCGGCGTGTCTGCACCAGGCGGGTGTGTTTCCTGATGGGTGAGGCTCTCATAAAGGCCGGCGCCAATGATCAATACCAGCGCCACGAGAAAAACAACGAACGCCGCCCGCCGATGAATCTTCATTGGCCGACTATCCGCCCGGCCACGTCAGCACGCCATGAAACCCTAGAAGTTGAAGCCCTAGGGGTCAGAATCATTAGCCTTTAATGACTCTGACCCCTTATGGCCTTTCAGCGAAGCCCCAGGATCATCCAGTGGGATGGGGCTGTAGACGGGCGCAGGCGCTGGATTCCAGCCACCTTTTCCCGCTTGGCCGGCCGGGCAGGCTTCGTGGGTTGCGCACCCTCCTCCTCCAGGCCCGCCAGCCGCCTGGCCAACGCCACGTCGGTGATATGCCCGTGCATGAAAGCAAGGTTGGTGAAGATCGATGCCATGTCCAATCTCCTTCAAGGGGTAAGTTCTTGGGATGCAAGATAGGCCTGACCTTGCAGCGCCGGAAGCGATATATTCGCCACACCGACTTGAGGGAAATTCAAGATGTCGATCCCGCTGATGCAGCTGCACCGCTTCGTCACCGCGGCCCGGCTGGGCAATCTCACCCGGGCTGCCGAACAGTCGAACCTGACGGTAAGCGCCCTGAGCCATCAGATTCGCCAGCTCGAAGAACGGCTTGATCGCCCGCTGTTCTCCCGTGGACCGCGCGGGGTGGTCCTTACCGAGGAAGGCCGGGCGCTGCTCGAATCGGTGGGTGGGCACTTCGACGGCATCGAGCGTGCCATTGCTGGCTATCGCAAGCGGCGGGCGGAAGTGGTCACCATCTCCTCCGTACCGGGCGTAGTGACGGGTTGGCTGCTGCCCCGGTTGCCCGACCTCGTCGCCCGCCATCCGGAGCTCGAATTGAACCTGCAGTCGAGCAACGACCTGGTCGACTTCGAACGCGACGCCGTGGACGCGGGTATCCGTTACGGCATGGGCCAATGGCCCGGCGTCCACGTCGAGCGCCTATTCGGCGAGTGGATGGTTCCCGTGGCAACGCCGGCGCTGATTGACCGCTTCAGCGGCCTGGACGCCGACGACATGGCCGGCTGGCCCTTGCTTGGCGATCCCTCGGATCGCTGGACGCGCTGGTTCGCCACGCATGGCGGTTCGCCGCCGGTTCGCTACGTGGCCCGCTTCGACACCTCCGAAGCCCTGCAGCGCGCGGCAATGGAAGGCGTGGGCGTGGCCCTGGGGCGCATGGTGATGGCGCGTCCGTTGATTGCTTCCGGTGCGCTGAGGCAGATCGGCAGACGTCACCTGGTGAGCGCTGAATCGTATTACCTGGCGCGGTCCCCGCGAGCGGTCGATCACGCAGGTTTCACCACCTTCCGCGCGTGGCTGTTCGAGCAAGCGCAGGCCTATCGCTCCGATGCGGAGCTGGCCCGGTAGGTAAGCCGAATTCGACCGCAAGGCCCGGAGTGGCCTGAACGCCTTGCCCGGGGAAGATGACGCCATCATATTCATCCGATGAGGTCGCCATGAAGCCGCAACCCACCCAACTGCCCAACGACCCACGCTGGACTGCCGTACAAACGCGCGACGCCTCGGCCGACGGTACGTTCTGGTATTCGGTACGCACCACCGGCGTGTATTGCCGGCCCTCGTGCGGCTCACGGGCGCCGCTGCGCCAGAACGTCGCCTTCCACGCCACGCGGGAAGACGCCAAGCGCGCCGGATTCCGTCCATGCAAGCGCTGCAAGCCTGATGGCCCCTCGCAGGCCGAACGCCAGGCCACCCTGGTGGCCGCGGCTTGCCGGACCATCGAGGCTGCCGAAAGCATGCCCACGCTCGAAGTGCTGGCACAGCAGGCAGGCCTTAGCCCCTTCCATTTCCAGCGCATGTTCAAGGCGGTGGCAGGCGTGACGCCGCGGCAGTACGGCGCGGCCCATCGGGGCCAGCGCATGCGCCAGGAGCTTGGACTTGCCGCGCGTGTCACCGACGCCATCTACGAGGCCGGTTATGGTTCGAGCAGCCGCTTCTACGAAACGGCGGCCGACGAGCTTGGCATGACCGCCAGCCGCTTCCGCCGTGGCGGCGACCAGGCCCATATCCGCTTCGCCGTGGGGCAATCTTCGTTGGGGGCCATCCTGGTGGCGCGCAGCGACCAGGGCATCTGCGCCATTACCCTGGGTGACGATCCCGATGCCCTGGTCCGCCAGTTGCAGGATCGATTCCCCAACGCTGAACTGGTCGGCGACGATCGCGACTTCGATCGCGTCGTGGCGCAAGTGGTGGGCTTTGTCGAGGCGCCCAACCAGGGCCTGGACCTGCCGCTCGATATCCGCGGCACCGCCTTCCAGCGCCGCGTGTGGCAAGCCTTGCGCGAAATTCCCGCCGGCGAGACGGTCAGCTATACCGAAGTCGCGCGCAGGATCGGTGCGCCAGCCTCGGTGCGGGCGGTGGCCGGCGCCTGTGCCGCCAACCACCTCGCCGTGGCCGTCCCCTGCCATCGCGTGGTGCGCAACGATGGCGGCCTGTCGGGCTATCGCTGGGGCGTGGAGCGCAAGCGCGCGCTGCTCGAACGCGAAGGCCGTCAGTGACCTTGGATCTGTTCGCTGCCATGGAACGACGGGACGAACCCCTGGCCGATGGTGCATGGGTGCTGCGCGGTTTCGCCCTGGATATCGGCCAGGCACTGGTTGAGGACATCCATGCCGTGGCCGAACAGGCGCCGTTCCGCCATCTGGTCACGCCCGGTGGTTTCACCATGTCGGTGGCGATGACCAACTGCGGACAGTTCGGCTGGTGCAGCGATCGCCGCGGTTACCGCTACGACCAGATCGATCCCATCACCGGCAAGCCATGGCCAGCCATGCCCCCGCGCTTCGCCCGCCTCGCCGCCGAGGCCGCGGCGCATGCCGGTTATGCCGGCTTCGACCCCGATGCCTGCCTGGTCAATCGCTACATACCCGGTAGCCGCCTGACCTTGCACCAGGACCGTGACGAGCGCGACGGCACCCAGCCCATCGTGTCGGTTTCCCTGGGTGTGCCGGCCACGTTCCAGTTCGGGGGCAATGAACGAGCGGGACCCAAGCAACGGGTGCCGCTGGTACACGGTGACGTGGTGGTCTGGGGCGGTCCGTCGCGCCTGGCGTACCACGGCGTCCTGCCTTTGAAGGAAGCATCGCATCCCCTTACCGGGGAATATCGCTTCAACATCACCTTCCGTGCGGCACGCTGGAAGGCTGAAGGCTGACCAAACGCCGGCCGCGTCGCGATAACCTGAGCAAGCGTGCAGTCACTTTCCTGCCATCAAGCTTGGGCACACATACAACCAGGGCGGGAGTGACTTCGATGGGCAAGGCAAGTCGGGTGGGTTTCCTTCGCTGGACCGCGCTCTACGCGGCCATCGCCGCGGTTTCCGCATGTCATTCCGATGGCGATACCGCCATGGCCGCCACCGACGCCCAGGCGAGCCCCGTGGCATCGACACCCGCCGTGCAGCCGCCGCCAGCCCAGGATGGTGCCGCGCAAGATCAGGGCGCACAGGACCAGGGCGGTCAACCCACCGCCGAGCAGCTCTATCAGCTCGTCTCCCCCATTGCCTTGTTCCCCGACAAGCTCGTGGCGCAGACGCTGGCCGCATCCACCTACCCCGACCAGGTGAGTTCGGCCAATTCCTGGATGGCCGAACACAACGGCGAGAAGCCCGATGCCCTGCAGGATGAAGCGAGCCAGCAACCGTGGGACCCGAGCGTCAAGGCACTGACCGCCTTTCCCGCCGTGCTAGACCAGTTGGCCCGCAACATCGACTGGACCACATCGCTCGGCCAGGCCTATGCGAACGATCCGAACGATGTGCTCAACGCCATCCAGGTGATGCGCCAGCGCGCGCAGTCGAAAGGTAATTTGAAGACCACGCCGCAGCAGAAGGTGGAAGTGGTCGACAGCGCCAGCTACCAGCCGCCGGAATACGCTGACGACGGTACGGTGTATGAAGAAAGCAGCACCACCATTGTCGAAGCGCCGCCGCGGACCATCGTGATCGAACCGGCGGAAGAGGACGTGGTGTACGTGCCCAGCTACGACCCCGCCCTGGTGTATGGCGAAACCGACTACGTTTACCCGGGCTATGCCTGGCGTCCGGCGCCGCGCTTCACCACCGGCGAGATCATCGCAACCGGTGCCATCGCCTTCACCGCCGGCGTGCTGATCGCCAGCGCCTTCGACCATCACCATGACCGCCGCGACTACGGCTGGCACGCCTGGAACGTGAACTGGGGCGGCCGCCATGGCGGCCCTGGTCCAGGCGGCGGTTATCGTGGCCCGCGTCCGGCCGTGGTCTACAACAACCACACCTATGTCACGCGCCGCACGGTGGTCAACAACAACGTCACCATCAACCGCAACAGCAACAACACGATCGACAACCGCGGCCGCCAGGATCACAACGGCCAGGCCAACCGCTTTGCACCGCAGGCAGGTTCGCGGCCTGGCTTGCCCAACCCCAACCCTGGCACGGACCATCGCCCAGGCGCCCCCGGGCCGGCCAACCGTCCCGGCGGCACGCCGAATGGCCGTCCCGACTTCGCCCATATGCAGCGTCCGAACTTCACTCCGCAGATGGTGCAGCAACATGCCCAACCGGCGGATCGTGGACGGCCGGGTATGCCGCCCGCCGCGAGCCGTCCAGGCCAGCCGAACGTCGCCCAGGGACACACGCCACCACAGACGGGTGCCGCCAATCCCATTCGCAACACGATGCAGGACTCGCACCGCGACCGCAGCTTCGGGCAACCGGCCAATGTAGCGGGTCAACAATCGCACGCGCCCGGCAATGGCATCGCACCGACGCCCCATGCCTCGCCGCAGCAGCGCTTCAGCGACCGACCGCAGCCCCAGACGCCTCATGCGCAGCCCAGTACCCAGGGCTTCCAGCCCCGGCCGGAGCAGGCGATGCATCACGCCGCACGGCCTGAGGTGGCCGCCCCGTCACGGCAGAACTTTGAGCAACACCAGGCGCCCCGACCCAACGTCCAGCAGCCGCACATGGAACAACACGCCGCGCCGCGACCGGAACAACATCACGAAGCCCCGCGCGGCGGCGGCGGTCATCCGCCGCCACATGACGACAAGAAAAAGGACAATCACTGACGCAAAAAGAAACCCGCCTCAAGGCGGGTTTCTTCTTTTACCTTGTGGCGGTGACGCTTACCGCTTGCCCGACGGGTAATCGCGGGTGTCGGCGCCGATGTAGATCTGGCGCGGACGGCCGATGCGCGAACCCGGGGTTTCGTGCTGCTCGATCCAGTGGGCGATCCAGCCGGACGTGCGCGCGATGGCGAACATCACGGTGAACATCTCGGTGGGAATGCCCAGCGCCTTGTAGATCAGGCCGGAGTAGAAATCGACGTTCGGGTACAGCTTGCGCTCGACGAAGTAGTCGTCCTTGAGCGCCGCTTCCTCCAGCTTCAAAGCGACATCGAGCAGCGGATCGTTGACACCGAGCTCGTTGAGCACCTTGTGGCACATCTCGCGGATGATCTTGGCGCGCGGGTCGAAATTCTTGTACACGCGGTGGCCGAAGCCCATCAGGCGGAAGCTGTCGTTCTTGTCCTTGGCGCGCTTGACGGCCGTCTCGACGTTATCGGGCGAGCCGATCTCGTTGAGCTGCTTGAGCACCGCCTCGTTGGCACCGCCGTGGGCCGGGCCCCACAACGCGGTGATGCCGGCGGCGATCGATGCGTAGGGATTGGCACCGGTGGAACCCACCAGGCGAACCGTGGAGGTGGAGGCGTTCTGCTCGTGGTCGGCGTGCAGGATGAAGAGCAGGTCCAGCGCCTTGGCGGCCACCGGATTCAACTCCAGCGGCTCGCTGGGGACTTCGAACATCATGTGCAGGAAGCGCTCGACGTACTCGAGGTTGTTGCGCGGATAGCGCAGCGGCCAACCCACCGAATAGCGGAAACACGCCGCGGCGATGGTCGGCATCTTCGCGATCAGGCGCACGGCGGCAAGCTTGCGATCGGCCGGATCGTCGACGTTGAGGTCGTCGTGGTAGAAGGCCGACAGCGAGGCGACGGACGCGGCCAGGATGGCCATCGGGTGCGCGTCGTGGTGGAAGCCCTTGAAGAAGTCCTTCAGGGACTCGTGCATCATCGTGTGATGCGTGATGTCGTGCTCGAAGCTGGAGAATTGCTGTTTGTTCGGCAATTCGCCGTTGAGCAGCAGGTAAGACGTTTCCAGGAAGTTGGACTTCTCGGCCAGCTGCTCGATCGGGTAACCGCGGTAGAGCAGGATGCCGGCGTCGCCATCGATGTAGGTGATGGCGCTCTTGGTGCTGGCGGTGCTGCCGTAACCCGGGTCGTAGGTGAAGTGGCCGGTGTCCTTGTACAGCGTGGCGATGTCGATGCAGTCAGGCCCA
Source organism: Pinirhizobacter soli (assembly GCF_015905305.1). Taxonomy (GTDB): domain Bacteria; phylum Pseudomonadota; class Gammaproteobacteria; order Xanthomonadales; family Rhodanobacteraceae; genus Pinirhizobacter; species Pinirhizobacter soli. Next base: position 1,761,493 of record NZ_JADZLQ010000001.1, read on the forward strand.
AGCGTGCCGCTCACCAGGGGCAGCTGGCTTGAGCGCTTGTTGGACTCATCGACGAGGTTGACGATCTTGGCGTCGGACACGGCGTGCTCCTTGGTTCGCCGGGAACGAAGCCAAGGCCCCGCTACCGGTATTGGTATGTGGGAAGCCGCCTGGGGAGGGACGGCCACGCATGCCCGGGGGCAATGCATCGGGGCATTATCGCATATCGATCCAGCGAGCATGCGTTGGCGCATGGTAGGGATAGCCGCAAAAAAAACACGGGGCGGACCCTTGGGCCCGCCCCGTGTCGGCACACCATGTCCGCCGCCCCGCAGGCGGCGCGTGGTGTCTTAGCTCTTCTTGCCGGCCGCGGCCAGGCGCTGGCGGAACTTGTCCACACGGCCGCCGACGTCGAGCGTCTTCTGCTTACCCGTGTAGAACGGGTGCGAATGGCTGGAAATATCGACCTTGATCAGCGGGTATTCGTTGCCGTCTTCCCATTTCACGGTTTCCTTGGCGGACATCGTGGAGCGGGTAAGAAACGAGAAATCCGAGGACAGGTCCTGGAAAACGACCGCGTGGTACTTGGGATGGGCGTCTTGCTTCATGATATTGACTCGAATGCGGGGCGAAAAGACGGGTATTGTACCGGCCTGCCCTTGCTGCCGCAACTTCAGGCACCCAGTGCCCGGGCGATCATGGCCCCGAAGCGCCCGGAGTCCACGTCCAGCACGATCCGGGCGTTCGGGGCATGGCCGAGCCGGCGCTGCCAGTCGACCACGGTCGCCCCCCGGGTCAGGCGCCCGTCCAGTTCGATGGCCACATGGCGGGTTTGCGCCCGGGTAATCATGGCCGGATCCAGCGCCACGGCCATGGCCAGGGCGTCGGCGGCAATGAAGCCCCGGCGCTCGTGGCGGGCGTTGAAGGCCCGGGCCACCTGGAAGATCTTGCCGAAGAGCTCCGCCCGGGCATCGCCTGCGGCAAGCCAGGCGTCGAGCAGAGAGTCATCGAAGGCGTGCCGCACGGTGGCTTCCCAATCGACCAGGTCGAACATCGGGAAAGCTTCGAACACCACCTGGGCGGCCTCCGGGTCGAAGCCGATATTGAATTCCGCCGGCACCCTGCCGGTATTGCCCTGGCCCGTGACGGCACCGCCCATGATCACCAGGCGCTTGACCCTTTCAGGCAGGGTCGGATCCAGCCTGACGGCCAGGGCGAGGTTGGTGAGCGGGCCAAGGGCCACCAGGGTGAGTTCACCAGGGCGTTCACGGGTCAGTCGCAACAGGGCCAGAGCGGCATGTTCATCCCTTGGCTTCGTGACCGGCTCGGGATAACCGACATCGCCAAAGCCATCCTGGCCGTGGACGAAGGCCGCGTCTTCCTCGGGCATGCGCACCAGCGGGGTCGCGCATCCGGGAAACACGGGGGTGGCCGACTTGACCACGTCCACCAACCGGCAGGCGTTGCGCACCGTGTGATCCAGGCCGACATTACCCGCGGCGACAGTGAGCGCCGCGACGTCGGCGTGCGCATGGGCCATAAGGATCGCCAGGGCGTCATCGACACCTGGGTCGGTGTCGATCAAAAGCTGCGGCTGGGTCATCGAAACTCCGGAGTACGACGAAATGACCTCGCAGGATACCGCGCAGCGGGTCGGCATTGAACGGCCGATCGGGCCGGCTCAGGCATGCACGTAGCGTGCGGCATCGCCGACCCAACGGGTGACCAGTCGCTCGGCGAGCGCCGGATAACCTTCGAGCAATTGCTCACCCACCTCGTGCACGGTGGGAAGCATGTCCGCATCGCGCGCAAGATCGGCGATGCGGAACTGCAACTGGCCGGTCTGCCGGGTCCCAAGCACCTCGCCGGGACCGCGCAATTCCAGGTCTTTCTCGGCGATGCGAAAGCCATCGCTGGTCTGGCGCATCACCTGCAAGCGCTCCCTTGCCAGCAGCGACAACGGCGTGCGGTACAGCAGTACGCAATTGGACAGTACGCTGCCACGGCCCACGCGGCCCCGCAGCTGGTGCAGCTGGGCCAGCCCCAGGCGCTCGGCATTCTCGATCACCATCAGGCTGGCATTGGGCACATCCACGCCCACTTCGATCACGGTGGTGGCCACGAGCACGGCAATGCTGCCGGCCTTGAAGGCATCCATCGTGGCCTGTTTTTCCTTCGGCTTCATGCGTCCGTGGATCAGCGCGACCGTCACCCCCACCAGCGCCGCAGTCAGGTCCGCATGCGCCACCTCCGCCGCTTGCGCATTGAGCTGCTCGGATTCCTCGATCAGGGTGCATACCCAATACACCTGCCGCCCTTCCGCACAGGCCACGCGGATGCGTTCGATCACTTCTTCACGGCGCGCACTGGACACCGCCACCGTTACCACGGGCGTGCGGCCCGGCGGCAATTCATCGATGGAGGAAACATCAAGGTCGGCGTAGGCGCTCATGGCCAGCGTGCGCGGGATCGGCGTGGCGGTGAGCACGAGCTGGTGCGGCACCATGTCGCCTTCGGCGCCCTTGTCCCGCAGGGCCAGCCGCTGGTGCACGCCGAAGCGGTGCTGTTCGTCCACGATCACCAGGCCAAGCTTGTCGAACACCACGCCTTCCTGCATCAGCGCGTGCGTGCCCACCACCACGTGCGCGCCACCGGCGGTGCGCTCGAGCGCCGCCTTGCGCGCCCTGCCCTGCACCTTGCCGGCGAGCCACTGCACTTCCAGGCCAAGGGGTTCCAGCCACGCGCGGAAGTTGCGCAGGTGTTGCTCGGCCAGGAGTTCGGTGGGCGCCATCAGGGCTACCTGGTAACCGCTCTCCACCGCGGTAAGCGCTGCCAGCGCTGCCACGATCGTCTTGCCGCTGCCGACATCGCCCTGCACCAGGCGCAGCATGGGATGGCCGCGCTTGAGGTCATCGGCGATCTCCCCCGCCACGCGTTGCTGGGCGCCGGTCAGGCTGAAGGGCAACGAAGCGAGCAAACGTTCGGCCAGCACACGGCCACGGCCCAGCTTCGGCGCACGGCGCGCCTTCACCTGCGCGCGCATGCGGCGCAAGGTGAGATGCTGGGTAAGCAGTTCTTCGAAGGCAAGGCGCCGCTGCATCGGGTGGCGACCCTGTTCGAGCCGAAGCAGATCCGTGTCCGGCGGCGGACGATGCACGTACATCAGCGCATCGCGCAACGGAGCCATCTGCAAGGGTTCAAGCAAGGCGCGCGGTAACAATTCGATGCTGTCGTCGGTGGGCAGCAACGCCAGCGCCTTGCCGATGACGCTGGCCAGGCGTTTGGGGCCAAGGCCTTCGCCGGTGGGATAGATCGGCGTCAGCCGCTCCTCCACCGCCAGCTCGATATCGGACTCCACCCGTGTGTACTGCGGATGGATCACTTCCAGGCCAAAACCCACCTGGCGCACCTCGCCGAAGCAAAGCAGGCGCGTGCCCACCTTCAGTTGCTCCACCTGGCTGCGATGGAAGTGGAAGAAGCGCAGCACGATGGCATCGCCGTTGTCGTCGGCCAGGGCTACCTTCAACTGCGGCCGGAAGCGGAAACCGCGCTCGACGTTGGTCACCACACCTTCGAACTGCGCCTGCTCACCGTGGTGCAGGTCGCCGATGGCGGCGATGGTAGTGCGGTCTTCGTACCGAAGCGGCAGGTGGAACCAAAGATCCTGCACGGTGTTGAGGCCGATGCGCCCGAGGGACTGGGCAAGCGCCGGCCCGACGCCGGGCAGCATCGACACCGGCGCGACACCGGGATTGGCAACAGGTACGGGAGTGGTGGTGCGAGCGGGCATGATGAAGAGCCTAACCGAGCCCGCCATGATGGCGTAACCCGGGACGCATCACTCAACGTGTCAGCAAGCGCTTAATCGAGCACCATCACCGCATCGACTTCCACCTGTGCGGCCTTGGGGAGGCCGGAAACCTCGATGGTGGAACGCGCTGGGAATGGCGGCTGGAAATATTCGGCCATTACCTGGTTGACGGTGGCGAAATTCCCCAGATCGGTGACATAGATGCCCACGCGCACGATCTTGGCCAGCGACCCGCCAGCGGCCTCGGCCACGGCGGTGAGGTTATCGAAGACGCGACGCGTCTGCAGGGCGATATCGCCTTCAACCAGGCTGCCCGTCGCCGGATCCAAAGGGATCTGCCCGGAGAAATACACGGTATTGCCGGCGCGCACGGCCTGAGAATATGGGCCGATAGCCCCCGGGGCGCGGTCAGTGGAAATAATGGTGGTGGACATATCGCCTTTGCCTTGGAAACTGCCTGCTGCAGCGGGACGATAGTAAACGAAGATTTGAGACGCCAGACAGAATCCGTCAAAGAAATACCGGTTCGAACCAAGTCAAGCGACGACCACCGCAGGCACGGGGGGAAGCTCGCCCAACCTGTAATTGTAGAATCTCGTAGGTATGAGATCGATGATCTCAAAATCAGCGACGCCCTTTAGATAGTACGGATCGTTGTGAACGATCTCCTCGATTTCTTCACGACTGCAATTCGTGGCAATGAGGACACCTCCGATGCGCGGCTCGCGACGCCCGGAAATAATGTACTTTCCCGCCGCATGGAACTTCTCGATATGAGCGATGTGTTCCGGGAAAACCTTATCGGCCTCCTGCAGTTCTACTTTGTAGGTCAGGGAAACGATAAATATGAGCATGGCTTCTTTGATTCCTTTCATAAGACTGTGCTGCCGTGGGCTACTGACGTCCGCAGCAAGTGCGATTGGCTGGCGACGAGAGCGCTGGCGCGAAGCGGAACGCGCCCGCGCCTGCGCCCGACGAGGTCATCGCTTGAATTGCTGCGCGACCCCGGCCATGCGTCGACCAAACAAACTGGCAGTTTCGAGGTCTCCAGGCGGCGGCGCTTCATCCGCCGTGGCATCAGATGGGCTCTGCGCCAGGGCGGCGGCGTATCCGCCGAGGAAATTCACATCGTTGCGCTCCGCCGATTTCTTGGCCGACGGCAATAAGGCGGTGCCCACCCAGATCATGCCGTGCTGCATGGCGAAGGCGAACAACGCACCGACCGTCATGCCCTTGTCGCCGTTCATCGAGCCGGAGTTGGTAAAAGCCCCGGCAAGCTTGTCTTTCCAAGTTTGCGTGTACCAGCGCTTGGACGTGTCATCGATGAATCGCTTCATTTGCCAAGACGGCGCCGCCATGTAGGTGGGCGTGCCGAAAATGATGGCATCCGCGGCATCCAGCGATTTCCAGCCCGCAGCGTCAATGGCGCCCTCGCCATCGATACTGATCAACTCGCACGCTGCGCCAGCGACTCGATTGACGCCATCGCATACTGCTTGAGCCTGTTTCTTGGTATGGCCGTAGCCAGAATGATAAACAATGGCAATCTTTGCCATAAGTATTCTTCCTTGTTTTCGAGGTTAGACAGGGCGGTCGCTAAGTACCTGGTAGGGATGGCCTTCGAGCGTGAAATCCGCCACATGGCGCATGCCAAGGCGTTGATGCGCGCGAATGGATGCCTCGTTGTCAGCGCGGATGAAAAGGACTGCCTCGCGTCCCGGGAGATGGTGTTGCAAACCCGCGTACAACTTCGCCAGCAGGCCTTGCCCACGCTCGGAGTCGGCAATGCACGCAGGGCCATAGACGTAGGCATCTGCATCGCCGGGCCACGCTGCCAGCATTGCGCGTACCGACGGTGGCGCCGAGGCATTGCCTTTCGATGAACTGAACAGGACACCGACAACGTTGCCGTCTCGACGCGCCACGATCACCGGCGAGTCCCCCAATGCCATCCCGGCGACTTTGTCGCGCGGGAACTCACCGGTAAGCGAACCACCCCGGGACGGCGCATTTTCCTGCAACAGCGCAGCGATACCATCGATGTCCACTTCCGTGGCGCACGCTATGTCGTACATGGCTAATTCCTTTGGCCAAAACAATGCGAAGGATTGGGTCACGCCCATCCAGGCCACGAGGATATGCGGTCAGCTAAAACCATCTTCAAGGACCACATTGCCACGGCCCGAAAGGCCCTATAAGGGGTGCCGATATACGCCACTGACGACGCCGGTGCGGCGCACGCGGCGCATCACCTCGGCCAGGTGGGTGCGGCTGCGCACCTCGATGGCGAACAGCAAGGTGGCGGCGCTGGTGTCGCGCTCGATGTACTCGACGTTTTCGATGTTCGATTCGGCCGCAGCGATGGCCGCAGCCACCGTGGCCAGCACGCCGGGGCGGTTCAGTACCTCGATGCGCAGCTGCGCGCGGTAATCGCCGCTTACATCGCGATCCCACTCGATGGCGACGCAACGCTCGGGCGACTTCCGGAACTCCACCATGTTCGGGCATTCCACCCGATGCACCACGATGCCCTTGCCCGAGGAGAGATAACCGACGATGTCGTCGCCCGGCAACGGATGGCAGCAGTTGCCGAAGGTCAGCACGCCGCGCTCGGCACCGGTGATGCGGATCTTCTCGGCGGGACCGGCATCGGCAACCACCGGCGCGCGACCGCCACCGAGCGCGGCTACGAGTTGGGTTGCCACCTGGTCGGGCATGCGGTTGCCCAGCGCGATGTCGGCCAGGAGTTCTTCCAGGCGCTTGAGTTTGGCTTCGTCCAGGTAGCGCTGCAGCGTGGTGGCCGGAATGGCATCCAGGCTGGTGCCGCGCGCGTCCAGCGCGCGGTCGAGCATGCGGTGGCCGAAGTCGACGGCGTCCTCGTGCTGCAGATGCTTCAAGTATTGGCGAATGGCCGTTCGCGCTTTGCCGGTAACCACCGATTCGAGCCATGCTGGATTGGGCACGGCCGACGGCGCGGTGATGATCTCCACCTGCTGGCCGGAAATCAGCTTTGTACGCAGCGGCACCAGCTTTTTATCCACGCGCGCAGCCACGGCGTGATCGCCGACATCCGTATGCACGGCATAGGCGAAGTCGAGTGCAGTGGCGTGCCGCGGCAGCGAGAATATTTCACCGCGCGGGGTGAACAGGTAGACCTCGTCGGGGAAGAGGTCGATCTTGACGTTCTCGAGGAACTCCGCAGCCGAGGGCGTGTTGGCCTGGCTGTCGGCCAGCGCCGAGAGCCACTCGCGAGCCCGCGCCTGCGCACTGTTCGACGAGGACGATCCTGTCTTGTAGGCCCAGTGGGCGGCCACGCCGCGTTCGGCGACGGAGTCCATTTCAGCCGTGCGGATCTGGATCTCGATCGGCGCGCCGAAGGGTCCGAGCAACACCGTGTGCAGCGACTGGTAACCATTCGCCTTGGGGATCGCGATGAAATCCTTGAAGCGGCTATCGACAGGCTTATACAGCCCGTGCACGGCACCCAGGGCCTGGTAGCAGTGCATGGCCGAGTCTGTCACCACGCGAAAGCCGTAGACATCCATCAATTGCGCGAACGATTTGTGCTCGTTGCGCATCTTCGAATAGATGCTCCAAGGCGACTTGATGCGGCTGATGGCACGGCCGGGAATATGGTCGGCGGCAAGGCGCCCTTCCAGGGCTGTCTCGATGCGCGCCATCGCTTCACGCCGGTTACCCAGCGCGGCGCGAATGCGCTCGGAGATCACCCGGTGGCGATCGGGGTACATCGCACGGAAGCCCAAGTCCTGCAGCTCCGCCTTGAACTTGTTCATGCCCAGCCGCTGTGCGATGGGCGCGTAGATCTCCAGCGTCTCGCGGGCGATGCGCCGCCGTGATTCGGCATCCTTCGCACCGAGCGTGCGCATGTTGTGCAGGCGGTCGGAGAGCTTGATCAGAATCACGCGCAGATCGCGCGCCATCGCCAGCAGCATCTTGCGGAAGCTTTCCGCATCGGCTTCGGCGCGGCTGGTGAAGCGCATTTTGTCCAGCTTGGTGACGCCGTCGACAAGCTCGGCCACGGTGGTGCCGAATTCACCTTCCAGCTCCGCACGCTCAAGACGGGTGTCTTCAAGTGTGTCGTGCAGGATCGCCGCGATGATGGTCTCGGCATCCAGGCCAAGATCGGCCAGGATAGTCGCCACCGCCACCGGATGGGTGATGTACGGCTCGCCGGATTTACGCGTCTGCCCTTCGTGCGCCTCGGCGCCGACGATGAAGGCACGACGGATCCTTGCCACCTGCTCGGCCGGCAGGTAGGTGGATACCTTGTCTTCGAGGGCAAGGACATAAGGCGGCACGTCGGCGACGGCGCCCGGAGGTGTAAGCGGAGCGACTTCCATGTTCGCTACGGTCGCCTCGTCGGACGACCGTCTCCATGCGTTCGGCGGGCAGGCGCAGTGCGCGCGCGTGCCGCGCGTGTTTCAAGGGTGGGCCGGCTACAGCCCGGGTCCATCAGTCATCCCCACCCTTGGAGAGGTCGTCGTCCACTTCCGTGGCGGCCCACTCCAGGGCTTCGCGTTCGGCGCGCTCGCGCTCAACGCGGTCGATTTCGTCGATCATCGTCATGTTGACGCGATTGCCGGCGATCTCGCGCAGTGCGAGCACGGTCGGCTTATCGTTATGGGCGTCGATGGTGGGCTCGGCACCCTTTTCCAGCTGACGTGCGCGCTTGGTCGCCATGAGCACGAGCTCAAAGCGGTTGTCGACTACCTCGAGGCAGTCTTCGACGGTGATACGGGCCATTTTCTCAAAGTCCTTGACATTAAAGACACTTCTGACTGTCAGTGTACTGTCCGGGACGCTTGGCTGGCAATGATGGCCGGGGTTATGATGCCCGGTCCCGTGGGGGCGGGTGCTGGCAGATTAGCAAACTACGCGGTACACTAAACAAGGATTTCCCCGTTGCCCTCACCCAAGGCCCCATCCTTGAACGCCCGATTCCTTCGCCGTGCCTTGCCGGTTTTAGCCTTGGCACTGCTCGCAGGCTGCAAAATCGCGCCGCCCCGCACCGACGACCCTTACGAGAACTTCAACCGCAAGAGCTACGCGGTGAACGACGCTCTGGACAAGACATTCATCCGTCCGGTGGCCGTGGGTTACCGGAAGGTCACCAATCCGCCGGTACGCCGCGCGTTCAGTGACTTCTTCACCAACATCCGCATGCCCATCACGGTCGCCAACGACCTGCTGCAGGCCAAGCCGGTGGCGGCCGCGGAAGGCACCGGTCGCTTCCTGGTCAACCTGACCCTGGGCGTGGGTGGCTTCTTCGACCCGGCCAGCCAGCTGGGCCTGCCACTGGATGAAACCGACTTCGGCATCACCCTGGCCCGCTGGGGCGTGCCTGAAGGTCCCTACCTGGTGATCCCACTGGTTGGTCCAACCACTGCCCGCGACGTCTGGCGCCTGCCGGTGGACAGCTATTTCTTCGATCCGCTGAGCATCTATTCGCGCAATCACGACTTCAAGGACGGCCAGTACTACCTGCCTCAGGTGATGTACCTGGTAACCCTGCGCTCGCGCGGCATCGATGCAGAGAGCTTTCTGCAGTCGGCTTACGACCCCTACGTCTTCATCCGCGACGCCTACCGCCAGCAGCGCCTGTACACCCTCTACGACGGTAACCCGCCAGCTGAAATCATCCAGCAAATGCAGGGCCTGAACGAGAAGGGCTTCGACCCCGACGAACTGCTGGACGAGCAACACAAGTGGGAAAACCAGCAGAAGAAGCCCGACAACCAGTAAGGCTTGGTTGAGGGCTGCCCGGCGCTCAGGCGTGTCGCAGGAGCCGGGGGCGATCAGCCTCGTCGCTCCGGTTACACCGGCGCTTGGGAGAAGAGGCCGCTGCGCGGCTTTTTCTTATGGCTGCGCCCCGGCGCGCCCGCGCTGCGGGCGGGGGTTTTCGAGGCGGCCTGTGGCTTTCGCGAAAACGGCCGGCTCATGCCGGCCCCCTGCGGGCCTGTTCCGCCCGCAACGCTCGGTTCCACAAGTCGCCGACGAGGCCTGATCGCCCCCGGCTCTGGACACGCCCGAGCGGCGTGCAGCAAGGACATGGGTGGGCGCTGGTGACGTGACCGGGCGCGCATGCACCGCCACTCCAGTTGGCGGCAGCAAGCAAGCTCTCGCGCAACGCAATGGGCTTCAGTAGCTTTCCCTCGCAAACCTTACCGCTCGAGAGTGGCGGGTAGCGCGGGCGGGCACCCCAGTGGCGACGCTCGTGCGAAGGCGAAGGGCTTCGGTCGGATCAGGCCCGCAGGGGGCCGGCCATGGATGGCCGGTCGTTTTCGCTGAGCCAGGATGGCGAATCGAAAACCCCCGGCCGAAGCCCGTCCCCGATGGAGCGCAGCCATAAGACATGGCCGCGTAGCGGCCTCCGATTCCCGAGGGGTCGCCGCAGCCAGGAGCGCCGCCACTGGGGTGCCCACCCGCGCTACCCGCCACGCTCGCGAGCTAGCGACGCTCCGCCAGCATCGGCTCCACGTCGCTTACGCGTGCGAGGGCGCGCATGCCGTCGGGCATCCGGGCCACGGCAAGGGCGGGGGCTTCGGCGAGGATGGTTAGTACGCAGGCGAGGCCCGCGCTGTCGGCGCGGCTGACGCCGCCGAGATCGAGGATGGTGGGACTTGCCTGCGATACGGCGGCGCGGACATCCGCCAGGGCCTTTTGCGCCGTGGCGAAGGTCAGCTCGCCCGACACCGAGATGGTGTCGGGCGTGTCGCGGGTGACCGCGACGTTTGCCGAAGGGGCGACCTTACTTGCCACCGGCGTCCTTCTGCATGGTGTCCAAGGCCTTGTCGCCCTGGGTTTCCAGGCTTGTGATCAGCTTGTCGATGCCGTCCTTTTTGATCTCGGCGTCTACCTGGTTGCGGTAGTTGGTGACGTAGGAAATGCCTTCGATGATCACGTCGTAGGCTTTCCAGTCGCCGGTCTTGGACTTGCGGAAGGCGTAGTCCACGCTCAACGTCTTGCCGTCGTCGAGTACCACCTGGGTGCGCACCACGCTGCGCTTGTCGTCCAGGCCGCCGGTGAACGGCAGGACCTTGACCTTGCCGCGGGTGTAGTTCAGCAGGCCCTCGGCGTAGCGGTGGGTGATGGAGTTGTAGAACGCCTTGGCGAAGCGCTCGCGCTGCTCGGGCGTCGCCTCGCGGGCGTGCTGGCCAAGCACCAGGATCGAGGCGTAGTCGATGTCGAAGTGCGGCAGGAACACATCGTCGATCACGGCGATGAGTTTCTCGCGGTCTTTCTGCAATTCCGCCTGGTGGCCGTCGATGGCCTGGCCAAGCTGGTCGGCGATGGTCTGGACCACGGCCTGCGGGGACTGCTGCTGGGCACCGGCGGCAGGGGTGTCCTGCGCCAGGACGGGCGCGGCGACGCCGGCAAGCCCGATGGCGACGGCAAAAGCCAGGGAACGCAACATGGGAATCTCCTTGGGGGTGGGGGTCCGGACGCGGGCTTATTTCTTGCCCGGGGCCGGTGGGTTCGACTGCTGCGGGTTGGATTGCGACGGCTGCCCGTTGCCGGCGTTGTTCTTGTTGTCGCTGGGCGAGCCATTGACCAGGAACTTGCCGATAAGGTCTTCCAGCTGCAGCGCCGATTGCGTCAGGACGACCTGGTCGCCGTCCTTGAGCATGTCCGGGCTGCCGCCGGGTTGGATCGCAACATACTGGCTGCCGATCAAACCGCTGGTGAATACGGCCGCCGCCGAATCGTCGGGGATCTGGTCGTAGCGCTTGTCGATGTCGAGCGTGACCACGGCGTCGAGCTTGTCGTTGGTAAGCACGACCTTGCCGACGCTGCCGATGGGTACGCCGGCGAGCTTCACCGTGGCGCCCGGGGTAAGCGAGCCGACGTTGGTGAAGTGGCCCGTCACATGGTACGTGCCACCGATGCGGTCGGGCGCCGAGCCGCCGCCGAAGAAGCGGCCGAGCATGTCTTCGAGCTGTTGCGCAGGTTTGGTGAGCGCGATGTGGCCGCCGTCGTCAAGCGCCTTCTTCGAGCTGCCGAAGGACAACCCAACGTATTGGTCGCCCAGCAGGCCGCTGGTGAAGATGGTGGCCACGGAGTCGTCCGGGATGCCCTTGTACTTGTCGTCGATGGCAAGTTTCACCGTGGCCTCTTCATGGCCCGGGGTGAGCTCGATGGATTTGACCTGGCCGATGCGCACGCCGGCTACCTTCACCGGGGCTCGCGGCTTCAACTGGCCGACATTGGCGAACTGGGCATCGACGGTGTAGCTGGCACCCTGGCCGGTATTGGCCACCGATGTGGTCTGGGTGGCCAGGTATGCCAGTGCGGCAAAGCCGAGCACGATGAACAGGCCAGTGCCCACGGCATAGGAACGTCTCTGGGTCACGGGGCGGTCCTCAGGAAGAAAGTAAGGGAGTAATCGGGCGCGGTCATACCAGGAAGGCCGTCAGTACGAAGTCGAGCGCCAGGATGGCGATGGATGACGCCACCACCGTGCGCGTGGTGGCGTAGGCCACGCCTTCGCTGGTGGGCGGCGTGGTGTAACCCTGGAACACGGCGATCAGGGTGACCACGATGCCGAAGACGAAGCTCTTGATGATGACGCCATCGATGATGTCCTTCCAGACATCGACGGTGGCCGTCATGTTCGACCAGAACGTACCGTTGTCGATGCCCAGCCACGACACGCCCACCAGGTGGCCGCCGAGCACGCCCATGGTGCAGAACATCACGGTAAGCAGCGGCACGGCAACGATGCCGGCGAGGAAACGCGGTGCCGCGACGTAGGCCAGCGGATCGACCGCCATCATCTCCATCGCGTCGATCTGGTCGGTGGCGCGCATCAGGCCGATTTCGGCGGTAATCGAGGTACCGGCGCGACCGGCGAACAGCAAGGCGGTGACCACCGGCCCAAGCTCGCGGTAGATGGCGATGGCCACCACGGTGCCCGTGGCCGAGGTGCCGCCGAAGATCGACAGTACGTCGTAAAGCTGCAGCGCCAGCACCATGCCCACGAACAGGCCGCAGGTCATGATGATGGTGAGGCTCATCGCCCCGACGAACCACACCTGGCGAAGCGTCTCGCGGAAATGCCGCATCGAGCCCGGCACCGCACCCAACAGGGTGAGACCGAACAGGGCGCAGGCGCCGATCTGCGCCAGCGCATTGGACACCACGCCGTTGCGTTCGATGCGCGCGTTCATGTGTTGCTCCGCAGGCCAAGCGCCGCGGCGTAGTCGCCGGCGGGGTACTGGAAGGGCACCGGTCCGTCGGCCGAGCCGCCAAAGAATTGTTTCGTCCAGGGCGAGCCGTCGTTGGCGAGCGTCGAGGGCGCGCCCTGCGCAACGACTTTGCCGTTGGCGATCAGGTAGACGTGGTCGGCCACCTGCTGCACGGCCGCCAGCTCGTGGGCCACCAGCACGCTGGTAATCCCCAGCGTTTCATTGAGCGTACGGATCAGCTTCAGCACCTGGTTGAGCGAGATCGGATCCAGGCCCACGAAGGGTTCGTCGTACAGGATCAACATCGGATCGAAGACGATCGCCCGGGCCAGCGCCACGCGCCGGGCCATGCCGCCGGAAAGCTCCGCCGGCGAGAGTGCCGCCGCGCCACGCAAACCCACCGCCTGCAGCTTGGTCAGGACGATGTTGCGGATCAGTACCTCGGGCAACGTGGTGTGCTGGCGAAGTGGGAACGCCACGTTCTCGAACACATCGAAGTCGGTGAGCAGGGCTGAATTCTGGAAAAGATAGCCAATGCGTTCGCGCAATTCGAAAAGGTGCTCGCGGCTCAACGTGCGGACGTCTTCACCGTCCACCACTACCTGGCCGGCATCGCCGCGCATCTGCCCGGTGATGTGCTTGAGCAGGGTGGTCTTGCCCGTGCCGCTGGGACCCATGATGGCGGTGACCTTGCCACGCGGGATGTCCAGGTCCAGCGCGTCGAAAATCTTCTTGCCATTCAAAACCGTGGTGAGACCGCGCACCTTGACCATGGGTTCGGAGTCGGGTGGCGCGGACAGGATTTCGGTCATCAGGGCACGCCGGGGCTTGGAAAGAGGGACAAGTTACCGGAAATAGGGGTCAGACGCCGGGACTACAAGCGTTTTGGAACGCTCAGACCGCCAATAATTCCGCGATCAGGCTTTCGTGGCGCTTGCGCGCGACGCTTGAGCGCTGGCGGACCGCCCGCACGATGGCCACAAGGTCGCCCAGGGCGTCCTCAAAGCGGTCGTTGACGATGATGTAGTCGAATTCATGGGCGTGGGCAATTTCCTCACGCGAATTGAACAAGCGTCGCTCGATTACGTCAGGGGCATCCGAGCCACGGCCGCGCAGACGGCGTTCGAGCTCCACCCGGGATGGCGGCAGGATGAAGACGCTCACGCAATCACCCATACCCTCGCGCACCTGGCGCGCGCCCTGCCAGTCGATCTCCAGCAGTACGTCGCTACCTATTTTTAGTTTTTCTTCCACCGTGCGGCGCGAGGTGCCGTAGAAATTCCCGTGGACCTCCGCGTGCTCGAGGAAGATGCCCTGTTCGATTTCGCGGGCGAAATCCGAACGCTCCACGAAGTAGTAGTGCCGGCCGTATTCCTCGCCCACCCGCGGCGGACGCGTAGTATGCGAAACGGAAAGGGATATTGCAGGCTCACACTCGAGCAACGCATTGACCAGCGTGGACTTGCCAGCGCCCGAGGGCGCAGCCACCACGAACAGCGTGCCGGGAACCTTCGCCGGGGCGCTCGCGTCGCTCATTCGATGTTTTGCACCTGTTCGCGCATCTGCTCGATCAGCACCTTCAACTCCACGGCGGCGTTGGTGGTCCGCGAATCGACGGACTTCGAGCCCAGTGTATTGGCTTCGCGGTTGAATTCCTGCATGAGGAAATCCAGGCGCCGGCCTACCGGTTCGCCCAGCTTCAACACGCGGCGCGCCTCGGCCACGTGGGTGGCCAGGCGGTCCAGTTCCTCGTCGACGTCGATGCGGGTTATCTGCAGTACCAGTTCCTGCTCGAGCCTTCCCGGCTCCATCGGCTGGCGCATGTCGGCCAGGCGGCCCTCCAGGCGGGCGCGCAGGGCGGCGCGGATCTCCGGCACCCACTGGCGGACGTCGGCGACGATGGCTTCGATGGCATCCAGGCGGCCGGCGATGATCTGCCCGAGCTTCTCGCCCTCGCGTTCGCGGGTGGCGGTGAGGGCTTCCAGGGCCTCGTCAAGCACCCCTAACAGCGCTGCCTGCATGGCGTCGGGATCGACGTCCGCCTGCTGCAGCACGCCGGGGAAACGCAGCAGTTCGGTGAACTGGGTGGTCATGCCGGGGAAGCGGCTACCCAGGCCATTGGCCAGTTCTTCCAGCTGGGCCAGCAAGGCGTTGTCCAGCTGCAAGCCGTCCCCGGCCAGTCGCGCTTCGCTGCGCAGCCGCACCGTGGCATCGACCTTGCCGCGGGACAGCCGGGCGGCGATCCTCTCGCGCAAAATGCCTTCGTGGGCCCGGAGTTCATCGGGCATGCGCGGGGAGATTTCCAGGTAACGGTGGTTCACCGTACGCAATTCGCAGGCGAGATTGCCCGCTGGGCTCACTGTTTCGGCCGACGCATAGGCGGTCATGCTACGAATCATTTGGCGTCCTGCGGGCAAGCCTTGGGGGCCGGCAATGGTAAACTTTCCCGCCCGCCAACGCCAAAGTCCCCCATGACTGCCTTTTCCCGACCCAGCGGCCGAAACGCCGACCAGCTGCGCGCCGTCACCATCGAACGCCACTACACCCGCCACGCCGAAGGCTCGGTGCTGGTGAGTTTTGGCGACACCCGGGTGCTGTGTAATGCCAGCATCGAAGAACGCACCCCGGCATGGCTGCGCGGCAAGGGCGAAGGCTGGATCACCGCCGAATACGGCATGCTGCCGCGGGCCACCAACGAGCGCATGCAGCGCGAGGCCGCCCGCGGCGGCCAGGGCGGCCGCACCATGGAAATCCAGCGCCTGATCGGCCGCTCGCTGCGCGCCTGCGTCGACCGCGCGGCCCTGGGCGAGCGGGTGATCACACTGGATTGCGATGTGATCCAGGCCGACGGCGGCACCCGCACGGCGGCCATCACCGGCGCCTATGTGGCACTGGCGGATGCCGTCACCGTGTTGATGAAGCGCACCCCGCTCAAGCGCAACCCGATCGTCGGCGCCGTGGCTGCGGTATCCGTGGGCATCGTCAACGGCGTACCCGTGCTCGACCTCGACTATGCCGAGGACTCCGGCTGCGACACCGACATGAACGTGGTGATGAACGACGGCGGTGGTTTCATCGAAGTGCAAGGCACCGCCGAGGGCCACGCGTTCCGCCGTGACGAGCTCGACGCCATGCTCGACCTTGCCGGCAAGGGCATCGCCGAACTCGTTGCCTTCCAGCGCACGGCGCTGGCCGCGGGCTGATCATGACCAGCCTTGAGCGCGTCGTGCTGGCGTCATCGAACGCCGGAAAGCTGGCTGAGTTCAGCCAGCTGCTGGCGGGCCTGGGCATCGAGTTCGTCTCACAAGCCAGCCTCGGGGTGGACGACGCCGATGAAACCGGCCGCAGCTTCGTCGAGAACGCGCTGATCAAGGCCCGCCACGCCAGCACGGTCACGGGCCTGCCCGCGCTGGCGGACGACTCGGGCATCTGCGTCGACGCGCTCGATGGCGCGCCAGGGTTGTATGCCGCGCGCTATGCCGGCGTGCACGGCGATGCGGCGGGCAACCGCGCCAAGCTCCTGCGCGAACTTGACGGCAAGCCTGCGAGCGAACGAAACGCGTACTTCATCGCCGTGATCGTGCTGCTTCGCCATGCCGACGACCCCGCGCCGATCATCGTCGAAGGCCGCTGGTCCGGACGCATCCTCTCCGCCGAGCGGGGCGACGGCGGTTTCGGTTACGACCCGCTGTTCCTGCCCGAAGGCTTCGAACAAAGCGCAGCCGAACTCGATGTGGCGCTAAAGAACAGCCTAAGCCACCGCGGCCAGGCCGTGGCCGCGCTGCGGGATCGCCTGGCCGCCCGTTGATGCATCCGCTGTCGCCACCGTTGTCGCTTTACGTGCACATGCCCTGGTGCGTGAAGAAGTGCCCGTACTGTGATTTCAATTCCCATGGCCTGCGTGGCGAACCGCCCTACGAGGCCTACATTGACGCCCTGCTGTCCGACCTCGACGCGGACCTCGCCGACTTTGGCGAAGCGATCGCCGGGCGGCGCATCGAGACAGTTTTTTTCGGCGGCGGCACGCCAAGCCTTTTTTCAGCCGCACAGGTGGCGCGTTTCCTGGACGGTGCACGGGCGCGCATCGACTTTGCCGAAAACGCAGAGATCACGCTCGAGACCAACCCCGGCACCGTCGAGCACGGCCGCTTCGATGGCTACCTCGCCGCCGGGGTGAACCGGCTGTCCTTCGGCATCCAGAGCTTCGACGACGACAAGCTGCGACGTCTTGGCCGCATCCACTCTGCAAACGAGGCGAGTGATGCAGTGAAGCTTGCCCAGGATGCAGGTTTCGAGCGCATCAACCTCGACCTCATGTACGCCCTGCCCGGCCAGGATCTCGACGGCGCCATCGCCGATGTCGACCAGGCCATCGCCCTGGCGCCGAGCCATATCTCGCACTACCAGCTCACCCTGGAACCGAATACCGCCTTTGCCGCGAACCCTCCCCCGCTCCCGGCCGACGACGATGCCTGGGCGATGCAGGAAGCCTGCGAGGCGCGCCTGGCTGCCGGCGGGTTTGCCCAGTATGAAATCTCAGCCTACGCGCGGCCCGGCGAACGAAGCCGGCACAACCTCAACTACTGGCGCTTCGGCGACTACCTGGGCATCGGTGCCGGCGCCCACGGCAAGATCAGTGGCCTGGATATCCGCCGCCGCTGGAAGACCCGGCACCCCAACGCTTATTTGACGGCCGCCGGTACGCCGGCGCGCATCGGTGGCGACACCACCGTGGCCGTCGCCGACCTCCCCTTCGAATACATGCTCAACGCGCTGCGGCTGGTGGACGGCGTGGATCTGGCCGAATTTGCCCAGACCACGGGCCTCTCCCTGCAGGCGATCGCCACGCCCCTGGCCGAGGGCATCCGCCGCGGCTGGTTGCGCGACGAGCCCGGGCGCCTGCACACCACCCCACTGGGCCAGCGCTTCCTCAACGACGTGATCGAAAGCTTCATGGCGTGACTTAAGCCCTCCAAGGCACAGTGCTTTCGGCCGGTGGCGCCCCGCCTGGGCCTTCCCTACACTAGCCATCACGAGGCAGGGGAGGCACTCGTTACATGTCCCTCGATTCACCCTTACGAACGCACGCCGCTGAGGCGTCGGCCGCCGCATGGCGCGCGGAGCTGTCGCCGCGAGCGCGACAGCACGTTGCCCATAGCCTGGCCACCTGCATGGCCTGGCTCGAGGCGCCCCTGCAAGCGTCGCTGTCGGAATTCGACCAGCGCCTATTCCAGATGGCCGATCGCGCGCGAAACCATGTCGAGCAGCAGGCGTGCTTCGAAAGCCGCCATGCCCTGGAGCGGGGCACCGCCGCCTTCCGCGAACGTTTCGCCAATGGCCTGCGCGAGCGGTTCATCCGCCTGGGCGACGCCGGCGAGCAAAAACGCTTGCAACCGGAACGACTCGAACTGAGCCTGGTGGACACCACCGAACAGGAAGAAAACGACGCGCTTGCGGTACTCTCCTCGCGTGCCGAAGCGCGGCATGCCGGCGTGCTGCATGAGCTTGGCTTCCGTCTTGCCGTGCTTGCCGCCAGCTCGCCGCTCGATGGCGACGGCCAGCCTGCCGGCCCGCGCGCCATTGCCTCGGTACTTCGCGAAGCCGCAGCCCCCATGCCGCTTTCCCTGGCCCATCGCCTGCTGATGTTCCAGTGCTTCGATGCGCGCCTGATGGCTAGCCTGGAATCGCTGTATGCGTCGCTGAACGACCATCTGCGCGACAACGGCATCCTGCCGCAGCTGCGCGTGGTCTCGTATGCCCGTACCACGGCCTCCACGCGCGCGGCGGTCAATGCCCGGGCCGAGGCGCCCGTGCGCGAGCCGGTGATGGCACCCACGCCTGCCAGCGAAGCTGCCCGCAGCGAAAGCATTTCGGTATTGGAAAGCCTGCGCGACCTGCTTGCCAAACGCACCCGTGAGCCGGCCGTTGCCCATGGCACCGCGCGCCTGGCCAGTTCCGACGAACTGCAGATCGCCCTCACCGCGCTGCAGGGCCATCTTTCCGAAGTGGCCGACCACGCCTCACGCGAGATACGCAGCGCCCAGCGCTTGCGCGATGAGCTGGTTGCCCAGCTGTCGATCAATCGTCCACCCGGCTCGCCGCCGGTGTCGCTGAGCCCCGAACACAGCGACACGGTGGAACTCACCGCGATGCTGTTCGAGACATTGGCACAGGAGCTCACCAAGCAGGGCGCCGCACGGTCACTGCTTGGCGGCCTGCAGTGGCCGGTGCTGCGCACCGCCGTGACCGACAAGAGTTTCTTCGAGCAGCGCGACCATCCGGCACGCAAGCTGGTCAACACCGTGGCCGAGGCCGCCAACGACTGGCTGGACCATGCCGATGCCGATCCGGTGCTCGCCGAGAAGCTCGAGCGCGTGGTGGGCGAAGTGGCCGTGGCAACGACGATCGATCCGCGGTGGGTCAGCGACATCGAAAACCACGTCGCCACGCTCAGCCGCAAGGCACAGGTGGCCGAGCGTCGCCTGGCCGAGGCGATGGAAGGCCGCGAACGCCTGGCCACCGCGCGCAAGCGCGCCGCCGAGCTGATGACCGAGCGCATGAACGAGCGCTCGCCGCGTGGCGTGCTGCGTATCCTGCTCGAACGCACATGGTCGGACGTACTGGCCCTGAACCTGCTGCGCAACGACGAGAACAGCCCCGCTTTCCAGGCAAGCCTGGACATCACCGACCAGTTGCTGGGCCGTACGCCCGTTGCCAACGTGGCGCATTTGCAGGCCGAAGTGGAAACGCGCCTGCAGCACGTGGGCATGCATGCCGACGAAGCGGCGGAAGTGGCCCGCCGCCTGCTGCGCCAGCAGCAGGAAGACGACGCCGCGCCCACCAATACCGACATGGCGATGCGCCTGCGCACGCGCCCGCGCTTCGGCGAGGACGTGCTTGCCGCCACTGAACCGGCCACGCCACCGGACGATGAAAGCCGCCTCAAGCCACGCATCCGCGCCGAGCTTGAAGTGCTGCGCCATCGTGAAGCCGGGTCATGGTATGAGTTCATGCAGGCCGATGGCACGCTCGCCCGTCGCAAGCTTGCCTGGTTCAGCGCATCGTC
Source organism: Pinirhizobacter soli (assembly GCF_015905305.1). GTDB lineage: Bacteria > Pseudomonadota > Gammaproteobacteria > Xanthomonadales > Rhodanobacteraceae > Pinirhizobacter > Pinirhizobacter soli. Next base: position 1,781,555 of record NZ_JADZLQ010000001.1, read on the forward strand.
CGGCCGCTGCCTGCTGGTGAACGCCAACGGCATCCGCGCCGAAGACATGACCCTGGCGCAGCTGGCCACCGCCCTGATCGAAGGCAGCGCGCGCGAATACGTGCCGCCGCCGTCGTCCCTGCTCGACCGCGCATGGCATGCCATCGCCGGCAGCCTGCGCCTGTCCGCCGCGAGGGCCAGCTGACATGGGCACGATCGAACAGCGTGGCGCCCCGCGCCTGCGCACCCGCCTGCCGATCCCGGTGATCGACACCATGACCGACCAGATCCTGGGCCAGCTGGGCAATCTGTCGGCCACCGGCATGATGCTGATCGGTGGCCGCGCGCCCAACAGCGCGGCGGTCTACCAGGTGTCGGTATCGCTACCGGGTGCTGACGGCACGATGCTGCTGGTCGGCATCCAGGAGCAATGGAACGAGCCAGCCACGACGCTGGGCCAGACCTGGTCGGGCTACCGCATCGTGGCCATCAACAACCGCGACGCGGCGCAACTGGACCGCTGGCTGGAACACGCCGCGAGCAGCGAATACTAGGCCGCCACCTGGCCGAAGGCATCGCGGGTGAGGTTTTCAGGCTCGCCCGCCGTGCACACCACGTCGTCCTCGATGCGGATGCCGCCGTACTTGCGGAAGGCATCCACGCGCGCCCAGTCGATATCCTTCGCCTCGGGCTTCTCCTTAAGCTCCGCCAGCAGCATGTCGATGAAGTAGATCCCCGGCTCGATCGTCACCACCATGCCCGGCGCCAGGGTGCGCGTCAGGCGCAGGTAAGGATGGCCATCGGGACGCTTGATGAAGCCGCCAATTTCGCTTTCCTGGAAGCCGGCCACCTCGTGCACCTGCATGCCGATGCCATGGCCCAGGCCATGCGGGAAGAACACCGCCGACACACCCGATGCCACCGCGCTCTCGGCGCTCATGCGGATGAAACCGTGTTCGCGCAGCACCTCTGCCAGCACGTGGTGCGCGTGGACATGGAGCCTGGCGTAGTCCAGGCCCGCCTTCACTTGCGCGCAGAACGACTGCTGGGCCGCTTCCACCGAATCGATCAGCGCCTGGAATTCCTGGGCCTGGGGCGAGGCATACGTGCGCGTGATGTCGCTGGCATAACCCGAGGCGCCCGCACCGGCGTCGATCAGGAATGAAAGGCTGGGCCTGGGCGGCTCACGGTCGAAGTTGGTGTAGTGCAGCACCGAACCGTGCTGGTTCAGGCCCACGATCGAGGCATAGGGCAACTCAGCGTCGATCTGGCCCACAGCGCCGAGGTAATCCATGTGGATGCCCAACTCGCTCTTGCCGGCGCGGAACGCGGCCTCCGCGGCGCGATGGCCGCGCGCGCCACGCTCACTGGCGATGCGCATCAGGGCCAGTTCGTAAGGCGTCTTGAACGCACGGTGGAAGTGCAGGTAATCCATCACTGCCGCGGTGGCGCTGGGAGCGAAACCATCCAGGCGCACATTGTCGTCGGCGATGATCGCGCTGCGCGTGGCATCGGGAAGGTGCGCCGCGGCCTCGGCAGGCTCGCGGATCACCACGATGTCGAAGTGCTCCACCCAGTACCCCGACGGCGCCTCGGGCACCACGTGCCAGTAATCACGCGGCTGCAGGAAAACGAGTTTGGGTTTCTTGCCCGGCGTATAGGCGATCCAACTGCCCGGCGCGTCGATGAGCGGCAACCAGTGCTTGAAGTGCGGGCTCACCGCGAACGGATAGTAGGTGTCGTCCAGGAAGCGGACGATCGGCCGCCCGGCGGCCACCACCAGATGATCGAAACCGCCAAGCGCCAACGCCTTGTCGGTGCGTTCGCGCACCGTGGCCAGGTGCTGGGGATAGAGGGCGGCAAGCGCGCTGGACATCGTGGGGCTCCGGTCCGGATGGGGGCAAACGTCAATGGTGCGCCTTGATGCCCAGTGCGCCAAGTGTGGCCGGCAGGGTTAGCCCCGCCCGAACACCACCCCGAAACGGCCCTGCGCGTCGCCCAGGGCCGTGCGCAGCAGGCGCGCCGGGGTATCCGGTGCAGGGTCGATCAGTTCGAGCAGGTGCGCGCCCCAGAGCGTCACGGCCAGTTCGCCACAGGCAAAGCCATTCCCGGGCGACCGCCAGTGCGGCAACGGCGTCCAGCCACCGCAGGCCGGGCACACCAGGGGCGCCGTCTCCGAGCCTTCGCTCCAGACGTTCAACGCCTCTTCCAGATAGGCGCTTTCCTCGCCGCCCAGCACCACCAGGTGCTCGCACTCGGGGCATGCAAGGTCCACCTCGTCGGCAGCGAACAGCCCCGCCTCGCCGCCGCCCTCGACAAGGTGCGCACCCTCTTGCGCATCGGCGAGCCAACGGTGGGCGCGGACATGGATGCCGATGGCAAGGACGCGCCGGTCGGCCGAAAACAAGGCCGCATCGCTGCGCACGGCAAACAGTGCCTCCCGCAACGGACTGGAATCACCATCGCGCCACAACCCCGGCGACCGGTCGATGGCCGCCAGCGAAACCAGCCGCTTGTACAACGCCGTGGCGGTCGCCACCGCGCCGATGGCGGGAAGGCGATAGTCGACGAGCGCGGTCCAGGGCGTGGGCATCTCAGCAGGGCTTGATGTTCACGATGCGCGGCTGCCGAGCAGGTCTTCCAGTTCCTCGATGCCCTTGGGTACATCCCCGGTGAGCACCTGCGGACCATCGCGGCCCACGGCCACGTCGTCCTCGATGCGGATGCCGATCCCACGCCATCGCTCAGGGACCGAACGCTCATCCGGATCGATGTAAACGCCAGGTTCCACCGTCACCACCATGCCCGGCTCCAGCAGCCTTGGCTCTCCGTCCACGCGGTAGTCGCCGACATCGTGCACGTCCAGGCCCAGCCAGTGACCGGTTTTTCCGGGAAAGAATTTCCGGTAAGCACCCGAAGCAATCGCCTTGGCTGGCGTGCCCTTGATCAGGCCAAGCGCGCACAGGCCTTCGGTGATCACCTCCACCGCGACATCGTGCGCGGCGCTAAAGACCTGGCCCGGGCGCACTTCGTCGATGGCAGCGGCCTGCGCACTTAATACGATGTCGTAGAGCGCCCGTTGCTCGGGAGAGAATTTTCCACCCACCGGATAGGTACGGGTGATGTCCGAGGCGTAGCAATCCACTTCCGCGCCGGCATCGACCAGCAGCAGGTCGCCATCGCGCAGGCGCGCGCGATTGGCCTGGTAGTGCATGACGCAGGCGTTGGCGCCGCCGGCGACCGTGGGGGGAAAGGCCGGCACCGCCCCATTGCCGCGCATCACGCGCAACAGCTCCCCTTCCACCTCGTATTCGGCAACGCCGGGCCGGGCCACGCGCATGGCGGCCAGGTGCGCCTTGGCGGCAATGGACGCGGACTGTTTCATCAGCGCCAGCTCCGCCTTCGATTTGTACAGCCGCAGATCGTGCAGTAGATGGCCCAGGGCCACGAACTCCTTGGGCACCACACCGCCGCCCCGCGCCGAGCGCAGGCGGCGCATCCAGCCGAGCAGGCGGGCGTCGAATTCAGGTTCAGCGCCAAAATGACAGTACAGCCGCGCCCTGCCCTCGATCATGCCCGGCAGGATGTCGTCGATATCCTCGATCGGGAAGGCGTCGTCCAGTTTCAGCTGTTCGGCGGCGCGCTCGGTGCCCAGCCGCTCACCGTCCCAGCGTTCGCGCTCGGCATCGCGCTCGCGGCAGAACAGCACCGCCTCGCCCTGGCTGCGGCCTGGCAGCAAGGCCAGGATGCTGTCCGGCTCGCCAAAGCCCGACAGGTAATGGAAATCCGAATGCTGGCGGTACGGCCAGGGGGCGTCGGCGTTGCGCATGCGCTCGGGGGCCGCGGCGACGATGACCGCGGCATCCTCGCCGGCCATGCGCATCAGCTGACGCCGGCGGCGCGCGTACTCGGCCGCCGCGATCAATGCAGGGTATCGCTGGCCGGTGGTTCGCCGGCGGCAAGTTCGGCGTGCAGCAGAAGTACGCCCACGCGGACAAATTCCTCAAGCTCGGTATAAGAGGCTTCGTCTTCCTCCTCGTCGCCGCGGTCGAGGTCGGACGAGGCGATCACGCCGAGATCGCGCAGTACTTCGCGCGCTTCCTCGGAAAGATCGCCATGGCCACGGGAACCGGCCAACCCCAGGCCGCCAAGGAAGCCCCGGCACCATTCCACCAGGGCATCGGCACGGTCACCCACCGGGGCGTCGTCGTCAGGCAGCAGCAATTGGAAGGCAAATTCCGGATCGGACAGGGCCTCAGCGCTTTCCTGGCGCAGGCGCGATAGCAGGGAGAGGTCCGGGCCGGTGGGCGCCTTGCCTTCCTCCAGGTGCAGGGCCGGCAACACGCCTTGTCCACCGAAGTGGCCGCCACCGCTCAGGAAACCGCACAGCGAGCCATGCAATTCGCTGGCCTCGGTACCCAGTTCCAGGCGCACGACGAGCTGGTCGAGGTCGTCGAAAGTGACACTCTGGCCGGTGCCCATGGTTCGCCTCCTGCAAAGAGCCTAAGTCTAACGCAGCTCTTGCTGTCAGCCGGTGGCGGTTTGCTATAGTCCGCCCATGCCGACACCCTCTGATGTTTCCGCCGAAATCGACGCCCTGGGGCACAGCCTGGACCAGCTCGCCGAGACAGTCCGGCGACTGACCGAGGAAAACCGCAGCCTGCGCCACAGCCAGGAACAGCTGGCCAGTGAACGCGCAGGCCTGGTAGCGCGCAACGAACAGGCGCGCCAGCGGGTCGAGGCGATGATCCAGCGTCTCAAGGCGCTGGAAAGCACCCCTTAAGGACGCATCCCGCCATGTCCACCGCCGAACCGGTCGCCCTGCGACTGCTGGACCGCGAGTTCCACATCGCCTGCGCCCCGGAAGAGCGCGCTGGCCTCGTGGCCGCAGCGCAGTACCTTGACGGCAAGATGCGGGAACTAAAGGTAAATGCGCGCGCGCCGGGCTTCGACCGCATCGCCGTATTGGCCGCGGTCTCGATCGCCCATGAGCTCTTGGGACTGAAGGTCGAGCACGCCGCCCAGGAACTGGCGCTGACCGAAGGTTTGGGCAATCTGCGCAAGAAGCTTGAAGGTGTGCTCGACGGCCACATAAAATAGGGACGGCGTTTTCTGCGGTGTTCGATAGCGCATCCTTACATTTGCCTTGTTCCTATAAACGGCCCCGGGTCGGCCAGTTCACGGATTGTGTGCATGTCCGCCGCGTGCGGAAAGCCTTAGAGCCGTGATGGTCCTCCCACCTGATCCTCGTGGATCAAGGTCGTTCGGTGTGCAACGGCATTGCGGTTAACGCCACTTATTCTCCTTTGACTGGGCCTGTCAGTACTTATGCCAACAAGTCCCAGCCAGCGACGCGAACTGCGTGGCGACCTCGCCCAGCGACGTCGCGACCTCGGGCCCGCCGAGCGCATCGGCGCGGCCCAGGGCCTGCGGCATAGCCTTGAATCGCTTCCCGAATTCCTTACCGATGGCAAAGTGGCCGGCTACTGGGCCACCGGTGGCGAGCTGCCGCTGAACCTTGCCATCGCTGGCCTCACCGAGCGGGGCCAGCAGTTCTACCTGCCGGTGATCGACAGCAACCGCCGCCTGTGCTTCGTGCCCTGGCGCACCGGCGACGAAGTGGCACCGAACCGGCTTGGCATCCCTGAACCGGTCAACCAGGATCACGTCAGCGCGCCCAACCAGATGGATCTTGTACTGGTGCCGTTGCTCGGCTTCGACCGCAAGGGCAACCGCCTGGGGTTCGGCGGCGGCTACTACGACCGCAGCTTCGATTTCCTGAACGTCGCCGAGCGCCCCGCGCAGCCGCTGCTGGTGGGCGTGGGCTATTCCTTCCAGGAAGTCAAATCGATCGAGACGGCCCACTGGGATGTCCGGCTCGACTACATCGCCACGGAAAAAGAGCTGATCGACTGCACGGGCGGGAAATGAACTACTGGCTGATGAAGTCCGAGCCGGACACGTTTTCGATCGACGATCTCAAACGCAAGGGCAAGGAAGCCTGGGATGGCGTCCGCAACTACCAGGCGCGCAACTTCATGCGCGACGGCATGCGGGTCGGCGACAAGGTCTTCTTCTACCACTCCAACTGCGCCGTGCCCGGCATCGCCGGCATCGCGTCGGTAGCCACCTCCGCGTATCCGGATCCTTCCCAGTTCGATCCGAAGAGCCACTACTTCGACGCCGGCGCCAAGCGCGAGGATCCACGCTGGATGCTGGTGGACGTCAAGTTCGTCCGGAAGCTCAAGCGCGTTATTACGCTGGAAGAACTCAAGGGCCTCGACGAACTCGCCGACATGGCGCTGGTCCGCAAGGGCAATCGGCTTTCAGTGATGCCGGTTTCCAAGCCGCATTGGGACTACATCCTTACCCTGGAGTGATGGCCATGAGCCAGAACGAAAAGCGCCTCGCTGGCGAAGCTGCCCTTCGCTACGTCGAGAAGGGCGCCGTGATCGGCGTCGGTACCGGCTCCACGGTGGCTTTTTTCATCGATGCACTGGCTTCGATGAAAAACGACATCCAGGGCGCGGTGTCCAGTTCCGAACAGTCCACCCGGCAGCTGAAATCGCACGGCATCGACGTGCTCGACCTCAATGCCGTGGGCCCGCTGGATATCTACATCGACGGCGCCGACGAGTGCGATCCGCACAAGCGCCTGATCAAGGGCGGCGGCGCGGCACTCACCCGCGAAAAGATCATCGCATCGGCATCGAAGACCTTCGTCTGCATCATGGATTCATCCAAGCAGGTGGACGTGCTCGGCACGTTCCCGCTGCCGGTGGAAGTGATCCCCATGGCACGCAGCCACGTGGCCCGCGAAATTTCCGCCATGGGCGGCCACCCGGTATGGCGTGACGGCGTGGTTACCGACAACGGCAACTGGATCCTCGACGTCCACGGCTGGCGCATCGTCGATCCGGTCGGCACGGAAAACAAGCTCAACCAGATCGTCGGCGTGGTCACCTGCGGCCTGTTCGCCGCACGCCCGGCCGACATCGTGCTGGTCGGCGACCGGGTGCTGGGCTAGTTACCAGCGGTAGCGCACGGATGCGGTGACCGTGCGCGGGTAGCCGTAGTAGCACCAGATCGCACTGTTGCAGGCGGTGATGTAGTTGCGGTCGGTGAGGTTCGAGCCGGTCAGCTGCACGCGCCACTGATCGAAGTCGTAGTGCACGTTGGCGTCGAAAAGGGCGTAGCCACCGGTCGGGAAGTCGTTGTTGGCGTCGCCATAGTGGCGCCCGATGTAGCGAACGCCGCCGCCGAAGCCAAGGCCCGCCAAGGCGCCTTCATGCAGGGAATAATCCGCCGACACCGAGCCCTGCCGGTTGGGCACCAGCGCCACGCGCTTGCCGCGGCTGGCATCGTTGGCCTCGGTAACACGAGCGTCCGTCCAGGCCCAGGCGGCCGTCATGCTGAAGTCGTCGGTGACGGCGACGTTCGCTTCAAGTTCCGCGCCGCGCGTGCGCGTGCGGCCCTGCTGGATCGAAAACAGGATGTGGTCGGGATCAACGGTCAACGCGTTCTTCTGCGTCAGCTGGTAGACCGCCGCGGTCAGTAGCGTGCGGCCATCGGCCGAGGCGTATTTCACGCCGCCCTCGTACTGGTCGCCCGTGATCGGCTTGAAGGCTTCACCGGCGAAGGTGGCGCCTACCGTGGTCTTGAACGAGTGGGAATAGGCCAGGTAAGGCACCACGCCCGAATCGAAGTTGTAGTTCAGGCCCAGGCGGCCGGAAAACGCGTTGTCCGTCTGCTTGCGATGCGTGCCTGCGATGATGTCGTCGATATCGTTGGTCACCCAGTCGTTGCGGCCACTGGCGACGATGCCCCATTTGCCCCAGTTGATCTGATCCTGCACATAGGCGCCGGTCTGGCGCAGCGTGGATTCGGTACGCGAGGTGTAGGCAATGCGATCGATCGGCGCGCCGTACACCGGGTTGTAGATATCGATCGTCGGTGCGCTGCCGAAGGCCGAGCGGCTGTCGTCGCTGTTGCGCAGGTAATCCACGCCCATCAGCACGGTGTGCTCTGCGGCGCCGGTGGCGAACTTCGCCTGCGCCTGGTTATCCACGGCGAACAGGTGCGTGCGGTCGTACACCGGAAAGTTGTAGCGGTTGAGCGTGCGCAGGTCGTCCTGCAAGCCCAGGCTGCCGATGGACCGGTGGTCCACCATCGCATCTTCCACGCGCAGGTCCTGGCGTACCGACCAGGTGTCGTTGAAGCGATGGCTGAAGTCCCAGCCGATGGATTTGTCGGTCTTGTGATAGAAATCGTAGCCCGGCTCGCCGGGATTCACATCGCGGGGAATACGTCCGTTGGGATTGGGCAGCAACGTGCCCTGCTCCGGCAGGAAGCCACCCACGCCGTTGGACAGCGCGCGCTGGTAACGGGCAAGCAAGGTGAACGACGTATCGTCGTCGGGTTTCCAGGTGAGGCTTGGCGCGAAGTAATAGCGGTCGTCCTGCGAATGCTTCAGCGGCGAATCGCCCTGGCGTGCCAGGGCCACTACGCGGTAGAGCCAGTGGCCGTCGTTGTCGAGCTTCCCGCCGACGTCGCCGGCAAGTTGTTTCTCACCGAAGCTGCCGACGGTGGCTTCCACCTCGCGCGGCGCATCCAGGCTCGGGCGCTTGCTGGTCATGCTGATCATGCCGCCCGGTGGCAGCTGGCCATACACCGCGGACGACGGCCCCTTGTTCACCTCCACGCGCTCAAGGCCATACGGCTCTATGCGCGAATCGGAAGTCCAGGAGCCGCTGGGCAACGCCAGGCCGTCGAGAAAACGCGCCGGGTCGTAGCCGCGGACGAGAATCCAGTCGCTGCGCGGATCCATGCCATAGCTGCCGCCGACCACACCCGCCAGGTAGCGCACCGACTCATCCAGCCCCTGCACACCGTACGCCTGCATGCGGTCCGGCGTGATCACCGACACCGACTGCGGGATCTGCACCACCGGCGTTTCGGTCTTGGTGGTGGAATAGACCACGTTCACCGCTTCCATGGTCTTGGCATCGACCGGAGCCGTGGACGTGGTGTCCTGTGCAGCGGCCTGGGTGGTCAGGGCGAGGGCTACGGCAACGAGCAGCGCCGGCCGGGAAAGAGGCTTGGACACGGGATTTCATCCGGACAGGGCGGCCGCGCGGGGTGCTGCGGCCGGATTATCGCGAATGATAACGGTTCTTATTCCAATATCAAAGTCAGTCCCCTTTCAGAACCGCTCATTTCGCGGCGGCAAGGGTAGATTCCAGGATGGTCCAGGGTGTCGGGCTCATATGCATGCCAATCATGGACAGGCCCTGCGTATCGATGCCCGCCGCCCGCACGGAGTGCGTCAGTTCCAGCAAGGCCTCTGGATAGAGCAACGAGCCGCCGGGGCCCAACGGCTGCACCATCTCTCCGGTATGCAGCAGGTGCGCACCCGGGATCGACGACATCAACATCGGCTGCTCGCCGTCCGGCACGGGCATCACGGTGATGGCGTTGACACCTTTGCCCAAGATGATGGGAGATGACACGGACCGGATATCCGGCGACCGCGGCGCACGAGCAAGGTCGTCCGGAAGCAGGCCATGAGGCGCTGCCGCCAGAGCGCGGATCACCGCCACGTTGCGGTCGCGAACATAGATGGGGATGCCACGCGCCACGTATTCGCGCACACCGGCCACATGCCAGTAGAACGCGGTGGATGTGATCAGTGCCTTGACCTTCATCCCCGGGAAGCGGCGTGCCGCTTCGTCGAGAACGCGATGCGAGTAGCCGGCCGAGATCGGCGCATCGATGATCACCAGGCCGTCGTCCTGGCGCACGATGGTGCTGTACCACGAGCCCGGGATCTGCACCACGCCCGGCGCGATTTCCGCGATCGGCTTCTTTGGATCGGGCGCCAGGCCGATCGCCTCGCCCAGCGCGAGGTCGTCCACGTTATGCGCGGTCACAGGCGGCAACTCGGATTTCATCGCGAACGCCTTGTCATCCACCGTGTTGTCGAAGTGCACTTCATCGATCACGGCAGCACGCAGATGCACGCCATTGCGGAACGTGTCCGATTGCCCTGGATAGCGCACGCCCTCGCCGAGCGCGTAGTTCATCAGGTCAACACGGTCGGTGATGTCCCCCCAGGCATTCCAGGCCAGGTCGCCGCTGGTGGCGCGGTGCCAGCTACGCGTGGTCTCGATGGCGGACGGCAGGTTGGTCTGTGCGTCGAGGTAAATGCGCACAGGACTCTTTCCCTGGTGGAAAGACAACAGGTGCTGGGGAATACCGTGGAGCGATGTATCCTTTTCCTGCTTCAGGTCATCGGCATGCTCGGCAAGCAACAGCGCCGCGATGGGCTCGTCGGTCTGCCACGCCATGGGGGCCTCCATGTGCCACGCCCGGGCGGCCTTGCCGGCCATGACCATCTGACCCACTTCGCCATCTTTCCCGTAGAGCTTGCGCATGACATACGGCGGTGGTGCGCCGCTGGCCGTGAGCTGTGCTTCATCGCTCACACGCCGCTGTCCCTGCAGATCGTCCACGATGGTCAGGCCTCGCGCACCGGAGAATATGTAAGGCGCATCGGCATGGTCGAATTCGACGATGTCGAAATCCACACTGGTTGTCGTGCGCTTGAGTTGCGCCACGGTGTGCAGGTCACGCCCCTGCCCCATGGCAGAGAGAGCCTTGCCCACGAGTGCGTGGGCATCTTCCGCACAGCCAAGAGCCGGGGCGGCCAGCGCGATCAGCGCGCAGGCGCTGGCCAGAGCAGATCCCGACCTCATTCCTTACCCACCGTGCCGTGCTGCGAATACGCCGCGTGCCAGGCGCCGCCCTCGTACAGGAAGACATCCGAGGACTTCACACCGTTATCCGGTCCAAGGCTCAGGTCGTAGAACGAGACCACGGCGATGTTGCCGTGGACGACCACCGAGGTGCCCGAGGGATGCTCCTTCCGGTACGCGTCGAGCTTCGCCTTTCCGTCCGTCGAACCCTTGTTCTTGGCCGCGCCGGCGACGATGCGTTCCTTCGAGTGCGCCACGCCGTTGTCCACCGAGCGGTAACCGGGCATCAGCATCGACTCTAGCCATTCGGTCTGGCCGGTCACCTCCGCTAGGCTCCAGTGGTCTTCCGTGGCGCGGACGCCGGCTTCGCTTTGCTCGTGTTCGTTGGTACCGGGCGGTGCGAGTTCCCAGGCATGCGCGGGAATGGCGGCGACGAGCGCCAGGGCGAATATCGTTCGAAGACAAGACACGGTTTTCGTGGCGAAGGCGGACATGTGCGTGCACTCCATCAATGGCGGGGGCCAAGGTGGAGGAACCTTAGGGTGGTGGAAGTGCCGCCGCATCGACGATGGGACGAGTGGGTCCACTGACGGGGCGGACGGCGGAAACCACGCGTCCAGCGGACGCGAGGATTCCCTACCGTAAATGCTATCGCGCGGCGGTCGCGGGTAACTGGCCTATGACTTTGCCCTTGTCGTCAAGCATCTGCAGCGACGGCGTGCCGTCGGGAGCTACCTGCATCCGGATCCGCGGCCTTCCTTCTGAATCGTTGAGGCCAAGCATCACCGACTCGTCCGGCATGCGGGCAAGGATCATCCGCGGCTTTGCCTTGTACTGGTTGCTGGCGATGAATTCCGCCATGCGCTTTTTCTTCTCATCGGGCGGCAACTGGCTGATGGAATCGGTGAATTCAACCACTTTCGACATCGGCACGTGGGGATTATCGGCAAATACCAGCCTGGAGTACCGCTTGCCCTCCTGCTGACCGTATTCCTCCACGAACGCCTGGTCCTGCTCGTACTCATCGAAACTCAAGTGCCCGGAAGATTCGCCCTGCCCGTCCTTGCCCATCTTCCCTTCGAAGGTAAGCCCGCCGTTTTCGGTGCCTTCGTCGTTATAGAAGATGATGCCGGCACTCGATCGCGTGGGATGGGGATGCTCCTTCGACTTGATGATAAGGCCCGGCTCCGTCGCCTTGTTCGAAATCACCATGCGCAAGGTGCCATCGGGCTCCACCACATTGATGCGCTGCACGGTGAGTTCGTCGAGCGTCGTCTTTTTTGTCGTGGCGCCTACGAAACCGGAAAGCACGGTAACCGCGAAGACAGCCGTAAGCACACCTGAATACACCACGAGGAATCGCTGCCCAAAACGTGACTGCATGCCCTGCCCTCCATCGTTGATCCAATCGTTGTAACCACCAGTATGGGTGTTGGCCCTACATCACCACTGGATGCGTCGCCGAGAAGCGCGCCGGGAGATCCTGTTGCTTGAACGTTTCGACGACATGGTCGATGAACACGCGGGTTTTCTGCGGCAGCAACTTCTGCGCGGAGTAGTAGATCGACAGGTTGCCGCCGTCGACCCACCAGTCGGGGAGCACCCTTCGCAATGCGCCGCGCTCGATCCACGGCAGTGCCGACTGTACGGCGAGTAGCGCAATGCCCATGCCCATCGCTGCGGCCTGGCACGTGGCCTCCGGATCGTCGAAGACGATGCGCGGCTCTAGTTCGATCGACGCCTGGGCACCCTTGCGATGGCTCAGCACCCAGTCGCGAATACGCCCGGTCTGCGGCGAGCGGATAAGGATGCCGTCGCGGCCGGCGAGATCGGCGGGCGTTTGAGGTGCGGGCATTGAAGCCAAGTATGCAGGCGACGCCACCAGGATGCGGTGGGCCGGCGCCAGTGCGCGTGCGACCACACCTGGACGCAGGTCGAAACCACCACCCAGCGCGACGTCGAAGCCTTCGGCAATCAGGTCGACTGGCCGGTTGTCGAAGTGCCAGTCCGGCCGCACCCCAGGATAGGCACGCAGAAAATCGCCAAGCATCGGCACGATGTACTCGCGGCCGAACGCGTTGGGCAGGCTGATGCGCAACACGCCCACGGGGCCAGCTGTACGCGCCCGCGCATTGGCCAGCGCGCCCTGCAGGTGATCCAGGCTTCCCTCCACTTCCAGGCGGAAGGCTTCGCCAGCTTCAGTGAGGGACAAATGGCGGGTGCTGCGCTGGAACAATCGGACACCCAGTTCCGCCTCCAGCCGCGCGACGTTCTTGCCGACGGCGGCGGGCGTAAGGCCCAGGCGCCGTGCCGCATGGGCGAAGCTTCCCAGCTCCGCGCTACGAAGGAAGCAGACCATCCCGTTAAGCGTATCCATGCGCCCGATTCTAAACCGATAGGATCGAATGAAAATACCTTATCCGATCTGTTGGTTGGGAAATCTACGCCGTACATTGGTGTTCGACTTAAAACCCCTTCCACCGGAGATCCACCATGGACAACCTCAATTCCATCCAGGGCAAGAGCGCCCTGGTCCTCGGAGGCTCGCGCGGTATCGGCGCAGCCATTGCCCGGCGCCTTGCCGCCGGCGGCGCATCGGTCGCCATTACCTATGTGCAGGGCGCCGCCCCCGCCCAGGCGCTGGTCGAAGAAATCGGCAAAGCCGGCGGCCGGGCCATCGCCATCCAGGCCGACAGCGCCAGCGATAGCGCGATCGAAGCGGCGGTGGAGAAGACCAAGGCGACATTCGGCAGCTTCGACATCCTGGTCAACAGCGCTGGCGTGCTGGCCATTGCCCCGATCGAGGAATTCACCACCGAAGACATCGACCGCACCATCGCCATCAATGTGCGCTCGGCCGTGATCGCCAGCCGCGCCGCGGCAAGGGCGATGGGCACCGGAGGCCGCATCATCCACATCGGCAGCACCAACGCCAACCGCATGCCCTTCGCCGGCGGCGCGGTATACGCAATGAGCAAGTCGGCGTTGCAGGGCCTGACCCAAGGCCTGGCACGCGACCTTGGTCCGCGCGGCATCACCGTGAACACGGTGCAACCAGGCCCCGTCGACACCGACATGAATCCGGCCAACGGCCCGATGGCCGCGAACCTGGTGCCAATGCTCGCCACGGGCAGGTACGGCCACGCGGACGAAATCGCCAGCTTCGTGGCCTATCTTGCAGGCCCTGAGGCCGCTTACATCACTGGCGCAAACCTGATGATCGATGGTGGCTTCGCGGCGTAGTCAGGCTGGGCGGGTGGCCTCCACCGGCGAGACGCGCGAGGCGCGCATCGCCGGGTTCAGCGTGGCCGCCTGCCCCAGTGTCAGCAGTAACAAGATGCCAGCACCCATGTACGCCAGCGGCACGTGGCTGACCTCGAAGTTCACCGCCATCCAGACATTGAGCACCCCGCAAAGCACGATACCGATCGCCACGCCGGCAAGGGTGATAAGGAAATTCTCGGTAAGGAAATACAGCAGGATGTCGCGCCGCCTGGCACCCAGCGCGCGGCGCACGCCAATCTGCGCACGTCGCTGGCCCACCCAGAAACTGGTGAGGCCAACGATGCCCGCGCCGGTGATCAAAAGCAGGGCCAGGCTCACCACGCCCATGACCACCGCCATGCCGCGATCGGTCCGGTAGGCATCCTCTCGCACCTGGTCGAAAGTGCGCACGCCGCCATGAGGTGGGAATACGCGTTCACGATGCGCCTTGACCAGGGCCGCCGGCGCCTCGCGCACCATGCGGTCGAGCATGCCGGGCCGGGTACGAATGAGGTAGTCGCCGTAGCGATTGGTCAATCGGGCGGGGACAATGGCGACGTCTTCCGCCCACGTGTCTGCAAAGGCCGCCGACCACGGCACATGCAGGCGATCGATGATGCCGATGATGATCGTGGGTGGCGCATCCTTGCCCGTGTTCAGGTACACCGTCTTGCCCAGCGCCGACCCGTCCGGAAACAAGCGGTCGGCCATGGCCTTGGTGACGATCGCCACCGGCGGTATCACCAGTGTATTGAAGTCGCTGCCGTCGACGATTTCCTCGGGCCGAAAATTGCGGCCCGCCACCAGATGCACGCCCAGCGTGGCCAGGGCATGGTCGTCACTGGCGTACATGCCAGCCTCGAACAGCCAATGTTCCTTGCTGTTGTCCAGGCGCACGCCGGTGGACCAGCCACCGCCGCGCAACGGAAATGAGTTCATCACGGTGGCGTCTTCCACCCCGGGAAGGGAACGCAGGGTTTCAAGGTCGGTACGGATCAGGGGCGCGAGCACCTTGCCGTCGGTACTGCCCACCCAGGTGTTCATCACGGTAAGCAGGTTTTCTTCCACGATGCCCGTGGGGCTCGCCATCCGCTCCATGTTGGTGCGGATGATCGACAACGCGTTGCAGACGATCGCAAGGGTAAGCGCGATCTGCAGCACGATCAGGATCGTGCCGGCCTTGTGCCGCCGCAGTGCGCTGATGATGGGCTGGATATCCATGGTTGCTCCTAGTTCGACTTCAACTGCCAGGCCGGTTGCACCTGCGCGGCACGCCACGTCGGGTACAACGAGGCCAGCAGGGCCGCTACCACTGAAACGGCAAGCGTCAGGCAAACCAGCGCCGGATCCAGATAGGCAAGCCGTGCAATCTGGGGGCTGAAGACCAGGTCGATGCCGTGCATGCCAATCGCCGTCAGCAACAGGCCGAGCACGCCGCCGGTAAGTCCCACAGTCGCTGCCTCGATCAGGAACTGTGCATAGATTTCCCGGCGCGACGCGCCCAGGGCCCGGCGCACGCCGATCTCCTGCGCGCGTCGCATGAACTTGGCCAGCAACAGCCCGATGGTGTTGACCAGGCATACGCCAAAGAAGCTCACCGACACCACCAGGGAAACCTTGGCGCCTTGCGGCACCACTTTCTGGTAGTCGAGCCAGTCGGCGACGTCGTGCAGGCGCACGTTGGGCGGCCAGCGAAAGCGGCCTGCGCGCTGCTGCTCGGCGGCGTAACCGCGCAAGCGATCGCGATAGGTGGCTGTTGCTGCCGGCGTGGGCAGTTCCGCCCAGAATGTGAGCCAGATGCACTCCGAGCGGAGCCAGTTATCCCAGCCCACGCCGGGATCGGACACGCAGTTGGTGTTGCCGGCGGTGACGAAACGCTGGTCGAGGGCATGGGTAAACGGGATGAACACCTCCACCGGCTCGGTGAAGCCTCTGGTATTGACGACATCCAGGAACATCGGCTGCGGGTCCCAGGTATCCATCACGCCGACCACGCGATAGAGATGGCCTTCCAGGTTTACTTCCCGCCCAACGCTGTTCTGGCCGTGAAAAATCCGGTCGTTCAAGTCTCGGTTGATGACGGCGACAGCCGCACGGCCATTGTCGTCATTCGCCGTCCACGGGCCGCCGTAGAGGAACGGGATATCGAACATGGCGAAGGCGTCGGCGTAAACGGCATAAGAGTTCACTCCCTCGGGCTGGCGATTGGCTTCGTCGGGAATCACGGAAATACCCAGTGGGTAAAGCACCGTCTGCCGGGGCGCCCAGTGGGCATGTTGCAAGGCCATGGCATCGATGTAGCTGAGCTGCTCGGCAGGCTCACCGGGAGGAGTCTCGTTGTTGTTCGGCCCCCAGTTGTCCACCTGGGCCACAAAAAGTTGCGAAGACTTCCACGGTATGGGGTTGCGCGCCGTGGCGCGGTACACCGCATAGGTCACCATGGAGGAAGCCACGCCGAAGCCGATGGTCAACACCATCAACGCCGTCAATATCCGGTGTCGCGACAAGCTGCGCAAACCGAGTTTGAAGTAATAGGTGAACAAGGGCCTTCCTCCATCTACTAAAACCATACTGTGCGAGGTAGTAAGCAATGGCTGCGCCAACTACAAAATCGCTGGCACTTCAAAAACTTGCAATGACACATATTAAGCTTGCCGCTGTCCGCGGACATGACAACGGACAATGGGGACAGGCACACTCTGACCAGCCACGGCTCCAGAAAACAGCGACGCTGCCGATAGCCATGTATGACTACGCATGACATCGCCACCGACGACGCCGTCTACAAGACGCTTCTGGAATCCACACGGGCCATACCCTGGAAAATCGACTGGGTGACCATGCAGTTCGCCTATATCGGTCCCCAGATCGAGGCATTGCTTGGCTGGACGCCGGACAGCTGGGTGACCGTGCAGGATTGGGCCGAACGCATGCACCCGGAAGACCGCCAGTGGGCGGTGGACTTCTGCGTGGCGCAGTCCATGGCAGGCATCGACCACGAGGCGGACTATCGCGCGCTGTGCAGCAATGGCGATTACGTATGGATCCGCGACGTCGTGCACGTGGTGCGCAACGACGATGGCACGGTGAATTCGCTCGTCGGTTTCATGTTCGATATTTCCGAACGGAAGAAAACCGAAGAAAAGCTGCTGGTCATGCAGCGCGAGCTGGAGGAACTATCGTTCAAGGACGGCCTGACCAACGTCGCCAACCGGCGGCGCTTCGACCAGGTGATGGATGCCGCGTGGGAGCGCGCCCGCAACCAGCGCGAACCGATCGCGCTACTGATGATCGACATCGACTACTTCAAGCAATACAACGACCGCTACGGCCACCTGGCAGGCGATGACTGCCTGCGCCGCGTGGCCTCGGTGCTGGTCCAGGCCGCCGCCCGGCCGAACGATTTGCTGGCCCGCATCGGTGGCGAGGAATTCGCCATGCTGCTCCCCGGCACCAGTGCCTCGGGCGCCGTCGGCGTGGCCGAGCACTGCCGCCAGCTGCTGAAAGATGCCCAGATCCTGCACGGCCCTGCCCCGCTAGGCCGCCTCACCGCGAGCATCGGCGTGGGCGCGGTCACGCCGGAAGCCGGTGACAATTGGGTAAGCCTGCTCGACCGCGTCGACCGTCGCCTGTACGCCGCCAAGCAGGCTGGTCGCGATCGGATGATGGATACCGATCCGGTCGCGGTCTGATTTGTCTTCGGCGATCAGAAGAACTTGTAGTTGAAGCTCAGCGTCGCGCTTCGGCCGGCGGCGTAGTACAGGTTGCTGTACTCATCCAGCACGAAGTACTTGCGGTCCAGAAGATTTTCGCCATTGACCTGCAGCGAGACATGGTCGTTGAAGGCGTAACGCGCCATCGCGCTCAGTAGAAGCACGGACGACTGATTCACATACTGCGTGCCGTTCGGGCCATCCACCGGCGCCTGGCTCGCCGACTGCCAGTTGGGGCCGCCGCCGATGGTTAGGCCGTTCCAGCTGCCGGGCAGTTGGTAGGTGGTGAACAGGCGTACCAGCGTGCGCGGCAGCGAGGTATTGATCGCGCCCTGCTGCGGGGCCTTGATGTTGAAATGCGACCACCCAAGCGTGGTGTTCCAGCGATCGGTGATCGCACCGGAGGCTTCGAATTCGTAGCCGCGTGAGCGAGTGCCGTTCACCGGCGTATAGGCCTGGGTAATGCCGTCCGGCAGGAATTGGCCCGGATCGGCCTGGGCCACGTTGTCCTGGCGTGTGTCGAAGAAAGTCAGCGAGGTATTCAGGCGGCCATCGAAATGGCGACCTTTGATGCCCACCTCGCGGCTGCTGCCGATCACCGGATCCAGGAAGTCGCCATTGGCGCGGCGATTGCTCTGCGGATCGAAGATCTGGGTGTAGCTGGCGAAGGCCGAGTACACCGGGGTGATGTCATAGATCAATCCCGCATAGGGAATCGTCTTGGAATGCTCGTGATGGTAAGTGCCCGCACTGGCATCGAACGTATCGTTGGTCCATGTGCTGTAGCGGGCGCCGGCGATCAGCTTGATATTGTCGGCCAGCGACCAGCGCGAGGCCACGTACGCGCCGCCCTGCTTGATGCGCGCGGCGGAGAGCAGGTCGCCTGTCGGGGCGAACTCCGGATACGGGTAATTGCCCGTCCATTGCAGGAAATTCCCCGTGTCGGGAAGATCGCCATGGGCGTTCTCGTAGGAGTCCTGGGTGTAACGCGAGCCGCTCAGGCCCGCCACCAGTTCGTGCTCGCGGCCGAAGGCCTCGAACGGCCCGGACAGGTAGATGTCAGCCATGTTCTGCCTGCCGCGGTCGGTTCCCCGGTAAGCGTAGGGGGCGGCGCCCTCGCCTGTTTCGCGGTTGGGAAAGCCATAGACATAGAACAGCGCCATGTCGCCATCCGTTTCGCGGCGGCTGGCTAGCGCATGCAGCTGCCAGCCATTGGCAAACTCGTGCTTCAAGTCCACGAAGGCCGTCTTGGTGGTGTTGTACCAGAACGACCAGCTGGCAGCGCTTGAAAAGCCGCGCGGCCACGTGATGAAACCACCATCGTCGTAGAACACCGGGTAGGTACCCCAGGTCACGCCATTGGGCTTGGTCTTCTGGTAGTCCAGGCCCGCGCTAAGCGTGGTGTTGGGCCCAAGGTCCGCATCGACCACGGCGTACAGCACGTTCTTGTTGCTGCTGTAGCGATCGATGTAGGAGCCTCCCTCTTCATGCGTCGCCACCACGCGTCCGCGTACCGACCCGGATGCGGTGATTGGTGTTGCGATGTCCACCGTCTCGCGCGTCGTACCCCACGTGCCGTAGCTTATCGTTGCATCCGCGTTGAACGTGCGGCTATCGGCGTGCTTGCGCACGAAGTTGATCAGAGCCGACGGGCTACCCGCGCCGCTCATCAGGCCCGTCGCTCCACGCACCACTTCGATGCGGTCGTAGATCGACGTATCCAGGCTGCCGTCGGCGGATGAGGAATTCAGGCTGGGCGCGACGGGCACGCCGTCATAGGCCATGTTCTCGATCTGGAAGCCGCGCGAATAGAACAGCACGCGCTCCGAATCGTAGGCGTTGGACGATACACCCGTGGTGTTGTCCAGCACGGCACGCACGTTGGTGAGATTCTGGTCCTCCATACGCTGGGCGGTGATCACGCTAACCGACTGCGGCGTGTCCTGCAGTGTAAGCGGCAGGCGCGTAGCCGCCGCGGTATCGCTGACGGTGTAGCCCTGGAGACTTTGCCCTTCCACCTTCACCGTGGCGAGCTTGGTGGCGTTGTCGGGCTTGGCGGGAGTGTCGGTGGCGGCCTGCGACTGGGCCGCGGCCACGAAGGGAAACGCCAGCATCACGCTGGCAGCCAGCGACGCGACCGACAGACGGCCGGAACGGATGGAGAACATGGTGTGGTGCCCTTTGTGCGAAGCCGGCAAGCGGGAATTCGCTTGCGTGGAGTTACGCCACTGGCTCGCCGAGGGCTGGCTTGTCGCGATGCAGCAAAAAGCTTAACAGAAACACCCATTAATGCGAAAGAGTCGTATTTGCGAATATCGATGGTCATACCCGCCGTCATCAGCCCGGCTCAATCCCCCCACTACAATGCTTGGAATTGGGCAACGAGCACTAAAAGTGGCCTCCGGAAAGATCAAAGTGGCAGCGGGAGAACTCACCGCGCTGCGACTGTTCGATATCGCCTACACCGTGGACCTCTCCCAAGCCGAGCAGCTCTGGGCAGCAAGGCCGGGCCTGGCATTCAGTCGGTCCAGGCTCACCAGTACGCCAGCCAAGGCGGTGACGTTCGGGGTAGCGCCCCTTCGTCTTCAATTGGGGGAAACCGGGCTGACCCTGGATTCGCGCACGGTCACCGCCGACCTTTCCGTACGCATCTACGACTTCGGCGTGGCGGCGCTGGCGGTACGCATCCAGGTGGGCGACCAGGATTGGGACGACTTCGTTGCCGATTTCAACGCGCTGGATCGCGTGGTGGGCCACGAAGCGCCGATCGACTTCTGGACCGACCTGCTGCAACGGGTCAAGGACATCATCCTTCCCGCACTGGATCGTCCGGCCACCCATGCCCACCTGGAAGAGGACTATCTGATCGCCACCGTCCAACGGCTGGACGAGCCGATGGACGCCTCCGCGCTACAGGCACGCGTGGATCTTACGGCGCTGTTGTCGGGTGAGAAGCGCCCGCTTTCGAGCGATTCGCAGCGGGAATTATTGTCGCGCAGCTTTTCCTACTACGCCGACGATCTGGTCGTACTGACATGGGACCGGGCCTTCATCTACGAACCGCGGCTCGATTCCGACGTTGCCGATGTGATCGAAGTGGCCAATGCCCAGCTGGTGGAATTCCGTTACTACGACACCTTGCTGGACGAAGAACTACCCCGCATGTACGAGCGCGTCGAGAACGCGCGCGGCGCGGCTTCGCTGCTGGCATCGCGACGGTTCGCCTATCTCGCCCGACGGCTCTACACGCTGGTGGCGGAGGTAACCGAACTGACCGAGCGGGTGGACAACGCGCTGCAGGTGACCGAGGATGTCTACCTGGCTCGCGTTTACAGCACGGCTCTGGCGTTGTTCCGCGTGCCCACCTTGAGCGAATCGGTGGATCGCAAGCTGGCGATCATCCGGGACACGTATGCCGCGCTTTACGAAGAGGCTTCGAGCCGGCGCGCGGAGCTGCTGGAAGTGGCTATCGTGCTGCTGATCATGCTTGAGATTGCGATCATGTTGTTGCAGCGGTAGGTCGTCAGACCTCGAGCAAATCGGGAAGAGCCGAAATCACCCCTTCCGAAGCCGGTTTATCCGATTTGTCCTTAGGTTGAGGGCATGTCGATCGTTTCCCGTCTATATGCTCGTGGAGTCCTTCTGGCACCTGGCGCCACATGGGATCAAGAACAAAGTCCACGCCCTCTCGTCGAGCCAACTTGGCGGCGGGTACGAAGTCAGCATCGCCTGCGATAAGCACGATCTGATCAACCTGCCGCTTCAAGACCAGTGCGGAAATATCCACGCCGATGCGCATGTCCACTCCCTTCTGCTTGATGCTGGGGATTACATCGTCGTCCGTCAGGCTGTCGAAGAGCCGCTTTCCCTTGAGTAGTTCGGTGATGACCGAGTGCTTTATGGTCCACTCGGTCATATCCGAAAGATGTCCCAGACGCAGTGCGACTTTACGCTTCGAGCGCAGCCGCTGATGAAGTTCCCGACGGAACTTCGCCTCATCGGAGGCCTTGAAATTTACCGATTTTTTGCTGATCGGCGATCGCATCTGTTTTTCAAGCGGCGGGCAATCATAAAAGAAGATGCGATAAAGATCGTGCCTGACGCTCTTCTCCTTTAGATGGGCCATCGCCCAGCGCCAGGCCAAATCTGCCGCGCGTCGTGCATCGAAATAGTTACCGGGCTCAATGCGCCGAAATCGCTTTATAAAAAAGGCCCCATCAATAAGGATGGCCGTGCCCATACACTTCCTCTTTTTTCTTCCTGAAAAAAAAGCCTCAAGGTTCGGGACGCCCTGGGTAGGGGGGCGGCGAACACTAGAGGCTGGATGCTTTCGATTGTATGGTTGCTGATGAAGTTGTCAACAAGAAAGCGCGCCTTAGGCGCCCATGCCCGTTGCGCTCCGCAGGTTTTTGATCGCACCGGCGACAGTTCGGAAGGGACCAGACACGATGCGTCAAACCCTTTCATGATCGCCTTATCAATGACGCCAGTCTCGTAAAGGCCCAAAGCAGCCGAGTGAATCGCTTCGAATGCGTCAGTCTTGAACTTGCGCTTGGTCTTCATGCCAGATCCTCGTGCCAAAAACGGATCTAGCGGATGAACGCTACGTGTTCTCACACCCGTCGAGCAGTTGCAGGCGATGTCACAACCTGCGAGTCCACCCAGGCCCACTTCCACACGGTCCTTCGTCCATCCGCCCAGCCATGGCTTATGGCCACCTCGAGCCAGAGGCCAAGGTGACGGGCGAGCCAGGGTCCAAAACCGGTCAAGGAACGGCTGGGCATAAGCCCACCTGGCCGCCCGCCGAAAAAGGCGAGAGCCCCGGATGCCGCAGCGCTGCTGCGACATCCGACTCCCTTGAACACGGGTTTGGACACCCGGTTGCCGGTGCGTTGGCAACGGACACATGATCCAGATTTTCGCGCTGCGATTCCATGCGAATCGTCTGAAAATTGCAGCCGAAAAAACAGCGAACAAATCTCAATTCGTGCCGTACTTCCACGACCTTACGGTCGCGCCTCAAGCACGATATTGAACGGCGTTTCTGCCGCGCGGCGGAGCTGACGAAAGCCACCCGCCTCGACGATTACCTTGCGCAAGCGAGCCTCACCAGCCTGCGCACCAAGCGCCGGACCATGCCGAGCAAGCGACACCGGCACGCAGATCATCGACGACGCCGCGTAATACACACGGCCCACCGGATTAAGGTTATCCGCCGTGCTGTCGCCAGCGAAAGGCTCCACGACCATGCAGGTGCCGTCGTCCTTCAACGCGCTCCTGGCATGCCGCGCGGCACCATCGGGATCGGCCATGTCGTGCAGGCAATCGAAGAAGGCGATGAGGTCGAAGTCGCGGCCTTTATAGCCAGTGGCATCCGCCTGCTCGAACGTTGCATTCTTCACCCCGGCGGCCTTTGCCCGCTCGCGGGCGACGTCGATCGACGGTGCGTGATAGTCGTAGCCGACGAATTGCGATGTAGGAAATGCTTTCGCCATCAGCACCGTGCTGGCGCCATGCCCGCACCCGACGTCGGCGACCTTGCCGCCGCGCGCGAGCTTGTCGACGACGCCTTCGAGCGCCGGTAACCATGCCCCCAGCAGATTGCTGTTGTAGCCGCCACGGAAGAATCGCTCGACGCCATGGAACAGGCAGGGATGATGTTCACCCCACTCCATGCCGGCGCCGCTCCGGAAGTTGTCGCGCACGCGCGGATAGGTGTGGAACAGCGCACGGGCAACCTCGTAGGCACCGGGAAGGTCAACAGGGCCCGCGGGGTCGGCCAGGCACGCCGCCTGCTCTTCGCTGAGCCGGTATTTGCCCGATGCCGCATCGTAGTCGACGTAACCACCGGCGGCCTGGTTGCCGAGCCACTCGCGCATGTAGCGCTCGTTGGTGCCAGTGCGTGAGGCCAGCTCCGCCGGTGTCAGCGATTCCTTCGCCAGCGCCTTGTACAGGCCTAGCTCGTCGCCGAGCAAAACAAGCACCGCGCTGAAGGCGGCGCCGAGGTCGCCGACAGCCTTACCCAGGAATGCATTGAGTTTTTCTTCGTTGATGGACATCACTACACGCTCCGAGAACAGGGGGAATCGGTGTGTGTCGTCCTGCCGGCGGATGGTTTTCCGCTACGACTTCTGGAGTATATCGCCGGAAAATGCAAATGCCGAAGGAGGCCAAGGCAGTTGTATGCGTGGTTTATTTGCAAACGGCCATTGCCAGGATTCTGAAAACGTCGCTGCTTCGAGCGGCGTGGATGGCGTCGGCAGCCAATGCGGTGGCGACCGTGGGCTTGGCATTTCTACTGTTTGGCATCGGTCATAGGTAAGTTCGAGGAATCAACGCTGGGATGCCTGCGATCACGCTGCAAAGCGAGTACGCTGGCGGCTTCGGCGTCTTTTTGGTGCCAGGGGGTGGTCACCATGGATTCTGCACCTGTTGCACTGGTCGCCGAGGGCGACCGGGTTCTGGCGGAAACGCTTGCCGATTCCCTTGAAGTGATGGGATTCGACCCGGTTGTGGTCAGAAACGAAGGTGCTGCAAAACGAGTGCTGGACGACATCGGCGAACCGGACCTGCTGGTGTGTGACGCGGTCTTTGGCAAAGGGCGTCAGCCTTTCGTGTTTGCGCGCAAAGAAGCGCTGCAGGCGCCACGACTGCCGGTCGTTGTCACCACTACCCCCGAGGCGCCGACCCCTGCAGACCTGCGTGGACGGGTTTCCACAGCGGAGAAGCCCTTTGGCAAGGTGGATCTCCAGGAAGGTGTGATCGGGGCACGAAAGAAGGCTGGTCCGAACCATACCTGAGCCTCGAACGACCGGACCAGGCAGCGCCCCCTGCTGACGTTCTCAACACAGCGTTTGGCGCTGTTACACGCCTAGGATAGGCGCGGACACGGGCTTGAGGTCCGCCTCGAACGTACGCCACTGACCATCGCCGCCTTGCAGGGCAATCTGCGCCGAGTCACCCAAAGCGGAGCAGGCACGTGCAGCCTTGCTCGCGAATGACAGCGCATCCTTGCGGGATGAAAAGCCACGACAGCCCTGGCCGCTTTCGACGACCCAACCCTGGGCGCCCCGCCTCTCAAAAGGGATTTCAAATACCGTGGGAGGCGTAAGGAAAGGCATGAAGAATGCTGACCGAACGCGATACCTGAGCGCGGGTAACTCCCGTGAGGGTGGTCGTCACGGGGCCAGTGATAACTGGAGATCGTCCCAGATGCAAAGCGGTGATGTGATTGATGTCGCGGGAGACTTGAGTGAGGTGCATATTTGAGGCATGTCAGCTTTCAGTATTGACCGGTGGGGCCAATGGCAAATGAAGCGTTTGTTGTACAGAAGCTGGTCGGGATGCGAACTCGCACCCGGGCCGTCGTTCTCCTAGTCACCATGGTTGGCTTAGCGACGGCTTACGGTTGTCATCCCAAGACGCCCGCAGCCGAAAAGGTCCGCGCAGACAACGTGTTTGAAATCATCTGGGTGACATCCCATGAAGCCCTTCTTGTAGTCCGCCCGATTACTGGCTATGAAGACTTCAAGGGAACAAAGTTCATACCGCCAGTGGACCCGGTCACGGGGCAGCGCTACGAATTCCACCGGGAGGGCAACAAGGTCACCGTGTGTGCGGTCTTCGACGAAGCCACACCAGACTTCAACGGTAAAGAAAAAATTCGGTTCGGCGACCCCATGGTCCACAGCTTTGGCACTTGGAGTCATGGCCCCGGGCGACAGTGCATCAGCCAGGACGTCTGGCATCCGGCAGGACAGTCAGGGGGAAACCTGAGCCTTAATAAGCAGGACTGTTGAGCTCCTGGGCAATCACATCCTGACAGCCGCCCTACTGCGTCCGCAGCGCCTCAATTTGCGAGACCTCATCTCGTTCGGCCGAGAAGCTCTCCTGCCAACTCACGCGCCGACCCTCGATACGACACGGCCAAACCCAATCCGAAGAAGAGAGCGCTCGACACCAACGCATTCTCCACACGCAACATGGGATGACCGAGAAGCATGTTGTAGGCAACATAGCTGCCGTCGACGACAGCCCAAGTAACTGCCAAGGCAACCACGACGCTAAAGACCCAGCCCGGTCGACGGTACCGCACCGCAGTCGCGATCAGTCGCACGACCCAGGGCGCAAATAGGTAAGCGAGCACCCCCATCAGAATACTGATGCCGACGTCCCAGTCCGGGAAGCTGTAGGTCACCGCGCCCCAAAGCAACCAGGCCATCCCTACGAAAAAGACAGCGAGTTTCCAGGGCCGCAAGAGTTCGATCAATTCCATGAACATCCTCGAATTTGTCTTAAGCCCCGGCGCATCCCTCAGGCTGATTATACGTAGCCCCACAAACGAAAAAGCCCCTGATTTCTCAGGGGCTTTTCAGTTTTGGCTGGGAGACTAGGATTCGAACCTAGATAAACGGAGTCAGAGTCCGTTGTCCTACCGTTAGACGATCTCCCAGTAACTGGGCCGGCAACGCGCTCTGACCTTGGAGCGCTGCCAGTGAAACGTAATCCCGGGGGATTAGCGCTTCGAGAACTGCGTGGCGCGACGGGCCTTGTGCAGACCGACCTTCTTACGCTCGACTTCGCGGGCGTCGCGGGTCATGAAGCCGGCCTTGCGGAGCGGCGACTTCAGGTTTTCGTCGTACTCGACCAGGGCGCGCGAGATGCCCAGGCGGATGGCGCCGGCCTGGCCGGTGATGCCGCCGCCGGCAACCGTCACCGTGATGTCGAACTTGTCGGTGTTGTCCGTGAGCTCGAGCGGCTGGCGCACGATCATGCGGGAGGTTTCACGACCGAAGAACTGCTCGAGCGTCTTGCCGTTGACGACGATGGCGCCGCTGCCCTTGCGGAGGAAAACGCGGGCGGCGGAGGTCTTGCGGCGGCCGGTGCCGTAATTCTGCGAAATTGCCATGTCGATTCCTTAGATTTCCAGCGCCTGCGGCTGCTGTGCGGTGTGCGGGTGCTCGGCACCACCGTAGACCTTGAGCTTGCGGTACATCGCACGGCCCAGCGGGTTCTTCGGCAGCATGCCCTTGACCGCGATCTCAATCACGCGCTCCGGGTAGGTAGCCAGCAGATCCTTAAGACTGGTGGTCTTCAGGTTGCCGACGTAGCCGGTGAAGCGGTGGTACTTCTTGTCGTCCAGCTTGTTGCCGGTGACGGCCACCTTGTCGGCGTTGATCACGACGATGTAATCGCCGGTATCGACGTGCGGGGTGTATTCCGGCTTGTGCTTGCCGCGGAGGCGACGGGCGATTTCGGTCGACATGCGACCGAGCGTCTTGTTCGTCGCATCGATGACGAACCAGTCGCGCTTGACGCTTTCCGGCTTGGCGCTGAACGTTTTCATTTCGAAAATACCTGATAGCCGCCAACTTGGCGGAACACGGAATCGGTGGACCAAAGACGCGAGAGGATAACGGAATCGTCACCTTGCGCGCAAGCCACGCCCACGAAGGGCATCGGGCCGACAATGATAACATGTGTTCAAGGAAAAGGAGCCCCCAAACCATGCCTGTCCGCCATTTTAGCCCACTCGACCGCGTCCTGTCCGGTATCGAGCACGCCATGGAAGCCGTGGCCGGCAAGCCGGAGGCCATCCGACCCTCCCCCGGCCAGGGGGCGCCGGAGGCCGACATGGACGATATCCAGCGCCGGGAAGCCGCCGGGCTGATGCGCATCAACCATACCGGCGAGGTCTGCGCCCAGGCCTTGTACATGGGCCAGGCGGCCCTGGCCCGGGACGGCACCGTCCGGGCCCACCTGCTGCATGCGGCCTCAGAGGAAACCGACCACCTGGCCTGGTGTTCGGAGCGCCTGACCCAGCTCGATAGCCGCCCGAGCCTGCTCAACCCCCTCTGGTACGCCGGCTCCTACGCCATCGGCGCCGCCGCCGCCCTGGTGGGCGATCCGGTGAGCCTGGGCTTCGTGGTGGAGACCGAGCGCCAGGTCGAGGCCCATCTGGCCGAGCACCTGGAACGCCTGCCGCCCCACGACGAGCGCTCCCGCGCCATCCTGACCCAGATGCAGGTGGATGAAGCCCGCCACGCGGTGCAGGCGCAGGACCGTGGCGGCGTAGCCCTGCCCCGACCCATTCCCACCCTGATGCGGGGCATGTCGAAGGTGATGAAGGCCGTCGCCTACCGGATCTAATCTCCGGACAGAAAAAACCCCGCTCGAGGCGGGGTTTTTTCGTAAACGATGGAACTGGCCGTTACATCAGGTTCCGGCCATGGAACAGCTCTTCGATCTCGCGACGCAGCAGCGATTCAATGCGCTGGCGGTCCTTGAAGGAGAGGTCGTCGGCCTGGGCCTCGAAAAGGTAGGTATCGAGGTCGAAGTCCTTGATGTGCATCTTCGTGTGGAAGATGTTTTCCTGGTAGACGTTCACGTCGAACATCTCGTACTTCTGGCGGATATGGCGGGCCAGGTAGTCCTGAACGGAATTGATCTTGTGGTCGATGAAGTGCTTCTTGCCCTTCACGTCGCGGGTGAAGCCGCGCACGCGGTAGTCGGCCACCACGATGTCTGATTCGAAGCTGTCGATCAGGAAATTCAGCGCCTTCAGCGGGGAGATGACGCCGCAGGTGGCCACGTCGATATCCGCACGGAAGGTGGCGATGCCGTTATGCGGATGGGTTTCCGGATAGGTGTGGACGGTGATGTGGCTCTTGTCCATGTGCGCAACCACGGCACCGGAAATCGTGTCGCGGCCGAGTTTCTCGACCACCGGCTCTTCGGAGATCAGGATCGTCACCGAAGCACCCTGCGGATCGTAGTCCTGGCGCGCGATGTTCAGGATGTTGGCGCCGATGATCTCGGCCACATCAGTAAGGATCTGTGTCAGGCGATCGGCATCGTATTGCTCATCGATGTACTCGATGTAGCGCTGGCGCTGCTCTTCCGACACGGCATAGCAGATGTCGTAGATGTTGAAACTCAAGGCCTTGGTCAGGTTGTTGAAACCCTGCAACATCAGGCGGGGAAGCGGTTTTACCACGGCGGCACTCCGGGACCGCTCGCGCGGCCTACAGTTGACACGGGTTAGCAGCTAGGGTCCCCGCTTTCGAAAAAAGAACGTCCAGGCGTCAAGCTTTAACGTTCGATGTGACCGGGACAAGACAGCCCGCCCGGTCGAAAGGACGAAATTATGAGCCAAACCGGCGTGGATTTGAATCCGTCGCAAGATGAGTCATTCCTGCAATAATCGAAGCTCGCGAGGAGCTGGGGCCCTGCCGGCGTAGCCCTCGGGCGTGATGACCTCGCGCCCGCCACGACCCTCATGGCTTACTGGAACCGAACGTGGCCCAACTCAAATACTTGTTGCAACAGCAGTTCGAGCGCTCGCAAGCCCCGGTTAGCTTCGCCCCAGACCCGGCCACGATGGAACGTTTCCTAGGCGCCTGCCACCGGCGGCGCTACCCGGGTAAAACCGCCATCATCCGACCCGGCGACCCCGCCAACACGCTCTACTACGTGATCGACGGCTCGCTGGCCGTATGCACCGAAGACGAAGAAGGCCGCGAACTGATCCTGGCCTACATCAACCGGGGCCAGTTCATCGGCGAGATGGGTCTGTTCGTGGAGCAGGCCCAGCGCGAATCGCTGGTGCGCACGCGCACGCCCTGTGAAATGGCCGAAATCAGCTACGAGCGGATGTTCCAGCTGCTGGAAACCACACTTGCCGACGATTGCCCGAAACTGCTGTTCGCCATCGGCGCGCAACTCACTGACCGCTTGCTGCGTACCTCGCGGCAGGTCAGCCGGATGGCCTTCATGGACGTCACCAGCCGCGTCTCGCGCACCCTGCTGGACCTGTGCACCGAGCCCGACGCCATGACCCACCCGGAAGGCACGCAGATCCGTATTTCCCGCCAGGAAGTCAGCCGCATCGTCGGCTGCTCGCGCGAGATGGTGGGCCGGGTGCTCAAGCAGTTGGAAGAAGAACGAATGATCGACGTCACCGGCAAGACGATCGTGGTGCGCGGCACCCGCTAACCGTCGTTACCGGCGCGGGTCGTACACCATGTAGACGTCGGCACGGGCGTAGTGCGAGCCCTCGCGCACGCCCGGCTGCATCACGAAGCCGGCCCGCTCGTACATCCCCAGGGCCTTCTTCAGCACGCTGCTCGATTCCAGGAACAGCTCACGGCCACACAGGCGGCGGTAGGCATCCAGCGCCGCGTCCATGAGCTTGCGACCGGCGCCCAGGCCCTGCCAGGCCTCATCCACGGCCATCTTGGAAAGCTCAAAGACACCCTCGCCCTCGTGCAACAGCGCGCAGGTGCCGACGATGATGCCTTCGCAGCGGGCGAAGAGGATCACCCCGCCCTGGGCCAGCACCAGGCCTTCCGGGTCGGACAGCACGGCATCGTCCACGGCTTCGACCACGAAATAGCGTTCCAGCCAAGCCACGTTGAGGCGGCGGAAATCGCCGGCATAGGCCGGCTCATAGGCGACGATTTCGACTTCGGCGGACATCAGGGCGCCATGTTCCCGCAGGATGGCATCGGAAAGCGACTGCCGGCGTAGAGCGTCTTCGGTACCGGCAAGCGCGCCCAGCAGCAGGCGGGAGATGCCCGGGTAGTCGCGGTTCACCGTGCGCCGGATGGCAAGCCACATGGGTTCGAGCTGGCGCAGGGCATGGCGCGCCGTCGCCGTGGCTGCCAGCGTGCCCGTGCCGCGGCGCTCCACCAACCCTTCGCGTACCAGCAGGCTGGCCAGCGGGTTCACCGTGGTGTGCGGCAGGCCCAGGGCCAGGCAGATGTCGGTCGATGACGCCGGGCCGTGGTCCCGCAGGAAGCGCAGGATGGGGATCCAGCGCGACTGCAGAGTCGAGCCAGTGGCCTGGAAGACGTCGTCGATAGACTGGTAAAGCTGCTCGCTGAGCGCGTGCAGGCGGCTGGCAAGGGCCAGCTCGGCTAGGGAATCGAAATGCATGACGCGGGAGGGGGTACGCGGGGAGGGCTAGCCCGCCAAGGTAGCGGCACTTAAGCCCGGGCGCAATCGGCCATCAGTACCATGCGACCCTTCCAACCGCCCGGCCCAGGGCTTTTTCAACGCGTTTGCAGGTGCGTGGCGTGGCATTGACCATCATCGGCTCGGTGGCCGGTCGCAGCATCGGGATGTCCCGCCAGGAATCGCTATAGGCCACGTCCCAGCGGGCAAGGCCGATCTCGGCAAGGCTCGCCAGCTTGCGGGCGCCGATGTTGTGGCGGCGTACGCGCATGCCGAGCCAGCCGGGCCGGAATGTCGACGCCAGCACCGGGACACCCGCCAGGCCCAGTTCGTCCAGGATGGCGCGCGCCAGGGTTTCCTCACAAGCGGTGACCACCATCACCCGCTCGCCGGCATGCAGGTGCCGGCGCAAGGCCGCGATGCCATCTCGCGGGAAGAGCCTGGGGGTACGCGCCAGCTCCACGCCGAACGCCGTTGCCATCTGTTCGTACCGGGCCGGGCCGACGAACAGCAAAGCCAGGCGCACCAGGAAATGCGCCGCGGCCTTGCGCGAAAAGATCGCCAGCAACAGCCACACGGGTGAGGTCACCAGCGCCAGCAGCTTGCGGCCGAACGACCGCTTGTAACGTGCGCGCATGAACAGGGTGAATGAATCACCGCGAATCAACACGCCGTCGAAGTCGAACAGCACCACGCGCGCGCCATCTTCAAGTGGCGTTTCCGCGCCTTCCACCGCTTCCCCTGTCGTCACGATGGCTGCCTAGTTGAAGAGATCGCGCAAGGCGCTGCCGGGGTCTGGCGCACGCATGAAGGCCTCGCCGACCAGGAAGGCGTCGATGTCGGCCGCGCGCAGGCGCGATACGTCTTCCCTGGCATGGATGCCCGATTCGGTGACGAAGATGCGGCCGGGCGCCACCAGGGGCCGCAGCCGCAGGGAAGTTTCCAGCGAGGTTTCGAACGTGCGCAGGTTGCGGTTGTTCACGCCCACCAGCGGCACCGGCAGCGCCAGCGCTCGAATGAGTTCGTCTTCATCGTGCACTTCGGCCAGGACGTCCAGGTCGAGCTCGGCGGCCAGCAGGGAGAGATCCATCAGGCGCTCGTCGTCGAGCGCGGCTACGATCAGCAGGATGCAGTCGGCGCCGATCGCACGTGCCTCGTACACTTGGTACGGGTCGATGATGAAGTCCTTGCGTAGCACCGGCAGCGAGCATGCCGCTCGCGCTTCCTGCAGATAGGCTTCGCTACCCTGGAAGAAGTCGGCATCGGTAAGCACCGACAGGCAGGCGGCGCCGCCAGCTTCGTAGCTGCGGGCGATATCGGCGGGGTGGAAATCGGCGCGGATCACACCCTTGCTGGGGCTGGCCTTCTTCACTTCGGCGATCACGGCGGGCAAGCCGGCGGCGATTTTCGCTTCCATGGCGGCGGCGAAGCCACGCGTGTCGGGAAGGTCACCCACGCGCGCGACGAGGTCGTCCAGCGGCACTGCTGCATGGCGCGCGGCGATTTCTTCGACCTTGCGGGCGAGGATGCGATCGAGGATGTCAGTCATAAAATACTTTTTCTAGGCGCCGGCGAGGCGGCGCGTCACGGCAACGAACTGGTCTATTTTCGCACGGGCGGCGCCACTGGCGATGGCCTGGCGGGCGGTGGCGATGCCATCGGCGATGGAATCGCTCACCCCGGCGGTGTATAGGGCGGCGCCCGCGTTCAGGCAAACGATCTCGTGCGGCACGCCGGGCTTGCCTTCCACGGCCTCCAACAGCATGGCCATGGATTGGTCTGCATTTTCCACTTTCAGGTTGCGGCTGGACGCCATGGCAAGGCCGAAATCTTCCGGCTCCACTTCGTACTCGCGCACTTGCCCGTTGCGCAGTTCGCCCACCAGCGTGGCGGCGCCGAGTGAGAGCTCGTCCATGCCATCCCTGCCCCACACCACCATCGCGTTGCGCGCACCCAGCGCCTGCAACACGCGCACCTGGATGCCGACGAGGTCCGGATGGAATACGCCCATCAGGATGTTCGGCGCACCGGCGGGGTTGGTAAGCGGCCCGAGGATGTTGAACATGGTGCGCACGCCCATTTCGCGGCGCACGGGCGCCACGACCTTCATCGCCGGATGGTGATTGGGCGCGAACATGAAGGCGATGCCGGTCTCGGCCATGCACTGGGCCACCTGCGCCGGGCGCAGTTCGATGGCGGCGCCGAGCGCCTCGAGCACGTCGGCACTGCCGGAACTCGATGAAACGCTGCGGCCACCATGCTTGGCCACGTGCGCTCCGGCCGCGGCCGCCACGAACATCGCCGCGGTGGAAATGTTGAAGCTGCTGGCACCGTCGCCGCCGGTACCGACGATGTCCACGAAGTGATCGTGCGGCGGCAGTTCCACGCGGGTGGAGAGCTCGCGCATCACGCGTGCGGCGCCGGTGATCTCGCCGATGGTTTCTTTCTTCACGCGCAGGCCCGTGATGATCGCGGCCGTCATCAACGGACTCACTTCCCCGTTCATGATCTGCCGCATCAGGTCGACCATCTCGTCGTGGAAGATCTCACGATGCTCGATGGTCCGCTGCAGCGCCTCGGAGGGGGTGATCACCTGGCGTCCGCTCATGCAGCGATCGACAGCGGCTGGCCGAGGAAATTACGCAGGAGGTCGTGGCCGTGCTGGGTAAGGATCGATTCGGGATGGAACTGGACGCCCTCGATATTGAGCGTGCGATGACGCAGGCCCATGATCTCGTCGATGCTGCCGTCGTCATTTTCCGTCCAGGCGGTGACTTCCAGACAGTCGGGGAGCGAGGACTGCTCCACCACCAGCGAGTGGTAGCGGGTGGCCACGAACGGGTTGGGCAGGCCTGCGAAGACGCCCCGCCCCCGATGACGAATGGAGGATGTCTTGCCGTGCATGATCTTGGCGGCACGCACCACCTTGCCGCCGTAGACCTGGCCGATGGCCTGGTGGCCCAGGCAAACGCCGAAGATGGGAATCTGGCCGCCCAGGTGGCGAAGTACGTCAAGTGACACGCCGGCATCGTTGGGCGTGCCCGGACCCGGGGAAATCATGATGCGCTCCGGCGCCAGGGCACGGATATCCGACACCGACAATGCGTCGTTGCGCACGACTTTCACCTCCTGGCCCAGTTCGCCCAGGTACTGGACGAGGTTGAAGGTAAAGCTGTCGTAGTTGTCGATCATCAAAAGCATAAACTGCCTAAACGATTGATTCTGTTAGAAATAGCAAAAGATCGTCCCACCGCGCGTGTCAGCGGGAGAAAGACCTCGTTGGACATTCTATGCCACGCAGCAACGTCGAGAACGCCTGCCGTTAGTCAGGCAGAAACTCCAAAGTTCAACGCTCCCAGGGCGAGGGTGTATCCAGCAGGCGTTGCAGTGCCTCGGGATCGCTCAAAGGAGCTTCGAACAAATCGTTAAATCGCTGGAGCTGATTTTGGGTCAACGGGAAATGGGTTTGGCTGGCGGTAGGCATGGAGATATCGGGGAAGATGGCCGTATGTACATTGTAGCCACCTCCCCGACCAAGGCCGCGTCAGGCCGCCGCAGCAACCCCCGCGCGCATCGCTTGCGCCGCGGCCACCATCGCCTCCAATGCCGCACGCGTCTCCGGCCATCCCCGGGTCTTCAACCCGCAATCAGGATTCACCCATAGCTGCTGCGGCTTGAGTACGGCCACGGCCTTCTCGAGCAAGTCGGTCATCTCCGACGACTGCGGCACCCGAGGTGAATGAATGTCGTAAACGCCAGGACCGATGTCGTTGGGATAACGGAAGCGCACGAAGGCGTCGAGCAGTTCCATGCGCGAGCGCGAAGTTTCGATGGAGATGACGTCCGCATCCATCGCCGCCACCGCGTCCATGATGTCGTTGAATTCCGAGTAACACATATGGGTGTGTACCTGGGTTTCATCCGCCACGCCCGAGGCGGTGAGACGGAAGGCTTCCACCGCCCAGTCGAGGTATGTTTTCCAGTCGGCGCGGCGCAACGGCAGACCTTCGCGCAAGGCCGGTTCGTCGATCTGGATCACGCCGATGCCCGCGCCTTCCAGGTTCAGCACTTCGTCGCGCAGGGCCAACGCAATCTGACGGCAGGTCGCCGAACGCGGCTGGTCGTCGCGTACGAACGACCACTGCAACACGGTGACGGGGCCTGTAAGCATGCCCTTCATCGGACGTTCGGTGAGCGACTGGGCGTACTGCGACCAGCGCACCGTCATCGCCTTCGGGCGACGCACGTCGCCGAAGATGATCGGCGGCTTGACGCAGCGCGAGCCGTAGCTCTGCACCCAGCCGAGTTTGGTGAAGGCGAAGCCATCGAGCTGTTCGCCGAAGTACTCCACCATGTCGTTGCGCTCGAACTCGCCGTGCACAAGCACGTCCAGGCCGATCTGCTCCTGGAAGCGCACGCATTTTTCGGTCTCGGCCGCCAGGAAGGCGTCGTAGTCGGCGTCGCTGAGCTTGCCTGATTTGTTCTGCGCCCGCGCCTCGCGCACCTCGTGCGTCTGTGGGAATGAACCGATGGTGGTGGTCGGGAACAGCGGCAAACCCAGCCGTTTGGCCTGCGCTTGCTGGCGCTCAGGGTAAGCGGATTGGCGACGCGTGGCCGAGGGCCCGATTGCAGCCAGTCGCGCGGCGACGTCCGGGCGATGCACCAACGCCGAGTGGCGGCGACGGTCCTGGCGGCCGCGCGCATCGAGCAGGGCGACCTCTGCTTGCAGCTTGCCGTCCAGGGCATCGCCAAGGACGCGCAGTTCCTCGATCTTCTCTCGTGCGAAGGCGAGCCAGTCATGGATCTCCTTCGGCAGGGAGCGCTCCAGCGAAGCGTCGATCGGCACGTGCAGCAGCGAGCATGACGGCGCCAGTTCAAGCGACGACGAACCGATCGCGTCGCGCGCCTGCCGGGCCAGTACGAGCGCGCGGTCCAGATCGGTACGCCATACATTGCGGCCGTCCACCAGGCCGAGCGACAACACCAGGTCCCGCGGCCAGGCGAGCAACACCGTATCCAGCTGGGCTGGCGCACGCACCAGGTCGATATGCAGACCGTCGACGGCCAGTTCGCGCACCAGCGGCAGGTTGTCGCCGACGTCGCCGAAGTAGGTTGCCAGCATCAGTTTCGGTCGGTCCGCCTTGGCCAAGGCAGCATAGGCGTGTCGATACGCCGCTTTGTCATCGCCGTCGAGGTCGAGCACCAGGCAAGGCTCATCGATCTGCACCCACGGGGCACCGGCAGCCTTCAGCCGGCCAAGCAGTTCGGCATACACCGGCAAGAGGCGATCGAGTAGCTCCAGGCGGTCACTGCCATCCACCGTCTTGGCAAGCAGGAGAAAGCTGACAGGTCCCAGCAACACCGGGCGAGCCTGCAGGCCCAGAGCGCGAGCTTCCAGGTACTCCGCGACTGGCTTGTCGCCACGCAGGCGGAACACCTGGTCGCCGGTGAGTTCAGGCACAAGGTAGTGGTAGTTGGTGTCGAACCACTTGGTCATCTCCAACGCATGCAGGTCGTAACCGCCTTTCTGCGTGCCACGCGCCAGGGCGAAATAGCCGGCCAGCGGATCGGCATCGGCCAGGGCTCGGTAGCGCTCGGGAATGGCGTCGAACAGGAAAGCGGTATCGAGCACGTGGTCGTAAAGCGAGAAGTCGTTGCAGGGCACGATATCGGCGCCTGCGTCACGCTGCAGGGTCCAGTGGCGATGGCGCAAGTCGCGTGCGGTGTCTTGCAGGACTTCCCCGCTGGTGTCGCCGGCCCAGTAAGCCTCCAGCGCGCGCTTGAGCTCGCGCTTGGTGCCCACGCGCGGGAATCCAAGGTTGGCAATGTTCGTCATGTGTAGCGTTTCCTCTCATGCGTGATGAAGAGGAACGAAGGAACCGCGCGCAAGCGATCCCAAGGAGAAGGACGCACCCGACACGCCAGCGACCTTCGCCCCCGCGGGCGAACCGGATCAACACACGGGGACGCACGGAGAAACGCGCCACGGGCCGAGGGCCGCAACGCATGGCTCCGGTCGCCTCCCCGCGGAAGCTCCAGGTCAAAACAGGGATGGCTCCCTGGTCGCGGCAGGTCTTCGGGCTCGTGGACGAAAGGCGTCGCGCGCCTTGCCTACTGTCCGCCGCTTCCCGGCCCCGGAAGGGGCCAGTGCTTGTGGCGAAGGTCGTTTCCACACACCGCTGCGGGGCAGCGCCGGAATAAGCCGTTAGGCCTCACCGGACTTCCCTTTTAATCGCATCTCTCTATCTTGATGAAGAGATGCAAACCGCGACGAGGCGTAAGCTACGCCTGCGCGGGGGAAAGGTCAAACTGCCCGGGCGTACCATCGGAGTTCGCCCACAACGGATTGATCCGTATCGGTTCACCCCGATATCGGGGCACTTAGGGCAAAGAAAGCGGAGGCGACATGGCAACCGGCTGGGCAGGCGATGGCGCGGTGCAGGACCAGATCGACGCGACGGTGAACGACGCGGTGGAACGCGCGCGTCGCCAGTTGAAGGACGGTCCTGGTCTGAAGCGATGCGAGGAATGCGACGCGCCCATTCCCGCCGCGCGGCGGAAGGCCGTGCCCGGTGTCCGCCTGTGCGTTGCGTGCCAGCAGGCTGCCGATGACGACCAGGGCGCCCACTTATTCAACCGGCGTGGCAGCAAGGACAGTCAGCTGCGTTGACGGTCAGGCGCTGGCCGCGTTTTCGACCTGCAATGGCCCCAGATCCGGCGCGTAGTGCGACGCGGTATCAACCTCTTCAGCCCCATGCGCCTCGGCCGCGGCATCGGCAAGTACCTTGCGCAACGCAACCACGGAGCGCAGGTTTCGCTCCATCTCGGCGACGGTCAGCGGAAAATAGTTGTCGTCGCGATCGCTGGCCAGCCAGCTGGCCACGCGCTGGTGATCCACCGGTACCTGCATTGCGTGCAGGGCAGCCAGCACGTCGTTGGCGTCCAGTCCCGCCACTTCGCACACCAGGCGCCACAGCCAGTTCACGCGCTGGGGATCGAGCCCGCGAGTCATCGGCGGACGCTGGTACGGTCGGGAGTTGAGGTCGCTCATGGCATGCAATCCCGGATGCGGGAGGTTCGATGCCTGTTCTATCGGCAAAATCTCACGGGGCTTGAATGTGCCCTAGCGCGGCGTGGTCGCTACAGGAGGCGCCGGGAAGGCGAAAAGCTCGCTGGTGTAGGTTTCCACCACCAGGCTGAAGGGTCGTCCCTGGCCGTCGTAGAGCACGGCCTTGTGGCGGAGCACCTGGTGGGGGATCGCCAGCGACCGGCTCGCCCCGGGCAGTGCGGGCGAGATTTCCCACCCCTCGGGCAGCGCGTGCCACAACGTTTCCGCCGACTTCGTTTCCCGGCGGAAATGCAGCTCGGCAACGACCTTGCCGAACGGCTGGTCGGTGGTGTCCAGGATGTGGTTCATGTCCGGCGTGAGGCGCGCCGGCACGTACCAGTTGTCGGCCTCGGAAAGCACGTGACCGCCACAGGCCAGCTTGACGCGGCGGTAGCGTACCGGCTCGTCGGCACCGATACCCATCAGCTGCCGGTCGTCGGCCGACAGGGGCTTTTCAATGTGATCGCGCTGGGCGGTGATTTTTGCCGTGTCAGCCAGATGATGGGCGTCGCACCAGCCTTCCAGGGTGAGCGTGGCGCTGGGGTGGCTTAGCAGGTCGGCGTTGAACGTCTGCAGCAATGCCACCGCCTGCGTACGCGTGAGCTGCGAATCGGGCCACGATGGTGCGTCACGCGACAGCACGGGCAGCGAGGCCACAACGGCCAGCGCAAACAGCACGCCTGCAACGCGCACGCGCTTTCGAGACATCAAAGCGTTGCTCATCAAAGCCCTTCCACCGCCTGCGCCACGGCGCGGAAAAGCGCACGGCCCTTATTCATGGTTTCTTCCCATTCGGCGCCCGGGTCGGAATCGAACACCACGCCGCCACCGGCCTGCACGTGCAGGCGGCCGTCCTGGATCACCGCGGTGCGGATGGCAATGCAGGTATCGCCGTCGCCCCACCAGCCCAGCCAGCCGATGGCCCCGGCGTAGATGTTGCGTTTGAAGGGCTCCAGTTCCTGGATGATCTCCAGGGCGCGGATCTTCGGTGCGCCGCTGACGGTGCCGGCGGGGAACGTGGCCTTGATCACATCCATATACGACATGCCGTCGGCCACCTCGCCTTCCACCTGCGAGACGATGTGCATCACGTGCGAATAGCGCTCGACCACGAAGGACTCGGTGAGGTTCACCGTGCCCGTGCGGCTGACCCGGCCCACGTCGTTGCGGCCCAGGTCGATCAGCATCAGGTGCTCGGCGCGCTCTTTCGGGTCGGCCAGCAATTCTTCTTCCAGGGCCTTGTCGTGGGCCTCGTCGTCACCACGACGACGGGTGCCGGCGATCGGCCGCAGCACCACCTTGCCTTCCTGCAGCCGCACCAGGATTTCCGGCGACGAACCGACGATCTGCGTCCTGCCGATGTCGATGAAGTACATGTAGGGCGAGGGGTTCATCGCGCGCAAGGCACGGTAGACGTCCACCGGCCTTGCGTGGAAGCCCACGGACAGGCGCTGCGAGGGCACTACCTGGAAGATGTCGCCGGCGCGGATGTATTCCTGCGCGCGGCGCACCATCGCCTCGTACTCCTCGCGGGTGAAGGATGATTTGAAATCGGTCTCGTCCAGCGCCACGGACTGCGTGGGCTGCGGATACCCTGCCCCGCCCTGGCGCAGGCGATGAACCAGTGCATCGAGCCGGCGCTGGCCCTCTGCATAAGCCTGGGGACGCGAGGGATCGGCGTGGACGATGAGGTACAGCCGGCCCTTGAGGTTGTCGAAAACCGCCAGTTCCTCGGCCAGCATCAGCAACACATCGGGTGTGCCCAATTCATCGCGCTTGTCCCATTGCGCAAGGCGTGGCTCGATGTATCCGATGGTTTCGAAACCGAAATAGCCCACCAGGCCGCCGGTGAAGGCTGGCAGGCCTGGCAGCCGGGGTACGTCGTACTGGGCACGGAGCTTTTCGATTTCGCCCAGGGGATCGGCCAGGGTGCGGGTTTCCACCACCTCGCCGCTGTCTTCCACCTCGAGTGTGTGGCCGCGCAGGCGATACACGCGCCGCGCCGGCAGGCCGATCATCGAATAACGACCCCAGGTGGCGCCGCCCTCGACCGATTCGAACAGGAAGGTATACGGCCCGTCGGCAAGCTTCAGATACACCGACAGCGGGGTGTCCAGGTCTGAGAACACCTCACGGACCAGGGGGATACGCGTGTGGCCCTGGGCCGCCAGCGCATCGAATTCGTCACGGGAGATCACGTCGTTCGCATCCGCGCGTCAAAGACGTTCGATTGTAGCGGCAGATCTACAGTCGGTGACGTGTCATTGGACGCACATGCAGCACGAAGGCCACCCCCGAGCCATCGGCAAGATTGTGCGCGCTGGCGGTGCCGCCGTGGCGCTCGGCCACCAGGCGTACCACGTACAGGCCCAGCCCCAGGTGCGGCGCGTCGCCGGGCGTGGCCTTGTCGCGCAGGCTCACCAGCGAATCGAACAGGCGGCCGTGCATGGCCTCGGGCAGCGGCGGGCCCTGGTTGGCCAGCTCGATCTCGGCGCCATCGGGCACTTCCCGCAGGCTCACTCGCAGCCAGCCGCCGAGCGGTGTGAACGACAGCGCGTTGTCGAACAATTTATCCAGTGCCTGGGCCAGGAGCTCGGGCGCCGCGTGCATGCGCAGCGGCCCGTCGGGCAGCACGCACTCAACCGTTCGATCGCCAGCCAAACCACGGTAGGCCGCCGCGCAGCCGCCCACCACGGCGGCAAGATCCACTTCCTCGGCCTCCGCCGCGGCGATCGCCCGCTCCATGCGGCTGGCTTCGCTCATCGCCCGCACCAGGGTGCCCAGGCGGGCCACGCCGTCGCGCGCACGCGCCAGATACGGGCCGGCTTCGGGCGGCAGCGAAGCCTGCTCGAGGTTGTCCAGCGAGGATTTGACGATCGCCAGCGGGGTATTGAGTTCATGTGACAGCTTCGAGGCCAGCGTGCGCAGGTAGTCGGTGTAACCGCCCACCACCTGCAGCAACTGGTCGAAGCTTCGAGCCAGGTCGCCCAGCTCGTCGCTGGCATCGGTCAGCGGGAATCGGCCGTCCAGACGGCCATCGTTCTGCTGGGCAAGCTCCGCTGCGTCGCGCAGGCGGCGAAGGCGCAGGGTAAGGCGGGTGGCGAACGCCAGCAGCACGCCGCCGGCCACCAGCAGGGCAAGGAAGCTGATGATGAAGAGTCCCAGCAAGGCCCGGTTGGCCAGCAAAGGCACGTTGCGGTTGGCCTGCTCGAGCACCACCACCGCGCGCACGCTGCCTTCCACCTCCACCGGCATGGCGGCGCTAAGCACCACGCTGCCGCGCGATTGCCCGGCACGCCAGGCCACCGCGGGTTCGCCGCCCAGGGCCTGGCGCACTTCGGGAAGATCCACCCTCGGCACGTCCTCGGCCCATTCAGCGGCCGGATCCAGGCGTCGGGACAGCAGCGAGGCGTAGACCAGCGACGCAAACCATCCTGGCCTCTGCGCCGGCGGCAGGTCGGCGACGCCCAGCTTGCCGTGCTGGGCCAGCAGCCACGCTCCCGGCGCCAACAGGCGCACGCGTACTTCCGGCGGCGCCAGCCGGCCAAGTTCGGCGGAGGTGGAGGGCGAGAAGCCGATCAGGGGCCGTGTTTCCTGTGCCACCGGGTCGCCGCCCGCGGCGGCGCTATAGACGCCTAGGCCCAACCGGTCCAGGACGATGCTTGCCGGGATGCGCAGCTCCACGCGGTACCCGCTTCCGTCTTCCTGCCATTGGGCCTGCAATTGCCCGGGGAGGTTGCCGGCGGCCTCGTCGATGCTGACCGCCGTGACGGCACCGGGTGCGTCCGAGGCAATCAGGTAACGGCGCTGCTCCACGCCGCGGCCAAGCAGCAGGGTGACATGGTCGGCGCGGCGCGCGGCATTGTCGAAAACATCCGGTCGCGTGCGACGGGCGGTGCGCACGTCGATGAAGAGGTAGAGCCAGTCGCCCTCGCGGGCCAGCATCAGCTTGGCATTGCCCGGCAATGGCTGCGACCAGGGCGTCATCGTGGCCCAGTCATCGCCATAGCCGTCGACGGTGATCGGCACCGACGTGTCCTGCACATACCAGCCCCCGCGCGCGGGCGGAAGGTCGGTATCGAGCACCGCAAGCGTACGGGCCAGCGCGCGCGCCGACGCTGAAAGCGCCTGGGCCTGGCCATCACGCAGCAGGGATTCCATCTGGCGCACGTACAGCCAGCCGGCCAGCGGCAGCACCAACGTGCACAGGGCTACCAACAGCAGTTTGCGCCGCAGGGTCATCGGCGGTGAGCGCTCACGGGTGCCAGCGGTAACCCACGCCGTGTACTGTCTCGATGGCGTCGAAATCCGGCGCCAGCGCAATGAATTTCTTGCGGATGCGCTTGATGTGCGAGGTGATGGTGGCATCGTCCACCACCAGCTCGGCCTCGCGCATCAGCTGGTCGCGGTTTTTCACGTGGCCGGGAAAACGCACCAGCGTGTGCACCATCCAGAACTCAGTCACCGTCAGCGGGATCTCGATGCCACTCCAGGTGACGCGCATCCGCTCGGACTCCAGCTTCAACGACCCATGGCTCACCACCGTTTCGCTCGAGGCCGGCGCCTTGAGCGACTCAATGCGGCGAAACAGGGCCGCAATGCGGGCAGCCAGCTGGTGCAGGCTGGTGTCCTTGGACAGGTAGTCGTCCGCCCCCAGGCGCAGGCCGGAAATCACGTCGAAATCAGAATCACGGGCGGTCAGGAAGATGATCGGCAAAGTCGCCGACTTCGCGCGCAATTCCCGGCACAGGTCGAAGCCGCCTTCCGGTTCATCACCCAGGCCGATGTCGATGATCACCAGTT
This sequence comes from Pinirhizobacter soli, assembly GCF_015905305.1. Lineage (GTDB taxonomy): Bacteria > Pseudomonadota > Gammaproteobacteria > Xanthomonadales > Rhodanobacteraceae > Pinirhizobacter > Pinirhizobacter soli. The sequence continues at coordinate 1,824,130 of NZ_JADZLQ010000001.1, forward strand.
CCGGCAGGCGCATGGCGAAGGCGGTGGAGGCATCGCCCCGCGAACCATAGCCACGTGCCTCATAGCCGAAGCGGTTCAAGGCCTCGACGTAGTTGGCGCGGATGAGCGGTTCATCCTCGACGATCGCGATGCTGCGGGCCATGGGCTTTCCGTAGTGGGTGACGGGTGGACTTCCGTGAAGCGTGGCGCGTGGTCGCGCCGCACGCAAGCCACCGGCCTGCATTGCCCGCACATTGCCATATCCCCGCCGCCGACCGGGCCGATGGGGGCGGTGAACTACACATGCCGCCCGTACTTGAGACCCGCCATGGAACACCGCCCCGACCGCAACGCCGAACTTGAGCGAAATTTCGAGCCCCTGCGCGTGGGACTTGCGATCGGCGCCCTGCTCCTTGGCATCCTGATGAGCCTGCACTGATGCAAGACCCCGACCCGATGTGGATCCCCCTGTAGCCCCTGGGCAGGCCCCCTCACGGCATGAGGGGGCCCTTTTTTCAGTTGGGCTGGGGCGGGGCGCGTTTCACCGCGTCCGCCAGGGGGACCAGTTGCAGGTCGCCCACGGTGACGTGGTCTTTCCACCCATAGAAATAATTCGCTGCCATGCCGAATAGCGTCGGATTGCGGTTTCCCTCGGACAACATGTCCGGGTCGGGCGAATAACCCATGTTCAGCTCGCCGAAACCAGCCAGATACAAGGTACCGCCGAAGTTCAGCGCGTAGCTCATGTCGCGTGTTTCGCGTTGGAAGCGAACCTTCGCCCTCTGTGCAGCTACGTCGTCGGCATAGTCCAGCTTCATCTGCTTCCACAGCACATCGGCGCGGGCGCGATCGTCTTCGCTGGCCAGCCGGTATGCCGAGACGAACGATGGCTCGTAGCGCTGATCGTGACGCTCGGAAGCCAGCGCCAGCCAGGCCAGGCCCAGCGCGCGGTCCTGGGACACCCGCTGGCCGTTGAAATAGGAAATGCCCAGTGCGTACTGGGCGGCCTTGTTGCCCCAGCGCGCCGAGTCGCGCAGGTTGATCAACGCCATGTCCTGCCTGCCCAGCCAGTAGTCGCGGGAGGCTTCGCAGAAATAGTAAATGCCCGGGAGCGATCGCTCGATGGAGGTGGGGCAAAGCAGCAGCGCACTCTCCATCGCCTCACGCTGGCCGGGAAGCGGCTGCGGGCGGTCGGCCGCTGCCGCCGCGGCGGCCAAAGCCAGGCCCACGGCCAGGACGGCACTCGATACCATTCGATTCACAGGTTTCATCTTCAAGCCCTCGATGATGAAGCTCCCCCGAGCGTTTCCATCGTAACTTCCCGCGCCTATGCGCGGGATGAAGCTTGTTTCATGCAGACAACCATGGCCCTAGCGGAAGGCCGAACGCATCCTGGCGATGGTCTGCGCGTAATCGGCACTGTTGAACACCGCAGAACCCGCGACGAAGGTATCGGCACCCGCGGCGAAGATTTCGCCGATGTTGTCGGCGGTGACGCCCCCGTCCACTTCCAGTCGGATCGGCCGGCCGCTGCGGTCGATGATGTCCCGCACCTGGGCAATTTTATGCAGGGCGGAAGGAATGAACTTCTGGCCACCGAAGCCCGGATTCACCGACATCAGCAGGATCAGGTCGATCTTGTCGAGCACGTAGTCGAGATAGGACAGCGGCGTTGCCGGGTTGAACACCAGGCCCGGCTGGCAGCCGTGGTCGCGGATCAGGCCGATGGTGCGGTCGACGTGATCGGTGGCCTCCGGATGGAAGCTGATGCCGGTGGCGCCGGCCTCGGCGAAGTCGGGCACGATGCGGTCGACCGGGCTCACCATCAAGTGAACGTCGATGTGCGCCTTGATGCCGTACTTGCGCAGGGACTTCAGCACCATTGGGCCGATCGACAGGTTCGGCACGTAGTGGTTGTCCATCACGTCGAAATGCACCCAGTCGGCACCGGCGTCGAGCACGGCCTGGGTGTCCTGGCCCAGCCGCGCGAAGTCGGCGGAAAGGATGGAGGGCGCAATGACGGGGGTCTGCCTGGCCATGGAATGCCTCGTTAACTGATATGACGGTTACTTGAAGCCGCGTTCGGTCTTGATCCGTTCGTAGGCGGCATTGATCTCGCTGGCGCGCGATTCGGCGCGGCGGCGCATGTCGTCGGGCAGGTCGCCCAGGCGGTCGGGGTGGTTGTCGGAAATGAGCTTACGATAGGCCCGTTTCACTGCCCGATCGTCGACGTCGCGCCCGATGCCCAGGATGGCATAGGGATCGGGCCCTTCGGGCACGCGGTGCGGCGCATAGCCGCCCTGGCGGCCCTGGTACTGGCCCGAACTGCGGCCGCCGCCATGGTTCCAGGCGTAGCCCTTCATCGCCATCAGGGCCATCAGCTCCATGTCGCTGACGCGCAGGGCGAAGGCCACCTGGCGCAGGATCGCCATTTTCTCGTTGGAAGGGCTGCCTTCGGCCAGCACGGTTTCGATCACCACATCCAGCACCGGGAAGGCATGGTCGCGGCGGCTGCCCACCCAGTTGCGCAATTGCTCGATGGAATGGGTGACGTTGAACTCGACGGATTTGCCTATGTTGAACGCCTCGATGGCATCGCGCCGCTGCTCGGGATTGAGGTTCATCCGTCCCATCAGGCGCTCGGCCACGGCGATCTCTTCGGGCGACACGCGGCCATCGGCCTTGGCCACGGCACCGAGGATGGCGTACAGCGGGCCAATGAAGCCCCCTGCCGCTGGCGTGGCCGCGCGCCGGTTGCGGCCGGCATCGAACATGAAACCAAGCATGCCGCCGATCACGGCGCCGATCGGGCCGTGCAGCAGGAAGAAACCGATCAGTGCGCCGATCAGGGTGCCGGTGAAATTCATGGATTGGCCTGGCGTTGTGGCGACTGGGTGGCGTACCAGGTCGCGAGCTGGTCGAGTTCGGCTTCCGAGAGGGGGCCTAAGGCCGCGCGCATCACCGCGACGTCGCGCCGGCCGTCGCGGTACTGGCGCAGGGCCTGGCGAAGGTAGTCCTCGCGCTGGCCGGCGAGGTTCGGGGCGCCGGCCATCGTCGCCATGCCATCGGCGCCGTGGCAGGCCGCGCACAGGCCCAGGCGCGCCGGTTTTACCGGTGCGGCGCCTAGGGTCATGACGGGAGCGGCGAGCATGGCCGCCGCAAGGACGAGGTTTCGCATGGACGAGTAGTGGGGACGACAGACTTAGGATTCTAGCAGTGCCACGGGCATCCGCCTCCGGGCCGGGCAGTTACAATGGGTACTTCTGCTTGTTTGCCGGAGCCCGACGTCGTGCCGACCACCCTGCTGCAATCCGACCTGCCTGGCCTTGAGCTGGTCCACCGCGGCAAGGTCCGCGACGTGATCGCCCTGCCCGGCAACCGCCTGCTGATGGTGGCCACCGACCGTTTGTCGGCTTTCGACGTGGTGCTGCCCGATCCGATTCCCGGCAAGGGCGAGATGCTCACCCAGATTTCCAATTTCTGGTTCGGCAAGACGGCGCACATCATCCCCAACCATCTCACCGGCACGCCGGTGGAAGAGGTCCTGCCGCCTGGCGCGGACCTTGAACTCTATCGCCGCCGCGCGGTGGTTACCCGGCGATTGAAACCGGTGCCGGTGGAGGCCATCGCCCGCGGTTACCTGATCGGGTCGGGCTGGAAGGATTACCAGGCCACCGGCGCCGTGTGCGGCATCGCCCTGCCACCGGGCCTTCGACAGGCCCAGCAGTTGCCCGAGCCGATCTTCACCCCGTCGAGCAAGGCCGCCGTGGGCGACCACGACGTGAATGTGAGCTTCGAGCACGTGGTGGATACGGTGGGCGCGGAGCTGGCCGGCAAGGTGCGCGATGCCACGCTTGCCCTGTATCGCTTCGCTGCCGCCTATGCCGCCGAACGCGGCATCATCATTGCCGACACCAAGTTCGAATTCGGCACCGATGAAGACGGCACGCTGTACGTGATGGACGAGATGCTCACCCCGGATTCGTCGCGTTTCTGGCCGGCCGAGCATTACTCCGTGGGCATCAGCCCACCCAGCTACGACAAGCAATATGTCCGCGATTACCTGGAAGCACTCGGCTGGAACAAGACAGCGCCAGGCCCGCGGATTCCCGCCGACGTCATTGCCGGTACCGCGGCCAAGTACGCCGAGGCGCTGGAACGACTGGCCGGCATCCATATCGACTGACCACACGGCAAGGGGAAAGGCCATGCGTGACGCGAATACCTGGTTCGGCAACTACGCTGCAGACCACCAGAATCCGACCAACCGTACGATCCACTGGATCTGCGTGCCGGCGATCACCTGGTGCGCGGTGGCCTTGCTGTGGATCGTGCCGGTGCCCCAATGGCTGGGACGCCCAGGCTTCTTCTCGGTGGTGGCGATGTTTCTGGCCTTCGTCTTCTACTACTTTCGCCTGTCGCGCGGCATCGGCCTGGCCATGGCCGCGGTGTTCGTGGTGATGTCGCTGATTACCGAGGGGCTGTACCGCGTGCTGGGGCCGGCCAACCTTGGCTGGCTGGCGCTGGCCGTGTTCGTGGTGGCCTGGATCGGCCAGTTCGTCGGCCATCACATCGAGGGCCGCCGCCCGTCTTTCTTCACCGACATCCAATATCTGCTGATCGGCCCCGCATGGTTGATGAGCAAGGTGTTCAGGCGTGTCGGCATCGCTTATTGAGAACCCGTGACGCAAACCATCCTTACCCTGCTTAGCGCCCTGATCTGGTGGGTGCTTTATTCCAGCGCGGCGGCCATCGTGCCTGCGGTGCTTGTCTACTTCACGCTGCGCATGGTGGAAAGAACGCCGGTGGTATTCAACCGCGCGTACTTCGCCTGTCTGTTGTGGACACTGTTCAGCGTGGCCACGGCAGGCCTGGTGCTACTGGCGCAGAAGAGTTCGCCGGCCGCGGGCTACGCGCTGTTTGCCTCGCCGTGGATGCGTGGCGCGCTGATCGTGGACATGCTGGCCGGTGTGCTGCTGGTATGGCGCCTGGTGCCGCGCGTGGATGCACGTCGCGTGCGCATCACCAGCGCCTGCATGGCGGTGGCGTCTGTCACGGTCCTGGCGCTGCTGCTGGGCGCCATCCTCGCGTCGCGCTAGATGCGGATCAGGGGCCGGCCGCGCGACGGTTGGCTTCGGTCACGTCCTTCACGAAACCGGCGAAGGGAATGTCGGTGATGCCGACCAGGCCAATGTGGCTGTTCTCGCCGTCCAGGATGCGTCCGGTTACCGGTTGGTCGGCGTAGTCGAACCAGTGTGCACCCACGATCACTCCGCTCGCTTTCGCCGCATCGACGAAGCGCGCATAAGCCTTGCCTCGTTCACCCTCGCTGGCAACGGCGGCCACGCCGTTGCCGAACGGCCCGCGGTCGGCGGAGCCGAAATGGAATTCGGTCACCATCACCGGCTTATCCATGCGTTTGAAGGCCGCAACATCCAGGCCATGTTCGGGAAGGTCGGCATAGGCGTTGATGCTGACCACATCGCAATAGCGCGCGCAGGCAGCCTCCACTTCCGGGGTGCGCACGGCCAGGCGGCCGCCAAGGAACAGGTGGTGCGGATCGGCCTTCTTCAGCGCCGTGGCGACGGTGCGGAAATAGGTTTCGGCATAAAGGGTGAGGAAGTCGATGTAGTCGGCGGCGATGGCCGGGTGGGCTTCGGCCGGCACGGGCGCCTGGAAACCTTTGGCCAGTAGAAGATCCCAGCTTGCCACCGGCACGCCCCAGGCAGCGGCGAGCTTGCCGGCGTCGCCGTACTTCTTCCGCAATGACGCCACGAAAGCCTGCTTGGCGGGGCTTTCCGGACCCAGTTGCAGGGCGCCGGTAGCCAGGCCCCAGCGGCCCTGCGGGCCGCGCCCGGCCCAGGCCAGTTCGTTGTCGGCGAAGTAGCCAAGCAGCCAGGGATCCTCGCGTACGCCCTTGCTCGCCTTTGCCACCGCAACGGCGGTGGCGGCGACGAACTTCGGATCGAAGGGATCGGGCATGCGGCCCCAGTAGTCGTAGCCGGTGGACACGCTGGCGAAGCTGCCATCGATGATCACCGGCTGCGTGTAGGCAATGCGGTGGGCGGCGAACAACGATGGGTCGCTCCAGTTGCCCAGCGTGTTGAAGCCCCAGCCGCGCAGTCGATCCAGCGTCACCTTCGCCCACTTTTGTGGCCAAGCATCGCCGTAGGTGCGTTGCAGGTTGGCCCGGTAGAAATCGAACCATTGGCCATGGTTCATGCCGTTGTCGCGTTGCGAGCCGTTGTCGCTGCGGTCGTCGCCCTGGCCGTAGAACTTGCCCAAGGGTCCGTTGGTGGGCGGCAAGCCTTCGAACATCGTCTTGCGGCCCTGGACGTAGGTCATGCCGCCGTCGATGGCCACGGCATTCACGCCGAGCGAGAAGAACGCCTTGCCGTCGGGCGTGACCAGCGTCCAGGTGTCTTTCAGCTTGACCAGGCTGAACCAGCCGGTGGCCTTCAGGCCCTGGCGCGCCACGCCGCCGAAGCCTGGCACGGCCGGTGATGCGGGATCGGCTTGAAGGGACGCCTTCTTCAGCGCCGCGTCGTCGGCGATTTTTTCAGGCCATGTTGTGCGCGTGTATTGCCCGTAAGCATCTACGATGCCGGTATAGGCGGCGTCGAGCGCGGGTGTGCCGGCGGCGATGGACACGCCGCCGAACAGCACCACCTGCGGCGCGTTCGGCGAGGGCATCGACACGTGCACGGCACGCGCTGTGCCCGGGTCGAAACTGCCGTCGACCGTGGTGGCGACGATGGTGTCGTGCCATGGCATGGGTGGCCCCACCTGCATGCCGAAGGCGCGTGGTGTGGTTGGCTTCAAGGGAATCGCCAACGTCATCGGTGGCCCGGGCGGCAAGCCCACCAAGGCATGAAGCGTGCCGTGGTCGCTCTGGATCTCCACGTCCAGGGTCACCGGCCAGGCCATGCCGCTTTGAAGCTGCATGTGCAACTCGCCTTTCGGCCACGCCCAGTGACCCGACGACGGTTGCAATGTCAGGCCCGGCTTCGCACCGGGGGCGAAGGTCACCGCGGCCATCGTCGCGCCACCGGCAACGGGGCGTGGTGTGGGGTCGAGAGTTGTTCCCTGCGTGGTGATGCGCAGGCCATCACCGGCATGGGCAATATCGCCGACAACGACTCCAGGCGCTGCGGGGGATTTCGCTGCGGCCTGCGCGGGCGCAGGCATCGCTGCCGCGGGCACCACCATGACAGCCGCCAGCGCGACCCCACACATCACAAGACCATGGAAGACCGATCGCATTGGGACACCTAAGCTTTTACGGAGGAGGCGCGCCCGCCGCGGCGCGGCTTTCGCGCCAGCGCCACGCGTAGTACACCGGCACGCCAAGGGCGATGATCAGGAGGCTCATGCCCGCATTGGCGGGCGTGTCGATCGCGGTAGCCAGGATCACGCAGACCACGGTGACCACGAAGGCCAGCGGCACCCATGGGTAACCGGGTACGCGATACGGCGAGGGTTCGTCCTTGAGCATGCGCCGGTACCAGAACACCGTGGCGATGCCCGCCGCGTGGCTAAGCCATTCACCGACCGTGGTGTAATCGAGCAAGGCGTCGAAGCTACCCGAGAGGATCAGGATCACCGCCCACAAACCCAGCACCGACAGTGCCACCTGCGGCGCATGCGTGCGCATATCCACCTTGCCCACGGCGCGGAAGAACATGCCGTCAGCGCTCATCACCTGCAGCACGCGGGCGCCACCGGCGATGGCGATGCTGCAATAGCCGAAGGTGGAACAGGCAATGCCAACGGCCACCACCGTGCGCCCGGTGGGGCCGAACAACCTTTCCATCAGGTCGGCGGCCGGCGCCTGGCTGGCGGCGAGCCCTGCATGGCCCAGGCCCGCGAGGTAAGCCACGTTCACCAGCACGTAGCACAGCGCCACCGCGCCCATGCCCAGACCCAAGGCACGTGGCAGCACGCGCTGCGGCTCGCGCACTTCGCCGGCCAGGTCGTTGAGGTAATGAAAGCCGCCGTAGGCGAACAGCACGGGTAGCAACGCGCCCACCAGCGCGAATGGCGAAGTGGTTGGCAACGGTGGCGCGGGCGGCGGCGTGGTGTGCCCGAAGGCCAGCACCAGGCCGACCACGATCAGCATGGCGATCACGCCGAGCTTGAGCACGGTGAAGATATTCTGCACCCAGGCGCCGGCGCGGATGCCGCGCAGGTTCACCAGCACCAGGAAGGCGATGGCGCCCACGGCCAGTGGTTTGACCCACGTCAGCGGCAGGCCGAAGGCTTTGCAGGCGTAGTCGGCGAAGGTGGTGGCGACCGCGGCGATGCTGCCGGGGTAGTTGATCAGCGCCATGGTCCAGCCGAACAGGAAGGCCGGCAATTTGCCGAATGCTTCGCGCAGGTAGATGTAGGTACCGCCCGCCTGCGGCCGCCGCGCGCCGAGCTCGGCGTAGCTTAAGACCCCGGCCAGCGTGAGCAGGCCACCCAGCGCCCACAGAACGATGAGTCCCGTGGTGGAGTCTGTTCGCCCGGCAACGGACGCCGGTGTGCGGAAGATGCCGGCGCCGATGACGCCGCCGATGACAATCGCGGCGGCGTCCCAAATTCCGAGGCGGCGGACGTAAGGTCCAGTAGGTACGGGTGATGGCATGGGTGCGACCATGCCATAAACCGTTACGTCATGTCGCCGACGGCTTCTTCTTGGGGATGTAGAGGTCGGTGATCGTGCCCTCGTACACCTCGGCCGCCATGCCCACCGATTCGCCCAGGGTCGGATGCGGATGGATGGTCTTGGCGATATCCGATGCCTCCGCGCCCATCTCGATGGCCAGGGCCAGTTCGGAGATGAGGTCACCCGCATGCACGCCGACGATGCCGGCACCGACGATGCGGTGGGTTTCCTCGTCGAAGATCAGCTTGGTGAAGCCTTCGGTGCGGTCGATGCCGATGGCACGGCCCGAGGCCGCCCAGGGGAACTTGCCCACGCCGACCTTCAGGCCCTTCTCCTTCGCCTCGCGCTCGGTCACGCCGACCCAGGCAATCTCCGGATCGGTGTATGCCACCGATGGCACCACGCGGGCATCGAAGAAGCTCTTCTCGCCGGCGATCGCTTCGGCGGCGACGTGCGCCTCGTGCACGGCCTTGTGCGCCAGCATCGGCTGGCCGACGAGGTCGCCGATGGCGTGGATGTGCGGCACGTTGGTGCGCATCTGCCGGTCGACGGCGATGAAACCACGGTCGCTCACCGCCACGCCGGCCTTGTCCGCGCCGATGCGGCCGCCATTGGGCGAGCGGCCCACCGAGACCAGCACACGGTCGTAGGTTTTGGTCTCGGGGATGGACTCGCCCTCGAAGGTGACGTCGATGCCCTTCTTGGTGGCCTTGGCTTCCACGACCTTGGTTTTCAGGTGGATGCCCTTGTAGCGCTTGGCGATACGCGCCTGCAAAGGCTTGACGAGGTCGAGGTCGGCGCCGGGCATGAGCTGGTCGGCCAGTTCCACCACCGTCACTTCGCTGCCCAGGGCCGCGTATACGGTTGCCATTTCCAGGCCGATGATGCCGCCGCCGACCACCAGCAATGTCTTGGGGACATCGCGCAGTTCCAGGGCGCCGGTGGAGTCGATGATGCGCTCGTCGTCCCAGGGGAACGAGGGCAGCTTCACCGACTGCGAGCCAGCGGCGATGATGGCGTGCTCGAAGCGGATGAGCTTCTTGCCATCCTTGCCCTCCACTTCCATCTCGTTCGGCGAAACGAACATGCCGGTACCGGTCACCACCTTGACCTTGCGCTGCTTGCCCATGCTGGCAAGCCCGCCGGTGAGCTTGCCCACCACCTTGATCTTGAAATCGCGCAGCTTGTCCAGGTCGATCTTCGGCGCACCGAAGCTGATGCCGTGCGCGGCCATGGCACCGGCTTCCTCGATCACGGCAGCTGCATGCAGCAATGCCTTGGAAGGAATGCAGCCGACGTTGAGGCAGACACCGCCCAGGGTGTCGTAACGCTCGACCAGGACTGTGTCCAGGCCCAGGTCCGCTGCGCGGAAAGCCGCGCTGTAGCCACCGGGGCCGGAGCCGAGCACGACCACCTTGCATTCGATGTCGGCCTTGCGGCCCGTGCCGGCGGCGGCCTGCGGGGCCGGTGTCTGTTTGACCGGCGCCTGGGCCGGATCGGTCTTCTGCTGCGGTACGCCCTGCGTGGCTGGCTGCGCGGCGGGCTTGGCCGCTGCCGGTGTGCCGGCCGAAGCATCGTTGCCTGCTTTCTTTTCCGGACTCGATTCAGCGGACGCGGCATCGGCGATCTCGACCACGGCGAGGATATCGCCAGGATTGACCTCCTGGCCGATCTTCACCTTGACCTGCGTGACCTTGCCGCCGTCGCTGGCGGGGACATCCATGGTGGCCTTGTCCGATTCGAGCGTGACCAGGCTTTGTTCCTTGGTGATGGTGTCGCCGACCTGGACCAGGATCTCGATCACCGGTACGTCGTGCGAACCACCAAGGTCGGGGACTTTCAGTTCAATCGTCTTGGGCATCGTGTTGCGTCCTGTTAGAGCAACAGGCGACGGATGTCGCCGAGCTGGCTGGCCAGGAAGGACGCGAAGCGCGCGGCGAGCGCGCCATCGACAACGCGGTGGTCATAGGACAGCGACAGCGGCAGCATCAGGCGCGGGGCAAATTCCTTGCCGTTCCATACCGGCTTCATCTGCGCCTTGGACACACCCAGGATGGCCACTTCCGGCGCGTTGACGATCGGCGTGAACGACGTGCCGCCGATACCGCCCAGCGACGAGATCGAGAAACAGCCACCGGACATCTCGGCCGGGCCGAGCTTCTTCTCTCGTGCCTTCTTCGACAGCTCGCCAAGTTCGGCGGCCAGCTCCAGCAGGCCCTTCTTGTCCGCGTCGCGGATCACCGGCACCACCAGGCCATCGGGCGTGTCCACCGCGATGCCGATATGGAAGTACTTCTTCAGCGTGAGCTTCTCGCCGGTGACGTCCAGCGATGCGTTGAAGGTAGGGAATTTCTTCAGCGCCGCGACCACCGCCTTGATCTGGAATACCAGCGGGGTGACCTTCAGGTCCTTGTTTTCCTCGCCGAGCTTCTTGCGGAAAGCCTCAAGCTCGGTGATGTCGGCATCTTCGTGCTGGGTGACGTGCGGGATCATCGCCCAGTTGCGGGCGAGGTTGGCCCCGGAGATCTTCTGGATGCGCGAGAGGGGTTTTTCCTCGATCTCGCCGAATTTGGCGAAGTCGATCTTCGGCCACGGCAACAGGTTCAGCCCGCCACCGGCGGCCACGGCGCCCGAAGCGCCGGGTTTGGCACCCGAGGCGAGCGCGTGCTTGACCCAGGCCTGCACGTCTTCACGCTGGATGCGGCCGCCACGGCCGGTACCCTGCACCTGGCCGATCTCCACCCCCAGCTCCCGGGCGAAGGCACGCACGGCGGGGCTGGCATAGGGGGCGTGGTCGGGCATGATCGTGCTGGCGTCGAAGGCCACCGGCGGTGTGCGCGGTCCACCGGCGCTGGTGGAAGTGCTTTCGGCAGGCTTGGTGTCGGCCTGGCTGGCAGATGCAGCGGAAGGGGCGGCCGGCTTCGCCTCGGCCTTGGGCTCGGCGGCCTTCGGTGCAGGGGCGGCGGCTTCGCCGGCGTCGCCATCGGCCTCGACTACGGCGATCACGGCATCTTTGCCGACCTCGTCGCCCACCTTCACCTTCACTTCCTTCACGGTGCCCGCGAACGGGGCCGGCACTTCCATGGTGGCCTTGTCCGATTCGAGCGTGAGCAGGGCCTGGTCTTTCTCGACACGATCGCCGACCTTGACCAGCACCTCGATCACCGGCACGCCATCGAAATTACCGATATCGGGAACGCGGACTTCCTGTGCGCCACCGGATGATTTCTTCGCCGCGGGTTCGGATTTCACCGGTTCCGCGGCGCGGGCGGGCGCGGAAGTCGCCGCCGGCGCTTGCTTTGCAGCCTCTGCCTTGCTGGGCTCGGCGGCCTTCTGGTCGGCCTTGGCGGCATCACCGCCGGCCTCGCCATCGGCTTCGATCATGGCGATGACGGCACCTTCAGCCACTTCGTCGCCCACCTTGACCTTCACTTCGGTGATGGTGCCGGCGAAGGGCGAAGGCACTTCCATCGTTGCCTTGTCCGACTCGAGCGTGACCAGGCTCTGGTCTTTTTCCACGCGGTCGCCGGCCTTGACCAGCACTTCGATGACGGGAATGCCGTCGAAATTCCCGATATCGGGGACGCGCGCTTCTTTGACGTCGGCCATGAAACCTCCTGAACTTGCTTGCGCCGACGCGAGGTAACGAAAAACGGCCGACGAGGGGATGGGGAAGGCCCCGCGCAGGCGGGGCAACCGTCCAATGATAATCCGAACCGCCCGGCTTGGCGCCCCATGCGGCGCCGTATGCGGCGATTTCAGCCTTGACCGCGCACCAGGTGGATCTCCCGGCGGGGACAGGCAATGACGATATCCTCGCGGTTGAAGGCTTCCTTGACGGCCTGGATGGCCTGCGAATGGGCGTCCCGGTAGTCGTCGGTGGCGGTCCACGCGCGGATCAGGAGGTCCACCTGGCTTGGCCCCAGTGCATCGGCGTAGGCCTCCGGAGGAGGCTCGACAAGGATCCGCGGCAGTGCTGCCACCGCCTCCCCGGCAACGCCCAGGGCGTGGGCAAGGTCGGTCCGGTAGTCCACGCCCACGGAGAACTCCACCCGGCGCTGGCCGCGGCGGCTGAAGTTGACGATGGCATCGCCCCCCACCTTGGCGTTGGGCAGCACCGCTTCGCGCCCATCGGCCATGACAAGCCAGGTATGCATCAAGGTCATGTGTTGGACCGTGCCTTCGACCCCCGCTGCCAGGATGTAGTCGCCCACACGGAACGGTCGGAAGAAGATCAGCAACACGCCCCAGGCGAGGTTCGACAGCGAGCTGCTCAGCGCCAGGCCCAACGCCAGGCCCGCGGCGCCCATCGCCCCGAGGAGCGTCGCGGTGGGCAAACCGGCGAAGCTCGCGCACATGGCCAACAGGAGTGCCAGCAGGCCGGCGTGGACGGCATTGCGCAGGAAACCTGAAAGCATGGGATCGATGCCGGCACGGTCCATGCCGCGGCGCAGGGCATTGGCAAATCGCGATGCCAGGCGCATGCCGACGAACAGCACGAGCACGGCCAGCGCCGCTTTCAGACCGAACTTCACCAGGAGGTCGCTACCGATGCGGTAGCCGGCCAGAGCGATCTGAAAATGTTCCATGCAAGTCCTTCCCTGGATCATCAAAAAGAAAAAAGCGGGCATCCTGCCCGCAGGGGGTGCTCGGTACTTTTAGTTGTCGGCCAAATCTTTCTTTGGTACCGGAGTAGCGGTCATCAGCACCAACGGCGAACCATCGGGCAGGCGAACGCTCCATGATTTCTGCAGGTGATCGAGATTGGCCAGCCGCGGGCACAGGGCTTGGGCGCGTTCGCCAAGCTTGTCGGCGCGCGAGTTCACTTCGCGATCGATGGCCTTGTCCAGCGAATCGGCGCGGGCCTCAAGGGCGGCCATCTTGGCCGAATCGCCGCTGAGGGCTGCGCTGACCGCGTTGCCGGTGACCGAACCCACCACTTCGGATACTGAATCGCCCACGGCGGATTCGACCAGGTCGTCCACTTCGTGCTGGCGCCAGCGGCCGGCCCCGATGCTTTCGTCCAGGCGCGCCAGCGCGCGGGCGTGGTTGCGCTGGAGCTTGGCCAGCATGGTGCGGCGATCCTCGCCATCGGCCACGAACGTCGCAGCCACCGTGGTCATCGCCGAGTAACCGATATCGATGCCATCGCGGGCTATGGCCGCAATTTCCGGCACCAGGGCGCGGACGGCGTCCTCGTAGTCGCGAAGCTTCCGGGCATCGGCGTCGGTGACACGTACGTCATGGCCGTCGACGGTGAGGCGGCCATCATGCATGAACACCTTCGCCGGGCTGCCGTCGGTACGGGTGAAGTCGATCCCGTTGCGGGCGACGCTCACATCGTAATCCGTCTTGTACTCGACCCCGCAGCCATCGTTGTTGACATGGATGCCGTGGGCGGCGACGGGCAGGCTGGCCAGGCCCAGGGCACAGGCAAGGGCAACGATGGTCAGGCGCATGATGGTGCACTCCCTTGGGTTTGTTGCCGGTTTGGATGCAGCAGGACGTAAGAAGGTTTAGTCCTCCACGGCCACCGCCACATGGGCCGGTCGTCACACCCTGCCGGAGGTCACTGCACCAGGAGGTCTTCGAAGAAGGCTCCGATGGGCTTTTCGGGGTGGGCGATCTGGATCTCCAGCACCCACAACCCCGGGATGGGCTCGGCGTCGAAGTCGCCCAGATTGCCCGCCTTGTGCACCGCGTGCGGGAAATCGCCCACCCGATGGCCCTTGGTTTCGTGGTTGAGTCGCCACCCCATGGCCTGGGCCTGGGCCGTGGCAAATTCGTATAAAGCCCGGCCACTCTGACCACCCTCGCGCCAGCGCGCGGCGACGCGCGTGAAGAGCTCGCGCGCCGCCGCGGCACAGGCATGCATCAGGGGGTCGTCGCCAAGCACGAAGGTATCGCCGACATCACCCTCGTGGCCGTCGAACACAGGCCCGAGATCGACGAAGAAAATGTCGTGGTCACCCAGGCGAAGATCCGGCGCCGAGCGTTGGCGAAACGTCTTCAGGGTATTGGCGCCGAAGCGGATCAACGACGGATGCCAGATGCGTTGCATGCCGGCGTCGGCCAGGACTTCGCCGGCAAGCGCCACGGCTTCGAGCTCGGTCGTGCCCGGCGTGATGCGCCGGGCTATCTCGCGAAGGGCGACCCACGAACGCTCGCGCGCAGCGAGCATGCGCCCGGCATTGAATTGGCTACCGGTGGCCTGGGCATGGGGAGGGATGGGGATGTTCATGCCATGCCGTGTTCGCGGGCGTAGTCCGCCAGCAGGCTATCGTGGTCGATACCGAGCTTGCGCATGGCGTCGCGCTTTTGCCGACTCACCGTTTTTACGCTGCGACTTAGTCGATCAGCGATCTGTGTAAGTGACAGGCCCCCAACGTAAAGGCGCACCACTTCCATTTCGCGCGCCGACAACCGCACCGGCGCCAAGCCATCGGCAGCAGGTGTGTCGGCCCTGGCGAACTGCTCGCGGATGGATTCGCTGACATAGGCACGACCGGCTGCAACGCTTCGGATGGCGTTGGGCAACTCGCGCATCGGCGCACGCTTGTCACACAAACCAAGGGCGCCACGGTTTTGCATCGCACGGAGCACGCCGATGTTGTTGACCATGGTCAGCACCGCCACGGGCAACCGGGGATACCGGCGGCGAATGACGTCCAGCAATTGCAGGCCGTCGCCGTGACGGCCGGCGGGCATGGAGAAATCGGTGACCAGGACGTCGCAGGGCCTGCTGGCAAGCAAGGCCATGAGCAGGTCGCCATCGGCCGCTTCGCCAACGACGAGCATATCTCCCGCCTGGTCGAGTGCGGCGCGCGCGCCGAGGATCACCACCGGATGATCATCTGCGATAATCACCCGAGTGGCACTGGAAGTGCCCTGCTCGCTCATGTCCGTATCAGCACCCGTGGTCGTTCCGTACTACTGGTTGCGCTCTGCGGCAGGATACAGCAAGTAAACCCGAGGAAACCTCCATGACACGGCTTCGCCCATTCCTGTCCTGCGTCATTGCCGGTCTCTGGGTGATCGCAGGCAGTCCCTTGCACGCGGACGATGCGAGTCCTGGCCGGATGCCCGTTTCCGCTGCCGAACGTGCCTGGCTCGATGCGCTTCCCACGCTCAATGTCACCTACGACGACGCCTTCGCACCCTTCGTCAGCGTAGATAGCCGCGGTCTTCCCGAAGGTATTTCAGCGGACTATTTCCAGCACGTGGTGGACGACCTTGGCCTGAAGGTTCGCTATGTCCGCAGCGGCGACCTTAGCGACACGCGCAAGATGATCGATCAAGGGCAGGTCGACATCGTGCTCGCCTTCAACCCCTCTGGACGCGCCGGGAAAGGGCTGGTGTTTAGCCGGCCGTACGTGGAGTTCCCGCTGGTGATCGCCACGCGCCAGGATACCGCAAGCATTGCCGGCCTTGCGGATCTGGCAGGCGAACGGGTGGCGGCGGACACCGACCGGGAAGCGGTGCTGCGCATGCTCGCCGAAGCCCCCCGCCCCGTGCACACAATCACCACCCACGATGGCGCCGAAGCGCTCGAGTTGCTCGACCGCCGCGAGGTCGATGCCATGGTCGGCAACCTCGCCACCGTCGATCTCCTCATTCGCTCGCGCTACCCGCAACTTCGCGTAGGCGCCCCCACCAACCTTACCGAGCCCCTGGCTTTCGCCGTGCGCAACAACTATGCCGGGCTGGTTCCGCTGGTCAATCGATCGCTTGCCCGTGTGGATGCACGCGAGGCCGCCCGCATCCGCAATACATGGTTATCGGTGAACTACACCTGGGGCGGTTCATGGTCCGCCGTATGGCAAAAGACCTGGCCGATCGTATTGATATTCGCCATCGCGCTGGCCATGGTGAGCTTCGCCTTGGTACGCCTTCGCCGCGAGGTACGCCGGCGACGCCATACCGAACAACAGCTGCAGGATGTCACCAGCAACCTGCCCGCCGTGGTGTTCCGCTTCGTCATCGACCGGCAACGCCAGATCAATTTCGAGTATGTCGATGGCGACACCCTGGCTATCTTTGGCGTAGATCCCCCTACCTTCCTGCGTGACGAACCTGCCGCATTCCGCACGATATCGCCCGAGCACCGCCAGATGCTGCTCGAACGCGTGCACGAGGCGGCGGAGTCAGGCAAGCCTTTGCACGCCACCGTGCGCGTCGATGGCGACCGTTGGGTCACCACCCATGCGTTGCCGCGCGAACTTCCCGGCGGCACCGTGCAGTTCGACGGCTACTGGGTGGACGTGACGGTCACGCACGAGCAAGGCCTGGCACTGGCCACCGCACGAGACGAGGCCGAATCCGCGACGCAGGCGAAAACGGTATTCCTGGCCACGATGAGCCACGAGATACGTACGCCGATGTACGGCGTGCTGGGCACGCTGGAACTGCTGGGCGGCACCCGGCTGGACGAGGAGCAGCGAAGCCTGCTTGGCACGGCAGGCGATTCGGCCACCCTGCTGCTGCAAGTGCTCGACGACGTCCTGGATTTTTCCATGATCGAGGCGGGGCGCCTCAGCCTCGAACTCGTGCCGGTGGACATGCGAGAGCTCATCGACCGCACCGTGGGCATGCTTGCCGCCCAGGCACATGGCCGCGGCATCGACCTGCGCGTCAAGGTGGACGCCGGTATCGCGGCGATGGTCATGGCCGACGACGTGCGCGTCAGGCAGGTGCTGTTGAACCTCATCGGCAACGCGATCAAGTTCACCTCCGCAGGCTCGGTGACCGTCGAGGCCACCCTCGTCCCCGAGGGTGTCACGGACGAACGCCAGCGCATCGGCATCGATGTCACCGACACCGGCGTCGGCATCGCCGCGGAGGTGCTGCCCACCTTGTTCGCGCCGTTCACCCAGGGCGAGGGCTCCACGCGACGACGTTTCGGCGGCAGCGGCCTGGGCCTTTCCATTTGCCATCAGCTGGTGCAGTTGATGGGCGGCACGATCCAGATACAAAGCACGCCTGGTTCCGGGACGCGTGTCCGCGTGGAGCTCGCCCTTGAAATCAACCTGCTTCATCGGGACAACGGGCTGTTGTCGGGAAGGACTGCCAGCATCGACGTGGACGACACCTTCGCCGCCCAGGCGCTGGCACAGGGCCTGGGCGCGTTGGGCATGATCCTGGCCGAACCCGGTTCGGCGGCGCACGCGGACATCGTATTCACCACCCGCAGCCAGGGCTCGCCACGGGCGAATGTCGTGCTGGTGTCCGGCCAGGCCGATCCGCGCGGTTTTTCCCAGCGAGAGGGCGTGCTGGTCATGAGCGCCTGCCCAATCAGAAGTTCGCTGTTGGCACGCGTGTGCGAGCTGGCCCTGGGATTGGGCGAGGCCTCGGTGTCCCTACCCGATGAGCCCGATATACCGGTGCCATTCTTGCCTACCCGGATCCTGGTGGCCGACGACAATCCCACCAACCAGGCACTGATCCAGGCGCAGCTGGCGCGCCTGGGTCGAACCTGCACGGTCGTCGACGACGGCGGCCAGGCACTGGACGCCCTGGCAACCCGACCCTGGGACCTGGCCATCCTGGACGTGCACATGCCGGTGTTCGATGGTTACACGGTCGCCCGGCAATGGCGTGAACGGGAGGCCCTCACCGGCGGACACCTGCCCATCGTGGCGATGACGGCCAACGCCCAACCCGATGAAGTTGTGCGGTGCCGCTCGGCGGGGATGGACGGCTTCATCGCGAAACCTGCAACCCTCGCGGACCTGCGCGGGATGCTCGATACATGGCTGCCGACGGCCGCGCTGCCGCCGCCAACGATACTTGACTACGAATTGCTTCGGGAGAACTTCGGCTCCCATGCCGTCGCTGCGCGGATTGTCCGGGAGTTCTCCCGGGTGACTCGTTCGGAACTGGCCGCCGTGACCGATACGCTCGATACGTCGACCCCGGCCGAACTCCGCCTATGGCTGCACAGGACGGTCGGCGGCATGCACGTGTTCGGCAGTACGGCCCTCACCGACCGCGGCGACGTACTGGAGCAAGTCATCGATGAACTGGAACCCGCCGCGGCACGTGAAGCTTTCGCAATCTTCGGTGTAAGCCTGGTTGCACTGCTGGATGAAATCGACGGATGGGCGGAAGGTATCGAAGCGGCCTGAGCCGAACGGTAAAGTCACCCACGCAGGCCATGGACGAGCGTGGCCATGTCCAGGTGGACGGCCCGCAACCTTGGCAGGAGACGGCAGGCCAGCGCCGCAAGCGTGGGATCGTTTTCGGCAACCGCTTCGAAATGCCGCAACAGGCGATTTTCAGCCCGTTCCAGCAATGCAATCCCGGCATTGTCGGGGTTGGCGGCCAGGCGCATGCGCCATGCGGCCAGCTGCACCCGTTGACGACCGGCCAGGCTCACCTGCGTCGTGATGCTGCCGCCCCGGGCCTCGACCTCGCGGCGCAACTCGTTCACGGTGACGGCCAGGGTGGCGGCCATTTCAGCAAGCACCGCCTGAAGGCCAGGCTCGGAAACCATCGATGCCGCTTTCAGGTACAGCTCGCGGTCGTCGCTGGCGCGGCGCAGGAGTTGAGACAACGATCGGATGACGGTGCGGTCCATGACGGGGCACAAGCTAGCGTCGCCGCCCTTACCCGTGCCTAAACCAGCCCCGGCTGCGTTTACTTGGCGTTCCTTTTAAGGCGCGATCTGGAGCAGATTCAGGGGGCGGCCATGGTCGTCGGTCAGGCCTTCGGAAAGCTCCGCCAGGCGGCGGATGTCAGGACACAAGGCCTGCACCCTGGGTCGCAGTTCACGGTTTACCCGCGCCTGGACCCGAGCCTGAAGGCCCGTGCTCAGGGACGAGGCCCGATCGCGAAGCGCCGCGGCGCCGGCCAGGTCGCCGTTCATGGCCAGATCCACGGCATCGGAGGTCAGGCTCGCGGCCACCAGGGGACCCAAATCGGCAACCATGCCGTTCGCGTAGCTTTCAAAGGCATCGCCCTGCCAGTCGTGGGTGCTGTTGCTGCGGGCGATGCGGGCGTGCAACTCCGCGACATGGCCGCTGAGCTTTTGATCGAACTCACCATCCTGCAGGGCCGCCGGTGCACTGCGTGCCACTTCTTCGCGCACGGCGCGCGCGGCGGTGTCCACACCGGCATCGGCCACCGCACGCAAGCGCGGCAGTAGTGCGCGAAGCTGCCGCTCGAACAGCGCCGCCTGGTCCTGGGCGTCGGGACGCAGCGCTACCGTACGGCCGTCGACCACCACCGAACCATCGTCCAGGCCGACCTGGCGTGGCGCGGGTTGGGGGCGATCGAACAGGATGCCGCGCGAGCGCACGGTAAGGTCGTAGCTGCTGCTGGCGTGGCAGGCCGTGCCCAAGTCCTGGGCCGCGACGGCGGAAGAAGCAAACAGCAAGGCGACCGAAAGGAGAATGCGCATGGAGCCTTAAGCCAGGACGATGATGTCGCGTATCGTCGGGGGCGCCGGCCGCATGGCGGCTGAACCGGCGCCTGGACATGGCCCTCAGGCGGCCGGGGTGACGTCCGCCTTGCCCAAGCGCCAGGCCACCCAGCCAAGTACCGGGATGATCAGGATCCGAAGACCCAGCGATAGATACATGTAAGTGAGGATCGGCCCCACGACGTTGGCCAGGTCGCCCGAGGCATCGGGCGAGGCCATGGCCACGGCAAGCCCCTCGCGCACCTGGGCAAGCGCACGCCACATCGAAAACACACCGGTGGCCGCCCAGACCGCCACCAGCAGGCATACCAGGCGTAGCGGCAGCACGGCGCGGCGCTTGCCACGCAACACCAACGCCGCCAGTGCGGCCAACAACGTGGCGGCGATGAAATAGGCGATATCCCAGCCAAGCTGGGCCTGCGCTGCCGGCGTACCGACACCTGTTCTGCCGTCGCGCAAGGCGAGCGAAATGCCGATGGCGTCGCGCGCGTAGAAGAACGCGCCGACGCCAGCGACCAGGACGATCAGCCAGGCGGCGATCCGCCAGCCGACGACCCTTGCCATCAGGCCTTGCCAGCCTTCATGGCATCCAGATCGGCCAGGACCTGGCCTGAGTTCTTCTCAGGATCGACGTCCTTGTAGATCTTCACGATCTTGCCGGTCGGGTCGATCAGGAAGGTTTCGCGGCGGGCGTACTGCATGCCCAGGTGGTTGGCCAGTACGTCGTAGCTGGTGGCCGTCTTCTTGTCCGAATCGGCCAGCAGCGGGAACGGCACGTGGTACTTGGCGGCGAACTCCTGGTGGGATTTGACATCGTCCACGCTCACGCCGAGCACGGTGGCGCCGGCCTTGTGCAGCTTGGCGATGTCATCGCGGAAGGTGCAGACCTCAGTGGTGCAGCCGGAGGTGAAATCCTTCGGGTAGAAATAAAGCACCAGCCACTGACCCTTGTGGGTTTCAAGCGTATGCCAGTCGCCCTTCTGGTCCTGTAGGTGGAAGTCCGGCGCCTGGGAGCCGACGGTGGGCGCGGCGAATGCGGGCATGACGGCGGCGAGCAGGAACAGGCAGATCGCCGATAGGGAAACGGTGGAGAGGCGGAAGCGACGCATGGGGAGCCCTCGGGTTAGTTAGCGGCGTGAGTGTACGCCGGGAAAAAGAAAGGCGCCCGCATGGGGCGCCTCCCGAGGGCATTGACCGGGGTAACCGGCCTAGCCTTACAGAAAAAATTACTTGACCCGGGAAATGGTCAGCTTGCCTACGTCCACGCCAAGGTTGACGCCCTCGCCCGTGCCGCTGAGCGCCAGCGAGACAGTGCCCTTGGACAGGACCTGGGCCCCGGCGCTCTTGACCACACCGGCGTCGGCATTGGCCGTGACGTAGTCGCCAAACACGTCGGTGATGCTATGGACGTTGCTGATCTCGCCCTTGCCGTCGTTGATGCGCCATTTGCCCGCGGTCAGGCCGCCACCGGTGATCTCCAGCTTTACCGTGGCCGTGCGCCCGTCGTCACAGCGGAGGGTGCCGGAACCTTCGGCGTGCTTGTAGATGACCGACCAGCCTTTGAGGTTGAAACGCATATGGCAGCGGAGGCCAGCGTCGTCCGCATGGGCGGCGGGGGCAGCGAAGGAACCGGCGGCAACGAGGGCGAGTACGGCAAGACCTGTCATGCGCTTGATCATTTTTTTCTCCTGGAAGGTGCGGCGGACGGGCATGGCCCGGGCTGGAGCGCAGTCTCCGATCACAAACATGAAGATTTTGCGATATCGCCATAGCTTGTTCAGCAACGGCAAGGTAGCGTGAACTCCCTTTCACACCCACCACCATGACGGGGCGTTCGCGGCCAGGTTTGCACGATCAAAGGCCACTGAAGGCATTCCAGGGGAGAACCCGATGCATCCCATGGCACAACGGGGCTGGCGCATCGTTCGCAACACCGCCCAGGGGTTTGGCGACGATGAACTGATGACCCGCGCCGCCGCGCTGGCGTTCTACTCGGCGCTTTCCTTCGCCCCGTTGCTGGTGCTGCTGATATGGATTGCATCGTCGCTGCGGCCGGAATGGCAGCAGCAGATGGTCGACGGCCTGAACCAGATGGTAGGCCCCCGCGCGGCCGAAACCACCCGCCTGGTGCTGGACAATGCCCGCCAGCGGCCGGGCGTGGGCAGCATGGCCGGGATCATCGGCCTGATCGTCACCCTGGTGGGCGCGTCGGCCGTGTTCGCCCAGCTGCAGGGCGCGATCAACCGGGTCTGGAGCCTGCAGCCGAAGCCGGGAAAAGCAGTGATGGGGTGGATCCGGTCGCGCATGCATGCAGTGGGGTTGATCCTCGCCCTTGCTTTCCTGCTGGTCGTCTCGTTCTCCGTGAGCGCCTTGATCGCGATGTTCGTCCAGGGTGGCACCGTAGCCTGGACGGCGCTCGAAGCGATCGTGGCGATGGCGGTGTTCGTCTTCGTCTTCGCGGCCATCTTCAAGGTACTGCCCGATGCCGTGATTGCCTGGCGCGACGCCCTGGTGGGCGCGGCGCTCACCGCGGTGCTCTTCGCCGCGGGCAAGTTCTGCATCGGCCTGTACCTGGACCACTCCAACGTCGGCGGGCCTTACGGCCCTGCCGGGAGCGTGGTGGTGCTGCTGGTGTGGGTTTACTACTCCTCGCTGATCCTGCTGCTGGGGGCCGAGCTCACCGAGGCGGTGGCCGAGGAACGCGGCGTGGCGATCCAGCCGCGGCCCCACGCCAGGCGCGTGCATGTCACGCGGCCCGGTCAGCCGCCAGACAGCGATTTTTGATGCCCGCGTCACAGCGCGGCAACCAGCATGGATGGTGTCCACCGTGGAGGAGACCCATCATGCACAAGATCATCATCCATGTAGCTGCCGCGAGCCTTGCCATGGCCAGCCTGACCGTGGGCGCGCACGAGGTTTGCCATAACGTACGCGTGGCGCACAAGGAATCGAGCGATACCCACCGCATCGCCGGCACCGCCATCGGCGCCGTGGCCGGTGGCCTGATCGGCAACCAGGTCGGCGGCGGCAAGGGCAAGACCCTCGCCACCGTGGCCGGCGCCGTCGGCGGTGGTTATGCGGGCAACAAGATCCAGCAGAACAACCAGCGCAAGCACACCTACTACACCACCGAGCGCCGTTGCCACGAAGAATGAGGGATGATCGGCAGCACACGCATGGGAGCGGACAAAGCACATGGTCAAGTACACACTGGTGGGCTATGACGGGTCGGACACGGCCCGTCGCGCCTTTGCCTTCGCCGTTGAACTGGCGCGGCTGGCCGGTGGCAGGGTTCGCGTGGTCAATGTGCTGCAGGTCGCCGAAGGCGGACCCGATGCCTCGGTATTGATGATGGCCGACTGCAGCAGCGAGCGTAGTGCCGCGCTGCTGGCGGAGCTCACCAGCCTGGTGCCCGATGCCCAGGCGCTGATCGATGTCGACATCGTCCACGGCAGCCCAGGCGACGCCCTGCTGACCCAGGTGCGCCAACATGGCGTGGACCATGTGGTGATCGGCCACACCGAGCGCGGGGCACTGGCGCGCTGGCTGCTCGGCTCGGTATCCACCGACATCCTGTCCAAGGCACACGTGCCGGTGACGGTGATCCGCTAGCGCGTGTCCTTCGAAAGGCTCGCCATGTCGATCACGAAGCGGTATTTCACGTCCGAGCGCAGCATGCGCTCGTAAGCCTGGTTGATATCCTGGATGGCGATCACCTCGATGTCCGAGACGATGCCATGGTCGGCGCAGAAATCGAGCATTTCCTGGGTTTCGGCAATACCCCCGATCAGCGAGCCGGCAAGCTGGCGGCGGCCGAAGAGCAGCGCACCGCCATGCACGGTAGGTGGCGTATCGGGCAGGCCGAGGAGCGTCATGGTGCCGTCGCGTTTAAGGAGCTGCAGGTAAGCGTTGAGGTCGTGCGGGGCCGAGACGGTGTCCAGGATGAAATCGAAGGTGGAGGCATGCTCCTTCATCGCGGCCTTGTCGTTGGACATCACCACGATATCGGCGCCCAGGCGCATGGCGTCGTCCTTCTTCGAAGGCGACGTGGTGAACTGCACCACCTGCGCTCCGAAGGCGTGGGCAAGCTTCAGCGCCATGTGGCCCAGCCCACCCAGGCCTACCACACCCACCTTGCTGCCCGGGCCGATCTTCCAGTGCCTGAGCGGGGAATAGGTGGTGATGCCGGCGCAAAGCAGGGGTGCCACGGCGGCAGGCTCGAGGTTGTCGGGAATACGCAGGACGAACGCTTCGTCCACCACGATCACGCTCGAATAGCCGCCCTGGGTGGGCGTGCCGTCCTGCCGGTCCTTCGAAGCGTAGGTTCCGGTGAAGCCTTTTTCGCAGAACTGCTCGAGCCCCTCCCGGCAGGACGGGCACTCCCGGCAGGAATCCACCATGCAGCCGACGCCGACCAGCTGGCCGGGGGAAAATTTCTTCACGTCGTGACCGGCGTCGATCACCCGGCCGACGATTTCATGGCCCGGGACCATCGGGAACTCACCCCTTCCCCATTCATCCCGTACCTGGTGGATGTCCGAATGACAGACCCCACACCAGAGGATCTGAATGACCACATCCGAAGGCCGGGGGTCCCGGCGCTGGAAATGGTAGGGGCCCAGGGGAGCCCTGGCATCCGGGGCGGCATAGCTGGAGGCGGGGATCATTGAAAGCTCCGGGGAAGGGGAAAACCCCGATGGTATGCCACCGGATGACCCCCCTGTCGCCTTCGGGGCCAAGCTTTGTAACAATCCGGTCACCTTATTCCCCGCTTTTCCTCGAGGACGTCGTAGCAGTGAGCTCTCCCTCCCTTCCCTGGTCGCTTGAAAACATCGACCTCGACGGCATCGACCTGGCGCGCGTCCGCGACAACGAAGACCTCTTCCTGCTGTTGTGCAGCGCCTCGTTCGTCGAGAGCGGTTCGGACCTGTACACGCACAACCTGATCGATCACTTCGCCGGCGACGACGAGCTGCAGGCCTGGCTGCGCGATCACTGGGAACATGAGGAAATGCAGCACGGCCGCGCACTGTCGGCTTATGTGCGGCACGTATGGCCGGAGTTCGATTGGGAAGCGGCCTTCAAGGGGTTCTTCGACGAGTACGGCGCGGTGTGCACCGCCGACGAACTCGAATCCAGCCGCGGCCTGGAACTGGCCGCGCGCTGCGTGGTGGAAACGGGCACGGCCAGCCTCTACCGCGCGCTCAACGACGTGACCGACGAACCGGTGTTGAAGACGCTCACCAACTTCATCAAGAGCGATGAAGTGCGCCACTACAAACATTTCTACCAGCACTTCCGCGTATACCGCGACCGCGAACGGATTGGCCGCTACCGCATCTTCCGAGCGGTGTTGAAGCGCGTGAACGAGATCAAGAGCGAAGATAGCGACATCGCCATGCGCCATGTGTTCGACCGACGCTATCCGGCGCTCGCCGGCAACCTCGCGGAGTTCCGCCGCGTCACCAGCCGCGCGCAGGGGCTGCTCAAGCGCCACCTGCCGGCGGAGATGACCGTGAAAATGTTATTGAAGCCGCTGGACCTTCCGACGCGGCTGCACAATGCGCTGGAAAAGCCGCTGACGAAGATCACCGAGCGGCTGTTCCTGCACTAGGACGCGACCGATCCGGTCACTTCTTTTTCGGCAATGCCGGGAATTTCGACGCATCGTAGCCGGCTGTCTCGAACACCACCGTCTGCTTGCCTCGATCGGCCGACACGATGTCCATCTGGATTTTCTTCACCTTCGGAAGTTCGGTGATGAACGCCTGGTCGTTCTTGATGAACATTGCAGGCTCGCCCGTGGTGGGCCGGTAACCCACCAGCGGGTGCGGCTTGCCGTCGTAGGTGGCGGTGATCTTGCAGTTGCCCGCGCAGGAAAAACCCTTGCCGCTGCCGAAGAGGAACACGCTCTGGCCCCAGGCGGTGTGCCGGCGCAGCACCAGGCGCACGCGATCGTCACCGGAGGGGCGGCTGGAATAGATCGTGGCGGTCACCTGGGTACCGCCGGCCATGGGCGCTGTCTGGTACTGCCAGAGGTTCTTCAGGCGCGCTTCCTCGGCATCTTTCTCCACCTTCACCTTCAGATCCGGAAGGGTCTTGTTGACCTCGGCGGCTGCGGGTGTGTCGGGATAGCGCTTGAGGATGTCCTCACCCATCTGCACCGCCATCGCCTCGTTATGGATCGACAGGAGCTTGCGGTAGGTTTCAAGCTTGCCTGCCGATTCATCCACCTGCGGCGCGGGCGCCGCCGCCTGCTGGGCGTCATCGTGACCCGAACAGGCAACCGTACCCAGGAGCAGCATCGACAGGAGCGCGGGGCGGAGAACGGGCATGGCGGGGCATCCGGTTTGAATTGCGGGGTATCTAGCTTGGACCGCAGCGCCCCGCCGCTGCAAGCGGCGCTACCATTGGCGCCTTTCCCAGCGAACAAGCCGCATGCCCGCTCCCACTGCCGCGACCGGCGAGTCGCTCTTCGCCCACCGGGCGTTCACGCAATTCTGGCTGGCGCGAACCGCCTCGAGCTTCGGCTTCCAGATGGTTTCGGTGGCAGTGGGCTGGCAGGTGTATGCCATCACCCATCGCGCCTTCGACCTGGGCCTGATCGGCCTGGTGCAGTTCATCCCTTCGCTGCTGCTGGCGCTGCCCGCGGGCCACGTGGCGGACCAGTTCGAACGGCGGCGCATCGTGCTGGGGGCGGACATCCTGGAGTTCTGTTGCATTGGCCTGCTGGCACTGGGGACCGTGCTGGGCGCGTTAAGCGAAACGACGATCCTGCTGCTGGTATTCGGGCTGGGCGTGACCAAGGCTTTCGAGTGGCCAGCGATGCAGTCGATGCTTCCGGGACTGGTGCCGCCCTCACTGTTGACGCGGGCCATGGCGGCGAACGGCTCCGGCGGCCAGGCAGCGATGATCATGGGGCCGGCGCTGGGCGGCTTGTTGTATATCCTCGGGCCCGAGGTGGTGTACGGAGTGTCGGCACTGCTGTACCTGGCAGCCGTGGGCTTGCTGTGGCGCCTGCGTTACGAGCACATACCGCCACGGCGGGAACCGGCAACCCTGAAGGTCCTATTCGCCGGCGTGCACTTCATCCGCCACCGCCCTGCCGTGCTGGGCGTGATTTCACTCGACCTCTTCGCGGTGCTGCTTGGCGGAGCCACGGCGCTGCTTCCCGTGTTTGCCCGCGACATCCTGCACACAGGCCCGTGGGGCTTGGGCTTGCTGCGTGCCGCACCGGCCGTAGGTGCGCTGCTGATGTCATTCTGGCTGGCCCGGCATTCGCTTGAGCGCCGGGTGGGACCGATCATGTTCGCCTGTGTCGCGGCATTCGGCGTGGCTACCATGGTCTTCGCGGTGTCCACCACGCTGTGGTTGTCCCTGGCCGCCCTGTTCGCCCTTGGCGCATTCGACATGGTCAGCATGGTGATCCGCGGCGCCCTGGTACAACTGGATACGCCCGACGACATGCGCGGCCGCGTGAGCGCGGTCAACGCCATTTTCATCAATACTTCCAACCAGCTGGGGGAATTTGAATCGGGACTGCTGGCGGCGGCCGTGGGGGCCGTCAACGCCACTCTTATCGGCGGGGTCGGCACGCTGCTGGTGGTGGGCCTGTGGATGTGGTGGTTCCCCTCGCTGAGGCAGCGCCAGGGGCTGCGTGAGGCACCCGGCAAGCCCGAAGGCGCCAGCGCCTCGCTTTAGGGGTCTTTGCAAAGCGCGTGGGTTTGGTCATAGGATGGACGTCTATACCGCCAAAGGCACACCCATGAAGCGTCTTGCCGCACTGCTGCTGCCCCTGGCGCTCGCCGCCGCCCTCCCGGCCACGGCCGCCTCCGGCAAGGGCCCGGCCACCATCGCCGCCGCGCTCGAGCAAGCTGCCCGCCAGCACAAGCCGGTGCTGATCGATTTCCAGGCTGTGTGGTGCTACTCGTGCTATTTCATGGCCTCGCACGTGCTTACCGGTGATGAGTTCAAGGCCCTGGAAAGCAAGGTGGTGTTCGTCGAGGCCGATGCCGACGCCCCGGACGGCCAGGCCTGGATGAAAAAGCTCAACGTGCATTTCCTGCCTACTTATGTGGCACTGGACGAACACGGCAACGAGCTTGGCCGCATCCTCGCCGAGCGCCCGCGTGACAAGTTCTATCCCGAGGTTGCAGCCATCCTCTCGGGCAACCAGCGCCTGGACAAGCTCAAGGGTGACGCCCAGAAGGGTTCGCTGGCCGCCGTAGCCGCGGTGCTGGACGACTACCAGAAACACTACGCGGGACCTGAGGGACTGGCCTGGTTCGACACGCTGCCACCGGTGGTGAAGAACGTCGCCGACAAGGACCGGGACGTCGCCCTAAGCCGGCAGCAACTACTGCTGCTCAAGGCCAAGGCAGACAAGGACGACGCCGCGACCGCCGATGCCGCCAAACACGTACTCGCCGGCCGCATCGACTGCCAGCGCCCCTACGTGCTCGATGACCTCCTTGCCGCCACCAAGTCGTTACCGCTGGAGCAGAAACGTGCGGCGGCGGCCGAACAGAAAGAAGCCATGCAGTCGTACGTCGACACCCAGGTACTGGTGGCCAACCCGCCGTGTGCCGACATCCGCAGTGGCGTGCTGTCGCTTGCCGACGTCGACGCCGCGGCAGGCGATGCCGCCGGCGAGAAAGCCATCCTGGACCGCGCCATCGACATGACGCGCGGCAAGCTTGGCGATAACGTTGCCAGCGATCGCAACCTCGCCGACAACCTGCGCGTGTACCTGCTGCGCGCCAAGCGCACCGACGAAGTGGATGCGCTCGAACTGAAGCTGATCGCCGCCTATCCGAACGACTACGTCTACGCCTACCGCCATGGCCGCAACCTGGTGGAGAACGGCCACGCGCAGGAAGGCTTGCCCTTCCTGGAAAAAGCCGCGACCAAGGCCTATGGCGCGAACAAACTGCAGGTGGCGACCTACCGCGCCAAGGCGCTGATCGCCCTGGGCCGCAAGGATGAAGCGAAGAAAGTGGTCGATACCGTGGTGGCGCAGGAAGGCAAGACCTTCCCCGAGGCTGCTGCGCGGCTACGGCAGACCATCGGCTAGGAGGCCCGCTACACTCGTCCTCCCCCGTCGCAGCGGAATGCCCCATTGATTACCGTTCATCATTTGAATAATTCGCGGTCACAGCGGGTGCTTTGGCTGCTGGAGGAGCTTGGCCTGCCCTACGAGGTGAAGCGCTACCAGCGTGATGCGCACACGATGCTCGCACCGCCGGAACTCAAGCGCGTGCACCCCCTGGGCAAGTCGCCAGTCATCACCGAGGACGACCGCACGATCGCCGAATCCGGTGCGATCATCGAATACCTGCTTGAACGCCACGGTCGCGGCCGCCTGGTGCCCGCGCCGGGCACCGACGACAAGCTCCGCTACACCTACTGGCTTCACTATGCCGAAGGCTCGGCCATGCCGCCGCTGCTGCTGAAACTGGTCTTCAGCCGCATCGAGTCCGCGCCGATGCCGTTTTTCGCCAAGCCTGTCGCCAAGAAGATTGCCCGGACGGGCCAGAAAACATTCATCGATCCGCAGATCCAGCTGCATCTGGACTACCTGGAAGGTCAATTGGGCCCGAACGGCTGGTTCGCCGGCGATGAGTTCACCGCGGCGGACATCCAGATGAGTTTCCCGCTGGAGGCCGCGGCCTCGCGCATCGGCCTGGAGGGCACCTATCCACGCCTTGCGGCCTTCCTGCAGCGCATTCACGCCCGCCCGGCCTATCAGCAGGCGCTGGACCGCGGCGGTGCCTACGACCTGCTTAGCTGAACGCATCGACGGGGCCACGCCGGGCTTTTTACGCCAGGCTCACGACGTCGGCGGCAACCTCGATGAAAAGTCGATACGCATGAGAGGGAGTGGCCGATGAGCAAGTACCGGGATCTTGAAAGTGCCGTCAACGGTGTATCCGGCCGAGTGCGTGGTTATGCGAGCGATGCGGCCGATCGTGCGTCGGATCTTGCAGACCGCGGACGCGATACGGCTTCGGATCTTGCCGAGCAGGGCCGCAAACTGGGCCTGAAATGGAGCAAGCGGGCCCGACAGACGCGCCCGATTGCCTACCTTGCGGAGGATTTCGCCGACGAGGCGAATTACCAGTACCGCCGACTGCGTCGCCAGGTGAAGCGTCATCCAGCCACCGCCGTAGGCATTGCCGCCGTAGCCGTGGGGACTTTCCTGCTGCTTCGACATATCTGGAACAACCGCGACGAATAGCTCCTTTGTTCCGCACCGTCTGAAAGAAAAGACCGGCCACGCGCCGGTCTTTTCGTATAGGCCTGCTAAAGCGTGTCGCGATGCGAGCCGGGTGATTCGCGCACGCGCCGAAAGCACTGGCGCACGATGTATGCGAATGCCGCCGGGACGGCACCATCGGATTTATCAGCGCAGGCGAGCGAGAGTTCGATCGCGCCAAGCCGAGGAAGCTCGATCCGGGGTACGAAGGTGCGGATGGGCGAAGGTACGGTGTTGGCAAGCATGGGCGTGACACCCAGGCCTGAACGGACCGCGGCAACCACGGAGGCGTGCGAGTGTCCTTCGAAACGAAGGCGGTAGCCACGACCCTCCCGCACAAGGGCGTCGATCGCCAGTTCGCGGTCAGGACAACCCTCGCCAAAGACAACAAGGTCGATGTCGCTGTCTTCCGAAGGATCTTCAAGGGCGCCGATCCAGCGCAAAGTCTCCACGTGCACCACTTCGGCAATGATCGAGGCTGGGCATGCCTGGGCAAGCAGGACGTCGATTTCTCCCCGTTCATAGCTTGCCCAAAGCCCTGGGCTATATCCGGTGCGCAGTTCTACCGTCACACCGGGCAACGCGTGATTGCACGCGGCAAGGATGGGCGGCAGGAAGCTGGCAGCATAGGTATCGGACATGCCCACGACGATCCGCGCACCGGAGGTCTCGCCCTGCATCGTCGAAAGCGCGGTGTCGTTGAAAGCGAGCATGTCCATCGCCAGCGGCAGCAGCTTGCGTCCACGCTCGGTAAGCACGAGCCCACGCCTGCCCCGCAGGAACAGCGCCCCACCCATCTGGCTTTCCAGCCGCTGGATCTGCTGGCTTACCGCCGACGGCACCCGATGCAGGCATGCCGCACCCGCGGCGATGGAGCCGGCCTCGTGAACCACGACGAATGATCGCAGGTAGGCGGTGTCGATCAATGCCGGGAGGGGTTTCTCCAGACGATAACTGGCGGGAACCTGGATGTCCCGCGAAAGCGTGCGCTGCATGGAATGCCCTGGGCTGTTGATTGCCTTGCGAGCATACGCATGCCAACAAAAAATCATTGCAGGATTCGTCCATTTTCGTGGACGAATCCTGCGTGATGGCTACGGCCGGATGCGTACCAGGCTGGTCATGGCATCGACGTAGGAAAGCTTCTCGTCGATCAGCAGGGGAAGCAGCGGGGTTACCGATACCTCGTTCGTACGCGTCCAGTGCTTGTGGCCCTGGGCGTCGAGATAGATCACGCCGCCAACGTCCTGGATGACGTACGGCTCCCCATTCACGCGTCCCAGGAACATCATCACGTGGCCGGGGATGTAGATCAGGTCGCCCACCTGGGCCTGCGCGATCGCCTTCATCCGCGCCTCGTGGCTATCGGCGGCGGTGAACAACTGGTGTGCAAGCTCCGGGCTCTTGGCCTGGTCACCGGTATTGCGCGGCATCTGCACACCCAGGCTACGGTAGACGTCGGAGACGAAACCACTGCAGTCGCGGCCGTTGTAGAGATGCCCCCAGCCGTAGCGCTCGCCGAGGAACTTGAACGCCTGGCGGATGACATTGGCCTGCGTCAGCGGCACGTAGTCAGGCTCACTGTCGGCATTACGCTGCAAGAGCGCCGGCTGGAAATGCAGCGAGCCATCCTGGGCACGCACGGGCAGTTGCAAGGTCCAGGATACGTACGGCCCCTGGCCGTTCACCGGCTCATCCGGCGGCAGGTCCGCCAACGGCACGCGCGCTCCCATATCCAGTTGCAGTTCCGACACCGCTGGCGCCTCCGGCGTGAACACGGTGCGCACCTTGGCGCCCGTCACCACCCGATAGGGCGTTTTATCAGCGTAGTTGAGCACTTCATCCCGGCTGCCAACGGCGATGGCCGACTTGTTCACCCACGCCGCGTAGCGCGGGCTCACCACGAAGTACCACTGCCCGTCCTCGCTTTCATGCACGATCACCACCGGGTCGCCGGGAAACAGCATGCTCTCCTGGAGGCTTTCAAAATCCGGCTGGTCGGGCACGGTGAAAGCTTTCAGATCCGTGGGGAAGGTGCGCAACGACTGCCGGGCCACGGAGATGCCATAGCGCGCCGTCACGTGTTCGGGAATCTTCTCCAGCGCGATGCTGGCCACGATCGGATCGACCACGGACTTCGGCAGCGGCTGGTTGTGTACGTCCAGTAGCGGCTTGGCCGGCATCTTCGATACCTTGGCGATCCATGCCTTGACCTGCCCGGCGCTGATTTGCGCGGGAATGTTGGCCAGGACGTACATCGACGGATCGTTGGCGAACGTGCGCGCGTTGAGCGCCTTCAATTCCTCTCGGCTGAAAATCACCTTGTCCGGCGCCGGTGCGCGGGCGATCCAGTAATCGGGCGAGAACATCGCGTCCTGGGTACCGATCACTCCGGATGCGGGCACGGGCAAGGTCGGTGCAGCAGCCAATGCATGGGCGCTGCCGAGGGCAAGGGCAACACCTAAGACGATGCGGGAAAGGTTGGGCACGTACGCACTCCAATAACGAAGGGATCAAGGTATCCATGGCAACACCCGTGCCAACCATAACCGCCTGAAAAACAAAGCCCTCCATGAAGGAGGGCGTTGTCCGCGGACGTATTGCCTGCCGATGCCGGACAGAAGTCCGGACGAGCTGGGTTACACCGTCATCGGGTTCGGCTTGTCCTGATCGAGCTTGTACTGCTTGAGCGCGCGGGTGACATCCTTGGCGTTGACCTTGCCGTCTTTCGCCAGCGCCGCCAGGGCGGCGTGAGCGATGTAATAGCGATCGACCTCGAAAAAGGCACGCAGGTTGTCACGCGTATCGCTGCGGCCGAAGCCGTCGGTACCGAGCACCGTGTAGCGCATGCCATCGGGCATGAAGGCACGGATCTGGTCGGCGTACTCGCGCACGTAGTCGGTGGCGGCGATGGCCGGGCCCTGGCGATCCTTCAGCAGGCCCGTGACATAAGGCACGCGAGCTTCGTCTTCCGGATGCAGGCGGTTCCAGCGCTCGGCGTCGAAACCGTCGCGACGGAGTTCCGAGAAGCTCGGGCACGACCAGATATCGGCCGACACGCCGAAATCCTTCTCGAGCAATTCGGCCGCGGCGATCACCTCACGCAGGATGGTGCCGGCGCCCATCAGCTGCACGCGTGGCTCGTTCTTCTTCGGCTTGCCGGCATCCTTGAACAGGTACATGCCCTTGATGATGCCTTCCTCGCTGCCCTTGGGCAGGTCCGGATGGCTGTAGTTCTCGTTCATCACCGTGAGGTAGTAGTAGACGTCTTCCTGCTCTTGCATCATGCGGCGCGTGCCGTCCTGCAGGATCACCGCCACTTCATACGAGAACGTCGGATCGTAGGACACCACATTGGGGATGGCGCCGGACAGCAGGTGCGAATGGCCGTCCTCGTGCTGCAGGCCTTCGCCGTTGAGCGTGGTGCGGCCGGCGGTGCCACCGATCAGGAAGCCGCGCGCGCGCATGTCGCCGGCGGCCCAGCACAGGTCGCCGATACGCTGGAAGCCGAACATCGAGTAGTAGATGAAGAACGGCAGCGTCGCCACGTTGGAGATGCTGTAGCTGGTGGCCGCGGCCATCCACGAGGCCATGCCGCCCGCCTCGCTGATGCCCTGCTGCAACACTTGG
Source organism: Pinirhizobacter soli (assembly GCF_015905305.1). Lineage (GTDB taxonomy): Bacteria > Pseudomonadota > Gammaproteobacteria > Xanthomonadales > Rhodanobacteraceae > Pinirhizobacter > Pinirhizobacter soli. The sequence continues at coordinate 1,858,060 of NZ_JADZLQ010000001.1, forward strand.
CCCTTCTGGTCTTCACGGTAGTACAGCAGCTGGTCGGCATCCTGCGGGCGGTACTTCTGGCCGAACGGGGCGTAGATGCCGATCTGCCGGAACATGCCTTCCATGCCGAAGGTGCGGGCCTCGTCGGCCACGATCGGCACCACGCGCGGGCCGATCGCCTTGTCGCGCAGCAGCAGGTTCATGCCACGCACCAGCGCCATGGTGGTGCTGATCTCGCGGTCGCCGGAGCTCTTGGTGATCTGCTCGAAGGCCTCAAGCCCCGGCGCCTTGAACGATTCCTCCGCCTTGCGGCGACGCTGCGGCAGCGCACCGCCCAGGGCCTTGCGGCGCTCGAGCAGGTACTGCACCTCGGGGGAATCCTTGCCCGGGTGGTAGAACGGCACCTCTTCGAGCTGGGCGTCGGTCACCGGGATATTGAAGCGGTCACGGAAAGCGCGGATGGCGTCGGTGTCCATCTTCTTCTGCTGATGGGCCGGGTTCTGCGATTCGCCCGCCGCGCCCATGCCGTAGCCCTTGACTGTCTTGGCCAGGACCACCGTGGGCATGCCCTGGGTGTTCACCGCCGCGTGGTAGGCCGCATACACCTTGTGCGGGTCGTGGCCGCCACGATTCAGGCGCCAGATGTCGTCGTCGGACATGTTGGCCACCAGCGCCGCGGTTTCCGGGTACTTGCCGAAGAAGTGCTCGCGGGTATAGGCGCCGCCGAAGGCCTTGCAGGCCTGGTATTCACCGTCGACGGTTTCCATCATCAGCTGGCGCAGCTTGCCGGAGGTATCGCGCGCCAGGAGCGGATCCCAGTAGCTGCCCCAGACCACCTTGATGGCATTCCAGCCAGCGCCGCGGAACACGCCTTCCAGTTCCTGGATGATCTTGCCGTTGCCGCGCACCGGGCCGTCCAGGCGCTGCAGGTTGCAGTTGACGACGAAGATCAGGTTGTCCAGGCCTTCGCGGCCCGCCAGTGAAATGGCGCCCAGGCTTTCCGGCTCGTCGGACTCGCCATCGCCCATGAAGCACCAGACCTTGCGGTCGGTCTTGGGCATCAGGCCGCGGTGTTCGAGGTACTTCCAGAACTGTGCCTGGTAGATGGCCTGGATGGGCCCAAGGCCCATCGATACCGTCGGCACCTGCCAGTAGTCGGGCATCAGCCAGGGGTGGGGGTAGGAGGTAAGCCCCTTGCCCTTGCCGGCGACATCCATGCGGAAGAGGTCCATCTGCTCTGCGCTGATGCGGCCTTCAAGGAAGGAGCGCGCATACACGCCCGGGCTGGAATGGCCCTGGTGGAACACCAGGTCGCCCGGATGGTCGACGCTGGGGGCGCGCCAGAAGTGGTTGAAGCCCACATCGTAGAGCGTCGCCGACGAGGCAAAGCTGGAGATATGGCCGCCCAGGTCGCCGGGACGACGGTTGGTACGCACCACCATGGCCAGCGCGTTCCAGCGGATGATCGAGCGGATGCGCCACTCCAGCGCCGCGTCGCCCGGGCTGCGCGCTTCATTCTGCGGCGCGATGGTGTTGACGTATTCGGTGGTGGGATCGAACGGCAGGTAGCCGCCGGCGCGGCGGGTGGAGTCCACCATGCGCTCGAGCAGGTAATGCGCACGCTCGGTGCCGTCGTGGTTGATGACGGCATTGAGCGATTCGACCCATTCCTGGGTCTCGGTGGGGTCGAGATCCTGGTGCAGGATGTCGGTGATCTGGTCCATGGTGCTCTCCGCAGCGCGTGGGGCGCGCCTGGCGTGGGGGTGGCGGGGAATTAAATCGGTCCACCCCCGAGTTTAGCAAACCCGCGCCATCCCGGACCGTCCTGCCCGCCGTAGCTGCCATGAATCAACCACATACGGCGCCGTATGGGAGCAGTCGGGTGGCGCTTTCGTCGCTAAGTCCTCAGTCGGCTTCGCCTCCCTGCGGAAGCGCGACGAAAGCGCCACCCGACCGCTCCCCGGACGCAACGGTGGGTTGTGGGGAAAGCGGGGCTTTCTCTGCGGGGTTGCCTCAGGAGTTGGGGGAGCGGCGGGGCGTCACCCTGAGAGCGCTTCCGCAGGGAGGCGAAGCCGACTGAGGACTTAGCGACCAGGGTGACGCCCAGCCGCTCCCCACTCGAGCCCTAGCCCCGATGGGCTTGCGCGCTGCGTATCTGGGCGTCGACGGCCGCGATCGCCGTCATGTTCACCACGCGGCGCGGGGTCGAGGCGGGCGTGAGGATGTGGGCGGCCTTGTCCACGCCCATCAGGATCGGGCCGATGGCCACGCCGTCGGTCATTACCCGGACCATGTTGTAGGAGATGTTGGCGGAATCCAGATTAGGCATCACGAACAGGTTGGCGCGCCCGCTGAGCGTGCTGTTGGGGAAGACCAGGCTGCGCACGTTCTGGTCCCAGGCGGTGTCGGCCTGCATTTCGCCGTCGACCTCCAGCTTGGGCACGCGCTGGCGCAGGATCTGGTAGACCTTGCGCATCTTGGCGGCGCTGGGGTTGTCGTGGCTGCCGTAGTTCGAGTGAGAAAGCAGCGCGACCTTCGGCTCGATGCCGAAGAGCTTCAGACGAAAGGTCGCCTGCAGCGTGGCCTCGGCGATCTGCTCGGCGGTCGGATCGATCTGCACATGCGTATCGAGGAAGAACCAGGCGCCCTTGTCGTTGATCACGCCGGTCATCGCCGACGTGCAGCTGACGCCCGGATCCAGCCCGAACACACTGCGCATATAGCCCAGCTTCTTGTGATAGCGACCGACCAGTCCGCAAATCATCGCGTCGGCTTCGCCGCGCTGGACCATGATCGAAGCGATCAACGCCGGCCGCGAACGCACCAGGTTCTTCGCCGCCGCCGGCGACACGCCACGGCGTTCGGTCAGGGCGTGGTACTGCTGCCAGTAGTCGTTGAAGCGCGGGTCGTCGTTGATATTGGTCAGCTCGAAATCCACGCCCTCGCGCATGCGCAGACCCAGGCGCTGGATGCGGGTATCGATGACGTCCGGGCGGCCGATCAGGATCGGGAAAGCGAGTTTCTCGTCGATCACCGTCTGCACGGCGCGCAGCACGGTTTCTTCCTCGCCCTCGGCGTAGACCACGCGCTTGCGGTCGGCACGCGCGCGCTCGTAGACCGGCTTCATGATCAGGCCAGTGCGGTAGATGAACTGGTCGAGCTTTTCGATGTAGCTTTCCATGTCCACGATCGGACGCATGGCCACACCCGAATCCATCGCCGCGCGGGCGATCGCCGGCGCCAGCATCACCAGCAGGCGCGGGTCGAACGGACGTGGGATCAGGTAATCCGCACCGAAGGTCGGCACGTCGCCGCCGTAGGCACTGGCCAGGTCGCCGGCCTCCATGCGGGCAAGCTCGGCGATGGCGCGCACGCACGCCAGCTTCATGGCTTCGTTGATCACCGTGGCGCCGACATCGAGCGCGCCGCGGAACAGATAGGGGAAGCACAGCGCGTTGTTGACCTGGTTCGGGTAATCCGAACGGCCCGTGGCGATGATGCAATCCGGTCGCACTTTCTTGGCATCCTCAGGGAGGATTTCCGGCGAGGGGTTGGCGAGGGCCAGGATGATCGGGCGCTCAACCATGCTGGCGACCATCTCGGGCTTCAAGATGCCGCCGGCGGACAGGCCCAGGAAAATATCCGCGCCTACGACGATCTCAGCCAGCGTGCGCTTGTCGGTGTCGCGCGCGTAGCGCTGCTTGTCCGGATCCATGTTGTCGCGGCCGGTGTACAGCACGCCGTCGCGATCGAAACCGAGGATGTTCTCAGGCTTCAGGCCCAGCGCCACCAGCATGTCCAGGCAGGCGATACCGGCGGCGCCGACGCCGGTGGTGGCAAGCTTTACGTCGCCGATCTTCTTGCCGACTACTTCCAGCGCATTGACCACCGCCGCGCCGACGATGATCGCCGTGCCGTGCTGGTCGTCGTGGAATACAGGGATCTTCATGCGTTCGCGCAGCTTGCGCTCGACGATGAAGCACTCCGGTGCCTTGATGTCTTCCAGGTTGATGCCGCCGAAGGTCGGCTCCAGGCTGGCGATGATGTCGACCAGCTTGTCCGGGTCGTTTTCAGCGATCTCGATGTCGAACACATCGATGCCGGCGAACTTCTGGAACAGCACGCCCTTGCCTTCCATCACCGGCTTCCCGGCGAGCGGGCCGATATTGCCCAGGCCAAGCACCGCGGTACCGTTGGTGATCACCGCAACCAGATTGCCGCGCGCGGTGAGCTCGCTGGCCTGCTGCGGGTCTGCCACGATCGCCTCGCAGGCATATGCCACACCAGGTGAATAGGCCAACGACAAGTCACGCTGGGTGACCATGGGTTTGGTGGCAGTGACCCTGATTTTGCCCGGGCGTGGAAGGCGGTGGTATTCGAGTGCTGCCTGCTTGAAATCCTCGGAAATAGCCATCGGTATCCTGCGCAAGAACTAAAGAAATAGGGGGTGCGCGTCACCTGCGCTCAGGGGAGCGATGTTAGCACCGACACGCTGCCAAGCCTTGACGCATTGCCACCAGGCTGATCCGACCTAGAGGCCGAGCGAGATTTCCTCAGCCTGTACGCCCGCCATGTGGATGTGGTTGACGAACAAGGAAAATGCGAGCTTCCCGGCCAGGCCATGCACGTGTTGCATCCACGGCGGCAGGTAGCGCGGCGGGGCGATGGCGCCGCTGGCGAAGAACGGCTCCAGGCTGATCACGTCGTGCAGGGCGAGCTTGCCGGCGAACAGGTGCCGCAAGTGATCCAGCCGCCGCTGGCGCAGCGACCAGCGGAAGAAGGTATGCACCGCAAGCAAACCAGACAGGTACACGTTGTCCTTGGCGAACGCCGAACCACCGGTCAATGGCACGCCACGGAACACGCGCTGCGCCGAATGGAAACTGTCCGGCACGTTCTGGCCGCAGCTGCGGAAGTACTGGTACACCTCGACGAAGTCCGCGCCATTCAACGCCATGTCGATGGCAAGGATGCGCAGGCTAATTCGCTTCAGGCGCGAGATGTCGATGGCGCCAGACATGAGTTCGGCGAAAACAGCCAGGCCTTCCTGGGTGGCGGTAACGCGCGGCGAGGTGCGCGCCAGCGAGGCCAGTACCGGCTGCTCGCGGCCGTTCAGCGCGGTGAGCGAATGCACGAACGCCTCGTGGGCCATCAGCTGGTGGCGGTCGTATTCGGTGAAGCTGGCACCGCCGCGCAGGCGGATGCGGGTGGCGCCGGCCGCGGCCTTGGCGGTGAGTTCCGGATCGACCACCACGGCGATGCGGTCGGCACCGAAGAACGCATCCAGTTGCGCGGCCATGTCCTGGCGGAGGTCCGCCGCGGCGATATGTCCCTCGGCGTCCTCGGTGTCCAGGTCCGCGCCCAGTTCGTCGGCCAGCTCCACGAAGTATTTCGCGGCATCAAGATTGCTGCGCTTGCGGCTACCGGGAATGCCATCACCCGGGCGGCCATAAAGCTGGATCGAAGGCTCGGTCACCGCGTGGGTACCCACGGCCTCGAGCATGGTGGCCGCCACGCGCCACGATTGCGCGGTACGGCGCAGGTACTCGGCGATGGGGTGGTCTTCACCCGCTTCCAGCTCGATGCGCTCAAGCTCGCCGCGCGCGGCGGAGAGGTCCGGCCGCAGGTATTCGATCTCCGGCAGCGAGAACCTGCCGACGCGGTAGGCGGTGATCATCCGCTCCTCGAGCGAGGCCGGCCAACCGACCGTGGGCAGGATGCGGATGGGGCGAACGGCCTCGAGCAAACGCCGGTCGAGCATGGCGAAGCGTTCGAGTTCCGGCGAAGAAACCATGGCGGGAACGTCCATGACAGCCGATCTTACCTGTCCCGGTCGCGTCGCGACGAGTGTTTACCCGGAATCCGTGGACTGCGTCGCAGCCGCGCCTCGAGCGTGGCGGCCTGCTGTTCACGCTCTTCGTGCAGTTTCAGGAAGCTGCGCCAGCGCTGCAGGGAGAGCTCGCCCGTGCCAAGCGCCGCCTGCACCGCGCATCCGGGCTCGTTGGTGTGCCCGCAATCAGCGAAGCGGCAGTCGGCCGCCAGGGCCTCGATATCGGCGAAGAGATCGAGGTTTTCCTCACCCGTGAGCTTGAGCTCGCGCATGCCCGGGGTGTCGATCAGGCAGCCGCCGGAGGGCAGCTGCAACAGCGCGCGGTGGGTGGTGGTGTGCCGGCCGCGGCTGTCGTGTGCGCGCACGGCGCCGGTGGCCATGCGCTCCTCGCCCAGCAGCGTGTTGGTAATGGTGGATTTGCCCGCGCCGGACGAACCCACCAGCACCGCGCTATCGCCTGGTTGCAGGAAAGCCAGCACCGGCGCTACGGAGGCTACATCCTTGCTGTTGAGTGCGATCACTGGCGTGGCATGGCCCAGCCGTTCGTGCACGGCTGCCACCGATGCCTGCGGATCCGGCGCGCTGTCGGCCTTTGACAGCAGCACCACAGGTTGCGCACCGGAACCTTCCACCAGCGACAGGTAGCGCTCGATGCGGGTGGGGTTGAAGTCGCCGTCCAGGCCCATCAACACCAGCACGTAGTCGATGTTGGCGGCGATCACCTGGCGCTCGTAGCGCTCGCCGGCGGCGGCACGCACCAACAGGGTGCGCCGCGGCAACACCGTTTCGATCACCGGATGGGTGTCGCCGGAGAGAAGCACGAAGTCACCCACGGCGGGCCGCAGCGAGGGATCCAGGCCGCGTTTCAGGAACGTGCCGGCCGGCTGGGCGTTGAAGAGCTGGTCGCCGTCGTGCAGCTCGTAGCCTGCCCGATGCTGTGCAACCACACGGGCAAGCCGGCCCGGACCCGCGTCAGCGTCGCCACGCCAGCCGATCCGGCGCAGCCGCTCGATGTCCACGGGGTCCGTCATAGGCCCTGATTATGCCATTGGTTCGCCTCGCGGCAGGCCATCGACGCTGATACAGTGCCAAACAAGACGAATTCCCGGCACGTGAACTTTCGATGGCATTGATCCGACCCAGCGCCCACCTGGCCGACGTCCGCTATGAGATCCGCGGAGCCCTCACCCGCCGGGCACGCGAGATGGAAGCCGCCGGCCACCCCATCATCAAGCTCAATATCGGCAACCCGGGCCGCTACGGTTTCCGCACGCCCGACCACCTGCGCCAGGCCATTGCCGACCACCTGACCGATAGCGAACCCTACGGGCACGAACAAGGCCTGGAAGAGGCCCGTGAAGCCGTGCTCGCCCAGCAGCGCGCCCACGGCGCGGAAGGAGCGGACGTCGAGCGGATCTTCATCGGCAACGGCGTGAGCGAACTCATCGACCTGGCCTTGCGCGCGCTGCTGCAGCCGGGCGACGAAGTGCTGCTGCCGAGCCCGGATTACCCGCTGTGGAGCGCGGCTACCATCCTTAACGATGGCAAGCCCCGCTACTACCGCTGCCCCGCCGAAAACGGGCATCTGCCCGATCCTGAGGAAATCGAGGCCCTGGTCACGCCGCACACGCGCGCCATCGTGCTGATCAACCCGAATAATCCGACGGGCGCCGTCTACCCGGAAGCACTACTCCAGGCCATCGTGGCGGTGGCACGGCGACACGGCCTGCTGTTGCTGTGCGACGAGATCTACGACGAGATCCTCTACGACGACACTCCTTTCCAGCCGCTGGCCAGGCTCGCCGCCGACCACCCTTGCGTGAGCTTCGGCGGGCTGTCGAAGGTGTATCGCGCCTGCGGGTACCGCGTGGGCTGGATGAGCCTGTCGGGCCATCCGCGCCTCACCGCGGACTACCGCGACGCGCTGCAATTGCTGGCGGCCCTGCGTCTTTGCGCCAATGTCACCGCCCAATGGGCCGTGCGGCCGGCCATTGAAGGCGCCGCCACCATCGGCGAACTCACCCGCCCCGGTGGCCGCCTGCACGAGGCAAGGCGGGCCGTGATCGAAGGCGTCGCTGCCAGTCAATTCCTGGACATGGTCACCCCCGGCGGCGCCCTGTACGGCTTCCCGCAGGTCAAGGCAACGGCCCTGCCGGTGTTCGACGATGCGGCCTTTGCCCTGCGCCTGCTGGAAGACGAAGCCGTGCTCATCGTGCCCGGATCGAGTTTCAACCTGGCCGCCAGCCGGCACCTGCGGCTCACCCTGCTGCCGGAGCCGACGCAACTGCGCGAGGTGTTCGTGCGCATCGATCGTGTGCTTGGCGCCATGGTGGCAAACGCCCATCCAAAAGCCACGGCCGCCGCCGTGGCCTGACGCACGGCGGTAACCTCGCTGCCATCGGGCGGCGACACTACACGCCGATACTGTCGTCCCGGGAAGACTCACCGGGGATCGACGCCATGGGCCGTTTACGCTGCCGCAGCGCCTTCATATCAGATGTCCATCTGGGTACGCCCGATTGCAAGGCAGGCTACCTGCTGGATTTCCTTACCCACCTGGATTGCGAGCACCTGTACCTGGTCGGCGACATCATCGACCTGGAGGCTCTCGCCCGCCGCCACTGGTGGCATGCCGACCACGGCGCCGTGGTCGGCCAGCTGCTGGCCATGGCCGAGCGCGGGGTGAAGGTCACCTATATCCCGGGCAACCATGACGCCCCGCTGCGCGGCCTGGCCGGCCAGGCGATCGGCGGTATCCGCGTGGAGCTCGACGCCATCCACGAAGGCGCCGACGGACGGCGTTACCGCGTAAGCCATGGCGATGAGTTCGACGGCGAATCGATCGGACGCACCTGGATGCTCTGGGCCGGTGAAGTGCTGCATCGGGCGATCTGCTGGACCAACCGCCGCGTGCACACCTTGAGGAGCTGGCTGGACCAGCCCTACCTGCCACTGTCAATCATCATCAAGTCACACGTGGGCAAGGCGCTGGCCTATATCCGCGACTTCGAAGAGCGCGTGGCCAACGACGCGCGCGAGCGCGGACTGGATGGTCATATCTGCGGCCACATCCACTTCGGCCACGTGCGCGAGATCGACGGCGTGCTGTATCTCAACGACGGCGACTGGGTGGAGCACTGCACGGCGATCGTCGAAGACACCTGCGGGGCCATGGAGCTGATCCACTGGAGTGGCCATCGCGCCCGGCTGGGACGCGCCAGCCGCGAAACCATCCTGCCCTCGCCCGCAGAAGCCTTCGGCCTGCGCCCGCTCACCTCCCTGCCGGCGGCCCTGTTGTCCTTAAGGACCACCCAGCCTTAAGGCCTCCACCATTCCTACACACACACCTGCCCATATTCCCGACGAACACTACGAGGAATCGGCATGCGCGCAGGTCTGATCGTCATCGGCATCATCCTGCTGGCCGCAGGAATCTGGGTAGTAGCGGGCAACGCCAGCTACCGCGATACCGACACCGTGGCCCAAATCGGCCCAGCCAAGCTCACCGCCACACACGACCGCGCAATACCCCAATGGATCGGCATCGCCGGCATCGTCATCGGCGGCCTCCTCACCGTAGGCGGCATAGCCCGCAAACGCTGAAAAACACTGCAGGGGTGGATCCACAAGGCCGCTCCAGCGGCCTTTTTTTTCGCCTTGCTTCGGGCGTTAGAGCCGGAGCGGGGAGGGGTTGGGTGTCACCCTGGTCGCTAAGTCCTCGTCGGCTTCGCCTTCCTGCGGAAGCGCTCTCAGGGTGTCACCCAACCCCTCCCCTCGACCCCTGAGGCGACCTGCAAGGAAAACGCTGCCCGTGATCGCGGACTGCAGGCATCGACACCCTGCTCTCCCCACACCCCACTGTTGCGTGTGGGGGAGCGGGGGGGGGGGGGGGGGGGGTGATTTTCGCGCCGGCCGCCCCCGCCGGGGCCCCCCCCCCCTCTCCGGCCCCCCCAACCCCCCCCCCCCACCGCTCCCTCCCCACCACGCGATAGAATTACCGGATGGATGTTTCTCATTTGCTTGATTCGCTTAATGATGCGCAGCGTGAGGCGGTTAGTGCTGAGCCGGGGCATTACCTGGTGTTGGCTGGTGCGGGGTCGGGGAAGACCCGGGTACTGACGCATCGCATTGGCTGGCTTACGCAGGTGCTGGGGGTGCCGCCTTGGGCGGTGCTGGCCGTTACCTTTACCAATAAAGCCGCTGGCGAGATGCGGTCGCGTCTGGAAGGACTGATTCCAGGCGGCGCGCAAGGCCTTACCGTTGGCACCTTTCACGGTATTGCCCATCGCCTGCTGCGCCGGCACTGGCGCGAAGCAGGGCTGGTGGAAGGGTTCCAGATTCTCGATTCGGACGACCAGCAGCGGCTGGTCAAGCGCGTGGTGGCGGGCATGGGGCTGGACGAGGCGCGTTTTCCACCGCGCCAGGCCAGCTGGCAGATCAACAGCTGGAAGGATGAAGGCAAGCGCGCCAAGGATGTCGAACACCGCGACCATCCGGTCACCCGTACTTTCGTTGAAATCTACAAGGCCTATGAAGACGCCTGCCAGCGCGCGGGTCTGGTGGATTTCGCCGAGCTGCTGCTGCGCGCGCACGAGTTGTGGCTGAAGGATCCGCAGGTACTGGACCACTATCGCAATCGCTGGCGGCACCTGTTGGTCGACGAATTCCAGGACACCAACACGCTGCAGTACGCCTGGATCCGCATGCTGGCCGGCGACACTGGCAAGGTGTTCGTGGTGGGCGACGACGACCAGGCCATCTACGGCTGGCGCGGTGCGCGGGTGGAGAACGTGCAGCAGTTCCTGCGCGATTTCCCCGGCGCGCGGACGATCCGCCTGGAACAGAACTACCGCTCCACCGCCATCATCCTGAAAGCCGCCAACAGTGTGATCGCGCGCAACGGTGGCCGTCTGGGCAAGCAGCTGTGGACGGCGGGCGACGAAGGCGAACGCATCGCGCTGTATGCCGCCTATAACGAGCAGGACGAAGCGCGTTTCGTCATCGAGCGAATTCGCGAGCACATCGCCGAGAAGGGCCGCGCCCGTGACTGCGCCATCCTTTATCGCTCCAATGCACAGTCGCGAAACTTCGAAGAACAGCTGATCCAGCGCGACATTCCCTACCGCGTGTATGGCGGTTTGCGCTTCTTCGAACGCGCGGAAATCAAGGACGCCCTGGCTTATTTGCGGCTTACCGCCAACCGCCACGACGACGCTGCCTTCGAGCGTGCGGTTAACACCCCGCCCCGCGGCATTGGCGATCGCACGCTTGAAGAATTGCGTCGCCGTGCGCGTGGCGAGGCGACTTCGATGTGGGAGGCGGCGCTGTCGGAGCTCTCCACCGGCTCGCTGGCGGCACGTTCAAAAAATGCCGTGAAAGCATTCCTCTCCATGATCGAGGAGATGGCGCGCAGCTTCGGCGGCCTGCCGCTGGACGGGGCCGATTCGCCTTCGGCGCTGAACCTCGCCGAGCAGATCGAACACGCCATCATGCATACCGGCCTTCGCGATTATTACGAGCGCGACAGCCGCGGCAATGCCGAATCCCGCGTGGAGAACCTGGACGAACTGGTCAACGTGGCCAGCCGCTTCGAGCCCACGGCCGACGATATCGACGCCGGCCTTACCGAACTCACCGCCTTCCTGTCGCATGCGTCGCTCGAAGCCGGCGAAGGCCAGGGCGAGGCCTGGGACGATTGCGTGCAGCTGATGAGCCTGCATTCGGCCAAGGGCCTGGAATTCCCCGTGGTGTTCCTGGTGGGCATGGAAGAAGGCCTGTTCCCCAGCCAGCGCACGGTGGAAGAAGACCGCCTGGAAGAAGAACGGCGCCTGGCATACGTGGGCATCACCCGCGCCCGCGACCGCCTGTTCGTCACCCATGCCGAATCGCGCCGCATGCACGGCACCGAGATGCTGGCGCGACCATCGCGATTCTTAGGCGAAATCCCCGCCGAACTCGTAGACGAAGTGCGGCCGCGCGTGCAGGTGTCGCGGCCTGTCTACGGCGGCGCGGGCAGCGCCTACGCCGCCCCGGTGGCCGACACTTTGCCGGTGGCGCTGGGCTCGCGCGTGTCGCACCCGAGCTTCGGCGAAGGCGTGGTGGTGAGTGCCGAAGGCGGGGGCGCCCACACCCGCATCCAGGTAAATTTCACCGACGCCGGTTCCAAGTGGCTGGTGCTGGCCTACGCCAACCTCACACCGCTGTAGTTACTTCGGCAGGCGCGGCACGCCGTGCACATCGCGTTCTTCCACGGCCACCGGCCGGGTATCGATGCGGCTGGCATACACCGCAGGCAGCGGCTCGGCGGCTTCGCCACGGGCGATCGCCAGGGCATTGCGATAGCAGCGGTGGGCGAGGCTGGTTTCACCCTGCCCCACGCAGGTGTCACCCAGTGCTTCCCAGGCGAGCGGATCCGGTGCCAGCGCCAGCGCGCGCTCCAGGTACGCCCGTGCCTTGCCCCACAATTTCAGGCGAACGCACATGCGGCCCAGCGCCGTGAGCAGCGAGGCGTCGTTCGGATGCGCATCGAGCCAGCCCTCGGCCCGGCGCATGCGTGTTTCGATGTCGTCCACGCCAAGCGCGCCATACGTCGCCGCCAGGGACGAGGACCACTCGCGGCGCAGCGACGATTCCACTTCGTCCATCGCTGCCAGGTTCTGGCCGAAGCCTGCGGCGCGGCGCGCGTAGGCATCGACCACGGCCGCGGAACGGCGCTGGGTCTTGGGCAACGTCGACCAGAACTCGGTCAGGGCCGCGCCGTCAGGCGCGCGGGCAATGGCCATCAGCAGGATGCGGTTTTCCAGATCCGCCAGCTGTTTCGTGGACAGCACGCCACTCTTTTGCAGCGGCTCCAGGGAGTCACGGGCGCGGCGCGTATCGCCGGCCAGCACGGCGGATTCGGCCAGTTCCGCCCAGCCCGCGGGCGGCAAGCTACGGGTATCGGCATCGGCCGCGAGCAGCGCCACCGATTCCTGCGGACGGCCATCCAGGCGCAACAGTCGCGCACGCACGATGCGCGCGGCAGCCGGGGTGATCTGGGCGGCCTGGTCAAGCGACTCGATGGCGCGGACTTTCTCGCCTCGCCGGCTGGCGGCTTCCGCGGCACCGAGCAGCGACGCTGCGCGCAGCGGTTCGTAGCGCGAGGCGCGGGCCAGATCCCGTTCGGCGTCGGCGTTACGGCCTTCGAACAGGGCCACGATGCCGTCGCTGAAACGGCGCCGGCTTTGCCGCCGGTGGCGGCGGGTGGTGGCATCGAATGGCCAGCGCAGCAAGAACCACAGCGCGCCGAGCAGGAACCAGATCACCAGCAGGGCGACGATGGCGAAGACCACCGTGGTGGTGATGCGCACGCCACGGATACGCACGAACACCAGGCCCGGGTCCGCTGCGATCCAGTGCCAGCCGAAGGCGGCCACCGCCGCCACGAAAATCAACAGCAGCAGCCAGCGCCAGGGCTTCATGGCTTGCCCTGGGCCGGTGCCGACGAAGCCGCGGCGGGCGCGGCCGGTGCGCCGTGCAAGGCATGTACCGAACGCGTATTGGACAATTCCGCCAGCGCTGCGCCCAACTGCGGCGGGGCAACGTTGCCGGATGTCTCCAGCAGCATGTCGGCGATCTGCGCACGCGCCTGGCGTACGCTGGCGTCGTTCGGATCAAAGTTCTTTTCCAGCGTCGTATCGACGCGACGCAGGGCGTCGGTGCGACCCTTGTCGTCGAAGGCGAGCAAGGCAGCCTGGGCCTGGGCGAGGTCGAGCAGCGCCAGTTCACGTGCCAGGCGGCCATCGGCCATTGCCAGCGGCGTGCCGTCGTCGCGCTGGATGCTGATCACGCCGGCCAGGGCACGGCCGGCACGAGCGAAGAACCCCTGGCCTTCTGTATCGGCCGCGGGCATGTCCACTGGGCGATAAGGCATCTTTGCAAGGTCGGTGCGCATGGCCGAGATCAGGGAAAGATCGTGCGTCACCGCGGGCACCTTCACCTTCGACAGCGCCTCGCGTTCGGCGTTGAGGCTTTGCCGCACGCCGGAATAGGCGCCGTCGTTCACCGCGGCCAAGGCTTGATCAGCCGAGGTGTAAGCGGCGATGGCGCCACCGGCGTCGTTGAACAGCACGAAGCGCTCGCGACCCATGCGCAGCAGCGACTCGGCCTCGTCCAGCAACATGGTGTCGTGGCCGCTGACGCTGCGCTCGGACAACCGGGCCACGGCGTCTTCCAGGTTGCGCGTGCGCTCGGCATTGCCCAGCACGTCTTCGCGCAGCGAGCGATTCACGCCATCGGCATCGGCCAGGCGCTGGCGAAGGCCGGCGCGCTCGTCACGCAGGTTGTTCACCTGCTGCCCCAGGCTGCCAACCTGCTGGCGGAGGTCATCCACCGCACGTCCACCGGCGGCATTGGTCTGCTCCAGCTGCCAGCCGCGCCAGGCGACGTAGGCGGTGCCGGCGAGGGCAATCAGGGCTACCAGCAGGGCCAGGGCGATGGTGCCGCCTCGGCGCGGCGCGGCGCGACCGATGGGTGCCGGCGAGGAGATGCGGGGCGATGCCGGCGTGCTGGACGCGACAGGCTCGGGCTGGTCGGGAGTCGTTTCGCTCATGCGCTGCATGCTAACAGGAGCGCGTAACGGGGTCGTCAATCGCGAACGCGCGCCGCCATATCCAGCAGCGCCGGGCCTTGGGCCGATGAAGCCACGTGGACCGTGGCCATGCCCGCATCGCGGGCCATCGCGGCCAGGCGCTCGCTACTGACGATCCAGGTCGCCTCGAGCAAGGCCTGCCATGGCTCCCCGGCCAGTGCCTGATGAAGGTTCGCCAGGGCCTCGGCGCTCGACAACAGCACACGGTCGCGCCGCGTGAAGGCGCTGGCCGCATCGCGATGGCGTGCATCCAGCCGCGCGGGCCCGCGCCGGTACACGTGTACCTCGTCGAACCGCGCCGAACGTTCGCGCAACACCGAACGCAAGACGCCGCGCCCACCGGCTGCGCCCACCAGGGCCACGCGTGCATGGCCAAGCTGCGACATGATGTCCATGGCCAGCAATCCTTCGCTATCTTCGCGCTCGGGAAAGCGCGCATCCTTGATGCCCGCGCGGTCAAGCGCCTTCGCCGTGCCGACACCCAGCGCGCAGACCTTCGCCAGGGTGACCAGCGGACGCAACTGCCGGGCATGTGCCACGGCCGCCGGGCTGGTGAACACGATCACATCGGCGGCCAGGGCGTGATCGAGCGCGGTGGCGGCGGCCTGAGTGTCCTGCGCCGTGCGCAGCGAAAGGCCAGGCAGCAACACGGGTATCCCGCCGCGGGCACGTACCGCCGCGACCAGCGTCGCAGCGGTGCCGGCAGGCCGCGTGATCGCCACGCGGCGGCCCTTAAGTGAATGAATCGACGTGTCCGCCATAAGGCATGGGAGTTTACCTTGCTTGCCCCTGCCGGCCCTCAGGCGGCAGACTGCCGCGCCATGTCGACCGAACCCTTGCAACACCTTTCAGCGCTCCTTGCGCGCATCCCGCTGGTGCAGGCCATGCAGCTTCGGGTGCATGCATGGGACTTGAGCCAGCTGGTGATGAGCGCACCCCTGGCACCCAACGTGAACGACAAGGGCTGCGCGTTCGGCGGCAGCCTCGCAAGCGTAATGACGCTGGCCGGCTGGGGCCTGGTGGAACTGGCCATGCACGCCCGCGGCCAGGATGCGGACATCTTCGTGGGCAAATCCACGGTGAGCTACCTGCAGCCGGTATGGGATGACTTCCAGGCCGTCGCCACGCTGGACGAAGGCGCCGACTGGGAGGCCTTCTTCGCCGACTGGACCCGCCACGGGCATGCCCGTGCACAGGTTCTTGTCACCGTGCCCGGACCCGGCGACAAACCGGCCGCCACCCTTGAGGCACGCTTCGTGGCCAAGCGCCGCAAGGCATCATGATGCGGCACAATTGACCCTTCGGATGGGCTTGAGATCACCAAGGGGAAATGCACCGATGCGCCGACTTATCCTGATCCTGGCCGTGATGGCAACCGCGCTTGCCGGTTGCGCCAGCGACCGCCGTTCCGATTCCATGACCGAGACACTCACCCGCTATGGCTCGGTGGTGCGCTGGGGCGATGCCCGTAGTGCGCTGTCCTTCGTCGATCCGAAGGTGGCCGAGGCAAACCCGCCCTCATCGATGGAGATGTCGCGCTGGGCGCAGGTGCGCGTAAGCGGCTACGACGAAGGCGTCGGCCCCATGCCCGGCGACAACCCCAACGAGGTGCGCCAGGTGGTGCAGATCAACCTGATCAACAACAACACCCAGGCCGAGCGCAGCGTGGTGGATCACCAGGTATGGCGTTACGACCCGGAAAAGCACAAGTGGTGGCTGATGAGCGGCATCCCGAATATCGCGCCGCCGAAATGACCAGGCACGTGAAAGGCTATAATCGAAGGCTGACTGCCTGGATGCATCGATGAACGACGTGCTGCACAAACTGCCCCAGTTCCTGGGCAACCACCCTTTCCTGCTTGCCCTGTTCGTGGCGCTGGTGCTGGCCCTGATCGTCACCGAACTCCTGCGGCTTACCCGCAAGTGGAAGGAATTGACCCCGGCCTCGCTTACCCTGCTGATCAACCGCGAAAGCCCGCTGGTGGTGGATATTTCCGCCTACGCCGACTACGAAAAAGCCCATATCCCCGGGTCACGGCACGTCCCGCCCAGCCAGTTCGATCCTGAAAACAAGGATCTGGCCAAGGTTCGCGAATTGCCGGTGGTGATCGTGGACAAGGACGGCCGCGGCATGGACAAGGCCGCTTCGCGCTTGGTCAAGGCCGGCTTCACCAAGGTGCACACCCTCGGCGGCGGCGTCGAGGCCTGGCGCCAGGCCCAGCTGCCGCTGGCCAAGGGCAAGAACTAACCGCTAGAGCCCGTGGATCCCGGCCCGGGCGGCCAGGATGCTGGCCAGCACGTCGGGCGCGTACTCGAACGAATCGAAGTAGAGGTGGTCTTCGGGTAAACCGGCGGCCACGAAGCGCTCGCGGCTGGCCGCGATCATCGCTGGCGGTCCGCTCATGTATAGGTCCACGCCGGAGAGGTCGGGCCAGTCTTCGAGCACCGCTTCGTGGACCAGGCCCGCACGCATGCCCACCTGGCGGGCCTCGTCGGCATCGCTCAACACCGGGATGAAACGCAGGCCCGGGTGCCGCGCGGCCCATCCTTCGGCGCGCTCGCGGTCGTAGAGGTCCGGTTCCACGCGGGCGCCCCAGTACACGGTGACCTCCCGCTGTGTCCCCAGGGCCAGGAAGTGCTCCACGATGGCCTTGATCGGCGCGAAGCCCGTGCCGCCGGCCATGAACACCATCGGACGCTCGGTGTCCTCGCGGGGTACGAAGGTGCCCTTGGGCCCCTCGATCTCCAGCGTATCGCCCACCGCCAGGGTGGTGTCGACATACGCGGTGAAGCCACCGCCGGCCACATGACGCACGTGCAATTCGATGCCGTGGTCGTCCGCCGGGCTGCTGGCGATGGAAAACGGCCGGCGCTTGCCGTCGTCGAGCACGATGTCCAGGTACTGTCCCGGCAGCCAGCGCAGCGGCGTGTCGTGCACCGGCACCAGGCGCAGGCCGATCACGTCGCCTGCCAGGCGCTCCTTGCGCGCCACGCGCACGTTGATCCTTACCTTGGGAATATCCTCGACCGAGGCCACCTCGCGCGAGGCAATGGTGATGTCGCCCAGGGGCACCGCCTGGCAGGTAAGGATCGAATGGCGCACCTGCTCGGCCGCCGACAGGGCCACCGGGGGATTGCGCGGATAGTCGCAGGCGCCCTGCAACAACGTGGCCTTGCAGCTGCCGCACACGCCGCCCTGGCAGGAATATGGCAGGGCGATGCCCGCCCGTTGCGCCGCCTCCAGCACGGTTTCACCCGGCGCCACGTCGAAACGGTGGCCGGAGGCTTTCAGGGTTACGGTGTGCACCTGCGCATTGTCGCCAAGCGGGAAGAACCACGACAATGCGGCCCAACGCGCAGGAGATCAAGCATGTCCATCTGGAAGCAATCCACCGACCTGGCCCGCATCAATGGCTGGAGCACGAACACGATGATGGCCACGCTCGGCATCACCTTCACCGCGGTGGGCGATGACTGGCTTTCGGCCACCATGCCGGTGGACCACCGCACCCACCAGCCATTCGGCCTGCTCCATGGTGGGGCTTCCGTGGTACTGGCCGAGACCGTGGGCAGCACCGCGGCGATGCTTGCGCTTGATCCCGCCGTCGAGGTGGCCGTGGGCCTGGACATCAATGCCAACCACATCCGCGGCGTGCGCTCGGGGCTGGTCACCGGCACCGCGAAAGTCGTGCACCTTGGCCGCAGCACGCAGGTGTGGGAAATCCGTATCACCAACGAAGAAGATTCCCTCGTGTGCCTGTCGCGGCTGACCATGGCCGTGGTGCCCACCCGCAAAGTGGCGCCGGCCGGCTTCGGCAAGTGAGCCACGACGCGCCCTACGCCGCCCTGTCGCCCGACGTGGTGCTACAGGCGGTGGAGGCCACGGGCCTGTGGACCGACGGGCGCCTGCTCACCCTCAACAGCTACGAGAACCGCGTGTTCCAGGTAGGACTGGAAGATGGTGGGTTCCTGGTGGGCAAGTTCTACCGTCCCGGCCGGTGGAGCGATGCCGCCATCGCCGAGGAACACCACTTCGCGGGGGAACTGGCGGACGCTGAAATTCCCATGGTGGCGCCGCTGCGCTTCGGCCACGACACGCTGCTGCACCATCACGGCTTCCGCTATGCGCTTTATCCGCGCCGCGGCGGCCGCGCGCCATCGCTGGAATCCACCGACCAACTCGAATGGCTGGGCCGGCTGATCGCGCGCATCCACCTGGTGGGCGCGAAGGAACCTTTCCAGGCGCGTGGGCGCCTCGACCGCAAGACGATGATCAGCGAACCCTGCAATGCGGTACTCGCCTCACCGTTGATCCCGGTGTCGGTTCGCGAGTCTTACCGGCTTGCCGCCGCACGCGTGGGCGAAGCGATCGACGATCGCCTGGACGCCTACGGACCGTGGCGCGCCCTGCGCCTGCATGGGGATTGCCACCCCGGCAATGTCCTGTGGACCGACGGCGGCCCGCATTTCGTCGACCTTGACGATGCCCGCATGGGCCCGGCCGTGCAGGACCTGTGGATGCTTGCCGGCGACGATGCCTCCATGCGCGCGTTGCTGGAGGGCTACACCCAGTTCCGCGAATTCGACGAATCGGAACTTGCGCTGGTCCCCGTGCTGCGCGCCATGCGGCAGGTGCACTACGCCGGATGGATCGCCCAGCGCTGGGGCGATCCGGCCTTCCCTGCTGCCTTTCCCTTCGCCGCGGAACCGCGGTGGTGGGAGCAACACATCGCGGACCTTGGCGAAATCGCCGATGATCTGTCGTAGACGTTATTCCTGGAGCCCCGCATGACGCTTTTCCTCTTCCGCCTGATCGGCCTGATACAGATTGCCGGCGGCTTCTTCGGCCTGTCGTCGATGACCTATCGCCTGCTGGCCGGTGGCGGCGGCATGCACGCCCTGGTGGATGTCCTGGGCGCCGTGCTCTACGCCTTCATCCTGGTCGCTGGCGTGCTGCTGGTGGCCAATGACGGTCGCGGCCAGGGTCTGTCGATGTGGGCGCAGGGGCTGCAGGTGCCACTTTTGTCGCTGCCGCTGATCCACTATGAATTGCACGCCGGCGCGTTCTTCTACCTGATCGTGCACCTGGCACAGGGCGCGCACATCGGTATCGACTACCACGTGGGCACGTATGGCTGGGGCGCCTGGCTTGGCGGGGGTGGAACCTCGCGCATAGGCATCAACCTGCTGGCGGCGGTGTCCTGGCTGATCCTCAAGCTGCGCTAGAGGGTCGGTTATCATGGGCGGATGGATAATCCCGCACTTCCCGTGATCCGCCTTAAATCCGACCGCGCCCCCGGCCATCCCTGGGTGTGGTCGGCCCAGGTACACAAACCCGACGCCCGCCTGCCGCCAGGCACCCTGGTGGATATCGCCGACAGCCGCGGCAACATCGTAGGCCGGGGTTTCTGGAACGGGCATGCCCGGATCGCCCTGCGCGTGCTGGGCAATGGCTACGACGCCATCGACGACGCCTGGGTAGCAGCGCGCATCCGCAAGGCAGTGGCGCTGCGGCGCGAGCTGCTGTCACTCGATGACGCAAGCGACGCCTGGCGGGTGGTGCATAGCGAGGGCGACGGGTTGTCCGGATTGGTGGTGGACCGCTACGCCAACTCCCTGGTGGTGGAATATTTCGCCGCCGGCATGTGGCGCTTCCGCGAGGCCATCCACGCCACGCTCATCGAATGCTTCCCGGGATGCTCGCTGTACTGGTTCGCCGAACAGCACGTGCAGAAGCAGGAATCCTTCGACTGCCGCAGCGGCGAAGCGCCCGAGCCGGTGGAAGTGCACGAACACGGCCTGCGCTTTCGCTCGGCGCCCGGCCTGGGCCACAAGACCGGCTTCTTTGCCGACCAGCGCGACAACCGCGCCACGTTCGCGCGCCTGGCCCGTGGCAAGCGCGTACTGGACCTGTGCTGCAACGCCGGTGGCTTTGCCGTGCACGCGATGGCCGGCGGTGCGCTCGATGCCGTTGGCGTGGATGCCGACGCCGCCATCCTGGACATCGCACGCGGCAACGCCGAGCTCAACAACGTCCAGGCCACGTTCGAGCAAGGCGATGTATTCGAGTGGCTGCGTGCGGCGATCGCGGAAGGCCGCACCTGGGACGCCGTGGTGCTGGATCCACCCAAGCTCACCCGCGACCGCAACCAGGTGGTCCCGGCGCTGAAGAAATACTTCGCGATGAACCGCACCGCGCTGGACGTGATCGCACCGGGCGGCATCCTGCTCACCTGCTCGTGCACGGGGCTGGTCTCGGAAGGCGACTTCCTGGAGATGCTGCGCCGCGTGGCGCTCAATGCCGGGCGCAGTATCCAGGTGCTGGAAATATCCGGCGCTGGCGCGGACCATCCGGTGGCCGCCACGGTGCCCGAAGGTCGGTATCTGAAGGCGGTGTTCTGCCGCGTCGATTGATCTGCTGGTAACGGCGCGATGGCCGGTCGTAGCGCAAACCACCGGCGGTCGGGTTTTTGTCTAGTCGACCTTGGCTCCTTCGAATGAAGCGCCGTCCTGATGGACGATCAGGTGGGCGACTTTGCCGGTCGACGGATCACGAACAAACTCGACTTCTGCCTCGCCCGAGCGAAAGAAGAACATCGTCGGCGATTCGGGCACCATTTCCAGCTCCGCCTGGTTGCCGATCCTCGACGTCAGATGCCCGTTGGTGAGCGTGATGACATTTGCAATGGTTGGGGTGAGCTTATACGTGCCCGCGTACTCTGCGAGCGTGGTCACGGGCACCGCCACCACCTTGCGCTCCGACGGCAGCACGAAAGGTATGCCAAACGCGGACTTGGCCATGTCTTTAGCCACCAGGCCGTAGGCGCCGCCGAACAGGTTCGATAACACGATGACCGTCAGCTTGTCGTCCGGATAATAGGCAAGCATGCCGCCGAAGCCGTCGATATCGCCGCTATGGCTTATCACACGATGACCATCCCTGTCGTCGATGAACAGGCCAAGCCCATAGCCCTTACGGAAAGGCGTGGTCATCAGCTTGAGCGACGTCAAACTGACAACCCGCCCCGCGAACAACGCGCTTTCCCATTTGAACAAGTCGCCGACGGTTGAGTAGAGATTTCCCGCCGAGAACGGCACGGTCATGCTAACGGCATCGGCGTGGCGGATGCCGTTCGGCGTCACCGCATAGCCTTCCGCGCGCAAAGGTACGACGGCGCGTTCGTCGTCTACTCCGGTGGACGTCATCTTTAGCGGGTCGAAGATGTGCTGCTGCAGAAACGCAGCATAAGATTTTCCCGAGACGACTTCGATCAATCGGCCGAGCACAATATAGTCGGAGTTTCCATAGCTGTATTTCGTGCCGGGCTCGTATTCGAGCGGTTTGTCCCGAAAGCGCGCGATGAGCTGATCGGGCGCCGCCGCAACCCTCCGGATCGAACCGTAGTCCTCGAACGCGTTGATGTTCGGCAGCCCGGACGTGTGGGTCAGCAGGTTATAGATCGTGATACGACCCCAGCTGGCGGGCGCGTCGCGCAGATACTTTCCGACCGGGTCCTGAAGCGAAAGCTGGCCGTGCTCTTGCAATATCAGGATAGCGGCAGCGGTGAATTGCTTGGTGATGGATCCGATGCGGAACTTGGTATCGGCAGTATTGCGCGTTTGCCACTCGGCGTCGGCAAAACCATAACTGCGCTGAAGCACCGGCTTTCCGTCGCGCGCTATCAGCACAGAGCCCCAGAACAAGCCGTCACGCTCGAAGGACGAGGCAACGGCCTCCATGCGTCCGACGGAAACTGTGTCCGCTACCGGAAGCGCCGCGCTGGTCACGGGAGCCATGATTATCGGCAGCGCCATCGCCGCAAAGGCCAAGGAGCGTGCAATTCTAGACAGACCGATCATCCGATCACCGCCGTTCCGGATTAAATCCCCGGGCCTAGGGTACGGGGTGTCCCTTGGACTGTCGATTTACAGCACGACAAAGCATCGCCGTATCATCAAGCCCTTATTCCAGATCAGTCACGGAAACCCATGGACCTCATCCTGCGCGGCGCCAACCTTCCCGATGGGCGGTCGGGCGTCGACATCGGCATCCGCGATGGCGTGATCGCGCACCTGGGGCCGGCGCTTGCGGCTTCGGCCAGCGAAGAAATCAACGCGCATGGCCATCTGGTGAGTGCGCCCTTCGTCGATGCGCATTTCCATATGGATGCCACTCTGTCCCTGGGTCTGCCGCGGATGAATATCTCCGGTACGCTGCTGGAGGGCATCGCCTTGTGGGGAGAACTCAAGCCCACCCTCACCGTCGATGCGCTCATCGAGCGCGCCATGGCCTATTGCGACATGGCCGTGGCGCAAGGTATCGGCGCTATCCGCAGCCATGTGGATATCTGCGACGACCGCCTGCTCGCCGTCGATGCCTTGCTGGAGGTCCGCAAGCGCGTAGCGCCTTATCTCGACCTGCAACTGGTGGCTTTCCCCCAGGATGGCCTGCTGCGCTCGCCGAACGCGAAGGAAAACCTTGTGCGTTCGCTCGATCGCGGCGTGGACGTGGTCGGTGGCATCCCGCACTTCGAACGCACGGATGCCGATGGCGCCGAGTCGATTCGCTGGCTGTGCGAACTGGCCGCCGAACGTGGCCTGATGGTGGACATGCATTGTGACGAGACGGACGACCCCATGTCGCGGCATATCCAGACGCTGGCGGCACAGACGATCCGCACGGGCCTGCAGGGCCGCGTCGCCGGCTCGCACCTGACGTCCATGCATTCGATGGACAACTATTTCGTTTCCAAACTGATTCCGCTGATCGCGGAAAGCCAGGTGCACGCGATTGCCAACCCGCTGATCAACATCACGCTGCAAGGGCGCCACGATACCTACCCCAAGCGCCGCGGCATGACCCGCGTGCCCGAACTGATGGCCGCGGGTGTCAACGTAGCGTTCGGCCACGACTGCGTGATGGACCCCTGGTATGCGATGGGTTCGGCTGACATGCTCGAGGTTGCCCACATGGGCCTGCACGTGGCGCAGATGACCAGCCGCGACGGCACGCGCGCATGCTTTGACGCGGTGACCTCCAATGCGGCCCGGGTGATGGGCCTGGATGGCCATGGCATCGAGGTGGGCAGGCGGGCGGACATGGTGTTGTTACAGGCGGCAGATACCGTGGAAGCGATACGCCTGAAGGCCGCGCGTCTGGCGGTGATCCGTGACGGCAAAGTGATTGCACACGCCCCCGAACGGGTGGTCGCCCTGGACCTCCCTGGGCGTCCCACGGCACTCCGTTTCGAACGTCCTTCCGGCAGCTGAACAAAAGCGACGGCATCCTCGCTTTCCATCCCCGTCGTTCAGGTTCGCCACCCTACATTGCAGCTGCCGCCCGCCCTTTCGAAAGTTTCAGGAAAGGCATCGGGCTTTACCGGAGGATTGGCCATGAACCGACTTACCCGCATTGCCGCCGCTGTCGTCCTTGGCTGCGCGAGCCTGTCGGCATTCGCCCAGCCAGGGCACGACAACGACCGCGGCCGCAATGGTCATGACGAGCGCCGGGGTAACGATCACCGAGGCAACGACCACCGCGGGAACGACCGCCGTGGCTACGATCATCGCGGTTATGACCGCGGCTACGGCCATCGCCCACCGCCGCCCCGCTACTACGGACATCCGCATTACTACGGCGGCCACCCCGGCCCCTATCGCGGCCATTGGGTCCGTGGCCATCGTTACAACGGGCCGGTGTATGTCGTAAATAATTACGGTTACTACCGCCTGCGTCCGCCGCCGCGCGGCTACCACTGGGTGCACGACGGCAGCGACTACCTGCTGGTTGCGGTAGCCACCGGCATCATCCTGGACATGGCAACCCGCTGATCCCTTGGCGCGGCCTGCACGCGGGCTGCGCCATGCTTATTTCCCCACCTGAGGAATTAACATGAAACCGATCCGAAGCCTGTTGCTCGGTGGCCTGTTGCTCTCGGTCACGAGCATCGCCATGGCCCAGCCGCCGCACGACCGCGACGGCGATCGTGACCACGACGACCACGGCCACGATAACCGCAATGACCATCGCGACGACCATCGCGACAACCATGACAACGGCGGTCATGGTCGATGGGCGCGTGGCCACTCACTGCCGCCGCAGTACCGCGACCGCGGGCACTACGTGACCGACTACCGCAGCTACCGTCTGCGCGAGCCGCCCCATGGTTACCGCTGGGTGCGCGCCGACAACGATTTCGTATTGGTCGCCATCACCACCGGGTTGATCGCCGACATCGTCGCCAACTCGCAGTAGTCCCCACAGGCCTGTATGGAAAGGGCGGCCCCTCGCGGCCGCCCTTTTTCGTGCGCCGCACAACACCGCATCGCCCCGCGTCTGCCTATACTCGGCCGGTCCGTTGCTTTCAGGGGAACGGCTCGACAACCAACGAGGAGGCTTCGATGCTGCAGCAGTACGGCTTGTGGATCGCCCTGGCTTGTGCGGTCCTGGCAGTTCTTTACGGCGCTTTATCCGTTCGATGGATCCTGGCGCAGTCCCCCGGCAACGAGCGGATGCAGGAAATCGCCGCCGCCATCCAGGAAGGTGCGCGAGCCTACTTGAACCGGCAGTACGCCACCATCGGCATGGTCGGCATCGTCCTTTTCGTCATCGTCGGCTTCGCCCTGGCCTGGCCCACGGCCATCGGCTTTGCCATTGGCGCCATCCTCTCCGGCGCCACCGGCTATATCGGCATGAATGTCTCGGTCCGGGCCAATGTCCGCACCGCCGAGGCCGCCCGCCACGGCCTGGCCAGCGCGCTGAAGGTCGCCTTCCGCGGCGGCGCCATCACCGGCATGCTGGTGGTGGGCCTGGCCCTGTTCGGCGTGGCCGGCTACTACGGGCTGCTGTTGCACTACGGCCTGCCCCAGATGGATGCCCTGCACGCCCTGGTGGGCCTAGCCTTCGGATCCTCGCTGATCTCCATCTTCGCCCGCCTGGGCGGTGGCATCTTCACCAAGGGCGCGGATGTGGGCGCGGACCTGGTGGGCAAGGTCGAGGCCGGCATCCCCGAGGACGACCCGCGCAACCCGGCGGTGATCGCCGACAACGTGGGTGACAACGTCGGCGACTGCGCCGGCATGGCCGCCGACCTCTTCGAGACCTACGCCGTCACCCTGATCGCCACCATGCTGCTGGGCGGCGTGATGGCCGAACAGACCGGCAGCAACGGCGCGCTGTTCCCGCTGGTACTGGGCGGCGCCTCGATCCTGGCCTCGATCATCGGTACGTTCTTCGTACGCGCCGGCAAGGGCAAGATCATGAACGCCCTGTACGCGGGCGTGGCGGTGTCGGCGATCCTTGCGGCCATCGCCTTCTACCCGATCACCCAGGGCCTGATGGGCGATTCGAGCTTCGGCGTGGGCAAGCTGTTCGGCTGCGAGCTGATCGGCCTGGCCCTCACCGGCGCCATGGTGGTGATTACCGAGTACTACACCGCCACCGAATACGGCCCCGTGCGTCACGTGGCCAGGGCCTCGCTCACCGGCCATGCGACCAACATCATCGCGGGCTTGGGCGTGTCGATGAAGTCCACGGCGCTCCCGGTGCTGGCCGTATGCGCGGCGATCTGGGGTGCCTTTGAGCTGGCCGGCCTGTACGGCATCGCCATCGCCGCCACCGCCATGCTCAGCATGACCGGCATGATCGTGGCCCTGGATGCCTACGGCCCGATCACCGACAACGCTGGCGGCATCGCCGAGATGGCCGAGCTTCCGCCGGAAGTGCGTGGCGTGACCGATCCGCTGGACGCGGTGGGCAACACCACGAAGGCAGTGACCAAGGGCTACGCGATCGGCTCGGCGGGCCTGGCCGCGCTGGTGCTGTTTGCCGATTACACGCATAACCTCAGCCAGCACCTTGGCGTGGCACAGGTGCCCTTCGACCTGTCCAACCACTACGTGATCATTGGCCTGCTGATCGGCGGCCTGATCCCCTACCTCTTCGCCGCCATGGCGATGGAAGCGGTGGGCCGCGCCGCCGGTGCCGTGGTGGAGGAAGTGCGCCGCCAGTTCCGCGAGATCAAGGGCATCATGGAAGGCACCACCAAGCCGGACTATTCCCGCGCCGTGGACATGCTCACCCGCTCGGCTATCAAGGAAATGCTCATTCCCTCCTTGCTGCCGGTGCTGGTCCCCGTGGTGGTGCTGTTCCTCTTCAAGTGGCTTGGCGGCAGCGAAGCCGGCGCGCAGGCATTGGGCGGCGTGCTGATCGGCACCATCGTCACGGGGCTGTTCGTGGCCATCTCGATGACAACAGGTGGCGGCGCCTGGGACAACGCCAAGAAATATATCGAGGATGGCCAGTTCGGCGGCAAGGGATCCGATGCGCACAAGGCCGCGGTGACCGGCGATACCGTGGGTGATCCGTACAAGGACACTGCGGGGCCCGCGGTGAATCCGTTGATCAAGATCATCAATATCGTGGCGTTGTTGTTGGTGCCGTTGCTTTAAGCTGCGGCGCTTGGTTACAAAAAACGCCCTGGGAAACCAGGGCGTTTTTTTTGCCTCGCATGGCAGCGCGACTCATGCTGCCGCGGCTGGCCTGGTCGCTCTGTCCGATACAGTCATGAAGCTCAAGAAAGGGTTAGGAACGCGACGACACAGGACTTCACGCGCGACGCTGCGCAGACTCCGCAGCTTTCACCGTCCGCTCACGATGCGCCGCCTGCTTGGCCCGATTCCCACATACGGCCATGTTGCACCAGCGCCTGGCGCGGCCACGCGTGTGATCGACAAACAACAGCGTGCAGGCATGGCCCTGGCATGCCTTTACGTCGCTGAAGTTCTCAGTCGTCAGCAGGTCAGCGATGGTTCTCGCAATCGGTATCAATAGTGTGTCGGAGGAGCGCCAGCGGCGACGCGATTCGAATGTCAGCCCAGAAGGGGGACCGGCGCCGTCGCTATCTGGCCGCACGACGATCTGCCCATAAGCCTCGTCACGCGCCAGTATCCGGTTGAGCGGATCAAGCGACGCCACCGCCTCATCCGAAAGCGGCTTGCCCATTCGCTCCCTTACGAACCCACGAAACCATTCCCTGAAGGCGCGGGCGTGGGTGGCCACGGCATCGAGCTCACCTGGCGCGGCGCCGGTGCTGAATTGTTCCAGCACATCCTTGGGCACCAGATGAGCCTGGTCCAGCCAGGAAAGCAGGTCCTCACCGTTGCCGATGAATTCCACGGTGGTATCGACGGGCACGGCAATGGAGTTGAGGAAATCCAGGCCAAGCGAGTCGGCAATGAAGAGGGCTGGGGGGGTTGCCTGGTTCATAAGCACTCAATGCATCCGGGGATTGGGCAGGTGGCGAAGAAACTTTACGTAACCACTATAACAGGTCTTGACAAGTTATGTAGATCGTAGAACACTCCAGCCCAACACGCCAAGTAACCTTCTTAAATGAGTTAGAGAGGTTATCAAAGCGTCAACGGATCATCACGACGGGCTACACATGCCATGACAGCCAAGCACCCCAACCCAGAGCGATTGATCCTGTTCTCCGACGCGGTGTTCGCAATCATCATCACTTTGCTCGTGCTCGAGCTGCGGCCGCCGCATAGCGCCAGCTGGCAGGCATTGGGCTCGTTGTGGCCATCGGCGCTGAGCTATGCCGTCAGTTACCTTTTCCTGGCGATCGTGTGGACCAACCATCATCACGTCCTGCGTTTCGCCCCCACGGCGAGTCCCCGTTTGATCTGGGGCAACTTCGCCCACCTCTTTTCCGTGTCGTTGATGCCCTTCGCCACCGCGTGGATTGCCGATAGCCGCCTTGGCGCGGTGCCCGTTGCGTTTTACGCGGGGGTATTCGTGCTGGTCAACGCCACCTACATGATCCTGTGCGCGGAAGCGGTCGATCGCCAGGACACATCCATCATCCCCTTGCAGGTGTGTCGGACGATGCGCCTGCGGTCGTTTCTCACCCTCGCTCTCTTTGCTTCGGCAGGATGCGTGGCGCTGTTCCAGCCGATCGTGGGGCTGGTGATGATTTGCGCATGCCTCCTGCTCTACCTGCGCCCTGACACTTTCAAGCTCAACTTCGCAAAGCGGCGACCCACGCCGACCGCCTGACCCGACAACTTCAGTAGCCCGAATCGGGGGATGGCTTTGCCGTCGCCGCAGGGTGAATTCGTCCCTTGAAAACACTTAGGAGAAGAACATGACTGATGCAACCGACCTCCCCACCGTCATCCTGGTCCACGGCGCGTGGGTGGATGGAAGCAGCTGGGCACGCGTGATCGTGGCGCTGGGCGATCGCGGATACAAAGTGATTGCAGCGCCCCTTCCGCTGGCCTCGTTGGGCAATGACATTGCTTCACTTCAGGCCGTGATCGATCGCACGCAAGGCCCCGTAGTGTTGGTGGGCCATGCGTATGCGGGCGCCGTCATTTCGGGCATCCAGGACGAGCGCGTATCCGCGCTGGTCTTCATCGCAGGCCTTGCACCTGCCCAGACCGAAACCGTCGCGGACGTGTTCTACCGCGATACCCAGCATCCGAACGCGCCAAGCCTTGCACCGGAACCGGATGGCCGGTTCTGGCTGCCTAACGATAGTTTCAGCACGGCGTTCGCGCAGAGCGCCGATGAAAAAACGCTCGCGGTGCTGGCGGCCGTGCAGCGCCCGATCACCGCCCCGTGCATTACCGAGCCGATGGGTCCGACGCTGTGGAGCAAGCGTCCGTCCTGGTACCTGGTGGCGCAGGACGACCGGATGATTCCCACGCCAACGCAGCGCTTCCTTGCCCAGCGTATGAAGGCCACCACCCGCGAAGCGGCAGTGGACCACTGCCCGATGGTGACCGCCCCGGACGAAGTGGTCTCGATCGTCGACGAGGCCGCGCGACTGGGCACGCAAGCGCGCTGATCCTTCACAGCATTCAACTCTCTACCAACTACAGGACACCCACCATGACCACCGTACATTACAAGACCACCAAGGTTGACGGCCTGGACATCGCCTACCGCGAAGCCGGCCCGTCAAACGCGCCGACGTTGCTCTTGCTGCATGGCTTCCCCTCCTCCAGCCACATGTTCCGCGACCTTATTCCCGCACTGGCGGATAAATTCCATATCGTTGCACCGGACCTCCCGGGCTTTGGCCGCTCGTCCATGCCCAGCCGTAGCGAATTCGCCTACACCTTCGACCACCTGGCCGATGTGATCAGCCGCTTTACCGAAGTGGTGGGTCTTAAGAAGTTCGGCATCTATATCTTCGACTACGGCTCGCCGGTTGGTCTGCGCATTGCCGTGAAACACCCCGAGCGCATCAGCGCCATCATCAGCCAGAATGGCAATGCCTATGTGGAAGGCTTGAGCGACGGCTGGAACCCGATACGCAGTTACTGGAAGGATCCAAGCGACGCCAATCGTGACGCGCTTCGTGGTTTCCTTTCCCCCGAGACCACGTATTGGCAATACACGCACGGCACGACCGATCCCACGCTGGTGTCGCCGGACGGTTACTCGCTAGACGATTTCTACATGGCGCGTCCCGGTGCGCATGAGGTCCAGCTGGACCTTCTGCTCGACTACGCCAGCAATGTGGCGATGTACCCGGATTTCCACGCTTACTTCAAGAAGCACCAGCCGCCGATCCTGGCCGTATGGGGCAAGAACGATCCGTTCTTCCTGCCGCCGGGCGCCGAAGCCTTCAAGCGCGACGTACCAAGCGCCCGCGTGGAGTTCTTCGACACGGGGCACTTCGCCCTGGAAACCCACCACGGTGAAATCGCCAAGGTGATCCGTGATTTCCTCGGGAATGTGTCGTGAGCGCGGAAACGGTAGCCATCGTCACCGGCGCCAGCCAGGGCATCGGTCGCGCAACGGCCATTCGCCTGGCGCAGGACTTCTCGCAAGTCGTACTGGTGGCGCGCGATCGCGCCCGTCTGGACAACACGGCGGATTCGGTGAGGCTGGCCGGCGCCGAACCCCTGGTGATCGACACGGACCTTAGCCAGGTATCGGCCGCCGACCAGGTGGTACGGGAAACGCTGGCCCGGTTCGGGCGCATTGACGCGCTGGTGAACATTGCCGGCGCCGTGCCGCAGATCGATCTGTTCGACATGACCGATGAGCAGTGGTACGCCGGAACGGAGCTGAAACTCCACGGCGCTCGCCGCCTCACCATCCGCGCCTGGGAATCGCTCAAGGCCTCGCGCGGAGCGGTGGTGCTCACCTCCGGCAATTCGGCACAGTTTCCCAAATCGCCCTATGCGGCCGTCGGCACCATCAACGCGGCGATCGTGGCCTTGGCCAAGGCCTTTGCCGAGCGCGGGCTAAAAGACGGCGTGCAGGTGAACAGCGTGATGCCCGGTCCGGTGATGACCGGCCGCCGCGAGAGCTATCTGAAGAAGTGGGCCACGGACCATAAGATGACAGTCGATGACGCCACGGGCGCGTTCCTGGCGCAGTCGGGCATAAGCAGATACGGCAAACCCGAAGAGTTGGCCGACCTCATGGCCTTCCTCGTTTCGCCCAACGCACGCTGGCTCACCGGCTCGTCGATCCGGATGGACGGCGGGGAGGTAACGTCGATCTGACGCTGCGGCAAAACGTCACTCGCGGAGAATTAAGCGTTTATCGAAAGTAAGGGAAATTCGCGCGATAATCGCCGCCGATCCCGCTCCGGCGAAGCTGGCGGGAGAAGGAACGACCGCGCCCGGTGAGGGCGCGGGGCCGGCAGGGAACGCCGCGAGCCTCGCCATGCGCACTGGAAAAGTGCGCGTGGTCAGCGACGCACCTGTCGGGTCCTTTCGACCCTATGAATGCTTAGCGAGGCTGTCATGTTTGCATCCCCCTACCGCGCCTGGCGGCGCTTGAACGCGAAACTGGATCACCCGGGTATCGGCCAGGCCATCGACGACGATGGCCGCCTGGCCGCCAGTTACCTTTTCATGTGCGCGATGGCCGCGGGTATCGCCATGATCGGCCTGCTGTCCAATTCCGCCTCGGTGATCATCGGCGCCATGCTGGTATCGCCGCTGATGGGACCGATCGTGCGCCTGGGCCTGGGCATAGGCACGCTCAGCCTCACCCGCGTGTGGCGTTCGCTGGGCACGCTGGCCTGCGGCATGGCCGTGGCGCTGGCGGTTTCGGTGACGATCGTGTGTATCTCGCCACTCAAGGTAGCGACGCCGGAAATCCTGGCACGAACCAATCCGAACATCTTCGACATGGTGGCGGCCACGCTATCGGGTCTTGCCGGTGGTTACGCGATGATCCGCAACCGTGGCGGCACCATCGTCGGCGTGGCCATCGCCACCGCACTGATGCCGCCGATGGCGGTGGTCGGCTTTGGCTTGGCCACCGGCCAGTTTGCTTTTGCCCAGGGCGCGCTGCTGCTGTTCACCACGAACCTCGCAGCCATCGCCCTCAGCGTGACACTGGTATGCACCTTTTATGGTTTCGGTGGAGCATCCACGCGCAAGGCAGTGGCGTGGCAACTGGTGGTGGGTATGCTTGTGCT
Source organism: Pinirhizobacter soli (assembly GCF_015905305.1). Classification (GTDB taxonomy): domain Bacteria; phylum Pseudomonadota; class Gammaproteobacteria; order Xanthomonadales; family Rhodanobacteraceae; genus Pinirhizobacter; species Pinirhizobacter soli. The sequence continues at coordinate 1,889,954 of NZ_JADZLQ010000001.1, forward strand.
GTTGCCGCTGGCCTTGCCGCTGAGCCACGCCCTGACGGATATCGCCCGGCAGACCCGCACGGTAAACACCGTGCGCAGCGCGATGTCCACCGCACTGGGCAGCCAGCAGATGCGCATCCTGGATCTGAAACTGGACAACGCCGGAGCCACGCCGGTGCTGGACGTTACCTTCGCGGTGCAGGCGTTCACCCGGGAAGACGACGATCGCCTGCGCAAGGCCCTGGTGCCCGCGCTGGCCGCAGGTACCGTCATGCGGTTCCAGCCCGTGATCGTCGCCGACCCCTCGGGCACCGAAGGCAGCCGCTCCAGCCTGGGTAGCGCCGTCATCGGCACGGCGGTCGCCGGCACCGCACTGGCCGAAGATCCCACGGCCGCGGACATCGTGCGGCACTTTCCGCTGCCCTTGCTCGATTCGCACGTTGACGCGGCGAAGCGGCGTGTCGAGCTGGTGGTGTCACCGTCCGCGCGCGCATCGCTGGCCACGCTTCGCCAGATGGAAGCCACGCTTACCGATGGAACCCCCGGTTGGCAGGTAGCCATCATCCCGCCGCCACGCCCGTTGGCCCCGGTATTGTTCACGCGCGGCTCGGCGGATCTGGGCGTCGCGCAGACCAGTACCCTGGAAGATCTGGCCTGGGCCATGCGTCATTGGGAAAGCCGCGGCGTGCTGCTGGAGGGCCGCGCCAGCAGCGATGGCCACGGCCCGGTCAACCTCGCCCAGGCCCGCGCCGAAGCCGTGCGCGGCTGGCTGGAACAGCAAGGCTTCGTGGTCACCCTGGGTGCCAGCTACCCCTTGCCCGACCAGCAACAGCGCGAGGACGCCGAAGGCGTGGACGCTTTCCGCAGCGTCTTCGTCCACGTCACCGACGCCCAGCCCCTCGACGCGCCGCCCCATGATCCCTGACCTTCGGCAGGGGGCCTTGCCCCCGTGCAAGGCTATGGTCAACCTGTTCAATGTGGGCGGCTGCCTTTAATGCCGTCGCCGCCACCACCACCTGTCTGGGGACCCACGTGAAACGAAGCCACCTCGCCCTCTGGGCCAGCCTTGCGATGACCGGAATGACCTACGCCCAACCTCCCGCCCAGCCGGCCGCGCCCGCCAAGGCCGCCGCAAGTGCCAGCGACGATGCCTATCTGTGGCTTGAAGACATCGACGCGACAAAGTCCATGGACTGGGTCAAGGCGCGCGACGCCGACACGGTAAAGAAATACGGAAGCTCCACCGAGTTCGCCGTGATGCAGGCGCAGTTGCTGGAGGTGCTCGATTCCGAAGCACGCATCCCGATGGTCACCAAGATCGGCGACCACTTCTACAACCTGTGGAAAGACAAGGCCAACCCGCGCGGCGTATGGCGACGTACCACGCTCGATGAATACCGCAAGGACAAACCGGCCTGGGAAACGGTGATCGACATCGATGCGCTGGGCAAGTCAGAGAACACCAATTGGGTGTGGCACGGCGCGCAATGCCTGAAGCCCGACTACAAGCGCTGCCTGGTGTCGTTGTCGCGCGGTGGCGCCGATGCCGATGTCGTGCGTGAGTTCGATCTCACCACCAAGAGTTTCATCAAGGACGGCTTCACCCTTCCCGAGGCCAAGAGCCAGGTGGCCTGGCGCGACCTGGACACCATCTACGTCGCCACCGATTTCGGCCCGGGCTCGATGACCGAATCAAGCTACCCACGCATCGTCAAGGAGTGGAAGCGCGGCACGCCGCTGGCTTCGGCGGCCCTGGTGTACGAGGGAAAATCCACCGACATGTCGATCTCGGCGTTTCGCGATCAGACCCCGGGGTTCGAACGCGACTTCGTGCAGCGTGCACTGGCCTTCTACGACGACGAGCTGTACCTGCGCGGCAAGGACGGCAAGCTCGCCAAGGTCGACGTGCCCGACGACGCGGTCACCGACATCCAGCGCGAATGGCTGCTGGTGCAGCCGCGTACGCCGTGGAAGGTCGGTGGCAAGACCTACCCCTCCGGCTCGCTGCTGGCAACGCACCTTGACGACTACATGGCGGGCAAGCGCGATATCACCGTGCTCTTCACGCCTAACGAGCATCAGTCGCTGGCCAGTCATTCGTGGACGAAGAACCACCTGATCGTCACCGTGATGAACGATGTGGTGAGCCAGCTCACCGTGTACACGCCGCCCAAGGATGGCAAGTGCGCCTGGACTCATGCCCCGCTCGGCGGCGCGCCGGCCTTGTCGTCGATCGACGCCTCGGGCATCGATGCCGACGACAGCGATGATTACTTCCTGGTCTCCAATGGCTTCCTGCAACCGGCCACGCTCTACTACGGCACCGTCGGCGGCACGCAGGAGGCGATCAAGCACGCCCCGGTGTTCTTCGATGCCTCGGGTCTTCAGGTGAGCCAGCACTTCGTGAAGTCGAAGGACGGCACGCGGGTGCCGTACTTCCAGATCGCGCCCAAATCGATGAAGCTCGATGGCAGCCATCCGACGCTGGTGTACGGCTACGGCGGCTTTGAGATTTCACTGGAGCCGGCGTACTCCGGCGGCATGGGCCGGGCCTGGCTTAGCCATGGCGGCATCTACGTGATCGCCAACATCCGCGGTGGCGGCGAGTACGGCCCGCGCTGGCACCAGGCGGCGCTGAAGGCGAACCGCCTGCGTGCGTACGAAGATTTCGCCGCCGTTTCCCAGGACCTGATCGACCGCAAGGTCACCTCGCCCAAGCACATGGGCATGATGGGCGGCAGCAACGGCGGCCTCCTGGCCGGCAACATGCTCACGCTCTACCCGCAGCTCTACGGCGCGGTGGTGAGCCAGGTGGCCTTGCTGGACATGAAGCGCTACACCCACCTCTCCGCCGGCGCTTCCTGGATGGCCGAATACGGCGATCCGGATAAACCAGCGGAGTGGGCCTTCATCCAGAAATTCTCGCCGTACCAGAACGTCAAACCCGGGGTGAAGTACCCGCCGGTGCTGTTCACCACCTCCACCCGCGACGACCGCGTGGGCCCGGTGCACGCCCGCAAGATGGCAGCCAAGATGCAGGACTTCGGCTACGACGCCAGCTTCTACGAAAACATCGAGGGCGGCCACGGCGCGGCGGCAGACAACAAGCAGTCGGCCTTCATGAATGCCCTGGGCTACAGCTTCCTGTGGGATCACCTGAAGTAGTTCGCAGACTCACCGGACGATCGAAAAGGCCGCCTTCGGGCGGCTTTTTCTTGCACCGCGTCTGGACAGGCGGCACGCGGTGGTGCGACGGTTGCCATCTGCCGCCCTGCCTGAAGGCTAGCCATGGATCACTTCATCCCCTCGCGCCGCCACTTCATGGGTCTGCTCGGCGTCACCGCGGCGGCGGCGTTTGCCCCGTTGCGGGCCACGGATCTGCAGCTGCCTTTCGACAACGGCAAGCGGCGGTTGGTGGAAGGTGTCGAAGGCAAGGGGCAGATGATTTTGCAGCGTACCCGCGCACCGTTGCTCGAGACACCGTTCGAGGTTTATGACCAAGGGTTGATCACGCCCGTCGATCGCTTCTATGTGCGCTGGCACACCGCCAGTGCGCCACGCCAGATCGACACCCCCGCCTTCCGCGTGCACGTGCATGGCCATGTCGAGCGCGAACTGTCACTCACCCTGGCGGACATAAGCTCGCTGCCGGCCAGGGAAATCACCGCGGTAAGCCAGTGCGCCGGCAATTCCCGGGGATTCTCCGATCCCCGCGTACCCGGCGCGCAATGGGGCAACGGGGCGATGGGCAACGCCGTGTGGCGCGGGGTGAGCTTGCGTCAGGTGCTCGACCGCGCCGGGGTGAAAGCAGGCGCAGTGGCGATCCGCTTCCGTGGTTTGGATGCCATGCCACCTCAGTTCGGGAAATCGCTTGCCGTGGATGTCGCGCGAAACGACGATGTCCTGCTGGCCACCCACATGAACGGCCAGCCGCTGCCATGGGTCCACGGCTTTCCGCTGCGCCTGGTCGTCCCGGGCTGGTTCGCCACCTATTGGGTGAAGACGTTAAGCGACATCGAAGTTCTCGACACCGAGGACGACAACTACTGGATGGCCAAGGCCTACCGCATACCCACCACGCCCGACGGCAGCACCACACCCGGAGCGCCTGCAGGTGCCACCACGCCGATCAGTACCATGCCGCCGCGTTCGTTCGTCACCAATCTGCATGACGGTGACCGGCTGCGCGCCCACAGCACGCAAGTGATCCGGGGCATCGCCTTCAGCGGCAAAGGCGCCATTGCCCGCGTGGAGTGGTCTGCAGATGGTCATGCCTGGCACCGCTGCCAGCTCGATAGCGAAGGGGGCAAGTACGGATTCCGCCGCTGGCACGCACAAATGCCGGTAGGGGCCGCCGGCCAGCAACGATTGCTGGTGCGCGCCACCGATGCCGGCGGCAACGTGCAACCGCCAACAGCAGGCTGGAACCCCGGCGGGTTCATGCGCAATGTCGTGGAATCGTTGAATCTGGTGGTCGCATGAAAGCCTCCTTGCTGGGCTTCGCACTCGCCATCGCGCCTGTCGCCGTGTCGGCGCAAGGCGCCGAACCGCCCTTGCCGTTGACCGGCGCGCCGCCTGCCGCGGCCGTCTGCGTTGCCTGCCATTCATCGGAAATGATCGACTACCAGCCGCGCCTTACCCTGGCCCAATGGCGCGCCACGGTACTGAAGATGAAGACCGCATACGGCGCCCCGGTGGCCGACAAGGACGTCGACGACATCGCCAATTGGCTTGCCTCGCGCCAGGTGAACGCCGGTCAGGCTGCTGCGGGGTCGCGCCGATTGCCGTAAACTGGCCGTTTTCCGCGCTTTCCAAGGACATCCCATGGGCCTTCACCTGGTCGCCGCCGGACGCAACGTGCCGGACGAAATCAACGTCATCATCGAAATCCCCAAGGATGCCGAGCCCGTCAAGTACGAGGTGGACAAGGAAAGCGGCGCGATCTTCGTCGACCGCATCCTTTCTACGCCCATGCGTTATCCCTGCAATTACGGCTACGTGCCGGGCACCCTGGGCGGTGACGGCGATCCGCTGGACGCCCTGGTGATCCTGCCGTTGCCGCTGGTACCGGGCTCGGTGATCCGCTGCCACCCGGTGGGCATGCTGAAGATGACCGACGAAGCCGGCGCCGACGAGAAGCTGGTGGTGGTTCCGGTGGACAAGGTGTTCGCCGGCTACGCCCACATCAAGGACATCAAGGCCGTGTCGGGCCATTGGCTTGAGCGCATCGGCCACTTCTTCGAGCATTACAAGGATCTTGAGAAGGGCAAGTGGGTCAAGATCGATGGCTGGGTCGGCGCCGAAGAGGCCAAGGCGGAGATCATCGCCGGTGCCAAGCGCTACCAGGACGACAAGGGCCCGAAGGCGGTCTGAGTACGCCAATGGCTGCATGAAAAAAGGGGCGCGAAAGCGCCCCTTTTTTGTTGCGGCGTGAGTGACCGGTTACCCGCGCTTGAGCAGTTCGCGCAGGTCGATCAACGCTGCGTTGGCGCGCGAGACGTAGTTGGCCATGACCAGCGAGTGATTGGCGAAGAAGCCGAACGGCGAGCCATTCAAGATGATGGGGCTTGCGACCGGCTTCTGCGCTTCCTCCAGTTCACGGATCACCTGCTGCAGGCCGACGTCGGCGTTCTTGTCCTTCAACACCGGACCGAAATCCTTCTGGAAGGCACGCAGCTGCACCAGCAGCGTCCAGGTATAACCGCGCGCTTCGTAGAAGTTATCGTCGATCTTCGACCATGGTGTCTTGATCATCTTGCCGCCGTCGGGCGCGGTGGTGACTTCCACCTTGTCGGCCTGGTCGGCGCTGGGCACCGTGTCCAGGCGAATCTGCCCGACGCTCGCCGACAGCCGCTGCGACAACGACCCGAGCCGGCCTGAAGCCACTTGCAGGTAATCGGCCAGGTTGTCGGCACGAGCGTAGAAATGCGCGTTGCCTTCGTCCTTGTCGCCCAGGCGTTGCAGGTAGCCTTCCAGGTGGTCCACGGCCTTGCGCAGCTGGCTTTCGGTGCTTGGCAGCAGCCAGCGGTCGTTGGGGGAATTGAGTAGCGGATCGGCCTCGGCCAGGTCCGGATCTTCGGTCGATTGCGTCTGCGAACGGCTGAAATCGTTACGCAGGGCGCGGACGAGGTCACGCGAGGCGGTGAGCGAGCCGAATTCCCAGTTGGGCATGTTGTCCATGAACACGCCGGGAGGCAGCTTGTCGTTGCTGAGATACCCGCCACGCTTGTCCATCAGCGTATCGACCGAATCGATCAGCGCCACCGTGGTGGTGGCGCCAGCGTTGACCGGCTGCTTGAGCTCCGTGGCACGGGCGGCCGCGGCTTTTACCGGGTCGAAGGATTCAGGCTCCTTGTCCCACCACCACATCACGGCCAGGTCCACCACCACCAGCGCGATGATCAGTGCCAGGACGGTACGGATCAGCCCCGTACGGCGAGGACGGGATGACGTGGGCGTGGTGGCATCCATGACGGGCGCTCCGGTAACGGGTTCGGACCTTGAGTCTAATACGCAGGCGCCGCGGGGAATTCCAAACGACTAGCGGGGACCGTAGGCCCGAATGAACATGTCTACGGCAGCCGCTGCCGTGGCACTGACTTCTTCGGCGAACTCGTATTTGCAGTCTTCGCAGCCGAACAGGCGGCGGAGCACCATGTCGCCCTTGAGCAAGGCCAGGAACTGGCCCGACGCGCGCGATACGTTCTCGATCTGCAGCTCGCCGTCGTCGACGGCACGTTGCAGGAGCTCGGCCACCAGCTTCTGCATCCGCGCCGGGCCCTCTTCCCATACCAGACGGCCGAAGCGGGGGTTGCCCTGCTGGCAATCGGACATGATGGCGCGGAAGGCGCCCACGGTATCGGCGTTGGTTTCAGCCAGCGCGTGGCGCTGGGCGATCTCGGTGAGGATGTCGCGAATGCCCACTTCCGGCCGCTTGGTGAAGAGCTCGGCGGGCAGTTTGTCCTGCACGTGGGCGCGGATCACTTCACGGAAGAGGTTGTCCTTGTCGCCGAAATGGCTGTAGACAGTGAGCTTGGACACGCCGGCAGCCGCCGCCACGGCATCCATCGAGGTGCCGTTGAAGCTGGACTGGGCGAAAAGGTTACGGGCGGCGTCCAAAATGAGCGCACGCTTCTCCATGTCCTTGGGGCGGCCGGGGCCCTGGGGCTTGGGTTTAAGGCTGGCGTTCATGGGTGCACCTTCACAAGCAGACGTCTCAAGTTTATTATACGCGGCGGTTCAGTATTTTGCAGGTGGGGCCGAAAGCGATCAGCCTTACGATGGTTTCGTATGTTCTGGCGCCCAGCCCCGGGGGCAAGTGCCTGCGGGCCGGCGGTTAAGCTGCGGGTGGGACATGTGACGCAAGTCAGGGGCGTCCGGTGACTTCCGGCACTTCGGTCACGAACCCCGAACAATAATGCTTGCGATTGTCGCCTCGGCGCTAAGCGCTTATGCTTTCAGACCTTTTTACCGCGCATCAGGACACTCCCATGGCGATGAATTTCGAACAGGCCCGCACCAACATGGTGGAAAACCAGGTGCGCCCCTGGGAAGTGCTGGACATGCGCGTCCTGGACGTGCTTTCCAGCGTTCAGCGCGAGGATTTCGTCGATCCGGCCCACCGCAATCTGGCTTTTGCCGATCTGGAGCTGCCCCTGGGCCATGGCGAGGTGATGATGAAGCCGGTGGTGGAAGGCCGCGTGCTGCAGGCGCTGGAGCTCCAGCCGGAGCACCGGGTGCTTGAGATCGGTACCGGCGCGGGCTTCTTGACCGCGTGCATGGCCCGCCTGTCGGCCCATGTCACCTCGGTGGACATCCATCCGGACTTCACCAGCCGCGCCGCCGAACGGCTGGCCCGCGCCGGCATCACCAATGTCACCCTGGAAACCGCCGAGGCCGTGCTCGCCTGGCAGCCGGGCGGCGTATTCGACGCGGTTGTGATCACCGGTGCCACGGCCGAACTTCCTTCCCGTTTCATCCACTGGGTCAAGCCCGGCGGCCGTATTTTCGCCATCCTCGGTCAGTCGCCCGCGCAGAGCGCGGTGCTGGTGACGCACGAGGGCGAAGGGCTCCAACGCAGCGAATCGCTGTTCGAAACCGATTTGCCGTACCTGGCGCATGCCGCGCCGTCACGTCAGTTCGTGCTTTGAGCCGCCCGTTTTCAAATACCTTTTAAATATCACCCGAAGAGGCACACCATGCGTTTGAAGCTCCTGACCCTGGCGATGGCCCTGGCCGCGGCACCGCTGACCAGCCATTCCGAGGATCTGCTCGACGCGTATCGGCAGGCCCGCGCGAACGATCCCACCCTTGCCCAGGCCGACGCCCAGCGTCTTGGCCAGCACGAAACCGTGGTGCAGAACCGCGCACTGCTGCTGCCGCAGGTGGATGCAAGCCTGTCGCTGAACCAGACGCAGGGTGCGGGTAATCGGGGTACGCCTGAATTCAACAACGACGGCACGCCAGTGCTCGATGGCGCGGGCGCTCAAGTCGTCGCCCCGAACACCGGCTGGCTGCGGTCACGCAACCAGTCGCTGAATGTCAGCCAGTCGGTAATGGACTTCAGCCTGTACGCCAACCTCAAGGCATCGCGCTCGCTCGATGCCGCGCAGGAAGCCAGCTACCAGGCATCCCTGCAGCAGTTGGCCACGCGCACGGCCACTGCCTACTTCCAGGTGCTGACCAACATGGACGCGCTGGCCTTCTCCAAGGCCAACGAGCAGGCCCTGGCCCGTCAGCTGGAGCAGGCGCAGCAGCGCTTCGATGTTGGCCTGTCGGCGATCACCGACGTGCAGGATGCCAAGGCCCAGCACGATACCTCGGTGGCCTCTGTCATCGTGGCCGACAACACGCTTGCTGATTCGCGCGAAGCGCTGACACAGATCACCGGCCAGCCGGTAGGTGAGCTGAAGAAGTTGCGCGAAGACCTGCCTATGACGCCACCCGCGCCGAACGATCCGAAAACCTGGGTGGACACCGCCATGCATTACAGCCCGACGGTGGCATCGGCGCAGTTCCAGGTGGAATCGTCCGAAGCCTCGATCAACGCCGCGCGTGCGGGTCACTTGCCGACTATCAACGCTACCGCCGGCTGGGGACGAACCAGCCAGTGGGCGCAGAACGGCGGCACCGACCTCAACAGCTCCACGGGCGGCACCAACAACCATCCGGCCACCACGGTCGGTGTGACGCTGTCCATCCCCATCTTCTCCGGTGGCGCGACGCAGTCGCGCGTCCGCCAGGCCATCTTTAACCGCGATGCCTCGCAGGACGTGCTCGAAATCACGCGCCGCCAGGTCACCCGCGACACGCTGAACTTCTACCGTTCGGTGGTGGCCGGCATCAGCCAGGTGGAAGCCACCAAGGCGGCGGTGACCTCCTCGCAGAGCGCCCGCGATGCCACGCAAGCCGGTTTCGAAGTGGGTACTCGTACAATCGTCGACGTGCTGATTGCCCAGCAGAATCTGACCCAGGCATTGTCGAACTACTCACAGTCCCGCCACCAGTTTGTGCTGAACAAGCTGCTCTTGAAGCAGACTGCCGGCGAAGTGGACATCAAGGATTTGGAAGCAGTAAACGCGCTGCTTCAGTAAACAGCAGTAGCAAGCAAGCCGGGGTCAGAGTTAAAACTCTGACCCCCGCCTTCCGCAGTTATTCCTCCAGCAAGCGATCCACCAAGCGCATCACGCGCTCTACGGCGCCCCGTTCGCTTTCGAACACATGCCGGGCGCAATCGCCCATCTGCCGACGCTCGTTGCCGTCGCGCAACAGGGCGCGCACCGCATCACCGAGCTGCGACGCCTCGTGCAGGCGTATGCCGCCGCCTTCCTGCACCAGCGTGTTGGTGATTTCCTCGAAATTGAAGGTGTGCGGACCCACCACCACGGGCGTGGACACGGCTGCGGGTTCCAGCACGTTGTGGCCGCCGATGGGCACCAGGCTGCCACCGACGAAGGCAACGTCGGCCGAGGCGTAGAAGGGCATCAGCTCGCCCATGGTGTCGATCACGAAGCACTGCGTGGCGTGCCCGGGCAGGCCATCGACGCTGCGCACCGCCGCGGTGAAACCAAGGTTGCGCACCGCGCCTTCCACCTGGCGGAAGCGTTCGGGGTGGCGCGGAGCGATCAAGAGCAGGGCGTCAGGCAGGCGCTCGAGCACCTTCAGGTGCGCCTCGAGCACGGGCATTTCCTCGCCCTCGTGGGTGCTGGCGGCGATCCACACCGGGCGCGAGGTACCCCAGGCATCCCGGAATCCCTGGCCGCCACCCTTGGTGGTAGCGGAAAGCGGCATGTCGAACTTGAGGTTGCCCACCACCGATAGCTGGGTGGGCTCCGCCCCCAGCAGACGATAGCGCGCGGCATCGGTGCGCGACTGCGCGGCAATGTGGCTGACGCAACGAAGCGCCGCGCGCACCAGGCCCTTGAGCGGGGCGTAGCCACGCAATGAGCGCTCCGACAAACGTGCATTGGCGATCAACAGGGGAATGCCGCGGCGGCGGCAGCCGAAATAGAGGTTCGGCCAGATTTCCGTCTCCACGATCACCGCCAGGCGTGGCCGGATCTTGCGCAGGAAGCTGCGCACGGCAAAGGGAAGGTCGTACGGCAGGTACACGCTGTGTACGCTTTCACCGAACAGTTGCAGCACGCGTTCGGAGCCCGTGGGCGTGACCGTGGTCACCACCAGTGGCGCATCGGGATAGGCCAGCATCAGGGCCTTCACCAGCGGCTCGGCGGCATTGACCTCACCCACCGACACCGCGTGCACCCACAGGCTGCCGTTGATCCCGGGCGCGGGGAATATGCCGAAGCGTTCGCGCCAGCGGCGGTGGTAGCCACGATAGCGGACACCGCGCGCAAGCAGCCGCATCACGATGATCGGCGTCACCAGGTACATGGCCAGGGTGTACAGGAAGCGCAACGAAGACCATCCCTTCTCTTGGCTTAGCGCACCAGTATACCCGTGCCCCGCCGGGGCCCGCCCGGTAGAATGGGCCGATGCCCGGTGCCGTCCTGCCTCCCCTTCCCCGCCGCTTGCTTGGCCCGCGCCACTGGCCGGCCTGGATCGGCGTGGGCGTGATCTGGCTGGTGGCCCACCTGCCATGGCGCGTACTGGAGGGACTGGGCCGTTTCATCGGCAACCTGGCGCTGATACTGAACAAGGAACGCCGCCAGATCGCCGCCACCAATATCGCGCTGTGTTTTCCCGAACTCGATGCCGATGCCCAGCGTGCGCTGGTCCGGGCAAATCTGCGCGATGTCGGCATGATGCTGGTGGAATTCGCGCTGGGCTGGATGGGCAGCGATCGCGCCATCGCCCGCGTGCCCTTGCGCATCGAAGGCCTGGAGCACCTGCAGGCGGCACGTGATGCCGGGCGCGGGGTGCTTCTGGTGGGCGGGCATTTCTCCCACCTTGAATTGGCCGCTCGCCTGGTATCCAGCCGCATCCGCATCGCCGGCATGTACCGGCGGATGGATTCAGAGGTATTCGAATGGGTGGTGCTGCGCTCGCGCCTGCACTATGCCGATGCCATGTTCGACAAGGACGACCTGCGCGGCACGGTGAAGTACCTGCGCGCCGGCGGCACCCTCTGGTATGCCCCCGACCAGGACATGCGCAGCAAGGACAACGTCTTCGCGCCGTTCTTCGGCGTGCCCGCGGCCACCATCACCGCCACGCATCATCTGGCGCGGATGTCCGGTGCCGTGGTCATACCGTTCTTCCACCGGCGGCTGCCCGAGGGCGGCGGTTATGTGCTGCGCCTTGCTCCGCCGATGCCCGACTTTCCCAGCAAGGATGCCGCTGCCGACACCGTGCGCGTCAACGAGGAAGTCGAGCGCATGGTGCGCGAAGCACCCGAGCAGTATCTCTGGGTTCATAAACGTTTCAAAACACGCCCGCCGGGCGAACCCCGCATTTACTGAAGGGGCTTTTCGCGAACGCGAAAGGCGATGGAAAGAAGCTGGAAGCGACGCGAAAGAAAGCGCGATCACGGCGAAAGATTTAGAAAGTTTTCGTAAGAAACTGGAAAGCACGCGTGCGTAAAACGTCGCCCATTCTCCATTGGATGGCGACACGTCCCCATGCACGATTCGCTTATTGCTTCCTCGCTTCGCGCCCGCACCGATTGGCACGGCCATGCGCTCAAGCGTGTCGCCTGCGCCGCCAAATACCTGGTCCGCTCGCTGCAGGTGAAAGCACGCCACCGCGCCTGGCTTGGTTTCATCCGCGATACGTCGCCGATGCCCGCCGTGGTCGCCCGCGATCCCCGGCTGTTCGAGCGCTACCAGCATCGCTACATCAACCTTACCTTCGATCCGGCCACCCGGCTCGCCCTGGTGCACGGTCACTACGATTTCATCATCCGCCACTGGCCGGCGGCGCTGGTGAAGGCGGTGTACGTGGATCGGGAGCATCGCATCGGCCAGCTCACCCTGCGCGACGGCAGCCAGGTGGATATCGTGTTGAAGGCCCCTCCAGTCAAAGGGCTGGAGGGTGAACTAGGTATTTACCTGTGCGACACCGACGGCATTCATCTTTCTTCGGTGATCCTGACCATCGCCGATGAGGGCCGGACCTTGCTCGTTGGATGCGTCCAGGGCGCCAAGGCCAGTGAAGGCAAGGAAGCGGTGCGCGACCTCACCCGCCAATGCCATGGCCTGCGGCCGAAGAACCTGCTGCTGTCCCTGGTGTATGCGGTAGCGGGGATCTACGGCAGCGACGAGGTGCGCGGCGTGGGCCAGGCCGTGCATCCGTTTGCCCATAAGCACGACAAGATCAAATCGGACTACAACGGGTTCTGGCGCGAAGCTGGCGGCGTGCTCGCCACCGATGGCATGTTCGACCTTCCCGCGCGCGAGGCGGTGCGCAACATCGCCGATGTCGAGAGCAAGCATCGCTCGGCTTTTCGCCGCCGCGAGGCATTGCGGGCCGAAGCGATGGACATGCTGGCCAGGGCGCTGGATCCAGGCCATGTGTCGCAACCGGGCATGGACCACCATCCGCTCGACAACCGCGCCGCTGCCTGATGAAAGCGGCTAGCGACGACCTTGTCGCCGCGCTTCATGCAGCTTGGCGTACTTCAAGAACGCATAGAATGCGCCGGTGACACTGGCAATGAAGCCGGCCCAGCCATTGAGGAAATAGCGCTTGAGCAGGTACTGCCGCAGGAAGAACAACGGCGGGTAGAACACCATGCGCAAGCCGGTGAAGCGTTGCTGCTTGCGCAGCTTGTGCGCCACCATGCCGGTGGTATAGCGGTTGATCTTCTCCACCCGCGTGGCGATGTCGCCGTCGCCATCGTTGACGAAGTCCGCACGCCACAGGTTGCGCACCGGACCGTCCACCTCGACAGCCGAGTGCACTTCCACGTCGTTCATGCGGCCGCGGCGCCGGTCGAACAATCGCAGGTGCGGGTTCCGCCACGACCACCGATGCTGCACCGTCCAGAACATGCGTTCGCGTCGCGGCAGGCGAAAGCCGGCGTGGCGCGGCGCCTGCAGTGCCTGTTCGATCACCTGGCGCGTGCCGGGTGACAACACCTCGTCGGCATCGAGGTTCAAGATCCAGTCGTGACGCGCCAAGGCGTAGGCGCGCTGTTTCTGCGGACCATAGTCGTCGAAGGGGTGTACCTCGACGCGGGCGCCGTGCCTGCGCGCGATCTCCACCGTGGCATCGGTGGAGCCCGAGTCCAGCACGACGATTTCCTCGGCCCAGGACACCTCCGCCAGTACGCGATCGAGCGTGTCGGCGTTGTTGTAGGTGATCAGAACCACAGAGAGCGGTTCGCGCGTCATGGCACCGCCTTGTCGTCCGTCTCCGGGATGTCCGCATACAGCGCCGCGCACCACAGCGCCAGCAGCCAGGCAAACAGCAACCCCCACCATGCGGAATAGAAGGCCAGGTGCGTGTTGATCGGAAACAGCATCGCCGAGAGCGCCACGGTCACGGGAAACGCCCGGATGCGTGCTGCTGGTGAACATGTCCACCAATGGCGGATGGCAACGCAGGTCGCAGCAAACCACAGCACCAGGCCCAGTGCGCCGGTCTCGGTGAGGATCTCCAGCAACAACTGGTGGGCGTGGCAGGCACCCTCGCCCGCGCCGCATGATTCGTCGGTAACGAAATGGTCGTTGGCCGGCGCGTAGGAGGGATACGCATAACGGAAGCTGCGCACGCCCACGCCATTGACCGGATGCGCCGCCGCCATGTGCAGGCTGGCGCGCCAGATCGACAAGCGGCCGGTAAGGGCCTCGTCCACGTTGGCGTCGTGGCCGCGGAACGCCTCCAGGGTGCGCTCCATCCGCGCATGGAACGGTGCCGACACTTTCCACGCGATACCGGCACCGGCACCGGCGACCACCGCGATGGCGAGGCACGCAGGAAGGAAGCGCCGCCAGCCACCGCACTGGGCCCATGCAAAGGCGAGCACCACCACGCCGTAGCAAAGCCACGCGGCACGTGATCCGGCCAACAGGATCGGCCCCAGCATCGCCAGCGCGGCTGCCAGCAGTCCGCGCCAGCCCCAGCGTTCGCGCGCCGCCCACAACAGGAAGGGCGACAGCACGGCAAGCGTGGGCCCAAGCTTGAGGTTGTCCGCGCCGAAAATGCCCGATACCCGCTCCGCTTCCGCGTGGCCGCCGAGGCTCCAGCCGGTGGCGGCCTGTACCCAGGCATCGAGCACCCACACCACGATCACCACCGCGGTGGCGCGGTACAACGTAAAGAGCCGCGACGGACGCCGCATGGCGAAACACGCGTAGATGCCGATGGGCAGGTAACGCAACACCGCCGCCACGGTGCCCCAGGCCTTGCCCGGCGCCACTGCATCGACCGCGGAGAACAGCGCGGCACCAATGTAGGCGGCCATCAACGCCAGGAACAATTTCGCCCCGGCGTGCTCACCCAGCGCGCGAGGCTCGCGCACCAGCAACATGATGCTGCCGATCAGGCACAGTGCCGTACAAAGCTCCGCGCTTCGACCCAGCGGCAGCAAAGCCGGCAGCAACCATAGCGGCAACAGGGGTGAGGTCAGGCCGGCCTTGATCGACAGCTTGTTCATCATGGGCCGCGGTGGGGGAACAAGCGCCAGATTGTAGTTCCGACCGACCCGGGGATGTTCAGTCGGCAGCGACTTCCTGGTAAAGCGCCAGGGTGGCTGCCTGCATGTCGTCGAGCCGATAGCTCTTCAGCGGCGCGATGGCCGGGGCAAGTCGAAGCAGTTCAGCCACGCGCTCGACCAGGCGCTCGCGATCACCCACCGGTACGCGTCCGGCGGGGTAAAGCTCGGCCAGCAGCTCGCCTACGCCACCGTGGGCATAGCCCACCACGGGCCGGCACAACGAGAGCGCTTCAACCACCGTACGGCCGAACGACTCAGGCTTGTTGGAAAGCTGGAGGATCAGGGCAGAACTGGCGTAGATGTCGCGGATGTCAGCGCGCGTACCCGACATCACCACCTTGTTCGCCACGCCACGGCGCTCGGCCAACGCTTGCAGTTCACGCACGTAGGCTTCACGACCAGGCTCGATCACGCCCAGCAACAGCAAGCGAGCGTCGATCCCACGGGTGGCAAGTTCGGCCAAGAGTTCGATGGCATCGGCGTGGCCCTTCAGGCGCGTGCCGCGGCCTGGCAAGGTGAGCAACGGCGCGCCGGCCAGTTCCGGGTATTCGCCGAAGAAGTGCTCGCGCCAGGCTTCTTCCGGGCGGTAGCCGTAGGGGAAGGCGTCGGTGTCGATGCCGCGCGGGATCACCGCGATACTCGAAGGATCGAGCCCCGCGTAATGGCGCATGACATAGTCGCGCAAGGTCTGCGAGACCACGATCACCCGCTCGCCACGGGTAAGGATGGCGCTATAGCGGCCAGGTGAATTGAGCCCGTGCACCGTAGTGATGAAATGGGGCCGTTTGGCCATGCCACGCATCGCCCACCAGGCAAGCCACGCCGGCACGCGCGAGCGCGCGTGGACAATGTCGGGGGCCAACGCCGTAAGGATGCGCCGCAGGGCGGGTACCTGCAGCAACGAAAACACCGACTTCCTGCCGATCGGCAAGGTGACGTGTTCGCTGCCCTCCTGCTCCAGCTGCGGTACCAGTCGCCCCCCACCGGAAATCACCACCGACCGGTGCCCCGCGGCCACCAGGGCCCGGCCCACTTCCAGCACCGATCGCTCCGCGCCGCCGGCATGCAGGGCCGGGATCAGCTGGATAACGGTGAGTTTGCGTTCGGGCGGGGTATTAGGCACGTCGGGAAGGGTCGATTAGGGTCCGGAAAGGCAAGCACGGATCGTGCCGCCAGGGCCGGTTTAGTCCTTCAGCACGTAGACGGCGCCGCAATAGGAGCACTTGGACTGGCCGCCATCGTCGACGATCGGCAGGTAGACGCGAGGGTGCGAGTTCCACAACTCCATCCCGGGCATGGGACAGGACAGCGGGAGGTCCGCGCGGGTCACTTCGTAGAGGTTTTCGGCGTTGGCGGGAATAAGGCTGGCCATGGGCGATTCCGGCTAATGATGCAAAAGGCGATGGTAGCAGGGGGGAGGTGCCCCACACGCAAAAAAAGACCCGCGACGAGCGCGGGTCCTTTCCAGTCCAGACTGCCCTGATGCTTACTTGCCGCCGAACTTTTCCTTGTACGCCGCAGCCTCCAGGCCTTCGGTCGTAATGGAAATCTTGATTTCGTCGCTGACGGCGGGGACGTAGGCGCCAACACCGAAATCGGAGCGCTTGATCACGGCCGTGGCATTGAAGCCGGCGGCCGGGGCCTTGAGCATCGGCTGATCGCCAACCTTGTTCACCGTGACATCCAGGGTGACCGGCTTGGTCACGCCGTGGACGGTGAGATCACCGGTAACCTTCAACTTGTCCTTGCCCGCTGCGGCGACCTTGGTGCTCTTGAAGGTGACCGTGGGGTACTTCTCCGCGTCGAAGAAATCCGGCTTCTTCAGGTGTTCATCCAGGGCCGGCACGTGGGTGTCCAGCGCCGAGAGCGGCAGGGTGACCTCGACCGTAGCCTTGGTCGGGGCGGCCGGGTCGTACACCAGGGTGCCCTGCGACAGGCCCAGGTTGGCGGTGGGGTTGGAGAAGCCGAAGTGGTTCCAGGTGAACAGGACCATGGTGTGGCCCGGGTCGAGCGTGTAGGTAACCGGGGCCGCCTGGACGGCGGTACCGGTGGCGAGCAGGCCAGCTAGGGCCAGGAAAACGATCTTGCGCATGGGTTATCTCCGTGGAAAGGGCAAACTGTAACGATCAGGCGATGCGGGCGGCTTCGTCGAAATCGAGCCGGGGGCTGCGTGGGAACAGGTTGCGGCTGCCGTCGCCGTAACCTAAGTTCACCAGGAAATTGGACTTTACCGTGGTGCCGGCGAAGAACGCAGCATCCACGCCGGCATTGTCGAAGCCCGACATGGGACCGGTGTCCAGGCCCAGCGCACGGGCGGCCAGGATCAGGTAGGCGCCTTGCAGCGTGCTGTTGCGGAAGGCCGTCTGGTCGATCATTGCCTGGCTTCCGACGAACCAGCTGCGCGCATCGGCGTGCGGGAAGAGCCGGGGAAGGTGTTCGTAGAATTCGTGATCGGCGGCCACGATGGCGGTGACCGGCGCCTCCATGGTCTTGGCGCGGTTGGCCTCCGACAGGAAAGGCGAAAGCTTCGCCTTGGCCTCGGGAGACTTCACGAACACCAGGCGCATCGGCGAGGTGTTCGCGCTGGTCGGTCCGAATTTGACGAGGTCATAGAGCTGGTGGAGAAGCCCGTCGTCGACGGGGCGGTCCGTCCATGCGTTGTAGGTGCGCGCCTGGCGGAAAAGCTGGTCGAGGGCGGCAGCGGTAAGCGGGGTCGTCATGGGCATCCTTCGGTTGCTTGTCATCTGGCCCGGTCCTCTGGGCGAATTCCCAGTTTATGCGCGAACGGTGTCCGGCGGCGACCGCCCTGGATGAACGTACTGTCGTCCCACACGCTACAATCGGTCACGATGAAGACAAGCCACGGCGGCGAATGCTGGGTCATCACCGACGGGGCCGCGGGCAACGAGCGTCAGGCCATGGCCCTTGCCCAGACGACGGGACTCATCATCCGGCCCTTCCGCGTGCAACTTCGCCGTCCTTGGGCCTGGGCGGCGCCCCGTCTGTTGCCGGCCTCGCTGCTGGCCTTGGCTCCAGTGCAGCGTGCGCAGTTCCGCCCGCCCTGGCCACGCGTGGTGATCGGCTGCGGACGTGCCTCGGCGATGCTCACCCGCCTGGTCGGGCAGCTGAGCGACCGGCGCACCTACACCGTGCAGATCCTCGATCCGCGGCTGGACACCCGCTACTGGAATCTCGTGGTGGCGCCGGTGCACGACGAGCTGAAAGCCGCCAACGTGATTCAGATGACCGGCTCGCTCAATCCCATCGACGACACCTGGCTGGCCGAGGGACGGGAAGCATGTCCTACCCTGGGCGACCTTCCCAAACCGCGGCGGACGATCCTGCTGGGGGGCGAACGCCGCGGCATCGAGCTTGGCGCGCCCTACGCCAGGCAGTTGGTGGAGAGCCTGCGCGCCATGGCCGCCCGCGAAGGCGGCAGCTTCATGATCTCAAGTTCCCGGCGCACGCCAGCGGCCTTTCGCGATGCCGTCGTCTCAGGCCTCGCCGATTTCCCCGGCCATGTGTGGACGGGCGGCGATGACGCCGGCAATCCCTATGCCGGATACCTGGGTTGGGCCGACTCGCTGGTGGTAACGCCCGATTCGGTGAACATGCTTTCCGAAGCCTGTGCCACCGGTCGCCCGGTGCGCACGCTGGTCACCGCGCCTTTGCCGGCAAAACTGGCCCGCCTGCATGCCACCTTGCGCTCGCGCAACCTGCTGGGCGACCTGGACGACCGCCTGCCCTCGAGTTTCACGCCGCTTCGGGAAACCCAGCGCGTCGGCCTGGAACTGCGCCGGCGCATGCTTGAATACGTGGGTCCGGTCGCTAGCTGAAGACGAACCCGGCGCTGGCGGCAACCGCCAGCACCTGCGCCGCCGCTTCATCCAGCGCCGCCTCACGGGGGGCAAGCCGGGGGCGTCCATCAAGCGTGCAGGCCAGTGCTCGCGACAGGAACAGCCCGTGTGCGCGTTCGAGCAGGCCGGCATCGGTCGCTGCCAGCGCACCGGCATCGACCAGCCAGGTGAGCAACGCTGGAGTGCTGCTGGGTATCGCCTGGACCGTGGCGCTGGTGGCTGCATGAGCAAGCACCAGCCCTTGCGACAGGAATTCGATATCGAGCAGGGTTCCGGCACCCTGCTTCAGATCCAGGCGCGTGGTGTCCGAACGGTCGCGTTCCTGGCGCCAGCGCGAACGCATGGCGGCCACTTCGGTGCGCACGGTGGCGCCATCGCGCGGGCGCCGCAAGATGGCCTCGCGCAGGGCGTCGAACGGGGCATGCAGGGTTGCATCGCCGGCGATACCGCGCGCGCGCACCAGCGCCTGGTGCTCCCACGTCCATGCGCGCTCGTTCTGGTAGCCGGCAAAGGCATCGACGCTTGTCACCAGCAGGCCCTTCGCCCCGTCCGGACGCAGCCGGGTATCGATCTCGTACAACTTGCCGCCGCGGGTAAGCGCACCCAACCAGTGCACGATGCGCTGGGCCAGGCGCTGGTACCACTGCGCGCCGTCCAACGGACGCGCACCGTCGCTGCGTGCGGTGGCTCGCGCACCGTCATAGACGAACACCAGGTCAAGGTCGGAGGCGAAGCCCAGCTCCGCGCCGCCGAGGCTGCCGTAGCCGAGCACGGCAAAGCCGGTACCTTCGCCGGGCAGGCTGCCGTGCTGCGCCTTCAGTTCACGCTCGGCCATCGACAGCACGGCAGCGACCACCGCCTCGGCGAGCGCGGCAAGGCGCCGCGACGTGGCTGCGGCGTCGGCGCGATCATCGCTGAAGGCAAGCCCTAATCGGAAGCCGATGCTCGACTGCAGTTCGTTCAGTCGATCCAGCTCGCCTTCGGCGTCGCGCTCGTCCAGTGCCGACAGCGCACGGCCGATCTCTGCCGCGACGTCGGTGCGCTTGAGCGGCAACTGGTCGATGCGCGGATCCAGTACGTCGTCCAGCAACAGCGGCTGGCCGATGATCTTTTCGGCCAGGAACGCGCTGCGCGCGAACACCGCGACCAGCCGCCGTCGCGCGGCCGGCTGTTCTTCGAGCAAGGCCAAGTAGGACGACCGTCGCGCCACGGCTTGCACCAGCCGGCAAAGCCGCGAAAGCACCGTCGCCGGTTCCGACGACTCACGCGCTGCGGCGATCAGCTGCGGCATCAGGCGGTCCAGCCGCTCGCTCGAACGGGTAGACATCGAACGCACCGCCGCTCCGCGCGGAAGGCTCAGCAGTACGTCCACCGCTTCAGGCGTGGGTGGGAACCCTGCCTCTGCGAGGTTGGCCGCTTCCAGTTCGCCGGCCCGCGCCTTGCGCCAGAGGTCCGCATCGATCGCTGGCACCACGGCGGCACTGCCACCCTGGGGCACCAGCACGGCGGCAAACTCGGCCGACACCAGCTCGCGGTGGGCGGTGAGTTCCACTTCCAGCGAAGGCCAGTCGGCATAGCCCAGTCCCAGCGCGATCCGTTCACGGGAAAGATCGTCGTCGGGGACGTCGTGGGTCTGCGCGTCGCGCAACATCTGCACGCGGTTTTCCAGCCGGCGCAGGAACAGGTAGGCCTCGCGCAACGGCTTGGCGCGTCCGGCGGGAATATGCCCGCGCGCTTCGCAGGCAGTGAGCGCGGGCAACAGGCCACGTACGCGCAAGGCCGGATCGCGGCCGCCGCGGATCATTTGCGTCAGCTGCACGATGAATTCGATTTCGCGG
Organism: Pinirhizobacter soli; assembly: GCF_015905305.1. Classification (GTDB taxonomy): domain Bacteria; phylum Pseudomonadota; class Gammaproteobacteria; order Xanthomonadales; family Rhodanobacteraceae; genus Pinirhizobacter; species Pinirhizobacter soli. The sequence continues at coordinate 1,910,746 of NZ_JADZLQ010000001.1, forward strand.
ATACCGCCCGGCCCCAGCTTCAGGTTGCCGGCAAGGTCCTTGCGCACCACCTCCGCGTCGATCAACGCCTTCATCTCGCGCAGCCCGGCGAAGGCCGTGTAATCGAGATAGCGGCGATACACGAAGGGTCGCAGCATGTCCTGCAGTTGCCGGCCCGCCGTGCGGTCGCCTGCCACGGGACGCGCCTTGATCCATGCATAGCGCTCCCAGTCGCGGCCTTCGCGCTGGTAGTACTGCTCCATGGCGGCAAAGGGCAACGCCAGGCGGCCGGCGTTGCCGAAGGGGCGCAGGCGCAAATCCACGCGCGCGCAGATACCGTCGCTGGTGGGTTCGGCCAGCAGGCGCACCAGCTGGCGGCCGAGACGGACGAAATATTCGTTGTTGTCGAGCGGACGGGGGCCATCACTCTGGCCGCCGTTGGGATAGGCCAGCACCAGGTCGATGTCGGAGGAGAAGTTCAGCTCCGACCCGCCGAGCTTGCCGAAGCCCACCACCACAAGCCGCTGTTCCTCTCCCGAAGCATCGCGCGCCTTGCCGTAGCGCCGGGCCATGGCGCGCTCGCTCCAGGCCAGGCTCACCCCCAACAAGGCTTCGTAAAGCTGGCTGGTGGCTGCGAGGGTTTCGCCCACGTCGTCCAAGCCATTGACGTCGCGGAAGACCAGGCGAAGCGCCTCGGCATGGCGGAAGCGGCGCAGGTTGGCCAGTGCCTGGGTTTCGTCGTCGGGGAGCTGCAAAGCCTCGATTCGCGCGGAAGCATCGGCGCCGGAGCGAAGGCGTTCGATGCCCGCCGGCGCCAGCCATTCGGGATGTCGCCGCAGGACGTCGAAGGCGTAGTCGCTGGCCAGCAGCAGTTGGCGCAGGCGTTCGGTGACGCCCGCATCATCGTGAACCGCCACGCCCATGGCGCGGCAGCGCGCCATCAGGTCGGCCAGGCGGCCATCGACGAGGGCGCGGAGTTCGGGAGAAGGACTGGGCTGGGGCATGGCCGTCCATTGTGCCGTCGATAGGCGGTCAGCGGACAGTCAGTCGACAGGCACATGCAGTTCATGACCCGTGGGTTACAGTGTCTACCCGTTAGCGTGACAACTTCCGTCATGTCGCAAATTCCTGTCGTAAAATCAAGGTTATGGCGCTGGCGCGTTCTGCGCATCGGGGTGCCGCTGGCACTGGTCGTGGCGTTGGTATTCCTTACCTCGCTGATCGATGGAAACCCGGGCGTCAGCCCCGGTGTCTGGTATCAGCGCCCGCTGCACCTGTTCGCCAATGCCCTGCCGGGGCTGATGGTGGCGATGCTCCTGGTGGTGCTCACGCGCAGGATTTTCCTTTCCTTCGGACTAACCTGCCTGGGGCTGGGTATCGTCTATGGCGTGAATGCGATCAAGGTGCGCAACCTCGGCTCGCCCCTGGTGCCCGCCGATTTCCGCATGGTTGGCCAGCTCAAGGGGGGCGGCGCGCATCTTCTGGGCGGTTACCTGCCCGCAAGTCCCTGGCCGTACCTGGCCATCATCACAGCCATCGCCATCGTCTGGGCATTGGCCCGCTACGAGCCACCCATGTTCGCCCGTCGCACGCACGGCAAGCGCCTGACCGCGGGCTTTGCCCTGTTGGCGCTGCTGGGCACGCTGTTCGCCGGCCTGCCCGCCTGGGCCCACGTGTACGACCGCGACCGGCTTGGCATGGAGCCCTGGTCGGCGTCGGCCACCGCGGGACACAACGGCCTGGTGACCATGCTGATGCAGTTCCGCCTGCAGTACGCCGGCCAGAAACACAAAGCCGATCCGGACGTCGCCGAGCGCTTCATTGCCGCAAGCGACACGCGCTTGCGTGAGCACATCGCGCAGAGCGCGACGTACGACGGCCAAACGCCCGACATCGTGATCGTGCAGAGCGAGTCGTTTTTCGACCCGTCCGTGATCAAGGGGCTGGAGGCCAACAACTTCGCACCCAACCTGCACAGCCTGGCCGAGCGCTCCGCCTCAGGCTCGCTGCATGTACCTACCTTCGGCGGCGGCACCATCCGCACCGAGTTCGAAGTGCTCACCGGCCTGTCGCTGCGTTACTTCGCCGACATGCAGTTCCCCTACCTGCAACTCAACACCAAGGTGATCCCGGGGATGGTGCGTACCTTGCGCTCGCATGGCTACGAAACCATCGCTGTGCACGGCAACGATGGCAGCTTCTGGAATCGCAATACAGCCTTCAAGGCGCTGGGCTTCGACAGGTTCATCACGCAGCCGCAGTTCCCGCGCGGCTTCAAGGTCGATGGCAACTACATGGCCGACAGCGCGATGACGGATGAAATCATGTCGCAGCTGAAAGACTCCGGGCCGCCACGGCTGGTGTTCGCCATCAGCATGGAAGCGCACGGGCCGTACGACACCAATCCCAATATCGATGTGGCCGAACGCGATGCCATTCCGGTACCTGATGGCGTGGATGGCAAGGCCAAGCTCGACCTGCAGAACTACATCTATCACATGCGCCATGCCGACGCCGAGCTCGGCCGCCTGGCGGATCTTCTGTCCAAGCGCGAGCGCCCCGCCCTATTGCTGTTCTACGGCGACCACTTGCCGGCGCTGATCGACACCTACAACACCGCAGGCTTCATCAACGGCCAACCGATGCTTACCCAGCCGGTACCGTGGATTCTCTTCGATACGCGAGTGGACAAGAACGTGAAGCAGGACATGGCCGCATGGGCGTTGCCGGGCATGGTGCTTGACCGGGCCGGCATCCACGATGATCCGTACTTCGCGCTCACCCAGGTGGTGGCGCCGGTACTGGCGGCGCTTACCCGCGCCCCTGACGCACCGCCGCCGGATGAGGACGCCGTGCAGAAGGACGACGACAACGGCATGGGCAACGTGGCGCAGCTGCGCCTGCGCGGCAAGCTGGACAAACTGATGGCGCAGTTCGCTTCGCCGATGGATGCGGCCGCCTTGGCCCGACAGAAGACAGCAGCGGATGAAGCCGCGGCAGCAGGCGCACGCCAGTAAGTCATCGCCACAGTACGGGCATAAAAAAAACCCCCGCCGAAGCGGGGGTTTTGTTTTCAGCGGAAGGGCGGGATCAGAAATCCATACCGCCCATGCCGCCCATGCCACCGCCGTGACCGCCACCGTGGCCACCGCCGTCGTCCTTCTTCGGCACTTCGGCAACGATCGCCTCGGTGGTGATGGCGAGGCCCGCCACCGATGCAGCGTGCTGCAGGGCCGTGCGGGTGACCTTGGTCGGGTCCAGGATGCCCATCACCAGCATGTCGCCGAACTCGCCGTTGGCGGCGTTGTAGCCGAAGTTACCCGTGCCTTCCTTGACCTTGGCGACGATCACCGAGGGCTCTTCGCCCGCGTTGGCGACGATCGCGCGCAGTGGCGCTTCGAGGGCGCGGCGGGTGATGGCAATGCCCAGGTCCTGGTCGGTGTTGTCACCCTTCAGGTTTTCAACAGCCTTCAGCGCGCGGATCAGCGCAACGCCACCGCCGGCAACAACGCCTTCTTCCACCGCTGCGCGCGTGGCGTGCAGGGCGTCTTCGACGCGGGCCTTCTTTTCCTTCATTTCGATCTCGGTACCGGCACCGACCTTGATCACCGCAACACCGCCGGCCAGCTTGGCCACGCGCTCCTGCAGCTTCTCGCGGTCGTAGTCGGAGGAGGTTTCCTCGATCTGCGCCTTGACCTGGCTGATGCGCGACTGGATGCGCTCAGCTTCGCCGGCACCGTCGATGATGGTGGTGTTTTCCTTGGTGATCACCACGCGCTTGGCGCGGCCCAGGTCGTTGATGGTGGCCTTCTCAAGCTGCAGGCCCACTTCCTCGGAGATCACCTGGCCGTTGGTCAGGATCGCGATGTCTTCCAGGATGGCCTTGCGGCGGTCACCGAAGCCCGGCGCCTTGACGGCGGCGACCTTGACGATGCCACGGATGGTGTTGACCACGAGCGTTGCCAGGGCCTCGCCCTCGACTTCCTCGGCCACGATCAAGAGCGGCTTGCCAGCCTTGGCGACGGCTTCGAGCACGGGCAGCAGCTCGCGCACGTTCGACACTTTCTTGTCGTGGATCAGGATGTACGGGTCGTCCAGCTCAACCTGCTGGGAGGCCTGGTTGTTGATGAAGTACGGCGACAGGTAGCCGCGATCGAACTGCATGCCTTCGACGACGTCGAGTTCGTTCTCCAGGCCCGAACCTTCTTCAACCGTGATCACGCCTTCCTTGCCGACCTTCTTCATCGCGGTGGCGATGATGTCGCCGATGTTGGCGTCGGAGTTGGCCGAGATCGTACCGACCTGGGCGATTTCCTTGTCGTCAACGGTGGGCTTGGAGAGCCTCTTCAGCTCACCCACGGCGGCGATGACGGCCTTGTCGATGCCGCGCTTGAGGTCCATCGGGTTGATGCCGGCGGCGACTGCCTTCAGGCCTTCCTGGATGAACGCCTGGGCCAGCACCGTGGCGGTGGTGGTGCCGTCACCGGCGACGTCGGAGGTCTTGGAGGCGGCTTCCTTGACGATCTGGGCGCCGAGGTTCTCGTACTTGTCGGCCAGTTCGATCTCCTTGGCCACGGACACGCCGTCCTTGGTGATCGTGGGGGCGCCGAAGCTCTTCTCGAGCACGACGTTGCGGCCCTTGGGACCGAGGGTGACCTTGACCGCGTTGGCCAGGGTGTTCACACCCTTGAGGATGCGCGAGCGGGCGTCTTCGCCGAAGCGTACTTCTTTAGCTGCCATGACTTTGAATTCCTTGAACTTAGGTTAGGTTTTTACGGAGTGCGGGAGAGGCGGGATTCAGCCTTCGATCACCGCAACGATGTCGTCTTCCTTAAGGAAAACGAGCTCTTCACCGTCGATCTTGATTTCCTGGCCGGCGTACTTGCCGAACAGCACGGTTTCGCCTTCCTTCACCGACATCGGGCGGACGTTGCCGTCTTCCAGGATGCGACCGGTGCCGGCGGCGATGACCTTGCCGCGGGTGGGCTTCTCGGTGGCGTTGTCAGGAATGACGATGCCGCCAGCGGACATGCGCTCTTCTTCGAGGCGCTTGACGATGACGCGGTCGTGCAACGGACGCAGCTTGCTCATGGTTCACTCCACTAAGTGGTTGATGGTGAAAGAAAATGGTGTCGCCTGTTAGCACTTGCCATGGGCGAGTGCTAGAAGTTTAGCCGCAGTTCGTCCATGGCGGAAGAAGCGGGGCGCGGGTAGCTAATGGCGGCGCGTGGGCGTGGTTCAAGGGGTGCATGGCCCAAAGACGACCGATTCTTCACGGCGACCCCGTCGCAGGCGGACGAGATGACGTCCTGGGAGGAGCCCCTGATCGGGCATGGCGGGCGCGTCTTAGTGGCCTTCACTGGCAGCCCGTGTCGGACAGTTTTGCGGCGATTCGAATAGGAAGGGCACGCCACGCTTCCTAGCATGTCAATCCATGCCCCTTGTGGAAGAAGCCATGCGATTGGTTCCCGCTCCCTGTTTCCCGTCCCTGCAGTTGATGTTCATCATCTTCGGCTGCCTCCTTGCAGGTACGGCCCGTGCAGGCATCACCCTGGACAGCATGCATGCCTACCTGGCGCCCAACCGCAGTACCGGCGAGCTCACCGTCTACAACATGAGCCCGATCACTGCCTATGTCCGGGTCGACGTGATCGAAATGACGGTCAAGGGCGACGAATTGGGCGCGGTACCCGGCGAAGCGGAAAAAGCCATGCTGGCGAGTCCCAACCGCCTGATCGTGCCAGCGGGCGGCCGCCAGGTCGTGCGCCTGATCGCCCTGGGTGAGCGCGATCATGAACGGTATTTTCGTGTGCGTTTCGTTCCCGTGGCACCAAAAAAAGCCGATGGTTTCGCCATATCGGACGAAGATGAAAGCGAGGCCTCCAAGGCCATCCATGCCCAGTTGAACATCCAGGTGGGCTACGGCGCGCGAGTGGTCGTTGCTCCGCGCTCACCCAAGTTCGCTACGCGCATTGTGCCCGTCGAGGGCGGCCACGTGATCCACAACGACGGCGACAGCACGATCTATCTCGCGGGCCATCGTTCATGCCGCCGTGGATCGCATGACTGCACGGAACAACCTGTCGAGCGAGTCGATCCCCTTGGCAGTCTTCTGCTGGCCAACGAACCAGGGCGCTATCGCTCGTTCGATCTAAAGGAAGGAGCAGCCGCAATTCCAAAGACCATCGGCGACAACGACTGACGGTAGAGCCGTCCGAAACAACGTTTGAGACGTCCCAACACGAAGCCCCATGAAGCTGAAGCTTGACCCTCAGAAAGGAGTTTCCCGCACCCTCAAAACCATGGTCCCGTCGATTGAAGACGGGGCCGCCAGAAGCAACTTAAACAACATTGACGAAAGGATTCACTCATGAAAATCAACCCTATCGCCCTCGCTCTTTGCCTTGGCTTGGCACCGATCGCTGCTGCCGCGGCCGCACCGGTCGAGCAACTCCTGAAGTTCAAGACCGTGCTGCCCGCGGATGACTTCAAGATCGCTCCGACCACCGCGTGGCCAGCGGCAACAGCCACCACCGATCTTGCCTATGACAAGACCAAGGATACGTTCACTGCCTATACGAACCAAGTGGGCATCACCAGCGCCACACAGAACGTTACGGCCAGGCTGGAAAACACTGCCGCTCTGGTAGCCGGCCCCAACAGTATCCCGGTGGAGGTGAAATTGGGCGGCAAGGTGCTTACGACGACAGCGCAGCAGATACATCCCAAAGGCGCCGCCGAGGTCAAGTACCCGCTTAACATTATTCCCACGGGAAAGGGTCACGTCGCCGGCACCTACACAGGTGAGGTCGTACTGATATTCGACGGCGTCTAAAACCATGCATCAGGTCGAATAAATCGATCTGATGTTTTTTGCGGATCATCAGAATGAAAGGAATCACCCGTGAAGATCAATCACATGGCCCTCGCCATTTGTCTTGGCATGGTGCCGATCACCAACGCCGCGTCTACTCCAGTCGAGCAGACATTGAAGTTTCGTGCGGCGGTACCTGCGGATGAGTTCAAGATCGAACCGGGCACGCCGTGGCCGGCGGCCGGCGTGGTCACGGAATTCAAATATGACAAAGTCAGAAACCAATTCACCCGTTATACAAACTCCCTCACTATTACCAGTTTGGGGCATGACGTCACGGCGAAGATTGAATCCTTTGGCGCACTCTCGGACGGGACAAACAAAATATGGCTATCTGTGTCGGTGGCGGGGAAGCCGCTGTCCCCGACGCCAAAGCTAATCCACTCCAAGGGTCCGAATGCGGAAACCTACGAGCTGGATATCGTCCCGACACCAACAGGCACACCAAAGGCCGGCACTTATACGGGCGACATTGTGTTGATCTTCGACGGCGTTTAAACGGCCCCGGGTCGATTTAGATAGGCCTGGCATTTTTCTTTGGCTGGCGCCTGACGCGGACGGGCCAGGTTTTCTTTCAGACGCCACAGTCGCGCTAGCACGCGCCCCTGGATTCTCTACATGGATGTAGGCAATGAAATGCGCCAAAAAGCTATGCGCGGCGATAGCCCTCTCGCTCGGCGCACCCGAAGCGTTCGCGGCCGCCGCTCCATCGCCACATATCGCCCTTGAACAACAGGCGGCAGACCTGCCCAACGATTTCATCGGACACTTTTTCAACGTTCCGCTCGCCGTGCGCGTAACCGTGCAGGGTGAGTACCTCGGCGATGCCATGGCTGTTCTGAGCGCGCGCGATACCGTCACACTGCTGCGTTTCACCGACAGCAATGAAAGTCCCTGGCCGGATTCTGTGCGCACGCGAATCCTTGGCATGCTGCACAGTGCACAACCGCTGGGAACATGCATCCAGGCTCGATGTCCCACACCTTGGCGCCGGCTGACGTTCGACCGGAGTTCGTCCACGCTGGACATTGTCACCGTCGACGCGATGGCGGCGCGGGCTGAAGAACGGCACGCCGAGGTCCCTACTTCCGGAAGCGGGGTGATCGTCAATCAACGCATCAACGCGGCGCATGACGGGCATGGGGATGCATCCGGCCGTTACTGGATCGACGTCCTCACCAGCAAACATGGCTGGACGACCACCATCGCGGCACAACACCAACGAGTGGCCACGAACGGCACGAATCGTCCTGTCGCAGGGACTACCCGCCTACAGCATGCCTACGTGGAGCGGCAGGTGAAACGGCACTTCGTGCGCGTGGGTGCGTTCTATCCCGATACTATCGGCCTTTACCAACAACCCCTCTTGATCGGCGCCCGTGCCCAGAATGTACTAGGCATCATGCTCGGCAGTTCTGACGTTCTGGACGACACAATCGGTACTCCAAGCGCGCAACCGATGTTCGTCACGGCGACCCGGCCGGGGCTGGTCGAGATCTATCGCAACGGTACGTTGGTACATACCCAGCCGGTCAAGGCCGGCTTGCAGCCGGTCGACACGGCGCCCTTGCCGGGCGGTATCTATGCCGTTGAACTGCGCGTGGTTGAAGATGGCACGGTAACGTCAAGCACCCATCAGTGGGTATACAAACCCACGCTGTGGACCAATACGCAGCGTCGCTGGCGCTACAACGCTTTCGCCGGACGCCAGCTGCGCGGCGCTCCCGGGGACGGCGATTTCCGCCGCGACGGACCGGCCTACGGCGCGGCCGCCAACGTGTTGCTGCATCCGCGCTTCATCCTCGGGGTTTCTGCCACCGGGCAGGCTGATGGCCACGCAGCCGCGGCGTCGTTCACCGCCCAGCCAACGGAAAGGTCGATGCTGCACGCCAATATCTATCGCGCGTCAAGAACCGGGCACGGCGGCGACATCCAGTTCAACATAAACACGACGCGCGCGAACCTTGGCCTGTCATACGGCGACACATGGATTGTCACGCCATCCAATGTTCGCTTCTCCGCCATGCGCCGGCGCACATGGTCGTTCGCTGGCTCGTTGCGCCCCAACCAGGCCACGACGCTGAACCTGCGGCTTGCCGGGCGCAAGCCCGATCGCGGGGTTTCGTACGACCTTGCCCTGGAGCGGCTTTTCGCCGCGAAGAATGGTTCCACGATCGTTCGCGCTTCGGTTTTCGACCGTCCATTGCTGTTGGACAAGCGGCCCAGGCGCAACCGCGGCTTCGAGCTCAATGCCACGCTCGCACTTTCCGCGCCTGTGCGTGCCTGGTCTGCAACCGTGGGACAACATCGCGACGTTGATCGTCGCAACGAGACATACGCGCGGGTGGATTACCGGCGCAACGCGGAGGGCTCGATTCCCCTCGTCAACGGCGACATCAGCGCCGATCGCCATGGGGTAGGCGCGGCGGGTGGCGTGCAGTTCCTCAATCGCTACCTACGGGGCGACGTTTTCGCCGCACGTTCCTCTCTCGACGGCCAGTGGGCAGGCGGCTTGAACATGGACACGACGTTGGCGCTGGGTGCCGGCCACACGAGTATCGGCGGTGCGCCGGGCCTGCGCTTCGCGCAATCGATGATGGCCATCGACGTCGACGGTGAATCACCCGGTTCACGCGTTCGCGCCATTGTCCGCGACGGGGAAAGCGTTCTTTTACGACCGGGTCGCAATTTGGTTGCGGTCCAACCGTTTGTCGCCAATCGCGTGAACTTCGATGTGGAAGGATCCACGGCGTCGACGACGCAACTCGATCGTCGCGCCGTCGACTTCCGCGCCAATGCCGGTGATGTACTGCATGCGAAGGTATCGATGACCCAAACCGTCACCGCGCTGGGACGATTGATGGATGCAGCGGGCCGCCCGCTAGCCGGCGCGGTCGTGACGACGAGCGTGGATCGGACAGTGACTGAGGCCAGCGGCGTATTTTCCCTCGCGATCGCGAAAGGTCAGTCCACGCTTACCGCAAGCCGCGACGAACAGGATCTTTGCACAGTCGACAATCTTCGCCTGAACCTGTCCGGTGATGATGACCTGGCCATGCTGGGTGATGTGGTCTGCAAGCCGTCAACCATGGGGATACATCCATGAAACATCGCTTCCGCCAGACCATGGCAATCATCGTTGGCATGGCATGCGCCGAGCCGGGTGCCAGCACGGTGATCGAGGTCACGGCGAATTTCAACAGCGCGCAAAGTTCAGCCGCGTTCGTCGACACGACCCCGGCGCTGCCTTGTTTTGGCGGCGCCTGTGCCGACCCTCGGGTACGCCTCGTCGATACTGGCGTGATCGTCAACCAGCACCTGGGTGGCGATGCAACCGATAGCCAGGCGTCATTGGGCATGTCCATTCCCGCTACCCAAAAACGCGTCACCGTCAGCGATGGACGAAACAGCTTCGACGTCTACTTCCGCATTACGGCGCAGGGCTTCGCCTTGGCGGGCAGCGGGGTCACCCGCGAGATCTTCATCGACGACGGCATGGCACGTCCACGTGGCGATTGCCACGCCTCGGTAACACCTACCAGCGGCACGCTAACCGGCGTTTGGGCAGCTACTGGCGAACGCACGATGTGCCATGCCACCGTCAAGGCGGGCGTCGCCGTCGATGTGCGCCAGCAGGTATCGCTGGCCTACCAATTGGGTCTGCCTTCGCCGCTGAAGATTCCCTCAGGCGTTTATACGGGCGAGGTACGCTACGCCGTCGGCATGGGACAAGACCTCGACTTCGCCGGTGGTACCACCAGTGAGTCGGAGGTTGTGTTCCGCCTGAATCTTGGCGTGACGCACGAGCTTCGCGTTGACTTTGGCCACGGGCCCGGTGGCGCTCCCATCGAAGTGGAGCTGGTGCCTGCGGGCGGCTGGAGTGCATGGCCCCGTGGCCGTGTTCCCGCCAGTGTGCAGGCCGACGTGCCGTTCCAACTATCCTTAAGCGGGCCGACGCGGATGTACCTGCGCTGCCAGGACACTGCGCGATGCACCATGCGGTCTGCCGCGGGCGACACCGTGACTCTTGCCATCAGCGCCTCCATCCCCGGTGCAGTCACTGCCGCCGGCGAGCAAGCCATGGCAAGAACCTCACTGCCCATTGGTGAGGCGCAGGCCCTCACGATCATCCCCTCCGGGACGCCGCTCCGTTCCCAGGTGTCTGTTTTGCATGCGGCCACACAAGGCGCACTCCGGGCCGGAACCCTGTACGAGGGCGAAGCCGTGCTGGTACTCGACGCTAACTGACCCACAAGGCACCATGAACGCATGTCGGGACGAAACAAGCCATGGCCATCGTCATAGCGTTTTGCAACTGCCCCACGGCGGACACCGCCAACGCCCTGGCCAACGGGGCTGTCGAGCGTCGTCTGGCCGCCTGCGTGAACATTCTTCCCGCCGTGGCATCGGTATACCGGTGGGAAAGCCGCATTGTCAGCGAGACGGAATCCACGCTGCTCATCAAGACCACGCGTGAATGCGTCCCCGCGCTCAAGGCCTACATTGAGGAATTCCATCCTTATGACACGCCCGAACTCATCGTCCTGGACGTGACCGACGGCCTGCCCGCCTACCTGGCATGGGTTGCGGCCGAATCGAAGCCCCCCTCCAGCGACCCGATGTAAGCTTGCGGGGCTTCCCCGGGTCTGCTTCGGCACTACACGGGCGTGGACCCGCGATGTATCGGCTTTCCGGAGTTGCCATGAAGTTCCCATCCCCGCGTGCCTGGCTGTTGTCCCTGGCCGCCCTGATCAGCTTGCCGGCTTTCGCCCAGGACGACGGCTTGCTGCCCGTCACGCAAGCCTTCCACCTGACCGCCGATGCCTCCAAGGCCGGCGTGGTGAAACTTCACTGGACGATTGCCCCGAACTATTACCTCTATCGCGGCCAGCTGAAGATCAAGGCCACGGACGATGCAGCGCTGAAACTTGGCGAGCCGCAGCTGCCCGATGGCGTGAAGCACCACGATGAGTTCCTGGGCGACGTGGAGACTTACCACGGCGCCATGGATGCCACGGTGCCGTATACGCTCACTGACGCATCGGCCAAGACGATCGCGCTGACCGTGCGCTACCAGGGCTGCCACGAAGTGGAGCCGAAGATCTGCTATCCGCCCAATACCGAGAAGCTCAACCTCACCATCGGTGCTCCGCCGGTGGAAACGAGCCCGGCAACGGGTGCTGGTTCGGCCGCGGGGACGGCGACGCCGACCACTGCCGCCACGGCATCGAATTCAGGCCTGGCGCTGTTGGGCGGCAAAGGCGCCGCGACGTCGACCGACGGCGCCCCCCTCCCCGCCGAAAAAGCCTTCCGCTTCGAGGCCATCGCCACCGCCCCCGACAAACTCCTGCTTCGCTGGACGATGCCCAAGGATTACTACCTCTATCGCGACAAGACCGCGCTGGAAGTGATCTCGCCCAAGGGCGCCAGCCTTGGCGAACCAGAATGGCCCAGCGGCATCGCGCACAACGACAAGTACAACGGCGATGCCATTGTCTATTACGACCAGGTGGAACTGCCTGTCGCCCTGAAGGACGGCCCGGGCAAGGGCGATGTAGTCGTGCAGGCCACCTTCCAGGGTTGCCTTGAAAACGGCATCTGTTATCCGGTGATGACGCGCCAGGTGAAGCTGGACCTTGCTGGCGGCACGGGCACTGATGTCACGCCTGCGGCGACCGAAAGCGCCACGCCCGCCGGCGCGCCGCAGGAAGTCGCTCCGCAGATGCCTCCGCCGGGCGTTGGCGACTCGCCTGGCCTTCTCGCCGTGCTCGGCCTGGCGCTCCTGGGCGGTCTGATTCTCAACCTGATGCCCTGCGTATTGCCGGTGCTGTCGCTGAAGGTCGTGTCGGTGGTCGAAGGCTCCAGCCACGACGGCGGCGCGCGCAGGCACGCCCTGTACTACACCGCCGGTGTACTGGTGTCCTTCGCCGTCATTGGCCTGGCCGTGATCGGCCTGCGCGCTGCCGGACATGCCCTGGGTTGGGGCTTCCAGCTGCAGCAGCCGGTGGCGGTGGGCGTATTGATCTACATCATGCTGGCCGTGGGCCTGTCGATGTCGGGCGTGGTGCAGTTCGGCACCTCGCTGGGCAATACCGGCAGCGGCCTGGCCTCACGCAGCGGTCCTACGGGCGATTTCTTCACCGGCGTGTTGGCCGTGGTCGTGGCAAGCCCGTGCACGGCACCGTTCATGGGTCCGGCGCTCGCCTTCGCCTTTGCCGCCTCACCGCTGGTGGCCTTGCTGGTGTTCCTGCTCCTGGGCCTGGGCCTGGCCCTGCCGTTCCTGGCCATCGGCTATATCCCGGCACTAGCGCGCCTGTTGCCGCGTCCCGGCCGCTGGATGGAAACCTTCAAGCAGGTCCTGGCCTTCCCCATGTACCTCACCGCGGTATGGCTGGTGTGGGTGCTTGCCAACCAGCGCGGTGCCAATGCCGTCGGGGCCGTGCTGGCCGGCGCGGTATTGCTGGCCGCAGCGCTGTGGTGGTTCGAGCGCAGCCGTGGCGGCAAGCCGCTGTCGAAGGTGTTCGTGGCGGTCCTTGCCCTTGGCGCTCTCTACCCACTTGTGGTGGTCAATGGCCTGGAGAGGCCGCAGGCGGCGGCCGCTTCAAGCGGCAAGGTGTCGTTCTCGCCCGAAAAACTGGCGGAGCTGCGCAAGAGCGGCAAGCCGGTGTTCGTGGACATCGGCGCCGACTGGTGCGTCACCTGCAAGGCCAACGAGCACGCCGTGCTCGACACCGATGCCTTCCACGCGGTGATGAAGGAAACCGGCGCCACCTACATGTACGGCGACTGGACCGACGTCAATCCCACCATCGCCGCGTTCCTGGAACAACACCATTCGCCGGGCGTGCCCTTGTACGTGGTTTACCCGGGTAACGGCGCGGAAGGCAAGAAGCTCTCCACGGTGCTCACCCAGGACGCGGTAGCCGCGGCGCTGCGCGAAGCCGCGGCGCCGTGAACTTCCTGCGTGGTCCCACGGCAGCGATCCTGTTACTGGCCTTGATCGCCGCCGGCGTGGGTCTGTACGTTGATCGCCGCGCTCCACAGGTCGACGTCAGCGGCGATCTTGCCGTGGGAGCCCCCTTCCCGGCGCTCAAGCTCACTGATCTGGATGGCCGGCCGGCATCGCTGGACCACTGGAAGGGCAAGAAACGGCTGGTGAACTTCTGGGCCACCTGGTGCGGCCCCTGCCGGGAGGAAATGCCCGCCCTGGCCGCCGCACAGGCCAAATACGCGGCCCATGGGGTGCAAGTCATCGGCGTGGCGCAGGACGACCCCGACAGCGTCAGGAAACAGGCCCGCGAGGCCGCCCCGGCCTACCCCTGGCTGCTGGCCTCGGCCGACCAGGCCACTTCCGCCCAGGCCGGTAATGCCCGCAACCTGCTTCCCTATAGTGTGTTGCTGGACGACCAGGGCCGCGTGCTGGCCAGCCACCTGGGAAAGCTGGACGACGCCCGGCTTGCGCAATGGCTGCAACGCTAGCGCGGCCAAGAGTCGTTGGACGCTTACATCCGCTGGTAAACCATACGCAAGCGTGCGGTATTGCAACAAACAGCGGCGATCTTCCGCTAACTGCGCCGAACTGGACAATTGACCCCAGGGCGCGCAAACTCCGCGCCTTCGGCTTGCCCGTGAGAGGCGCATGGCAAAGATCCTGGTCCTGCACGGTCCCAATCTCAACCTCCTGGGTGTCCGCGAGCCTGATATCTACGGGCGCGACACCCTGGCGGATATCAACACCAGGCTGACTACCCGCGCCGGCGAAGCAGGCCATAGCGTGGCCTACTTCCAGTCCAACGCCGAGCACGAGCTGGTGGGGCGCATCCACCAGGCCCGCGACGAAGGCGTGGCCTTCATCGTGATCAACCCGGGCGCCTTCACCCATACCAGCATCTCGCTGCGCGACGCCCTGACCGGCGTGGCCATCCCGTTCATCGAGGTCCACCTGTCCAACCCCCATGCCCGTGAACCCTTCCGCCACACCTCGTACCTATCGGACGTGGCTGTCGGCGTGATCTGCGGACTGGGTGCACACGGCTACCAACTCGCCCTCGACGCCGCCCTGCGCCGCGTCGGCGACGCCTGAATATTTCATCCCCTTTCCAGAAAAAGGTTTGTCCCATGGACCTGCGCAAGATCAAGAAGCTGATCGACCTGCTCGAAGAGTCGAACCTGGCTGAACTCGAAATCAAGGAAGGCGAGGAAGTGGTGCGCTTGTCCCGCGTGCCCAAGGGCAGCGTGCAGATGCAGCCGATGTATGCGCAGGCCGCACCCGCCCCGGTCGCCGCTGCACCCGCTGCCGCGCCAGTCGCCGCCAGCGCCCCGGCTGCCGACACCGCACCGGCTGCGTCCGACCTCCCGGCCGGCCACACCGTCAAGGCCCCCATGGTTGGCACTTTCTATGCCGCCTCCACCCCGGGCGCCCCGGCGTTCGCCAAGATCGGCCAGCAGGTCAAGGCCGGCGAGACCATCGGCATCATCGAGGCGATGAAAATGTTCAACCAGATCGAGGCCGATGTCGCCGGCACGATCGTGGCGATCCTGGTCGAGAACGGCCAGCCTGTGGAATTCGACGAACCCATGTTCGTGATCGGCTAAGGAACAGCCATGTTGAACAAGGTCGTCATCGCCAATCGCGGCGAAATCGCGCTTCGCATCCTGCGCGCATGCCATAGCCTGGGGATCAAGACGGTCGCCGTGCACTCCACCGCCGACCGCAGCCTGAAGCACGTGGGCATGGCCGATGAATCGGTGTGCATCGGCCCCGCGCCGTCGGTGGACAGCTACCTCAATATCCCGCGCATCATCGCCGCCGCGGAAATCACCGACGCCGATGCCATCCATCCCGGCTATGGTTTCCTGTCCGAGCGCGCCGACTTCGCCGAGCAGGTGGAAGAGTCCGGCTTCGTCTTCATCGGTCCCACCGCCAACGTCATCCGCATGATGGGCGACAAGGTGGAAGCCATCCGCGCCATGAAGGACGCTGGCGTCCCCTGCGTACCCGGCTCCGGTGGCCCACTGGGTACGGACCCTGCCGCCAACGTCAAGATCGCCCGCGAGATCGGCTATCCCGTGATCATCAAGGCTTCCGGCGGCGGTGGCGGACGCGGCATGCGCGTGGTGCGCACCGAAGCACACCTGGCCAATGCGGTCACCATGACCAAGGCCGAAGCCAAGGCCGCGTTCGGCAACGAACAGGTGTACATGGAGAAATTCCTGGAGAATCCGCGACACGTGGAGATCCAGGTGATGGCCGACGGCCAGGGCAATGCCATCCACCTGGGCGAGCGCGACTGCTCCATGCAGCGCCGCCACCAGAAGGTGGTGGAAGAAGCCCCCGCGCCGGGCATCACGCCCGAGGAGCGCGCCCGCATCGGCAAGGTCTGCACCGACGCCTGCGTCCGCATCGGTTATCGCGGCGCTGGCACCTTCGAGTTCCTCTACGAAGGCGGCAAGTTCTACTTCATCGAGATGAACACGCGCATCCAGGTGGAGCATCCGGTCACCGAGATGATCACCGGCATCGATCTGGTGCGCGAGCAGTTGCTGATCGCCGGTGGCGAAAAGCTTTCGATCCGCCAGGAAGACGTGGTGATCAAGGGCCATGCCATCGAGTGCCGCATCAACGCCGAAGATCCCGACACCTTCATGCCCTCGCCGGGCACGGTGAAGCGCTTCGAGGCGCCAGGCGGCCCCGGCGTGCGCGTGGACACGCACCTGTATGACGGCTATCGCATCCCGCCCAACTACGACTCGATGATCGGCAAGCTCATCGTGCATGGCCCCGACCGTGAGACCGCCATCGCCCGCATGCGCATCGCGCTGCTGGAGACGGTGATCGAAGGCGTCAAGTGCAACGTACCGCTGCAGCAGCGCATCATGGCCGACAAGGGCTTCCAGGCCGGCGGGCAGAACATTCACTACCTCGAGAAGCGGATGGCGGAGCAGAAAGAGGCGGCGGCGGGAACGCAATAATGCCGTGGCTTGAGCTTTCCCTCACCATCACACAGGCCCAGCAGCCAGCCACCGAGGAAGCGCTCGAAGATGTCGGGGCGCTTTCGGTGACGCTGCAGGACGCCGACGCCGAAACACCCGACGAGCAGGCCATTTTCGAGCCGGGCGTGGGCGAGTTGCCGCTGTGGGCGACGATCACCCTGCTTGCGCTGTTCGAAGCGGATGTTGATCGTCGCGGCCTTCTGGCCGCGCTGGCCGATCGCCTGCCGTGGCTTGACACCGACACACTCGATTTCCGCGTAGTCGAGGACCAGGACTGGGAACGAGCCTGGATGGACCAGTTCAAGCCCATGCAGTTCGGCCGGCGCTTGTGGATCTACCCGTGGAACATCGAACCGCCCGCGGGCGGCGATGAAGTGGTGGTGCGCCTTGATCCAGGCCTTGCCTTCGGTACCGGTACCCATCCGACCACGGCGCTATGCCTGGAGTGGCTCGATGGCCTGGACCTGCATGGCCTGACGGTACTTGATTACGGTTGCGGTTCCGGCGTGCTGGCGCTGGCGGCGCTGAAGCTCGGCGCCAAGCACGCGGTGGGCATCGACAACGATCCCCAGGCGCTGACCGCCTCGTTGGACAACGCCCAACGCAACGACGTAGCCGATCGACTGGAAGTGCACTTGCCCGGCGCCGGCAACGTGGCGCCTGCCGACGTGCTGGTGGCCAATATCCTGGCCGGCCCCCTCGACGAACTGGCGCCAGCGTTCGCTGCCAGTATCAAGCCCGGCTCGCCGTTTGCCATGTCGGGCATCCTGGCCGGCCAGCACGAGGAGCTGCTTGCCCGTTACGGCGAATGGTTCGACGACCTGGCCATCGCCATCCGCGAGGATTGGGTCCGCATCAGCGGCACGCGTCGCAGCTAGACTACCGCCATGTACACCCAGTGCCCCGACTGCCTCACCGTCTATGCGCTGCAGGCAGCGGCACTTGTCCCGGCCTGCGGCTGCGTGCGTTGCGCCCATTGCGACAATGTCTTCCAGGCACTGGGCACGCTGTCGGAAACTCTCCCCCCCGAACCCTTCCGCAAGCTCGACGAGCACGCCCTTGACCAAGCCCCGCCCCTGCTCGACCAGGCGGTGTTCCGACCACCGGTTCAGTCCGTGGCCGAGGGCGCGCCAGGCCAGGAAGATTTCTCCCAACTGACGTTTGCGCCGCGCTTTGCACGTGACAAACGCAAACCGCGCGCACCGCGCCACTGGTGGGGATGGACGGCGATCTGTGCGGTATTGCTGTTGGGATTGGGCGGCCAACTTGGCTGGGCCAAGCGCGAAACCCTGGTAGCCGATCCCACCATCGGCCCGATGCTTGCCTCGGCCTGCCATACCCTGGGCTGCCAGTTGCCACTGGTGCGCGACACGACGCAACTGAAACTATTGGCCCGCGAAGTCACCGCGCATCCGAAAATTCCCGGCGCCTTGCTGATCACCGCGCATGTACGCAACGACGCCTCGTTCGCGCAGCCGTATCCAGTAGTAAACATCACGTTGAGTGATGCCGACGGCAAGCGCCTGGCCATGCGCCGCTTCCGTCCTGAAGAATATGTCGGCGACGCAACCACCGTGGCACGCGGGCTCAGGGCCGCGTCGGACTCGGTCATGGTGTTCGAAGTGCAAGACCCGGGCCAGAACGCGGTGAACTTCGAGTTCGCCTTCGAGTGAACGCCGGCTGGCCGATCTAGGAACTTTTCTTTTTCGCAAGCCTTAAATTCGTCCGCGGACACGGGTATAGTCGATCCCTTCGCGATCGATCGGTCGGCCATTCGAGCCCAAAGCCGCGGTCGTAACATTCATGCAAATCCTGCAGGGCCATGGCTGTCCCTGCGCTGTTCCGTGAGGGGATCGACGTGCACGCTGTCCGACTGACCGACGTTGAAGTGGCGAATGAACCGTCCATGCAGAGCGCCCTCAGCGAATGTGTCAGCCGTACCGTGCGTCGCTATCTGAAGGACATTGGTGACACGCATTGCGATGAAGGCCTGCATGCCTTGGTCATCCGCGAGGTCGAAGGCCCGTTGCTGCGTGAAGTGCTCGCCTTCCACGAAGGCAACCAGAGCCGTGCGGCTGCCGCGCTGGGCATCAATCGCGCCACGCTGCGCAAGAAGCTGTCAGCCCACGGCCTGATCTGACGGGCGCTATAATGGTCGGTCTCCTGCCTGGATTCCGGTCATGCCCACGCCCGATCTCGTCCCCGTCCGCCGCGCCCTACTGAGCGTCTCCGACAAGCTGGGACTCATCGACCTGGCCAAACGCCTGTCCGATAAGGGTGTGGAGCTGCTTTCCACCGGCGGATCGGCCAAGGCCCTGCGCGATGCCGGCATCCCGGTCACCGAGGCCAGCGATGTCACCGGTTTTCCCGAGATCATGGACGGCCGTGTCAAAACGCTGCACCCGGCTGTGCATGGCGGCCTGCTGGGCCGGCGCGGCGTCGATGACGAGGTCATGCAAACGCACGGCATCGAGCCGATCGACCTGCTGGTGCTGAATCTCTACCCGTTCGAAAAGACCATCGCCACGCCGGGCTGCACGCTCGAGGACGCCGTGGAGAACATCGACATCGGCGGCCCCGCCATGCTGCGCGCGGCGGCAAAGAACTGGAACGATGTCGCCGTGCTTACCGATCCGGCACAGTATGACAACGCGCTCACGCAGATCGAGACTAAAGGCGGCCTCGACCGGGCGACCCGATTCGCACTGTCGGTGGCGGCGTTCAACCGGGTGGCTGCCTATGACGCGGCCATCAGCAACTATCTTTCCGCCGTGCAGCTCAATGACACGCAGACAGCCGTGTCCAGTGTCGATGCCTTCCCGGCACAGGCCAACCACTCCTTCATCAAGGTGATGGGCCTGCGCTATGGCGAGAATCCGCACCAGCAGGCGGCTTTTTACCAGGACGCTACGCCTGCCGCCGGGACACTCGCCACGTTCCATCAGTTGCAGGGCAAGGAACTGTCCTACAACAACATCGCCGACGCCGACGCTGCGTGGGAATGCGTGCGCCAGTTCGACGTACCCGCCTGCGTGATCGTCAAGCATGCCAACCCCTGTGGCGTGGCCGTGGCGGCCGATCCGCTGGCCGCTTACGAGCTGGCGTACGCCACCGACCCTACCTCGGCCTTCGGCGGCATCATCGCCTTCAACCGGCCGGTGGACCATGCCACCGCCCAAGCCATCGTCGGCCGCCAGTTCGTCGAGGTGCTTATCGCGCCGTCGTTCGCCAGCGAAGCCCTGGCCGCAACGGCCGCCAAGGCCAACGTGCGCGTACTGGAAATCCCAAGCGGCGACGGCCGCAATAACTTCGACTTCAAGCGCATCGGCGGCGGCCTGCTGGTGCAGACGGCGGACAACCACACCGTCAAGCGCTCGGAACTGAAGGTGGTAAGCAAGCGCGCGCCCGATGCGAAGGAACTGGACGACCTCTACTTCGCCTGGGCCGTTGCCAAGTACGTGAAATCCAACGCCATCGTGTATGCCCGCGACGGCCGCACCATCGGCGTGGGCGCCGGCCAGATGAGCCGCGTGGTTTCGGCGAAGATCGCAGGTCTCAAGGCCGAGGAAGCGGGCCTCACCGTACCGGGTAGCGCCATGGCTTCGGACGCCTTCTTCCCTTTCCGCGATGGCATCGACGCCGCGGCTGCGGCGGGCATCCGGGCCGTGATCCAGCCCGGCGGGTCGATGCGTGACAAGGAAGTGATCGCGGCCGCCGACGAGCACGGCATGGCGATGGTGTTTACCTCGATTCGACACTTCCGCCATTGACCGGCCGCCGCGCGTAGCGGCGAGCCAGTACCGCGCATACCATCAGCTGGATCTGATGAAACAGCATCACCGGCAGCACGATGCTGCCCAGTGGATGCCCGGCAAAGATCACC
The DNA here is from genome assembly GCF_015905305.1 of Pinirhizobacter soli. Classification (GTDB taxonomy): domain Bacteria; phylum Pseudomonadota; class Gammaproteobacteria; order Xanthomonadales; family Rhodanobacteraceae; genus Pinirhizobacter; species Pinirhizobacter soli. The sequence goes on from NZ_JADZLQ010000001.1 coordinate 1,931,475, forward strand.
TTGGCCATCGGCACGCCGCTGGCCAGGCTCTTCTTCGAGCCGCAGAACACGATGGTGATCTCGTCCTCACGGCTGAAACCAAGCGCGCGGGCGCCGTAGCGGGTGATCAGCAGGGCCAGCGCCAGGATCACCGCATCGACAATGAGCAGGCCCGCCAGCACCGGCGCGGGCATCTGCTTCCATAGGCCTTGCAGCACCGCCGCACTGAAAGCGGTGTAGACCACCAGCAGGATCGAGCCGCGGTCGACGAAACCCAGCCAATCCTTGTACTTCTGCACCCATTCGCCGATCCAGCGCTGGGCTACCTGGCCTGCAACAAAGGGCAGCAACAGTTGCAGCACGATGGCGCCCACGGCATCGACCGAAAGGCCGCCATGGCCGGACGTGCTGATAATCAGACCTACCAGCAACGGCGTAACCAGGATGCCGATCAGGCTCGATGCCGAGGCCGAAACGATGGCCGCCGGTACATTGCCCCGGGCGATCGAGGTAAAGGCGATGGACGATTGCACCGTCGATGGCAGCGTGCACAGGAACAGCACGCCCAGGTAAAGCTCCGGCGTCACCAGGGGCGCCAGCAAAGGCTTCAGTGCCAGGCCCAACAGCGGGATCACCACGAAGGTGCTGGCCAGTACCACCGCATGCAGCCTCCAGTGGCGTGCGCCCTCCACCACCGCCTGGCGCGGCAGCTTCGCCCCGTGCAGGAAGAACAGCAGGGCAATGGCTAAGTCGGTGACCCAGTCGAATACCGTCGCCGCGATGCCCCGGCAGGGCAGCAGGCTGGCGATGATGACGGTCAGGACGAGGGCGGAGGTGAATCCGTCGGGAAGAAAGCGGCGAATATCCATCGATGTATTGGAACTTGGCGCGGGCTGCAGCGCAATGCGCGACCGGTCACGCAAATACTTGCCGTCACGCTCACACCCGCTAGAGCCGTGCCAGTACACACTGGTGCACCTTACCCCGCTGCGAGGCCGGTACATGCCATACGAGCTCTACTACTGGACGGGCATCCAGGGTCGCGGCGAATTCGTGCGCCTGGCACTGGAAGACGCCAGGGCCGAGTACATCGACGTGGCCCGTGAAGAAGGCGACGATGTCATGACCCCATGGCTTGAGGGCAAGCACGAAGGCGCGGTGCCCTTCGCGCCACCATTCCTCAAGAGCGGGCGGTTGGTGATCGCCCAGGTGGCCAACATCCTGCAATACCTGGGGCCGCGCCTGGACCTTGTGCCCGACAGCGAATCGCGGCGGGCGCAGGCTCACCAGATCGAACTGACCATCACGGACCTGGTGGCCGAGGCCCACGACAGCCACCACCCGGTGGGCATGGGGCTTTACTACGAAGACCAGAAACCCGAAGCGAAACGGCGTGCCGCGGAATTCCGCAACGAGCGCATGCCCAAGTACCTGGGGTATCTGGAGCACTGCATCGAGCGCGGCGGTGGCCGCCATGCGTTGCGCGAGCACTCGTACGTTGATCTTTCGATGTTCCAGCTGGTGGCGGCGCTCAACTACGCCTATCCCAAGGCCATGGCCCGGCTCGGCAAGAAACTGCCGCTGCTCACCGCCGTGCATGACCGCGTGGCGCAACGGCCGAACATCGCCGCGTATCTGGCATCACCGCGACGACTGGCCTTCAACACCAACGGCGTCTTCCGCCACTATCCCGAACTGGACGGCTAAAACCCTACTGCGATTTCTGCTCATCCACCGTCTTGGGCGCTGCGCCCCACTCGTACACCTTGTAGTACACCGGTGCCACCGGGCCGAGCTTGGGATCACGCTCGAGCTTGCCGCTTTCATCGGCCATGATCTCGCGCGGCGGCCCATGCTTGGGCGTGATGCGGATCATGGTGATGCGGCCGCCCTCGCGGTATTCCTCGACGGTGTCTTCGCCTTCGGTACGAACGGTAACCTGCGGCGGCGGGTTGCCGTTGGCATCGGTGCCGCTGTCGTGCATGGCCGGAAGGTCGATGGCCGGGCGGTTTTTTTCCGGCGGCGGATTGGCCACCGGCGTGGCGCCCTTGTCGTGAATGCCCGGCGGAGGCGGGGCAGGCTTGAGGTTGAGGTCCTGGGCGTGGAGGCTGCCCGCGGCGATCAGGGCCAGGCCGGCGAGGAGCGGGATGTTCGGTTTCATGACGAAGTCTCCGTGCAGACGCCGAGCATAACAGCGCCCTTACCCCTTGCGGCGTGAACGGGCCCGGAAAGCACACTCAAGCCATGAGAGAATCCCAAGATGGCCAAGCTCATCCTGATCGACGGGTCCTCGTACCTTTACCGCGCCTTCCACGCGCTGCCGCCGCTGACCAACGCCCAGGGCGAGCCCACCGGCGCGCTGTTCGGCGTGGTGAACATGCTGCGCTCCACACTGAAATCCGCTCCGGAGTACCTCGCCTTCGTGGCCGACGCACCCGGCCCGACTTTCCGCGAGGAGATGTACCCGCAGTACAAGGCCAATCGGCCCTCGATGCCGGACGACCTGCGGTCCCAGGTCGAACCGATGCTGCGCATCGTCGGCGCGCTGGGGTTTCCGATCCTGCGCGTGACCGGGGTCGAAGCCGACGACGTGATCGGCACGTTGGCCGTGCAGGCGCGCGAACAGGGCATCGACGTGGTGATATCCACCGGCGACAAGGATTTCGCCCAGCTGGTGGACGATCGCATCACCCTGGTCAACACCATGACCAACACCACCTTGGACGTGGATGGCGTATTCGCCAAGTTCGGCGTGCGGCCCGACCAGATCGTCGATTTCCTCACCCTCACCGGTGACAGCGTCGACAATGTTCCCGGTGTGGAGAAATGCGGTCCGAAGACAGCCGCCAAATGGCTCGCCGAATACGGCACGCTCGAGGCCCTGATCGCCTCGGCCGACAAGGTCAGCGGCAAGATCGGCGAGAACCTGCGCACGGCGCTGCCTAGGCTGCCGCTGTCGAAGGATCTGGTCACCATTCGCATCAACACGCCGCTGGAAGTGGGCCCGACCGACCTGCACCAGCGCCAGAGCGACAACGAATCCCTGCTGGAGCTCTACCGTCGCTACGACTTCAAGGCCGCCCTGAAGGAACTGGAAGCCGGCGGAGCCGCACCAGCTGCAGCACCGGCCGCGGCAGCGGCCCCAGCCGCGTTGATCGAGGCATTCTCCGCCCCCGGGGAATATGAACTCATCACCACCCGCGAAGCCCTCGACGCATGGCTGCCTCGCCTGCGCGAGGCAAGCGTGCTGGCCTTCGATACCGAGACCACCAGCATCGATCCGATGCGCGCGCAGATCGTCGGCGTGTCGTTTGCCGTGGAAGCGGGCAGGGCAGCCTACGTTCCCGTGGCCCACGACTATCCCGGTGCACCGACGCAGCTGTCGCGTGATGAAGTCCTGGGCGCACTCAAGCCGATCTTCGAAGACGCCTCCATCGCCAAGCTTGGGCAGCACGCCAAGTACGACATCAACGTGCTCTCCACGCACGGCGTCGACGTGCGCGGCGTGGCCTTCGATTCGATGCTCGAAAGCTACGTGTTCAACGCCACCGCCACCCGCCACGACATGGATTCGCTGGCCACGCGGTATCTGGGCTATACGACCATCAAATATGAAGAAGTCGCAGGCAAGGGCGCCAAGTCGATTCCCTTCGGCCAGGTCGACCTCGACACGGCCACGCGCTACGCCGCGGAGGATGCCGACGTCACCCTGCGCCTGCACCAGGCGCTGTATCCGCAGCTTCAGGCCGAGCCGCGCCTGCTGAAGGTCTACGAAGAGATCGAAATACCCCTGGTGCCGATCCTTGCGAAGATGGAACAGCGCGGGGTGTTGATCGACATCGACGAACTGCGCCGCCAGAGCCAGCAACTGGGCAAGCGCATGGTGGAACTGCAGAAGCAGGCCTACGCCAGCGCCGGCCACGAGTTCAACATGGATTCGCCCAAGCAGCTGCAGGCCGTGTTGTTCGACGAACTGGGCCTACCGGTGCGGGTGAAGACACCCACCGGCCAGCCATCGACGAACGAAGAAGCGCTCGAAGCGATCGCCGACGCCCACGAGCTCCCACGCGTGCTGCTGGAATACCGCGGCCTGGCGAAACTGCGCTCCACCTATACCGACAAGCTCGCTGGCACCGTCAACGAACGCACTGGCCGCGTGCACACCAGCTACCACCAGGCCGTGGCCGCCACCGGGCGCTTGTCATCGGCGGATCCGAACCTGCAGAACATCCCCATCCGCACCGAAGAAGGCCGCCGCATTCGCCAGGCATTCATCGCGCCGCCGGGCTGGAAGATCATGGCGGCGGACTATTCGCAGATCGAGTTGCGCATCATGGCGCATCTGTCTGGCGATGAAGGCCTGCTGCGGGCATTGGGCAACGGCGGCGACGTGCACCGGGCCACCGCCGCCGAGGTGTTCGGCATCCCGCCTGAAGAGATCACCGCCAACCAGCGCAGTGCAGCCAAGGCGATCAACTTCGGCCTGATGTATGGCATGAGCGCCTTCGGCTTGGCGCGCCAGCTGAACATCGACCGCGGCGAGGCCTCCGATTACATGGCCCGCTACTTCACCCGGTACCCGGGCGTGCGGGACTTCATGGAAGCCACCCGCAGCCAGGCGCATCGCGACGGCTACGTGGAAACCCTGTTCGGCCGCCGGCTCTACCTGGAAGAGCTGGCCTCGCGGAACCAGGCACGCCGGGCCGGCGCCGAGCGCGCGGCGGTGAACGCCCCGATGCAGGGCACGGCCGCCGACATCATCAAGCGGGCGATGATCGCCGTCGCAGCCTGGATTGAGACACGCGACGACGTGCACATGCTGATGCAGGTTCACGATGAATTGGTCTTCGAAGTGCGCGAAGACGCCGTGGAAGCAGTTCGCGAGGGGGTGATCGAGCGCATGTCCGGGGCGGCGGAGCTCGCCGTACCGCTGATCGTGGACGTCGGTGTGGGCGCCAACTGGCACGAGGCGCACTAACTGCCTGTTTTTCGCCAGGTTTCCAAACCCTGAAAATTAACTGACTATTTTTTCGCCAAACCAGCGAACTTTCTGGCCCTGCCCGCATCTAATCTTCCGGAACACACGCAACGGTGTTCCGAAGGTGATCTCTCCTCCCTGAGTGAACCTACGGCTGCGAACCTCTCCCCTGGGTTTCGCAGCCACCCCAGCCCCGAAGGTCCCCCCCTGGCCTTCGGGGCCTTTTTTTGCGTGTCGTTTGGACCGGGCCAATGCGCTATCGTTCGCGCACTTTTCCCACCTGAGCAAAGGCAACCCCATGTCCCTTTCCATGTCCCAGGCCTCCGTGCCGGTATTCGTGCGCGGCCTGTCCAACCTCAAGCACGTGCTGCAGAAAGGCCAGGCCCACGCCAAGGCCAAGAACGTTCCTGATGAAGTGATGCTGCAGACGCGGCTGATCGCCGACATGCTGCCGCTGGTCAAGCAGGTGCAGATCGCAACCGACGCTGCCAAGGGCTGCGTGGCACGGCTGGCCGGCGTCGAGCCGATCGCGGTGCCCGACGTGGAAGTGACCTTCGACGAACTCCAGGCCCGCATCGACAAGGTGATCGACTACGTCAAGTCGTTCCAGGCCAGCCAGATCGACGGCAGCGAAGACCGCGCGATCGTGCTGAAGATGCGCAGCGGCGAACTGAACTTCACCGGCCAGGACTATCTCTTCGGTTTCGCCCTGCCCAACATGTTCTTCCACATCTCCACCACCTACGCGATCCTGCGCGAAGCTGGCGCAGAACTGGGCAAGAACGACTACCTGGGCAACCGCTAAGCAACATCCCGCCAGCGCCGTCGAGCTATTCGACGGCGCTGATGGTCATACCAGGGGCTCAACCCGTTTGCGCGTGGCCTTGCGCCAGCTGTGTGGGACAATGGCCGGCCCATGCTCCTTGACGACACCAAAGCCACCATCCGCGCCGACTACGGGCGCCTCAAGGAAGGCTTGCCCGGCTTCCGAGGGCGGCCGGCGCAGCTGAAGATGATTGCCGAAGTGGCCAAGGCGTTGGCCGAGCCCGCGGGCGCCGCGGTGATCGAGGCGCCCACCGGTACCGGCAAATCGATGGCCTACCTGATCGCCGGGCTGGAAGTGGCGCGGGCGACGAAGAAGAAGCTTCTGATCGCCACGGCCACCGTGGCGTTGCAGGAGCAGTTGGTCCAGCGCGATATTCCCCAGTTCCTGAAGCTCTGCGGCGTGGAAGCCAAGGTCGCCCTGGCCAAGGGCCGCCAGCGCTACCTGTGCGTGCGCAACCTGCGCATGGCCGCCACTGAAACCGCGCAAGGCGGTCTGGACTTCGACGCCGAGCTCGCCCTGTGGGCCAAACCACCGCAACCGCGCGATACCCAGGCCGTGGGCAAGCTCACCGAAGCCTTCAGCAGCGGCGAGTGGAACGGCGACATGGACTCAAGCCCGGAAGCCGTGTCGGACCTCGTGCGCGGCATGCTTACCACCAGCGCTGGCGGCTGCACCGGCCGCAAATGCGGCGCCTTTTCCGTTTGCCCCTTTTTCCTGGCGCGCCGCGCCGTGGGAGAGGCGGAGATCGTGGTGGCCAACCAGGACCTGGTACTGGCCGACCTCACCATGCCGCGCGATGAAGACACCTTCGGCGGCGTGATCCTGCCCAAGCCGGAAGAAACGCTCTACATCTTCGACGAAGCGCACCACGTGCCGGCCAAGGCCATCGATCGCGGCGCGGCCGATGTACACCTGTCGGTCGCCATGCGCCGGCTCGGCCGCATGCAGAACCAGATCCATGCGGCCTATTCGCTCACCGACAAGGAAAGCATCGGCAATCTCACTCTCGAAGCGGGTGAGGAAAAGATCGCCGAGCTCAGCGCCTCACTGGAAGACATCGAGCGCGAGATCCGCATGACCTGGATGCCTTCGCCCGGCGAAGCAGAGCCGATGTACCGCGCATCCCTCGGCCGGCTGCCGGAGAACTGGGTGGTGCATGCCACCGCGCTGCGCATGGTCACCGGCGACGTGCACAAATGGGTGCGCAGCGTGCGCCGTGCGGTCGTGGAGATGGAAGCCGGCGGCCCTACCCAGGAAGCGATTTCCCGCGAGCTTGGCGTGGCGTTGGAGCGCCTGGATAGGCAAGTGCGCACCTGGTATGCATGGTCCAGCGAAGATCGCGAAAACGCACCGCCACTGGCACGCTGGGTAACCTTGACCGCCGACCAGCAGATCGTCTGCCACGCCTCGGCCGTATCGGCGGGTGGCCTGCTGCGCAACGTGCTGTGGGACAACGCGGCGGCAGTAGTGATGACCTCGGCGACGCTCAGCGTGGGCGGCCAGTTCCGCGGTTTCGCCGATGCGGTTGGCCTGCCCGATGGTGCGATCACGCTAAGCCTGCCCTCGCCTTTCGACTTGGCCAACCAGGCCACGCTGGAAGTACCCGCCTTCAAGGCCATGCCCGATGACCGCGAAGGCCATGCGCGCGAAGTGGCCGCCTGGCTGGGCGCGAACCTCAACTGGGACGCCGGCAACCTGGTGCTGTTCACCTCGCGCGCCAAGCTCGACCGCGTGTTGCAAGTGCTGCCCATCGAGTACGTGCGCAAGGTGCGTGCGCAGGGTTCGTTGTCCAAGGCGCAGCTGATCACCGAGCACCGCGAGGACATCGAAGCGGGCAAGGGCAGTACCTTGTTTGGCCTGGCCTCGTTCGGCGAGGGACTGGATCTTCCGGGCAAGCTCTGCGAAACCGTAGTGGTAACGCAGCTTCCCTTTGCCGTGCCCACGGACCCCGTCGGCGCGACCTACGCCGAATGGCTGGAGTCGCGAGGACGCAACCCGTTCATCGAAGTGAGCGTGCCCGATGCCACGCGGCTCTTGATCCAGTACTGCGGCCGACTGATCCGCACCGAAACCGATACCGGCCGGATCGTGCTGCTGGACCGCCGGGTGGTCACCAAGCGTTACGGTGAACAGATGCTTCGCGCACTGCCCCCGTTTGCGCGTGCAATCGAGCGCGCCGCATGACGATGGAAAAACCCGATGCGCCGTCGGTCGCGCGCAACCGCGATGCGATCCTGGATGTGCTTGGCGAGGCATTTACGCACACGAAATCGGTGCTTGAAGTAGGCAGCGGCACGGGACAGCACGCGGTGTTTTTTGCGCGGGCCCTCCCCCACCTTTCCTGGCAAACGTCGGACCGCGAGGAAAACCTCGATGGAATAAGTGCGTGGCTCGACGACGCGGGCCTTCCCAATACACCGCCCGCGTTGGCCTTCGACGTCAATGGCGCGTGGCCAACCACCGCCTACGACGGGGTATTCACCGCCAACACGCTGCACATCATGTCGTTCGAAGAGGTGCGCGCGTTCTTCACCAGCCTGCCAAGCATCACCGCACCTGGAGCCACGCTCGTGGTCTACGGACCGTTCAACTACGACGGCCAATTCACCAGCCCAAGCAACGCTACGTTCAACGACTGGCTGCAAGCACGCGGCGCCCACATGGCGATCCGTGATTTCGAAGCAGTGGATGCACTGGCCGCCGAGGCGGGATTTCACCTGGTCGACGACCGCGCCATGCCGGCCAATAACCGATGCATCATCTGGCGCCGGACCGCCCCATGAGCCCTTGCCCCTGCGGAAGAGCCGACTACTCCGCCTGCTGCGGCCGCTATCACGGTGGGCTTTTTGCACCCGACGCCGAATCGCTGATGCGATCGCGCTACAGCGCGTTCGTCCTTGGATTGCCCGACTACCTGCTGGCGACGTGGCATGCGTCCACGCGACCGTCGACGATTGACCTGGATTCGGGCGTTCGCTGGCTGGGCCTGGATATCAAGAAGGCCGCAGGCGACGGCAACCAAGCCACGGTGGAATTCGTCGCGCGCTCGCGCCACGGCGGCGGCCCCGCCCACCGCCAGCACGAGCTCAGTCGCTTCGTGCATGAGGATGGGCGGTGGTTTTACCTGGACGGCGACGTACGCTGATCCGTCACTTAGTACGGAAGGCGTTTTCCAGCATCTGGCGATCGAAACCGGTGCCCGGCTCCTCGCCATTGGAATAACGATATAGCGCCGCCGAGTAGATGCCATGCAGCGCTGCCTGCACCAGGCCCAGCAGCACCATGGCGATCACCAGCACCACGATCGCGGCGATGATCACCGTAACGGAACCGGTGAAAGCGGCGCCGACGATCAGGCCCGCGCCGCAGAGCATGACCAGGAACGTACCCAGGCCGAACACCACGCCAAGGCCGGCGTTGCCGATCAGGTTCTCGCCCCAGGTCTTGCGCAGCAACTGCACGCTGCGCTTGAGCGACTGGAACGGTCCCAGCCCTTCATGCGCCAGCACCGGCACCACCAGGAAGGTCGCCACCGTCCAGCCTAAGCCAAGGAAGCCGGCAATGATGCGGCCGATGAAGCCCAGGCGCTGCTGCAATGCCCGGAGGAATACGCCGACCGTTGCGGCGATCAATGCGTAGCCCAGGATCGTGCCAATACGCGACCAGGCAATGCGAAAGCCATCGCCCACTGTGGGATTGCCGCCATCCAGGCGAATCATCGCCGCACCGATCAGCGCGGTGTTGAAGAAGATGATGATGGTGTACTGCACGAGGTAGAACGCACCCATCAGCACGTATTGGATGGGCTCCAGGCGCTGACGGTCGAAATGCTCGCCATGCATGGCGCCGAAGATGATCGGCAGCGCGAAACTTGCGATCACCACCAGCGAGGCCATCGCCGAGAACAACGGGAAAACCATCAATTCCTTGTCCGAGCGCAATACCGATGCGCTCGCCTTCATCAAGGTCCAACTGCGTGCGAACTTCCCCATGGCGCGATGTCCTTCCCCGGTTGGCAGTGGGCATTTTGTAGCAGAGGCAAGCCACGTGGAACAGTGGAGGGGGTCATTCAAACAACGCCTGCTCGTCGGCGAAGATCCGGGTCAGGTGCTCAATGACCGTCCTGATGGGCAGGTCCTTTCGATCCTGCCGGCGCATGAGCAGCCAGATCTCGCGCGGCGGCGGCACGGCTGGCAGATGGCAGGGCCGGAGGTCCGGGGTGGTTCGTCCGATGTAATGCGGCAGCAGCGCCAGGCCCGCGCCAGACCGGGCCGCCGTTGCCTGTGCCACCTGGTTGCCAGCCCGGAATGAAACACGTGCCCGCGGGTAGTGCTGGGCCAGCCAACGGGCCTCGGGCACGGTTGAGCTTTCCTCGTCGAAGCTGATGAAGGCAAACGCCTCGCCGTCTTCGACGCATTGGCAAACCGACGGCGTGCCGTAGAAGCCATACGCCATGCTGCCCACGGGCTTGGCAATGAAGTCGCCGTCGTCGGGGCGTCCGAGGCGGACGGCGATATCCGCCTGATGGCGTTCAAGGCTTATCGGCCGAAGGTCGGTGGCCAGATCGATATCCAGACCCGGGTACAGGGTGGGCAGCACGGCCAGCCGTCCGATCAAAAATCCCTGGGCTAGGCCCGGAGGCGCATTGATGCGGACCAGGCCCTTGGGGGAATCGTCCGTGCCTCCGCGGCCAAGCGTCTGGACAGCTGTTTCCATATCGCCGGCAACCCCCAGCGCGAAGGTTCCGGCCGGCGTCAACACATAGCCTTCCGGCCGGCGCTCGACCAGTTTCTCGCCAACGCTCGCTTCCAGCGACTGGATCCGCCGCGAAATCGTCGCGTGGTTGACCGAGAGCGCGCGCGCCGCGGCCGACAGGCTGCCGTGGCGGCCCAGCGCCAGGAAGATGCGGACGTCCTGCCAGTCCACCTCTGTGCGTTTTTTATCAGCCATTGATCGAGGATAGCGGATTTTCAACAGGGCGGACCCGGCCTAGCCTTACTCCCAACACCAGGAACCAAGGTTGGCCGCCATGTCCTCTACTCCCTTGAAACTCACCCTCGTCGGGGGGCCGACGGTACTGATCGAGTTTGGCTCGATGCGCCTGCTGACCGACCCGACGTTCGACCCTCCCGGTCGCTACCAGGTCAATTCCCTCCGTTTCGAAAAGACATCGGGCCCGGCGCTTTCGTTGGCAGAAATCGGCGAGCTGGATGCGGTGCTGCTTAGCCATGACCAGCACATCGACAACCTTGATAGCGCCGGGCGGGCGATGCTGCCGAGCGTGGGCAGGACTTACACGACGCCGTCGGGTGCGTCTCGTTTGGGCGGGAGTGCCATCGGCCTTGCACCATGGGAGAGCTGCACGCTGCGAGGTGCGAACGGTGAAACCTTGCTGGTGACCGCCACCCCGGCACGGCACGGGCCCATCGGCATCGAGCCGATCTCCGGCGAGGTGGTGGGGTTTGCCCTGGGCGTCGACAGACCCGGCGACCTCCTCTACGTCACCGGCGACACGGTCTGGTACGAGGGTACGGCCGAGGTTGCCCAGCGCTTCTCGCCAAAAGCCGTGCTGCTTTTCGCCGGTGCTGCCGAACCGCGCGGGCGCTACCACATGACCATGGGTAGCGAAGGCGCGCTGGAAGCGGCGCATGCGTTCCCGAAGGCGACCATCGTTGCCGCGCACAACGAAGGCTGGGGCCACTTCAGCGAAAGCCAGGAGCAACTGGTCGATGTGTTCGCCCAGCTTCGCGTGCCTGATCGCCTGGTGCCTTTCGAGAAGGGCAAAGCCCTGGTTATTCCTGTTCCAGGTTAAGCACCCAGTCGCGAAACCTTTACCCCACTACCTACAACGGAAAAAATCATCATGAGCAACGAACAGAAAGTCGCCATTGTCACCGGTGCCTCGCAAGGCATCGGCGCCGGCATCGTCAAGGGCTATCGGGATGCAGGCTATGTCGTGATCGCCAATTCGCGATCCATCACCCAGGGATCCGACCAGGGCGTGATCGCGGTACCGGGAAACATTGCCGAGCCGGAAGTTGCAAGCCAGGTCGTGCAGACGGCCATCGATCGCTTCGGGCGCGTGGATACACTCGTCAACAACGCGGGCATCTTCATCGGCAAGCCATTTACCGAATACACCGTGGAAGACTTCCATCGTGTGATCGATGTGAACCTTGGCGGCTTCTTCCACATCACGCAGAGGGTGCTGGACCAGATGCTTCGTGTAAACAACGGACATATCGTCCAGATCACCACTGCCCTGGTGAAGCAACCCATCTCTGGCGTGTCGGCGGGCCTGGCGGGACTCACCAAGGGCGGCCTGGATGCGATAACGCGTGCACTGGCTATCGAATACGCGCAGAAAGGCATACGCGTGAATGCGGTAGCACCTGGCATCATCAAGACGCCCATGCATCCGGCGGAAACCCATGACTTCCTGGAAAAACTGCATCCACTCGGTCGGATGGGCGAAGCACAGGAGATCGTCGATGCCGTGCTTTACCTGGAACGCGCCGGCTTCGTGACCGGCGAGACGCTTCATGTCGACGGTGGCCAGCACGCGGGTCGCTGATGCGTGCATTCGCGGCGGGACAAGTGGCCCGCCGCGGTATTGTTATCGTCCGTTTTTGGGAGGAAACCATGCCATACGTAAACATCAAGGTGACGCGCGAGGGTACATTGCCGGGCGAGACGGCAACGACTCCGGAGCAGAAGAAGGCGCTGATCAAAGGCGTTAGCGACCTTCTGTTCGAAGTGATGGGCAAAGCACCGCACACCACTTACGTCATCATCGAAGAGGTCGAGCTTGAGAACTGGGGTGTCGGCGGCGTGACCACGCCGGAATACCGCCAGCAGATCGCGGCCAAGGCCGATAAGTCCACATAGAGAGCGCGGAAAGTTTTGCCTCGTTACAACCTGACAGGCTCGAGCTCGCCATCATCGGCGGCTCGCGCCTGCATTTGGGACAATGTCAGCCCCGTCAACGGATGCACCACTTCACCGGCGATGTCGGCCAGCGGTCGCAACACGAAGGCGTGGCGAAGTTCATCGCGGGGAATCTTCAGGTGCCCGGGCCCGTCGAGCACGAGGTCGTCGTAAAGCACGATGTCGATGTCCAGCGTGCGGCTGGAGAAGCGCGGCACGTCGCGACGGCGGCCATGGCGATCCTCGATGGCGTGCAATGCGTCGTTCAGTGCGATCGGGGCAAGGTTGGTGGTCAGGCCCACGGCCAGGTTGATGAAGGCCGGCCCGTCGAAGCCCACCGCCTTGCTGCTGTAAGCCGGCGACACCACGATGTCGCCGAACATCGAGCGCAGTTCAGACAACGCCGCCCGCAGGTGATGCTCCGGTTCCACGTTGGAGCCGAGGCTTAGCCATGCCGTAGCCATGCGCGCTACGCCGGCCGCTTGCCGCGCTCGATCACCACGCCCACCGACTTCGCTCCACGCACGGCACCGGGCTTGGCGCACTTCAGGCGCACCCAGGCCACGCCAAATTCCTGCATGATGATTTCCGCGCAGCGCTCGGCCAGGGTTTCCACCAGGCCAAACGATGATTCACCCACGAACGACTGCAGGCGCTTGGAGACGGCCTTGTAATCGAGCGTGTCGGCAATGTCGTCGGTGGCCGCGGGCTTGCGGTTGTCGAACGCCATCTCGACGTCGAACGCGAGCGGCTGGCGGATCTTGCGCTCCCAGTCATAGATGCCGATGACGGCATCGATGCGGAGGTCTTCGATAAATACGATATCCATCGGACGATTCTAGCCAATCACGGCGCGATCAGGCCGCGGTAAGGGTTTCCAGGCTCCAGCGCGGCTGCACCACCAGGGTATCGTCGTGCTGCCCGGCCGCCAGGCGGATGGCACCGGCCAACGCGATCATCGCGCCGTTGTCGGTGCAGAATTCCAGTCGGGGGAAGTACACCCTGAAACCATCGGCGGCGCCCGCTTCGGCCAACTGGGCGCGAAGGCGGCGATTGGCGCCGACACCGCCGGCGATCACCAGGCGCCCTGCCCCGGTGGCGGCCAGCGCGCGGCGGCACTTGATGGCGAGCGTATCCACGATGGCTTCCTCGAAGCCGCGGGCGATGTCGGCCCGGGCCTGGTCGCTACCGTCCGATGCCTTCCAGGCCATCAGCACTTGGGTCTTGAGCCCGGAGAAACTGAAGTCGAAGCCGGGGCGATCGGTCATCGGCCGGGTGAACTTGTACACGCCGGACCGGCCCTGTTCGGCCAGTTTTGCCAAGGCCGGCCCGCCGGGATACGGCAGGCCCATCATCTTGGCCGTCTTGTCGAAGGCCTCGCCGGCCGCGTCGTCCAGGGTGTCGCCCAGGATCCGGTAGCTCCCGATGCCCTGGACCTCGACCAGCATGGAGTGCCCGCCCGATACCAGCAGGGCCACGAACGGCGGCTCGGGCGGGTCGTCTTCCAGCAAAGGGGCCAGTAGATGACCTTCCATATGGTGAACGCCGATGGCCGGGATCCCCAGCGCCCAGGCCATGGCCCGCGCCGCCGCCCCGCCCACCAAAAGGGCACCCACCAGGCCGGGGCCGGCCGTATAGGCCACCCCGCCAAGGTCGGACAAACCCAGCCCTGCATCGGCCAAGGCCTTGCGCACCAAGGGTAAAAGCTTCCTGACATGGTCCCGGCTGGCCAGCTCCGGCACCACCCCGCCATATTCGGCATGTAGCCGGACCTGGCTGAAAAGCTCATGGGAAAGCAGGCCCCGGCCCGGGTTTTCCCGGTCCCAGCGCAGCAGGGCGACGCCTGTTTCGTCGCAGGAGGTCTCGATACCCAGTACAGGCTTTGAAATCTGCAGAATGCTCACGCTATAATTCACGGCTCGCCCGATCAGCCGGGCCAGTTTACCCAAGTGGAGTTTCCATGCCGTCCGTTAAAGTCCGCGAGAACGAGCCGTTCGAGCTTGCCCTGCGTCGTTTCAAGCGTACCTGTGAAAAGGCTGGTGTGCTGGCCGAGACCCGCAAGCGCGAGTTCTACGAAAAGCCCACCCAGGAACGCAAGCGCAAGCGTGCTGCTGCGGTCAAGCGCCACCTGCGCCGCCTGTCGCGTGACGTTTCCCGCAAGACCCGCATGTACTGAGTGTCCTGCCTGCCCGCCTTCACTGGCATAGGGGCAGGCAACCGGCAGGCGCGTCCAACCCGCAGCCGCCACCTCGCTTACGCATGTTACGGACCGGCGCCACCCCCTGGGAGGCGCCGGTTTTCGTGTTCGAAGTCAAATAAGGAATTCCCGTGAGCCTGAAGCAGCAACTGACCGAAGACATGAAGAACGCCATGCGTGGCGGCGAGAAGGACAAGCTCGGCGTGATCCGCCTGATGCTGGCCGCCGTGAAGCAGCGCGAAGTGGACGAGCGCATCGAGCTGGACGACACCCAGGTGCTGGCTACGCTTGAAAAAATGATGAAGCAGCGGCGCGATTCAGTGACCCAGTTCGAAGCCGCCGCCCGCGAGGATCTGGCCAAGATCGAGCGCTACGAAATGGGCATCATCGAAGCCTACCTTCCGGCCAAGCTCGACGAGGCTGGCATCGAGGCCCTGGTGCGCCAGGCCGTGGCCGAAACCGGCGCCACCGGCATGAAGGACATGGGCAAGGTGGTGGGCTGGGTCAAGGACAAGGCCGCCGGCACCGCCGACATGGCGGTGGTGTCCCAGAAGGTGAAGGCTGCCCTGGCGTAAGCTGCCACGTTTCACGCCTCCCGCACGATCGGGCACGCAAGATCACCGCCACTTAAAGTTAGCGGAGTCCTGCCATGCTCAAGTGGGCCATCATCTTCGGCATCGTGTCGCTGATCACCGGCGCCCTCGGTTTTACCGGTATCTCCGGTGCCGCAGGGACCATCGCCAAGGTCCTGTTCGCGATCTTCCTGATCTTCTTCATCATCGCCATCCTGGCCGTGGTCGGCATCTTCCACATGGCGTTCTAGACGGGCCAGCCCCGGGCCGCGCTGGCCGCTACAATGCCCCATGCGCGGTCGTATCCCCGATTCCTTCATCGACGAACTGCTTGCCCGTGTCGACATCGTCGACACGATCGAGCGGCGCGTGCCGCTTAAAAAGGCCGGGCGCGAATGGACCGCCTGCTGCCCCTTCCACAACGAGCGCTCGCCCTCGTTCTACGTGAGCCCGCAGAAGCAGTTCTACCACTGCTTCGGCTGCGGCGTGCACGGCAGCGCGATCAAATTCCTTATGGAATACGAGCGCCTGGAATTCGTCGACGCGGTGGAAGAACTCGCCCAGTCGGTGGGCCTGAAGGTGCCTTACGAAGGCGGCCGCGACGCCGCCCCGCGCGAGGACAAGACCGACCTCTACGCCCTGCTCGATGGCGCGGCGCAATACTACGAAGACCAACTGCCCAAGAGCGCCGAGGCGAAGGAATACGTCAAGCGCCGCGGCCTGGATGCCCAGACCATCAAGGCCTTCCGCATCGGCTGGGCACCGGCCGGGTTCGATGGCGTGATCAAGGCGCTGGGCAATTCCGAGACGCGCCTTAAGCTTCTGAATGAAGCGGGCATGGTGGCCGCGAACGAGCGCGGCAACCGCTATGACCGTTTCCGCGAACGGGTGATGTTCCCGATCCTCGATCGCCGCGGCCGCGTGATCGCTTTCGGCGGACGCGTGCTCACCGGCGACCAGGGCCCGAAATACCTCAACTCACCGGAAACTCCCCTCTTCCATAAGGGAAAAGAGCTCTTCGCGCTGTGGCAGGTAAAGCAGGCCAACAAAACCCTTGAGCGCATCGTGGTGGTCGAGGGCTATATGGACGTCATCGCCCTGCACCAGGCGGGGCTGCCGATTGCCGTGGCCACGCTGGGCACGGCAACCACGCCCGACCATGCCGAAGTGTTGTTCCGCGCCACGCCCGACGTGGTGTTCTGTTTCGACGGTGACCGCGCCGGCAAGCAGGCGGCATGGCGTGCGCTTGAATCGGTGCTGCCGCGCATGCGCGACGGACGCCAGGCGTTCTTCCTGTTCCTTCCCGACGGCGAAGACCCCGATACCCTGGTGCGCAAGGAAGGCAAGGAAGGCTTCGAAAAGCGCATGCACAAGGCCACGCCGCTTTCGGAATATTTCTTTGCCGAACTTGGCCGCGACGTGGAACTGGGTAGCCTTGACGGGCGAGCCCGCCTGGCCGAACGCGCCCGGCCGTTGATCGCCAAGCTGCCCGATGGCGCCTTCCGCGACCTCATGGGTGCGGAGCTGGAGCGACGTACGGGAGCGAAGGCAACCTTCCAGCCCGAAGCCCACTCCCGCCAGCCGCACCAGCGCAACGCACCGGTGCAGCGCAGCCTGGTGCGCACCGCCATCACCCTGTTGATTGCGCAACCGGGCCTGGCCGACCTCGTCGAGCGGCCTTATGGTTTCCTGGCGCTGGACAAACCCGGCGTGGGCCTGCTGGCCGAGTTGATCGATATCGCGCGAAGCCGGCCGGGCATCAACCCCGCCACGCTGGTGGAACAGTTCGCCAGCCGCGAGGAACACGCAGCGCTCGACAAGCTGGCCCGGGCGGACGTGGTTGGCGAGCCGGAGATGCAGAAGGTGGAATTCCTGCACGCCCTGGAACGGATGAAGCACCAGGCCGTGGTGCAACGTAAAACGCTCCTGCAGGAGAAATCGCGCTCGATGGGCCTGGATAACTCGGAAAAAGCCGAGCTTCGAGAACTGTTTACGATACGCCCGCCCCAATCGTTCACGGACGAATGACGCCTGCCCCCCTTCCATGGGATCATCCAAGGCCGCACAGGAACCGTGGGCCCTGATGGACCTGCTCGAGCGCCTCATCGACATTTTCGGCCAGAACGGATACTTGGCCGTCTTCATCGCACTGCTGCTTTGCGGCGCGGGAATTCCCCTGCCCGAAGACATCACCCTGGTCGCCGGCGGCGTGATCACCGGATTGGGCTACGGCAATGTGCACACCATGTTCGTGGTGTCGATGGTGGGCGTGTTGCTGGGCGACTCCACCATGTTCCTGCTGGGACGCAAGTACGGCACGCGCGTGTTGAAGGTGCGCTTCGTCGCGCGCCTGCTGACACCCGAGCGCTATGCCAAGGTGCAGGAAAAATTCGCCCGCTACGGTAACCGCATGATGTTCTTCGCGCGCTTCCTGCCGGGCATGCGTACGGCGGTATACATCAGCGCCGGCGCCACCCATCGCGTGTCGTTCTGGCGCTTTTTCCTGCTCGATGGCTGCGCCGCGCTGATCAGCGTGCCGATCTGGGTGTACCTGGGCTACTTCGGTGCCAATAACCACCAGTGGCTGGCGATGTGGATCAAGCGCGGCCAGACGGGGTTATGGATTGCGTTGGTCGTGGCGCTGCTGTTGCTGTTCTGGTATCTGCGCCGCCGTCGCCACTGTACGGAGTCGGGGACGGAATAGAACCCCGACTCCGACTCCGCCGCGGCTAGGCCCTGGCCAGTTGCGCCATGCGATCGCACAGCACGGTCATCATGTCCCAGCCTTCTTCTAGCGTCTGCTCCAGTGCGGGCATCGTTGACGCCGGCGCGCGACGCAGCAGGTCCACGCCGTAGGCGGCATGATCTCCATCGTCTTGGGCATGTTCATGGAAGTAAGGCATGTCTTCGAAGACAGTTGATGCCTGTTTGAAGAAGACCTCCCCGCTCGCCTCCAGCACCAGATGCATCAACAGGGTGCGTTCATGGTCCGACCCCACCATCATCGCGTGCTTGAACCAGTGCATCGCCGCCTGCAGGATCGAATCAGTGCAGGCAACGTGCGTGCCGCCGCGTTGCTCTCGCAGGTTGTCGTTATGGCCCAGTTCCTCGGCCAGGTGCTCTACCGCCACGCGCTGCTGGTCGTGGTCGACGGTGAGTGCTGCGCGCAGGTGCATGAGGCGCTGGAAGAAATCCGACCACGTCTGAAGGCCATGCAGCAGACGCTCGCGCACCGCGGCATCCAGCCCATCGGACTCATCCACCAGCTTCACCAGTTCGCTGCGCGAGAAAGCCGCGATCCGCGCGTCGTTACGCGCCAGCAGGCGTTCTATCGGCCGCGACGGCGACGATTCGAAAGTGATCCGCGGCTCCTCGGGCCCGTCGTAAGACGTCGAGCCGTTGAACTGCATCGAGATGCCCCAGAACCCGTCGCCAATGCCACGAAAGCCATGCAGGCACCCGGGCGTCACCAACACAGCGTCGCCCGCGGCCAGCGGCCGCTCGATGTCGCCGAATACCTCGCCCGTACCCTCGCAGACCAGCACCATCCCGCGTTCCTCGTGGCGGTGCGCACCCAATTCCTGGCCGCCGGCCAGGTGCACCCAACTCATCGCCACCCCCGTATGCGACGGAATGAACTCCGCCAGCGCCGGCACCCGGGCGAAGGATTTGACCGTCCCCAATTCGTGCACCGTACCTCCGACATCCACCCGGTGCAGGGGCTCGATGGCATCGCGTGCGATGACCTGGACTTTCTTCTGCATGCGTTCTGGCTCCTTGCCGTGCATCAATGCCGCGGCAGGGGCCGCGGCGGGGCACACGATGCTGCTGGCGGCAGTGCAGGTCAAGGGCCAAGAAGAGATGAAAACGCTATGGAGATTAAATAGTTACGGTTAGGAACCGTGGAGCATCCTGCCCGTACTTGACCGCCCGCCATCGGGGTAGGCTTCAGTTCCCCGGGAACCTGCCGATAAGCATGGCGAGACCACCACAGGAGCGACCCATGAGCGGACACCATTGCCATCGTTGTGGGTCGTCGTTGCATCCGGGGGCGATGAAATGCTCGGGGTGCATGGCTGGGGTGGTTTATGGGGCGACGGTCGCGGAGAAGACCCGCGCTGCCAAAGTGGGCGCTGCGCTCATGCTCGCCAGCTGGTGCTACGTCGTGGCGTTCTCGATACCGGCCATTGTCACTGGCGTGTTGGCCACGCTTGCCGCATCGTTCCTGTTCCGCATCGCGACCGCGCGCTCGCACGCCGGCCTCGTCCGGACGGTCATAAGCTAGGCACTCTCTTTTATCAGTGCTTGTCGGGTTTACGTCCCGGCACCGCGTGCACGCCCTGGGGAATAACGAACGTCGTATCTGGCAATGGCGAGTACGACACCGAAGACGCCAACCATGCGTGCTGCCGGTGGGATACATCCTGCGCATCGAAAGACAGCACGGCTCCGGAGTCCGCGTCGATCCACAATGAACCACGGTCGGTTCCATCGGGGCCTTGCGCTCCGGCATCGTGAAAGCGCAATTCCCTTGCCTGTACTCCCGCGATTCTCTTCAGCTGCCCAGTCGCCGCACAAGGAAAGCCCGTCGCATGGCAAGGCTCTTGTGGGTTGACCATCCACATGCGTCCAGCCGGGGACAATGGCAAAGCAAAAGCCACGTGCTGCTCCAGGCTAACAAGCCATGCCTTTTCGCCCTGCCGAAAGACCGCACCCTCGCGGCCGTTGGCGGCAAAGTCGATGCGGATGCGATCGCCCTTCACCTGCACGGTCTGCGCAATGGTCGTGGCACTGCCCGTGGCTGGACCGAACCGGACGCCATCGCCGCTGAGCACACCTTTCATCGTGACGTCGGGGCCTTCGTCGGCCGACGCGATAACCGGCACGACCAACGATATCAAGGCCAGCCATCGTAACCTCAAGGCAGGTTTCCTGAGTTGTAGATCGGCGATTGCATGCGCACCATCGCCTCGCCAACGATGGGAAGGTAATAGACGGTGTGTCCGGCAAGTATCGAACCGCTGACATCCTGTGTGCCAATCAGCTTGTCGATGACGGGCACGATCAGGCGGTAGCGATACGTCACCTGTATCTTCAGCAAATTGGCATCCTGCACGTTCAGCCCACTGGACCTGCCAACCGTATCAGGGCGGAAATAGAGGCTATCGTTGGGCAGTGCCTTCTTGCCGTCGAACTGCTGTTCGGCGAAGTCGTTGTAAGCCGCGCGCGTGGGGCTTATGACTGTGATCGAGCCAGATCCGGTCGTCAGGGCAAGCTCGGCCGAGCCCAGCGCCAAAGCTGCCCCGGCGGTACCCGGGTTGCCCGTGGCGTAGAGCGGCGCCAATCCACGGGCAAAACCGTGGACCATCTTCGTGTGGTCAACACCACTGGTGGCCCCCGCCCTGGCAGCCTCCTGGGCGGCGTAGTCGACCAATACTTTCGCTCGGTAAAACAGGATGGCCTGCAGCAGCCCCAGCAACAGGAAACCGAAGCCGAACATCGCTACCAGGAATTCGGTAAGCGACTGACCACCCTGCCGCTTCCATCCCCGGTTCATGGCGACTTGGCCGGCGTGGTGGTGACACGAGAAGCCGCCGTCGTCGTCGCGGCCGGTGTTTCCAGTTTGTGGCCGTTACCGTCAAGTACGTCCACAGGAACCGAATCAGTCGCGTTCACGGGAACCTCCACGGGTGTCACCGGTTCCTCCGGCTGCTTTACCACGATCGGCGAGCGTCCAACCAAAGGGGGAAGTCTTGCATCGACCGCTGCGGTCAGCCGATCCGGCCCTCGGCTTCGGGTATCGGGCAGGGGTACGGTCACCGCGATGCTACCCTGGGTCGCATCGCTCGCCGGTGATGCTGTACTGCCAGGACGGTCGGCGTCCGCAGTAGCGGGGCCCGCCTTTTCCAATGCCTTGAGCAACTGGTCACTCTGGGCGCGGATCGGGTCGTCCTTGGCGGCACTGCTGACGCTGACAATGAGTGCTGCCTGCGCCTGGCGCATGCGCACGATAGCGAGGTTATGCCATGCACGTGCATGCGCGCCGTTGCGCTTGATCGCCTGCTGGTAGGCATCGACCGCCTGGTCGGGCTGCTGCAGTCGCGCGTAGGCGTTACCCAACCGGTACCAGTAATCTGCCTCTTGGGGAACAGCCTCGGTCAGCTTCTGGTACAGGGCAATGGAACCTGCCATGTCGCCGGAAGTGTAGGCCTGGTCGGCTTGCTGCTGCGTTTGCAGGATCGAGTCGAGTTTCGCCGCGTGACGCGCGGGAGCGGAGCTACATCCGGCAAGGGCCATGCAGCACAGCCATGCCAGCTTCATCTTCATCGTTCGCGCCATAAGAGCGTCTCCCCTTCTTGCACGCGCAGGACAGCCAGGCTGCCCGCATCCAGTTCCAATGTCTTTCGCGCGCCGCGCGCCGCGCGTGTTCGCCATGGCCTTACCTCCGCCGCCGTACCGACCACCCTGTCCTGCGCATCGAGAAATACCAGGTCAAGCGCATAACGCATGCCGAAGGTATGCACCGAAGGGCAAGGCTCCAACAACAACGCTTCCGCACCGCTGGCCGCAAGACGTGGCCGTCCAAGCAGGCCGCGCAAGCGGGTCCATGGCGTGGCGGCCCGCCAGGCACGAGGCACAAGGCATTCGTCGCCGCGGAAAATGGCACCGAGCTTCACAGGATGCCCTCCTGTTTCATGCGCAGGAAGATGAAGTACGCCAACACCAGGAAGATCAGCGGGAAAAAGAACATCACCAGTGGCAGCATCATTTTTACCGGCGCCTCGAGCGCAAGTTTCTCGGCACGCAGGAAACGTTCTTCGCGACGCTGTCCCGCCTGGGCACGCAAGGTGCCGCCGAGGCTCGCGCCGATGCGATCGGCCTGGATCAGCGCGCCGGTAAAGCTCGATATCTGCGCCATATCCATGCGATCGGACATGCGCCTTAGCGCTTCAGCGCGCGGAAGGCCCGAACGCAGGTCGCGCAGCAATCGAGAAAATTCCTGCGACAGCGGACCGTCCGGCCCTTTGGTCGTGGCCTGCTCGATACCGCCGGTAATGTTCAGGCCCGCCTCGACGGACATCACGATGAAGTCCAGGAAGGTCGGCAGGTCCTTGATCACCGTGCGTTGGCGTTTCTTCCGTCGTTCGCCAAGCCACAGGTCGGGGTAGAACCAACCGATCGCGCCACCGAACAGCATGCAGAACGCGTAAAGCGTGAAGCCGTGCTTGTCGAGCAAGGCAAGCAGCACCCACGCAAATGCAGCCACCAGTACCACTGCGGTTATCCGCAATCCATAGAGTTGTTCGGGCGTAAGCACGAAGTCCTGCCCGGCCACCTGCAGCTGCTTGTGCGCCGGTTCAAGCCGGTTCGGCGACAGGCGTGGTCCGACGAGATTGGTCGCAAGGTTCACCAGCGGCCATATCACGCGAAGGCCGAACGGCAGTGGATCCTGGAAGTTGCGATCCTGCTGCGGCTGCTCCCGCATGAACGAGAAGATGCTCCAGAAACCCAGGGAGGCAGCGATGGCCGCGCAGGCGACGGTGGCAATGAGCAAAAAACTCATACGTCGATACTCATGATTTTCTGGCACATCTTGTAGCCGAGGAATTCCATGACACCGGCAATGGCAACCACGCCCCAACCAATGACCGTGTGGAACATGGGCTGCATCGTCTCCGGATAGGCAAGGGTGAGAAACGTCACCATGGAGACAGGCAGCAAGGCCATCACGATGCCCTGCAGGCGGCCTTGCGCAGTCAGCGCCTTGACTTTTCCTTCCATGATCAGGCGCCGGCGGAGCGTGTCCGATAGCGATGCCATGCTCTCGGCCAGATTGCCGCCCACATCGCGCGAGATGCCGACAGCCGAAACGAACAGTGTTACATCGGGGATCGGCACGCGCTGGTTGAAGTTCTCCAGCGCCTCGTCCGGCTTGATGCCCATGCGCTGCTCACGAAGGACCAGGGAAAATTCCTGCGACAGGGGAGGGTCAAGATCGCGGGCAAGGCTTTCCAGTGCAGGAGCAAAACCAAGGCCTGCGCGCATGCTGCTGGCGATCATCATCAGCCCGTCGGGAAGCTGCGCCTGGATCTTGTCGATGCGTCGCTGGCGCATCCACGCGTACGCCTTGCGGGGAAGGAATACCAGCAGCAGAAGGACGCCCACGCCAAGGATCGGGTTACCGGTGGCCAGCCAGACGAACAGCGGTAGGATGACCAGCGCGACGACGTTTGCCATGAACAGCTTGCGCGCGTCCATGAACATGAACATGTCCGAGAGGTTGAACGTGGCCGTCGTGGTAAACGTATCGCGGTAACGTCCGTAGAAAACACCAGAATTACTGATAGCGACATAGGCCAGCAAACTGATGCTGGCGAATACGATGACGGCGATAACGCGGGGATCCACCTGTTCAATCTCCTTGCTTGCGGAATATTCCAAGATCGACGGGTACGCCACGCTCGGCCAGCTCCTCGTAGAACTCAGGCACGGCGCCTGTCGGCGAGAACTCACCTCGCACCCGCCCCTCCGGACCATTCTGGTCGCGGGCGCGGAAGGTAAAGATGTCCTGGCTCTGGATCGTCCCGCTCTCGATGCCGGTAATCTCGCTTATGTAGGTGATCTTGCGCGAGCCGCAAGGAAAACGACGCTGGTGGATGATGAGGTCAAGCGCCGAGGCGATCTGTTCCCGCACCACCGTCATCGGCAGGTCCATGCTCGACATCAGCACCATCACCTCAAGACGCGAAAGTGCATCGCGAGGCGAATTGGCATGGGCCGTGGTCATCGATCCCTCATGGCCGGTATTCATCGCCTGGAGCATGTCCAGCGCTTCGCCACCGCGGCACTCGCCCACGATCACCCGGTCCGGACGCATACGCAGCGCGTTGCGAACAAGGTCGCGAATGGTGATCAGGCCCTTTCCTTCCAGGTTGGCAGGCCTCGCCTCCATGCCCACCAGGTTCGGCTGGTTGAGCTTCAGCTCCGCTGCGTCCTCGATGGTGACGATGCGCTCGGTATCGGGAATGAAATTGGAGAGCACATTGAGAAGCGTCGTTTTACCTGAACCGGTACCACCGGTGACGATGATGTTACGGCGTTCGCGCACCGCCATGATGAGGAACTCGAGCATCTCCTCGTTGAGCGAACCGAAGTTGAGCAGATCCTGGCCCATCAGTTTTCGCTTGGCGAACTTACGAATGCTGATGCTCGGGCCACGCAAGGCCACCGGCCCAATCACGGCATTGACGCGCGAGCCATCCTTCAGGCGCGCGTCCACCATGGGCGAGCTTTCGTCAATGCGCCGGCCAAGAGGCGACACGATGCGCTCGATGGCCGAGAGCACGGCCTTGTCGCTACTGAATACAACTGGTGATTCCTGAATCCGCCCCGCGCGCTCAATGAAGATCTGGTCAGCCCGGTTGACCATGATTTCCGTGACGCTATCGTCGTCGAGCAGGTCCTCCAGGGGACCCAGTCCAATGGCCTCGTCGAGCACCTCCTTGGCCAGGCGGCGCGGATTGATCGTACGCGGTAGGTCATGGAATTCGCGATCGATGATCTCGTCGATCAACTCCGATGTCTTGGCCCGCAGCTCCACATCGGACATGCCGTGTACGTCGACGCGTCGCAGGTCCATCTGGCGCACCAGGGCGGCGTGCACCTGCAAACGGTACTCCAGCATGCCCGGATCGGTCGGGGTAACCGGTACCAACTGCGTTGCCGCCGCCGCGGGAGGAACCGCATCGGAATTGGCGGCCGCCTGCTTGGGCGGCGCTATCTTCGAGGTCGGGTCCGCTTCGTCGGTGAGGACACGCAGGCGGTAGGCTCCGATGGTCACCACGTCGTCACGATGAAGCGGTCCGTGCGCATCACGCACCCGCTGCCCGTTGACCGCAACCTGGCCCTTTCCGCCCATCAGTTCGATGAATACCCCGCCGTTGCGCAGGCGGAATGCGGCGTGGTCGCCTGCAATATTCCATCCCTGCAGGATGACCAGGTTGCCCTCGCTGCGACCAATGCCGCACGAGTCGTTCAAGCACCGCACCTGGCGGCTGTCGCGGTTGGGTGTCTCGATCAATACGTCAAACATGGGGCACCTTTAGTCGACGATGTCTTTGCCGACATTTTTTCGGAAGTCCGATTCCATCTGCTTGCTGTGCTCGATCAGGTCGAGGTTTTCCTTGGTCTTTGCGCCGATCACGTAGGGCGTGATGAAAACCACCAGATCCGTGCGGTTGGCCTGGAAACTCCTTGAGCGGAAGAGCTCGCCAAGGACCGGGATCTGTCCCAGGCCGGGCATCTTGTCCATCTCCTTGGTGGCATTGGCATCGACCAGGCCCGAGATGACGATCGTGTCGCCCTCGTGGACGTTCACCTCGGCATTGGAGCGACGGGTGATGAAGCCGGGATACCCGGCGACCACGACGGTGGGATCGATCTTGCTAAGTTCAGTCTCGATCTTGGCCGAGATGTCACCGTCCGCACTGACAACCGGCTCCAGATGCAGCTTGATGCCGTAGTCCTTGTACTCGACCGTGGTTTCGCCAAACCCACTCGATACCGGAAGCGGCACCTGGCCACCGACCAGGAAGTCGGCCGAGCCACCGCTGCGTGCACTTAGCTGCGGGGTAGCCAGTTCCCACGCACTGCCCGTCTGCATGGCAAGGTTGATCCTCGAACCAATGGTCGTGGCAAGCCCCAGGTAACTTTGTGTTCCCGGCACGCGGGTTGGATAGTTGGCCAGATTGGTAAGTCCCGGATCGGGCGGAATCACCCGAAAGTAGGGATTGGTGACGAAGTCATGCAGCAGGCCGCCCACTGGACCCTGGATCGACGTATCCCACTGGATGCCGATCTGGTTCATGGCCTTCTTGTCGAATTCCATGATGCGCACCTGCATCATCACCATCGGCTGCATCTCCACCGCACTGGTGCTGGTGAAGTTCATCACCTGGGGGTAGATCTTCTTGATCGCATCGATCCGGCTGCTTTCCCCCGAGCCAATATTGCTCCCCGTGACAACTACATTGCTGCCCACTGGCGTTACCTCCACGCCCTGGATGTCGCCCAGCATGCGCTTGACCACGTCGGCCATCTGCTCGCCGTTACCTTCACCAATATGCAGGCTGACCATGCGCTGCTGACCATTGGCGAACCATAGCTGCACGTTGGTATCGCCAGGCTTGTTGGCGATGATGACCAACTCGTTCTTGCCGATGACCTTCACTTCAATGAGATTGCCGTTACCCACGGCGATCCGCTTCAGTGCCCCGGGAACCGAATAGACCGACGCCTGCCCCGCATACATGCCTACCTGCTCCGGTAGCACCGGTGAGGCGGCATGCGCTTGTTCCGGCGCGATGATCGCCGGCGCGAGTACGCAACCGGTGATGAAGATGGCGCGGCGTGCCTGCCGCGCTAGGCTGTCAAATGCCATGTATCAACCCTTTCCCCCAATGATAAATTCCACGCCCGATACGCCTTTGCGCGCAGGTTTGTTCATGCGCAACAGGTCGTCCTGGCTCAGTACGCTCAGCCCGAAGGGATCCACGTTGCCGGCGGTACGCAGCATCACGCGTAGATCGCCGGCCTTGCTTGCCACAGCCACGCGCTGCGCATCGCCCGGCGCCAGCTCCAGGGTCAGGTTCGAGTAGTTCACGTCGGTCTTGCCTTCCGTTTGCACGCCCTTGGCATGCTTTCCGGTAGCCAGCACAAGCACGCTGCCGAGCAACGGCACGATCCGGGATTTCTCTTCGCTGGTAATAAGAAGCTGCAAATCGACGTGGTCGCCAGGGACGATCAACCCCGAGATCGAGCTGTTGTCATCGACCTGGATGGTGTAGGCGACGTCACCCTTGTTGATGATGTTGGAGAAGTGGTCGGTGACCAGGTCCACGGCGCTGCCGGGGATCGGCACGCCCTCGGCGAGCGGTGCCCGCAGCGGTTGGCCCAGGTACTGCTGGTAGTTGGCAGGCGTGATCGCATCAGCCGGGACAAACCCATCGGGAACGTCGCGTTCGGAGACGTCGTCGGCAGTAAGCACGGCGCCCTTCTCAACGGCATGGGTCGGCACCACGAGCGGAACGGTCTTGGTGTTGTCGATCGGCGTGCGCGCGGCGACCTCGCTGTTGACATAGCGAACGGCAAGCATGCTCGCCAACACGCCAAGGACGAGGGCGATCACCACGAACAGGAGGTTTCTATTGACCTTCAGCATGTAGGGCTTACCTTCAGAAAAGCGTCGCGGAAAGGGTGTACAGGAATGCTGCATAGGCGCTCTTGAACGCGTCCATCAGCTGCTTGATCACATTAGGGCCGGTCAACAACACCAGCACCAGGAACAACGACACCACGATGTACTCCGTGGCGGCGGTGCCCCTCTGGCGGCGGCGCGTGAATCCAGTGAAAGTAGGCTTGGGCATGGTGGATTCCGCTCACGAACCGGTCAGGTTGACAACGATGTTGCTGTGGTTGTCGCCCCGGGTAATGGCGACCGTCATCCGTTGCTTGCCGCGCTCGTAGTTCAGCAGGCAACCAGCGACACCCGCGGCGCATGTGTTGTCGCCGGCATTGGTCCACCCGTCGGACCGCATCTTCGAGATGTAGTAGGCGGAGTTCTGTTGTGGCGAGAGCCTGTTCACCATGGCCAAGGTTCGGGCGGCGGTGTCGTCGTCCGGGTACTCGATGTCGTTGAACACCACCGTGTTGTCCGGGCGCGGCACTCCATGCCCGAGTTCGATCTTCTGGCGCTTTTCCGGAATCAAGGTCATGCCGATATCGCCCCGGCTGCCCTCGCCCTCCGGACGAACCTGCACGGTGACGTAGTAATCACCGTCCCGATGCCCGAGGATCTTCCATCCTTCGAAGTCGTTGGCCACCACTTTTGGCCCCCACTGCTTACGGAAGTACGTCAGCATCTGGTCGGTGGTCTGGCGCGAACGGAAGATCTGCGTACGCATCTCCACGCCGTTGTAGATCATGTGCTTGGTGACGGTGGCACTGTCGGTATCCTCGGGCAGCTTCGCCGTAGGCCACGATGCCGCCATGGCCGGGCTCACCGCCAGCGCCAGGACGGCAGCCACCGGAATGCGTGGTGCGCGCCTACTTGCTGCCATAGCGCTTCAACTTGTCTGACGGAATGACATCCGGGGCGGCCTTGCCGATCTCGGGCGGAATACCCGCCATGAAGAACCCGGCGAGCTCGGAGATCACTGGCAGCTGAAGCAACACGCGGACTTTATCGACGAGCGCGTCGGCCTTGTCGCCCAGGTAATTGGCAGGCGTGAGCGGTCGGATGGCAGCACGCACCTTTCGCGCCGTATCGTTCTGCGGCGAGCCATCGGCTGCCTCACCCGGTCCGTTCGCATCCCATGCGTCGGCCAGGAGCACGGTTCGACCATAGAAGTCCAAGTCCAGGTGATCGAGCGGATCGAGGAACGGAAGCGCCTGTCCACTGGTGTCGGTGATGTGCTCGGGCTTGGCGTGGACTTCGGCCGAGATCAATCCTTCGCGGTCGGGCGGAAAACTTCCCAGCCCGATCTTGCTGGTGATCGCGCCGATCTTGTCCAGCGCCTTGGACATCACCGCGGGAGATTCCGTGTTGGTGTACTTGGTCAGCGTGACGTTGCGGGCAAGCACCAGGTCGCGTCCGGCGAACGTGGTGAACATCGTGTCGCCCACCTTGGTGGTCGCGGCTGGATTGGTCTTCAATGCAACGTCGGTCGTCCCGTATTGCCAGGCCAGGAAGCGATTCTGCTCGCCCGCCGTGGCTGGCAAGGCATTCTTCACCAGGTTCGGATGCACGGCCGCGTCCCAGGCAGCCGTCCGGGCAGCCTGTTGGGTCTGCACATGCAGATGCATGTACTGGCCAAGAAGCCCGATCATCAGGAACATCGGCACCAGCACGATGCATGCGATGGCGACCTCGGCGAGGCTCTGCCCACGCTGGGACGTGCGCGTACCGCGGCGAAACGCGCCCAGCGCCATGTTCGAACGGCTTGTCTGCATAGCCCCCTCCCTGCATCCCGTTATTTATTGCGTGGTATCCACCGCCACATTGGCCGGGACTTTGAACGGGGCATCGCCAGTGCTCGCGCCCACGCTCATCTCGTCGGTCTTCAGTTGCCAGCCGGTGCCCTTGGCAGGTTTCGTCCAGAGCACGACCACATCGTCACTGCCGGGACGGCCGTCGCTACCCGCCAGTGCGCGGCCATCAGCCGAAAACCCCCACTGACGACCGCCGTCCCATACACAGGCCTGGTCACCGGAGGACGACTGCCAGATCTGGCAGGATTGACCACCCACCGCATCCTTGCCCGGCGTGGTGAAACCGCCCTGTCGCGCGGCGTCGTCGAGCTTGCCGTCGCTGGAATCCAGGGGCGTGGGCGCGGTCGGCGCGCCATTGTTCTGCTTCTGCCCCTTGTGCTCGGCCATGTCCAGCGTCCACGAACTGCCGTCGGCATGACTGATGTCGAGCTTGTCCTCGTGGACCAGCTTGAACTGGCATGGGGATGTCAATGTCTGCTGCCATTGTTCGGTATGGCGGGCTTCCTGACCGCCCGAGAGCCATGTCTCGACGCGCCGTTGCCCCACCTTGGTTACTTCGTCGGCGCCGAGGGCGCGCGTGGGAAGGCCGCTCTTCTGGCAGACCGCGAGAGCCTTCTGGTATTCGACCTGCTCTTGCGGTTGCCCGTCGGCAAGCATCACCACGGTCTGCACCACGTGCATGCTGGGGAAATCGCCAGCCTTCGCTGGTGCGCTGCTGTCTGTGCCTGCGGCGCTCGCCGGCTCGCCGCTTGAACAGGCGCCAAGTGACACCAGCGCCAACGCCGCTGCAACCGTCCGTGCATGCTTGATCGATACTGCTCGCACTACTACTGCCTCCTTCAAAGACCCACGGCGCCTGCGCCGAACAGCGAAGCTTTCAGCGCCTCGGGCGTGTCGACCAACCGTGCCTGCCAATAGGGGCTAAACAGGTTGCCCATTTCCTGCTCCTTGTCGTCGCGCGGGAACAACGTGCGCGGTCGATCGAAATAAGTTTGGCCAGATGCCAGGGCCGTCATCGCATTATTCGGCGCACTGTCGGGCACCTGGAAGTCGGGCGGACCACCAATGCCCGCGACGTTGCTGCTGGTGCGTACGTCGGCCATCTTCTGCTCCACGACCACGCTGAAGATCGGCCCGACGTCGCCGGTTGTTCCGTAAGGCACCGTCGCCTTGTTCTTGGCGATGTCCTCGTACGAATGCAGCCCCAGGTAGCCGCTGATGATCGCGTTGCTGTTGCTCGGCTGCGCCGGATTGCTCAGCGCTTTCTGGCCGGCCTTGTTGTTGTCCATGGCGCCGTTGTAGCGGGCGATGTGAACGTGGTTGTCCAGATCGTAAGGCGACGTCCAGCCCTGGCCGTTGTTGACACCTGGGTTGGCCAGGCTCCGGAAGTTGGCGCCCGGGCTTTTCGTGGCCGCGGCGCCGCCGTAGGCCATCGGCAAGTCGACCTTTGTGCACGCGCCGAAGAATGTGCACGGACCAAGGGAGAACTTGAAGGACAGCGAGTCCATTCCCACCCAGTGGTTGTAGTTGATAAGGTCCGTGCCGCCGCGCTTGCCCATGAAAAGGTTGATCACGAGGGGAATATTGACCTTGATGTCGAAGGCATGATTTGCCGAGTCGGTATTGCGATCCTTGGAGAAGCCGTCGCGCGCTTCCATCACCACGTTCAACAGACGATCGGCATCGGCGTTGTGTACGGCGTTACCGCTGGGAACGCTGTAGGTCTTGATGTATTGCCGCGTGGCCAGCTCCGCCTGGCTTACCAGGACGCCCATGCCAAGCGTACTGACGGATGCTTCCTTGTCGGTGCCCCCGGGTACGGGCGCTGTATTGGCCTTCACCACGCTGGTGACGACATTGGGGATGTCGCCGACCTGTGATTCTGCAATCAGGAAAGATGCGCCTGAATAGGCTTCGTTCGCGGCGCTCAGCGCCACGGTCGCGACGCTGAATGCCGTCTGCATCAAGTCGCGCCCTTCGATCATCACGGTTTTTATTTCCTGCAGGGCCGTCGCGAACTCTTCCAGCGCGGCGCCGGCTTCAGCCAGGACAATCGTGAAGTCCGCGATCAGCCCGATTTTCTCGACGACACTCTTGATGTTGTCAGTGCCGTTGATCATGAAATTGACCCACGAGTGCATGCTCACCATCTGCGCCACGGATACCTCATTGGCCACCTGGGCCCGATTGAGGTAGGCGATGAGGTTGAGTGCGCGGGCTTCCTGCACGGCAGCGCTGTACGCAGCAGCGTCGGCGGTGTTGGTGAGCTGAAGCTTCTTGTTGACGACCTGCCCCGTGTTGAACAGGACAATCAGGCCGACGCAGAACACCAACAAGCAAATGACCGAAAGGATGAGCGCCTGGCCACGCGCCCGGGAAGGGGCAAACGTTACCTTGGGCGGCCGGGCGCTACCCTGCCGTCTTGATCCTTGTCGAGTAATCATCTAGCCCCCTTCTTGCTGCCCTGCATGGCAGGCAGGTGTCCGGCGGTTCTACAAATCCAAGGTCGACGTTTCCACGCGGCCCTCTTGAAGAAGGCCACGTGGATCCGCCGTAGTGAGATGCCCGGAACCGGACACCATCGGTCCTAGGATTAGTGCGCGACCGTGTTGTTGTACTTGTTCAGACCCTTGTCGGCCTGGCCTTCCTTGGATGCGGCCGCGGACTGTTTACCCGCATCACCGATGGCCGACTGAGCGTTCTTGCCCGAAAGCTCCTGGGCCATGCCGCCCACCTGGGCGCGAACGGTGCCGCCGAAGTAAGCCACGGCCGCGATGGCCGCGATGGCGATCAGCGCGGTGATGATGATGTACTCGGTCATGCCCTGGCCGCGCTGACGGACACGGATGCCATTACGAAGAATCGTCGTTTTCATGCGTTTGTACCCCTTTTGCTAAGTCGGACACTGCTACGAGTGTGAGAACTTGCCCCCTAGCCCGCTCCATTTTGCCAATCGCAAAAAACGGCGTGTTATCAGCTAGTTAGCTGCTGTCGTCGACGCCCCTCATCGGATAGAACACGAAACGTGACCAGCAGCGTCACCTTACGACAAATTTTGTCGCATCACGTATCAGATTTATTTCACTGAACAGGAATATTCAGCTTAAATTCAGATATATGTGTAGATTGTGTGCAATTTGCCGTTAAGGCGGCAAAATTTGTCAATCAAATCAACTGTATTGAACAAGTAAGAAAAAACGTTCAGGATGGCCGATTCACAACATTGGCTAGGCGGCCTAGTCAGATTTCATCTGAAACTAAACACCCTATAAACGCAATTTCACAAAAGTGAAACCATGAACATATTTGGCAAATCCTTTGCTCTGTGCGCCATTTCCTTGCTTTTTTATATGTCATCCGCTACTGCCGCGGACATCTCTGGTAGCAGCGACCATCCCCTGGTTACCCGGTTTACTGGTTCGAAGATCGTGGGCTATGCCACGCAAGCCTTCGATGAAGTTTCGTTGCCTTCCGCAGCCTTCAAGGATGACGCGGCAGGCTTGAGGCGAGTCGTCAAAGGCAAAGTCACGCGCATCGCGTATGAATCGCCCACCGGCAAGACGCCCGTGGAAATCATGGCGAACTACACGCAGGCACTCGAGGGCGCCGGATTCCGTCCGTTTTTTGAATGCTCGCCGGCAACGCGGGACTGCGGTGGCTACGATTTCTCGCGCGACTACTCAAGCGCCAT
This sequence comes from Pinirhizobacter soli, assembly GCF_015905305.1. Taxonomy (GTDB): domain Bacteria; phylum Pseudomonadota; class Gammaproteobacteria; order Xanthomonadales; family Rhodanobacteraceae; genus Pinirhizobacter; species Pinirhizobacter soli. Next base: position 1,964,694 of record NZ_JADZLQ010000001.1, read on the forward strand.
ATTGGACGCCGATGCCGAACACCGGGGCGACATGCTCGACCTGCTGCAGTCGACGCACGGAGATGTGCGCTACTTCGGTGCGACATTGAAGCGCAATGGAGGCCAGGTTGACGTCGGGCTGATGGTTGCAGGCACCAACGCCGGTGTCGGCGTGCTGGTGACCATCGTCGAGAGTGGAGCGATGGCAACGGGCCAGGTCACCGTAGACGCCGACGCCATGTCCAAAGGCCTCGCCGCCGAAGGCAAGATCGCCCTCTACGGCCTCACCTTCGACACCGACAGCGCCAAGTTGACCGCGGCGTCCGACCCCACGCTCAAGCAGATGAGCGACCTGCTGCACAAGCAGCCAAACCTCAAGGTGTACATCGTCGGCCACACCGACGATACCGGTGCATTGGCGCGCAACCTTACCCTCAGCCAGCAGCGTGCCGAGTCTGTGGTCAAGGCACTGACAACCACCTATGGCATCGCCGCGAACCGCCTGTCGGCCAAGGGACTGGCGTCCTATGCCCCGGTAGCCAGCAACCACTCCGACGCAGGCAAGGCGAAGAACCGGCGCGTGGAACTGGTGGAGCAGTAGAGCTCAGGACACCTGCTTCTTGTAGACCAGGTCATGTCCTTCGCGGCGGGCGATGAAGCCGGTGACATGACCGGCGGCATCGCGCTGGATGATCCGCCGCATGCGTGGCTGGCCCGGGGTGAACAATACGTCGCGCACCTCGGCGTCCAGCTCCTTCGCCGCTCCACCGTTGGTGGAGCTCTCAAGCCCGCGCGGCGTACGGGTAATCTTCACCGTGACCGCCGTGCCAGCTTTGTAAGTGCCGACGTACTGGTCCAGATCGGCCGCGGGCAAGGTGACCGCGGCCGGATCGTCCTGCACGGCAAGTGTCTGGCTTGAGATCATCTTCCAGCCGTCCTTCTTGTGCTGCCAGGTCTCGATCGACTTGAAGCTTGCGTGCGTCACGATGTCGCCGATGGTGAACGTACCGTTGTCGGTGAAGCTGGTGACCGCGGTGTCACCCTGCAGCACGAAATTCCAGTCGGTCTGCAGCAGTTCGTTGTGCCGGCCGGCCGGCGGGGGCTGCGTGCCGGCCAGGATGTCGGCACGGCTGGAAAGCTCACCGCTCTCATTCATGAAGACCACGCGGTCATCCAGCAGCCGGCCGAGGGTGGCGGCATCGCCACTGGCCGAGGCATCGGAGAACTGCTGGGAAAGGCGCTTGAGTTCCGCTTCTGGGCTGGTCGCCGACCAGGCCGAGGCGAAGGGTACGGCCAGCAACAGGAAGATGACGGCGCGGCGCATGCTGGCGATTCCATCAGGGTAAGTGGCGGCAGGATGCACCAGAGGCCTTCACTTGCCATCCCGTACCTATGGCAGGGTGCCGACCGGCAGGGTCGGCATCCCCTTATGTCGATCCTATAAACAGTCGGTAAGCCCGTCGTATATCGACCTTCCGCCACGCGGCAAGGGCGCGTCGATCGCATCGCGGCCAGCCAGCGCCTGGTAGAACTCCCCGAGCGTGGTACCGGGCACGATCGGCGACTTGCACTGCCAAATGCGACCGTCAACCACCACCTTGCCCGAGGCCTGGTCCACCTCCTGGTTGCTGCCGGCGAAGGTCCAGATGCATTCGCCCATTACCCCATCGGCCACACGCACCGAACACCGGTAGCGCAAGTGCTGGATGTTGCTGTACTCGCCTTCGCAAAAGGTGTCGCCACAGACGTCGTCGAAGTCCCTGGCCAGGCGACGCTCAAGATCGTAGAAGGCATCCCAGCCCTCGCCGCCCCGGTACTCGGTCGCATCGACATAAACAGGCGCGATTTGAGACGTGGTTGGCGATCCAACAGGTGTCGCGACCGCCAGAACCATCGCGGAAAATACGGGTAGAAGCATCGTGGAGCTCCGTGGTGGGAAGCCGCCATCTTGTCATTCGCATCGTGCCTGCCGTACCGGATATCGGCAGCAATCAAAGTGGTCGTGGATCGACGCTTATCGCTTGCCTTCGCCTAGAAATACGTCGGCGATATCCAATGCCGTGCGATAGGGTTCCGGATCATTGCGGTTGGTCAGAAGGACTACCGTGAAATGCCGTTTCGGATAACGCACGATCACGTTGCGGAAACCGATGGTTTCTCCCGAATGCCATTCGGTCTCGCCGGTGATCCGCCACCCAAAGCCATACTCGATGGACGGGTCGTCTGTCTTCGTCCATGGGTGGAAGGCCAACCGGCGTGATTCTTCGCTCAGTAGCCGATTCTCGTAGAACGCGGCGTCCCACTTGGCCATGTCGTCGATAGAGGAATAGATGCCGCCGTCCCCAAGCACCGCACTAGTCATGCTTTGGTCGGTGCGCGTCCAATGGCCGTCGATCAAGCTGTAGCCGAAAGCACGGTTTGGCACCGGCGGTCCGCCTTGGACATAGGCCAACGTATTGGTCATTCCCAAGGGAAGGAAAATTCGCTGCTTCAGGAAAGCCTGGAAACTCATGCCCGAGGCTTTCTCCACCACCAGCGAAAGCAACGAATAGCCGCCGTTGCTGTAGCGATAGCTCGTCCCTGGCGGGAAATAGGTACGGCGCTCACCTTCCAGCAGCTTCAGTACGTCGGCATCGCGCAGAGGCACCTGGGTATCGGGCGACATGATGTCCTCGTAGTCGATCAGCCCTCCGGTGTGTGTCAGCAGGTGCCGGATGGTGATGCCGTCGTCTGTCGGCGGCAGCGAAGGCAGCCATCGATGGATGGGATCATCCAGGCTTAACTTGCCGTCCTGCACCAGCAACAAAATGCTGGCCGCGGTGAATTGCTTGGTCACCGAAGCCAGGCGGTAATTGGTGTCGGGCGCGGCCGGCCTGCCGCTTTCCAGCTCCGCCAGGCCATAGCCCCGATTCACCAGCGCCTTGCCATCCTTGATCACCAGCAGCGAGGCGCCCGGAACCTTGCCCTGGTAGCGTTGCATCAACGCATCTACGGCCGCCATCTGGCGCGATGGCGTGCTCGTACAGCCGCACGCAAGCGCGGCGGCAAGACACACTAACCAGGCTGACATGCGCATGGCTTACTCCACTGGCGCGTCGTAGATCAGGTTCGGGGTACGGTCGTCCTTCAACGTGTAATGCCACCACTCAGGCGCGTAGTTCTCGAAGCCTGCTGCCGCCATCGCCTTGAGCAACCGCTGGCGGTTGGCGTGCTGGGCAGGCGTGGCACCCGACGCATCGGTATGCGCCAGCGGGTCGAAGAAGTCGAACTCGGTGCCCATGTCCAACGGCGCGCAGTCCTTGCCACCATGGCATTGCATCAGGGTGAGATCCACCGTTGCACCACGGCTATGACCGGACACCGGGGCGATGTACTCACCCAGCAGGGCAGACTTCGCCACCTTCGGGTAATGCACCGCGCGCGTGGACTGATCAGGATTGGAGGCCCAGCGGACAAAGGCGGCCACGGCTCGCGCCGGTCGGTAGCAATCGAAGATCCGCAAGCGCATGTCCTGCTTTCGCAAAGCATGCTCTACGCGTGCCAGTGCCTCGGCCGCCGGCCGCAACAGGAAACACTTCGGTGCACGGTAGCCGTCCACCACGACTCCGGTGAAGTTGTCGGAGCCTGCATAGTGAATCGCTTCGCTCATGTCCGGAACGAGACTGCGGACATCCACCAGGCCCGCTTCAGCGGCAGTCATGGCCGGCGAAAGCGCCGGGGGTGGTGCCGCCCATGCGGGCGCGACAACGATCATGCACACCAGCAAAGGCATGACTCGCCTGCACACCCTTCGCGCCGCCGTGGCCCTCATGGCCGTATAAGCCACGGGAACATCAACGCCGCGCGCAATCACCAACACGCTTGAACGCCAGGTCTTCGAAATCGTTACTGAAATCGCCATCGGGATCCACCTTGGTCAAGTGCATCACACCATCACTGCCGACATCGAGCCAGGGCTCGACATCAGCCTCCGGGTGATGCCATTGCACCAGGTCGCGCTTGCCCACGCGTTCGAGATGACCCTCCATCATGGGCGACCGTGCCGAGACGAAGCCGACCTTGCCGTCGGCGAGTGGACAGATCGAAACCTGGCCAAACCATGGGTCCTGCCACACGCCGATGTAGGCTGAGGCATCACCCACCGACACAGGTTTTCGGGACGACGTATCCGGCGCACGCGAGGCCTTTTCCGGCGCAGCGGCCGCCTGCTTCATCTGATCAGCAAAGTAGCCGACCGTGCGCTGCTCTCCCGGGGCGGTGAACTGCTTCATCAGCGCCTCGGCCAGCGCATCGCGCGCATCCTCGCCGCCACCGTTCATCAGGATCACGAATCCCGATTTCTCGTCGGGCAGCAGGCTTAGCGTGGAGTACATGCCCGCCAGCGTGCCTGTATGCGACACGCTCCACCGACCATCCACATCGGCCAGGCGCCAGCCGTAACCGTAGGCATAAAGATGGGTGTCGTCCCAGGCACGCTTGTGCCCGGATATCGGCATCGGCATCTGCGCCGACCACAAGGGTCGGCGCTGGTCGGCATCGAGCCATTTCAAATCAGCTGGCGTGGGATCAAGCCAGTTATCGGCCCAGCGCAGCATGTCGTCCAGGCTGCAGCGTACGCCGCCCGCCGCGGCCGACGTGATCGCAGGCACTTCAGGCCCATCGGCATGGATAAGTACGTTGGCGTCGTCCTTGCGGATATGCGGCTGGGCCACATTGCCTACGCCATCGCGACTGAAGGCGCCGACCTGGCAACGATCCATCCCCATGGGCTTGAACACCTCGCGCCGCAGCAGAGTTTCGTAAGGTGCGCCGCCGGCAGCGGATGCCACTTCGCCGGCAACGACGTACAGCAGGTTGTCGTAGGCGTAGCGCGAACGAAAGCTGTAGGCCGGTTTCAGGTAGGCGAGGCCCGCCAGGATGTCCTTGCGGGTGAAGTCGTTCGGCTCCGGCCACAACATGAGATCACCTGCGCCTGCGCGCATGCCGCTGTCGTGGATCAGCAGGTCGCGCACCTGGATCTCGCGCGTCACCCAGGGGTCGTACATCCTGAACTGCGGCAGGTACTTCGTCACCGGATCGTCCCAGTGCAGCTTTCCCGCCGCCACCAGCCGCGCCAGCATCGCGGTGGTCATGGCCTTGGAATTCGAGGCGATCTTGAACAGCGTGCCGGTATCCACCGCCTGCCCGGAGCCCACCACGCGCTCACCCGCGGCACGGCGAAACACCACCTGGCCGTGGTCGATCACGCCCACCGCCAACCCGGGTATGTGGAAACGCGCCACCGCCTCGTCGAACAAGCGGTCGTAGGGATGCGATACCTGCTGCACCTGGGCCCAGACGCGGAGGAGGTTGCCACCCCAGATCTTCCCGATGTCGGCCTCGCTGAAGCCGCGCGCGCGCAGCCCGGCGGTGACGTTGTGCGTCTGGGATGCATCCATCCAGCCGGTGATCTCGCCGCCGCCATCGAAGTCCGAGGCGATGCCCACGTGGTCGACGCCGGCCACTTTCACCATGTGCTGGATGTGGTCCAGGTAATCATCGAGCGTCGCCAGCGGGTGGTCCTTCTGGATCTGCCGCATGCCCTGGGCATAGGCGGGCAGGTAGTCGTGCTTCTCGCTGTCGTATTCCTTGTCGCCGGCACCCTTGGCCACTGCCGCCTGCATCTTCTTCTCGGCCGCCTCGCGGGCCGGATCGATCTTCAGGAATTCCTTGTAGGCCACGGCCTGAACCACACCACCCTTGTCGGCGATGGCCTTGAGCAGGTCGTCTGGAAGATTGCGCGGGTGGTTGGTGATGGCGCGCGAGGAGGAATGCGAGCCGATGATCGGCGCCGTGGACAGCGCCAGCACGTCGCGCACGCAGGCGTCGGAGGCGTGCGAGATGTCCACCATCATCCCCAGCTGGTTGGCCCGGCGCACCACCTGGCGGCCGAAGTCGGTGATGCCCAGGTTGTCGTCGGCCTTGTCGCCGAGTTTGGTGTCGGGCAGCGAACTGCCGCACAGGTCGTTGTTGCCCACATGCACCAGACCCAGATAGCGCGCACCCCGGGCGAAGGCGGCATCCAGGCGCTTGATGTCATGGCCTAGCGAATAACTGTTCTCGATGCCGATCATCGCCGAGAGCTTGCCCGCGGCATGGTTGGCGCGTACTTCTTCGGGCGTGCGTGCCATGCGGATGCGATCGGGATAGCGTTTGAGCATCAGGTCGATGGCATCGTATTTCTTCGCCGCCTGCGCCACGGCCTTGGCGTAGCCGGCGGTGGTCAGCGGTCCCTGCCCTACATAGATCACGAAGAAGGCGCCATCCAGGCCGCCGCGCTCCATCTTTCCCAGGTCGACCTTCAGCTGGGTGTCCTTACCCACGTCGAAGCGGGATTCGCGCATATACCCGAAGGGGATATCCACGTGGGTGTCGATGGTCAGCGGCTCGGTGGTCTGCGCCGTGGCCGCGCCTGCAGCGACGGCGAAGAGCCATAGGACATTGCGAAGGGTCTTCATCGAAACTGGCCACCTTTTCCGGTCCGGCGTCCATCGTCGCCGCAAGGGCAAAAAAAAGCGACCCGCAAGCCGCGGGTCGCGGGGGGAAGGCGCTTCCTCAGAAGTCCAGCGACAAGGTCAACTGACCGAATCGCGGGGACTGGAAGCGCTGGGGCTGGAGAAAGGTGGAGTTCAGTCCGCCGACCGACGTTTGCAGATCCTGGTCCACGCCCAGGGTGCGCTGCTGGTTGAACAGGTTGTACACGGCGAACTTCACCCGCAGGTAATTCTTCTCGGTCACCGGCAGGATGTAGGTCAGGCTGGCGCCAAGGTCGTACGTCCAGGGCGTGCGGTCCTTGCCGCGCGGCGAAAGCTGGTACACGCGATTCTCCGAATGCGGATCGTCGCAGTCGGACACGCAGATGAAATAGCTGTGGTACACCTGCGCGTCATACGGGTTACCCACGCCATAGCCGGTGATGGGACTGCCCGAAAGCACCACGAGGTCCGCGCCCAGTTGCCAGTTCGGGCTAATGGCGTAGGTGCCGCGGAACTTGAACTGATGGCGATGATCGTTGGGCAGGTATCCGCTGTTGAGATTCACGTACGGGTCGTCGAAATTCTCGGTACGGCCGGTGTCGTCGAAGTTGGTATCGGAATCGACCGGCCCCTCGGCATTGCCTCGGCTCCACGACAGCACATATGAAGCATTGAAGGCCCACTTGTCGTCCCAGGCACGGTCGATCTGGAATTCCAGCGAGCCGAAGCTGCGCTTGGGCTTCTTCCAGCCGCGCTGGCCCAGGTAGTTGCCTTCCGCGTCGTACATCGCCCAGCCTTCCTTGGACGTGTCCACCGTCAGGTAGCCGTCGGGCACGCCGTCGCAGTTGGTATCGCCGTACACCGTGACCTTGCTGCCAGGGTTGGCCATCACGTAACCGATGTACCCATCGCCGCCGCACTGGCGCGTGGCGCTGATCTCCATGTCGTCGATGGCGTTGTGCAGCTTGCGGTAGGTGCCGCTGACGCCCCACGACCACTTGTCGCTGATGGCCTGCTGGAAGCCCAGGATTGCCTCGTCCTGGTAGACCGAATCCATGTTCTTGTCCACTTCGGACCGCAGATCGCCCACCGTGCCGTCGCCCTGCGAGTCGTCCACGCCGCCAATCTGCGGACCGAGAATCGGTACCGCATAGGGCGAGCCGTTCCGCTCGAGGATCTGGTAGCCGTCGAAGCCGTAGTAGGTACGCTGGTCCAGCAGGCCGCCGGCCTGCTTGATGTTGATCACGTTGGCCACAGGCAGGTAGTAGCGGCCGAGGTTACCGAACACCTTGGTGGTGCCATCGCCCTTCAGGTCCCACGAGAAACCCAGCCGCGGCGCCACCATGTTGTCCATCTTGATGTAGCTGCGGCCCGCGGCATCCTTGTTGTCGAAGGCATCGCGACGCAGGCCCACATTGAGCAGGAAGTTGGGCGTAATCGACCAGTTGTCCTCCACGTAATAGGCGGAGTTGGTGGTTTCGAAGTTGCCGCTGAGCTCGTTGCGGCGCGCACGGACATAGGCGAAGTAGCCCGGGGGCACCACGCCGTCGTTCTCGATGGTGGAGCCTGGCGTGGTGGTGTAGATGTTGTAGTACAGCTGCCCGGGACCGGGATAGTGCTGCAGGAAGTCCGAGGTATCTACTTCATGGTCGTAACCGAAGCGCACAAGGTGCTCGCCGAGCGTCCATTCAAAGTCCGCCCGGGTCTGCTTGCGCTCGTCGTTGCGCTTTTGCACAGCGGTGCTTGGGCTACAACCCAACGGAACACCGGGGTCGGGAATCGCTGATACGGCGCGTACCGGGTTGCAATCGAAGTCGCTTTGAGCGCGGGTGAAGGCCTCGCGCTCGTTCTTGCCATACATCAGCTTCATCGACAGGTTGTTGAGCAGGTAGCTGGTGTAGGTAAGCGCCCAGTTGCGGCCGCCGGTGTCGCTGTACACCTCGTCATTCTTGGGACTGGTGGTATCGGCGTCGAAATCGTAGTTGTAGACCGAGCCGACGTTCTTGTCCTTGTCGGAGAACGCCATGAACTCCAGCAGGTTCTTGTCGTTGATGTGCCAGTCGATCTTGGTGCCCCAGAACCCGCTGTCGGTGTCGTTGGTGGTCAGCAGGGTGCCGCGGTCGTTGGTGTTCTGCGGGGTATAGCCGCGCGCTTCGTACATGGCGAAGAAGAACAGCTTGTCCTTGATGATCGGACCGGACGCGAACACGTTCATCTTGGTGCGCGAGTAGTGATCTTCGCTGGATGTGATGTATCGCCCGGTCGAATCGTAGTGATTGTTGGCCTGCGCCTGCCAAGCGCTTGGCTCGAAGGTCATCTCGGTGCCGGCCTTGAACTCATTGCTGCCCGACCGGGTCACCGCGTTCACCACGCCGCCAGTGGTGCGGCCGAACTCCACCGAGTAACCGCCGGTCTTGACCTGGAATTCCTGGTAGAAGGCAAACGGTGCCTCGGAGAACCCGTTGCGGTTGTAGAAATCGGTGACGTTCAATCCGTTGACGTAGAAGGAGTTCTCCGCCACCGACGAGCCGCCGAAGGAAATGCCGCCGAAGCCGGCGTTGCCCTTGTTCACGCCCGGCGCCAGCAGCGCCACGGCCTGCACGTTCTGGTCCACCGGCAACCGTGCCAGTTGCTCGCGGCTGATGTTGGTGGCCGATTCGGTGGAGGTCACGTCGATCGCCGACACCACGTTCGGCGCGGTCACCTGCACACCGGCAAGATCCACCGCTTCGTTCTTCTCACCCACATTGACCGTTGTCGCATTGCCCAGGCTTACCGTCACACCGACGGGCGAGCCCACGGGCTGGCCATCCTTGCTGCTTTCCAACTGGTAGTGGCCCACTGGCAGATAGGAAAACCGATAATTACCGTTGCTGTCGGCCGTGACCGAGCGCGTCAGGCCAGTGCTTGGATCGCGAACGGTGACCACCGCACCGGGACGGGTACGGCCGACCACCGAACCGTCGGTGTTGGCCGCGTGTACCGGTTGCCAGGCGGCCAGGCACAGGCCCACGGCGACACACAATACGCCACGGCGCAGGACTTGCCTGCCTTGCTTCATCTCCCACATCGTCCCCACTCCCCAGGCAAAGTTGTCTAAGTATTCAATCCTTCGCGGTCTTGCGATCCGCGTCTCCCGGCGCGGTCGTCACTTCCTGCCACTTGAAGTCGTAGTCCCACTGGTCGAAGTACACATTGCCGCCCGACCACTCCACTTCGCCGCGTTGCAGGTCCACGGTCTCGGAGCGGAAATGCTGCTTGGGTGGAACAAATGGCTGGCTGTAGTCGTCGTTGAAGGCGATGCGATAAGCATCCAGGCCACCGAGGTAGAACCATTCCAGTGCATCGTCGCCGGGTTTGGCATTGGCACCCGGAATCAGGCGACCGAAGGTGACGTCCATCGGCACCCAGCCATAAGGCGCGAAGTACACCTGCGCCCAGTCGTGGATGTTGTTGTAGCTACCGTCGGAGAACATCCAGCCCGACTGCCAGCGCGTCGGGATGCCGTTCAGGCGCAGCAAAGTCATCAGCAGCAGGGTCTGCTCCCCGCAGTCGCCATGACCGGCATGCAAGGTGTAATCGCTGATGTTGCTGATGGTGGAATACTCGCGGGCGCCGGCCCAGGGGATCTTGTCCACGGCGGCAAAGAGCTTCTGCGCGATGCGGTAGGGGTTCTTCTCATCGCCCACCACGCGGCGGGAAAACGCGCGCATGTCCGGGGTGAACACGATATGCGGCGCGCGTTCGGCAATGAAAGGAGCAAGTTCCGGCGTGATGTGTTCGCGCTTCACCCTGGCCGCATCGATGCTGTTGTAGCGCGCGTAGAGCGTGACCTCGTAGGTCACGGCAAAGACCGTGGGCTTGCCCGCTTGCGCCGGCTTTTCAAGATACGCGGTGCGCTGCAAGGCCGATTCGGGAGCGAGCTTCGCGCTGGCGGGCGTGCTGTCTACCAGCTGGACGTTTTCCTGCTGGCCGGGAATGGCGCGCGGGAACGGCACCCACGCGCGCACTGTTTGGCCGGCGGGCACGGCATCGGCGTCCACCGTGATCGTGTGCGTTACCCGTACACGGTGCGGAAGGACGCTGGTCGCATGGCTTGCGAGCGCTGCGGCACGCACCTTGCGGTGGTAGTCGTTGAGTACTTCGTTGGGACCGTCGACGATAGGCGTCTGTACCTTTCGCCTGGCCACGGCTTCCGGGCTCAAGCGAAACAGGTTGCCGGGCGAGCGTTTGAAGTACAGCGTGTTGCCGTCGATCACCTGTTTCTCGAACAGGCGGGCGGCATCGAACCGGGCGAACTCGGCGTCGGTAAGGTCCGGGATCTGCTTGCGGACACGTTGCTTCACCGCATCGGCATCAAGGGTGAAATCGATCAGGATGCGCCGCATGCGCTCGCGTTGGAATGTCAGGGCGTCGCGCGTGGGTGCATCCAGTGGACCCTTGGCCAGATCACCGTCGATCAGCGCCTGCGCCTGGTGGAAATGCCCGGCGTCGATCAGCGCGATGGCGCGGGTGACGTCGGCGTTTTCCTGCGCAGCGGCTGCGGTTCCGGCTATACCCAGCAGCAGGAACAGGCCGCCGGCCCGCAGGAAGCTGCGAACCCGCGCCGCGTGAAACCACCCAGGCCTGGTCATGTTCACCGATGGAATCCCTCTTCAAGCCGACGCCGCGCGCCGCCTCCCGAAAAGGCTGTGTAACATGCTTGCAAACCGCGGTCAATAATTTATGCTTCGGCCATACTGTATAGGAATAGATATTCCTAACTACCACCGTCCGCCGCGTAGCGCCGGGCCGAAAGGGGACTCATGATCCAGTCGGTGTGGCCGTACCTTGCCGTGATGCTGCTGGCCGCGGGCCTCTGGCCTGCCGTGGAACGGCGCAGCGGCTGGAAAATCTTCGAGGTGCTGCCGCCGATCGTGCTGACCTACCTCATGGTCACCGCACTTTCCGTGGCCGGGCTCTGGTCGGCCAGTGCCGAAATACATGCAGCCCAAGGCATGCTGGTGTCGCGCCTGGTGCCGGCGCTGCTCTTCCTGTTGATGATCAACTGCGACCTGCGCGCCATCATCGCGCTGGGTCCCCGCGTGTTGGCGGTGTTTTTCTCCACCTCCCTGTGCCTGTTCGCCGCCTTCGTCGCCACCTTCCTGGTGTTCCGCCACTGGCTGCCGGGCGACGCGTGGAAGCCGCTGGCCTCGTTAAGCGGCAGCTGGATGGGCGGCACGGCCAACATGATCGCGGTGAAGCAGGCCGTAGGCATGTCCGATACCTCGCTTGCCACCACCTTGCTTACCGATGCGCTTTGCTACTCGATGTGGGTCGTGGTGCTGTTTTCCGTTGCGCGGTTGGCGCCGGCCTTCAATCGCTGGACGCGCGCCACGTCCAGCGCCGACATGGCGGTGGCCGAAACGGTCGTACGAGGTCCAGCGCACTGGTCGGACATATTGATGTGGCTGGGCGGCGCCTTGCTGGTGGCTGCAGCGTCCGCCTGGCTTGGCGATCGCCTGCCTTTGTCGAGCATGGTGTCGTCCACCACCTGGACCATCCTGATCGCCACGGTGGCGGGCCTGGTAGCGGCACATACGCCGTTGGCCCGGCTTCCCGGCGCCGGCACGCTGTCCAGCGCGCTATTGATCAGCGTGGTGGCCGTGCTCGCTTCGCAAAGCAGCTTTGACGGGATTGCGGCGGCACCGGTGTATCTGTTGTGCGGGGTGTCGATCATTGCCATCCATGCGGTGTTGCTGTCGCTGCTTGCCCGGATGTTCCACTTCGACCTGTACCTGTGCGGCATCGCCTCACTGGCCCACATCGGCGGCGTGGCCGCCACGCCGGTGTTGGCCGCCACCTACTCGCGGTCGCTTGTGCCGGTGGGCGTCCTGCTGGCGCTGCTGGGCTATATCCTCGGTACCGGCTTTGGTCTGCTGGTGGCGTCGGTGTTGTCCAGGCTGGCTTTTTGAGGAGTCTTTAAGCTCATGCGAATGCTGAAAACCTGCCTCATTGCCGGCGTCCTGGCATTAGCCCTGGGCACGGGACCGCTTCATGCCCAGGCGCCTTTCAGCGTACCGCCATCGGGCGTGCTGGGCATGGACGACACCAAGCTTTCGCCTGACTTCTGGCTCGCGCACCTGGCTGATGCCGATCGCGTGGTGATGGATGCCGGGGCCATCGATGCACTGAACAAGAAGGTGCTGGCGCAGGATCCGTCGATGCACGACATCCGTGCGCTTGGCGGGAACCTGACAGGCGACCAGGTCAAAGGCTGGATCGTCAAGCTCGCCAAACAGCCGGACCGTCCGCTCTACGACATCCACGGCCAGGAAGTGCCCAAGGCCTCCATCGACGCCGTATTCGCCAACCGGGCGCTCGATAGCATTCCTGCCCAGGCGCCCACGCGTTTCGGCATGGCCGTGCGCCGCACCGCGCTACGCGGCGTGCCCACGGACATGCGCGTATTCAGCCATGCCGACGACACCGATATCGACCGCTTCCAGGAGAGCGCGCTTTTCCCGGGCGATCCGGTGGTGATCACCCACACCAGCGGTGATGGCCACTGGCTGTTCGTGGTAAGCCCGCGGTATGCGGCCTGGGCGTGGGCGCAGGACATCGCCGAAGGTCCCCGCGACGACGTCCTCACCCATGTCGATGCCACACCGTATCGCATCATTACCGGTGCCAAGCCACGCACGGTGTTCACGCCGGAAGCACCGGCCGTATCGGAGCTGCAACTGGATATGGGAACTCGCGTTCCCCTGGATACCAGGCTGCCTGCGGACCAGGCGGTAAACGGCCAGGGACCGTACACCTCATGGGTACTCAGCTTGCCCGTGCGCAAAGATGACGGATCGCTTGCCTTCGCCCCTGCCCTGTTGCAACGGAACCAGGAAAGCAGCGCCGATTACCTGCTGCTTACCCGCGCCAACATCATTCGCCAGGCCTTCAAGTTCCTCGGTGAGCGCTACGGCTGGGGACATGCCTTTGACGGCCGGGACTGCAGCGGCTTTGTTTCAGACGTATACCGCAGCATGGGCGTGCAGATGCCACGCAACACGCGCGACCAGAGCATCAGCCCCGGCCTTCAGCACACCGTATTCGGCCCGGCAGACAAGCACGACGCGCGGGTGAAGGCGGTGCTTGCCATGGACGTGGGCGACCTGATCTACATCCCCGGCCACGTGATGATGGTGATCGGCAAGGTCGACGGCCAGCCGTACGTGATCCACGACGTATCGGGCATGAGCTACGTGCAAGCCGATGGCAGCATGCGGCGGGTGAAGCTCAACGCGGTATCGGTTACGCCGCTGTTGCCGATGATGGCCAATGCGAAGGAATCCTTCGTCGACCACATGACCAGCATCGTGCGCATCCGGCCATGATCGAAAATCCCTCTTCCAAGAATAACGAGACGAAGACGTCCCCATGAAAATCACCGACATCCAGTTCGGCATGCTTCGTGTGCCATTGAAGACACCGTTCAAGACGGCGCTGCGCACGGTCAAGAGCATCGAAGACATCGTGATCATGGTGAACACCGATACCGGCCACGTTGGTTACGGCGAGGCTCCGGCAACGGCCGTCATCACCGGTGACACCCATGGTTCGATCATCGACGCCATCCGCCATTACATCGCGCCGCGCCTGATGGGCCAGGACGTGGCCGACCTCAACCACCTCACCCAGCTGATCCAGGGTGCGATGGAAAAGAACTCCAGCGCCAAGGCGGCGGTGGAGATCGCCATCTACGACCTCTGGGGCCAGCTTTACGGCGCGCCGCTGTACAAACTACTGGGCGGCGGCGACCCGGCGATCACCACCGACATCACCATCAGCGTGGACTACATCGACAAGATGGTGGCCGACTCCATCGCCGCGGTGGACCGGGGCTTCGAGTCGCTGAAGATCAAGGTGGGCAAGGATATCGGCGTGGACATCGAGCGCGTGCGCGCCATCTACGCGGCGGTCGAGAACCGCGCCCTGCTGCGCCTTGACGCCAACCAGGGCTGGACGGCCAAGGAAGCGGTATTTGCCCTGAACACACTCGAAGACGCCGGCGTCCGCCTGGAACTGGTGGAGCAACCGGTGAAGGCACGCGACCTTGCCGGCATGCGCTATGTCACCGAGCGCGTGCACACGCCGATCATGGCCGATGAAAGCGTGTTCGGCCCGATGGAAGTGATCGAGCTGATCCGCATGCGCGCAGCCGACATCATCAATATCAAGCTGATGAAGACCGGTGGCATCTCCAACGCCATCCGCATCGCCGACATCGCCGGCATGTTCGGCGTGGAGTGCATGATCGGCTGCATGCTCGAAACCAGCATCAGCGTGGCGGCGGCCGTGCACGTGGCGGTGGCCCATGCCAACGTGATCACCAAGGTGGATCTCGACGGGCCGTCGCTTTGCCAGTACAACCCCGTGGACGGCGGGGTGATCTTCAACGAGTCGGAAATTTCCGTGACCGACGCACCCGGCCTTGGCATCCGCGAAATCCGCGGATTGGAACCGTGTCTCTGAAGGCCGCCCCATGTCGCCCCTGGTCAAGATCCGTTCCGAACGAGACCGCATGTCGGCGGTGGAGCGGCGTATTGCCGACTTCATCCTGGAGAACGCGCAGTTGCTGCGCGACTATTCCTCGCAGCAACTGGCCAACGCCCTGGGGATCAGCCAGTCGAGCGTGGTGAAGTTCACCCAGAAGCTCGGCTTCCGCGGCTACCCCGACCTTAAATTCTCGGTAGGGGAAACCATTGCCCGCAGCGAGAACGGCGATGGCGGGGCACCCTCCGCGCCGATACCTGCCAGCGAGGGATCCAGCGCTGTGGCGACGCTGTGGCGGCGGAAGACCGAAGCGGAAGAAGCCACCCGCCTGATCAACGCTCCCGAGTCGCTGGATGCCACCGTGGCCGCGCTCGCCCGGGCGGGCGCCAACGGACGCGTCTTCATCATCGGACTGGGCGAGGACGACCTTTACGCCCGGGGTTTCGCCCTGAAGCTTTCGCTGCTGGGCATCCTGGCCGTGCACAGTTTCGACGCCTCGCGCATGGCGTCCAACGTATCGGCCGCCAAACCCGGCGATGTGCTGTTGGTGTTCTCCGAGCACGGACGGCACCCGGCGCTGTACAAGATCGCCCGGTTCTTCCATGAGCGGCGTGGCCAGGTGGTGACTGTCACCCGGCATACCCTGAACCCTCTGCGCACGATAGCTGACATCGCACTGGTCGTGTCGGCCCACGACGAGCAGCCGCACGTGCAGTCGCTGGTGTACCAGTCGTCGCTGCAACACCTCCTGGATGGCCTGTTCATGCGTCTTTGCGAGGAAGACGACGATCGCCATGCGCAGCTGGTGGCCAACCTTGAGCGCATCGGCCAGATGCTCGAACCATGATCCGGAAGAGGCCTTCGCACATGCCACGATCGATGATCCAGCGAGCGGCGTTTCTTGCTACGGGCCTGCTTGCCACACTGGCGCCCGCGATCGCCGCCACTCGCCTGCCCTGGGCCAATGCACGGCAGATGGTGGTGGTCACGGTGCCGGGCTGGGACAGCACGCAGGGCCAGCTACGCACGTACGAACAACACGATGGCCACTGGCGTGAAATAGGCACGGCGGCAGCGGTGGTGATCGGCAAGGGCGCGGCCTGGGGCGTGGGCCTGAACGAGCAGCAGCCCGGCGGACCGACCAAGCACGAAGGCGATGGCCGCAGCCCGACGGGCGTGTTCCGCATCGGCCAAGCATTCGGCTATGCAGGCACGGCGGCCACCGCGATGCCGTACAGGGCGCTAAGCGCTACCGACTATTGCGTGGATGTCAGTGGCTCGCCGCTGTACAACCGCATCGTGGATGCACGGCAGGTTGGCGAGAAAGCCGTGGCCGGAGCCACCGAGGCCATGCGGCGTGACATCCACAATAACGGTGACCACGCCTACCGGCTGGGCTTCGTCATCGAGCACAATCCCGATGGCCGCATCGGCGCCGGCAGCTGCATCTTTGCCCACCTATGGAAAACCCCCAGCTCACCCACCGTGGGCTGCACGGCCATGGCCGACGGCACCATGGACCGTTTGCTCTCGTGGCTCAAACCCGAAGACAACCCGGTGATCGTGTTGCTTCCGGAAGCAGAATACACACGCCTGCGCATGGCATGGAGCCTTCCCGCACCGTGAGCACCACGATCGACGCCGATGTGATCGTCCTGGGTGCGGGCATGGCCGGAGCCTCGGTGGCCTGGTTCCTGGCGCCATATGCGCGCGTGCTGGTGCTCGAACGCGAAGCCTATGCCGGCATGCACTCAACCGGCCGGTCGGCGGCTCTGTTCTGCGAAACCTATGGGTCGGCGCAGGTGCGCGCACTCACCCGCGCCACGCGGCCGTTCCTGGACCACCCTCCGGCGGGCTTCGCCGCGCATCCGATCCTCACCCCGCGCGGTGCGTTGGTGATCGGAACGCGGGAGCAGTCCGACGACGTGCTGGCCCAATATGAAGAGAACCGTCCACTTACCCGCGTGGAGCTCATCGACGGCGATGCCGCGCGCGCCAGGGTACCGGTGCTGCGGCCGGAAGCCGCCGTGGTCGGCATGTTCGAACCGGGTGCGGCCGACATCGACGTGAACGAACTGCACCAGGGTTTCCTGCAAGGGATGAAGTCGCGCGGTGGCAGCCTTCGCATGGGCGTGTGCACGACCCATCTCGAGCGCAGCCGGGGCCACTGGCTGGTGACGGGGGATAACGATACCGTCTATCGCGCGCCTGTCCTGGTGAACGCCGCGGGTGCCTGGGCCGACGAGGTGGCGCGCCTGGCCGGTGTGTCGCCCATCGGGCTTCAACCCAAACGCCGCACGGCCTTCCTGTTCGATCCGCCACCGGGCGTCGACACGGCGACATGGCCGTTCGTCACCGGCGCTGCCGAAGACTTCTATTTCAAGCCCGACGCCGGCCTGCTGCTGGGCTCGCCCGCCAACACCGACCCCGTGCACCCGCATGACGTGCAACCGGAAGATTTCGACATCGCCGTGGGCATCGACCGCATCGAGCAAGCCACTACGATGACCATCCATCGACCCCGCCGCAGTTGGGCGGGCCTGCGCTCGTTCGTGGCCGATGGCGACCTGGTGGGCGGCTTCGACCCGCATGCGGAAGGTTTCTTCTGGCTGGCGGCCCAGGGCGGCTACGGCATCCAGACATCGGCCGCGATGGGCGAGGCCTGCGCGCACCTGGTGCTCCGGCGCGCACTGCCATCGAACCTGTCCGATGCCGGCATTGGCGAATCGATGCTTGCGCCCCGCCAGGCCGCCACCATCGGATAGCTGCCGACCCGCTCGTCCGCCTGTCCGTACGGTGTGTCCGCGGACACGCCGTATCGCCGTGGAATTCCCGGCGCATCAGTGCCTTAAACGTGGCACGCCGCTTGCTGACTTCATGGAGCGAGGCCTCGCGGAAACCGGGACGTTCCATGCTTGCCTACTACTTCCAGCTCGGGGTCATGAGCCTTCGGCGCAATCCCGTCCTCACCCTGCTAATGGTGGTGGTGATCGGCGTGGGCGTGGCCGCCTCCATGACCACCTATGCCGTGTTCCGGGCAACGTCAGCCGATCCGATCCCGGGAAAATCCTCCCAGCTGTTCATTGCGCACGTGGACAACTATGGGCCACACGGCAACGACGAGGGTGAACCGGTCAAGTGGAACACCTGGCGCGACGCGATGGCCCTGCAACAGGCCCACCAGGCGCCGCGCCAGAGCGCGCTCTATCCCATTGCCGTCTCCATCGAGAGCGAGGATCCGGCGCAGCTGGCGCAACTGGTGCGCGGCTATGCCGTCTTCACCGACATCTTCGCCATGTTCGACATGCGCTTCGTCTATGGCGGTACCTGGAGCGCGCAAGACGACGAAGCGCGCTCGCGCGTGGTGGTGATCGGCCGCGACGTCAACGACCGCGTCTTCGGCGGTGCCAACAGCGTGGGTCGCGAAATCGACCTGGACGGCAAGCGCTTCCGGGTGGTGGGCGTGGTCGAACGCTTCCAGGCCCGGCCGCGCTTCTTCGACCTGGACAACCGCTCCGGCTTCGGCGACATGGGTGATCTGTACATGCCCTTCAACCGCGCCATCGAAGACAGCCGCCAACCCGCCGGTGGCAACGTGTGCAACCGGCCATCGGAACCGGGCTTCCAGAACTTCGTGCGGTCCGAATGCGTGTTCGTAAGCTTCTGGGCCGAGCTTCCCGATGCTGCGGCGGTTTCCCGATACCGGAATTTCCTCCGCGATTACGCCGCGGGACAACAAAGCGCCGGCCGTTTCGGCTGGGCACCCAATGTGCGCTTGCGCAACGTCATGCAGTGGCTGGCGTACCGGCACGTGGTGCCGCCGGAGGCACGCATGAGCGTGGTGATCGCGCTGGCTTTCCTGGTGATCTGCCTGGTCAACACCATCGGCATCCTGCTGGCCAAGTTCATGCGGCGCGCCCCGGAGATCGGCGTGCGACGGGCGCTTGGCGCATCGCGCCGCGAGATCTACCTGCAATTCCTGATGGAAGCGGCAACGGTCGGCCTGGCCGGTGGCGTACTGGGTGTGGTGCTTACCGGGGTGGGCATGCTGGGCATCGGCCTGGTCTTCGAGCCTGCGATCGCGAAGCTCGCCCATCTTGACCTGTCGCTTTTGGCGCTGACGGTGGCCGTCGCCTTGCTGAGCACCGTGATCGCCGCGTTCTATCCCACCTGGCGCGCTGCCCAGGTGCAACCGGCATGGCAGTTGAAGTCGACCTGAAGGACATCCCAAGACCATGCTGCAGATCCGACCCATCATCCACGCCCTGCGCCGGCACAAGGCCGGCGCGATCCTTATCGGCCTGCAGATCGCGCTCACCCTCGCGGTGGTATGCAACGCGCTCTTCATCATCTCCTCGCGCATCGAGCGCATCTCGCGGCCCACGGGTGTTGCGGAGAGTGAACTGATGTATGTGCTCAACCGCTGGGTGGGCGATCCCGCGGAATTTCCCGCGCGGCAGGCGGCGGATCTGGCCGCATTGCGCAGCCTGCCCGGTGTCGCCGATGCCTACGCCACCAATGCCATGCCCGTGTCGGGCGATGCCTGGCAGAGCGGCGTGCGGATCAAGCCGGGCACGGATTACCTAGGCAGTGTGGCGGTGATGTTCGCCGACGATCATGCCCTGAACACCCTTGGCGTGCGCCTGTCCGAGGGAAGGAATTTCCGCCCTGACGAGATCGGTTCAATCGATGAGAACGGCAGCCCCGACGCTCCCACGGTGATGATCACCCGGGCCCTGGCCGAACGGTTATTTCCGGGCCAGCCGGCCACCGGGAAGATCATTTACCTGGGCAATGTCGATGCGAAGCCGAGCACCATCATCGGCGTCATCGATCGCCTGCAATCGCCTGGTACATCGGTCGATGAGAGCGGCAGCTGGAACGAAGTGGTGATGGTGCCTATGCACCTGGCCTGGTCGGGCGCCATGTTCGTGATCCGCGCACGCCCGGGCGAATTGCACACTTTGCTCAAGAGTGCACCGGCAGCGCTGAAAGAAATCAGCCGCCGCCGGATCATCGCCGAGCCCGATGGCGTCTCCACCTTCACGGACCTGCGCGAACGCGCCTACAGCAGCGACCGTGGCCTGGCCTGGATGATGGGTGGCATCTGCCTGGTGCTGCTGGGCGTGACCGCGGCCGGCATCGTCGGCCTCACCAGCTTCTGGGTAGGCCAGCGGCGCAAGCAGATCGGCGTGCGCCGCGCGCTGGGCGCCACCCGCCGCGACATCCTTACCTATTTCCTTACCGAGAACGCCTTGATCACCATCGGCGGCATCGTTGCCGGCGTGGTGCTGGCGGCCATTCTCAACGGCTGGATGATGGTCACCTTCGAAACGGCACGCCTGGCCGTGGGTTATGTGGTCGTGGGCGCGGCGGTGCTGCTGGTGCTGGGCCAGCTTGCCGTGCTGGCACCGGCCATGCGCGCCTCGCGCGTGCCGCCCGTGGAGGCGACACGCTCGATCTGACCGTTACAGCCAGCGCCCGAAGCGGCGGATGTAGAGCACCTTCATCAGTTGGGTGAGTACGCAGTAGCACAGCAGCGTCACTGCCAGGTAACCGAAGTACACGCCCGGCAGCGGCACCAGCCCGATCTTCGCGCCCAACAGCGAGAACGGCAGGTACATGCCCACCACCATGATCGCAGCCGTGAGCGCCAGCACGGGCGCCGCGGCAATGCTCTGCACGAACGGAATGCGCCGCGTGCGGATCATGTGCACCACCAGGGTCTGCGACAGCAGGCCCTCGATGAACCAGCCCGACTGGAACAGCGACTGGTGCTCCGGGCCATTGGCGCCGAACACGTGCCACATCAGCCAGAACGTGGTGATGTCGAAGATGGAGCTGACCGGGCCGATCCACACCATGAAGCGGCCGATGTCGCCGGCATCCCACTTGCGCGGCTTGCGCAGGTATTCCTCGTCCATGCGGTCGAAGGGGATGGCCAGCTGCGACAGGTCGTACAGCAGGTTCTGCACCAGGATCTGCAAGGGCAGCATCGGCAGGAACGGCAGGAACGCACTGGCCACCAGCACGCTGAACACGTTGCCGAAGTTCGAGCTGGCCGTCATCTTGATGTACTTCATGATGTTGCCGAAGGTGATCCTGCCTTCGATCACGCCTTCTTCGAGCACCATCAAATTCTTCTCAAGAAGAATGATGTCGGCCGACTCCTTGGCGATATCGGTCGCGGTATCCACCGAGATGCCCACGTCCGCCTCGCGCAGCGCAGGCGCGTCGTTGATGCCGTCGCCCAGGAACCCCACCGTGTGGCCCTGGCGCTGCAGCGACTTCACCACGCGCGCCTTCTGCAGCGGGGACATCTTGGCGAACACCGTGGTGCGGGCCACCATGGCATCGAGCGCTGCGTCGTCCAGCGCCTCGATGTCGCGGCCGAGCGCGGAATGCTCCACGTCCAGGCCCACTTCCGCGCAGATTTTCCGCGTCACCGCCTCGTTGTCGCCGGTGATCACCTTGACCGCCACGCCGTGATGGTTGAGCGCCTTGATCGCGGTGGCGGCCGAATCCTTCGGCGGATCCAGGAAAGCCAGGCAGCCCACGGCGGTGAGGCCGGTTTCGTCGGCCACGCTGTAGGGGCGGTTGTGTGCAGTGTGGTGGGCGACCGCCACCACCAGCACGCGCAGGCCGTCTTCATTGAGCTCGCGCGTCATCGCGCGGATCTCGCGGCGGCGCTCATCGGTAAGCTCGGTCACCTCGCCGCCGATGCTCGCGTGACTGCAGATGGAAAGCATTTCCTCCACCGCGCCCTTGCAGACCAAGAGGTGCTGGCCATCGTTGCCCGACACCACCACCGACATGCGCCGGCGCTGGAAGTCGAACGGGATCTCATCGACGATGTGGTAGCGCTCGGCGATGGGCTCCAGGTCACGGTGCGAAAGCACCGCCTTGTCCATCAGGTTTTTCAGCCCCGTCTGGAAGCGGCTGTTGAGATAGCCGAATTCCAGCGCCTCGTCCGATTCCTCGCCGTCCAGGTCCAGGTGGCGCTCCAGCACGATCTTGTCCAGGGTGAGCGTGCCCGTCTTGTCGGTGCACAGCACATCCATCGCGCCGAAGTTCTGGATCGCATTTAGGCGCTTGACCACCACCTTGCGGCGGCTCATGGCCAGCGCGCCCTTGCCCAGGTTCGCGGTGACGATCAAGGGCAGCATTTCGGGGGTAAGGCCCACCGCCACCGACAGGGCGAACATCGCGGCGTTGAGCCAGTCGTGCTTGTCCAGTCCGTTGATCACGAAAACGACGGGCACCATCACCGCCATGAAGCGCAGCAGCAGCCAGCTGACGCTCTTCACGCCGCGATCGAAGCTGGTCTGCACGCGCTGGCCGGACAGGCTGCGCGCCAGCGAACCTAGGTACGTGCGCTCGCCGGTAGCCACCACCACCGCCGTGGCCGTGCCGCTGACCACGTTGGTGCCCATGAAGCAGACGGTGGGCAGATCCAGTGGATTGCCGGTGTCGCCTTCGCCGGCGGCGGCGATCTTCTCCACCGGCAGCGACTCACCGGTGAGGATCGCCTGGCTGATGAAGAGATCCTTCGCGGTGAGCAGGCGCAGGTCCGCAGGCACCATGTCGCCGGCGCCCAGATGCACGATGTCGCCGGCCACCAGTTCTTCCACCGGCACTTCGATGCGCTCGGAATGGCCGTCTTCCGCCCGACGGGTGGCCGTGGCGGTATTGCGCACCATCGCCTTCAACTTTTCCGACGCCTGCGACGAGCGGAATTCCTGGGTGAAGCTCAATAGCACGCTGATGCTCACCATCACACCGATGATGATCGGCCCGGTGAGATCGTCTTCGGTGAACAGCTGGACGAAGGCCAGCACCAGCAGCACGATGATGAACGGGTTGTTGAACGCGCGCAGCAGCTGCAACGCCCAGTGCGGCGGCTTTTCGTGGGAAACACGGTTGGCACCGTCGCGATCCAGGCGCTCGGCGATGTCTTCCTCGCCCAGGCCCTTCAAGCTGGTATCGAGGGCCTGCAGCAGCTCGGCGTTGGGACGGAAGGCTTCCTGCGTGGCGGCGCTGCGGCCGGCGGGCGCGGCAGCCGTCGTGGTCTTCACATTCATGGGTTACGCATCCTGGTGCACCGCTTTAGCTTCGCACCGGGATGGTGTCGTCATAGGGACGACATTTTCCGGTCGAAAAGCGACGTTTCGATGAATCGGCGCGCGCCGTGCCCTGCATGGCCGGCGCGCTGGCTAGAAACGGGGTTCATCAGGCGTGGGTAGATCGCGGCGAGGCGAGCGTGTCGCCACGGGGACGCGGCACGGTGATCGTGCGGGGCTGCTGGACACGGCGGGCCGTGGCGCGGCGGCGCGCCAGGGCGAAAGCGAGGCGGCGGCCGAACATACGGGCGCCGGACAGATCGATGGTGAGCTTCATGGCCCATCTCCTCTTTCTATGCAGGTGCCCAAGGCACCCGCCAGGAGTGGGCCGGACCTTCCTAGACGCGGAAAGCGCCGGCCGACCGGGAGCGGTCGCCGAGGGCGTTCAAGTTGTTCGACGCCGGCATCCGAGGCACGCGGTTGCCGACGTAGCGACTAGGGGTGTCGTCCATAGCTCTTGGTGTGTTGAACACAGGCCCGGTGAGCGCTTGCGGCGCCGTGGGCGCGCGCATTGTTGCGCTGCGCCAGGAGGGTGTCAAGCGCCTGGTCATCCGGAGATCGCCAGCCTTTCGGAACGGTACAGCCAGGCCGTCAAGCCGATGGCCACTGCAGCCGCCGCGAAGCCGCTGGCGAGCACCAGGCCCAGCTCCTGCCCGGTCACCATCTGCCCACGCAACACCTTGATGATGCCAAGGTTCTGCCCCAACAGCGGCACCGCATACATCCAGGTGACGGCCTTGATCGGCAGCACCGACAGCATGGCGCTGGGCAGTACGGGGATGATCATCAGGATGGACAGATAGGTCTGCGCTTCGCGATAGCTTTTGGCGAACGCGGCCACCATCGACTGCAGGGCCGCCAGCAGTACCACCAGCGGCAACATCAGCAACAAGACGGTGCCTGCGAAGTGGAACCCCAGGTCCAGCACCATGCCGATGCGATCGAAGGGGATGAACAGGCCCGCCGTGGAGAACGCGGCCAGGGTGAGCAACAGGCTGACCATGGAAAACGCGCAGATCGCCAGCAGCTTTCCCGCAAGAATTTGCGACCTGGGCACGGGGTTGGCGAAGAGGGGCTCCAGCGACTGGCGTTCGCGCTCGCCCGCGGTGAGGTCGATGGCCAGGTACATGCCGCCCAGGAACACCGTCAGCACGAAGAAGTAAGGCAGGAACGAGAACATCAGCGCCGCGCGGGATTGCGACGTCGCCTGGTCGCGGTCGGCCACCTGCACAGGCCACGCCGTGGTCGGCGACAGGCCGCGGGCAATCAGCCGCATGGCGCCCTCGCGCTTGGCGTAGAGCTCGATGGCCTGCCTCACCCGCTGCACCGCCGTATTGGCATCGCGCTGGGAGGAGTCGTAGATCACTTCCACCTGCACGCCCTCGCCCTTGCTCCACGATTTGGCGTAGTCAGGCGAGATGCGCAATACCAAGTCGGCCTCCTGGGCCACCACGGCACCTTCCGGATCGCTCACCGGCGCCTTGGCGTCGATGCCGATGCCCTTCATCGCCGCCACGAAGTTCGGTGCGTACTGCGCGCCTACCACCGGCACGGCGATCGGCTTGTCGGCCTTTTCCAGTTCCCGGTTCACCACGATGTTCATCAGCATGATGAACATCACCGGGCCCAGCAGGGGGCCGGTGATCAATGCGCTGGTGATGGTGCGGCGGTCGCGCAGGTTCTCGCGTACCTCTTTGAGGAATACCGTGATCCAGGGACTCATGCGGCAAGGCCCTCGTCGGTACCGATGATGCTGACGAAGGCGTCCTCGAGGTTGGCCTGGCCGGTTTGCTTGCGCAGGGCGTCGGGCGTTTCATCGGCCACCACGCGGCCCTTGGCGATCACCACGATACGGTCACACAACGCACCCACCTCCTGCATGATGTGGCTTGAGAACAGCACGCAACGTCCTTCGTCGCGCAGCTGGAACATGAAGCGGCGCATGGCGCGCGTGGCCATCACGTCCAGGCCGTTGGTAGGTTCGTCCAGGATCACGTTGCGCGGATCGTGGATCAGTGCGCGCGCGATCGCCGTCTTCACCCGCTGGCCTTGCGAGAACCCTTCGGTACGCCGGTCGGCGATGTCTTCCATCTCAAGCGCTTTGACCAGGGCATCGCGGCGGCGGTCAAGATCGGCCTCGGGCACGCCATGCAGGCGGGCGAAGTAGTCGATGTTCTCCCGCGCGGTCAGGCGTTTGTAGAGGCCACGGGCGTCGGGCAATACGCCAAGGGAGCGGCGCACGGACAGAGGATCACGGGCGGCGTCCACGCCATCCACCAGCACCTGGCCCTGGTCGGGATTCATCAGCGTGTAGAGCATGCGCAGGGTGGTGGTCTTACCCGCGCCATTGGGACCCAACAGGCCCGTGATCTGCCCGTCGCGGGCGGTGAAGCTGACGCCGTCCACGGCCTTCACCGTGCCGAACGCCTTGTGCAGGGACTTGACCTCGATCATGGCGTGGCTCCGTTGAATCCGACGAAGACGGGAATCGGCCCCACCCGCTCAAGGCAGGCGGTGTCCAGCGTTTTGGGCGAGAGCTTGTCGATGAAGTCGTCCACTACGCGCGGCATGCAGCCGCGGCCGATTACGTTGTGGCCCTGGCCCTTGAGCACCAGGTGACGCGCGTTGGACAGGCCCTTGAGCACTTCGTCGCCGTAGCGCGGCGGCGTGACCGGGTCGTACTGGCCCGACAGCAGCAGCGCGGGCTTGTCGCTCTTGAGCGGATCGTGGAAACCCGCCGGGCGCGTGCCATGCGGCCAGATCGAGCAGGCCGTCTTGAAGGCCTCGATCATCTTGTCGCCCAGGATGGTGTCGGCATCCTGCGGTCGCGAGGTCAGCAGGTCCGCGTCTTCGGAGCAGATCACCGAATACTGCATGCCGCCGTCCATGGTGTCGCCAAGGTCGCCGGTGAGAAGCTTGGCCTGCCCCAGCAGCGGGCCCACGTCGCCGTGCGCGGCGGCGTCGATCGACAGCGGCAGCAGCGCCGCGGTTTCCGGGCCATAGGCAAACATGCGCACCACCGTGGCGAGTGCGAATTCGTTGAGGTTGCGCTTGACCGATTCATAGGTTTGCGGATCGCGGAAGCTCACCTGGTGCGGATTGGCGCGCAATGCGTCACGCAGTTGGTAGAGCGTCTGGTAGGTATCGCCGAAGCGGTCGTGGCAGGCCTTGTCGGCGGTGCAGCGGGCGAACTGGGCTTTCAGCGCGGCGTCCAGGTTCACCGCGAACTCCTCGCCAAGCACCAGTGAATTGGGCGCCACGCCATCGAGCACGAGGCTGCGCACGCCCTCCGGATGCTCGGCGGCATAACGCTGTGCCACGCGCGTGCCGTAGGAAATTCCTATCAAGTTGAATTGAGGGGAACCCAGCGCCTTGCGGGCGTCTTCGAGGTCTGCAATGGCATCGGTCGTGGTGTAGAAGCGGGGATCGGCGCCCTTGCTGACTTCGTCCAGGCAAGCCTGGGTTTCCTTGCGCAAGGCCTTTTCATCGTAGCTGGAGCTGCTGTCGTCGATGCCGCCGGCGCCCTTTTCTTCCCCGCCGCATTGCAGCGGGTGCGAATGCCCCGTGCCACGCTGGTCGATCAACAGCACGTTTCGATGCGCCAGCAGCGGCGCGAAGGCCGCGGCCACGGCGGGATAGCTCTCGGTGGCCGCCTGGCCGGGGCCACCGGCCAGCATCACCACCGGATCGCTCTTGGGAGCCTGCGCGCTGGAGCGCAACAAGGCCAGATTGAGCTTGATGTGCCGCCCGTTGGGGTTGGCGCGGTCTTCAGGTACGTCCAGCGGGGCGCACCAGGCGGCGGTAGACATACCGCTGTTGGGCTGGCCGAGCGAGCAAGGCTTCAAGGTGAGCGAGCCCACCTGCCAGGTGCGTTCAGGCGCGGGTTTCACCGGGGCCACCAGCGCCGCCGTGCTGGCGCTGGCGGGTTCCTCGTGAAGCGGCGAGGCGTCCTTATGGCGGAAGTGCTGGCTTGCCAGGATCGCGATCACCACCACGACGATGAGCGATATACGTGCGCGACTTTTCATGCGGGCTTTATTCCCCCGGTTCGAAAATGGTTTCGATCGACAGCGCGAAGAGGCGCGCGATCTTGAAGGCCAGCGGCAGGCTGGGATCGTACTTGCCGGTCTCGATTGCGTTCACCGTCTGTCGCGAGACGTCCAGTCGGTCAGCGAGGTCAGCTTGCGACCAGCCGCGCTCGGTACGAAGTTCGCGAACGTGGTTGATCACGGAAATCCTGGATTGCCATAGCGGCGCGAGGTGAGCCACATCGCCACGCCATACACGCCGATCAGCGCCGGCAACACCCAGGTGAAGAGCCCGCCCGGAACGGACAGGATCTTCGCGCTGGCCAGGAAACCGAGCGCCATGCAGGCCATGCCCACCACACACACCGCGATCGACAGCGCCATCAGGTGCATCTGCCTTTCCAGTTCGTCCGATGCCACCACGCGCCGGATGAAGGCCCAGGCTGCAAACGCCAGGGGCAACATCGGCGCCAGTGCCGCCGCCACTTTCAGCACCGGGATGTCCACGCTGTCGACCTTCGGCCAGATCATCAGCATCACGATCACGTAGGCGGCCATGGCTGGCAGGAACTCGCGTAGGTAGCGTTTGTCGATCTGGCGCATGTGATACATCCCCGGTGGTTGCCGCCCGGTATTTACAGACTGTGGAGGAAATCTGCCAGCGTTTTCTTGAACTGGGCGGGCTGGTCAAGCATGACGTAATGCCGCGAGGGAGCGATAGCGACCACGTTGGCTTTCGGCACCGTTCCCAGCAGGCCCTTGTAGTAAGCGACCTTCTGCTCCTGCGTGGCCTTCATCGGGCCCATCTGCGCATCAGGCGTGTTGTAGGGAACGATTTCAAGCACGGGCACGGTGGCTTTGGCCAGCTGCGGGCGCCAGTCGCCCGAGGCATCTTCGGCCATGTAGCGCGCAACAGTGTGTTTGTCGCTGCGTGCGTTGAAGGGCGCGTAACGCGTCGCCAGTGCCGGATCGATCACGCCGATCTTCTGCATGTAGCCCAGCTGCTGGGCCTTGAAGTCTTCATCGGAGGCCGAGCCCATCTTTTGCGCCAGGTTGGCGGAGATGGCCTGGCGCTGCTCGGCAGGCATGGCATCAAGCCCCGGGAACACGGGCAGGCCGTCCACCGCCACGGCGCCGGCGACCAGGTCGCTGTGTTCGCCTGCGAAGCGCAGGGCCAACGTGCCGCCCAGGCTATGGCCGATGATCACCGGCTTCTGGAGCTTCTTCGATTCGATCAGTTGTGCCAAAGAGGCGTCGGCGCGGTCGAAGTAGCTTTCGTCGCCGGCGGGGGCCGGGGTGCCGTCGAAGCCGGCCAGGGTGACGGCGTAGACCTGATGATCCTTGCGCAGCTCATCGATGGTGTCCTTCCACACCCAGGCGCCGCCGGCCAGGCCGGGCACCAGGATCACTGGGCGGCCGTGGTCGCCGTAGACCTGCACATGGAGCGTGCCGACCTCGAAGGTGGCTTTGGGCTTGGCGGCGTATTCGGGGCCAAGCTGGCCCGGGGCCGGGGTGGCGGCTGCAAGCGGGTCGGCGTAAGCCGGGATGGCGGCGCCAAACATCGCGGCGGCGGTAGCTGGCACGGCCAGGGTGGCAAGGGACAGGGCGAGCAAGTGGCGAAGCGGGGTACGCATGGCAATCCTCCTCATGTAAAGTGTGCTTGACACGGATCATCCGCCTGGAAACTCGGTGTGTCAAGCGTCCTTTACATATTCGTCGATTCAGGAAATTGCCAAACGTTGCAGGTAACCTCCCAAGCCTGAAGTATTGGCAAGGGTTGGGGATACATGGCTGAAGAATTGAGCTTTTCGAATAACTACACGGACGTAAGCCAGCAATACGGCACCGGTGCCGGCTTCCAGTTCGAGTTCTATTGCGAATGCTGCCGCGATACCTGGCGTTCCCCCTTCGAACCCTACCGCAGCGCCCAGGCCGCCGGATGGCTGCAGCGCATGGGCGGCGTGGCCAGCTCCCTCCTTGGCAGCGCCGGCAATGTGCTGGACGAAGCGGCCGACGGTTACGCGCGCGCTGGTTGGGGTAACGCCCGCGACGAAGCCTTCCGCCAGGCGATCGAACGCGCCAAGACCCATTTCCACCGTTGCGCGAAATGCCACGACTATGCCTGCGACAAGTGCTTCAGCACCGAGTCGGGGCTCTGCAATCGCTGTGCCCCGGATCTTGCCGCGGAGGTGAGCGCCGCGCGGCATGACGGACTGCTTGCCCAGGCGCGTGAAAACGCACGCGAAGTAGGCGTTGGACGCGCCGCCAAAGTGGACGTCGCCACCGACAGACAGTTGGTGTGTCCCGAATGCGAGACGGAAACGCACGGGGCAAAGTTCTGTCCGAACTGCGGGCATGCACTGAACACCGCGAAGAACTGCGCGGGATGTTCGACGCCGCTTCCGGCGGGGAGCAAGTTCTGTCCGGAGTGCGGGAAGGCGGCGTGACTTAACGATCCGGTATCGAACATCGAGTTGGCCGGTCATGTAGCTCTACAAGCCCACGCAACGCAAGATATTGCGCGGCATGTCATTTCGTGCGATTGCGCAATGCATGGATGATCGATGTCGACCGCTCATCAGCACTTCGCGCCCGCTCATCCCAAAGATGTTGCAATGGGTCGACATTCGCTTCAGCCTCGACCGCTATTCATTTGGGGGGGGGCACCAGAATGATGCGGAACTCGCGATCCATCACGCTCTACCTGGTCGTTGCCTTTGGGTTCGCCTGGGCATTCTGGCTGGTCGCCTGGCTGATCAGTAAGAAGCTCATTTCGCTTCCAAATCTGCTTGTGCCGATGATGTTCATCGGCTCGTTCGGCCCGTTCATAGGCGCGGGCGTGACGACCTTCAGCGAGGGTGGCTTCCGGGGAATGACGGGCTTTTACCGTCGCGGCTTCGATCCGCGAATGGGGTGGAGTGTCTTCCTGGTTTCCTTCTTCCTGATGCCGATAGTGGCGATCGTTGTCGAGTTGACGCATGCGCGACTGACGGGCCAGGCACCGCACTTCACCATGACCCTGGCGGAATTCCCGCTCAGCTATCTATTCCTGTTCGTGCTGGGCGGGACGCTGGCAGAGGAGTATGGCTGGACACTGCTGTCAGATAAGTTCGACGCGTTTCTACCCCTCAAGACTTCAACCGCGATCCTCGGGGCCGTCTGGGCACTGTGGCATCTGCCACTGTTCTTCATCATGACCAAGGGCGCCATACAAGGGTATACGCCGTTCTACATTTTCTTCATTGCCACGGTGGCCATGCGCTTTCTGTTCTCCTGGGCCTATCACCGCGGCGGCCGAAATATCTTGTCCAACATGCTCTTCCATACCGCGTCGAACATCGCCTACAGCGTGGCGGCGATTGCCCCTGCACCCGGGGATCTTTCAACGGGTCGATTGTGGATGTTCACCGCTCTTGCCCTGGTTTCGGCCGTCGTCGTCTGGGTGGTAGCGCCGCCTCGCACGGAAAGTCCCGCCCCCGCCGTCGCCTGATCATAAGGAACAGTCGCTGTGATCGAGAAGAAGTCGTTAGCCGACATTCTTAAGGGGGTTACGTACCTATCCGATCGAACTCCAGAGATGGCATTCAACGGAGGGACGGATCTGGCGTTCGCGGAGGTTGCACCGTACCGAAATGGAGCAATCTCTGTTGGTTACTATTCCGGCGACAGCGAGTGGGAGCGTCATCCGGGAGGGGATGAGATCGTGATGTCCCTCGAAGGGAGCACAACCGTCGTACTCCTTGTAGACGGTGAAGAACATCGGGTCAGCCTGAACTCTGGAGAGCTTGTGGTGGTGCCACAGAACTGCTGGCATCGCTTCGAAGGCTCCTCGCACCTCAAGTTGCTGGGCGTCACGCCGGAACCGACCGATCATAGCCTTGAGCTACCTGGTGCCTAACGATCCATCCTGATGACTCGCCAGGCGCGGATGTCGGTGGCAATGCCTACAGTTCGTCCAACTGAAACACATGGGACGGTCGCATCTGTTCGAGAGGATGTTTTGTCCGGAATGCGGGAAGGCGGATTGACTGTCGAATATCGAGCCGGCCCGACTGCATGGAGCGGGCCGGCTCTGGTCAGGATGAATCTACATCCCTGGATCGTCTTCCCCGTAGTTGGTTACAAGCGTACGGGAACCTGGCTGGATCCTCTGATTGCCGCGGCTTAGATAACCCTGATACGGGAACCAGCCTTCATGAAAGGTCCAGCCGCCGAGGACCTTGCCGTCCAAGGCCGTTGCACGATTGCCATACTCCAAAGACATATGTACGTGAGCGCCCGAACTTGAGCCACCACAAGGCAACGCATTGCCGACATATCCAAGAAAGGTTCCCGCATCGATGCGCGTGCCGTCGGCGATGCTGGGCATGTTTTCCATGTGGTAATAGGTTGTGGTGTAACCGTTGTCGTGGACGACGTGCGCCAGCGCACTGCCCCCGAGGTTGCATGTGGTGTAGTAAATACCCGCCTTCGGGGCGAGTACCCGGCCATTGAATGACCATAGGTCGACGGAATTGAACGGCCGCTGATTGGGGACATGGCCGTGTATACCGGCGGTCATCTGCCAGCCCTGGTTCACAGGCCACGGCAGGCCGATGCCGGTGGCGGTGGCAAGTGGTGCAGTCGTGGACGCCAGGTGTTGATTGGCCCAGATCCGACGCTCGTCGACACTTACCAATGTGTCAGGCATGGCGTCCAATGCTTCGAGGAATGCTTCCTGGCCCGACATGCCAAGCTTCCATCCGTCCGCCGCACGCTGGGCAAAGAAGAACGCAGTGGGCGGCGTGCCGTGGATGTCCAGTGGCAGTTTTCTCGTGACGCTGCCCATCACGTACTGCGAGGTTGCATCCTGCTTCAGCACTTCGACGAGGAGGTCGCCATCGGCGGGAGCACCGAGCGATGAGGGAAAGGCTGTGTCGCTCTGGATGAAAGCGTCCCGGGCAATACGTTCAAGATCGCCCGTGACGTCTGTCGTGGCATGGACTGTAGCAGCGCCCACCAGCGCCGCGAAGGCGACCGCGGCTCGCAATATTTTGCTGTACATGATTGGCTTCCTTCCTTGATGAATAGTCGAGGTGTGGCTCGCGCGAAATTCCATGCGAGCAGAAACCAAACTACGCCGCCGCACTCGCGTGCGCAGTCATCCATGGATGAACTTATGTAGGATCACAGGTTGCTTGCGCCGGGATGCCTTGGCGCCACTACGGCGCTAGTCTGCTTCGCCCTAGCGAATGAGTAGCGCACTCAAGGCCGCGAACTCCGCTTGCACGTCGGCGCTCGGACAAGCATGGTCATCAGGCACGTCGGGCAACGGGGCAATCGCGCTTTCCGTTCCATTCGCCACCCGGGCGGCCCGCTTCTGTTTCTGGATGTTATGGAACATCTCAAGCGACGGCTCGCGCAGCGATATCGACCGTAGTTGCTTCACCCACCCGGCAGCAAATTCCTTGTGGATCTCGAGCCGGATCGTGTCCTTCCGGACCAGGCCAATGCGGCGTTCTAGGCGAACGGTGGAATGCCACCGCTGGTTTACGTCGGTGAGGTCGCGGCGCCACTGCTTGAACTCTTGCGTCAGCGGATGACGCTTGCCCATCGTGGCGCTCAGGAAGTCGAGGATGAAACCCAGGCGATCACGAAACTCCAGGCGCTCGAGCATGAGTTCCATACCCGCATGGCATTCGGGCGCGATGCACGCGCCGACGCATCGACCGATCAGTTCGACAAGTTCTTCGTAAGAGCGAAAAAAGATCTGAAAGTCTGCATCTGATGACGCGTCCATGCGGTCTCCGGCGAGGCCACCTTCAGATAAAGGTGGCGGGCGTGTCGGTTCAAACTCCGCATCGATGAACGGCCAGGGACGAACCCTTCCGACACGCCCACCGCAAAGATGGACGATAAGAAGCCGACGCGCACCATCGTGCGCGTGCGACTCCATCGATGCAGGGGTTTGAACCCTGGCCGCTCAAGGCGGCCCGCCGATGTTGCCAAAGTCGCCGCGGCATCTCTATCGGAACGGTCGCAAATGTGCGCAGGAAAACGAACGGAAGTTTCCGCAAAGAGCACGTCGAGTGAGTCATCCATTGACTCTGACCCCTAGCTATCGCCTAGTGGTCGCGCGTCGTGGCCAGGCACAGTCCGTCTAGCGGATGACCCTGGTGATGGTTGCCAGCTACCCCGCAGGCGCCAACAACGCATCCAGATCACTCTGGTCGAAGCTGAGCTTCTCGCGGCTGCCGCCACCCTCCAGCACCGCATGCGCCAGTTCCGCCTTGCGCGCCTTCAGTTCCTCGATACGCTCTTCCACCGTGTTGGCGGTGATCAGGCGGAAGACGAACACGGGCTTGTCCTGGCCGATGCGATGGGCGCGGTCGGAGGCCTGGGCTTCGGCGGCGGGATTCCACCACGGGTCGTAGTGGATCACGGTGTCGGCGGCGGTGAGGTTCAAGCCCACGCCGCCGGCTTTGAGCGACAGCAGGAACAGCGGCACTTCGCCGGCCTGGAAACGCTGCACGGGTTCGGCGCGGTCGCGCGTTTCACCGGTGAGGGTGACATAGGAGATGCGGCGGCGATCGAGTTCGTGGGCGATCAGCTTCAGCATTTCGGTGAACTGGCTGAACAGCAGCACGCGCCGGCCTTCGGCCAGCAGGTTCGGCAACATGTCCATCAGCAGTTCGAACTTTGCCGATTCGCGCACGCCGCGCGCCGCTTCCAGTTTCACCAGGCGCGGGTCGCAACATACCTGGCGCAGCTTCAGCAGCGCATCGAGTACCACGATGCCGCTGTGGGCGATGCCGCGCTGGGCGATGACGTCACGCAATTCTTCCGACAGGGAAAGACGCAGGCTTTCGTAAAGCTCGCGCTGGCGGCCTTCGAACACCACGCGACGGGTGATCTCGGTCTTGGCCGGAAGCTCGGACGCCACCTGCGCCTTCGTGCGGCGCAGGATGAACGGCGCGATGCGACGGTTCAGGCGCTCCTGCACTTCCAGGTCGTGCTGTTTCTCGATCGGTCCGCGGTAGTGGCGGCGGAAGGCACCTTCGTCGCCAAGCAGGCCCGGCACGGCCAGGTCGATCTGCGACCACAGTTCGCCCAGGTGGTTTTCCAGCGGCGTGCCGGTGAGGCACAGGCAGCGCGGCGCCTGCAGCGACAGCAGCGCGCGACGCGCCTGGGTGCGCGGGTTCTTCACCTGCTGCGCTTCATCCAGCACGACCAACGCGAACGGCTGCTTCTTCAGCGCGGCCACATCGCGCGGCAGCAGCGCATAACTGGTAAGGACGATGTCGAAGGTGCCCAGCTGCGCGAAACCTTCGGCGCGCTGCGGACCGTGCAATGCCAGCAAGCTCAAGGAAGGTGCGAAACGCGCGGTCTCGGCGATCCAGTTCGGGATCAGGCTGGTCGGCACCACGATCAGGGCCGGCGACGTAAGCGAGCCGCTTTCCTTCAGGCTAAGCAGATGGGCGATCAGCTGCAGGGTTTTACCCAGGCCCATGTCATCAGCCAGCACGCCGCCCACTTCCGCTTCGGCCAGCGCGTTCAACCAGCGCAGGCCTTCGCGCTGGTAGGGGCGCAACTCTGCCTGCAAGGCTTCGGGCACGGCATCACTGGCGCGTTCGCCGGCATCGCGCAGGCGTTGGGTGAATCCACGCAGGCGCTCAGGGGCCTCGAACGACCCGCCGGCAGGCAGCGCCAGCGCCAGTTCTTCCAGGCGTCCGGCCTGCACACGCGGCAAATGCAACGACTGCTTCGGGCGTTCGAGGTATTCGGCCAGCGGTGCCAGCAGACCGCGCAGGTCCTTCAATCGCACCGGCACGCGTCGACGATCGTCGACGGGCGCATACCACACAGCGTCGTCCGCCTCGCTGGCACCGGGGCTCAGTGAGAACTGATGTTCGGCCAAGGCCTGCGCCACCGCCGGCAGCAGGTTCACCCGCTTGCCTTCCACCTCGATGCCGATCTCCAGGTCGAAGGCGTGGTCGGCGTCGTCTTCGGCCGCCTTGCCATACCAGCGCACGGGGCCTTCAAGCACCTCGAATGGGAAGCTGGGCGCGTATTCGATGTGGAAGCCGTCCGCTTCCAGCCTTGCACGCAAGGCCAGCCAGCGCGCCGGCGTGTTCACTTCCAGGGCGCCGGCATATCCCTTGCCGGGGAACAGCCACGCGTCGTCGGGCAGGGTGTCGGCCATGTCCCAGGGCAGGCCCTCGGTGTCCACGGCGGGGTTCAGGCCCGCTGCTTCCAGGTGCTCCATGCTGGCCAGCTCCTCCGCGCGGCGGCGGGTGATTTCTACCAGCGATCCGGAGCGAACGCGACGCACCAACGGCTCACCGCCACGACCGGGCAGACGCTCGCCGGCGTAATCGAAGGCCAGGCGTGCGTAAGCCAACGGTGGTGTGCCGACAGCAAGGCGCGCATGGCGTGTCAGCGCATGCAGGACCACTACAGGCTGCGGCGGCAAGGAGGCGCGGCGCACACCGTCGAACACCTGGGGTGCCGGCACGCGCGATTCACGGCCGCCTTCGGCCAGTGCGTGGCGCATCGCCTGCGAATGTTCCGGCGACAGCGGCGGCAGGTCGAGCCACGCGGTTTCTTCCAGGCCGCCTTCTAAGATGCCCATCTCGGCATGCTCGGCATCGAGGTACCACAGGTGCTCGATGCGCAGCAGACGCTGGCTGGTGGGAAGCACCGGCAGCAGGCGCTGGCGGCCGTCTTTCTCCAGTAGCCAGCGCCAGCCCAGCGGGCGGGCCTTGCCGCGCGAAAGGTGAAGGCCCGCCGTGCCGCCAAAGAAACATGGCGCCGTGTCGAGCATCTCAGCGAGCAGGGCGTCGCCCAGGTGGGCGGACAAGCGTGCATACGTGCGGCCCTTGCGCACAGTTTGGCCCAGGCCCAACACCGTGGCGGCGAGGCGGATTTCAGCCACGGTGAGCGCCGCGGTGGGCAGATGCTTGCCATCGAGCGGCGTCGGGCGCGCGTAACGACCCTGGGCAAGAACGGTAAGCAACACGGGAGCGGCCTCAAGCCGGCCGGCCGCCTCGTTCTCGTCGTTGACCATTTCCAGGAAGAAGCCCAGCACCACGTGTTCGGCGGCGGGTGCGGGTACCGGATCGAGCATGCGCTTCCAGGCGACGGGCAAGGCTTCGCCATGCCCACTGGCGTGGGTCAGGCCCTGGCTTCGTTTGCCGCTGGGTTGTTGCATCGGCCGCCGGTCGCGATTCGCAAAAGAACCAGCTTAGCAGGGGCGGATGAAAGTACTGCCACGACCTTTGGGGCATGCCCCGGCCGGGTATCGGAACGATTCAGCGGGGCTGCGCGATGCTGGGCGGTCAGCCCTGTCCAAACAGGCCGTGCGGGTACTCCGGCTTGCGTTCACGGGCCATCAACGCGCGCAAGCCTTCCACCGGGGTGACCTCGCCATGCAGGACCGCGCGTACGCCGCTGGCAATGGGAAGATCCAGCTGGTGGAACTCCGCCAACCGGGCCACTTC
Source organism: Pinirhizobacter soli (assembly GCF_015905305.1). Classification (GTDB taxonomy): domain Bacteria; phylum Pseudomonadota; class Gammaproteobacteria; order Xanthomonadales; family Rhodanobacteraceae; genus Pinirhizobacter; species Pinirhizobacter soli. The sequence goes on from NZ_JADZLQ010000001.1 coordinate 2,001,344, forward strand.
ATCGGCGGTCACCACGCTTTCCACGACCTGGCCAATCTGCCGGATGGCTTCGTCGATCGGCACGCCACGACCGAGCGCCAGGCCCAGTCGGCGATTGCGGGAAAGATCACCCGTACAGGTAAGGACCAGATCGCCAAGGCCCGACAGACCCATCAGGGTTTCCGCACGCGCACCTAGGGCCACGCCCAGGCGCAGCATCTCGTTCATGCCGCGGGTGATGAGGCCCGCGCGGGCATTGAGGCCCAGCTCCATGCCATCGGCAACGCCGGTGGCTACGGCCAGCACGTTCTTCATCGCACCGCCCAGCTCCGCACCCAGCATGTCGTTGCCGGTGTAGGCGCGAAGATTCGGCGCGTGCAGCAAAGTGGCCATGCGCGTGGCGAATGGCTCGTTATCCGAATGCACGGTGACGGCGCTGGGCAGGCCCATCGCCACTTCCCGGGCAAACGAGGGACCGGTGATCACCGCCGCCGGGCGACCAGGCCATTCGTCGTCGACCAGCTCATGCAGGAAGCGTCCGGTGCCGGGCTCGAAACCCTTGGTGGCCCAGGCCACGGCGGTCTTGGGCCCCAGCAACGGGCCGATCTCGGCCAGCATGGCGGCGAAGGCGTGGCTGGGCACGACGATAAGCACGATGTCCGCGCCCTCGAGGGCGGCGGCCAGGTTGCTTTCGTAGCGGAGTTCTTCCGGGAGCTCGACTTCCGGCAGGTAACGGGCGTTGCGCCGGCTGGTGGCCATGGCCGCCAGCGCTTCCGCGCCGCGGCCCCACAACCGCGTGTCCGCGCCGTTACGCGCCAGCAACGCCGCCAGCGCCGTGCCCCAGGAGCCGGCGCCGAGGACGGCGACCGTGGCAGGAGGGGACATGCCGGTTATCAGCTATTGAGGGTCTGCGTCTCGCCACTGACCAGCCGGCGCTGCTGCTCGGCGTATAGGGCGTCGAAATTGATCGGCTGCAGCAGGAACGGCGGGAAGCCGCCCTCCTGGACCATCGAGGAGACCATCTGGCGAGCATACGGGAACAGCAGGTTCGGGCAGTAGCTGCCCAGGATGCCGTCGCGGTCGTTGTCGGCGAAGCCGGCCACGCCGAAGATGCCGGCCTGGTGTACTTCGGCCAGGTACGCGGTGCGCTCGCCCAGGCTGCAGGTGAGGGTGAGCGAAAGGACCACTTCGAAGATGTCCTCGCCAAGGTCGGTGGCCTTGTGGCCCAGGTTCAGCTGGACCTGGGGCTGGTCGACGCCTTCACCGATTTCCTGGAATACCTGCGGGGCGTTGGGTGCCTCGAAGGAGGCGTCCTTCACGTAGATCTTCTGCAGGACCAGCTGCGGGCCGGCCGCCTGGCCGTTGACGTTGGTGTCGGACATGTGGATTCCCTCGGTAAATGCGGTCTTAAGATGCGGTTTGAAGGCGCACTGCGGGCGCCAAAGAGGCCAATTGTTTCATACATCCTTGGCATCCGCACCCGCGACTTGCGCGCCCATGTAGGCTTCTGCGACAATGCGCGGCTTACCTGTGCCACCCCGATCCGTCGGGGAAGCCCGCCGCACGCCGCGGGGCCCATGGCAAACAGGGGTTCCACCTCCAGCCAAAGGCGCGTAACGGTCCCGATCGGACCGTGGCTGGGCCGATGCCGTCCTGGCCAAGGGGCGGTCTAACCAAATTACGGAGGTCATCATGGCCCGTAGATGCCAAGTCACCGGAAAGGGTGTGCAGACCGGCAACAACGTCTCGCACGCAAACAACAGGACCCGTCGCCGCTGGTTGCCCAACCTGCACGAGCGCCGCTTCTGGGTCGAAAGCGAGAAGCGTTGGATCAAGCTTCGCGTCAGCAACCACGCCCTGCGCACGATCGACAAGAATGGCATCGAAGCCGTGATCGCCGACCTGCGTACCCGCGGCGAAAAAATCTAAGGAGAACCAGACATGGCTGGCAAGCGTGACAAAATTCGCCTGATTTCCTCTGCAGGTACCGGTCACTTCTACACGACCGACAAGAACAAGAAGAACACCCCGGAAAAGATGGAAATGCTCAAGTACGACCCGGTCGTACGCAAGCATGTGAATTACAAGGAAGGCAAGATCAAGTAATACCAAAACCCGCCGCAAGGCGGGTTTTTTTTGCCCGGGCATTCTCTTATCAGGTAGGCGGAAAACCGTCGGGTGCGTTAAGCGTCAGGGATGGGGTAAGTTTCCCCACGTATTCCTGCCAGGAAGAATGCCCATGGACCGTCCCGCCCTTGCCCTGCCCCTGCGCGTCGTCGCGACCATCGCCGCGCTGTGCGCCAGCCCGATGACCCAGGCCTTCCAGGCCGGCACGGCACCAACCCAGCCACCCGGCAACGCGGGGCCCGCCTCGGCCAGTACCTCGCCGGACCTGCACCAGCAGGCCATGGACTTCACCGGCGGTGAGAAGATCATCAACTGCATCGATGGCCTGGAGCGCATCCTGCCAGCCGACTACTACGGTTGTCGCGCGCTATACCACCTGCAGCGGGAACACTGGTCCAGCTACAGGGAATCGCTGCGCGACGCCGCCTATTGGGCCAACAAGAATGCGCAATACCTGCTGGGCATTGCCTTCTTCAACGGTGACGTTGGCGACATTCAGGCCAATCGCCCGCTGGGCCTGGCATGGCTGGCCCTGGCCGCTGAACGCAAGAACCCTGACTACGTCACCGCCTATGCCAATGCCGTCGTGCGCAGCACCCCGGCGGAAAAGCAGCAGGCCTCGAAGATCTACCTGAAGCTAAAGAAGGACTACAGCGACAAGGTCGCCGGCACCCGCGCGGTGCAGCGCTACAACCATGAGATCCAGCCGATGCAGGATGCCGCCCAAAGCGGCGGCTTCGCCTATATCAGCGGCTTCGGACCTTTCCCGGAACAGGCCACGACCGTGGTCAAGCGCCTGCACGACCAGGCCGAGAAAGATTTCGATGGCCTGATGGGCACGGTCACGGTGGGCGCCATCGATACCGACGCGCATAGCGCACAGATCCGTCCGGAAGCGTCGAAGTAGGGGCAGCCCAGCCGCCCCCACCCGTTTATTTCTTCAGCTGTGCCGGGATGAACTTCGTACGCACCGCCTCGGCCAGTTGATCCGGCGGCAACAGGCCCTGGTCCACCAGGAAGTTGTTGAATGCCAGCCGGTCGAATTTCTTGCCGAGGGCAACTTCCGTCTGTGCGCGCAGCTGCAACAGGCGCATGTACCCATAGAAGTACGCCGTGGCCTGGCCGGGGCTGTTGAAGGTGTAGCGGTCCAGTTCCTGGCGCGCCATCGCCTCGGACATGCCCACGTCGTTCACCAGGATCTCATGCGCACGCTCGCGGTCGATGAGCCCCAGGTTCAACATCGGATCAAGGAAGGCGCGCGCCGCACGCAACATGCGGAATTGCAGCGCGATGAACTGGCCTGCCGGCGGCTCATAAGGAACCATCTCCGCTTCCGCGTAGAGCGCCCAGCCTTCCACGTTTACGCTATTGAAGGCGAACAGGCTGCGGGTGAGCGACACGCCCCGCTCCACCATCGCCGCGAACTGCAGCTCATGGCCCGGGCGGCCTTCGTGGGCGGTGAGCGTCCACGCCGCCGCCTCGAAGGTGAAGTCGTCATAGGCATCGCTGGCCTTGCCGTTGGCAGGCGGGTTGCCCATGGTAAGCACGAAAGTACCGCGCTCGCCCTTGTTGCCCACGAACGGCGGCGGATCCATGTGCGGCGCGGGCACGGCGGCGCTCTCCGCCTCCGATGCCAGGCGCATGGCCATCTTGCGCTTGGGCAGGTCCACGATGCGCTCGCGCCGGATGGCATCCTCGATCTTTTCAAGCACCGCGTGATAGGTGGGTTCCACCGCATCCTTGGCCAGCTGCTTCTTCTTCAGCGCCTTGAGCACCGACTGGTAATCCCCCGCGGGGAGATTTTCAGCCTTGGCCACTTCGGGCGCCAGCGCCTGCAAGGCGTAGCGCGTTTCCATGAATTCAAGTTGCGCCTGCCGGATCAATTCGCGCGGGTCGATGTCCAGGCCCACCAGCTTCAGGCCAAACGCGTATAGCGGTTCGGGCAGGCGTGCCTCGGCACGGGCATGAGGCAACACGGTGCTGCGCGTGAACGCATCGTATTGCGTCATCTGCGCGTCGAGCTTTGCAAGCGCAGTATCGGCGCCGGCAATCTTGTACTTGGCGAAGAGCTTGTGCACGCCGTCGACATAACGCGAGGTGTTACCCAGGTTCTGTTCCACCTCGCCCTTGAACGGGCCGATCAGGTCTTTGTTGCCAAGACGCTCGGTGAAGCGCGCCTTGGCTTCGTCGACGATCGGTGTGCAGCCAGGCGCCATACCGACGTAGCACTGCAGGCGCGCCAATGCGAAGTTGCGGCGCGCCGGATCGGTTTCGTCCTTCAGCAGGGCGAACTCACCGTTGAAGATCAGCTGGCCGACATCGGTATACGGCAACAGGTACTTGCCGTTGAGGTCGATGCCTTCGATCTGGTGGTCTACCTGGCTCTTGAGGATTTTCAGATCCTGCAGGACGTTGGGATCTTTCTCCTGTGCCAGCCGCGCATCGAGCTTCTTGCCCACATCCACCAGCGCGGCGCGCTGGCGGACATCGATGTCCTTGCCAAGGTCGGCAACCTTGGCGTCGTATCCGTCCAGGCCCACGCTGGAAGCGGTTTCCGGGCTGAAGGTAGCTGTTTCTACCAGCAGCAGCTGTGCATCGGCGTTGCTGCGGGCAATCCATGGCTGTGCTGCGGGTGCCTGGGCGAGGGACAGTCCGGACAAGGCCAGCCCGAGGGCTGCGGCGAGGTAGGTGCGCATGCGCGATCCGCGTTGGGTCAGAACTTCCACTCTCGCCCGGAACCCCCGCGCCTTGCATGTGCCGAAAGCATCACTTCCGTGCCAGGCCCCGTCCGGAACCTTAAGTCATCCGAACTACCTGGCGGCACCGGCAAACAGCTTGTTCATCGCGCCATATTCAGCCGCCGGCGCATCCGCCACCTGAGCGATATCGCCTGCCAGGAAACGTGCGGCGAGCTGACCCACATGGCCCCAGCCCGCCTGGGCGATGGCCGAACCTGCACTCAGTCGCCGTACGCCCAGGCGCTGCAAAGTAGGTAAATCCGGCAAGTTAGGCACCAGCATGATGTTCAACGGCAAACCATCGATGGAGGAAGCGATGTCGCGGATATGGCCCGCATCGGACGCGCCTGGCGTGAACAGGCCATCGCAGCCTGCCTCGCGGTATAGCGCCGCACGTCGCACCACCTCCGCCACGGCATCGCCTGGGGCGGCAAGTCCACGCAAATAGACGTCGGTGCGCACATTGAGGAAGAGGTCGGCGCCCGCGCTTGCCAGTGCCGCACGAATGGCCGTGAGCTTGCGGCAAAGGAGCTCTGGGGCGTCGGAGCCGTCCTCGATATTCACGCCGTTGACCCCGGCCTCCACCAGCTGCAGAGCAAGTTCCGCCACGGCTTGCGGATCGTCGGAATACCCCGCCTCCATATCCACGGTCAGCGGCACCGACACCACCCGCCGGATATCCCGCGCCGCGCCGATGATCTGCTCGGGCGGCAACGCCGCCGCATCGGCATAGCCCCTGGACCAGCAAAGCCCGGCACTGGTGGTCGCCACCGCCTTGGCGCCCAGGCTCTCCACCAACCTGGCGCTCCCCGCATCCCAGGCGTTGGGAAGCAACAGGATGGAAGGACCTTCGTGCAACTTGCGCAGTGCTGCTGTCGTCATGGGAGAGTCTCCAGGAAAGAGACGTCCACATTGCCTGTACCCCAACCGCGAAACAATGATGTCGGAGGTCATGCGGCCTTGAGGGGGAGCACCTCGCTGGCAATGCGCTCGCCGATAAAAAAAGGCCGCGCGATGCGCGGCCTTTTTTCGCTTTCTTTTTAGACGGCTTACGCGGCGCCAGCTGCCGAATAGCCCTTCAACCGCTGGGCAAATTCCTGCAGGGAGCGAATGCCGCTCTGCTCGGCCTCGTGGATCCATGCCTGGAGGTTCTTCAGGGCGTTTTCGGCACCGCGTTCTTCCATGACGTTGTTCAGGCGGGTGCGGAAATCGCATACCGTGGCCAGGGTCGGGCGGCGGGCCATCACAGCCTGCATGCGCTCGCGGCCTTCGGTGTCCAGCCACTTGCCGCCATCGGCCATGGCACGACGCAGGCGGCGCGGCACGGACTTGACGGTGTCGCCGGCGTGCACGACTTCATCGCGCAGGGTGGCCAGGATCACATTGCGGTAGTAGTCCGTCATCGCGTGGAAGCGATGGGTGAGCAGGCCCTTGAGTGTCTCGGAATCGGGCAGGCTGACGTTCGGACGCAGGTTCAGCGTGGGAGCCACGCGCAGCACCTTGGCCATGCCCACGGCACGGAAAGCGCAGATCGCCGCCCAGCCGATGTCGAACTCCCACTTGCGCAGGGCAAACTTCGCCGAGCTCGGGAAAGCGTGGTGGTTGTTGTGCAGTTCCTCACCGCCGATCCAGAAGCCCCAAGGCGAGATATTCGTGGCCGTGTCGGAGCTCTCGAAATTGCGGTAGCCCCACCAGTGGCCGATGCCATTGACGAAACCGGCGGCCCAGAACGGGATCCAGATCATCTGCACGGCCCACATGGCGACACCGATGGCGCCGAACAGGGCCAGGTCGATGAAGAGCATAAGGGTGGGGCCCCAGTACGGATGGCCACCGTAGAACCGGCGCTCGAGCCAGTCGTCCGGCGTGCCCTTGCCGTACTTCTCCATGTCTTGCTTGTTTTCGCTGGCGTCGCGGTAAAGCGACACGCCATCCCAGAAGACTTTCTTGATGCCGAAGATCTGCGGGGAATGCGGATCTTCCTCGGTCTCGACCTTGGCGTGGTGCTTGCGGTGGATGGCCACCCACTCTTTAACCACCATACCGGTGGTGAGCCAGCCCCAGAAACGGAAGAAGTGCACCAGCACGGGGTGGAAATCCACGCCGCGATGGGTCGCGCTGCGGTGGTAGAACAGCGTGACGGTGAAGATCGTCAGCTGCGTGACCACCAGCAGGTAGACAAGCTTGGTGACCCAACCCGCTTGGGTCAGTCCGTTGGAGAGAAAGTCGAGCAACGACTGGAACATGGATGAAAACCACGCGAAGTCAGGTGAGGAAGGAGTGTAGTGGACAGGCTTCCATACCCGCCAGCACGGTTTGACCGACAGGCACACAGTTTAGTGCCGCCGGTTGTACGAATCCGGAGGCGACGTGACAATCAGCCCATGACTGATCCCAACGTGCGCCCTTTCCTCGCTAAATCCAAGGCATGCAGGTTATATGCCGACCCCGCCAAACTGAACGACGCGGCATGACGACCACCCGGGTGTTACTGCGGATGGCAGGCGTGGCGCGGCGCCGGGCGGGTCGGGTGGCCGTGGACGACCTGAACCTGTCTTTGGCGCGGGGCGAGGTGCTGGGCCTGCTCGGGGTCAACGGCGCCGGCAAATCGACCACCCTGGCCATGGTGGCCGGTGCCCTGCGCCCGGATGCCGGGACCATCGAACTGGATGGGCAGGACTTCATCGACCGTCCTGAAATCGGTCGGCAGCTGGTGGGTTGGCTGCCGGAAACTGCCCCGCTGTGGCCAGAACTGACGGTCCGGGAACACCTGCAGGCCTCCGCCAGCTTGCGTGGGTTACGCGGCAAGGCCCCGGTCGAGGCCGTGATCGAGCGGCTCGCCCTGGGTCCGATGGCCCGACGCGTGGCGGGCGTGCTGTCCCAGGGCCAGCGCCAGCGCCTGGGCCTGGCCTGCGCGCTGCTGCACGATCCGGCCCTGCTGGTGCTGGACGAACCGGCCAATGCCCTGGATCCGGTACAGACCGCCGAGCTTCGCAGCATCATCGCCGAGCGCGCCGCAGCCGGTTGCGCGGTCATCCTTTCCACGCACGTGCTGGCCGAGGTCACGGCCGTATGCACGCGCGCGGCCATCTTGCACCAGGGTCGCCTGCGCCATGACGGGCCACTGACCAGCGATGCCGACCGCCAGGCCCTGGACAAGACGTTCTTCACCATCGCCACCAGCGCGGAGGCTGCATGAGCATCGCCGCGGTCGCCCACCTTGAACTGCGTCGCCTGCGCGTGCGCCCCCTGGCCTGGCTGCTGGCCGCCCTCACCCTCGGCTGGCTGGCATGGCGGTATCTGTTCCTGCTGGACACCTTCATGAAGATGCAGGTGAAGCTGGCGGCGATGGCCGATGGTCCGGGCTTTACGGACCTCGTCGCCGTGCCGCTGCTGGCGGAGTTGCTGCAGTTGTCCTTCGTGGTGGTGCCGTTGATGACGATGACGCTCATTGCCAGTGACCGCCGCCAGGGCACGCTTCCCCTGCTGCTTTCCACCGGCCAGCCGCCCTCGCATATCGTACTGGGCAAGTACCTGGCCGCTCTGTGCTGGCTGGCGCTGTGGCTGTTGCTGGCGCTGGCGATGCCGCTGGCATTGGCAGGCTCGGTGCACCTGGACCTGGACCTGGGCAAGCTTGCCGCCGCCACCCTGGGCTGCGCGCTGATGATGGCGACGCTCGCTGCCATCGGTATCGCCTGCTCGGCCTTTACCTCGCAGGCCGCCCTGGCGGCCGTGGCCGCACTGATCATAGCGCTGGCGCTGTGGACGGTGAACTCAGGTGCGCGCGCTGCCGGCGTTGAGGGTGGATTCCTCGACTGGCTGGCTATGAGCACTCATCTACAGATCATGGCGCGTGGCGTGGTGGGGACGAACGACATCGCTTGGTTCGGGATCGTAATCGTAGTGTCGCTGGCATTGGCCAGCCGGCGCCTGGCCGACGAGCGGGGGCGCCGCTGATGCGCCGCCTTGAAAGCTGGATCTTTGCGTTGGCCCTGCTGGTGGCGGCTGCCTGCGTCGGCTTCTTTACTTCGCGGTATGCGGTGCGCGCCGACTGGAGCACCGGCGGCCGCGCCTCGATCGCGGCGGAAAGCCAGGCCGTGCTCGACCGCCTGCCGGGGCCTGTGGAAGTGGTGAGCTATGCCAGCCCTTCTGGTGAGCTGCGCGCAAATATCGGCGCCTTCATGGAGCGCTACCAGCGCGCCAAACGCGACCTCACGCTTCGTTTCGTCGATCCGGAAAAAGATCCCGCCGCCATGCGCGAACTGGGCATCAGCAACGACGGCGCGATGATCATCCACTACAAGAACCGCGTGCAGCGCCTGGACGACTCGCTCACCGAACGCTCCATGAGCAATGCCCTGGAGCGGCTGGCGCGCGGCGGCGAGCGCATCGTCGGCTTCGTCACCGGCGATGGCGAGCGCCTGCCCGGCGGTAAGGCCAATGCAGACTTGGGCACGTTCATGACGCAGTTCGAGGCACGGGGCCTGCGCTCGGTGCCGCTGAATTTCGGCCAGGTCCAGGCCGTGCCCGAGCATACGGACCTGGTGGTGCTTGCCAGCCCCTCCGCGCCGCTATCGCCCGCCGCGGTACAGGCGCTGGTGGACTACGTCGGCAACGGCGGCAACCTGCTATGGCTCGCCGAGCCGGGCGACCTGGACCTGGGCGTGAAACCGCTGGCCGATGCCCTGGGCGTGCGCCTGCTGCCGGGTGTGCTGGTGGATGGCCAGGGCGCCAGCTTGAATCTGACCGACCCGCGGCAGATCGTGCAGGTGAGTTACCCGCCGCACCCGATCACGCATGGCTTCACCCTCACCACGCTGTTCCCGCAGGCGGCGGGCCTGGCCAAGGTGTCGGGCACCGACTGGACGGTGGCCGCTTTCCTTCGCACCGGCGAGCAAAGCTGGACGGCCTTCCACGGCATCGCCAACGACCAGCCGTCCACCATCCGCTACGACGCCGCGGCGGGCGAACTTCGCGGCCCCCTGGATTTCGGCTTTGCACAAACGCGCCTGTCGCCCAGCCCTGAGAAGAACGAGCAGCGCGTGGTGGTGGTGGGTGACGGCGATTTCCTTGCCAATACCTTCGTCGGCAACGGCGGCAACCGGGCCCTGGGCGAACGCATCTTCGACTGGCTGCTGGGCGACGACGCACTGGTGGCTTTGCCGCCGCGCGGCGCTCCCGATCGCGTCCTGGAACTGACGCAGGCGCGCCTGGATGTGTTGACCCTGGTCTTCCTCGTGGGGTTGCCCGTGTTTTTGGCTGCCATGGGCGGATTCATCGCGTGGCGGCGGCGGCGCCGGTGAAGCGGCAGACGCTTCGGCGCCTGACCATGGTCACCGTGGTCGCCTTCCTGGCCGCGGCGATGTGGCTGCAGGTGCACCGCGACAACAGCCGCGCGCAACAGCAGATGCTCTCGGCGCTGGACGAGGCCAACATCACGCATGTCGAGCTGGCCTTCCGCGGCGGACCGCGGACATCCTGGACCCGGCGCGACGGTACCTGGAGGCTGGATGGCTCCCCGGGCACCGCCGTGGACCAGGGGCGCCTTGAGGATCTGGTCAACCTGGCCGTGGCGCCCGTGGCCAGTTGGCGGCCGGTAAGCGATTTCGACGTCACCAAGCTCGGCCTGGCACCGCCCCTGGCCACTCTGCGGCTGGACGACACCACGCTGGAATTCGGCGAACCGGCGGCCATCGGCCAGCTCCGCTACGCCCGCGTGGGCGAGCGCATCGCGCTGATCCCCCTGCAGGCCCTGCCCCGGCCGGACAAAGCCACGCACTAGCAACGCAACGTTCTGATGACAGGCATGGAGCGATGATGGACGGCCTTGCCATCCACCGGGCCGAGCCTATATCGAACCGGTCCCCCTATTCCTTCCCGGAGCTTAAATCCCATGAGCAAGCAAGCCATCGGCGTGGTCGGACTGGCCGTGATGGGCCGCAACCTGGCGCTCAACATCGAAAGCCGCGGTCATGCCGTGTCGGTGTTCAACCGCAGCCGGGAACGCACCGACGATATGCTGAAGTCCTTCCCCGGCAAGAAGCTGGTGGGCACTTATTCACCGGAGGAATTCGTCCAGTCGCTGGAAAAGCCGCGCCGCATCCTGTTGATGGTGAAGGCAGGTGGTGCCACCGATGACACCATCGCCGAACTCCTTCCGCTGCTGGACAAGGGCGACGTGTTGATCGACGGCGGCAATACCTTCTTCAAGGACACCATTCGCCGCAACGAGGAATTGGCCGCGCACGGCATCCATTTCATCGGCACGGGTGTATCCGGTGGCGAGGAAGGCGCGCTGCATGGTCCGTCGATCATGCCCGGTGGCCAGAAGGAAGCCTACGACCTGGTGGCGCCGATCCTTACCGAAATCGCAGCGCGCGCGCCCGACGGCGAGCCCTGCGTGTCGTACATGGGGCCCGGCGGCGCCGGCCACTACGTCAAGATGGTCCACAACGGTATCGAGTACGGCGACATGCAGCTGATCGCCGAGAGCTATGCCGTACTCAAGGGCGTGCTGGGACTCTCCAACGACGAACTGGCCAAGGTGTACACCGAGTGGAACAAAGGCGAGCTCGACAGTTACCTGATCGAGATCACCTCGCGCATTTTTGCCAAGAAGGATGACAGGACGGGTAAAGACCTCGTCGATGTGATCCTCGACCGCGCCGCCCAGAAAGGCACCGGCAAATGGACCAGCCAGAGTGCGCTGGACTTGGGCGTACCGCTGCAGCTGATCACCGAAGCGGTGTTCGCGCGCGTGCTATCATCGATGAAGGATGAGCGCGTTGCCGCCAGCAAGAAACTGACCGGCCCCACGGCCACTCCGCCTCGCGATCGGGAAGCACTGGTGGAATCAGTGCGCAAGGCGCTGTACTTCAGCAAGATCGTGTCCTATGCGCAGGGCTTCGCCCAGTTGCGGGCTGCCTCGGCCGAGTACCAATGGAACCTCAATTACGGCGAGATCGCCAAGGTATTCCGTGCCGGCTGCATCATCCGCGCCCGCTTCCTGCAGAAGATCACCGATGCCTATGCGAAGGAAGCGGACCTCACCAACCTGCTGATGGCGCCCTATTTTTCCGACATCGCGGAGAAGTACCAGGATGCCCTGCGCGAAGTGGTGGTGGCCGCCGTGCAGGCAGGCGTGCCGGTGCCGTGCTTCTCCTCGGCCATTGCCTATTTCGATGGCTATCGCACTGAAACATTGCCTGCGAACCTGATCCAGGCCCAGCGTGACCTCTTCGGTGCGCATACGTTCGAGCGTATCGATGACAAGGGCAGTTTCCATGCCGACTGGAGCTGAGCCGCACCGTGCCTGAACTTCCCGAAGTGGAAACCACGCGGCGCGGGATCGCGCCGCACATCGTGGGCCGCAAGGTGGATCGTGTCGTGTTGCGGCGCGCGGACCTGCGTTGGCCGATCCCCACGGCCGTGGCCGCGCTCCTTCCCGGACAACGCATAGACGCGGTGGAACGGCGGGCGAAGTATCTGTTGATCCAGAGCCAGGCCGGCACCGCCATCGTGCACCTGGGCATGACCGGCGTCCTTCGCGTGTTGCCCGACGACACTCCGCCAAACAAACACGACCACGTGGACATCGTGCTCGACTCGGGCGACATGCTTCGCTTCACCGACCCGCGCCGCTTTGGCAGCCTGCTATGGCAAGGACCGTTCGAGACGCATGAACTGCTGAAGAACCTGGGACCGGAGCCCCTCACCGACGACTTCGACGGCGATACGCTCTGGAACGCCTCACGCAGCCGCAGTGCGGCTGTGAAGACCCTGCTGATGGACAACGCCGTGGTGGTGGGCGTGGGCAATATCTACGCCAGCGAAGCGCTGTTCGCGGCAAAGATCGACCCTCGGCGCAAGGCCGGAACGATCTCCCGCGCCCGGTATGCAAGGCTTGCCACGGAGGTCAAACGCATCCTGGCCCATGCCATCGAACGCGGCGGGACCACCCTGCGCGATTTCCTCGCGCCGGACGGTGCACCGGGTTACTTCTTCCAGGAACTCTTTGTGTATGGCCGGGAAGGCGAGCCATGCAAGGTGTGCGGCACGGGCATCCGGAATATCACGCTAGGGCAGCGCTCGACGTTCTACTGTCCGCGCTGCCAGTCGTGACACGCGCAGATGTCAGCTTCGGGCGTCAGGCCAGATCAGTTCGGCGTGGGTATTGTTGAAGGCAGGGTCGTCCTGCGAGCCGCCGACGTAGACGGTGACGTCTTCGCCCACGCCTTCGATATCCATGCCCTGTCCATCGACGAAGTGCGCGCCAAGGACCTGCATCTCCACCATCTTCTCGGCCAGGGTGCCTGCGCGACCGGCATCGTCCGTGGGCACATTGCGCAGGCTGATGTCCGGCCGGGCGAACTTGCGCATGCCGCGGGTGTGGATCCACTGGCGACCTGGGTTGTGTTCATCCTCGCTGCACAGGATCAACACGTGGTTGCGCGGCGGTGCACCGCCCTCCACCAGGTAGTGGCGGCGCCACTGGGTGGCCTCGTACAGCGACATCACTTGCGGATCCACCACCACCGAACCACCGGCATCGAGCAGCGCCGCAACCACGCCGAGCGTGTCGCGCAGGTAGTCCAGGCTCGATGAGTCGTCCACTTCACCTCGCACCGCCAGCACATGCGGCGCCTGGAGAGCGCGTTCGAAACCGGAGGGATTATCTTCCTTCAGGATCTCGCCCAGCACGCCTGAGAGTGGATAGCCCTCCCAGCGCGACAGCACGGCGTTCTGGTAGCGCTGAAGCTCGACGCCGGGCGGGAGACCGGCACTGTCGTACTTGCGCGCCGGTATGACGATCTCCTCGGCGAAGCTGCCGAAGATGAAGAACAGCAGCATCGACTTGCCACCGGCTTGCTGGAAGTACGGCCGTGGCCAAGTGTTGAGCGGGGTATCGGTCACGAGCGTTTCCTATGCATTGTTGCCCAGCGGCAGCACGGATTGCTGCAACTCGATGCGGCCGTCACCGGCGGTGATCTTCTTGAACTCGGCGCGACTGACCGAGACATAGCGGTCGTTGCCGCCGATCTCAACCTGCGGGCCCTGGGTCACGGCGTGGCCCTGTTCATCCACGCGTACCACCATGGTTGCCTTGCGGCCGGTATGGCAGATCGTCTTGATTTCGTCGAGGTTGTCCGCCCAGGCCAGCAGGTACTTGCTGCCTTCGAACAACTCCCCGCGGAAGTCCGTGCGCAACCCGTAAGCCAGCACGGGTATGCCAAGGCGATCCACTACGTCTGAGAGTTGCCACACCTGGGCACGGCTCAAGAACTGGGCTTCATCTACCAGGACGCAGTGCAGCGCGCCACGCTCGGCTATATCGCCCTGCGTCATGGCCAGCAAATCCTCCTCGGAGGAAAACCGCCTTCCTGCGGCCTTCAGGCCGATGCGCGAGGCCACCACGCCTTCGCCATAGCGATTGTCCAGCGCAGGCGTAAGGATAAGCGTGCGCATCCCGCGTTCATGGTAGTTGTGGGCGCTCTGCAGCAAGGTGGTGGTCTTGCCGGCATTCATCGCCGAATAATAGAAGTAGAGCTTCGCCATCGCGCCATATTACCGTTTTGCGACGTGCTACCGGCAGCCTCCCCGGCCTGCGGGGAAATTTCAGTCAGCGGCGGCTTGGGAAAGCCGCAACTTGCGCTCGGCCCACCAGCGGCGCAGGTCCAGCGCCACGCCCACGCCATAGACCATCTTGAACATCTGCAGCCGCAACCAGACCGGCCTTGAATCGTAGACGTCGCCGGCCAGCATGGAAATCACCCCCTGCTCCAGTTGCAGGGCGTTCCGGGGGTTGCGGAATAGCTTGGTCATGACCGGGCCGTTGAAGCGGTAGATGAAAAAGGCGAAACGACGCATGCCCTTTCGTACGCGCCGCTGCATGCTCCGTTGCGCGGCGGCCTCGGACCTGGGCTCGCGCAAGGCGCGGTCCACTACGTCCACGGCTTGCTCGGCGCCGTTCATCGCCAGGTAAACACCGGATGAAAACACCGGGTCGAGGAACGCGTAGGCGTCGCCGATGAGGATCCAGCCAGGACCTGCCATCGCCGAGGCGTCATAGGCGTAATTGCCGGTAACGCGCACCTCGTTATCGATAAGCGTGGCGCCGGCCAGGCGTTGCGCCAGCTGGACGTTGCCGTTGAGGGTGGCCATGAGGAAATCCACGTTCTGGCCGCGCCGTGTTTTCAGGTAATCCGGCCGGCATACTGCACCCACGCTCATCACCCCGCCCGGTAGCGGGATCATCCACATCCAGCCGTGCTCGAAGCGATAGATGCTGATGTTTCCGGCGTCGTCCCCCGGGCGGTGTTCCGCACCAGAAAAATGACCGAAGATCGCCGCGCTCTGGTGCTCACGATTGCGCCGCCGAAGCTTCTTTTTCGATGCCATGAACCCATCGCGGCCGCTGGCATCTACCACGTACTTCGCGCGCACGGTATAGCTACCGCCATCGTCCGTCCGCACGCTGAGCGTGCTGTCCCGCGGGCCTGCCTGGTCGACGGCAAATACTTCCACGCCTTCGCGGGCATCGGCGCCGCACTGGCGGGCATGCTCGAAGAGCATCTTGTCGAAGTCCTGGCGGTATACCTGGTAGGCATGCGGCGGACTGGACCCCAGGGCGCGGTCAAAAGCGAACGTGCTGTAGCCGGCCGGCGTGTCGGATTCGAAATCCGCTCCGCGCTTGTGTACGCCGATGGCGCGTACCTTGTCCAGAACGCCAAGCCGTTCGAACAGCGGCAGGTTCATCGGCAACAGCGACTCACCGATGTGGAAGCGGGGATGGTGCGCTTTCTCCAGGACCACCACGCGGTAGCCGCGCCTGGTCAGCAGGGCCGCGGCCGTACTGCCGCCCGGACCGCCGCCGATCACGGCAATATCGCACTGCACGTCGTTTTCCATCTGTGCAACAGCCATCGTCCGCTCCATTGTCCGCCATCGAAGGCGGGGGCCTTGCGTCTGCTACCATGGCCCCTCGCACCACATCCTGCCGTGAAACCTTTCGTCCATGCTCAATCCGCAACAACACGCGGCGGTCGAATATTGCGACGGCCCCCTGCTGGTCCTGGCCGGTGCCGGCTCAGGCAAGACGCGCGTCATCACCGAGAAGATCGCCCATCTGATCGGCCGCCGCAAGCTTGCGCCGGAAAAGATTGCAGCGATCACCTTCACCAACAAGGCCGCGCGCGAGATGCGCGAGCGCGTGTCGAAGATCATCCCGGCCGAGGCCGCGGCGGCGCTCACCGTCTGCACCTTCCATGCCCTGGGCCTGAAATTCCTGCAGATCGAACATGAACGCGCGGGCCTGCGACGCGGGTTCTCGGTGCTGGACGCCGACGACACCGACGCGATCATCAAGGAACTCTCGCCCAAGGGCGTGAAGCCGGAGGTACTGAATGGGCTTCGGAACCTGGTGAGCCGGGCGAAGAATTCGGCCCTCACCCCCGACGAAGCCATGGCCGCCGCGCGCAGCCCGCGCGAGATCGAGGCGGCCACCATCTACGACCTCTACCAGCAGCGCCTGTCGGCCTTCAATGCGGTGGACTTCGACGACCTGATCCGCCTGCCGCTGCGCATCCTGGAAGCCGACGACGACTGCCGCATGGCCTGGCGCGAGCGCCTGCGCTACCTGCTGGTGGACGAATACCAGGACACCAACGACGCCCAGTACCGCCTGCTCAAGGCGCTATCGGGCGACAAGGCCCGCTTTACCTGCGTGGGCGACGACGACCAGAGCATCTACGCCTGGCGCGGCGCCAACCCGGAGAACATCGACCAGCTCGGCCGCGATTTCCCCCAGTTACAGGTGATCAAGCTCGAGCAGAACTACCGCTGCGCCAAGCGCATCCTGCGCGCGGCCAACAAGCTGATCGCCAACAATCCCCATGTGCACGAAAAGCGCCTGTGGAGCGACCACCTGGAAGGCCCGCTGATCCGAGTGCTCGAGTGCAAGGAAAGCGAGCACGAAGCGGAAAAGATCGCCGCCATCGCCTCGCACCTGTACGAGAAATACAAGGACAAGGGCTGCCGCTGGAGCGACTTCGCCATCCTCTACCGCGGGAATTTCCAGGCCCGTCCGCTGGAGAAAGCCCTGCGCCTGGCGCGCGTGCCCTATCACCTGTCCGGCGCCCTGAGTTTCCTGGACCGCGCCGAGGTGAAGGACGTCCTTTGTTACCTGCGGCTGCTTGCCAACCCCACCGACGACGCGGCCTTCCTGCGCGTGGTGAACGTGCCCAAGCGTGAGATCGGCGCCACCACGCTCGAGAAGCTCGGCCAGGTGGCCGCCTCCCGCGGCGCTTCGATGCTTGACGCCGCGCGCAGCGACAGCGTGCTGAAGACCCTTTCAGCGCGTCCGGCGTCGCAGCTGGCCTCGTTCACCCGCCTGATGGACGAACTGCGCAGTGCCGCGATCCACCACAGCGCCGCTGAATTGGTCGAGATGCTGTTGCAGAAGACCGGCTACGCCGCGCAGATCGCTTCAACCACGCCCGACCAGATCACCCGCGACCGCAAGCTGGGCAACCTGCGCGAGCTCACCGAGTGGTTCGCCGCCATGCAGAAGGATGGCGGCGGCGCCGGCGATCTCGCCGCACAGCTGGCTTTGCTCAGCCATGCCGACCGCGATGACCCGGGCAATGCGCTGCGCATGATGACCCTGCATTCGGCCAAGGGCCTGGAGTTTCGTTTCGTCTTCATCGCCGGCTGCGAAGACGGCACCCTTCCCCACGAAGGGGCGCTGGACGAAGGCCGCATCGACGAGGAACGCCGCCTGATGTACGTGGGCATTACCCGGGCCAAGGAATTGCTCACCCTGAGCTATTCGGCCCGCACGAAGAAGTACGGCGAGATCCTTTCCAACCAGCCCAGCCGCTTCCTGAAGGAACTGCCCGAAGCCGACCTGCACTGGGAAGGCAAGGACCTCGAGGCCGATGCCCTGGTCACTCGCGAAACGGCGCAATCACACATGGCGAAGATCGCCGCCATGCTGGCTGCCAACAAGCGCTAGATAAGCCGCTCCGCTTCCAGTTCCTGCTTCAGATAGGCATAGAAGATCGGCGCCGCGACCACGCCGGCCAGGCCGAACGCCGCCTCGAACAGAAGCATGGCCACCAGCAGCTCCCAGGCCCGCGCGCGAATCTGCGTACCGACGATGCGCGCGTTGAGGAAATACTCAAGCTTGTGGATCACGATCAGGAAGCCGAGCGCGGCCATGCCCACATAAAGCGATATCGACAGCGCGGCGATGGTAACGGCGGTGTTGCTGATCAAATTCCCGATCACCGGCATCAGGCCAACGATGAACGTGAACAGCACCAGCGTCTTGGCCAGGGGCACGTGGATGCCCATCAGCGGCAACACGCCGAGCAGGAAGATCGCGGTAAGCACGGTGTTCACCAGCGAAATCTTGATCTGGGCAAACACGATGTCGTGGAACGCCTTGGACAATCGCGCGCAACGCAGGCCCAGGGCCGCCGCCAGCGGACCCACCTGATGGGGCGGACGCGTGCGAGACAAGGCAACGATACCGCCCAGCACCAGGCCGATCAGGATGTGCACGGTGACGCGCGCAGCCTCCTTGCCGGCCAGCTGCAGGGTAACGGCATGCGTCTTGGCAAACCCGGTAAGGACCAGGCGCAGTTCTTCCACGCTGTCCGGCAGATGGTCCACGATCACGGTGGGCAGTTGTTCGCGTGCCTTGTCCACCAGCGGCATCAACTGGGTCTGCCAGAGCACCTCGGGATTGCCCAGCTCACTGCGCAGGAAGCCGACCGCGCCAAAAATAGCCAGGATCAGCAAACCGACCACGACCACCGCCAGGATCGCCACCACCAGGGCACGGGCGCGCGTGCCCGCCAGGCGGTTGCCCAACAGCGGGGCAGTGGAAAACACCACCTCGTAGACCAGCAGGCCCGCCAGCAGCGCCGGCAACAGCCTCAGTGCCATCACCAGCAGTAGCGCCAAGGCAGCCAGGGTGTAGCTGGCGATGCGGATGGGCAGGGTCGAGCGCGTGAGGTTGTCCATGCAGGTCCGAGCGGTGGGGCCAGTTCGTGACTTTATACGATGGCCGGGTGTTGCGGCCGTGGCGCAGGCCAGGCGTCACCCGGCTGTCGTAAACTTTCCCGATCATCACCCGCCCTTCAAGCAGGACGCCCAACGCATGTCATTGATTCGACCGCTGGTACTCGGCTGTGCACTGGCCCTTTCAGCCTGCGCCACCGTGGCCCCCCAGCCCAAGGGTGCCCCGGCACCCGCCCAGGCGGCCCAGCCCGCGGTGGCGGCCGCCGTCCCCGCCGACGACAACCTCAACGCTGCCTTGTGGAGCCAGCGGGCGGTCGAGCACGACATGATCTACGAAGAGGTGTTCCGCGACGCGCAGGCAAAACTCGCCACCGCGCTGAAGGACCCCACCTGGGATGCGCTGCCCAAGGACGACCGCACCACCCCGATAAGCAGGAAGCTCAAACCCGCCGTGGTGCTGGACATCGACGAAACCGTGCTGGACAACTCGCCCTACCAGGTGCGCGTTATTCGCGGGGGCGGTGAATTCAACGAAGCGGACTGGGCTGCCTGGTGCAAGGAAGCCGTGGCCCGCGCCATGCCCGGTGCGGTGGCCTTCACCCAATGGGCCGCCAGCCACGGCATCGCCGTGATCTACGTATCCAACCGCGCCAAGGACCTGGACGAGCCGACCCTGCGCAACCTGCGCCAGGCCGGCCTGCCGGTCTCGGGTCCCGAGGCCTTCCTGGGCCTGGGAACATTCGTCCCCGATTGCGACCAGGCGGGCACCGAGAAGGGCTGCCGCCGGCAATTGATCGCCAGCAAATACCGTGTGCTGATGCAGTTCGGCGACCAGGTGGGCGACTTTGTCACCGTGCTTGCCAACACTCCTGAAGGCCGCGAGAAAGCCATTGCACCGTATCGTGCGTGGGTCGGCGAGCGCTGGTTCGTATTCCCCAATCCGACCTATGGATCATGGGAGCCGGCGGTGTTCAACAACGACTACACGCTACCCCGCGAGGAGCGACGCAAGCTGAAAATCGATGCATTGCGCGATAAGTAAATAAATTCAATAAGTTAAGAAGCCTATCTTACCTATTGCCTTAATTTTAACGCGCAATTAAGATAGCCGCGCCGACACCGCAAGCCGCCAAAGCGAAGCGGGCAAGGCCATTTCCCTTTCCGGCCTCGAGCCGGCAAGCCCCGCAGGCCAGACCCGCGGGGTTTTCTTTTTTATGCTGGGCACCATGCACCGCCTGCTCCTAGCCCTCGCCCTGTGCCTGCTCGTTGCCTGCCACCAGGACGACGCGCCCGCGCCCGTGCCCGTGGCCGTGACTCCGCCCGAGGCGGCACTGAAAGCCTCGGTGGACCTGCTGGGCCGGGGAGACTTTGCCGGCTTCTGGCAGCACGCCCTGCCCCCGGCGGATTTAGCCAACCTCAAGGCCGATTGGCAGCGCCGCCCCGGCGCGCTCGACGACGCCGACCGGCGCCGTCTGGACGCAGCCCTGGCCGGGCTCGGCCGCGATGGCGCCGACAAGAAGCTATGGACCGGCATATCACCCTTCGTGCTTCACTTCGAGCGCGACTACCGCGAGCAGATGCCGCTGACCATCGGCGTCTTCCAGTCCATCGCCATGACCGGCATCGGCAGCGCCCGTTCGCTCACCACCGCGCAAAAGGCGCTGGCCCGCGAGGCGGTGCTGGCCTTGGGTCCATGGGCGCAGGCCGCGCCATGGGGGGATGTCGCCGCCGCGCACAAGGCGATCGACATCGCGGTGGCAGCGGGCAAGGACCTGCAATATCCCGCCGACGGGCGACCTGCGGACTTCGATACATCCATGCGTAACCAGCAACTGGCCTTCAATGCCGTGGTGGACATGGCCCACCTCTACAACCTGGATCTGGATGCCATGTTCGCCTCGGCGCATACCCAGGTGCTGGAGAATACCGAGGCCAGTGCACGCGTGCGCCTGCTCTATACGCTGGTGGACCGCCCGCTTTCGATCGAAATCGCCATGGTGCGTGAAGACGGCCACTGGTATGACCGCGATCTGCTCGAGTCGGTGCGTTCCACCCACGACGACATCGTCCACGGGATCGGCACCGACGTCCCCGCCGCGCCCTTAACAAGCGCACGCTAAACTAGCCCGATGGCTGATCCTTCCACCTATTCCGTCAATCCTGCCCGCACCCGCCCGCGAGGCCCCTGGTGGTTCGCACTGCTGAGCCGCGTGCTCGAACCGTGGGTGCGTATCAAGCGCGATCCGGCCGAGCCCTCCACCCTGCTCAGGGCCGATATACCGGTCTGCTACGTGATCGAGCGCGATGGCGTGTCCGATGCGCTGATCCTTGAGCGCGCCTGCCGCGAAGCGGGCCTGCCCAGCCCCATGCAGCCGGTACCGAACATCCCGGTGCGCCGGCGCCGCGCCATGTTCGCCCTGGCCCGCCGCGAAGGCTGGGGCTTCGGCCGGCGCCAGGCTGCCTTGCCCAAGGAGCCCTTGAACCGGCTGGTGCATGCACTGGAAGCCATGCCGCACCAGGATGTCCAACTTGTACCGGTGTCGATCTACGTCGGCCGCGCCCCTGGCCGCGAGAGCGGCTGGTTCCGCGTGCTGTTCTCGGAAAACTGGGTGGTGGTGGGCCGTTTCCGGCGCCTGCTGGCCGTGCTGTTGAATGGCCGCGACACCGTGGTGCATTTCGCAGCGCCCGTGTCGCTGCGCCAGGTAATCGATGACGCCGGCGACATCCGCGCCGAACGCCTGACGCGCAAGATCGCCCGCGTGCTGCGAACGCATTTCCGCCGCATCCGTGCCGCGGTGGTCGGCCCTGACCTCTCCCATCGGCGCACCGTGGTCGACGCGGTGCTCAATGCCGAACCGGTACGCGAGGCCGTGGCCGCGACGTCGGCCAAGGAGAAGATCCCCTACGCCAAGGCTTGGCGCCGCGCCCACGACATGGCCATGGAAATCTCGGCCGACTATTCCCACCCGGTGGTGCGTTCCACGTCTTTCCTGCTGTCGAACTTCTGGAACAAGCTTTACGACGGCATTGCCATGCACCATTTCGACAAGGCACGCGCCGCGGCGCCCGGTCACGAAGTGGTGTATGTGCCATGCCATCGCAGCCATACCGACTACCTGCTGTTGTCTTACCAGTTGCACCAGTCCGGCGTGGTGCCGCCGCACATCGCCGCCGGTGTCAACCTGAACCTGCCGGTGATCGGCCCGATCCTGCGTCGCGGCGGCGCCTTCTTCCTGCGCCGCAGCTTCCGCGGCAACGCGCTGTATTCGGTGGTGTTCAACGAATACCTCGCGCAGTTGGTCGACCGCGGCGTGCCGCTGGAGTATTTCATCGAAGGTGGCCGCTCGCGCACCGGCCGACTGCTGGCGCCGCGCGCCGGCATGCTGGTGATGACGGTGCGTGCGTTCCTGCGCGCGCCGCGCCGCCCGGTGCTGTTCCAGCCGGTGTACATCGGCTACGAGAAACTGATGGAAGGAAAATCCTACATCGGCGAATTGACCGGCAAACCGAAAGAGAAGGAATCGCTGCTGGGCCTGTTGCGGGGCCTGAAAGTGCTGCGCCAGCGCTACGGGCATGTCACCTTGAACTTCGGTGAACCGATCGCACTGGAACCGCTGCTCGATGCCGCCGAGCCCGCCTGGCGCCAGACCACGGCCGTGCCCGACGCCAAGCCCGAGTGGCTGTCCGGCATGGTGGACAACCTGGCCGAACGCATCCAGGTGAACATCAACCGCGCCGCCGACGTCAACCCGATCAACCTGCTGGCGCTGGCATTGCTTGCCACGCCCAAGCACGCCATGGCCGAGAGCGACCTGCTGGCGCAGCTGGAACTGACCAAGGCCCTGATCACGGACCTGCCCTATTCCGATCGCGTTACCGTTACCCCAAGCCCGCCGGCCGGCATCATCGCCTACGGCGAACAGATGGGCTGGATCCGTCGTGTGCGCCACCCACTGGGCGACGTGCTGATGGCCGAGGGTGAGCAGGCGGTACTGCTTTCGTACTTCCGCAACAACGTGCTGCACTTGAATGCCACGGCTGCGTGGGTGGCCTGCTGCTTCCTCAACAACCGCCGCATGTCGCGCTCGTCGGTGATCCGCCTGGGCCGCATCGTCTACCCGTTCATCCAGGGCGAGTTGTTCCTGCCGTGGGACGAAGAGGGCTTCACCGGGCAGATGCAGGCCACCATCGACTTCTTCGTGGCCCGCGGCCTGCTGGAAACCTCTGGCGAAGGCCGCCTGCTTGAGCGTGGCCCGGGCCAGGACGATGGCGCCTACCAGCTGCGCGTGATCGCACGCAGCCTGCTGCAGGCCTTCGAGCGCTATTACATCGCCATCGCTGCGTTGGTGAAGAATGGACCGCACACGCTCACGGCGGGGGAGCTTGAGAACGCCTGCACGCTCACCGCGCAACGCCTAGGCATGCTCAACGAACTGTCGGCCCCTGAATTCTTCGACAAGGCCCTGTTCCGCGGCTTCATCCAGAAGTTGCGCGAGCGCAAAGTGGTATGGACCGACGATGAGGGCAAGCTCGATTTCGCCCAGGCCCTGGAAGGCATGGTCGACGATGCGCGGCTGATCCTGGCCCGTGAAGTGCGCCACTCGATCCTGAAGATCACCCCGGGCGGCGCCGAGCCGCGCGATCCGCCGCCACCTGCACTGAAGGAAGCACCCGTCCAGGACGTGGCTTCAGACCTGCACCAGCGGCACGTGGTGAACGAGGAAGAACGGCACCACCCGACCCACCTTCCTTAAGATCGCCCGCGGCCGGTGTTATTCCCGGCCGCAAGCCACCTTCAGACGTTCTCTTCCCGATGCAGGCCGTCGTCGGCAGTATCGGCCTCGAAGAGCCTTTGCAGGTCGCCCAGGGCATCCATGGAAGTCTCGCGAAGCGCCGCGTCGTCGTCGTACACCAGGTACTGCCGGGCCAGCAGCTGTTCGTCGTGCTTGCGGAAGCGCTCGACGCGGGCCTCGGCCAGCTCCTGGGGCATGCCCAGCGCCTGCAGCACCAGGCGGGCCATCTTCAACGAGGAATGGAAGGTCTCGCGCACCGGTTCCTCGATGCCAAGATCCATCAGGCGGAACGCATGCTGCCGGTTGCGCGCGCGGGCGACGATCTTCAGATGGGGAAACTGGCGACGCACCAGCCGCGCGGTACGCAGGTTCATGTCCGGATCGTCCGTGCCCAGCACGAATACCTCAGCCGTCTGTGCCTGTGCCGCGCGCAGCAGTTCCGGTCGCGCCGGGTCGCCGAAGAACAGCGAGGTGCCGCCGAAGCGGCGCGAGAATTCCACCTGCTCGACGGAATTTTCCAGGGCCACGAAGGGGATATCGTGCGCGCGCAGCAGGCGCGAGACGATTTGGCCGACACGGCCGAAGCCGGCGATGATCACCCGGGGGCTGGCAACGTCAGGCGTTTCGAACTCGCGATCAGGCTTGCGTGCCTTGACGTTCAACATGGCGGCCACCGTGATCACCAGCAGCGGCGTCAACGCCATCGACAAGGTGATTACCAGCACCAATACGTTGCGCTGCACGTCGGTGATCAAATGGTTGGACTGCGCCAGGTTCAGCACCACGAAGGCGAATTCACCGCCGCAGGCAAGCAGCGCGGTAAGGCGCAGCGAGTCGGGCATGCCAAGCCGGCCCGCCGACAGGCCCAGCGGCCACAGCACCAGCGACTTGGTCACCAGCAGCAAACCCACCAGGCCCAGGATCAACAGCGGCTGGTGGATCAACAGGGACAGATCCACCGACATGCCCACGCTGATGAAGAACAAACCCAGCAGCAGGCCTTTGAAGGGTTCGATGTTCGACTCAAGTTCGTGGCGGTATTCCGAATCGGCCAGCAGTACGCCGGCGAGGAAGGCGCCAAGCGTCACCGACACGCCGATCAGTTCCATCACCAGCGCCGTGCCCATCACCACCAGCAGCGCGGTGGCCGTGGATACCTCCACGCTGCCTGCGCGCGCGACGAAACGGAACACCGGGCGCAGCAGGAGCCGACCACCGAGCACCACCACGATGATGCCACCGACCACGGTGGCGATCCTGGAGAGCTCCGGCGGGTGCGTTCCGTGTTCCATGGATCCGCCCAGGAGCGGTATGGCGGCAATCAGAGGAATGGCCGCCAGATCCTGGAACAGAAGGATGGCAAAGCCCTGCCGGCCGTAGGCGGAATTCGCTTCCTTGCGCTCGGCCAGGATCTGCAGGCCGAAAGCGGTGGATGACAGCGCGAGCGCACCACCAACAATGACGGCTGATTTCGACGCCATGCCGAACGCCAGGAAGGCCACGCCGCCAATCACCAGCATCGTCAGCAGCACCTGGGCCAGGCCGCTGCCGAACACGGCGTGCCGCATCACCCAAAGACGCTGCGGCGAAAGCTCAAGGCCGATGACGAACAGCATCAGCACCACGCCAAACTCGGAGATCGCGGCGACACCG
Organism: Pinirhizobacter soli; assembly: GCF_015905305.1. GTDB lineage: Bacteria > Pseudomonadota > Gammaproteobacteria > Xanthomonadales > Rhodanobacteraceae > Pinirhizobacter > Pinirhizobacter soli. The sequence continues at coordinate 2,026,659 of NZ_JADZLQ010000001.1, forward strand.
GCCGTGTCGCGAATCAGGCCAAAGCCGGAAGGCCCGATGGCCAGGCCCGCGATCAGGTAGCCCAGCACCGCCCCGAGCTTGAATCGCTTGGAAATGGGCACCGCCACCACGGTAGCGAGCAGGAAGATGACCGCCGATTGCAGGAACTGATGGTTTTCCATGGCCTCTACCCCGGATCGGTGATCCGAATTATGGCATGGACGATGCGCGGCTCAGCCCGGGTTTTACCTGTCTTCGCGCAACCAGCGCGCCACATCGATGGCGAAATAGGTGAGGATGGCATCGGCGCCGGCGCGCTTGATCGATACCAGCGATTCGAGCACCGTTTTTTTCTCGTCCAGCCAGCCGTTCTGCGCGGCAGCCTTGATCATCGCGTACTCGCCGCTCACCTGGTACACGAAGGTGGGCACACCGAAGGTGTCCTTCACCCGGCGCACGATGTCCAGGTACGGCAGGCCCGGCTTCACCATCACCACGTCGGCGCCTTCGGCAAGGTCGAGCTCGACCTCGCGCAGGGCTTCGTCGCTGTTGCCGACATCCATCTGGTAGGTGTGCTTGTCGGCCTTGCCCAGGCTCGCGGACGAACCCACCGCATCACGGAACGGGCCATAGAAGCTGGAGGCATACTTGGCCGCATACGACAGGATCCGCGTATGGATGAAGCCATGGGCCTCCAGCGCTTCGCGGATGCTGCCGATGCGGCCGTCCATCATGTCCGAGGGCGCGATGAAATCGATACCGGCCTCGGCCTGGGCCAGCGACATCTTCACCAGTGCCTGGACCGTCGGCTCGTTCATCACATAGCCGTCGGCGTCGATCAGGCCGTCCTGGCCGTGGGTGGTATAGGGGTCCAGCGCAACGTCACCGATCAGGCCAAGCTGGGGCCACGCCTTCTTCAGCGCGCGCGCGGCGCGCTGGAACAAGCCCTGCGGGTTCCAGGCCTCGGCACCGTCTTCGCTCTTGGCGTCCGCGCCCACCGATGGGAACAGTGCCAGTGCCGGGATGCCAAGGGCCACGCATTCGCCGCCGAGCTTTACCAGTTCATCGATCGACATCCGTTCCACGCCCGGCATCGAGGGCACCGCCTCGCGCTGGCCCTCACCCTCGATGAGAAAGGCAACCATGATCAGGTCGTGGGCGGTAAGGGTGGTCTCGCGCATGAGGTTGCGGGAGAAGGCATCGCGGCGCATGCGGCGCATGCGGACGGCGGGGAAATTCATGGGCGGGGCCTGCGGTCTTTAAGCCAGGCGGTCATTCTACGCCGCGGGTGGCGGGGGCTGGCGCGGCAAGTTGTCCCGGACCGGCGGCGGCCCTGGGTTGGAGTCAGGGTAATTACCCTGACCCCGCTCCGATGCGAAGGGTGGTGGCGGCGTCGAAGTAGTGCGCACGCGCCGGATCGAAGGCCAGCTCGATTTCGCCACCCGGGTGGGACGCGGCCTGGGGCGGCGCGCGCGACACCAGTTCACCCTCGGCGCCACGCATGTTCAGGAACACCTCGTTCCCCACTGGCTCCACCACGTCGACGAAGGCCTTCAGGCGCGGGAACGCCGCGGGCGTGCCGGTGGCAACCGGCTGCAGGTCTTCCGGGCGTATGCCCATCACCACCTGCTGGCCGAGATGGCTGGCCAACGCGCCGGCGGGAGCGAGCGGCCCCAGTGGCAACAAGGCGGAGGGTGTGCGCAGGGTAAACCCATCCGATTGCTCGAGGGTCCCCGTCCACAGGTTCATCGCGGGACTGCCCAGGAACCCGGCCACGAACAAATTGGCCGGTCTGTCGTAGAGATTCATCGGCGTGTCGATCTGCTGGATCTCACCGCCGTTCAACACCACGATGCGCTGGCCCAGCGTCATCGCCTCGATCTGGTCGTGGGTGACATAGATCATCGTGGCGCCGAGTTCGCGATGCAGGCGTCCGATCTCCACGCGCATGGACAACCGCAGTTTCGCGTCGAGGTTCGACAACGGTTCGTCCAGCAGGAACACCGCCGGATCGCGCACCAGGGCACGGCCAAGCGCCACGCGCTGACGTTGCCCGCCCGATAGCGCCGCCGGCCGGGAAGAGAGCCTTTCGCTAAGGCCAAGCTTGGCGGCGGATTCGGCCACGCGCCGGTCGATCTCTGCCTTCGGCTGTCCGCGCAAGCGCAATCCGAAGCCCAGATTTTCGGCCACCGTCATGTGGGGATACAACGCGTAGTTCTGGAAGACCATGGCGATGTCGCGATCTTTTGGCGCGACGTCGTTCACCACGCGGTCGCCGATCCACAGCTCACCGCCGCTGATGTCCTCCAGGCCCGCGATCATCCGGAGCAATGTGGTCTTGCCGCAGCCGGAAGGCCCTACCAGCACCAGCAGCTCGCCGTCGGCGATGTCGAAGCTGGCTTCCGAAACCGCGACGTGGCCGTTGGGATACACCTTGCGGATCTTGTCCAGGCGGACACCGGCCATACTGTTCTCCACGATGCGATGGGGTATTCTGCCCACGTAATCGTTTACATCAAAGTCCGGCTTTATTGTTGCGATGCAGCATGAGGCGGGCTGGACATTCATGGCGCCGCACAGGCAGGCTTTACGGATTTCGACGGGTTCTTTCTCCATGGCTCATCACAGCGCGCTGCAACCGACCCTCCTTGCCGACGTCGGTGGCACCAATATCCGCTTCGCGATGGCCGACCCCACGCAAAGGTCCCCCTTCCGCGCCGACACCGTGCGCCGGTATCACGTGGCGGACTTCCCCAACATGAGTGACGCGGGCAAGCGCTACTTCCAGGAAACCGGCCTTGAGGCGCACCGCGCCATCGTCGACGCCGCCGGTCGCGTCGCCGATGCGGAGGTGAAGATCACCAACAACCCCTGGGAGATCTCCGCCGCACGCCTGGAACGTGAGCTGGGCCTCGATTCGGTACACCTGGTGAACGATTTCGCCGCGCTGTCGATGGGCGTGCCGCTGCTGGAGCCTGAGGACTGCGTGGTGATCGGCGACGTGCCCTGCCCCACGCTTGGCGCCACGCACGCGCAAACCTTCGCCGTGATCGGCCCGGGCACGGGCCTGGGGGTGGGCGCGCTGCTGATCCGCAACGGCCATTGCAGCGTGCTGGAAACCGAAGGCGGCCATGCCGGCTTTGCCGCGCACACGACCGAAGACATCAAGATCCTGCGACGGCTCAACGAGAAGTACGGCCGCGTGTCCAACGAGCGCCTGATCTGCGGCCAGGGCCTGGTGAACCTCTACGGGGCTCTTTGCGACATTGCCGGCCACACGCCGGAAGACCTCAAGCCCGAGGACGTCACCCAGCGTGCCGAGGACGGCAGCGACCCGATGTGCGTGAAGACGGCCGAACGTTTCGCCGGCATCCTGGGCTCGGTCGCGGGCGACCTGGTGCTTACGCTGGGCGCTTGGGACGGCGTGTACATCGCCGGCGGCCTGCTGCCGATCATGCTGCCGTGGATGGAGAAGGGATCCTTCCGCAAGCGCTTCGAAGAAAAGGGCCGCTTCAAGGCCACCATGCAGAACGTGCCGACGGTGGGCATCATCCACCACGACCCGGGCCTGCTCGGCGCCGCCGCGCTGGCGGTGATCGACGCCGGGTTGCCGCTGCTCAATCGCTAAGAACGGCCCAAGCCCTATCGCGAGGAAATATATTTCTCGCGACGGATGTGCTGCACCGGCAGGCCATGTTCTTTAAGCGCCGCAAACGAGGCGTCGACCATGTTCGGGTTGCCGCACAGGTAGGCGATATCGCCTTCTGCATCGGGCTGAAGTTCCGCCAGCACCGTCTGCACGTATCCCAGGCGATCATGCGGGCGCGGTTCCGGACGTGCGCCGCGGCTAAGGCAGGCGTGGAAGGTGAAGTTCGGGTGCGTGCGGGCAAAGGCTTCGAATTCCTCGCCGTAGAGCAACTCGGTTTCGTTGCGGGCGCCGTACAACAGCACCACCTTCACCCCGCGCGTTTCCATCAGCTTGGCCATCTGCGGCAACATGGCGCGGTAGGGCGTGACGCCCGTGCCGGTGGCGATCAGGATGTAACGCTTGTTGGCGTCGGCCTCCATCAGGCAGAAGCGGCCATAGGGACCGCTGGCATCGACGCTGCCCTCGTGGGCGAGCTCGCCCAGGAGTTTGGTGGCCGCGCCGCCCTCCACGTAACTCACGGCGATCTCCACCCGCTGCACCGGCGAGGCACCATCGCCCACCGTGCCCACCGAGTAGCTGCGCTTGGTCGGCTTGCCGTCGTCGTACTGGAAGTGCACCTGGAGGAACTGACCAGGAATGAACGCCAGCGGGGCGCCGTCGGCGCGCTCGAAGGAAAGATGGCGCACCGTCGGGGCCAGCATGAAGCTGTCGACGAGGCGTAGCTGGAACTGCTCGGCCATGCGGGTTACTCGTGTTCGATCCCCCCATTGTCGGTGATTGGGCCCCCGGGAGGCCAGCAGCGCGGGCACAGCTGCTTTATAATGAAGGCCTTACGTCTTCAAGAAGCTCCCCTCCCCCATGTCCGCACCCGCCTTGCAGGTCAACGACCTGCGCAAGACCTACGGCAATGGCGTCGAAGCCCTGAAGGGCATCTCGCTTACCGTGCAACCGGGCGACTTCTTCGCCCTGCTCGGCCCCAATGGCGCCGGCAAGTCCACCCTGATCGGCATCCTGTCGTCCCTGGTGAACGCCACCGGCGGCGAGGCGGAGATCTTCGGTGTCTCGGTGCACCGCAACCGCTCGGCCGCCATGCAACTGATCGGCCTGGTTCCCCAGGAGCTGAATTTCAACCAGTTCGAGAAGCCCATCGACATCTGCGTGAACCAGGCAGGCTTCTACGGCATCGGGCGCAAGACAGCTACCGAACGCGCCGAGAAATACCTCAAGGAACTGCGCCTGTGGGACAAGGCCCATATGCAGGCGCGCACGCTATCCGGCGGCATGAAGCGCCGGTTGATGATCGCCCGCGCCATGATGAACGAGCCGAGGCTGCTGATCCTGGATGAGCCCACCGCCGGCGTGGACATCGAGATCCGCCGTTCGATGTGGCAGTTCGTCAGCGCCATCAACGCTGCGGGCACCACGGTGATCCTCACCACGCACTACCTGGAAGAGGCTGAGCAGCTGTGCCGCAACATCGCCATCATCGACCACGGCAAGATCGTTGAAAACACCTCGATGAAAAATCTGCTCTCGAAGCTCGATGTCGAATCGTTCGTCCTTGACGTAGCTTCCATGCCGGCCGAATTGCCGACGATCGAAGGCGTCACCCTGCGTCGCGTCGACGACCATACCCTCGAGGCCGAGATGGCCCGCTCGCACGACCTGAATTCCCTGTTCGGGGTACTTACCCAGCGCGGCGTGGTGGTCACCTCCATGCGCAACAAGACCAACCGCCTGGAGGAACTCTTCGTGCGACTGGTGGAACACGGCCGGGAGGTGGCGGCATGAGCGCCTCGATCAACATGGTGGCCCTGGGCACCATCGTGCGCCGGGAAGTGTCGCGCATCACGCGCATCTGGACACAAACGCTTATCCCCCCTGCCATCACGATGACGCTGTATTTCGTCATCTTCGGCAAGCTCGTGGGTTCGCGCATCGGCACCATGCACGGCTTCACCTATATGCAGTACATCGTGCCGGGCCTGGTGATGATGAGCATTATCACCAACAGCTACGGCAATATCTCCAGCTCCTTCTTCGGCGCCAAGTTCCAGCGCTTCGTGGAGGAAATGCTGGTGTCGCCGATGCCCAACTGGGTGATGCTGTCCGGCTACGTGATTGGCGCGGTCGTGCGCGGCGTGGTGGTGGGCGCGCTGGTGCTTGTGATCGCCCTGTTCTTCACCGACCTTCACATCACGCATTGGGCCATCACCTTCTTCTCGGTGCTGCTGGGCGCCACGGTGTTCTCGCTGGCCGGCTTCGTCAATGCGATGTTCGCCAAGAAGTTCGACGACATCGCACTGGTACCGACCTTCGTGCTCACCCCGCTTACCTACCTGGGCGGCGTGTTCTATTCCATCGACCTGCTGGGCGAGCCGTGGCACACCATGTCGCAGGTGAATCCGATCCTGTACATGGTCAATGCCTTCCGCTACGGGGTGCTTGGCGTGTCCGATGTCGACGTCGTCACCGCTTTCGCCGTCATGCTGGCCTTCGTGGTGGGCCTCACCGTGATCGCCCTGGTGCTGCTGCGCCGCGGCGCCGGCCTGCGCTCCTAAAGGCTTACCGTGCGCGTCAACAAGTACATCAGCGAAGCGGGCCTGTGCTCGCGTCGCGAGGCCGACGAGTGGCTGCAGGCGGGCCGCGTCACCATCAATGGCGAAACCGTCGGCATGGGCGCCAAGGCGCTCGACGGCGACGAAGTGCGCGTGGATGGCGATGTGGTGGTGGCGCGTACGATGGCCACCACGCCGACCGCGCGCAAGGCGGTGTACATCGCGCTCAACAAGCCGGTCGGCATCACCTGCACTACCGAACACGGCGTGGATGGAAACATCGTCGACTTCGTCGATCACCCGCAGCGCATTTTCCCCATCGGACGCCTGGACAAGGATTCCGAAGGCCTGATCCTGCTCACCAGCAATGGCGACATCGTCAACGAGATCCTCCGCTCGGAGAACAACCACGAGAAGGAATACCTCGTGGCGGTGAACAAGCCGGTGACGGATGAATTCTTGAGCGGCATGGCGCGCGGCGTGCGCATCCGCGGCCAGATGACCAAACCCTGCCGCACCCGACGCATTGCAAAATTCGGCTTTTCCATCGTGCTTACCCAGGGCCTGAACCGGCAGATTCGCCTGATGGCAGCGGAATTCGGTTATCGGGTGACGCAGCTAAGGCGCGTGCGTATCGTCAATGTCCGGCTGGGGAAGTTGAAGGTGGGGCAGTGGCGAAATCTCACCGAGGCAGAGCTGAAGGGATTGCTGCCTTCGCGTAAGCAGTGGTGAGGCGACTTCGTCGGATGCCCCACGCTTTGCACGACTGAATCCTACATACACCATGTAACGGTTTGTCGTAGCCTTCTCTCAGCTCAAGGAAGAACCGGGTTTGCGATCATGGAGCAGCGGGTAGCAAAACTGGAGGTGGAAGTTGTGGGCCTACGCAGGGACAGCGACACTCATTCTGTCGATATACGGTCCATTCGCGAGTCGATAGCAGATCTTGTAAAACAAGTATCCATAGTTTCCAGCAATGTCGACAAGACCGACATGCGCATGAGCGCGTTTATCGATTCGGTGAATACACAGACCGACATGCGCATGAGCGCGTTTATCGATTCGGTGAATACACAGACCGACATGCGCATGAGCGCGTTTACCGATTCGCTGAATACGCGGCTCGAATCCGTGGATGCCCGCTTCGGAGCGGTGCCCACGAAACTCCAGGTAGCCCTGTGGGGGCTCACCGGCCTGACCGCTTTGCTCGGCGGCACGGTCGCTTTTCTCATCGTGATGTTGCGGATCGCCGGGTATTCGGTCCTCGCCGAGATCCTGCAAGCCGTAAAGCTCTGACCAGCTGACGATACGGCCACCGGCCGGAGATGCGATCATGGCGGCATGACCACGTTCAACGCCCTCGCCCTCCGCCCCGAACTCACCGCCAGCGTCGAGGCCCTGGGGTATACGGAAATGACCCCGGTGCAGGAACATAGCGTTCCGCCCATCCTGCTGGGCCGCGACGTGATCGCCCAGGCCCGTACTGGCAGCGGCAAGACGGCCGCCTTCGGCCTGGGGCTGTTGCAGTCGCTGGACGAGTCCACCATCCGCCTGCAAGCCCTGGTGCTGTGCCCCACGCGCGAACTGGCCGACCAGGTCTCCAAATCCATCCGCAAGCTGGCTGCCAATATTCCCAACGTAAAACTGCTTACCCTGTGCGGTGGCATGCCGCTGGGTCCGCAGCTGGCCTCGCTGGAACACGACCCGCACATCGTGGTGGGTACGCCTGGCCGCATCCAGGAACACCTGAAGAAGGGTAGCCTGCACGGCGGCGGCATCAAGGTGCTGGTGCTGGATGAGGCCGATCGCATGCTGGACATGGGCTTTGGCGAAGCCATCGACGACATCGTCGGCCGAATCTCCAAGCACCACCAGACGCTACTGTTCTCGGCCACGTATCCCGACGAGATCCGCCAACAGAGCAAGCGCCTGCAGAAGAACCCGGTCGAGGTCACCATCGAATCGGCGCCACTGGAAACCACCATCAGCCAGCGCTTCGTGAGCGTGGATGGAGACAAGGTCGACGCGCTCGCCCGCGTGCTTGGCGTGGATTCGCAAAGTGCCCTGGTGTTCTGCAATATGCGCAAAGACACGGAAGTCGTCGCCGAGGCGTTGGACAAGCTCGGCTTCTCCGCACTGGCGCTGCACGGCGACCTTGAACAGCGCGATCGCGACGAGGTGCTGGTCCGCTTCGCCAATCGCAGCTGTAACGTGCTTGTAGCGACCGATGTCGCCGCCCGCGGCCTGGATATCGTCGGCCTGTCACTGGTGGTGAGCTACGACGTGGCCCACGACGCGGACACCCACACGCACCGCATTGGCCGCACGGGCCGTGCGGGCGAGGCGGGCCTTGCGATCACCCTGGTCACTTCGCGGGAGAACGCCAAGGTCAAGGCCATGGGCGATTTCGAGATGGAACCACTGCGTGCCGCCCCGGCCAAAAAGCGCTTGCAGCTGGCGCCGATGAAAACCCTGGTCGTCGATAGCGGCCGCAAGGAAAAAGTCCGCCCGGGCGATATCCTGGGCGCGCTCACCGGCGATGCCGGCCTGCCAGCCACGGCCGTAGGCAAGATCGACGTCTACGCTACGCGCTCTTATGTGGCCATCCAGCGCGATGTCGCCAACAAGGCGCTGGAACGCCTGCGCGCCGGCAAGATAAAAGGCCGGAACTTGCGCGTGCGCCCGCTGGGCTAGTTCTTTACACTGTCCGCCGGGCACCGGGGCGTGCCCGCTAAACCAGGGGACTTTCGATGACGATCATGTCCGGCATGGCCCGCATGGCCATGCTTGCGGCGCTCCTTGCCGCGCCGTTCCATGCCTTCGCGGATGAAGGCACCCAGGAACGGGCCTTGCTTGATTCACTCAAACTGCAGACCGGCACGGTGCCGGTACCCGCCGCGCACGCCACGCTGGCGCTGCAGCCGGGCTATTCCTTCCTGTCGGCCGGGGACGCACAAAAAGTGCTGACCGACCTCTGGGGCAATCCGCCGGACAAGGAAGTACTGGGCATGATCGTGCCGGGCGAAACGTCCTCGGTGCTGGTCGATGAAAATACTTGGGCGGTGATAGTCACGTATTCCGACGATGGACACGTGAAGGACGACGACGCCAGCAGCATCGACTACGACGACCTGCTCAAGGACATGAAGAAAGGCACCGCCGAATCGAGTGCCGAGCGCGTAAAACAGGGTTACCCGGCGATCGAGCTGGTGGGATGGGCCACGCCACCGCATTACGATGCCGCCACGCACAAGCTGTACTGGGCACGCGACCTGAAGTTCACCAAGGATGGCCATAGCGGCCGGTCGCTCAACTACGACATTCGCGTGCTTGGCCGCCATGGCTATCTGCAACTGTCCGCCGTGGCGCCGCTTACCCTGCTGCCCAAGGTGGAAGCGGATATGCCCAAGGTGCTGGCCATGACCGAGTTCGATCCGGGCGTGCGCTATACCGATTTCAGCCCCGGTACCGACAAGGTGGCGGCCTATGGCATTGCAGCGCTCGTGGCCGGCGGCATTGCCGCGAAGGCAGGCCTCTTCGCCAAGCTTGGCTTGTTGCTGCTGGGTCTTAAGAAATTCCTGATCATCGGCGTTGCCGCGATTGGCGCTGCGATCAAGAAGTTCTTCAACCGCAAGCAGGCCTGACTTTAAAACGCGAACCCTTGCGGCGCTTTCAAGTGCCGCGAGGCTTGGCACGGTGCGTGGGCGTGGCAGCCCACGGGTCGTCGGGCCACGGGTGGCGCGGGTAACGTCCCTTCATTTCCTTCTTCACCTCAGGGTAGGTACGGTCCCAGAAGCCTTTCAGGTCCTGCGTCACCTGCACGGGACGTCCGCCGGGTGACAGCAAGTGCAGCATCACCGGCACGCGGCCATCGGCCACGCGGGGCGTATCGGCCATGCCGAACAATTCCTGGAGCTTCACCGCCAGCACCGGCGGCGCCGCCGCGTCGTCTTCCTGCACGCCGTAGGCAAGCGCCCGCGTCATGCCGCTGGGCACGCGCAGGCTCTCCGGGGCCTGGGCATCCAGGGCGACGCGCTGCTGGTAATCGAGCATGCCGGCCATCGCCTGCGAGAGGTCGGCGGAGGCAATGGCATCCAGGCGGCGCTTTCCCGCAAGGTGTGGCGCAAGCCACGCATCGAGCGAGCTGAGCAGGGCCTCATCACCTACATCAGGAAGTTCAAGCTCGGGGCGCCATGTGCGCAACGCCTGGATGCGCGCACGCAGGTTGCGCGCGTGGTCACTCCACGGCAATGCGCCCAGGCCGCGCTGGCGCACCACGGCCATCAGCGCCGGCAAGGCATCTTCCGCCGTCACCGGCACGCTGCGACGCTCAAGCACGATGGCTTCGTAGCGCCGCTCGAGGAATGCTTCCACCGCATCGCGCTCGTCGTTCCAGCGCAGGCTGCGCTCCTGGACGAACTGCGTTGGGTATTCCCGCTCGAGTGAGTCCGGGTCGAAGGGTGCGCCGGCCACGATGAAGCTATCGGGCGACTCGTGGCGCAGTTCAATCACCACCAGCCACGGCTCGCCGTAAAGCGCCGAGGCCTCGTGCAGGCGCGCGCCGCGGCCGTTGGCCAGGGTGTAACGCAAGGGATTGCCGTCGTCACGCCGTGCGACACGATCGGGAAAGGCGTGCAGCATCAGATCGCCCACGGTACGGGCGTCAGGCACGCCGGTCGCACCGTGGCGCACGCCCAGCCGGCGTCGCCAGCCCATGGCTGCTTTCTCGATCGCGGCCAGCGCACCGACATCGGCGTCCCGAACGCGTCGTGCCCCGCCGTCACGCCACAGGTGCAGCGCGGATAGCCGGGCACGGAAGTCGTCGCTGCGCGACAGTTCGCCTCGCAGGGGCGAGCGCGCATCCATCAGGGCAAGCAGGTCCGCCACCAGGGGGCGCAAGGTCTCCGGCGCACGCAGCGCGGCAGCGGCCAGTCGCGGCGTGGCGCCCAGTGCAGCCATGCCTCGCCCGATCTGCGTAAGTCGCCCGCCATCATCCAGCGCGCCCAGCCGCAGCAACAGGTCGCGCGCCTGGGCCATGGCACCGGCGGGTGGCGCATCGAGCCACGGCAAATCATCGCTGCCCCAGGTCGCCAACTCCAGCGCCAGGCCCGACAACTCGGCCTGGGCTATTTCCGCCGTGCGCGACGGCTCCAGCCGCCGGCTCTGCGCCCACAGGCGATACGCCCTTCCTGCCTCCACTCGCCCCGCACGACCGGCACGCTGGTCGGCCGAGGCCTGGGAAATATTCACCGTCGCAAGGCGGGTGAAACCGGAGTTCGGATCGAAGCGGGGCTCGCGCGCCAGGCCTGAATCCACCACCGCGCGGATACCCGGCAGGGTCACGCTGGACTCGGCCACGTTGGTTGCCAGCACCACGCGCCTCGCGCCGGGTTCTGCCGGCGCCAGCGCCGATTGCTGGTCGATCAGCGACAGTTCGCCATGCAGGGGCAGCACTTCGACCTCATCGCCGGTCATGGTTTCCAGCATGCCGCGCGCCCGGTCGATCTCCCGCCGTCCCGGCAGGAAGGCCAGCACGTCGCCCTCGTTGTCGCGCAATGCCTGCACCACGGTACGGGCCAGATGCTGCTCGATGGTCTCCTGCGTGCGGGCGGGCGGATATTCCACCGTCACCGGAAAACTGCGCCCGGGGCTGCTGATGCGCGGGCAATCGAACCACCGGGCCACGCGCTCGCCGTCGAGCGTGGCGGACATCACCACCAGGCGAAGATCCGGCCGCATCGCCGCCTGCACATCCAGGGCCAGTGCCGCGCCCAGGTCGCCCGCGAGGTGGCGTTCATGGAATTCGTCGAAGAGGATCGCGCCCACATGGGCGAGCTCGGGATCGTCCTGCAGCATCCGGGTAAGGATGCCCTCGGTCACCACCTCGATCCGCGTCGCCGCGCTGATGCGCGATTCGAAGCGGATGCGATAGCCCACCCGCGCCCCTACTTCTTCGCCCAACTGGCGCGCCATGAACGACGCCGCCGCCCGCGCGGCGATGCGTCGCGGTTCCAGCACCACGATGCTGCGGCCTTCCAGCCACGGCGCGTCAAGCAGCGCCAGGGGCACCTGGGTGGTCTTGCCTGCGCCCGGCGGTGCTTCCAGCACCAGGCGCGGATGCGCGGCCAGGGAGGCCAGGATGTCGGGGAGTACCTCCCCGATGGGGAAATCGGTCATACGGCCATGGTAATGGATGGCCGTCGCGCCCCTTCCCCAGCGCAACATAACCGTCACGATCGCTCCCTAGGCTGGTCGTTCCACCCGGGAGCTCACGTGTCCGCCGACAACCTGCAGGGCTGGGCCCGGTTGTTGTCCGACAAGGGTCCCGCGCTCGCCAACTATTTCCTGCGCCGCGTAGCGCACCGCTGGGATGCCCAGGACCTGGTCCAGGAGGTCTACCTGCGCCTGCTGGGCTCGGGGGATGGTGATGTGGCCGCGATCCGCAATCCCGAGGCGTACCTATTCACCGTGGCGGGAAATCTGGTGAAGGAGCATGCGCAGATGCGACGGCGCGCGCCGGTGAGCACCGAGGGCCTTCCCGAAGTGCTCGAGCGGCTGGCCACGCCCTGCCAGGCGGGTAACGACCTGGACCAGGAACTGCGGCGGCAACGCCTGGCCGATCTCATGGGGCGGTTGTCGCCCAAGTGCCGTGCGGTGATGGTGATGCATTACCGCGACGAGATGCCTTACAAGGACATCGGCGAGGCGCTTTCCATCTCGCCGAACATGGTGAAGAAATACATCGTCAAGGGACTGGCCCTGTGCCGGCAAGGGATGGCGCGTTATGACTGATGCCAACAGCAGGGCTTCACGGCGCCTGACCGAAGAAGCGGCCACCTGGTACCTGGAATTGCGCGGCGGCGGCGACCGCCGGACCAATGCGCGATTCCTGGCCTGGCTGCAACGCTCGCCGCAGCATGTGGCCGAATACCTGGCCATCGCGGGGCTGCATAACGATCTTCCCGCTGCTGCCGCCGCCGAGAAGGCAGCGCACGCGCAACTGAAGGCTCTGGCCGCCAGCGAGCCGTCGGTGGTTCCCTTCCGCATCAAACCGATGCCGGTACAGCCGGTGCCGTCCATGCCGCGAGCACGAGCAAGCCTTGCCTCGCGTCCACGCACTCTTCGCTGGCTGGCGGTCGCGGCGGGCGTGCTCCTGGTGTTTGGCGGAGGCATTCGCATGGCCATGCAACCGATGCCGGTTGTGCCGGGCCTCGCGTATGCGTCGGACGCCTCGGCGCCCCGCACGGTGCCGCTCGAGGACGGCAGCGTGGTGGAACTGGACCGCGACAGTGCGATGGTGGTGCGCTTCGACACCGGGACACGCTCGATCGAACTGGTCCGCGGCGCGGCATTGTTCAACCTGGGCAAGGATCCCGGCCGCCCGATGACGATCCACGTCGGCACCCAGGTGCTTAACGATATAGGCACCGTGTTCACGGTACGTGCGGGTAGCGACGCCACGGATGTCGCCGTGATCAGCGGCCGCGTCGCCGTGGCCGAACGCACCCCGCGCTGGATTGACCGCGTGGCCCCAAGGCTGGCCAGTGGCGAGGTGCCCGTGTCGCCGGTGGTTGAACTGGGCGGCGGTGAATCGGCGCGCGTGGCAAGCGACGGCCGACTGCTTGACCACGGCAGCACGGACATCGCCCACGCCACGGCATGGCTTCCCACGGAGATCCGTTTCCACGACATGCCAGTGGCGCAAGTTGCGCAGCGCTTCAATGCCTACGTTGGGCGGCCGCTGGTGGTCGACGACAAGGCGTTGGCCGCCAAGCGCATCAGCGGTGTCTTCAAGGCCCACGACGCGGACGCCTTCGTGGCCTACCTTGCCACCCTTCCGGATGTGCGCGTGGAGCGCACGACGACGGATGTGCACGTAACGGTAGTCGGCGACAAGCGCAAAACAGCAACGAAGCTGTAAGAAAAAATTCATCGAATTGGCGGTACCCACTTGCACGCCCGGCCACTCTTAACTGGGGACCTAAGCGGATAACACCGCGCCGATTTCCTCCCTCCGGGTATTTGTCTCCATGCGTAAGCCGCTCGCTCTTTGCATCGCCCTGGCCTTTGCCAGCCTTGCTACCACTCCCCTTGTGGCCGCTCCGGCCGCGCAAGCCATTCCGTCCATGCCGCTGGCGCAGGCGCTGGACCGCTTTGCTCAAGATGCAGGCCTGCAGGTGGTCTACGGCACCGAGATCGCCGACGGCGTTCGCAGCAATGCCACCACGGCAGGCCTCAAACCCACCCAGCAACTCGACGCCATGCTTCGCGGCACGGGCATGACCTATCGTTTCGTCACTCCCACCACGGTGACCATCATCCCGGGAAACGTCGGGGCCGGCTCGGCGCCGGCAAGCACGAACATCCCGGCGATCGACAGCCGTGACCAGGCGCGTGACCTCGCACCGGTAAGCGTTCACGCCAATGCGGTGGATACGCTTGCCCCCAGCGCAGCGCCGCTGGAAGCCAGCCAGCCGACTTCGGTGATCGACGAGCGATTCATCCGCGACGGCCTGCGCTTCAACGCCAACTTCGACGACATCATCAAGTACGCCCCCAGCGTGACGGTGACTTCGCCCGAGGGCCCGGGCCTGGGCAAGAACGAAGGCATCAGCATCCGCGGCTTCCAGGACGGCCAGTTCAACATCACCTTCGATGGCATTCCCTTCGGCGACGCCAGCGACCTGCACCACACGACGTCGGCGTACTTCAACAACCATGTGCTGGGGCAAGCCGAGATCGACCGTGGCCCGGGCGGCGGCACCACCATCGGCAATGCCACCTTTGGCGGCACGGTGGCCCTGCGTTCGCGCGAACCGTCGGACGAACCCGGGATCACCGCCTACCTCACCGTGGGTAGCTGGGACACCCACGCCGGTGGCGTGACGGCCGATGAAACGGTGGGCAATACGAAGATCTTCGCCGACCTTTCGAAGGAATCCAGCGAGACGTTCCTGAAGGGAACCGACGACAAGCGCGACCACGCCTTCATCAAGACCATCAGCACGCTGGGCGATGTCACCACGCTCACTTTCTTGAGCAGCTACAACCGCGAACACCAGAACACCGTGCAGGGCGCCACCAAGGCGGAGATCGACCAGTATGGCTGGCGCTTTGGCCTGGGCGATGATCCCACCGTGCAGAATTACAAGGGCGCCAACAACGCGGCGTATTACTCCAGCTTCACCTATCTTGGCGTCGCCACGCAGTTCGCCGGTTGGGATCTGGACGACAAGGTGTACTACAACAGCTTCGACCACTGGGCTCGCAAGGCGGCCGATGCCTCCGACATCGATCCGGCTGACAACGGTGTGACGTTCTACAACGCTGCCGGCAAGAAGGTGTCCACGTCGAAGACTGACCTTCCGGGCAAGCTTGCCGACTCCGGTTTCCGCGCCTTCGGCAACGTGCTGCGACTGGGCCACGACCTCGGCCCAGGTACCTTCCTTACCGGC
Organism: Pinirhizobacter soli; assembly: GCF_015905305.1. GTDB lineage: Bacteria > Pseudomonadota > Gammaproteobacteria > Xanthomonadales > Rhodanobacteraceae > Pinirhizobacter > Pinirhizobacter soli. The sequence goes on from NZ_JADZLQ010000001.1 coordinate 2,042,300, forward strand.
ATCTGGCTCGAACGCAACCTGGATGCGCGCTACCAGTACCCGCTGGATCTCACCACCGGCGCCAAGACTGGTACCAAGTACGGGCCCGTCGACAACTACCTGCTCGACGACCGCACCGACACCGTGCAGCCCTATGTGCAGTACGACTGGAAGGTGAGCGACGCGATCACGGTGAGCCCTGGTGTGCGCTATTCGGAAGTGACGCGCTCGCTCGACGCGCCGCTGAACAAGGTGTCGCCGCCGGTGCCACTCAACGCCGAGGCCACCTATCACGCCACGCTCCCGTCGATCAGCGTGCACGACAAGCTCAGTGATTCGTGGACGGCGTATGCGCAGGCGGCCAAGGGTTTCCTCGCTCCGCCGATCGACGTGATCCAGGTGAACGGATCGCACAGCCTTGATCCTGAACTGACCAAGAACTACCAGATCGGCACGGCTTACGCCTCGCGCGAATTCACCTTTGGCGCGGACGTGTACTACGTCAATTTCTCAAACTTCATTACCCAGACGGAAGTTAATACCGGCAACGGCAACGAGGAGACGTTCGTCAACGGTGGGGGCGCGATCTACAAGGGTGCCGAAGTGGAAGGCACCTGGGCCCTTACGCATGCGCTTAGCCTTTACGGCAACGCCAGCTACAACAAGGCCACGTACAAGAACAGCAGCGTACAGGTGGCCGGCACGCCGAAGGTCACTGCCGCGCTGGGTCTTCTCTATAGCGGCAGCAACGGTTACTTCGGGTCGCTGATGGGCAAGTTCCTGGGCCACCAGTACGGTCTGGACAACACTACGGACGACGACGGCAACCTGGTGTTCAAGAACGACCAGCGTATCGCCGGCTACCTGACGGTCGATGCCGCAGCGGGCTACCGCACCGAAACCGGCCCCTGGGGCACCAAGGGTTTCTCTGTCAGCGTGGACGTGAACAACCTCTTCAATGTGAAGAAATTCACCGGTTACGCCGGGACCCAGGCCGTCAGTGGCGATCCGCTGTACTTCGGCCTGCCCGGGCGCGGTATCTTCCTTGATGTGTCGGTGAAGCTGTGAGGTTGGCCATGCGAAAGGGTTGGATTCGTCCGGCTGGATGGACGTTGCTTGTGATCGCTGCTGTCGGCGGTGCGGATACCGTGGCTGCGCCGGCATCCCGCGGCGAGACGCCCGTGGCGGAGATCGTGCTGCTTCGCCATGGTGTGCGTTCGCCCACGAGCGCACCGGATGCACATGCAAGCTACGCCAGCCAGCCGTGGCCGTCGTGGCCGGTGGCGCCAGGCATCCTGACCCCGCACGGGCATGCCGGCATGCAAGCGCTGGGCGCCTTCTACCGTCAGCGGTTGATCGCCAGCGGCAACCTCGGCAAGGCCTGCCCCACCGCCGATCAGCTGCAGGTGATCGCCGACACCACGCCGCGCAACAAGGAGAGCGCCCAGGCCGTCATCGATGGCCTGGTTCCCGGCTGTCATGTTTCTTTCCTGGCCATGCCCGGCGACGACAACAATCCCCTGTTCCACTACGTCAAGGGCGACAAGGACGACGACGCGGCCAGTCCTTCGCCTACAGAAATCTCGCCTGCCCTCGCGGAGCTCCAGGCCATCTTGCTCGGCTGTAACGACAAGGCCTGCCTGAAAGCGGCGTCGGCGTCGGGCAAGACGCTTCTGGTCGAAGACGATAAGCCCACTCCCAAGGCCGGCAAGCTGTCGGGTACCTTCAGCGAAAACCTGATGCTGGCCTACGCCGAGGGCAAGCCGGCCAACGAGGTGGCTTGGGGACGCGCCGATGCGGCGCTGCTGGGAAAGGTGATCGTACTGCACAACGACGCTTTCGCCCGCGACAAGAAGAGCATGCCCGCCGCTACTCAGGCAGGGTCGAACCTGGCAGCGCACATCCTGGCTACGTTGCAGACCGCTGCTGGCGAATCCACGACGACGGCCGCGTTCTCGTCTCAGGGCCGTGGCACCTTTGTGTTGATCGGTCACGACACGAACCTGGCGAATATCGCCGGGGTCTTCGGACTGGATTGGCACGACACGAACCGTCCGGACGACTATCCGCCCGGCGGTGGCCTGGTGTTCGACCTCTTCAAGCGCGGCAACCAGTACGTAGTGAAGGTAAGCGCGCTGATGCCGTCGATGGATGACCTTCGGGGCAACCGGTTCGACGATATGAGGCCGGCCAAGCTGCGTATAAGCGGATGCGGCGGGCACGATGCATGTCCGTTGGCGGTTTTCGCCGCTGCAGTCGGGAAATCGATCGACACCTCTCGCGTCATGCCTGCCCTACCTGCGATGACGCCCCAGTCACAGGGTGCACCGTGACGCTTTAACGAGGAAGCTTATCCGCCAGCACGTCCGCCTTACGTATCTGCGGCGTGCTGGCGAGAAGTTCGGCAGCATTCGCCATCAAGGCCGCCGCGACCTTGCCATTGAGATGCGCATCGCGCCCTTCATCGCCATCGAAGGCGTCGAAGATGGCAAAGGTGCTCTTGTCGAAACGAACGGCAAACCAGGCCACCGTGCGGGCCTCGGCTTCGACCAACGACTGCGCGCTCTTGAGGAATGCCGCGACGTCTTCTTCGCGCCCGCTTTTGGCATGCAGTTCAACGAAGAGGGTCTTGCTTGTCATACGAGTACTCCGGGTAGTAGTGGCTCGGTCGAACCGGGCGGGATTACAAGGTTGCCCGAGGCTGTGCTACGACGGCGTCAACGCAAAATGATGCGGTTCGGTCCAAGCAACCTGAGTAATGCCGGTGACGGGACGCCAGCGGACGGCCTACACTCTCGGGCGGCCGGAGGGGCGCCGCCCCACTGGAATACTATGCCGAGGCCCCACCCATGGCATCGATCGACCACATCATCGTCAAGGTCAACGACCTGGCCGCCAGCGTCAGGTTCTATACGGGCATCATGGGCTTCGTTGACGAAGGACGCGACGGACCGTTCGCCATAATGCGCGTGAACCCAGGGTTCCAGTTGCAGCTGGCCGAGTGGGGCACGGAAGGCGCCGACCACTATGCCTTTGCCGTATCCAGGGATGAGTTCGACGCCATTTTCGAGCGAGTCAAAGCCGCAGGCCTCGATTTCGGACCGGCCTTCCACAACGTCGGTACGAACACGGGTCCTGGGGAAGAATCCGGAGCGCGAGGCCGGGCACCGACGCTCTATTTCTTCGACCCCAATAAGCATCTCGTCGAAATAAGGACGTATGAATGAATGCCAGCATCGTTGCGCTAGAGCGCGTGGCCCGCTTGCTTTTGATGGCTTGCCTGGCGAACTTTGCGTTACCGGCGCATGCAGCTGCAGGCACTCCACCGATTTGCGCGACGAATGTTCCCCAGCACGCGGTCGCGCCAAAGTTTCCCACCACTCTCCACAACGAGTTCGAGGGCAGCTACAACGTGCGATTCATCGTCGGTGTTGACGGACGCACTCGCGACGTCCACGTCCACGCGAACAACCTCAGGCCAATCGGCCGCACCCGCGGGCACCCCGTGGGATATGACGAAGCCGTACTTGCCGCAGTCAGGCAGTGGCGATACGCCAGGCAACCGAGGTCTTACCACGTTTCGACGTCCGTGCAGATCAGCTACCGGGATACCTAGGCGGGGAAGTGGCGAGCAGGAGCCCGCCGTATCCCAGCACTTCTTCCAGGCGCGGGAAGGCAAACCCCACTTCGAACCGATACTTGCCGTCCTTGATGGTCTTGTACGCCGTGCTTCGCGGCATCAGCCAGAGTGGTATCGGGATGCCGCCGATGCGCATGCCGCAAACGCGCCAATGCCAGCCGCCCTCCAGTACGTCCACTCGCAGGGCCATGCGAACAGGACCCGTGGTCTCGGTCCAATGACCGTCGGGCCATGTTCCGTAAGGGCTGAAGCTCGACTTCAGCCAGTGCGTACCATCGAAGCATCGGTTCCAGTGCAGCGTCCCGGCGTCGTGGTGGATGTCCACGCGCAGCCGGTGCGTGCCGGCGTTTTCCGGCAGCCCGAGCTGCCGCGCCAGTCGTTGGCCGATCAAGCCTGCCAGGCCCTTGCCCAGGCGCAAAGTGACTTCGCCTTCGAGCGTGCCGCCGTGGCGGTGCAATTCCTGTAGCTGGGGATGAAGCGCGCCGAACGCGTCGCCGAACCAGGCGATGATGGGATTGCCTTCGTCCTTGGATGGCATGGGCAACTAGGCCTTCCTTGCGTGGGCGCCGAGGTTGTCGATGTACCGGATGCCCATCACCTTCAGCACCAGATTGCGGAAGGCTTTGCCCAGGGGATAGAACGCGCGGGCTCGCCGGGTGCCGCCGAAAAACCAGTAGTTGAGCCGGTTGAACAGGCCCGAGCGAGTGCTCAGCAGGGTCATGACGCGCATGGCTTCGGGTCCGTAATACATCACGCCGTCCACCTTCACCACCATGCCCTGGTCGATGTCCAGGCCCGCGGCGGTGATCTCATCCATCAACGCCCCAGGTTTCCTGGCGTCGACCAGGTGCAATCGCCCGGCGGCCTCGCGGATGCGCGCGTGGGTGCACCAGGTCGTGCACACCGGGCACTCCCCGTCGTAGACAAGCCAGACATCCCCGCCGCCACTTGGTGCGCCCATGGCTATTGCCTCGTCCGGGGATTGAAAGACCCCGCTCGATGCGATAGCCTACACACTAGTTAACTAAATAGCTAATTAGTTATGAAGATCGATACCGTCTTCGACGCCCTGGGGTCCACCCCTCGCCGGAAGATCCTTGCCTACCTCTCGGAGACCTCCCTTACCGCAGGGGAGATCGCCGAGCGCTTCGACATGAGCAAGCCCGCCCTTTCCAAGCACCTGAAGGTGCTGGAGAACGCCGGCATGGTGAAGAGCGAGAAGAAGGGTCAATTCGTCCATTACAGCCTGGCCGACCAGAACATGCTGGCTACGCTGCACAGTTTCCTTACTACCTTCTGCCCCGTTGGCGGCCCGCTCAAGCGCGAGGGCGCGGCCATCGCGAGGGCGCGGCGCAAGGCCACCTGACCCGAGGGGAATCACCATGCAGGCGATCGACAACGGGATTTACGATCGTGTTTCAGACACCTGGTGGGACCAGGATGGCTTCATGGCCCTGTTGCGGACGTCGGTGAATCCTCCCCGCATGGCCTATTTCCGAAAGGTGCTGCTGGAGACGCTTAGAAGGGATCCCCACGGCCTGCGAGTGTTGGACGTCGGCTGCGGTGGGGGCCTGCTGTCGGAGCCTTTCGCCGCGATGGGCTGCGAGGTTACTGGCATCGATCAATCCCTGCCCACGCTCGACGCTGCCTCGCGCCATGCCCAGGCGTCCAGGTTGTCCATCGACTATCGGCTAGGCGACGCCGGCGCGCTGCCCTTTGCAGACCGCAGCTTCGACGTGGTCTGTTGCTGCGACGTACTGGAGCACGTGGACGATCCCGCCGCCGTGATCGGCGAGATCGCACGGGTACTCAAGCCCGGTGGCGTGTTCTTCTTCGACACGATCAACCGCACGCTCGCCAGCAAGTTGGTGGCGATCAAGCTGGCGCAGGACTGTCGCCTCACCCGCATCGTTCCGAAAGACGTGCACGTCTGGGAGAAATTCATCCGGCCCGCGGAACTGGCACGCATGCTGCGTGAACATGGCTTGTCGGATCACGCGTTCGCGGGGCTGTCACCCAAAGGGAATCCCCTCACCACGCTGCTGGCATTAGCGCGCAACAAACTGGGGCGGATGTCGTTTGCTGAACTTGGTGCACGAATCACTCTTGGAGAAAGCAGGAACCTGGCAATCTCCTATATGGGATTTGCTCAGTTAACCTGAAATGGAACGAAAGGGCAGCTTCAGCCAGCTCCTGAGAACAGGAACGCCGCCTATAGCAAACCAAATGAATACCCCCAGGAATCCAAAAGCAACTCTTCGCAGCTGCGCCCAAAGACCTGGCCATTGCTCGAAGTGACCGTCTAATTTGTAAGAAAAGCCGTATCGAACCTTTTCAAACGTGAGTCCAACTTTTAACGGGTAAGACGTAAATTGACCTCCAAAGGGCACAAAGTCATCATTGCCGCTCTTTGTTCGATCAATTGTGTAATGCATTACGCATCTATTGTTTAGGGGCTGCTCGCAGACGAGATGGGAGCTCCTGACCGTGAACTGATCTATTAGTAAATAGAACTTGATGACCCGCACGCCAGCGACGCCGATCAGCAGCATCGACCCAGCAATTATTATCGTTGTCAGAGCAAATCTGACAGGAGAGAAAGCCAAGTTCCTCACCATGGCTCTCTTATCATCAAAGCGCACATACCTTGTCTCCCTACATAAAGGTGCCGCACACGTAAGGGTACGCACAAGTCTGCCACGCGATCGCGGGATTTCGGAATCGGCTGGCAATAACCCACTGCAGAATGCAGATAACGAATGCGGGCAGATGAACGCCACGGGTTTCGACTCCCGACGGATGCAGCCTGGATGGACGAGGCCATCGGCGCTGCCGGGGACGACTCCCGCCGCGTCCCAGTGCGTTCATCCACCCCACCATGGCTCGGAGGGGAATCGCCACCGGTTCCTAGGACCGGGTGGCGGGCGAGCCAGGGTGAGAACCGGTAAACGAACGGTCGGGCATGGCCCGCCTGGCTGCCCGCCAAAGAAGCGGGAAACCTCGCCCGCCGCAGGCACTCCTGCGGCGGGCGATCGTTTACATCGGGTTCTCACACCCGGTTGCCGGGTCAGCGACAACGAATAAATGATCCACGATCGCACGACGCGCGTAAATGCGAATGGTCTCAAAGTTGGGCGCGCGTGCACATCGAACGATGCTCAGGCTCTGACATTCGTGCAGAGGTCACCTGTTGTAGGAATCAGAGTATTCACTCTGACCCCTAATCGCCTTAAGCACGCAGCACCGCAGTCAAACGGGCCGCAGCTGCTCGTCCACCGATCGCGTCGCTTCGACCACCACGTCACCCGTATGCAACGTCGACTTCCGCTCGATCAGCATGATCTCGCACTCATCATCCGCCACTGGGTTATGCCGCACGCCCTTGGGGACGATGAACATCTCGCCCTGGCCAAGTTCCACCGTGCGGTCTTCCATCTCGATACGAAGATGTCCACTAAGCACGAGGAAGAGTTCGTCCTCGTGCTCGTGGCTGTGCCAGGCAAGCGTGCCCTTGACCTTGGCGACCTTGATGTAGGCATCGTCCACTTCGCCGACCACGCGAGGTGACCAGTGTTCGGTCAGGGCGGCGGCGATTCTGGCGGGGGAGACGACGTCATTCATGGCTTGGGCTGGTCGGGTCGGTTGTCGTGTAGGGGTCAGAGTATTGACTCTGACCCCTAGTGACCGCCAGTGCCGGTCGGAGTGCGGATACCTACTCCGACCGCGTGGACATCATCAATTTTTCAGCGGCGTCGTCGTTACCGGCGCCACCACGCTCTTGCCCACCGGCGACGTGTCATTGCGAATCGGCGCCAGCGACTCGAACTTCTTCTGATACTCGTCCGTGATGTCCCGCGCATCCTCGGCGCTCTGGATCACGCGCGGGGTGATCAAGACAATCAACTCCGTGCGGTTGCGGTTGCGGCTGGTGCTGCCGAACAGGCGGCCAAGGATGGGGATGCGGTTCAGGCCCGGGATGCCGGTGTCGGTGCTGGCTTCGTCCTGCTTGATCAAACCACCCAGCAGTACCGTCTGGCCGCTTTGCACGGCCACCTGGGTGGCAACCTCGCGGGTGCTGATGGGCGTGTTGCCGCTGGCATTGCCGCTAAGTTGCAGCGTGGGGTTGGGCGAACTCACCTGCTGGTCGATCTGCATGTACACCAGGCCGCCGGGATTTACGCGCGGACGCACCTGCAAAGTGACGCCGGTGGAGATGTAAGTATTGCTACTGACTGTGTTGGCCGCAGAAGTGCTGGTATCCACCGAGGTAGTGGTTACCGGGATCTGGTCGCCCACGTTGATCGCGGCATCCTGGTTGTTCAACACCACCAGCGAGGGCGCGGAAAGGACCTTGGCGTTGCCGCTCTGCTCCACCGCGTGGATGGCGGCGGAGAGATTGTTGTTGGCGAAGGAGTAGTAGAACGCATCGCCCAGGCTTGAACCGGATGGCTTGTTGAAACTGAAGCCTCCTCCCCCCAGGGCCCACTGTTGCTTGTTGCCGGGCTGGGTAACGTTGCCGTCGGTGCTGCCTGTCAGGCCTTCGAGGTACCACTGCACGCCGAAGGAGAACTGGCCGGTGAGTGTCACTTCCAGGATGCGCGTTTCGATCTGCACCTGCAGCGGCACGGCGTCCAGGCGCCGGATCACGCCTTCGATCTCATGCCACTGCGATGGCCGGGCACGCACCAGGATCTGGTTGTTGTTATCCACCGCCGAAATGCGCACGCCATCGTCAGTAGTGAGTGAGGCGTTGGATTGGCCTGAATTGTTGGCGTTATTGCTGTTGTTGTTCTGGCCCAGACGGCCACCACCACCACCGCCGAAACCTCCACCGCCGCCGCCAAAGCCACCGCCACCAAAGCCTCCACCCGCGCCGCCGGTGCCACCCAGGCCGCCCGCGCCACCGCCGTAGCCGGAGGTGCTGCCGTAGCTGGAAGAATTACCAAAACCGCCGGCATTGCTGCCAAAGGCGCCGCCACCACCGGTGCCGAGCGAACCGCCGGACAGGCCCTGGCCGACACGGCCGTTGTTGCCGTTGCTGCTGCCACTGCTGCCGTTGCCGCTACCGCCGCCGTAGATGTTGCCCAGGTACTGGGCAAGGTCCGAGGCCTGCACGTTGCGTACGTCATAGACATACAGCTGCGGCTCGTTGCCGCTGCCCTTGTCGATGCGGTCCAGCCAGTCTTTTACTTCGTCCAGGTAGCGCGGCTGCTGGCTGATCACCACCAGCGAGTTGGTGCGCTCGATCGGGATGAAACGCAAGAGGCCCGCCAGCGGCGTGTCGCCCTTGGGACCGAACATGCCGTTGAGCTGCGGGATCAGTTCGCGAACATCCGCGCGCTCGAGGTTGAACACACCGATGGAGGTGTTCTTCAGCCAGTCGACGTCGAAGATGTTGACCGTGCGCTGGTAATTGGACAGTTCATCGCCGGTGCCCGACAGGATGATGACATTGCGGTTCGGATCGGCCAGCAGGATGGCGTCGTTGCGGGTGAACGGCTTGATCAGCTTGACCATCTCGGTGGCGCTGATGAAGCGCAGCGGATACAGCCGCGCCTGCAAGCCACCGCGAGGTGCACCGGCGCCGAGGCTGGGCACGATGTTGCCGGCAACGGCTTCCTTGACCGGCATGACCACGTAACGGCCGTTCTGGTTGACCAGGGCGTTGCCCGTCCACGACAGCAGCATCTCAAGGATGGGCAGGGCGTCGTTGCTGGACACCGGCTGCGAGGTGGAGAACGAGATGTTGCCTTGCACGCCCGGCACGATGCTGTAGTTGGCGTGCAGGAGGTCGCCCAGGATGGCCTTGACCACGGCCTCCACCGGCTGGTTTTCGAAATTGAAGGTCACCGCCCCGTCGCCGGCAGCCTGCTTGCGGGGCGTGGCCAGGTTCTGCGGATGCACGTACTCGCCGCTACCGCGGGTGAGCTCGGGCTTTTCCACCACGGGTGGCGGGGCGGCGTCCTGATGAAGGGCCAGTGGCGCGGGTGGCGGGGCACCTGCCCCGGCTACAGCCTCGCGCTGAAGGGAGTCGTCGCGCGGTTGCGGCAAGGCGCAGCTCGCCAGCAGGATGGCGAGAGTGGCGGCCGTGATCGGTCGGATGGCAAACATGCGTCAACGTACTCCTTCAGGGACCTGCTGTTGCTGCGTGGCTTGTTGTTCTGCACGCCGACGTTGCACCGCCGCCCTCAGGGCGTCGATGCGGGCGCGGCGTTGTGCGGCTTCGCTGCCGGGGTCGTCATTCGGCGGGGGTGGCTGCGGCGGATTCTCGATGACACGGTTGTCAGGGCCAGCCTGCACGTTCGCTGGCGGTTGTCCCGCAATCGGCGGCTGCTGGCCGTCGGCGGCGGCATTCTCCGGTGCCTTGGCCAGGGCGTCGGGCCGCGCGGTAACCAAGGTCAGTTCCTTGCGCTCCCCGCCGTTGTCGAAGGTGGCGCTGCGCGGACCGAGCGTGGCCAATGTCCATCGGCCATCGGGCAACGCCGCACCTTCCTTCACACGCACCTGCTTGTCGCCCGACGTACTGCGGAAAAGGGCCATCTTCAGGGTCGGGGTAAGGATGATGCCGGTAAGCTGCAGATCACCCAGGCTGATCGAATCGGTGCTGGCGGCCACCGCACCCGGCTTGCGGTCGGCGGCGAACAACGGCCGTTGCCAGACCTCGGCGAAACTCGCCAGCGGCATCGTCTGGGGCATCACCGCCGCGCGCGCGGCATGGGCGGCTTCCTCCGGTGCAACCGGCACGTCGTTCCAGGTGACATGACGGCCGACGCCTGCCAGGAACACCAGCAGGGCCGCACCGGTGACGGCGCACGCACCCACCAGCCACGGAGCCAGGCGTTGATGGCCAACGGCGTTCATCGCTGGCCTCCGTTGGCATTGGCGGTGGTGGCGGTGCCGGAGGCACGCCGGATATAGCCTGACAGCGTGAACTGGGTTTCCAGCGGCGCGGCATTGGTCGCCTTGGCAGCCACGGGGTTTCGATAGGCGCTGAAGTCGTCCACGAACAGGTACGGCACGCCGTCTTCAAGGTCGTGCAGCACGGCGGCCAACGGCTGCACGCCGCAACGCAGGCTGATGTTCACCGTAACCCGGGTGTAAGGCTCGCCGGCCTTGCCGGCGGTCGGCACCGGCATCTTCTGCACCACGTCGCAGGGGCCGGCGTCCTTGTGCGATTCGGCCACCGTCACCACGCGCTGCATCAGGTTGGCGGCGGCGGTGTTGGCGTCGTCGTCAGGGAGGAACGCGTCGCTCTGTACCTGGTTCTGCGACAACTGGGCGATGCGCTTTTCCAGTGCGGGGCGTTCGGCAATGGCCGCGGCGAAGCGGCTGTGCGTGTCGCGCACATCGGCCATGTCGTCGGCGATGCGCAGCTGCGGCGCCACGAACCACCAGTGCACCAGCACGAAATAGGCGATGGCCAGCACCACCACGAACAGCAGCACGGCGAGCAGGCGGGACGGGGCGGGATCAAGGCGCACGCTTGCCTCCGGTACGGGCAGGCACGGGGTTCGGTTGCGCGGGAGCTGCGGCATCCGCCGGCGGTCTTACCTTGGCCACCATGTAGAAGCGCTCCTTGCCCGAAGATGGATCGGTGGCGATGGTGCCCTGGAAGCTCGGTTCGCCGATCAGCTTGGCACCCTTGAGTGCATCGACCAGCTTGGCCGCCTGCGGGCTTTGCCCTTGAAAGCCCAAGTCGCCGGTGTTGCTGATGGTCAGGCGCTCAAGCCATGTGTCGTCGGGCAGGCGGCGGGTGAGTTCATCGAGCACGGACAGCACCGATACCGTGCTGGCCTTGCGTTGGGCCAGGAAACCCGCGGCACCGGCACTCTCGCTCAGGCGCTGGCGCAAGGCCGATACCTTCTGCGCGTCGGCACGCATGCCCTCCACTTCCGATTCCATGGCATCGAGTGCGGACTGCCGGTTGTGCACCCAAGTGACCATCGCGGCGATGACCAGCACCAACGCACCGGCGGCCAGGGCCAGGTTCATGCGGCGCCGGCGGTCCACGCGCTGCGCGCGCCGCTCGGGCGAAAGCAGGTTGAAGCCGGCGCGGCGATCGTCCTGCAACGTGTCCACTGCATCGATGGCGATGCCGGCGGTCGCCAGGCCATCAAGCAGTGGATCAACCGCGCCGCGTGGCGTGGCTGCCATTTCCACCATCACCTTGCCCGCGGGCGCGGCAACGTCGCGAAGCTCGCGCACGCCGAAGTGAACTTGTTCCGGACGGAACGGTGTTTGCCGGTCGATTTCGTAACCAGCCACCTGGCGCAGGTTCGAACGCGCAGCGGCAGGCAGTGACAGCTGACGCCGCAACACCTGGCCCGACGGCAGCACCAGGGCGACGCGAAGATCGCCTGGCGCCACCGACGCCGTGGCGCGGCGGAACGCGGCCAGCTGGGCGTGGCCGTCGAGTTCGCCATCGATGAAGTGGATCTCGCCCCCGCCGGCGGCGCGCACCGACCATCCCTTGGGCTCGGCAGCGAGCAGGTACCAGTTGGGGCCGGCCGCGACGGCCGAGCGCAGGCGCGCGGGAAGCAAGCCCGACAGTTCACCCGACCACCAAGTGAAGAACGCGGGCATGGGCGAGTCGCGCCAGGCCTGGCGCACCTGGCGCATGGGTTCGTGCAGTGCTTCCTGCCACGCCGTCATTCGGAATCTCCTTCCTGCCATCGCAACACTGCATAGGGCTGGCTCCCCGCCTGCGCCCCACGCAATCGAACCACGGCGCGCAGCACCGCACGGGTGCCGTCCGCCAGCGTCGCCTCGGACCGGATACTATGCGTTACTCCATTGGCGCCCGCCACCGAAGCATTCGGGTCTTGTCGCGAGGCCAGCAGGGCATTGGCCTGGTCCGGGGTCATGCCGGGAATCGCGGCCAGCGCCAGCGCCGGCGCATGCACCGGGTTGGGCCTTTCACGTCCGGACCAGATCGTCACCACGGGCGCCACCACTTCATAAAGGTCGTTATCCATACCAAGGACCTGTTGCAGTTCCTCGATGGTGGCGAAGGGTCCGTTACGCGGCCCGTAAGGTAAGCCCGCGGCTTTGTAGGCCGGCGCCTTGGCACCGTTCGGTAGTCCCGCTATGCCGAACGAGCGCCAATCCTGCACGGCGGCGGCTAGGGAGATCGCACGTTGTTGCGGTGCACCGGCCGCCTGGAACAGCGCCTGCAGCACGGCGCCGCCGGCACTGTTGAGGTCGACCTTGCCGTCCTCGTCGACCACGGTGACGATCACCTTGGCGTCATCGAAGGTGATTGGATAGGGTCGGCCATCGGGGATCGGACGCTGCTGCGGATCCTGCGACATCAAACCGTTGATGGTCTGCACCAGCCCGGCCTCGGCCGCGTAGTGGGCCTGCGCCTGGGCGAACTGATAGCGCGCCTGCAAGCCTTCGGTACGCGACATCACGGCGAAGCCGCCCAACAGGATCGCAAGCAAGGTGCACGCCCACAGCACGATCAGCATGGCCACGCCGCGCTGGCGGGTATGCGCGATCATCGCAATGCCCCCGGGGCGCGCGGCAGGTTGCCAAGCGGATTGCGCCCGTTCACGGAGGTCGGGTCGATGCGCAACGGGGCGATGATCTCGGGCGAGCCCACCCCGCCGGCCAGCTTCATGCGCAGGGCAATCATCGCAGGAAGGCGGCGGCCATCGGGCCAGCGGTCCACCCATGGGCCGGGATTGCCCTGGTCGTCATAACCCCGGTAGGCGAACGAGCCGCTGTTCACCCCAGTCAGGAGGATTTCCGGATCACCCGGCGCTGGCGGTGCCGAGCCGTCGGGAGGAAGCAGGGTGAAGGTCACCTGCAGCCTGTTACTGTTGTTGTCGCGCACCAGCTGCAAGGTCATGATCTGGGCGCCAGCCTTGCCGAGATAACCCGGCAACGGGGCGACGAAACGCGCGGTATCGGGTTGCCCGTCGAAGACAATGCCATCGCCATCGTCGGTGACGGCGAACGGCAACGCCAATATCTGGGCCACTTCGCGCTGGACGAATTGCTGGGTGGAGCGGACTTCATCCATGCGCCCGATGCGTTCTTCGCCACCGTGAACGATGTGCGTGGCCGTGCGGATGCCCGAATACACCCCCAGCAGGATCAGACTCAGCAGCACGATGGCCGCGAGCACTTCAATCAGGGTGAAGCCGCGCTCGTGTTTCATGGCATGCCCGAGATCGCGTTGCCGACGCCCGTGGCCCCTGGCGGAGGCGCCAGGCGCAAGGTGGAAAAGCGGGCCGACTGGTTACCCCAGGTGATGTCCAGGTCCAGGCGGAACAGCCGGGGTGCGGACAGATTCTGGTTGGCTGCCTGAAGCTGCAGCGGCGAGGTCTGCTGGCCAGCCGGTTGCCACGGCGACACGGCGAGCCGCCAGCCGTAGTTGTCGTCGAACTTGCCTTGGGTGATACCAGGCTGCAAGGGGTCCACGACGTAGGCGCCGTCGAGCAACGCCCGCGCGTGCAACGCCGCGATGCTGCGGTCGCCGGCCTTGGCTGTCAGGCGCAACGAGGAACCGGCCACCTGCATCAGCGCGCCAAAGGCCACGGCGAGCACGGCGATGGCGGCGATCACCTCCAGCAGGGTGAATCCGCGCTGGGTACGCCGTAGGTCCCGTGTCATTCGCGGTCCACGCTGATGGCGCCGGTAAGCCATGCCACGTTCACCCGCCACTCGCGCGTGCCGCGGCTGAGCGTGATGCGCCCACCGGTGGAACTGCCGTCCGGGAAGAAACGGATGGCAGCTTGCGTGTTCGATTGATCGGCCTTGGCGCTGTTCACTGCCAGCTTCATCCCTTCAGGCAAGTGCTGCACATCGCGGCCGGGCGACTGGTAGGTCGGTCCGGAAACATCCACCAGGAATTTCTGTTCCTTGCCCTGCACGATCGCCTGCATGCGGGTGTAGCGCAGGGCGCTGGCAAGCTCCCCAGACGCGGCATTCACCCGCGCCGAGGCCAGGCCCTGGCTTACCGGGATGGATACCGCAGCCGCCGCCAGGCCCAGCAGCAGGATGACCGCGAGCATTTCGAAAAGCGTGAAGCCGCGCGGCCGCATGGGGGTTCTTTACTGCCAGTTGCCGTAATCGGCGCTATAGCCATCGCCGCCGGGCTTGCCGTCCTGGCCGTAGAACACGATGTCGTAGCTGCCATGCTCACCCGGCGCCTGGTAACCGAACGGGTGACCCCACGGGTCCTTCAGGTCTGACGGCTTGGCGTAAGGCCCCTGCCAGTTGGTGGCGTTGGCGGGCTTGACCACCAGGTCGTCGAGGCTGGGCGGCGGCGAGCCGTTGTCCAGGGCGTAGTTTTCGACCTTCTGGCCCAGGGTGATTACCTGCGCCTTGCCGGCGCCGTACTTGCCCTTGTCCAGGTTTTTCACCACCTGGTTGACCACGATCGCGCCGACGATGCCGATCAGCACGATCACGGCGAGCATTTCAAGGAGGGTGAAGCCACGCTGCGCGTGGGCGGGGAGTGAGCGACGCTGGATCATGCTTGAACCTCGTGATGCAATCATTGGATGTTGCTCGTCAGGCTGAGCAACGGAAGCAGGATGGCGGACATGATGATCGCCACGAGCACCGTCATGACGATGGTAAGCGCCGGTACCAGGGCGGCGAGCAGGCGGTCGATGGCGCGCTTGGCCTCGACGTCGAAAGTGTCGGCGACCTTCAGCAGGAGGGTATCGAGCGCGCCGGCCTCTTCGCCCACCTGGATCATCTGCAATGCCAGGCGGGGAAACCGCTGCGTGGCGGCCAGTGCAGTGCCTAGCCCAGCGCCACCCTTGACCTGCTCGGCGGCCTTGCCGAGGGCCTCGTCCAGCGCGCGGTTGCCGGTAACCTGGCGGGCGATGGTGAGCGACGACAACAGCGGCACACCATTCTTCAGCAAGGTGCCCAGCGTGCGTGCAATGCGCGCGGTTTCCACCTTCAAGAGCAGCGGCCCGGATACTTTCAATTCCAGCAACTTGCCGTGGAAGGCAAGGCGGGTGGCCGGATCGCGCAGGCGCATGCGCAGGAAGAACACGCCCACGACAATCACCACCACCACGACCAACCACCAGTTGCTGATGAACTCACCCAGCGCCAGCACGGCGCTGGTGATCCACGGCACCGGTACCTGCATGTCCTGGAAGATCGGCACGAACTGCGGCACCACATAGGCAAGGAGCAGGATCAGCGAACCGAACACGCCCACCATCAGGAAGGCGGGGTAGATCAGCGCGTTGATGATGCTGCCGCGCAGGGCCTGGGCGCGCTCGAGGTAGTCGGCGAGGCGACGCAAGGTTTCTTCCAGCGAACCGCCGGCTTCGCCTGCACGCACCAGCGAGATATACAGCCGCGGGAACACGCCATGTTCTTCATCCAGCGCATAGGACAACGTGTTGCCGCCACGCACGCGATCGCGCACGCGTTCGACCAGTTTCTTCGCCCGCTCGCTGTCGGGAAGGTCAAGCAGGATGCCCAGCGCGCGATCGAGCGGCTGGCCGGCACCAAGCAAGGTGGCCAACTGATGAGTGAACAGCGCCAACTGGTCGCCGCTGAAGGGCCCGCGGCGGAACATCCCGCCGATGCCACCGCCACCGGCGGCGTTGGCCTCGCGGGCGTCCAGGGGCGTGTGTCCCTGGTCCTGCAGGCGGGCGATGACGTCATCGACGCTGGCCGCTTCCATATGGCCCTGGAGCACTTCGCCAGAGGCAGCGACGGCGCGATAGCTGAACTGCGACATGATTGAAGGCGGCCGGTCAGGATTCCTGCGTCACGCGCAGGACTTCTTCGATGGTGGTGATGCCCTGGACGGCCTTGGCCAGGCCGTCCTCGTACATCGTGCGCATGCCCTCGGAGCGGGCCAGTCGCTCGATCTCGCCGGCATCGGCGCGTTGCATCACCAGGCGTCGCAAGGGATCGCTCATCACCAGAAACTCCATGATGGCGCGGCGCCCGCGGTATCCGGTGGGATTGGTGGTGCTCGTGCCAGGCTTCCATAAACGGATGGGACGCTCGTCGGTGTACTTGTGCAGCTCGAACTGCTCCACCACCTCGGGCAGGGCCTCGTAGGGCGTGGCGGTTTCCGGGTCCAGGCGGCGCACCAGGCGCTGGGCCAGGATGCCGTTGACGGTGGACCCGAGGAGGTAGTCTTCCACGCCCATGTCCAGCAGGCGGGTGATACCGCCCGAGGCGCTGTTGGTATGCAGCGTGGAAAGCACCAGATGGCCGGTGAGCGCGGACTGGATGGCAATGCGGCAGGTTTCCAGGTCGCGCATTTCGCCGATCATGATCACGTCTGGATCCTGGCGCACGATCGAACGCAGGGCGCCGGAGAAATCCAGGCCGATCTGCGGCTTCACCTGGATCTGGTTGATGCCCTCGATCTGGTATTCGACGGGATCCTCGACCGTGATGATCTTGACGTCGGGCGTGTTGATCTTCGACAGCGCGGTATAGAGCGTGGTGGTTTTGCCCGAACCCGTGGGGCCGGTCACCAGCAGGATGCCGTGCGGGCGCTCCAGTACCTCGATGAAGCGTTGCTGGAAGTTGTCGGTAAACCCTAAGGATGCGAAGTCGAACACCACCGACTCGCGATCCAGGATACGCATCACCACCGATTCGCCGAAGCTGGTGGGCACGGTGGACACGCGAAGGTCCAGCTCCTTGCCCTGCACGCGCAACTGGATGCGGCCATCCTGCGGCAGGCGGCGTTCGGCGATGTTCAACCGCGCCATGATCTTCACGCGGGAGATCACCGCGGCGGTGGAACTGGCCGGCGGGGCTTCCACTTCATGCAAGACGCCGTCGATGCGGTAGCGCACCTTCAGCCGGCTTTCGAACGGCTCGATGTGTACGTCGGATGCGCGTTGCTCGACCGCACGCTGCAGGATCAGGTTCACCAGGCGGATCACCGGTGCCTCGGAGGCGAGGTCACGCAGGTGTTCGACGTCTTCTTCCTCGGCGGCGGTGCCATCGAGGTTTTCCACGATGCTGCCCATGGCCGAGCGGCCCTGGCCGTAGTAGCGCTCGATCAGGTCGTCGATTTCCGAGCGCACGCCGATGCGCAGGCCTATGGGACGGCCGGTGGCCAGCCGCGCGGCCTCCAGCGGGAAGGTATCGGCAGGGTCCGCCACGATCAGGGCCAGGCCGTCGTCGCCATCGCGCACGGGCACCACGTGGTATTGCTTCAGGAACCGCAGCGACAGTTCCACTTCGGCCGGGGGCATATCCGGGGCATCGCGGGCGGACATCAGGGGGGCGTCGAGCAACTCGGCCCAGCCTTCGGCCAGGTCGCGCTCGGACACCAGGCCCAGGCGGGCCATCAGCGAGGTGAGCGTGCCCTCGGGGGATTCCTCGTGCAGGCGGCGGGCACGGGCAAGGTCGGCATCCTTCAGGCGGCCACGCGCCACCAATGTCGCGCAGACATCGGCCTCGCTGAGCGAGGGTGTCTTGCCCGGGCGCTCCGCGCGTGTGGCTCCACTTGCTGCCGCCATGGTTTTTTCCGTCCCTGCCGCGTCTTTAGGGGTTAACGATCTAGCATAACCCGGCCCAAGCTACCCGATGATGGCGAGAAATCGGAAAGCTTTGTGACTGAATGTGACCGCGTTCAGACTCCGGGAGTTCCGCCAGCGAATTGCGAAACAGGCTTTCCGAAATTGCGAAACGCGCCGCCTACATGAATGCCGGCCGTACCCCGACGTGGAATAATGGCCGGCCCTGTCGCAGCGCAGCACGAAATCCGCATGAACCTGATCGACATCGGCGCCAACCTTACCCACGAGTCGTTCCGCCACGATTTCGACGACATGCTGCTGCGGGCCTCCCACCAGGGCGTGTCCCGGCTGGTGGTGACCGGCGCCTCGCTGCAGGGCAGCATCGATGCCCTGGCACTGGCCCGCGGACGTCCCGGGGTGCTTTATGCCACCGCAGGCGTGCATCCGCATCATGCCGTGGATTACGACGACGCGACCGATCTGCAACTCCGGGAGCTGGCCACCCAGGCCGAGGTGGTCGCCGTCGGCGAAACCGGGCTGGACTACCATCGAAACTATTCACCGCGCGACGTACAGCTGGCTGTGTTCGAGCGCCAGCTCGCCATCGCGGTGGACCTGCACATGCCGGTGTTCCTGCACCAGCGCGATGCCCACGACGACTTCATCGCCCTGCTGCGTACCGTGCGCGACCGGCTTCCGGCCGCGGTGGTGCATTGCTTCACCGACGATGGCGTTGCACTCCGCCATTACCTGGACCTGGACTGCCATATCGGCATGACCGGATGGATCTGCGACGAACGGCGCGGCACCCACCTGCGCGAGCTGGTGAAGCTGATCCCCGCCGACAGGCTGATGCTGGAGACCGATTCGCCCTACCTGTTGCCGCGCACGGTGAAACCGGCGCCGTCACACCGCCGCAATGAACCGATGTTCTTGAAGCACATCTGCGAGGAAGTGGCGCGTGATCGTGGCGAGGATGCCCTCGCCGTCGCCGCGGCTAGCACGCGGACGGCCGAGCTGTTCTTCGGGCTCGAACGCCTGGGTTAACCCTTCAATACCCGTGTCTGGCCCAGGCCCAGGCCATCCAGCCGGTAAGGTCCAATCGATTCGCGCACCAAGCGCAGGGTGGGTAGTCCCACAGCGGCCGTCATCCGGCGGACCTGGCGGTTGCGCCCCTCGCGGAGGGTGATCGCCACCCAGCTGGTGGGGATCGTTTTGCGGAATCGCACCGGCGGATCGCGCGGCCAAAGCCATGCAGGCTCGTCGATCACTTCGGCACCTGCCGGCAGCGTGGGGCCGTCGTTGAGCGTGATGCCGCGGCGCAAAGGTTCAAGCGCATCGTCGGTAGCCAGGCCTTCCACCTGCACCAGGTAGGTCTTGGCTTCCTTGTGCTTCGGATCGGTCAACCGGTGGGCCAGGGCACCGTCGTCGGTAAGCAGCAGCAGGCCTTCGCTGTCGTGGTCCAGCCGTCCTGCAGGATAGATATCCTTCTGCCTGACGAAGTCCGCGAGGGTCGGGCGACCCTCGCGGTCGACGAATTGGCACAGCACGCCATAAGGCTTGTTCAGTGCCAGCAGCATGGGCCTTTAGCGCGGTTTGACGAAGCGCAGGGTCATGCGGTCGGACTCGCCAATGGCCTGGTACTTGGCGCGGTCCTGGTCTTTCAGCGCATAGGTGGGCGGCAAGGTCCACACACCCTTCGGGTAGTCCTTGCTGTCCTTCGGGTTGGCGTTGATTTCACTGGAGCCGGCCAGCTTGAAGCCGGCGTCGGTGGCGAGCTTCACGACGTAGGCCGTGGGCAGGTAGCCTGAGTCCTTTAGCTTGGCAAGGTCGGCGCCGTCGGCGGCACGGTGGTCTTCCACGCCCAGCACGCCACCCGGGGCGAGCACGTCGAAGAACGCCTTGAACATCGCCGGCGCCGTGCCGTCGTCGGTCCAGTTATGCACGTTGCGGAAGGTCAGCACCATGTCGGCGGAGCCTGGCGCGCCTAGCTTGGGCGCCTTCGGATCGATGCTTTCCACCTGGGCATTGCCGAAATGGGCGGGATCGCTGGTCACGCGTGCCTTGAGCGATGACATCTCCTTGCCTTCACCCTGCCCGATCACCGCGGCAATGTAATGACCGTTGTCATGAAGCAGCGGGGCGAGGACCTCGGTGTACCAGCCGCCGCCCGGGGCGATCTCGATCACCGTCATGTCGGGGCGCAGGCCGAAGAAGGAGAGGGTTTCCTTTGGATGGCGGTAAGTGTCGCGCGCCTTGTTGGCTGGCGAGCGCCAGCTGCCGGCGAGCACGGTATCGAGTTGGCCGGTGGTGAATTGCCCGGCAGAGGTCGGCGGTACGGCGGTGGCCGGTTGGTCTTCCGGCTGCGCAAAAACCTGCGGCGCGGCGGCGAGCGCGCAGGCGGCGAAAACGGCGGCGAGAGTCTTCATGGCGATCCATCGGTGGGGGTGGGACGACGGCCGGCCGGCAGGGTGGGCCATCGTGGGCAAAGGCATCATAATCGGTCTTCCCCCGGGGCAGGATTACCTTCCTTGAAGCGCATCACGATTCACGCGGCCCTGGTGGCCTGCGGCATCGCCGGCATTGTCCATGCCGACGACACTATTCCGCCGCCCCAGCGCCTGGAACCGGTGGTGGTCACTGCCACACGCAGTGCGCAGTCCCCCTATGACGTGGCGGCCACCATCAACGTGGTCCCGGCGCCGCCCGATGGCGCGCTCAACGTGAACCTGTCCGAGATGCTTGCCAGCGTGCCCGGCATCCTTGCCCGCGATCGCCAGAACTACGCCCAGGACGAGCAGCTCTCCATCCGTGGCTTCGGCGCGCGATCGACCTTCGGCATCCGCGGTGTGCGCCTGTACACCGACGGCATCCCGGCCAGCATGCCCGATGGCCAGGGCCAGGTTTCCCATTTCAACTTAGGCTCGGCCGACCGGGTGGAAGTGCTGCGCGGTCCGTTCTCCGCGCTGTACGGCAATGCTTCGGGCGGCGTGGTGCAACTGTTCACCGCCGACGGTGGGCAACCGGACGAACTGCGCGCGGGCCTGGCTGGTGGCAGCAACGGCATGCTGCGCGCCGACGTCGGAGCCCGCGGCAAGAACGGCACGTTCGACTACAACATCGACTACACCCATTTCCGCACCGACGGTTACCGCGACCATAGTGCTGCGCGGCGCGAATCGGGCAATGCCAAGCTTGGCTGGCAGATCGACGACGGCAAGCGCCTGACCCTGGTGCTCAATACGCTGGATGTTCCTTTCGCGCAGGATCCGCTCGGGCTCACCCGAAGCCAGTGGAAGGCCGACCCCAGCCAGGCCACCTCGGTGGCGGACACCTACAACACGCGCAAGACCGTCAACCAGACCCAGGGCGGCCTGGTGTTCGACGATTCGATCGACGAACACAACAGCCTGCGGGTGATGGGCTATTACGGCGACCGCAACGTGTTGCAGTACCTGTCGATACCCAAGGCCACGCAGGCCAGCCAGCCGGGGAACTCGGGCGGCGTGGTGGATCTTTCAAATCAGTACGGCGGCGGTGACGCTCGCTGGACGTGGTCGGGCGACTTCGCCGATCGGCCCTTCGAGCTTGCTGCAGGCGCCACCTACGACAACCAGCATCAGCACCGCACCGGCTACAACGACTACGTGGGCGACATCCTCGGCGTGCGTGGCGATTTGCGCCGCGACGAGATCGACCGCGTGTTCGACTTCGACCAGTACGTCCAGGCCACCTGGAAGCTGGCCGACCGCTGGACGGTGATGGGCGGCGTTCGCCACTCGCAGGTGAAATTCAATTCCGACGACCGCTACATAACTGCTGGCAATCCTGACGACAGCGGCTCGAAGGATTACAGCGCGACCACGCCGGTGGCAGGCGTGATGTTCAGTGCAAGCCCGTCGGTGCATCTTTACGCCAACTACGGCAAGGGCTTCGAGACTCCGACATTCTCCGAGCTCGGATACCGTAACGACGGTGGCCCGGGACTGGCCTTCAATCTGCAGCCGGTACACACCCGAAGCACCGAAGTGGGCATCAAGCTGCGGCCCTCCGACAGCACGCGTGCGGAATTCACCGTGTTCCGCTCCGACAGCCAGGACGAGTTGGCGGTGGCCACCAACCTGGGCGGACGCACCACCTACCAGAACATCGACCGCTCGCGCCGCCAGGGCTTCGAGGCATCGCTCTCCACCCAGTTGGCGGATCGCCTGAAGCTCAGCCTGGCCTATACGCGCGTGCAGGCGACGTTCCGCTCACCCTTCCTGACCTGCGTCGTCGCCGGCTGTTCACGTCCGGATACGCCGGTGGCCGCGGGGACGGGGATTCCTGGTGTGCCGGGAAGTTACGCCTATGCCGCCCTGGCGTGGGGCGCCGATACCGGCTGGCAGTTCGGCGCGGACGCCACCTATAACGACAAGACGCCGGTGAATGACACTAATAGCGAGTACGCACCGGCCTATACGACGGTAGGCGTATCCGGCGGCTATGTGATCGACCGTGAGCACTGGCGCATCCATGGCTTCGCGCGCGTGGACAATGCCTTCGACCGCACCTATGTAGGCTCGGTGATCGTCAACGACGGCAATGGCCGTTACTACGAGCCCGCGCCGGGTCGCACGTTCCTCGTCGGCGTGGATCTGCGCTGGCGTGATTGAACGCACACGCCGCTTCGACCTCGCGCATGGCAAGCTTCCGTTTTTGCCATGTGCGAGGGACATTCCATGAACAAGCGCAAGCTCGGCCAGTCCATCCTGGAAGTCGCCCCGCTCGCCTTCGGCGGCAACGTATTCGGCTGGAGCGCGGATGAAAAGCAGTCGTTCGCCCTGCTCGACGCCTTCGTCGACCACGGCTTCAACCTGATCGACACAGCCGACGCCTATTCGGCCTGGGTGCCGGGCAACAAGGGTGGCGAATCGGAAACCATCATCGGCAAGTGGCTCAAGGCCAGCGGCAAACGCGACAAGGTTCTGATCGCCACCAAGGTGGCCAAGTGGCAGCAGCATCCGGGGCTTTCGCCGATCAATATCAACGAGGCAGCGGACGATTCCCTGCGCCGCCTGGGCGTGGACCACATCGACCTGTACCAGGCCCACGAGGATGATCCGAAGACCCCGCTGGCCGAGACCCTGCACGCCTTCGCCGGTTTGATCCAGAAGGGCAAGGTGCGCGTGATCGGTGCCTCCAACTACAGCGCCGAGCGCTTCGCCGATGCACTGAAAACGTCTCAGTCCGAAGGCTTGCCGCGCTACGAGTCGATGCAGCCGGAATACAACCTGATGGATCGCAAGGCTTACGAGGGGCATATCGAGCCGGTGATCCTGAAAGAGCGCGTCGGGGTCATCAGTTACTACTCGCTGGCTAGCGGTTTCCTGACCGGCAAGTACCGAAGCGAAGCGGATCTGGCCAAGAGCGCCGCACGCGGTGGCGGGGTGAAGAAATACCTCGGCGCCCGCGGCAGGAAGGTATTGGACGCCCTCGACGAAGTCGCCGGCCGGCACAACGGCAAGCCGGCACAGGTGGCCCTGGCCTGGCTGATGGCCCGCCCGGGAATCACTGCACCGATCGCCAGCGCGACGACCGTGGAGCAACTGGGCGAGATCGCCCGAGCAGCGGAGCTGAACCTGTCTGGGGAAGACATCAGCCTGCTCGACCAGGCCAGTGCCAGCTAGGGCCATCGCAGGCGTCAATCCCGGGGCCCAAAGGGCCGGATCGGTTACCATGCTCGCCATGACCGATCCGACCCCGCCCCCGACCACCCATTTCGGCTTCCGCGACGTTCCCGTCGGCGAGAAACAGGCCCTTGTCGGGCAGGTGTTTACCTCGGTCGCGCGCAGCTACGACCTGATGAACGACCTCATGTCGTTCGGCATCCATCGCCTGTGGAAACGCCACTTCGTGGCCGTGAGCGGCGTGCGCCGTGGCGACCGCGTACTGGACCTGGCTGGCGGCACGGGCGATATTGCCGCGCTGCTCAAGCCCGTGGTCGGCGATGAGGGTGAAGTGGTGGTGGGCGACATCAACGCCGCCATGCTCGGCGTGGGCCGCGACCGCCTTACCGATCGGGGGCTGGTGGCCGGCTTGCGCTGGGCGCAGATGAACGCCGAAGCCCTGCCCTTCCCGGACAATAGCTTCGATGCCGTCACCATCGCCTTCGGCCTGCGCAATGTCACCGACAAGGACAAGGCACTGGCCGACATGTGCCGCATCCTCAAACCCGGCGGCCGCGCACTGGTACTGGAATTCTCCAAGGTCAAGAGCGAGCTCTTCAGCAAGCTCTACGATTTCCATTCCTTCAAGGTGCTGCCGAAACTCGGCCAGCTGTTCGCCGGCGACGCCGACAGCTATCAATACCTGGCCGAATCGATCCGCAAGCATCCCGACCAGGAAACGCTCAAGGCGATGATGGAACGCGCGGGTTTCGGCCGCGTGGAAGTACGCAACCTGTCCAACGGCATCGTGGCGATCCATCGGGCCTACAAGTTCTAGACACGGTTGCGCGATAGCTGAAAGCACGCGTGCGGGGCTCGGGTGACGATGCGCCTTCTTCGCATCGGAACATCGTCGTGATCAAGACTCCAACGCAAATCCCCCTGCCGCCAATCACCCTTGCCGATCTCAAGGCGGTGGCGGGTGACCAACCTTGCACACCGATGCCACAGACACCCATATCGGTGACCAACAACGACGCCGATACGCGAACTGGGTGGCTTTACCTGGACAAGGATGAGACGTCACCTCTCGGACGCAAGCATCGTGATTCCTTAACAGACAGAGAGCTTGGTCCTGACGAACGCGAAGCGCTGAAGCTTCTTGGCGACGCTATCGACTTCGGGCGGTCGACTTACCTCGATATGGATACGCTCGTGTCGACACCAGACGGTGCGGCCGCACTCATCGCGCAAGACTCCATGCCTTTGAACCGTGACCGGACGAAGCGGCCGATTTCGGAAGCAGGGCTTGGTCACCGGCCGGAAGTGTGCAGGGAGGAACTGCGGCGGCGCATAGTGCGGGTCGCGGGAAGTGCTTCTCAACATGGCGCGAGCACAGACCTGATGCAGTCCCTGTCTCGGCGGCTTGGCAACCGGGGCGGGCCCTCCGGCACCTGAACCGCCCCAGCGCGTGGTGGCATACTCCGGGTTTCAGCCCCATCCCCGGAGCCTCACCATGCGTTACCTGCCCGCCGTCGCGCTTGCCGCGTTCGCGCTGCCGCTGTCGGCTTTTGCCGCGGATCCCTATTCCTACGCCCAGCCGTCGGTGGTCCGCGTCACCCACCTGGACCTGGACCTCGGGGTCGACTTCGACCAGAAGGCCCTGGCCGGCACCGCGACGCTGAAGCTCGACTGGAAGGACCCCCAGGCGCCGGAGCTGGTACTGGACACCCGCGACCTGAAAATCGCCAAGGTCGAGGCGCTGGGCGCCGGCGGCGCCGTCTCGCCGCTTAAATTCACCCTGGCGGCCAGCGACAAGGAATTGGGCGAGAAACTCACCATCGCGGCGCCAAAGCACCCGGCTGAAGTACGCATCACCTACGCCACCGTGCCCACCGCCTCGGGCCTGCAGTGGCTCACACCTGAGCAGACCGCCGACAAGAAGCAGGCGCTGATGTTCTCGCAGTCGGAGTCCATCCATGCGCGCTCGTGGGTGCCGCTGCAGGATTCCCCGGCCATCCGCTTCACCTACGACGCGCACATCACCGCGCCGAAGGGCGTGCGCGTGCTGATGAGCGCCATCAACGACGCCAAACACCCGCTCGATGGCGATTTCACCTTCGACCAGCCGCATCCGATCCCGTCGTACCTGCTGGCCATCGCCGCCGGCGGCCTGGACGTTCGCGAGACGGGCCCGCGCAGCGCCGTGTATGCCGAGCCTGGCGTGGTCGCCAAGGCCGCACACGAGTTCGAGGATACCGAGAAGCTGATCGCAGCCACCGAGAAGCTCTACGGTCCCTATGCCTGGACGCGCTACGACATCCTGGTACTGCCGCCTTCCTTTCCGTTCGGCGGCATGGAAAACCCCAACATGACCTTCGCCACGCCCACGGTGCTGGTGGGCGACAAGAGCCTGGTGTCGCTGGTATCGCATGAACTTGCGCATTCGTGGTCGGGAAACCTGGTGACCAGCGCATCCTGGCGGGACATCTGGTTGAACGAGGGCTTCACTACCTACGTGCAGGGCCGCATCACCGAGGCGGTGTATGGCAAGACGCAGGCCGACGAAGAAGCCCTGCTGTCTGCACGGGCGCTGGAAAAAGGCCTGGCCAAGATGCCAGTGAACGCACAGAAGCTGACTCCCTCGCCACGCGCTGTCGGTGCCGACGACGCACTCACGGACGTGGCCTACGACAAGGGCTCGTGGTTCCTGCACACACTCGAGCAGCGCTTCGGCCGCGACAACTTCGATGCCTACCTCAAGGGCTACTTCGCGCACTTCGCCTTCCAGAGCATCGATACCGAAACGATGCTCGCCTACATGAAGACAAACCTGCTGGATAAGTACCCCGGCAAGATGAGCGTGGCCGAAGTGCGCGCCTGGGTCTACGAACCCGGCGTCCCCAAGGATGCCCCGCTGCCCACCGTGGCGCGCTTCGACAACATCGACGCAGAACGCACCGCTTTCCTTGATGGCACCCTGGGCGCCGACAAGCTCGATGCGAAGACCTGGAATACCCAGGAGTGGATGTACTTCCTCGACCGCCTGCCCGACGCACCGCCGCTGACCAAGATGCAGGAACTCGACACCGCCTGGCATCTCACCGGCACACCCAACGCCGAGATCGGCATGCGCTGGTATGCCCACGCCATTGCCGCGGGCGACAAGGCCGTGTGGAACGCCGCAGGCGAGCATATGCAGCGTATCGGCCGTCTGTACCTGACCACCCCCGTGTACCGTGCCTTCGCCGCCACGCCCGATGGACTCGCCTTCGCCGAAGGCATCTATGCCAAGGCCAAGCCCGCTTACCACCCGATGACGCAGAAAGCGGTGGAAGGCATCTTCGCCAAGGCGAAAGCCCACCCGGGCAAGGCCACCTGACCATGTCACGTCTTCGTCCCCGTCCTGTTTCCAACGATCCGCGACCGCTATGGAAGCGCCTGCTCTATCGCCGCCTGAAGTTCATCGGTGGCATCGTCGGCGTACTGGCGCTGAGCTTCACCTTCGCCTATCTGTTCGAGCCGCAATGGCTATTGCGCATGGACATGATGCGCAAGGCGATGGCGGCCAACCTCGACACGCACAGCATCGAGGCCGGCGACACGAAATGGTCGTATTACGAAGGCGGCAACGGCCCCACCCTGGTGCTGTTGCATGGCTTTGCCGCCAACAAGGATGTGTGGCTGGATTCGGCCAAGGAACTGACCAAGAATTTCCACGTGATCGCCCCGGATCTTCCCGGCTGGGGTGATTCCTCTCGCGTGGAAGGCGGCCGGTACGACGTGGACAGCCAGGTGGCACGGCTGGATACGTTCTTCGATCGCATGGGCCTGCGCGGCTTCACCCTGGTCGGGCATTCGATGGGCGGTGCGATTGCCGGCGCCTATACCGCGGATCATCCGGGACGCGTGTCGAACCTGGTGCTGATGGATGCCTTGGGCCTGACCTTCAAACCCAACGACTTCTCCAAGGCGGCGCTCAACGGCAAGGATCCGTTCGTGTTCGACGACCGGGCGGGTTTCGAGGCGATGCTGAAACTGGTGTTCCTGAACCCGCCGAAGGTACCCGGCCGCATCGCCGATGCCCTGGTGCAACAGAACAAGGACAACCGCGTTTTCATCGAGCACACGTTCGATGAGTTGAAGCCCGAGTCGCAATCGCTGGCGCTGGATTCACGGCTACCCAAACTCACCGTGCCGGTGCTGGGCCTGTGGTGCCACGAGGACAAGGTGATCGACATCTCGGCACTGGATACCCTGCGCAACGGACTGACCAACGCCAAGGCGATCAGCACTACGATCTTGAACGGCTGCAACCACATGCCGCAGATTGAGAAGGCGGATGATTTCGCCAAGGTGATCACGGGATTCGTGATGGCGCATTAAGTGGGTGGGCGGTGGCTGCAAGCGCCACCGTCACCCGCCCGATACGATGTTGCTCTTCGGAGAGGGCACAAGCCTCGAGCCTTCCGGTGCAACCTTGGGATCAAGATGCCAATCACTTTCGCGGCCGACGTCGACAGCACGGTTTATATAACGACAGTTCCGCATCCGACGGCGAACGACAGTTGGGTCAACGGGGCTGACCAACCGACGCATGCCTACAACATCCAGAATGTTCGCAACCATGCACGGAGCGGCATGAACATTCTTCGCCATCTGGCTATTGATTTGGTAGGCATTGGCACCCTGATAATCATCGTCCGCAACTACATCGACCGGGTAACCTCGGATGCTTACCACGAAGGTTTCGAACGAGGATCCAACCTGTGCCTTGAAGATCAACGCGCTTTGACGATGCACACCGCTACGGCCGTCGCCCGCTCAGATACCTCGTATCCATGGCACCGGCCTTGGGACTGGCCTTTCTAGCGCATCAATCGGCGACGTCCGCCACCAGCCGTTCGAGCTCGGCCTTCAACCCCGAACCATGCGCACGCAGCCAGTCGCGCTGTTCGCGCCAGTCGGGAGTGATGGATTCCACCCAGGCCCAGAATTTGCGCGAGTGGTTGCGCTGGCGAAGGTGACACAGCTCGTGCACCAGCACGTAGCGCAGCGCCGCAGGTGGCGCCAGCGCCAGCGAAAGGTCAAGGTTCACCCGGTCGCGTGCGTCCAGGCTTCCCCACAGGCTCTTCAGCGGACGTATGCGCAGCCCCGTGGGCGCGGCACCGACCAGCGGCACCAGCGTTGCGAGCCAACGCGAGACGTCGCGCCGGATCTGTGCTTCAAGGAACGAGGCGATGAGTCCCCGCGCTACTGGCAAGGCGCGGCTGCCCGGCCGCGGTAGTACCAGGGTGAGTGATTCACCCGCGTGCTCGATGCGGGGATAAGGGCCATCGGCCCAGAAGAGGTCGGTTTCCTGTCCGCGCAACGGGAACGTGGTGGGCACGCCCACGCGCAGCGCCGGCAGCCGTTCGGCATCGAGGTTGAGTTCGTCGAGCTTGCGTTCGAGCCAGTCGACATTGGTGCGCAGGAAGGCGCTGACCTGCGAAGGATGCGTGCCGCGCGGGCAGGTGATGCGCGCGCCCTTGGAAGTAACGGTGAGGCGCAATCGACGGGCACGCGGATGCACCGATTTCAGCACGCGGATCGTTGCCCCCCCGGAGGTAGGCAATTCAAGCCAGTCGCCCTGTTCGAACATCGCCGTTGTCTACCCGTTGCCACCGTGGAGCCGATAAGTTTCGACCACGGCCGTCGCGGATGCTGCGACTGAAGTTCCCTGCCGCCCGATCAATCCGGGCGGGGCAGCTTGAACCATTCGTCGAGCTTGCCCAACAGGCGCTCCAGCTCCAGCGTCAGCAGGGCAAAGCGGGCATCCATCTCGGCCGCAGGTGAATCGTGGGGGCTATCGCCCATTTCGTCCAGTACCACGTCGAGGAACTTCAGCTTCCTGACTACCAGGTCTTCACCCAGGACGAAGGTCATCCGGTCATCGAAGGTCAGGCCCAGCAGGAACACCTGCTTGCCGTTTCGCAAGTGTTCGCGGACTTCCTCCGACTCCAGGTCCTGACGGCGGCAGCGGGCAATGGCGCCGGTGGCCGTGGCAGGGTCCCTGAGCTCCACCTCGTCGCCGAGGGTCAGGCCCCCCGGGAGGTTGCCGGTGGCCAGCCAGTCGGTCATCAGGGCCCGGGGGGATTCCTCAGGGGCCAGCGGCACGGCCGGGAAACTACCCAGGGCCTCGCGGATCTGGGTCACGCCGTTCTCGGCCGACTTGCGACTGGAACTATCGATCACCAGCCAGCCGTGCTTGCGATCGGCGTAGACGGCCAGGCGGGAGCTGCGGACGAAGGCCCGCGGCAGCAGTTCGTTCAGGACGTCGTCCTTGATCCGCTTGCGCTCACGGCCGTTCACCTTGCGGCCTTCTTCCTCGGCGATCTTCTGCACGCGGTTGTGCAGTTCGTCATTGACCACGGAAGACGGCAGCAGCTTGTCCTCGCTGCCCACCATCACCAGGGTGGAGGCCTTCACCACGTGGGTCAGGGCTTCCTCGTTACGGCCCAGCGGGGAGACAAAGCCCCGGGTGGACATCTCCAGCGGACCTACCGGCCGAAGGCGGTGTTCGGCCAGGGCTTCGTCGAGTTTTTCCAGGTCGTTGGCAACAGTGGCGGAGAAGCGGAACAGCGTCAGGTTACGAAAGAACATGGATGCCTTGGATTGCGTCGTGGGCAAACGACGAATGATACCGACCCGCTGCCTCCCGCGGGTCTCGCGCGGGAAGAGACTGGGATGCTTGAGGGTTTGCGTGCCGCCTCAGGACACCGCGGCGATGGCCTGGGCTACCGCGTCGATGTTGCGGTCGTTGAGCGCGGCTACGCAGATACGCCCGGTACCCACCGCGTAGATGGCGAATTCCTCGCGCAGGCGGTCGACCTGGGCTGCGGAAAGCCCCGAATACGAAAACATGCCGCGCTGGCGCACGATGAAGTCGAAATCCGCCTGCACCCCGGCGGCCTTCAGGCGCTCGACCAAGCCCAGCCGCATGGCGCGGATGCGACCGCGCATCTGGCCCAGTTCCTCGTGCCACATGGCGCGCAGTTCATCTGAATGCAGCACCGCCGACACCACCGAGGCGCCGTGGGTGGGCGGGTTGGAGTAATTGCTGCGGATCACGCGCTTGACCTGCGACTGCACGCGCAGGGCTTCTTCGTGGCTCGCCGCCACGATGGAAAGCGCGCCCACGCGTTCGCCATAGAGCGAAAACGATTTGGAGAACGAGCTTGCCACCAGCATCGGCACGCCGGCGTCGGCGAACAGGCGTACCGCCACGGCGTCCTCCTCGATGCCATCGCCAAAGCCCTGGTAGGCGATGTCGAGGAAGGGCAACAAGCCCTTGTCACGCACCACGTCCACCACCTGGCGCCACTGCGCGGTGTCCAGGTCCACGCCCGTGGGGTTATGGCAGCAGGCGTGCAGCACGACGACGGCGCCACGCGGCAGCCCCGACAGCGACGACAGCATGCCGGCGAAATCCAGGCCGTGGCTGGCAGCGTCGTAGTAGGGATAGTTCACTACCTGGAAGCCGGCCGCCTCGAACAAGGCGCGGTGGTTTTCCCAGCTGGGGCTGCTGATGGCAACGGGTGCGGCGGGGTTGAGGTGCTTGAGGAAATCCGCGCCTACCGTCAGCGCGCCGGTGCCGCCCAGGCCTTGCGCGGTCACCACGCGTCGCTCGGCAATCAGCGGTGACTCCGCGCCGAACAGCAGGCGTTGCACCGCCGCGTCGTAGGCGGCAATGCCGTCGATCGGCAGGTATCCCCGGGGCGTGAGATGTCCCAGGCGGGCCTCTTCGGCCGCACGCACGGCGCGCAGCAGCGGCACATGGCCGTCGGCATCGTAGTAAACGCCTACACCAAGGTTCACCTTGTGCTCGCGCGTATCGCTGCCATAGGCCTCATTGAGCCCCAGGATGGGATCGCGGGGGGCCATTTCGACATGGGTGAACGGGGTCATGGAATCAAAGCCTTCGGCAGCTGGAACGGGAAATGGGAAACGCTTGGTTTATTCCGTGTCATCGCCCTGCCCGGCAAGCCAGGCATGGGTGTCGACGCCGGCCATGGCGCCAAATGAGAAATCGAACAGCGAGCGGTCGGCCAGTTGCGAGGGTGCCACGTTGCCCAGCGCGCGGAAGATCGTTTCCGCGCGCCCGGGGAACTGGCGTTCCCAGTCGTCCAGCATGCGCCTGACAGCCTTGCGCTGCAGGTTTTCCTGCGAACCGCACAGGTTGCACGGGATGATAGGGAAGCCACGATCCGCGGCGTAGGCCGCGATGTCGTCTTCGCGGCAATAAGCCAGGGGCCGGATCACCGTGTGCGCACCGTCATCTGAACGAAGCTTCGGCGGCATGGCTTTGAGGCTTCCCTGATAGAACAGGTTCAGGAAGAAGGTGCCCAGGATGTCGTCGCGGTGATGGCCCAGGGCGATCTTGGTCACGCCGTTCTCGCCTGCCCACTTGTACAGCGCGCCGCGGCGCATGCGCGAGCACAGGCTGCACATGGTCTTGCCAGCCGGGATCACGCGGGTGACCACCGAATAGGTGTCCTGCTCGATCACGTGGTACGCAACGCCGAGCGATTGCAGGTAGCCGGGCAGCACGTGTGCGGGAAAACCCGGCTGCTTCTGGTCCAGGTTCACCGCCACCAGCTCGAACGGCACCGGGGCCTTGGCTTTCAGCTGGATCAGGATATCGAGCAGGGTGTAGGAATCCTTACCGCCGGACAGGCACACCATCAGCTTGTCGCCGGCTTCCACCATGGAAAAATCAGCGATCGCCTGCCCCACCTGGCGACGCAGCCGCCTTGCCAGTTTGGTGACCTCGTAGGCTTCTTTGCGGGAGTCGGGGACGGGGGCTGGCATGGGTGCGGCGCGGGCTGGACGATGCATTGTAACAGGGCCTTCGCCGATGCTTCCCCGTGCCACGTTCAGCGGACTACACTCGACGCTTCCCCCGTAGCCGCCGTGGTTCGCATGCAGGTTCAGGATCCCGCCGAGACCGCCCGTCGACTGGCCGAACTCCGCAGCGAGCATCGCGACCTCGACTCGGCCATCGACCAGCTGATCGCCGCCCGTGCGGGCGACGAACTGCAGCTGACGCGCATGAAGAAGCGCAGGCTGGCATTGAAGGATGCGATTTCCCGGCTCGAAAGCCGCCTCATCCCCGACCTGGATGCCTGAAATCATGCCCGTGACCCTGCGCGACGAACACGTCGCTCTCGAGCCGCTCGCCATCGACCACATCCCCGGCCTGGAAGCCGCGGCGCTCGATGGTGAACTGTGGAACCTGTGGTTCACCTCCGTGCCGCCGCCGGGCCAGATGCACGCGTACGTGGAGAAAGCCCTTGCCGCCCAGGCGGAAGGCCGCATGCAGCCCTTCGCCATCCGCGAGGCCACCAGCGGCCAGATCGTCGGCAGCACGCGCTTCTACGACATCGAGGACACGGTGCCGCGCATGGCCATCGGCTACACCTGGTATGCCCAGAGCTGGCAGAAAACCCACCTCAACACCTGCTGCAAACGGCTGCTGCTGCAGCATGCCTTCGAAACCGTCGGCGCTGCCTCCGTCCAATTCCATACGGACATCTACAACGTGAACTCCCAGCGCGCCATAGCGCGCCTGGGTGCCACGCAGGAAGGCATCCTGCGCTCACACCAGAAGCGGCCCAACGGCACGGTGCGCGATACCGTGTGCTTCAGCATCCTGGCCACCGAATGGGAGGGCGTGAAACGCTCGCTCGATCTTCGGTTGGAGCGGCTTACCGCGCCGGTGCAGGGTGCACGATAAGCGTGGCCGTCATGCCGGCGGCCAGTACCGTACCCGCGGGCAGGTGATCGGCGTCGATCTTCACCCGGACCGGCACGCGCTGGGCCAGGCGCACCCAGTTGAAGGTCGGGTTCACGTCCGATAGCAAATCCGCGCCCGTTGGGTTGTCGGCATCGGTGATGCCGCGGGCAATGCTTTCCACGGTGCCGGTAAGGCGCGCACCGCCGGCCAGCAGGCGAATGTCCACCTTGTCGCCCACGCGTACGGTGGGAAGCTTCGTCTCCTCGAAGTAGCCGTAGATCCAGTAGCTATGGCTGTCGATCAGGGCCAGGCGTGGCGTGCCGGTGCTGGCGTAGTCGCCCACGCGGATGTCCAGGTTGGTCACGTAGCCATCCACGGGCGCGCGTACCTCGGTGCGATCAAGGTTCAACTGCGCGGCGGCCAGCTCTACCTGTGCCTGGGTCACGGCGGCGAGCGCCTGTTGCTGGCCGGCACCGGCTTGGCGGGTGCTGGCCTGGGCCTGCTGCCATGCGGCGTGCGCGGCGTTGGCGGCGGCCTGCGCGTTGGCGCGGTCTTCGGCCGAGATCACGTTGTTGATCAGCTTCTGCCGGCGCTCGGACTGCGCCGCGTAATTGTCGTAGTTGACCTTGGTCTGGTTGGCGCCGGCCGATGCGGCGTTGATGCTGGCGCCAGCGGCGCGCGCGGAGGCCTCGGCGGCAGCGAGGTTCGCTTCGGCCTGCGCCACGGCATTGAGATAGCGCGCGCGATCGATCACGAACAATAGGTCGCCCTTCTTCACTACCTGGTTGTCCAACACTTTCACTTCGGATACCAGGCCCGCGACGTCCGGGGCAATACGCACCACCTCGGCGCGCACGCGGCCGTCGCGCGTCCACGGCGAATACATGTAGTGCTTCCACAGCGCATGGCCGATGAGCACAGCCAGCAACACCACCAGTACGGTGACGACCAGGCGAGCGAGACTTGCGAGTTTCATGGCGGCGTGACCTAGAAGAGGAGCAGCCCGAGGCTGCCGAAGACACAGATGAAGGCGGCGATACGGACGAGCGACGGATGCCATACATACCGGTACAGCCCGTAGCGGCCGGCCAGCCAGTCCAGCCCCCACAACAGCAGCATGGAACCGATGAATACCAGCAGCAGGCCAGGGACCAGCGCGTCGCCGAGGGCGATTTCACGGGGCATGGGCGATCTCCTCCGGGTTGGGCATCTGCGGCATGTAGGCGGCCAGCACGGATTCGCCGTCCAGGAGGGCCAGGCGGATCAGGTGCAGGTTGTCCAGCAGCACGCAGGTATGTTCGGCCTCGCTGGTCGCGGCGATGGCGGTCGCCACTGCGTCGCGGGCCAGGAGATAGCGTTTGGCGTCGGGCTGTTCGTAGAAGCGCGCCAGGGCCTGTACGGCGTCGTCCATGATGCGTTGCGTGCTGATTGTCATGTCCAGGCCCGACATGGCAAGGCGTAGTTCAATCATCGCGCGGCCGGTTTCGTGCACGGCCAATGCCCAGGCGATCAGCGCGCGGGAATCCGCACTGCCCTGCTGCGTTTGTGCAACCACCTGGCTGAAGAGATCGTGGTTGACGCTTTCGAAGCGCTGGCGGAGACCCGGCAGCGGCGCTTCGGCGGCCAGTGCCACCTGTCGGCGCAGGCGTTCGAGCTGGCGCCGGCGCAACCATATGCTGCCGATAGCCGGCGGTACCAAAAGGAAGGCCACCGCGGCGGCACCCACGCCCACGATCTGCGCCATGCCGTTGTTGATCAATGACACCGGGTCGAACACCATCGGGTTCTGCAGGCCCACCACGTTCACGAATCCAATGGCGGCACCCAAGCCCGAGCTTGCAAGTGATGGCCGTATCATCATCACCACGCAAACGATCATGAACGGCGCAGTCCCCGCCACCAGCAGGCCGTAACCGTCCATCCTGGTAAGCACGAAGAATACGCAGGCAAAACCCATGGCCACGCCCAGGACATAGCCCAGCAATACAGAAGACGTGACGCTGGCAGCGTTGGGCGTGACCGCGAACAGGGCAGCGAACACCGTGGCCAGCAGCATGGCGCCGGAGCCCACCGGCCATGCCGATTCAATCCAGAACACGCCCAGCAGCAGCATGGTGACGGTAGTACGCGTCGTGGCCAGCAGGGCGCCGGCGACGTCGTTGCCACGCACGAAACGCATGCGCTCGGCGACACCGCCCGTCAGTTGCGGCGCCTGCAATGCGGCGGCGGCATCGACGAAGTCGTAGAGCTCATCGATGAAACGCAGCTGCAGCGCGGCACCCGTGTCGAAATCACGGCGGTCGGTGGTATCGGCCATCGACTCACGCAACACCGGTGCGTTCGCCTGCATGGCTTTTCGCGCCTGCACCAGTCGCGGCAGGAATATCTTCGCCGCGGTGCCTGCCTCGATCGGCGCGGCCAGGGCGGTGCCGATGGGTGCATAAAGCTGGATCAGCGCCTGGGCCGACGCCTTGCGGCCGGCCCTCGCCAGTCGGTTGATCAAATGGTGAAGCGACTGGAACGTGGTCGACGACGCCATGAAGCGCTGGTTATAGAGCTCCATGTGGCCGCTTCGCGCCCGGGCCTCGGCATCTTCGAAGATCACCGAGCTGCGCAGGTCTTCCAGCGCCACGGCATCGCGCACGAAACGCAGGTGCGCGCGTTCGAGCTGCTCGCGGGGGATGCTGCCGCCGGTGGCGCCCTGCACGAAGGTAATGAAGTGCGCGAACTGGTCGCGTGCCGTGCGGCGAAGCACGTCGCGCATTTTCGACGGGAACACCACATCGCTCACCACCCCGCTCACCAGCAGGCCCAGCAACACTTCGCTCAGGCGTGCCACCGCCGAATCGAAGATGGCTGGCGGATGGTCGATCACCGGCAAGCCGACGATCGCCGCGGTGTAACCACCAAGAACGAACGCGTACGCCTTGAAGTTACGGAAGAAGGTGGCACCGCCAGCGCAGATGCCCAGCCACAGCGACATCGCCACCAGGAACCATTCCCGCTCCTGGGGAAACGCCGCGACGATAAGCACAGCTACAAGAGCGCCGCCCAGCGTGCCGATGGCGCGGTAGAAACTCTTCGCCAGCACCATGCCCGTCTGCCGGCTGGCCACGATGATGGTGGTGAGCATGGCGCTGGTGGGTGCCGGCAGGCTCAACCGCATGGCCAACCAGCCGGTGATGTAGAACGCAAGCAAGGTCTTGAAGACGAACAGCCACGTGCCGGCTTCCTCATGCAGGGTGTCGACCACCACCCTGCGAGAAGCCGGCAACGGCGTGCCTGTATCGGTCATCGACATTGGCCACGCGTCCCGTTCAGTCGGTCAAGCCGTCGAGCATTTTCTTCAGCAGCCGCTCGAGCTGGCGCTGGTCGTCGGCGCCAAGCTTGCCCGTCTGCCGGCCAAGCAATCCGCAGATCTCCGGCAGGAAGCTTTCAATCAGCGCTTCCCCTCCCGGGGTGAGAGTGAGTACCACCTTGCGGCGATCGTCGTTGCTCCCCTTGCGGTGGATCAAGCCCTTCTCGCACAGCTGGTTGGTAAGCCGCGTGATGTTGGCCGACTTCTCACCGGCGGCATCGGCCAGGTCCGAGGGTGTCATCTCGCCGCTCGGAGTGCCGTACATCATCATCAGGAGGTTGTACTCCGGGTGGTTCAGGCCGAAGGGCTTGAGCACGGCGTTGGCGTCGTCGTGGACGACCTTGTAGATGTGCTTGATCAGGCGCACCAGCACGGCCGGTTCGCGGGGAAACGCCGGATGGCGCTCGCAGGTGACGGCAAGGCGGCGTTCGGTCGGGGCGAAACTGGAATTCATCGGTGCGG
Organism: Pinirhizobacter soli; assembly: GCF_015905305.1. Lineage (GTDB taxonomy): Bacteria > Pseudomonadota > Gammaproteobacteria > Xanthomonadales > Rhodanobacteraceae > Pinirhizobacter > Pinirhizobacter soli. Next base: position 2,079,636 of record NZ_JADZLQ010000001.1, read on the forward strand.
GCCTGATGGGCTGACCGATGTAGTTTATTTATGTAATTTCCATTTGTAAAGAACTTCTGATTTGGGCCTGCATGTCCTCGGCTATCAGCTTATGTGGTGTGTCACCCAAATTCAGGCCCGTAGCCCCAAACCTCACTCCATGACTTGCGCAGCGGGCCGCATACGAAAATATCGGGGTGATACTGGCTTTCTTCATTGACCACGCCCCAGGCGTTGACCGAATGACCCGCAAGGCGGCAATCGGAGAAAAGCTCGTCGGCACGCTTATGGGAACTTCCCAGCACGATAACGGTGCTGGGCGGTGTTTGCGGATATCCACGTAGCCATCCGGTATTGATGGCAGTGATTGGCCGGGGCAGGTGGTACTTCTGCCCGAGCAGGGCAATGGCGCCGTACTCGCCATAGTTGCCCACCACGATGCCCAGATGGTCTTGCTGCTCGGCCGGCAAGGCATCACGAATGGCAGCAACCTGCGTCACAAGTTCATTCCAGCCAACCTCCTCGCGCAGGTCGTTGTTCCTACGAAGCGCGAAGTCTCGCAGTGGACCACTTGATGCGAATGGCACAATGCAAAGCGCCGCATAAAGGCCAATAGCGGAAACGCCGGTGAATAGCAGCGTGGCAATCCCAACGCGCCATGCCGGACGCATGCTGTGCAACCACCGCTCTCCGACGACTGATCCCATGGCCAGCAGCATGGGATACGCACCGCTGATGTAATAGAAGCGGCCCTGCGCGAACAGGAACAGCAGCAGGGGCACCGCATACATCCAGGCAAGCATGCGATAGCGACGGTTGCTGAAGTACGCGAACACACCTGCGAGCCAGACAGGCGCGGCAAACAGGTTGGCATTGATGCGGAACTGATCGCGCAGGAAACCGTCCGCGCGCCCCTCGTTGACGTCGCGCGCGTGGATACCTTGCAGGAAGTGGTAGGAAATGAAGTCGTGCTTGATAAGCCATGCCAGGTTTGGCGCAAACACAAGTAGCGCGATGGCGCCGCCGGCCCAGAACCAGCCACTGGTGACATATCGCCGTGCATCGGTAAGCAGCACGCCAACCAGTACGCCGGTAAGAAAAAAGGCGATTGAGTACTTTGTCTGCAGGCCCAGGCCGGCAAACAGGCCAATGGCCACCCACCAGCGCGGCTCATCGTCGCGCAGCAGACGAATCACACTCCAGGCGATAAGCACCCACCACAGGAAATCGAAGGAGGAGTACTGAAATTCGGTCGCATCGGCCATCGGCGCGGGCGACAGGGCGACCGCGATTGCAGTAAAGACCTGTGCCAGACGGCCGCCGCCGAGGTCACGCACCATGAGGCCGCTGACAACAATCACCGTAACCTGGGCCAGCACCGAAAACAGCCGCAGTCCTATGAGCGACAGGCCGAACATCTGCAGGCCCAGATGTTCCAATGCAGCCGTCAGCGGGGGGTAAGGCACAAAGCCCCAATCCATATGCTGGGCATCACTCAAGAATTGCAGTTCATCCCGATGAAAGCCGTACTGCCCGTTGGTCAACATGTGGGCTATGCCGAAGAGAGCGGCAATGACGACCACAGGTATGACGCTCACCTCTGGTCGACGAGCGGCCATTGGCGCCTTGAGCAAATCCCGACTGTGCACGTTTGGAGCCCCCCCAGCATGATTGAACCCAAACCATGCCCAATCAGTGGCTAACGGGCCAAGTGGATGGGGTTGGATCGCCATGGCCCGGGGACGAAAGGCAGGCTGACAGGGACGAGCTGTGGCCGACTCGAGGGGTGCGGCAGCAAGAAAAAGGGCGCCACGGGGCGCCCTTTCTGGTTTTCCTGGAGGATCCCCGACCTTCGAAGCACTAACCTTTGGTCGGGAAGGTCTCCACGCCATTGGCCGGCGGCGGGTTGTCCTGCCGCGGGGCGTCGCGCTGGCCGGACGAGGGCAACGGACCGCTGCCGCACTTGTAGGCGCCCCAGGGCTGATTGCCATCGGAGGGCTCGCCCAGCGGCTTGATGGTATCGGCGTGCAGCTCCGCCGCCTGGTTGCGGGCGAGCACTTCCAGCTCGTCGCGCACCTTGATGTCGTTGCGGTCGATCGGTCCGACGCGGCTCTGCACGGACACCGTCATCTTGCCCACGTTCTGGCAACTGGAGACATCGCCGTTCCACGCGGTGCGTACGTTCTTCGCCCCCTCGTCGAGGTTGATGCCCCAGGTGCAGCCGGCGAGCAGCAACACGGGGACGAAGACAAGGGCGTGGCGCATGGCGGAACTCCGGTGGTGGCTGTTGGAGATGTTAATCCTTCCGTCGGTCATTTCACCGGATTCCCGTCGGCATCGATCACGTGCACCTCGCCCAGGTTCAGCGCGCGCACGGGTTTCTCGATCTGGCGGAAGTCGCCTACGATCACCCAGGTCAGCGCCTTGGGCACGATGACTTCCTTGATGGCTTTCTCGGCGGCCGCCTGGCTTACCTGGTCGGTCTTTGCCTTGAGCGTCTGCACGTAGTCATCCGGACGGCCATAGCGGACGATCTCGGTCAAGGCGCCAAGCACGGCGTCGGAGGTCTCGAAGCTGCCCGGCAGGCTGCGCACGTTCGAGGCCTTGATCTTGTCGATCTCCGCTTGAGTCAGCGGCTTCGCACCCACCACCGCGTCCACTTCCTTTTGCATCTCGGCGGCCGACTCGGCCGTCTTGTCGGTCTGCACCGGCGCGTACATCAGGAAGGGGCGCTGGCCGATGGTATCGCGCATGAAGCTGCCGGCACCGTAGGCCCAACGCTTGTCCTCGCGCAGATTCATGTTCAGGCGCGAGGTGAAGCTGCCGCCGAAGGCACCGTTGGCAACGTCAAGGTCGATGTAGTCGGCGGCCTTGGACGAGGGCGCCAGCAGGCCCGCCAGGATCAGCGACTGCGGGGCATCGGGACGGTTGATCAGGAACACCCGTGGCTTCGCTTGCGCCGCCACGTGGGCGAGGTTCCGCGCCGGAATGGCCGAGGACGGTGCCTGCCAATCGCCGAACACGGCATCCAGCTGCGGGATGATCTCCGCCAGCGTGGTATCGCCGGCAACCAGGATGCGCAGATTGTCCGGACGGATGAAATCCTTCTGGAAGTTGGCAAGGTCGGCCGCCGTCAGCGACTTGATCGACGCCTCGGTACCGGTGCCGGTAGCGGGGATGCCATAGGCGTGGTCCTTGCCATACAGCAGCGGCGGCAAGGTGCGCAGGGCAAGGCCTACCGGCTGGGATTTCTCCTGGGCAATGCCGGCCAGCCACTGGCCACGTACGCGCTCGATGTCGGCGCTGCTGAAGGCGGGGTTGCGCACGACGTCGGCCAGGAGTTCGAGCGACGGCTTGAGCTCACTGTTGAGCGCATCCAGGCCCGCCGAACACGCGTCCATGCCGCAGGCCAGCCCAAGCGACGCACCAAGGCGTTGCTTGCGCTGGGCCACTTCCACCGAATCGAGCGACTTGGTGCTCTCGTTCATCAGCGCAGCGGTGAAGCTTGCGGTACCCAGCTTACGGCCCTGATCGGCGGCGAAACCGGCGTTGAACTGCAGGTTCACCAGGGTGACCGGAATGGTATGGCGCTCGGCCAGTACCACTTCGATGCCGTTCTTCAGTTTCCCGCGCTGCACCTTGGGGAAGCTCAAGTCAGGGAAGGTGTTGACCTCGGGCACGCCCTTGGCGCGGTCCACCACGGACTTGGCCACGGTGTAGGTCCCGGCCGGTGGCATCACGGCCTTCGGACGGCCCGGGGCGTCAGCAAGGCCGACAACCGCCTTGTCTTCCACGGCCGGATCGAAATCCTTGCCGGCGGGAAGCACGGTGAGCGTGTAGCTCCCCTTCGATGTCCACTTGTCGGCGGCGGCCTTGACGCTGGCGGGGGTCGCCGCCTCCATGCGGGCGAAGTCCTTCTTGTAGGCAGCCGGATCGCCGCGATAGACCTGGCCCTCGGCCAGGATCACGGCCTTGCCGGCAAAGCCGCCCACTTTCTCAAGGCCGCGGATGAAGCCGGCACGGCTGCCGACCTTGGCGCGCTCGAGTTCATCGGCGGTGGGGCCATCGGCCAGGAAGCGCTTCCATTCGTCGGCAACAGCGGCTTCCACCTTCGCCGGATCCACGCCGTCCTTCACGTCGACGGTGAGCTGGAACTGGCTGGCCAGCGCGAAGGGCGCGATGGACACCGAGACGTCGTCGGCGAGGTTGTCCTTGTAGACCAGGCGCTGGTACAGGCGCGATGTCTTGCCACTGCCAAGCACGGTGGAGGCGAGGTCCAGCTGCACGGTGTCGTCGGTACCCAGCTGCGGCACCACCCAGGTACGGATGATGCGGGTCTGCGGCACGTGGTCGTGCTGTACGCCGCGCGTGCTCTTGGTCAGCGGGGTGATCCACGGCTGCTGGCGCGGCACCGGGGGACCTGCGGGAATGTCGCCAAAATATTCCTCGGCCTTGGCGCGGGCCTGGGCCGGGGTGATGTCGCCGGCCAGCACCAGGGTGGTGTTGGCAGCGCCATAGTAATCGTGGAACCACTGCTTCACGTCGGCGAGCGAGGCGGCGTCGAGGTCCGCCATCGAGCCGATGGTGTCGTGATGGTAGGGATGGTTCGCCGGGTACGTGTTGAGCAGGATGTTTTCATCCGTGCGGCCGTAGGGACGGTTCTCGCCCTGGCGCTTTTCGTTCTGCACCACGCCGCGCTGGGTATCGAGCTCTTTCTGGCCGATGGCGCCAAGCAGGTGCCCCATGCGGTCCGATTCCATCCACAGCGCCATGTCCAGCGCGGTCGTGGGCACGGTCTCGAAGTAGTTGGTGCGGTCGAACCAGGTGGTGCCGTTCTGGTCGGTGGATCCTGCAAGCTCAAAGGGCGTGAAGTAGGTGCCCTTGTGGTTCTCCGAGCCTGAGAACATCAGGTGTTCGAAGAGGTGCGCGAAACCCGTCTTCCTGGCCGGCTCGTCGCCGGAGCCCACGTGGTACCAGATGCTCACCGCCACCACCGGGGCCTTGTGGTCTTCATGCACGACGACCGTCAGCCCATTGGGCAGGGTGAAGCGCTGGAAGGGAATATCCGGCACGGCCTGGGTGGCTGGTGCGGAAAAGACGGTGGGGCTGGCGACGGCGCCAAGCCCGAGCAGCCCGGCGGCAAGCAGGGCAACGGATTTCTTCATGGAGGGTACTTCCTGTCCTTGTGAACCCCTGCGACGTTAGCCCGCGCGGGGTTGGGGAAGCAAATGCCTGATGGCCGGCAAGTGTCCGTGTTGCATGTGTGGCGTCCGGACCATGTCCGGTCGCTACAGGGGTTGTCCGCGGACAGCTACTTGCATGTCATGGCATCGATTTTTATTTAATATTTTCAATATGTTGAAGATGATCACGAGGCTGGCACGGCGAATGCATTGGTAGTCATGCCCGGGGAAGAAAGCCGGGACAACTTCCAAAAAGGCTAAAGCTCATGAAATACGAAATGCTCCTTCTGCGTGGCCTGTTCGCCGCCTGCCTGATGGCCAGTGGCCTGATCCTCGGCTCCATGCTGTTCTCGCACCCGGTTGCCAGTGGTGTCGCCGGTACCGCCGTCGCCACCGTCCAGTCCGCTTGCGTGTTGCCGGCTGATGGCCTGATTTGCCCGCAAGTCCGTTCATAATGGACGGATGCTGCATGTCATCCTCTTCCGCCCCGAAATCGCACCGAACACTGGCAATGCCATCCGGCTGTGCGCCAACACCGGCGCGACGCTGCACCTGATCCGACCGCTCGGTTTCGAGCTCGACGACAAGCGCATGCGCCGCGCCGGGTTGGACTACCACGAGTACGCCCGCATGCAGGTCCATGACAACCTGGACCATTGCCTTACCCAGATCGACGCGAATCGCGTCTTTGCCTTCTCCACCCGCGGCACCGTGCGCCACGTGGATGCCCGCTACGCGGAAGGCGACGCCCTGCTGTTCGGATGCGAAACGGCCGGCCTCCCCGCCGAAGTACTTGAAGGTATTGCCCCAGAGCGCCGCCTGCGCCTGCCCATGCAGCCGCACAGCCGCAGCCTGAATCTGTCCAACACCGTGGCGGTGGCCGTGTATGAGGCCTGGCGCCAGCTGGGCTTTGCCGGTTCAAGCTAGCTGCCGCGCTACAATCGAAGGCATGACCGATGCCGCCCCGACCTTCCTGCCCCGGCCGCTGCGCAAGCTCGCTGGAATCGCCCTGCAGCGCGCATTGAACCGCGCCGTATCGCTGGATCCTGAAACCGGCCTGCGCCTGCGTGCGCTGGAAGGCCGCAGCGTGCAGGTACACCTGGCGGGGCCCGAACTCACCGTCCGCATTACCGTGGCCGATGGCGCGCTGGTGGTGGGACCGGGCGAGGAAACATCTTCTCTTCGCGTTTCGGCAAGCCCCGGCAGCCTGTTGGCCATGGCCATGCGAAAGAACGACGACGGCGTGGCGCCAGGCAAGGTGGACATCGCCGGCGACGCCGACCTCGCCCGGCGGCTGGAGAAACTCGTCGGCGGTTATTCCCCGGACGTGGAAGAAGCCTTCACCGGCGTATTCGGCGATGTCATCGGGGTGCAGGTGGCACGGGCCTTCCGCGCTGCCTTTGCGCACGGCCGCGAGCGCGCGGCGCAATTCGCCGACGACACCGCCGCGTGGCTGCGCGATGAAACCCGTGTGGCCGTGGCGCCGGGCGAGCTGGATGAATTTCTCGACGGCGTGGATGCCCTGCGCGAGCGCAGCGATCGCCTGGAAGCGCGCCTGGCCCGCTTCGAACGCAGCCACGGGAAGCCCGCCGCATGATGCCGGTGCGCCTGGCACCGGGCCTGCTTCGTGTCATCGCCGTGCTGTTCCGCTATCGACTGGATGATGTCGGCGGTGGCAGCGACCGCATGCTCGCTCCGCTGCGCTGGTTACGCCCGTTCGCGGGGAAGCCACCGGCCGGCATCGAAAACATGGACCGCGGCACACGCATGCGCCTGGCCATGACCGAACTGGGGCCGATCTTCGTCAAGGCCGGTCAGGTGCTGTCCACCCGGCGGGACCTGATCCCACCTGACATCGCCGACGCCCTGTCGCTGCTGCAGGACCAGGTGCCGTCCTTCCCCGGATCCGAGGCCCGCGCCATCGTCGAGCGCGAACTGCGCATGCCGGTGACGCAGGCGTTTTCATCCTTCGATGAATCCGCACTGGCTTCGGCATCGATCGCGCAGGTACATGCCGCCACCTTGCACGACGGTCGCGCCGTGGTGGTGAAGGTCTTGCGCCCAGGCATCGAGAAGCGCATTGCCCGTGACGTCAGCCTTATTCGCGCCTTGGGGGAACTGGCCCAGCGCTGGCACCCGAACGCGGACAAGATTCGTCCGCTGGACGTGGTGGCGGAAGTAGAGAAGATGCTGGCGAACGAGCTGGACCTGCAGCGCGAAGGCGCCAGCGCCAGCCTGCTTCGCCGCAATTTCATCGTTGGCGACGATCTCTACGTGCCCGAGGTGCACTGGGAATTCACCACCCAGGGCGTGCTTACGCTCGAACGCGTTTACGGCGTAAGCGCCGACGACGTCGCCGCCATCGACGCTGCCGGCATCGACCGCAAGCGCCTGGCCGAGAAAGGCGTGCGGCTGTTCTACGAACAGGTGTTCCGCGACAACTTCTTCCACGCCGATGCCCATCCGGGGAATATCTGGGTGGATACATCGCGGGTGGCTGAGCCACGCTTCATCGCGCTGGACTTCGGCATCATGGGTTCGCTGCCCGAAGCCGACCAGTACTGGCTGGCCGAGAATTTCATCGCCCTGTTCGAACGCGATTACGCGCGCATCGCCTCGTTGCACGTGGAAGCCGGCTGGATGCCTTCCACCGTGCGCCTGGATGAGTTGGAAGCCGCCGTGCGCACCGTCTGTGAGCCTTATTTCACGCGGCCGTTGTCGCAGATCTCGATTGCCGAGCTGGTGGTGAAACTGTTCCAGACGGCACGGCAGTACGAGCTCACCCTGCAGCCGCAGCTGATCCTGCTGCAGAAAACCCTGCTGAACATCGAGGGCGTGGGCCGCACGCTCGATCCGGACATCGACATCTGGGCCGTGGCGCACCCGGTGTTGAAGCGCATCCTTCGCGAGCGCTACAGCCTGCGAAACACGTTGAAACAGCTTCGCCGCCGTGCGCCGCAGTGGTTGCATACCGCCCCGGAACTTCCCGAGCTCGTCCATGCGTTCCTGCGCGAGGGCGGCCGCGGCACGCACCGCGTGGTGGCCGACCCTGCAGAACTGGCCCTGCGCGCCGAAGATGCCCAGCGCACGCGGCGCAGCATGGCCTTCTGCCTGCTGGGCGGTGTGTTGCTGGTGTGCGCCACGCTCGCCTTCGGCCTGAAACCGCAGAACGGCGGCTGGCCTGCTGCGGTCGCAGCCTTGGCCGGTGTGCTCGCCTTCGTGGTGGGCTGGCCGCGCCGGCGGCGCTGAAGCGGTGCTTGAGATCCTGTACCAGGACGACGAGATCGTCGCCGTCAACAAGCCCGCGAACCTGGCCGTGCATCGGTCCAAATTCGTGGGGCCCGATGATGCGTTCCTGATCGACATGCTGCGTGAGCAGGTCGGTGGCGATGTGTACCTGGCGCATCGGCTGGATCGCGCCACCAGTGGTGTGCTGTTGTCAGCGCGCAGCAAGGAAGTCGCCGGCGCGCTGGGCGAGCAGTTCATGGGGCGCAGCGTGCAGAAGCGGTACCTGGCCGTGGTGCGGGGCTGGCCGGATCCTGAGCAAGGCAGCATCGATTACGCCCTGCCCGGCTCACGCGATACCGGGCCGCGGAAGGATGCTGTCACCGACTACCAGCGGCTTGGCGCGGTCGAAGTACCGATCACGCTCGGCCGCTATGAAAGCCAGCGCTATTCGCTGGTGCTGGCCTCGCCCCGCACGGGACGATTCCGGCAGATTCGAAAGCACTTCGCGCATATCCATCACCCGATCATCGGCGACAGCCAGCATGGAAGGGGCGATCACAACCGGCTGTTCAAGCAATATTTCGCAAGCCACAGGTTGTTGTTGCACGCACTTGAGCTGGAGTTCAACCATCCGCTGAGTGGGAAAAGGATGGTGGTGAAGGCGGGTCTGGATGGGACGTGGATGGCGCTGATGGAACGGTTTGGGTGGCCGCTGCCAGGCTAGGAAGCCTCGATTCAGCGCAAGCTGCCGGAAGGCACCCCCAGCATTGCCCTGCTAGAATCCCGCCCCATGTTGACCGTCACGCGTTCCATCGCTATTCCCGAACCGGAGCTGGTCGAACGCTTCCTGCGTGCCGACGGCCCTGGCGGGCAGCATGTCAATCGCACCGAGAGTGCGGTGGAACTGCGCTTTGACGTGGTCAATTCGCCCAGCCTTCCCGACGACGTTCGCGAGCGCCTGCTGGCGCGGGCCGACCGTCGGCTTACCACCGACGGTGTGCTGGTGATCCAGGCGCGCCGGTTCCGTGACCAGGCGCGCAATCGCGACGATGTGCGCGAGCGGCTGGCCGAGGTGATCCGTTTCGCCACGATCGTGCCGAAGAAACGCCTGGCCACGCGGCCGACGCGTGCTTCGAAAGAACGCCGGCTTGCCGGCAAGCAGCAGCGTGGGCAGGTCAAAGCCGGCCGATCGCGGCCCAAGGGCGACGAATGAAGCCCCTGCCCATTGTGCCTGCGAGCGTGCCGCGAATCCGCAGCAACTTCTGGCGCCGGGTGTGCGGCTTCGTATTGTCGATCAGCGGCTGGCAGCTCAAGGGCACGTTCCCCAACCTGCCGAAAATGATCGTGATCGGCGCGCCGCATTCGTCCTACTGGGACGGCGTGTGGGGCGTGCTGCTGAAGGTGTATCACGGCATCGACATCGGCATCATGATCAAGCGCGAAGTGGTGGACGGACCCCTTGGCGTGATCCTGCGTCCACTGGGAGCGGTGCCGATCGACCGCTCCGCCGCGACCAATATCGTGGACCAGATGAAGGAACGCTTCCGTTCGCGCGACCGCATGTGGCTGGGCATCACGCCGGAGGGTACGCGCAAGAAGGTCGTCCACTGGAAGTCCGGATTCCTGCGCATCGCGGAGGCCGCCAACGTGCCGTTGCTTCCGCTGTTCATCGACTATCCGTCGAAGAGTTTCACGCTGGGCGAGCCCTTCTACCCCACGGGCAACCAGGAGGCCGATATGACCGCCATCCGCGCCCTATTCCGCCCGTACGTCGGCAAGCACCGCAACACCGAGTGACTTAAGTTGGGGGGCAGAGTGATTACTCTGACCTCGGTGTTGGTCATCGTTGCGAGTGGCCAGGCTCGTCGTAGTCGCGGTTGAGCAGCCCCGGGCGGATCAGGTCGATGAAGGCGCGGGCCTCGGCGCTCAGGTATTTCCCCTTGCGCATGACCACGCCATAGCTTCGCTGCGGGAAGAATTGGCGCATGTTGCGAATGGCGAGGCTCGCCTTGTCGGCATCGGACAGGCAGATGCTGGTAACGATGGAGATACCCATGCCCTTGGCCACGTATTGCTTGATCACGTCCCATCCACCCACTTCCATCGCCACCGTGTAAGGCACCTGGCGCTGCTGGAACACCATGTCGACCATGCGGTGGGTGGTGAGCCGTTGTGGCGGCAGGATCAGGCCATAGGGTGAGAGATCCTCCAGGCGGATGCTTTCCTTCGCCGCCAGCGGGTGATCGAGCGGCATGATCAACATCGGGTCGTAGTGGTACACCGGTGCCCAGGCGATGTCGTTGGGCACATCCAGCATTGAGCCGATGGCAAAGTCCGCCTCGTCCGCGCGAAGCATGGCCAGGCCGTCGCGGCCGGTGACGTTGGCCAGCTGCAATTGCACGGCCGGGTACTGCTGGCGATAGGCGTGCACGATGTCGGGCAACAGGTAATGGATGGTGGACGTACCTGCCGCCACCGTCAGCTTGCCCGCCTGTACGCCACGGGTGCGGGCGTGGAAATCCCGGTCGAGCGTATCCATGCCCTCGATCAGCGGCCGGGCCAGGCCGTAGAGGATTTCCCCGGCATCGGTGACCGTGATGCGCCGGCGGGTTCGCTCAAGCAGCCGGGTGCCCAGTTCCCGCTCCAGCGCCTTGATCTGCAGGCTGATCGAGGGCTGGGACAGGAACAGCGACTCAGCCGCGCGGCTTAAGGTTCCCAGCTTCACCGTCGCCACGAAAGCACGTAGCTGTTTCTGCCGATTGCCCTTGTAATAGAGGCGTTCAACGTCCTCCGCAGGCTTGTTCAGGCGCGATCTGGTGACTTTTTTTCTTTTTGATTCGGGCATTTACCTATTACTTTAACAAAACCAATGTAACGAATTGAAACATTTGCTTTGTCAACTTAGCCCTTTTGGCCGTAGCTTGCCAGTCAACGCAACGATACGGAACCAAGAGCCATGGCCGCAGCAGCCGAATACCTCGCCAACGAATCGATCCAGCTGAAGGGCACGACGCAGGCGGGCTTCGAAGCGATCCTCACCCCCGACGCCCTGGCCTTCCTGGCCACCCTGCACCGCCGTTTCGACGGGCGCCGCCGGGAATTGCTGGCCGAGCGCATCCGCCGCCAAGCCAGCTTCGACGCAGGCCAGCTGCCCGACTTCCGTGACGACACCAGGGCAATCCGCGAGGGCGCCTGGTCGGTGGCGCCGATTCCCGCCGCCCTGCAGGACCGCCGCGTGGAAATTACGGGGCCGGTGGAGCGGAAAATGATCATCAACGCGCTCAATTCCGGCGCGAAAGTGTTCATGGCCGACTTCGAGGATTCCAGCTCACCCACCTGGGACAACCAGGTGCGCGGCCAGGCGAACCTGCGCGATGCGGTCAATGGCAGCATCGAATTCACCAGCCCCGAGGGCAAGCTCTATCAGGTGGGCCCGAACCCCGCCGTGCTGATCGTCCGCCCCCGCGGCTGGCACCTGCCCGAGCGCAGCCTGGTGATCGATGGCACGGCCATCGCCGGCGCATTGTTCGACTTCGGCCTGTTTGCCTTCCACAACGCCCGTGCCCTGCATGCACGAGACCGCGGCCCCTACTTCTACCTGCCGAAACTGCAATCGATGGAAGAAGCTGCACTGTGGAACGCCGTGATGGACCTGGCCGAAGGCGAACTGGAACTGCCGCGCGGCAGCATGAAGACCACGGTGCTGATCGAAACGCTGCCGGCCGTGTTCCAGATGGATGAAATCCTGCATGCGCTGCGCACGCGCATCGTCGGCCTGAATTGCGGCCGCTGGGATTATATTTTTTCGTACCTGAAAACTTTTCGTGACCACCGCGATCGCCTGCTTCCCGAGCGCGGCCAGGTGGTGATGACGGTGCCGTTCCTGAAAAGTTATTCAGAGCTGTTGATCCGCACCTGCCATCGCCGCGGCGCGTTCGCCATGGGCGGCATGGCGGCGCAAATTCCCATCCGCAACGACGATGTCGCCAACGAAGCGGCGATGGCCAAGGTGCGTGCCGACAAGCTTCGCGAAGTGACCGCGGGCCACGACGGCACATGGGTGGCGCATCCGGCGCTGGTGCCGGTGGCGAAAGCGATCTTCGACACCCACATGCCGATGCCCAACCAGGTGCATGTATTGCGTAACGACGTCGAAGTCACCCGCGATCAGCTGATCGTGCCTGCGATCGGCACGGTGACCCGCGCGGGCTTCGACAACAACGTGGAGGTTTGCCTGCGCTATACGGCGAACTGGCTGGGCGGCAATGGCTGCGTGCCCATCCATCACCTGATGGAAGACGCCGCCACCGCCGAGATCGCGCGCGCGCAGTTGTGGCAATGGCTGCATCGCGGTCCGGTGGAATTCTCCGACCACGCAGTGATCGACTTCGCCCTGTTCGACCAGGCCTTAAGCCGCCACGCGCACCTGCTGGCCAACAGCCGCGACCCGGGCCACGAATACGCCATGGAAGCCGCCGAACTGATTGGCCGCCTCACCCACGCCGACACCCTGGCGGACTTCCTCACCCTGCCCGCTTACGACCAGCTCGCCTGATGACCGTCGCACACTCTTTACCGGAGCACACCATGAAGACCAATACCGCCGCCGAGATCAACCAGGCCTGGAACCAGGACTCCCGCTGGGAAGGCGTGTCACGCCCCTATGGCGCCGAAGACGTGCTGCGCCTGCGCGGCAATGTGCTGGTGGAACACACGCTCGCCCGCCGCGGCGCCGAACGCCTGTGGCAGAGCCTGAAGACCGAGCCGTTCGTCAATGCGCTGGGCGCACTCACCGGCAACCAGGCCATGCAGCAGGCCAAGGCGGGACTGAAGGCGATCTATCTGTCCGGCTGGCAGGTGGCCGCCGACGCCAACACGGCCGGCACCATGTATCCGGATCAATCGCTGTACCCGGTGGATTCGGTGCCCAACGTGGTGCGCAAGATCAACAAGACGCTGCTTCGTGCCGACCAGATCCACCACGCCGAAGGCAAGGACGAGATCGACTGGATGCTGCCCATCGTGGCCGATGCCGAGGCGGGTTTCGGCGGCGTGCTCAATGCGTATGAACTGATGTCGCACATGATCGAGGCGGGCGCCGCGGGCGTGCATTTCGAAGACCAGCTCGCCAGCGCCAAGAAGTGCGGCCACATGGGCGGCAAGGTGCTGGTGCCCACGCAGGAAGCGGTGCAGAAGCTGGTCGCTGCGCGCCTGGCGGCGGACGTGGCCGGCGTGCCCACGCTGATCGTGGCCCGCACCGATGCCATGGGCGCGGGGCTCGTGACCAGTGACATCGACGACCACGACAAGCCGTTCCTCACCGGCAAGCGCACCGTGGAAGGCTTCTACGAAAGCACGCAGGGCATAAGCCAAGCCATCGCCCGTGGCCTAGCCTATGCACCCTACGCGGACCTCATCTGGTGCGAGACCGGAACGCCGGACCTGGCGCAAGCACGCGAGTTCGCCGAAGCCATCCGGGCCAAATTCCCCGGCAAGATGCTGGCCTACAACTGTTCACCCAGCTTCAACTGGAAGAAGAACCTCGACCACGACACCATCGTGAGTTTCCAGAAGGACCTGGCCGCCCTGGGCTACACCTTCCAGTTCATCACCCTGGCCGGCTTCCACGCGCTGAATCATTCGATGTTCCAGCTGGCCCGCGGGTATCGCGATCGCCAGATGGAAGCCTACGTGGAGTTGCAAGAGGCTGAATTCGCCGCCGAGAAGGACGGCTATACCGCCGCCAAGCACCAGCGCGAAGTGGGCACGGGCTACTTCGACCAGGTGAACCAGGTGATCGCCGGTGGCTTGAGTTCACTCTCGGCGCTCAGTGGATCCACCGAGGAAGAGCAGTTCCACCCGCATGCTTCGGCGGCTTGAGGAAATCCTGGAAACACCGTCACCAATGGCCTTTGGCAAAGGCAAGCAGTTCAGGGAAGAAGGCACGGAAACACCGCCATAGCTCTTCTTCCAATGCCAGCAGCACCGGCATCGCCTCAGCCAGCGGATTCTCCCGGCTGAGGCGATGCGACATGCCGATGAAGGCGCGGCCCAGGGTGCCTCGGTCGGCGTAGGTGGCGGGCAGGCCTTCCCGTTCCATGTACTGGATAAACCCGTGCATGCGCTCGGGGACGAGGGCACGACGCTGCCGAAGCAATTGGCGAACGCCGTCGGAATACTCTTCCAGCGGAATATCGCTCCACGCGGCGAAATCCCGCGCCAGGCAATGGTCGAACCACATGTCCAGCAGTATCCCGGCATAACGCCGGAACGGCGCCTGGAACAACCCCCGCGCCTGGACCACCGCCGGGTGGCGGTCGGTAAAGGTGTCGATCGCCCGGTGCAGCACGATCCCGCGCCGCACGCCTTCCGGAAGCGACGGATCGGGTGCGCCCCGCACGAAATCGCCCATCATCCCGCCCAGGCGCAGGTCGTCGTCGGCGCCGCCAAGGAAGGCGTGGGCAAGGATGTTCATGGTGTCGCAGCCCGCCAGAAGGATCCGGCCGCAGCTAGTAGAATGCCCTCCATGAACGAACCTCTCGTGGATGCACCGGATAGTTTCCCGGCCGAAGCCTTCAGCTTCGCCCTCGCCGGGCCTGCCGGCAAGCTCGAAGTGACTACCGATGCCGCGGACCGGGCCGAAGCCCGCCGTGGCACCGCGGTGATCTGCCACCCGCATCCGCTGCAGGGCGGCACCATGCACAACAAGGTGGTCACCATGCTCGAGCGCTCGCTGCGCGAATCGGGCCTGGACACCGTGCGCTTCAACTTCCGCGGCGTGGGCGCTTCGGAAGGGGAGTTCGATAACGGCCTGGGCGAGGGCGACGACCTCGCCGCCGTGGTCGAATGGGCGCGCCGCGTGCATCCTGGCGATGCCCTGTGGCTGGCGGGGTTTTCCTTCGGCAGCTTCGTTTCAATCTCGAACGCGGTGCGCCTGCAGGCGGACGCCCTGGTCAGCATCGCGCCGCCCGCCGGCCGCTGGGATTTCTCCAGCCTGCGCACGCCCACCTGCCCCTGGCTGATCGTTCAGGGCGAGGAAGACGAAGTCGTCGATCCGCAAACCGTCTACGACTGGCTCGACAGCCTCGATGCCGAGCCCGTGCTGGTGCGCATGCCCGAGACCAGCCATTTCTTCCACCGCCGCCTGATGGACCTGCGCGGCGCGGTGAAGCACGGGGTAAAGGACTGGCTGCCGCCAGTGCGCCAGGGATGAGTTGCGATGACGTAACGCCCAGCCTTCGCTACCGCGAGGGCGTGACTGGCCACCGCTGGGAATCCGATCCCGCGCAGTTGGGCGTGCTGCCCGAATTCGACCGCATGCATGCGGCGCTTTGCCAGAAGCAGGACAACGGCTTCTTCGGCAAGATAAAGACGCTGCTCGGGGAAACCCGCGAACCGGTACAGGGCCTTTATCTCTGGGGCAATGTCGGCCGCGGCAAGACCTTCCTGATGGACATGTTCGTAGCGAGCCTGCCCCGGGGCTTGGTGCTGCGGCGGCATTTCCATCACTTCATGGCCGAAACCCACCAGGCCATGCGGGCGCTGGGCGAGCGCGCCGATCCGCTGGTGGAGGTGGCCGCCGGCATCGCGGCGAAGGCGCGCGTGCTGTGCCTGGACGAGTTCCTGGTCAACGACATCGGCGATGCGATGATCCTGGCAAATCTGCTCGAAGCACTGTTCGAGCGCGGCGTATCGCTAGTCACCACTTCCAACACGCCACCCGGGAACCTGTACCAGGGCGGCTTGCAACGCGCACGCTTCCTGCCGGCCATCGCCCTGATCGAGAAGCACTGCAAGGTGCATGAAATGGTTTCCCCGCGCGACTGGCGTTTGCGCGCCCTCGCCCAGGCGCCCGTGTACCTGGTGCCCCCGGGCGCCGAGGCCGAACGTTCGCTCGCACGCATTTTCGGTGCCCAGGCCACGGGCGATGTCGTCGATAGCGGCGCCCTTGAGATCCACGCCCGCCAGATTCCCGTGCGCAAGCGTGCGGCGAACATCGCCTGGTTCGAGTTCGCCGACCTCTGCGAAGGGCCGCGCGGTGTGGCCGACTACATCGAACTGGCGCGCCGCTACCCGATGGTGATGGTGTCCAACGTGCCGCAGTTCACCGTGTACACCGAGAACGAGGCCAAGCGCTTCGTGCTGATGGTGGATGAGTTCTACGATCGCCAGGTGAAGCTGGTGCTGTCGGCTGCGGCGCCCATTACCGAGCTCTACGACGGTGAGCGCGTGCGCGCGGAGTTCGCCCGCACCGAGTCGCGCCTGATAGAAATGCAGAGCGAGGAATACCTCGCCCGCGAGCATCGGCCGGCTTAATTGCTGCCGAAGAAACTGCCGAAAGCGGCGACGGCGCGTTCAATGCCGTCGTCGTCGATGTCCAGGTGGGTAACCATGCGCACGGTCGGCAGGTAGCCGATACTCACCCGCACGTCGGCGGCACGAAGGTGGGCATCGAGTGCCTGCAGGCGATCCACCGGCACGCGGACGAATACCATGTTGGTGTGCTGCGCATCCACCGTCATGCCGCGGAGGGAACTCAAGCCTTCGGCCAGGCGCACCGCGCGTGCGTGGTCGTCTGCCAATCGCGCCACATGATGATCCAGCGCATGGATGCACGCGGCAGCCAGCATGCCCGCCTGGCGCCAGCCACCACCGGTAACTTTGCGCCAACGGCGGGCACGATCGATAAGGGCGGTGGAACCGAGCAATACCGAGCCCACCGGTGCACCCAGGCCCTTGGAGAAGCACACCGATACGCTGTCGAAGCCGGCTGCTGCCTCGCGTGCCGACACGCCGTAGGCAGTGGCGGCATTGAACAGCCGCGCACCATCCAGATGAAAGGCAAGCCCGCGGCGACGCGCAAAAGCCCGCGCCTCCTGCAAGTATTGGCGCGGCAGCGCGCGGCCATGCCAGGTGTTCTCCAGCGCCAGCAGGCGGGTGCGGGCAAAGTGCGGATCCACCGGCTTCACTGCGGCTTCCAGATCCGCGATGGCCAGCGATCCGTCGGATTGGTGGGCAATCGGTTGCGGCTGGATCGAACCGAGCACCGCCGCGCCACCGCCTTCGAACTTATAGGTATGGGCATCGGCGCCCACCAGGTATTCATCGCCCCGCTCGCAATGCGCCATCAGCCCAATCAGGTTGCTTTGCGTACCGCTGGGCACGAACAGCCCCGCCTGGAAACCCAGTTCCGCGGCCAGCTGCTCCTGCAAGGCGTTGACGGTGGGATCCTCGCCATAAACATCGTCGCCTACCGGCGCATCGAGCATGGCTTCGCGCATGGCCCGGGTGGGCCGGGTAACGGTGTCGCTACGCAGGTCGATGATTGCCATGGCGGCCCTTCCCGGATCCTTAAAACATCCGATGGTACGGCCGGCCACCACCCGGCACAACGTAAACGGCCGTCACGCCCTGGGTTATTTATCGTGCCCGGCGAAATGGTTAGGGTGTACGTTGAAGGGGCCTCTCAAGGGACGCTTCCGATGACGACAGACCCATCCAGCGGCAACAACGGTGCGCCCATCGTCGTGGTGATGGGCGTGTCAGGCTCCGGCAAGACCACCATCGGCCAGTTGCTGGCCACGCGGATGGAGCGCGACTTCGTCGATTCCGACCAGCTGCACACGCCCGAAAGCGTGGCGAAGATGCGGGAAGGCATCCCCCTTACCGACGACGACCGCGAGCCCTGGCTGGAAGCCATCGAAGGCGTGATCAACCGGCACCGGGACACCGGGCGCGGCCTGGTACTGGCAGCCTCGGCGCTGAAGGGCATCTATCGAGAGCGCCTCGCGGGCCCGGGAACGGTGTTCATGTTCCTGCATGGCACGCCGGCCTTGCTGCGCGAACGGCTGGCCGCCCGCAAAGGCCATTTCTTCGATCCGCATCTGCTCGACAGCCAGCTGGCGACGCTGGAAGAACCGCACGGCGACGATATCTACCGCGCGGAAATCGACCAGACGCCCATGCACATCGTCGATGGTTTCCTTACCTGGCTGGCCCATCGGCCCGCGTGACTACTTCGGGAAGTCGTTGACGATGCGCGTGGCCAGGGCCGGGTAATTCTGGTCGAAGTGATGCGTGCCGGGCATCGGATGCACTACCACCCACTTCGGCAACGCCTTGTCGGTGCAGATCGAGTCGTCGAAATCGTCCGCGCCCCAATAACACGCCACGGGCGGCTTGCCGTCCAATGCAGCGATGGGTGGGATGGCCGGGGTGTGCGGGATCGGGTTCAGCCATTGGGTAACGATGCGCGCCTGGGTGGTGAACCAATTGGCGACCATGTAGCCCTCCATCTCGATCTCCCAGTTCACGTCGCGACTTCCCGACAGCAGGATGATCTGCGCCACGGCCGCGCGCGTTTCTGGCGAAGCCTGTTCAAGGATGGACGGCGCCACGTCCGCACCGAAGGAAAACCCCATCAGCAGCACGCGTTTTTTGTGCCAGTGCGCCAGGTACTGCTTCACCGCGGCATCAAGTTCCGGTCCTGCCACATCCACCGGCTTGTTGCGCCAGAAATACTTGAAGGAATTGATGCCAAGCACCGGCACGCCGCGATCGACCATGGCCTTGCCCAGGCCCTTGTCGAGGTCCGACCAGCCGCCATCGCCGCTGTAGAACACCACCATCACATCGGCCAGCTCCGGCGGTGGCGCAACGCCGCGCGCACCGTCCAGTACGACCGCCGCCTCGTCGAGCGATACGTGCTTCCACGGCTGCCACCACAAGATGCCTGCAATAACGATGAGCACGACAACGCCCAGGCCCCAACGGGCACTTCGCCTCATCGACGCACCACGCCGGTCAAGCCGCCTGAAATCAGGCTCGCCACGTTGGTCAGCGCCACCGGCAGGCCGATGCCGCCGGATACCGCCAGGTACCGTGGCTCCCACTCGGGCCCGAATTTATCCTTGTACTGGTGCAGGCCGCGGAAGTTGTAGAAGCGCTCGCCGCGGCCGAACACCATGGCGCCGAAGCGGTTCCACAACGGCGCCATGCGCCGGTTACGCAGGCCCGACAGCGGCGCCATGCCGAGATTGAACCAGCGGTAGCCTTCGCCACGCGCCCACATCATCAGTTCAATGAAGAGGTAATCCATGATGCCGGCCGGTCCGTCGGGAAGATGGCGCATGAGGTCCACCGACGCCTCTTCCTTGCTGTCGGTCAAGAGCAGGTTGGCGAAGGCAACGGGGTTGCCGTCGAGCCAGGCCACGGCCATCGGCGTGCGGACGAGATAGCGTTCGTCGAAGCCACCTAAGGAAAATCCCTTCTCGCGTACGTGCTTGTCGTGCAGCCACGCATCGGACACGGGTTTCAAGATCGGCAGCAGCGCGGCGACGTCCTCCGGCGGCACGATCTGAAGGGTCAGGCCATCGCGGTGCAGCTTGTTGACGATGTTGCGCAGGCTCTTGCGGGATTTTCCATCGAGGTTGAAGTCGGCGAGCTTTACCCGCGCTTCTTCGCCTATCTTCATCAGGTGCATGCCCATGTCCAGGTACAGGTCCAGGTCGTCGGGCCGCACCTGGTAGAACAACGGCCAGCCACCGGCCTGTTCGCACAGTTCGCGGAAGCTCCAGACGATCTCGCGGCGGGCGGCTTCGTCCTCGCCCACCGGATCGCCCATGGCTACCCAGCTGCGGCCTTCGATGTCGTACATCACGAACGCCTTGTCGCCCGGCGCGAACAGCAGCGTTTTGTCGCCCATCAGGGCCAGGTGGGCCTGGGAGGAATTAAACGACTTCACCAGCGGCAGGGCGCGCTGGATGTCGGCGTTGCTGGGTGGCAGCGGCCGCGTGCGCATCGGGCGGATCAGCTTGGCCAGGGCGAACAACAGTCCGGCCGCCGCCGCGCCTACCAGTGCGCGCAGGGCGCGCGGCGCGTTGCCGTGGCGGAAGGAGAATTCCCACCACAGGCTGCTGTTGTATTCCACGTGCTTGAGGCTGAATACCACAAGCCACGTGGTGCAGCCCAGCACCGCGATGATGGCGAGGATCCAGCCCACCGAGAACGTACTGGTGAAGAGCGATGCACGGCGGTAGAAATGCCGGTGCGCCGGCGCCAGGGCCAGGGCCAGCAGGCTCAGCAGCGCCGCTTCGGCGTATGCCACGCCCTTGAGCACCGACAGCACCGCGCCGATCACCAGCAGCACCAGGGTGAGCACGTAGGCCGCGTCCAGGCGCCGCTGCAGGCCGCGGGCCAAAATCAGCAACATCATGCCGATCACGCTGGAGAGGAAATGCGAGGCCTCCAGGACCGGCAACGGCAATACGCCGCGCAACATGTCCATGCGCCCGGGCGAGGCGGAGGTTACGCCGGAGAACAGCAGCACCGCGCCGGATACCAGCGTGAGGCCGGCGAAGAACGGCGGCAGAAGTCCCGCGAACCACGGCGGCACCATGCTTTTCTTGGTCAGCGTCCGCGCTTCCCGCAGCAGCACCATCAAGGTGGCGGCGCATAACGGCAGCAGGTAATAGACCACGCGGAAGGCGGCCAGCGCGCCAAGGATCGGCGCTTCCAGGCCTTCGTTGCCGGCGGCGCCGAAGCCCGCCAGCATCACCGCCTCGAACACGCCCAGGCCACCGGGCACGTGGCTGATCAGGCCTGCCATCTGCGCCAGCACGAACACCGCCAGGAAATGCCCGAAGCCGGAATTCGCGTCATCGGGCATAAGTACGTAGAGCACGCTCGCCGCCAGCCACCAGTCCACCGCGCCGATGGCCACCTGGCGGAAGGCCGGCCCAGGCTTGGGCAAGACCGCGTGCCAGCGCCAGAGCTTGATCGGGCGCCGGATGATCCGGCTGCCGAAGACCCACGTCAGCGGCACCAGCGTCAGCACGATCGCCACCGGGATGCGCAGGCCGGCAAAGGGGAGTTCCTCCGGCAACGGCACCAACAGCAGGGTGACGCCGGTCAGTGCGCACAGGCCAAGCCAGAAGGCGCCGGTGCAATACAGCACCACGCGGGCGATCTGCGTATTGGTGAGGCCCGCCTGGATGTAATACCGGTAGCGGATGGAACCGGAAATCAACAGCGACATGCCCAGCACGTTGCTGAAGGCGTAGCTGATGAACGAGATCAGCGACACCTCGCGCCGGGGCAAGGCGAAGTCCACCGACTTCAGGCCATACCAGTCGTAGAGCGTCATCACCATGTAGCCGGCCGCGGTGAGCGCCATGGCCACCACGATCTGCCAGCCCTGCAGGTCGTGCACGTAGTGCGAGACTTCGCTGTAGCTGACTTCGCTGGCCAGGCTATGCAAAGCCCACAGTGCCAGGCACAACAACACCGCCGACAACAGCGGCCCCGCCAGACGGCGCATCACCGCCATGAAATGACTAGAACGCACCACCAATGCGTCCTGCCCGACCTGCTCCACCACCTGGCAATTGCTCCCGAACCCTTCGCTCACCCGATAGGGTGCCACAGGCGCCATGCCAATAGCGTCACGATGTGGGTCGGGACGGGGTCTGCAGCATGGCGAGTACCGCCTTCTTCCCCGCGGCGAGGATATCGTCGGACAAAGCCTGATCGTTCACGGCCCGGGCCAGCGTCATGCTGCCCACCATGGCGCTGAAGGCGGCCATCGCCGTTGCCTTTTTCTGCCGGGCGGACATGTCAGCGGGCAAGTCGCCCCGGATGGTGGCCAGGATCTTCTCCAGCTCATCGGTGAAGCCCTCGCGCACCTCGTCCGAGGCGCGCGCAATTTCCTGCGACAGGGTAACCGCCGGACAACCCCTGCCCGGGTGGTCCCGGTGGGCGGTGGAAAGATAGCGCTCGACCAGGGCCACCACCGAGCCATCTTTCTCGAAGCGGGCCTTGGTGGCCTCAAGGGCGTTGGTCATGGCCTCGCGGGCCAGGGCGTCCTTGGAGGCAAAATGGTTGTAGAAGCCGCCCTGGGTAAGGCCGATGCCGCCCATCAGGTTGGCCACGCCCACCGCGTCGATGCCCTCCTCGCGGAAGCGGCGTGCGGCTTCCACCAGGATCTTCTCCCGGGTGGCTTCCTTATGTCCGTTCTCGTAACGCATGGCGGGCGGCCTGTTGGATGACACCTGACATATGATGGCATGACGGGGGTGAAACAATAGCGGCGATGGGGCTTGAAGAACCGGCAGGGCGCCCTATTAAATGATGGTCATCATTCAAATGAAGGAGCCACCATGCAAATCAAAGGCAAGAACGTCCTGGTCACCGGCGCCAACCGCGGCCTCGGCCGCACATTCGCCCAGACCCTGCTGAACCTGGGCGCCGCCAAGGTCTATGCGGGCGCGCGCGACCCCTCCACGGTGGATCTGCCCGGCGCCATCCCGGTACGGCTGGACGTCAGCGACCCCGCCACCATCGCCGAGGCCGCCCGCGCTCACCCGGACGTGGACATCGTAATCAACAACGCCGGCATCTCCGAGCCGAAGGTGAGCCTGCTCGACGACGGCGCCCGGACGGCGCTGGATACGCAGTTGGCCACCAACCTGTTCGGCGTGCTGTCGGTAAGCCAGGCCTTCGCTCCGTCGCTGCGCAAGCGCCACGGCGCCGTGGTCAACGTGCTTTCGGCGCTTAGCTGGATTTCGCTGCCAACTTCGCTGATCTATTCGATCACCAAGGCCGCGGCCTGGGCACTGACCAATGGCCTGCGCACCGAGTTGCACGCCGACGGCGTGCAGGTATTGGGGGTGCACGTGGGCTACATCGACACCGACATGGTGAAGAACGTCACCGCACCGAAGACGCATCCACAGGTGGTGGTGGACGCCGTGCTCAAGGCACTGGAAGCCGGCGAGGAAGAAGTGCTGGTCGACGACACGGCCCGTCAGGTAAAAGCTGGTTTCAATGCGCCGCGTCCGGCGTATTTGGGCGAAAAACTTAGCTGACATTGCATGGTTCACGCGCGACCGGGCATGCTCGGTGGATGAAGCCGATCGCGCGTGACGTACTGCCCTGGTATTCCCGCGCAAGCGGCATTTTCTTGCGTCTTTGCGTGGGCCTGGTGTTGCTCGCCAGCCTGGGCGGTTGCCGGGCAACGCTCTTCGCCGGGCTCAACACCACCGACCACCGCCATGGCATCGAGTCCACTCGAGGGGTCGTCTTCGATCCGTCCACGGGCCTGAAGCTGGACGTCTATCGTCCCGCCGCCACCATCGACGCACCGGTAGTGGTGTTCTTCCATGGCGGAAGCTGGACCAGTGGCAAGCGGCAGTGGTATCGCTTCGTCGGCACGGCGCTGGCTTCGCGCGGCATCGTCGCGGTGATTCCCGACTACCGGAAATATCCCCAGGTGAAGATGGACGGATTCATGGCGGACGCGGCAAGCGCCGTGGCATGGGCGCACGCCCATGCCACGGAATTCGGCGGCGATGCCTCGCACCTGTTCATCATGGGCCACTCATCGGGCGGTCACATCGCCGGGTTGCTCGCCACCGATGGGCGCTGGTTGCAGGCGCAGGGCATGACCACGCGGGAACTGGCCGGCTTCATCGGCATGGCCGGCGTCTACGACTTCGTCCCCATCGCGCCGAACGAGAAGGACATGCTGGGCATGTTCGGCCATTCGCCATCGGAGCAGCACCGCGCCCAGCCGATCGATTTCGTCGACGGCGACGAACCGCCGATGCTTCTCCTGCATGGCCTGTCCGACAAGGAAGTGGGGGTGCACAACTCCACCTCGCTTGCCGACGCCGTGAAGGCCCATGCCGAGCCTGTGACCTTGAAGTTGTATCCCGGAATGGGACACTCCGGCCTCGTGTTTGCCCTGTCGACGCCCCTGCAGGGGAAGAAACCGGTGCTCGACGACGTGGTTTCCTTTATCCATCAGACACCTCCAGCCCGTAGCGCGATAACACCATAACTTGTGTTGACCCCACGGGCGTCGGCCTATATCTTGTGTTCCGTTGGTGCCCTGTCCGGTTTTTTGGCCACGGCTTAAAAGGGAATCCGGTGTAAATCCGGGACTGCCCCGCAGCGGTAAGTGGAAACGAACCCGTCACAAGCACTGGTCCGCCATCGGATCGGGAAGCGACGGCTAGGAAAACCCCTCCGGGGGCCTGCCACGAGTCCGAAGACCTGCCAGCAACCAGCGCCAGAGCGGCGATGGTTCGTGGTGACGGCTTCCGCGGGGAAGCACGTTGCGAGGCGGGCACCGTTGCCTTGGCCCTTGCGCGTCTCCTCCGCCTTTGCCGCCGCCACTTGCGGTCCCTGCGCGCGGGAGCAGGCAATCGAACGTCTTGCCAGGGCATTGCCATGCAGCCACTTGATCTCTCCTCGCGCGAAAGCGCGGCCGACCCCGTTGTCGTCGCCAGCGCCACCTCCGTTACCGATCGCGCGCCAGCCGCGCCCTATCGGAGCCCGGCACCGGCCGGGGCCACGCCGCCCGATTTCAGCCTGACCCCTCCCCACAGCCCCGGCCAGATGCGCGTGACCAAGCGCAATGGCGGCACGGAAAGCGTGGACGTGAACAAGATCGTGCGCGCGGTCACCCGCAGCGCCGAGGGCCTGTTTGGCGTTGACCCGATGCGTGTGGCCCTGAAGACCATCGGCGGCCTGTATGACGGCGCCACCACCCAGGAGCTCGACCAGCTTTCCATTCGCACTTCCGCTGCGCTCACTGCGGAAGAGCCCGAGTACGGCCAGCTCGCCGCGCGCCTGCTGTCGGCCTTCATCGACAAGGAAGTGTCGGGCCAGGAAATCCAGAGCTTCTCCCAGTCGATCGCGCACGGCACGGAACTGGGCATATTGAACGACCGGCTGCGCAGCTTCGTGGCCACCAATGCACGCAAGCTCAACGATGCCATCGATGCTTCCGCTTCCCGCCGATTTGAATACTTCGGCCTGCGCACGGTGTACGACAGATACCTGCTGCGCCATCCGCAGAAGCGCCTGGTGATCGAAACCCCGCAGCATTTCTTCATGCGCATTGCCTGTTCGCTGGGCGGCAACGACATCGCCGAGACGCTGGAGCTTTATCGCATGCTCTCGGCGCTGGAATACCTGGCAAGCTCGCCCACCTTGTTCAACGCCGGCACCTCGCACGAGCAGCTTTCCTCGTGTTTCCTGCTTGATTCACCGCAGGATGCGCTCGAATCGATCTACCAGAAGTACGGCGACGTGGCCCAGTTGTCGAAGTTCGCCGGCGGCATTGGCCTTGCCTATTCCCGCATCCGTTCGCGCGGCTCGCTGATCCGCGGTACCAATGGCCATTCCAATGGGCTTGTTCCTTGGCTGAAGACGCTCGACGCCTCGGTGGCGGCGGTCAACCAGGGCGGCAAGCGTAAGGGCGCCGCCTGCGTCTACCTTGAACCCTGGCATGCGGACATCGAGGAATTCCTCGAGCTGCGCGAGAATACCGGCGACGACGCGCGCCGTACGCACAACTTGAACCTCGCCAACTGGGTACCCGACCTCTTCATGCGCCGGGTGGAGGCCGATGCCGACTGGTCACTCTTCGATCCGAAGATCGTCCCGCATTTCGTCGACACCTGGGGCCCTGCCTTCGACGAAGCCTATGCCCAGGCTGAAAGCGAAGGCCTGGCGGCGAAGAAGGTGAAGGCTCGAGAGCTCTACGCCCGCATGCTGCGTTCGCTGGCGCAGACCGGCAACGGCTGGATGACCTTCAAGGACCGTTCCAACGCCACCAGCAACCAGACGGCCAATCCGAAGAACGTGATCCACCTTTCCAACCTGTGCACGGAAATCCTGGAAGTGACCTCCCAGGACGAAACGGCCGTATGCAACTTAGGCTCGATCAACCTGTCCCGCCACGTGGTGGATGGCGCCCTCGACTACGGCAAGCTTGCATCCACCGTGCGTACCGCCGTACGCCAGCTCGATCGCGTGATCGACCTCAACTTCTACCCGATCGCCACCGCGAAAACCGCCAACATGAAGTGGCGCCCGGTGGGCCTGGGCGTGATGGGCCTGCAGGACGTGTTCTTCAAGCTGCGCCTGCCGTTCGATTCAGAAGAAGCGAAGAAGCTCTCCACCCGCATTGCCGAGGAGATCTACTTCCATGCGCTGGTGACCTCCAACGAGTTGGCCGAGCAGCACGGTGCCCATCCGGGTTTCGCAGAGACGCGCGCGGCCAATGGTGAACTGCAGTTCGACTACTGGCCACAGGCCACGCCGTCGGATGTCGACGGTCGCTGGGCGGAGCTGCGCCAGGCCATCAAGGCACACGGCCTGCGCAATTCGCTGCTGATCGCCATTGCGCCCACGGCCACCATCGCTTCCATCGCCGGCTGCTACGAGTGCATCGAGCCGCAGGTGTCGAACCTCTTCAAGCGCGAGACGCTCTCGGGCGACTTCCTGGTGGTGAACCGCTACCTGTGCGAGGAATTGAAGACGCTTGGCCTGTGGACGGCGGACATCCGCGATGCGATCAAGCTGGCCGAAGGCTCGGTGCAGGATATCGCCGCCATCCCCGCGGAGCTTCGCGCGGTCTATCGCACCACCTGGGAACTGCCGCAGAAGGCGTTGATCGACCTTGCCGCCGCGCGTGGCGCCTATATCGACCAGAGCCAGTCGCTGAACCTGTTCATGGAGAATCCGAACATCGGCCAGTTGTCGTCGATGTACATGTACGCATGGAAATCGGGGATCAAGACTACCTACTACCTGCGTTCGCGGCCGGCCACGCGCATCGCCAAGACCACGGTCACCGCCTCGCGCGCCTCGGCGCCGGTCGCGGCACCGTCGCAGGACGAAGCCACCGCCGCGGTGTTCTGCTCGCTGGAAAACCCCGAGTACTGCGAGGCCTGCCAGTAGCCGTGCAGCGCTACCGCAACCTCGATGGCAACTCAGGCGTCGCCGCCTTCACAGTCGGCGACGGTTTCATCGATGTTCGTTTCATCGAGGGCGGAACCTACCGCTACGACAGCACCACGCCAGGCGCCGATGACGTCGCCGCCATGCAAGGCCTCGCCCGCGCCGGACGCGGCCTTGCCACGTACATCAACCAGCACGTGCGCGAGCGCTTCGCCGCGCGCCTCGACTGACCAGGAAAAGAATGTCCAGCCAACCCGTATCCCGCGACTCCCGACTGCTCGACCCTGGCTTCGAGCTCACGCTTCGCCCGATGAAGTACCCGCAGTTCTACGAAATGTATCGCGCGGCGATCCGCAACACCTGGACCGTGGAGGAAGTGGACTTCTCGCTGGACACCACCGACCTCAACAAGAAGATGTCCGATGCCGACCGGCACCTGATCCATCGCCTGGTGGCGTTCTTCGCCACCGGCGATACCATCGTGTCGAACAACCTGGTGCTGAACCTGTACCAGCACGTTAACTCGCCCGAGGCGCGCATGTTCCTTTCGCGCCAGCTGTACGAAGAAGCACTGCATGTCCAGTTCTACCTGACCCTGCTCGACACCTACATTCCCGACCAGAACGAGCGCGCCCGCGCGTTCTCGGCCATCGAGACGATTCCATCGATCCGCCACAAGGCCGAGTTCTGCTTCAAGTGGATCGATTCCATCCAGGACGTGCACCGCCTGGAAACGCGTGAGCAGCGCCGTCAGTTCCTGCTTAACCTGATCTGCTTTGCAGCCTGCATCGAAGGCCTGTTCTTCTTCGCCGCCTTCGCCTACGTTTACTACCTGCGTTCGCGCGGCCTGCTGCACGGCTTGGCCTCGGGAACCAACTGGGTGTTCCGCGACGAATCCGGCCACATGGCCTTCGCCTTCGAGGTGGTGCGCCAGGTGCGCGAGGAAGAACCCGACCTCTTCGACGACGAGATGCGCCTGCAGGTGGAAGCCATGCTTGAAGATGCCATTTCCTGCGAGACGCAATTCGCCCAGGATGTGCTCTCCGGCGGCGTGGCGGGTCTCTCGGTGGCCGACATGCGCCAATACCTTGAGTACTGCGCCGACCAGCGCCTGGTGCAGCTGGACATGCCGAAGAAGTATGGCTCGCGCAATCCATTCGACTTCATGGACCTGCAGGACGTACAAGAGCTCACCAACTTCTTCGAACGCCGCGTGTCGTCGTACCAGGTGGGTGTGCAGGGCGAAGTGACCTTCGACGCCTCGTTCTAAAGGCGGGCTGCCCCTCGCCGAAGGAATATCCGCCATGAGCAATCCCACTGAAGCCCGGCTGCTTGAGATCGTGTTCCCGGACCACACCAATCACCTGGGTACCCTTTTCGGCGGCCAGGCGCTGGCCTGGATGGATAAGGCGGCATTCCTGGCCGCGTCGCGGTACTCCCGGCAGATCGTCGTTACCGGACGCTCGGAGCAGGTGGATTTCCACGTGCCGGTGCGCAAGGGGCAGATGGTGGAACTGATCGCCACAGTGCTTTCGGTGGGCCGCACCTCGATGAAGATCGACGTGGCCATGTATGCCGAGGATCTTCTGAGCGGTGCCCGCGAGCTTTGCACGCGCGGCACCTTCACCATGATCGCGCTGGATGCCAACTACAAGCCGACGCCCGTGCAGCCGCTACCCGCGGCGTAATCGGACGGTGAGCTACCAGATCAGGTCGTCGGGCACCTTGAACTTGCTGTAGAACTCGTCTTCTGCACTCTCGCCGGTGCCTGTCTGCGCATGGTCGACAACGATAAGCGATGCGTCGCGTTCACGGATTTTTTCCCCGGCAATGCGGGGCAATACTTCGTAGCCGTCGCCGTGACGCACCACCACCAGCGCACCTGCGGCGAGCTGCGCGCGCATGGGTTCATCGACCAGGAAGCTGGCGATCGCATTGCCGTCGCTGAAGCGATAGCTGATCTCGCCCTTTCGCGGCAGCCGGTGTTCGGCAACGATCTGCTTCACCTGGGCCTGGCGCTCGGCCGCGCGCTGCTTGTCGTTCCGTTCCGCGGCGATGGCGCGGTCACGCTCGGCCTTCTCGCGCTGGGCGTCCGTGGCCTGCGTGGCGACAGGAGCCGGCGCGGCCTTGCCGTGGCGCTGCTTGTTCTGCTCGCGGACGACCTCGGCCACCTTGGCCTTCTTTACCAGGCCCGCCTTGAGCAGTTGTTCCTGCAGTGGATTGCGCATGATCTTGCCGAAAGTCGGTGGATACGGCCCGATATTGTAGCGCTGCGTTAGCCGATGCGATTTGTATACATGACAGGTAATAACATGGGGATCCCCTCCCCTTGCATTGGAGCATTCGATGCTTACCCGCACGCTTGGCCGCAACGGCCCCTCCATTTCCGCGATCGGCCTTGGCTGCATGGGCATGAGCGAGTTCTACGGTGGCCTGGACGACAATGAGTCCATCGCCACCATCCACCGCGCGCTGGAACTGGGCATCAACTTCCTCGATACGTCCGATGCCTACGGCCCGCACACCAACGAAGTGCTGGTGGGCAAGACCATCGCCGGCAAGCGCGACAAGGTTTTCCTGGCCACAAAGTTCGGCATCGTGCGCGACCCGGCCAATCCCCAGGCGCGGGGCGTGAACGGCCGTCCGGAGTACGTGCGCAAGTCCTGCGACGACAGCCTCAAACGGCTGGGCGTGGACTACATCGACCTCTACTACCAGCACCGGGTGGACCGCGACACGCCGATCGAGGAAACGGTCGGCGCCATGGCGGACCTGGTCAAGGTCGGCAAGGTGCGTCACCTTGGCCTTTCCGAGGCATCGGCAGCCACCATCGAGCGCGCTCACAAGGTGCACCCCATCGCGGCGCTACAGGCGGAATATTCCCTGTGGACGCGCGACCCGGAAACCACCGGGACGCTCGATGCCTGTCGCAAGTTCGGCATCGCCCTGGTGGCCTACAGCCCGCTGGGACGCGGCTTCCTTACCGGAGCGATCAAGAGCCCCGATGATTTCGACGCCGATGACTACCGCCGCAACAACCCGCGTTTCCAGGGCGAGAATTTCACCCGCAACCTGAAGCTGGTGGAACAGGTGCGCAAGCTCGCCGCCGACAAGGGCTGCACACCTTCGCAACTGGCGCTGGCCTGGGTGTTGGCGCAGGGCGACGACATCCTGCCGATCCCGGGCACCAAGCGGCGCAAATACCTCGAAGAGAATGCCCACGCCATCGAAGTGAAACTGGAGAAGTCCGAGCTTGAGGCGCTGGACAAGGCATTCCCGGCCGATGCCGCCGCGGGTGATCGCTACGCCGAGGCCATGATGAAGGCGATCAACGTCTGAAGGCGGCGCTACAATGGCCGTTTTCCCTCCCGGGAGACGCGCCATGGGTTCCATCGAAGCCTCGCCGCTGGGCCAGCACACCGTTTATGCCGATCGCTACGATGCCAGCCTGCTATTTCCCATTCCGCGTGCCGACAAGCGCGCGGAACTGGGTCTGGCCGGCGAGCTGCCGTTCTGCGGCGTGGACGTATGGAACGCCTACGAGCTGTCCTGGCTCGAGCCCAACGGCAAACCGCGCGTGGCCGTGGCCGAGTTCCGCGTGCCGGCGGCCTCGCCGAACATCATCGAATCAAAATCGTTCAAGTTGTACCTAAATGGCTTTGCCGCCGAGCGCATCGAGGAAACCGCGCTGGCCGAAACGCTGCAACGCGACCTTTCGGCGGCTGCCGGTGCAGGCGTAAGTGTGGTCCTGATGGCCCCTGGCGCACTGGATGGATCGAAACTTGCCGAACCACGGGGCGAGTTGATCGACGGGCTGGAGGTGGCCATCGACCACTACGGGCCGCCGAAGGCCGGGTTCCTCGCCACCGGCGAAGGCAGCGTCGAGGAATCGCTGGTGTCCCATCTGCTGAAGTCCAACTGCCCGGTCACTGGCCAGCCCGACTGGGGCAGCGTGCAGGTGGACTACGCCGGCGCACCGATCGACCGCGAAGGGCTGCTCCGATACATCGTGTCGTTCCGCAACCACAATGAATTCCACGAGCAGTGCGTCGAGCGGATCTGGATGGACATCGCGCGGACCTGCCGGCCCACGCGGCTTTCAGTCTACGGCCGGTATACCCGCCGGGGCGGCCTGGACATCAATCCCTTCCGCAGCAGTGAGCCGGCGAGCCCCACCAACCCTCGGGGCGCCAGGCAGTAGAATTGACATCTTCATCATGGCTTCAGGGCGCTTGCCTTTACCTGTAGGGCCTGTAGTCTGCCGCACTGCGCCTTAAACCCCTTCGATTCACGGAACACCACTCATGACGCTTTCTGCCCGCACCTTCCTTTTCCCCGCCGCCACCATGGCCGCCCTCCTTGCCCTGAGCGCCTGCGGTAAGCAGGACGAGGGCCAGACCGCCCCGGCCGGCGCCAGCACCGCCCCGGCCACCCCGGCTCCGGCGGCTACCGCCCCGGCACCGGCTGCCGGCGCACCCGCCGCCGCCAGCACCACGGCCGCAGCAGTTGCGCCCGCCGCCCCGGCTGCCGCTGCGCCTGCCGCCGCCGGCTTCAAGGTCGACACGGTGACCCTGGGCTCGGTGGTCGGCAACGATCACAAGGTATCGAAGGCCAAGACCTCCTTCGCCCCTTCCGACAAGGCCATCTACGCCTCGGTCGCCACCGACGGCAGCACGCCGGGCAGCAACCTGAGCGCCAAGTGGACGTTTGAAGATGGCTCGGCGGTGAGCGACACCAGCAAGACGGTGGCTACCGACGGTCCGGCCGTCACCACCTTCAAGGTGCAGAACCCCAGCGAATGGCCGGAAGGCAAGTACAAGCTCGTGGTGGCCGTGGACGGCAAGGCCGCCGCCACGCAGGACTTCGAGGTCAAGAAGAAGTAACCGCGGTTAGCTACCGTTTCGAATGAAGGGCGCCCCGTCGGGCGCCCTTTTTTTATGGGCATAAGGAAATAAAGGGTTTCCGGCAGCGTTGTGTACGGCGTGCAAAGACGCGGTGAGCCGCTACCTCACCGCTCGCATACATCGGCGTCAATTCCCAAATGCGCTAATTCATACGCCAGCCAAGCCAACGGACTGGATAACACCACCCGTGCCAGGCTTGACGCCGGGCCTACCCATAACGAGGAGACCCTCCATGCTTCATTACGCCGTCGTATTCCTGGTTATCGCGTTGATTGCCGCCGTGTTCGGTTTCACCGGCATCGCCGCGGGTGCCGCGAGCATCGCCAAGATCCTGTTCGTGGTCTTCATCATCCTGTTCGTGCTGTCGCTTATCTTCGGAGGCTTCCGCCGCGGTCCCAGGATCTAGCTGGCGTTAGCGCGCCACTATCGCGTCGGTGCACCCTTGCACCACGAAGGAGAGCCCTGCGTCCGCCGCAGGGCTCTTCTTTTATGCAGGTTCTCACGGTGACTGCACCCCGCGTTGACCCGTGCGGCGCCATGCTCGACCCACGTTGATATCGCAAACAAGGGAAACCCCGCACATGAACTTCCGTCGACAAAGCATCCTTAGCATCGCCCTCGTCACCGCCCTGGGCGCCGTCGCGCTACCGGCGGCGGCCCAACAACCGCAGGCACAACCAGGTGCACAGAAGGCGCCATCGGCCGATGCAGAGTTCGTGCGCGATGCCAGCGCCGCTGGCCTGGGCGAGATCGGCCTCAGCCAGATCGCTTCGGAGAAGGCCAGCAGCGACGACGTGAAGAATTTCGCCGGCACCATGATCACCGACCACACCGCCGCCAACCAGAAGCTCGCCGCCATCGCCCAGGGCAAGGGCATCGCGGTATCCACCGAGCCGATGAAGGCCCAGGCCGCCGCCGCCAATAGCCTGAAGCAGTCACAGGGCACCCAGTTCGATGCCAAGTACATCTCGCTGATGAAGAAGGACCACGCCAAGGCGATCGAGCTGTTCAAGAAGGAAGCCGCTTCCGGCCAGGATCCAGAACTGAAGGCCTTCGCCGCCGAGACCCTCCCCACCATCGAGCACCACGCGGACATGGCATCGAAGCTGACACCAGGGATGAAGGGCTAGACCCATCCGCAACGCCACGAAAAAAGCCCGCTTTCGCGGGCTTTTTTCTGGAATGTGGTGCGCCCGGAGGGATTCGAACCCCCGACCAATGGCTTCGGAAGCCACTACTCTATCCGGCTGAGCTACGGGCGCGTGGCCGGCGATTGTAGCCGATCCGGGGGCCGGCCAGCTACGGCGGGGAAACCAGGCGTGGCGCCGCCGATTTCCGCAAAGGTTCGATGGCAAGGCGCAGCCCCATCGCCTTGAGTATCGCGGACAAGCTACTGAGCCCAGGATTGCCCTCACGCGACAGGGTCCGGTAGATCTGCGTGGGATTGAGGTCGGCCTGCGCCGCGACCACTTGCGCGCCCCCGAATGCCAGCGTCAGTTGCCGAAGCACGACGAGTAGTTCGCCCTGGTCTCCTTCCTCCAGAATGCTGTTGATTACCTGGATGGCCAGGTCAGGCTTCTTCCTGTAGAGCTCGGCCATTGCAACGTCATGCGGTTTACTTTTCATTGTCCTGCCTTCGTTGCCAGTCATCCCAAAGGTGCACTGCTTTATTGATATCAGACGCCTGTGATCGCTTGTCGCCTCCGCAGAGCAACAGAACAACGCAATCATGGGCTACGCCAAAATAAATGCGGTATCCCGGGCCCACGTCCACGCGCAGCTCCCTCACACCGTCGCGGCAATATTTCCAATCACCGAAGTTGCCTTGTTGCATACGCCCTATACGACGGATCACGGCAAGCTGACCCTTGTTGTCGCGCAATCGTTCGAGCCAGTCGCCAAACGGTTGGAAGCCATCCTCGGCGCTGACGTAGTGCTCAATCCTTAGCGTCTTCATATTCGTTTTTTGACGAATCCATGTCAAGGGTATGGACGCCGCCCTCCTGGCCACGTCGAATGAAAAGCGTGCATAAAAAAAGCCCCGGCAGATGCCGGGGCCTTGATGCCGAACGTGTAGTGTTTTTACTTCTTGGCTTTCAGCAACTCACTAAGCCAATCCGCCCGGCTGGTATCACGCTCCAGATGCGGGTACACCAGACCGCCGGTGTAGTTGATGCGGATCGTCTTGTAGCTGTCGAAGTTCTTCACCAGCAGGTCCAACGGCTGCTTGGCCTTCACGGCGTCCTTGATGGCTTCGCCTGAGAATTCCTTGCCGTTCACGGCGGTGATCGTCATGCCCGGGGAGATGCCTGCATTGAAGGCGGGGCTGTCCCACAGCACGTCACCGATTTCGCCCTTGGCCGACAGCGACAGGCCGACGGAGTAGGTAAGGTCCACGGACTTCCGGCGCATTTCGGCGGCCTTCACAGCTTCCGACGGCTTGTCGTTGTAGACCAGCTTCCAGCCCGAACGGGCGATACCGTCGATCGGGCCCTTGTGGCCATCCAAACGTTCGCGCAGGTACGGCGCCCAGTCGTAGGCGACCACGCCATTGAGCGTCTTGACCACGTCGTCGAAGGTATACGGGGCCACCTTGTAGCTGCCGTCGTCGATGCCGTAGAAGGCCTTGGCGAAATCGTCCAGGGACTTGTGGTTCTTGGTGAGCTCGCGGATGCGGGTATCCACGTCCAGCCAGATCATCTGCCCGGCGGAGTAATAATCCTCGCTCATCTGGTAGTTGCGGTACGACAGCGGCCGGCGCTGGGCGATGGTCGGGTCGTTGGTGGTGTCCTGCACATTGCGCCAGGCCAGGCCCGGGCGGCCGCGGTCGTAGCTGGCAGCGACCATGGCCCACACGTCCTTGGACTGGTCCTGAGTCATCAGGCCCGAGCGCGCGGCGATCACCTGGCCGTAGAACTGGGTCTGGCCTTCGTACACCCACAGCAGGGTGTCGCCCATCGGCACGTTGAAGTTCGGCGTGGCAAGGTCGGCGCCACGGCGGAACTTGCCATCCCACGAGTGGTTGAATTCGTGCGACAGCAGGTCGCGGCCGAGCCAGTTCTTCTCCCACTCGGTGAAGTATCCGGGCGAGCCTGAATTTTCGCTGGAGCGGTGATGCTCAAGGCCGATGCCGCCGAGCTTCTCGGTCAGGGCAAGCAGGTAGTCGTAGTGATCGAAATGGCGCGCGCCGTACAGGCGGTCCATCTGCTTGACGATGTTGCGGTGGATTTCCAGCTGCTCGGGCTTGATTTCCAGCGACTGCGGATCGTCCGCCACGATGTTCAGGTGCACCGGCGAGCGGCCGTTCGGATCAAGGTCAACGCGCTTGAAATACTTGCCGGCGAAGATCGGCGAGTCGACCAGGTCGTCGTAGTTGATCGTCTTGAAATTGACGGTATCGCCATCCTTGCTGGCCACTTCCAGCGCGGAACCGAACTGCCAGCCGGTGGGCAGCTTGACGCTGGCATCCACGTTGATGCGGTTGGCGTAGTAACCGGCCGGGTACAGGGTGACGCCGTTCCACTGCACGTTGACGATTTCCGGCGTCATCTGCACGCGGCCCTGGCGGGTGGACTGCGGCGTGAGCTGCTGGAACTCAAGCTCCACGCTGGAAGCGCCGGCGGGTACGTCGAAGTGGAAGGCGTAGACGTTGTACACATCGCGCGTCCATTCCACCTTCTGGCCGTTGGCCTTGACCACGAGGCCGGCGAACTGGTCGATCGGGCCCGAGGGCGAGTGATGGCCGGGCAGCCATTCCGGGAACAGCACGGTCATCGGACCGGGCTGGGCGGGGATGGTTTCCTTGACGCGGAAGATCCGGCGATCGAGATCGGTGGCGTCGACAACGACCTTGATCGTGCCGTTGAACGCGGTGTCCTGCGGCGGGGCGACGTCGGCATGGCTGGCAGTCGTGGCACCCAGGCCAACCAGGGCAACAAGCAGGGCGGAAGCAAGGGGTGTGGCTTTCACTCGTATCTCCGGACAAGGGGACGACCTGGCCTTGTTCCATGGGCCAGATCGGGGGGAAAGGACAGACGGCGCTTCCCGGGCGCCGTCGCAACCCCTCGATCCTAGCCTCGGCGCCAAGCCCAGCCCCATGCCAGAGGTCATGTGTCTGACCGAAATGCTTGTCGTGGATAGTATTCCGCCGCGGTTCGCATAAATTCGCCAGCGCGCCGCGTCGCGGGGCAAGCCAGGCACATGGGGAAAACGGCCGCTTTCGCGGCCGTTTTCTTATCGGCGATTGAGCTTGCTATGCCTGATGCCGTAGGCGAAATACACGATCAGGCCCAGCGCCATCCAGATGATGAAGCGCTCGAAGGTGATCCAGGGCAGGCCATAGATCAAGGCCAGGGAAAACAAAATGCCCAGTGGCGCCACGACCCACACTGCCGGCGTGCGGAAGTTGCGCTTGAGATCGGGCTTGCGCACGCGCAGCACCATCACCGAGGCGCAGATCAGGATGAACGCACTCAAGGTGCCGATGTTCACTAGTTCCGCCACCTCGCCGATCGGCAGCAGGCCCGCGACGATCGCAGTGAACACGCCAAGGATCATGGTGGGACGGGCAGGCGTGCCGTAGCGCGGGTGCACATGGGCGAACCATGCCGGCAGCAGGCCATCGCGGGACAACGCGAACCAGATGCGCGCCGCGCCCAGCATGAAGGCGAACAGCACGCTGATCACGCCAACCACCGCAGCGAAGGCGATCACGTTGGACAACCAGTGCAGGCCGATGGCGTTGAAGGCATCGGACACGGAGGCTTCGCCACCGAGCTGCGAGTAATGAACCACGCCCGTCAGCACCAGCGACACGGCGATGTACAGCGCCATCGCCACGGCAAGCGAAAGCAGCACCGCCCGCGGAAGGTCGCGCTGCGGATTCTTGGCTTCTTCGGCGGCCGTGGTGAGCGTGTCGTAACCGAAGACCGCGAAGAACACTACCGATGCGCCGGTGAGCACGCCCGACCAGCCAAAGTGCCCTGCCCCGGTGGCGTCGAGCACGCGCTCAGGCACGAAGGGATGCCAGTTGGCGGTGTTGATGTAGAACACGCCCACGCCGATCACCAGCATCACGCCGATCACCTTGATGGCAACGATGACCGTATTGAAGCGGGCGCCCCATTCGGTGCGTACCGACAGCAGCACGGCCACGGCCAGGCTGATGCCCGCGGCGATCACGTTGAACCGGTGGCCATCGCTGGGGCCTGCCACCGGATGCGCGCTATGCCAGCCCACCGTGCCCATGGCCTGCTGCACGTAGTACGACATGGTGTCGGCGCTCATGCTCTTCTGCGCCCATACCGGCAGGACCACGCCGAACAGTGACTGCAGCAGTACTTGCACGTAGCCGGACCAGCCGATGGCCACCACGGCCACCACCAGGGCATATTCGAGCAGGAGGTCCCAGCCGATGATCCAGGCCGCACCCTCGCCAAGCACCGCGTAACCGTAGGTGTAGGCACTGCCGGTGACCGGGATCAACCCTGCGAACTCCGCGTAGCACAGCGCGGCGCAGGCGCTGCCGAAGCCGGCGATGATGAAGCTCAGCGCCACGGCGGGGCCGGCGTTGAGGGCCGCCTGCTGGCCGGCCAGCACGAAGATGCCCACGCCGATGATGCCGCCGATGCCGATGGCGGTGAGCTGCCAAAGGCCAAGGACGCGGCGGAAATCTCGGCGCTGGCCAACTTCCGCTTGCAGCTGCTCCACCGTCTTGTGGCGGAGGATCCGGTTCATCAGGGTCATGGGCGCTTCCAGGTGGTCCGGCCGCGATCATAGCGAATGGCGGCCGGCTGTCGTCCGGATCCGACGGGGAAGCCGGCTTTTTACGACCGTTACGACAGGCTTGGACGACGCCTTGGCAGGAAAAGCCACACGGCACTCGACGCGGCCACCAGGCAGGCCACCGCCACCCAGGGCATGGGCAACGCCTCCACCCCGAACCAGCGCCGCACCGCCACCACGAAGGCCGCGGTGCCCGCCAGACGCAGCCCTTCCAGCCACGGCGCCATGCGATGGCCGTCGAACAGGGCGCCCAATACACAAAGGCTCGCCGTCAGGTAGGCGGCGTAACCGGCGAGCGTGCCCAGCGATGCCGTGGGTGCCAGCTGCAGGAAATGCACGGCCAGGCCCAGCAGCACGGCGAACTGGGCCAGCGCGTACCAGGCCAGGTAGGGCTCGATCGGCGGATCGTAGACTTCACGGCGGATCTCGAACGCCGACTTCGGGAACCGCGCGGCTACATCCGCCGGCCGCCAGCCGGGCGGCCGCAGCCATACCTGCAGCTTGTCCCGCCAGCGCCGGGCATGCCAGGCATCCTGCGCGGTGGCCCAGTAAACCTCCGCATTCGCCCACAGCGGATTGAAGCTGCGCAGCGGCGAGCGCGTGCCGTACACCGGCGGGTCGCGGTCGTCTTCTTCGACGAAGCTGCCGAACATGCGGTCCCAGAGGATCAGGATGCCGCCGTAGTTTCGATCCAGGTAGCGGTCGTTCACCGCGTGGTGGGCGCGGTGGTTGGAGGGTGAGGCGAACACGCGGTCGAACCAGCCGAGCTTGCGGATCTGGCCGGTATGGATCCAGAACTGATACAGCAGGTCGATCAGTGCCACCACCACGAACACTTCCACCGGCACGCCCACGATGGCCAGGGGCAGATAGAACAGCCAGCCCAGCAGGAAGCCGGAGCCTGTCTGCCTGAGCGCGGTGGACAGGTTGTACTGCTCGCTCTGGTGATGCACCACGTGCGCGGCCCACAGGATGTTCACTTCGTGCCCGGCGCGATGCAGCCAGTAGTAGAGGAAGTCATAGGCCAACAACGCTCCCACCCACACCAGCACGTTGTCGCCGGGCAGGTGCAGCAACGCGGCGTGGTGGTAGACCCACGCGTAAACACCAATGGTAAAAAGTTTGGTGAACACACCAACGATCTGCGACATCACCCCGAGGCCGAGACTGGCCACGGTATCGTTGCCCCGATAGGCCACCTCGCCCCGGTGCCGCGCCACCAGCCATTCGATGGCGATCAGCAGGAAGAACACCGGCGTAGCCAAGCTGATGATGGCTTCTTGCGTATTCATGGCGTGGTGTGCCCGTCCACGGCCTTGCGCCCGAGCGCCGGGTCGTCGGTGAAGAAGGCATCGATGCCGGCAGCCAGGAACCTGCGCATTTCGGTGATCGAGCCTTCGTCGTGACGGGCGGCATCCGCGCCTGGGCCGCGCAGATCCTTCGGAAGGAAATGATTTTCCGGCCGGAAGGTATAGGGATGGACTTCAAGCCCCGCGCGATGCGCATCGTCGATCAGCGCCGTGGGTATGCCCAGGTTCCCGTCGGCATCCAGGGGGATCAGGCTGCGGATGGACGGACCGATGGCATCAGCGTACTCGCGCACCGCAGCAAGGCCCGTCGGCGTCATCATTCCCGCATAGGTAAGGCTGCCGCCGCGCGCGGCCTCATCCCACGGTTTCTCGTCGCCGGCATCCATCAGCTGCAGCAGGCGCACGTTGGGATGGGTTTTCCCAAGCTTGCCACGCAGATACCGAAGGTTCGCCACCTCGAAGCTCTGGATCTCCACGGGAGCCGACCGCGTGTACGCGTGCGCATCGATCGCAGCAAGCACCTTGTCTTCCATCGGCAGCTTCAGCTGCGCGAAGTAAGTCGAATGCTTGATCTCGGGAATAATGCCGATGGGCCGGGCAAGCGTGGCCGATTCCGCAGCGACGAAATCGATGATCTCGTCGAAGGTGACCAACTGGAACTGCCCGTCGAAGGCGGTACCGCGCAGCTCTGGCAGGCGCTCGCGCGCGCGCAGGGTTTTCAGTTCGGCCAGGGTGAAGTCTTCGGTGAACCAGCCAGACTCGGGCTTGCCGTCGATAATCTTGGTGGTCTTTCTCGAAGCGAATTCAGTATGTGAGGCAACGTCCGTGGTGCCGCCGATTTCGTTCTCGTGCCGCGCCACCAGGAAGCCATCGCGCGTGCTTACCAGGTCCGGCTCGATGAAATCCGCACCGTCGGCGATCGCCTTGGCGTAGGAGGCAAGCGTGTGCTCCGGCCGCAGCGCGCTGGCACCACGATGGCCGATCACCAGTACGCGGCTGGCGATGGGCTGGCCAGGATGAAAGGTCGACGCCATGCTCACGGCTCCCGGGTTCAGCACAAGCATAGCGATGAAAACGGGAAAGAGGCGCATCTCAAGGGGCCTCGTGCAGCCAGTCCTGGTAGCTTGGCCGATTCACCGGCACGCCGTTGGCATCGCAGCTGCCGAGCTTGCACAACTCCGCGCGCAGGGTGGGTGCGTGCTGCACGATCACGTGGAAGATGGAGTTTTCCTCGATCTCGCCGTGGAAGGCGGCCGCGCCCGGTCCGCTGGCGAAGATGGCGACATCCTCGCCGCCATGGGTTTCGCTCTTGAGCGGCACCAGCGCTTCCTGCATGTAGTCAGGATGGCCGGTATCGACGGTGGAGAGGTCTGGCCGGCCCTTCGTGGCCGGCATCATCGTTTTCGGGTTGTGGGGGAAGCGCTTGCTGCCCTCAGGCTGCTCGTTGCTGGCGCCGGTGTAACCCGGTCCATTGGCGAAGTTGAGCGTGGTGTAGGGCTTGCCGGTGGCGTCGTGCGCGATGCCCGCCTCCGCTTCATCGTCGTAGCTGTCGG
The DNA here is from genome assembly GCF_015905305.1 of Pinirhizobacter soli. GTDB lineage: Bacteria > Pseudomonadota > Gammaproteobacteria > Xanthomonadales > Rhodanobacteraceae > Pinirhizobacter > Pinirhizobacter soli. The sequence continues at coordinate 2,120,327 of NZ_JADZLQ010000001.1, forward strand.
TCATGCCACGGACCAGGCCCAGCATCGGATTGCCGCGCGCGGGATAGCCACCGAAGGTCATGGTATGGCTATGGTCGGCGGTGACGATGATCAACGTGTCGGCAGCGTCGGTATGGTCCAGCGCCGCTTGCACCGCATCGGCCATGGCGATGGTCTCGGTGAGCGCGCGGTAGGCATTGCCGGCATGCAAGGCATGGTCGATGCGGCCGCCTTCCACCATCAGGAAGAAACCGTTCGGGTTCTGCGAAAGCACCTTGATCGCGCTGGAGGTCATCTCGGCAAGGCTCGGCTCGCCGCCCACGTCGCTGGGCCGGTCGTGCTCGAATTTCATGTGCGAAGGCTCGAACAGGCCCAACACGCGCGGCGTGCGGGAAAGGTCCAGAGCCTTGAGCTGCGCTTCGTTCCAGACGTAAGCCCCATCGGGATGGCGCGCCTTCCACTCGGCGATGAGGTCGCGGCCGTCGGCGCGCTGGCCGCTCTTCTGCGGATACTCCGGATCCGGCATGGACTTGGGCATGAAGGCACTACGGCCACCGCCCATGGCCACGGTAAGTCCGTGGCTTATGGGAAAGTCCACCAGCTGGGCGGCGAAATCCTTGCAACCCTTGGCCCGTTCCGCGGTGGGTATCTCGCTGTCCACTTCCCAGTTGCGTTCCGGCAGGTGGCCATAGGTGGCTGCAGGCGTAGCGTGGGTGATGCGCGTGGTGGTGACCGCGCCGGTGGCCATGCCTGCGGCGGCGGCGAGTTCCAGGGCGGTAACGAGCTCCTGGCCGCGGGAGCCGGCGCAATCCTGGCGGCGCGGCACCTGCGATATGCCGATGTAGCCGGCGCGCGTCTTCACCCCGGTCATGATGGCGGTCATGGTGCCGGCCGAATCGGGTGTCTGCTGGTCGGTTTCGTAGGTGCGGCTCAATGCCGAGTACGGGAATTTCTCGAAGGACAGTTGATAGCTTTCGCCGTCCACGCCCTTTTGCTGGCCAGCAAGCACATGCGCCGCGGCGATGGTGGGGATGCTCATGCCGTCGCCGAGGAACACGATCACGTTCTTCGCGCGCTGGCCTTGCGAATGCGCCTGGGCGGCGATCCGCGCGGCCTCCGCGGCGCCATTGCGGAACCACCATGCCGGTGTCTCGCCACCCGGGCGCGCAATCACCGGAACGTCGATGGCGGAAGCCAAACCGGCTGGCAGGGGCTTGGGGTCCGCCGTCGGCGTGGTGCCGGACCGCGTGGCCGCACATCCAGCCATCGCCACCAGGGCGACGGCGAATGCGCCGTGGGACAGGCGGGCGAGGCGGGGTGACGGCTTCATAACGCATCCACGGCAAGGGACAGGCGATGATAGAACGTTGGCACAATGAAACAAATGCGAGCGATGATGTCCTCTTCCCCTTCCCACGCCCAGACCGCATGACGTCGATGACCCGCCTTCTCCGCCGCTGCCTTTGCCTGGCCGCCCTCGCTGCCGGAACCGTGCATGCTGCTCCCGCCCACCGGGTCATCGTCTTCGTATGGGATGGCATGCGGCCCGACGCCATCACCCAAAGCGACACGCCGAACCTGGCGGCACTGGTGAAGGAGGGCACGTTCTTCGGCGACAACCACGCCACCTACCCCACCTTCACCATGGTCAATGCCTCCAGCTTCGCCACTGGTGCCTTCCCCGGGACGATCGGCTTCTACGGCAACCGCTTCTGGGCACCCGATACGAAGGGCCGCGACGCCAAGGGCGCTCCGGTGGATTTCTCGATCCCGGTATTTACCGAGGACTACGCCATCCTGAGCGACCTGGACGCCCGGGACGGCCACGCCGTGATGTCGGTGCAGACGCTATTGCAGGCGGCGCGCAAGCGCGGACTGACGACGGCCGCCGTGGGCAAATCCGGCCCTGCCTTCCTGCAGGACGTCCACCATGGCGGCGTGGTGCTGGATGAAAACGTGGCGATGCCGTTGACGTTCGCCCGCGAACTGGAAAAAGCCGGTTACCCACTGCCGGTCAACACGCCCAACGCCTACGACGGCGCACTGGCGCTTGAGCCGGACAATGGCACGCCCACCGCGCAGCTGCCCACGGTCACGCTGAAAGACGGCGTGTCCAGCGATGCCTCCGATGCCGCCGGTGCACCGCCGACGACATCGAACGCCTGGCTTATGAAGGTGTACCTGGAGTACATCCTTCCGCAGAAGAAGCCCGACATCTCGGTGGTGTGGCTGCGCAACCCCGATTCCACCGAGCACATCTATGGACCGGGCTCGCCCAACTATCACCTTGCCGTGCAGGCGCAGGACGCCTTGCTTGGCCAGTTGCTGGAGAAGCTCAAGTCATTGCACATGGATGAGGACACCGACCTGATCGTGGTGTCCGACCATGGCCACAGCAATATCGCAGGTCCCACCGACCTCTTTCCGCTGCGCGCCATCAACGATGGACGCATGGCCGGCATCGATCCGGAATGGGGGTTCTCGGTGTCCGGTGGCGTGCGCATGGCGGATCTGCTCACGCGCGGCGGCTTCAAGGCCTTCGACGGCGTCGGCTGCGTTTATTCCCCGGTGCAGTCGGGCATCCGCGCCGATGGCAGCCAGGCCCAGCCCACGCGCTACGACGACGATGGTCATATCTGCGGCAAGCCCGGCCCGTACACCACGCCGGCCTACCGCATGCCCGCCAAACTCCCGGGCGATGCTTTCGTGCTGGCCCCCAACGGCGGCAGCGAATATCTCTACCAGCCCGCACACGACAAGGCGGTGGTGGCGCGCGCCGTACGCTACCTGCAGGCGCAGGAACCGATCGGTGTGATCTTCGTCGACCGCCGTTACGGCCACCTGCCCGGCACCTTCCCGCTGGACATGGTGCACCTGGCTGGGCGCGACAGCCCCGACGTGGTGCTGAGCTACGACTACAACGCCGACGCCGTGGTTCAAGGTTTCCCCGGCACGCTGTATTCGAGCATGTCGACCGAACGCGGCATGCACGGCAGCTTCAGCCCGGTGGACGTCCACAACACCTTCGTGGCCCATGGTCCGAGTTTCCGCGAAGGATTCCGCGATGCGTTGCCCAGCGGCAATGTGGACCTCGCTCCCACAGTAGCGGCCATCATGGGCATCAGCCTGCCCAAGGCCCAGGGCCGCGTGCTCGCCGAGGCGCTCACCGGCAAGCTGGCACGCGATGCTTCCGCCTACCGGCTGTCGCCGCGCGAAGAAGCCGCCGAGCCCCTGCATGGCCTCACCGTCCGGCGCATCGACGGCAGCCAGGCGGCGAGCAGCAGTTACCGCCCGGTGCTGTACATGAAAGATCTTACGCTCGACGGCCATACCTGGACCTACTTCGACCGCGCCAAGGCCGCGCGCGACTAGTTTGGTTATCCTTTCCCTTCCCGCATTCCCGGTGTCTAGAGATGTCGAACAAATTCCCGATGGCGTTGCTCGCCTGCGCACTGCTTGCCGCCTGCGCGCCCCAATCCGCCGTGAAGCTCCCGGTGCAACCGCTGGTGGATGGCGCCCGGGCGGATCTTGCGATCCTTGAAACCACCGACGTGCATTCGAACATCCTCAGCTACGACTACTACAAGCAGAAGGACGACCCCACGCTGGGCTACGAGCGCGTGGCCACCCTGATCAAGAATGCCCGCGCGGAATTCCCCAATACGGTGCTGTTCGATTCGGGCGACACCATCCAGGGCACCGTGCTTGCCGACTACCAGGCCATGGTCAAGCCCGTGGGCTGCGGCGAGGAACTGGCCATCTACAAGGCCATGGACGCGATGGGCTACGACGGCGGGACGTCGGGCAATCACGAGTTCAACTATGGCCTGCCGTTTCTCTCGCAGGTCACCGGCGGCGGCATGAACGTCGAAGGCGCATCGCCGAAGCATTGTGCCGGTCCGCACTTCCCCATCGTGCTGTCCAACGTCTTCAGTGCCCGTGACGGCAAGCCGCTGTTCCGCCCCTGGGCGGTCGTGGACAAGATGGTCACCGCCTACACGGCCGACGGAAGCAAGGTTTCGGTGCCGCTGAAGATCGGCATCATCGGCTTCGCACCGCCGCCCATCATGGAATGGGACAAGCAGAACCTCGATGGCAAGGTCACCGTCACCGGTGTCGTGGAAGCCGCGCAGCGTTACGTGCCGGAGCTTCGCGCCCAGCACCCGGACATCGTCATCGCCATCCTGCATGGCGGCCTGAACACGGCGCCATATACGCCGGACATGGAAAACGGCGGCTGGTACCTGGCCGGCGTGCCGGGCATCGACGCCATGCTCCTGGGCCACTCGCACACCGAATTCCCCGGGCCGCGCTACGAGGGCATGAAGGACGTTGACGCCAAGCGTGGCTTCGTCCGCGGCGTTCCGGCGGTGATGGGTGGTTTCTTCGGCAAGGACCTGGGCGTGATCAAACTGGCCCTGACCTGGAGCAGCGGCCACTGGGTGGTCGATCGCAGCACCACGATGAGCCAGGTCCGCCCGATCTGCCCGAAGAAGAACGAGTGCGTGGCACCCGACCCGGAAATCGCACCGCTCGTGCACGACGTGCACCAGGCTGCCGTGGCCTACGTGAACACGCCGATCGGCAATAGCGACCATCGCATGTCCACCTACTTTGCCGATGTCGGGGACATGAGCGCGCTGGCCGTGGTCAATGCAGCCCAGCGCGACTACGCCCGCCACGAGCTTGACCGCGAGCATCCGGAATGGAAGGACATTCCCGTGATCTCGGCGGCGGCATCCTTCCGCACCGGCTTCGGCGGCCCGGAGGATTACACCGACGTACCTGCCGGCTCGCTGACCATCCGCAATGCAGCCGACCTTTACTTCTATCCCAACACACTGGCCGCGGTGAAGACGGACGGCGCCGGCGTGCGCGCATGGCTGGAGCATGGAGCCGGGCGCTTCAACCGCATCGACCCGGCAAAGGACGGCGAGCAGGCGCTTATCAACACGCGCTTCGTCGGCTACAACTTCGACCAGATGCAGGGCGACCTGGCCTATACCATCGACGTGACCAAGCCTGAAGGTTCGCGTATCGGCCACCTTACCTACCGTGGCAAGCCGGTCAAGGACAGCGATCCGTTCTTCGTCGTCACCAATAACTACCGTGCCAGCGGCGGCGGGAATTTCCCGGGCCTGGATGGTAAAAACATCGCCCTGGCGGCACCGGACGGCAACCGCGAGGCAGTGGTGAAGTGGATCCAGGCCCACAAAAACCTCACCGCGACCGACGTGCCTAAGGCCTCGTGGCATTTCGTGCCGGTCAAGGTGAAGGGCCCGTTGGTGTTCACTTCCGCCAGTGGCAAGGAAAGCATTGCCACGGCGGCCGGCCTGCGCGTGAAGCAGTTGAAGGACAACGGCGATGGCACCGCCGTCTACCGCATCGACCTGGGTCGCTGATCCGACCCAGCGCTCAGTTGTGGGTTGGCATCGAGAACTGCGCGCCTGAGGCCACATCCGACGCCAGCCAGCGCTGGGTGATGGCCTTCTGCCGCGTGTAGAAGCGCACGCCTTCCGGGCCATGCGCGTGGTGATCACCCATCAGGCTTTTCTTCCAGCCACCGAAGCTATGGAAGGCCATCGGTACCGGGATCGGCACGTTGATGCCGATCATGCCCACCTGCACGCGGTGGGCGAATTCCCGAGCGACGTGGCCGTCGCGGGTGAAGATGGCCGTGCCGTTGCCGTACTCGTGGGCGTCGACGAGGGCCAGGGCGCTGGCGAAGTCGGCCGCGCGCACGATGCATAGCACCGGGCCGAAGATCTCGTCGCGGTAGATCGACATCGATGGGCTGACGTGGTCGAACAACGTACCGCCGACGAAGAATCCGCCTTCGTGGCCGTCGACGCGATGGCCACGGCCATCGACAACCAGGGTGGCGCCTTCGACGACGCCCTGGCCGATATAACCCTCGATACGATCGCGGTGAACGCCGGTAATCACCGGCCCCATGTCCATGCCCTGGTCCATGCCGTTGCCGATGCGCAGCGCGCGCACCTTCGGTGCCAGCTTCGCCACCAGGGCATCGGCGGTTTCGTCGCCCACGGCCACCGCCACCGAGATCGCCATGCAGCGTTCGCCCGCCGAACCGTAACCGGCGCCCATCAAGGCGTCGACCGTCTTGTCAAGGTCGGCGTCAGGCATCACGATCATGTGGTTCTTGGCACCGCCCAAGGCCTGCACGCGCTTGCCGTTGGCCGCGGCGCGGGCATGGATATATTCGGCGATCGGTGTCGAGCCGACGAAGCTCACCGCACGCACCTTCGGATGATCAAGCAACGCATCCACCGCCAGCTTGTCGCCCTGCACCACGTTGAATACGCCGTCGGGAAGGCCAGCTTCCTTCAACAGGCCGGCCAGCAGCAGCGCCGTGCCCGGGTCGCGTTCGGAGGGCTTCAACACGAAGGTGTTGCCGCAGGCGATGGCCATGGGAAACATCCACATCGGTACCATCGCCGGGAAATTGAACGGCGTGATGCCCACGCACACACCCAGCGGCTGGCGCATGGTCCAGGCATCGATGCCACGAGCAATCTGTTCGGTGTATTCGCCCTTCAGCAGCTCCGGAATGCCACAGGCGTATTCCACCACTTCCAGGCCGCGCACCACCTCGCCCTTCGCATCGTCGAACACCTTGCCGTGCTCGTGCACGATGGCGCCGGCAAGGATGTCCATGTCGCGTTCGATCAGCTGCTTGAAGCGGAACATCACGCGCGCACGCTTCAGCGGAGGCTCCGCGGCCCAGGCGGGAAAGGCAGCGTCGGCGGCACGCACGGCATCATCGACGTCCTGCTCATCGGCAAGGCTTACAGTGGAGGCCACTTCGCCGGTAGCCGGATTGAACACCGGAGCATGTCGGGCGGCGTGGCCGTCGACGATGGCGCCTGCGATGAAGTGGCGTGTGCGGATCACGTTGGGCTCGTGGTGGGGTTGGGCAGACATGGGCGGTTCTCCAGTACACGCGCTTGGGCTAGCGCGCAAGCATCCATTCGTGGTCGGGATCGTTCTTGAAATGCCAGGCCCGGCGCGGGCCGGCCATGACGTTGAGGTAGTAGCCGCTGTAGCCGTGTGGCATCACCACCGGGTGGTAGCCGCGAGGCACCATCACCACATCGTGGTTGCCCACTGCCATGGATTCGTCGATGTCGCGCGCATCGGTGTAGACGCGCTGGAAGGCAAAGCCCTGCGGCGGATCCAGGCGGTGGTAGTAGGTTTCTTCCAGCACGCTCTCCGCAGGCACGGCATCGGTGTCGTGCTTGTGCGGCGGATAGCTGGAAGAATGTCCCGCGGGTGTACGTACTTCCACCACCAGCAGCGATTCGGCAGCTTCGGTTTCTGGCAGGATGTCGCACACGTAACGCGTGTTGTTACCCGCGCCACGCACCGAACTGCGCATGCCGTCGGGGTGGATCAGCCGCACCGGAAGGCCGCCCTTGGCCGGGGCCGAGGCGATGCCTATCTCGCTTACCACGTCGGCAACGATCCGTACCCGGGTGCCCGGCGGGGCATATACCGCATGTGTCGGGCGATCCTGGAAGACGCTGCTGCGGGTGCCCAGGCCTGTCCAGCCCTGGTCACCCGCGACGATGTCGACGATGCCCTCGAGCACCACGAAACACGCTTCGCGGCCGGCGGGAACATCCGTCTCGAACGTATCGCCAGGACCCAGGCGCACGGCTCGGAAACCCACGTGGGTCCAGCCTGCCGATGCCGGGGTGACTTCGACGATGTCGCGCCCGTCTGCGCGCGCCTTCACCAGCAAACTCATGCCTTAGGCTCCCGCGGCCATCTCAGGCCGCCTCATGGGTGGGGGTGTCGCCAAGCAGGCCACGCAACGTGCGGTAGCCCTTGTCGGCGAAGTCGTAACTCGGCGCCACGGCCGGGTCCTGTTCGGCCTCGACGATGAGCCAGCCGCGGTAGCCGTGGCGGCGCAGCCGGCCGATGATCGAGGCGAAGTCGATCGCACCGTCGCCCGGTACCGTGAATACGCCATTCAACACCGACTGCAGGAAGCTCCATTGGCGGTTGCGCGACATCGCCACCATCGACGGACGCACGTCCTTGCAGTGCACGTGGCAGACGCGGTCGATGTGGCGTTCGAGCAGATCCAGTGGATCGGCGCCGCCGAAGAAGGCGTGGCCGGTATCGAACAACAGGCCGACATCGGCACCGGTGTTGGCCATCAGGCGATCGACATCGCCCGGCGATTCGACGTAGGCGCCCATATGATGGTGGTAGGCCAGCCGCACGCCACGCGAAAGCGTGTAGCGCGCGAAAGTGTCGAGCTTCTCTCCATAGCGCTTCCAGGCGTCGGGGCCGCGGAATTGAGGCCGGCGGTACAGCGCCACGGGCTCGCCCTGGATGGCGTGTGCCACTTCCCCGTACACCATCACCTTGCAGCCATTGGCCGCCAGGAGCTCCAGGTGGCTTTCGACGCTTGCGATTTCTTCCTCTGCCGAGCGCTCGGCCAGCCGCCCGGAATACCAACCGGACACCACAGCCAGGCCGTAGCCGGCCATGAGCGACTTCAGTGCCTGCGGCTCGCGGGGAAACTTGTTGCCCAGTTCGAAGCCTTCGTAGCCGATCCGGCGGCCTTCCTCCAGTGCGGTGGCCAGGGGGATTTCCCCGCCAAGGGAGGGCAGGTCGTCGTTGCTCCAGGAGATCGGGTTGATGCCGATGCGGATGTCGTTCATGGGCGCGTTCCTTCGCGGCGCTGAGTCAATGCCTGTTCGTAGGCGGCGCGGGCATCGCGCACTTCGCCGCGGGTGGAGACTTCCGGTACCGCTACTTCCCACCATGCGCCGCCCTGGTCGGTGGTGCGGTCCGGATCGGTGTCGACGCTGACGAGATAGGTGCGGTCGGCGGCGCGTGCACGGGCGAGCGCATCGCGCAGGCCGTCAAGGTTGTCCACGTGCTCGGCCAGTGCGCCCAGTGAGCGGGCATGCGCGGCGAAGTCGATGCGCGGCGCACCCTGCGGACCCTGCACGCAATCATCGAAGAGGTTATTGAACGCAGCGCCGCCGCAAGCGCGCTGCAGGCGGTTGATGCAACCGTAGCCACGGTTGTCCAGCAGCACGATGACGAGCTTCGCGCCGAGCATCACGGAGGTGGCGATTTCCGAATTCATCATCAGGTAGCTGCCGTCGCCGACCATCACGACCACCTCGCGGTCGGGATGGGCCATCTTCACCCCAAGGCCGCCAGCGATCTCATAGCCCATGCACGAATAGCCATATTCCATGTGGTAGCCACCGGGCACGCTGGTACGCCAGAGCTTTTCCAACTCCGCCGGAAGGGTGCCGGCAGCGCAGACCACGATGTCCTGCGCAGGCGAATCCTTCGCTGAGGATTGCACGGCGCCGATGATTTCCCCGTCATAGGGAAGCCGGCCTTCCGGCGGCACGCGGCGACCGGTAACGTCCTGCACGATGCCGCGCCATTCGTCGGCAGCGCGCAGCGCCTGGCTTGTCCATGCCTCGTCGGCGCTCCAGGCGTCCAGGGCATCGCCGAGGGCTTCCAGGCCCAGCCGGGCATCGGCCACGAGGCGAGCCCCGTTAGCCTTGATCGCATCGATCATATTGACGTTGATGCCCAGCACCGGCGTATCGCCGATCAGTGCCTGCGAACCGGTGGTGAAATCCTGCAGACGCGTGCCCAGCGCGATGACGAGGTCGGCCTGAGAAATCATCGCGTTCGCCGCCGTGGATCCGCTTACACCGGCAGGCCCCAGTTGCAATGGCAGGTTCCAGGGCAAGGCGCCCTTCCCTGCCTGCGTTTCGCAAACCGGCACGCCATGCCGCTCGATGAATTGCTGCAAGGCGTGGCTGGCGCGGGCATAGAGCACGCCACCGCCGGCCACCACCACCGGACGCCTGGCCCGGCGCAGCATCGCCACCGCGGCATCGAGTTCGTCAACCGCAGGCGGTACGGCGCGGAAGGCGACCTCGCGTGGCTCGAAGAAATCCGCCGGGTAATCGTAGGCCTCGGTCTGCACGTCCTGCGGCAAGGCCAGGGTTACCGGTCCGCACAGCGCGGCATCGGTGAGCACGGCGATGGCTCGTGGCAGGGCCACCAGCAGCTGTTCCGGCCGCACAATGCGGTCGAAGTAGCGCGACACGGGCCGGAAGCAATCGTTCACCGAAACGGTGCCGTCCTGGAAGTCTTCCAACTGCTGCAGTACGGGATCGGGCGCGCGGGAAACGAAAACATCGCCCGGCAGCAACAACACCGGGAGCCGATTGACATGAGCCAGGGCCGCAGCGGTGACGAGGTTGGTCGCCCCGGGGCCGATGGAACTGGTGACGGCCATCATGCGCCGGCGCATGTGCGCCTTGGCGTAGGCGATCGCGGTATGCGCCATCGCCTGTTCGTTGTGCGCGCGGTAAGTGGGAAGCGTATCGCGCACGCCATGCAGCGCCTCGCCCAGCCCGGCCACATTGCCGTGGCCGAAGATGGCGAACACCCCGCCGAACAGCGGTACCAGTTCGCCGTCGTCGTCGCGTGTGCGCAGCGCCGCGAGGTAGCGCACCAGCGCCTGCGCGCAGGTCAGTCGCACGGTGCCCTTCATGCGCTCACCCTGGCCGGCTCGCGGGCCTCGCGCCAGATGCCAATCATGCGTTCGAAGGCCAGCGCCGCGCCTTCGATCAAGGCGGCGTCGCCGATCTCGCCAGCCAGCCATGCCCGCGCCGGCTCCATGAACAGGGTGCGGCCCACGGCGAAGCCGCGGCAACTGTCGGCGGTGGCCGCTTCGCGGAAGCTTTCACGCAATTGGTCGAAGGAGGCGTTGAGTCCCAGCAAAAGCACACCACGGCAGTACGGGTCGCGTTCGGCGATCAGTGCGTCGATGTGCTTCCACGGCATCGGCTGCGCCGAACACAGTTTCCACCATTCCGGACGGATGCCCAGGTTATAGATGCGCTTCATCGAACGCAGCACGCGGTCGACGCCGCCCGCAGGCGGAATGACTTCAAGCAGCAGTTCGTGACCGCTGGCGCTGGCGGCACGCCACAGCGAAAGCAGTTGTGTCTCCTGTTCGACGCGTTCTTCGGCAGGAGCATCGGGGTTGAACTGCACCAAGCACTTGATCACCTGCTCGCGGGGCCACGACACCAGGTCCGTGCCCACCGAACGGCCATGTTCAAATTCCAGCGGCATGGAGCCGGGCAGTTCCACCGGCCGTCCGACCCACCAGCCGCGGCCCGTGGCGTCATTGAGGGCGTCCTGGCCATACCGGTCGTCGATCAGTACGCCGATGCGACCTTCCAGGCCCTGCCGGCGTTCAACGGTGGCCACGGCCTGTACCAGCAGCTGCTTCAACCGCGGCACACGGGAATCGTCGACGCCGACCTCACGGGCAAGCTCGAAGAACTGCGTGCGGTGGTCGAAGGCGAACACATGCAGATCCGGCCATGGCTTGCGCGACACGCTCACGCGATGCAGGTGTTGCAGCACGTCGTCACGATCCGGGCGCTCCGGCCGCGTGGCCGCATCCAGGAAGTGCGCCAGTTCCGCGCGCGTGGGCATGGCCGGGGCGCAGCCGTGGCGGGACACCACCAGCGCACCGCAGGCATTGGCAAGCGTGCATGCGCGGTCGAGGTTGCCATCGCCCAGCCATCCAGCCAGGAAGCCGGACAGGAAGGCATCGCCCGCACCGAGCACATTGAGTACTTCCACGCGTTCGCCGCGCCAGGTGGGTGCATCGTCGATATCGCCAGGAACATTGCCCTCCACCAGGCTGCAGCCCATCGGGCCGCGCTTGACCACCAACAAGGCGGGCGTCACCGCGCGTACGGCACGCAGGGCCTGGATAAGGTCCGTGCTGCCGCCGGCGATATGGAACTCTTCCTCGGTGCCCACGAGCACGTCGAAACCCGGAAGAATCGATTGCAGATGCTCGGTGACGTGCGCGGCGGCGATGAACCGCTGCTGGCCGTTGCCGCGGCCGGTGAGGCCCCACAGCACCGGTCGGTAGTCGATGTCGAGCACCGTGCGGACGTCGTTCCGTCGCGCCGCGGCGATGGCACGCGTACTGGCCGCATGCACGCGCGGCGTGGAGAAATGCGTACCGGTAATCACCAACGCGCGGCAGCGGGCGATGAAGGCCTCGTCGATGTCCTGCTCGTCCAGCGCCATGTCGGCGCAGTTCTCGCGATAAAACAGCAGCGGAAAGGTTTCGCGGTCTTCGATGCCGAGCATGGCAAGCGCGGTAAGGCGCTCCGGGTCACGCGACACCTGGCTGGTGTCGCAGCCCTCCGCCTGCAGGGCCCGGGTAAGGAAGCGGCCCATGTGATCGTCGCCGACACGGGAAATCATCGCCGAACGCAAGCCCAGTCGCGCGCTGCCAAAGGCGATATTGGCCGAGGACCCGCCCAGGTACCGGGCAAAGCTGGTGGCATCTTCCAGCGGCGCACCGATCTGCTGGGCGTAGAGGTCTACAGCCAGGCGGCCGAGGCAGGCTACGTCGAAGTCGCGGGGGGCAGCCGTAGGGGTTTGCAGCATGAAGGTTTCTTCCATCATTGGGCGCGTGGCATCAGGCCGCACGGCCTTCCAGTTCGTCGAACAGGCCCTGGATCTCCGATCCGCCAGCCATCATTTCAAGTACCGCTTCCTTGCTGATGTCCGCCTTGGCGAAGGTCCCCAGCGACTGCCCGCGGTTGAGCACGGTGAAGCTGTCGGCGATCGGATAAGCGTGGTGCACGTTGTGCGTGATGAAGATCACCGAGATGCCACGGGCGCGGGCGGTGTGGATCAGCTTCAGCACGTTGCAACTCTGCTTCACGCCCAACGCGGCGGTGGGTTCGTCAAGGATCAGTACACGCGCACCGAAATGAATGGCGCGCGCGATCGCCAGGCACTGTCGTTCGCCACCGGACATCGATCCCACCAGCTGGCTGGCATCGCGTACGGCAATACCCATGTCGGCGAGCTTCTGGACTGCCGTGGCGTTGGCGTGGGCCATGTCCATCACCGGTAGCAGGCCGAACAGCTTCTTCACCGGCTCCCGCCCGGCGAAGAAATTCCTCGCCACGCTCATCAAGGGCACCAGGGCCAGGTCCTGGTAGACGGTGGCGATGCCCATGTCCAGCGCTTCGCGCGGCGAACGGAAGGCCAAGGCCTTGCCGTCCACCCGGTACTGGCCCGTGCTCGGCGGGTGTACGCCGGCAAGGGTCTTGATCAGCGTGGACTTGCCCGCGCCGTTGTCGCCGAGGAGGCAGTGCACCTCTCCGCGGCGCAAACGCAGGGTGACATCCTTCAGCGCGATCACCGTGCCGAAGTATTTGCTGACGTTATCCAGCTCGAGGATGAAGTCGTCGGCCATGGCGCGCCCCTATTTGCCAGCCGCGGCGCGGCCGCGGATGTAATGGTTGAACAGCACCGCCAGCAGCAGCATCGCGCCGAGGAACACGCGGTACCAATCGGAATTGATGTTGGTGAACGAGATGCCGATCTGCACCACGCCGAAGATCAGCGCGCCGAAGCAGGCGCCGACCACCGAACCGAAGCCGCCGGTAAGCAGGGTGCCGCCGATCACCACGGCGATGATCGCTTCGAATTCCTTCTGCAGGCCGCGGTCGGCCGCGGCCGAACCCACGTCCGCCACCTGCAGCACGCCGAACAGGCAGGCGCAGAAGGCGGTGAACACGAACAGGGAAATCTTCACCCGCTTTACTGGTACGCCCACGTTCTTCGCGGCATTGGCATCACCGCCCACGGTGCGGATCCAGTTGCCCGCGCGGGTGCGGGCCAGCACGAAAGCCGCGACGGCGCCCAGCACCACCCACCACAGGATCACCTTGGGAATGCCATTCACCACCGGCTCGCCGCCTGCCAGTACCTCGATCCACCCCAGCGACGCCAGGCCGTGGAAGATCCACGCGCCGGTACTGCCGACGAACAGGGTACGCACGATCGGATCGTCGGCCAGGCGGTCGCCCACGCCTGAGATGATGGTGCCATTGGCGAAATACGTGGACAGCACCAGGGTGAGCCCGCGCAGGATGAACATGAAGGCCAGGGTGACGATGAACGAAGGCAACTTCGTGCGTACCACCAGATAGCCATTGAGCAAACCCAGCGCCATGGCACCGGCGAAAGCGAAGATCACCGCCACCCAGGCGGGCCAACCCAGGTACATCACCGGTGCAGCCACCATGACGCCGGCAAAGCCGATCATCGAGCCCATCGACAAATCGAATTCCCCGCCCACCATCAACAGGCAAGCACCCACGGCCAGGATGCCCAGGTAGGCGGCCACCTGCGCCCAGTTCATCACGCCGTCGATGGCGAACATGCCCGAGTCGCCGGCGAATACGCCGAACAGGCCGAATACCAGGATGGCGCCAGCGATGGCGCCAAGCTCCGGCCGGCCCATCAGCAGATGCCATGCGGTGAGGCGCCGAACACGTTCGTCGGGACTGGCGTCTCCTGCTTTGCTCATGCCCAGGGTCTCTTCGATGACAGTCATGGTGATGTCCCTATCGATACTGACCGGCGTACTTTTCGACGAGGGAGACGTTTTCCTTCGTTACGAATGCCGGGCCGGAGGCGATATCACGCTCGCCGTAGATGGGCTTCAAGCCGTACGCGGCCAGGCGCGCCTGGAATTTCGGGTCGGCTTTCAAGGTGGCGATGATGCGAACCGGATCGGTGGTGTGGTCGCGGTGGGCGATCACCAGCGCCGCGATGCTGATGTAGCCCTGCAGGTAGGGCTGCTGGTCGATCGCGAAGTTGATGCTGCCCTTCTTGATCGCATCGGTAATGCCCGGCGAAAGGTCAAAGGTGGCGAAGAAGATCTTGCCCGACAGCCCCATGCGTTGGACCACCTGCGCGCTCGGCTCGGCCGAATCTGGCCCCAGGGCCAGGATGGCCTGGGTCTTGGGGTTGTTGCGCAGGTACGCGCCGACCTTGGCGGCCACCACGGTCGGATCAACGCCGGTATCCAGGATCGAAGAACGGATGTCCTTCAACCCCAGGGCATCGCCGAAGCCTTTGCAGCGCTGGTACTGCGCCTGGTTGGTGGCGTTGTGGTTGACACAAAGAAAGCTTGAAACGCCGGCCGCCTTCGCCTTCAGGCCCGCCGCCTTGCCTGCTTCATAATCGGGCTGGCCCACATGCATGATGGCGCCAAGTCCGCGGCTTTGCTCCAGCGTGCCGGAATTCATGGTGACGGTATTAATGCCCTTGGCACGGATACGCGCCACGGGCTTGGTGAGCACGTCGATATCGGCCACGTCGTAGGCGACGCCCGAGTAATTGCGCGCCGCGGCCTGCTCGAGCAACCGTGCCATGTCGGAAAGGTCGCCATTGGGCGGGTTGCGGTAGTCCACGTCCACGCCGTAGTCCTGGCCGGCCTGGCGAATGGCGTTCTTGACGGTGTTCCACCAGGAATCGGAATCCGCCGCGTGGCTTACCAGCACATAGCGTTCGCCCGGATCGGCGCGTACCGGGGAAATCATCGCGAGGCTGAGCATCCATGCCGCCGCGATGGTGGAAAGTTTCGTGACGCGCATGCTTGTCTCCGCTTGCGGTTGCCGGGACGACTAGCCTTCTTGCCGGCCATCTCCGGGGTCCGCCGAGCATAGGCTCGCTCCAACCGCAATTGCAACTTGCATTGCAACATGGAAATAAATGGAATTTTCATTCCATTCCGTGCTTTCATCTTGCCGGTCAGTACGGAGGGCCCCGTGGCCAAACGCAATGAAGTAGACCAGCTCATGCAGCGCATCAAGGAGGACTTCGAATCCTTGCCGCGCCAGTTGCAGGGCGTGGCCCGGTATCTTGAGCAACACCGCGGCAGCATCATGGTCCGCCGTGTGAACGAGATCGCCGGGGGCTGCGGCGTGCATCCGTCGGCCGTGGTCCGCTTCGCCCAGCGCTTTGGCTACTCCGGCTTCACCCAGATGCAGGCGGTGTTCCGCGCCGCTTACACCGAGCGCACCGCGCCCTCGCGCAGCTACGAGGAACGTATCCGTAGCGTGATCGCCAAAAGCCAGCCGATGCCCGCGGCGTCCATTGCCGCGCGTTTCATCGAAGCCAGCCGCGCGGGCCTGGATGAGCTTTCCCACGGCCTGGACGAAAAGCGCTTCGACAAAGCCGTGGACCTGCTTGCGGAGGCTGAGAATATCTACGTGGTGGGCGTGCGGCGTTCGTTCGCCATCGCCAGCTACATCGCCTATGCGCTGCAGCACACGCCCAAGCGCGTGCACCTGATCAGCGGCCTGGGCGGCATGGAGCAACAGCAGATCCGCAGCATCGGCAAGGGCGATGCGTTGATCGCGATCAGTTTTCCTCCCTATGGGAAGGAAACACTCACCTGCGTGCGGATGGCCGTGGAGCGGCAGGCAAAGGTGCTGGCGATCACCGAGAGCGACTTGGGCCCCCTGGCACAGCGCGCCTCGGTGCTGTTGAAGGTGGCCGAGGGCAGCGCCTTTGCCTTTCGCGGCCTCACCAGCACCATGTGCCTTTGCCAGGCATTGTTCGTGGCCCTGGCCTACCGGCTGCAATTGAACGTGGAAGAAACCAGTGAACCAGGAGAGTTCGATGATTGAGGTAGCGGTATTCGGTGCAGGTCGCATCGGCAAGATCCATGCGGCCAATGTCGCCTCGCACCCAGGCGCGACGCTGCGCCATGTGGTTGATGTGCACGCCCCCTCGGCCCAGGCATTGGCCGATGCGCACGGCGCCCGTGTGGCAAGTGTCGAAGAGGCGCTGGCGGACCCTGCGATCGGCGCGGTGGTGATTGGCTCGTCCACGGACACCCATGCCGACCTCCTGATGCGATCGGCGGCCGCAGGCAAGGCGATCTTCTGCGAAAAACCTGTGGACCTGGACATCGCGCGTGCTCGCGAATGCGCAGCGGCCGTGGAAGCGGCCGGCGTGACCTGCATGATCGGTTTCCAGCGCCGCTTCGATCCTACGTTCTCGGCGCTGAAGCGCCGGCTGGACGACGGGGAGATCGGCACGCCGGAAGTACTGGTGGTGACCAGCCGCGACCCCGGCGCCCCGCCGGTGGCGTACCTGAAGGGTTCCGGTGGCATCTTCAAGGACATGCTGATCCACGACTTCGACATCTTCCGCTGGATCCTGGGCGATGAAGCGGTGTCGATCCATGCCACCGGCAGCTGCCTGTCCGATCCCGCCATTGCCGCGGCCGGCGACATCGACACCACGGCGGTGACCATCCGTACCCGCAAGGGGCGGATTTGCCAGATCAACACCTCGCGGCGCGCGGCCTACGGTTACGACCAGCGCTTCGAGGTACTTGGCGACAAGGGCATGCTGCAGGCCGGCAACGTGCGACCCACGCAGGTGGTGTCGTGGGGCGGCAAGCACATCTCCAGCGACCTGCCCGAGCACTTCTTCCTCGAACGCTACCGGGATGCCTACGCCGCGGAAATCGCCCACTTCTTCGACGCCCTGACGGCCGGCACGCCGGTGCGCACCACGGTGGCCGATGGCCTGAAGGCGCTGGAACTGGCCGAACTTGCCACGCAGTCGTGGCGCGAAGGACGCGCACTGGACTGCAGCGTTTGACCCCAGCCTTACCTCGAACGGCCTAGTCGCCGGGCCTTGACACAGGCCCGCCTCGGCACCTAACGTCGAGCCATGTCGAACATTTCCGCCATCGCAAGCATTCGCCGCCCGGAGCCCACCGGTTCCGCGGCGCGCGTGTTGCGCGCGATGACCGGCTCGGGTACGACCACTACCGTCACCGGACGGCAGCCCGCGCGCGACTAGCAACCTCATCGCCAACGGCCCGTCCCTCGACAAGGGAACGGCCGCAAGCGCGATCGCTCCCCCCTTCGAAGAACACGGGCCTTTCATTCAAAGGAAGGGTATTCCCGTGTACAGCCAGGCCATCCACCTCCAAAGCCACGCCCCGTCACTGGCACCTGTCAGACGCCTGGATATCGGCCTGATCGGCCCGGGGAAGGTCGGCACCGCTCTGGTCGCCCAACTGCATGCCGCGCGCTCGCGCCTGCTGCCGATGCGCCTGGACCTGCGCCTGCGCGCGGTGGCCGCCAGCCGCCGCATGTGGCTGGATGTCGACGACGAGGCCATGCACGAGCGCCACGACGGCGCGCAGACCTGGCGCCCGACGGACCTTGAAGCTTTCGCCGGCTACGTGGGCACCGAGGGCTTCCCGACGCTCATCATCGACTGCAGCGCCAGCGACGAGGTGGCCTCGCACTACGCCGGCTGGCTTCGCCAGGGCATCCACGTGGTCACCCCCAACAAGCATGCCGGCAGCGGCGACCTGGCCCGTTATGGCGCCATCCGCGAGGCCGCGCACGATGGCCATGCCCGCTTCCGCTTCGAAGCCACGGTATGCGCGGGCCTGCCGGTGATGCAGACCCTGCGCGACCTGCTGGACACCGGCGATGAGCTGGTGGCCGTGGACGGCATGCTTTCGGGCACGCTGGCGTGGCTATGCAACCGCTTCGACGGCAGCGCGCCGTTTTCCGCCTGCGTCCGCGAAGCGCATGCCCTGGGCTACACCGAGCCCGACCCGCGCGATGATCTTTCCGGCCGGGACGTGGCCCGGAAGCTGGTGATCATGGCGCGTGAGTCAGGAGTGCCCCTGGCCCTTGACGACGTGGAGGTGGAAAGCCTGGTCCCGGCCAGCCTGCAGTCGGTGGCGCCGGGCGAATTCATGGCGCGCATGGATGAACTGGACGCACCGCTCGAAGCGCGGCTGGCCGAAGCCCGCGCGGTCGATGGCGTGCTGCGGCACGTGGCCCACCTGGACCGCGCAGGCGGTGCCAGCGTCCGGCTGGTCGTGCTGCCTCGCGATCATCCCTTTGCCCACACCCGGCTCACCGACAACATCGTGCAGTTCTGCACGCGCCGCTACCGCGACAACCCGTTGATCGTGCAGGGTCCCGGGGCCGGTCCGGAAGTGACGGCGGCCGGCGTCTTCACCGACATCCTGCGCATCGCAGGCTCGCTGGGCGCTAACGTATGCGCATGAACCATGAATCGCTGCCCTCCTCCCTGCTCCAGGCCGAAGCCGTCGCGCCTGCCAGCGTCGGCAATGTCGGCGTGGGTTTCGACATCCTCGGCCATACCCTGGCCGGCGCCGGCGATCGCGCCCGCGTGCGCCGCATCGACGAGCCGGTGGTGCGCATCAAGCTGATCGACGGCGTGTTCCGCGACCTGCCCCTCGACGCACCACTGAACACCGCCGGCGCTGCACTGATCGCGCTGCGCGACAAGCTGCAACTCACCTTCGGCTTCGAGCTGGAGCTCTACAAGGGCATCGCCCTGGGCTCGGGCATGGGCGGCTCCGCTTCCAGCTGCGTGGCGGCACTGGTGGCTGGCAATGCGCTGCTGGACGAACCGTTGGACATCCATGCTCTGTATCCGCTGGCCATGCACGGCGAAGCGGTGGCCAGCGGCGGCCTGCACGGGGACAACGTCGGCCCGATGCTGATGGGCGGCCTGGTGCTGGCCACAGCCGAGCGTCTAGTGCCGATCCCGGTTCCTGCGCACTGGCATTGCGCGCTGGTGCATCCGCACTTCGTGCTGGAGACCCGCGTCGCGCGAGCCGCGCTGAGCGGCGACTACCGCCTGGGGGAGTTCATCGCGCAAAGCGCGAACCTGGCCCAGGTGCTGGCCGGCTGCTATCGCGGCGATGCCGCCCTGGTGCGCGCCGGCTTGTCCGATGTGCTGGTGGAGCCGCGGCGCGCGCGGTTGATCCCGGGCTTCGCGCGGGTCAAGGCCGCCGCGCTCGACCACGACGCACTCGGCGCCAGCATCTCCGGCGCCGGCCCAAGCGTCTTCGGGTGGTTTGAATCGGCGGCGCTCGCCCATGCAGCCGCGGCGGAAATGGTGGCCGCCTTCGCCGCCGAGGGCCTGGACAGCGACCGCTTCGTGGCACCGATCGCTGGACCGGCCGCGCACGTGGTGCACGCGTGAGCCGGATGCTGTTCGAGAGCACGCGCCAAACCTCGCCCGCGGCCACCGTCGAGGAAGCCATCGCCGCAGGGCTGGCACCCGATGGCGGCCTGTATGTGCCGCAGGAGCTTCCTGTCCTGGACATCGTCCGCTTCGATGGCGTGCAGACACTCCCGGACGTCGCCACGCGCCTGCTGGCGCCGTTCTTCGATGGCAGCACGCTGGCACCTGCACTGGGAGCGATCTGCAGCGAAGCCTTCGACTTCCCGGTGCCGGTGGTCCCGTTCGACGACAGCACCGACGTGCTGGAGCTGTTCCACGGCCCCACGGCCGCCTTCAAGGACGTCGGCGCACGGTTCCTGGCTGCATGCATGTCGCGTCTGCCGCGCGCGGATGGACGGGAACTTACCGTGCTGGTGGCCACCTCCGGCGATACCGGGGCGGCAGTGGCGGCGGCGTTCCACGGCCGCCCGGGCCTGCGCGTGGTGATCCTTTATCCCGACGGGCGCGTCTCGGCACGGCAGGCACACCAGCTCGGCTGCTTCGGCGGCAACGTGCATGCACTGCGCGTGGCCGGACGATTCGACGACTGCCAGCGGATGGCCAAGGCGGCGCTCGGCGACGCCTGGCTCAACAGCCAGGTGCCGCTCACCTCCGCCAACAGCATCAGCCTGGGGCGGCTGCTGCCGCAGATGACGTACTACGCCCAGGCTTCCCTGACGCACTGGCGAGCCACTGGCATGCGCATCAACCTGGTGATCCCCACCGGCAACCTCGGCAACGCCCTGGCCGCGCTATGGGCGCGGGCCATGGGCTTGCCGATCGGCGATGTGCGCCTGGCCTGCAACGCCAATCGCACGTTGCCGGACTTCTTCGCAGGCGGTGCTTATCGCCCGCGTGAAGCGGTCGCCACGCTCGCCAATGCGATGGATGTGGGGGCGCCCAGCAACTTCGAGCGATTGATGTCTCTCTCTCACGGCCGCGTGGAAGAAGCCCGGTTGGCCGGATTCGCCGAGGCCGTGGATGACACCGAGATCGCCGATGTCATCGGCCGCCATGCAGCGCGTTACCTTTTCTGCCCGCACACCGCCACCGCCATGAAGATCCGTGAACGCATGGCCCAAGCGGGCGACCGGCGCCGCTGGACGATCGTTGCCACGGCGCATCCGGCCAAGTTCGACACTGTCGTGGAACCACTGGCAGCGCGCGTCGTGCCGGTGCCCCACGCGCTGGCGGCGATGCTTGAACGGCCCAGCCATGCTGAGCCCATGGCCGCGGAAGACGCCGCCCTGCGCGAGTGGTTGCTTCAACCAAGCATGGCCAGCACCGCCTCGGTGCTGCGGACGCGGCCGATCCTTGGGAAGATGGATTCCACTGCAAACTGATGATGAGTGGCCTCGTGCGAACTCATCGCGTCTTCCACCAGTACCAGGCCATAACCGTGCTCGAAGGCCGAGCGTGCCGTGGATTCCACGCCGATATTGGTGGAGATGCCGCCAAGGATGATGTCCTTGATACCGCGGCGGCGCAGTTGCAAATCCAGCTCCGTTCCGTAGAACGCACCCCATTGCCGCTTGGTGATACGGATGTCGTTCGCCGCGGTTGGCAGCCCCTCAGGATCCGCCCACCAGTTCTCCGGCAGTGCACGCGCGGGGTTGGGCTGATCCACCGGTTGCTTGAGGGCATCGGCGAAGTCCGGTGCGAAACCCACGCTCACGCGCACCACAAGGATACCGATGTCCCGGCAACGCGATACAAGACGAGCGGCACGGGTCAGCACTTCTTCGCCGGTGTAAGGTCCCTTTGCAAAAGGGACGATGCCCGCCTGCAGGTCGATCAGGACCAGCGCTGTCGTGCCCGGGTCGAGCTTGTCGTCGGCCATGTCGTTACCTCGATAGATTTATGAGGATAGTCTCACATGGGAGTTTATGAGGATGGCCTCGAGTAATTCAAGCCCGGCGATCCGCAAACCGCAGCGCCAGCGTGGCGTGGCGCGCGTGGAATCGTTGCTGGAGGCGGCTGGCGAGGTTTTCGCCGAGAGGGGCTACGATGCCGCCACGATGACCGAAATCGCCGCACGGGCGGGTGCATCGATCGGCTCGCTGTACCAGTTTTTCCCCACCAAGGAGCTAGTGGCCGAAGCGCTGGTCGCGCGCTATGTCTCGGCGCTGCACGCGGATCTCCGGCGCATGGCGGGCCTGGCCCGTTCGATGGACGACCGCACCCTGGGCGCCAAACTGCTGCGAACCGTCTACGAATTCCGCCGCAAGAATCCCGGTTTCGTCACCCTGGGCGAGGCCACCAATCTTCCCGATTCCATCGTGCTTGGCCTGCGCAATACCCTGCGTGAACTCATCACCGATATCCTGGTGGCCTTCGCACCGGACATCGCGCGCGAGAAACTGCGGCCGCAGTCGTTCGTGCTGCTGCAGTTGATGAAATCGTTCGCCGCCTTGAGTGCCGAGCCTGGCATCAAGGGCCGCAAGGATGTGCTTGCGGCGCTGGAGGACACCTTCGTGCTGGCGCTTGGGCATCTGGACGCTTGACGCTACCGGCGACGTGAATGACCGTGCGGCGGTCGCAGGCCGCATGCCATGGGGGCGATGCAGCCGTCAACGCTTGCGTGAAGTTTTCTTCGCCGCCTTCTTTGTGGCCGCCGGGGCACGGGCCTTCGGCTCGTTGCGCCACAGCGCCGCTCCGCCGACGATGCCGGCCTTGTTGTCACCGATGCTGACGTTCTCCGGCAGCCCGTCGGGATCGACATAGTCGGCATTGCCGCCGCCCAGGTAGATGTGGTCGGGGCTAAGCAGCACGTTTATCGTACGCAGCGCCAGGTGCAGGCGTTTGTTCCATTTCTTCTTGCCCGCATCCTGGTAGGCAACGTTGCCGAGAAGTTGCTCGTATGTCTTGCCTTTTTTAAGCGGATGGTGGGCCAGTTCCATGTGCGGCATCAGTTCGCCATCGAGGAAGAGGCCGGTGCCCATGCCGGTGCCCAGGGTGACCACGAACTCCAGGCCTTTGCCCTTGATCAGGCCGAAACCCTGCATGTCGGCATCGTTGATGAGCTTCGCCGGATGGCCGCCCAGCGCCTGGCTTAAGGCGCGCTCGAGCGGATACCCCACCCAGACTTCGTTGCCCAAGTTTGCCGCCGTCATCACCTTGCCGCGGCAGATCACGCCCGGGAAGCCGATGGATATCCGGTCGAAGGGCGGAAGGCCGCTCACCATCTCGGTGACCAGTTTCACCAGCACATCCGGTGGACATGGCTTGGGGGTGGGCACGCGGACGCGCTCGGCCGCGCTCTTGCCCTTTTCATCCAGTACGTCGGCTTTCAGATGGCTGCCACCGACATCGATGGAGAGGATCCCCGCCTGCTGCTTTTTCATGCCTTGGTCCTTGCGTGCTTGCCGTTGTCGCCGAAGGTGAGGGAAAAGTCGCGCCCTTCCCAGCGTGCCGCTCCGGGCCACCAGAACGTAAAGCGTAGTGTCGCCGATGTCGACGACTTGGCAACGGGCAGGTCGGTGACGTGGGTGCCGAAGCCACTGTGCCGGGAGTCGGTGTCATGGACGGTGGCCCAATCGTCGTCCGACCAACGCACGCGCGCAGCCTCGAGCGTCTCGATGCGCAAGTCGCGTCCATGCGCCAGCGGCGCCCTGGGAAGGTCGAAGCGCCACAGGGTGAAGCGCGAGGTGACGCCTTGCTCCAGATACCGCTTGGCGGTGAGGGGCGGCATGTCGAACACCACGCCATCGGCAAGGGATCGAAGCAGCTTCAGATGCTCAGAGTGCGCCCACACCAGCGGCATGGCAGAACCTGAAGGGCGGCCGCGCTTGAGCAACAGGGCGGGAATATCCTCGGCATCCCATACCTGCTCGGGCAACAGGCCGCCGCGGTTGGCCGACAGTTCCATGGACTTGAGCAGCCGGCGCGCCTCGTCCATCCGGCCCGCGGCCAGTTCGAAGTGCGCGCGTTCGCCCGTGAGCAGCGGCCATGGCCGGCCGATACCGACGCCGTCGAAACCCGATCCGTCGGCGTGCTCGCCGTAGCCATCCTCGTTGTAGCGATACCACGCCGGGCCCTGCGGCAACTCCACCTTGAGCTTGTGGTCGATCACTTTCACCGTATCGACGATGCGCGGATCGTTCGCGCTGCGCAGGCCGAACCGTACCAGGGCCAGCGCATCGGGGCTGACGATCTCGGCGGTGGCATGGAAGGTATGCGCACCATCGCGGTTCTTCACCACGATCTGGCTCGATGCCAGGTCGCCTGCGCTACCCACCGAGCCCATGCGCACGTAGTAGCCGGCAGCGCCGGCTTCCCGCGCCAAGGGTGTATCGAGCACGAAGCACCAGTCCTCGATGCCATCGTTCCAGGCGTCGGCGGTCTCGCGCAGGTAGCGCGCGCACGGTGCATCGCCATGGTGCTCGATCAGTTCCGCGGCGGCCAGCAGTCCGGCGATGGTCACGGCCAGGGTGAAGGGCGAGAAACCGGCATCTTCCTCCCAGCGATCCTGGGCGGTCAGCGGCCCGTTGCGCACGATGAACGACGCCGCCCGCCGGATCATCGGGATGTAACGCGCGGTGCCCGGCCCGGCGGTGATGTTGGCCCGCTGCAGCGCCTCGACCAGCAGGATCGGGAAGGCGCATTCGTCCAGCTGCACCCCACCCCAGTAGGGTTTGCCGTCCAGCCACATGTTCTGCGGCCAGCGGCCATCGACCTCTTGGGTGGCCTGGAGGAAATTGAGCACGTCCAGGGCGGCATCGCCCAGGCCCGCGGCCAACAGGCCACCGGCGCTCTCCACCAGGTCACGCGGCCAGACCAGGTGGTAGCCACCCATGTCGTCGTCGCCCTTGGACTGGCCCCAGGGAATGGAGAGGCTCGCAATCATCGCGCCGCGATAGCCCACCGGCGCATGGGTAAGCAGGACGCCCACGTCGATCCGATACAGATCGTCGCCGCTGGGACGCTTGCCACCTTTCAGGTCGAAGATGGCCTTCGTCTTCTCGCGCCAGGACGCCACGTAGAGATTTCTTGCGTGCAGGAAACCATCCTGCAGGCTACCGCGCACCCGGAAGGCGGCTTCCTCAGGGGTGGTGCCGAAGCCGATCGCCACGGTGCAGCCGTCGTCGTCGCTCATGTCCAGCTCGACGATCATCGCCACGTTGCCATCGTCGGCGCGGGTGTAAAGGTTCGGCAGGTCGCCGGTTTCCTTCAGGTCCCGCCAGCCATCGGACCGGCCGACGAAACCGACGCTGCGCCGGAGCACGGGCGGCTCCGCGCCCAGGGCCAGCGAACGGCCGCCACCGCGGGCGAATACCAGGTCCTTGCCCTTGTATTGCCCGGTCCAGGCGGTGTTGTGGTCACCCCCGTTCACCAGGTGCGGGGCCAGCAGCATGTAGACGCGGTAGTCCTCGCGCTTGCCTTCGAGGGCCTCGAAGCGGATCTGCTGAAGCAGCACGTCGCGCCGGGGATCGGTGATCACCCGCTTGGTGATGCGAAATCGTCCACGGGTGCAGGTATTGACCAGCCGGTAGGCCGGGAGCCCGCTTTCGTAAGATTCCACAGCATGATGGGCGTCACGCTTTTCCTCGGCGAAAAACCCGTCGGGGCCGGTCACCAGCAGGCCCGCATCGCGCATGCAGGCCATGTCGATGCGCGGGTAGTACACCTCGTTCAGGATGCCGCGGCCCAGTGTGAACCAGACCCGGCTTTCGGCCGTCAGCGCCGTACCAACACCCGATTTGGCCGATGAAGACCACCTCGCCGCAACCCCGGGATGGCCCGGTGCCGGCCGATCTTCGTTATCAGACATGGTGCATTCCGGGCAGGCTGGAATGGCCGACTCTACGCCCGCCCGATGACCGTCGCCACCCCTCGCAGATGGCTCCCAAGCCGTTGTAAGGATCGCGTTTTTCTGCCGGGTGTCGAACGACCGTTCCATCGCTTGCGAGCATTTGGACATCCAGACGTCCGAGGCGCGGATGATCCATTCCTAGGAAATATAGTTTCATCGCCAACTGTTGACACGCGTGGCAAACCCCCCTTATGGTCGGTTCCATGTCGCAGCGCACCAACATCAGCCGCATCGCCGAATACGCCCGCCATCAGGCGGCCGGCGCCACGCTGCGACTTCGCACCACCCTTCTTCTTGCCCTTGTACTCGTACTCCTTATTACCAACGGAGGTGCGGGCTGAGGGCATGTGTCCAGGTAACTAAGAAACAAACCTGAAGACTCCTCAAAACCCCGCACCTTCCAAAGGTAGCGGGGTTTTTTGTTGCCACTCATTCACCGCCCCAAGCGGAGCAGACCATGAGCCACCCGAACCACACCACGCACGAAAACGACGGCGAGCCGGACGTAGGACGCGTGCGCATCTTCGACACCACCTTGCGCGACGGCGAACAGGCCCCGGGCTTCTCGATGGACCGGCGCGCCAAGATGCGCATGGCCCACGCCCTGGAGGAACTGGGCGTGGACGTGATGGAAGCGGGCTTCCCCGCAGCCTCGCCTGACGACTTTGCCGCCGTGGCGGAAGTGGCCAAAGCGATGAAGGCACCCACGGTCTGCGCCCTGGCGCGCTGCCAGCCAGGCGACATCGATGCCGCCGGCAAGGCGCTGGCGCAGGCCCGCCGCTCGCGTATCCATGTGTTCCTGTCCACCAGCCCCCTGCATCGCGAGCACAAGCTGGGCAAGACCAAGGCCGAGGTGGTCGATATCGCCATCGCCGCCATCAAGCGGGCGAAGGACCAGTGCCACGAGGTGGAGTTCTCGGCCGAGGATGCCCTGCGCACCGAGCATGACTACCTGGTGGAAGTGTTCAACGCCGCGGCCGACGCCGGCGCGATCGTGCTGAACGCACCGGACACCGTGGGCTACACCACCCCGGCCGAGATGGCCGAGCTCTTCACCTACCTGCAGGCGAACGTGCGCCGGCCGAAGGGCGTGATCTTCTCCGCCCATTGCCACGACGACCTGGGCCTGGCCGTGGCCAACTCGATGGCCGCCATCAGCGCCGGCGCCCGCCAGGTGGAATGCACCATCAACGGCATCGGCGAGCGTGCCGGCAACGCCGCCATGGAGGAAATCGTGATGGCGCTGCGCACCCGCGCGCCGTATTTCAAGGTCGATACCGGTATCGTCAGCGAGCGCCTGTATCCCACCTCGCGCCTGTTGGCCAACCTCACGCAGCAGCCGGTGCCACGCAACAAGGCGATCGTCGGCGACAACGCTTTCGCCCATGAGTCGGGCATCCATCAGCACGGCATGCTCAAGCATCGCGGCACCTACGAAATCATGCGCCCGGAGGATGTCGGCGCCAGCACCTCGCTGGTGCTCGGCAAGCACTCCGGCCGCCATGCACTGCGCCAGCGGCTGGCCGCGTTGGGCTTCGAACTGGACGAAGCAGCCATGGATGACGTGTTCGCCAACTTCAAGAAACTGGCCGACCGCAAGCGCGAAGTGGTGGATGCGGACCTGGTGGCACTGGCCGGCGGTGCGGATCCTGAGACGCAGGGCCCGTGGCGCATCCAGAACATGCATGCCAGCTCGCACGTGGGCGGCAGCGCCTCGGTCACGGTGCAGCTGCGCCACGACGACGGGCGCGAAGCCAGCGAAGCCGCCATCGGCGATGGTCCGGTCGACGCCATGCTGCGCGCCGTGCAGCGCGCCACCGGCCAGCCACTGGAGCTGGTGGACTTCCAGGTACGCGCCATCAGCCAGGGCGGCGACGCCCAGGGCCACGCCAGCCTTTCAGCCACGCACCTCGGACACGAGTACCGGGGCAACGGCGTAAGCACCGACATCGTCGAGGCCACCGCGCACGCGGTGCTGGCCATCGTCAACCGCATCGAACGCCAGGCGCCGCAAACGGCTGCCGTGGCCGCGCAACGCTGAACCAGGAGCACGACCCATGCAAGCCCCGTCCCTCATCTGGCACAACGGCAGCATCAAGCCCTTCGCCGAAGCCACGGTCCACGTCGGCGCCCACGCGCTGCACTACGGCTCGTCCGTGTTCGAAGGCATCCGCGTGTATGCCACGCCGGACGGCCCGCAGTATTTCCGCCTGCGTGACCACACCACGCGGCTGTTCCAGTCCGCCCGCGTGTACGACCTGGACCACGGCTACGACGCCCAGGCGATCGACCGCGCCTGCCGCGAGGTGATCGCCGCCAACGGACTGCAATCAGCCTACGTGCGGCCGATCGTCTATCGCAGCGGCTTCACCTTCGCCCTGGCGCCGCCGCTGGATACGGCGGTGGACGTGGCGATCATCGCCCTGCCCTGGGGCGCCTACCACGGCAGCGACGCGCTGGAGAAAGGCGTGGACGTGTGTGTTTCCTCGTGGAACCGCGCCGCGCCCAATACCTTCCCCAGCGGCGCCAAGGCCGCGGGCAATTACCTCAACAGCCAGCTGATCGCCCGCGAGGCCATCAGTGGCGGTTACGCCGAGGGCATCGCCCTGGGCACCGATGGCCTGTTGAGCGAGGGTGCCGGCGAGAATCTCTTCATCGTGCGCGGCGGCGTGATCCACACCCCGCCGGTGGCCGCCAGTATCCTGTGCGGCATCACCCGTGACAGTGTGCTCACCCTGGCCCGCGCCCGTGGCTACACCATCGTCGAGCAGCCGCTGCCGCGCGAATTCCTGTACTTCGCCGATGAAGTGTTCATGACCGGCACGGCTGCCGAGGTGACCGCCGTGCGTTCAGTGGACCGCAAGCGCGTCGGCGACGGCGTGCCTGGCCCGATCACGCGCCAGTTGCAGGACGATTTCTTCGGCCTGTTCGACGGACGCACCGAAGACCGATGGGGCTGGCTCACGCCCGTGCACGAAACCGCTGAAGCGAAGGTGGCCGCATGAGCGCCCGTACCCTGCTGGACAAACTCTGGGACGCCCACCAGGTGGTGGCCGAAACCGCCGCCACCCCGGGCGTGCTGTACGTCGACCTGCACCTTGTGCACGAAGTGACCTCACCCCAGGCCTTCGACGAACTGCGCTCGCGCGGGCTCACCGTGCGCCGCCGCGACCGCACGCTGGCCACGCTCGACCACTCCACGCCCACGCTTCCCGCAGGCGCCGACGGCCGCCGTCCGTACTACACGCCGGAAGCGGAAAGCCAGGTGGCCAAGCTCGAGGCGAACGTCGCGGAGTTCGGCATTGACCTGTTGGGTTGGGACAGTCCCGACCGCGGCATCGTCCACGTGGCGGGTCCCGAGGTGGGTGCCACCCATCCGGGCATGACCATCGTCTGCGGTGACAGCCATACCGCCACCCACGGCGCTTTCGGTTCGCTGGCCTTCGGCATCGGCACCACCGAGGTCGGCCACGTGCTGGCCACGCAGTGCCTGCTGCAGCGCAAGCCGAAATCCCTGGCCATCCACGTGGAGGGAACACTGCAGCGCGGCGTGACCGCCAAGGATCTGATCCTGCACATCATCGGCCGCATCGGCATTGGCGGCGGCACCGGCCACGTCATCGAATACCGCGGCTCGACCATTCGCGCGCTGTCGATGGAAGAGCGCATGACGGTCTGCAACATGTCGATCGAAGCCGGCGCCCGGGCAGGCCTCATCGCCCCCGACGACACCACCTTCGCCTGGCTGGAAGGCCGTGAACGCGCGCCGAAGGGCGCGGCCTGGGACCAGGCCGTGGCGCACTGGCGCACGTTGGGTTCCGACGAGGGCGCCAAGTACGACCAGGACGTCCATATCGACGCCAGCGCCATCACGCCCAGCGTCACCTATGGCACCCATCCGGGCATGGTGATGCCCATTGCCGCCAATGTGCCCAAGGCCGCCGACGCGCTGGAGCAGAAAGCGCTGGACTACATGCGTGTCACCCCCGGCAAGCCGATGGCCGGTGAGCACGTGGATGTCGTCTTCATCGGCAGCTGCACCAATGCGCGGCTGTCGGACCTGCACGCCGCCGCGGACATCCTGCGTGGACGCAAGGTAGCGGGCCACGTGCGCATGCTGGTGGTGCCAGGCTCGGAAAAAGTGCGCCGCGAAGCCGAGGCTGCCGGCCTGCACGAGGTATTCCGCGCCGCAGGCGCCGAATGGCGCGAACCGGGTTGCTCGATGTGCATCGCCATGAACGGCGACCTGGCCCAGCCGGGCCAGCTGGTGGTGAGCACGTCCAACCGCAACTTCGAAGGCCGACAGGGCAAGGGCGCACGTACCGTGCTCGCCAGCCCGCTGGTCGCCGCGGCGTCGGCTATTGCCGGCGTGGTGGCCGATCCCCGTGACTATCTCGACCAGGAGGCCGCCGCATGAGCAGCTCGCGACCGCTGGCCTACGTGCACTCCCGCACGGCGGTGCTGGCCAATGAGAACATCGACACCGACCGCATCATCCCGGCGCGCTTCCTGACCACCACCGAGCGCACGGGCCTGGGCAAACATGCTTTCGAAGACTGGCGCTACCTGGCCGATGGCTCGGACAACCCGGATTTCGCGCTGAACAAACCCGCGGCCCGCGGCTGCCAGATCATCGTGGCCGGCCACAACTTCGGTTGCGGCTCCTCGCGCGAGCATGCGCCCTGGGCCTTGCTGGACTACGGCATCACCGCGGTGATCTCCAGCGAGATCGCCGACATCTTCCGCGGCAACTCACTGAAGAACGGCCTGCTGGCCGTGGTGGTGAGCCCTGCCGAACACCGCTGGCTGCTGGAGCATCCGGGCACGGAACTGCGCATCGACGTTGCCGCCGGCAGCATCCGCCTGCCCGACGGCGGCGAGATCCGCTTCGAACTGGATGAATTCTCGCGCCACTGCCTGTTGAACGGCGTGGACCAGCTCGGCTTCCTGCTGCGGCAGGACAACGCCATTACCGCATTCGAAAAGAACCTGGAGCAGGCCGCATGAAGGCGACCATCGTGGTATTGCCCGGCGACGGCATCGGCCCGGAAGTGGCGGCTGCAGGCGTGGCTGTGCTCAAGGCCGTGGCCGAGCGCTACGGCCATGAATTCTCCTTCGACCAGCAGTTGATCGGCGGCGCCGCCATCGACGCCGTCGGCGATCCGCTTCCAGCCGCCACCCGTGCGGCTTGCGAGAAGGCCGACGCGGTGCTGCTGGGTGCCGTGGGCGGGCCCAAATGGTCCGACCCGAACGCGCCGGTGCGCCCCGAGCAGGGCCTGCTGGCGATCCGCAAGGCGCTGGGCGTATTCGCCAACGTGCGGCCGCTGAAACTGCATCCGCGCAGTGCGGCGCTGTCGCCACTGAAGCCTGAGAAGACCAAGGGCGTGGACCTGGTGTTTATCCGCGAACTCACCGGCGGCATCTATTTCGGTGCCAAGACGCGCTCGGACACCGACGCCACCGACGAGTGCCGCTATACCGTCGTGGAAATCGAGCGGGTGATGCGCCACGCCTTCGAACTGGCCCGCACGCGGCGCAGGAAGGTGACCTCGGTGGACAAGGCCAACGTGCTGGAAACTTCGCGCCTGTGGCGCTCGGTGGCCATACGCATCGGCCAGGAATACCCGGATGTTTCACTCGAGCACCAGCTGGTGGATTCGATGGCCATGCTGCTGCTGACGCGTCCTGCCGACTACGACGTGATCGTCACCGAGAACATGTTCGGCGACATCCTCACTGACGAAGGCGCGGTGCTTGCCGGTTCCCTGGGGCTGTTGCCCTCCGCTTCGCTGGGGGAAAAACCCTGCGGTCTGTACGAGCCGATCCATGGCTCGGCACCGGACATCGCAGGCTTAGGCCTGGCCAATCCACTGGGCACCATCCTGTCCACCGCGATGCTGCTGCGCCATTCGCTGAACCTGCCCACCGAGGCGGCGCTGGTGGAAGCGGCCGTCGACGCTGTGCTCGAGCACGGCAACCTCACCCGCGACGTCGGCGGCACGGCCAGCACGCAAGACGTGCTCGATGCCGTGCTCGATGCCTGCAACGCGAAAGCGGAGGCTGCATGAATACGAAGAAGATCCCCATCGCGCTGCGCAGCGACGCGATCAAGACCGGCCCCGACCGTGCACCGGCACGCGCCATGCTGCGCGCCACGGGCCTGGACGACGATGCCATCGCCCGTCCGATGGTGGCCATCGTGCATAGCTGGTCCAACGTCTCCCCCTGCAACCTCAACCTGCGCGATCTTGCCGAAGCCGCGGCCGAAGGCGTGCGTGCAGCCGGTGGCACCCCGGTGGAGTTCAACACCATTGCGGTGACCGACGGCATCGCCATGGGCACCTCGGGAATGCGTGCCTCGCTGGTGAGCCGCGAGCTGATCACCGACTCGATCGAACTTGCCGTGGACGGCCACTGCCTGGATGCGATGGTGGTGCTGTGCGGTTGCGACAAAACCATACCCGCTGCGGCGATGGCGCTGGCGCGGCTGAATATTCCTGGTGTGGCGCTCTACGGCGGCAGCATCGACCACGGCACCCTCAACGGCAAGTCGATCACCGTGCAGGAAGTGTTCGAAGCCGTCGGTGCGCATGGTGCGGGCAAGATCGACGATGCCGAGCTTGCCGACGTCGAGCGCCACGCCTGCCCTGGCGCCGGTGCCTGCGGTGGCCAGTTCACCGCCAACACCATGGCCATGGTGTTGACCACGCTGGGCCTCACACCCGTGGGCCTGAACGACATCGCCGCCACGGATCCTGCCAAGCGTGATGCGGCGCGCCGCTGCGGCGAACTTGCCATGGAAAACCTGATTGCCGGCCGCAAGCCACGCGACATCCTCACCCGCCCCGCCTTCGACAATGCCGCGCGCATGGTCGCCGCCACCGCCGGATCCACCAATGCGGTGCTGCACCTGCTGGCCATTGCCCACGAGGCGCGCGTGGCGCTGTCCATCGAAGACTTCGAACCGGCCTCGGTGCATACGCCGGTGATCGCCGACCTGAAACCCGGCGGCAAGTACAGCGCCGTGGAACTGACCGCCGCC
Organism: Pinirhizobacter soli; assembly: GCF_015905305.1. Classification (GTDB taxonomy): domain Bacteria; phylum Pseudomonadota; class Gammaproteobacteria; order Xanthomonadales; family Rhodanobacteraceae; genus Pinirhizobacter; species Pinirhizobacter soli. The sequence continues at coordinate 2,153,101 of NZ_JADZLQ010000001.1, forward strand.
GGTGGCACCGCCATCGTGGCGCAGGAACTGCGCAAGGCCGGCATGCTCAAGGACACCCCGACCGTCACCGGCCACACCCTGTTCGCCGACCTCGACGCCGCGCCCACGGCCACCACCGGCCAGGACGTGGTGCGCACGGTTGCCAACCCGCTCAAGCCGCGCGGTGGCTACAGCATCCTCTACGGCAACCTGTCGCCTGAAGGCTGCATCCTGAAACTCGCCGGCCACGGCCGCACCAGCCATGCGGGCCCCGCCCGCGTGTTCGAAAGCGAGGAGGAGGCGTTCGCCGCCGTGCAGGCGGGCAGGATCCGCGCCGGTGACGTGATGGTGATTCGCAACGAAGGCCCCGCCGGCGGCCCCGGCATGCGCGAAATGCTGGCCGTCACCGCGGCACTGGTCGGCCGCGGCCTGGGCAACGACGTGGCGCTGATCACCGATGGCCGCTTCAGCGGCGCCACGCACGGCTTCATGGTGGGCCACATCGCTCCGGAAGCAGCGCGTGGCGGACCCATCGCACTGCTGCGCGAGGGCGATGCGATCTTCATCGACGCCGGTACCCGCGAACTTCGCACCGACGCCGACCTCGCCGCACGCCGCGGCAGCTGGCGTCCGCCGGCACCGAAGGTCACCCGCGGCGCGCTGGCCAAGTTCGCCCGGCTGGTGGGTTCGGCCGCCGAAGGCGCCGTAACCACCGCCTTCGAAGACACCGAAGCGCCCGTACCCGCCAGCCGTCCCGCTCGCGACGAAGAACGCTTTACCCAGGCCTTGATCGGCAATTGAAGTCTCGCGGCACCCTAAGCCGCCCCTGCATGCATCTTCCGGAGAATGTAATGACCGACACGCAAGCCACCACCGCCCCTCTCGCCCGCGCACGCATCGCCGTGCTCGGCTACGGCAGCCAGGGCCGCGCGCACGCGCTGAACCTCAAGGACTCCGGCCTGGACGTCGTGGTGGGTCTGCGCCCCGGCGGCCCTTCGTGGAACCGCGCCTATGTCGACGGCTTCGCCGTGGCCGAGCCTGGCGAAGCGGTGCGCGGCGCGGACCTGGTGGCCGTGCTCACACCGGACATGGTGCAGCCGGACCTCTACCGCCACGCCATCGAGGCCAACATCAAGCCGGGCGCGGCCTTGCTGTTCGCCCACGGCTTCAACATCCATTTCGGCCAGATCAAACCCCGCGCGGATATCGACGTGATCCTGGTGGCGCCCAAGGGCCCGGGCGCGCTGGTGCGCCGTGAATACGAGATCGGCCGCGGCGTGCCGTGCCTCTTCGCCGTGCACCAGGATGCCACCGGCAAGGCAGCGGAGAAGGCCCAGTCGTATGCCGCGGGTATCGGCGGCGCGCGCGCCATGCTGATCGAAACCGACTTCAAGGAAGAAACCGAGACCGACCTCTTCGGCGAACAGGCCGTGCTTTGCGGCGGCGCCACGGAGCTGGTGATCAAGGGCTTTGAAACCCTCACCGAAGCCGGCTACCGCCCGGAAATCGCCTACTACGAGGTGATGCACGAGCTGAAGCTGATCGTCGACCTGTTCTACGAAGGCGGCATCAAGCGGATGCTGGAATTCGTCTCCGAAACCGCCCAGTACGGCGACTACACGCGCGGCCCTCGGGTGATCGACGCCAGCACCAAGGAGCGCATGAAGGAGGTATTGAAGGACATCCAGGACGGCACCTTCGCCAGGGAATGGACGGCCGAATACCAGGCTGGCCTTCCCAACTACAAGAGGTTCAAGCAGGCCGACCTTGATCATCCGATCGAGAAGGTCGGCGCGGCGCTCCGTGCCCGCATGCCGTGGCTGCAGGGTTCGAAAGATCCGACCCCGGCGGCACCCGCCCCGGCACCATGACGCACCCACGCCGGCGTGCTTGCACGCCGGCGCTTAGGGCGTTCGCCAGGAAGCACTGGATCTCCTTGACGAAAGCTTTCCCCAAAGGACTCATGTGAACGCGCAACTGGATACCCCCGGCGACATTAGCTCCAAGATCCATCCCCGCGCAGGGCAGGCACTGACCGGCGCCGATGTCGTGGTGCAGGTACTGGCCGACGAAGGCCTGGATGTACTGTTTGGTTATTCCGGCGGCGCCATCCTGCCGGTGTACGACGCGATCTTCCGTCACAACCTCGAGAACCTCCGTGCGGATGGCAGCGAGCCGCTGCCACTCATCGTCCCTGCCAACGAGCAGGGCGCGTGCTTCATGGCCGCAGGTTATGCGCGCGCCTCGGGCAAGGTGGGTGCGGCGCTCGTCACATCGGGCCCTGGCGCCACCAATGCAGTCACCCCGGTGCGCGACTGCACCGCCGACTCCATTCCGCTGGTGGTGATCAGCGGCCAGGTGCCCACCGCGTCCATCGGCACCGATGCTTTCCAGGAGGCGCCGATCAGCACCATCATGGGAGCCTGTGCCAAGCACGTGTTCCTGGTGACCGACGCCAGTGCGCTTGAGGCCACCTTGCGCACGGCGTTCTACATCGCCCGCAGCGGCCGCCCCGGCCCGGTAGTGGTGGATATTCCCAAGGACGTGCAAAACACCGTGGTTACCTTCGAAGGCGCCGGGGAGTTGCCGGTGCCCGGTTACCGCGCGCGCCTGCGCGCCATCGAGCAGACGCCGCTTAGCGATGCCCGCTGCGCGGAATTCTTCGCCGCGCTCAAGGCATCGAGCCGGCCGCTGATCTACGCCGGCGGCGGCATCATCACCGATGGGGCCCGCGATGCGTTGCGTGATTTCGCGCACAGCTTCGGCCTTCCCGTGACCACCACGCTGATGGGCATCGGTGGCTACGACACCACCGATCCGCTCGCCCTGCACATGCTGGGCATGCACGGCACGGCCTATGCCAACTATGCGGTGGACGATTGCGATTTCATCTTTGCGCTCGGCGCCCGTTTCGATGATCGCGTTGTTGGGGTACCCGACAAGTTCGCGCCGCTTGCCAGGACCATTGCCCAGATCGACATCGACCCAGCGGAGATCGGCAAGGTCAAACAGGCCGACTGGTTCCACACCGGCACCTTGCGTACGTCGCTCGAACGCCTGCGCGCATGGGGTATTGCCCATGGCTTCCAGGCGAACTATTCCGCCTGGCACGAACACATCGGGCAACTTAAGTCACGGCACCGCCTCGACTACGACCGGCAAAGCGCGCTGATCCAGCCCTACGCGGTGATCGAGGCGATCAACCGCATCACCCGGGGGCACGCCATCATCAGCACAGGCGTGGGCCAGCACCAGATGTGGTCGGCGCAGTACTTCGATTTCTGCGAACCCCGCCGCTGGCTGACCTCCGGATCGATGGGAACGATGGGCTTCGGCTTGCCCGCCGCCATCGGCGCGCAATTCGCGCGGCCGGACCTGGTGGTGATCGACGTCGACGGCGATGCATCGATCCGCATGAACCTGGGGGAGCTGGAAACCGTCACCACCTACAACCTGCCGGTGAAGGTGGTGGTGCTGAACAATGTCGGTGACGGCATGGTGCGGCAGTGGCAGAAACTCTTCTTCAAGGGAAGGTTCTCAGCTTCGGACAAAAGCCTGCACAAGAAGGATTTCGTCAAGGCCGCCGAGGCCGATGGCTTCGGCTGGGCGCAGCGCCTGGACGATCCGGCGGCCATCGAATCCACCATCGCGCAATTCCTCGCCTTCGAAGGCCCCGCCTTCCTTGAAGTGATGATCGATCCCGATGCCGGGGTGTACCCGATGGTCGGCCCAGGCGCCTGCTATGCCCAGATGGTTACTGGCGACTTCATCGCCAGCCGCGATGAAGTGCCTGCCGCACCGCTCCCCACTGTCGCCAGTCCCACGGGAATGTTTTGAGCATGAGGCACCTGATTTCGATCCTGCTGCAAAATGAAGCCGGCGCACTGGCGCGCGTGGCGGGCCTCTTCGCCGCGCGCGGCTACAACATCGAATCGCTCACCGTGGCGGCCACCGGCGATGAGGAAGCCTCGCGGCTTTCACTGGTGGTGTATGGCGACGACGCCGTGGTGGAGCAGATCGTCAAGCAGTCGCGCAAGCTGGTGGATGTGATCAGCATCGAGGAGCTCACCACCCGCCAGCACGTGGAGCGCGAGCTGGTCGTCGTGCGCTTCGCAGCCTCGGGCTTGGCCTGGGCCAACAGCCATGCCCGCGTGCTTTCCAGCGGCAGCGATCAGTGCGTGGCCGAATTCAGCGGGCATGCCGACGATGTGGACGAGTTCCTTACCCAGTTGGCTATCCGGGCCACGGTGCACGATGTGGCACGCAGCGGGTTGGCCGCGCTCGCTTCCTAGGATTTTTTTCCGACAGTTAGGCTGCCGCGGCCGGACGATTCCTGGTCGCGGCGGTTTGCACGTATGCGTAGGGTTGGGTTTCCCGAATCAGCCTATGGGTCCCAATGCATGCTTTCATCAACTGTTCCCGGCGTCGACACTTCGCCCTGCATCCTGACTCAGATGGGCACCTTGTCAGGGTTAGCCGACGAAATCCCAAGCATCCAGGGCAGCGATCGTTCCCAGCCGCATACGGTGTCGATGGAAGCCGTCACCAATGTACCCAGCCCGTTGCTCCGGAAAGCGGTGGCCGCGATCGTGGGGGACAAGCCCGATGACATAGCCGATCGCATAGCCGGCGAACTTGCCGGGGCGCACGTGTCCCCCCAGGAGCTGGACACCCTGCTTTGCCGTGCCACGAGCCGCGATGCCTGGACCAACGTTGCACGCTATGCGCTACGCGATGGTTTTCCTTCAGGCCTGGTGACGCTCGCGCTTAATCTCTGGGGCTTCGAGGGTTTCGCCCAGCTTACTGGCAGTACCGCCGCAGCGGCCGCCCTGTATGGCGCCAGCCTCGGTTCGGCGATCGTCGTGCTCGATGAAGTGTTCCGGCACATGTTCGAAGGCATGACATACACGCCGGCAGAGCTGGCCTCGCCAGTGCCCATGGTCCCGTACCTCACTGCCACGACCCTTCCCTTGACGTTCCGCAACTTCGTGCGCGCACTCACCCATGTGTCCCTGGTGCTGGCCGGCAGGCCGGACCTCGTGGCCAATGTCGACAATGGCATCGAAATCGCAGGCGGCATGCTTGCCACCATAACCACGGGCCATGCCATGGAGCGGCTTTCCCTTCCCGGGGAGCTCGAACGCCAGTGCGGGATATTGATGCGTGATGACATGGTTTCCGTCATCGGGCAACTTCGCGAGGGACGCGCAGCCCACACAGGCCGCCTTGCACGGCAGGCTGGATGGGCGGCGCTATGCGCCGTGGTGGATTTACCGGCAGGCCTGCGCAAGCTCGCTACGCCGGTTGGGGTCGTCACGGTGGCAACGCTCGCCGCATTCGTGCCCGCGGCAGTGTCCGCCATGGCCGCCACCCAGGACGCCATTCATGACGACACCCCCGGAATCCCGGAGGCTGGCGCGCAACTGGCGCGCGTGGGCGTGTTGTTTTCCGCCTATCTCCTGCTTGCGGGGGGCACCCGCTATGCCGCGCCGGCCTTTGGCAAGGTTGGCGCCGCCCTGAATCGTGTGGGAAGCGCCTGCCTGACTGCAGCATCACGAACGGCTTCCAATCACTTCACACCGAATCCGGGATGGTTCGGACTTCCCCACCTGAGGAATTCCCCATGCCCAACAATCCCATGAACCCCCAGCCACCCATCGCTGAACCCGGCAAGGAACGTCCCGACGGCGACATTCGGGAGCCCGGCCACTACAAGCCCGAGCACGACGCTGACCCGGACGTCGGCGATCAAGAAGTTGATGAAGATGAGATCTAACGCTTAACCGTGACATCGCGCGGCGCTAGACTCATGCCGATGAGTCCGCCGCGCAAACCGCGCCGTCGCTTAGCGACCGCCGCCACCAGGAAAACCTCGGTCCGCAAGCCGCGAGCCGTCGCGGCTCCAATTCCTGCACGCCCCGCGGACGCGACCGCGGGGGCGTCGAAGGTAGTCGACTGGCTGCTTGCGCGCCTGCCGCCTGCGTGGCGTGGCAAGGCCCGGGACTATCTGGTACTGACCCGGATGGACCGGCCGATCGGCGCGCTGCTATTGCTTTGGCCCACTTGGTGGGCGCTCTGGATCGCCGCCGGAGACTTCCCGCCGTTCGGCCCCTGGGTGATCTTTACCCTGGGCGTGTTCTTCATGCGCGCGGCGGGCTGCGCCATCAACGACTTCGCCGATCGCAAGCTCGATCCGCATGTGGCGCGCACTGCCGGCCGGCCGCTGGCATCGGGACGGATAACGCCGCGCGAAGCGCTGGCCGTGTTCGGCGTACTGCTGCTGGCCTCGTTCGTGCTGGTGCTGTTCACCAACCGGCTTACCATCTACCTGTCGTTTGCCGGCGCCGCATTGGCGGCGATTTACCCCTTCACCAAGCGCTACACCAACCTGCCTCAGGTGGTGCTGGGCGCTGCCTTCGGCTGGTCGATCCCGATGGCCTTCGCCGCGGTGTCCAATACGGTGCCGCCGGTTGCGTGGCTGTTGTTCCTGGCCAACATCGTGTGGTCGACGATGTACGACACCCAATACGCCATGGTCGACCGCGAGGACGACATGAAGATGGGCGCGAAATCCACCGCCATCCTGTTCGGCGATGCGGACCTGGCCATCCTGTGGGTCCTGATGGGCACCTTCGTGCTGGCCATGGTGATGGTGGGCACGCGCGCCTCGCTAGGCTGGCCGTACTGGCTGTCGATCGTTGTCACGTGCGGCCTGTTCGGGTGGCAGCAGTGGCTCACCCGCGGGCGCGAACGCATGGCGTGCCTGGCGGCCTTCCGACACAACAACTGGGTGGGCCTGGCGTTGTGGGTGGGCATCGTGCTGGCACTGGCCCTGAAGTAACCCATCAGGCACGCGCCAGCGCCCAGGCATCGACGGTCGTTGCACCGCCGGCAAGCAAGGCCCGTGTACAGGCTTCCATGGTGGCGCCGGTGGTCATGACGTCATCGAGGATGGCCACGTGTGGTGGCACCAAGCCTGTGACGGAGAACGCGTCGCGCAGGTTGCCGCGCCGCGCCTGGGCATCGAGTTCGGTCTGGGCCGTGGTTCGCCGCGAGCGCCGCAAGCAACTAAGCAGGGGCAGTCCAAGGTGCCGTGCCAGCGGCCGCGCCAGTTCCAGTGCCTGGTTATAGCCACGCGTCCGAAGCCGGGAACGATGCAGGGGTACCGGCATGATCGCGTCGGGCAACTGCCGCGGCGGCTCGGCGGCGCACCACATCCAGGCCAGTACCTTTCCACAGGCTTGGTCGCCATGGAACTTGAACCGCGCCTCCAGTAGATCCAGCGGCCATGCATAGCGGAACGGTACCCAGGCGCCGGACCAGGGGGGCGGCTGGCGGACACAGTCGCTGCATAGCGACAGGCCGGGCGGGAGCGGCAGGCCGCAATGTTGGCAGGCGTGGTGGTTGTTACCCATGTCGGCCAGGCACGCCATGCAAAGGTCCATGCCGTCACCCGGTGCATGGCAAAGCAGGCAGCGGGCAGGAATCAGGCGATCCAAGGCCGCTGTAAACCTTCTTCTGATTAGTTTGGTTGACACAATGGAATGTCCTTTCCACACTTCGCCTTTCCCCATTCCGGAGCCGCCGATGCCTGCCACCCTCCGCCACGACTGGTCCCGCGAGGAAATCCAGGCGTTGTTCGATCTCCCCTTCGGCGAGCTGCTGCACCGCGCCCATAGCGTTCACCGCGAGCATCACGACCCGCAGGCAGTGCAGGTATCCACGCTGCTGTCGATCAAGACCGGTGGGTGCCCGGAGGACTGCGCCTATTGTCCGCAGGCCCAGCGTTACGACACGGGGGTGAAGTCCGAAAAGCTGATGAGCGTGGATGCCGTGGTGGCGCGGGCGAAAGCCGCCCGCGATGCCGGCGCCAGCCGCTTCTGCATGGGCGCCGCCTGGCGTGCGCCGAAGGATCGCGACGTGGAGAAGGTGGCGCAGATCGTCACCGCGGTGAAGGCGCTGGGACTTGAGACCTGCGCCACGCTGGGCATGCTCACCGGCCCGCAAGCGTCCGCACTGAAGGATGCAGGGCTGGATTACTACAACCACAACCTGGACACCGCGCCGGAGTTCTACGGCCAGATCATCCACACGCGCGACTACCAGGACCGCCTGGATACGCTCACCCATGTGCGCGATGCGGGCCTGCGCACCTGTTGCGGCGGCATCGTCGGCATGGGCGAATCGCCCGACGGCCGGTCCGGCTTGCTGCAGGCGCTGGCCAATCTGCCCCAGCACCCTGAGTCGGTGCCGATCAACCAGCTGGTGCGGGTCCCGGGGACGCCGCTGGCCGATGCCGCGCCGCTGGATCCGTTCGACTTCGTGCGCACCATCGCGGTGGCGCGGATCCTGATGCCGGTCTCGATGGTGCGTCTGTCGGCCGGGCGCCAGCAAATGGATGACGCCGTGCAGGCGCTTTGTTTCCACGCCGGGGCGAATTCGATCTTCTATGGCGAGAAACTGCTGACCACCGGCAACCCGGATGTCGAACACGACCGCCAGCTATTCAGGCGGCTGGGTATCCACGCGATGGAAATCGCCGCCGATACCGGCACCGTGCACGCCGACATCATCGAGCCTTGCGCCGCGTGAGGCCCTCGCTGCTGGCCGCATTGGCGGCGGCGGCCAGCAAGCGGGAAGCTGATGGCCTGTACCGGCGCCTGCGCACGGTCGATGCCGGCGACGGGCGGCACGCCACGGTCGACGGCCGTCGTTACCTGGTATTCGGTAGCAACGACTACCTGGGGCTGGCCCATCACCCGGATGTGGTCGCCGCGCTCGGTCGCGCGGTCCAGGCAGGGTCCGGCGCCGCGCACCTGGTCAACGGGCACACGCGTGAACACTCAGCGCTGGAGGAAGCCCTGGCTGCCTGGACGGGACGCGAGAAATCCTTGCTGTTTTCCACTGGAATGATGGCCAACGCCGGCTTGATGCAGGTATTGCTGGGGTCGGTGGCCGGATCGATATCAATCCAGGACCGCCTGAACCACGCCAGTTTGATCGACGGTGCGCGCGCCGCAGGCGCCGAGCTTCGGCGTTATCCCCATGGCGATGCCGACGGCGCGGCACGACAACTGGCCCTGCGTCCCGGCCATGCGGCACTGGTGTCCACCGACGGTGTGTTCAGCATGGACGGCGACATCGCACCGCTGGCGACACTTGCCGGCATTTGCCGCCGCGAAGGCGCGTTGCTGCATGTCGACGACGCACATGGCCTGGGCGTGATCGGGCAACAAGGCGCCGGCAGCGTGGTCGCGGCGAACCTCGGCATGGCCGATGTTCCGGTGCTGATGGGCACGCTGGGCAAGGCGCTGGGCACCTCAGGCGCGTTCGTGGCCGGCAGCTCCAGCCTGGTCGAAGGGCTCGTGCAGTTCGCGCGCAGCTATATCTACACCACGGCCATGCCCCCGGCGCTGGCCGCCGCCAGCCGGGTCGCGGTCGGCCTGGCCCAGGCCGCCGACGATCGCCGTGCCAGGCTTGCGAGCCTCGTTGCGCGATTTCGCGCCGGCGCCGGCCAGTTGGGCCTGGCGCTGCTGCCATCATCCACGCCGATCCAGCCGCTGATCCTGGGCGAAGCGGGCATAGCCTGCGCCGTGGCCGCGGCGCTCGCGGCGGAGGGCATCCTGGCCACGGCCATTCGGCCACCCACTGTGCCCGTGGGCAAGGCCCGGCTGCGCCTGACTTTTTCGGCCCTTCATGAGCCTTCGGACATCGATCGCCTGCTTGAGGCCCTGGACCGGGCGGTACCGGAGACGGTGCGGGACCGCGCGGTACAATAGGCGGTCATGTCCACGCTCAATATCTCCGCTTACAAGTTCGTCGGCATCGACGATGCGCCGGCCCTGCGCGAGCGCCTGCTCGAACAATGCACGGCGCTGGCACTCATGGGCACGATCCTGGTCGCCCCGGAAGGCATCAACCTGTTCCTGGCCGCCCCCCGCGGTGCTATCGATGCGTTCATGGACTTCCTGCGCGCCGATCCGCGCTTCGCTGACATCACGCCCAAGGAAAGCCATTCGGAGCTGCCACCCTTCCGGCGGATGCGCGTGCGCCTGAAGAAAGAAATCATCACCATGCGCCACCCGCTGGTGCGGCCTGAGCTTTCTCGTGCGCCCTCGGTGCCCCCCGCAACGCTCGCCCGCTGGCTCGATACCGGGTGCGACGACGAAGGGCGCGAAGTGGTGATGCTCGATACCCGCAACGATTTCGAAGTGGACCAGGGCACGTTCACCCATGTGGTCGACTATCGACTGGCAAGCTTCGGCGATTTCCCCGAAGCCGTGGCCGCCGATCGCGAGCGTTTCGCCGGCAAGACGGTCGTATCGTTCTGCACCGGCGGCATCCGCTGTGAGAAAGCTGCCATCCACATGCAGGATATCGGCATCGACCATGTCTACCAGCTCGAAGGCGGCATCCTGAAGTATTTCGAGGAAGTGGGCGGCGCGCATTTCCACGGCGAGTGTTTCGTCTTCGACGACCGCATCGCGCTGGATCCATCGCTCCGTCCGGCAGCCAAGGCGTGAACAAGCTTTCCATCGATGTCCAGGGCCGAGGACCGACGCCGCTGGTGATGTTGCACGGATGGGCGATGCACGGCGGTGTGTTCGATCCCCTTGTCGAGCGTTTGCGCGACCGCTTCACGATGTACCTGGTGGATCTCCCCGGCCACGGCCGCTCCCGTATGTCCGCGTTGCCGCTTGAACCGCTGGCGATTGCACGCACCGTGGCATCGGCCACGCCACCGGCAGCGTGGCTGGGCTGGTCGCTGGGCGGCCTGGTGGCGCTGACTGCCGCGCTTGACCTGCCTGGGCGCGTGAGCGCGTTGGTCATGGTGGACGCTACGCCGCGCTTCGTGCGCGCCGACGACTGGCCGGACGGCAGCGACCGGAAACTCGTGAGCCAGCTGGCCAGCGACCTGGCGGGCGACTACCACGCCACGCTTGAGCGGTTCATCGCCCTGGAGGCCATGGGTAGCGGCGATCCGCGTGGCGAGGCCCGGCACATGCGAGAACTTGTTTTCTCGCGCGGCGAACCTGATGCCCGCGTGCTGATGGAAGGCATCGCCCTGCTCGAAAACACGGACCTGCGCGGGCGGCTGCCAACGCTCAAGACCCCCAGTCTCTGGCTTGCCGGCCACCGCGACCGCGTGGTCCATCCTGCCGCCATGCAGGCGTCCGCGGCACTGTGCAACGGCAGCTTCATCGATATTCCCCACGCGGGGCATGCTCCCTTCATCGGCCATGCCGATGTCGTTGCCTCGGCCATCACGACCTTCATCGACACCTTGCCATGAGCGACTTCCACTTCGACCACCGCCAGGTGCAGCGCAGCTTCTCGCGTGCGGCGGCAACCTATGAAGAGCACGATGTATTGCAGCGCGAGGTACAGCAGGGCCTGCTCGAGCGGCTGGAATTCTTCACCGAAACACCTGAGCGCATCGTCGATGTCGGCGCGGGCACCGGTCGTGGCACGGCGCTGCTGAAGAAGGCCTATGGCAAGGCCCAGGTGGTGGCGATCGACCTGTCGTTGCCGATGCTGCGGCAGGCGAAATCGCACTCCGGATGGCTCAAGCCCTTCGGTCGCGTCTGCGCCGATGCCTACGCCCTGCCGGTGCATGATCGCAGCGTCGACCTGCTGCATTCGAACCTGTGCTTCCAGTGGTGCGAGGATCTTCCGCGCCTTTTCACCGAATGCGTGCGCGTGGTGCGTCCCGGCGGCTTCTTCGCCTTTACCACCTTCGGCCCCGACACCCTGAAAGAGTTGCGCCAGGCCTGGGCCGAAAGCGACGGGCAACCTCACGTGGCCCGCTTCCTGGACATGCACGACATCGGCGATGCGATGCTTTCGGCCGGGTTCAAGGATCCGGTGCTCAGCGTCGAGCGCTACACCCTGACCTATGCCGACCCTACCGGGCTGATGAAGGACCTCAAGGGCCTGGGAGCCACCAACGCCGACGCGTCACGCCAGCGCGGCCTCACCGGCAAGGGGCACTATCGCCGCATGCTCGAGCGTTACGAGGCCTTGCGCGTGGATGGCCGCGTGCCGGCCACCTGGGAAGTGGTCACGGCGCACGCCTGGGGAGCTCCCGACGGCCAGGCCCGGGCCAGCGCCGGCGGCGAAGTGGCCAGTTTCCCGATCGACAAGCTCCGTGGTTCGCGGCGGCCGCGCGGATAAGGTCCTGGATGAAAACAGCTTCATCTCCACCGCCCCAAGGCAGGAGTAGCATCCAGCTTGCTCGGGGGAGCGATGGAGGAAGTCATGAAACGAATCAGTCTTGTCATTGCACTTGCGCTTTCCAGTGTGGGCATGGCCGCCACGGCAGGCGAGGAGCCCACGCCGCTTCCCGGCCAGGAAAAGGCCGCCGCGATGAATCAGCAGCCCTGCCCCGATGGGCTCGAACGCATGCTTCCGGGCAACTACTACTTCTGCGAGGGCGTTCGCTCGTTCTGGGACGGTAACCGGAACGCGGCGCTCTACAACCTTCAGGAAGCGGCTTCCTGGGGCAGCAAGCGCGCGCAGTATGCGCTGGGCGTGGCCTACTTCAACGGTGACCAGCTGCCGAAGAACCGCCCGCTGGGACTGGCGTGGCTAACGCTTGCCGCCGAACGCAAGACAGCCGTCTACGCCGCCACGCAACACTCGGCGATCGAGCAATCCACCGAGGCCGAGCGCCAGCAAGGCTGGCAGGAAATGCAGAAGTTGAAGGTGAAGTACGCCGACTCCGTCGCCCTTGAGCGGGCGAAGACGCGCCTGCACCGCGAGCTGCGCCACATGTCCGCCGGGTCCCCCGGCAACACCTACACGTATTACGCCAACGTGTGGAATATCTACGCCGACTACGACAACTCCGACCTCGTCGCAGAACTTGGCCCACAGGACTTCGGGCACGCGTTGCCATTCCCGATCGACCTGCGCGGCAACGCTTTCAACAACCGATACAACGCGCCGTCTTATAGTGGCTATCGCTCGTACAGCCCAGCAAGCGCACCTGCACGTCCGGCTGCCGCGGCGCCCGCCGCCAGCAAGGGACGCTAAGCCTCAAGGCCGGCAGGCGCTCCTGCGCCTGCCGGCTTATCCGAGCTTCTCCGATAACCGCGCCGCATCACGCGGCGCCTGGCGCTTATGTCGTCGTCGAAGAGCGCGATGACGGGCCCGTGAACGTTTCACCCTCGGGTAAGCTCGTGGTTTTCGCAGAGCCCGCACTCCCCCATGAACGACATGTCCAGCCGACGCGGCGCCCTGGTCGCGATGGGCGTCACCGTGCTGATCTGGTCTTACAGCTGGATCGTGATGAAGCAGGTGCTGCGCCACGCCGGGCCGTTCGACTTTGCCGCGCTGCGCTATGCCGGCGGGGCGGTGCTGCTGTTCGCCGGCATGGCGGTGACGCGCCAGGCGATGCGGCCTCCGCCGTTGGGCCCCACCATCGCCATTGGCCTGTTGCAAACGGCCGCGTTCCAGGGTCTGGGGCAATTGGCGCTGATGACGGGTGGCGCCGGGCACGTGGCATTGCTGGTCTATGCCATGCCGTTCTGGGCCGTGCTGATCGCCTGGATCACCCTGGGTGAGGTGCCCACGCGACGACAGTGGACAGGCGTGGCATTGGCAGCCAACGGCCTTGTTTGCGTGATCGAGCCCTGGCGCGGACTTGGCAATGCCACCAGCACCCTGCTGGCGCTGGCAGGCGGTCTTTGCTGGGCGGGTGCCACGGTGATCTCCAAACGGCTGTTCCAGAAGCACCCGGTGCAACCGCTTTCGCTGACTGCCTGGCAGATGGCCTTCGGTGCCGCCGCGCTATCGGTGGTGGCCCTTTGCGTTCCGCAGCGTCCCATCGACTGGGCGCCGGCGTTCATCGCCGGACTCGCCTACAGCGTGGTGATGGCTTCGAGCATCGCCTGGGCCCTCTGGGCGCTCGTGGTCAAGCGGTTGCCGACCACGGTTGCGGCGGTATCCACGCTCGCCGTACCGGTAGCAAGCGTGGGCCTGGCCTGGCTGCTGCTCGACGAAACGGTTTCGCCGACTTCGGGCCTGGGCATGGCCTTCATCGTCGCGGGATTGGCGGCCGTGACAGGCGTGGGCCGCTCACCAGGGAAGTGAGTCGAAATCCACGTTTCCACCGGTAAGCACCAGCCCGATGCGCTTGCCGGCGAACAAGCCTGGCTGCTTCAGCACGGCCGCAAGCACCGTGGCGCTTGAGACTTCCACGATCATCTTCAGGTGCGTCCAGGCCAAACGCATGGCCGCGATGCATTCGGCATCGGTGACGGTGGTCACGTTCACGCCGTGAGCTGCCAGTACAGCGAAGTTCGTCTCGCCGACCGCCGCGCGAAGACCGTCACAGACCGTGTCGGGCACGAAGTCGACGTCGCGCCTGCCCGACGCCAGCGACCGGCTGGTATCGGCAGCGCCGGCGGGCTCCGCCGCGTGCACCACCACCGAAGCATCAATGCCACGTGCGGCGATCACGGTACCGGCGGCAAGGCCGCCACCGCCTACCGGTATCAGGATCGTGTGCAGCCCGGGCGCCTGCGCCATCAGTTCGAGGGTCGCCGTGCCCTGCCCGGCCATCACCTGCGTATCGGCATAAGGGTGCACCAGTACGGCACCGGTTTCTTCCTGTACGCGCGCCGCCATGGTCTCACGCGCGGCTTGGGTCGCCGCGCAGCGATGCACCACCGCACCCGCCTTTTCGATCAAGGCCAACTTCGCACGCACGCCACCTTCAGGCACGATGACATGCGCAGCGATGCCTCGCGTGGCGGCGGCCATCGCCAGTGCCGTGCCATGGTTGCCGGACGAATGGGTTACCACCCCTCGCGCTGCGGTGGTTTCATCCAGCGCCCATACCGCGTTGCACGCGCCGCGGAACTTGAACGCGCCGCCGCGCTGCAGGTTTTCGCATTTGAAGAACAACTCCGCACCCGCCAGGGCATCAAGGGCGTCGTGACGCATCACCGGCGTCACAAACGCATGGCCGGCGATGCGCGCGGCTGCATCGCGGACCTGGTCGAACGTGGGGGCGGTTACCATGCCAGTTCGATGCCGCAGGTAAAGCTGCGCTCGGCACCGGCCGCCAACCGCACACGATCTGCACTGTCGTCGCGATTAAAGGAATTGGTCAACGCTTCCATCGGTTCCATGGCGACCGACGTGCGCGGCTCGCGCGGTACCGTGTCGCCGGTGAATACCAGCCCCACGCCATCGGTTTGCCAGACGCGAACTTCCAGCGCGCCCTGTGGATCTCGCAGGCGCATACGGGCGCGGCCGTCACCTTCCCGCTGAAGACCCGTATAGGCTTTGTCGATCTGGGCAGCGCCGATGGCGCGCATGCTGCGGAAATCCAGCGACGGATCGGCCTTGTCCAGCGGCGCTAAGGCGTCAGCACCAGGCAGCGGAATGGTGCCCGCATCCGTAAGCACGAGCGATGCCGCGTCGACCTGCAGCAGCCAATCGTCCACCAGGCCATTGGGCATGCGGAAATACGGATGCCAGCCGAAGAAGCAAGGCGCATCGCTATCGCCGACATTGCGAAGCGTCGCTTGCAAGGTGATGCCGCCGGCATCGAGGGTGAAACGGATGGTGGTGTCGATGGCAAAGGGATAGCCCTCGTGCACACCGGGCCGGATGCTGCCGTTGTAAAAGGCCACCGACACGCTGTCCTCGCCAACGAATTCATCGACCACGTCGAAATCGGCCGTGCGCAGGAACCCGTGGCGCACACCCCGGTCGACGGTAACCCCGGGCTGCATGTCGTACCCGGCGCCGTCGAATCGGTACCGGCCGTCCGCAATGCGGTTGGCGAACGGGGCCATGATGGCGAAACGCGCGCTCTTGCCGGCGGCCAGCTCTGCTTCATCGCGGAAACCGTCCGCCACCTGGAAGGTCCCTTGGGCCAGGGGCACCTCGATGCCAACGACGGTGGCCCCACGTTCGGCCACGCGCAGCACCAGCCCCCGCTCATTGTCGGTAAGCACGACCAGGGGAAATCCCCCCATGAAGGCCCGGGTGATGCTGAATCGGTTCATCGAATGGTCCTGCCAAGCCGAAAAGCCGCATGTTAGCCTGCCGGTTCAGCCTTGGCGCGATCCCCGACATGAAAGCACGCAACGACAGTGCCGCCCCCGCCGTGCGGCTGGCCCAATACACGCGGCCGACCTGGCGGGTGGCCCACGTGGAACTCGATTTTTCCCTCGGGATCGACGAAACCGAGGTCATCGCCAGGCTCGACCTGAGCCGCGATGGCGATCCCGGCGCTCCGCTGGAGCTCGACGGCGAAGACCTGGAACTGCTTGAGGTACTGATCGACGGCGATCCGGTGGCACCCACGCGCTATACGGCAGGCGAACGAGGCCTGGTCATGCACGAGGTACCCGACCAGTTCGTGCTGACCACCCGCGTCCGCATCAAACCTTCGACCAACACCGCGCTGGAGGGCCTGTACCTCTCCGGCAGTCGCGAGGCCGGCTTCCTGCTTACGCAGTGCGAAGCCCAGGGTTTCCGCCACATCACCTATTTCCCCGACCGGCCCGACGTGCTGGCGCGCTACACCGTGACCCTCCGCGCCGATGCCAGGCGCTTCCCGATATTGCTGGCCGGCGGCAACCCCGACGGCAGCGGCGAGCTGGCCGATGGCCGCCACTGGGCACGCTTTGTCGATCCGCACCCCAAGCCCAGCTATCTTTTCGCGCTGGTGGCCGGACACCTGGAACGAATCAGCCACGACTACGTCACCGCCAACGGCCGCGCCGTAGAGCTGCACATCTGGGCCGAGGCCGATGTGATCGATCGCTGCCACTACGCCATGGATGCCCTGGTGCGTTCGATGCGGTGGGATGAGAAAGCCTACGGCCGCAACTACGACCTGGATGTCTTCCACGTGGTCGCCACCCACGACTTCAACATGGGTGCGATGGAAAACAAGGGCCTGAACATCTTCAACGCCAAATACCTGTTGGCGGACCCGGACAGCAGCACGGACGATGAATACCTGCACGTGGAAGCCGTGGTGGCGCACGAATACTTCCACAACTGGAGCGGCAACCGCGTGACCTGCCGCGACTGGTTCCAGTTGAGCCTCAAGGAAGGGCTTACCGTGTACCGCGAGCAGAGCTTTTCCGCCGACATGAATTCCGCGGCGCTCAAGCGCATCGAAGATGTCGCCCTGCTGCGGCGGGCTCAGTTTCCCGAAGACGCAGGTCCCCTCTCGCACCCGGTGCGCCCGGCCGAATACCGCGAGATCAATAATTTCTATACGGCCACGGTGTACGAGAAAGGTTCCGAGCTGGTGCGCATGATCGCAGGCTCGCTGGGACGGACGGGGTTCCGCCGCGGCATGGACGCCTATTTCGAACGCCACGACGGCGAGGCCGCGACCATCGAGGATTTCCTCGCCGCGCTGGGCGATGCCAACGGCGTGGATCTCACCCCTTACCTGGCCTGGTATGCGCAAGCCGGGACACCGCGCTTGCGCGGTCGCGGCTCGTTCGATCCCGGCCAGCGGCGCTATACGCTGCACCTGTCGCAGGAAACGCCGCCCACGCCGGGCCACGGCGCCAAGCAGGCGCTGCCGATCCCGGTGAAACTGGCCCTGTTCGCCAGCGACGGTCGCATGCTGCCATTGCGCATGCAGGGCGAGTCTCGCCAGGCCGCGGCGGACGAGCGCGTGATCGTGCTCAGCCATGCCGAGCGCGACTTTGTCTTCGAGGACATCGGCGAGGACGTCGTGCCCTCCCTGCTGCGTGGTTTCTCAGCGCCGGTGATGCTGGAGTACGACTACGCACCCACCGAACTTGCGCTGCTCCTTCGCTACGACGTGGATGGATTCAATCGCTGGGAAGCCGGGCAGCAGCTGGCTGCGCTGGCGTTCGACGCCTGCCTTTCGGGCGAGGACGCCCACGGTGCCGCCGACGCCTGGACTGCATCGATAGCTTCGATCTTCGCCGATCCGTCGATGGACGATGCGCTGCTGGCCGAATTGCTCACGCCCCCTGGCGAGATCGAGCTTGCCGACCGCCAGCCACGGCACGATCCGGCGGCCGTGCACGCGGCACGCCAGCAGTTGCTGTCGCGGCTTGCCATGCGTGTGGGTGCAGGTACGCTGGCAGCGCGCTATGCCACCCTGTTTGCCCGCGCCAGCGCCGATCTGGACGCGGCCGCGCAAGCCCGGCGGCGCCTGCAACGCCGCGTGCTCGATCTCCTGGCTGCCATGGAGCCGGCCAGGGCCGCCACGCTCGCCGCCAGACAGTACGAGACCGCCCCAGGCATGACCGACCGGCTCGCGGCCCTGGCCACGCTGGCGCGTACGGATGAAGCCGCCGCCGCCAGCCGCCTTGCACACTACCGTGCGCGCTACGACGACAATCCCCTGGCCCTGGACAAGTGGTTCATGTTGCAAGCATCCCTGCCGGGCGACGGGGCGCTTGCCCGCATACAGCGCCTGGAAGCCGATCCAGCGTTCAACCTCAAGAACCCCAATCGGGTGCAGTCGCTGATGGGCGCCTTCGCGCGCACCAATCCCACCGGCTTCCATCGTGCCGATGGCGCTGCCTATGGCTGGTTCGCCGATCGGCTGTTGCAGATCGATGCACTCAATCCGCAGGTGAGCGCGAGGCTGGGCACCGCCTTCAACGGCTGGGCGCGCCTGGTGGAGCCTCAGCGTGAACTGGCCCGCGCAGCGGTGAACCGGATGCAGGCCCACGAGGGACTTTCACGAGACCTTGCCGACATCCTGGATCGTGTCGTCGGGGGCTGAAAAACAAAACGCCCCGCGTGGCGGGGCGTTCTTCGCTGTCGTACAGGCGAATCAGGCAGCCAGCAGCGAGATTTCCTGACGCACGCGGACAATACGCTGCTCCAGGCGAGGCGCCACGGCGGCTCGTTTTTCCTCGTCGCGGCCTTCCAGATGCTCCATCGCCATTTCCAGACGACCTAGTTCGATCAGCAGATCGTGGTGCCTGTAGACAGGTTCCAGTTCATGAGATCCCATGGCAGTTCTCCTCCCGAGGTGCTTGGTACACAGGGCGATGCATGGGTCGTGCCACAAGTGTGATCTTCATCACACTATTTACGACATAGACAAAAACCTGACGTACTGCGTCACGAGATGCCGCTTACCGGCATGTCGACAACGAAAAAGTCACACGCCGTTCATTCGATCAGCGTAAATATTCGGGGTAACAAAAAACCGCAGCAAGTGCGGTTCTTTTGATGCCAGCCTTTAACGGTTTCTGGCGCCCGGCACACGGTCATCCTGGATTCCCCCTGTTCCTGAGACCGCCGGGCGCCAGATCCTCCTTTTCCAGCTTGCTACCTTCCCCGGCACGCGGTCCGGCCCCTGTCGCCTGACCTCAGCGCGCATCATGCGCAGCATCTGCCCGGGGGAAGTGCCCCAGCATTTATGCATCAGCCATGCCAGAAAGGTAGTTGTTAAGCGCATCGCCAGCGCCTGACGCACGATTCAGCGGTCCTGGCCCCGGTTGCCGTTCACGGGCGCTGCACGGGTTAAAATAGGCATCTCCTGCCCTTACGCGTCACTTTTCACCATGTCGCTCACCCATCCCACCCGCTACGACGTGATCGTCGTCGGCGGCGGCCACGCCGGTACCGAGGCAGCCCTGGCGGCCGCGCGTTGCGGTGCGCGCACATTGCTGCTTTCCCACAACATCGAGACCATCGGCCAGATGAGCTGCAATCCGGCCATCGGCGGCATCGGCAAGGGCCATCTGGTGCGCGAGATCGATGCCCTGGGCGGGGCGATGGCGCATGCGGCCGACCGCGCCGGCATCCAGTGGCGCACGCTCAATGCCTCCAAGGGCCCCGCCGTACGCGCCACGCGCTGCCAGGCCGACCGCTCGCTCTACAAAGCCGCCATTCGCCGGATGGTGGAAACGCAGCCGAACCTGGAGCTCTTCCAGCAGGCCGTGGACGACCTCCTGCTCGAAGGCGACCGCGTTGCCGGGGTGCGCACGCAGATGGGCCTGGCCTTCCACGCGGCGACCGTCGTCCTTACGGCAGGCACGTTCCTGGCCGGCAAGATCCACATCGGACCGGCACAGTATGCCGGTGGCCGTGCCGGTGATCCTCCGGCGGCCACCCTGGCAAGCCGCCTGCGCGAGATGTCCCTGGGCGTCGATCGCCTGAAGACCGGCACCCCCCCGCGCATCGACCTGCGCAGCATCGATACCTCGGTGATGGAAGAACAGCCCGGCGACCATCCGGCGCCGGTGTTTTCCTTCATGGGAACGCGCAGCGAACATCCGCGCCAGGTGAGCTGCTGGATCACCCATACCAGTGAACGCACGCATGAAGTCATCCGCGGCGCGCTGGATCGCTCGCCGCTGTTTAGCGGCCAGATCGAGGGCATCGGACCACGCTATTGCCCTTCCATCGAAGACAAGGTGGTCCGCTTCGCGGAGAAGTCCTCGCACCAGGTATTCGTCGAGCCGGAGGGGCTGGACACCTTCGAGGTCTATCCCAACGGCATCTCCACGTCGCTGCCCTTCGACGTGCAGCTTGAACTGGTGCGTTCGATCCGCGGTTTCGAGAACGCGCATATCACGCGGCCGGGCTACGCCATCGAATACGACTACTTCGACCCGCGAAACCTGAACCCGTGGCTGGAAACCCGCGCGATCGGCGGCCTGTTCTTCGCCGGCCAGATCAACGGCACCACCGGATACGAGGAAGCCGGCGCGCAGGGCCTGGTGGCAGGGCTGAACGCCGCCCGCCAGGCGCGCGGCGAGGGTCCATGGTTCCCGCGGCGCGACGAGGCCTATATCGGCGTACTGATCGACGACCTCACCACCAACGGCACCATCGAGCCCTACCGCATGTTTACCTCGCGGGCGGAATACCGCCTGCACCTGCGCGAGGACAACGCGGACCTGCGCCTTACCGAAACCGGTCACGCCCTGGGCCTGGTGCACGACGAGCGCCTTTCCCGCCTGGTCGCCAAGCGCGAGGCGACGGAGCTTGAGTCCGCCCGCCTGCGCGCCACCTGGGCGGCCCCAGGCAACGCCCTGGGCGCTGCCGTCACGGCCACCCTGGGCCTGCCCCTCAGCCGCGAGACGAACGCCCTGGATCTTCTGCGCCGTCCGGAGATCGACTACGCCGCGCTGATGGCCGTGCCTGGCATGGGCCCGGCCGTGGAGGACGAGCACGTGGCGGCCCAGGTACAGGTGCAGGCCAAGTACGCTGGCTACCTGGAGCGCCAGCACGAGGAAATCGCCCGCCATCGCAAGCACGAGGCCCTGGCCATCCCGGCGGGCTTCGACTACGACCGCGTGCGTGGACTCTCGGCGGAGGTCCTCGTCAAGCTCAAGCGTGGGCAGCCGGCCACCATCGGCCAGGCATCGCGCATCAGCGGCGTCACCCCGGCGGCGATCTCGCTGTTGCTGGTGCATATCAAGCGACGCGCGGCCGCCTGACTTCCGACGGTTACGGACGGCCGACGCCCCGTGCGATCATCGGTCCAGTCCTAAGCGGAGTTCATCATGGAAGTGTGGATTGGCCGGAATGGCGAACGGTTCGGCCCCTACAGCGAGGCCGATATCCGCCAGTGGCTGCGCGAGGGCTCGCTCAAGCCCGGGGAATTGGCCTGGCATGCGGGCCTCACCGACTGGCAGCCGGCGGGTGACCTGTTCCCCGGTGAGGCGCCCGCCGCAGGCAGCGCCACGCCCATGCCGCCGCCACCGCCCCGGGAGCGATGGATAGCCGACCCACAACCCTACGCCGGCTTCTGGAAGCGCGTGGCGGCCTATATCGTGGATGTGATCATCCTGTGGATTCCACACCTCATTATCGGCAACCTGCTCGGCGCTGCCGCCGCCCAGACGGCGATGCTGCACACCATCGAAAGCGCCAACAACGACCCCGCGGTAATGATGGCCGCCTACAGTGTCTTCTGGAGCGCGATGCTGCCGGCGCTCGGCGTGCAGACGCTGGTGACCTGGGCCTACTTCGCCCTGTGTGAAAGCTCCGCCATGCAGGGCACGCCGGGCAAGCTCGCCATGGGGATCCGCGTAACCGACGACGAAGGGCGGCGCATCAGCTTCCTGCGCGCCACCGGTCGTCATTTCGGCAAGATCATCAGCTCATTCACCCTGTGCATCGGCTTCATGATGGCTGGCTGGACCGAGCGCAAGCAGGCCCTGCACGACATGATGGCCAGCACCCTGGTGCTGAACGGTCGCGCCAGCGCCACGCGGAACCAACCGCAGCAGCCCGCCCCACGCAACGACGACGGTTCGTTCAGCGCCTGACCGTGCTTGCTATGATGCGGGGTTCGTATCAACGGAACCCGCATCAAGCATGCTCTCGATCGAACAACGCATTGCCCAGGACGTCGCCGCCAAGCCCGAACAGGTGCGCGCGGCGGTGGAACTGCTCGACGGCGGCGCTACCGTGCCGTTCATCGCCCGCTACCGCAAGGAAGTCACCGGCGGGCTGGACGACATCCAGCTGCGCCTGCTCGAAGAGCGCCTGCGCTACCTGCGCGAGCTGGAAGACCGCCGCAAGGCCATCCTCGACTCCATCACCGAGCAGGGCAAGCTCACCGACGCGCTGAAGGCCGATATCAACGAGGCCGACACCAAGGCACGCCTGGAAGACCTCTACCTGCCCTACAAGCCCAAGCGCCGCACCAAGGCGCAGATCGCACGCGAAGCGGGCCTGGAACCGCTGGCCACGACGCTGCGCGAAGATCCCACGCAAGATCCCGATGCGCTGGCAGCTACCTTCGTTGACGCAGAAAAAGGCGTCGCCGATGTCCGCGCCGCTCTCGACGGCGCCCGCGCCATCCTGATGGAAACGATCGCCGAAGACGCCCAGCTGGTGGGCGAGTTGCGCGACTGGATGTGGGACGTCGGCCAGATCAAGGCCCGCGTGGTGGAAGGCAAGGAAAACGAAGGCGCGAAGTTCCGCGACTACTTCGACCACATGGAAAGCGTGGCGAAAATTCCCTCGCACCGTCTGCTGGCGCTGATGCGCGCGCGCAACGAGGGCATCATCGAGCTAGACCTCATCCCCGGCAGCGACGCCGAGCAGGGCCACGCCGAAGGTGAAGGCCGGGTCGCCGTGCGCGCCGGCATCATCGACCGCAAACGCGCGGCCGATGCCTTCTTGCGCGAAACCGTGCGCCTGACCTGGCGCGTGAAGCTGCATCTGCACCTCACGCTCGACCTCTTCGGCCGCGTACGCGAAGGCGCCGAGGACGAAGCCATCCGCGTGTTCGGCGACAACCTGAAAGACCTCCTGCTGGCCGCACCTGCCGGCAACAAGGTGGTGATGGGCCTGGACCCGGGCATCCGCACCGGTTGCAAGCTCGCCATCGTCGATGCCACCGGCAAGCTGCTGGCCTTCGACACCATCTACCCGCACGAACCGCGCAACCAGTGGGACCAGTCCCTTGCCCGCATCGCGGCGTTGTCGAAACAGCACGGCGTGAACCTGATCGCCATCGGCAACGGCACCGCCTCGCGCGAGACCGACAAGCTCGCCGGCGAAGTGATGAAGAAGCATGCGGATCTTGGCCTTTCCAAGCTCGTGGTGAGCGAAGCCGGCGCCTCGGTGTACTCGGCATCGGAGCTTGCCTCGAAGGAATTCCCGGAACTGGATGTTTCCATCCGCGGCGCAGTGTCCATTGCGCGCCGCCTGCAGGATCCCCTGGCGGAGCTGGTGAAGATCGAACCCAAGGCGATCGGCGTGGGCCAGTACCAGCACGACGTGAACCAGGTGAAGCTGGCGCGTGCGCTCGATGCCCGCGTGGAAGACTGCGTGAATGCCGTGGGCGTGGACGTCAACACCGCTTCCGCGCCGTTGCTCGCGCGTGTTGCGGGGTTGTCGTCGAGCGTGGCGGAGAACGTGGTGAAGCACCGCGACGCACACGGCGCATTCGGCAGCCGCAAGGAATTGTTGAAGGTGCCCCGCCTGGGCGACAAGGCCTTCGAACAATGCGCCGGCTTCCTGCGCATCGCCGGCGGCAGCAATCCGCTGGATGCGAGCTCCGTGCATCCGGAAGCCTATCCGGTGGTCGAGCGCATCCTGAAGCAGTGCGGCCGCGAAGTGCGCAACATCATCGGCGATACGTCGTTCCTGCGCGGACTCAAGCCCGAACAGTTCACCGACGACACCTTCGGCGTGCCGACCGTGCGCGACATCCTGAAGGAATTGGAAAAGCCAGGCCGCGACCCGCGCCCGGAATTCGTGGCACCGACATTCGCCGAAGGCGTGGAAGACCTCAAAGACCTCGCCGTGGGCATGGTGCTTGAAGGCCGCGTCACCAACGTGGCCGCGTTCGGCGCCTTCGTCGACATCGGTGTGCATCAGGATGGCCTGGTCCACGTGTCGGCGTTGTCGCACACCTTCGTCAAGGATCCGCGTGATGCGGTAAAAGCCGGCGACATCGTCAAGGTCAAGGTGATGGAGGTGGATCTGCCGCGCAAACGCATCGGGCTGTCGATGAGGCTGGATGATGTGCCGGGTGAGGCGCGTGGTGGGAAGCCGGCGTCGCGTGACGGCGCTGGCGGCAACCGTGGTGGCAACGATGGCCGTGGACCGCGTGGTGGCGGCGACCGTCGTGGGCCCGCGCCACCGAAGGCGACGCCTGCGCCTGCCAACAATGCGTTCGCGGATGCGTTTTCGAAGGCGTTAAAGCGGTAGCTCCGAGGCGATCGCTTACAAAGAGCAAGCGAGAAACGTACGTGGATGGAAGCACAAGAGCCGGCGAAAGCCGGCTCTTGTCATTTCAGAATGATGGAGGCCAATTGCGGTTCATATCCGAACAGGTATAATGAAACCTGAGGTTCGTCGAGCGCTCTACTGGGCGGGCTCGTCAAAGGACGATTTCTCCGCATTTCCCGTGCGTGTCCAGAAGAACATGGGCGTTGCGCTTTACGTTGCCCAGTTGGGCGGGATGCCGCCGTCGGCGAAGCCATGGAAGGGTCTCGGACCGGGTGTCTTCGAACTTCTGGCCGATTATCAAGGCAATGCGTTTCGTGCGGTTTTCGTTGTGTGCCTCGGCAACGCGATGCACGTACTGCATGCGTTCCAGAAGAAATCGAAGTCAGGTATCAGCACGCCAAGGCTCGACATCGAAGTCGTTGGGAGTCGTTTGAAGCAGGTACTGGCCAATGACGTGCAAGGAGCGATCTTTCATGGCAAGAAACGCAACGCCTCCGGGAACTGAAAACGTTCTCTTTGATCTTGGGTTCGAGGATGCCGAGGAATTGTCGGCAAAGGCCCTTCTGGCGTTCAAGATCAACGAGCTTGTTGACCGTCGGCACCTCAAGCAATCCCAGGTTGCCGACCTCATTGGCATGTCCCAGCCGAAGGTTTCCCATATACGGAATTACAAGCTCCTCAACATCTCGTTGGAGAGGCTAATGATTGCGCTGGTGTCGCTGGATCAGCATGTCGAGATTAGCGTCCGCCCTGCCAGGCGCTCCCTGGGTCCGGGGATTAGCGTCTCTACCTGAATGGCGACGCACACTTTAGCTTTGAAAATGAGCGATTTATTATGGCGCGCCGCAACATGCGCTTCCGTATGTGTTGCATTAACGTAACGATTCTCTAACACAGCTCGACCAGGGGTTCCTCCAATGCCACGTCTTCGCCACCTCGCAGCGGCCGTCACCACGGCGCTGCTGTTCTCCGCTGCGGCCCAGGCCACCGACTTCACCAAGGTGGTCGCTTTCGGCGACAGCCTGAGTGATGCGGGCAATATCGCCAAGGAACTGGGTTCGCCCGTGCCCCTGCGTTTCACCACCAATCCCAGCACCACGGCGATCGAGAATATCGCCAGCGCCTACGGCTACAGCCTCACCCCCTCGCTGAGCGGCGGTACGGACTACGCCTATGGCGGTGCCAAGGTGGCGGCCGACGTTGCCCTGCCACCAGCGCCCTCGGTGCTGAACCAGGTGGGTGGCTACCTCGCCGCCAACGGCGGCCATGCCGACCCGCACGCCCTGTACAGCGTCTGGATCGGCGCGAACGACCTGCTCGGTGCTGCGGCCGCCCCCTCCCAGGCCGCCGCGCTGCAGACCGCCGCCGTGGCCGCCACGCAGGAAGTGGGTGCGATCAAGGCCCTGCAGACGGCCGGCGCCAAGACCATCATCGTCTTCAATATTCCCGACATCGGGAAAACGCCGGCCGCCATGTCCCAGGGCGCAGCCGCTGCGTCCGGCGCCAGCACCCTGGCCCTGGCCTATAACGGCGTGCTCAACGGGGGCCTTGCCCAGTTGGGCAAGGGCATCGTGCCGATCAACACCTATTCCCTGCTGAACGAAATCATCGCCCAGCCGGGCAAGTACGGCTTCACCAACGTCACCACGCCTGCCTGCACCACGGCCAGTTCCATCCAGTGCACGCCGGGCACCCTGGTGTCGCCGACCGCCGGGCAGAACTACCTGTTCGCCGACGGCATCCATCCCACCGGCGCCGCCCACGCGCTGCTGGGCCAGTACGCGCTGTCGATCCTGAGCGCGCCGGAGAAGATCTCCCTACTGGGCGAGGCCCCGATGGCCACGCATGCCGCGCACGTGCATGCACTGACCAACCAGATGCTCGCCGACAACTTCGGCAGTGACAGCCGCCTGTTCGCGGTGGTCGATTACGGCAAGCAGAAGTACGAAGGCAACGGCAACTCGGTGAAGACCGACGCCGACAACGTGAACCTTACCGTCGGCGCCGATGCAAAACTCGCCGAACACTGGTCCGCCGGCGTGGCCTTGGGCTTGAGCCAGACCGACGCCGACTTCCGTGGCGGCGAGGGCGGCTACAAGATGCAGGACCTGGCAGGCTCCCTGTATGCCTTCTATCACCAGGGCGGCGGCTACTTCGGCGCCATCGGCAGCTTCGGCCAGCTCAGCTACAACGACATCGACCGCAAGTTCGCCCTCGGGCCCACCATCCGCACTGAATCAGGCAACACCAGCGGTTCGCACCTGGACGCCGCGTTGACCGGCGGCTGGTGGTTCGGCTCGGAGTCGATCAAGACCGGCCCGTTCGTGAACTTCGAATGGCAGAACAACAAGGTCGACCCGTACAACGAAGATGGCGACGATTCGTCGGCGATGACCTTCGGCCGCCAGGAGCGCAAGGCGCTGATCTCCACCGTGGGCTGGCGCCTGCAGGGCAACTGGACGGCGCACGAACTGGCGCTGCACCCGTACGCCGAGGTGTCCTTCAACCGCGACAGCAAGGCCGACCCGCGCGACATCGAAGCGGGCCTGGTGTCGATGAACGGCAGCTTCGTACTGCCGGGCTTCAATCCCGACAAGACCTGGGGCACGGCCGACCTCGGCCTGATGGCGCAGCTCTCCGACAGCGTGGTCAGCTGGATCGGTTACAGCGGCCGCTTCAGCGACGACTCGCAGAAGTACAACAGCGTGAACCTTGGGATGAAGATCGGGTTCTGACATCCCATAAGCGGGAAATAAGAACTCGATGAATTGAACTGCTTCTCCAACGCTGTATCGCTGAAAGCTAAACGATCATGGCCTGAGTCCGAAATTCCTCCGGACTCAGGCCAGTCTGTTCGAACTTTTCAAACGGCTATTGCCGAATGGCCCGTCGCATCGATGGAGTCAGGTTATCGGTTCACACCAGTAATAATATGTATCGCCATCGAATGCGATATGGCAGCTGAGGTACGTTGGGGGCGGAGGCAGAGGAACACCTGGCTGCGGACTATAGGTTGGGGTACCTACAGCCGCATCGCTGCAGGTCTCAATCACCTGTACTTTGTAAGGGGTTTGGATACCCGTAGATGAAGATCCCGCTGGGCAATAGAACTCCTCAAACCCTACTTGGGTGGTGTGCGACGCGTCGCTGTAATAAGTGTAAGAGACATACGCCTGACGCGCGGCGTCGGCCTGAGGTGCAGCAAAAAGCGATACGGCGACAATAATCGCTGCTGTGAACGCAATTTTCATCGGGTTCCCCATCGTTCGCACAGGCTCGACCTGAAGCTTCAGGTCGAGACGGCAAGAAATTGCCGTAACAGCAATATACTGCGCAATTAAAGGCCACTCGTGAAAATCCGAGTGCAGAAGTTGTAGGGTTTTTCTGATTCACGCGTAGGGGATCACTGACGCGCATCACCATTCCTGAGACTACCGACCGTTATCGTTGCCGTAGCCGAACGCGCTGCCTATATGCGGCCAGCGCTCTTTTCTACAGACAAACCACCCATTTTTGAACACAAAGAAAAAGTCCAGGCGCCTCGCGGCACCTGGACTTTTCAGTATGGAACATTCTTGCCTTCGCTTATTACTTGCCGCCCTTGCCCTTGGCCAGGATCGACTCGCCCTGCTTCTTGAGGTTTGCCGCTTCGTCTTCGCCAAGCGAGGAGGTCTTGCTACCCGCATCATTGGTCTTGAGCACCAGTTCGCCGTTGTCGTTCCAGGCGGCGCGTTCGGTGGAGGTGGCCTTGCCATCTTTGCTGGGCTTCTTCTGCTGCTCGGCCACCCAGACCTTGCCGTTCTTGTAGGCGTAGTCGGTGCTGGTGAAGCCCTTGTCGCCGTAATCGACGAGCTCGCGGATGAAGACGATGTCCGCACCGCTGCGGAACACCTGCCAGCCGCGCGATACGCCTTCCTGCAGCTGCGTGCCGTTGGAGACCTTCAGGCCACCGATACGCTTCTGCAGATCCTTGAAGCCAGCCAGTTCCTTCTCACCCGCCGTGGCCTTGGCCTGCAGCGCGATATCGGCGGTGGCGGGCTTGCCCTTGGTCAGCACGGGCGCCTGCAGCGGCATGTCGAACGTGCGGTCGCCGTCGACCATGGTGGCCTGCACCACGTAGATGTCGTTGGCGTTCACGGCGGCGGCA
This sequence comes from Pinirhizobacter soli, assembly GCF_015905305.1. Taxonomy (GTDB): domain Bacteria; phylum Pseudomonadota; class Gammaproteobacteria; order Xanthomonadales; family Rhodanobacteraceae; genus Pinirhizobacter; species Pinirhizobacter soli. The sequence goes on from NZ_JADZLQ010000001.1 coordinate 2,181,902, forward strand.
TCGAAGTCGAGCTTGTACTGCTGCGGCAAGGTGACCGGCTGGAAACTCTTGGTAGCGATCGGCGAGGAACCCTGACGGGAAACATCGACAAGGTTTACGTCGAGCTTGGCGTTGGGCGAGACCTGGATCGACGGATCACGCAGGCTCACGGTGCCGGAAACCGACGTCGGTGCCGGAGCAGCAGCCTGCTGTGCATTGTCGGAAGAAGAATTACAACCGGCCAGTGCCAGCGAAGCCGCCGAAAGCAACGGCAGAATGATCCTGCGCATGGAAATACCTCGTTGGAGAACTACAAAAAGAGCGCGATGGGCATACAGGGCGCTGAACGTCCATGGATGCGTACCGGGGGAGGAGCCAAATATAAACGGGAAATGCTGCGTTCGCAAAGTCAAGGACATGCGTCGCGGGAAGTGCCAATCGTCAGCCCGGGGGAATTACCAGGGAAATTTCATATTAAGCTATAAATACAACAACTTATAGTTTTCTGCCGCGTAACCCCCGGCATCAGGCCAGGCTTCAAAAAAAACGCCGGGCACGAGGCCCGGCGTCTTTCGTTTTTCCGACTCGATGGATCAGAAGTCGTAGGTGATACCGAACTGGACGTAACGCGGGGTTTCGAAGTCCGGCGTGCCGGTGCCACCGGCAAGGTTGTACGTCGGCTCCACGGCGTCCTTGCTGCCGTAAGCGTTGTCGTAATAGTTCGGCTTACGCTCGTTGAGCAGGTTGTAGACCAGCACGTTGAAGGCGAGCTTCTTGTCGGCGAAGTCCGGGCGGTACTCGGCGTTCAGCGAGAAGATGTGCTGCCACGGCGTGCGACCTGCACTGCCGGCCGGCGAAGGCACGCCGCCGCAGAAGTGGTAGTTGCTGCCGTTGTAGGCCGGAGCGGTCTCGAACGGACCATACAGGCCCAGGCAGCTCTTGGGTGCACCCGAGCTCATCAGCACATTGCCCGACAGCATGATCTGCGGGGTCACCTGCCAGCCGCCGTAGATCTTGAACACGTGCTTGCGATCGTTGGGCAGCAGGCCGTTGGAGTAATCCATCAGCGTCGGGTAGTCCCAGTCGACGGTCGCGGCGATATCGGACTGGCCGATATCCGACTTCACCTGGCCTTCCGAATTGCCGTAGCTCTTGGAATAGGTGTAATCGATGCGACCGAACCACGTGCCATCGAACGGATGCTCGAGGTACATGTTCAAGCCGTAGTAGTTGCGCTTGACGTGCGGGAAGCCCAGCGTGGCGTTGTCGATGTGCAGGTTCTGGAAGCCACCGTTACCGTCGGCCACCGCGAAGTCCACGGCGCGACCGGGATTGAAGAAGTAGCAACCACGCAGGTTGTCGACGGGCAGGCCCTGGGCAGCGGCGAGCTCGGAGAACAGCTCGATGTTGCAGGTATCGTCGATCGCATTCTTCAGCGAGCGGTAGGTGGCCTTGGCACCGTAGTTCCACTGGTCGTTCAGGGCCTTGTCGAAACCGAGGATGTATTCATCCTGGTACTGGGCCTTGAGCGACTTGGAGGTCACGGTCTTCGGATCCGGCGCCTGGCCGTATTCGTTGTTCGCCGAGATCGGCGCGCCCGGGCCCTTTTCGGTCGGGATCGGCGTCAAGCCCGTCGGATAACCGTTGGTCGGGTCGATGCCGCTGTACGTGTAGTACTGCTCGGTATAGACCGAACCTGACGCACCACGCAGCGCCACCGAGGTCGGCAGGGCGAGGTAGTAGCGGCCGGCATTGGCGTACACCTTGAACGAGGAGTCACCATTGACGTCCCAGCTGGCGCCCAGGCGCGGGGCCCACTGGCGGCTCGTCTGGCGGATGTACGGCTGGCCGTCGCTGTTGAAGTTGGTGAACTGGTCGTTGCGGATGCCCAGCTTCACCAGCCAGCGATCGCTGACCTGCCAGGTGTCTTCCAGGTACTGCGCGCGCTGCTCGACGCGAACGCTTGCCGCCGTTTCCTGGATGTACCTGGTGACGAAGTAGCCGTTACCACCCGGGGGGCCCACGCGACCCTGGAGAATGTCCGAATCGGGATCATGCGTGTAGTAGCGATACATGTAGCCAGCGTTGCCGGCCATCTGCACACCGTCGTTGAGATCCTGCGTACGCTGGTTATCGATACCGGCAGCGATGCTGTGGTCGCCAAGCTTGTACGTCAAGTCGATGCGGTAGTTGGCGCCGCGCGTCTGGTGCGCAGGGTCGGAAGCCTGGATAACCGTCTGCGCATTGCGGATGCCACCCGGACGACCGCCGTTGAGGGCCGGATCCTGGCTCACCGCCGAGGAGATGTAGATCAGATCGGGGTTGTAGCTGCTACCGAGCTGCTGGTAGTAGTCCGTCACCTGCTTGCCGAACTGCGCGGTCAGCGTCAGGTCGTCGGTCAGGTAGCCGGTGTACTTGGCGATCCACATGTTGGCGGAATTCTTGAAATGCGTCGCCTGGTTGGTGAAGGCGCCCTTCGACAGCGTGTCGTAGTCGTAGACGTAGGTATTGCCGTTGAACTCTTCCTTGGTACCGGCGCCGGTCAACTCCAGGATGTTGCTGTCGTTGATGTTCCAGTCGAGCTTGGCGTAGTACTTCGGATCGGAGTAGCGGCGCTCGGTCACGCTGGAAGGCGAACCGTTGATGGCCACGTTCTGGTCGTGCGTGCGCTCAGCTTCCACGGAGCCGAAGAAGAACAGCTTGTCCTTGATCAGCGGGCCGCCGGCGTAGGCGCTCTCGACCGCAGTCCAACCCTTGTTGTCTTCACGGAACTGGTAGAGGCTGCCGTCGGCAGGCAGGTACACATTCTTCGGATCGCCGCGCAGCGACTTGGGCGTATAGATCAACTGACCACCGAAGTGCCAGTCGTTGGTACCGCGCTTGCCGACCTGGCTGATCACGCCACCGTCGGAACGGCCGTACGCAGCGCTATACCCGCCGGTGAGAATTTCCTGCTGATCGATCGAACCGTACGGAAGTGTAATGCCGCCCATGCCGTTAAGCGGATCGGTCACGTTCATGCCGTTGATGTAGTAAGCGTTCTCGACCACCGATGAACCGGAGAACGACACCAGGCGACCGCCGGTCGGGCTGGCGAAGTTGCCGCCGCCGTTGCTGCCATTGACCACGCCCGGTGCGAGCAGGGCAATGGCTTCGGCCGAACGGCCCAGAGGCAGCTGCTGCAGCTGCTTGGAGGTAATCACCGTGCGCGAGTCCACCGAGCTGACGTCGATCGCCGGCAGCGTCGCGGCGGAAACCGTCACACCCTCGAGGGACTGTGCGCCCGACGGCGACGTGCCCGAGGCAAAGGAAACTTCGGTACCGGCACCGATGCGGATCGAGACGTCCTTGCGGGTGTCGACCACCGCGCCGTCGCGCACGAGGTTCACGGTATACGTCCCCGTCGGCAGCGAGCCGAAGGTATAGCGACCGGACGCATCGACCGTCGTCTGGCGGTTGATGCCGTTGCCACTGATGGTGACAGTCTCGCCAGTGGCTGCCGGCGCCTGGCCGAAGATGCTACCGGTAGTGGACTGCGCGAACGCGACACCGCCGGCGAGCGTGGAGCTCAGGGCGACGGCAAGCACCGTGCGCTTGAACGCACGGCTGCGGAACAATGAATTAGAACGCATGGAAAAGCACTCCCCAGACCAAGAAAAAAGACCCTGCTGCGCACAGGTCGAAGTCACTGCGTACGGGCCGGCGCAGCCGGCCTTGGAGCTGGGTCTGGTGTGGTCCGGGACGAGTGAATGGCCTACGGGTTCCCGCCCGCTTGCCACTTGGGGTATCGACTGTCGTAGGTGTTCCCGCACCCACGGATCGTTTTCCCCTGTCCCAGGCCGCCTTGGCCCCGAAACTCCCTATGTTTTCCTGAACCGGACTCGGCGCAAGGCGCCGCATGAAATTCCGATTGACAGGAAACCGAAAGGAATCCTCCGCGACGGAAACTAAGCCAATAAATACACGAAGTCAACGCTTTCTTAGCAAACCGTGGCCGTGTACTGGCCGTCAAGTGCCATCGCAAGCTCTTGATCAGGATGAAATTTATTTTAGAAAGGAGTGTCCAGCGTGGGCCTGAGCAAAAAAAGGCCGCCGGATGGGAACCGGCGGCCAGGTCTGGGGAGTCACGCGGGCCCTTGAGGCCCGGCTGCATCTTTTTTTTGTGGCTTACGGCTTACAGCGAGAAGTCGTACTTCACGGCAAAACGGAAGTAACGCGGATCGCTAAAGGAGAGCGAGCGACCGTACGTGTTGAGCGGGCTGCCAGCAGCCGTGGTGGCCGTCTCCACGCGGTTCTGCGTGCGCTGCTGGTTGAACACGTTGATGACATCCGCCGAGAACGCCAGCTGGTGGTTGGCAAACGCCGGGCGATACTCGGTCGACAGGCCCAGTTGGTAGGTCCAGGGCAGGCGGCCCACGGTACCGCGCGGCACGAACTCGCCGTTGCAGTAGAAGAACGCCGCGCCATAGCCGTACGGATCTTCCGGGTACTGGCCAAGGCAGTTCTTCGGACGCCCGGACGCTACGACGAAGGTTGCGCCGAACAGCCATTCCGGGGTGAGCTGGTAATAGCCGTACGCCTTGAGGGTGTGGCGACGATCGTTGGGCAGATAGCCGCTGGCCGCGTTCATCAGTTCCGGGAAGTCCCAGGCCTGCGTGACCGACGGATCCTGCTGGCCGATGTCCGAAAGCAGCAGGCCTTCGGAGTTGCCGTAGCTCTTGGACCACACGTACTCGACCTTGCCATAGAGCTTGTCGGCGAACTGGTGTTCGGCGTACAGGCTTACCGCCAGGTACTTGCGCTTCAGGTGCGGGTAGCCGAGATCCTTGCCGCTGAGCTTCCACTGCTGGATATCACCATTGCCGGTGGTGTCGACGTTGAACGTGCCGCCGGAGCCCGGGTTGAACAGCAGGCAGGGCGAACCGTTGGACAGGTAATCGGTGAACGCCGGGTTGGTGAACTCGATATTGTGGGCGGCGGCATAGTTCAGGAACGGACGGGCATCGCAGAAGTCGTCGATGATGCTCTTGAGCTTGCGATACGTGACCTTGGCGCCCACGGTCCACTCGGTGCCCAGCTGCCGGTCGAAGCCGAGGATGAATTCATCCTGGTAGTAGGCCGACAGATCCTTCTTCACCAGCGTGACCGGGTTGGGCGCCGAACCATTGGCGCCGTTGGCGAAGGACACGCCGCTGATCGCCGTCGGGTTGGACGGTGCGCCCGTGGTGGGATCGACTGCCGTGTAGTAGAACCACTGGCGCTCGAAGCGGCTGGGGCCGGCACCGCGGATGGCCACATTGGATGGCACGGCCAGGTGGTAACGACCGGCGTTGGCATAGATCTTCAGCGTGGAATCGCCGTACACGTCCCAGGTAACGCCCAAACGAGGCGCCAGCTGGTGACGCTGCTTCACATAGACGTCGCCGTCGGTGTTGAAGTTCTTGAACTGCTCGTTGCGCAGGCCGATGTACGCCAGCCAGCGGTCCGACACCTGCCAATGGTCTTCGATGAACTGGGCTTCCTGCTCCACCTTGGTGTTACCCGAGGCGCTGAAGATCACGCGCTGGGCGATTTCAGTGGCGCCGGGCGGCACGACCAGGTCGGGATAGCCCGGGATGATGCCGTTGGCGGGAGCGTCGGTGTAGACCCAGGTAGCGCCACCCTGGCTTTGCAGGCCGGCGAACGATTCCAGTGTCTGGTTATCGATACCCGCGCGCAGGTCATGGGCGCCGAGGCGGTATTCAACGTCGAAGCGCAGCGCCTTGGTCTTGTCATTGGCGCCCGGCACGATCAGGTTGCCCTGCACGGGCGCGCAGCTGACGCGCGGCGTTCCAGTGGTACGGTTGTCGGTGATGTTCGGGCAGATGCCACCGGACGAACCCAACGGCACGTCCAGATGGGGAGCCTTGCTCTTGCCGTAGAGCGCACTGACGGTGAGATCGTCGGTCACATAGCCTGTGTATTTGCTCACCCACATGGTGCCGCCGGGCGAGGAATTGGCGGTACCGGTGTTCTTGCGGTGCTCAGAACCGATGTAACGGCCCTTTGAGCCATCAACGTAGCTGTAGCCGAAGATCTGGCTGTCGATGAGGTTGTCGTCGCCGGCACCGGTCAGCTCAAGGATATTGCTGTCGGTGATGTTCCAGTCGATCTTGCCCAACCAGCGCGTAATCTTGGTGGTGTCGTTGCTCTGCGTGCGCGCCAGCACGGTATTGACGCCCTTCTGCCCTTCATCGCGCGTGTATTCACCCGCCGCGTAGATGAACAGTTTGTCCTTGATCAGCGGGCCGCCGATGGACGCGTTGTACAGCACCTGCGAGGTCTTGTTCTCGTTGCGGTACTGGTAGATACGGCCGTCGGTGTTGGGGAAATTACCCGTGTTGGGGTAGTAGATCGAACGCGGGGAAGCCTTGAGCTTGCGCGGAACGACCTGCGCTTCGACCGAGCCCTTCCAGGTGTTGCTGCCGCGCTTGGTGATGATGTTGACCACGCCGCCGGTGGAACGGCCGTACTCGGCGCCGTAGCCGCCGGTGAACACCTGCTCCTGGTCGATCGAGTCGAACGGCAGGCTGGAGAAGCCCAGGCCGGTGAGCGGGTTGGTGACCGGGAAACCGTTGACGTAATACTGGTTCTCGGCGGCCGACGCACCACCGAGCGAGATGGCGTTGCCGTAACGGCTATCGGCGCTGACCGAACCCGGCGCCAGCAGGGCGGCCGCGTTGACGTTCTGGCCGATGGGCAGCTTCTGCAGCTGCTGGGAGGTAAGCACCGTGCGCGAGTCGACGTTCGAAACGTCGATCGAGGGTAGTGCGGTGCCGATCACCTGCACGCCTTCAAGGTTCTGCGCGTTGGCGGCGCTGGAAGCACCGGCGAACGACACGTCGGCACCCTGGCCCACCGTCACCTGCACGTTGCTGCGGCTGTCGACCGTGGCGCCGTTGCGCACCAGGCTGACCTTGTACACGCCGATGGGCAGCGACGAGGCGCGGTAACGGCCGTCGGCGCCCACTTCGATGTCGCGGGTGAGGCCGGTATCGGTATTTTCCAGGTGGATCGTGCCCGATTCAGCGCGACCGAAGATCACGCCTGAAGCATTGGACTGCGCGAAAGAAGTCGCGCTGCCGGCGATACCGGCGATAAGCGCGACGGCCAGCGCCGTCCTGCGCAGGCCAAGCCTGCGCGGCGAATGAACCAGATTCATTGAACTATCTCCCCAAAGCCCGTGACTGGGCAAACAAAAAAACAAGGCGTTGCGTCGGCCAGGTAGGCCGGACAGGCCTGATGCGTTGATGCCGAAGGACGCACGACCGCTCCCCGGACGCGCCCCTCCCCCACACCTCAAAAACTTGCGCATGAAGGCTCCCACCCCTACGCAAGTAATTGCGGAGTATCTATAGCCCAATCGTCACGGCACGACAACGAAAATCAAACAAAATCAACTAGGAATGTTTCCTAATTTCGCTATCGTGACAGGTAATTTCTTGCGATTTCTTGTTGAATTTCAGCAATTTCTGGCACTTGGATCGCAAGAACATGGAGTGCCGGCTCGTCCCGAGCGGTATAAAGTATGAAAAATCTTTCATCGATCGCTGGAACTTACGAAAGTCCGGGGAAAGAAGCCGAAGGTAGGTTGAGCTGGCGTGGCGGGCGCCCGAACCCCAAGGAATACCTCAAATGAAGAATTTTTCATCCCGCCATGCATCGTTGCGGTCAACGGTATCGTCCATCTCTGCGTTTCCGGACGCTAACGCTTCGATCCAGACCGACACACACTTGCCAATGGAAGTGGAAGACATGAACAGCAACGCCGGCGCCACGTTCGCCCAACGCGTCAAAACAGTCATCGGCATGGTCGGCAGCGTGAGCGAGATCGCCCGTCGATGCGGCTTTTCCGAAGGTGTCGTACGTAGCTGGCGCGACGGCCACACCGATCCATCACGCGCACGCTGCGTCACCATGGCCAAGACCTTGGGCATCAGCCTGGTATGGCTGGTCGCTGGCGAAGGCTCGATGGAAATGGACGGCGCGACCCGCGAGGGTGGCAGGCTTGCTTCCCGCAGCGGCGAGACGTACGAGCGCAACGGTCCTTCGCGTGTGCTGGCCGCGGATGGTTCCACCGAGATCGGTGGCCTGGATGCCGATCGCCTGGCCAGCGCCGTGAAGCTGCTGAAGTCGAATGTGGAACTGGCCGGCGGCAATTTTGAACTGCCCAAGAACGCGGACCTGCTCGGCGAGCTGTACGACATCCTTGGCCAGGCCAACGAGCCGATCTACACGGACATGATCGTCGCCTTCAACCACAAGGTCGGCGAGCGCATCCGCAGCAAAGTGGCTTAAGGCAAGACTCCCCGGCCGGGCTTAACCCAGCCGGGAAATATCGGCGATGCCGCCGAACAGCGCACGGAGCTGGGCCAGAAGCGCCAGCCGGTTGAAGCGCACCGCGTCGGAATCGGCATTCACCAGCACTTCGTCGAAGAACCGGTCTACCGGCGCCTGCAATTGCGCCAGACGCGCCAGTGAAGACTGGTAGTCGGAGGAAGACTCCACATCGCGCCGCGCCGACTCGAGCGCCGCAGCCAGTTCCTGCTCCGCATCCGATTCGAAATGCGCCGCATCCACGGTAGTGGATACCGGGCCGCTTTCCTCTTCCTGCTTGCGCAGGATGTTGGCCACGCGCTTGTTGGCGGCAGCCAGGCTCGCCGCTGCGGGCAGGCCTGCGAAGGCGCCCACCGCGCGCAGGCGGCGATCGAAATCGGGCAGGGTTGCAGGCCGGGCGGCCAGCGCCGCTTCGAACCACTCGGTGCCCAATCCCTGGTCGGCGTAATAACCACGCAGGCGATCGAAGACGAAGCCCACCAGTTCGTCGCGCAGGGCCGCGCGGCGTGCACCAACGTTCAGCGATGGAACGGATCCATCCTTGTTCGGCTTGATGCCGGCGGCAAACGCAGCTTCCGGCACCAGTTCCAATGCCTCGGTGAACGCCGCGGCAAGGTCGATATCCAGGCCGCCTTCCACCAGGGTGCGGGCCAGGCCAAGCGCCGCGCGGCGCAGGGCGAAGGGATCCTTATTGCCGCTGGGCTTCATGCCCACGGCGAAAATGCCGGCAAGCGTATCCAGACGCTCGGCGACGGCCAGCACCTGTGCCACCTTGCCGCGGGCGATTGCATCGCCACCGAAACGCGGTTGGTAGTACTGGTCCAGCGCTTCGGATACTTCGACCGGCTCGCCCTGGCGCTGTGCGTAATAACGGCCCATCACGCCTTGCAGTTCGGGGAATTCCCCCACCATGCGGGTCATCAGGTCGCACTTGGCCAACGCCGCGGCGGCGGTCGCCATGCCGGCATCCACGCCCACGCGGTTGGCGATCACGCGCGCAAGTTCGGCCACGCGCACCGTCTTGTCCCACAGCGAGCCCAGCGCCTGCTGGTACACCACGGATTTGAGCACTTCGTGCTGCGCTGCCAGCGGGGATTTGAGGTCTTCTTCCCAAAAGAATTTCGCATCGGCGAAGCGCGGGCGGATCACCCGTTCGTAGCCCTTGCGCACTTCGGCAACGTCCTTGCTCTCGATGTTGGCGACGCCGACGAAATGCTCGGTGAGCTTTCCTTCGGCATCGAACACCGGCACGAACTTCTGGTTGGTTTCCATGGTGGTCACCAACGCCTCGGGCGGCACTTCCAGGAACTGCGTCTCGAAGGTGCAGGCCACGCCCACCGGCCATTCGGCGAGGTTGGCGATTTCGTTGAGCAGGTCGTCCGACAGGCGCGGCTCGCCACCGGCAGCCACGCGTGCCACTTCGCTGCGCACGCGGGCGCGGCGCTCGTGGCGGTCGGCCAGTACGCGCGCGTTGCGCAGGGCATCGACATAGCTGTCGGCATCGGCCAGGTGCACGTTGCGCGGATGCATGAAGCGATGGCCACGCGACTGGCGGCCGCTTTCCAGGCCAAGGATGCTGCCTGGCACCACGTCGGCGCCCAACAGCATTACCAGCCAGTGCACGGGGCGGACGAAACTGTCGTCGCGATCGCCCCATCGCATCGGACGGGGGATGGGCAACGCCTTGAGCGCGTCGCGCACCACATCGGGCACGAGTTCGGCGGTGGGCTGGCCAGCCTTCACGGCACGGAACACGAACCACGCGCCTTTGTCGGTCTGGAGCTTCTCCAGCGACGACACATCCACGCCGCACGACTGGGCAAAGCCCACCAGGGCCCTGGAAGGATTGCCCTCGGCATCGATCGAGGTATTCACGGCCGGGCCGCGGCGCTCCACCGATTGATCGGGCTGGGCCACCGCCACGCCGGGAATGAGCACGGCCAGGCGGCGCGGTGCGGCCAGCGCCTTGGCGCCTTCGCTGTCGAAGCCGATACCGAGCTTGCCCAGGCCCTCGCGCACGCCGGCCAGGAAGGCATCAGCCAGTTCATCCAGGGCCTTTGGCGGCAGTTCCTCGGTGCCCAGCTCAACCAGCAGGGATTTGGTCAGCTCAGCCATGGGCCTGCTCCTTCTGGCGCAGGCCCGGGAAGCCAAGTTTCTCGCGCTGTGCCACATAGGCCTCGGCGACACCGCGGGACAATGTACGCACGCGCAGGATGTAGCGCTGGCGCTCGGTCACGCTGATCGCGCGACGCGCATCGAGCAGGTTGAAGGCATGGCTGGCCTTGCACACCTGTTCATAGGCAGGCAACGGCAGGCCCACTTCGATCAGTTTGGCGGCCTCGCTTTCGCAAACGTCGAACCAGTGGAAGAGCTCCGGCACGTTGGCGTACTGGAAGTTGTACGTGCTCTGTTCCACCTCGTTCTGGTGGAAGACATCGCCGTAGGTCACCACGCCATGGGGCGCGCGCGTCCAGATGAGGTCGTACACGCTGTCCACGTTCTGCAGGTACATGGCCAGGCGCTCCAGGCCATAGGTGATCTCGCCGGTGACCGGCCGGCATTCCATGCCGCCGGCCTGCTGGAAATAGGTGAACTGGGTCACTTCCATGCCGTTGAGCCACACTTCCCAGCCCAGGCCCCAGGCACCCAGGGTGGGCGATTCCCAGTTGTCCTCGACAAAGCGCAGGTCGTGCACCAGCGGATCGATGCCCAGCGCCTTGAGCGAGCCCACGTAGAGCTCCAGGATGTCGTCGGGATTGGGCTTCAACACCACCTGGTACTGGTAGTAGTGCTGCAAGCGGTTGGGATTCTGGCCATAGCGGCCGTCGGTCGGCCGGCGGCTGGGCTGCACGTAAGCGGCAGCCCAGGGCTCGGGGCCCAGCGCCCGCAGGAACGTCGCCGGATGGAAGGTGCCCGCGCCGACCTCGGTATCGAGCGGCTGCAGGAGCACGCAGCCCTGTTCCGCCCAATAGCGGTTCAGCGTCTGGATGATGTCCTGGAAGGTTAGCGCTTGCATGGTGTGGCGCGAGTCCGGCGGTAAAGCGGGCTAGTATAACGGGGCGATCCGTCGGCACGGCGACGGGTCAAATCCTGGCGAGGTACACATGGCAGCCCATCCGCAATCGACCAGCCTGCTCGGCCGCCGTGGCCGCCTGGAACTGGACGAAGTGCTGGCGAACCTGGTGGTCGATGGCGTGGTCCTGGGCGAAGATGCCCAGCGGGTGCGGGTAGGCGCCCGCGGCGGCCGCACCACGGTGGAACTGCACCCTGTGGTGGTGATCGCCAACGCCAAGCTGGCCAACCAGCGTGAGCCCGGGCGGCCGGTCAGCGTGGAGTGGCTGGTGGAATGGCTGGCCCGCAAGGCCGACCTCCCCTACCTCAAGATCGACCCGATGAAGGTGAACGTGGCGGCGGTGACCCAGGTGGTCTCCAGCGCTTACGCGCAGCGCCACCGCATCCTGCCGGTGGCGGTGTCGCCGGGCGAGGTGACCTTCGCCAGCGCCGAGCCGTTCGATATTGCCTGGGCAGCCGACCTCGCCCACATGCTCCGGCGCGAGATCAAGCGGGTGGTATCCAGTCCCCTGGATATCAACCGCTACCTGGTCGAGTTCTACGGCGTGCAGCGCTCGATCCAGCTGGCGCAGGATGCCAAGGCCGGCGGCATCGACACCTCCAAGATCATCAACTACGAACAGCTGCTGGAGCTGGGCAAGGCCGGCGAAGTCGGCGCCGACGACCGCCACGTGGTGCACATCGTCGACTGGCTGCTGCAATACGCCTTCGAACAGCGCGCCTCGGACATCCACCTGGAACCGCGACGCGATGCCGGGCAGATGCGGTTCCGCATCGACGGCGTGATGCAGAAGGTTTTCGAACTGCCGCCGCCGGTGATGACGGCCGTGACCGCCCGCGTGAAGATCCTCTCGCGCATGGACGTGGCCGAGAAACGCCGCCCGCAGGACGGCCGCATCAAGACGCGCTCCACCCTGGGCCGCGAAGTGGAGCTGCGCATCTCCACCATGCCCACGGCCTTCGGCGAGAAGGTGGTGATGCGAATCTTCGATCCCGACATCGTGGTCAAGCAATTCGTGCAACTGGGATTTTCGCCCAGCGAGGACACCGCCTGGCGCGCCATGGTGGAACGACCGCACGGCATCGTGCTGGTCACCGGCCCCACAGGTTCGGGCAAAACGACAACGCTTTATTCCACGCTCAAGCACCTGGCGCGTCCTGAGATCAACGTCTGCACGGTGGAAGACCCCATCGAAATGGTGTCGCCGGAACTGAACCAGATGCAGGTGCAGCCGGCCATCGACCTGGATTTCGCCACCGGCGTGCGCACGCTGCTGCGCCAGGATCCGGACATCATCATGATCGGCGAAATCCGAGACCTTGAAACCGCGCAGATGGCAGTACAGGCATCCCTTACCGGCCATCTGGTGCTGTCGACGCTGCACACCAACGACACGCCCAGCGCGATCACCCGACTGCTGGACCTGGGCGTACCTCATTACCTGATCCAGTCCACGCTCGCCGGTGTCGTGGCGCAGCGCCTGGTGCGCACGCTGTGCCCGCATTGCAAGACCGAAGCCACGCAGGACGCCGACGAATGGGCGGTACTGACGCGCGGCTGGAACCTGCCGCTGCCCGAGCGCGTGTACGCCCCGGTCGGTTGCCTGGAATGCCGGCGTACCGGATTCCTCGGCCGCACCGGCATCTACGAGATGCTGCCGATGTCGGCGAAGCTGCGCCGCCTGATCACCGCGCAACTGGACCTGGCCCGGCTTTCCCAGGCAGCTACCCGCGAAGGCTTGCGCCCGCTGCGCATCTCGGCTGCCGAACAGGTAGCGCGCGGTGTCACCACCGTGGCTGAAGTACTGGCCGTGCTTCCCCCTACCGACATCGAAGACGAAGACCTGCCCGAGACCAACACCCCGGCATGAGCAAACCGCTACTGATCATTCGCACCGGCCGCGCGCCTGACCCGATCCGCGCACGACATGGTGATTTTCCCCTGTGGTTTCGCCTTGGCCTGCGCGTCGGCCACGAGCGCCTGCAGGTAGTGGACGTCGAGCGCGGCGACGAATTGCCACCTCCAGCGCAGTGCGCCGGCGCAGTGATCACGGGGTCTGCATCCATGGTGACCGAACGCCTTTCATGGAGCGAGCGCGCGGCCGGCTGGATCCGCAACGCCATGGACGTGGACCTTCCGATGTTCGGCGTCTGTTACGGCCACCAGCTGATGTCGCATGCCCTTGGCGGCCTGGTCGACTATCTTCCCGGCGGCCGGGAAATGGGCACGCACGCGGTGGAGCGGCTCGACGCCGGCCACGACGACCCGCTGGTCTCGAAGCTGCCGGCATCGTTCCGCGTCCACCTGACCCACGAGCAAAGCGTGCTGGAAATTCCGCCCGGCGCAGTGGTGCTGGCGCGTTCGACGCGCGATCCCCACCAGTTGCTTCGCTACGGCGCCAACGCCATCAGCACGCAGTTCCATCCGGAATTCAGCGCCGACATCATGCGTGCGTACATCCGCCGCAAGGCCAGCGCACTGACCGCCGAAGGCCAGCCGCCGGCGCCGCTCTACGCCGGCGTGGCGGCGACTCCCGTTGCAAGGAATATCCTGCGCGCCTTCGTACGGCACCATGTAACGAGCGTGCCGCACCGCCTTCAACCGGTCTGAGCGCGGCCTAGTTGCGCAGCCGGCGAGCGATGGCCGGCCGCGAAAAAAAGGCGAAGATGATGCCGAACAGGAAGCCGCCGATGTGGGTCCACCACACCGCGCCGCCGTAGCTGGCACCGGCATAGCTGAAGAGCAACTGCACCAACACCCAGATGCCGATCAGCACATAGGCCGGCACGCGCACGAATTCCAGGTACACGCCCAGCGGCAACACCAGCCCAAGATGGGCGCGGGGAAAAAGCGCGAAGTACGCGCCCACCACGGCAGACACCGAACCGCTGCAACCGATGATCGGTGCGCGCGCGCCGGTAAGCGACAGCGCACCCACGAGGTTGGCGACGATGCCGCCAAGCAGGAACAAGGCAAGGAATCGCCATCCACCCAGGGTGCGCTCGGCTGGCATGCCGAAGATCACCAGGAACAACAGGTTCGACAGCAGGTGCAGCCACTGCACGTGGATGAAGAGCGCCGTACCCAGGCGCAGGAGCGCAGGATCGGCCAGTTGCTGCCAGAACGGCGCGTCTTCGTTGAAAATGTTCGCCGGCACCGTGCCCCACTGGCGGATCAGCAGGTCACGCTGGGGACCGTTGGCTAGTGCCAGCGCCATGAAGCAGGCCACGCAGGTAACTACCAGCAGCAAGGTGGCCCAGCAGATGCGGGTGCGGCGGCGGGTGTCGACGCGAACGAACATCGTGGCGGCGTGTCAGCGCACGTTGCGGGCGAGATGCGGACCGTCGGCATCGGATGCCGCCACCGCGAACAAGGTTTCAGGGCCGGCAATGCCATCGTCGCTGATGCCGAACTGGTGCTGCAGCTGGCGCAGTGCCTGCTGCTGGTTATGATCGAACACGGCGTTGCTGCCGGTGGCGCCGCCGACTTTAAGCCGCGCGACAAGCCACGCGGCGCCCGGACCGCGATCGCCCAGTCGGGTGTGCAGCGGCACGGTGGGATCGATGGTGTAGATGGCGTAGAAACGGCCGCTCCACACCTTCGCCAGCAAGGCTTGCGGGATATCCAGGTAGTTGCGGCCGGTGAACAGGCGCACGTCCGAATCGCCCGCGCCCACCAGCAGCACCTGCTGTTTGGCGGGATCGTCGAGCTCGAGCACGATGGGCCGGTCGAATCGACGAAGCTGCTCCAGGCTACCGCGTCCGGACAGGCAATTCAGGCCGGCGTAAACCTGCGCATCGCAACGGATGGCATCGGTGACAGAGGCATCCTTCGAAGCCACCTGCCAGCGCGCCAGGAGTTCGCTCCACACCTGCACGTTCGCCGTGGCCATGGGAGGCAGCGATGTACGGAAGCGGTCGATCACCTGGGTCTGGTCGACCGCCGGCATGGTCACCATCGGCACCTGGCCACCGGTGATCTCGTAGCGCGTCACCAGCCACCAGCAGGCCAGGGCAATGATCGCTGCCGATGCAAGCGTGGCGGTGCGGGGATAGCGACGCAGCCAGTCTGACAAATGTCGCGGCACGACGTCGTGCGCAGCGCGGACCGTGGTGCGTTCGCCGATGGTCGCTTCGTGGGTGGTCTCGCCGCGCTGCAGGGCGCGGGAGGCTATGCGGTCGATCAGCCCCGGGTTGCCTCCGGCATAGCTTCCTATCAGGCGAATGGCCAGCCGGGTGAACGGAAGCCGGGGGATGCCTGCCAGGCCAAAGCGGTGCCGGAGATACGCTTCGCTCTCTGCGCTGGTGAGGGATGGAAAGCCAAGTGTTTCTACATCCACGCCTGATGGACGCGGAACCCGCGCCTGAAGGCGCGGCCGGCCCACCAGGACGAACGACAGGCCCCGCGGTGCGCCAATGGCAAGCAGGGCAGAAAGCGTTTCCAATCCCTGTGCGTCGAGCGCATCGGCGTGGTCGATCACGATCGCTGGCAGGGGAAGCTCGCGCGGACGGCGTTCCCAGGCGGATTGCCATTCCGCCAGACCCTGCTCGGGCGCACCGGTAATGGCGCCAAGGCCAAGCATCACTGCGCTGATCTTGATGAGTTCGCGACCGGTGACTCGACCACCGCCGGCATCGATCACCAGGAGTTGCCGGCCACCCCTGGCCGGTGCTTCGGATTCGATGCCCAGTCGGTAGGTCTTGCCGGCACCCGCGGCGCCGGTGATCACCAGCAAGGCACCGGCCGGCCGCGCCAGGCGCTCGCGAAGCAAGGCGACCAGGGCTTCCACGCGCGGTGACACAAACGCGCCGGCCGGCGCCGGCGGCGTCCCGAAAATGAGTGTATGCAGGGCTTCGTTGCCAACCGTCATGCCGGCTACTTTACCGGGTCGCACCCGCCAACGGCGACCGCCCCGGCATAAAACCACTAGGGGTCAGAGACATAGTGAATGGCCTCAGGATCAGGAGAGGAGGAATTCAGTGCGCGGTGGCCGCCTTCCCCTGGCCGATCATGATCCGATCGATGAAGGCCAGGGCCAGCGCCGACAGCACGAAGGTCAGGTGCAGCAGGATCTGCCACATGATCGTTTCGCCATCGAGGCTCCTGGCCTTGATGAAGGTGGCAAGCAGGTGGATGGAGGAGATGCCGATGATCGCCATCGCCAGCTTCACCTTGAGCACGGTGGCATTGACGTGCGACAGCCACTCGGGCTGATCGGGGTGGCCTTCCAGGCGTAGGCGGGAAACGAAGGTTTCGTAGCCGCCGACGATCACCATCACCAGCAGGTTGGAAATCATGACCACGTCGATCAGGCCGAGCACGGTCAGCATGATCGTGGTCTCGGCGCTCTGGTCGGCAATCTTGGCGTCGATGCCGCCATGAAAGAGCGAGGTTTCGATCAGGTGCCAGAGCTCGCGGACGAACTGCACTACATAAATGGCCTGCGCGACGATCAAGCCGAGATAGAGCGGCAGTTGCAGCCAGCGCGAGGAGAAAATCAGATACGGCATCAGGGCCAGACGGCGGTGTTCCGTAGTCATGCGGTTCCATCGAGTCGTTCGAACCATCGATGATAGCCGCAAGATATTACGAAGAGCTACTAGGGGTCAGAGTCATAGTGAGTGGTGCTAATGACTCTGACCCCTAGTGGGCGCCTAGTGGGCGCAAAAAAGAAGAAGGCCCGGTCTAGTTAAAGACCGGGCCTTCGGGATAAAGCCCCTGGCGGTGACCTACTCTTGCATGGCTTGAGCCACACTACCATCGGCGCATGCGCGTTTCACTGCTGAGTTCGGG